>NZ_JAINZS010000002.1 GCF_020166495.1 Robertkochia aurantiaca
GATATCAACGCTCTGGCCAACACTTTTCTGAAAATCATTATGCCCAACAGCAACGGAAGCGATCTCATGTATAATGTAGACGGAACCGGAGGATTAGAAAAGCAATACAGAAGCCATGAGTGGTTGAACTTGGGGAAATATAATCAAGAGGTTCAAAATAAAATTAAGAATGAATATATAACAGGAATCGAAGATGAAAACATCAAGGTCTATGGTACTCAAGCCATAGGGATTGCTGCGCTGAATGCTAAAATCCTGTCTGACGGAAGCCCTGTTTATCCCGAGCAACCGTAATCTCATTCTCAATAAATAATATAAAAGCCGCGGAAAATATTTCCACGGCTTTTTTATTGGTTACATTACTAACTGCAATCCTGAGCAACCTTATGATTGAATTCAGAAATACTCTTTTTTACAAAATTCAATATTGAATTTGCCCTCTTCTGAAGATCATAATTTACCGAATCTTTAAGTGCCTGAGATGACATTTTATCAAGTAAATTATCGTCATATATTATACGAGATATGGCCTTTTCCAATTCTTTTATATTCAAGGGATCAACCAAAATTGAATAAGACTGTTTACATTGAACACGAACCTCTTCAATATCTGAAGAAATAACAGGTAGTCCACAAGCCATTGCTTCTACGATTGCATTTGAACAACCTTCCCGAAGCGTGGGTAGCACAAATACATCGGCTGCACTTAATAATTCGGGCACCTGGGAAGATGGCACTCTATTCTGAAAAACTATCTTATCACTTTTATATTCTTCCTTCCCACTCCCTACTAAAATTATTCCGACATCATTCAATTGAGCTATTGCCTCAATTATTCTACCAGGCCCTTTATGCCAGGTGAATCTCCCAACGAATATCAATAGTTTTAAATTCTTGGGCAATCCAAATTTTCGACGCATTTTTTCCTTGTCATGAGGATAGAAAATCCTATGATCTACTGCATTAGGAATGAGTTCGATTTTACTCGGAGGCACATTTAGCTCTTCCAATCTGCGGCTTAGTTGGGGTCCAACTGTAATGAATCCTGAAATCTTTGACAAATTCTTCTGAAGAAAAGTCTTAGAGTAAAGTTTTATCCTTTCGTCGAGATTACTTTCTCCCAGAGCAACGAATATCGGTTTCCCATTTCTTTCAAGTGCTTTAACCCCGATTAATCCATTATTCAGAAAATGAGCATAGGCTACATCAAATTCTATTTTATTCTTTCTTATGCAGGATGAAATTGCTTTCACCTGCAAAAATTCGCTTATTCGGTAAGTGTTGAATCCAAAGACACTTTTGGCTGAAGCGGATAAAAAATTCGGGCGGAATACAACGGCTCTTTCTTTTCCATAACTGGAAGCTTTCCCCTTGCTTTTTAAAATGAATGGCTTTCTGGGTGCTATAACAGTGACTTGACACCCCAGTTTACAAAACTCCTGAACCAAATTATATACAAATACACCTCTGTTTGGATTATCAGGGGATGGATAATTATTCGATAGAACCAATAATTTCATTGAAACAGATTTAGCTTTATTAGGTCTTATATGTTTGCTGAGGTTTATGGGAAGCACCAATTAAAATAGCAAAAAGAAACCAAAAGATAATTTTTGTTATACCGCCTCCTGCCTTTGCCATGTTTAAAAGAATAATAAAGAATACAATTATGAAAACGATTCTTCCAGTCTCACGAAAATATTGAAAGATTGAAAAACCAACCCTTGCCAGGAAAATCATAAAAAACAAAAAACCGATTATTCCCGTAGTCATCAATATCCATAAAAAAACATTATGGGGATCTATGAATCTACCACTATACTTAAACATCATAGCTTTATCTCCGGGTAGACCAACACCCAGGTACAGATTCTCATAAATTATCCTGACCGCTGCTACCCAAAGATCGTTTCTTCCAATATCACCCGTTTCTATAGTGGTCAATAATCTCTTCTTAAAATAGGGGTTGGTTTCCAAAATGAAATTGAAAAATGAGATAGAAAAAAACAATCCCAAAATTCCTAATAAGAATTTTTTCCAAAACCCAATATCCATTGTAAAAACCATTAAAAGTATTCCTAAAAAAAGGGAAAGCAAAGCACCCCTTGAAGCAGACAATATCACCAGATTTAGGAAGGGTAATAACAAGAGGGCTCCCATTGTCTTCAGCTTCCAGTTTAAAGGTTCATTTAAGAGAAACGATAAAACAATTAAAAATGCAATAACAGCCTTTACACCTATGAGATTTGGATTTTCTCCAAATATGAGAATACGACCATTTACAAACGAGACTCCCGTTCCTGCCAAGTAAAGTATATACATTAATAAAACACTGGCTACAAATGTTAATAAGACATATTCAGCTTTTACCTGCCCGCCATAGAGGTGTACGGCTATCAAAGCCATTAAAATAATCAGCTGAAGGAGACGACTATCATAAATGTCACTAATAGAATCTGCAAAATAACTGTTTACGGTTGTCGTAAAAACAGCCCAGAGCGTAAATAGAATTAAAGGAATCAAAAAAGGTTTGATAAACGACCAACTAAAATCCGATCTGAAAAAAGGCACCCAGGATAGAATGTAAAAAACACTCGTAATCTTGGTTATGGAAAGACTGCCAAAGCTCATCGGATCCCAATTTTCAAATGTAACTGAAAAGACCAGAAGATATAGCAGGAAAATATGAAGTTTACGAAGAAACGTGCGCATTTAAATTCTTGATTAGATCCTCCACCATCCATTCCTCAGGAATAACTTTGGTTTCATGCCAATTTAGTTGTTCATCCCAATATCCCGGGCAATCATAATAAACTACTTTATTAAAGCAATATGAGATCTCTACAATTTTTGGCTTACCCTTCTGATCATACACAAAATCGTAAGCCATGGACTGGAAATTAAGCTTACGATTCAATTCAAAAGCAATCTTCACAAACTCTTCGTCAAATAATTCCCTGTCGTAAAAAAAATTTCCACTACCTGAGGCCCGAAAATCGTTATCCCGCACCATTCTTTTTAAACCTATAGCCCGATTTCCAATGACAATAATTCTTTGATCATGATCATTTCCCGGAAGGAAGTCCTGAAAGTATGCATAACCCATTTCATTAGGACTCATATTTCTAAAAGGAACTCCTATAAATAAACGAACAATCCCCTTCATAACCCCTAATAATGATTCCTTTTTGTTCTTGTATTTGCGTATTCGTTCTTTAAGAATAACCTTCATATCCAACGTAGGAAAGCCTTTACTAAATGCTTTTGAAATCAATTTATCGGCTTGCTTAAAGCTTTTGGCAAGCAAAACATTTTTAGAGCCAGACCCCTTTCTTAACTTAAATACCTTCGGATATGATGTTTGTTTTGCCCAAGAACGAGCTTCCTTTTCGGAATAAAATACGTAGGACTTCGCCAGCGGAGCATTTACCGATTCAAGAAGATATTTTTGTGCCACTTTATCATCATAATGCCAGACAGTATCGTAATTAGGGAACGTCTTTATTTGTTTTTCTTCTAATGATTTTATAAGGAACTTCGCAAAAATTTGCTCCCGGTAATCAAAATTTTCAATGTGCCATAACAAGCAATCGCAGCCATCGAGTTGTTCGAAAATATCATTTTCATAGCAATTGACCAGCTTGAAAGGGACCCCGTTTTTTTCACAATAAGCCACCCAAGAAGTGCTAAAATCGTCTTTATTATCAAAATGTATTGCAATCATTTTCAATAATTATTTATGATTTATACCTTCAATACCAACTGATTATTCACTTTAATCTCCTGCTAAAAGATACGCCTTACCAGATTATCAGGCGGGTATTGGAAGAAGCCTTATTCGCATAAAAATTGCATGTTAGTTCCAGTTTCAAAACAACCTTCATGCCTTCTACGATTTGGATTAAATTTAGTAGAATTTAGATGCTGAAATTCAGATACTTGAGTAATTTAGACCTATTGAACGAAATATCGGTTAAAATAGGTATTACAACATATAAGTTTTTTAGAACATCAATTAATACACAATTTCACTCTATTAATACCGAAATCTTTAAGAAATGAGATGTCTGCATTTATGTAATGATTTTCAGGGAAGTAAGGTACATCAGAATCTTTATTGTCAACTTTCTGCATTACATATCTCTCAAACTGTTTTTTATCCTGATCGGAAAAAACAACCACCTACAGCAAATTTTTACCCCTTCAAGCTTATAAAATCGATAAGAATCCCTTTACTTCTAAGACTGTTTTTCAGGGCCAAGATTCAATTGCTATATCGCGATCTCACAACCCGAAATTCTATTGAAAAATTCGACTTCGTACATGCAACAACTCTGTTTAGTGACGGAGCCATTGCCTTAAAATTAAAAACCACTAGAGATATTCCCTATATCGTTGCGGTGCGATCAACAGACATCAATATCTTTTTCAGGTTTCGTCCTGACCTGCACGGTCTGGCATTAAAAATTCTTAAAAATGCTGATGCAATCATTTTTCTTACTCCTGTACTGAAGAAAAAAACATTCAGACAACGATTTCTTCAGAATCATCTGAAAGAATTTGAATCTAAATCAGTGATTATTCCCAATGGTGTCGAAGACTATTGGTTAAGTGATCGATACCTCAACCGGAGCCTGAGTGCCAAAAAGGTTTTATATGCAGGCACCTTCAACAAAAGAAAGAATGCTCTGTCTTTAATCGACGCAATAGTAGATATTAATAATCAAGGATGTCAGATCGAGTTATCGCTTGTCGGGCAAAAGGGAAGTTTATCATCAAAAGTAAAAAGGCGCTGTAATGAATATAATTTCATGAATTACCTAGGGATGGTGAATGACCGCAATGAATTGAAAGGATTATACCGGGCTCATGACATATTTGTATTACCCTCTTGGGGTGAAACTTTCGGGTTGGTCTATCTAGAGGCATTAAGTCAGGGTATGGTTGTTCTGCATATGAAAAATGAAGGAATAGACGGTCTTATCCGAAATCCCTATGGTCCTGTAATATCCGGCAAAAACAGTGACCAAATTAAGAAAGCTCTCATAGAAGCCATTGAGAATTATTCCAGTTATAATATACCGGGTATAGATTTGGAACCCTTCTCATGGAAATATATTGCCAAAACCTATTTCGATTTATATAAAAACCTCATTAATGAAAATCCTTTACATTCATCAATTCTTCAAAACTCCTGAAGATCCAGGAGGTACAAGATCCTACTGGATTGCCCGGGAACTTATCGATCAGGGGCATCAGGTGACGATGTTAACCTCAAATAAACCACTTACTCAGAAAAAAGAAATCGAATACATCGATGGGATTGAAGTAATCTATTTGAATGTTATTTATGACAGTGGTAAAATGAGTATTTATGAGCGATACAAGGCATTTATACAATTTGTAGTGAGATCGACTCCGGAGGCATTAAATATAAAGAATGTAGACCTTGTGATAGCTACTTCAACACCATTAACCGTAGGTATTCCTGCTTTAGTTCTCAAAAAATTTAAAAACATACCCTATGTTTTTGAAGTAAGAGATCTTTGGCCAGAGGTACCTATTCAAATGGGTGGTTTAAAAAATCCAATTCTGAAAAAAACTGCACTTTGGTTAGAAAAAGTTATTTATAGAAACTCTCTCCATATCATCGCTCTGTCTCCGGGAATGAAGGAGGGTATTTTAAATCGGAATGTTGATCCACTCAAAATATCAACCATCCCTAACATGTCAAAAATTGACAAATTCTGGCGAAGACCCAAAGACTTGAAATTACAACAACATATGGGGTTGAGAAATGACAGTTTTAAAGCCATCTATTTTGGGGCTATGAACATTGCCAATGATATTCCGTATATTATCGAGGCAGGAAAAAAGCTTATCGAATTAAAAAAAGATCGTATTGAAATCTTTTTCCTGGGGGATGGAGCCTCCAAAGAAGAAATGCAAAAGAAATGTAAAGATGAAAACATCCATAATATTAAGTTCTTTGATAAAGTTCCCATGGAGGAATTGTCTGAGATAGTTAACCTTGCAGACGTTTCCCTTGTCACTTTTTCCAATATACCAATTCTTGCTACCAATTCTCCCAATAAGCTTTTCGACTCGCTTTCTGCCGGGAAAGCTATTATAGTGAATTCTCCCGGTTGGACCCGTACACTGGTAAAAGAAAATAACTGTGGAGTCTACGTTGATCCCATGGATTCTTCTGATCTGGCAAAGACACTTATTTATCTTTCAGAAAATCCTGATCTATGCAATACAATGGGCGAAAATGCCAGAAATCTGGCTGAAAAAAAATATGATAAGTCTTTACTATGCCGGCAATTTGCAGAGATCGTCGATAAAAAAAATCAGGCCAAAGTCAAAGAAATGCTTTAACAAGTTTATACGCAGTTCATCCAATAATTTTAAATGCCGAAATCTGCTTCTGCTACCTTTAAATCACTCAAAAACAAGGTAGTGTACAAAAATAGTATAAAGCGGGTTTTCGATCTTATAGTGAGCATTCTAGCTTTCCTGGTACTCTTTCCCATCTTTATACTGGTTTTGTTCATTTTATTATTTGCAAACGAAGGGAAGCCCTTCTTCTTGCAAAAACGCCCTGGGTTGAATGGAAAGCTTTTCAGGATCATAAAGTTCAAGACCATGAATGATAAAAAAGACTCTAATGGAAACCTGTTGCCTAATAAAGACCGTATCACACCATTTGGCGGTTTTATTCGTAAAACATCCTTAGATGAACTGCCACAGCTGATCAACGTGATAAAAGGAGATATGAGCCTGGTCGGCCCCAGACCTCTTTTACCGGAATACCTGCCGCTTTATGACGATTTTCAGGCCAGACGACATGAAGTCAGGCCCGGTATAACAGGATGGGCTCAGGTTAACGGGAGAAACGCCATAAGTTGGGAAGAAAAGTTTGCTTACGATGTATGGTATGTAGAAAACTGTTCACTATATACCGATTTAAAAACCCTGTGGCTTACCGTTTTAAAAGTATTAAAAGCCGATGGAGTATCAGCTTCTCCAAGCGTTACGATGGAACGATTTACCGGAAGTAAAACCTAATCCCCTCAACAATATGAAACTCAGTGTAATACTCCCCACTTTTAATCAGGAAAAGTACCTGTCAAGGTGCCTTGATAGTCTGATCGATCAGGGATTAAGTTCAAATGATTATGAAATAATCATCGTAAATGATGGATCGACCGACAATACCGTAGCGATCGCCGAGTCATACATGAACAGCTTTGAACAGATCAGATTATTGAATAAAAAAAATGGCGGAGCCGGTGCTGCAAGAAATGCCGGTTTAAAAGAGGCCAAAGGTAGATATCTGCATTTTGTAGATCCCGATGACTATATCGCTTCTAATGTGTATCCGGTCTTATTGCATGAAGCCGAAAACAATATGCTGGAGATCTTAGGGTTTGGATTTGAAAAAACAAAAAAAACTGACTTAAAACAGTCCAGAACAGACCTGAATAAAAATAATCTGAAAACAAGAGTTTCAAGTGGTCCTGAATTTTTAGCCCGAACGAACTACCGCAATACCGTATGGTGGTATTTGATCAGTAAAAGCTTTATGCTCGAAAATGGATTTGAATTCATCGAGGGCCGCTGGATGGAGGATTCGATCCTTACCCCTAAAATGTTCATGCAAACCAAACGCTTCGGTTATATAAAAATCGATGTATACCGATACATGGTCAATCCGAATTCAGCTATGACCAGTAAAAAGCCGGAACATTATAATAAATTGATATCAGATATAGAACATGCTACTTTCGAGTTCGATGAACTATTAGATAATATACCTAAAAATGATAAACTTTTTGCTCAGTGCTGGCAGCGCATCAAGGTAAGACAACAGTCATTTGTGTTCTTTCTGCTGGTACGTTTGATGAAGTCTAATCTTCCCATCGATACCATCCCGGAAAAACTGTCAAAATTCAAAGATATACAGGCATATCCGCTGGATTATTTCGGTGGAAAGGACTTTGAAGGACCCGCTTATAAAATTTTAACTTATATCTTTAACAGAAAGCAGCTGATGTATCCGTTCATGAATCTGTTCAGATTGGTGTACAAGCCTATCTACAGGATCAGGAGTTGATCAGAAATTTTGCCGTATTTTCATACTAATATCTACGTCTTCATGCAAAAGAAAGTATTCATTGTTGGAGCAGGCGGTCTTGGCAGACAAATTGAATTTTATGCTGAGAGTCACCCTGATTTTAAAAACGGGAGCTGTTCTTTAGAAGGTTATATCGATGACAACCCCGGGGCTCTTGATAACAAATTCAGCAGGTTGTCGGTAGTGGGGAATGTTGATGATTACCTTTTTGAGCCGGATGACCGGGTCATTCTGGCAATTGGCAATATAGAGCAACGCGAGCGTATCGTTGCAAAATTGCAGTCCCGGGCAGAGATCATTAGTTTTATTGCAAATGACACTACCATAGGCTTCAACACGATAATAGGAAAGGGCGTTGTTATTTGCCCTGATGTACATATAGGCTGTAATTGTCTGGTGGAAGATTACTGCCTTATAAATTTAAAAACCATTGTAGGGCACGATTCAACACTCGGAGAATTTTCATCCCTCATGCCAAGATCTGATATCGGTGGTGGTTCAAAAGTCGGGAAAAAGGTTTATATGGGTACCAAAGCCACTATCTCTCCGGGATTAGAAATATGTGATGAAGTATTCATAGGTGTGAATACGACCGTTTTGAAATCGATACATGAATCCGGTACCTACTTTGGTTTACCTGCACGAAAAATGAGCTGATAAAACAATTACTATGAGCATAGATCAGAATACCAAAAAAGAGTTAATCGCAGTCTTTGAACGAGCGCTTTCGATCGATAAATCCCGGGTCACCCCTCACCTGGGCTACAAAGAAATCCCTGAATGGGATTCTATAAGTCATATGATACTGATAAATGAAATAGAAACAACCTTTGAAATATCTATTCCTTCCGATCAGATGGTTGAAATGAATAGTTTCAGCAATATCCTTTTATTTCTCGATAAGAACCTCCTAAAGAAACCTTCATAATATTGTCAGGCATTCATCACATATTATATAAAAAAGATAGTATCACTCTGGTAAACGCTGAATCAGGTACGAAACACCTGCTTACAGAATTGCTCCTCGAAGGGGAAATTACAGATGCTTTGCCTTTTCGATCCGGTCTTGCATTTTTATATATCAATAATTCACTTGATGATGTAATCGCTTATTTAAGCTTGTTAAATACAGGGCTAACCCTGGCACTGCTTAAAAATGATTTAGAGGCTTCGCTGAAAACTGATCTGGAGTCCAAATATCGTCCTAACCTGATTTTTGACCCAAAAAGAAATAAGATCCCGAATACAAAACAACTTGCCATTACAAACCATGAGATCGGTTTATCCTTTTTCATATATGACCGGGGTTCAACTGGTAAAATCGATCCGAGAATAAAGGTGCTCCTATCTACTTCAGGCACCACGGGATCCCCGAAGTTTGTCAAACTTTCTGGTGAAAATCTCTGGGCAAACGCCGATTCAATCGCTTCCTATCTACCTATAGAAAGATCAGATACAGTACCTCTGAACCTTCCATTAAATTACTCCTATGGCCTTTCTGTTTTACATTCTAACCTATTGAAGGGTTGCACTCTGGTAACCAACGTTCCGGACATTATCAGTCCTGAATTTTGGACGGGATTCAACAAATATGGTTATAGTACGCTAGCCGGGGTTCCTTTTGTTTATGAACTTTTAGATCGTATAGGTTTTCGGAACAAAGACCTGCCATCGTTAAGGTATTTTACTCAGGCCGGAGGAAATTTAAGCGAACCCCTGAAAAGAGCATTCTATACGTACAGCAAAGAAAAAGATAAAGAGTTTTATATCATGTACGGACAGACGGAAGCCTCTGCACGTATTTCCTATGTACCTTACGACCAACTTCCCGCAAAAATAAATTCAATCGGAACTCCCGTCAAAAACGGAAAACTATATATCGATAGCGAGAATCATGAATTGCTATATGAAGGCCCTAACATTTTTGGAGGTTATGCAACGAGTATGGAAGACCTGAAGTCTTATAAAAACATCCCTGTGCTAAGAACCGGCGATATTGCCCGTCAGGATGAAGAGGGATTCTTCTATATCGTAGGAAGACTGAAAAGATTCGTAAAACTTTTCGGCAACCGAATTAACCTGGATGAATTGGAACGTTTCTTAAAAGAAGAGTGTCCGGGGGCCTCTCTGGCATGCGACAATATTGAGGACAAATTCATTCTTGTTTCCATAGTGGGAGACCCCATGGCTTTCCAAAACGTGAAGCAATCGCTATTTGAGAAATTTAAAATACACCCTTCATCTGTTAAACTGCAATTCGTCAAAGAGATGCCATTGACCAAAAACGGAAAAACAGACTACCAAGCTCTTTCAGTTATGTATGCTGATGATTCACAGCCATAAAAGTCAGTACTCCAGCACAAAGTTTTCAAAGAAAATCATAGGCTTTTGTAGCGTTAAATTTCGAATATAAATAGCAAAAAATAAGCTGTTTCAGGTTAAGGTAGTTTTAACGAAAATTGCTCTATTTAATCGATATAACCCAAAGGGTTAGGCAAATAATGTTGACTTTTGACACAATAGCACTTACCTCCTCTATTAAATTGATTCATAGCACCTTAAATCACTAATGATTTAATACGTGGTGTATGATTCGATCTTTACTCTTAAAAAGCAATGAACAATATTCTGAAGGTAAAAGCAACTCACTGTTTTGTACGGTTATTTTTCTTTTTTCTTTCCTGGTAATTTCTCCGGTTTTTTCTCAAAATGTAAGCTGGGGCTCCACAGGCCTTGTAGGGGAAAAGGTAAATAATCCCACTTCACTTGATTTTGCCCCGAACGGTAAATTATATGTTTCTCAACAAAATGGTCTGATCTGGGAATATACCATCGAAAGGGATGATGCAGAACCGGGTAATGGTACCTACACCATAGTTGATGATAATACCATAAGCCTGATAGCGAATAACACCCCTAATCACAATGACGATGGAGAGATAAACAGTACAAAAACACGTCAGATCACAGGCATATTGGCTGCAGGAACCCCTGAAAATCCAATTCTTTATGTCACCTCATCCGACTGGAGAATCGGGGGTAAGAACGAGCCCGGAAATGATATCAACCTTGACACGAATTCCGGAATTCTGACCCGGCTGCGCTGGGACGGTAATTCATGGGTGAAAACAGACCTGGTCAGGGGGTTGCCCCGTTGTGAAGAAAATCACTCAACCAATGGAATGGATCTCTTTGAATTAAACGGGGAGACTTTTCTTTTTATCCAGCAAGGCGGAAATACCAATATGGGAGCTCCGAGTAATAATTTTGCGGGGTCTTCAGAGTATTATCTGGCCGGTGCTCTACTGGTGATAAATCTCAGTCAACTGGAAACCATGGAGAATTCGAATGGTGGGCCCTATACAGATCAACGCGATGGGGTCACCAGGTTTATTTATGATCTTCCAACCCTGAATGATCCGGAACGTGAAGATATCGATAACGATCATCCTGACTTTCCTTATGAATCAGGTCATCCACTATATAACGCAACCATCGATATTGGAGATCCTTTTGGAGGAAACAATGGGTTGAACCAGGCATTTTCAGAAAATGCAGGGCCTGTACAGATCTTTTCCCCGGGATACCGAAACGCATATGATGTGGTGGTTACGGAAAACGGTAATATTTACACCTACGATAACGGTCCCAACGGAGGTTGGGGCGGACCACCGGTAATAAGAACAGAAAAAGGTAATCTTAAGGGAGATGATTCATCCACCACCTTCGATGCTTCTGACGGTGATTATGTGACCAATGAATTTAATTACTCGAACGGCAAAACCCACAGTGATCAATTGCATTTCGTTGGAAATATAACAGATTCCTTTAATTCCTATTATGCCGGTCACCCGGTGCCAATTCGTGCATTCCCCGGACAGGCAGGTGTTATTGAATATGAGTACAATGGTGATGAATGGGTAGAATCAGGTTCTTATGATTGGGCTGATCTGATTTCGGGAGTATCAGGATATTTTCAGAACAGTTTCAGCATGGCCGATTTTCCTGATGATCCCAGGCAGGCCGAATATACAACCGATGATCAGAATGCACCCGGTATCAGAATACTTGATTTCGTAAAGTCTTCCACCAACGGAATGTGCGAATACACCGCATCCAACTTCAGCGGCGCCTTAAAGGGATCATTGCTTGCAGCCTCCTTTAATGGAGATATAAACTGGTATAAATTGAATTCTAGCGGGAATGGTCTCGAAGAAAAAGACAATGAATTCTTAACGGGTTTTGGAAGCATTCCCCTCGATGTTATAGCCCAGGGGGATGACGATATTTTCCCGGGAACCATTTGGGCAGCCACTTACGGAGCAGACGATATTACCGTTTTTGAACCCGCAGATTTTGGTGAATGTCCTAAGGAGGGCGAATCCAAATACGATCCCCTGGCAGATTACGATCTCGATGGTTTTACCAATGAAGACGAGTCATTAAATAAAACCGATCCATGTTCTGCCGGGAGTAAACCCAAGGACGCTGACGGTGATTTTATATCCGATCTAATGGATGAGGATGATGATAATGACGGCATCATAGACAGCGAAGATCCTTTCGTGATCGATCCGGATAATGGTTTGACGACCGAATTACCGGTAGATCATCCATTTTGGAACAATGACCCCGGTACAGGATTTTTTGGACTCGGTTTTACCGGACTTATGCTAAGTCTTGATTCTGAAACGGAGTATCTTGATTTATTTGATACCGACAACATGTCCTTTGGCGGAGCCGGAGGAAAAGCCACCGTAGATGAAACCAGTTCGGGGACTGCAATGGGAGAGTCTAACAATCAAGAATATGCCTTTCAGTTTGGGGTCAATGTCGATGATACCTCTAATCCGTTTACCTTACATGGAAAAATAGAAACACCTTTCGATGGTAGTGCACCCTTGCAAGGACAATCTTACGGTATTTTCCTGGGTAATGGTGACCAGGACAACTTCTTGATGGTTGCCATAAACGAAGGAACCAATTCTTCAGATGAAGTATCAGGAATTCTAATATACACAGAAGACGAAGGAAAGATAAAGGAAAACAGTTATGATATTCCCGGTTTAACAGGCGCCGCCGGGGTTGACTTATATATCGGCGTCAATCCATCAAATCAGATAGCCTATATATCATACTCCCTTGACAACGGAAAAACCCTTCAATCTGTCGGGATTCCCGTCAAGCTAAACCCAGACTGGTTTAATGCGGATGATAATATGGGGCTGGCTGTCGGAATAATCAGCACATCCGGGAGTTCTTCATCTCCCTTTACCGCTACCTGGGATTTTCTGAATGTAACCGAAGATCAACCTAACACTCTTTCTGTTACCCCCAATGAGTTAGATTTCGGACAACTTTCTATAGATGGTAGTGGGGCTGAACTCAGTATCGAGGCCATCAATGAAGGCGGAGCAGAAGACCAGACCGTAGAAATTACCGCTATTAATGTGCTGAATGATTCTGAAAACATCTTTATTGTTGGCACCAATTCGCCTCTATCTATTGCCCCGGGTGCCAAAAAACAAATTTCGGTCATGGCAGAACCAAAGAGCAATTTGGGGATCTACACCGCTACTTTAGAAATTCAGCATTCGGGAGTCAACTCCCCCCTTTCCATACCTCTCAAGGTTGAATTTGCAGACATTGCTGTCTTAAAACCAATCCTTAGAATCAATGCAGGGGGTGGTAACGTCAACAGCAGCGACTCCGGACCTGACTGGACAGAGAACAATTTTAACGGAAGTGGTATCCGAACGAACTACACTGTGAACACAGGAAACGTTTATAATTCTAGCTTTGCTTTCGGTGCCAGAGACAACAGTATTCCGGAATACATAGATGAAGCTACCTTCGATGCCATTTTTGATCAGGAAAGATATGACCCGGGCAGCGCTCCGGAAATGGAATTTGCCATTCCTTTGGAAAACGGCGATTACGTTATAAGACTTTATTTAGGTACGAGTTTTGAAGGAACAAACAGCCCTGGGAGCAGGATATTCGATATACTCATTGAAAACGAGATTAAGGTCGACAATTTCGATCCGGTAGAATCTTTTGGCTTTGCTGTAGCGGGAACTGTATCAATTCCGGCCACCATTACAGATGGAGTGCTGAACCTATCATTTAATCATGATACTGAAAACCCGAATATCAATGCCATAGAAATTCTCACACAAGAGAGTTTTACCGGAGTTACAGCAGTAATAAAAAGTAATCTTAACTCAGGAATTGCACCGCTGGAAGTTACGTTTGATGCCACGGGATCCAGTGCTGTTAACGGAATTACCGAATATTACTGGAATTTTGGAGATGGAAATACCTCCTCTTCCGCAATTGCAGATCACTTATATGAGTCCCCGGGTATTTATCAGGTACTCCTTACAGTTAGTGATGGTATAAATACAGACAGCGCTTCAACTACGATAACAGTCAACGAATCAATTCCGAATAATGACTTTAGTCTGGCAATTAATGCCGGTGGGCCCGAGGAAATCTTTGATGGAATTACATTCGAGGCAGATGATTATTTTTCAGGTGGAACCACTTATAAGAAAACCGGTCTCGATTTGCCTGCAATCTATGAAACCGAAAGAAATGCCAACCCTCCGGTATTCGCATATCAGATCCCGGTACCAAACGGAAATTATACCGTTGACCTCCATTTCGCCGAAATCTTCTTTGAATCATCCGGAAAGCGAATATTCGATGTTTACATAGAGAATGACCTCGTACTGAACGATTTCGATATTGTTAAAGATGCAGGCTCCCTCACCGCTGTTATTAAATCTTTCGTTACAACAGTCGAAGATGGAAATCTAGACCTGTATTTTTCAGCTGAAGCTAATGAAGGAGGTGTTAACAGGCCTAAGGTATCGGCTATTCACATCAAAGGTAACGGAGACCAACAAAGCGATATTACGGTAGCCGAAATAGCTGACCAATATGATGAGGTTGGAAACATTCCCGAATTAAGTGTTACCGCATCAGGAGGTTCTCCGGAAGAAAATTTCACCTACGATATTTCCGGTCAACCCAATGGTATCTCTATTGAAAGCACCAATGGCCAGATCATTGGTATCATAGAAGAGAGCGCACTCACCGGGGGCGTTGAAGGTAATGGCGTACATGAAGTTACAATCACCGTATCAAAACCATCATCTGAATCGGTTTCCACCACATTTTTATGGGCTATAGGTACCTTCGATGATCAATGGACATTATATGGTGAAAACACCAATTATACCGCCAGAAGCGAAAATTCCTTTGTACAGGCCGGGGAAAAATTCTTTCTCTTCGGAGGTCGCCAAAGTCCAAAGGACATGGATGTTTATAATTATAAAACAGACAGCTGGTCTACACTTCCGAACTCACTGCCCTTTGACTTCAATCATGTTCAGGCAGTGAGTCACGAGGGACTTATATGGGTAATGGGAGGTTTTCAGGACAATAATTTTCCAGACGAAATACCCATGAGTCATATATGGATCTTTGATCCGCTGAATAATCAATGGTTCCAGGGGCCTGAAATCCCGGAACAAAGACGCCGCGGATCTGCAGGAGTAGCTTTCAAGGACGGTAAATTCTACCTTATCGGAGGAAATACTTCCGGTCACAACGGTGGATATGTACCATGGGTTGACAGCTATGATACCTTTACCGGGGAATGGACCGTTCTGGAAGATGCGCCCCATGCCAGAGATCACTTTCAGGCAGTAGTGTATCAAAATGAAATATATGCCATTGCAGGTCGTCTCTCAGGTGGAGACGGGGGGTATTTCGCTCCTCTTATCCCGGAGGTCGATGTATTCGATATAACGACCAATAGTTGGAAAACACTTCCTGCCGGCTCTAATATCCCTACCCCTAGGGCAGGTGCGGCTGCAGCACTGTTTCAGAATAAAGTATACATTACCGGAGGTGAAGTCAAAGCCGAAGATTTCGCTTTAACTTCTACCGAGGTATTCGAACCTGTCTCCGGAACCTGGAGCCAGGCAGCCGATTTGAATGCCGGGAGACATGGAACGCAATCGATCGTTTCAGGAAACGGAATCTTTATTACGGGAGGATCACCTGAAAGAGGAGGAGGTAGTCAAAAGCTCATGGAGTTTTACAACTACGGTATCCCTTCGGGTGATGTTATTACCGAGAGTACATTATTAACTCCATTGGAAATTGAAATAATTGCCAAAGGTAGTGGGGAATTAAATCTCGAAAGTCAGAATGGTAATCAGGCAGTATTTATAAATGACATTATACTTTCAGGAGCCAATCCGGAACTTTTTGACATCGTAGAGTCACCAACTAAAAACTTCCTCTTGGAACCCAACAGCAAAAGATCCATTACTATTAACCATCTCGGGACTAATGCCGGTGATAATGCAAAGCTGACAATAACCTATAATAACTCTAAAGAAATCGTCGTCGACCTTAATTCGGTCAATGAAATTTCAGGAGATGACTATTTTCCCGTATTCAGAATCAATGCCGCAGGGCCTAACGATTTTGCTTCCACAGATGACGGTCCCGTCTGGCTGGCTAATCCTGTAAATGGTGCATATTTAACCGATGCGTACCAGGTGAACACAGGAACAAACACCAATGCAACTTTTGCATTCGAAGCCAGAGATTCTTCTATTCCTGAGTACATTGACCTTAACACCTTTCAAGAGCTCTTTTCCTTTGAGAGATATGACCCGGCATCAGGAGAAGAAATGGAATTTAAAATTCCTCTTCCAAACGGAGATTACAAAGTGAGACTTTACCTGGGAAACAGTTTCGAAGGTACCTCGACGGTGAACTCAAGAGTATTCGATATCTTGATAGAAGGTGAACAGATCATCAACAATTTTGACCCTGTTGCCACATTCGGCCACAAGGTAGCCGGAGCGATCACTTCTGAAGTAACCCTAAAAGACGGTGAACTCGATATATATTTTTCAAGAGAGGTTGAGAACCCTGTTATTTATGCTGTAGAAATACTGGGAACTACAGAAATGTCTGAGATAAAAGCTGTGGCAACTTCCAATACTGAATCAGGCACCATTCCTTTAGACATTAACTTCGATGCTTCTTTATCTGAATCTGACTCGCCTATCACCACTTACCTTTGGGATTTCGGTGACGGTAATTCTGCCGAAGGATCAAATGTAACTCATCAGTATGAACAAGCCGGTGTTTTTACAGTCGTGCTAACCATAACAGATGAAGCCGGGAATACTGATCAGGATAATTTGACAATTTTTGTAAATAATAGTCCGGAATCTGTAACATCCTATCTGAGGATCAATGCCGGAGGAGCTGAAGATTTAATGGCTACCGATCAGGGGCCGGACTGGTTAAGTAATCCGACAAATGGTTTATATGAAACCGAAGCGTATTCGGTTAATACCGGAAACAATACTACGACCAACCTTACATTTGAAGCACGACATATGTCTTTGCCCGATTATATTGATCAAAATACGTTCAATGGCATCTTCGGCACGGAGCGATACGATCCGCAGAAATTACCTGAAATGACTTTTGACATACCACTCCCAGATGGTGACTACCAGGTGAATCTTTTTATGGGAACATCCTTTGAGGGTACCAGTTCAGTGGGTACAAGAGTTTTTGATATCCAACTGGAAGGGAATACGGTAATCGATAATTTTGATCCCGTCGAGGCATTCGGTTTCGCCTCAGGCGGAATGCTAAGTCTGCCTGTCTCTGTAAGTGATGGAATCCTTTCGATCTCCTTTATTCATGAATTAGAGAATCCGCAGGTTAATGCGATAGAAATCATGGAGGTTAAAGACATGATCAGTCTGGAAGCCTCTTTAGAGGCAGAGCCTGTTCAAGGTTATGCCCCACTAATGGTTACGTTTAAAGGTAGTAACTCATCCGGAACCAATGCAATTGAAAAATACAACTGGGATTTCGGCACCGGGGATTATTCGGAAAAGGCAGACACAACTTTTACGTACCAAAACGAAGGAACGTACCAAGCGGTTTTGAAAGTAACCGATTCAGAAGGAAATCAGGCTGAAGCTGTCCAGGAGATCATAGTTGAACCAGCTCCGGAATTAAATGCTAGAGCATCAGCAGATCCAATTGAAGGAATTGCCCCTCTGGAAGTGGCCTTCAACAGTAATGAAAGTGTTTCTGAATTAGGGATTGTTTCTTATTTCTGGGACTTTGGAGATGACTTATCAACATCTGAAGAGGCAAACCCTACTTTCACATTTCAAAACCCTGGTGAATATCGCGTTATACTCACAATTGAAGACGAAATAGGCCAATCTGATTCTGATACCTTGGCCATTAAAATTGAACCTGTTAACGATATTGAAGCTATAGCCTTAGCGACTCCGGAAACGGGTCAAGCTCCTCTTGAAATACAGTTCGACGGAAACGCTTCAACCAGTAGCTATGAAATTACGACTTACCTGTGGAACTTTGGTGACGAAACGACCAGCGACGAAATAAACCCTATTCATACTTATGAATCTCCTGGGGAATATGAGGCTGTTCTTACAGTCGAAAATGAATTCGGGCAATCAGATTCTGATACGCTTCTAATCTCGGTTAGCCCTGTTGATGATATAATAGCTGTTATAACAACAGACGGCAATTCCGGGACAGCACCTTTTGAAGTCTCCTTTTCGGCTGAAGCATCATTTAGCAGCTATGCTATTACAGAATATTTATGGGATTTTGGCGACGGCACAACCAGTACAGAAATGAATCCTACCCATACATTTAAATATCCCGGAGGGTACCAGGTAAAACTTACCGTGACCGATGAACAGGGTAATACCGATACGACTATCCAGAACATCGTGGTTGAGTATCCGGTAAATGCCGGAAATATCGTTCTAAGGATTAATTCAGGCGGACCGGAAATCACCTACAGTGGTAATGAATTCAATGAGGATATTTATTTCGAAAACGGAATTATTGAATCATTCGTCGGCAACAGTGTTCCTGAACTATATCAGACCATAAGAACTTCTGATACAAAAGAGTTGAACTACGAAATTCCGCTGCCAAACGGGACCTACAATTTGGTCTTACATTTTATTGAAAATGAATTTTCTGATAAAGACGGAGATGGAACAGATGACAACGAAGATGATGACCCGAATAATGATGACGACGACAAAAAACCGAATAAGCGTAAATTCGACGTATGGCTGGAAAATGGATTGGTTCTGAATGACTACGATATTTTTGAAATAGCCGGAGTTGATAAACCTGTTAAAGAGGTGTTTTCGATAAATGTCTCTGACAATAATCTGAATATCGATCTTTCATCACTTCCGTCAGATGGCGGAAAGGGACAACCTCTGATCGCTGCCATTGAAGTATTTGGTATAAATATCGGAAAAACCACCCCTCCGGTAGCCCTGATTACTGCCTCTCCCCTTTCGGGTGAGGTTCCTCTGGAGGTTTCCTTCACGGGCAGCACCTCCGTTGATGACCTGGGAATAGCTTCTTATTCATGGGATTTTGGAGATGGTAACACTTCAGAAGAAGCTGATCCGGTACATACTTTTACCCAGGTGGGAATATATGAGGTTACCCTAACAGTGACAGACATTGTAGGCTTAACAGATACAGAAACCATTTCCATCACGGTCGAAGATGAAACCTTGCCCGGGTTGGTAACAGATCCTGCACAGGTTCTTGATTTTGGCAGTGTCATGATCGGTGATCCTGCTGTAAGTAAAGAGTTGACTCTCATGTATCAGGGTGAGAACATCGGTACTGAACTTGTTATTACAGCCATGGAAATTACGGGAAAAGACAAAGAAGCTTTCTCCCTTCAATCTTCTCTTCCCATAGCACTTGAGGAAGGCTCGTCTGAACCTTTGGTACTGGATTTTACTCCTAACCCATTAACAGGAGAAAAGAACGCAGTACTCGAAATTACGCATAACGGAAACAATTCACCTTTTACCATCGATCTTATAGCTCAGGTAACAGAGGAGGCTGGTAAAGTTCCGGTATTAAGATTAAATGCCGGATCTTCAGAACTACTGCCGGCCACAGATAATGGACCCGATTGGGAGCCTATACCACAAAATGGAAGTTACACCAACGAAAAGTACGGTATAAGCAGCGGGATCAACCGATTGACCAGTGCTATGGATTATGACCTCCGCCATGGTTCCATACCCGCATATATAGATAAAACCACATTTAGCGAACTGTATAGCTCTGACCGGTACATGCCTCCGGGAGAAAATAAAATGATCTTCACTTTCAGGATTCCAGACGGCGATTACACCGTAAATCTTTACATAGGTAATAATGGGAATTATGACATGAATGATCCCCAGATATGCGATATAGAAATAGAAGGGAACATTATCTCTGAAAATATTAATATAACCAATTGGTTCTCTTCAGGCCAGGGGGGGATGCTACGAATACCTGCAACGGTAAATAATGGAGAAATGAAGTTATCTCTGAACAGTCACGGAAACTCGGTAAACATTTATGCCCTGGAATTAATGGGTGAAGATGGCGGTATTTTTGACCCGGAGGAACCAGAGTATGATCTTCAGGTTTCCCTTTACCCCAACCCGGCAAGTTACCAGGTGACACTAACGCATGAAAACAAACAAAATCCTGTTACCAGTATATCTTTATTCGATATATCCGGACGATTAATGAGAAGCTTTGAACCTGCCTCTTATCTTGACGCCCGAAGCTCCGATACCGTTTTATTCTATAGCTTACCGCTATCAGGACTTAATAAGGGAACCTATATACTGGTAACAGAAAGTGAAGACGGTACAATAACGAATAACAAGTTAGTAATAGAAAGATCTCAGTAATTTTAATCATTCAATGAAACAAAAGAGCCGGAATATTATCCGGCTCTTTTGTTATGGTTGACCTTTCTTCAACCAATTACTCAATTTATATTTCATGTCGCAGAATGAAAGTAAGATCAAATAAAGGTACACCCCCTCAAATGAAATTTGTGAATACTATATAATCTCACAAAGCTGAATTATCCTGTATTAGTTCATTAAATGATAATCGGTTCGGCGGTTTTCCCTGTGCTCCTCCTCAGTACATGGAACATCGTTGACACAGTGGTTCAGAATCTTATTCTCGCCAAATCCTTCTCCTGTTATGCGATCCGGATCTATCCCGGCATCGATTACGAATTGAACGATACGATTCGCTCTGCGATCAGCCAGCCAGGTATTATATTTATCACTCCCTCTTGAATCTGCATGAGCGTGTACTTTGATTTTAGCTTCAGGATAAGAACGCAGGAAAGCGATCAGATCCTGCACGATCTGTTTATCGCCTTTTGTCAGGTAAGAAGAGTCAAATTGAAAATACACTCTCCTGAGCGATTGCAAATCCCTCATCATTTGTTCCCTTCTGAGTTCCTCCTTCGATTTTACGGCGATCACTACTTCATCCGGAGAAATCACCTGTCTCGGAACGGTGTCCTTTTGAATCTCCTCGGGTACCGGCTCCTGAGATTGAGGTATGGCTACAAATTCTTCCTTTTCAACCTCTTCCAATTCATCTTTAACGAATCGGTATACCAACCCAACAGAATGTTGCACATGATTGGTTCCCTTATCAGTAAACAATCCCCATTTTCCCATGGAGTTCAGGTTTAAGCCCAGTTTACGGGTGAACCATATATTCAGTCCGGCTCCGGCATTAAAGGTCGCACGGTCTGCATCCCCGATCCAGGTATAGCCGGTTCCGGTAATTAGGTATGGATCAAACCATCCCTGAGTACCGGTTAGCCGGTCCAGCTGGTAACTTAATTTGGCATCTATGGCCACATAAGTTTGAGCTTCATTCAATACTTTCCCGTCAACGATTTTTCCCGGATCATATTCATTATAGCTTCCTATAGCTTCAAATCCGAAGCCATTTGCCAGATAGTATCCGAAAGTTAAACGAGAAGGATAGGGAACTGCATGCCATATCTCTTCAAAATTGAAATAATCGTTTAATCCAGGTCCGGAATCATCTACGAAATTATACCCCAAACCGACCTGGAAAAAATCATTTCTTTCCTGGGCTTTCAATCCAAGGCACGAAAAATAAATTAATAGGAGAACGATGTAGGGGGACACTCGGCTCATAGCTAAAGGAATTAGTTGATAGTGAGTAAATTAAGACATAAATAGGAGTATTCATAAAATTTCCCATAAATAACATAAATGAGCCGACAGATTACTGTAGTCAGTTTTCAACTAAAACTTAGGTCAAATTAGTCTGCTGTTAATTCAAGTAAAATGATAATGCATATAATTTAAAATAATTTATCGTATAATTAATGAGGAGCCAGGACCTTATTTTGAAAATAATCTTGGAGTATTGTTCCATATTTTACCTTAAAATTTTGATAAGAAAAGTTTTGAGACAATTTCAGAGCATTTTCCCTTTGAATCTGATGTAATTCTTTTTTACTGCAGTATCGAATGAAATCATCCAATATCACTTCATTTAATTCCTCGACTTTTGAAGGTAATACATAACCTACATTTGCGCTTTTTATTAAATCAGATTGCCATCCACCATAATTAATTAAAACCGGTCTGCCGGCAGCCAAGGAATCAAAAAATTTATTCGCGGAGTTTGCCCAAAGTTCACTTATTGAAATTACAAACGAACTTCCCATCTCAACTTGCGAATAAATACAAGGTAAAACAGCTTTTGAGACCGGATCCTTAAAAAAAACATTCTTATCCAACACTTTCAAACTTTTTGCTAGTGCTATTATCTGTTCTTTTTGCTTTCCTTTACCATATAAATAAAAATTAATATCACCATCCCTTTTTCGCAATTCATAAGCTAATCGAATAACATATTCCAATCCATTTACGTCGCCAAAGGCTCCCGCATAGACAATAGAAAATGAGCCCTCTTTTTGTAAATCCCGTTTCAAATCAGTCCCATGATCTTTCATTCTCTTCGAAAACATATCGACAAGAGCGATATTTTCGATAACTGTTGTATTCAGTGAATTTTTATCAAATCTTCTTAATATAGATGATTCCATATCCACAGATAATGGGATGATATGTGAAGAACCACAATATACCATTGCCTCTAATTTTATTGCTATTCTTTTTAGCAATTTATTTTTCAAAGCTCCAATCGCTATTGCTGCTTCAGGCCATACATCTCTTGCTTCAAAAAAGTAATCTGTACCATCCCAATATTTTTTTACAAGGGCAGGAATCCCAATTGTTAAAGGCGGTGAGGAAACTATTACCAGATCAGTTTTTATGAAAACAAGACGAATACTCGCTAAAATAGCGAAATACAAAAACTCCAGAACTCTTAAGAAATAACTCTTGGAATTATCATATTTTAAGGTCTTCAAAATTTTTATTGTTATACCATCCAATTGTATTTCACTCCATATTTTATTTGTTTTTTGTTCAACAAAACCAGATGAGGTGATTAATGTAACTTGATGCCCCAGTTCGATAAGGAGCCTTGAAAGGTCATAAGCTCTGGTATTTCCTGATGTTTCGGCAGTTAAAAAATATTGATGTAGAATTACAATTTTCATAATAAAATCAAATCCTTATAAACGGGAATTCTGTGGCGATATTAGTTTTAACTTCGCTAACAGTCTTTTAACCAAAGCTGCTTCACGATGTAAAAAGAACAGAAAATCATATTCCAAGGGATCTGATAAATAAATACCGATATAACCTTTGAATAATTTAAATGTCGTAGATAATTCATAATAAATACCTTTATTTTTCCTCGAAGCTGAGTTGGGTCTTTTTCTGTAATAATATATTGCTCCGGGATCGGTAATTACTATTCTTCTAATTCGTTTAGACAGCAATGCCATAAAAATGGAATCTTGCCCATTTTTATATTTTGGTTCGAAATGCATACCTAAAAGCATTTTTTTTGGAAAAATTTTGGCCCAAACCGTGGCGCTATGAACTTTGAAGTCAATTAAGGATAGGTTGCTCACCCCAATTTTCCTTTTGAATTCAATAAAATAAGGGTTTATTCCTGATTTTAGTTGTAGGTTATCTAAAGACATTACGTTGGTAAAAACAACACTATCATCAGAAATTTCAAAATTCATTGCCTGAAGATAGTTCTCGGATAAAATATCATCGTCATCTACAAAAAGTATATAGCTGCCACGACTTTTGTTTAAACCTAAATTTCTAGCTGTACTTACGTTTGCTTCAGGGATATAGAACAGTTGTAATGCAAAAAATTGATGCTTTAATTTAAATGTTTTAATTTCTTCGAAATAAGGATCTTTCGGCCCATTAAGAATCAACAATACTTCATACGAATGGGAAGAAGTACTTTGTGCCATTACAGATTTAAGACAATCATATAAATATTTGTCGGGCTTGTAAGAAGGTATTATAATAGAAAAGTCTATCATTATTGGATAATATCGACATGCATTTAGAAAAAATACTTTATAAATATAGGAAAATCAACAAGTTATGAAGTAAAATTATCGATTAACGGGAAAGGAATGCAAAAAAAAGCACCTTTATTAAAGGTGCTTTGATAACTTTATCTATAACAGGTTATTAATTATTCAAATAATATATATTCTGTTCTCCTGTTTTGACGATGCTCTTCTCTTGAACATGGATTAGCATCCCCGCAATCGTTAATAAGATCAGACTCTCCGTGTCCGATAGCCTTTAATCTAGAAGAGTTGATACCTCTCTCGGTCAGATACTCCACAATTCTGTTCGCTCGCTTTTCAGAAAGCCATTTATTATAGGCTGTATCTCCACGCTGGTCTGCATGGGCATGTATCTCAAGCTTAGCCTCAGGAAACTCCTCCATAAAACTTTCAAGGTTTTCAACAACTTTTTTGTCCTCTTCAGTGAGATAAGAAGAATCAAAGCGGTAATAAACCGTCTCTATCATATTGAGTTTTCTTCTCATTTCCTCAGCTCTCAGCTCCTCTTCCGATTTCACCGGAGCAGCCGGCACTACTTCCTCTGCAGGCTCTTCAGGAAGTTCCGGCTCAACATCTTCCACTACTTCTTCCTGCTGGGGTTCCGGCGAAGGATTATTCTGTACTACCGCAGGAATGCTTCCGGGAGTAGATTTATTCTTTTTAAGCCCCTGCCCGAATCTGAATACCACCCCAGCACTATGCTGAAGATGGTTAGAATTAATGTCTGAATTAAGGGACCATTTTCCAAAGGTGTTGAAGTTCAATCCCCAGGAATCAGAAAACCAGGCATTAAAACCAAGACCTGCGTTGAAGGTGGTTCTGGCTACATCTTCTATGGATGTATTTCCTATTCCGGTTGCCACATACGGATCGAACCATCCGGTTGAACCTATCAAATGATTAAGATCATAGCTGATTTTTAAATCTATGGCTCGATAGTCTCTTTCTTCCAGGATCTCTTCGCCATCAACTATAAGCCCTTCATTATATTTATTGATCGATCCTATCAATTCAAATCCTAAGCCATTTTGAAGATAATAACCTGCGCTTAAACGATTGGGATAGGCGGTGGTGGCCCAATGATCATCAAAGTCGATAAATTCAGACCAGCGGGATCCAGAATCATCCACAAAATTATAGCCCAGACCGAACATCCAGTAATTCCCCTCTTCCTGAGCCATAATATCCTGGCTGGGTATAAAAAGTAAGCTAAATAAAAATCCTAGGTAAAGATTTCTCATAAATAGTAGTTTAAAAATCAGATAAATGTTTAGAAAATAAGTTCAAAAATAATTGCTATTTATTATCATGTAAGCCAGGATATGAACATTTCGTGATCTGTGAACATATCTATCTCACTCTCAAATTTTTATAAGAATATAATCAACTCTCCTGCTTTTACGGTAAACCGCCTCTTCACAATCTGCGTTCTCACAAGGTGTGCTCAACTCCAACTCTCCTTTGCCGACTCCGTAAATTCTTTCGGCTTCGATACCATTTGAAACCACATAATCAACAACACGCTCTGCTCTCTTCTTGGAAAGCATTTCGTTGTACTCGGTATTACCCCGCTCATCGGCATAGGCCTGAACCTGTACGATCATACCTGAGTTCTGTTTCATGATTGTTACCAGCTGATCTAATACACGCATATCTTCTGCATTCATATAGGAAGAGTTCAGGTCGAAATAAATTCGAGGCAGGGAATTCAACGCGGCCTCCAGCTCAAAAAAGGCAGAGCGATCTTCTTCCTTTACGCGGCTATTATCGTTTGTTGTAACGGCAGTTTTCTGTGTATTTGAGTCGTTAGGAGCAACAGGCTGATCTTTAGGCTCCTGAATTTCAAGTTGCCTTCCCTGGTCAGCAGCCTGAGCCAGATCATCTTCTTCATCAGTTTCAATTGTAGTAGTTCGGCTTGATTTAGAAAATAATGCAGGCTTAAAAATGATTCCTACTGCATGCTGTAAATAATTCGTACCGCTGGCATTGATTGACCATTTTCCAACTGTATTTAAATTCACCGCGATATTTTCACCCAGCCACATATTGAGTCCCAGTCCGGTATCAAAATTTGATTGAGCCTGCGAGTCCAGCCAGGTATACCCCAGACCGGTCAATAAAAACGGATCAAACCAGCCTGCATCATTAAATAAGCGATTCAGGTGGTAACTCAGATTCGCATCCAACCCAAAATAACTTCGGTCTTCAGCAATAACAGCTCCGTCTATAACTTTGCCCTCTTTGTAATTGTTCACCCTTCCGATCATTTCGATACTCAAGCCATTACTTAGCTGGTACCCGGCACTAAACCGTGACGGATAAGGTGCCACATTCCAGTTCTCTTCGGTATTAAATAATTCCTGAGTTCGGCTACCGGAATCGTCAATCACATTCGCCCCTACTCCGAAAATAACATACTCGCCTGCGGATTGAGCTTCAGCAGAAAAAATTGAAACGATACCAATTAAGAAGCCCCATTTTCTTAAATGATCGATCAGCATATCAATATATTTGGTTGGTTACTGTAACAAGGGGGGAATCTGTATCTTATTTAGCACAAATCACCCAAAAATCACAGGGTTTTCACGTCGCTAAAATAGAATAATTTCCATATAAAAAACACGAAAATTCTGTCCATTACCAAAAGAAATATGGACTTAAAAGGGGATAAAAATGCTATATTCTGTAAATCAGCTATTTACAAAGGCGAGTTTGTAGATCTTCTCATATTCAGGAACGATCGCCCTGATGTCGAATTTTGAAGCTTGTGCCCTGGCCTGATTTTTAAATCTTTCAAGTGTCTCACTATCCCTGATAATGGCTAATGCATTCTCTGCCATCTCGTCGACATTTCCCGGATCACTTAAAAATCCGCTCTCTCCGTGAATATTAACTTCCGGTAATCCTCCCGAATTTGAACTGATCACGGGAACCCCGTTTGCCATGGCCTCCAGGGCTGCCAGACCAAAACTTTCGGTTTCCGATGGCAGTAAGAATAAGTCTGAGAAACAAAGGATCTTATCTACCTCGTGACTGTTACCCAGATAGATCACTTTATCAGCTATTCCCAGATCTTCACAAAGCTGTTCAGCTTCCTCCTTTTCAGGACCTTCCCCTATCATCAACAGCCTGGCAGGAACCTCCTTCTGAATCCTTTCAAAAATGTGGATGACATCGGGAATTCTCTTCACTTTCCTGAAATTACTTATATGGGTGATGATGCGTTCTTCCCGGTGAGCCATCATATCTCGCTGGCAATCGGTAAAGCTATGTGCATACTTGCTGAGATCAATAAAATTCGGAACAACATGTATGTCTTTACGCACATCGAACTGCTTAAAGGTATCTTGTCTCAGACTTTCAGATACAGAGGTAACTATATCAGAATTGTTTATACTGAAGGTTACCGCGGGCTTATAGAATGGGTGATTGCCCACCAGGGTGATATCGGTACCGTGCAGGGTTGTGACTATGGGTATATCTATACCCTCTTCCTGCAACATTTTCTTCGCCATATAAGCCGCATAGGCATGAGGAATGGCATAATGAACATGCAACAATTCGATCTCGTGAAGCTTCACCGTATCAACAAGTTTACTGGAAAGAGCCAGTTCGTAAGGCTGGTAGTGAAAAAGGGGGTATTCGGGAACATTTACCTCGTGAAAATGGATATTATCACTGATCAGGGCCAGGCGAACGGGCTGTTTGTATGTGACAAAATGAATATCGTGACCCCGGCCGGCCAAAGCCATTCCGAGTTCTGTGGCTACTACCCCGCTTCCGCCAAAAGTTGGATAACAAACAATTCCTATTTTCATGTGATTTTTTTCCGGTTGGTGATACAATACGTCTTAAGCGGGCTAATTTCCTTACAAAGGTAAGTCTTTATGACGATATCGATCAATACATGACAGCGTCATAAATGATCTCCTGTATCACGGTACGGGTGCCCTCTGTTATGAGTTTTCTGTTCTCTGAGCTGGGGTAGGTACGATTCGAGAGAAAGATGTAAACGATTTCCATAGCAGGGTCGGCCCATGCATATGTCCCGGTAAAACCACTATGACCGAAACTGGTCATGGAAACACAGCCACATGTAGGCCCTGTGTCTCCCAGCTGGGGCTTATCGAAACCAACACCTCTGCGCACATCCTGCTCGCAGAAATAACAGGTATTAAACTTATCAAGAGTTTCTGCAGTGAAATAGCGAACCCCACCGTAGTACCCCTTTTGAAGATACATCTGCATGATCTTAGCCACATCATTGGCGTTACTGAAAAGCCCTGCATGGCCACCTACCCCTCCAAGCATGGCAGCCGCCATATCATGAACATACCCCTGCACGGTCTGATACCTGAAATAATCATCTACCTCTGTAGGAATGATCTGTCCCTTACGAAATTTTTCCAAAGGTTTGAAGGTTGTATAATTCATTCCCAGGGAACTGTAGAATCTTTTTTGAGCCACTTCATCCAGCGACTGGTCATATTCCTTTTCTATGTATCGCTGTAACAAAAAATAAGGGAGGTCACTGTAACGGTAAGCCCTGAAAGGGAGAAGCTCGCTGTCTTTGATCTGCTTAATGATACTGTCCCGGTAATCTGACCGTAAATACATCTCATCTGAAACTTTTACGCGAAACCTGCCTCTCGGTTCGGCTGCATAATACTTGTCTGAAGGCTTTTTGGTAACCTCATTTAAGGTATACGTATAAAAGGGAATCCATGGCTTAAAACCAGCATAATGAGAAAGGGTCTCGATTAGACGCAGATCTCCTTTATTGCTGTTCCGGAGTTCAGGCAAGAGCTCACCGAAGGTGGAATACAGGCTCAGTCGCTCATTTTCCACCATCTGCATAATAACCGGCAGGGTTGAAAGAATTTTTGTCAGAGAAGCCAGATCGTACAGGTTGGTATCTGCCACCTGCTCTGCATCTGCACCATAGTAATGCTTTCCGAAGCTTTTATTATATACAACCTTCCCTCTTCTGGCCACCAGGATCTGTGCGCCGGGTGTAACCCCGGAACTTATCGCTCTTTTAATAACTGAATCGATGGCTTCAAGTCGGCCGGAATTCATTCCTACAGCCTCCGGCAGGGAATACCCAAGCCTTGAAAGACTTCTGGTCTCAATGCCTGTATCTTCCGGAAGTTCGGCATGGGCCATAACGGGGAGAACTCCTTTTGCCTCCCTTGCTCCAAAGATGATCTCAGCCGCCTTTTCCTGAAATACCGCTTCATTCTGATAAGCAATCAGTATTGACTCTATATTGGTCAGACTGCTCAGATCCAGAAGCGCATAAGGACTGGTAAAAACACTTAAGATCACATTCTTCTCCCGGGCGATTTCGTAAAGCCAGTTCTTTTCAAGATCTGAGAAGCTATTGTCTTTCCACGGAGTCTCAGAAGATCGATGGTGCCCTATGATCACGGTATTATACGGCTCTAAAAGTTCCAGTGTGCCTGCAAGATCATCACCTTTAACCTCATCGACCCTCGTATACTTTTTCAGGGCTTCAAGAAAAGGAACACCGGTATCATCCCCTAATGGAACATAGGCAACATTTCGGGTGTCGAGATCCCTTACCGGGATACTGTTCTCCTCATTTTTAACCACCGTTATAGCTTGTGAGGCAACCTCTTCAATCAACAGGCGATCCTCATGGTGGTTCAGATCTTCTCTTAAATTTTCAAGCGGAACGGGGCTATATTCGTGCAATCCGGCCCAGTACTTGGCCTTAAGAATCTTTCTTACAGAATAAGCCAGTCTTGCCTCGGTCACTTCTCCTTCTTCATATGCCCGTGTGATTCTTTCGATTCCCTTTACCGGGTCTGAAGACATTAGCAACACATCATTACCGGCCAGGAAAGCCTTCAGATCGACTTCTCCCGGAGGAGCATAATCTGCTGCTCCGCGCATTCCAAGAGCATCGGTATAGATCAATCCGTTGAACCCCATTCGTCCTTTGAGCAAACCACTCACGATCGATGATGACAATGATGATGGTAATCCCTCCTCCTGCTCAAGAGCCGGAACATTTAAGTGAGCTACCATTACACCGCTCAGACCGTTTGCAATCATTTCACGGAAAGGATACAGCTCGACACTGTTGATACGTTCTTCAGAAAATCCTACCGTAGGAAGGGTTTTATGGGAATCGCTGTCAGTATCGCCATGACCCGGAAAATGTTTGGCACTCGTAAGTAATCCGGCCTCCTGCATTCCCAACATCATCATAGTAGCTTTCAGACCCACATTGCGAGGCTCCTCTCCAAAAGAACGGTTCCCGATGATTGGATTTTCAGGATTGGTATTAATATCGGCTACCGGAGAAAAATTGATATGAACCCCCAGTCGCTTATTGTGTTGCCCAATTCGAAACCCCACCTGCTCGATCAGGTCTTCATCTGATATAGCTCCCAGGGTCATATTGTACGGATAAGCAAAGGTTGAATCAAGTCGCATTGACAGCCCCCATTCAGCATCAAGGGCAATAAGCATCTTGGTCTTGGCAAGGTCCTGAAACCTATTTGTGATCATGGCCTGCCTTACGGGTCCGCCGGTAGAAAAGATAATTCCACCAATATTGTAATCTCTTATGAGTGTTTCTATCTTTTCTTCATGAGCCCTTCCCTTATCGCTATATGCCTGAACCATAAATAGCTGAGCTACCTTTTCCCTTGTGCTCAGGGAATTGTAGACACTATCTATCCAGAAAAGTTGTTCCTTGTAATCTTTGGTTCTCAGGGGGTCTGCGAACTGAGCATTACCCGTTGTCAGGGTAAATGCCAGCAATATCGCAAACGTCAATCGTTTCATACTCATGCCGTTCATTAAACTATTTGGGGAAATTCAGCATAAAAAAAGTCAAAGTTATTGAGTAATCCAACGACTTTGACTTAAAATTATTCTAATACTGAGATTAATTCATAAAGCGTACATGCCAACTGTCTCTGGCTGGTACTTCCCAGTAATTCTGATATTCTTCTTTATTGTTCACCAGGTTATTAAAAACAATGGTGTTTTGGGATACGGCTTTTTGCTTTGCCATTTTCTTGAAGTCTGCCAAAGGCTTGTAAGCGATAAAATCACCTTGCCTGTAGGAAACGTTCATCTTATCGAGCAAATCAATATTATACTCCTTCTCTAACTCCTGTATGAAATGCACAGAGGCATCTATGGAACAACCGGTGGCAGCCTGTCTATCCTGGTCAAGCCCGATCACAATAAATCTTTTATACCGAATCTCATATCCTGCTTCCAATCCTGAACCATGAGCGGTCCATGCCTGCAGAAAGTTCTCCAGTTTTTGCTTTATTGCTTCAGTTTCCTCATCTGTGAGAGTCCTGTTCGCCTGGTAGATCCAGATCCTGGCATCTTCCGGAAGTTTTTCAAAATCAACCAACATATATCTTTCTTCTTTATTCCTGATTATTAAAGGTCTTCGGCATTGGCGATCAGTTCAGCCACATCGAGAACCTCTATAGCTCCCTCTTTTTCCTTGTTTTTTACCCCATCTGTCATCATGGTGTTGCAGAAGGGACATCCTGCAGCGATCACATCGGGTTGGGTCTCCAGAGCCTGTTCGGTTCTTTTGATATTCACCTCCTGATTACCTGGTTCAGATTCCTTGAACATCTGTGCGCCACCTGCGCCACAGCAAAGACCTTTCTTACGACAGTTCTTCATCTCGACCAGTTCAGCATCCAGTTTTCTGATCAGTTCACGCGGGGCTTCATAAACATTGTTCGCCCTTCCGAGGTAACAGGGGTCGTGAAAGGTAATGCGCTTGCCTTTGAACTTCCCTCCTTCTATCTGTAATCTTCCCTCTTCCAGCAAAGAAGTCAGTAATTGCGTATGATGTACCACCTCATATTCTCCACCGAGTTGAGGATACTCATTCTTAATGGTATTAAAACAGTGAGGACAAGCTGTTACGATCTTTTTTATTTCATAGGCGTTCAGCACCTCGATATTCGTAACTGCCTGCATTTGAAACAGGAATTCATTTCCTGCTCTTTTTGCCGGATCCCCCGTGCAGCTTTCTTCGGTTCCCAAAACAGCGAAGTCTACCCCGGCTTTGTTTAATATCTTAACAAAGGCCTTGGTAATCTTTTTCGCCCGGTCATCAAAACTTCCTGCACACCCTACCCAGAATAACACCTCCGGGCTTTTTCCCTGGGCTGCCATTTCCGCCATGGTAGGCACTGTGATCGTCTCACTCATACGCTTACTCTTTACTTTTATGCTGATTATTCTTAGTCGTGTTTTCCGTCGTCAAACACCTGTATGGTCACTTCCTTATCTACCAGGTCGGTAAATCTGCCATTGTATCTGGTCGCCTTCACCAGGTGATTATCGATCCAGTGATAGTTACCACCTCTGGGTTTCCCCATTACCATTCCGTGATATTTAAATCCATGACGGTCCAGCCAATCTTCCGTGGTCTTGCGATGTTCTTCAGTTCTTGATGTAAAGAAATATATGATATGCCCTTCATCATACCACTTATTCAAAGTTTTCAATGCGTCGGGATACACTTTGGCAGTAGCCATACGTTCGGGCTCCTCATTGGGTATATCGTCACAGATCGTTCCGTCGATATCGATCAGGTAATTTTTAATTCCTTCAGGTAATACCGGGCTTACGTGTTCTCCTTCTTCAAGCTTTTGATTAAGCAATCTTTCTACCTCGTTCTTGTTCATGTAATAAAGTTTAAATGGTTACAGGTTAATCGTTTTTCCAGTTAAGTCTGTCCATCTGGTTGAATGGCCATGGAGCTCCATTATTCTCCACGTTACTCATCATATTATTCAATTCCGCCGGAGCAGCAGATTGCTCCATCACCAGATAGCGTCGCATATCCATAATAATAGACAATGGGTTAATACTTACAGGACAAGCCTGGACACAAGCATTACATGAAGTACAGGCCCAGAGTTCTTCAGCCGTGATATAATCACCCAGCAATTGCTTTCCATCCCCAACAAATTCCCCGTTATTACTATCGATGTTCTTACCAACCTCTTCAAGCCTGTCACGGGTATCCATCATGATCTTCCGCGGAGACAATTTCTTCCCGGTCTGACTCGCCGGACATTCATTGGTACATCTACCGCACTCTGTACACGTATAGGCATTGAGCAGCTGCACCTGATTAAGATCCATAACATCTGAAGCACCAAATTTTTCAGGTTCTCCTTCATCTTCTGCAGGATCGGGTGCCGCAAAAGGATCAGCGTCAGGATCCATCATAAGCTTAACCTCCTTCGTTACAGACTCAAGATTATTAAACTGCCCCATAGGCTTCAGGTTAGCAAACCAAGTATTGGGAAATGCCAGTAAAATATGCAGGTGCTTCGAATAGTAGAGGTAATTCAAAAATATCAGGATCCCTACGATATGTAACCACCAGGCAGTACGTTCAATGATCACCAGGGCACCTTCGGTTAACCCGTCAAATAGAGGAGCCAGGAACTGACTTACAGGAAAAGCTCCTGCCTGAACATAATGGTCGGCGCCCATCTGTTGCAGCTGGTAATCGGCTCCATTCATGGTTAGGAACAATACCATCAGGACCAATTCAAAATATAAAATATAATCGGCATCTTTCTTAGGCCAGCCTTTCATTTCAGGATACCAGAACCGACTCAGCTTCAAGGTATTCCTCCTCAGCCAGAAAACGGTTACAGCCACAATGACCAAAAGAGCCAGTATCTCAAAACTTCCGATCAGGAAATCATAAACGCTTCCCAATGGTGCGAAGATACGGTGGGTACCAAAAAGCCCGTCAATAATGATCTCAAGCACTTCGATATTGATAATTATGAAGCCCACATATACTATGATATGCATAAGACCGGCGACAGGCCTGACCACCATTTTTTGCTGTCCGAGCGCTATCCTCGTCATATGTTTCCAGCGTTCACCCGGATTATCGGTGCGATCTATTTTCTTACCGAGTTTGATATTACGAACGATCTTCCTAATATTCCTGGTAAAATAAGCAATACCCAGAAAGAGTATTACAGCAAAAATTATTTGGGGTATCCAACTCATTGGTCTTGGTTTTCTTCTTCCTCAGGTTCTTCGTATGGTTTCGCCTTTTTCCCGAAAAGCGAAAAATGAACATATCGCTTAGGATTCAGACGAATGTCTTCAAGCAGCATATTGAGCTCATCTGATGCACCTGATAAATTGTTGTACAGCTCTTCGTCTTTTATCAGCTGCCCCAGGGACCCTTCTCCCTGATCGATGGCTACAATAATGTTATCCAGTTTGTCTGCTGTTGATTTCAGCTTAGCCATCATGCTTCCAAGTTCGGCATTCGCGAGAGTATCACTAACCTTGGAAAGATTGGTGGTTATATTATTGACATTTTCTATCGAGGTGGTAAGACTGCTTTTATTATCAGATACCAACTGAGCAAGGTCTGCCGAGGTGTTCCTGAAATTATATATCACCTGATTCAGGTTTTTCACGCTGGAACGAATATTCTGCCTGGTTTCAGCGTCCAGTACCTTATCCACACTGGTCAGCACTGAATCGGTATCGATCATCACGCTCTCAAGCTTTTCCTGTAAAGGAGTCAGACGTTGGGTTACCAGTTCTGTAATTCCGGGCTCTATACTGGCCTTAAGGGTATCACCGCTCTTAGCTAGTTCTGCCTGCCCTCCATCGGGAATAATTCGCAGACTTTTTCCTCCTATAATTCCGGTATCATAGATCTCGGCCTCGCTACCCCTGGAAAATTCGAAATCGCTTTCCACCGAAAAGGTAACCAACAGATTACCCTGGTTGTCTAGAAATGAGATATCCTTGATACGCCCCACCTTCAGCCCGTTAATGGTAACAGCGGTGCCTGTGGTGAGTCCGTTTACATTATCGTATACTGCATAATACGTTCTGCTGCTGTCAAAAAGGGAATTTGACTTAAGATAGCTATACCCCAGTATAAAAAGGAGTATACCGCCAAGAACGATGATTGCAGTCTTAAGTTCTCTGGAAAGTTTCAATAGCTGGTTTTTTTAATGAGAATAACAAAATTAGAAATATTTTCTTAAGAACGACTCTAATTAGCCTGTGAATTGAACACTGAAGACAAACTCACTTTTTCCCCATTGCGAAAAGCCACTATAAAACAGGAAGGATAACCTTTTTCAACTGCAGTCTGCTGTAATTTCCGGGCTTCTTCCAGACTTTTGGCCTGCCCGTAGTAATAGCGGTACAGCGATTCAAACTGCTCCCTGCTCACCGGGCTTAAGCCGTTAAAATTGGAAGGTTCAGTATCGATCAGATTAGCCCCGGCAGCTATCTGCACCTTGAAAACAACATCTGCATCAGCGTTATCGGTTGGCTCTGACGATTGCCCGGCAACCGTCACCACAGATGTTTCTGATGCTTCCTGCGGAACGGTAGCCTCAAAACTGAAGTCTGCACCTACGTTTTCATCAACCACCTGCTTATACTTCTTGATAGCCTTGGCGATCGAGTTAGCCATCTGACTTTTTCCTTGACCTGAATTCAGGTATGATCCCTCCGGCTTATAGGTAAGAAACCCTGTTTCAACCAACACACTTGGCATAAAGGTTTGGTGAAGCACTATAAAGCCTGCCTGTTTCACACCGCGATTCTTTCGGTTCAGATCAAACGTAAAACTATCCTGAATGGCCTTGGCCAGCACGATACTCTGATCCAGGAATTCTTCCTGCATAATGGTAAGACCGATAAATGATTCCGGCGAATTGATATCATATCCGGCATAATTCACCTCATAATCCTCTTCCAGGTAGATCACCGAGTTTTCTTTCTTTGCCACTTCAAAATTCTGCTTATTGGCATGAAGCCCAAGCACGAAAGTCTCTGTTCCATGAGCTGAAGAACTGTGGGAATTACAATGTACAGAAACGAAAAGATCGGCTTTTGCCTTATTAGCGATCTCACCTCGTTTGAAAAGGTCGACAAAAACATCACTCTTTCGTGTATATACCACCTTAATACCAGGGTTTTGTTCCAGTATTCTTCCCACCTCGAGCACAATGCTCAGCGCGATATCCTTTTCCTTAAACCCATTTCCCAGATTCCCGGGATCATGACCTCCATGGCCGGCATCGAGAACCACCACAAAATCATCATCGTTATTGTTTCCTGTAACAGCATAAATGCCTGTGAAGAAAAATAAAACGAAACAGACCGGAATAAACTTGAGGTTTGTGATCATATTATATGGAACGAATCAAGGTGTGATTTTATTGGTAAAAAAATAAATCTATAATTAACAGACCAAAAAATATACGTAAGTTTGGCACGTTTTTAACCTGCCCAACCTCTGTACAAAAATAGGATTTAAAGCATTGCAAGCAAATAAACCTAACATACTTTTAGCGCTGTGTCTGCTGTTAACGGGTTTCGTACTTAAGGCGCAGGAAACGCCTAAAAGAACGGAGCTTAACATCCGTTCAGAGAAAGACACGCTTGCCATTCCCGTTACTGCCCAACCCCTTACCACTGCTGTTCAGGACACCACTGTACAAGACAGCATTCAGCAAGATACCCTGAAGCAGGGAATGATACAGGACCGCATAAAATACTTTGCCAAGGATTATATGCGCATGAGCCGAAAAGACAAAAAGATCTACCTCTATAACGAAGCAGAAGTATATTATCAGGAATACGAGCTCAAGGCGGGCATCATAGTGATCGATTATACCACCAATGAGGTGTATGCCGGTCGCATTAAGGATTCGGCCGGAAATTACACCCAGATCCCCTATTTTAAACAAGGGAACAATGTGGTGGAACCTGATTCGATCAGGTTTAATTTCGACACCAAGAAGGCTCTTATCTTTAATTCCCGATCAGAACAGTCTGTAGGCGAAGTGATGAAGGTTTATGCCGAGACAGTCAAAAAGGAAAATGACTCGGTTTACTTCCTGAGAGAGGGTCGGCTCACCACCTCTGAAGACACCGAAAACCCCGATTATTATATAAGGGTACGAAAAGGGAAGTTCGTCCCCAAGAAAAAGATTATCGCCGGTTTCAGCAATATGTACATCGCCGATGTACCCACACCTATCGCAGTACCTTTCGCTTATTTCCCCCTGGTACAATCGAATGCCAGTTCAGGTATCATCCTCCCTACTCCCGGACAATCGAACCTCAGAGGTTACTCGCTTCAGAACGGTGGATATTATTTTGCCCTTAGCGAGTACTTTGACCTGGCGCTGCTTGGAGATTATTATACCAATGGAAGTTACGGACTGAGAGTCGAAAGCAATTACGCCAAGCGTTACAAGTTCAGAGGGGGGTTACGGTTTCGGTATGAGAACCTGATCAACAGCCAACGAGGATTTCCTGATTACAGCCGAAGCACCATCTACAACATTCAGTGGAATCATAACCAGGATCCCAAAGCGAATCCAAACTCCAGGCTGGCAGCATCGGTGAACTTTGGTAGCAGCCAGTACTATCAGCAATCGGTCAACCAGCTGAACACCCCGAACTTCCTGAACAACACCCTGCAATCGTCGGTGTCTTATAACAAAACCTTCTCTGGCTACCCTATGGTCAACATGAATGTTACGTCATCGATCAGCCAGAATACACGAACACAATCGGTCAACCTTACCCTGCCCACCCTGCAGGCAAGTATGGAACGAATATTTCCATTTGCCAGCAGAACCGGCGCCAAACGGGGTATCATTCAAAACATCAACTTTCAGTATAACGGGCGTGGAGAAAATCGCATCAACACCGTTGATACCCTTTTGTTCAGGAAAGAGATGTTCGACGACGCAAGGGTCGGATTTCAACATTCGATACCGATCAGCACCAACTTCAAGTTGTTTAAGTATTTCAGCACCACGGTAGGTATGAACTATAATGAAGTCTGGCAAATAGAAACCATCAGGCGTGATGATTACGATCAGGTACTCGACCGTGCCGTGATCGATACCGTTAGTGGGTTTGATCGTTTCGGTACCATGAACCTCAATGCCAGTCTAGGTACCACCTTATACGGTACATTCCTTTTCGGAGAAGATAAAAAGATACAAGCCATACGTCATACACTTCGTCCCAGTGTAAGTTACGGTTACACCCCCTCATATGAAGATCAGTATTATGACGAATACGTAGACCAAAACGGCGTGGTTCAACAATACACCCGATTTGAGAACGGCTTGTTCGGCCGTCCCGGTCTCAATGAATCCAACAGTGTATCCCTCTCTCTGTCTAACGTTTTCGAAGCAAAGGTAACCGATAAGGATACCACCAAGACTGAGCCTAAAAAGATTATGCTGCTCAATAACCTGAACTTCAGCACCGGTTATAATTTTGTAGCTGACTCCCTGAACTGGAATCCCGTTCGCATGAGTGGTAATACACAGTTCTTCGACAAGAAGATGAATGTGAACTTCAATGCAACCCTCGACCCTTACGCCCTTGATGCCGCCGGTAACCGCATAGACATGCTGAATGTAAATAATGGCGGTAGCTTATTCAGGCTGTCCAATGCTAATATGAACGTGAGTTATTCACTTAACAGCAAATCCTTTCAGGGAGGTGCAGATGAAGTAGACAATACTCAAAGTGGAGGCCGTGACGATGATTTGTTCGGAAGATCACAGGATTTCAGCGACCGAAGAACCTTTTTAGATGAAGAGGAAGATGAATCTGCCACCGAATCCTCCGCCTATAATTCAGCTATCCCGTGGGATCTGCGGTTAGCCTATTCCCTCACCTACAGCAATAACCGAAGGCAAAGCGAGATCACCAATAACTCCCTGATGTTCTCCGGTAACGTAAAGCTTACACCCCAGTGGGATGTAGGTATTTCGTCAGGATACGATTTTAAACAAAAGGGATTTACCTACACGCAATTGCGGTTTCGCAGAGATATGAAGAGTTGGGTAATGAACTTCAACTGGGTACCCTTCAGCACCCGGGCATCATGGTTTTTCTTTATTGGGATCAAATCTTCGATGCTCAGCGATATCAAATGGGAGCAAAGAAGAGAACCTGACAGAAGGCTGTAGCCCCTGTTTAGATACATAACCAATTAACCCATATAATATGAAAAAGGTCATTAAAAGCCAGAAAGCCCCGGCTCCGTTAGGACCCTACAACCAGGCTATTCTCAGTGGAAACACGCTTTACCTTTCGGGGCAGGTCGGTATCGATCCCGCTAAGGGAGAAGTTGTTCCCGGTGGCGTTACCAGGGAAGCCGAACAGGTAATGAAGAACCTGCAGGCCGTTTTGGAGGAAGCAGGTTACAGCTTTCAGGATGTGGTTAAAACATCCATCTTTCTCAAAGACATGAATGACTTTACCAAAGTTAACGAGGTTTACGGAAGTTATTTCGATGAAGATACAGCTCCTGCCAGAGAAACGGTAGAAGTCGCCAACCTTCCCAAATTCGTACACGTAGAGATCAGTATGATCGCAGTAAAATAAAAAAACCGGCCTGTTTAGAAACAGGCCGGTTTTTTTTAGATTCTTATTTTCGATTATCAGGCAAACAATTCCTTATGATAATCGACGAGTCCGTCAATAGGTCTTCTCAATACCTTACCTAACTTAAGGTTTTGCTCTTCGAGCATTTCCCTGAGCTCAGCCTGCAGATAAAAAGAAATACTACCTACAAAATGCACCGGCACTTCGCGGGCCTGAGGGTACTGAAGAATATAATTCTGTATAAACAAACGCATGCCCTTTTTGATCAGCGCCTGCGCGTATTCTTCATCCTTATTCTGGATAAGGAACCGGGCAAAAGTGGCCAGAAAGGTGTTAGGGTTCGGCATTTTATACAGATGATTCTTAATGTGATCTTCGTCTAAATCATACTCTCTGGCAAATTTCGCAGCCAGCTTAGGCGGAATCTTATGGAAATAATAATCCCGCAATAACTGCCTTCCGAAATAATTTCCGCTGCAGTCATCCATCAGAATATAACCCAGTGAAACCACCTTTTGCATGAGTTCGGTACCATCCCAGAAACTGCAATTCGATCCGGTACCCAATATGCATACTATGGCTGGTTCTTCGGCATTTATAGTGGCATAAATAGCCGCATACGTATCTTCTTTTACAGAAATACTGGCATGAACAAAATAGTCTTTGAATATTCCTTTCAGGAAATCGCGCATACGCTGAGTTCCACAACCTGCTCCATAAAAATACAGCTGTGTAACTTCTTTACGATGTTTATACAATTCGAAGTTATTGGTGAGTCGCTCAACAATAATCTCTTCGGTTAATACCTCAGGGCTTAACCCCAGGGTCTGGGTCATAAAAATTCGGTTTCCCTCTTCGTCCAGAGCGATCCAGTCTGCTTTAGTAGCACCGCTATCTACAATAAGAATCATAGGCTTTTCCATTTAACAGCGAATTCCTGCCCGAAAGCAGGAACTCCTGTCTTAATTGTTACTTTTAAAGATTTAGAGCGATGAAACGTGTTCTGCCAGGTCTACCAATTTGCTGGAATATCCCATTTCATTATCGTACCAGGATACCACCTTAAAGAATTTCGAATTCAGTTCAATACCTGCTCCGGCATCAAATACACTGGTACAGGTCTCTCCTACAAAATCAGTTGAAACCACAGCCTCCTCGGTATAACCCAAAATTCCTTTCAGATCTCCATCTGCATGTTTCTTCATCACCTTTTTGATCTCTTCGTAAGAGGTCTCTTTTTCCAACCGAACGGTAAGGTCTACCACAGACACGTCAGGAGTCGGAACCCTGAAGGCCATACCTGTGAGTTTCCCATCCAGGGAAGGAATCACCTTGGTTACCGCCTTAGCAGCACCGGTAGAGGCAGGAATAATGTTTACAAGCGCAGAACGACCACCTCTGTAATCTTTCCTCGAAGGACCATCAACCGTAAGCTGGGTTGCAGTAGTTGCATGAACCGTGGTCATAAGACCTTCTTCGATACCGAATTCATCGTTAAGCACCTTCGCAAGTGGTGCCAAACAGTTAGTGGTACAAGAAGCGTTTGAAACGATCTTATCTGAAGCTTTAACATCTTTATGATTTACTCCCATAACGAACATAGGAGCATCTTTGGAAGGAGCTGAGATCACAACCTTTTTGGCTCCTGCATCAAGATGCGACTGAGCTGTATCAAGGGTGGTGAAAATACCGGTACATTCTGCAACGACATCTGCTCCGACCTCATCCCACTTCAGGTTTGAAGGGTCTTTCTCTGCAGTAATCCTGACGGTTTTACCATCTACAACGAGGTGACCGTCTTTAACTTCGATCGTTCCGTCATATCTTCCGTGAACAGAGTCATATTCAAGTAAATAGGCCAGATGCTCTACATCCAGCAGGTCGTTAATTGCGACCACTTCCACATTAGAACGCTTGAGAGCACTTCTGAATACAAGTCTCCCGATTCTTCCAAATCCGTTTATACCAATTTTAACTGTTGACATATGCTAAATATTAAATTTTAAAGATTTATGTTGTCATTATTTCAGAAACACGTATCAACTCTTTGTTGATCTCCGTCTTTCCTTTGACCGCCTTATCCAAAGGAGTCAGATTAATTTTATCATTCTTGATGCCTACCATGAGATTCGATTGGCCATCCATAAGGGTCTCAACCGCTTTCACGCCCATTCGACTGGCAAGCACCCTGTCGAAACAGGTTGGGGTACCCCCTCGCTGTACGTGCCCCAGAACGGTTACCCTTATATCATAAAAGGGCATTTCTGATTCCACTTTCTGAGCCAGTTCGAATACATTCTCTCCGGTCTTATCACCTTCTGCGACCACGACTATAGAAGAGGTTTTCCCTGACTTACGGCTTCTTTTCAATGATTCCATCAGCCGGTCAAAGCCCAGATTTTCCTCCGGAATAAGGATCTCTTCTGCTCCTGCCCCAACACCTGCGTTCAGAGCTATGTGTCCTGCATCACGCCCCATCACTTCTATAAAGAAGAGCCTGTCATGAGAGCTGGCCGTGTCCCTGATGCGGTCAATGGCATCTACCACCGTATTGAGAGCCGTATCATATCCAAGCGTAAAATTCGTTCCGTAGATATCATTATCGATAGTACCCGGTATTCCGATAACCGGAAAACCGAACTCCTGGTTAAAGATCATTCCTCCGGTAAACGTACCGTCACCCCCAATCAGTACGAGAGCATCAATTTCATTGTTCACCAGGTGATCATAGGCCTTTTTACGGCCTTCCTTGGTTCTGAAATCTTTGGAACGGGCAGATTTCAGAAACGTACCACCACGGTTGATAATATTCTTAACACTTCTCGCATTCAATTCTTCCATATCTCCTTCGATCAGCCCCTGGTATCCTCTGTAAATTCCTACACAGGTGATCTTATGAAAAGCACAGGCGCGAACCACTGATCTGATGGCAGCATTCATTCCGGGAGCGTCTCCTCCCGAGGTCATAACCCCAATTTTTTTAAGGCTTTTTGGCATCTATTTTTTGTTTAAGCTTCGTAAAGCTACCAAAGAAAATTCAATTATATCAAATTGAAATCCCGAAAATTATGACAATCGGAATTTCAATCGTTTTCGTTTCAAAAAAAATTTTTCAGGGGCAGAAAAAACGGCACGGAAAAGGAAAAAACAGGGATTTTACCGTTTTAAAAACGAGTGATAAGATACAAAAAAAGCTATGATTTAATTGTGGCGAAAACTTCTCACCAAATGACTTAATTAACTGTCAGAAAAGCATGATCTGAAGGCTAAAGATCGTTATCATTTTCAGCGCCTCCCTTTTCCTCAGAATTGATCTTTACCAATCCGTTACCGAAACTTTTTTGTTTCTGAGGGGTCTTGGATATCCCCGGTAACCCTTCCTGCTCTTCTTCCTGCTTTCCAAAAAGCTTTCTGAGCAGTTCCCTGAAAGTATCGAAATCGACCTCATAAGAAAGACCTACGCCCTGGGTATACCCCTGTTGCTGGGCAAAGAACTGGGTGATCTCATTCTCCCGGTTGAAAATGGTTGCCCTCAGTGTCCCGTCTTCATTAAGCAATATCTGTACCTCGACATTTCCGGCTACCACACTTTCAGAGACTCCGCCTATCGGCATTCCTATCTTACCATTGATCAGCACGCGATCACTGATCTGAGTAGAAACGGTCACCCCAAGACGGTCTTCGGTTACAAAGTCCTGCTCCGGGTTGCGCTCACCTACCTCATAAGACACCCCTACATCGAACTTACCATCTCCTGAATTCAATATATCGTTAAACATGCTCGATGCTGTTTGTGCCAGGTTACCGGTCAGGGCCTGGTTTCCGATACTGAACTCATTGATGAAGGTACCCTGTGACAGCAGTGAAAAAACCTGGAGTTCTCTTTTGGTCTCATCTTCCAGTCGATACTGTAATTCTGAATTGGTAACAGCAGATGCAGTCGGGAATTCGATCTGATATTCGAACCTGGGTTGCATAAGCTCACCCATCATATGAATCCTTACCTCGGTTTCTATCTTCCGGGTATATTGCGCATTGTCAAGCAGTACCGACGGGTTTGCGTTCAAGGAATACTGCGCCCAGATATCGACATTAGCTCCCAGCGGATCTCCTTCCCATACAATACTTCCGTTGGGAAGCACTTTGAAGGTCTTATCGATAATACCTCCGTACTTAAAGTTATATTGCCCGTCGAAGGTCAAAAAGTCTCCCCACATTCTGAATTTCCCGTTGGTGTTCACCTCGATCAGCAGGTTCCCTGCACCGCTTCCCCTCAGGGAGCTGCCTGTCTTTTGATCAACTACGATCTCGATATCGGCTTCCGGGGTTACATCCAGGTCGAATTGCATCTCCAGTCCCTGCACTTCTGCGAGTTGTCTTTTTCCATTGCCGTTTTCGGCATCGGTCTTATCGATGAAGTTTATATAAGAAAAATCCCCGATAGAGGTCTCGTCACTGATCGGAATCTTAAATACGGTTCCTTTTTCAGTACTGGCTGTTACCTCGATATTGATCAGTTCATCGGTTTGTCCGTAAATTTTTGAAGTCCCGCTTATAAAGCCTGTTCCGTAATATAGGGAGTTTTCTTCCTGCTCTGTATTCAATACCAGAAAACGGTCGCCCAGGGTATTGAAATCAAGGTCCAGGTACCAGTCGGTAAAGTAGTCATGCGTGATCACCCCCAAAAGATTTGCCTGTGTTTTATACTCGGTATCTGTAAGGGTGACATTATTAAAAACAATTGATTGTGAATTCAGAATAATATTTGCTCCCTGATTAAAGGCCACATCGAGATTGAGATACGGTATACGTAACCCTGCATCCTGCAGGCTGAGGGACCCATTGATATCGGGATTATTGATAGGGCCTTTCACTACAAAATTACCACTCGCATAACCACGAAGCTGATCTAATACCTCTCCGCCCAGCGGACTGAAAGGCTCAAGGTTCATATCCTGCATTTTTCCCTGCAGGCTGAAGTTCGATTCCTGGTTGCGGTAATTTATATCTCCGAAAATGTTAAGTACTTCCTTGTTATTCCTGACTATTTTGGTGTTGACACCATAATTTCTCAGGTTGTCGTTTCCAAAGATTGAAAGGAAGAAATTCCCCAGTACCACATCATTTACCGCAAAATCGGTGATCTTTACATTAGAAGAGGGGTAATAGTTCGTATTCTGTTGCAGGATATTCAGGTAACCGTCTACCGTACCGCGCATGTCAAGACTGTCTATGGCCGGAGTGATATTTTGTAATTCCACCTTTTCGAATTCCAGGTCTATATCTTTATAGGTGGTATCGATAAGGGTACCTTCGAGCCTGATTTCCTCATTCTTGTAATTCATGACTACCTGCTCGATATTAATGGTATCGAGAGAGTTATCAAAGATTACTTTATTCTGTCGGTTATTATTCTCATTGATGATCCATTCATGACCTTTAAAGCTCAGCTCAGAACGCTTCAATCCGATCACCGACTGCCGCTTTTCGGTAAAGGTGTGATAGAAGTTAAGGCTATACCTGTCGTCGTACTCCTCCCCTCCCTTGAATTCGGTGCGGAAGAAAAGGGTATCCTTGATCTTAGTGTTTATCAAACTGAAATTTGAAACATCGTATACATTGCTCTTTATCTCAGATACCTCTACGTATGTATTAAATAGCGGATTCTTGTTGTCAACATTCAGGTTAATGTTTTCGAAAACATTGCCATAGGCATCGATGAGCGGAGATCTGAAGGTGAGTTTAAAGTCGCCTTCATCAGCCTCCATACTTCCCCTGATGAAGGTATTGCTCCCAAATTCGATCTCGGGAAAGAACACCTCTACGATCTTATTATATATCTTCAGATTGAAGTCCAGGTTTTGTCCCGGAGTAATTTTATAAGGATCATAATTGGTATAAATGCTACCAACGGAGTTCATCACCAGTTTATCGATCTCTCCGATCTTAAAGACCCCTCTAACATAACCGGTGATAATATCGGGTGAATTTACCTCTATCACCCTTTCCTCCCCCTCAAATCGCGAGCTTATAGAGAAATCTTCAAAATAGAAAGTATCATCTTCGTTGGTATACTGGGTATTGCTAAAGTTCAGTTCCCCTCTGAAGTTATCGATGCTGCTGCCCTGGGCGTTCATTTGTATTCTACCCTGAAATACCGCCAGGCTGTCCCTTTTGAATAAATTTAGCGTATTCAGTTCTATTCGATTCACATCGGCAACGAAATTGAATTCATTATTTTCTCCTGAAAGATCAGCAAGCCCCTCGAAATCCACATCGAAATTCTCATCTCCTGCGGTAAGTTTCCCGTCAAAAAGCTGATCTTTTATCACTCCCGAAACCCTGATGTCATTATATTCATAGCCATTATAATTCAGCTTGAAGATCTTCCCGATCACCTCGGTGTTCAGTGTATTTTTATTAAAGCCTTTTCCGTCAACATCGACGTCAAGTGTGGTGGTTCCCAAAGCTGAACTTTCTATATAGCCTCCCAGGTCAAAATCGTTAAGAGAAAGGAAGCCTTTGTAGGAGGCCTGGTCGATATTATCGATATTGGTCAGGGTAATATCTGAATAAGCATTACCCAAGGCAGTTTTTAATTCAACCTTGGAATAGATTTTTTCAGTCGTGAGGTCTATTCTTCCTCCGAGATTGAATTGTCCGAATCGCTCAAAGGTGGAAGGCAGTGTATTACCCAGCAGATTGGGCATTAAACTGACCAGCTGTGAATAATTGGAACTAATATTCTGTATTCTGGCATCCATCCTGAAGCGGTCATTATTCTCGATCAGGTTCTTGAAATAAAAATCACCCTTCACAGATGTGTTTTCAGAGCGCAGGGAAACATCTTCCAGATTCAGATCATTGAGTACCCCTGAGAATGATGCAGACATATCGACCTTTCTCCTTGTACCGAATTCACTATAGAATTTATTGAGTTCATTCAATGATAAGGTGCTGTTCTCAAAACGCCCGTCAATCTTCACCTTGTTGATGAAATCAGCAAAATCTTCACGATTGTAGTTAAAATGTATATAGCCATTTACTTCAGACTCCGGAGTTTCCAACTTCAGTGAATCGATCTTCATAGCCTCTTTTGAATAGGTAAAGGAGGCCTGAAGGTGTTCCATGGTAACCCCCCTGGCGGTTTCGAAAGCGAGATCTCTGATATCAAGACTTACATTAGGTCCTTCAATTCTGAAATCATCGGCAGCAGCGGTGATCTGTTCAAGTCCCAATAGCCGGGCATTTTCTTTATTCTTATCGATCATCAGGAAGCGGCCGGATTGTATCTCGATACTACTGGCGGTCATGACAAAGGGTTCTCCGGTAGACTCTCCGCTGTCAAGTTTTTCGACAAAGACATCCAGGTTGGAATTATTCTCCCCTTCATATGTTGTGATGTTGAGGTACAGGTCATGCCCTTCGATATCGCCGAAGCTCAGATCCCCTCTGGCGATATCCTTCAGATTCAAAAGGGAGGTGTTAAGCCTGCTGGCATAAATCAAAGTGTCACCCTGATAGTCTTCAATGTAAACCTTTCTCAGGCTTACATCTCCAAGAAATAAAGAGATATAAACATCTTCAACCTGAATTTTAGTATTGTAGGTCTCGTTCAGCCAGGTGGTAAGTTTATTGGCAATGCCGTTTTGTACCGGAGGAAGCGACAGAAATACCCCGGTGATCAAAAAGATCCCGATCAATACCAGGAAGGTCCTAAATAATATTTTTCTTAATTTCCGGATAGGCCTTTAAATTATAACTTTGCAGTCAATTTTCGTTCCAAAGATAAGATGAAAACCAAAGATGTGATTATACTTGCCATAGAATCTTCATGTGATGATACGGCAGCCGCTGTACTTTGCAATGACCGCGTTCTGAGCAATGTCGTTGCAACCCAGGAAATACATGAAGCCTATGGCGGGGTTGTTCCCGAACTGGCCTCCAGGGCACACCAGCAGAACATAGTACCCGTCATTCACCAGGCACTGAAACAGGCAGGGGTCGAAAAAAACGAACTTTCAGCCATTGCCTTTACCAAAGGACCGGGTCTCATGGGCTCATTACTGGTAGGAACATCTTTTGCCAAATCTCTGGCTATGGGGCTGAACATACCCCTGATAGAGGTAAATCACATGCAGGCACATATTCTCGCCCATTTCATAGAAGAAGATAACAATAAGAAACCGCAATTCCCATTTTTAGCACTGACAATCAGCGGGGGTCACACACAAATCGTAAAGGTGAACGGATTTTTCGAAATGGAGGTGATCGGACAAACCCAGGACGACGCTGTGGGAGAGGCATTCGATAAATCTGCAAAAATACTGGGGCTGCCTTATCCCGGAGGTCCGGTTCTTGACAAACTTGCACAGCAAGGAAATCCCAGGGCCTTTGAATTTCCCATTCCCAAGGTTGGAGGTCTTGATTTTAGTTTCAGCGGATTAAAAACCGCGGTGCTGTATTTCGTTCAGAGAGAAACGGGGAAAGATCCAGAATTCATCGAAAAAAACCTCAACGACATCTGTGCCTCTGTTCAGTATACCATCGTACAGATCCTGATGAAGAAACTTAAAAAGGCGGTCAAAGAAACCGGTATTCGTGAAATTGCAGTGGGTGGAGGAGTCTCCGCTAACAGCGGAATCAGGAAAAGCCTTACCGATGCCCGAAATAATTTGGGCTGGAAAACCTATATCCCTAAATTTGAATATACCACCGACAATGCGGCCATGATCGGAATTGTAGGGTATTTAAAATATCTGGAAGGCGATTTTGCTGACCAGCGTGTAGCAGCCAAAGCCCGCTACTCAATCTAATTTCAGCATATGCAGTTATTTTTCGCACCAGACCTCGATAAGAACAGTAAAATCTACGACTTTTCTAAGGATGAAAGCAAGCATATCGCCCGGGTTCTGAGAAAGAAGGAGGGTGACATCTTATACATAACCAATGGTAAGGGCTATCTTTTTGAAGGCAAACTGACCAACATAGACCAGAAGAAATGTTCGGTTGAATTGATCAGCAGCCGTTTACAACCTAAAAAGAGGTACCGCCTGCATATGGCCGTGGCTCCAACCAAGATGAATGAAAGATACGAATGGTTCCTTGAAAAATCGACTGAAATCGGTATCGATGAGATCACCCCGCTAATTTGTGATCATTCTGAAAGAAAGAAAATAAAGAATGACCGGTTCGAACGAATCATTCAGACCGCCTTGAAACAGTCATTGAACTGTTACCTGCCTCAGTTGAATGAGGCTATCGGTTTTCGTGATTTCATCGATAAAAAGCAAAAGGCCCAGTTATTTATCGCTCATTGTAAAGAAGACGAACGATATGACCTTAAACGGCATATAATGCCTGACAAGGAAGTTTTGATCCTTATAGGCCCCGAAGGAGACTTTTCAGATGAAGAAATACAACTCGCCATACAGGCCGGATATTACCCGGTCTCGTTGTCTGACAACAGACTGCGTACAGAGACTGCTGCCATCGTTGCCTGCCACATCGTATCAATGATAAATAACTGACACATGTTAAAAAGAGTTCTTATCATTATATCGCTAACACTTGTATCAAATGCTCTCAGAGCACAGGACATAGCTGTTCTCAAATATCAGGGGGGAGGTGACTGGTATTCCAACCCAACAGCCTTGCCCAATCTCATCGCTTTTTGCAATTCAGAGATAAATACCAGAATCAATGCGAAGCCTCAAGTGGTTGAGACGGGAAGTGAAGACCTTTTCCTGTACCCGTATGTTCACATGACCGGCCATGGTAATGTATTCTTTGATGAAGATGATGCGATCAATTTAAGAACCTATTTGCTCGCAGGCGGGTTTCTCCACATAGACGACAACTATGGGATGCAGCCCTATCTCGTAAAAGAATTGAAAAAGGTATTTCCCGATAAAGAACTGATCGAGTTACCGGCCGATCATCCCATATTCACCCAACATTTTAAATTTCCCGGCGGCCTTCCTAAAATTCATGAGCACGACGGCAAACGACCCCAGGCTTTTGGTATTTTCGAAAACGACCGGCTGTTACTCCTGTTTACCTATGAAAGTGATCTGGGCGACGGGTGGGAAAACCCCGAGATTCATAACGACCCTGAAGAAGTGAGGCAAAAGGCTCTGCAAATGGGTGCCAATATCATCGACTACGCTTTCAAACACTGACTTCCCGAACTTCCCGGTATGGAAAAACAATTGGAGCACGAAGAAATAAACTTTCCGGAAAAAACCTTTGAACTGATCATTGTCTGCCAGGCTATGACCAGCGCCTCAAATACGGGGTCGATATTTCGTCTGGCCGATGCTTTCGGGGTGAAAGAGATCATCTTTACCGAAGTTCAGCCGGTATTCACCAGAAGAATGCAGAAAACCTCCCGCGCTACCCATCAGACTGTAAATCATTCATTCAGTGATGATACCTGCTCCTCACTTAAGGAGCTCAAAAGAAACGGTTATCATCTCATGGGGTTGGAGATCACCCGGGAAAGCCGGCCGCTGGATACCATTTCGTTACATAAACATGATAAAATTGCCCTGATTGTCGGAAGTGAAAAATTCGGACTGAGTGCTGATGTCATCGATCTTTGTGATCAGGTTTCTCATATAGAAATGTACGGCAGAAACAGCAGTATGAACGTCACCCATGCCGCTGCCATAGCACTTTATAAAGTCAGCGCGCACTTGAAAAAATGAACAAATTTTTATCATCTCATAAAATAGAATTACCTTTTGTCTTCCAACCTGAATTGATATGAACGCTAAGACTATAGCCAACGGCATACTTCGGGCCGTGGGAATCCTTATTTTGATCAGCCTGATACTTTTATTCGTCTATAAGGTAAGGTCTATCATTGCCTATATTCTTATCGCGGTAGTGGTTTCACTGATAGGAAGACCGCTTATTCTTCTTTTGCGCAGAAAATTGCGCTTTAATAATACGGTGGCTGTGGTGATTACCATGGTGCTGATGTCTGCGGTTTTTGTAGGACTGATCTCCTTATTCATTCCGCTCATCATAGAACAGGGAAAAAACCTGTCCCTTCTCAATATCAAGAACCTGCAGCTCAATCTTCGTGACCTTTATGAACAGGTGGCCGATTATTTCCAGATCAACCGTTATCAGGTCGAAAGATCGGTAGAAGAGTCTCTTAGAAGGTCAGACCTGGTCTCGAGGTTTAATTTCTCTATGATTACTGATCTTCTTAATCCGATTATGAGCGGACTGGGGAGTTTTGGTTTCGGTTTTTTCACCGTTATATTCATTGCATTTTTCTTTATGAGAGACAGCAAATTGTTCCAGAATACGCTATTGCTTTTCATACCAGATTCAGAAAAGCAAAAAGTGGTCAACAGTATCGACAAGATCAAGAACCTCCTCTCCCGTTATTTTATCGGGTTGTTGATCCAGATCACCATCTTATTCTTCTGGTATACCGTCATACTGCTTACATTTGGAATAGAAGACGCATTCGTAATTGCCTTTTTATGCGCCTTGCTGAACCTTATACCCTACATCGGGCCTATTATCGGGGGCGTTCTTATGGTGATACTTACCATGTCCAGCAACCTGGGTGAAGATTTCAGCACCGTGATATTTCCAAAAGCCATCTATGTCTTTATAGGTTTTGTTGCGGGCCAGCTGATCGATAATTTCTTCAGCCAGCCTTATATATTTTCAAGCAGCGTGAAGTCACATCCGCTTGAGATATTCCTGGTGATCATCGTGGCCGGTGTCTTATTCGGGGTTACCGGAATGGTACTGGCAATTCCTGCCTATACAGCCCTCAAGGTTATTTTGAAAGAGTTCCTTTCTGAAAACGAGATCGTGAGATCGATCACCAAAGATCTTTAGGTATGAATTCCCGTATTTCAGACCCTGACGTACAGAGGTTTATAAAAGAACACCTTCATGATGACCCGGGGCAGCTGGCACTTAAAGGGATCGGCTTAAAAGGAGTCTCAGACCGCGAGGTACTGCAGCAAATAACCGCGAAACAAAAAGCCCTTGACAAACTTCCATTATGGGCACGTACAGAAGGTATTATCTATCCCGAAAAAATCTCTGTCGAACAAACCTCTTCTGAACAGACAGCTCGGTATAAATCGCAGCTCCTTCCTTATGAACAGGTAATTGATCTCACTGGAGGATTTGGAATAGACAGTTATTTTTTTTCACTCCTGGCAAAAAAAGTCATTCATTGTGAGATCAATACGGAACTTTCAAAGATCGCCCGCCACAATTTTCAAAAACTGGGTGCTACCAATATAGAATGCCATACCGGTGACGGACTGGAGTTTTTAAAAATCAATAACCGAATCTTCGATCTTATCTATGCAGATCCCGCGAGAAGAGACCGATCGAAAAAGAAGGTCTTTATGCTCGAAGACTGCCTGCCGGATATAGCTGCTACCCTGCCCGGGTTATTCGATCATGGAGAAGCCGTCATGGTCAAGACCTCACCCCTGCTCGATCTGCAGGCCGGTATCGAATCATTCAGATTTGTGAATAGTATTCATATCATCAGTCTAAAGAATGAAGTCAAGGAACTGCTGTGGATCCTGAAGAAAGATGCGGGTACTGATCCGCTCGTGCACGCAATGAACATTCATAACGAGCAAACAGACCCCTTAACTTTTCGTCTGAGTGAGGAAGCTCAGAGTACAGCAAATTTTTCTGCACCCCTTAAATACCTGTACGAACCCAATGCCGCGGTTATGAAGTCGGGGTGTTTTACCCTGCTTACACATAAGTTTGATTGCTACAAACTGCATTCACATACCCATTTATACACCAGTTCCAAGCCTGTAGAGTTTCCGGGAAGGAGTTTCTTAATTGAACGTATTCTTCCCTACAATAAGAAGCTTCTCAAAAAAGACGCTGAACTGCAAAAGGCAAATATCACTATTCGTAATTTTCCTGATACCGTGAACCAGATACGCAAGAAAACGGGAATAAAGGAAGGAGGGGAAAAATACCTCTTCTTCTGTACAGACCTGCAAGGGAAAAAGATCGTTATCGTTTGTTCTAAATATCCTTAATCTGCGAATTCTAAACCGGGGATTTCCTTTTTGACCCCATGCATTAACCGATCTCTATCAGACTCAACAAGCAGGCAATAACAAGCTTTCACCCATACTGTCGGAAATCTCGATTATATCAGGTTTACCTGCCCTGAAGCTCTTTTTAGCTGAACTGTATTTTAGAGGAAAGCACTGAGTCGTGCCCCTTTAAACTTAAAGGCAATCCCAGGTAAAATTCGCAACCTCCATATTCAGGGTTGGCCCGTAATTGTAATGCCACCATTCGGAAGTAATGGCATTGAAGCCATGTGATTCCATAACCGTTTTCAGCATTTGGCGATTTTCAATAACTTCTTTCGGAAGATCAGTATAAGCATGGCGGGCTTCGGGACCAAAGAAGTCAAAGCCTGTTCCCATGGGAATCTCGTTACCTTGCAGATCGACCAGGGTAATATCAACGGCCCCGCCTTTATTATGAATGGATCCTTTTGCAGGGTCAGCTACATATGTAGGATTCGGTTCGATCTCCCACATTTTCTTCTGAACGTCATGCGGGCGATAACAATCGAAAAACTTGATACGGTAGCCACGATCCATGAATTCCTTATTCGCCTCTATCAAGGCTTTGGCAGTTGTAGCACGTACATAACATTCGGCACAGTCATACACAGCTTTTTCCAAAAAATTATCGTTGGTTGCATATTTAAGATCATAACTGAAATCATCACTGTAATCTGCCAGTCTTACAAAAACGGTATCAGCAATTGAATTCAATGCAGGAAGATCGCTTGATTCGGCCTTGACCGAAAGACTGTCTGTTTGTTGAGGCTCTGTACTTTTGTCAATAGCCTCCTGATATCCAGGAGTTTTCTTTTCCTTACAGGCTATCAAAAGAATTAATGAGGCAGCCGTGATGGCTGAATATAAAATTTTCATCTTGGTTATGGTTTGCTGAAAGATATGAAAAAGGAATAAACGGAGTAAAGAAGATCAAAAAGAAGATCTGAAACAAAATGCTTTCATAAAAAGTTAAAAAACAGTTAATTATCTGTTTGTCAGTAATTTATGGTTATTTTTTTGTATATTTACGGAACTATATCGGAGTGCCCAGCGGCTGAGAGTATATCCGTTGTATTCAATAGGTAATGCTATTGAAAAATATAGTATCAAAGGGAATAAAAATGGTAACACATTTTATATTCCCTTTGTTTTTTTATGCCTTTTGCAAGGATGTCTGTCTTAGTTTTTCCCTCCCCGACTTATATATTACCGGTCTTTTTACTCCGAATAATGGCCACAGCCAGGAAACTCTCCTTATCACAAACTCAAATACAAACCAACTGATAACAAAAGTTCCCAGTATCAGGATCAGAAACTCAATCATAAAGGGCAAATGAACCTTTAGCAAATAATATCCCAGAATTACTGTTACGGTCTGGTGAAGGATATAGAATGGATAAACAGCCTGATTTGCATATGATAACCAAGAAACATTTCTGTTCAGGTATTGAGAGGCATATCCGAAAATTACAATAATCCAGGCCCACATATTGAACACTTTAAAAAATCCTTCGGTAAGATGTATCAGTAAAGAATCTTTACCCAGAATGCGTATGGTTAGTAAAACCAAAAATGATATGATGGCTGCAACGAGCATTTGCTTTCGGATCTTTTGTGCGGTAACCCAGAAAACCTCCCTGATCTGTATCAGAACAAAACCGAAAAAGAACAACGTCAAACAGTTCACAAAATTGAACCAGTCCCAGACCAGGTTATGAGTAATCCCGAAGATGGGTTCCAGAAGTATTTCATATAAGTACAACGGCAACAGAAACCACAGTAAATGAAGTGGGCTTTCAGACAATTTATGTTCTAATACAGTCTTCCACCTGTTATGATTTCTCATCCTTATAAAAACCGGAACCAGGATTACTGAAAAAACCAGCAGGTAAGGCAGAAACCACAGGTGATGCCAACTGATATTTCCTTCCGGATATACACTGTTGGTAAAGGCCGGCCCAAGTAGAAAATCAATATAGCTCCCTTCATAAGCTCCCGATACCTTTCTTTCAAAAAATACCTGAGGCGGTACGATCACAAGCATACCAAATAGCAGGGGGATTAACAAACGGTAAAATCGTTCCCTGATGAACTGTCCCGAGGTTCGGTAACCGAGGGCAAAGGCAGTTCCCATTCCGGAGATGACAAATAAAATGGGTAATCGCCATTGATTGATAAAGTACATGGGGTAAGTGAGCCAATCAACCGGGTTTTCATATTTAATGTGCCACTGCCAGGGAACAAAGTACATCCCCACGTGGTAAAATATCAGCAGGGCGAAAACCAAAACCCTCAGCCAATCCAGATCGTATCTTCTTATTTTTTCCATATCGCAAGTTTAAATGGTTGACACAAATGTAGAGTGGCTGCCCGATGCGATAGAAAATTAGTTCTGAATTACAAGTTTTTGTGACCGGCAACAAAGCCTTGTGACGAAAGAAAAGAAATGGTGATCAACAGCAATCTTAATCTGCCAGCTTTCTGAACGCTTCGATTCTCCCCCTTGAAACGGGAACAGGAAAATCCAGATTTTCAACCTGTAACATATATCCCTGGGCATTTCCTTCAACCTGCTGTATCTTATCAATGTTCACCATGTAACTCCTGTGGGACCTGAAGAGCCCGGGGTATGATTTTAACCTTTGCTCCAAAGCGTTCATAGTGAACCTGTAGACGGTTCGGTTCGTTTCAGCAGAAGTGCTGCTGAAAACCTCGATATAATTTCCTTCGCTGCGGGCACAGAGAAATGAACCGGTATCAATATAAAATTGCTGATCGCTATCTACTTCGATTTTAACCGATCTGTCACTCGCTGAAAGGGTTTTGTTAAAATGGATGTGTGCAGCCTGTTTTTCATGTTTTCGCTGCAGAAAATGGGTATAGACGTTCAGGGCAAGAAACAATATGACCCCACCTGAAAGGAAGGCATGCCAGACCTCTTCCCATAATATACCCAAAGAATGGTTGTACGGATTATCATAAATAACATCTCTGATGAGCCAGTTCACAAAACCTATGAGGAACAGTACGGCAACCACAGAAAAAAATTCCTTATAACGTTTCCATCTTTGTGTGTTCACAAGATGGTTCACAAGGAAGAAGAATATAAGGTATAGCAAAGTGGCAACGGTCACATGAACCAGGCAAATTACCCAGTACTCAAACAGGTGTTCACTGGGGTTTCGGGGAAAAGGAACTATGAAATATTCAAAAAGAAAACCTATTGCAAATAAGCAGGCGCCGATTAGCAGCAGCCCTTTACCTTGATGATAGTAAGGGTGATCAGTATTTAAAAACCGCTGAAGATTATTTATATTCATAATAAGACAAGCCCGAATTAACCGGGCTTTTCGTTCGCTATCTTACAAAATTTTAATAAATTCTAAGCACAACCCGATCAAAAATATAACCGATGAAAAGAATGATCAAATTTGCCGTCATCGTTTTCCTTGTGCTGGCCCTGGTACTCGGACTTTTTTATTTCTTCTTTATTTATGAACCCATGCGCTGATGGATCAGAAACTTATTCTTTCAAATTAAGACCGCACAAGATAGAAAGCGAAAAACAGTCTTTGCTTTTATCCGTCGTTTTATATTGATTAAATTGCTCTGTTGCATAAAAGCATGACCATGTAATGAGATATCCTATTTTAATACCTGTCTTGTTTGTTTTTCTTTGGGCCTGTAAAGACACCCAACTGCCAAGCCCAAAGGAGACTGAATTTGATCCTGGTCCCATTCAGATCTTTGCCCAGTCGCGTCCCGGAGGTCCTGTTTTCGATTATGCCATGCCGGTAGACAGAGGCCTGGAAGATTTAAACCTGACCGAGGTTGAAAAATCCGATCTTGACGATTCTGAACTTGTTCTAGGTCTCCTTCAAAATTCAGAACCTGTGGCTATTCCCATCAATATGCTCACTGGGTTCGAAATTGCTAATCTTCAGCTGGACAGGCAACCGGTGGTAATTACCTGGTGCCCGCTCGCTGGCAGTGCGCGTGCATTTTCCGCAGAAATAGACGGAGAAACCACTTTGTTTGATTTCGGAAGAGGACTTATCTACAACAATCTGCTCTTTGTAGACCGAAACAGCGGTTCGGTATGGAATCAATTATCCTGCAAAGCTGTGAAAGGTGAAAAGACGGGTACTTCCTTGCAACCATTACCGGGAATACAGGCCACCTGGAAATTCTGGAGATCGAAATATCCAGGGACAAAGGTTCTCACGAATTTGAATCGTTCGCAGATTTCAGGGCAAAAGACACGAAACCAAAAACAATTCTATACCACCTGGATTCCCGGAAAGACCATTCCCACCCGAACCACCTCTCATGAAGCTGACCATCTCGGACTGGGAATAAATCTGAATGAAAAGGCAATCTTTTTCCCTTTGGATAGCTTATTTGAACATACAACACCTGTAGAGATCCGGATCGATACCACCTTGATTAGGATATTCTCAGATAAGGAAGGAATAACTGCCTGGGCAGAAGATAAAAATGGCAACTTACTTCCGGCTACCCTCGCCTATAATTGGGCCTGGGACAACTTTTACCCGGATACCGCTGTTTACAAGGGGGAATTAGAGGATTAGTTCTACCTAAACTGTAAATGAAAAAGGTTGTTATACAGCCTGGATCGTTTATTTCAATCCTGATAAATACCTGGAAGCTTGTGAAGTTTAAGATGAATTCTCACAAAGATTCTCACTCTGGTAGAGATCACCTCAACCGATCTGCTGATTTTACAGATCATGGGGTTCTTATCCGTTTGCCGTAAAACCCGGAAAACAAGTCATGCCTCCATCTACATAAAGAGTGGTACCGTTGACGTATTCAGATTCATCAGAAGCAAGCCATACGGCTGCACTGCCGATATCATCGGGAACCCCTATACGCTTATATGGAATTAATTTCAGAAGTTTTTCCAGTGATTCCGGGGTGTTCCAAGCTTCCCGGTTGATAGGAGTCTGTATTGCTCCAGGAGCGATACTGTTTACCCTGATTTTGTGAGGCGCATATTCCTGGCAAATACTTTCCATCAACATGACCAGTCCGCCCTTTGAAGCCGCATAATTTGCATGCCCGGCCCAGGGTATGATCTGGTGTACCGAACTCATATGTATGATCTTTCCCAAAGACGTTGAAACATCAGGCCGCATGCCACGACGTAAAAATTCACGTATGGCTTCGCGTGCACATAAAAACTGGCCGGTAAGATTCACATCGATGACCCGCTGCCAGTCAGATAAACTCATGTCTGTTAAAGCAGCATCCCTTTGTATGCCCGAATTAGCAATACAAATATCGACCGTGCCGAATGTTTCTATGGTGGTTGAGAACATCTCAACTACATCTGCTTCATGGCTCACATCAGCCTGTATCGCAATGGCATCACCGCATAGGCTGTCTTTGCTGATCTGGTGAGCTACCTCTTCGGCGCTTTCTGCGTTAGAATGATAGTTTACAACCACATTGGCACCGTCTCTGCCAATTGCCAGGGCCACTGCCTTTCCTATACCCGAACTGCCTCCCGTGACGATACAGGTTTGTCCTTCGAGTCGTTTATTGGGTTTCTGCATAAAGAAAAATTTGGTGCAGGCCAATCGGTAAGAAGAAGCTTTGTTAAAGATACGTATTCATATGGCAGAAGGAAAAACCGGGAAAATATTTCTGACAAGGATTATAAAATCAAGACATTTTCTGCGGATCCATATAAAGCATGCTCCATCGGTGACCGTCGGGATCGGTGAATCCCATTACATACATCCAACCATCAACCTCAGAAGGTTCTGCGAAGACCTCACCGCCCGCCTCAATTACGGTTTGAGCCATGATGTCTACCTCTTCCCTGCTCTGGGCATCAAGGTTCAGCAACATTTCGTTCCCCGAGGCTGTGTCGGTAACATCATTGCCTGTAAAACGGGTAAAGGCTTCTTCAGGAAATACCATTACCACGAAATTTGAATCGCCCAACAAAAAGCTTCCGAGGTGATCGGCACCACGATGCATGGGGTTTTCACGGAAACCGATTTCACGGTAAAATCTTTTGGTTAGCTGCAAGTTTTTTGAAGGAAGGTTAAGCCATACAGTTTTCATGATAAGAGATTTTAGGGCAGCAGAAGATTTGAGGTACAACTGCTTATGTTCATAAATATAATCGAGAAAATTGAAAACAGAGCTTTAAATTCGATGTAATGTACAGACGATCGTAACCCGAGAACTTTACAATGGAGCTTTTGCCTGTAAAAATATGTTGTTGTAACAAATCAGGTTGAATCAGATCTTTTATCCAAATGGACCTTTTTAAAACCAATTATTTCAAGGTTGCTGTCTTTTCTGATTCCTGCTTCCTTCATCCGGAATAAGGTCAAACATCCCTTACTATAAGGCTCCCGGGAATCATACCGTTCAGGAAGGTATATGCAGGTCGATGATAATACCAATACCCTGTTTGACAGAAATGCTGATTTTGTCTAATGCTGCTTTGTTTTGAGCTTTAAGACTTGTTTAATTTCCTTGCGGTATACATATGAATAAAATATTACCTGCAGCACTGAAGTAACAATGAAAAATCTGCTGATTCGTTTTTTGGTTTTCTTTTTCATGTGTCTGTTTTTAAATCAAATGCGCTCAACTCTCAGATCAGGAAAAGACTCAGACGGTAAATTTGAAGCAAACAAGAGTAAAGTCAAAACGACAGATAAATGACTGAATATCTACAAGTTAACCATATATTATAATACACTCCATATTTTAACCAATTTTAATGCTTAATTAATCCCTGCTTTTCAATCGTAGAAAGCCTTTATTAATGAACTAGAATTACGGTCAATTGTGTTCAATTGAAGATAAAATTTCACGGGAAAGTCAGACTTATTTTCCAAAAAGTGTACAGCCCGTCGAAATGCTTCCTTATGGCTGTGCTCTTTTTCCGGAACGTTTACCCAAAAGATATCCGAGGTAAAAGGGTAAACCGAGTAGTATGATCAGTAAAATCACGAGGAAGAACAGCAGCGTCTTTATCATCCCGTGAAGTTCATCCATGGCATTCTTAACCCCGTTATCAGCGATTACTTTAGCTTCCCGGCTGAAAGCAATACGTTCCCGTTTAATGATGGTGTCCAGAGCAATTCTTTCTCTGAGTATCATTCTGTCGAGAGCATCCATTTCGTGGGAAAGAGTAGCCATACTTCGGTCCATTCCGGTATTCAGATCAGCGATAACAGGATATACCGAACGACGGAAATCTGCAATAGCTTCGGAAAGGATTTCCGGAGAATTAACAGCTACATCGGCCAGTCTTTCCAGTTCGTATTCGACTGCTGCCAGGCGTGACTCCAGCGGAACAGAGTCCAGTCCCTCTTCTTTTAAGAACAGGGAAGTCTGCCAGGCCAATCTTTTCCCTGCAACATCTGCACCGAAATCGAAGCGGTTTGTGGCGTCGGCCACAACTTCAGACAGGGTTCCCACAGTTCTTACAGCTGTGCTATCTTCAAGATTCCTGAACGAAATATAGGCGTCACGAATGGGCGAATGCTGTAAACCATCTGTAAATTTCAACTTATGCTCTGTGGCGTACGATTCAACAAAATCTTTGTAGCTTAAAAATTCCTTTTTATTCAATACACTGGCTGCAATATTTTCGACACGCTCCGCATTTGTTCGAACAGCTGAACGGGCAATCTGAGTATAGGAACCAAAAAGCGAATCGGCCTCAGGTTGTTCAAAATAGTGCTGCATCTCGAGCATATAAGACCAGGTATCTACCAGTGCCACCCGTGGTAAGGTTTGAAAACTGGTAGCCGAAAGCTCAGAAGCAGTGTGGATTTTCCATCTCAGTGCCCGCTTTTGGATCTCATTAAACCCCTCGGCCTCCTTTATAATGCTGTCGGCCGCTGTTTCAGTGCGCTCTAGGCTTTCTTCGGCAAAAGCCTGTATCAGCAGGCGGGTGTTGAGATCATTGACAGAAAGAGGTTCCTGCTCACTTTCGATCCTTACCAGGGAACAGGATCCGGCCAGTAAGGATAAAAAAACGGGAAAAATCAGAATCCGGAATCTTATAACAGGTATCATACTTTATAAAAGGAAATAATCATTTTTTCTAAAGGCACTCACCCTCAACATTCTGTAAATCATAGCGGTAAAATCGGGCGTCGCAATTGTGACAGCGATTATCAGAAATATACAAAAGCCTGCTTTTTAATGATTAAAATCTACGATTGAAAAGGCTAATTACACGTTAAATAGTAAGATCTCCCTTGATCTTCAAAAATTAATATTCAGTTTATGCGACCCTTTGAACGAAATCAGAACAGGAATTATTCCATCCCTACTAAATACTCCTCCATGACAGTATTGGGAAAAGTGGAATAAAACCCATTCATTATCCTTTTATGGAATCTCAAATATAAATTACTAATAATCAGTTAGTTCTGTTTTATCAGTATATTTAAGAACAGATAAATCCGGAACAATATGGCACCTTTCTCCGCGTCCTTTCCTGCCCTGCCCATAGACGAATGGGAACCTACAAAAGAAACACTACACCGGTATTTACAGATCGTAGGTAAGATCAGGCTTGCCCTGATGCCACGAAAGAATCACTGGTGGTATATTACGCTTTATGTCAACAGCAGAGGGATCTGTACCGGCCCTATCCCCTATAACGATTTTGTTTTTGAGATTCAGCTCAATTTTATACAACATCAAGTCGAAATATTCAGCAGTAATGGAAATCAGAGTAGTTTCAGCCTTGAAGATGGTTTAAGTGTAGGCAACTTTTACAGCAATATCATGAAGGGGCTCAGTGATACAGGCGTCATGGTTTCAATCAAGAATATACCTTATGACCTGGCTGATACTATTCCTTTTGATAAAGATTCGCAACATAACAATTACCAGAAAGAATATGTAACCCGGTTCTGGCAGATATTGATTCAGGTAGATCAGGTTTTCAAAGAATTCAGCGGCCGTTCGTACAGCAAGACTTGTCCGGTTCACCTGTACTGGCACCATATGGATCTGGCTGTAACCCGGTTCTCCGGAGAAAAAGGACCTCAAATGTCTGAAGGCAGCATCGCTGATCTCGATGCTTATTCTCATGAGGTTATAAGCTTTGGCTTTTGGGCCGGGGATAAAGATGTAAGAGCGCCCGCGTTTTATTCTTATACCTATCCTTCCCCTGAAGGACTGGAACAGGAACCATTAAAGCCTGCAGAAGCAATATGGATAGAGAACAACGGAACCCCCATGGCTTTACTGATGTATGATGATATCAGGCAGAAAGAAAACCCTAAGCAATTATTGTTAGAATTTCTGGAAAGCTCTTATCAGGCCGGTGCTAAAAGGGCAGGATGGGATGCAGAGCTATTGCGGGTACCGGAGCTGGATGAACTGAAAAAGGAGTAGACACTTCATTCATGCAGAGATCTTCATCAATGAGGACCTAACGATTACTTCGTGATCCTGTAACAACCACTCCTGAAAATAAAAACCATCCCCGCTGGCGCGGTGATCGCTTTTTTATTCCCCATTCACTAACAGGACCGAGCGTATTAAAAAAGGTCCGGTGGACCTTTTTAGCGTAGGGGCCAGCCGGCGGGGCGGGCAAACGACGCTCTGGGGTGAACAGGATTACTGCGTGATCATGTAACAGCCACTCCTGAAAATAAAAACCATCCCCGCTGGCGCGGCGATCGCTTTTTTTATTCCCTTTCGCTTTCAAAAGCAAGTGCAGGATTACTGCGTGATCCTGTAACAACCCCTCCTGAAAATAAAAACCATCACCGCTGGCGCGGTGATCGCTTTTTTTATTCCCCATTCACTTACAGGACCGAGCGTATTAAAAAAGGTCCGGTGGACTTTTTTAGCGTAGGGGCCAGCCGGCAGGCCATGCAAACGACGCTCTGGGGTGAACAGGATTACTTCGTGATCCTGTAACAGCCACTCCTGAAAATAAAAACCATCCCCGCTGGCGCGGCGATCGCTTTTTTTATTCCCTTTCGCTTTCAAAAGCAAGTGCAGGATTACTGCGTGATCCTGTAACAACCCCTCCTGAAAATAAAAACCATCACCGCTGGCGCGGTGATCGCTTTTTTTATTCCCCTTCGCTTTCAAAAGCAAGCTTTTGACACTCTGGGGAATAAAAAAACCGCATCATTGCTGATGCGGTTTTTGCTTTAAGTGATCGCGACAGGATTCGAACCTGTGACCGTCTGCTTAGAAGGTTAAATATCACTGCTCTATTTTAAAGACTAACAAAGTTTCAAGTAATTTATTTGCAATATATTTACAATAATATACCACAAAACAAGAAAAATGAGAGGTGGATTTAAGTTTGTAGATATATTCGATAAGGAATTTTTAGAAGATTACCCTTTATATAAAAAGTATGATATCACTTTAGAAGATATACCCAAAATGCTTCTTTGGAATCAAGTTTCTATCAACGAATATTGTAATCATTGTAAAACTAATGAAACCTTCAATTTAAAAGCAAATTATGATCAAATGCTCCCTTCTTTCATGAAAGGATCATCTCAATCAAGCATTCTAAATTTCACCTTGTATTTCAAGTGTCAATCTTGCCACCAATTCGAAAGGATTTATTCAATTCACCTCGATGAAGAAAATAAAATTATGTTTAAGACAGGTCAGTATCCTCAATGGGAGGTTGAATCGAACAAAAAGCTGAAAAAAACATTGGGTAAACATTATAGCAATTACAACAAGGGTTTAATATGTGAGGCTAACTCTTATGGGATTGGAGCATATGCATATTATAGAAGAATCATCGAAGAAATTATCGTAGAATTAATCGAAAAGATTGAAGAGATGATCGATGATGATGAAGATAAACAAGTTTATCATGAGGCATTGGAAAAAAGTAAACACTCTAAAAATGCCACCGAAAAAATTAGTTTGGTTATGGATTTATTGCCTGCTTCCTTAAGATTAGATGGGATAAATCCTTTAAAAACCATTTATGATGAACTCAGCGAAGGTCTACATGGGGCTAAGGAGGTAGAATGCTTAAACAGTGCAGAAATAATGAGGAAATGCATAGTATTTCTAATAGAACAAATTGACTTACAACTTTCAAAGAAACAAGTCTTTACAAAAGATATTAAAGCATTATTGGATAAAAAGGCAAGAAGACCGTGAGAGCATCATATAAAAATTTGCTTATTAATTTTTGCTAATTCCTTATCAATAATTGAATTAGGTAATCTTCTTTGATAACCAAATGTGATTCCTTGGGGTGTATGACCCTGAATCTGCATTATAACAAGAGTATTTATAAGTAAATTTCCAGCATAAGTCCTGAATAAATATCTTGGAGATTTGGTTTTCAATTCTGATTGAAATTCTAAAGCAGCTGAAATCGTTTTAAGTGACCTATTAATATTCTGTCGATGATGTTTATACCTCTTGTCAATAGGTATAAAAGAAAAAATCCGTCTTGAAGATCTGTCCCCGTATTTTTTTATTATATCTAACGCATATCGATTTAAACGGTTATCTATTATAGGACCTCCTCCAGGTTTATTTTTATTCTTATAGCGTTGAAATCTAATTCGATCGTTGGAAATATTGTCCCAAGTTAAATGAGCTATGTCAATATAATCCTGTCCACCGATAGCGAACTGAAACAACCAAATTCGAGCGGTTCTCTTCATGCTACGCTTATTAGCAAGAGAACTCGAATTGGATTCGTAGTTAAAAATTCTTCGAAGATCTTCAGGTGAAATGTTGGGTATCTCTTTCTTCTTGCCCTTTTTAATGAGACCCTTGAAAGGGTTCCCAGACTTGATGCCGTACGACTCCCTTCTTTGTGCTTCTAAATAAATCGTACGCATGGACCGCAAATAATAAGAAATACCATGCTCACCTGTTCCTGAGAGCTTTTTATAAAGTATGAACTGATTTAAAAGCTCATAGTTTATATCATTGATTAAAAGGCTTTTACCAGACAGGAATTTTGTTAATTGATTTACAGCCTCCTTGAGATGTTGGGAGGATAGACCTTTAGCTTCCTTTTCATAGATTAGGATATTAGCAAATTCAGAAAAGGTTATGGAGTTTTTTGACCTTAAATTTTCCAAATCTTTTTCAAGCTTATTCACTGCGAACTGATCATTAGGTCCATTCTTTATTATATAAAGTGAATCCTCGTAGTTCAAATCATATTCGTTACAATAATCTAACCTTCTACTTAACTTATATTCAATTTTTCTTATCTCAGTAGTGTGATTTAACTCCTTTGAGAACTGATAAATTTTTAATGGTATGTATGTGTATTTACCCTTATAGAATAGTCTAATTTTAACTGGGAAACCCTTTTTAGTTGATCGTCTCTTATCAAGTATGACCTTGCCCCTAATCATCCTTCTCTGGAGTTTTGAAAATTTGCAATGAATTTGCAATATCCTTGCAAGCCTAAGACTTAGAAAGAATTCACTGCTAATTTTAGTTTAATAAAGAATATTGATTATAAGAGCTCCAGAAGGTTGGACTTTTCGAATGCAATATTGGATTGCTTGAACGAATATATTACTTGAAATAAACCCGGTAAAACGCTTCAACTGAAAAGCGAATAAATTCGATAACACGGTCCTATCTAAGGTTATTATGGTAAAATTAGAGTATTTATAGCCAAAGGGATATGCCTTATAAAAGCGATGTTTAAATGAAGGTTTAAAGCCAAATTTGGATTAAGATTATAACAACAAATTGAATGAAAATTTGTTTTCTTTTTGATCGAGAAGAAATGGTTAGTATTCCACTTTTTATTCCACTATTAGATAGAGCACATTAAACCGACCCTTAATATAAAAACCACGAAACCCCCAGGGTTTACTGAGGGTTTCCGGTGGTGATCGCGACAGGATTCGAACCTGTGACCGTCTGCTTAGAAGGCAGATGCTCTATCCAACTGAGCTACGCGACCCTTTTGCTTTCGGGCTGCGAATATACAATTAAACTGAAATAAGATGCAACTAATTTTTCAATTTTTATATCCCGACCCGCTGATTGGAACGTTTATCACAGATAATTCTCAAGGCTCATACGTTCTATTTTGATAATTTTTGAAATATTTTTCCTACATTTGAAATAAGGGTAGCCCCAAATCCCTGTATATGAACTGGATTTTTCTTACCATACCACTTCTTTTCTCTAACTTAACCATTAACCATATGCTTTATGAAAACCTTATCCTGCCTTCTGCTGTGCCTGATATGCTATGCCTGCGCAGACAGCAACACCTCCAGTAAACATGAACTCTTGCTTGACGGGTCCCGCATAGATCTTGAACTTCCTTCACAATTCAAAGAATACAACAGCGAAGCTCTGTCTGGTCTTATTCAGAAAAAGAAATCCATGAACGAAATCATGGCATTGGAGTCATATCGTTCCATGCTTCAGTCAGATGAACGATTGCGTATTTTTATCGATACCTCAAACGTCTTGAACAATATACAAATGGTAGCCGGACACAATATTCCGATGACTAAAAATACGGCACAGATGCTTAGCACCATAACCCGGGATGATCTCTACCTAAAAACGAGGTCTATGGGTGCCAAACTCGATATTCTGGAAACTTCGGTCAATAAAGGACAGCATCAGTATATCAAACTGAAATATGCTATTGAAATGGAAGACGACACCCTTTACCAGACCAACTATGTGCTGAAAGGCCCTGAACGTTCATTAGGCCTTATTCTTGCCAATGACGGGCAGGAAGACCTGGAGGAAAAGATCAGGCAATTCAGATTTATACAGCAATGATCTTACTTCAAAGGTATTGCCACCGGCAGAAGAATAACGCTTTTTCACTGAAATTCAATATCTTGTGATAGTATAATTTAAATATCTATCACCATGAGACTTTTGTTATTTCTGGCGGTCGCTTCTGTTTCGCTCATGATCCGGGCTCAGGAAAAACAGACACTGACTCCTGAAGATATCAGCAACCTTCGATCAGTTACAAATGCCATGTTGTCTGAAGATGGAGAGCATATTCTATACACTATAACTGTTCCCGCAGATCCAAAGGAAAGCAATGAGCTCCCTGAAACACACCTTTTTAAGCATAGTATTGCTTCAGGACAACAGGTGACATTGGTAAATAACCTAAGTGTGAGCCAGGTACAGTTCAGACCCGGTTCACAGACAGTAAGCTTTATAGCTAAACCGGAAGGCCAGGAAACCTCAGCCATATACGAGATCGCATTATCGGGAGGAGACCCGGAAAAAGTCTTTGAATTCACCACAGATATTAAAGATTACTACTGGCATCCCAATGGCTCTGTTCTGGCTTTTACCGCCAATCCTCCCGAAGAAAACGAAGAGGGCTCAGAACTTCCATACCAACCTGAGATATATGAAGAAGAACAGATCAATACCGCAGCCTATATCGTCTCTCTCGAAGAGGCAGTCTCCCGTAAAGTAAATATGGATTATCACGTAAGCCAGGTCAAATGGAGTCCTGAAGGATCACATCTGGCCGTGAAAGCAGCTCCTTCTCCCCTGGTCGATGACTTTTATACAAGTTCCAAGATCTTCATCGTGAATCCATCCAGTTATCAGGTCAGCAGAAGGATCGATCATACAGCCAAACTGGGAGATTTTGAATGGAGTCCCGATGGCAAACATATCGCCATGATCGCAGGAGCCGATAAGAATGACCCCATTGATGGCAGACTGCTGATCACGGCACTTTCTGACGGAGAACCACGAATCATCAAAAAAGATTATCCGGGCGCATTCGAACAGGTGGCATGGCTGGACAACCAACACCTGATGACCATCAGCAGTGAAGGTGTCTATAGCAAACTTCAGAAATTCGATATAGGAAATGATTTCGAAACAGTATTTCATCAAAAAGATATCGACCTCAGCCATTTCAGTGTAAATAAAGGAGGCATCATTGCCCTTATAGCCAATACCCCGCAACACCCGGATGAGCTCTATCTGAAATCGGGAGACAGTAATGTAAAACGCCTGACCGACCTGAATCCATGGCTTAAGGAAAAAGCTATGGGAAAACAGGAAGTCATCTCCTATGCTGCAGACGATGGTACCAGGGTCGAAGGGATACTTATACACCCAGTCAGCCAGCTCGACAATGCTCCGCTCATAACTGTGGTTCACGGAGGTCCGGAAGCGCATTACGATAACGGCTGGCTAACCGCTTACAGCGTACCGGGACAGATGGCTGCAGGGAAAGGATACGCCGTATTCTATCCTAATTACCGTGGCAGTACAGGTCGCGGACTGACCTATGCCATGTCAAGCCAGGGAGATCCGGCAGGTAAGGAGTTTGACGATATCATAGACGGAATAGATCACCTGATTGAAAATTACGGTATAGACGGGTCCAGAGTTGGAGTGACAGGAGGATCATACGGGGGTTACGCTACCGCATGGATGGCTACCCGGCATACCGAGCGGTTTGCTGCCGGTGTCATGTTTGTTGGAATCAGCAACAATCTTTCAAAATGGGGCACCAGTGATATACCGGAAGAAATGTTCCTGGTACATAGCAGGAAGCGCATTTGGGATGACTATCAGTTCTTCCTGGAACGAAGTCCGATTTACTATGCCGATCAAAGTAAAACACCGTTGTTGATCATGGCAGGCAAAGATGACACCCGTGTAGATCCCGGACAATCTTATGAGCTTTACCGTCATATCAAGACAAGAACAGATACCCCGGTGCGACTGGTGCTCTACCCCGGAGAAGGCCACGGGAACAGAAAATCAACTGCACGCTATGACTACAGCCTGCGCATGCTGAGATGGTTTGACACCTATCTGAAAAAGGAAGGTGACGCCATTCCTGAGAAGCCCACCTTAAAAGATTGAATTAGTAATTAAAAACCAACCATATGAAAAAAATAATCTTTACAGTCTTTTGTGCAGTCACCTTCATTGCCTGCCAGGAGGAAAAACCAGTTATTGAAGTTACTGAAGTCGAAGACAAAATGGACATGAAGGCTATACTCGAAGGAGTTGAACGCACCCGCGAAGGATTTACCAACGCCATCAATCAAGGCCGATTTGAAGACATCGAGAATTTCACTCATCCTGATCTCTACGTTGTCGGGCCCGGCAGCGCCGATTGGGTAAAAATGAGAGAGCTTGCCGCCGAAAAAGGAACATTTGGCTATGACAGTATCATTATGAGTCCGATCGAAACGATCGTCATGAGCGATAGTATTGCCTACGATATGGGAACGAGCAAAGTTTTTTATACCGATGAGCAAGGAAATGTAATCAGTCTGAAAGATACCTACATAGCCCTGCTGAAAAAGGGAAATGATGGCGAATGGAAATTATGGCGGGAATTGGCTACCTCGACTGTGCTAGACACTCTTGATCAATAATAGCAAAGTATCAATTCCTGAAAAATCGTTTCCATAAGTAATGAATCAGAAGCAGAAGAAACATCGCCACTGACCCCCAAAGCATCCCCTCTTCAAAGGAGTCAGATGTTTCCCCGAGCACAGCTATGGCTATGGTCAGCGGGGTGGTCCCAGCGACGGTGGCCAGAATGAAAGTGAAATAGTCAATCCCCAGAATACCCGCCACAAAACTGATGGTATCATTTGATAATAAAGGATTCAAACGGGTAATAAAAACTGCCCAGAAACCATAGTCTTTAAGAAATCCTTCCAACTTTTGTTCTTTATTTCCCCCCAGAAATTTTTCCATAATCGACGGCCCCACATAACGTCCGGCGAAGTATCCAACTGTAGAAGCCGCAAAAACAGCGAAAATGGCCAGAACAGAGCCCCAATAAGGCCCGTAAGAAAGAATGGAAACAACCATGAGTCCTACACTCGGAATCACGATAAGAAACATCTGTACGATCATTAAAATAATGATCAAAAGGGGAGCCAGCCAGCCGAAACTTGTGATCCAATCCTTGATCTGAGAGGGTTCCCCGCTCTTCAAAACATCCCAGCCCTGATTCACGAAAGTCTGAAATTCCGGGGAAAGAAACCAGGCAATGACACTCAACAACAATAATCCACCTGAAATATAAAGAGGAAATCTTTTCATCAAGCAGGTATATAATCAAATTGATTCATCTGAGAGATATCGCTAACTTGCTTTATTCTGATTCTATTTGTTTTACGTTGCCCTGATATCCGATAGAGAACCTTTGAGAACTGTTCACCCATACTGAAGCATTCAGATTAGGAAAAAGTATCAGGTTTATCTTATAACTCTCTGTCTTTTTACTGGCCGAAAAACTTATATTGTATCGTTCTTTATCTTTATCGAATGACACTTCAAGGTCTCTTGCCGGGCCATCGAAAGTGATTCCGATATCTCTGGCTCCATAAGGAGCAGACATCTGCCTCTCTCCGAAATACGGCAGATCAGCCTTCACACTGTCACCTTTCATGATCAGATAATTGGGGGTTCCCTGAATGTTGATTCTGCTGGCAGTATTACCCGGCCAAAGCAAGCCTGAATTAACAGCCGCCTGAAAGCCCTGTGAGGGCAAGGGAGCCGCATAATTCGCACGTATTTCAAAATTCATGGATTCAACCAATTCATGTAGCTTTTCCAATTGGACTGTCTTCTCCGCTGCGTTTTGCTGAGAGCTGCAACCAGTAACAATACAGAATAGAGTGATCATTAAAAACTTGTACCAATTCATGATTCCGGTTTTTTCGCTGTTTATTTCCATATAAGTTAAACAGTATTTTACTGATAACTAAAGGCTTTTGAAAAAATCTATTTATTTTCCGGGTGACTTATTCTTTCTTAAGCTTTCAACATGGCATCAAAGAATCTCTTCAGGAAAATATTAGGAAGAAAGAAACCGGTGATCGTATTGCCTTATCAGGGTTTTGCTTCTGATCAACAGATTTATGCAAAGGCAAGGGTGCTTGAAGATGAGGGTATCAAACACCATCAAAATGACAGCCTGCTGAAAAATCTGTACAATTCGTATAAACGGTTTGAATCTGATGAAATTAAGAATGCCCTGGTAAGAGTACATATTTTAGATATGGAATTCACCTATCGTTCAGATAAGGAAGGATATATTTACGTAGACGAGAAAGTAGAAAATGAAAGCCTGCAAAAGGTCTCCTCAGAATGGATACCTGCCAGATTCCAACTGCTCCATAAAAATGAGGAAGTGTTCACTACAGAGACAAAACTGTTAAAGCCACTTCCTGTATCAAACTTCGGAATCATAAGCGATATGGACGACACGGTTCTTCAAACCGGAATCAGTTCCCGGTTCAAACACCAGGTGCTGATCAATACACTTTTAAGACATAGCTCGAAAAGAAAACCTCTTGAGGGCATGAACCGCTTCTATAAAAAACTGAGAAAAGGTCCTGAGCAAAACAGCAGTAATCCATTCTTCTATTTGTCTAACAGCCCCTGGAACTTGTATGACTACCTGATCGACTTTCTGGATTTTCATGACTTCCCCGAGGGCATATTGTTATTAAGAGATTTCGGGCTTCACCTGGTAAGAAAAAAACATTTCACCGTTCGGAATAAGTACCGAACCATCAGCAGACTGCTAACTACCTATCCCGATATGGAATTCGTTCTCATTGGTGATGCCGCCGATCAGGACCATGATATCTATCTCGAAATAGCCCGAAATTTTGAAGACCGGATCAAAGCCGTATTTATTCGTAACATAAAGGGTTCAAAGAAATCAGTCTATGTAAAAGAACTGATCGAAAATACAGCTCATGTGAAAGCTTTTCTTTTCAACGATGCAGATGAGGCCTTGATAAAAGCCAGGGAGTTTGGGCTCATAGTCTGATCGCCGGTAAGGAGTGAGCCGTCGTCCAAACCCCGGAACCTTCATAAGCCTTATATAGAAGAAAAAACCTGAAATGCATTAGTTTTGAATGTTATGACATAAAGGTGACACCCAAATGTCGTAACGATGTACCGGTTTATCGGCTAGTTTTGACATGTCAAACAAAAGATAAAATCATGAGTAATCAAACTATAGGAAAGAATCTGCTTTATCAAAGGCAGTTAAAAGGATTGACACAGGAAGAACTGGCTGAACGCACCCAGGTCACCGTTCGTACCATACAGCGAATCGAAAAGGGATCTGTGAATCCGCACCTCCAAACCATAAAATTACTCGCAGCCGCACTGGAAATAGAACCGGGCGATCTGTTACCCCTTGATGATCCCAAAAAGGAAGATATTCAGAAGAAATGGCTTATTTTCATGCATGGTACCCCACTTTTCGGGCTGTTTCTACCCCTCTTCAATATCCTGATCCCCCTGTTCTTATGGATTCATAAACGGGACGACAATGATCTGTACGACCAACACGGGAGAAAGATCCTGAATTTTCAGATAACTGCTACCTTACTTTACATGCTTTCATTCGTGGCCTTACTGACCATAGAAAAATGGGGATTCATAATTTTTATCAGTTTCATCCCTCTGTACCTGGGTATTATTCTGATCAACGTGATAACAGTGGTAAAAAAGACACGCTGTTTTTATCCACCTTCCATACCCTTTTTCCGAACCGCATCTTCTAAAACAAAAAGGCATTCCAGTTTAGTACTGATCGTTCTGTTATTGATGTGTACCGCTCCCTCGGCTCACTCCCAAACGATCGAAAGGCTTGACGGTTCTGAAATTCAGGTGAAAGACCTTAACCGGGAGATTGAAATACTCATGGGAAAAGCCAATGTAACCGGGATGGCAATCTCTGTTTTCAATAATTCAGAAGTTGTTCATACGCAGACATACGGATTTAAAAACGCCGATTTACAACAAGCCCTTTCACCTTCAACAAATATTTACGGGGCTTCATTCAGTAAGGCGGTTTTCAGTGTCCTGGTGATGAAACTGGTGGAAGAAGGTTTTATAGACCTCGATACGCCCCTGCAGTCTTATCTTCCTAAGAAGATATACCAGTATGAACCTGAAACACGCTGGCATGACGATTATTCAGATCTGAAGAATGATTCCCTTTACTCAAAAATAACCGCCAGAATGTGTTTATCACATACAGCCGGTTTTCCAAATTACCGTTGGTTCGAGCCGGATCAGAAGCTCAGGGTGGTAAACCAACCGGGAGAGCGTTATCAATATAGCGGCGAAGGCCTGATATATCTCCAGGTAGTACTGGAAAAGATAACCGGAAAAGGACTGCAGGAACTAGCTGAGGATCGGATTTTTAAACCCCTGAAAATGACCAACTCCTCTTATCAGTGGGAAAAACGTTTCGAGAAAGATTTTGCCTTTGGGCACAACCGTGAGGAACGAAGGTATAAAAAAGATAAAGACAATGAACCCAGGGGTGCCGGAACGCTTGAAACCACAGCCCAAGACTACACGCTATTCCTCCAAGCCGTATTAAACCGGAAGCTTCTTTCTGAATCATCATATAACGAGTTGTTTAGTCCGCAGATACGCATCAGAACCAAAAATCAATTCGGCCCGGGAGCCAATAAGATGACCGATGCCAATAACGATATCAACCTCAGTTATGCTTTGGGGTGGGGCTATCTGGAAACACCTTTTGGAAAAGGAGTGTTCAAAGAAGGTCATGGTAATGGTTTTCAGCATTACTCCATTTTATTTCCTGAAACGGGTAAAGGGATTATGATTATGTCGAACAGTGATAACGCTGAAAGTATCTTTAAATATGTTTTGCAAGTCGCACTCAAAGACACCTACACGCCCTGGAAGTGGGAAAATTATATTCCCTATGATCATGAACCAAACACAGGTTCCTAGATTCAATATGCCGGGTTCGGTGGTATAGGTTAAAGATCTGAACCTTAGGAATAACGGATAGGAGTAGATGTTTTAAGTTAAAACACCCCTAAAACTTCACAGATCATTTCTTTTAAATCCCGGCAAGATGTATATTTCTGATAATGAATTATTTCGTTGAAAAAGGTTCGGTCGTTAGAGAAATATGGGGGCAGGGCGATACCATCTTACTGATATTCGCCGGGGCTGCTGCTGAATTCGCTTTGAATAAGGCGGTAGACTGGCTGTATTTTACCGGACGACTCCCTGCCGATCCGCTGGGTAGGCTATTTTCAACCGTAACCTATGCCAGGGATATCGTATTTTCAGCAGAGAACAAGGCTGAAAGCGCTATCGACCGGATCAGTTCCATCCACAGCGCGGTTGAAAAATCCCGTGAAAGAAAGATTCCTGACTGGGCATACAGAGATGTGCTGTTCATGCTGATAGATTATTCGATACGTTCATACGAGGTATTCGGTCACTCCATGGATCTCGCGGAAAAAAAGGAAGTCTTTGAGGTTTTCTTGAGAGTGGGAAGCCGAATGCAGATCAACGGATTACCCCGGGACTACGATAGCTGGGTAGATATGCGTGAAAATCATATCATAAATAACCTGGAGAACAGTTATCTTACCGGGAACCTCTTTAAACAATACCGTAAACACCTGGGACCGGGCCGGTATTTACTCTTAAAGGAAGCTCAGAAATTGGTTGTTCCCATACAAGTAAGAAAGATGCTTGGATTCAGCAAACGCTCAACGCTCTCGCCATTTCTACCTGTTTACAGATCCCTGAAAGGAACCAAGTGGGAATGGCCGTTAAAAAAGCTGATCCTGCCTGAGGAATATGTAGACAGGATCAAAGCTTTGGATATTCCTAATTGATTTCCCAAAGCCAGTCATCATGATTGGACTTTAGAATAAGTCTATCTTCTATCAATTGATGTATTAAATTTTGAAACAAATTTTCAGTCTTTAACAATGAAGCTCTTTTTTAAACTAACAGGTTTCCCATAAGAGGTGAAACCATCCAGAAAGATTTCGAATTCACCCGTAAGGTCTGAAGTAAAAAAAGAAAAGTCGAGACTGCTGCCTTTTATTTCAACGAAAGGTTGCCAAAGAAGCAAATCTCTATAATCCGGTACACGGGCATATTCCTTATTTTCATCTTCATATCGCTGAACAAAATACTGTTTTGTAGGTTGGGGAGCATTAATGGGTGATTTGACGCCTGACAGAGTATTAAAATCGTTTGCGTAATCACCCTCGAATGTTTCGATAGCCATTATTCCCTGGAATTGTTTATCAGCGATCTGAAATTGGTCTCGTACCAGGCTTACAGACTTAATCTTTCTGGCATCGAAGTCTTTGATCGATTCATGGTCTCTTATGAACACCCCGTCTATCAATACGATCGCAGGAAAATCGTTATACCCTTCATTATAAGTTTCAAAATCCTGTAGTATTCTGATATAATGATTTCCTTCTTTATTTCGCCTGTAACCGGCTGTATTTAAAATTTCAATCAGCGTTTCCTCGAAAGTTGGAAAACGGGTATAATCATCAAGCTCAAAAACCTCGGGAAGTCCTCCGTTAAATGGATCAAATATATCTCCTGCCTGAATTGAATCTGGTTTCATCGTAAAAAACTGATTTTCGACCTGATTATGAACACTCCTTTTAAGTATATTCTCTCTCATAGATTCGTCCAGATAAAATGGAGGAAAATCCAGGTTAGTTACATTCAAGGCTTTTGGAGAACCCACTTGAATAGCCAGCTTCCTTTCCTCTTCAAGTGGCTGTACTACAACTCTATTCCCCTTATAATCCTTTCTTAGGTAGGTATAAAAGTTCCCCAGGGAATCAGTGGTAGAGAACTTCAGAATGAATTGTTCTCCCGGAATTGAAATCACCAGGGGCACCAATACTGCAGGCTCACCGTTCATTTGCTTTGCTGTGCCATAAAGCAATTCACCGCGCTGTTCCGGAAGAAAGATACTGTCTCCGACCTGTTGTGGTATCTGCCTGCTTTTATCTGGGTAAGATTCGCCGAATTCCATGGCACTGAGTTGTTCGAAAACTTTCAGGGGTGATTTCCTTTTGACCTTAATGGTGTAGGTCCCATACCCTAATTTCCCCTTGTAGTTCTTTAGAGTGAGCTCAATTTTCTCCCGCTTTCGGTATTGACGACGACCGGTCTGCAACCCGATGGTAGCTGAATCTGCCAGTGGTTGCTTTTTTTGGAACGCTGCCAGACTGAGCGAATCTCTAGCTGAAGGAGCCCTGAGATGATCATTCCTGTACGGGTTAATAATTGTAATATCATCCTGGTAAACCTGTGACAGACCAATGTTTTTCATCCACTGCGTATACCCCAGTAATTTATAGTTCCCCGAGGGGAGATCAGTACCTATAAAAAGATCGCCCTGCCCAAATCCCTTTTGTAATTTTATCTTCTGTTTCAACACAAATTCCCCCCGGGAATTCACTAATGACACATAGCCTACCTTACTGATCGAACTTGATCTTCTGGATTCCGCATTGATACAGTAAAATGCATATTTCAAATATTCTCCAGGAAAAACCACAGATCCTGTATAACTGATATAAACGATCTCGAGGGGTAATTTCTTAAGATTTGTCAACTCATCTTCGTTCTGTATCACATATTGGGACCAGAGAGCTGATTGAGAGAACAAGATAATGATCAGAAAAAAATGTCTCATTTCGGTAAATCTTATGGTTATTCTTCCCAAAAATCGGGCACTACATTACTTCCTAATATATTACAGTCTCCACAAATGGTAGGTGTAACAAAATAAGGTCCCTCGCAGGTGGAAGGATCCGGGTTTTGATCCACATATTCGACCAATCCCAGTTTGATTCGCTCTGTCAGGGGTTGCGGACAATTCTGTTCTGTAGGTCCGTCAAGGGCAGGGTCCCCTATCGGCGGACTCAGTAAACGATCACAATTCGTATTACCGAAATAGGGCGGCAACGGAGCATCAGGGAAAAAATCAGTATAATTAAAAAAGAGTCGTTGACTTACTTCTGAGGTGACATCCAATAATCCGATCACCCTTTCACCACCGGATACGCTAAAAACGTTACCTTCTAAAAATCCAGGCTGGACCTGACTGAAAACATTTTCGCTGCTGCTAAAGTTATCGAGACTTTCATAAAATGCATACGACTCATCTGTTAAAGTATATTGTTTTACCAGGATACTGTATCTATGGGAAATAGCAGGATTGCTCATGCTTAAAAACCTGATTTCATACCTGCGTAATCGGTTGTTCTCCAAAGACCCTACATCTGTTAACTGTATACCCGTCGATGGCTCGGTGCGGAAACAAACTCTTTCCTCCCGCTGTCTGGGAACCGTAGTCACCTGGGGAGGAATACCGGCGCCGGGATCTCCCTCACTAATGATTTGAAATTCGAGTGGAGTCCAGTTAGGAGCAATGATCTTATAAGTCTCTTCATAGGCATATCTTATCAGAGAAGAAGCCGATGACGGCAGGGAGGAGTCTGTATAAATGGCAATTCCCTCCACCCCTCTGTCATTGAATGTTCGTTCTGCATACACACTATCTATCGTAGATGCAACCGGGGTCTGAACCTGGTTTGAAGCATATTCAGATCCTTCACTGGTGATTATATTCAGGGTGTAACCCGTACCTGGCATAGCAGCGAATTGGTCTTCCGATTCATACCTTCCCGGTGTCGTTTCCTCAAAGAGAAAATTGTTACCGTTGCTGTCAAGTATTTCCACCCTCGCATTTTCTTCGGCTACAGGACCCAGACCATTGTTGATTCGAATAGGGCTATTAGCAGAGAACAAAGGTTGGTTCTGACTATTTACAGAACTGTCATCTTCGATTTTCCTCATACGACTTAGCAAAACCACCTGTTTGATTTCTGAGGAAGTAATAGTAGCTTCAACAACAAGTGTCCCTTCCAGGCCTGAATCAGACGAGATCTGATCTGAAACGTCTATAGGCTCCACACAGGAAAAACAGATCAGGATGAAAATCAGAGAACAGAAAGAGAATTTTATATGAAATTTCATGACTTCTGGTATGGATTAAAACTTGATATTATAGGTGATCGAAGGAATGGGTACGGCAAAAATCGAGCTCTGTAATGCTTTTATTTCTCCATTCTCAGTTACAAAAAAGACCGAATAGGGATTGTTCCTGCCAAGAACATTATACACTGAAATACTCCAAAAACTATGGGCCAACTTATTTTTTCGGTGATTCCCTTCGATATTAACTCCCAGGTCAAGCCTGTAAAAATCGGGTATCCGAAACTGGTTTCTATCGCTAAAGGCCACATAATCGGCATTATTAAACCGAAATGTCCCTACCGGATAAGTAACCGGCCTTCCGGTTTGGTAAACAAAATTTCCCGAAAAACTAAATCGCCTGGTAAGCCTGTAGTTGGCGATAATACTCAAGTCATGAGGTTTATCGAAATTGGAAGGAAAGTATTCCCCATCATTAATGCGTTCTTCACTGAATTCGCTGTCAAAACGATAAAAAGACCTGGAATAGGTATAACCGAACCAGCCGTTCAACCTGCCGGTATTTTTCTTCAGGAGAAATTCGACCCCATATGCTTTCCCCCTTCCCTGTAAGACCTGTGTTTCCACATTTTCATTCAGGAAGAGATTAGCACCCGTCTTAAAGTCCAGCACATTATCCATACGTTTGTAATACCCTTCCAGACTCAATTCATAGCGGTGATCACCAAATAATTTATAGATACCCAATGTGGCCTGATACCCCGTCTGAGGTTTGATGTTAAGATCAGATAATTTCCATGTATCAATAGGTGATACCGTAGTGTTATTCGAAAGGGTGTGTATGAACTGAAAGGCATTGTTAAAACCGGCCTTTACCGAAAAATCTTCATCCAGTAAGTACCGTACAGACAAGCGCACTTCCGGGCCACCATACGTTTTATAAAGATCCCCGCTACCAAAACTCAGGGTATCAGCTACGGTGCCTTCGTTTGTCGGACTTCCCTCCTGGTATGTTCTTTGAGTCGAAGGCCCTGCAGCGGCGAAAAAAGCATATCGAAGACCCACCGACAGCTGAAGCCTGTCACTCAGATCAAACTCATCTCCTATAAAGAGTGCCCCCTCTATGGCTTGTTCCTTCTCGATCACGACCGGACTCACCTCTGATTCCTCTCCTGCTGGCTCAATACTTCCCGGATTCACCGAGTAAAATTTCGTTGAGATACCATAGTCAACCCTATGAGATTTTCCCACCTGAGAAAAGAGCTTATAGACAAAAGAAGTCTCATCGATATCATAGTTCAGGTCAAAATCACTATTTCCCTCCCCGTCATAATCGATTCCGAACCGATACCCACTGTAAGTCAGGGAAAGGGTAGCAGCGGTATTTTCACTATATCTGTGATTCCATTTAAGGGTCGCCAGTCGGTTTGAATAGTTATAGAGGGAATCCTGTGTTATACTAAAATCATCTTTGCTTAGATATGCAGTCGCCTGAATTTCATTGTTATCGTTCAATTTATGATGGTACTTAACAATGCCATCGTAAAAAGAGGCTTCACTGTTGTTGAGCGATTCATCATCCAGCGTACGTAATATCCAATCGGCATAGGCACCCCGGCCTCCTACCACCAAAGATGACTTTTCTTTAACAACAGGGATTTGAAGAGCGAGATTCGCGGTCACAGGTCCGATCGAAGCTTCCCCTTCAAATTCATTTGTATTCCCGTTTAAAGTTTGGATATCAAACACAGAAGATAGCCGGCCTCCGAATTCAACAGGTATACTTGCTTTATAAATTTCTGCGCTTTCGGTGGTAAATGGATTCAGAGCCTGGAATATCCCGAAAAAATGAGTGGGGTTATATATCACAGCATTATCGAGCAACACAAGGTTCTGATCGGTTTTTCCTCCTCTCACGTTAAGACCCGTAGCACCTTCTCCGGCAGAAGAAATCCCGGGAAGAGCTTTTGCCAATTGAAGAATATCCCGTTCACCGAGCACCAGTGGAATATTCTTTGACTCCTCCAGCACGATTTTTTCTGATCCGGTGTCGGTATTCTCAATAGTTCGAAGAGTTTTAGCTTCGACCACTACTTCTTCCAGTTCTTCTAATCCTTCTTTCATTTTCAGATCAAGGGTACCATCGTTATAAAGTATAATTTCACGTTCCATTTCTTCCAGTCCCAGAGCCGAAACTAAAAGTACATGATAACCTGGGGGCAATTCCAGGGCGTAAACCCCTTCTTGATCTGTTAAAGTCGTTTTATTTGATCCCTGAACCCTTATAAGAAGATCAGGCACCGGTTTACCTGTAGACACATTCGTAGCCTTTCCACTCAAGGTGAAGACCGACCTGAACTGCCCGACCTCAGCCTTACCGATTCGAACTAACGAATATCTCGTTGAAGAATCGGTGCTGTTCTCTAACAGCACAGGGGGTGATCGATTGTACCCGGTATCAGCAAGCTGTGCAGACGGAATCAGGGTATCGCCTTGAACAAAAAAATTGTTGGGCAACTCGTCGTAAATAACAGCGTTCTGAAGAAGAATCACCCTTTTCTCATTTTCCAAAATATAATAATTGAGATCGGTCTCATTCAGGGCCTGGTCCAGAGCTTCCGTTAGGGTCACATTATAAAGGGTTAGCGTGTTCTTCTTATCGCCTATCCATGTTTCACTGAAAAAAAAATGATAACCTGATTGTTTTTCCAACTCCAGAATCACATCAAGGAGGGTGGAATCATCGAGATCGACAGTTAGTGAGGCAGGTTCCTGGGCATTTGAAACCATGAAGAAAAAAAGGCAAAAGATCAAAGATGAGCTAACGCGGGAGATCAAGAATACGCCAGAACCGAAACGAGTTGGCATGAATATCAGTTTAGAGAACAGAAAATTAGGACATTATCCAGTAAAAAAATGGCTTTTATAGGAAATATTTTAAAAAATTAGTCAATTTTTAATGATCGGTTCTTATTCAAAGCGCCGCAACACCGTCTTAATACCTCTGATTTTTCGATAATTTCATTGTATTTTTAACCCCCTATGGATTTATACTACTCCGGCAGCACCATACTTAGTGCCTTAATCATCTCAATTTGTATCATCCTTTCATTGTTTCTGATATGGGTCCCTTCAGACAATAAAGAAAGCAACCGGTTTTTGGCGGGGTTTCTTATAATTACGGCGGTTGATCTCAGCGTATTCATATATGATCAATTTATCTCTCTTCCTCCGGAGTGGGAAATGATTCGCATCCGCCTTTCCTCATTTAAAAACCCTTTGCTATTTCTGTATGTTTTATCTGTGATCTATTCAGATTTTCGACTGAAACGAAAACATTTGATTCACACCTTGCCCTTTTTGATTCCAATCCTGGTATTATTACCTGGTTTTTTTTTGGTCGATCATGAAACACGGCTTCAGTTCATTCAGAATTATGGTCAGCAAAAAGAAATATTATTTATCCGGGTCTTTGCAAATGTTGTAACCCTCTGCTATTTAATCGCTATGTGGCTAAAGTTAAGGCGTTTTAATAAAATTATTCTTCAAAACAGCTCATCACAGAAATACCTGTTCACCTACAAGTGGTTAATTCAATTCGTTTTTGTGATCAGCCTCTTATGGCTGGTAACTCTTATTAAGGAGATCATGAAATTTGATGATAATATTGAAATTCTGAATCAATTCCGCATCCTGGTTTTGATCTCCGGAGCGATCTTTATCACCTGGTTCGTCCTAAAAGCGCTTCTAAGTCCTGAGCTGTTTCGCGGTTTTAGTTCTGAGTTGAGACCAATTGGTGAGCTCAAAAAAGAAACCCAAGACGAGAAGAAACCTGAGCTTCTTTCGGAAAAGGAAAAATCGCTTAAAAATCTTCGGGACTATATGATGCGTGAGGAGCCTTATTTGGATCCTTCACTGAGCGTAAAAGATCTCGCTTTACAATTAAATATGAGTTCCAGAGAATTATCTGTTTTGATCAACCAGGAGATGGGAATACACTTTTTTGACCTGGTTAATCAATACCGCATTGAGAAAGCCAAACAGATGCTTGCTGATCCGAAGCATCAAAATACAACCATCCAGGAAATCTTCTTTGATGTTGGGTTTAATTCTAAAACACCCTTCAATACAGCCTTTAAAAAACATACGGGAACGACCCCTACCCGGTTTCGTAAAGAATTGAATGATAGCGCCGTGTAAAAAGGCGCACGCATAAATACAAAAGCAGTACTTCTTTTAGTAACGGCTTTTAGAATTTTGTTTTCAAATAATAACATCGATATGGAAACAATTTTTAAAAACTTTATTGCCGTATTACTAATGCTCAATCTGGGGCTGACTTGTTTCGGACAGAATTCAAACGGTGTTCCGGAACTAAAGAATGAAAAGGAAAAACTGGATTACTTTATCAAGCTTACTGATACCCTTCGAAAAAAAACAAACAACCCCGGGCTCGCCATGGCAATTTTCCATAAAGGAAAACTTATTTATAAAAAAGGGCACGGTTTCAGAAATCAGGAAAAGCAACTGCCGGTAACCACCTCCACCCTTTTCGAAATTGGTTCTCTCACCAAGGCGTTTACCGGAGTATTGGCAGCCCAGTTGGTTCAGAAAGGGAAAATACGATGGGATGATAAAATAATTGATCATTTTCCCGGGTTTCGTTTAGCCGATGTTTACGCTCAAAGGCATGCCACCATTTTAGATATGTTTACTCACAGGGTCGGACTGGCACAACATTATTATATTCAATACGGTCCTGATTTTACCATGAACGATATTCCTGGAATGCTCCCCCACCTAAGCTTCGATGGCTCTTTTCGGGAAAAATACCTTTACAATAATCTTATGTATACCATGGCGGGAATCATCGAAGAGAAAATAGATGGCAGGTCCTGGAATACTATGGTGGAAGAAGATATCCTGAAGCCCCTGGGAATGCTTCAATCGTTCACACGCTTCAAGGACTTTCAGGCTTATCCGAACAGAGCTATGAGCTATGAGCGAGATGGAACTACCCGTATACCTGAAACAAGTCTCGATGCTGTGGCTCCCGCGGGAAGCATCACCTCAACCATTGACGATATGAGTCTGTGGGTTCAAGCACTCCTGGGAATTACTGAAAACGATATGGTCTTATCTTCAGAAATTCTGGATTTTATAACATCCCCTCACACTATTAAAAACAGTCGTGAAAGCATTTTCTATGGCATTGGCTGGGATATTGACACCAATCGCAAAACGATTGCACATGATGGTCGAACCGGCGGTCAAAGTTCCCGAATCGTACTAATGCCCGAGGAAGAATTTGGCATCGTCATACTGTGCAATCAACAGACAGATTTACAGAATTTATTAACGAGATATGCGGCTAATATTTTCGTCAGGGAAAAATATGAACGATTGACAGACTTTGAAGATTACATTGAAAAGAAATCAGCACCTGCAAAGAAAAATAATTCCGTTTCAAACAAAACCATATCCGATCCCGGGATGCTAAGCAAATTAGCACAAATACAAGGAATGTATGAGCATCCTGCCTACGGTATTGTAGAGTTAAAGATGGAAAAGAAAAATTCTTTAGCCTTCGCCTACTACGATTTTAAGGGTACTGTATCTTACGATCGAGACACAGGCTTGAAGGCTCACACCCTTCATTATACAGGAAAAGATACATTCCCGTTCGAGGTTGAGCATGGGCCCGATTCAAAAGTGAAGAGTATTACTGTACAAATCCCTTTTACCAAGCCTGTAAGGTTTAAGAGGGTCAATTAATAAATTCCTTCCAAACGCCGATCAGGTATGAGCCACATGATGGCAACCAATATGAAACAACTGATAGCAATTCTGTTGTCATAGAATGCCAAAGGAATGGAAATTATGTAAATGAAAATGGATATGTATTCTTTTTTACCATGATCAGCAATATTCTTCAGAGGAAATTGGTCGTCGTGATATTTGATAAGTTGAACCTCCAGAATCCGGTAGGCGATCGCTGCCATTAGTAGTATAAATCCATACAGGGCTATAGGGTCTGCCTGCCGGAAATTCTGACCCGCCCAACGGGTGGCAAAGGGTATCAGAGACAACCAAAAGAGCAAATGCAGATTGGCCCATAGAATAATACCGTTCACTTTCTGAGTGACCTGAAACAGGTGGTGATGGTTATTCCAGTAAATTCCGAGATAGATAAAACTCAATAAATAGCTCAGGAAGGTCGGAAAAACTTCCCGGAGATTCCACAGCTGTGTTTCAGCAGGTGGTTTTAATTCCAACACCATAATGGTGATCACAATTGCCAGAACGCCATCGCTGAACGCCTCAAGTCTTCCTGTTCTCATATAGCGCTAATTTGGAAGAGGAACGAATTCGGTCTCCCCCGGTATTTTAGGAAACCTTTGCTCTTTCCAGTCATTCCGGGCCTTTTCGATGATTGCTTTATCTGATGCTACAAAATTCCAGTGTATGTGCCTGTCTTCAGGAAAAGGTTCTCCTCCAAAAATATAGATCGTACTATTGTTTGCCAGGTCAAATTCGCATAACTGATGATCTTTGGCTACAAGAATTTGTTTGGGAGTATAGGTATTCCCTTCACTCTCGACAGCGCCTTCGAGTATATAGATGCCCGATTCACCAAAGAGCTCTTTGCTAAGATTCAGGGTACGCTTTTCCCTGTTCTTTATTTCGATCATAAAGAGTCTGCTGTGCACAGGTACAGGCGACCTTCGGTTGAAACACTCTCCGGCGATCAAACGGTAAGAGACTCCATCTTCCTCCCACGAAGGTATCTCCTCCTTTCCGATATGACAGAACGATGGCTCCATGGCCTCCTTTTCTTTTGGAAGCCCTACCCAGATCTGCAATCCGTGTAGACTCTTTTCCTTATCCCGAAGTCGCTTTGGGGTACGTTCAGAATGCACCACCCCTTTTCCTGCAGTCATCCAGTTTACCGCGCCGGGATTTATTTCCACCTCGTTACCGAGGCTGTCCCGATGTAAAATACTTCCTTCAAAAAGGAAGGTGAGAGTTGAAAGTCCGATATGCGGATGCGGTGGTACATCAAAATTCTCTTCTTTACCAAGCCTGGCTGGCCCCATATGGTCGATAAAAACGAACGGACCGATCATTCTTTTTTTACGGAAAGGCAACAACCTCCCTACCAGAAAATTACCGATATCTGCAGCCCTCTCGGGTACTATGATTTGAATGTTTGACATGATATGAAAATTTTGGTTCTCTTACATCCCACCCGTTGAAAAGGCATGCACGGTTACACAAAGGGAGAAATTCTTATTCTAAGATAATCGATTTATCTGTCTTGTCTAAGACTTTTTCATAATCCATTATACATGCTCAAACCGCAAAAGGAGATTGATATTTTAAATATTAAACCTGTCAATTGCCTTATATTCAATTAGTTAAATGAGGTTCGTTTATTCTTTAAGGTTCCTTCAATTAGTTGTATCTTCTTTTTCATGTGAAATTTCATCCCCTCATATGGCAACGACCGAAGAAGAAATTCAGAAAATTTTAAACCATCCTGAACAGATCATTTCAAAATATAATCTGGTTTATCTGGATGAAGACAAACTGCTTATAAAACGCAAAAAATATGGTCGGGGTTTCACCTATATAAACCAGGGCAGGCGCATAAAAAACAAATCAGAGCGTCAAAGAATTAAGGACCTGGCTATTCCTCCCATGTGGCAAAAGGTAAGAATCAGTCCGATTGCCAATGGTCACCTCCAGGCTGTGGGCTTTGACGCTGAAACTCGCAAACAATACCTGTATCACCCGCAATGGACAATATTAAGAAATGCCACAAAGTTTTATAAAATGTACCCCTTTGGCAAAAAACTGCCCCTTATCAGAGAGCAGGTCGACAAAGACCTTAATAAAAAGGGATGGCCTGAGGAAAAGGTGGTAGCCCTCGTTATTCGCCTGATGGAGGAGACCCATATCAGGATCGGTAATACGCAATATGAAAAAAAGAACGAAAGCTACGGGTTGACCACTCTGCGAAAAAGGCATATCGACATCTTTCAGAACAGCGTTAAAATTGAATTTACCGGAAAGAGCGGTAAAAAATTTCATATTAATATCGAAGATGAAAGATTAATCGAACTCATCAACCAATGTGAAGAAATTCCAGGCTGGACGCTTTTTAAATTTTATGATGAAGAGGGTACGAAAAGAAGCTTAAAAAGCAACCATGTGAATGATTATCTGCAATCTCTTTGCGGCAGTCTCTTCACTGCCAAGGATTTCAGAACCTGGTCGGCCTCTGTGACTTTCTGCAATTATCTGCTGGATCTTGATCCAACCGATGATCCGGACCGCAAAAAGAAAAATCTGCTTCAGGCATATGACGCTGCAGCGGAAGCTCTGGGGAACACCCGGGCGGTATGCCGTCAGTATTATGTTCATCCAAAAATTATAGACGTGTATTTGAACGATACGTTCTATGAACATTTTGATCACAACGACAAGGCAGACGATAAAGCCTATTTATCACCCACGGAAGAGAAACTTATCGAATTGTATAAGGATTATGAACCCAAGCTGGATGAGTAACATCAAAACATCTGAAACCGGCTCAAAACCTATGAGAGCATGATGGCTTTGGTATTAACAAACTCATGCATTCCGAAGCCGCCGTGTTCTCTTCCGTAACCGGAATCCTTCACTCCTCCAAACGGCATATTGGGTTTGGCAAGACCAAAAGAGTTGATAAAGACCATTCCGGTGTCAAATCTCTCTTTAGCTAACCGTCGTGCTTTCTCCTCGTCTTTCGAAAATATGGCTCCTCCAAGACCATACCTGCTGGCATTGGCAATATTCAAGGCATCATCTGTATCTTTCGCTTTAATAAGAGAAGCAACGGGTCCAAAAATCTCGTCGTCATAGGCAGGCTGCCCGGGTTCGAGATTTTCCAGGATCGTTGCCGGATAAAAATAGCCCTTGCCATCAGGTTTCTCTCCTCCACAAAGCACTTTCGCCCCTTTGTTCACACTTTCCATGATTTGATCGTGTACCTGATCTCTTAGATCTTCTCTTGCCATTGGTCCGATATCCGAATCTTCTGATTTGGGATCACCATATTGTACAGCTTTCATATGCTCAACAAATTTGTCGCGAAATTCATCATACACTTCTTCTACCACTATAAATCGCTTTGCCGCAACACAGGTCTCCCCGTTATTATATACCCGTCCGTTGATACAGGTTTCCACGGCAAGGTCAATATCAGCATCCTTCAGTACGATATAAGCATCATTACTTCCCAGTTCCAAAACGGTTTTTTTCAAATGCTTTCCGGCATTTTCAGCAATAATTCTTCCTGCCTCGTCACTTCCTGTAAGGGTTACTCCGCGCACCAGATCATGCTCAATCACCTGATCACTCTGTTCATGTGAAATAATCAGAACTTTAAACAGGTTTTCGGGAAGGCCTGCTTCTCTGTAAATCTTCTCGAGCAACAGGGCACTGCCTGTAACATTCGAAGCATGCTTCAATAACACCCCATTTCCGGCCATTAGGTTTGCAATCGAATAACGTATTGCCTGATAACACGGAAAATTCCAGGGCTGGATACCATAGATGACACCGATAGGACTGTAGGTGATATAACCTTTTCCTCCTTCAGCTAACTCTCGCTCTTCATCCTGTAAAACCTCAGGACCGTTCTTTGCCGTATACTCACAAATCGCCTGACAAAGCTCTATTTCCTGTTTCCCCTGTTCCAGTAATTTGCCCATCTCCTCGGTCATAAGTTTTGAAAATTCTTCGGTATATTCACCGAGTTTTTCACCTATTTTAGAAATGATCCTGGCCCGGTCTTCTAACGGTTTCATTCTCCATTCCAGAAATGCTTCATGACAGTTTTTGATTATTTTGTTCATCGCTTCATCGCTGATGATATCATATTCCTTGATAACCTCTTCCGTTGCAGGATTAATGGTTTTAATTGACTTTTCTTCAGACATAATTTTTCGTTTTGTTTTCTTAGAAGATAAGAACTATTCAAACCGATATTTGATAATAAGTAGTTAAAATACAGTGCTTTATGCTGTTTCAGGTCAAATATATCAGTCTACGATGTCAAAAGGAAAAGAGACGTCAGAACAATTGGGGAAGAAAAAATGACTGTTTTAAAACTTCGGTTATGGAACAGCCTGCTTATACCCGGTGAAACAACCCCTCAGTCCGTCGTCTGAAGGCGACGCACAGCTCCCCTTGGGAAGGGGGGCGTATCATTGATTTTTAATAACCTATGGGCTTTCTGCTTACGACTATACCATAAAGAATACATCTAATATTCTCCCCTTTTAAAGGGAAGGTGCCCGAAGGGCGGAGGGGTTTGGATTACCTCGCTCTCGCTCGGTGATCCTGAATGGGGTAGATTCAGAAAAGCCGATCTCACACCCTGTGTGAGATGCCTTTTTTATGCCCTTGCGCTTACAGGACCGAGCGTATTAAAAGGTCCGGTGGACCATTTTAGCGCAGGGGGCCAGCAGGCAACGCCGCAGGCGTTGCCTGAAAGAGCAGTCTTAACACATTTGATTAAAAAGCAACTCTAAAGTTTTAAAAGTAACATGAATTAGCCTTCCCTTTTTAAGGGGAGGTCCCGAAGGGCGGAGGGGTTCAGGATTACGTCCCTCCAAAGTCGGGACATGATCCTGAGTCGGGGAAGATTCAGAAAAGCCGATCTCACACCCTGTGTGAGATGCCTTTTTTATGCCCTTGCGCTTACAAGTGCAAGCACTTGACGCTTCAGGGCATAAAAAAAGCCGATCAGTTTCCTGATCGGCTTCTCTGTCGGGGTGGCAGGATTCGAACCTGCGACCTCCGCGTCCCAAACGCGGCGCGATAACCGGGCTACGCTACACCCCGAGTAGTCCCTGTATTGCTACCTGAACTTGTGCCGGCAAAAGTAGAAAAATATTTCTTTCTGCCAAGCAAATGATTAAAGAAAATCAGCGGAGAGACAGGGATTCGAACCCTGGAGACACTTGCGCGTCTACAGATTAGCAATCTGCTCCATTACCACTCTGGCACCTCTCCTGTTCTTTCAATGAACCTGCAATCGAAATTGCGGATGCAAATGTAGCAGTTCAGTGGCTTTAACGCAACTATTTTATTAATTATTTTACCCCCGTATTTATCACAGGTTCATAATCAGCATTTTGTCATTCCGGATATTCAACCCTGAGGTTATAAATATTGGTCAGTTTCTGTTTTAAGACCTTCTTCACCTGCTGAATTTCCTTAAAAGTGATATCGGCATTTAAGAACTGCTCCTCCTCTACCTGTTTGCTTACAATCTTCTCTACAAACGACTCTATGACTTTTACCGTCGGATTTTTTAAGCTTTTAGAAGCAGCCTCAACCGAGTCTGCCATCATCAGTATAGCGGTTTCCTTGGAAAAAGGAATCGGTCCCGGATAACGATAATCGTCAGGGTCTACCTCCTGCTCCTCTGTTTCGGCCTTTTTATAAAAATAATAGACCAGGGTGGTACCATGGTGGGTTCTTATGAAATCGATAACACGGTCAGGAAGGTTGTTCTTTTTAGCCAATTCAATCCCGTCGAGCACGTGATTGATAATGATCGAGGCACTTTCACTGGCCGAAAGCTCGTTGTGAGGATTCACACTGGTGATTTGATTCTCCGTAAAATACATGGGGTTCTTCATCTTACCCACATCGTGATACAGGGCCCCTACCCGCACCAACATCGAATTCGCACCGATCTCATTCGCCGCTGCCTCAGCCAGGTTAGCTACCTGTAATGAATGGTGAAAGGTTCCCGGAGCCTTGTCAGAGAGCTCTTTTAACAATTTGGAATTGGTATCAGTTAGCTCCAGCAGGGATACATCAGACACCAGGGCAAACAGCTTCTCGTATATATAGATCAGGGGAAACGCTGCGAGGGTAGCCAGACCATTCAGAATAAACAACGTGAAAGTCATCCATTTAATATCTTCCACACTCCCTTCATGTATCACAAAAAAGGCGAAATAAGCCAGAATATAGACAAGGGTGATCTGACCCACTGAAATAAACAGATTGGCCCTCTTATGCAGTTCTGAAATGGTTTGAATGGTAACAATACCGGCTACGATCTGTAAGAAGACGTATTCAAAACTGTTGGGCACGATAAAGCCGAGCAACAAAACGGTAAGCACGTGAGCAAAGAGCCCAAGCCTTGGATCAAAAAATGCCTTCAGGATCAGAGGCAGGGTACACAACGGCACTACGTATACATAATCGGGATTGATCTTGACCACCGCCGTGGTCAGGAAGATCATGACCAGTATATTGAAAAATATGAAGGTTACCTTGTTATTGTTATCGTATATCTCAGCCCGGTATTTTTTCAGGAAAAGCAACAGCATGATCAGGGCCAGGGCTACCAGCATTACATAACCCAATACCAGCCAGTTGTAGTTACTCTCGTTCCATAACTTTGACTGGTACTCTCTTCTGAGGGAATACAACATACTGTACTTCTCTCCTTCAACCACTTCCCCCTTGGCAATAATGCGCTTTCCCTTATCAACACTTCCCCTGGTGGCTGTAACCTTTGAGAGCTCCTGCTCCAGGGTTTTCTGGGTAAGCTCATCATCCAAAAAGACATTGGGCCTGATGATGTCAAAGATCAGGGCATAAAAAGTTTCTGCGTATTCGTTGAGTTGGCGTTCTTCCAGATATTGGTTGATGAAACCCTGTAATTCGCCCAATGCGATCAATCGGCTGTAAAGAATGGCTTCCTCCTCGTTTCCGGTAACCAGGTTGATCACCTCGTCTTCCTCGTGTTCGGTCTCGCTTTGTACCACACCTCTTTCATAGATCTCAGAAAGCATTTCCCGGCCTGTTTCGCGTATCCGCTCCCTAACTCTATCTCGCAATGAATCTTCCGGAAAGAAGGTGTTAAATCGACTTTGATACTCTTCAAGAACTACCGGCTCTATCGAGGCATCGTACTGGTAATAATCGGGATGGTTGTTAGCAATGGCATCTTTATCTGCAGCGATCTCTTCCTCTGTCTTATAGATCGCGAAATCAAACGGAGCATAAAGCGTTTCGTATTGCCAGAGCTTCCCCTTCTGAAAATCGTACTTGAATTTCCCTCCCTTCGGAAAGAAATAAACGATCAGGATCGTTGTAAGTACGAACAAAATGCTCTTATAGATAAGGGATTGATTTTTGTATAGGTGGTCCAGGAAGCGCTTCATCATAGAGTATATCGAATATCAAATGTAAAAAAAAATAAAAAGTCAACCGGCGGGCCTTTTATTTCCTGCTTATGAATATCACTTTAAAATACCTAAATTCGCACTTCAAAACTCAATATTATGAATAAGGTTGTAATTGTATCTGCAGCGCGTACTCCGATAGGAAGCTTTTTAGGTGCCTTATCTTCGGTTCCGGCTCCCGAATTGGGGTCTGTTGCCATCAAGGGCGCGCTCGAAAAAATAAATCTCGATCCGTCAAAAGTTAACGAAGTGCTGATGGGGAACGTGGTTCAGGCCGGTGAAGGCCAGGCTCCTGCCAGACAGGCCGCCCTGGGTGCCGGAATCCCTGATTCTGTTCCTTGCACCACCGTCAATAAGGTCTGCGCAAGCGGAATGAAAGCCGTCATGCAGGGTGCTCAGGCCATCGCTTTGGGCGATGCTGAGATCATCGTAGCCGGAGGGATGGAGAACATGAGTCAGATACCGCATTATGTGCATATGCGAAACGGAAAGAAGTTCGGACCTGCCACCCTTGAAGACGGACTTCAAAAAGACGGCCTGGTGGATGCCTATGATAAGAATGCCATGGGAGTTTGTGCTGACGCCTGTGCCGTTGAGCATGAGTTTTCCCGTGAAGATCAGGACGCTTTCGCCATTCAGTCATACAAACGTTCAGCCAAGGCTTGGAGCGAAGGAAAATTCGATAAAGAAGTAGTTCCTGTAAAGGTACCTCAACGTCGGGGAGAACCGGTTGTGGTGAAAGAAGACGAAGAATTTAAAAACGTCAAGCTTGAAAAGGTAGCCGGTCTTAGACCCGCTTTCTCAAAAGACGGAACCGTTACCGCCGCGAATGCATCAACCATTAATGATGGTGCGGGAGCTGTCGTACTTATGAGCGAGGAAAAGGCCAAGGAGCTAGGCTTGAAGCCCCTTGCCACCATCGAAGGATATGCCGATGCTGCCCAGGAACCTAAATGGTTTACCACCGCACCTGCCAAAGCCCTTCCAAAGGCGCTGAACAAAGCCGGTCTAAGTATCGATGATATCGATTTCTTCGAATTCAACGAAGCTTTTGCAGTGGTTGGTCTTGCAAACATGAAATTATTAGGATTGTCTGATGATAAGGTGAACATAAACGGAGGCGCTGTATCTTTAGGCCACCCCCTTGGTTGTTCAGGAGTTCGTATCCTGATTACCCTGATGAGCGTTTTAGAACAGCAGAATGCCACTTATGGAGCAGCTGCCATCTGTAATGGTGGTGGTGGCGCATCTGCCATGGTTATCAAAAGAAACTAAAAAAAGTCCTTAATCAGCCCTCTGAATGCAATACGGTATATGTAACCTCAGCATAGTACCGGTTCGAATGGAACCGAACGAACACAGTGAAATGACCTCTCAGTTGCTCTATGGTGAGCATTTCAAAGTACTGGAGTGTCGTAAATACTGGAGCCGTATAAGAGTGGCTTTCGATAAATTCGAGGGTTGGATAGCCAATAATCAATATCTTCTCATCGAAGAAGCACAATATTCACAACTGCAGGGGAACCCGATAGCATTATCGGGTGACCTTGTAGAGGTGATCTATGACCAGAACAACAATCTTCTGCCCGTTCCTCTGGGAAGCCAGATAAGCGCCGCAGATTTTCTGCAGGGCTTCTATGACGGAAGCATCAGAAAGGGAAAACATAAAAAGGAGAAAATCATTGAAAGTGCCCTGATGTACCTCAACTCTCCTTTCCTCTGGGGAGGAAAAACCCCTTTCGGTATCGATAGCTCCGGTTTCACTCAAATGGTCTACAAGCTCAACGGTCATTCTTTAAAGCGAACAGCTGCTGAACAGTCTCAACAGGGAGAAGCCTTAAGCTTTATTGAGGAAAGCGACCCGGGTGACCTCGCCTTTTTCGATGATGACGAAGGACAGATCGTACACGTGGGACTCATCATGCATGACCACCACATCATTCACTCTTACGGAAAGGTTCGAATAGATCGGATCGATCACACGGGCATCTTTAATACCGACACCCGTACCCATACCCATAAACTCAGGGTGATCAAGAGGGTTATTTAATGGAGATAGCCTGGAGCTAACGGCTAACGGCTATCGGTGACCGGTATGAACGTTTTTAATGGCAATATCCTTCTGTTCTCTATTCTCTAATCGCTATTCTCTAATCGCTGACTCGGTAATATTGTGATACGGTTATGCAGTTATGCCGTTATGCCGTTATACAGTTATGCGGTCCTGCCTGCCGGCAGACAGGTATGCGGTTAAACAGTGATGCTGATTTCTGGAAACCACTCCATTCTCCATTCTCTATTCTCCACTCTCTATTCTCTAATCGCTGACTCGGTAATACTGTGATACAGTTATGCGGTTATACGGTTATGCAGTTATACGGTTATGCGGTCCTGCCTGCCGGCAGACAGGTATGCGGCTAAACAGTGATACTGATTTCTGGATACCACTCCATTCACCACTCTCCATTCTCTATTCTCTATTCTCTATTCTCTATCCCTACAAAGCAATTCAGTCGATAAAACTACCGGTAAATGGCTATCAGTAAAAACCACTTCATTGAACGTATTTTAACCCCCACTAGCTACAACATCATCCCTTCATAACATCATAACTTCATAACTTCGTAAACCCTTAACCAAAAAAAAGGCCTCCTTTTCAGGAAGCCTTTCTTTTATAGTATTTCTCAGGAAATTACTGCTCCATAGAAGCCAGTTTCTCTTTCATTTCCTTGAACTTCTCAGACTCTCCGATATTCGCATAAATATTCATAAGCGTACGGGCTGCATCCACGTTATTCGGATTCACCTCCAGAAGATCTTCCAGGTATGGTGCTGCCTCACGGTAGATATCCTCACGCTTTTGCTTCAGCTCATCATAACGCTTGTTATCAGCAGCTGTGTTTCCAAGGCTGTTCATTTCTTCTACGATCTCATTCTCTTCAGAAAGGATCACAGAAGCCATGTTCAGATAGGTATTCTCAGACTTAGGATCCAGCTCGAGAGATTTCTTGTAATACTCCATGGCCTTCTCTTTGTCACCTTGCTCAGCCATAACAACCCCCAGGTTATAGTATAACACAGGATTGTTAGGATCTTTTTGTACCGCTTCTTCCATCAGCTGACGGAATTTCTCCTTATCACCCATTTCGATATAAAGATTCGCTTCGGTAAGCAGCAGATTCACGTCATCAGGATTCGCCTCACGTGCTTCCTGAATAGCCTGAATAGCCTTCTCTTTTTCTCCTTTCTGGGTGTAGATCAAAGCGATGTTCTTTACGATCTCCGGCATACGTGACTCTGTAGTCTCTGTCTTAGGATCGGTATGAGTTCCGGCCTTCACCATAATGGTTTGCTGCTGCTCAGAGCCAAGGTTCTCAACTTCTCCGGTCTCTTTATTGGTAGCCAGATATTGAGTGGTTTCTCCGGTATACCCCATATCTTTTAACTCCTGGTAGTATCCGAGAGCTGTATCATAATCTCCGGCGTTTACAGCACTGGATGCTGCAAAATAAAGGTAATCAGGGTTGTCATCGAGCTTGTAAGCCATGTAAAGCTTTTTCGCCGCTGCATCAAAATCCTGATTTTTATTGTCTTCAACCGCAGAGTTAACGATATCAGCAGACATTCCGGCCATGATCTCACGGGCATCTTCAGTATATTTATCCTTGTACCCTTCTTCGAAAGCGATCAGCTTTTCGAAGGTCTCGATCGATTTTTCATAATTGGTGGTCGGCTCCATTCCTTTTTTAGCCATATCGGCGAAAGCCTTTCCACGAAGGAAATAATATTCAGCTATATATTTCTCATCAGCACTTTCAATAGATGATGACAAGCTTTCCAGTGTACTCATTGCTTCCTGCACGTTACCATCGTCAAGAGCCCGCTCCGCATCGCGAAGCTCAGAACGTTGTGCCATTGCAAAGGTTGATAGTAGTACGGCAGAAGCTAATAAAACTCGCTTTTTCATTTCTAAGTAAAAATTAAATATTTAACTATTAGTATTAACTGTTTTCGTTGTTCTCTGTTTCTCCTGACTCTTCGACAGTTCCATCTTCGTTTAGTTCGATATCATTAACATCTTTGATATCATCCTCATTTTTGATCACTTTGGCCACTGCCGCGATCGAGTCATTCTTCAGATTGATGAGCTTCACTCCCTGTGTTGCTCTTCCCATAACTCTCAGATCTTCAACCGATAAGCGGATAGCGACCCCGCTTTTGGTGATGATCATCAGGTCATCATTATCTGAAACATTTTTAATAGCTACTAAGTTACCAGTTTTTTCTGTAACTGAAATGGTTTTCACCCCTTTACCCCCTCTGTTGGTGATACGGTAATCATCAAGAGAGCTTCGTTTTCCGTAGCCGTTTTCAGAAACTACCAGAATATCTTCTTCCATATCATGAAGGGAGATCATTCCGATAACTTCATCATCTTTCTCATCAAGAGTTATGCCACGAACCCCTGAGGCATTTCTTCCCATAGGTCGCGTCTTGCTCTCTTCGAAGCGTATTGCCTTACCCGATTTAACACCCAGAATGATCTGGCTGTTACCCGTAGTAAGCTTGGCTTCAAGCAGTTCATCACCTTCTCTGATGGTAATGGCATTGATACCATTTTGACGCGGACGGGAATATTGCTCGAGAGAAGTTTTTTTCACGACTCCTTTCTTGGTTGCCATTATGACATAATGACTGTTTATATATTCCTCGTCTTTCAGGTCTTTTGTACAGATAAAGGCTTTCACCTTATCATCCTGTTCGATATTGATAAGGTTCTGAATAGCTCTTCCCTTACTGGTCTTGCTTCCTTCCGGTATCTCGTAGACACGCATCCAGAAACATTTACCCTTTTGGGTAAAGAAAAGCATATACTGGTGGTTGGTACCTATAAATAGGTGCTCGAGGAAATCCTCATTCCTGGTGGAAGAACCTTTTTGTCCGACCCCACCCCTGTTCTGAGTTTTATACTCGGTCAAAGGCGTACGTTTGATATACCCTGCATGCGAGATGGTGATTACCACCTGCTCGTCAGGAATCATATCTTCGATGCTCAGATCTCCTCCGGCATACTCGATGTTGGAACGACGCTCATCACCGTATTTCTGTTCGACCTCAAGCAATTCTTCCTTGATGATCTCCATTCTCCTTTCCTTACGGGCAAGAATGTCTTTACAGTCGTCGATGAACTTCTTGATGTCTTCATACTCCGAACGCAGTTTATCCTGCTCCAGTCCGGTAAGCTGACGAAGACGCATCTCAACGATGGCCTTAGCCTGAGTTTCGCTCAGCTCAAAACGCTCAATAAGCTTCTCCCTGGCCTCCTCTGCATTGTTCGAGCCTCTGATCAGTGCGATCACTTCGTCGATATTATCAGATGCAATGATCAGCCCTTCCAGGATGTGTGCTCTTTCTTCTGCTTTTCTCAGTTCATATTCGGTACGACGCACCACCACTTCATGACGATGTTCCACGAAATGATGGATCATATCTTTGAGATTAAGCAGTTGCGGACGACCGTTAACAAGTGCGATATTATTTACGCTGAATGACGATTGAAGCGCAGTATACTTATAAAGAGTATTCAGAACAATGTTCGGGATGGCATCGCGTTTCAGGATATACACCACGCGCATTCCTTTCCGGTCTGACTCATCGCGGATATTCGAAATTCCCTCGATCTTTTTATCGTTCACCAGGTCAGCAGTCTTCTTGATCATATCTGCCTTGTTAACCTGATAAGGTATCTCGGTCACAACGATGCACTCACGCCCATTGATCTCTTCGGTATGAGCTTTGGCCCTCATGACCACACGCCCCTTACCGGTCTTAAACGCCTCACGCACCCCGTCGTAACCATAAATGGTTCCCCCTGTCGGGAAATCAGGTGCTTTGACGTATTCGATCAGCTCGTCAATCGTGATATCGTTGTTGTCTATATAGGCCACGGTACCCTGCACCACTTCAGACAGGTTGTGAGGAGGCATATTGGTGGCCATCCCAACGGCTATACCAGAGGCTCCGTTGACAAGGAGATTGGGAATTCTGGTTGGTAATACTTTCGGTTCTTCGAGCGTATCGTCGAAGTTCAGCTGGTGATCTACCGTTTCTTTGTCGATATCAGCAAGCATGTCTTCTGATATCTTCCGCATACGGGCTTCAGTATAACGCATTGCTGCCGGACTGTCACCATCGATGGAACCGAAGTTACCCTGGCCGTCGACCAGCATATAACGCATGCTCCATTCCTGGGCCATACGAACCATCGTATCATAAACAGAGGTATCACCGTGTGGGTGATACTTACCCAAAACCTCTCCTACTATTCTTGCAGACTTCTTATAGGCGGTATTCGAGCGCACACCTAATTCGTGCATTCCGAAAAGAACCCTCCTGTGAACCGGCTTAAGCCCGTCTCTTACATCCGGTAAGGCACGTGACACGATGACCGACATCGAGTAATCGATGTACGCCGATTTCATCTCATCTTCAATATTAATAGGGATCAGTTTCTCTCCTTCTGCCATAGTTAATATTTTAAATTAATGGTATGTTTACAATCGTGCCAATATACGCATTTTATGCACCCTGCAAAGGTAATGGTTAATAGTTTTTTAATGATTTTATTAACAAAAACACCCGCTTTTTTAGTTGATAAATCGGTTGTCGAATTCTTTGATTTTGGCACTTTTTTTTGTCTATTAGCTAAAACTACCTTAAATAGGGTATAGTTTTTGTCCCTTAGTAATTGATTTACTATTTTTAAGTTGAAAGAAAGGATATAGTGTATGGATGACAATTTTTCACCAAGAGTAAAAGATGTGATCGCCTACAGTAAAGAAGAGGCCCTGAGATTAGGCCATGACTTTATTGGGACGGAACATCTTATGCTTGGACTTTTACGAGACGGAAACGGAAAAGCAATAGATATATTAACCGCGTTAAGCATTGATCTGGACCACCTGAGAAGAAAGGTCGAGATTCTGAGCCCCGCCAACCCTTCTATGGGTATTACCGGCAATGACAAGAGAAATCTTCACCTGACCCGGCAGGCAGAACGTGCCCTGAAGACTACCTTCCTTGAAGCAAAACTCTTTCAGAGCAACTCTATCAATACCGCTCACTTATTGCTATGTATACTGAGAAATGAAAATGACCCTACCACCAAGCTTCTCAATAAGCTGAAGGTAGACTACGATAACGTCAAGGAACAGTTCAAACTGATGATCACAAGTGAAGACGATTATATAGATTCCCCCACAGCGGAATCATTTTCTGACGAATCGGCAGATTCTGACGATCCGAAAGATAATCCCTTCAGCAGTTCATCAGGAAGCACCAAGAGCAATAAAAAATCCAAAACCCCGGTGTTGGACAATTTTGGGCGCGACCTCACACAACTGGCAGAGGAAGACAAACTGGATCCCGTTGTCGGTCGTGAAAAAGAGATCGAAAGGGTTTCCCAAATTCTCAGCAGGCGTAAAAAGAACAACCCGCTTCTCATCGGAGAGCCGGGTGTGGGTAAAAGTGCGATAGCTGAAGGACTGGCTCTGAGAATCGTTAAAAAGAAGGTTTCCAGAATTTTATATAACAAACGCGTGGTCACCCTTGACCTGGCTTCACTGGTAGCAGGAACCAAATACCGCGGTCAGTTCGAAGAGCGAATGAAAGCTGTGATGAACGAACTTGAAAAGAATGATGACATCATACTTTTCATCGATGAGATTCACACCATCGTGGGAGCAGGAGGAGCCACCGGAAGCCTGGATGCCTCCAACATGTTCAAACCCGCCCTGGCCCGCGGAGAAATTCAATGTATCGGAGCCACAACGCTTGATGAGTACCGTCAGTATATTGAAAAAGACGGCGCCCTGGAAAGAAGGTTTCAGAAAGTGATCGTTGAACCCACCACCGTGGAAGAAACGATAGAGATACTCAACAATATCAAAGGGAAATACGAAGATCACCACAATGTATCTTACACCCCTGAAGCGATTGAAGCCTGTGTGAAACTTACTAACAGGTATCTTACCGATCGTTTCCTGCCAGACAAGGCGATCGATGCCCTTGATGAAGCCGGTTCACGGGTTCATATTACCAATATGGACGTTCCAAAGCAGATACTCGAGCTGGAGAAAAAGCTTGAAGAAGTGAAGGAGCTGAAGAACACGGTAGTTAAAAAACAAAAATACGAAGAGGCAGCCAAACTTCGGGATGATGAGAAGCGGCTTGAAAAAGAACTGCTCACAGCTCAGGAGCGTTGGGAAGAGGAATCTAAAATGCATAAAGAAACGGTAAACGACGAAAATGTTGCCGATGTCGTTTCTATGATGAGTGGTGTTCCCGTTACCCGAATCGCGAAGGCAGAAAGCTCGAAACTAGCTGAATTACCTCAACTGATAAAAGGAAAGGTAATCGGACAGGACGAAGCTGTTGCCAAAGTTGTGAAAGCCATTCAGCGTAACCGTGCCGGACTGAAAGACCCTGATAAACCAATCGGGTCATTCATCTTCCTGGGACAGACAGGTGTGGGTAAAACCCAGCTTGCGAAGGTTTTGGCTAAGAAACTTTTCGACTCTGAAGATGCCCTTATCCGGATAGACATGAGCGAGTACATGGAGAAATTCGCAGTGTCCAGACTGATAGGTGCGCCTCCGGGTTACGTAGGTTATGAAGAAGGCGGACAGTTAACCGAAAAGGTTCGCAGAAAGCCCTATTCGGTAATTCTGCTTGATGAGGTTGAAAAGGCCCACCCCGATGTATTCAACATGTTGCTGCAGGTGCTTGATGACGGCTATCTGACCGACTCACTGGGAAGGAAGATCGACTTCAGAAACACTATTATCATCATGACTTCGAATATCGGAGCCAGAAAACTGAAAGATTTCGGGCAGGGAGTTGGTTTTGGTACCACCGCCAAGAAAGCTCAGGCAGACGAACATGCCAAAAGCGTGATCGAAAGTGCCCTGAAAAAGGCATTCGCACCTGAATTCCTGAACCGGGTAGACGATGTGGTTGTGTTCAACGTACTCGAAAGGGAGCATATTCACAAGATTATCGATATCGAACTGGAGAAACTCTACAACCGAATCGAAGATCTGGGATACCACCTGAAACTTACCGACAAGGCGAAGGATTATATCGCAGAGAAAGGCTTTGATAAGCAATACGGTGCCCGACCGCTCAAAAGGGCGATTCAGAAGTATATCGAAGATGCCCTCGCTGAAGAGATCATCACTTCGAAACTGTCTGAAGGTGATAACATCGTGATGGACCTGCCGAAAGACGGCGAAGAACTTTCGATCGACATCAAAAAAGCAGAAAAGTCAGAAGAAGAATCATAATGATTTTTTAAAGTAAATAGAAAATTAAGCGCGACCCCTGGGTTGCGCTTTGTTTTTATATGCTAACGGAAAAAAAACTTAGTAACTTAGCACGAGAAAATAAGAATATGTCAGATAAGATCATCATAGGAAGCGAAGAGTGGGTAGCTTTACCTCAGTTAAAAATACCTGCGATCAAAGTAAGGGTCGACAGTGGAGCAAAAACTTCGGCATTGCATGCCGTAAACATCATCCCTTTTCAGAGAAACAATGAAACATGGGTCTCCTTTGACGTGTACCCCATACAGAACAATGGAAAAAAGAAGATGTCTTGTGAGGCTTATGTGATCGACAGAAGGGTAATTAAAAGCTCTACGGGTAACCGGGAAAATCGCTATATCATTCGTACTAATGTCTCTATCGGAGGTGAAAGCTGGGATATAGAGGTATCTCTCACCAACCGTGATTCGATGGGTTACCGCATGCTATTCGGAAGGGAAGCCATGAAAGGCAGAATGCTGGTCGATCCGGAAAACAGTTTTATGCAGGGAGATCTCGATGAGGAAGAACTGAATAAGAAGTATAAAGAAAATATATCACATAAGAACGGATTGAAGATCGGGGTACTCGCCAGTAATCCGGACCTGTACAGCAACCGAAGGATCATCGAAGCCGGAGAAATACTCGGTCACGAGATGGAATTTTTCAATATTCGTCAGTGCTACATGAAGCTCGATGCAGATTCTCCCGAGATCCATTACAGAGGGGGAAAGATTCTGAATGACCTCGATGCGGTTATACCTCGTATCAGGCCCAGCATGACCTACTATGGCTGCTCTTTGCTGAAGCTTTTCGAATCGATGAACATCTTTTGTCTGAACACTTCTACTTCTATCTCTCAATCCAGAGATAAACTTTATTCCCTCCAGTTATTGCTCAGCAACGGGATCAATATTCCCACAACGGGATTCGCCAATTCTCCCCTCGACACGGGGGATCTGATCAAAATGGTGGGCGGTTCACCCCTTATCATTAAGTTGCTTGAAGGTACTCAGGGCAAAGGAGTCGTTCTGGCTGAAACGAAAAAAGCAGCAGAGAGTGTAATCAATGCATTTAAAAGCCTTAATGCCAACATACTGGTACAGGAATTTATCAAAGAGGCCAATGGAAAAGATCTGAGGGTCTTTGTGATCGACGGGAAAGTAGTAGCTGCCATGCAGCGGGAAGCTCCTCCGGGAGAATTCAGAGCCAATATACACCTTGGAGGCAGCGGATCTTTGGTTCGCCTTACGGCAGAAGAAAAGCGCATTGCGATCAAGGCAAGTAAAGCCATGGGGCTGCAGGTTGCCGGTGTAGATATAATTCGATCTTCAAAGGGGCCGCTTTTACTCGAAGTAAACTCCTCTCCGGGTCTTGAAGGTATTGAAACCGCTACCGAAAAAGACATCGCAGAGCTTATGATTAAAGCTGTGGAAAAGAAGCTTAACTGGACTCCAGAACCCGCTGAACCAGCAAATTAGAAGGTCACAGCTTGTTATTACTGTTTTTTAACCGTATGTTTATTTCATGACAATGAAAGTCCCCCAGACCGAATTGATCAAAACGCATCGCCTTGAAATAGGCACGTTTCATATCTACCCCCGTCATGTCATTGGCATACTGGATGAGGGGGTAGATATCAATTTGGAGAATTTTCATCAGCTGATTGCCCTGGCTGAAATGCATTTTGAATTTAAGAAGTTCAGCTATATTTCCTTCAGAACGAACTCATATTCACTGGACCCCACACTATATGGCTACCTGGAACATCTTGAAAACCTGAAGGGAATTGCTATCGTTTCTCACAGGGAAAGAGATCATCACAGCTATAAGGTGGAGAAATATTTTTGTAAGAAAAGAATGAAGATCTTTCGTGATCTTAACCATGCAGTGACCTGGGCCAACAGCATAATCGATTAAAATTATCCTTCTACCGAAACTTTTTAGTTTACAATTAATTAACGTTCATATTTGCCCCCGAAACACCTACTAGGCACTATGGAACAAATTGTTGAACTTGGTTTTGGAAAGCTTATCCTGCGACCTTATGCAGTTATAGCAGAAATTTATGAAGGCTCTATCATTGAAGAACAACAGGCTTTCACTATTTGTCAGGTGCTTAACGAATTTTATCAGGGAGAACCTTACTGCTATATTTCCAACCGTTTATACTCTTATTCTTTCAACCCGATCCTTTATAAGTCTACCATCAATAAATTAGACAACCTTGTAGGCTTTTCTGTAGTGAGCTCTTCTCCTGCTAGAGGCATGATCCGTTCGATCGAAAAGATGTTTATCAACAAAAAAATCACGTATTACGACACCCTTGATGAAGCCTTGGAATGGGCTAAAGAAAAAACAGCCGGAAAAAAGGCCGTCAATCATTCAGCATAGCACTGTCGACAGGCATTTCTTCTAAAAACTGCCTGCTACGCATGATGTCATCATGGAAAATACGGTCATGATCAACAAAAGGCACTACTTTCACGTATTTCTCATAAATATTTTCAAGTCTATCTGAGGTTCTCAGAGGCCTTCTGAAATGAAGGGCCTGGGCAGCATTAAACAACTCGATAGCCAGTACGGTCTTTGTATTCTCCACTACCTTGTAAAGTTTCGTTGCAGCATTGGCACCCATACTCACATGATCTTCCTGCCCGTTAGAAGAGACAATACTGTCTACACTCGCAGGAGATGCCAGCTGTTTATTCTGGCTAACGATACCTGCGGCAGTATACTGCGGGATCATCAATCCCGAGTGTAATCCGGGGTCATTTATTAGAAAGGCAGGCAAACCGCGCTGACCACTTATCAACTGATAGGTACGACGTTCTGAAATACTGGACCATTCACTCAGAGCCATAGCCAGGTAATCGAGTGCCAGGGCTAGTGGCTGACCATGGAAATTTCCTCCGGAAAGCACTTCATCTTCTTCCACGAATACATTCGGATTATCGGTAACACCGTTTATCTCGGTTCTGAAAACCGATCTGACATGAGCCAGAACCCCCTTGCTTGCACCGTGAACCTGCGGCATACACCGAAAAGAGTAAGGGTCCTGAACATGATTCTTAGGCTGCTGATTCAGTTCGCTGCCTTCCAGGAAGGATAAAATTCGCTTTGCAGTCAAAATTTGTCCCCTGTGCGGTCTTACCTTGTGAATCAATTCATGGAACGGCTCCGACAACCCGTTAAATGCTTCAAGTGAGATTGCTCCTATAAGATCTGCCTGGTAAGAGATTCTGTAAGCCTCCAACATACACCAGACTCCATAGGCGCTCATGAACTGGGTTCCATTAAGAAGGGCAAGTCCTTCTTTCGATCTTAACGATACCGGTTTCCATCCCAGCTTTTGATATGCTTCCGTAGTTTTTTTCCTTTCGCCTTCAAAATAGACCTCTCCCCTGCCTAACAAAGGCAGAGCGAGATGAGCCAGAGGCGCAAGATCCCCGGAAGCACCCAAGGAGCCCTGGGTATATACCACCGGTAAAACATTATGGTTATATAATTCGATAAGCCTTTCGACCGTTGAAAGTTGCACGCCACTGTAACCATAACTCAAGGACTGTATCTTTAGCAGCAACATCAGTTTGACAATCGGAGCAGGCACCAGATCACCGGTTCCACTTGCATGAGACATAACTAAGTTCTCCTGCAAAGCACTTAAATGTTCGCCGGCGATCTTGATATTACAAAGCGAACCAAATCCGGTATTGATACCATAGATGGGGCGTGGAACCTCTTCGATCTTACGGTCCAGATAATTACGACAGGCGATGATCTTTTCCCTTGCATTATGAGATAACCGAAGCTTCTTATTGTCTTCCAGTATACCTCTGATCTGTTCCAGGTCGATCTCTTCTGAGGAGATCTCATAAGTCAGTTCCTTATTATCACCCATATTGGTTGTTTTTTTAGGTCGTTATCAGGTGAGGGCTCACCAAAAATGATGGCAAAATTACTAATTATGTATAGAATGCACACGGTAGCTGAATATTAAAAACATATCAGAACCCTTGTTGCTGTGAACTGCTCAGTCAATTACAAGGGAGACTTTAATTTTTTATATGCCGCGCCCAGGCATGCGATAATATCTGTTGCAATCATCGCTTGTTCTCCGTGTTTTTCCTTTGCCAGGTCACCGGCAAGACCATGGAGGTATACGCCTGCAGTTGCCGCATCGAAAGCAGGAAGCCCCTGCGAGATCAGGGCGCAAATGACCCCTGTTAAAACATCTCCGCTTCCCCCGGTCGCCATCCCGGCATTTCCTATGATGTTAAAACGGGAGCGTTGTCCGTCGGTGATCAGGGTATAGGCTCCTTTGACGACTAAGATCAACGAATGGGTAAGACAATAGGTTTTGACCTTAGCCAGTTTATCAAAATCATCTTTCCACTCTCCTATCAAGCGCTTCAATTCCCCCGGATGTGGCGTAAGTACTGAGCCTTTTGGCAGCAGATTTATCATCGAATTGTTTTCAGCAAGAAGATTCAACGCATCAGCATCAAGCACCATAGGCTTTGAATGATTTTCAAGAAAATTCCTGAAAGCACCTAGCGTAGCTTTATCTGTCCCCATCCCCGGTCCCATTCCGATTATAGTGGGATGCATATTGAAATCGATGTTCGTGATCTTTTCAGCGTGATCATCGAAAATTGCCATGGCTTCCGGAAGGGCGGTTTGAACTATGGAGTTACCCGCAGAAGGCACAAAAAGACTCACCAGTCCGCTACCGGCTCTCAAAGCCGCCTTCCCGCTCATGACCACCGCGCCCATTTTTCCCAAACTACCACCCACCAGTAAAACATGACCGTAATCCCCCTTATGACTAAAATGATCACGCTCTTTAATCATTCCGGAAACTTCATTATGCCCGGTAAGCCGATAAACGACTGGCTGATTCTCAATAAAATCCCGGTCAAGACCAATATCGAGTACGGTCCATTTACCAGCAAAATCGCCGGTTTGGGGAAGAAGAAATACCAGTTTTGCTACCTGGAAACTCAAGGTATGATCAGCATGAAAGATGAACTCTCCCGATTCCGGAACGCGATCCATATATAGTCCTGAAGGAATATCGATAGCAACCTTGACACCCTGAGTATCATTGATCCTTTTAAAAAGCTTTGCTATCCAATCTGCCGGCGGACGGTTTAATCCGGTTCCGAAAACAGCATCGATAAAAAGAGATCCGGAGGGCCAGTCAGGTATCGCTTTATCGGGAGTGAGCTCAGTGACCCCTCCTCCTGAAGATTTAAACCTTTCAAGATTGATCTTAAAATCTTCAGATCTTTTATCGCTATATGCAACGATCCACACATGAGGCTCCAGCCCCATCTCCAGCATATAACGCCCGACCACAAGGCCGTCTCCCCCGTTATTACCCGTTCCCGTGATAATATGAACTGGTCTTTCACCAAGGTCCGTATGGATTTTGAGCCATTCAAATATTCGTCGACCGGCCCTTTCCATCAATTCGGTGGAAGAAATATCCTGCCTTTCGATTGTCAATCTATCAGCTTCACGTATTTGTTCTCTGCTAAATATCTTCATTCATCAATATTTTAAGCATAAAATTATCAAATCCCTATTTTTCTTCTTTAAGTTTGATGAAGTCATTAATTCCTTTACATTTGACCTAACGTTATTCTACAATGAACAGCAGCATGATAAAAAGACCGGTCAATACCGCTTCCCTGAAGGGGGAAGTTGCCATATTTATGGTCATAACTGCTGTTTTCACCATTATCATTACCACCATTACCCCGTAAGGGGTTTTCATTGATATATCACCTGCCGCTATATACGTTTATTGAACGTATCAAAATGCTATTTATCTCATTAACCTCACCAATACATTACCAATGAAGGTACTAAAGTTTGGCGGAACCTCGGTCGCCAACCATGAAAACATAAAAAAAGTCAAGGAGATCATTTCATCTCCTTCCTATTCTGAAAAAAGAGTGGTGGTTGTCTCTGCTCTTGGCGGAGTAACCGATCAATTAATCGAAGCCTCTCACCTGGCTGCACTTCAGGACGAATCGTTCAGAACAGTACTGTCTGCACTGGAAGAACGCCACTTTTCTGTGATCAGGGAGCTGTTTCCAGCAAAAAATCAAAGCCCGGTAACCGGCTTTGTCAAAAAGGAATTCAATGTCCTGGAAACCCTGCTGGAAGGCGCCTTTCTGATCGGAGAGCTTACACCGAAATTAACCGACAAGATCGTTAGCTATGGGGAACTTCTGTCATCATTCATCATCGCCGAATATTTTAAGGAATCGGGGGTTGACTGCATTCGAAAAGACAGCCGGGACCTTATCATCACCGATGACAGACACGAAAATGCGCGGGTAAATTTTGAAAAGACGAATATACTTTGTGAGAATTATTTCAGAACTGTCGGTTATGATGTTGTGGTTATACCCGGCTTCGTAGCTTCTTCTTCCGAAGGTCATACTACCACCCTGGGAAGAGGCGGATCTGATTACACAGCAGCTATAGTGGCCGGGGCCGTCAATGCCACCCAACTGGAAATCTGGACAGACGTGAGCGGGATGTATACCGCAAACCCTAAACTGGTCAAACAAGCCAGAGCGATCCCGCTTATTTCTTATCAGGAAGCCATGGAACTCTCTCACTTCGGAGCTAAAGTACTTTACCCTCCCACCATTCAGCCTGTATTAAAAAGAAATATCCCTATCAGAATCTGCAATACCTTCGATCCGGAAAGTGAGGGTACCCTTATTAAACAACAGGCCAATGGTAATGAGAGACCGGTCAGGGGAATCAGCCACATCGAGAACATCTCCCTGATATCTCTTGAAGGAAGCGGCATGGTCGGCATACCGGGGATTTCAAAAAGATTCTTTGAGGTACTGTCAGGAGCCGGTATAAGCGTGGTTATGATCACCCAGGCCTCATCTGAACATTCCATCTGTATCGCCGTGGCGAGCCCTGACGCCCAAAAGGCGAAGAACAGCCTTGATGACTCATTTGCCTATGAGATCGCTCTTGGAAAAATAAACCCTGCTACCGTAGAGAGCGATATGGCTATCCTGGCACTGGTAGGTGATAAGATGAAGAGTCACCAGGGTCTTAGCGGACGTATGTTCAGCAGTATGGGAAGAAATAATGTAAATATAAGAGCCATCGCACAGGGGGCTTCTGAACGTAATATCTCTGCGGTAATAATGAGAAATGACGTTAAAAAGGCTCTGAACACCCTGCACGAAGAGTTTTTTGAAGAACAGGTAAAGCAACTGAACCTCTTTGTTATTGGAGTTGGTAATGTCGGACGCAGATTCCTGGAGCAGATAAGAAATCAAAAGAGTTTCCTGAAAAAAGAAATGAAACTCAATGTTCGAATAACAGGCATCGCCAATTCCAAAAAGATGTTTTTCAGCGAATCAGGAATTTCACTGGAAAACTGGACTGAAAAATTAGAGCAGGGAGTTCCTATGAGCCTGGAGGCTTTCCATGAGAAAGTGCTGAGTATGAATCTCAGAAACAGCATTTTTGTCGATAATACAGCCACCGATAAAGTGGCAGCCACTTACGAAACCTATCTGAAGAACAGTATTGCAGTGGTAACCTGCAACAAAATAGCTGCATCCTCTTCTTTTGACCGCTACAAGAGATTAAAAGACCTCTCAAAAAGGTATAATGCGCCTTTCCTGTTCGAAACAAACGTGGGTGCAGGATTGCCTATAATCGACACCATAAAGAACCTGGTGGCTTCCGGTGACCGTATCAATGAAATACAGGCGGTTCTTTCCGGAAGTCTGAACTTTGTGTTCAATAATTTTAATGGAAAAAAACCCTTCCATGAGATCGTTGAGATTGCCATGGAAGAAGGATACACAGAACCCGATCCTAAAATTGATCTGAGTGGCATTGATGTTATGCGAAAGATCCTGATCCTGGCCCGGGAAAGTGGTTATTCAATGGAGTTGGAAGATATCAGAAGTAAGGATTTCCTGCCCGGGGCATGCATGAAAACCACAGATAATTCTTCTTTTTTTAAATGTCTTCAGGAGCATAAAGAGCATTTCGACCAACTGCTGGAGGAAGCTACGCAGGCCAGATGCCGGTTGAAATATGTCGCCACACTGAAAGACGGGCAGGCAGAAGCAGGCCTTCAGCAGGTACCTTCAGACCACCCCTTTTACAACCTGGAAGGGAAAGACAATATCGTATTGCTGTATACAGAAAGATACAAAGAACAACCCCTGCTTATTAAGGGTGCCGGTGCAGGAGCCGATGTCACTGCCTCAGGATTGTTTGCCGACATTATCAGAATAGGAAACTATTAGATCATGGAGAAAATCAACATATTTTGTCCGGCAACTATTGCCAATGTGTCCTGCGGTTTTGATGTTCTGGGACTTTGTCTGGAACAGGTGGGAGATATTATGACCATAAGCAAAAGCTCTGAGCCGGGAATCCGGATAAAGCGGATAAGCGGACAAGACCTGCCGTTACAGCCGGATCGGAATGTAGCAGGTATTGCAGCAATGGCCTTATTGGAATGCACAGGATCTGAACAGGGATTTGAGATCGAGATCGAAAAGCGTATAAAACCCGGAAGCGGTATTGGCAGCAGTGCCGCCAGTGCTGCAGGAGCGGTATTTGGCATCAATTCCCTGTTGGGGTCTCCCTTCAGCACCAGCGAATTAATACCCTTTGCCATGAAAGGTGAAGAACTGGCCAGCGGTGTGCCACATGCCGACAATGTGGCACCTGCTTTACTGGGGGGCTTCAGCCTTGTAAGAAGCTACGATCCGCTCGATGTTATCACACTCCCGGTACCTGATGATCTTTATGTAACGGTAATTCACCCGCAGATCGAATTGAAAACAGCCGATTCCAGGGCAGTACTGAAAAAGACCGTTCCCCTCTCACATGCTATTCGGCAATGGGGTAACCTGGCGGGACTGGTCAGCGGACTTTATGAAAATGACTACGATCGCATTGCAGCTTCTCTTCAGGACGTGATCATCGAACCGCTCAGAGGTCCGCTTATTCCCGGATTTTCTGAATTGAAACAGATCGCCTCCGAAGGCGGTGCCCTGGGCAGCGGGATATCGGGATCAGGACCTTCGGTTTTTGCCCTGTCCCGGGGAAAGAAAACTGCGCAGGCGGTCGCTGAACTAATGAATGTGTTTTACCGTAAGCTCGATGTGGCTTTTGAAATTCACGTATCAGCCATTTCGGCCAAAGGAACCCATATTATCTAATCAAGAATTCAATTACACTATGCGATATTTCAGCCTGAATCAAAAGAACAACAGCGACAAGCCTACAGTTAGTTTTCAAACAGCTGTAAAACAAAGCCTTGCTCCTGACAAGGGCCTTTATTACCCCCTGTCTGTGCCCCGTCTTCCAGACAGCGTGCTGAGAGAGATGGAATCGATGACCAAAACAGAAATCGCTTTGCATCTGATGGCCCCATATGTGGAAGAAGACATCCCACAGGAGGAATTACAGAAAATAGTTTCAGAGACGGTCGACTTTGATTTCCCCCTGGTCAGGGTCTCTGAAAACATTTACTCGCTCGAACTCTTTCACGGGCCTACCATGGCCTTCAAAGATGTAGGGGCCCGATTTATGGCCAGGTGTCTGGGATATTTCAACCGTAAGAAACCTGAGGAAAAAACTCGTGTGCTTGTTGCCACCTCAGGAGATACCGGAGGTGCAGTCGCAAACGGGTTTCTCAATGTGGAAGGGGTTGAGGTCATTATACTCTACCCTAAAGGCAAAGTCAGCGATATTCAGCAACGTCAATTAACCACCCTTGGGCATAATATCACAGCCCTCGAGGTAGATGGTGTTTTCGATGATTGTCAGGACATGGTCAAAAAGGCTTTTGTAGATTCAGATTTGAACCACCTCAATCTTACTTCTGCGAACTCGATCAATGTAGCCCGATGGTTGCCGCAAATGATCTATTACTTTTACGCATGGCAAGAGGCAAAAAAACACGATATCCCTCTGCACATAGCTGTTCCCAGTGGAAATTTCGGAAACATCTGTGCCGGCATGGTCGCCTGGAAGATGGGATTGCCGGCAGAACATTTCGTCGCAGCGACCAATGTCAATGACACCGTACCACGTTTTATGGAAACCGGAGACTATGCTCCTAAGCCTTCGACTCAAACCATCTCGAACGCCATGGATGTGGGTAACCCAAGCAACTTTATACGCATTCTGAACCTTACAGAGAACAAGGAATCTCTGGAACAGATATTCTCGTCTTACAGCTTTTCAGATGCAGCCACCAAAGCCACCATGAAATCGGTCTACGAGGCTCACGGTTACGTACTCGACCCTCATGGAGCCGTAGGGTACCTCGGACTTACCCGTTGGTTGAAATCACAAAATAAACAAGGAGGTGTTTTTCTGGAAACAGCACATCCTGTAAAGTTTAAAGATATTGTGGAAAAAGAACTGGGGATCATCATTGAGATCCCCCCTCAGATCATGCAGCTGATGCATCGTGAGAAAAAATATCAGCAAGTTCACAGCTATTCTGATCTGAAAGAATTCCTGCTTGATTGACGGGTTTAAAAAAGGCTTCTGCAAAAGAAGCCTTTTTTATTAGTGCCGAATTCTTTAATACTCCTGATAATTTGAATAATTTTGACCAACTTTTTAAAAAGCAGGAAAATGAAGCATACCGCGCTAACGCAAAAGCATATCGAATTAGGTGCGAAAATGGTGCCTTTTGCAGGCTATCAGATGCCCGTACAATACGAAGGAGTTAACATCGAACATGAAACTGTTCGGGAGAAACTGGGTGTATTTGATGTGAGTCACATGGGTGAATTTCTCATCAGTGGCCCCAGGGCGCTCGATCTGATTCAGAAGATAAGCAGCAATGATGCTGAAAAGCTTACCGTTGGCCGGGCACAATACAGCTGCATGCCCAATGACAAGGGAGGAATCGTTGACGACCTGATCATTTACAGGATCAAAGATGAAGAATACCTGTTGGTGGTTAACGCGGCAAATATCGAAAAAGACTGGAACTGGATCCAGCAACATAACAAAGATATCAAAGCTTCGATCCGGGATATTTCCGAAGATTATTCGTTGCTCGCCATTCAAGGCCCAAAAGCGGTGGAAGCCATGCAATCGCTTACCCCGGTAGATCTTTCAGAGATAAAGTTCTACAATTTCGTAGTAGGAGAATTTGCCGGCATCCCTCACGTGATCATTTCAGCCACCGGTTATACCGGAAGTGGCGGATTCGAGATCTATTGCAAAAATACAGAGGTACAACAGGTGTGGGACAAAGTTCTCGAAGCGGGGAAGGATTTCGGTATCAAGCCTATAGGCCTGGCTGCCAGGGACACCTTGCGACTTGAAATGGGTTATTGCCTGTATGGAAATGACATCGACGAAACAACATCACCGATAGAGGCCGGACTGGGATGGATCACGAAATTCACCAAGGATTTCGTCAATTCAGAAGCTCTTAAAAAGGAAAAAGAAAACGGACCTGAACGAAAACTGATCGCTTTCGAAATGACCGAAAGAGGCATCCCGAGAAAAGGCTATGCATTGCTCGACAGCGATGGTAATGAGATCGGTGAGGTTACCAGTGGAACCATGTCTCCATCGTTGGGTAAGGGAATCGGACTCGGGTACGTGAAAACCGAATTCGCCGGGGCAGGCACGCAGATCAAAGTAAAGATCAGGAAGAACGAGATCGCAGCAGAAATCGTTAAATTACCATTCTACAAACAATAATCGCCTGCTGCGGCGGTTAATTCTATTTACAACCCTTGAAAAAGTATTTTATTGAACCGGATTTTGATCTTAGGCGCCAGCGGATTTATAGGAGGAGCTCTCTACAGGGAGCTCTGTCACTATTTTGACACCTATGGCACCTATCATACCGGTTCAATATATACCGATAACCAGCACTTCTTTCACTTTGACATGGAACAGGACGATATTTACAGCGTTCTGATCAAGGTACGGCCCCATATCATCATTTCTGCTGTTAGAGGAGACTTTGAAGCGCAGACAGAGACCCATGCCTTGCTTACCGAATACTGTCAAACCACCAGAAGCAAGATCATTTTTCTATCATCGGCCAACGTCTTCGACGCCTTCAGCAATTACCCTTCTTACGAATATGATAAAACGCTCTCGATGAGCCGATTCGGAAAATTAAAGATCCGCCTGGAGAACATGTGTATGAAACTTCCCGAGAAACAATATGTTATAGCGAGACTTCCTATGGTATTCGGGGCACATTCACCAAGAATCAAAGAACTTAAATACTTTCTGGAGTCAAAGGTAGCCTATGAGGTATTTCCTGACCTGGTAATGAATGTTAGCAGTGCTGACCAGGTTAGCAGGCAGCTGCACTATATTATCAACAGAAAACGTCATGGTATTTACCACCTGGGCAGTACCGATCTCATTCACCACGACGAATTCATCAGGGAAGTCTGCGAACGTCTGGAGTTTTCGAATCCGCTGTTCAAAAACGTTTACACTTCGAATTTTGATCGTTTCCTGGCGGTACTTCCTAAAGACAACAAACTACCCAAACACCTTTTATATACCCACCACGACATCCTGGAAGAAATTCACCCTGCTTAATCTTTATTTACTTATATTTAAGAAAACAGAAAAAACCAACCTATGGAAAAATTAAGCGAAAAGCAGATCAACGAGAGACTCGAGGGTCTTGATTACTGGGACTACAGCGATGGTGTTCTTGTCACTTCACTTGACTTCAAGAATTTTACAGATGCCTTCTCCATGATGACTCGTATAGCTTTTGAAGCCGAAGCCCAGCAGCATCACCCAGACTGGAGCAATGTCTACAACAACCTCACTATCAGACTCAATACTCACGACGCAGATGGCATCACGGAAAAAGACTTCAAACTGGCGAAGACCATCGAAGATATAATCAAAGGAGAATAATCCACATTTTTTATTTTTTGATATTTTTGCCCATAAACTGAAAGGATAATTTTTTATGGGAAGAGCTTTTGAATTCCGTAAGGAAAGAAAAATGAAGAGGTGGGCCAGTATGGCCAAAACCTTCACCAGGCTGGGGAAAGATATCGTAATGGCTGTTAAAGAGGGCGGTCCTGACCCTGATACCAATGCCAAGCTCAGAGCTGTTATCCAGAACGCCAAGGCGGCTAATATGCCCAAAGACAATATCGAGAGGGCAATTAAAAGAGCGACCGATAAAAACACCGAAGATTACAAGGAAGTGTTGTTTGAGGGATATGCCCCTCACGGAATTGCCATCCTGATAGAAACCGCAACAGATAACAACAATCGTACGGTAGCCAATATCAGGAGTTATTTCAATAAGTGTAACGGGAGTCTTGGAACCAGCGGTTCAGTGGAATTCATGTTCGATCATACCTGCAATTTCAGAATCAACCCGGAAGGAATCGACCCGGAAGAGCTGGAGCTGGAATTAATCGATTTTGGTGCAGAAGAAGTATTCGTTGACGAAGATGGTATTCTCATCTACGCGCCATTTGAAAGTTTCGGTCCCATTCAGAACGAACTCGAGAACCGCGACATAGAGATCCTCTCTTCCGGCTTTGAACGAATCCCTCAGGTGACCAAAGAGCTAAGTAAAGAAGAGGAACAGGAAGTAGAAAAACTTCTGGAGAAAATCGAAGAAGACGATGACGTTCAAAACGTGTATCACACCATGAAATCTTCAGGAGAGGATTAAGAAGGATCGAAAGAATTGGCTGCCACCTTACCCTTTACCCCTTTAAAAAAGGAATACATATATTGAAAATCAGCCTCCTGGTCATCTGTTGGATGAAAAGGCTCTGATATTTTAATGGTGCGTTTTCCGAAATCGAAGGCAACCATTACTATCGGCACACCCGCACCTTTGGCGATATGGTAGAACCCGGTTTTCCAGGTATCTACCTTCTTACGGGTACCTTCCGGAGCCAGGGTAAGTCTGAATTCATCTTTTTCATTGAAAATATCGACCACGGCATCGACCATATTCGAACGTTTTGCACGGTCTACGGGGACGCCGCCGGTCATTCTGAAGTACCACCCCATGGGTGGTTTGAACAACTCCTTCTTCCCTACATAATTGATATCAATACCGGCTATATTCCTCAGGAGCAACCCGATATAAAAGTCATGCCAGCTCGTATGAGGAACAGCTATGATCACATACTTTTTCAGGTCAGGAAAAGAACCCTCGATTTTCCATCCCATCATGGTAAAGAATATGAACTTCGACAGGCTTCGCATATTACATCTTTTCGTAAAGTTCCCGCAGTTTTTCAGGTCCTATTTTTTGCTTCCAGTCACTGCCTAGTGCATTATCCCACAAGGGTTCCATGCCCAGAGATACCTCTATCATCGTATTAAATTCTTCATCGGTGAGGTTACTGCAAAGTCCTGCAGGCAATTCAATTTCGTGCTTCTCCTTCATCTTTCTGAACATCTTCACACCCTCGGGATAATATTCTTCCAACTGATCGAAAACCACACAATTACCCAGACCATGTTTGGTGCCCAACAGATAAGACAGTCCGTAACTCATAGCGTGAGCCACCCCTACCTGTGAATATGCAATGCTCATCCCCCCATGCCATGAAGCCATCATAAGCTTATCCTGAGCCTCTTCTTCCTTAAGCGCTTCACCCAGAAAGACCTGTTTACAAAGGTCCAGCGACTTCTCACCATAGCTTTCACTGAATGCATTGAGATAATGACCATTGAGAGACTCAATACAGTGTATATAACAATCCATCCCGGTAAAAAACCACTGGTTTTTAGGGACATCTTTCGTGAGCTCAGGATCGAGCACCACCTGATCAAAGGGAGTGAAATCTGAATTGATACCGAGCTTCTTCTCAGGCCCTGTAAGAACGGTGGTTCTTGACACTTCAGCACCTGTACCGCTCAGGGTAGGTATACCAACATGGTAGACCGCAGGTCTTTTTACCAGGTCCCAGCCCTGGTAATCTTCCGCCTTCCCTTTATTGTTGAGCATAATGGCCACCGCTTTCGCCATATCCATCACGGTACCACCTCCGATACCTATGACACCCGATGGTGCTTCATGAATGGTTCTTATATAAGCGACCAGCTGATCGACCTGTTCTGTTTTAGGTTCCTCTTCGGTAGGAATAAATATTATCTGGTCTCTGAACATGACCGGAACTCTCGACATCAGCCATTGATTATCTTCAAATACATCGTCAATCAAATAAATGAAGGGGGCTTCACTGTTCTTTCGCCTGGGGAGTAAAATCTCATGCAGCTGGTCGAAACTTCCCCGACCAAAGACCACTCGCGGCACCATAGGAAAATTCTTATACTTCATTAATCTTCTCTGAATTTTTTTATAGAGGTTAAGTTTTCTTCTAGTTTTTGGGCCAGTTTCGATACATGAATCCCATCCATCAGGGCATGATGCCCGTGAACCGAAACAGGTATCGACCAATCATCGTTCTCTCTGAATACCTTTCCGAAGGCTATTTTCGGAATACTATCCTGTATACGATAATTCCTGGCATGAGAAAGGGAGGTGAACTTCAGCCAGGGCAACGATGTGCAATGAATGGTATCCGGTCTTTCGGCTGAAGGAAACAAATCATCAGATTCCCGAACCCGGGTCACTTCTTTTGCTGCCTCTTTCATAAATCGCCGGCGATCCTGATAATACTCCATATACGAAAACCCGAAGGTTTCATCGTCTCTGGCAATGGTGGGGGAAATACTGATCTGATCATACACCCTGATCTCATCTTCTGCCATGCGGTATCGAAATTCTTCAATTTCATTAGCCGCTTTAAGAGCCGCGTAAATATAATTTAAAAAAAGTGATTCACCAGTTTCTTTACACCACTCATACATTTCGGTCAGCCTCACATCAAAGGTTAATCCGAAGAAAGGTTCGTCAAATTCTTTAAAGAATTCGTAATGAGGTCTTCTCTTCCAGCTGCTTATATCCAGTGCACGGTAACTCATAGCAACTTTAAAACCTCACTGATATTATCGATGGTCTTATAACCACCATTGTCGTCATCATCGTGCACCATCTCATGAGCCCAGGTCGTGTGAAAAGGCACGTGTATAGCCTTAGCTCCGATATTAATGATCGGCAGAACATCTGATTTCAAAGAGTTTCCGATCATCAGAAATTCTTCGCATTGAATTTCCAGATGCTCCAGCAGATTTTTATAATTATCTTCTTTCTTATCGCTGAGTACTTCTATATGGTGAAAGTATTCTGAAAGTCCTGATTTTTCGAGTTTTCTTTCCTGGTCCAGCAAATCGCCCTTGGTAAGCAGTATGAGCCTGTACTTTCCGGATAATTCCTTCAGTACTGATTCAACACCATCTAAAACCTCTACCGGTTTACGAATCATATCTTTCCCGATATCGAGTATTTTGGTCAGGGTATTACTATCTACCCGGCCGTTTGAAAGTTCAATCGCAGTCTCGATCATCGACAACATAAAACCCTTGATACCATACCCGTAAATATCCAGGTTATCGATCTCTTTTTTAAACAACTCCTGGTCTATTTTATTTTCGGTTTCGTATGCTGAAAGCAGCCGGGCAAATTCATGCTCAGATTCCCTGAAATACGTCTCATTCACCCACAAGGTATCATCAGCATCAAAACCAACCACCTTTATCTTGCTGTAATCTACTTCCATTGCTTCTTCGCCTTTTCCAGATCTTCCGGGGTATCGATCTCAATCCCTTCAGAAGTAGTTACCACCATTTTAATTTTTCTACCGTACTCAAGATACCTGATGGCCTCGATCTTTTCTGTGGCTTCCAGAGGCTGCATCTTCAGCTTTTTGAAATCGACGATTGCCTCCTTGCGAAATGCATAGATTCCCTTATGTTTATAATATACTGCCCCGACCTCTTTAGCCCGGGGATAAGGAATAGGCGAACGGGAAAAATATAAGGCGAAACTGCGATGGTCGACTATCACCTTAACCGTATTGGGATCATTGATCTCTTCCCAGTCATCGATCGGCGTCATCAAAGATGCCAGATCGATCTCCCTGTCAGGATCTTCCCTGAACACCTCGATCACCTTTTCGAGGCTTTCCCGGTCTGTGAAAGGTTCATCTCCCTGAACGTTGACGACGATATCGACATCCATATCAGCCACAGCCTCAGCGATACGGTCACTACCGCAGTCATGTTCTTCCTGGCTCATCATGGCTTTACCACCGTGATCCCTGACGGTATCGAAGATGATATCACTATCGGTGACCACAATGACCTCGTCGAAAAGACCGGTATTGACCGCTGCCTCATAGGTTCTGACTATCACGGGCTTCCCGGCCAGGTCTTGCATGAGTTTTCCCGGAAAACGGGACGCTGCGTATCTTGCCGGGATCATAGAAATTATTTTCATCGGTTTTTATTGAATGATCGATTGTGAACAAAAATAAGGTATTCATCCCTTTTAAGTTCGCTTTCTGCCTCTGAGTTTTTTAAACGACCAGAACATGGCTGCAAGGATGATGACAACCAGTATGATAGCCAGAACGGGAGCAAAAATAGAAACAAGACTCATAGTAGCAGCTCCGGCTGTTTCAACACTTGAAACAACAGGATTTCCCAGACCGGCGGTGGTTGCAGTCGAAGTGAGCCGCGTACCTGCCGAGGCACCCTTAATAGCCATGGCAGTGCCTCCGCCAGCTATTATTGCCAGTGACCAGACCACCAGCGGATCCATCTGTGTGGCCGTGGCAACCATCACAGCCGTTCCGGCTATGGCTGCCAGTGGTACGGCAAGTGTATCCAGTAAATTATCTACCCAGGGAATGTAATAAGCGAGTATTTCGGCTAACATAGCTACTCCCAGGGTAATGATTGCAGGAAGAGACCCCAGCCAAAGCCAGCTATCATTGAGTTCCCATAAATTGAAATAAGCAGCCATACTCAATGCGAACAGGGGTAAAAAAACCCTGAAGCCTGCAGAGGCGGCGAGCCCTATTCCTAAAAAGATACTGATAATCGATTCTGTTTCCATGTGGTTTGTTTAAGCTGTACTCCTATAAATGTATAAACTTTTAGGGAGTCAGTAGCAGAACCGTCTATTCCTCGAAAGAATCGTCTTTGAACCCGATAAGGTAAACTTTTTCCCGGGCCCTGGTAACGGCTGTATACAGCCAGCGCATATAATCTTTATCGATCCCGTTAGGCAGATAGGGCTGCTCGATAAAAACATTCTGCCACTGTCCACCCTGGCTTTTGTGACAGGTGATCGCATAGGAGAATTTCACCTGAAGTGCATTGAAGTACTTGTTCTTTTTGATTTGCATAAACTTCCGGTAATTTGAAGTTTCTTCCTGATAGTCTTTCATCACTTCCTGATACAGCTGGTTATTCTGCTCATAGGTAAGCGCAGGCGTTTCAGCTGCTATGGTATCGAGTAGCAGCACCGTTTCAAAAGGCTTCATACGAGGATAATCGACCATTCTAACCTTGACCTCTGCAAAACGAAACCCGTAAAGCTCTTTAATGGCGAAAAGCTCCAGGATCTCAATAATATCACCATTAGCTACAAAACCTGCTTCTGAACTGGATTTGAGCCAGAAATAATTATTCCGGACAACCATTAGATAATCCCCCGGGGAAATTTCGTTTTCCTGAAATAAGATACGTGCCCTGATCTGCTGGTTGTACAGATTTGCTCTTTTATTCGACCGCACAATAATCGCTGTTTCTTCCAGTCCGGCATTATCAAAAGCCGATTGAATGGCATCCTGTATCTCATACCCGTCACGCAGCCGAACGATATCGTCAAATTCATCGGTTCTGAATTTGAATTCTTCAAAAAAATCACTTTGTATTTGTTCCCTGATATTGGTGGCATTGTACAAAATACCGGAGTTAAGCTGCTGTCGCATCACCTCCTCCAACTCGATCTGCAGAACCTCTTTTGCATATCGCAAGCCCAGGGTATCAGCCTCCAGGGCGGGACTCACATCCAGACCTACCGGAGGTAACTGTGCGGTATCACCAATCAGTAACAACTTACAATTATGCCCTGAATACACGTAGGTGATCAGATCATCGAGCAGGGAACCGTTGTCAAACATTTTTGAGTCAGATGCCACATCGGGAATCATAGAGGCCTCATCGACTATGAAAAGGGTGTTCTTATGTTTATTCGGAGCCAATACGAATTTAACTCCGGAACCCTTCTGTTTCTTCGGAAAGTAAATATGCTTATGAATGGTATACGCAGCCCGTCCTGAATAATTGGTGATCACTTTAGCCGCCCTTCCTGTCGGGGCGAGAAGAACCGATTTTTTCATGGTCTTCCATAAATAAGTAACCAGCACACCTATTATAGTAGTCTTACCCGTACCGGCATACCCCTTTAAGAGAAATACTTCATCCTTTTCAAGGGAAAAAACAAAATCAGCGAGTTGTTGCAGTACCAGGTCCTGCTCAACGGTGGGGTTGTGCGGAAAATTCTCTTTCAGTAGTTTGTAAAATGAGGCTGCATCCATGAAGTTCCGTTAGGGTTCAAAAATAGGAATGTTTTTTTGGCCATAACTTTTGTTAAAGAAAAAAAATTGTAGATTTGCGATAAACCACGTTAAATCTATAACTAATAAAATGAAGACAGTATTACAAATCGTCCTGTGGCTATTAAGCATCTTTTTCGCATACCAGATTTATAATTCGGTAATGGAACCAATTCGTTTTGATAAGGTTAAAAAGAAGCGTTATTCCGCAGTTATTGATCGGTTAAAAGATATCAGAGATGCTCAGGAAGCACATCGTGTGATCAACCAGAAGTATGCTTCTAATTTTGATAACCTGATCGCCTTTATTGATACTGCTCAGTTTACAATCACCCAGCAACGCGATTCATCTTTCATGGAGTATGATAAAGTATATCGTATTGAGATGGAACGCCAGGTGAAAGTTATCGACACCCTTGGGTTTATTCCTGTAAAAGATTCACTCTTTAAGAATACAGACTACACCAAACTTGCGAAAGTTCCTTATGCTCAGAACGATGCTGAGTTCAAGATGGAAGCAGATATTCTCGACAAGAACGGTTATAAAGCTTCTGTATTCGAAGCTTCAGTTGATAAAGCTGTAGTGCTGTACGATCAACCTGAAGAACTGGTTGAACTGGAGAAGCAGGTAATCGACGTGGAAGAAGTAAACGGACCTGAGATTAAGGTAGGTAGTTTGCAAGAAGTTAGTACCAGCGGTAACTGGCCACCATATTATGACACAAACGGAAAGAAATAAATCCACTCATAAAACATTTAAAGAATTGTCCATTCAGGTAAGCTTGAATGGACTTTCTTTTTGTATTCTCGACACCGCTCACGATAAGGTACTGGTGCTCGAGTCATTTCCTTTTAAGGAAAAAGCTCACCCGGAATCACTGGTGGCAGAGCTTAAGAAATTAATGGAACATGACGATATCAGGGAATCTGACTTTCGGGCCGTTAGAGTGGTTCATGAGAATGAATTGAACACCTTTGTACCCAAACCGCTTTTCAGCGAAAGCAACCTGGCAGATTACCTGAAATACCACATCAAGATCCTGGAGAACGATTATATCAATTATGACGAATTAAAGGAGCTCGAGATGTTCAATGTGTTTATTCCATTCACCAATGTGAACAACTATATCTACGATCAATTCGGAAGTTTTGAGTATAAGCACGCTGCCACTGTACTGATCGAAAGTCTGCTCAAAAAGCGCAGAAAAGACGAAGGTGAGGCGATGTATGTTCAGGTGGGAGAGCAACAATTCAACATTACAGTGATAAGGGGTAATAAGCTCATGCTTTATAACAGTTTCCCGTACCAGGCTCCTGCCGATTTTATTTATTACATTCTTTTCACCTTCGAACAGCTTGAACTCAACCCTGACACCACTACGCTGCACCTTATGGGCGAGATTGACAAGAACGACGAAAGATACCGCCTTGCCTATAAATATATTCGCAACGTGGTTTTCAGTTCTGAGAAGTGGCCCTATAAAATGGACCGGTATATCGACCCGAAGTTGTACAGGCATAATAATCTCGTTTTACTGAATAGTTTTTGATGCGAATCATCTCTGGAAAATACAAAGGAAAACGACTCATAGCACCTGCGAAGCTGCCGGTAAGACCGACCACAGATTTCGCCAAGGAAGCATTATTCAACGTACTTAACAATCACTACCATCTGGACGGACTTCGGGTAATCGACCTTTTTGCTGGTATCGGCTCCATCAGTTTTGAATTTGCCAGCAGAGGGTGCGAAAGTATTCTGGCTGTCGATAAACACCCGGGCTGCCTGGCTTTCATCAGAAAAACAGCCGACCAGCTTGACCTGCCTGTAGATACTGTTAAAAGCGATGTCTTTTCATTTCTGGAGCGATATGACGGAAAGGCAGATATAATATTTGCTGATCCTCCTTATGATTTTCCCGAAAAGGATTTTGCACGAATCGCGGAAATTGTTTTTGAAAAAGACCAACTAGAAGAAGACGGGATGCTGATCATTGAACATTCCAAACATACCAATCTGGAATCATACCCCTATTTTGATAATGCCAGAAAATACGGAGGAAGCGTATTCAGCTTCTTTGAAAAGCCCTGACCCCCTCCTCTTTTCTGTTGATAACATGCAGGCAATAAGCCGGATTCTGTCCCCCTGAGGGTTCTTATCATTTATCTGGACCAGACATTGCTGTCTGATTCTATCCGCCTACCCTCCGGCATCGGGCGCGCAACCCTTAAAAGCCGGTATACATGGCGTTGCACCGCGTAGAGTTTACCTGATTTCACTACAGCATTACCTGTACATTCTTTCTGTTGCACTGGTCCTCGCCTTTCGGCGGACGGCCGTTAGCCGCTACGCTGCGCTGCGGTGTCCGGACTTTCCTTCCCGGCGAACCGGAACGATAAGATAGCCTGCAGTACAAAAGTAATATATTGCTTCGAAGAAGACCAGAAAGGCCGGCAAAAACAAAAATGATGCATTTATTTTTTTTAAGCAGGCAATTTTTATCTTTGTTGAGATGGAACACTTTGTCGTATCAGCCCGAAAATACCGACCCAAAACCTTTAAAGATGTTGTGGGTCAGCAAGCGATCACCAATACCCTGCTGAATGCAATTGACAACAATCATTTGGCACAGGCATTGTTGTTCTGCGGGCCGCGCGGTGTAGGTAAGACCACCTGCGCAAGAATTCTGGCAAAGAAGATCAACCAGGACGGCAATGAAAGAGAAGACGAAGACTTTGCGTTCAACATTTTTGAACTCGATGCCGCCTCGAACAATTCGGTAGACGATATCAGAAACCTGATCGATCAGGTACGTATACCCCCGCAGGTAGGGAAATACAAGGTATACATTATCGATGAGGTACATATGCTCTCTCAATCGGCATTTAATGCGTTTCTGAAAACACTTGAAGAACCGCCTAAACACGCGATCTTCATCCTTGCCACCACCGAGAAACACAAGATCATTCCTACCATCCTTTCCCGTTGTCAGATCTTTGACTTCAAACGTATCACGGTAAGGGATGCCAAAGAATACCTGGCATACATCGCCGAACAACAAGGCATAGAAGCAGAAGACGATGCCCTGCACATTATCGCTCAAAAGGCTGATGGCGCCATGAGAGATGCACTTTCGATCTTTGATCGGGTCGTTAGTTTTTCAGGTAAGAACCTAACCAGGAAAGCCGTTACCGAGAATCTGAATGTTTTAGACTACGAAACCTTTTTCGATGTAACCGATCTCATTCTTGAGAATAACATTCCTGAACTACTGCTGCGATTTAACAAGATTCTTTCATTGGGTTTCGACGGTCACCATTTTATTGCAGGACTTGCTTCTCATTTCAGAGACCTGATGGTTTGCAAGAACCCGGCCACCATAGAGCTTTTAGAGGTGGGCGAACAAACCCAGATGCGATACCGGGAACAAAGTGCCGCCACCGATATGGCATTCCTGGTGAAGGGCATAGAGCTTGCCAATGAGTGTGACCTCAATTATAAAAGCAGCAAAAATCAACGGCTGTTGGTTGAATTATGCCTGATGCAACTCGCCTCCATCACCGCCGATGGAGAAAAAAAAAAGTCTGAGCCATATATAATACCTGCCTCCCGATTTGAGGGGAAAGCAGTTCCGGAAAAATCAAAGACTACCTCTAATGCTACTCCCAGGCAGTCGCAACAGGAACCTGCAGAAATTCAAGCTCCTGAAGACACCGGTCTTGAGAAGCAACAAGAGGAAACCACTCCCGTTACCCCCGATACAGCTTCTGAACCGAAACCCGAAACCGATAAAAAGGTCAACCTCAAAACACAGGCTCATAAAAAGGTTTCAGGACTGTCACTTTCAAGTATCAGGGCAAAGAAAGAGCATGAAATGAACCGCAGAGAACCCTCTGTCGACAATGCTAATCTGCCAAGGGATGAGTTTTCAGAGGATCAGCTGATTGAAGCGTGGAAATCATATGTGCAGATCACCGATGAACAAGGAAAAAAGATTCTTAGTTCCGCCCTGGGATCAGACACCCCGAAACTGAAATCAGATTATCGTGTGTGGATCGAATTGCCTAATGATACCATGAAAAAGGAAGTGGAAAGAGATCAGTACCCCCTGATGGAATACCTGAAGAAAAAGCTGAATAATTACCACCTGCAATTACTCGTTACGGTAAACGAAGAAGTGGCGAAACAATACGCTTTCACTCCCCAGGAAAAATATCAGAAAATGCGGGAAAAAAATCCGCTTATCGATGTACTTCGTCAGGAATTCGATCTTGATGTTTAAGGTCGGCTTCCTTTCCTGATATACCAAACCCTTAGTCCGAACATACCAAGAATGAGAGCCGTGAACAACAGGCCAAGAGCCTCTCTGCCTTCTTCTATATTCTTAATATCTCCCTGACCTATGGTCACCCCTTCAAAGGTTTCCGGCCACGTCATAACCCCGGCTATCAAAAACAACAGCACGACCATGAATACCAACCACACCGGAAGCCGGTCAAAAACGAACAGTATTGAAAGAACAGCCGCCAGCAGGTAAATACCGTACCACAATAAGGGATCAGGATCATTGTGCTGTAAAAATGCTGACCATATAAAAAGCAGGGCAAAGATCAGCGCGAGAGTTTTAAATAACAATTTCATCAGATGTAGTAGTTAGGTGTTGTTTAATCAGTTCGAAAACGCCTGTTGCGTCTGTTTCCTCCGGAAGTTCAAAGTCGGAGTTCGTAATGAATACGGGATACTCTTCATTTGATTCGGGAACGATTCCGTGTGAGCCTTTTATCAAACCGGCATCAAGCGGTATCAGATCCATAAGAACCCTGAATCCCATTTTTTTAGCGAGCAACTTCCATAAGACCCTCAGGGTCATGAGCGGCTTCTCCGGGTCGGTGAACATCTCAACGGGGTCATATCCCGGCTTTTTATGAATATCGACCGTTCTGGCGAAATCAGGAGCTTTCTCATTTTCATGCCAATAATAATAAGTGAACCATGAGCCGTCATCAGCCAGCAGAACCAGGTCGCCCGAACGCTCGTGATCGAGATGCAGTTCCTTTTGCTCATTTTTATCCAGGATGCTACCTACTCCCTGAATCCCGCTTAACAAAGCCTTTACCTTATCGATTTTTCTAAGATCCTTCACATAAACATGACAGATCTGATGATCGGCAACAGCAAACGCCTCAGAGGCCCCTGCATCAAGTAACTCCAGGCCCCTTTCCCTTCTGATCGCCAGATAGCCTGCCTCCCGCAAAACACGGTTAACATGAACCGGGTGATCAGCATCACTTATACCATACTCTGAAAGGAGCACGATCCCCGCACCACGGGATTCGTAAAAAGTTACCAGGTCTTTAACCACCGCATCAATTTCAGCGAGATCAGCCGCAATCTTTGCATCATGAGTGCCAAAGCGTTGCAAATTGTAATCCAGATGAGGCAGATAAATAAGGGTGAGGGTCGGATCGTATTTTTCTTCTGTATACTTGCTGGCTTCGGCGATCCATTTGCTGGATTTTATTGAAGTCTTAGGACCCCAGAAATGGAATAAGGGAAAGGTCCCTAATCGCTGTTGTAATTCATCTCTGAGCTCAGCAGGTTGGGAATAAACATCAGGAATCTTCCTCCCGTCAGCCAGGTAATTCGGTCTGGGCGTGACACTATAATCAGCACCCGAATACATATTGTACCACCAAAAGAGATTAGCACAGGTAAAAGCGGGATCTTCCTTCTTCATAACATCCCAGATCTTTGGGGCCTGAACAAGACGATTTGACTGCCGCCAGAACCTGACCTCCTGTTCATCTTTGAAAAACCATCCATTCCCTACAACCCCATGAGTTGATGGCCACTCGCCTGTAAGGTAAGTTGCCTGGGCCGTACAGGTTACAGCCGGTATTACCGGACGTATTTTACAGGAGCGGTTACGACCCCGGAACGCTTCAATAAAAGGGGTATGTTCTCCAATGAGCTTATCGCAAAGGCCTACGACATCAATAACTACCGTCTTCTTCATACGCACTTTTAAGTTTATCTTTTACCCAGTTTATCTCCCTGATAACCGATTCATCAAGAGGAAGCTGATACTCCCGGGGAAGCACCTCCCAGGTATAAGTTTCGATTTCAAGATGATCACATAACATTTCCTTCTGTTCCAGGCATTTCAAAACTTTTATTATTTGATCTTGTGTTGATTCAAGATTACCATATCGCTCCATAAATAAGGGCACATGGAAATGGGCGCGCAACTCATCGAACTCTTTATTACGATCGAGTAAAACAGGTATATCCTGATACACCCTCACCTTCCCTTTTCGCTTTTCAGTGACCTGATGCAGGTAAGTGGGCTCGTCGAAACGAGCCAATTCCTTTAATTTCAGATGATCGTTCTCATCGTTAAACACGATTTTTAAGGCTGAAGAAAGCTGTATCTTTCCGATACGAATCCCTGTACTTTTAAATCTTCTGATTACCTGTTCAGGATCTTCAAATGCTAATGCAAAGTGGCAGACATCATAGCAGACAGTGATATACTTAAACACCATTTCCTCGGTTTCGTCTATTGACTTATCGAGTCGGTGCTGCAGGTATTCGGCAGCAACCGGGAGGAGATATTCCCTGAAAAAATCAATAACATCCCTGCTGTTTTCGAGTAAACCATCAGGTTCAGGCTCCAGGTCCAAATGCAAATATTTTCCGGTTTCAGATTCAAGATTGTATAGATGCTCAGCTACCATGGCCAGGTTTTTAGCTGCTTTCTTAAAGGTGATTTCCTTTAATTCATCTGTAGGATGCCAGTGCCTGTAACTTATAGGAGAAGTTGAAATTCCTCCAGACACTCCTTCAGGAAGGAGATAGGCTAATTGCGCTACCAGTCTGAGGGTATATTCAAGACGTTCGTAGGTTGACCAGTCAGGGGCATGTACCAGATCTTTGACCCTTTGCCCGTGAAAGTCACCATAGGGAAAACCGTTAAGGGTAAAAACATAAAGGTCATTATCACTTAACCAATTACTGAATTCAGCTATTTTCTCCTTAAATCCGAGTTCAATGCTGGCTTTATTAGATAACCGCAAACCGATACCGAACGATGCATCAGGTGCACACCCCTTCTTTATTATAGGAAGATGCGTACGTAACTGCATAAAAGTATCGTCCCAGCTTTCGCCGGGATGAATATTGGTGCAGTAAGTGAGGTGGTAACGGTCCTGCAATATCATTTAATTTACTTCTTTTAGTTCGCAAAAACGCCTGAGGGTGTCCATGGCCTCAGAAAGTCTTTCAAAATCCATTTCATGAACATCAACAGGCTTCCCTATATCTTCTATAAGAGTAACGGTAAGGCGACCACCCAGATGTTCGCGAAACTCCTCTATTCCCTTAAAAAGTTCAGACTTATCGGTTTCCGGTGGAATGCTCAGATCAAAACCACATTGCTCCAGGGTACCGATCACGTCAAGCAGGACCTTTCTGCTTAATAATCCTGAGAGGTAAGCATAGCAGGCGTCTAGCGCTATTCCCTTGGCTACTGCCTCTCCATGCCGTAATCGGTAACCGGTCATAGATTCCATTTTGTGTGCAGCCCAGTGCCCGAAATCAAGCGGACGTGAGGACCCGCGCTCGAAAGGGTCTCCCCCGGCTATATGCTCCAGATGCAAAGCCGCACATCGGTATATCAGGTACTTCATTTTATCGAGGTCCCGATTGTAAAGCGAGAGGCTGTTGTTTTTAATAAACTTAAAGAAATCAGGATCTTTTAATAAGGCTACCTTGACAGCCTCCGCTATTCCTGAAATCCAGTCACGGTCATCGAGTGTCTCCAAAAAACTCCAGTCATTGATCACGGCATAAGGTGTGGCAAAAGTGCCGAGAAAATTCTTCTTATCATTCCAGTTGATTCCATTCTTAACTCCAACCCCGGAGTCATTCTGCGCCAGAACAGTGGTGGGTATACGAATAAGTTTTACCCCTCTGTGAGCGGTCCCTGCAGCAAATCCGGCAAGGTCAAGAACCGCACCGCCACCGATGGCCACAACGAAAGAATGCCTGCAGATCCCATTGGTATCAATGGCATTCAGACACCTGTTCAAAAGCTGAGCATCATTTTTAGCCACCTCACCTCCGGGAACAGTGAGTATACTCTTAAGCGAAATCACCGATGCGTAACGCTTACAGTAAGCTCTGATCTCATCTTTCAGATAGGCATGGCATTGTTCCACACCCTGATCGATAATAAAAAGCACCTTAACCGGACTTTCGTTCCTTGCACTGTCCACCAACTCCATAAAGAAGGGATTATTATAATCAAAAATACCCTCGGTAAAATGTACCTGGTAGCTGTAGGAGACAGTAAACGATTGTTGTATGGATGAAAACTTCTTCATATTCAATTTTAAGTAACGGCAAATTGCCTTGACAGAACCAGAGACAGAGGCAGCAAAGCCAGGATGATCAGACCAAACCACCATACTGTGAGTCCGGCCGCTATACAGGCATCAAGTACGATCAGCGAAATGACCCCTGCCTTTACAGCTCTTTTTATGTTATCGGGGGTATTGTTTTTAAAAGCTTTAATTAGCGGAAGCATGATAAAAACTGAAAAAAGGAGCAGATAAGGCAAGGCATCAAATGAACCCGACTGAAAAACGAGAAACAACAAGGCCGAAATAACCACTGTATAAAATACTCCTGCAAGTATGATATTGTTTTTATTGCCTCCTTTTACCTCTCCCTGGCTGATAAGGGTAATAGCTCCTATGTAGACTATGGGAATAAAAGCAAGCCACCAGGAGTTCAGGCTGCCAAAGATACTGGCTCCCAGAAGCAGATTCAACCCCCTGCAGATCCCCATGTTCAGGGGGCCCCAAAAGGAAGAATGTTTTGTTCTGCTGTCATATGCCCAAATGGCCACAAACAACAGAAAAGAAAGAAAACCTGCGAGATAATTCACACCAAATGCCAACAGCACTCCGGCTATCAATAGTATAATGGCAAGTGTAAACGCCTCTCCGGGAGATACCGTTCCGCTGGGGATAGGCCGCTCGGGACGCTCAATAGCATCCGTATCCCTGTCAAAATAATCGTTAAGCACCACTCCCCCGGCATACAGACATATGGATGACATCAGCAATAAAACCAGGTCAAATGACAACCATCGGCTTCCGAATGAAGCCGCGTCTACCGCTCCTGCCATAGTAAAGCCCGCAAGGATATCGGCCATGGCAGTAGGAAGATTAGCAGGTCTGGTAAGTGATATGAATGCCCTAAGACGGTTCTGTTCCATTTAAACTATTTTTTCTGAATCCACACGAGGCTGTTGTCCGCGCAAAACGCTGTTGTCCTGATATAATTCCCGCTGATCGATACCTGCCTGCTTTTCCCAGTGCTCTTCCTTCATTTTTCCTGATTTTCCGAACACATCAAGCGCATTCTGATAACAGGTCTTATGTACCGCTTCCCGGTCAATCCCCTTTTTCAGCATAAGTGAAGCTGTTTTGGGCACAGCCAGGGGATCACTCACACCCCAGTCTGCTGAGCTGTCGACTATAATGCGTTCACTTCCGAACCGCTTCACCACTTCCACCATTCGCTCATTTCCCATCTTCGTCTTCGGATAGATCGTAAAAGCAGCATGAAAACCCCTATCAAGCACATCTTTGACCGTTTCCTCATTATTATGATCGATCACCACCATAGAAGGATCCAATCCATGTTCAAGGCAAACCTCCATGCTTTTGATGGTTCCCGCCTTTTTATCACGGTGGGGGGTATGAACCTGAACGACCATATTGAACTCCTTGGCCATCTCTAGTTGTAACCTGAAGTATTTATCTTCCGCCGGGGTTTGATCGTCATATCCGATTTCACCCACCGCCACTACGTTCTCCTTGAAAAGATAGAGAGGAAGCAACTCGATTACCTGCTCGGCAAGGGCTTCATTATTAGCTTCCTTAGAATTCAGACCAATGGTACAGTAATGCTTTATACCAAACTGGCTCGCTCTGAAGGGCTCCCAGCCAACCAGACTGCTGTAATAATCCTGAAATGACCCGACCTGAGTCCTGGGCTGCCCCAACCAAAAGGAAGGCTCAATTATCGCAACCACACCCGCCGCAGCCATGTTTTCATAGTCATCTGTGGTGCGGGAGGTCATATGTACATGCGGATCAATAAATTTCAAGTTGTTTTCCATAATCATTCTTTTAGGTTATTCCAGTTCAGTTTTCCGTTTTCGATTTCCTCCTTAAAAGGAATAGCCAGAGTGCGAAGTTGATCATTATCATCAGAATAGCAGCAAAGAGCTGCCGCCCTGCGCTCTGCTATATTTTCGCTTTCTGAAAGACGCCTCATATCATCCTGAAGTTTTCCGGTGATATAGCCGGTTACCGGTCGCCATATAGACGGATCTATATCACGGTCTGCCGCCCATCTCTCATGGGCATAATCTGAGATGATACGGGCCAGTTCGGCATTCGCCCGTTGTTCAACACCTGAAATGCCATCCAAAGGCCGCTGCATGAAAGCTGCCTTGAGATACATTTGGTTCCACTGCTGGTCGTTAAAAAAAGCTGCCGGATAAGGATTCTCCTGACTGATGGCATCAAAGATTACGGCGATATTGGTTCTGAGGGCCTCCACTGCAGCAGTGAGAAACATTTCTGCTTCCGGTAAAAGAGCAAGATATCTCAGAAATGTCTGTAATTCTCCGGTGTCTGCCAGTTCAATAAGCTTTGCAATCTTCTCCCTGAATCTCTCAGCATCCTTTGTCAGTATCTTATTCATGAGATAAAGGCGGGCAAGTTGATCTTTCCTGATCGTATTCTTTTGAAGATAGTCGAACCGTATATCCGAATCCGCATCAAACTTTACAGCTTCGTTACCTGTCTGCGAGGGAATAAGTGTATAGGTCATGTAAAAAAGCCTTGCTGAACCCGATTGAAGCACCCGATTTATCTGCTCCTCTAACCATTCTAAAACTTCGTTTTCGAGATTCCTCTCAAGCAATATGTGAAGATCATCGGCCGTCATGGTATTGGGGAGTGTTTTGTTCATTGACATAAGAATGAATTTTAACCAAAAGTCTGGATCAAAACGATTTAGCTTTTAACTAAAATTATCGATAATATCCCCTCATGGCTTTAAACATCGACAAAACCGTAAATTTCTCGATATATACTAGTCGGTTTTACAGGAAGCTGCCGGGGAGGAGTCGTATGGCTGCTTTTTATTATTTTTGTGCTGTAAAAAATTCTCTGAAACATGCTTGGATTAAAACTTCCCACCGATCCGCGTTGGGTCAATATCGTCGAAAAGAATATCGAAGAGATCCTTACCGATCATGCCTATTGTGAGCAGAAGGCAGCGAGCACGGCAATTTCACTGATCGTCCAGTTTCCCGAATATACCGAACTGGTTCAGGAAATGACCGCATTGGTCAAAGAAGAGATCAGTCACTTCAAAATGGTTCACGATAAGATCATCGACAGGGGCTGGGTTTTAGGCAGAGATCGAAAAGACGAATATGTAAACAGGCTTATGACCTTTTTTCCTAAAGGGGGGAATCGTACAACCCAACTTGTTCACCGCTTGTTATACGCCGCCTTGATCGAAGCGAGAAGCTGTGAAAGATTCAGGCTTTTATCAGAAGAGCTCGATGACGAAGAGCTGGCAGATTTCTATAAAAAGCTGATGGTAAGTGAAGCGAATCACTACACTATGTTCCTGGGCTTTGCCAGAAAGTATGGCGACCGGGAAGAGGTGGATAAAAAGTGGCAGGAATTACTCACCTTTGAGGCTGACATTATGAAAGACCTGGGCAAAAAGGAGACCATACATGGCTAGACACCTCCACGTTCTTCGTTATAAAGGGATTTAATGATGCCATCTGAAAGCCCGATTTTGGGTACGTGAATTTTTTTAGCCCCGCTCCATTTACAGGCATTCAGGTATATCTGGGTTGCAGGAATGATCACATCGGCTCTGTCGGGATTCAACCCTAATTCTGAGATCCGCTCATCATAACTGAGCTCCTTTAGAAAATGATATTGGGCATTCAGATAAATGTATGACAAGGGTGTTCCTATCTTTCTGCCTGACATCTTGAAAAGCTTATTGATATTCCCTCCTGACCCGATAATATCGATCTGCTTGAACTCCCCGCAGACCTTACGAATCCATTTTTCTATATCTGTCCAGGTTTCCTGAGGAACCATCTCATTCAACAGCCGAACGGTCCCGATCTTGTACGATCGGGAAGCCACGATATCACCCTTCGAAAAAACCGTGAACTCAGTACTTCCGCCTCCTACATCCACATAAAGATAGTTTTTATCTCCTTCGATAAGGGTACTCAGGTCGGTACTGGCGATAATAGCAGCCTCCTTCTTCCCATCGATGATCTCTATATTAACGCCTGCCTCTTCCCTGATTTGCTCGGCAAGCTTTTTTCCGTTTTTTGCCTCACGCATGGCTGAGGTGGCGCAGGCACGGTATTTTTCAACGCCATGAACTTCCATCAAAAGCGAAAAGGCCTTCATGGTCTCTATCATGCGTTCCCGGTTATGGTCAGATATGCGTCTTTCGATAAATGCATCTGCTCCAAGCCTGACAGGCACCCTGACCAGGGCACTTTTCTTAAATTGGGTCTCTCTGTCGCTGAATTCGATCACATTATTTATAAGGAGCCTGATAGCATTTGACCCCACATCGATAGCTGCAAACTTCCTGATCTTCACCGTCTATTCACCGTTAATTTGATTGTTCTTTTTCAGATAGTAGTCATAGGTAGCGAACTGAGATCTCACAGGCGCTTTGGCATTCTTCCTGTAGGTATTATCCTGCTTCTCGTTAAAGATCCTGGCCTTAACATTATCCTGCCAGCAAATCTCGAATGTTTCCAGGAGCTCCTTCCTGATGTCGGTATCGTATATCGGACACCCCACTTCTACCCGGTAATCGAGATTTCTTGTCATCCAGTCTGCTGAGGAAATGTAAACCTTGGGATCATCATTATTACAAAACACAAAGAGGCGTGTATGTTCGAGAAACCGGTCAACCACGCTTATGGCTTCGATATTTTCACTCATTCCCTGTATGCCGGGTATAAGACAGCATACACCTCTTACGATCATCTGAATTTTCACTCCGTTACGGCTGGCCTCATAAAGAGCATCGACCATACCATAGTTCGTAATGGCATTCATTTTGACCTTTATATAAGCAGGCTTCCCCGCCCGGGCATTCTCTATCTCCTTTCTGATCAGCTTTTTAAACGTACTCTTGGTGTAATGGGGCGAAACGATCAGGTGTTTGTATTTGTTGATCTTATAACTGGTCTCGAAATAATCGAAAACCTTTTTAAGATCTTTCAATATTGACTGATGAGAGGTGAATAAGGTATAGTCGGTATAGATCCTCGCAGTGGTTTCATTAAAGTTACCGGTGCTAATAAAACCATAACGCTTGATTTTACCCTCTTCCTCTCTTTCAACCAGGCAGATCTTGCTATGAACTTTCAGTCCGGGTATTCCAAAAATGAGCTTGACCCCTTCAGCCTGCAATTGTTCGGCATACTCGATATTGGCTTCTTCGTCAAAGCGGGCCTGCAGTTCTATCTGTACGGTGACCTCTTTCCCGTTTTTAACCGCATTGATCAGGGAGCTTGCGACCTGTGAATTGTTAGCCAGTCGGTAAACGGTCAGTTTGATCGAACGAACCTTGGGATCAAGGGCGGCTTCTCTCAGGAATTTGATGACATACGAGAACGAATGGTAGGGAGCATATTGCAGGTAGTCTTTCTCTGCGATACGTTCAAAAATGCTTCCTTCAAGATTCAGGTTTTTAACAGCCAGCGGCGGAAAAGGCTCATAAAGCAAATCCGTACGTCCCAGGCTGGGAAATTTCATATAATCCCTTCGGTTATGGTAACGTCCGCCAGGAATAACGCTGTCATTATTATCAATACCCAGTTTATTGATCAGGTACTGAAGTGTATCTTTTTCGATGGTCTTATCGTATACAAAACGTACCGGCTCACTGATCTGCCGGCCCTTGACACTGCTTGATATCTTTTCGATGAAACTTTTACTCAGGTCACTGTCTATATCCAGTTCAGCATCTCTGGTGATCTTGATCATATGTGCAGAAACCGATTCGTAATTGAATATGCTGAAAATATTGCCCAGACAATAGCGAATCAGGTCATCGAGCATAATGATATAGTTCTTCCCATCATTACTGGGCAGTTCCACGAATCTGTCGATAGTACGCGGAATTTCTACCAAGGCATAGCGTTTGAGCTTTTCAGGGGATTTGATCAGCTTTTTGATTCCGGTGAGTTCCTGCTCCGGCTTCATGACCATTTTTACCGCCAGGTAGGCTGCACTGTCTTTAAGGTTGGGGATTTCTGTAAGGTCGTTCAGCATGATGGTCGCAAGTGCCGGACTTACCTTATTGAGAAAAAAATCTTTGATGTAGGCGCCCTGTCCGCTGTCGACCTCTGTTTCATCAATAATAAATATCCCTTCCTTTTGAAGTTCCTTTTTGATCGACCCCAATATCTTCAGACTCTCGGTTTGCTGGTCGATAACGATACGGGTGATATCCTCCATCAGATCCTTGGCCTTGGCCCCGCCAAGTACACTTTTACCTGTTTTACCCGAAAGAGCAATGCGTTTCACCGTTGCATAACGCACCTTAAAAAATTCGTCGAGATTATTTGAAAAGATACCCAGAAAACGCAGTCGTTCGATAAGGGGGACCGAATGATCTTCTGCTTCCTGCAATACCCTTGCATTAAAGTTCAGCCAGCTGATCTCCCGGTTGATATATTGATTTTTAACTTTATCCATTTAAGATTTCAGGTTTTTTGGAAATTCCACGATCTCAGAAACCCCTTTACTCACAGACTGCCAATTGTCTTCCTCAAAAATAATATGTACGAGTCCCGCAGTAGGCAAATTATGAATATACTCTGACCCCAACTCATTGCTCACAGCCGTAAAGGCATGATTATGACCGAAGATCATCACGTGATCGTAAGAATTATCAAGCGAATTTATGAAATCCATTACTGACCTCCCTCCAAAATCGTAAAGATGTTTTGTAATAGTAAGCTTTTCAAACGGTACCTGCAGTGTTCTCATAAAGATCATGCAGGTATGGAGGGCTCTGTTGGCTGGACTTGAAAATACGGCATCAGGTAACTTTAAACGACCGGCAACGGCGGCTGCCACAAGATGGGCATCGCTTACCCCCCGCTCTTTCAGAGGTCGATCTTTATCATCGACTTCATAGTCCCATGATGATTTCGCATGACGTATCAAAGTAATTCTTTTGACGCTCATTTTTAACGTTTTAAAGACGATTTAAATAAGGATACTATTTATATTTGCGCCCGGTAAAAACAGCACAAACAGAAGAGGTGATAATCCCTGTAATTATCGCTATTGGAGCATTAAAGTTAAAATGTTTATTAACGATAAAAAATACTTTTAAACAATTTTTTTTTGTGAGAAATCACATCATTTAGTTGCTTTGCATCAGATTCATAGTCGAACAAGTTGCAAGCTTATTACCCCCTCTGTTTTATTATAGTCTGGCACTAAGCCCCAATCGCCTGACAACCACTTTTGTAAGGTAATTTTTACCCTAAACGCTTGTATATGATAGGAAAACTACGCTGCTCACTTGTAATGATGATAGTATGGCAGTTGACGGGGTTCGGGCAGGAAATTCGTTTCGACGGAGATAACTGTGCCCCGGGGGGTGCCACTGAATGGGGAACACCACATCACGTTGATACCGATATAAATGGAGACGGATACGGCGACCCGGATACCACTCCGGGGTCTGCAGACGTATTGCATTTCTGGAGCTTCAGAAATACCGAGTATCTCTACCTGGCTTTTGAACGAGTTCAAAAAGGAAACTCATACTTTTCTTTCTACCTTAACACCGATTGCAATACTTCCACCGGAGATCCTTCCAGAGACGGTGCAGATATAGCCGTTGCTTTTGACATCAAGCCAAACGGAAACAAACAGGAAATCACCGATAACCTTATTTACCGTTGGAACGGTAGCTCATTTGAAAGCACCGGCCTTACTTTTGAAGCCAAGATCGGTAAAGAATCATGCACCGGAGATCTCGGTAAATTTTTCGAACTAAGACTGCCTCTGTCAGATATCTTTGATGTTTGTAATGAGACCAATCCCGGTTGTAGTTCCCTTGCTATAAATTTGGGGAGTGCCCAGGCTGGCGGTTCACCGAATTCTGCCCTGAAAGATCTCTTCGACTTACCCGCCAATATTGGAATCAATTCAGTTCCCACTCCGGTAATTACGGCCGGCACCGTATTTTGCGTCAATACAGAGGTAACTTTCGACGGCTCTGCTTCTCAACCTTCTGACTTGTCAAGAAGTATTACCGACGATGCAGATTTTATCGAAAGTTTCGAATGGGACCTGGATTATGATGGCAGCAATTTTGTCACTCGGGCTACGGGAGCTATTGTTAATCAAACCTTTACCGAGACAGGAAACAAGCTCATAGCTCTAAGGGTTACAGACCGTTTTGGTTGTTCTCGTATGACCACCCTCAACCTGGATGTATACAATAAGCCTGAAGCTGCTTTTGAAGTAAATAAAGATCCTGATTGTGATATGCAGTTCAGCTTTGATGCTTCAAATTCGACCGATGCTTCTGGCGGAAATAACCTGGACACCTATGAATGGGATTTCAATTATGACGGAACCTTCACAGTTGACGCCTCCGGCAGCACCACCACATACACCTACCCGGAATGCGGAGAATTTACAGTGGCCCTGCGGGTAACCGATAACGGCTCACCGGGAGAATGTTCACAGGCGATCACCACACAAACAATTGTCACTAACGATAATCAGGCTCCCGATTTCGAGGTTCCCGGACAGATTGAAGTCACCAATCAGCAGGAAGCCGAAAACCTGGCTGTAACAGGCGAACCCTCAAATATTACCGACAACTGCGGAAATATTGAGGTAGGTTATCAGGATAAGAAGAAATTAGATAAGTGCGGTGCAGGAAGCATTACGAGAACCTGGACGGTAAGTGACGCCTGTGGAAATACCACAGAAAAAGAACAGATCATCCTGGTTTCCGGTGATGAAAATGTTATAGAACTAACGGCTCCTGCCGATATCACCTTGTCTTGTCCGGGAGAGTACCTGCCTTGCATGGATTTCGAAAATGTAGCAGACCCCACCCAGATACCTTTGCTGAACAAAAAGGTCATCGTAACAGCAGGAACTGAAGACAATAGTTTTATGCCGGGAATCTTCCCTTCATCCAGTCCGACCTCAGCCGACCCTGATCTGGGCACGCCTCATCAGGATTTTAACGGCCCGGGAATTGGAGAAGGAGGAGCTTCAGGAAGCATTTATGCAAACTTCAGACCCAGAAATGACATCCTGATCGTTCAGAATCCCGCCAGTAATTACCCGAATGACCTGAATCTCGACGGAGTATACCTGTCTTTCGACTTTTCTGAGTTTGACGGGGTCAACCTGGCCTCTGTATCACTCCTGGACATTGAACCCAGTCACAACAGACATCTGGAATTGTATGACAGTAACGGAGACCTTGTCGGTAACCTGCCTATTCCTCCTGCAGGAGATAATGGTGCTGTCACTATAGATCTTACCGGAAACAATAATATCTACACCCTAAAAGTGGTATTGAGCGGATCTGGAGCCGTTACAGGCATCTGTTTTAATAACAACATCCTGCCAGAGGAAGAACCTGAGGTGAATTTTACGTGTAATGCACCCGTAGGGACTTATTATGAAGATGAGTGGGTACAAAACGAATGCGGGGTTCAACAGATAAACCGTACCTGGTATGCGGTTGACGAAAACGGAAAAATTGTTTCAGACACCCAGCAGATCACTTTCATTGACCAGGAAGCCCCTGTATTTGCCGAAGATCTGCCAGAGAACATCACCGTTACCTGCGATGAAATCCCTGATGCTGCGGTCTTGACTGCTACTGACAATTGTTCAGGAACTGTTGATGTTACTTTCGAGGAAACCATCGATGAAGATGCAGCGTGCAGCGAAACCGCCACCATCACCAGAACCTGGACGGCCACCGACTGTGCCGGGAATACCGCCACTCATGTACAGACCATTGAAGTCACAGATGAGGAAGCTCCGGTATTTACAGAAGATTTGCCTGCAGACGCCTCCGTAAGTTGCGGAAGCATTCCTGAAGCAGCGGTTTTAACTGCTACCGACAATTGCTCAGGCAGCATTGATGTTACTTTCGAGGAAACCATCGTTGAAGATACAGCGTGCAGCGAAACCGCCACCATCACCAGAACCTGGACGGCCACCGACTGTGCCGGGAATACCGTCACTCATGTACAGACCATCAAGGTTACAGATGAGGAAGCTCCCGTATTTACAGAAGATTTGCCTGCAGACGCCTCCGTAAGTTGCGGAAGCATTCCTGAAGCAGCGGTTTTAACGGCTACCGACAATTGTTCAGGCAGCATTGATGTTACTTTCGAGGAAACCATCGTTGAAGATGCAGCGTGCAGCGAAACCGCCACCATCACCAGAACATGGACGGCCACCGACTGTGCCGGGAATACCGCCACTCATGTACAGACCATCGAGGTTACAGATGAGGAAGCTCCCGTATTTACAGAAGATTTGCCTGCAGACGCCTCCGTAAGTTGCGGAAGCATTCCTGAAGCAGCGGTTTTAACGGCTACCGACAATTGTTCAGGCAGCGTTGATGTTACTTTCGAGGAAACCATCGTTGAAGATGCAGCGTGCAGCGAAACCGCCACCATCACCAGAACCTGGACGGCCACCGACTGCGCCGGGAATACCGCCACTCATGTACAAACCATCGAGGTTACAGATGAGGAAGCTCCGGTATTTACAGAAGATTTGCCGGCAGACGCCTCTGTAAGTTGCGGAAGCATTCCTGAGGCTGCGGTTTTAACCGCTACCGACAATTGCTCAGGCAGCATTGATGTTACTTTCGAAGAAACTACTCAGGCCAGTAACGAATGTGAAGGGTTATCGACCATCACCAGAACCTGGACGGCCACCGACTGCGCCGGGAATACCGCCACTCATGTACAGACCATCGAGGTTACAGATGAGGAAGCTCCGGTATTTACAGAAGATTTGCCGGCAGACGCCTCTGTTAGTTGCGGAAGCATTCCTGAAGCTGCGGTTTTAACTGCTACCGACAATTGCTCAGGCAGCATTGATGTTACTTTCGAAGAAACTACTCAGGCCAGCAGCGAATGCGAAGGGTTATCGACCATCACCAGAACCTGGACGGCCACCGACTGTACCGGGAATACCGCCACTCATGTACAGACCATCGAGGTCACAGATGAGGAAGCTCCGGTATTTTTGGAGTCCCTCCCTGACGATATCGTAATTAGCTGCGGTGAAATTCCTGCGGCTCCTGTTCTGACCGCCTTCGACGATTGCAGTGGAAATGTAGAGGTGAATTTCAATGAAATCCGATCAGACAATGATAATTCCTGTGAAGAGGTGATTATAACCAGAACCTGGAGCGCTTCAGATTGCAATGGGAATACAGTTACACACACCCAACAGGTGACTATCTCAGACGAGGAAGCACCCGTATTGCAAAGCGAGATAGATCAGAACATCATGGTTAGCTGTGATGCAATTCCTGAAGTTCCTGAGGTGGTCTTTACAGACAATTGCAGCGCAGAAGTAGCTATCGCGTTTGAAGAGATCGTACACACCGATATTCCGGGTAATGACTACGATATAGAAAGGATCTGGACTGCTTCTGACAACTGCGGAAACACTACTGTTTTCATACAGGAGATCTTCGTTATGGGCAGCACACCCGAGCTACCCACAAGAGACTTAAGAATTTGTCCTGAGGATGGACCTGTCGATCTGTTCTCCGAAGTTGATGATCTGCCTGCCTCCGGAGGAAGCTGGGAATCAGTAGACGGAAATGCCATGCTGAACGGCTCCGAGTTTGATCCAACCGAATTGAATCCCGGACTCTACCGGTTCCTATATACAACCCTTGACGGTAATTGCCGTGTAACGGTACCGGTGAATGTTACAGTTCGGGGCGATTGTGTGGTACTTCCGTGTACCTCTGAGAAAGACATCTTTATTTCCAAAGCGATCACTCCCAACGGCGATGGTCATAACGACTTCTTCGAGGTAAGGGGTATCAGTGAACAATGTGGTTTCAAAATTTCGGTTATGGTTTTCAATCGCTGGGGAGATAAAGTTTTTGAATCGGCGAATTACAAAAATAATTGGGATGGTTCCACTACGGGTATGATAGGCGGGTCCTCACATCTTCCGGCAGGCACCTATTATTATATCGTGAAACTGGCTGAAAGCGGCCTGGATCCCTTTACCGGATATATCTATCTCGGAACAGCCAACTAATACCATGTTATGATAAAAAGAAACTACACATATATAGCGACGATCGTACTGCTTTTCTCGGCCTTTTGGTCATGGGGGCAGCAACTACCTCAGTTCACCCAATACATGTACAATACGATAGCTATTAATCCAGCCTATGCAGGAAGCAGGGAATCTCTGAGTTTTGTAGGCTTGCACCGCAGCCAATGGAGCGGTTTCGGAGGTGGTCCGCAGACACTCACCGCTTCTGTGCACTCTCCTCTTAGAAATGACCGTATCGGTTTGGGGATGTCGGTTATAAATGATCAATTGGGATATGAAAACTTCTCATATGTTTATGCTGATTTCTCATATACCATCCCTACCGGTGATGTTTCCAAATTATCTTTCGGGATTAAAGGTGGTGTTACTCAGTTCAGGCTCGACCAGGAATTTCTCACCGACCCCTCTATCGTCAATGACCCGTTCTTTACCGACATCTCCAATCGGGTAAGTCCGAATATCGGAGCAGGGGTATACTGGCACTCTTACCGCTGGTACATAGGCCTGTCATCTCCGAGGATTCTGAATACAGATTATAATAAAGGACGTGGAGCCGAGCAGGAATTTATCGCTGCTGAAAGACAGAGCTACTATCTGACAGGAGGCCTGGTCATCGATATGGGAACCGATGTGAAGTTCAAACCTGCGTTTCTGATAAAGGCAACCAACGGAGCTGACCCTTCATACGACACTACGTTGAATTTCCTTTTCTACGAAAAACTATGGCTGGGAGCATCTTATCGTTTTGATGATTCCATAGGGGGTATTGCAGATTTTCAGATCACAGAGCAGTTGCGCCTGGGGTATGCATACGACTACCCCATCTCTGATATCAGACCCTACAACTCAGGTACACATGAGATCTTTCTGTTATTTGACCTGAAACTGGCAAATCCGAAATTCAAATCGCCCCGGTACTTTTAAAGAATTGAAAATGATGAAAAATACCACCCTTCTTTTCTTCGGAATATTGCTGATTAGCAGCTGTACGTTTGCCCAATATGGGAAACAGAAAAAAGCAGATGCACTTTTCAATGAATTCTCCTTTGTTGAGGCTTCAAAAGTGTACAGGGAATTGCTGGCTAATAACTACAACGCCGATTATGTCACCAGGAAACTGGCCGACTGCTATTTTATGCTCAGAGATCCGGAGCATGCAGAACCATATTATGAGAAAGCCGTTCAGCAGGAAGGCATTTCTAAAGACTACTTTTACAATTATGCGGTGGTACTCAGAGGTCTTGGCAAATATGAAGCTTCTGAAGAATGGGCCAAAATGTATAAGAAGGAGGGCGGTGAAGCAAAACTGGTGCGTGAACTCAAAAAAGCACCTTTTGATTCCGCTTTTTTCGAGACCCGTGTCAGATATCAGCTGCACCCTTTCGAACACAATTCAAAAAACAGTGACTTCGGGGCTTACGAGCATAACTACCAGTTATACTTTGTCTCCGCGAGAAATTCAAAAAGCAATGAAGGTGATATACATGGCTGGAACGAACAGCGATTTTTAGACATGTATACTCTCAATCTGAATACAACAGATCCCGGCATCAAGCCGGTAGAGGGAATCAATTCTGTGTACCACGAAGGCCCCATGGCTATCAGTCAGGATGGAAAGACCATGTATTTTTCAAGGAACAACTATCTCGACAACAAAAGGGGAAAAGATAAAGAGGGGGTGGTACACCTTAAGATATACCGTGCTCAGAAAACCGGCAACACCTGGACCGATATCGAAGAATTGCCTTTTAATGACGACGCCTATTCGGTATCTCATCCCGCCCTCTCTCCGGATGGAAAAACACTCTATTTCGCTTCAGATATGCCCGGAGGCTATGGCCTTGCCGATATTTACAAGGCAGAGGTAAGGGCTGATGGCAGCTTTGGAAAACCGGTCAATCTCGGACCCGAAATAAACACTATAGGGAATGAATTATTCCCTTTTGTCTCCAGGGAGAACAGCCTTTTTTTCGCATCAGACGGACAGCCGGGATATGGTCTTCTGGACATACAGGTCGCTATTAAAAATGAGGCAGGTGAAATTACTGGCGTGCTAAATATGGGCGAGCCCATTAACAGCACCGCTGACGATTTCTCCTTCTTCCTGTCTGAAAACGGAGTAAACGGCTATATCGCCACCAACAGGCATAGCACCGTGGGAGATGATGATATCTTCAGATTTGAACGCATATTACCGCTCATGCTGAAAGGGCATGTACTGGACTCGGTCAACCACCGACCCATCGCCAATGCCCGTATCGACCTTAAAACCCGTAACGGAGAAGATGTGGCTTATCTTATTACAGATGAGAAGGGTTATTATGAGATCAATATAGATCGGGGAATGGATTTCACCATTAAGGCGACCCATAAGAAATACAATGAAAAGTCAAGGGATTTCTCAAGCAAAGAACTGCCCAAGACGCTTACCGAGCTGGTAGTGAATCTCGAACTGAGCCCTGTCAAAGACATCAGGGTACTGGCTGACTTAAACACCATTTACTTCGATTTTGATAAATATGACATCAGACCTGATGCCGCACGTGAACTTGATAAGATCGTTCGGTTGCTTTCCGATGAATATCCCGACATGGTAATGCGAATAGAGGCACATACAGATTCAAGGGGCTCAACCTCTTATAATGACCGCCTTTCTATAGACAGGGCTAATTCCACCGTCGAGTATCTGGTAAGCCAGGGGCTTTCTCCTGAACGGATTCTTACCTCGCAGGGATATGGTGAAAAAAGACTTACCAATGGATGTGAAGACGGCATTCAGTGCGAAGAGGCGCTTCACCAGCAAAATCGCCGAACCGAGTTCATCGTTGTGAAAATGGAGTAACCTATTCTTCCAAACGCTTGATGAATATATGGGTAAAATAAAAATTACCCTCCTTGTCCTTTCTGGCGCTGATGGAAGCATGGGTAAAATCACCCTCAATCACTGCACGATGCTGCTCACTGTTTAACCAACCATTTACCACGCCTGTAGCGGTAGTGTAGGCAAAAGCCACATTCTCAGCAACCAGAGCTGCATTGGCATTGCTCTTTAAATAAGCTTCTCTCTCGAAAAAATAATCATGATTGGCTTCCTGGGTAGCGATCATATAGTTCGTGTGTTCCTCTGCTTTTGCATAAACGATATCAAGATTTTTCAACGGGTTGAGGGAAATTGAAATTCGGTGTTCGTTTATCAGTTCGAAAACTTCATTTTGAAGAGACACATCCTCTAAAGAAGCCACATAGAGGTTTTCTGTTTCGGTAATGCTCTCATTTGCACAGGAATAACAGCACAGACAGAGAATCATTATAGGCAACATGAGGCGTGTTGCCGCTAAAGTTCTGGCATTCATAGGTTAATGTAATAAGATTTGGCCTTACTAATTTACGTAGCCCTATGAATAGAACTGTTAAAAAAATGTTAATTTAGATGAAATGCCTTACAGTTATCATGGGGAGAGTCGTTCAATAATCCAATCGAAATCTTTCGTTAACCGATATCTCAGCCGGTCATGCAGTCTGTTTGGACGGCCTTGCCAGAATTCAATTGATTCAGGTCTCACCAGATAACCTCCCCAGTAATCGGGACGTTCGATCTCCTTCCCTTTCCATTCGAACTCCAGCTTGCGAAGATTCTCTTCTATCGCCTCCCTGGAAGGTATAACGGTACTCTGCCTTGAAACCACGGCCCCCAGTTGACTGCCTCTTGGCCTGGATTCAAAGTATCCGTCTGAAAGGTTTTCTGCTATCTTTTCTGCCTTACCCTTCACAATGACCTGTCTTTCCAGGTTAGGCCAGAAGAATGAAAGGCAAACCCTGGGATCTTTATCTATAGCCCTGCCTTTTTCACTTTCATAATTGGTAAAAAAGATAAAACCTTCTTCTGTGTATCGCTTCAAAAGAACCACACGATTCTTCGGAAATCCGTCCAGACCTACAGTCGAGATGGTCATGGCATTGGCTTCTTCCACCCCGCCAAATTTTTCCACTTCGTAAAACCAGGTCTGAAACAACTGTATAGGATTATCAGGAACCTTATCTTCGGTCAGTTCGCTTTTCTCGTAATTTCGCCTGTAATGTCCCAGGTCTTTTTCCATATCCTTTTTAATCTTGAAAATACTAAGAATCGCCCAAATCAGGCTTGTTAAAAGTCAAAAGTCTTACCATCCTCTGCCAGTGCCACCGGTTCGAAAATCGTTTCGGCTTCCTGCCTGAATGCTTCCAACGAATTATAACGTGTCGAATAATGCCCGAGAACAAGCTTTTTAACCCCTGCTTTCAAGGCTATGCTCGCAGCCTGCTTTGCGGTGGAATGCCCCGTCATTGCCGCCAGGTCTTCGTGGTCCTGGAGAAAGGTGGATTCATGATAAAGTATATCAACCTCCCTGATCAAGGGAACGATGCCCTGATCGTAGGCCGTATCACTGCAAAAAGCATACGATTTTACAGGGGGCGGATCGTAAGTAAGCATTTCGTTGGCTATCACCTCTCCCTCTTCGGTTACCACATCTTTTCCTTGTTTGATCTTTCGAAAATAACTTCGGTCTACACGAAACTTCTCGGCCGCTGTAATATTGAGTTTCCGCAGGCCGGGTTTCTCTCTGAACAAAAATCCATTGGTGTAAATACGATGCTTTAAAGGGATGGTAAAAACCTCCACCTTATCATCTTCAAAAATAAGTTCTGAATTCTTCGACTCCAGTTCATGAAATATCAAAGGAAAATTGGTCCATGCATTTCCCACCTTCAACATTACCGTTATGGCTTCCTTGATTCCCTTCGGCCCATGTATATGCAAAGCACTTTCCCGGCCCAGCAATCTGAAAGTGGTGATCAGTCCGGGCAAACCAAAAAAATGATCACCGTGTAAATGGGAAATAAATATATGTTTTATCCTGGCAAATTTGATCTTTTGCTTCCTGAGAGCCACCTGAGTACCTTCCCCGCAATCTATAAGGAAAATATGGCCATTGATATGCAGCACCTGAGCCGTAGGATTTGTCATGGCTCTCGGTGTGGCACTGTAGCACCCCAAAATATGCAGTTTGTTTATATTCATCTGATCAGAAGGTCTGTATCAGGCGTCCAGATCACGCTCAATATCCTCCATTTCGATCAGATCGTATGCTTCTTTTAAAGTAGGGACCACCACCATATTATCATGTACATCATCATAATTCACGGCATTGGTAACGATTACAAAAGACTTATTGCCTTTTCGGTGGTCTTCTGAAACCTCGAAGAATTCTGTCAGGTCATTTGCTGTTAAATTACTGATCTCCTGAAGATTTAAAATGATGTTATCCTTTTTGTGTTTGTCGTAATTCTCTCTGAATCGCTCTACGAAAGTTCTGAATGAAAGGCTTTCCTGGGTAAATAGGGCGATGTTCTCCTGTCTGTCAATGATCATGTTCTACTGTTTAATTTTTGATGCTAGTAAGTAAATCACGGCCATACGAATGGCCACACCATTCTCAACCTGATTGAGAATTATTGCCTGACCGGAATCGGCTACGTCACTTGTGATCTCTACTCCCCTGTTAATGGGTCCGGGGTGCATGATAACGATCTCTTTGTCAAGCGATTCCAGCAGGGCACGGTTCACACCATATTGTTGGGTATATTCACGGGTAGACGGGAAATAACTGATGTCCATACGCTCGTTCTGCACGCGCAACATGTTAGCGACATCACACCATTCCAGAGCTTTTTTAAGATTGGGTTCCACAGTCACCCCAAGGGAGGTGATGTATTTGGGAATAAGGGTTTGCGGACCGCATACCTTTACCTCTGCTCCCTGCAGCTGAAGGGCAAAAATATTCGAGAGGGCCACCCTTGAGTGCAGAATATCGCCTACTATCACCACTTTTTTGCCGGCTACAGTTCCCAGTTTTTCCCTGATTGAGTATGAGTCAAGCAACGCCTGTGTAGGGTGCTCATGTGCCCCGTCACCAGCATTGACAATACTGGCATTTACGTGCTTAGACAAAAAGATGCCGGCTCCCGGATTCGGATGCCGCATAACCACCATGTCAACCTTCATCGAAAGAATATTATTCACCGTATCGATAAGGGTTTCGCCTTTTTTAACCGAAGACTGGGAGGCCGAAAAATTGATCACATCGGCAGAAAGCCGCTTCTCAGCAAGTTCAAATGACAACTTGGTACGGGTACTGTTCTCAAAAAAGAGATTGGCAATAGTGATGTCTCGAAGCGAAGGTACTTTTTTGATCGGCCGGTTAATCACCTCCTTGAAGTGATCGGCGGTTTCAAAGATCAGTTCGATATCTTCGGCTTTCAGGTACTTAATTCCAAGTAAGTGATCTACACTTAATTCACTCATTTCGTTAGGCTATTGTTTTACCATATATACTTTATCTTCTCCGTCGTTTTCCTGCCACATTACCAGAACCCGCTCTTCATTGATGGCATCTACCTGCCTCCCTCTGTAATCGGGCTGTATGGGAAGATGCCTGCTGAAACGGCGGTCGATCAGGGTAAGGAGTTCTATTTCACTGGGGCGACCAAAAGACTGGATGGCAGTAAGGGCTGAGCGAATGCTCCTGCCCGTATACAAAACATCGTCTATAAAGACTACCTTTTTGTCTTCTACAAGAAAATCGATACGGGTTTTATTGGCTTCAAGTGTCTTTTCTCCCCGCCTGAAGTCATCCCTGAAAAAAGTGATGTCGAGATAGCCAAGTCTCACCTGTTCGATCCCGTAATCATTCTCAAGCAATCTCTTAAGACGTTCTGCCAGAAAAACCCCTCTGGGTTGTATTCCGATCAGTACGGTTTCTCTGAAATCATGGTGATTCTCGATAAGTTGACAGGCGAGTCTGTGTAAAATTATGTCGATCTCTTTGGCTGAAAGCAGGACTTTTTGACTCATATCGAAAAGCGAAAGTATATGTTTGGTAAAAGTACATATTTTTAGGCAGAATACTCAACAATTTTAGAAGCCCACTCCCTCCTCACATTCGCAGAGGCCTGAATTACAATACGCCCGTTTATTTAAATTTCTTACATTTAGGCAAACTAACTGCTCCGGAGTCAAGCCGGGACAACCCATTAACCATTCAAATAATTTTTATGAAAAAAATCGTTTTACTTTCCTTGCTGCTGCTGACAGGCCTGCAACCTGCGCTGTCTCAGCGCTTATCAAAAGATAAAAAACAGGTTATCGCCAGCGTCGAAAATCATAAGGAAGAATTGATCAAAATAAGCGATTCTATCTGGAGTGCAGCAGAAATTGCATTTCAGGAAGAAAAGTCATCAGCTTACCTGGCCGATTATGCAGAAGCCAACGGTTTCACGGTAGAACGTGGGGTAGCAGGTATTCCTACTGCCTTCACTGCCACCTACGGTTCGGGCAAACCGGTAATAGGGATCCTGGGGGAGTTTGATGCTTTACCCGGAATTTCTCAAAAGGCGAGCCCTGAAAAAGATCCCCTGGTAGAAGGGGGAGCCGGACATGGTTGTGGTCATAACCTTTTCGGTACGGCAAGCCTTGGCGCTGCTCTTGCTATAAAAGAACAGATCGAAAAGGGAGAGATCGAAGGCACCATCAGGTTCTACGGGACACCCGCTGAAGAAAAATATTTCGGGAAATTATGGATGATTAGAGCCGGGCTTTTTGATGACCTCGACGTTTGTCTGGATTGGCATCCATCTGCCACCACCAAAGCTGATGTTCAGAGCTCCCTGGCTCTGGTCGATTTCATTGTTGAATTCAGGGGGCAGGCTGCCCATGCAGCTGCTGATCCGTGGAACGGACGAAGTGCTTCAGATGCACTGGAACTGTATACAACCGGAATCAACTATTACCGTGAACACATTAAACCCACCGTACGTATTCATTACCATATACAGGATGGCGGACAGGTGGTTAACGTGGTGCCTGATTATTCCAAGATCTGGGTGCGGGTTCGTGACACCAAACGTGAAGGTCTCACTCCTGTTTATGAACACGTGAAAAAAATGGCCGAAGGAGCTGCTATCATGGCTGATGTGGAACATGAGATCTCGCTGGTCTCAGGCATCTATGAAGTACTGGTCAACCGAACCGGTGGTGCAGCCATGCAGGAGAACCTCGAAATGCTGGGACCTATAGAATACACAGAAGAAGAAATCGCTTTTGGCAAGAAAATACAGGAAGCAACGGAAAAACCTCAGGTAGGGATGGATAGCGAAATTCGTCCGTTAGAGGATACCAAAGAAAACCCCGGAGGCGGTTCGACCGATGTAGGTGACGTAAGCTGGGTCGTACCTACAGTAAGGTTGGGCGTAACCGTAGCTCCCAAAGACACCCCCTGGCATTCGTGGGCAGTGGTTGCCTGTGGCGGAATGTCGATCGGGCATAAAGGCATGATCAGGGCAGCCAAGATACTGGCTATGACAGCAACCGATCTTTACAACGATGAAAAACTGGTTGAAGAAGTTAAGTCAGAGTTCAGGGAAAGAAAAGGAGATCATGAATATAAAGGAATGATCCCCGATGGACCTCCACCGGTTGGGAATTAATCGTATAAAAAAGCCCCGGAAAGCGAAAACTTCCGGGGCTTTTTTTTATTGAATATTTTATCTGATTAGGCTTCGCCTTAATCTACTCTGATGATCGAGGCACCAATTGCCTGCAATCTTCCGTCGATGTTTTCATATCCACGATCGATCTGTTCGATATTATGAATAGTCGAAGTGCCTTTTGCAGACAAAGCAGCTATTAACAGTGAAACTCCCGCCCTGATATCAGGGGAAGTCATGGTGGTAGCCTTGAGAGTTGATTGAAAATCGTGACCGATCACCGTTGCCCGGTGCGGATCACACAAAATGATCTTGGCCCCCATATCGATCAGCTTATCGACAAAGAACAAACGGCTTTCAAACATTTTCTGGTGAATGAGTACACTTCCCCGGGCCTGTGTTGCAATGGTCAAAACGATACTAAGCAGATCGGGAGTGAAACCCGGCCAGGGAGCATCAGAGATGGTCAATACCGAGCCATCTATATAATTCTGTATTTCGTAACCTTCGCTGTGTTCGGGAATGTATATATCGTCTCCCCTCTTCTCCAGCGTAATACCCAACTTGGCAAAAACCGAAGGTATCTGCCCAAGGTAATCCCACCCGGCGTTTTTGATGGTCAGCTCACTACGGGTCATGGCAGCCATACCCACCCATGATCCGATCTCGATCATATCGGGTAGCATGGTATGCTCGGTTCCTCCAAGCTTTTCAACCCCTTCTATGGTAAGCATATTCGAGCCGATACCACTGATCCTGGCTCCCATACGGTTCAGCATTTTACACAATTGCTGAAGATAGGGTTCGCAGGCAGCATTATAAATGGTAGTGGTTCCTTCCGCCAGCACAGCGGCCATCACGATATTAGCTGTACCGGTTACCGAGGCTTCATCGAGCAACATAAAAGTACCTTTCAGCTTTTCAGCTTCAACCCCATAGAAATATTCTTCCCGATTGTACCTGAAATTAGCACCCAGCTTTATAAACCCTTCAAAATGCGTATCCAGTCGTCTCCTGCCGATCTTGTCTCCTCCCGGTTTGGGAATATAACCCTTTCCGAATCTCCCCAGCAAGGGTCCTACCAGCATGATCGAACCTCTGAGACCTTTCCCGTCAGACTTAAACTGAGGGGTTTCCAGGTATTCCAGATTCAGATCGTTGGCCATAAAAGTATAGGAAGCCGGTCCTATTTTCTTGATAATCACGCCGAGGTTTTCAAGCAGATCGATCAGCTTGTTCACATCGATGATGTTCGGAATATTGTGAATGGTGACTTTTTCTTCGGTAAGCAAAACAGCACATAGTATCTGCAGTGCCTCATTCTTGGCACCCTGGGGAGTGATCTCACCCTTCAGCTGGTGCCCGCCTTCAATTTTGAAAGTACCCATAAATAAGCGGTAAAATTTGGTATGATATTACGTTTTAATAGCGTTTTTTTCTGCCCTTATGCTTGCGCGGACTACTGGTTGTTCGGGTTTTGCTTTTGCTGCGAACCAACTCCTTGCTTTCCCTGAGGTCTTCATCCCACTTTGCAAGATTGATCTTCCCTCCGCTAAGCTCATACAAATGGTCGAAGATCACCTCATCTTCCACACTGTCTTTATTCCAGTTCAGGTAGCTTTTCTTCATATGATTGGCTATGGTGAACTTCAGGGCATCTTTGAGGTCACCCTCGTCCCAGCTCACACAAACGTCAATCATACGCTTAATATTGTTACCATAGAAGCGGTATTTGGGATGATTCTGCGGGTAATCAAGCTTTTCAGGCCTCTCCTCAAGCATTTCCCGGGTCGGTTTTGGAAAAGGTGAATCAACATCGAGTTCAAAGTCAGAAATAATGAATAATTGATCCCATAGTTTATGCTGAAAATCAGGCACGTCGCGCAGGTGAGGGTTGAGATTTCCCATCACTCCGATTATGGCTTTGGCCATTTTATTCCGCTCTTCACGGTCATCGATGGAGATCACATGGTCTACCATCTTTTGTATATGTCTTCCGTACTCAGGTATGATCAACCTGGGTCTCTCGCTGTTGTATTCTAAATTTTCTACCAAAACGTATTGAAATTATTAATAGGGTGAGTCGCTCGTATAGCGCTTGTGGTCCAAAATACTAAAAATATATCGTTCCCGTCGTATTTAGAGAGAAATAACTCCTTCAACCTGCCCTACTTCTTTATAGATCGCTATTACAGATTCAGGATCTTCCATAGTGACCTTAACCGAAATGCTGGTATAGTTGCCATTCGAGGAGCTCTTTTTATCGATCACCGCTCCCATATTGTCAAAGGTCTTTTCTATTGTCAGTATTTTTTGTTCATCAGAAGGCACGATGAACTTATACATATAAAGGGATGGCCATTGAGTACTTTTGGCGAGCTCCCCTTTTAATCGCTTGTAAAAAGCTTCCTGGTCATTCTTGTTTCCCATAACGTTACTCCCTGTTTTTGGCAAAGATAAGCCTTCGATCGGGAAATTTTTATTAATTGGCCGGTATTAGTTAATTTGCCCCACAATTTGTCATGAAGAAGGAACACAAGAAGATAGTGATCACAGGAGGGCCGGGCACAGGCAAAACGACACTGATCGAAGACCTGAAAGGCAGGGAATATACCTGTCTCCCTGAAATATCAAGACAGGTTACCCTGAAAGCCCGGGAAGAAGGAATCGAGCAACTCTTCCTCGAAGACCCTTTGCTTTTCAGTAAAAAATTGCTGGAGGGCAGAACTATGCAGTACCACGAAGCCAGCCGGTTACAGGCTGACCCCGTTTTTTTCGACCGCGGCATTCCTGATGTGGTGGCTTACCTGGATTATATAGGAGATGAATACCCCGATTGGTTCTCTGAACCCTGTAAAGTATTTCGTTACGATACTGTTTTTTTGCTCCCCCCCTGGGAAGATATCTATCGGTCAGACAGTGAACGCTACGAAAATTATGAACAAGCCAGCCTGATTCACGACCACCTTGAAAAGACCTATAAGCGCTTCGGCTACAACTTACTGGAGGTACCGAAAGATTCGGTTTCCCAGCGTATCGAGTTCATTCTCGACAACCTATAATTATACGGTGTGATAAATAACCCGACAGACATACTCAGAAAATACTGGGGTTTCGAAAGTTTTCGGCCATTGCAGCAAGAGATCATTGAATCGGTCATGCTACAAAACGATACTGTGTCACTGCTACCTACAGGTGGGGGAAAATCGATATGCTATCAGGTACCCGCGCTTCTTAGAACGGGTATTTGCATTGTGGTTTCACCCCTGGTGGCTCTTATTGAAGACCAGGTAAGTACTCTGAAAAGCAAAGGAATCAAAGCAGTAGGAATCAGCAGTGGGATCAGTCATAAGGACCTGGATGATATACTGGATAATTGCATTTACGGAAATTTCAAGTTTTTGTATCTCTCGCCTGAGCGGCTGCAACAGGAATTGGTCAGAAATCGTATTCAGCAAATGGAAGTATCACTTATCGCTATCGATGAGGCCCATTGCATCTCACAATGGGGCAATGACTTCAGGCCGGCATACCGCCAATGTGCAGACCTCAGAGAATTTCACCCGAAAGCACCGGCTATCGCCCTTACTGCTACTGCCACAAACAAGGTCTTGAACGATATCTGTGACAATCTATCACTTCACCAGCCACAGGTTTTCAGAGGTTCTTTTCATCGCAAGAATATCGGCTATTTTGTTCTGAAAGATCAGGACAAGCAATACCGGTTGCTACAGGTACTTGGTAAGAAATCAGGAAGCTCCATCGTATATGTCAGGAGCAGAAAGGCCACTAAAAGACTGAGTGACCTGCTCAATGAAAAAGCAATCAGGTCAGAACCCTTTCACGGGGGAATGCCCACAGGTGAAAAAGAAGCAGCACTTAAAAGATGGTTAAAGGGAAATACCCGGGTCATGGTAGCGACCAACGCCTTTGGGATGGGAATCGATAAACCCGACGTGGAAACGGTTATTCATATGGCCCTGCCCGAATCTCTTGAGAGTTATTATCAGGAAGCAGGAAGGGCAGGCAGAAACGGCGAGCCGGCATTTGCTGTGGTGATCACCAATGAAAGCGATCAGGCACAGGCCAACCGGCAGTTTATTGAGTCGTTGCCTGATGTACACTTCCTCAAGGAACTGTATCGTAAATTAAACACCTATTACCAGATCTCTTACGGAGAGGGAGAGTTTGAAAGCTACTTTCTTAACTTCAATATTTTTTGTCAACGATATGGTTTCGACCCGGTATTGTGTTACAACGGACTCAAAACCCTTGACCGCCATTCTGTGATTCAGATCCGTGAACATTTTCAACGCACCACAAAAATCCAGTTCAAGTGCAGTAACTCTGCGCTCTTCAATTACCTGGATCGCCACCCTGAAACCGGTAAGGTCATACAGACACTGCTTCGTACCTATGGAGGCCTGTTTGAACTTGAAATTACCGTTAACCCACAGCTCATTGCATCGAAATCAGGAGAGTCGGCAGAAAAAGTGATCGCTGTGTTCAGACGACTGGAAAAAGATGACATGATATTTTACGAAGAACAGCAGACCGATACTGAGATCACCTTCCTGCTTCCCCGGGAAGATGATCGTACCATTAATAATATAGCCAGGGCTGTAAAGAACCACAACGAAATAAAAGCCGACCAGCTGCATCAGGTCATCAACTGGATCGAAAATGAGGATCACTGTAAAACTCGTTTGCTTTTACATTATTTCGGAGAAAAAACCGGAGAAGATTGTGGCAATTGCTCCTATTGCGTAAAAAAATTACGATCCGCTCAGAAGAAAACGACAGGCATATCGAACGTCATTTTATCGGCCCTGGAGAATACTCCGCGTTCCTCCAGGGAACTGGCCGCCCTGATACAGGTTGAGGAATCGATATTATTGGAACAACTGTCACTGCTATTGGCAGAAGAAAAGATCGATATCAAAGAAGGAAATAAATATTACCGAACAAAATGAAGAATCTAAGTATAGTTTTTATGGGGACGCCCGATTTCGCTGTGGCTTCCCTCGACGCGATCCTGAAAGCCGGCTATCCGGTAAAGGGGGTAATCACCGCCCCTGATCGTCCGGCCGGAAGGGGTCGAAAATTACGCCCTTCAGCTGTAAAGCAGTATGCCCTGGCGCACGATTTAAAAGTAATGCAGCCCACTAACCTGAAAGACCCTGTATTCCTGGACGAACTGCAACAGCTGCAGGCTGATGTCTTTGTAGTGGTAGCGTTCAGAATGCTTCCCGAAGCGGTCTGGAGTATGCCGCCAAGGGGCACCTTTAACCTGCATGCTTCCCTGTTACCTGAATACCGGGGAGCAGCACCCATTAACTGGGCGATTATAAGGGGGGAGAAACAAACCGGGGTCACCACCTTTTTTATAGATGAAAAAATCGATACAGGAGCTATTATCGATCAACGAAAAACCGAGATTGGCCAAAATACCACTGCAGGGGAACTGCACGATACCCTCATGGACCTGGGAGCCGGCCTGGTGACTGATACGCTGGAGATGATCGGACAGGGAACTGTTCAAACCAAGGAACAGGACAAGGAAGCCGAAGTGAAAACAGCACCTAAGATCGACAGGGAGAGCACCAGGATAGACTGGAACAAACCGGTAGCTGAGATCCATAACCTTATCAGAGGAATGAGCCCCTATCCTACTGCCTGGACTTATTTAGTAAACAAAGGGGAAGAAATCCCGGTAAAAATATTTACGGCATCCATAGCCGAAGGTGCAACAGATACCAAGCCCGGACAGGTTTTTATCGATAACAGAACGATGAAGGTAAGCGGTAAAGACGGCTGGCTGGAACTGTATGAGATCCAAATGCCCGGGAAACGAAAAATGTCAGTTCAGGATGTTTTGAACGGTATAGAAATAGAAAAGAGTGCGAAAATGCGCTGAGCCCTTTGATAATAAGCCTTGGCGTATATATGGTAAAAAAAAGCTTACGTTATTAACAATCGCTGTAAGTTATTAACAAAAACGCTGATTTCCCTTGCTATTACTTGCGTGGTATGTAATTCCGTCTAAATTTGTTAACCGATTAAAGAAATGTTAAACCAAACTATTAATTAAAAATCTTTAAATTATGAACAAAACGGAATTAATCGATGCTATGGCTGCCGACGCCGGAATTACTAAGGCTGCTGCAAAGAAAGCCCTTGAATCTTTTCTTGGAAATGTAGAAGACACTCTTAAAAAAGGAGGTCGTGTTTCATTGGTAGGATTTGGTTCATGGTCTGTTTCGAAAAGATCGGCACGTGAGGGAAGAAATCCTCAAACCGGTAAAACCATTCAGATTCCAGCTAAGAACGTAGTGAAGTTCAAAGCAGGTGCTGAACTGTCTGACGCTGTAAACTAACTCAATTCAGTATATTTATTAGGAAAGCGTTCCTTCGGGAGCGCTTTTTTTTATTCCATTTATCCATAAAAATTCGTCTTTCGGCGCGAGTTCTTGAAACTTATTTACCAAAATCATTTATCTTTATGTAAATAACAATCATTAATTCAAAGGCTTATGGTTTCTTTAACTCCAAAAAAAGGCCATTTGCTTATTGCCGAACCTTCCATCATCGGCGATGTAGCGTTTAACAGATCTGTGGTATTGTTGGCAGAACACAATGTAGACGGATCGGTGGGTTTCATACTCAATAAACCTTTGGAATTCAGATTAAACGAGCTTGTCCCCGATATCAATAAATCGTTTAAAGTGTATAACGGAGGCCCCGTTGAGCAGGATAATCTTTATTTTATCCACAAGGTTCCCGACCTGATCGAAAACAGTATCGAGATCTCCAATGGCATTTACTGGGGCGGTGATTTTGAGAGAATCATCGACCTGATAAATAACGGAAGCATACAGGAAGACGATATTCGTTTTTTTCTGGGATATTCCGGATGGGACAATATGCAGCTCGAGAAAGAACTCGACAGCAGCTCGTGGGTCGTTTCAGAAAACATTTACAAAAGCAATGTGATCAAGAAATCAGCCATACATTTCTGGAAGGAAAAAATGCTCGAATTCGGAGGGGATTACCTGATCTGGTCCAATGCCCCTGAAAACCCCAGCCTGAACTGATACCTTAGCTGCTTAGGAAAGCCGCAACAGCGCATTCAATCTCCCTATCAACTTTTTCGAAACCTCACTGCCATACTCTTTCTTCCGATATTTCGATACCGGAATAATACCCGTAATAACGTTGGTGATGAACATTTCATCTGCCTTTTGCAGTTCGAAAGGTGACACCGGCTTTTCTTCCAACTGAAACTCATCGGTCTTTCCGATGACCTCAATAAGCTGTTTACGCATGATCCCGTTCAGAGCACCGCTTTCAAGCGGAGGTGTCTTGATGGTATTTCCCTTAACCAGAAACAGGTTTCCGCTTATCGCTTCCACCACTTCTTTCTTCTCGTTAAGCAGAAGACAACTGTCGTACCCGTTCTCTCTGGCATAAACCCCTGCAAGGATGTTTACCAGGCGATTGTTGGTCTTCAAAGTTGAAAGCAACCCACTACCGGTAAAATGATCTTTAAAAAGCTCTATTTCATAGGCATTTTGATCTATGGTATAGAATGGATCATCAAGAGGATGAGATTCGATAATATAAGAGATCTCTCCGGTTTCCGGGGTGTACAACCCACCTGCATTCCTGAAAACGGTAATTCGTACTCTGGCCGGAGAAGATTGCAGTTCGTTAGCGGCGAGAAGATCACTGATCTCAGACGAGAGAAATTCCATGGTGAAATTCATGGGAATTTCCATACGCAGGATTCGCATGGAAGCCATCAGCCTCAAATAATGGGGCTCCCAAAAATTGATCTTACCATTCACCACCTTGATGGTTTCGAAAAGAGAATCTCCATATCGCAGCCCTCTGTTTCCATGATCCAGAAAACTCTGAGAGGAAGAAATGATCGTACCGTTAAAATTTACCATAAAAAAAGCCTTGAAAAATCAAGGCACAAAGATAATGGTTCTGTGGCGATCTCTAAACCGATCCCAGTACGTGTTTCAGGTCAGAGATCTGATTTTCCCATAACATCTTCGCCTCATCCACCTCATCTTCATCGGTAAAATCGGTAACCATAAGAGAAACATCTTTAGTAATCTCATCTACTACTATGCGCAACTGGAAAAAAGTATCTTCATCGCCTTCCATCCAACGGAATTTCACAAGTTCCCCGCTTTTCTTCTTCAGGAGTCTCGCACGCTCTTCTGAGCCATCCCAGATAAAGGTGAAAAATTCACCTCTGGAATTTACATTATCTGCGAACCATTCTGATAAACCTGAGGGAGTGGAGATATATTGATAAAGAAGTTGCGGAGAGGAATGAATGGGAAATTCTAATTCGTATTTTACTTTTTCTTGCATACAGTAGACATTAATACTCGCTGGCAATATAATTATTTCTCACAAACTAGTTTAACAATTGGAAAAAAAATATTTTTCGCAAATAGGTTTGCCAAGGCTATAATTGTTGTTATATTTGCAGCCGCTAAAAGCAAAAAACGAATCAAATCTGGCGAGGTAGCTCAGTTGGTTAGAGCGTCGGATTCATAACCCGGAGGCCACGGGTTCAAATCCCGTCCTCGCTACGCTGAAACCGGAAGAAAATCTTCCGGTTTTTTTGTTTTTCCAGTCAATATTATCTCCATGCCCTTCAATATTTAGAAACCGGAATTCATCCCTGTAATATTCTCTCTTTTTAAGCCGTCCGACAACAAATACGATCAGCCCTGTTTATCAACAAAGGCTTGTTTTCTTCTTCCTATTCTTATCAATGTACTTCACACAGTCAGTTAATCCTCTGTCGGGTATCTTTTCTGGGCTCTCACTATGAATATGGGTATTTCTCGAGTAAGTTCAACCCTCTGGTACCAATGAGCTTTTTTAAGCAGAGACCATATTATCACTGAGCGTGAAAATCTGAAGATATTCCAATTCAACAACGGTTAACGTGATACTATAAAACCCATTCCCGAAATAAGACAAAATAATGCACCAAAGACCTGTAAATAAAAAGTAGGAATAAGATAAAAGATTACTTACAACAATGGTCTCCATCACATCGAATCCCAAGATTAAATACTAATCTTTTTTTAAATCTTTTTTTATTCGCATTAAAATAGGTAATTTATTGATAATCAACCTTATAAATAATAAACAGACATGAAAAAATCAATTCTTTTAATACTGCTCGCAGCCTTTACTTTGAGCTGCAACGTGAAAACTGAAGAAAAAGGAGAAATGCCTGAAGTCGATGTCGACGTAGATACCGAAGCGGGGGAATTACCGGAATACGATGTGAACTGGGCTGATGTAAATGTAACCACAACCACTAAAATGGTCGAAGTTCCGAAAATAATCGTGGTGACTGAAGAAGAAGAGGTTGAAGTGCCGGTGATCGATGTTGATATGCCGGGAGAGGAAAAAATGGAACGCAGTATAGTGGTCGAAGCCGAAGTTTCAGGTGTAGAGCACAAGCTGGATATAAAAGAAGTTCGGGCAACTAATCGAAGACTGTATGTTATCTCTACCCTGGAAAAACTCGAAACAGATCTTTCAGATGAGACCATGAGGGTACAGGATCATATTGAACTAAACGCTCCTGATCTGGAGGTGGTGCATATCATTGTCGGAGAAAAAGCCGATAATGTCATCAACAATCAGTATCGTTATGTGAATTCAATGAGTGAACTGGATCCCGAGGTGCAGAATGCAGAGGTAATTTATTCTGACTCCTGAAGGTTTTGAAAATCCTGTACTAAGACTTCCGAACACGGCAGACTCGAAGAAATATACGATTCGCCTAATTGCTATCGCAATATTTAAAAATAGTTCTCAAAAGCGCAGGTAAATGTGGTGCCGATCGACATCTGGACCTGTAATTATATTGACCCATTCTCCCGGTTATATTCTGAATACCAGTCCACCGCCTAAACCAAATTGATAGATCGTTGAATAACTGTCGAAACTGAGACCGGCCCCGCCCGTACCGAAATAAAGTCCGCCACCAACAGCCTGAACCACTGATACCAACGACGCCTGCAGCTTAATCGCTATATAGGGATTCAACCACAGGTTCGCTCCTCCTCTCACCTGCCAGGCAAATTTGGTCGACTGATCACTGGAGAGTGTATCCGGGTTATCTACATAAATGAGGCCTAATCCCAAGCCCCCGCCAAAGAAGGCTTCTACCCTTTGATTCAGTGGAAAGTACCGCGTACTGTTTAAAAGTATATAATTCAAGGTCAGTTCAAAGTCGGTTCGCTCCACGCCTCCCGCAAAGGTGGAATATCGCGTAGGGGCTTTGGTCTCCTCCCTCAGATACTGTAGTTCAAATGACGAATTTCCGGGTAATTGATATTCCAGGCCTGCACCCCATCGAAAACCCTCTTCAACCCTTCCGTCAAAAAAATTCCCGGATCCGAAATAGGAACTGAACTGATCGGCAAATACATGATCGGCATATATATTGATTCGTGCCTCCTGCCCTTGCAACCAAAAGGAACAGAACAGAAACAGGATACTGTAAACACTATAAGTCTTCATATATCAGAAAAAAATATATTATGATGTGTTTTTTTTCTTTGTCGCTTTACCGGGAAGGGTCGACTCACTGCCATCGCGATTCGCCCTGTAGTGAGGAGACAGGATCTCGATCCCCGCTTCGTTAAAGGCATCCTGAATATTTGCGTGCAGATCGCTGTGGATCACAGCAGTATTCTCCGGATGCTCGGTATACAGGTTCACCTGGTAACTCACAAAAAAATCATTCAGACTGGTCTGCAAAACAAAAGGGGAAGGTTCCTTCCTGATCTTTTCCGTCTTAAGAGCAGCACCTATAAGCAATTCATGAACCTTCCTCCAGGGCACATCATAACCAATAGTCACGGTGGTATTCAGTATAAGTCCCAGCTCTGTGGCACTGCTGCTGTAATTAATGGTACTGCCATTAAGAATCGCAGAATTCGGAATGGTCACCTCTTCATTTCTGATAGTTCTCAGTCGTGTGATTAGCATGGATTTTTCCACCACATCTCCGGTAATCTCTCCGATCTTCACCCGGTCTCCAGGCTTGAAAGCCCGCATGTAAATAATAACAAGACCTGCGATAATGTTACTGATCGCCGAGGTCGATCCCAGGGAGATCAAAAGCCCTAGAAAAACACTCACCCCCTGGAAGGCCGGAGAATCACTTCCCGGCAAATAGGGGAATACCAGAACAAAAGCAAAAATATAGATCAATATACCCAGCAAACGATAGGTCGGAGCAGCCCACTCGGTATAAAAACCGGGAATCTGCAATCTGCCTCTCTCAACCTCCTGGGAAAGAAACTTTAAAAACCGGACCAGGGCCCTGGCCAGGAAGAAAACAATAACCACCGTAATGAGTTCCGGAATGTAATTGACAATGGCTATAATAAAGCGTTTCAGTGGTGTGACTATGTATTCGACCAGGGCATCGGCTAAAGGCTTGGTACGCGGAAAAAGGCTGAACAACACGAGGGAAAAAACGTATATCAGAACAAACAACAGCACATATTTCAGTGCTCTGAGAATAAGCCTTATAAGGGTTCTGATTTTTTTCCGGGTGAAAAAGCGATATCCGCTGTATTCAACATCGGGAAAACGGTAATTGTATTTAGCAAGCAACCATTCGATAAGCTTGTTCAAAGCGCGATTGGAGAAAAATATGAGAACCACCAACCCCAGCAGCGATAAGAGAGCCAGCCCCAGTCGCTTCATAAAAGGGGCAAAACCCACTTCCCTCTTGGGCTTGACCGTCGACTTAATACGGTCAAAATACTCTGATGCCAAAGCTCCATAGCTTTTAGATAACATATTTCCGTCATCTTTTGTGATGGTGGTGACAGGAATATTCTTGTAAAATATCTGACAATAGAGATCTTCGCAATCGAGTCTGAAATGATCGGAACGAAAACGGTCAAAGCGGGATATAACATAGAGTTTATCACTTACCTGTTTGGCCCGGGTCTGAGGAGAGACCGAATCGAGAGTGGTGTAAATATAAAAAAGCGTATCTGACAAAAATCGTACAGGATAACCGGAATTACTTACTGAATCTGCGGTCTGCAGACCGGATTCCGAAGGAGAAGCTGCAACCGTGAGCTGCTGAGAAGCACTGACTTCAAACAAACCTGAAAACAGCATCAGGTACAAAAAGAATTTGCAGCCGGAAAGTTTGATCATAGTAGCCATAGAAAAATAATCGCTTTTCATAACCTGGCATCAGAAAAGGCAAGAGAAGGGAGAGCATCAAAAAACATGTAAAACACTGTTTTACAGCCTGTTTTGATAACAAAAGATAGTAAGAATTCAGAAAACAGCTATGAACAGCCGGCTGAAATACGCAAATTACATGGGCTATGGCATTCTTGGTGAAATCGTCCCTTAATGGGAACTTCCAAACCTTAACCCTACAAAAAATGTTCTGGGAATACCGGGACCATAGATATAATCTGAATCCCGGTTGGGACCTGAATCAAAATCATCCTGGTAGCTGTTAAGAAAATTCTTAATCCCTGTATAAGCGATTATATGGAAGTGTTCACTGAGATCTTTATGCCATGAAAGTTTCACGTTAAGATCATAGAACTCGGAACTTCTGCGCAGATCAATTGCACCATCCGCATTAATGACCCGTGGCACGACCATGCTTCCTGTGTACGTACCGGTCAGATCGACATCTATGTTTTCAAAAGGGGTATAACTGATATTGGTGAAGCCGTAAAATTCAGGATTTCGCAGGAACTTGTCTGTTGTTACCGGGACCCCTTCACCTGTTGAGGGTTCAAACAAAATTTGTGGTTCTACATATTCAGCTCGCTGAAGCGTACCCCCCGCCTGAAAACTAAACCGGTCTGAGGGAGAAAACCCCAGTTCAAAATTCATCCCGTACACCCTGGATCCTTCACCATTTCTGACTTCCTCCACTATGGAGCCATTAGGAAGTGTGGCTCCTGTGCTTACCAGCACGAAAGGGTCTTTCAGGCGGGTATAAAAGCCTTCAATAAGGGCATCTGTCTGCCAGTATCCAAAGGTTTCATTATAATTGAAAGAGGCGGTGAACGCATCAGAATACTCTGTATTCAGATCTTCTGAAAGAATAACGAACTGCGGCTCTCCCCCTACCGAAGAGATATGAAGGTCTTCATTAAATGCCTGAGGAGCTCGGAAACCACGGGCATACCCACCCCTGAACTTCAGATAATCAGTGATAGCGTAACTCAGGGTAATTCTCGGGCTCATCACGAACTCCTGTATATCACTCTCCCTGAAAATATCAGCAACCTCATAACGCCCGTCGACAGCAACTCTGTCGAATCTCATTCCCAACAAAGCGCTAAAGCTTTTTACAGGCTTCCATTCATATTGAACATAAGAACCGAGAGCAGTGGTTTCCTGATCTATAATTCGATCATATCCGGGAATGCGGTCTTCAGTTCGGGTCATATTATATTCCACACCGGAGGTAAGAACATCCCGGCCACCTATCTTAAAAGTAAATTGCGTTCCTGAAAGCCAGGAAAGATCATTTGTTCTACCGTAAGCGTTAAGTGCCAGAGTGGAGTCCTGTTCGGTTCTGCCCCCTCCGAGACCGCCATAATAGCTTTGTCGGTCGGTATGCTGAGCAGAACTATACACAGACCATCTTACCTTCTCGGTTCGGCTCTGCCCTTCAAATGACAGCCCTCCCATAAAAGTATTATGATCCAGTTCTTCTGTAATATCTGTCAGGTGAGGCGCCAGGTCAAGCCGGTCACCCCCTCTTCTGTATTCATCAAGTACGGTGACATCAAAATTCAAACGAGATCGTTCACCGGTCTTGTAATACCCTTTTCCCCCAAAGGTGGTATTCTGAAGTCGCACCAATTCGGTAAATCCGTCTCCATTTGCATCATAAGCATCGCGATTTCTGTGCATCCCGTAAAATGTCACCCCGCTTTTCATGTCGTCTCCCACCAAAGAGGCATTAAAATTTAGCAAACGATCTGTCGCATCACCTCTTACAGAGGCCAGATAGCTGTCTACTTCCCAACTGTTAAGAATAGGGTCTTTGGTAATAATATTGATCGTACCAGCGATTGCATTGGAACCATACAAAGCAGAACCTCCACTGCGTACAACTTCAACCCTTTCAATTATGCTGGCCGGAATTTGCTCAAGTCCGTAAACGCTGTTCAGTGCACTGAAAACTGCACGGCTGTTGATCAGCACCTGGGTATATCCCCCGTCGAGTCCGTTGAGTCGCACCTGAGTAAAACCGCAATTCTGACAATTGGTCTCTACCCTGACTCCGGGAGTAAAATTCAACCCATCTGCCACAGCAAGCGAATTATTTGCCTGGAGTAAAGACTGACCCACGATGTCGACAATAACCGGGGAATCTTTACGACTCACCAGGTTTCTGGTAGCAGTAACCACCACTTCTTCAAGATCAAGCCGGTCTTCCTGGATTTCGAATTCCAGATAGGTATCATCTGCTAACGACACCTCACGGCTTAAGGTGCGAAAACCCATGGCCTGAATGGTCAGATTGTAAGTACCCGGATCAACAGATTCGAACTGAAAGGAACCATCATCACCACTTTGTGAAACCCGCTCAGCCCCCTCCTGATATATTATAAGGGTAGCGAAAGGTACCGGCTCACCCCCTGAGCGTACCTTGCCCCTGAAGTCAACCTGCTGAGCAGTGACGCTTATAATTCTCAATCCTACCAGGAGCCACACCAAATACCTCATCTTACTTTTTTAGCAAAATTAAATATATTTTTAGACATACCTAAAATTATTATTATGTGAGTTAAAATTCTTATTTTTACCTAATAAAAAAAGAGGATGACCCTTTCCGAAGAGAATTATCTGAAGACCATCTTTCACCTGGCCCGTGATTTTGATAAGGAAGTGCCAACCAATGCCATTGCTGAAAAGATGGAGACCAAGGCATCGTCGGTGACCGATATGCTTAAAAAACTCGCAGAAAAAAAACTGGTTCATTATAAAAAATACCAGGGCGTCAAACTTACTGATCAGGGAAGGTTCTATGCTGCCAGCATCGTGAGGAAACACCGGCTATGGGAAGTGTTTCTGGTAGAAAACCTGAATTTTACATGGGATGAGGTGCATGATGTGGCCGAACAGCTGGAACACGTAAAATCTGAAAAATTGGTAGATGAACTTGATGAATTCCTCGGTAAGCCTACAGTTGACCCTCATGGTGACCCAATCCCTGATAAATCAGGGAATGTACAGAGAATGGAGAAAATTCTGCTTTCAGCCTGTAAACCTGGAGAATCGGGAACCTGTGTCGGAGTAAAAAGCAATGCCTCAAGATTCCTTCAGTATCTCGATAAACTGGAAATAGGCCTTGGCAACGAAATCGAAATACTTTCAAAGGAGCCCTTTGACCAATCGATGGTCATCAGCAACAATGGGAAGAAGCTAAGTATCTCAGCTCTTACCGCTAACAATATATACATACAGAAAAAATGAAAACAGGCAGTTTAGCTATCATCATCACCTCGGCACTTCTACTCATGGCCTCCTGCAAAACAGAAAACGGGACAGGTAACAAAGGAAAACTTCAGGTGGTTACTACCACGACCATGCTTACAGATCTGCTTGAGGTTATAGGAGGTGATTCCATCAACACGCAAGGGTTGATGGGCACCGGAGTCGATCCGCATTTGTATCGCGCCAGTGAGGGAGACATGACAAAGCTGTATAATGCAGATATGGTCTTTTACAATGGCTTGCATCTGGAGGGAAAGCTGGTCGATGTGTTTGAAAAAATGGAACAAACCAATAAATACACGGTTGCGGTCTCTGATACCCTGAACCGGGATTCATTGATAGGCTCTGAATACTTCGCTTCCAATTACGACCCGCACATATGGTTCGATGTCTCATACTGGAAAAAAATAGCTGTCTTCACCAGCCGTGAATTAGAAAGAGAAAGACCGGAGCTTGCGCCCTTTTTTCGTAAAAACCTGGAGGAGTATCTTAGAGAACTTGACATCCTTGACCGGGAATTACGCGAAAAAATTGAAGAACTGGATCCCGAAGAGCGTATTCTCGTTACGGCGCATGACGCCTTTAATTACTTCGGAAGGGCCTTCGGTTTTGAGGTGGTCGGCCTGCAGGGACTTTCAACTGCTACCGAGGCCGGGGTAAAAGATGTACAGGAACTGGCAGATTTCATCATAGAGAATGATATCAAGGCTATATTTGTAGAAAGTTCTGTCCCCGTTCGAACCATCGAAGCGCTGCAGGAAGCGGTCAGAGGACAGGGCCATGAAGTTGCCATCGGCGGGATGCTCTACTCAGACGCCCTGGGAGACAAGAATACTCCTGAAGGTACCTACCTGGGCATGTTCAGATCAAATGTTCAAACTATAGTTGAAGCCTTGAAAAAAGACCAATATGAGTAATCAGAAACCCGCTATTGCAATTAACGATCTCACCGTGGCCTATGACTATAAGCCCGTTCTCTGGGACATTGACCTGGAGATACCCGAAGGGGTCCTCATGGCGATAGTAGGCCCTAACGGCGCAGGAAAATCAACCCTGATCAAATCGATACTGCAAATCGTCAAACCGATCGCAGGCAGTATCGAGGTTTTCGGAAAACCTTACAAAAGAAATCAGAGAATGGTAGCCTATGTTCCTCAAAAGGGCAGCGTTGACTGGGATTTTCCGACCAATGCCCTGGATGTGGTGATGATGGGAACCTACGGAAAACTGGGGTGGATAAAGCGACCCGGTCAAAAGCAAAAAAAGGCAGCACTTGAAGCGCTCGAAAAGGTAGGGATGCTGGAATTTAAAGAACGACAGATCAGCCAGCTAAGTGGCGGACAGCAACAGCGCATCTTTCTGGCAAGGGCATTGGTTCAAAATGCGCGTATCTACCTGATGGACGAACCTTTTCAGGGGGTTGACGCAACCACAGAGAAAGCCATCGTCAATCTCCTGAAAGAATTGAGAAAAGCAGGGAAAACGGTAGTGGTGGTTCATCACGACCTTCAAACCGTACCGGAATATTTTGACTGGGTAACTTTTTTAAATGTAAAAAAGATTGCAACGGGACCCGTAAAAGACATTTTTAACGACGATAATCTCACCAAAACCTATGGTATTAATTATAAGGTTGCGGTAAGTGAATCCTGAAGCAGGTGACCAATTGAAAGCGGGAGCAGACCATAACGAAAGTGAACTTCACCGTACCTCACATACCTTCGGGAGACTGGAAAAGTATCTGGGAGAATTCGTGTATGGAGGTATCGACGGCTGTGTGACCACCTTTGCAGTGGTGGCCGGAGCTGTAGGTGCCAGCCTGGATAGTTCGGTCATCATCATTCTGGGTTTCGCAAACCTGCTGGCAGACGGATTCGCCATGTCGGTGGGAGCATTCTTATCGGCCCGTTCTTCGGCAGACAATTACAGGAAACACCGGCAAATAGAATATTGGGAGGTCGAGAACATGCCGGAAACAGAAAAAGAAGAAATACGGGAAATCTATCGTGCCAAAGGATTTGATGGTGCTTTGCTCGAACAGGTAACCGAGGTGATCACTAAAGACCATGACCGGTGGGTCGATGTGATGATGAAGGAAGAGCTGGGGCTGGTCAGGGAAGATAAATCTCCATTTTTGATCGGCGCCACCACCTATCTTTCGTTTATATTGATCGGATTGATCCCCCTGGTTGTGTATGTATGGGATCACTTTCAACCGGTAGGAAAGAATCTGTTCCTGTTGTCATCGGTGCTTACAGGAGGCGGGTTCATCATTATCGGATGGCTTAAGGCTCATGTCAACCAGACCGGAAAACTGAGAGGCGTAGCCGAAACCCTGCTGCTGGGAGCCATCGCTGCAGCAGTCTCGTTTTATGTAGGCGACCTTATTGAAAAAATTATTATGTAGCAACGTGCATGGATTTTACAGAATATTTCACACAGGTATTTAACGATTATACCCTTCGTACGATCACCCTGGGCACGGCCATACTCGGGGCGATAAGCGGTATGCTGGGGAGTTTTGCCGTTCTGAGAAAGCAAAGTCTTTTAGGTGATGCTATTTCTCATGCCTCTCTGCCCGGTATCGCTCTTGCCTTTTTACTTACCGGTATAAAGTCTACCGACGTACTTTTGGCAGGTGCACTGATCAGCGGCCTGATCGGCACCTATTGGATAAGAGGGATCGTTAAGAACACCCATTTAAAATCTGATACTGCGCTGGGTCTGATTCTTTCTGTATTCTTCGGCGCGGGTATCCTATTGCTCACTTTCATTCAAAAAATGCCTGATGCGAACCAGGCAGGCCTTGACACCTATCTTTTCGGACAGGCAGCCACCCTGGTCGAAAGCGATGTCTGGCTGATGAGTCTTGTTACAGGGGTCAGCCTTTTTCTTGTCATGTTATTCTGGAAGGAATTCAAACTGAATCTTTTCGATGCCGATTTCGCCCATTCGCTGGGTTTCAATACGAAATTCCTGGATCTTCTTATCAGTTCCCTGATCGTTATCGCCATTGTACTGGGGTTACAAACTGTGGGTGTGATATTGATGAGTGCCATGCTTCTCGCTCCTGCCGCAGCAGCCAGGCAATGGACTCACAAACTCGGAGCCATGGTCATTCTGTCAGGGATTTTCGGAGCCCTCTCAGGTATTGTCGGTACCGCCTTCAGCGCCTCGGGAGATAACCTCTCAACCGGTCCGGTTATCGTTCTGGTCGCGGCTTGCTTTGTCTTGTTATCATTTATTTTTGCCCCCGGCAGAGGACTCTTATTTCGCGAATTGCGCTACAGAAAGAACCGCAATGACCTGGAGATGAATAAGACCCTGGCTTTTATGTATAATATTGCCAAAGGACATGAAAATATCTCCCATCCCCACTCTGTGAGAATCCTGAATAATTTCAGAGGATATACCCGGAAGTCTCTCAAAAAACTTATCGATAAGGAATATATCAGAGTATATAACAATATGTGGTCGCTTACTGACAAAGGTTTCAGACAGGCGGTCAATATGTACAATCAAAGCGAAGACAGCTATGAGTAGTGCCCAGATAGAAATACAACTTATAGCCACCCTTGTTGCCGTGGCATGTGCTATACCGGGAACCTTCCTGGTGCTGCGAAAGATGGCTATGATCAGTGATGCAATCAGCCACTCCATCTTACCCGGTCTGGTTGTCGGGTTCTTCCTAACGCAGGATCTCAATTCTCCCTTGCTAATCCTGCTGGCCGCCGCCTCAGGACTGATCACGGTGATACTGGTCGAATTCATTCAAAAAACAGGCCTGGTCAAAGAAGACACGGCCATCGGCCTGGTCTTTCCCGTATTGTTTAGCATAGGGGTCATCCTCATAGCAAAAAACGCCAATGATGTACACCTGGATATCGATGCCGTGCTTCTCGGAGAGATCGCTTTCGCACCCTTCGACCGAATTCTCATTGACGGGATGGATTACGGGCCTAAATCCCTTTGGGTGATCGGTAGTATTTTGCTTTTGACAATAATATTACTGCTATTGTACTTTAAAGAGCTAAAGCTGAGCACATTCGACGAACAGCTGGCCACGACCCTGGGTTTCTCCCCTGTCATCATACATTACGGATTGATGAGTGTAGCTTCCGTAACCACTGTCGGTGCTTTTGATGCGGTTGGAGCCGTGCTTGTAGTCGCTCTCATGATCGCTCCGGCAGCAACGGCCTACCTTTTGACTACCGATCTAAAAAAGATGCTGGTTTTAGCCGTGTTATTCGGATGTGCAGGAGCCATCGGGGGCTACTGGCTTGCACACTATCTCGATGCCTCCATTGCGGGCTCTATAACCACCGTTCTGGGAGCCTTTTTCCTGCTCGCTTACCTCTTTGCCCCGGGAAGAGGAATGCTTTCTGTGAGTTACAAACAGAAAAGACAGGAAAAAGAGGTTCACCTGTTAACCTTTCTGCTTCACCTTCAGAATCACGAAGAAACAAGTGAGCGACATATAAAACACCTGAATGAACATATTAACTGGCACCGAGTCAAAGCACGGTCTGTAGTTAATCTTGCTTTAAAGAATAATATGATCGTGATCGAAGACGGAGTCATATCACTGACCCCTAAGGGAAGTGAGTTTACCCGGCAGGCCATAGAATTCATCATGTCGGGTAAAAGCAGTGCTATTGAAGAAATGAAAAAGAAATTCTTTCTGTTCAGGGGATAAAAAAATCCCGGCGTTCACCGGGACTTAACTGCCCTTTTTTTCAGGCCTTATTTTCCTTCTTATTGATCTCCAACGGGGTTTCTTTTTGCTGTTTCTTCAATAGAAGCTGGCGGTTAAAGTATACCCCGTTATCGTGCATATCTGCCAAAATAACCTGGTCTTTATTGCGCTTTTCCATATCTTTTTTATTTAAAGAAACAAAAAAAGCACCAATGTCAATGTTTACAATACGTTAAAAATCAAAGAGTTACAAATTAAGCCGACTGGAGAGTTCAGACAAATTGAGTTGTTGCTGTTCCCCTGTTTTCATATTCTTGAGGGTATACACCCCATCTTCCATTTCCTTCGTCCCGGCAAGTACTACAAACGGAATGTTTCTTTTATCGGCATATGACATCTGCTTTTTCATCTTGGCATCATCAGGATATAATTCTGCTTTGACACCTTCTGCTCTTAAGGCAGCCACAGCCTTCATACCGTAAAGGGCTTCTTTATCGCCAAAATTCAGAAAGAGAACCTTCGTTGTCTGAGCTACAGAGGCCGGGAAAAGATCTAATTCTTCCAGAACGAGATAGATGCGGTCGAGTCCGAATGAGATCCCTACCCCACTAACCCCTTTCAGACCGAAAATACCCGTCAGATCATCATAGCGTCCGCCACCTCCGATAGACCCCATACTGACTCCTTCAGGAGCCGATACCTCGAATATGGCCCCGGTATAATAATTCAGTCCTCTGGCAAGAGTAACATTGAGTTTGAGAGCAGCATTACTCAGGGGCAAGCTGTCGATGGCTTTTAAAACAAAGTCCAGTTCATCTAATCCCTGCGTACCTGTAGCTGAGTCTCTGAGCAAATCGCGCAAGACCTGCATCCGGGATTCATTATCTCCGGTGAGAGTGAAGAGCGGCTGAACCTTTTCGATCGCCTCTTGTGAAATACCTTTTTCGGCCATTTCCTTTTTCACTCCCTCAGCTCCGATCTTATCGAGTTTATCAAGGGCTACCGTAAAGTCTATCAGGCGGTCTTTAGCTCCGATCACTTCTGCGATACCTGCCAGAACCTTACGGTTGTTTATCTGAATGCTCACTCCTTCCAGGTTTAGGTCAGAGAAAACCGCATCATACAACCTTATAAATTCAACTTCCTGCCAAAGGGAATCGGATCCAACCACGTCAGCATCGCACTGATAAAATTCTCTGAATCTTCCCTTCTGGGGTCGGTCTGCCCTCCAGACAGGCTGTATCTGGTATCGCTTAAATGGAAAGTCGATCTCATTCTGATGCATTACCACATAACGGGCAAAAGGCACGGTCAGGTCGTATCTCAGGGCTTTTTCAGATATAGAGGCCGCCAACCCGGTGCTGTCACCTGAACTGTAGGCTGCCTCATCTGCCTTCCGAAGAAAATCTCCTGAGTTAAGAATTCTGAATATCAGCCTGTCACCTTCATCCCCATATTTACCAAGCAAGGTCTCTGAATTTTCAAAACTGGGGGTTTCAATAGGCATGAAACCAAACAATTCAAAACGACTCCTGATTATGTTGATGATATAATTTCTCTTGCTCACCTCTTCAGGTGAAAAATCTCTGGTACCTTTAGGTATTCCCGGTCTCTTAGCCATTGAGTTTTAGTTTTGGAATGGGTATCTAGGCAATTATTTCTTCGAACCACCTGTATAGTTCTCCTTTGGTGATCACTGCTCCTTTTTCGATCAGCTCAAAAATATCGCGGTGTTTGTCATCGGTAAATTTTTTCGAAGCCGTCATGATCTGTACTGCATCGCTCATAAAGTGTTTCTTAAACCATGCAAATCCTTCTTCGGTTCCCAGGTCTATGTTCTCATTATGAACCTTGATAGCGATCAGACTGATCTCTTTTTCCTTGATCCAGAACAGGTGCATGTCTCGCGCTGAAATATTTTCCAGATATTCGACCTTGGCCAAAACTCCTTCCCAGATCAGATCGCTGAATACATCAAGCTCCTCTTCTGCCACCTCAGGTTTGTTCTTTTTCAGATCGTCCCATTCAGAAGCAGTGATAGATTGTGTAGCCAGGAAGTTGATGAATTCCTGGTGAAGTTCCTCAAATTGTTCTTTGGTAAGTCTTCTGTACTTCATAGGTGTGCAAAAATAAGAAAGGCCATGCATAATGCATAGCCTTCCATAATTATATTTAAAGGTGGATTAATTAAAGATATAGCGTAATCCCACCTGTGCCTGCCATCTGGAGATAACATCAGAAAGCGGACTAAAGGTATTGGTAAGCGATGGATTGAAAGAATAGGTAGGTGTATTCGTTTCATCCACACTAACAGATACCGGTTGCAGATTGTTAGGAATTTGAACAATACCCCAGTTTGAGTTCAGAAGGTTCCCGAAATTCAGGATGTCAAGACTCAACTGAATGGTATTGGTCTTATCGCCTGCCACGGTGAAGTTATAATCCTGAAGGATCTTTATATCCCAGCGGCTTCTCCAGGGAGCCAGAGCTGCATAGCGCTCAGCATAGCTTCCTCTGTTCTCTCTCAGGTAATCATCCTGCTCGATATAGTCACCGAAAGCTGCTCTTTCGGCATCATTCACAAAGTTCATCTGAGCCAGCTCATCTTCTGTAGGGATGTACAGCAGGTCGTTGAAATTAGACCCGTCGTTGTTGATATCGCCTCCGTAGGTATAGTTGAAACGTCCACCCTGAGCATATTCAGAGAACAATGAAATAGTGGTTCCCCAATGGTCATTTCCGTAGTTAAACTGCTTAGAGAACACCCCGATGAATCTGTGAGTATCTCCGTATTTAGAGAACCCAAGAACATCAACGTTGGCGTTACCTACCACAGGGTTACCTGCAAAGGCATCACCCGTGATTTCAGCCTCGATCGAGTTTACGTCTTTTGCATTCAGGTAGCTGTAGGCCACACTGGCAAACATTCCGTTGCTGAAATTCTTCTGAGCCTTAAAGCTGGCATTCCATACACGACCTTTATCAGAGTTCGTGAAGACATATGCATTGGTAGGCCCGCCGAAAATCGTAGACTTATCACTCGTTTCATAAACGGCGCGGTTATCTACACCCTGCAGGGTTCCTGAAGGAGTATCTAGCCCCCAGTTTTGCACGTGTGCAGCATTGAGATCTTTGGTATATGAAAGATCGGTGGTCAGTACTAATCCGTTTTCGAATCGGTAGTCAGCACCAAGGCTGTTACGCCAAACCTGTGGCCATTTAAAGTCAGGATCCATGATCTGGTAGAAGAAGAAATCAACCCCCTGAACCTGGTTACCCAACCATACGAATGGGAAACGTCCGGTAAAGATTCCTGATCCTCCTCTAACTTTAAAGGAGTTATCTCCTTTTACATCCCAGTTAAAACCAAGTCTTGGTGATACCAGGAAGTCATTGCTGGGTAATTCCAGTGAATTCAGCATGGTTTCTTCTCCGGTCTCAGGATCGAAGTAAACAATATCAGGCTGGTAAGTACCGGTACCGGCACCACCTTTTCTGTCGATATTTTCCTGGATCTTGGTTTTGGTGTCGAAATACATCGGCTTGTCAAAACGCACCCCTGCGGTGATCTTGAAATCTTCAGTGATATTCCATTCATCCTGCGCATAGAAAGCAAGCTGCCCTACATTGGTCTCAGCAAGCGCCCATCCACCCGGATTACCGGTTCCGTTAGCCTCAGAAGTTTCGAATACCCCAATGGCATCGTTGAATTGTTGCTGTATGGTTCCGTCGTTTACCTGGTTCAGGAAATCATCAACCGAAGAGGCGGTCGGGAAGAAAACTCCCGCGGCACCGTAAGCACCCAGGTTGAATGAGTTGTCAAACTGGAATTTCTCGAACGAGAAACCTACGGTTACCGTATGCTCTCCCACAAAGAAGTTCATATTATCGGTAAGCTGGAACACTTTCTGATCCAGTCGGTTATTGATCGAGAAAGGCTCGTGGCCTGCGATGATATAATTACTACCGTCCTCCTGGATGGTGATACTCGGAGCCGGGCTTGAAAGCGGGTTACGGAAATCATCAAAATGTGTATAACCTACCTGCAGCTTATTAACCGCTTTATCAGAAAGGGTGGAGTTCAACTCGACCTGAACTGATTGAATGTTATTATTGATCTCATAACCTGCGTTCTCAAATTGCAGGGTGTTGTTATTCGGACCTCTGAAGCCAAGTGCGGTAGGGTGAGCGGGCTTCTCTTTAGAGGCGTTCAGGAAATTATAAATAACAGCAAGTCTGTTGTTGTCATTGATATTCCAGTCGAGCTTCAATATACCTTTGGTAGATTCGGCACCAAAAGTGAAACCTTCATAACGACCCGGGTTATAAAAAATATCATTCCCCTGGTCGTCCTGACCGATCACAATACCTGAAAGGGCATTTTGAACTGCCATCAGGTCATCTACTGTTACTCTTGATTCGTTAATGGCGATATTACCATCCTGATTATTCGGTACAAAACCGGCAGTTCCTATATCGGTACGTTCATCGCGCTCGAAATTGGCAAAGAAAAAGAGTTTGTTCTTGACAATAGGTCCACCGATACTGAAACCATATTGGTTTTGCTCCAGTTTAGGCTTCACCACGTCTTCTCCTTCAATTTTTCCTCCTGTAAGATCTTCATTTCTGAAGAACCCGTATGCAGTACCATAGAATTCATTGGTTCCGCTTTTCGTTACAGCGTTCACTGAAGCACCTGTAAATCCTGAGAGCGTCACATCATAAGGAGCGATCGATACCTGGATCTGTTCGATAGCATCGAGGGAGATCGGCTGAGCGTCTGTCTGCCCACCAGGAGTGGCGGCATCAAGTCCGAACGGGTTATTGAAGATCGCACCGTCTAACGAAAAGTTATTAAACTGATCGTTTCTTCCGGCAAATGAATTTCCACTGGCTGTGGGTTCAAGTCTTGTAAAATCCTGTGCAGATCTTGAGATCGTCGGCAGCCTGGTAAGTTCTTTTCTTCCCACGGAAGTCTCAGCTCCGGTTCGGTCTGAAGCGAAGGTACCGGCACGGTCAGCCACCACTACAACCTCATCGAGTTGCTGGCTGTCGTCTAACAGTTGTACATCAAGCGTATAGGTTTTTCCCAGTTCCAGGTAGATACCGGTGATCTCCTGGCTTTGAAATCCAATATACGAGATGGTTACCGTGTAAGGCCCGCCTACACGCATGTTCAACAGGTTAAACCTGCCGTCAAAGTTGGTAGCACCTCCATAGGTGGTTCCTGTAGGGGTGTGTACAGCCACAACGCTGGCACCCGGTAGAGGTTCACCCTGAAAGTCTGTCACCAACCCTTTCAGGTTAGAGGTGGTTACCTGCGCTAGTGCAGAAACCGACACGAGCAGCAAGGTCACTGCAAGGTAAAAATGTTTCATTCTTAAATGGATGTTAAGGGTTTGAAATTTGGCGCAAAAGTAGCATAAAAAAAGCCGCTTTAAAAGCGGCTTTTAATGTTTTATTAACGTATAAATGTTAATTATTTAGCTTCGGCTACAACCTCAAACGGGAATTCTTCAACCACCTCGCGATGGAATCTGATGATAGCCTCATAAGGACCGGCAACTTTAACGTTACCACCCTTAATGCTGATATACTTCTTATCGATAGTCACTTCACCGTTGCTTTCCTTTTCAATGGCTTCTGCCAGGTCAGCACTGGTTACAGAACCGAACAGCTTATTTCCTGTTCCGGCCTTGGCAGTGATTTTCACCTCAAGAGTACGCAGTTTTTCAGCCATTTTCTTGGCATCTTCTACGATCTTCTTCTCTTTATAAGCTCTTTGCTTCAGGTTTTCAGCCAACACCTTTTTAGCAGAAGGGGTAGCCAGAATAGCGAAGCCATGAGGAATAAGATAGTTGCGACCATAACCATTCTTTACAGTTACAACATCATCTTTAAACCCTAAATTATCTACGTCTTTCTTTAAAATTAACTCCATGGGTACCTTTTACTTTTATTTTAATAAATCTGCTACATAAGGCATCAGTGCCAGGTGTCGCGCTCTCTTCACAGCAGTAGAAACCTTACGCTGGTACTTCAGGGAAGTTCCTGTAAGTCTTCTTGGAAGAAGTTTACCCTGCTCGTTCACAAATTTCAAAAGAAAATCAGGATCCTTGTAATCGATATATTTAATGCCCGACTTTTTGAATCGGCAATATTTCTTCTGCTTAGTGGTCTCTATATTCAGAGGAGTCAGATATCTGATCTCTCCGTCTTTCTTACCTTTTGCTTGTTGCTCTATAGATGACATAATTCTTTACGCTTTTTCTTTTAGTCTTTTTCTTCTTTTCTCAGCCCATTCGATGGCATGCTTGTCCAGTTTAACGGTCAGGTAACGCATAACACGCTCGTCACGTCTGAACTCCAGTTCATAAGGACCGATAGCTTCACCATCAACCTTAAATTCGAACAGGTGATAAAATCCGCTCTTTTTGTTCTGGATCGGGTAAGCCAGTTTTTTCAGGCCCCAATCTTCTTTCGCTACAAATTCTGCCCCTTTAGAGGTTAAGAAATCTTCAAACTTCTTAACTGTTTCCTTTATCTGGGTCTCAGATAAAACGGGATTTAGAATGAAAACAGTTTCGTAATGATTCATAATGTTTTATACTATTATTAAATTTATGAGGCTGCAAAAGTAAAACTAATTCTACTAATTACAAAGTGCCATTTTAACAATTCTTTCTGATTCAGGGAAATACCCCCTTTTTCCACATAATATTTTGATTTCACAACATTTTCTTTGTATCCGCTTTTATTTTTCACTAACATTGTATTGGACATAAACCCAACCACTTACCTGAGTATCATGAGAATGAATTGTATTATCGTAGACGACTCAAGTATCCAACGTATGTCTGTGGCCAGGTTGATAAAAAACCACCCTATGCTAAATTTAGTTGCTGAATACAGCAACGCTATCGAGGCTAAGAATGGTTTAAAAAATCACAAGGTCGACATCATATTTTTGGATATAGAGATGCCCGTAGTATCCGGGTTCGATCTTCTAGAGTCATTGACAGACCCTCCACAGGTAATCTTGATTACTGGTAGCGCAGAATATGCCTTAAAGGCATTTGATTATGATGTGACCGATTATTTGCACAAACCCATTACCCAGGAGCGATTTGAGGCTTCTGTGAAACGCGCACAGGAAAACTACCGCATGAAGGTAGCAACCAAAGAAGATGATGAACACATTTTTGTGAAGAGCAATCTGAAAAAGCGCAAGGTCTTTTTAAATGAGATCAACTGGGTAGAAGCACTTGGCGATTACATCAAACTGGTAACCAACGAAGCTAACATTGTGATCCTTTCTACTATGAAGTCTTTTGAAAAGGAACTTCCGTCAGATCGCTTTTTACGTATCCATAAATCGTACATAGTGAACCTCGATAAGGTAGAAAAGTTCAACAGCAAAAGCGTTGAAGTAAATGGAAAGAAAATACCATTGAGCCGAAACAAGAAACAAGAGTTATCTGAAGCATTGAGCAACTGATCAGTAGTTGTCGACATCATTTATTAATCGAACACTTCTAAAATTGGCAATGGCTGTATAGCTTTTGCCAATTTTTTTTAGCACCGCCTTGGTCTGTTTCAGGGAAACTCCCGGACCGATCTTCAGTATAGCGTGCTTATGGTAGCGATTCCTGATCCTGGCTACCGGTGGGAATTCAGGTCCGAGTACCTCAAAACCACCCGAACTCAAAAATGTATTTCTCAATGCCCCGGCATACCAATCAGCAGCCTCATTTACCCTGTTATAATCCCTTCCTTTAAAGACGAATTTGATCATTTTATACACCGGCGGATAATGAAACTGCCTTCTTTCGTTCATCTGATCTTCAAACATCTCCTCATAACTGTTGGTCGAAGCCTGCTGCAGGATCTGGTGATGAGGATTAAATGACTGTATGATCACCTTTCCCCGTTTACGGGTTCTCCCTGCCCGGCCGGCCACCTGCTGAATAAGCTGAAAGCTGCGTTCATGTGCCCTGAAATCAGGGAAGTTCAGCATGGTATCAGCCTGCAGAATCCCTACCAGGGTCACATTACGAAAGTCCAGCCCCTTGGTGATCATTTGTGTCCCCACCAGGATATCGTATTCCTGCTGTTCGAAAGCACTAATTATCTTTTCATATCCATGCTTCCCACGGGTGCTGTCAGAATCCATACGTCCGGTCTTAGCCCCGGGAAATAATTCCTTTGCTTCTGCTTCGATCTGTTCAGTTCCGAAGCCTTTGGTATCCAGTTCGCTGCTGCCACAGGCAAGACAGCTTAACTGCATGGCCATATGATGACCGCAATAATGACAACGCAACTGATTCTTATATTTATGGAAGGTAAGGCTGACATCACAATTCGGGCACTGCGGAGAATGACCGCAGGTATTGCACTCAAGTATAGGAGCGAAGCCTCTTCGGTTCTGAAACAGAATCACCTGCTCTCCTTCATCCAGGCACTCCCTGATCGCCTCTGTGAGTCTTTCTGAAAAATGCCCCTGCATTTTCTTTCTTCGGTGGGCATCTTTTATATCACAAATTTCCATGTCAGGCATAAGCACATTACCGAAACGACGGGTTATTTGCACCAGACCGTATTTCCCCGTTCGGGCATTGTAATAAGACTCCACCGAGGGTGTGGCAGACCCAAGCAATGTCTTTGCTCCATGAATGGCAGCCAAAACAATAGCTGAGTCTCTTCCGTGATAGCGCGGCGCCGGCTCAAATTGTTTGTATGAAGTTTCATGTTCTTCGTCAACGACCACAAGACCGAGATCAGAGAATGGCAGTAAAACGGCAGATCTTGCTCCAACGACTATCCTTGCCTTTTCATCCCTGTCTTTTACAGCATGCCATACCTCTACCCTTTCGTTTGAACTGTAACGGGAATGAAAAACACTTACTTTGGTTCCAAAACGCCTTTCGAGTCTTTTTATGAGCTGGGTGGTCAATGCAATTTCAGGCACCAGGAACAGAACCTGCTTCTGTTGCTCCAATGCCCGGTCGATCAGCTTAAAATACACCTCGGTCTTACCGGAGGAAGTAACCCCATGCAACAGGACTGTATCTTTGAACTGAAATGCCTGTTCGATCTCTTCAAAAGCCTGCTGCTGAAATTCATTGAGCTCGAATAGAGCCCCGGCATCTGCCTCTGTTCCCTGCAAACGATCGATCTCAAGGTAATAGTCTTCAAGTATTCCTTTATCAATCATGGTTCGAAGAATAGCCGAGGAGGCTCCTGATTCCTTTTCCAGCTCAGTTGTTCTGACCGGCTTCTGGTCCACTGCCTCTAATCGATAAAGGGTTAAAAGAACTTCTCTTTGCCTGGGCGCTCTTGACAGGTCATCCAGCAAAGTCTGCAGGGCCTCCTCCTTTTCATAATCCGGCATCAGCCTGATATACCTTACTTTTTTGGGTTTGTATTGCTCAACAACCTCTTCCTTGAGCTCTACAACCCCTTTTTCGATAAGCCTTTTAAGAACGGGCAGAACATTCTTGCGGTCTATAACCGCACCTACTTCATGAACCTTCAACTGAGGCTGATGTTGCAGAGCCTCAAGAACGAGCCATTCCTCATCGGAAAGATCACTCTCATCTCCTTCAAAATCTCCTGCCTTGCATACCAATGTTTCGCTTTCAAGCAGCAGGGAGGAGGGTAAAGCGGCCCTGAACACATCGCCAAGGCTGCACATGTAGTAGTCTGCCAACCACTCCCAGTGCCTGAGTTGCCGCTCTGTTACCAAAGGGGTTTCATCAAGCACCTGGTCGATCGGTTTGGCATCGTAAACCTGAGGTGGCTGCCTGTGTACCCTATAAACGAGACCAGTGTAGACCTTTGACTTCCCGAAGGGTACTGCTACGCGCATCCCCTCCTGCAGAAGATCTGCCTGCTCAGGAGTAAGTAAATAGGTGAATTGCTTCTCGAGGGGAATCGGAAGTATCACATCTGCAAAAAAGCTCATTTCTGGTTACGCTTGAATGGTGAAGAGCGCTGAGCCTACTCTACCCTGAACCATTCCTGGGTACGGTACAAAAAGGCGATATAGCCACGCACGTTCAGTTTGTCGGGGTTATCTTCATCAACCCAAATCTTGCAGCGGTAGACCTTCCCCTTGTTTGGATCAAGAATGGTTCCTCCTTCATATTCGTCACCATCCTTCTCCAGTCCTTCCAGGATCACCATGCCCAGAATAGGCTCATCTTTCTTTTCTCCTTCACAAAGGTCACAAACGGCATCAACGCGGTCTTTATTCAATATTTCCACTACCTTTCCATAGACCTCTCCGTCTTTCTCATAGATCTCAACGATAGACTTTTCCTTACCGGTCTCGTCATCTATGGTTTTCCATTTACCATAAACACTTTGAGCATTAGCGGAAAAAGTAACGGTTAAAAAACTGAAAAAGGCAAGAAAACTGTATCTCATCATAGTAATTTTTAGAAGGATTAATAACTTTTTCTCAAACTTCGCAGGGAAGCATTCAGCTCAAACCCCAGCAAAAGTATGTTTGAATTCAACCAAATATAAAGCATAAAAATGAGCAGCGCACCTATCGATCCGTAAATTTCATTATACAGGGAGAAGTTCTCTATGTAAATCCCAAAGAGATAAGTCGTTAAGATGATCAGTATTGTGGTTAACAAAGCACCGGGGGAGAAAAACCGCGATTCTTTCCCTTCAGGGGTACCGAAATAATAAAGAATAGCGGTGACAATGTAAGAGATCAGGATAAAGAAAAGTGCCTGCCCGATCTGTATCCCTGTCATCTCCTCTGCACTGATGGCCAGCTCCCGGGTCTGGGCATAGAATTCTGTCAGGTACTGCAAATAGATAAAAACACCCACAGAGACCAGAAATAATATGGAGATCAGCAGGGCCACTCCCAGCGCCACGATATATTGCCGAATGAGATTACGGGTAATACGTACGTGATACGAGGTCTCGAATCCGCCAAAAATAGCATTGATCCCGTTCGCCATGAGAAAGATCGACAGTATAAACACTGATGAGAGCAGTCCCCCGCGTTTATTACTGATGATATCCTTTATGATATTATCGAAGAATTCCACCGTTCTTGGCGGCAACAGACCATCTACATATAGCAGAAATTCTGACTCAAAATTATCGATCGGCACATAAGGGATCAGGTTCAGAATAAACAGCAGAAAGGGAAATAAGGCCATAAAAAAACTAAACGAAATGGCACTTGCACGATAGGTAAGCGCGCCCTTGACAATTCCGATCAGATACATTTCCATGAGGTCATAGAGCGAAAGCCCTTCAAATCCGGGCAACCGTATCTTTTTTAAAAAATCGACCAGGATATTAATGACCGGTATTTTATCTAGCTTCTCTTCGATCTCTGCCGACATGCTATACTGCTTTAAGGCTCAGATCCATATTGTAAACCGAATGGGTAAGCGCTCCGGAGGAGACATAATCAACCCCGCATTCTGCGTATTTTCTAAGGGTGGTTTCATCAATACCACCTGAAGATTCGGTTTGACAACGACCTCCTATAAGTTTTACAGCTTCGCGAGTATCTTTATAATTGAAATTGTCAAGCAGAATACGGTGCACCCCTTCAGATTTTAATATGGTCTTTACCTCCTCAAGGTTTCTGGCTTCTACGATTATCTTCAGGGATCGGTCGGTTCGCTTCAGGTAATCATGAGTCTTCTCGATAGCCCTGGTGATGCCTCCTGCAAAATCGATATGGTTATCTTTCAGCATGATCATATCATAAAGCGCAAACCGGTGGTTCACCCCGCCCCCGATACGAACGGCCCATTTCTCCAGTGCTCTTATGCCTGGGGTCGTCTTGCGGGTATCGAGTATTTGGGTTTGAGTTCCTTCAAGTATATCGGCATAATGCCGGGTCTTTGTAGCGATAGCACTCATTCGCTGCATAGCGTTGAGAACCAGTCTTTCAGCTTTCAGAATGTTACGGGAACTTCCTTCCACCTCGAAGGCTACGTCTCCGTTTACGACCTTGCTACCATCCTTTTTCAGTACATCAACTTTCAGCGCCGGATCTATATAATCGAAGACCATAAGAGCAAATTCAACCCCGGCGAGTATCCCTCTGTCTTTCACCAACAGTTTGGCCCTCCCTGTGGCATCTTCGGGTATGCAGGCCAGCGAACTATGGTCACCATCCCCCACATCTTCTCTGACTGCATTAGTGATTATCAGGTTCAATTCATTTTGGAACTGAGCTTCCGAGATCATGTGATTTTTTTTGCTAAGTTAAAAAAAGCTTTTTCCAGTTGGTGCCCTGAGCTGAAAAAATACGGCTTGCACAGGTTTCCGTATCAAATAATTTCCTGCAAAAGAAGAAATAACCACTGACACTTACTACCTTTACCATATGAAGATTAAGCTGGTGACCATCGGAAAAACTGACAGCAAACAACTTTCTCAACTGATCGACCTGTATAAGAAGCGCCTGAGTCATTATATCAGGTTCGAGTTTGAAACGATTCCTGATCTGAAAAACACAAAGAACATGAGCGAAGCTCAGCAAAAAGAGAAAGAAGGGGAGTTACTGATTTCAAGTCTTCAAAAAGCTGACAGGGTCATCCTTCTCGATGAAAAAGGCAAGAGTTTCACTTCGGAAGGATTTGCCGAACAATTGCAGAAAATCATGAACGCCGGCACCAGAGAACTGGCCTTTGTGATTGGTGGGCCCTATGGGTTTTCAGATGCGGTATATGCAAGGGCAGATCAAAAGATCTCCCTGTCTCAGATGACGCTCTCTCACCAGATGGTACGACTCTTTTTCACTGAACAGCTCTACCGGGCATTTACTATTTTAAAGAACGAACCTTATCATCACCGGTAAATTTTACACCAACTAATAGACATAAGCCAATGAAACTGGTATTTGCCACTCACAACCCAAATAAACTCACAGAAGTAAGAGCCCTGCTTCCCAAACATATTGAACTGGTCGGTCTTGATGCGATCGATTGCCACGAAGACATCCCTGAAACTTCAGACACCATCGAAGGAAATGCCATAATAAAGGCTAATTATGTTTCAAAAAAATACGATTTTGACTGTTTTGCCGATGATACCGGACTTGAGGTAGACGCCCTGAACGGAGCGCCGGGGGTTCACTCTGCGAGATATGCAGGTGCAACCAAAGACGACAACGCCAATGTCGCTAAACTTCTTAAGGACCTGAAGGGCGAAACCAACCGCAAGGCACGATTCAAAACTGTTATAGCGCTGAACCTCGAGCGTGAAAAGATCCTTTTTCAGGGAATCGTAAACGGCACCATAGCCGAAGAACCCAGAGGGGATCAGGGTTTTGGCTACGACCCGGTCTTTATTCCCGAAGGCTATTCAAAAACCTTTGCTGAACTCTCGATACTGGAAAAGAACAAGATCAGCCACAGAGCCAATGCCATACGCGAATTGATCGATTACCTGAAGACCTGAGAGTCGTCTCAAAACCTGTAATTTATTAATAATCAACAAAAAAAGTTGTAATATTTACACTTCCCGGCCTGCATTGTTAATTATTAAAACTACCTTTGCCCCCATTTTTAAAATTATATATGTTGACATTTAAAGAATTAGGGCTGGAAGACAGGTTGTTAACCGCCATAACAGATATGGGGTTCACAAAACCTTCAGAGATACAGGAAAAAGCCATTCCCATTCTTCTGGAGAAAGACAAAGACCTGGTCGCACTGGCGCAAACCGGAACCGGTAAAACTGCTGCCTTTGGCTTTCCGCTTCTTCAAAAAATAGACCCTGCCAAAAAGAGCGTGCAGGGACTTATACTTTCCCCTACCCGCGAGCTATGCTTGCAAATCACACAGGAACTCGCTCTTTACGGGGCTCATATGCCTGGTATCAATACCGTTGCAGTTTATGGCGGAGCCAGTATAACCGATCAGGCCAGTAAATTGCGTAAAGGTGCCCAGATAGTGGTTGCCACCCCGGGTCGTATAAAGGATATGATAAGCAGAAGGCTGATCGACATTTCGTCAATCAGGTACTGTATACTCGATGAAGCAGATGAAATGCTGAACATGGGATTCCTTGACGACATCAAAGACATTCTTTCCAATACCCCATCAGAACGCCATACCTGGCTCTTTTCTGCCACCATGCCTAAAGAGGTGGCACAGATTGCCAAACAATTCATGCGCAAACCGGATGAAATCACCGTGGGAAGCAAGAATACGGGTTCTGTGAACGTAAACCACGAATATTACGTGGTATCAGGAAATAACCGATATAAAGCCCTTAAACGTCTGGCCGATGCCAATCCGGAGATCTTTTCGGTAATATTCTGCCGCACCAAGAGAGATACTCAGCGGATTGCTGAAAAACTGATCGAAGACGGATATAACGCAGGGGCCCTTCATGGAGACCTCAGCCAAAACCAGCGTGACATCGTCATGAAATCGTTCAGGAACAGGCAGATTCAAATGCTTGTAGCAACCGATGTGGCTGCCAGAGGGATCGACGTTGATGATATCACTCACGTGATCAATTATCAGTTACCAGACGAAACTGAAACCTATACCCACAGGAGCGGACGTACAGGTCGTGCAGGTAAATCAGGGATCTCTATGGTGATCATCACCAAGAGTGAGATCAGAAAGATCAGATCCATAGAGCGTATCATCAAAAAGGAATTTGAAAGAAAAGACATTCCGGGACCGGAAGAGATCTGTGAAATTCAACTTTACCACCTATCAGATAAGATCAGAAATACCAAAATCGACAAAAACATCGAGCCTTACCTTCCGGCAGTGAATGACGTGCTTGAAGGGATCGACAGGGAGGAACTGATCAGAAAGCTGGTAACTGTGGAATTCAGTCGCTTCGCTTCTTACTACAAAGACACAGATAACCTGAACGCCTCAGGCGATGAGAGGGTTTCTGGCGGAAACGAATCTGTTCGTTACTTCATCAACGTAGGAGCCAGAGATGGTTATGACTGGAAGACCTTGAAAGACTTCCTCAGAGTACAACTCAACTTAGAACGTGATGAGGTTTTCAAGGTAGAGGTAAAAGACAGTTTTTCGTTCTTTTCTTCAGAACCTTCTGTTAAACAACAGATACTTGACACTTTCTCAGAATTTAAACTGGATGGCAGATTCATCAATGTAGAAATTTCTGAACCTACCGGCAGAGGAGGAGGAGGTAAAAAAGGCAAAAAAGGACGTAAGAGCCGTGAGCGCTTTGATGGAAACCAAAAATTCGGCCATAAAGGCAAAAGAGGAAAGCAATCTGCTAAAAATAAGAATAAACGCAAACAGCGTTAATCCACCTTTTAATTCGTTAAGAATTATTTAAAAAAGCAACAAAGAACACGTTGTTGTCTGATAGTTTGCTACATTTAGCCCCATTCCAAATCTTGCCTTGCTGAGAGTTTCGGGTGGGGCTTTTTGGTGTTGATACCTGATATTTATTTTATACCTGTATCAGGTTTCAGTATTTTTACCCAGATCCCATATTTGAAGCAGGGTATTTTTATGAGAGAATTACTTACTATATGTTGTCTTTTTTGGCTGACCATGTCTGTTGCTCAGAACGATGAGGTGCGTGGTAAAGTGGTCAATGCTGAAAATGACTTCCCCCTTTCCAATGTACACGTTGTCAATCTCAATCAGGTAGTGGGAACCATTACTAATGATAAAGGTGAGTTCCTTATAAGCGCCAAACCCAATGACACCCTGTATTTTAGTTTCATTGGTTTCAAATCCATGCAGGTTCGCGTAACCAACGACATGTTAAAATTCCAGAACATCGAAATTGGCATGACCGAGCTGGCATATGCGCTGGAAGAAGTCGTTGTCAGGCCTTTTCAACTCACCGGTTATCTCGATATCGACTCCAAGAACATTCCCATTAACCGGTCTTCGCGATACCGTATTCCCGGTTTAAACCTCGGGTATGAAGCCGGAAGCCGTAACCCCGGAGCCTTCGCAAAAGCGCTGGGATCCATCTTCAATCCGGCCGATATGCTTCATAATATTTTCGGAAAAAGACCTCAGCAAATGAGGAAATTGAGGAAGATGAAACAAGATGATGAGATACGGGAACTACTTGCCTCAAAATTTGACAGGGAGACTTTGATGGCCATGCTGCAGGTAGACAAGACCGAAATAGAAGACATACTCAGAAACTGTAATTATTCCGACAGCTTCATACAAACGGCCAATGATCTGCAAATTCTTGATGCGATCAACGATTGCTATGAAGAGTATAAGGTGCTCAACCGGGAAAATTAACTTTGTCAACCCTGCCTATTTTTCATAGATTTAGACCGTAATAATGCTTAATCATGAGATATCTACTTTTGCTGCTGGCCGGCATGACAGTCTTTTTCGGCTGTAAATCAGAAAAAAAACAAGATCAAATGGCTTCAAAAGAGATCGGATCACTGGAAGAACCACCTTTTGAATGGAAAGCAGCAAATATCTATTTTTTACTTACAGACAGATTCAATAACGGCAATCCGGAGAACGATGTGAATTTCGACCGAACTGAAGAAACAGGAGTTCTCAGAGATTTTAAGGGCGGTGATATCAAAGGAATCACCGAAAAAATAAAGGACGGTTATTTCACTGAACTCGGTGTCAATGCCATTTGGTTCACTCCCGTGGTTGAACAGATTCATGGCGTGGTTGATGAAGGAACCGGTAATACTTATGCTTATCACGGTTACTGGGCAAAAGACTGGACCACCCTCGACCCGAATTTCGGCACCAGGGAAGAACTGGCCGAACTGGTGGAAGAAGCCCATAAAAGAGGTATCAGGGTTTTGCTCGATGTAGTGATCAACCACACGGGACCGGTTACTGCTAAGGATCCTGCCTGGGATGAAGACTGGGTTCGACTTGACCCCACTTGTACATATCAGGACTATGAAAGTACGGTAAGTTGTACATTGGTTGATAACCTTCCCGATATAAAAACCGAAAGCGACGGACCCGTCGATCTGCCTATGCCACTTTTAAAGAAATGGCAGGAAGAAGGGCGTTACGATCAGGAGATCGAAGAGCTGGACCGCTTTTTTGCTGTAAACGGCTACCCTATGGCTCCCCGCTTTTACATCATTAAATGGCTTACTGATTATGTACGTGAATTAGGTGTTGACGGATTCAGAGTAGATACCGCCAAACATACCGAAGCATATGTCTGGCAGGAACTTTACAGGGAAGCATCCATCGCCTTCCAGGAATGGAAGACCAATAACCCTGATAAAGTACTCGATGATAAGGGATTTTACATGGTTGGCGAAGTCTATAATTATGGCATCTCGACCGGGCGAATGTTCAGTTATGGCGACAAGGAGGTTGATTTCTATGATCACGGTTTTGAAAGCCTGATCAACTTTGATTTTAAACACGATGCCACCCGTGGCTATGACACCCTATTCACAAAATACGACAGTCTCCTGCAAAAGGAACTCTATGATAAAAGTGTGCTGAATTATCTCAGTTCCCACGACGATGGCTCTCCTTTTGACAGAAAAAGAAAGAAAACCTATGAGACCGCGACCAAATTATTGTTAAGCCCTGGGGCATCACAGATATATTATGGCGATGAATTAGCCAGACCACTACAGGTAGAGGGGGCTGTTGGCGATGCGAACCTGAGATCATTTATGAACTGGGAAGATCTCGAAAAAGAAGAAACCCGTGCATTACTGGAGCACTGGCAAAAGCTCGGTCAATTCAGAAAAAACCATCCTGCAATCGGTGCCGGCAAGCATACAACCCTGAAAAAGCAACCATTCGTTTTCAGCAGAACCTACGAAACCGATACCTATGCAGATGCGGTCATAGTCGTGCTCATGGCCAAAAAGGCTGTAAAAACGATAGACGTGTCTTCTGTATTCAGTGACGGAACCCTCGTGAAGGATGCCTATTCAGGCATTACAGCTGAAGTAACAGATGGAGAGGTACGTATGGAGACTCCCTTCGAAATCCTGCTTCTGGAAAAAAGCCTTTAAATCACTTTCTGGAATGCAACGCGATTCGGTTGCCCTCAGAATCGATAAATACACCCATAAAACCATGTTCTTCTGAGATCATTGTTTTGGGGTGATATATTTTGCCTCCGGCCTTTTCAACCCGGCTGAGTTCATCGTCAAGATCTACAGAAGAAAAATATATCAACACCCCTTCCTGGCTGGGAATATAAGAATCCTGCTTTATAAGAGTACCCTGAGAACCGGGCTTATCTCCCCTGTCAGGAAACCAGCCCATCAGCAATCCGTTAAAATCGTGAAGGGTGATATCTATCTGAAAAACCTCCTCGTAAAAGTTGCGGGCACGGTTCATGTCCGCTACCGGAATTTCAAACCATCCTACCATATTTCTATTCCCGGGTATCATCTTCCAATATCTTTTTTAATCTGTTCAGTCCTGATTCAAAATCTTTACCCACTGCTTTATCCATGTTCATGAATAACATCATTATGCTCATAGGGAACCTGTTACTTCCCGAAAACCCCCAGATAACCTCTGAGGAGGAAGAATCCAAAGGACGTACCCTGATGTAGGCATCTGAGGTAGAACGAAAGGGCTTATAAAACCTAAGCTGGGTTTCTAACATTTCCCCTTCCCTGATATTGGTGATCTCCTGCTCTCCTTCCCCGACCTCCTTATTGCCTTTCCAGCTGCTCACAGCTCCCACGGTACCGTCGACTCCATTAAACTCTTTAGTCATATCAGGATCTTTTGAACCCCATGGAGACCAATGATCCTGATTTTTTAAATACTTGATATAATTAAAAATGGTATCTGAAGGCCGGTTGATACGAATTCGCCTGTTGACATGATAGCTCTTGGGAGCCAGAAAGGCCAAAATCAGGATCAAACCTACAATACCCACTAGAATGTAGAGTATGGTTGTCATTATTGATCGGTGTTATTGTGCTCTTATAAATTTACAAAAAAAGCGCAAAGGCCTGAATATCAATTTTCAGTAAAGCGTTTTAAAACATCATCGATGCTTCTTATGGATTTCTTCGCCCAATCTATACGCAGCTGATGTTTTTCCTCCTCCTTAAGTTGCCATTCGACCTTTGAAGAACGCAACCTTTGGGTCAACCGCTGAAGAATGATCGCTGCTGAGACTGAGATGTTCAGACTCTCTGTAAACCCGTACATCGGAATGGTCAGAAAGTCATCGGCCTGACTCAGCACCGTTTCACTGAGACCCTTCCTTTCTGTTCCGAAAAAGAAGGCTGACCTGGGAGCTATGTCAAAGCTTTCAAGGTCACACGAGGTCTTGTGAGGTGTTGTGGCTACAATTCGATATCCCTTCTCACGAAGATCCTTCATACACTCCATGGCATTGTCAAACCGGCTAACGTTGACCCATTTTTGTGCCCCCATCGCTATATTCTTATCCAGTTTTCTGCCAAATCGATCTTCGATAACGTGAGCGCTTTGAATACCGAACACATCACAACTCCTGATAACAGCGCTGGTGTTGTGTGCCTGAAAGACATCTTCAATAGCTACGGTGAAATGATAGGTACGATCATTCAGTACCTGTTCAAACTTCGCTCTCCTCTCAGGGGTCATGAATCCTTCCAGATAATTAAGCAGTTCTTCAGACATGTGGGTGTTTTAGTTAAAACTAATTATATTCAGAGAAATAATAAAAACGAAGTCAATTATATCGTTCTGAAAAGGGAACGACAACATAAATTAACTAACATGCGAAAAGTAATCGTATTATCAGGAGCAGGAGTAAGTGCCGAAAGCGGGTTAAAAACATTCAGAGATGCCGGTGGCCTCTGGGAGGGCTATGATGTCATGGAAGTGGCCTCGCCCCAGGGGTGGGATAATAATATGGAGCTCGTTCTCGATTTTTATAATCAACGCAGAAGACAACTCCTAAAAGCCAAACCCAACCGGGCTCATCTGGCGCTGGCAAAGCTTGAAAAGCACAGGGATGTAACGATCATCACCCAGAATATTGACGACCTGCATGAAAGAGCGGGCAGCTCAGAGGTCATTCATCTGCACGGGGAACTGCTCAAGGCGCGAAGCACCTTCGACCATGATCTCGTCTATGACTGGAGAGGAGATTTGAATCCTGGTGATCTTTGTGAACACAATCACCAGCTCAGGCCACATGTGGTGTGGTTTGGAGAAGCCGTACCCATGATGGAGACGGCCATAGAAAAAGTGCAGAAGGCCGACGACATCATCATCGTTGGAACATCCATGCAGGTATACCCGGCTGCCGGTCTGGTAAACTACCGACAGCCCGGAACACCCGTTTATTTTATAGATCCCAATCCTTCGCTGAGGGAATCACACCTCCCAAACCTGAATATTATCAGGCAATCGGCTACAATAGGTGTACCTATTGCGGTTGAGCGGCTAATTCGTAGCTAGTTCTGGCACCTTTCGCCCAATTGACAAGGGTTTCGACCTGTTCAGGGGTGAGCCTGGCATCTCCATGTATCCAGGTATAGGAGTCAAGAGGCATCTCTCCTTCTTCAACCTCTTCAGCGATCTCTTCCATCTTATGAGCTTTTCGCTCGTTATCATATTGTTCCCAGATCGAAAAGTTCAGATGTTCCTTTCCTTCCTCTATATGATCATTAAGCCAGAAAGAAACCGGGGCTATATTGCTGTACCAGGGATAGTCGGTATTATTTGAATGACAGTCATAGCATGATGATCTGAGAATGGCTTCGACTTCAGGGGCCGGCTTCGTTGAAACGATCAGATCGTTTTGAGTGATATCTGTTGAAATATTCTTCTCAGGTCTGATAAACTGAATGATTATAAACACACCTAGTAAGATCCAGAGACTAATTTTTACGATTCGCATAAGGCTTTTATTAAATTTAAACCTCAAAAGTAAAAAATAATCGAACCGCAATGTCTGATCTCGAAAAAAAAGTTCTGGGGGTTTCAGCCCACAGAGATAGCAGGGAAAAACTGGCAAAGGAGATTCTGGATAATGAAAGGAACCTGAAACGTCTTTTTGAACTTGCTCTGTTGCCTGATACGGCCAGGAAGTCATTGTGGATTTTAGAAATGATAGGCAGGACTGCTCCTCTTCAGCTCATAAAATATGAGGAGCAATTAAAGGCTGTATTTAAAGAAAAATCCCCGATGCAGGCCAAACGTTCGCTGGCCAAAATTGCTGAGATGATCACCTTGAGCTCTTCCCCCCCGCTATCTGAAAATCTGAAAAATATACTCATCGAATTCTGTTTCGATATCCTGATATACAATGCAACCCCGGCTGAAAAGGTCTTTGCAATGACTGCCTTAGCCAATCTCTCCGAGAAGGAAGCCTGGATCAAAAATGAATTACGGGCTATTATCGATAGAGATTATGCCTCAGAAAGTCCCGCTTTCAGGGCCAGGGCACGTATCTTACAGAAAAAATGGGATAAAAGTGAGGCAGGCAGGTAATTTTAGGCTGAAAAAAACGAATTGTAGTGACGTATTTGAACAAGAGGCTTAAATTTGTGTTTTCAAAATAAAAACAATGGAATTATCTCCACTCAATGCCATCTCACCCATCGATGGCAGGTATCGAAACAAGGTAGAAAATCTGGCCCGTTTTTTTTCAGAAGAAGCATTGATCCGCTACAGGGTTCTCGTCGAGATCGAATACTTTATCGCTCTTTGCGAAACACCTCTTCCTCAACTCAGGGAGTTCGATCATGCACTTTTTAAAAGCCTTAGAGCGATCTATGAAAATTTCACCCCGGTAGATGCGCAAAGTATCAAAGAGATCGAGCGTACCACCAATCACGATGTGAAGGCCGTTGAGTATTTCATCAAAGAACAGTTCGACGCTCTGAACCTCCAGCAATACAAAGAGTTCATTCATTTCGGACTGACCTCACAGGATATCAATAACACAGCTATTCCCCTATCCATCAAACAAGCGGTGGAACAGGAATACATCCCTCAGCTCAACCAGGTGATCGAAAAGCTGGAAACCCTTTCCAGGGAGTGGGCTATGGTACCTATGCTTGCCCGTACTCACGGACAACCGGCCTCTCCCACCCGCTTGGGAAAAGAGATCGAGGTATTCGTGGTTCGTTTGCGAACCCAGGCTTCATGGCTGACTCAAATACCCTATGCAGCTAAATTCGGTGGGGCAACCGGAAATTTCAACGCACATAAAGTGGCCTATCCCGGGATCGACTGGAAAGAATTCGGAACCTCGTTCGTAGAGAATAAACTCGGACTCCACCATTCATTTCCCACGACACAAATCGAACATTACGATCAAATGGCTGCTCTTTTTGATACTATGAAACGTATCAATACCATACTTATCGATCTGGACAGGGATATCTGGACCTATATTTCCATGGACTACTTCAAGCAAAGGATCAAAAAAGGTGAAGTAGGTTCATCGGCTATGCCACATAAAGTCAATCCTATTGATTTTGAGAATTCAGAGGGTAACCTGGGTATCGCCAACGCGATCCTGGAACACCTGGCCGCAAAATTACCGGTCTCTCGTTTACAAAGGGATCTGACCGACAGCACAGTGCTCAGAAACGTTGGTGTTCCTTTTGCTCATGCCTCGATCGGTTTCCAGGCAACTCTTAAAGGCCTTGGGAAGCTATTGCTTAACGCCGATCGTTTTGAGAGTGACCTCGAAAATAACTGGGCAGTAGTGGCTGAAGCGATACAAACCATTTTGAGACGGGAGGGATATCCAAATCCTTATGAGGCCCTGAAAGGTCTGACTCGTACCAATTCACGTATCAATAAAGAAACCATAGCCGAATTCATCGACACCCTGGAGGTGAATGAAGATATCAGAAGAGAGCTTAAACAGATCTCCCCTTCCAATTATACGGGGATCTGATAAAAAAAGCGCCGGGATTACCCGGCGCTTTTTTTTTATGCTAATCGGTGCTGGTTTAATTCTTGTCAAAGAAGTTCTTTAACTGTCCCAGTCCTTCACCATTTATATTCCCCTTTTGTACGACTTCCATAAGCTTCATCATATTTGCAGGTTTCATGTCGTCACCTAATACGCGTACCAAGGCAAAGCCAAGGGTGTCGTTGCTTCCGAATATGATCACCTCATCAACCGCATCATCACTACCGATGTATTTGACCACACCACTGTTGCCATTGGCATTGATGCGCATTAACTCCTGGTAGTCTGTTCCGCTTAGAATATCGTAGACCTTCGACTTCTCTGCTTCAAAATCAACGGTGTTATCAGGGTTGGTCTTGTAAGCCAGAATATTTAGTTTATGAACCGATTCGTAAGCCTCACGTTGCTCTGGTGAAAGCTCCACTTCTTCTATTTTCAGAATACTGGCCGGGATGTCAAGACTTAGAAAATCGGAACGTTCCTGACTCTGAACATAGTATTCCTGTAGCGAAGTCCCGCTGTCACAAGAGATCATTCCGGCGATCAGCATCATGGTTACAGATATTTTTGTAAGTAGTTTCATTGTTTTGATTTTTTATAAATGAACAAGAGGAAGCTGCCTGACAGCCCCTCCTGTTTGAATTAATTTTTCTCCTGACCGGCTTTTCCTAACTGATCTCCTCCGGGAAGATCCATCTTATTGGTCAGACTTGCGATCTTTCTCAGGTCGATATCTCCGGTAAGCGAAAGCAGTACCGATTCGATCATCTTACCATTCATTTTGACATCCGGGCTTCCGATATCGGTGACGTGCATCAGCAATTCTTTCACGTGATTCTCATCTCTTCCTTCCTTCACGTAGAACCGAACGTTCGAATCTCCGTCTCTCACCCTCATCAGCTCTTCAAAAGATGAGCTGTTCAGATGTTTTACCACCCAGTTTTCCATATCGGCAGCGATCTCCTTATTCTCGGTGGTCATCACCTTAAAGCTGGTAATGTTGTTGACCAGTTCAAAGAACTCCTGTGCTTCAGGATCTTCGGTACTGACGCTCATCTTACCCAGCATCTGGAACATCTTGGGCTGCATGGCCACATAAGTGACCTGGGCATCATTTTCATATTTGTCGAAGATCGACTGGCCGAAACCGGCTAACGGTAGGATCGCTACAATGGCAGCTAGTATTAACTTTTTCATGATTTCTATTTATTTCTCGTTTGTTAAAAATTTATTTGTGTTCTTTTCAAATTCTGTCAGATAACTCAACCCGTCAGTACCTTTGCTGAAGTTCTTGGAGAACATCGACAAAGCCAGTTGAGCCGAGCGAATTTCCTCCTGCGTATACTGCTCTTCAAGAGAAGGGGAAGACTGCTGATCGAAAAAGATTCCCATCGTAACGGCAACAGCTGCTGCCACCGATATCCATTTAAGATATCCCCTGCTTGTTGCAGGCTTCAACGGAATCTCCTTGCTGTAAGTCTCCTCCTGTGCTACTGAAAAGTAGTTGAACAGAGGGCGGTATTCCTCCAGGTGGGGGGCTACCTCATCGCCAGAGAAGTAAGCTTTCAACTCTTCCTCTTCCCTGATACTGGTGGCTGCTTCGAAATACTTTTCCAGCAGCGTTTCTATATGTTTAACTAATTCCATAGTTGTGTTTTTTTAATAGTTCTTCTCTTACTGCCTTTCTGGCTCTCGACAGGGTAACCCTGATTGCTGTTGGCTTCATGTCGAGCATTTTTTCGATCTCATCGTATTCATACTGTTCGATGTCCCGAAGTTGTAACACCAGGCGTTGTTGCTCCGGCAGGTTTTCCATAATCCTCTCCATCCAGCTGACCGAATCTTTAACTTCGATACTTTTCTGAAGAGAGGTGTTCTCGTCCTTATAATTACTGTGTACCAATTTTAAATTATTGGCCTGTTTCGATTTCAGACGGTCCAGGCAGTAATTTTTTGTCATTGTCATCGCAAAAGCCTCTACATTGTTATAAGAAGACATTTTAGCGTTGTTGGTCCACAGCTTCATAATTATTTCCTGGGTGGCGTCTTCGGCTTCCTCCCGGGAGACCAGCAATCTTTTGGCCAACCGGTAGAGCTTATCCTTGAAGGGCAACACAGTGTTTAAAAATTCAGACTGATTCATTTGATTTCTTTGGTTCTTTGGTCTCTCTTAAGACCCTCTTCTACAAGGAAGACGAGCCAGTATCAATTTTGTTACAATTAATTTTAATTTATTGCATATGTAAGTTATCTTGCTGATTTAACACTAAATGATAATAGGAATCAAAACACCCATGAAAGATTTAAGAAAATTTATGGGGATCTTACTCATCCCCCTCTTCTTTATTGCATGCAGTAAGGACGACAATATCGATACCGAAATCGAGCAAACTCCTGATGAAGAAGTTACACTTGAAAATGAAGCAAATGAATTTACCTGGGACGCCCTGAACTTTTGGTATTTCTGGCAGGGCGAAGTAGCGAACTTGGCAGATAGCAGGAACGATAACCAAGAAGCTTTTTATCAATTTCTAAATAATTATATCGATCCTATAGACCTTTTCAACAGAGCATTAAGGTTTCCCGAAGACAGGTTTACCTTTATTACAGATGATTACACAGAACTGGTACAATCCCAGCAGGGTGTTGCCAAAACCAACGGGCTCGAGTACGGGCTCGCACGTTTTGTAGACAATAATGATGTATACGGGTATGTCAGATATATCATAGAAGGAAGTGATGCGGCGACCAAAGACATTCAGCGGGGCGACGTGTTTCTGACCGTCGACGGAACTCAGCTTACAGTTGATAATTTCGAGGACCTGCTTTTCGGTGAAAACAACACTTATACCCTGGGGCTTGCTGATGTGAACGGAAACGACCTGGGTATTACCGGCGTTCCAAGAAGTGCTATACAGCTTAACGGACAAGAAGTGACCCTCACCCAGGAAGAAAACATCACAGAGAACCCAATACATGTAAGCAAAGTACTTGATGTGGAAGGAATGAAAATCGGATACCTTATGTATAACCGGTTCACAAGAACATTTGATGCAGAACTGAATGATGTTTTCGGCGAGTTTCTGGCTGCCGGAGTGACTGACCTGGTGCTGGATCTTCGCTATAATCCCGGCGGATCAGTAAACAGTGCCGTTCTGCTTTCCAGCATGATTCACAGCACCGATACCCAGAAACTATTTATCCGCCAGCGCTGGAATGAAAAAGTTCAGGCGCAGCTTTCAGATGCACAGCTTGAAGAGTATTTTGCCGATGTGATAGACGATCAGGGTACCCCGGTGAATACCCTGGAATTGAATCGCGTCTACGTACTTACCACCGGCAGTTCGGCTTCTGCCAGTGAACTGGTCATAAACGGACTCGATCCATATATGACCGTAGAACAGATCGGAGGTCTGACCAGAGGGAAAAATGAATTTTCGATCACCCTGGTCGATAATCCTGATAATTTCTGGATCTATAATCCCGATACGGCAGACCAGATCAATCCGGATAATTCCTGGGGGTTACAGCCACTAACCGGACGAAATGAAAATTCAGCAGGGTTCTTCGATTACACCAACGGGCTACAGCCTGAATATGAACTCTCTGAAGATGTAAGCAATCTTGGGGTGCTCGGCGATCCTTCAGAACCCTTCCTGGCAAGGGCACTGGAACTCATTACAGGGGTGTCTGCCAAACCGGGTGTTTTGAAAGAAATAACATTACCGGTAGATATCATTTCAAGCTCCTCCATGGCCAGGCCTATGAAAGACAATATGTACCTGGAAAAAGTAACCTTTAAAAAAGAATAAAACCTATCAGGCTGTTCGTTTCGGGCAGCCTTCTTTTATAGTATGTATCCAAAAACCTTTCTTCCCAAATTATTCTACCTCCTTGTTTTTTTCACCCTTTTCGCCTGTACAGACGAAGATGACAATATTATAGTTCCTGATCCGGCTCTGGAAGTTGAAGATTTCATCTGGAAGGGAATGAATTATTATTACTTCTGGCAACAGGATGTGGCCGAACTGGCCGACAACCGATTTGAAAACCAGGCCACATATGAATCTTTTCTGGAGAGTTTCGCAGATCCGCGTGAGTTGTTTGACAGATTGCTTTTCACCGAAGACCGCTTTAGCTTTATAACAGACGATTACCAGGCTTTACAGGAAAGTTTCAGGGGAAATTCAGATTCGAACGGAATGGAATTCGGCCTGGTCAGGCGTTCGGGCACCGATCAGGTGTTTGGCTATGTAAGGTACATCATCCCCGGTTCAAATGCGGCTGCAACCAGCCTCAAAAGGGGTGACCTGTTTACCGCAGTTGACGGCACCGATCTCACTATCGACAATTATCTACCATTACTGTTTGGTGATAATGCAGATTATACCATCAGCCTGGCAAACTTTGAAGGTGATAACCTTGTCAAAACAGGAGAAACCATCGGTCTTACCAAAATGCCGCTTTCCGAGAATCCGGTTTTCATTGCAAAGACCCTCGAACTCGAAGGTCAAAAGATCGGCTATCTGATGTATAACGGTTTTATTGCGAATTTCGAAGCTGAGCTTAATACCGCATTCGGCACATTCAAGGCAGACGGAATCAGTGATCTGATACTGGATCTGCGCTATAATCCGGGTGGCTCGGTTAATACTTCGACCCGTCTTGCCAGTCTTGTAACCGGACAATTCAGCGGGCAACTCTTTGCCAAGTTACGCTATAATAACAAGATAGAAGACCGGTTGAGCAACAGTCAGACCGAATATCGTTTCGGGAACTCAGTTGGAGGGGAAGAAGCGAACAGCCTTAATCTTGATCGCGTATATGTGATCACCACTTCGGGAACGGCCTCTGCCAGCGAACTTGTGATCAACGGGCTCAAGCCCTATATCAATGTAATTCAGGTGGGAACCCCTACCCGCGGAAAGAACGAAGCCTCTGTTACGGTATATGATTCGCCCTCGTTCCGCTATAATGACCCGGGTCTGAATCCCAATCACACCTGGGCGATACAACCCATAATTTCCAAAACCGAAAATGCAGCAGGTTTCGGTGATTATGCCGATGGGTTGCAACCCGATATTTCTCAATCGGAAGACCTGAGAAACCTGGGGACACTGGGTGAACCTGATGAACCTTTATTGGCAAGAACCCTTATGTCAATAACAGGGGCTTCCCAGAAATTTATCGGTACCGATCATCAGTCATTCGAACTGCTTGGAGAAAGTAAAAGAAATACCGCCTGGTACCAGCGTATGCTGCTTTCCGAATTATAAAAAGAAAGAGGAGTGTCTCTTAACACCCCTCTTTCCCATGGTCGGTATCTTACAGGTTGAGTGAAAAACCCAATCTTATATTTCTGCCTCTGGTCTCATAACCTACCAATTCGAAATATTCCTCATCGAAAAGGTTTTCAAGCTGTACATTGGCACTTAAGTGATCATTGATTCGATAAGAACCTCCTATGCCTACCAGGGAAAATGCTTCCAGGGTTACATTTTCAAAGGTTTCAAAATCGGTATCTGTTCGTGCTCCGGTAAATTGGTACCCTAAGCGTATATTTCCCTTTTTTGATGCAAAGGCATAGTTGAGAAAAACATTTGCCTTGTGCTTTGGAATTCTCAGCGCCAGCCTGTCGGGGTTTTCTGTGAAGGTATAATTCGCGTCCAGTCGTACAGCAGAGAGCGGATTCCAGTTCATTTCCACTTCCACCCCTCTCACATTAAAATCTTCCTCTACGTTGACAAAACCTCCTTCAAAGGTATCAAAGTCAAAAACCTGATAGTTGATAAAATTCTCCTCAAGCCTGTGAAAATAAACACTGCTAAAACGGAAGCTTCCCCTCAGGAGTTCTGCACCCGCCTCGAAGGTGGTGTTCTCTTCGGGTTGTAAATCTGGATTCGCTCCGAAGGGTCCAAAAAGCTGGGTCAGGCTGGGAGCTATATAAGAGGTGCTGTAGGAGCTCAGGAACTTCAAATAGCCGCCTTCCGGCATTGAGATCCTGTAAGAAGGATTCAGGTTATATGTAAGCGTAGATCCGTATTCGCTGTGATTATTCAGTCGTGCTCCCGAGTTAAGATTTAATCCGAAAGAAGAAAGCCATACCAGGTTCAGGTAAGGATCGGTAATTGAGAAGGAGGTATCATCGCTGAATACCGCTTTCGAATTGATATGATTCACACCGGCGATGGTATAGAATGAATCGCTCCATTCGTGCTTTTGAAATAGATCCAGCACCAGGTTTCTGCCGTAGTATTCAGCCGGAAAATCGGAGGTGAGCTCCCTGGAGATCTCGTTAAAACCCAGGTTCAGTTTTACCGAACCCTGATCGTAACGGTATTCGGGACTGATCATCAGTCGGTTTTGAGTACTTTCCGATAAGAAATCGGCATCTTCGCGGGGAACGCTGCGGTCAAATCCTGCCTCAAAGTGATCGTGACTCCCAGTACCACTGAGGCTAAAGTGATCGCTGAAACGGTATGAAATTCTGAAGTTCGAATTGTAACGATTAAAGACATCACTCTCCTCCCCGGCAACCGCAGAAAGGCCATCTGTGTACTGCTGGCTGAAACCGGCCACAGCCCTTAACCTTCCGGTACTCCCGGTTAAGATAACCGAATTGCGAAAATCATCCACCCCGTATTCCTTGTCTCCTGAAGCCTTGTTAGTACCCATAGAACTATTGAGCTGCAGGCTCATTCCCTCTTTACCGGCTTTGCGGGTGGTAATATTGATTACAGCTGCTGCTGCGGCATTTCCATAGAGCGTACTGGCGGCTCCTTTTATGATCTCCATATTCTCGATCATATTTACATCGAGTAAACGAAGATCAAAATCATTGGCAATCTGAGAGGGATCAGTCATTTGGATCCCGTCTATCATTACCAGCACCTGCCGGTTATTCCCCCCCCTGATGAAATACGAGAGGTTTTGTCCGGCATTACTTCTAACTCCGTTGATCTCGATACCGCTCTGGGTATTGATCACCTGGGCAACAGATTGCCCTGCCATAGATTCCAGCTCGTTTCTGGAGATCCGAATCACTGTTTTACCCGAGTTCTCGCGTTTGATGGGAAAGCGGGTATCGCTCACCACGACCTCTTCCAATCTGGTAATGGTATCGTTCTTTTGATTTCCAGGATCAGAATCCTGGGCTTGTAGGTTTACGCCCATAGTAAGCGCTAAAGCTAAAACACTTAGTGTTTTATCGATCATAATTAAGGTTGTTTAAAAAGGGAGAAAAGCATGAGTGTACCCATACGCAAACCTTTATCCCGAAAGTTTGACATCAAGTGAAAATCGGGCAGGTCTCCTGGCTTGTATCACGACCTGTCACCTTCCCGTTGATAAATCAACAGTGGCATTGCAGAAACAGGTGTGTATCGGTATTACCGACTAAACTTACAGTTGCGGGAACAGCTCCGGAATTTTGTCCTGTTAACAGACAGGCACCGGATTCCCTTTTAATTCCATCCTGCGGCAAGGCAGAACAGAAACCTTATTTTCGGGCTCGAAATTAATCAAAAAGAATAAGTTTTCGTTTAAAAGCCGAAATAATCTTAATTTTAGCCCGGAATCAAAGTAGCTAAGCCACATCAAAGCATGATCAGAAAGTTCTTCCCTGTATTGTTCCTTTTCATAATATCATGTAAGGAAAAACCTGCTGTAAACGCCCCCCAGGCGGAAAATCCCACGGCTGCTTTAAAATCAAACATGTTCGCTGAAGGCTTTGAAATTATTGAGGCAGCTCCGGGATTGACAGAGATCAGGGTATACACACCCTGGCAGGGTGCTGAAAAAACACTTTCCTATGCGGTGGCCGATAGCTCATACGACAAACCCATAAACCAAAAGGCCTACGACGCGGTTTTAAGACTCCCTCTTTCAAAAATTATTCTGACCTCAACCACTCATATTCCGGCCCTGGAGGCACTTGATGAATTAAACAAAGTGGTCGCCTTCCCTGGTACCCGGTATATATCTTCAGAAAAGGCCCGAATAATGATAGAAGATGGACGTATAGCCGACATCGGTGCCAACGAATCTATGAACACCGAGGCTGTGATAGACCTGTCTCCCGATGTAATTATCGGGTTTGCCATAGACGGAAACAATCGAACCTATACCAATCTTGAAAAAATAGGCATCCCGGTCATGTATAATGGTGATTGGGTGGAAAAACACCCTCTGGGAAAAACAGAGTGGATAAAGGTTTTTGGCGTGTTGCTGGATAAACAGGAAAAGGCAGACAGTATTTTTAAACAGGTCGCCGGAGAATACAAACGTGTGGCCAAACTGGCTTCAGCAGTAAAACAAAGTCCGCAGGTAATCAGCGGCGCCATGTTTAAAGATATCTGGTATCTCCCTGCAGGGAACAGCTGGGCAGCCACCTTATTTGCCGACGCGAATGCCGACTACATCTGGAAAGATGCCGAAGGGAGCGGGAGTCTTGCGCTGAGCCTTGAAAGTGTGCTCGAAAAGGGACGGGAGGCCGATTACTGGATCGGAACAGCACAATTTACATCTTATGAAGAGATGAAAGACGCCAACGAACACTATGCCCGATTTGAGGCCTTTCGCGATCAAAAGGTATACAGTTCAAGTCTCACTACTGGAGAAACGGGAGGAGTTATCTTCTATGAATTGGGACCTCATCGTCCTGATATGGTTTTGAAGGACCTGGTAAGTATACTGCATCCCGAATTGCTGCCCGGACATAGCCCGTATTTTTTCAAACCCCTTGAAGATTGAAGCCCTTTCGCAAATATCGTTTCACTTTCACCGGCATCGGACTGCTGTTTATACTGATCTTTTTGGTGAATCTTTCTCTGGGATCGGTTCACATACCCCTACCAGCTTTTTTCGATATCTTTCTGGGAAGCGGTTCAGATAACGAATCATGGAATTACATCGTACTGAATTATCGTCTCCCCAAGGCCATCACAGCGGTGTTGGTGGGTGCATGTCTTTCGATAAGCGGGTTATTGATGCAAACTTTTTTCAGAAATCCGCTGGCCGGCCCGTTTGTACTGGGAATAAGTTCGGGAGCCAGCCTGGGGGTGGCGTTGATCATAATGGGCGGTGGATTACTTTCAGGTGTGGCAGGGTCGATCTTAACCGATGATATCACAATTGCCCTGGCTGCCAGCGCAGGAAGCCTGCTGGTGCTTTCCGCCGTACTCCTGGTGGCTTTTCGCGTTCGTGACACCATGGCTCTGTTGATCATCGGACTGATGTTCAGCAGCCTGACCTCGGCGGTAGTGGGGATACTCGCATACTTTACGAGAATGGAGAAACTTCAGCAATATATATTCTGGTCATACGGAAGCCTGGGAGACCTGTCATGGTCACAGTTACTGTTCTTCTCAATCTTCACCCTCCTGGGAACATTCTTTGCCATAATTGTCATCAAACAACTAAATGCCCTCTTGCTGGGCGAAAATTATGCCCGGAGCATGGGAGTCAATGTCAAAAGATCCCGATTTCAGATCATCCTTGCTGCCAGTATTCTCACCGGTGCTGCGACAGCCTATGCGGGACCTATAGCATTTGTAGGGTTGGCCGTTCCTCATCTCACCAGACAATTATTCAATACCTCAAATCACAAAATACTGCTGCCGGCTGTCATGCTGTTTGGCGGAATGCTCATGCTCATATGTGACAGTATTGCCCAGTGGCCGTTTTCTGAGGTGGCGCTGCCCATCAATGCTATCACCTCGATCGTAGGGGCACCGGTAGTAATCTGGCTGCTGGTTCGTAAACGCAAAATGATCTTTTAAATGATGGAGGAGAAATATCATAGCATTTTAAGCAGTAAAGATCTGGTGATCGGTTACCACAAAGACAAGGAAGATTTCCTGGTCAGCCGCGTGACAGACCTGAATATCATGAAAGGAGAACTGGTGGGGGTAGTCGGAGCTAATGGAGCCGGGAAATCGACGCTGCTCAGGAGCATCTCAGGAATTCAGCCCTTTCTCAAGGGAACTATTTCACTCAATAACAAACCCGTAAAGCAATACAGCGCTATTGAACTGGCCCGTGAACTCAGCGTAGTGGTTACAGAGCAGCCGATGGCCAAAAATCTTACAGCCATCGAACTGATAGCCCTGGGACGGCAACCATATACAGACTGGATCGGAAATCTAAGCCAGAATGACCGCGAACACCTCAACCAGGTGATCAGGCAACTTGACCTGGAGCCCCTGAAGAATAAGGCCTGTTATGAAATGAGCGACGGCCAATTACAAAAAGTGCTTATTGCAAGAGCCCTTGCTCAGGATACTTCTACCATCATTTTGGATGAACCCACCACGCATCTTGACATCTACCACAAAACCTATATACTCAAATTGCTGAAAAAGATCGCTCATGAGCACGGGAAGGCAGTAATATTCTCTACCCATGAGATCGACCTGGCCATACAGCTTTGTGATAAAATGTTGATCATGAACAATAAGGAGACTTATTACGACGAACCATGCCGCCTGATAGAGAAGGGCCTTTTTTCCAGGTTATTCCCGGCTGATCTCATTTACTTCGACAAGAAATCAGGCACTTTCAGGGTTAGAAAATAAGTGCTCTGACCAAAGCTACCGGGTTGTTTTACCGATCACTTCCGGGTACCTCTGCTCAGATATCACGTATTCCTCCAAAAAACGGGTTATCAAGTCTGTCTGCTCATAGGCGAGGTTTGCCCACTCATGTCCTCCACCCTTCACCTTCACCAGAATAAAAGTACTCCCGAGTTTTCGGTAACTGTCAGCTATGGCAGCCGATCCGTAAAGCGGCAGATAACCGGGAGCCGAGTCATCACAAAAATGATGGGGCGCACTTCCGAAAGGCACCAGTTTATCGTCTGTTCCGTGAAACAACAAGGCAGGAACTGCATCAGCCTCATCTATATAACTCGTATCGAGTACCGCTCCGGCAAAAGATATCAAACCGGCAACCTTCCCTTTAGGGTCAGCCATGCCTTTAAAAGCCGGGTGATTTTTCATCAGCACATATTGAAGAATCGCCTCTGCCCCTGCACTGCTGCCTACAAGCACAAAAGTCTCGTTGCCAAGGCCCCAGTCAGACTTATTCTCTGTAAGAACCCTAATAGCCGAAGAAACATCCTCAACTGCCATTTTAAAGGTTTCGATCTTTTCCCTGGCCGGACACTGACAACCAAAGCCTTCAGGCTTCCCCTTTCTGCTCAAACGGTAACTGATCGAAGCCACAGGAAAGCCCGATAAAGCCATCGTTTTTGCAAATCGCATTTCCCTTTCTCCATCCCTGCTTCCTGTATAAAAACCACCCCCGTGAACCAGCAGTAGCAACGGAGCTTCACTGCGCGGGGTAACCGGGCGATACAGGTCAAGAGAAAGCGTATCAGCGAATCGGTAGGTATTCACATTAATAAGGCTGTCTTTGCTTTCTATTGTTGAAGTCTGAGCGGAAACACAGACAGAAAAAAAGAAGAAAATCAGAGGAAGATACAAGCGAATTAGATTATTTGTCATGATGTCCAGACTTGATCGATGGGAACAGGTTTAAAAATACATAAAAATTTCAGGAAGCCTCAGAATACGTTCTTGATAACTTCTGGGTAATTTCCCGCTGACTGTTTTAAATTTTAGCATGGCTCTGTGTATATTTATCCGGAATCCTCAATCCTTTTTAACAAGTTACCGAAATGAGCGACACCTCGATTATTCTTCTGATCGTCGGAGATATAGCCCTTCTGGCTGCGGCCATTTACCTGGGCATCTTTGTTCAGAAACAAAAAACCCAAAGCATTAAACAGGTTCTGAAGGAAAAAGAACAACAGTGGGAAAGAACCCAATCTGCACTTCAGGATCAGATCAATGAGCTGAAAGAAGACCGGGCAGACCTTCAAAGTGCCAAAGAAGGCCTTGCCATCAGGCTTTCCCGTAAGGAAACAGACCTCGAAAATCTTCAGAAACGCAATGAAGAACATAAAAAAGAGGTGGAAGATCTTCAGAAACAGTTCTCAGAGAAATTCCAGTTACTGGCCAACCGGATTCTGGAAGAGAAGTCTAAGAAGTTTACTGATCAGAACCAGGAAAACATTAAAAATCTTCTGGGGCCGCTACAGGAAAAGATTCAGCTATTCGAGAAAAGGGTTGAAAGCACTAATAAGGAAAGCATCGAACGGCACAGCATGCTTCAGGAACAACTAAAGAACCTCAGGGAACTCAATCAACAGATCACCAGGGAAGCCTCTAACCTGACCAGAGCGCTTAAAGGAGACACCAAGATGCAGGGGAACTGGGGCGAACTTGTACTTGAAAGAGTGCTGGAGAAATCCGGACTTGAGAAAGGAAGCGAATATACGGTGCAGAACAGTTTTCTGACCGATGAAGGTCGCAGAGTTCTTCCCGATGTGATCATTCACCTTCCAGACGACAAAAAGATGGTGGTCGACTCAAAAGTATCACTGGTGGCTTATGAGCAATATGTGAACGAGGAAGATGAACTTGAAAAAAAGAAGAAACTCAAAGAACACCTGCAGTCGATCAAAAAACACGTCGACCAGTTAAGCAATAAGAACTATCACCAACTCTATGAAATGGAGAGCCCTGACTTCGTATTGCTATTCATACCCCTGGAACCTGCCTTTGCCATGGCACTTCAGGAAGAACCCCAGCTGTACAATGCCGCATTCGAAAAGAATATAGTGATCGTAACCCCCACCACCCTTTTAGCCACGCTCAGAACCATAGACAGTATGTGGCAGAACGATAAACAGCACAAAAATGCCCTGTCTATAGCTTCTGAAGCAGGTAAGCTCTATGACAAGTTTACCGACCTCCTTTCAGATCTGGAAAAAGTGGGGAACCAGCTAAACACGGTCAAGAACACTTACGACAGTTCGATGAAGAAACTAACCGGTCGGGGGAACTTATTGAAAAAGGTACAGAACCTGAAAGATCTGGGCGCTAAGGCAAGCAAACAGATCGACAATAAGTGGCTCGACAGGGCTGAAGATTAAATATCGCTTATTTAATTGATATTTATATTTATCGTTTTTTTAGACGATATTTGCTTTTATCGTTATATTTAACGATATTAGAGGTATGACTAGTGTAATCACAGGAGACATCATCAATTCGCGGAAAGCCGCTGATCCCGAACTATGGCTGCCATCTCTCAAAAAGGTGTTAACTGCGGTAACCGGATCAGAAAAACTGTGGGAGATTTTCAGGGGAGACAGCTTTCAGCTTGAAGTCAGAGACGTCTATCACACTTTTGAAGCATGCATGCGTATCAAAGCAACCGTAAAAATGGTAAAGGGCCTTGACGTGCGTATGGCAATAGGTATCGGTGAACTTTCTGACGAATACCGCAGTATCTCTGAAGCAGCAGGACAGGTCTTCATTTTTTCAGGTGAGCGTTTTGAGACCCTGAAAAAGTCAAAGACAAACCTGGCCATCAAATCGGTCAGAAATGACATAGACGAAGATCTGAATCTGATCTTCCGTCTGTTGGGAATCGCCACTGATAACTGGACGGTTAATTCTGCAGAGATCGTGAAACTAAGCCTCGAGAATCAAAAGAAATCACAAAGCGAGCTCGGTCAGATGATCGGCATAAAACAGAACACTGTTAGTGAAAGACAAAAAAGGGCCTACCTCGAAGAGGTTATGGCCGTTGATACAATGTTCAAGAAAAAGATCGACCACATACAACACCCCGACTAAAAAACATGGAAATATTCTTACGCCTGCTTATTGCCCACTTATTGGGAGATTTTGTTCTGCAATCAGAAAAATGGGTACTGGCCAAGGAAAAACGAAAGATCCTTGCTCCCCAGCTTTACGTGCACACTCTCATTCACATCGCACTGAACTTTTTATTGCTATGGAACGTATCGCTTTGGTACTGGGCAGTTATCATTGGGCTCACCCACTTGCTTATAGATGTTATGAAGATATACCTTCAAAAAGAAGACAGCAGAAGGCTGTGGTTCTTTATCGATCAGGCATTGCACCTTGCAGTATTACTGGCGGTAAGTCTGATTATAAAAGGAGGGGTTAGCTGGCCTGATTGGCAGACCAGAGATTTAGCCATCTTTTCAGCCCTGATCTTCCTTACCCAGCCCGCAGCTATACTTATCAGAACCCTCATCTCGGTTTACACTCCAAAAACTGAGATCGGAGCCGATGAATCACTTTCGAACGCGGGGAAATATATCGGAATTCTGGAAAGACTCCTGGTATTTATTTTTATCATCACCGGTCACTGGGAAGGAGTCGGGTTTCTTATCGCAGCCAAATCCATTTTCAGGTTTAGTGATCTGTCGGAATCGAAAGACCGGAAGCTGACTGAATATATTTTAATAGGTACGCTGATCAGTTTCACCCTGGCCATAATAACAGCCATTCTGGTGCTCAGGTTCTGACGATCCTGAATTTTCCCATCAGAATGCGATCGTCCAGATAAACCTTGATGATATAATTACCTTCTCTGAGGGTGGAAATATCAAGGTCCCTGTCGAGATCGTACTTGTTCTCAAGTACGGTTATACCGAGCAGGTCCTGTATCTCTATCTTTGTTTTTCTGTTGCTGTCGGGCACTTTCACCCTGAGGTAATTTCCCGAAGGAAGTATCAGCAGATCATTGGCCGTAAGCTTTTCAACCCTCAGGTTGTTCCATACTGCCACAGACCGGTCTTCCTCAAAGAATTTTGCCGCATCAAATTTTGGAGTCTGAGCCCAGAAAGGAGTGCAGCAAAGAAAAAGAAGTATAAAGGGTAGTGATGTTTTCATAGGAAGCAATTTTCATATTAATTTACTTATTTTAAATATAACACCCTCAGAATGACTTCATAAATTCAATAAAAAAAGGGAGCCTGTGGCTCCCCTTCTTATTTTTATCTCTATGAATTCTTATTTGCTCAGATACATCTTTCTGCGGTGATACAATTCATAGAACTCATCGTCTTTCAGACTATCGATAAACAAGATACTCTCACCTGTACTTTTCATTTCAGGCCCCAGATTCTTATTCACATTAGGAAACTTATTGAATGAAAAGACCGGCTGCTTGATCGCATAACCTTCCAGTTTAGGATTAAAGGTGAAGTCCTTCAGCTTTTTCTCTCCCAACATGATCTTGGTAGCATAATTCACGTAAGGCTCCTTATAGGCCTTTGAAATGAACGGTACCGTACGGGAGGCTCTTGGGTTTGCTTCAATGATATAGACCATATCATCTTTGATAGCGAACTGTATATTGATCAGACCTACCGTATTCAGCGCAAGGGCGATTTTTCGTGTATGGTCTTTGATCTGCTCAAGTACCAGGTCTCCCAGGTTAAAAGGCGGCAGCGTGGCATTTGAATCTCCTGAATGTATCCCACAAGGCTCAATATGCTCCATAATACCTATAATGTAGACATCTTCGCCGTCACAGATCGCATCTGCCTCGGCTTCGATGGCTCCGTCGAGATAATGATCCAGCAACAGTTTGTTATTTGGTATTTTTCTGAGCAGGTCAACCACATGCTCTTCCAGTTCCTGTTTGTTGATAACGATCTTCATTCCCTGTCCACCCAAAACATACGATGGTCTGACCAGGATGGGGAAATTCAGTTCATCAGCCAGTTTAAGAGCCTCATCAGCAGTCTGTGCGACACCGAATTCAGGATATGGGATGTTATTATCCTTCAGCAGGCTGGAGAAACTCCCCCTGTCTTCTGCCAGGTCCAGAGATTCAAAACTGGTTCCGATGATCTTAATTCCGTATTTATCAAGCTTCTCCGCCAGTTTCAGTGCTGTTTGACCACCCAACTGAACGATCACTCCTTCAGGCTTTTCATGACGAATGATGTCATAGATATGCTCCCAGAACACCGGTTCGAAATACAGTTTGTCTGCTGTGTCGAAATCTGTTGAAACGGTTTCCGGGTTACAGTTGATCATGATGGTTTCATAGCCGCATTCAGCTGCAGCCAATACTCCGTGAACGCAACAGTAATCGAATTCTATACCCTGGCCGATGCGGTTCGGTCCTGATCCCAGAACAACCACTTTCTTCTTATCGGTCACCACACTCTCATTGGCACTGAATTTCTTACCATCTGCGGTCTGCATGGCATCTTCAAAGGTGGAATAATAATAAGGGGTTACAGCTTCAAATTCGGCTGCACAGGTATCAACCAGTTTGTAGACCCGGTTGATATTCATCTCATCCCGCTTCTTATATACCTCGCTTTCCCAGCAACCCAGCATATGTGCTATCTGTCGGTCACCATATCCCTTTTGCTTGGCTTCAAGGAGAAGTTCACGTGGCAGGGTTTCGATGGTATAGGTCGATATCTCTTTTTCAATATGATACAATTCTTCGTATTGCTTCAGGAACCACATGTCGATCTTGGTGATCTCATGTATGGTACTCAGCGGTATACCCATTTGTATGGCGTCATAGATCACAAATACCCGATCCCAGCTTGGGTGGGTCAGCTTATCCATAATCACGTCATAATTGGTATAACCCTTTCCGTCTGCTCCTATCCCGTTACGTTTGATCTCAAGTGACTGGGTAGCCTTATGCAATGCTTCCTGGAAAGATCTTCCGATTCCCATCACTTCTCCCACACTCTTCATCTGCAGACCCAGTTCGCGGTCTGAACCTTCGAATTTATCAAAGTTCCATCTTGGAATCTTAACGATCACATAATCGAGTGTTGGCTCGAACAAGGCTGAGGTAGACTTGGTGATCTGATTTTCGAGTTCATCAAGCGTATAACCGATCGCCAGCTTTGCGGCGATCTTGGCAATAGGATAACCGGTTGCCTTCGAGGCCAGTGCAGATGAACGAGATACCCTCGGGTTAATCTCGATGGCAATGATCTCTTCCTTATCGTCAGGACTTACCGCGAATTGTACATTACACCCACCGGCAAAGTCACCGATACTGCGCATCATCTTAATGGCCATATCCCGCATGCGCTGGAAGGTACGGTCTGAAAGCGTCATGGCAGGTGCCACAGTGATCGAATCCCCTGTATGTATTCCCATCGGATCCATATTCTCGATGGTACAGATGATCACCACGTTATCATTTTTATCTCTGAGCAGCTCCAGTTCGTATTCTTTCCAACCCATCATCGCTTTGTCGATCATCACCTCATGTATGGGTGATATTTCAAGGCCACGACTCAACAGCTCATCAAAGTTCTCTTTTTTATAAACGATCGATGCTCCGGCTCCTCCCAGAGTATAGGAAGCACGTATTACCAGAGGAAAACCGAATTCCTGGGCGATCTCCTTTCCTTTCAGGAAGGAAGTCGCAGTGGCCTGAGGTGCCATTCCAACACCTATACGGCTCATGAGTTCCCTGAATTTTTCACGATCTTCTGTAATATTGATCGCATCGATATCCACGCCAATGATATCTACATTATAATCCTGCCAAATTCCCTTTTCATCAGCTTCGATACAGAGATTGAGTGCTGTTTGTCCACCCATGGTCGGCAATACCGCATCGATCTCGGGATGAGCTTTTAATATTTCTACCAGGGAACGCGTGTTAAGCGGTTTCAGATAGACATGATCGGCCATTGAAGGGTCGGTCATAATGGTTGCCGGGTTACTGTTGATCAGGATGGTTTTGATCCCGTCTTCACGAAGGGATCTCAACGCCTGTGAACCCGAATAATCGAATTCACATGCCTGACCAATGATGATAGGACCGGAACCGATAATCAGAATACATTTTAAATCTTCTCTTTTTGGCATTGCAATCTCTAATAAAAGTTATAAACCGTAATTATTGGGTAAAAAAAAGGTGTTACCGTTAAAAGTAACACCTTTAATATATTTATGAAAATATCATTATTTCTTATGTCTTGGCTCTGAAGATACGCTTAGTCTCTTTCTGCCTTTAGCTCTTCTGCTAGCAAGTACTTTTCGACCGTTTGCAGTAGCCATTCTTTCTCTGAAACCGTGCTTATTTCTTCTTTTTCTTTTCGAGGGTTGAAACGTTCTTTTCATTTTTTCTAATATCTTTATCTACTTGGTAAATTCTGTAAAACGGCTCGCATTTTGCTGCACAAAATCGCGGGGCAAATATACAAAGAGTTTTTACTTTAGCAAACAGGCTAAGAAAAATATTTACAGTTGTTTTTATTACCTTTGCCCCGCAAAAGTAAACAATTCTTATGTTCAATAAAAACCTCAAATTAGTTATTGCCGGCCTGATCATCGCCTTTGCCATTTACCAGTTCATTGAAGGGGAGATCGGAAACGGAATTTTTCTGATCCTGCTGTCGCTCATCTTTATTTTTCTTTATTTCAGGAATGAGATGATCATCATGGCTTTTCTGCGTATGCGTAAGCAAGATTTTGAAGGAACTAAAAAGTGGCTCGACCGCATCAAAGACCCCGAAGCTGCCCTGATCACCAAACAACAGGGATATTATCATTATTTGCACGGGATCATGGCCTCCCAGACCAACCTGAGCGAAGCTGAAAAACGATTCAAAAAAGCTCTTAAGCTGGGGCTGACCATGGATTACGACGTTGCCATGGCCAAATTAAGTCTTGCAGGAATCGCCATGCAGAAAAGACGTAAAAGAGAGGCTACCATGCTGTTGAACGAGGCTAAGAAGCTTGACAAACAGAACATGCTTAAGGAACAGATCAAAATGATGCAGCAGCAGATGAAACGCATCTGATCTTGTCTGATCATCATCAAAAATACGCAAAGAGGTTCCACGGGGCCTCTTTCTTTTTTTTATAAGATAGGCGCAAACAACCGACATACCGATTCCTGTATTCGCTGAGTTAACGAACGGTCGAACCACTCTTCAGGATCGACCTTTCTGCTTTCCTGAAGATCGTTATTAAACATATTTCTCACCTTGTGAGCGATATCTTCATTATAAATGAAAGCATTGATCTCAAAGTTGATCTTAAAACTGCGATAATCAATATTGGTGGTTCCCAGGGAGGATAAAACATCGTCAATGACCATCACCTTTGAGTGGATCACCCCTTTTTCGTAGAGATAAACTTCTATACCGGCCCTCAGCATAGTTTCTATATAGGAAAAACTGGCGTACCGGGCAAAATATGAATCGCTTCGCTGGGGTATGATCAGCTTGATCTGCACCCCGCTTTTTGAGGCTGCCACCAAAGCCGTGACTATCTCATCATTTGGAATAAAATAAGGAGTGGATATATAAATATAATCATCGGCCGCGGTAATGGCCATGAAAAGAGCTTCCATGATATGCGCCCAATCGGTATCAGGTCCGCTGGCGGCGATTTGTACTCCTACCTCACTCTCTACTTCTACATCAGGAAACCAATTGTCTTCGACCTCCAATTCATCATCTGTAACAAAATCCCAGTTAAGGGCAAAGTGCAGTTGCAACATTCCCACCCCTTCTCCTTCGATACGAAGATGGGTGTCGCGCCAGTAACGTTTCCCTTCCCCATTGACATATTCATCGCCAATATTAATCCCTCCCACATAACCGATCGTACCGTCAATTACGGCTATCTTTCTGTGGTTCCTGTAGTTTAGCTTACTGGTAAAGCGCGGGAAGTAAACAGGCATAAACGGAAAGAACTCTATTCCTTTCCCAGCCATTCTGTTCCTGGTTGCCCGGCTAAAACTGCTGCCTACGTAATCATAATCAATCCTGACTTTGATCCCTTCAGATGCCTTTTCACATAAGATATCGATCAATTTGCTTCCTATGTCATCATCCCGAAAAATGTAATATTCGAGATGCACACATTCTTTGGCATTCCTGATATCTTCGAACAACCTTTTGAACTTCTCCTCCCCGTTGATCAGCAATTCAACCTTATTGCGAACAGTAAGAGGAGAGAGATCACTGTTGTGAATCAATTCGATCACTTTGGCCTTGTCCTGCATTCTCTCAGTTCTGAAGGCCTCGAGTTGCTCTTTATCTATAGAGAGTGAACTTCGCCATTTTTTGATCTTCTTCTGATTGAGAACGTTCTTCCTGTCAAATATCTTCGACTTACGGTATTCCTGCCCGAAGAAATAATAAACGATCAGCCCGAGGAACGGAAATACCGCCAGGATGACCAGATAGGAAAGCGTCCGGGTAGGATTTACATTCTTAAGAATTATGGTAAAGGCAGCGATGATCACAAGAAGATAATTCAGGGCTATTAAAAAACCCCATAGATTATCTTTGATCAGCTGCCACATAGTCTGGTGTTACTCGGTTAGTTTCCGGGAGTCGGATAATACCCTTCCTCCGGAATTTCAATAAAATATTTTTTACGGGAGGCGTTGTTCAGGTGTGCCTCTCTGAGCCATGGGTTATGAATTTTCAAAACTTTATAAGTGATCCCGAATTCCTTGGCGAAATCAGCAAAATCGGTTACTGCGGTATCTACCGCCACCTTCTTCACCGGAATGGGCTCATAAAGGTCTTTTTCACCCAGCTGAAAACCGTATTTCTCAGGATGGGAAAGGATCTCTTTCAATGCCAGTATTCTGAAGACATACCTGCCGGTTTCTTCTCCCAGCAATACATCGTAATAATTCTCCACTTTCTGACGCTCGAGCTGTTTGTGCATACCAAACTGTCCTGCGTTATACGCCGCTGCCGCCATCGTCCAGCTTCCGAATCTTTCATGTGCTTTTTTCAAATATTCACAGGCAACTGCGGTCGATTTCTCGAGGTGGTAACGCTCATCGACATTGTCGTTGACCTCCAGCCCGTATTCCCTTCCGGTACCTGACAGGATTTGCCAGAAACCTCTGGCTCCTGCCGGAGAAACGGCATTGGTAAGCCCGCTCTCGATCACGGCCAGATATTTAAAATCGTCGGGCACGTTATGTTTTTTAAGAATAGGCTCGATCACGGGAAAATATTTGTTGGCGCGCTTGAACAATAACAGCGCATTTGACTGCCAGTAGGTATTTACCAGCAATTCACGATCAAGTCTTTCATACACATCAGGATCATCTAAAGGAACTTCCTCTCCTGCGAAATCAATTCCTTCCGGAATTTCCAGGGCTGATATCTGATATCCACCCCCCCGGCTCACACCGGTATTTTCGGAGATATTCGGCCCGGAACTCGATCCGGCACCATCTGATTGTACGGCATTGATAAAAACGGTGGCCACGATGACCACTCCGGCAATAAACATTAAATTCTTCAGGTCCCTCATCATTACATATGTTTGCGATAAATATACAAATAGATCTGTTAATCGTTAAGAATCAGATCGGGAAGATTTTTATTGAACCAGCGAAATTTTTGTATGATCATGGCATGAGTTCCTCCTTTTACCTGTATGCAGTCTGAAATGTTCGAACAGGGAAAAACAGCATCCTTATCTCCCTGAATATGAACCACTGGTGTCTGACATGGCTTCCCCTGCCAGTTTACCACCTTGTCGATAGACCAGTCTAGATAGTGCTTATCTCTCACAGAAAGATACTTCTCATATAAGGCCAGTCTCTTGTTCAGACCTTCCCCAAATGCATATTTGGCCAGCAGTTCCACATTATTGACTAATCCTGTAGGCAGGAGTTTATGCGCCTTGGTATACCGGGCAAAGATCATTTTTTTCGGAAGTTCCGACTGTTGCTTAACACTGCTTATCACGATCACCTTCCTCGCAGGTACAAGCCTGGAAACCTCCTGCATGAGAATACCCCCGAAGGAAACACCCACAAGTACCGAATTTTCATGTTTGATGAGCTTGCTCATGCGCCTGGCATATTCATCAAGCGATTCGTTCTTGCCCGGTAGCTCCCACTCGAGAAAGTGCATTTTAAAGGGCGGATCAGGCAGTTCGATATGCTCGAAGATCTTTTGATTTGCAGCCATTCCGGGCATGAAATAAACGTGAATTACATCCTCCTCCATAAAGCAGAATCTTGTAACATAATGATTTAGGTAATTTTTCGTAACTTTGTTTGGCAATTTAACGATAATTCCACTCCAATCATCCAAAAAAATCCTGAGCTGCAGATCTGACAAACACCGGAAAGATCTGTCAAAGGTTCAGACAGACCAATGCGGAAACAAAACTGAAGTATATAAACCTCGTAATAATGAATGAAGTAGTAATTAATGACAACGAATTTTTGCGTCAGTTTGAAACTGAAGTAGAAGGCAAACTTGCCAAAATCGAGTATGCCTCTCAGGAACGTAAAATATTCCTGACAAAGCTTGTCATTCCTGAAGAAGTGGAGGATCCTGAATTTAAAGATGCCTTCATCTCGGCAGTAATGAACCTCATTGAGGAGAAAAACCTTAGTGTGGTACCCACGAGTCCGCAAATAGCCGGATTCCTGAGAAGACATAAAGAATACCGCGATCTGCTGCCAGTAGGGATTCGGATCTGATGAAACCACCTCACCTTCGGGTGAGGTTTTTTTATGTCATTTCAACACTTTCGCCTGCATTCACAAACTCGAATCGAACCAGTCCGTCGTCATCGATACGACTGAGTTCAACCTCCCTGAGGGTATTGACAAGTGCAGGATCCCATGGTGCTTTCACTTTTACGTAATTTTCCGTGAATCCGTGAACATACCCTTTTTTATTCTCCCCTTCGAAAAGTACCGTTCTGCGGGTACCCAGCTGTTGCTCGTAAAAGGCTCTGCGCTTTTTGGCCGATAACCCTCTCAGCATCTTACTCCTTTTTGCGCGCACCTTTTTGGGCACCACTCCTTCCATTTCGGCCGCCAGGGTATTGTCTCTTTCTGAATAAGTAAATACGTGCAGGTAAGAAATGTCGAGTTCGTTCAGGAAATGATAGGTCTCGAGGAAATGCTCGTCGGTTTCTCCGGGAAAGCCTACGATCACATCTACACCGATACAGGCATGTGGCATGACTTCCCTGATGGCTGCCACCCTGTCCTGGTAAAGCTCTCTTTTATACCTTCTGCGCATGGCAGCCAATATATCATTGCTCCCGCTTTGTAACGGAATATGAAAATGCGGAACAAAGGTACGGCTGGATGCCACGAATTTGATGGTTTCATTTCGAAGCAGATTCGGCTCGATGGAAGAGATCCGAAGGCGTTCGATACCCGCCACCTGATCAAGAGCCGTTACCAGCTCAAAAAATGTATGCTCGTGTCGCTTATTGCCGAACTCACCTTTGCCGTAATCACCGATATTAACACCGGTCAGAACGATTTCTTTAATATCCTGGGCTGCGATCTCAGCGGCGTTCTTTAAAACGTTTTCAAGAGTATCACTGCGCGAGATACCACGGGCAAGCGGGATGGTACAGTAGGTACATTTATAATCACAGCCATCCTGAACCTTCAGGAAAGCCCGGGTGCGGTCACCTATGGAATAACTTCCCACATAAAAATCGGCTTCCTGTATCTCACAACTATGCACCTCACCGAAATCATTCTTGCTAAGGTCGTTCAGGTAATCGGTAATCTTAAACTTTTCGGTAGCTCCCAGCACCAGGTCGACTCCATCTGTAGCTGCCAGCTCCTCCGGCTTAAGCTGAGCATAGCAACCCACTGCGGCTATAAAGGCTTCAGGGTTTGATTTCTGAGCCTGCTTCACGATCGAACGGAATCGCTTATCGGCATTTTCAGTAACCGAACAGGTGTTGATCACATAGATGTCTGCCGGGGTACCGAATTCAACACGGTCAAAGCCTTCATCTTCGAAACTCCTGGCTATAGTGGAGGTTTCTGAAAAATTAAGCTTACATCCAAGTGTGTAAAACGCTACTTTCTTATTATTCTTCATTCCGTTCTGATTCATTAGCAGATACCTTTTTTAAAGGATTCGCAAAAAGTGCACAAATATACTCAGTAATTCCGGTTTGAAAAAATAGTGACCCAAAAGCCTTTGAAACTCATTATCAAAAACTTAGCTGGGCCTCAACTCATTGCTTGATAAGCCCTAAGGTGAAGCAATATTGTGAAAGTCCGTAAAGAAACAGGGTGAGTACCCCTCCGAAAGACAAGGGCAACATCTGCGGACGAAAGACCAGTATGGTTTCTGAAACTAGAAACAGAACCGCTCCGCTAAAAATAAGCCAGAAACTGAGAGAGTTCACACGGTCTTGCCTGAGGAAAGCCGAATTCAGCATCAGCAAAGCCAGAACCAGATATAGATAGGCAGATAAATGTACCTCTCCGGGAAGATCATACAAAAAATAAAGCACTGCCATGGAATACAAAAGAGCAAATACCAAAAACGGAAGCATATGATCGATATCAAAAGCTGCACGATTCAGAAAGGCAAGGCTGTACGCAAGCTTGGCAACTATGATAAACAGGAGACCGTAAACCAGTAAGGACCAGTTCACATCGTAAACAACGAGTATCTCTCCGGCGAAAAAAGAAAGTAAACCCAGAATAAGAAGCCCCTTTTCGAGCGGCTGCAATGCATGATCCCGGCTTAGAAAGAATATCAGCAAGACCGATAATAACAGCAGTTTGGTCACATAGCCATAGAAAAAGGATGACGGATATGCCGTAAGGGCAATATCCAGGCATAATAACAGCCCAAAGCAGATGCCGAAACACCTCTCTTTAATGGTCAATCCTAACATAAATGGCAGGTATATAGGAACTTAAAAATAACACCCCGCCTTTTGGAAAAAGAAACTTGTCAGAATTTTTCGATAAATAGTTAAGAAATACCTGTTAAAACCTTAAAAGACCGACTAAGAACCCTCGCAGCTACTATTTCAGGATTTACGCCATCCTGCCGTTTGCTCAAACACCTCCTGCAGTATTTTCTTATCGACTTCAGGAAGATTCATGCCCCTTCGTTGCATCATAGCTTCTGCAGTTTCAAAGGCCTTTACAGGTTTAAAGGTGGTGAAACCATTAGCACCGCCCCATGAGAAGCTGGGAATGAAGTTTCTGGGAAAGCCGCTTCCGAAGATATTAGCACTTACCCCTATCACCGTTCCGGTATTAAACATAGTATTGATACCGCATTTCGAATGATCTCCCATTATCAGGCCACAGAATTGAAGGCCGGTATGAGCAAATCCTTCCGTTTCATAACTCCACAGGCGAACGGGAGCATAATTGTTCTTCATGTTCGAGCTGTTCGTATCGGCACCTATATTACACCACTCCCCCAGTACAGAATTACCCAGGAACCCGTCATGCCCTTTGTTTGAATAGCCGAAAAGAACGACGTTATTGATCTCTCCCCCGATCTTACAGTGCGGCCCTGCTGTAGTGGCACCATAGATCCTGGCGCCCATCTTTACCACACCTTTCTCTCCCAAAGCAAAGGGACCCCTGATCAGGGTACCTTCCATCACCAGTGAATCCTTACCGATATAAACCGGCCCCTGGGAAGCGTTAATGGTACAGTATTCCATTTCGACACCCTCTTCAAGAAAAACATTCTCGGCGGCGATGATATTATTAGTAGTGGAAATGGTCTGAGATTTCCTTCCGGCCGTAATCAGGTCGAAATCTGCTTCGATAGCCGCAGCATTCTTGCTGAAGATATCCCAGGTATGCTCAATACGCATCACCTCCCCTTCAAATTCAACAGCCTCGTAATCATCGAGATTCACCTCCTCCTGACTTTCAGTAGCAAAGAATGCAATAACATCTTCTTCGTGAAAAAGTGCCTGTTCCGGCTGAAGATCTTTGATCAGCAATACCATCTCTTCATTGGGAAGGTAGGAAGCGTTGATGAATACATTCTCCTCCAACTCGACCATGGGAAACTTTTCCGCAAGATATTCTTCAGTAAGCGTTGTGGTGGTATTACCAAGATAGCGCTCCCATTTCTCACGGATGGTCAGTATACCCACCCTGATATCGGCCACCGGCCTGGTGAAGGTTAGCGGTAAAAGGGCATTGCGAACGGGACCATCAAACAATATATAGTTCATCGCTGGAATTTTCTTTAAATATAAGGGATTTAGCACAACAGCGAGTATCGAATCGACTAAAAGTCAGACTGTTGGGCTGAGGCTTTCAGCAACAAAAAAACCCCTGAATAAAACAGGGGTTTTGCACGATATATGTCGTGATTTATTTTTTGAACTTCGCGTACTTGTTCTTGAACTTATCGATACGACCGGCTGTATCAACCAGTTTCGATTTACCGGTGTAATAGGGGTGTGACGATCTAGAAATCTCCAATTTTACCAAAGGATATTCTTCACCATCAACCTCAATGGTTTCTTTGGTTTGTGCAGTAGATTTAGTAATGAATACATCATTGTTTGACATATCTTTAAAAGCTACCAATCTATAGTTTTCCGGATGTATACCTTTTTTCATCGTCGTCTGTCTTTATGCTTCAGAATTTTTTCGAGGTGCAAATTTATGAATTAATTTTACAACTCCAATAAATTACCGCGAATTTATTCTGGAATTAAATTATATTTTTACTGTAACAAATTTAAGCCTTCTGCTACCTACTACCAATAAAATCATCAACTATATGGAAAACAATCAACCAAAAACTTCAAAGTACGCCCTGAACTACGGAATGCTCCTGGGGCTTATCAGTATCGTATTCTTTCTTATTCTTTATTTTATGGATCTTCATTACCAGGGAGGGATACCTGTACTGGTAGTGAGCCTAGTGATCCAGCTGGGTGTTATTCTGGCTGCTCTGCGTGCCTTCAAAACAGCTAACGGAGGATACATGTCTCTTGCAGAAGGCCTGAAAATCGGTGTGGGATTATGCCTTATCGGTGGGATCATCGGTATTATCTTCAGTCAGATTCTCGCCAATGTGATCGATCCCGATATGATGCAAAAACAGCTGGAAATCGCCAGGGCCGATATGGCAGACCGGGGATTGAATCAGGAACAGATCGAGGCACAGATGGAAATGGCCAAAAAATTTCAAAAACCCTGGATCCAGGCAGCATTCGCCCTTATCGGCAGCCTTTTCTTCGGGTTTATACTTACCCTGATCCCGGCTTTGGTCATGAAAAAGTCAGAAAGTGAATACTAAATTTATATCTTTGATCCTTGTTTGATATTTGATCATTTGAATGGATATATCTGTAGTAATACCACTACTGAACGAACAGGAATCATTAAATGAGTTACACGATTGGATTGTATCGGTGATGCAATCCAATCGTTTTTCTTATGAGATCATCTTTATCGATGATGGCAGTACCGATGAATCATGGTTGACCATAGAGGAACTCAGCCTCAAGAACCCCCATGTGAAGGGAATCAGATTTATGAAGAACTTCGGAAAATCTCAGGCCCTGCATGCCGGCTTTAATGTCGCTCAGGGAAATGTGGTCATTACCATGGATGCCGACCTTCAGGACAGTCCCGAAGAAATACCTGAGCTTTACCAGATGCTGCTGGGTGAAAACCTCGACCTGGTCTCAGGCTGGAAAAAAAAGCGGTATGATTCGGTAATTGCCAAAAACATGCCCTCTAAGCTCTTTAACTGGGCCGCCCGTAAAACCTCCGGAGTCAAACTTCACGATTTTAACTGTGGTCTCAAAGCCTACAGGAAAGCGGTGGTAAAGACCATCGATGTGCACGGTGAAATGCATCGCTATATACCTGTACTGGCCAAAAATGCCGGGTTTAGCCGTATAGAGGAAAAACCGGTTCAGCACCAGAAACGAAAATATGGAAAGACCAAGTTCGGAATGGAGCGCTTCATCAACGGGTTTCTTGACCTGATCACTATCTGGTTCATTTCAAAGTTCGGCCGACAACCCATGCACCTTTTCGGGGCTCTGGGGGTACTCATGTTTATCATAGGTCTGGCATTTGCCGCCTACCTGGGGATCGATAAATTATTCATCAACCCCTTCGGCCGCCTCATCACCCAAAGGCCTCAGTTCTATATCGCCCTAACGGCAATGATCATCGGAACGCAGCTTTTCATCGCAGGTTTCCTGGGTGAACTGATTCTTCGCTTCAGAAGGAACGAAGAACGATACAAGATAGCTGCCCGTACAAATCTTTGAATCTTTACCGGTACTTTTCCATAAGTTCCTGATTCTTAATTAAATTTGAAAAAAACACCGTATTTATGAATATCAGTCTGGATGAAATCAAGGAAAAAGCCTCCAACTGGCTTGATGATATATTTGATGCCGAAACCCGTGAAAAAGTCAAGAACCTGATCGACACCAACGAAGAGGAGCTCAAAGAGAGCTTTTACAAGAATCTGGAGTTCGGAACAGGTGGGATGAGGGGAACCATGGGCGTTGGTACCAATCGTATCAACCGGTATACGCTTGGCAAGAATACCCAGGGGTTAAGTAATTACCTCAAACGAACTTATCCGAACCAGGAATTAAAGGTTGCCATCGCCTATGACTGCCGTCATAACAGCGATACCCTCGCTAAGGTGGTTGCAGAGGTTTTTGCTGCCAATGGGATCAAGGTATTTCTCTTTTCAGAGCTACGCCCGACCCCGGAGCTTTCCTTTGCCGTAAAACATCTGGATTGTCATTGCGGGGTGGTACTTACAGCCAGTCATAACCCCCCTGAATATAACGGCTATAAGGTATACTGGACCGATGGCGGCCAGATCGTTCCTCCCCAGGACAGAGAGATCATTGAAGAGATTGAAAGGCTTGATTTCAGCGATATTAAATTCGAGCCCGGTGCAGGTAAGATCGAATTGATCGACAAAGAAGTAGACGAAGCCTTTTTCAAGGCATCGGTAAAGAATGGCTCGATCGGAGCCGATGGCAAAGATGATTTTTCTATCGTATTCACCTCCCTTCACGGCACTTCCATCACAGCTATACCTGAGGTTCTGAAAAGGGCGGGATTCAAAAATGTTCATATAGTAGATGAGCAGGCTGAGCCTGACGGAGACTTCCCCACTGTAAAGTCGCCAAATCCTGAGGAACCGGAAGCCCTGAAAATGGCGATCGACAAAGCTGATGAACTCGGCGCCGATATGGTGATCGGAACTGATCCTGACAGCGACAGACTGGGAATCGCCGTTCGTGATACCGAAGGAAAGATGCAGTTGCTGAACGGGAATCAAACCATGGTCATCATGACCCGTTTCCTTCTTGAAGAATGGAAAAAGGCCGATAAGATCAACGGGAACCAGTTCATTGCCTCGACCATCGTTTCAACCCCCATGATGAAAGAACTCGCAGATGCCTATGAGGTTGAATACAAAGAAGGACTGACCGGGTTTAAATGGATCGCAAAAATGATCAAAGACTTCCCTCACCAGGAGTTCATAGGAGGAGGTGAAGAGAGTTTCGGTTATATGGTAGGCGATTTTGTCAGAGATAAAGATGCCGTCACTGCTGCCTTACTGGCCTGTGAGATCGGCGCACAGTCGAAATCGATAAACAGCTCCTTCTATAAGGAATTACTAAAATGCTATACTGAATACGGACTATTTCATGAAAAACTGATCTCACTTACTAAAAAAGGCATCAGCGGAGCCGAAGAAATACGGGAAATGATGCGCAGCTTCAGAGAAAATCCACCACAATCGCTTAACGGAGATAAAGTGGTGCGTATTGAAGATTACCTCGACAGCAGCTACCGAAACCTTAAAACGGGTAAAAGAGGTGTGCTCGACATGCCTAAATCGAACGTTTTGATCTTCTACACAGAAAACGGTACTAAAATGGCTGCCCGTCCCAGCGGAACGGAACCCAAGATCAAATTTTACTTCAGTGTAAGAGGTCAGCTTGAAGAAACGACCCAATACGATAAACAGAAAAAGAAGCTGGAAGCAAAGATCGGAAAGATCCTTGATGAGCTTGATCTTTCATGACCGGCAGAAAACCATGATATCAAAAGAGATCCCCGAGGCAAACTCGGGGATTTTGCCGATATTTGCCCGCCCTTAAGGGAAAACCTATGAATTACTTTAAAAAAATACTGCGCTTTGCAAGGCCATACAAGAAATATGGATTCCTGAACATCCTTTTCAATGTGCTCTATGCACTTTTCAGCGCTTTGTCTTTCATCGCACTGATACCCATGTTAAATGTTCTTTTCGGCACCGATGAAAAAGTATACGTAAAGCCGACTTACGAAGGGATAGGCTCCATTAAAGAATATACAGGTGATTACCTGAACTATCAGGTCACCCGCATAGCCGGTGAAGACGAAATGACAGCCCTGATGATTGTCATCGGTCTGGTTATCGCGCTCTTCCTTATGAAGAACCTCTTCAATTACCTGGCTATGTATTTTATCACCTTTTTGAGAAACGGGGTGCTGAAAGACATCAGAAATGCCATGTATAAAAAGGTGACCGATCTGCCTGTTTCCTTTTTCTCCGAGAAAAGAAAGGGAGATGTGATCGCCCGGATTACAAGTGATGTGCTCGAAATACAACATTCATTCCTGTCTATCCTCGAACTTATTGTAAGGGAACCCCTGACGATCATCTTTACCATAATTTTCATGTTCGCCATCAGTGCGAAACTCACCCTTTTCGTATTCATCTTCATTCCCATCTCAGGGATGCTGATATCAGGTATCGGGAAATCTCTTAAAAAACAGTCAGACAGGGTACAACAAGAACAAGGTCACTTTCTTTCGATCATCGAAGAGACCCTTGGCGGTCTCAGGGTCATCAAGGCGTTTAACGGTGAATCGCAGTTCGTGAACCGGTTCAGGGAATCAACCACAAGATTTTTTGACTTTTCGAATACCCTACTAAACCGGCAGAATCTGGCCTCCCCTACCAGCGAGTTCCTCGGAATCCTGGTCATCGGGATCCTGCTTTGGTTCGGCGGCCGCATGGTTCTGGTCGACCAAAGCCTGGCAGCTGCCTCTTTCATCTCCTATATGGGGCTAGCCTATAACATTCTTACCCCTGCCAAATCGATCAGTAAGGCCTCTTATGGAGTGAAAAAGGGAAATGCAGCAGCTGAAAGAGTACTGGAGATCCTGGAATCAGAAAACAAGATAACCGATAAAAAAGATGCGATCCAAAAAACCTCATTCGATAAAGAAATCCGACTCGAAAAGGTAAGTTTCGGCTACGAAAAGGAATTGATCTTAAAAGAATTTTCCCTGGTCGTTCCCAAGGGACAGACCGTAGCGCTGGTCGGACAATCAGGAAGCGGTAAGAGCACCATTGCCAATCTCATCACCCGTTTCTGGGATGTAAATAAAGGCGGGATACAGATCGACGGGACCGACATCAGGGATATCAGCCTGAAAAGTCTTCGCAACCTGATGGGAATTGTCACCCAGGAATCCATACTGTTCAATGACACGGTAGGCAATAACATACGACTGGGTAAGCCTGATGCCACCCAACAGGAGATCGAAGACGCGGCCCGTATTGCCAATGCTTATGAGTTTATCACAGACCTTCCCAAAGGTTTTGACACCAATATAGGTGATGCCGGCGGCAAGCTCAGCGGCGGACAAAGACAACGAATCTCTATTGCCCGTGCCGTATTGAAGAATCCACCTATCATGATACTCGATGAGGCCACCTCGGCGCTCGATACAGAAAGTGAAAAACTGGTGCAGAACGCTTTAGAGAATATGATGAAGAACCGTACATCTATCGTGATCGCGCACCGACTCTCCACCATTCAGAATGCCGATAAGATCGTAGTGATGCAGAAGGGTATTATTGTAGAGCATGGCAATCATGCTGAATTAATGGAGCGCGACAGCGTCTACAAAAAACTGGTCGACATGCAATCGTTCGAAAGCTGATCTGCAAACGAAAGTCATGTAAACATAAAAATTAAGAATGTTGGAGTTTCAGGACGCCAAAGGGGAAAAGCAGATCCCGTTGCTTTTTGAAGTCGTATTATTTTTCTTTAAAAAAGAGCTTTGCTATAATATTATTTCCGGCAGCGTACGCCATGGTATCATTCACAAACCGAAGGGTGTAAAACCCCTGGTCAGTAAGTTTATTCCAGTGACTACCATGATCGTTTGAAAAGAAAACCCCGTTCTTCCCCGTAGCGACCAATTCAGCCCCTCCCCTGCCAGGAACGTATTGCACACAGGATAAATAACCCGGTGCCTCTCCTTCAGCTACCAGCTCCCAGGTTTTTCCGCCGTCCACCGTTCGCGCCTTATTAGCCAGATTCTGATCGGGATCTGTATAATCACCTCCCATTGCAAAACCGTTCATTTCGTCATAAAAATCGATCGAGTAAATACCCTGTGTAGGATTTCCCTGTATAACCGGAGTATCATACACTTCCCATGATCTGCCTTTATCCGGCGAATAATAAATACGGGAGCTTATGCCTCCGGTAGCAATCCAGGTCTGATCGCCGGCTATGGCAATATTGGTATTACTGGCCGCAAAGGCCGCCTCTCCCTCTCTCACAACCGGAAGGTTCTCACAAGGCAACTTCACCCAAGTATTCCCCCCGTCACGGGTTATGATTACCGAAATACAATCACCCGTGGGATCTCCCATGGCAATACCCTCTTCATCATTCCAGAAACGCATGGCATCGTAAAAAACCGAAGGGTGTTCTTCCTTGTACACCAACTCCATATTTCCGCTATCACCGGTCTTAAAGAGCAAGGCAGGATTCCCGATGCTGAGCATGAAAAAGTCAGTACTGGTGCTTGCCACCGCTCTGAATTCCAGTTCAAGACTGTCATACGAAAAACGGGAAGCATTCAGCTTTCCACGGTCAGCGAGATAGATCCCGTACAAATTCTCAGCGCCGGCATATCCAAGATTCCCTTCCATGATCGTGATCGACCTGACATTGATGCTGTCGGTTGTAATCGGTTCGATACGTACCGAACTGATATTTCTCGGGGATCGGGAATCAGGCAAACAGGAAGCAAACAAAAGCAGGCAGAAAAGATATCTGAGCATAACGGAATATTTCTGCTAAAAATAATCCTAATCCTGAACAATACAATACCTTTGCAGGATATTAAGAACACTATGAGACTGCATCGAAACCTGGTATTCGCCGTAATCGAAGGACTGGACACCATTTTCAATCAAAATAAATACGCCGATAAGGTCGTAGAAAAACTGCTTAAAAAAGACAAGAGATGGGGTGCCCGTGACAGGGCTTTTATCGCAGAAACCACCTATGAGATCGTACGATGGAAAAGACTTTACGCCGCCATCGCAGAGGTAAAAGCACCCTATTCGAACGATGATCTGTGGCGCATATTTGCGGTCTGGGCCGTACTCAGAGGTATCAGACTGCCCGACTGGAATCAACTCGAAGGAACTCCTGAGCGACGCATCAAAGGCAGGTTTGACGAACTATCAAAGATCAGAAAATACCGTGAATCTATTCCTGACTGGCTCGATGAGCTCGGGGTAAAAGAATTAGGTGAAAAGACCTGGGAGGCTGAAATAAAAAGTCTGAACCAGGAAGCCCCGGTTGTATTAAGAGCCAATACCCTTAAAACCGACCGGAAGCAACTCATGGCTACCCTCGAAAGCGAAGGAATCAGTGCCAAACCCCTGTCTAAATATCCCGACGCTCTTGAACTGGAGCAGCGTGAAAACGTTTTCAGAACCGATGCTTTTTCAAACGGATTGTTCGAAGTTCAGGGAGCCTCTTCACAGCTCGTTGCTCCCTTCCTGGAGGTCGAAGCAGGAATGCGTGTGGCCGACACCTGCGCGGGAGCCGGCGGTAAAAGCCTTCACCTGGCAGCCCTGATGGAAAACAAAGGCCAGGTCATCGCCATGGATATATACCAGGGGAAATTACATGAACTTAAACGACGAGCAAGGAGAAACGGAGCTCACAATATAGAAACGCGCCTTATCGAGTCTACCAAGGTCATCAAAAAGTTACGTGAAAAAATGGATCGCGTACTTATAGATGCCCCGTGTAGCGGCCTTGGGGTACTTCGACGTAATCCGGATGCAAAGTGGAAGCTGGAACCTGAGTTTATCACGAGATTGCAGGAAACCCAGCAGGAAATCCTGCGCTCTTATTCCCGAATGCTTAAACCGGGAGGCAAAATGGTATATGCCACCTGTTCGATCCTGCCTTCAGAAAATGAAAAACAAGTGAGTGCTTTTCTCAATTCTGAAGAAGGAAAAGATTTCAAACTGGAACGCGAAAAGAAAATACTTTCCTCAAAGACGGGATATGACGGATTCTATATGGCCTTACTAAGCAGGGCGTGAAGGTAGCCGTAGGCATATTGCTTGCATTCGTTACTCTTGCATGGGCTTCCTGCCGTCATGAACCCCGCCAGGGCGCAACCCTCACCTATGAATTAAACCCTCCTGAAGAGCTGCAGGACTATTACAAAGACCTGGATCTGCGATCAATAGGAGAATCTTTCTACGATGAACTGGCGGTGCTAACTATTGCCAAACATCGCAACATACTTCCATATAACGACCGTCACAGATACCTCTATAAATTAGACAGAGCTCTGACTCCGGGCCAGGAAAACAAAGTGATCCTGTTATATACAGGAGAATTAGCCGATAACCGGGCGTATCTTTCAGAAAAGAACTCTTTCCAACCACAGCTGTTCAATACCGAACACGTATATCCGCAATCCCTTATCACAAATACCGCAAAAGGAGACCTGCATCATCTGAGGGTCTGTGAGATCGCCATCAATAGCTTAAGGGGAAATAAAAAGTATGTTCAGGGAAAAGGTTCCTGGCAAAATCATGCGAAGGGATTTTACCCGGGAGATGAATGGAAGGGAGATGTCGCCCGGATGATCTTTTACCTTAACCTGCGATACAACGAAAATTTCTCAGAGGTTGGTTCCCTTGATCTGTTTCTGAAATGGAACACAGAAGATCCTGTCTCTGCCTTCGAGATCAGGAGAAACAATGAGATCGAACAGATTCAGGGCAACCGGAATCCCTTTATCGATAACCCTGTGTTTTCGACTCTGATCTGGCAGGGTCCTGCCGCCGCCAATCGTTGGGAAGACGCAAAGACTCAGTAAACTATCCAAAGTCTTTCATTAAAATCAAGGCATATAAGCAGCCGGGGTTCTTCGCCTTTGAAAAGGCGATATCAAGCAGCTTTTATTACAGGGAAAAATTTTAACTTTGCGCATCTTTATTTTAATGATAATCCTGTTTAGAGTAAACAGGTAAAAGACAACATATATGATCGCTTTTTTCGGTAATCCGACCAGCAAGATCTACGCCGTAGAAACCGCCGGGAAACTATCCTCTGAAAACATTGAAAAACTGACCTGGCTTTTTGGCAATCAGCCAATAATCGAACAGGAATCGATCGCAGGTCCCTTTATTGGGCCCAGGGCTGCCATGGTTACCCCATGGAGTACCAATGCCGTTGAGATCACCCAGAATATGGGCATTGAGACGCTAAACCGGATCGAGGAATATATAGCGGTATCAGAAGACGACCGTGATTTTGACCCTATGCTTTCTCAGAAATATCCTCGTCTGGATCAGAACCTGTTTCTTATCGATATCGACCCCAACCCCATAGAACATATAGACGACATCAAGGCGTATAATGAAGCTGAAGGTCTCGCCCTTAGCGACGAAGAAGTCATTTACCTTCACGATCTCTCAACGAGACTGGGCCGAAAGCTGACCGATGCCGAGGTATACGGATTCGCTCAGATCAACTCTGAACATTGCCGCCACAAGATCTTTAACGGCACCTTTGTTATCGACGGAGAGGAGAAACCCGTTTCCCTGTTTAAACTCATTCGGAAAACCTCTGAAGAAAATCCCAATGACATCGTTTCGGCCTATAAAGACAATGTTGCTTTTGTAAAAGGCCCGCGGGTAGCTCAGTTTGCTCCGCGACGCGGGGATCAACCCGATTTTTATGAGGTCAAGCCATTCGACAGTGTAATCTCTCTGAAAGCCGAGACTCATAATTTCCCTACCACGGTGGAACCGTTCAACGGTGCCGCCACCGGTTCAGGAGGAGAGATCAGAGACAGGCTTGCCGGCGGAAAAGGATCATTACCCCTGGCCGGAACAGCCGTATATATGACCTCTTATTCCCGACTGGAAGAGAACCGACCCTGGGAAAAACAGGTCGAAGAGCGCAACTGGCTCTACCAAACTCCCATGGATATCCTGATCAAAGCCTCTAACGGAGCCTCTGATTTTGGAAACAAGTTCGGTCAGCCATTAATCGCAGGATCAGTACTCACCTTTGAACACGAAGAAGATGCCCGCATACTCGGTTTTGACAAGGTGATCATGCTGGCCGGTGGAATCGGTTACGGAAAAGAAGAGCAGTCATTGAAGGAAACCCCGTCTAAGGGTGATGCCATCGTAGTTATGGGGGGAGATAACTACCGCATCGGAATGGGCGGTGCTGCAGTGAGTTCTGCCGATACCGGTGAGTTCAGCAGTGGGATAGAACTGAACGCCATTCAGCGATCTAACCCTGAAATGCAGAAAAGAGTTGCCAATGCCATCCGTGCCATGGTAGAAAGTGATAATAACACCATCACCTCTATTCATGATCATGGCGCAGGAGGCCACCTGAACTGTCTGTCAGAACTGGTCGAAGAAACAGGTGGAATCATCGAAGTAGACAAATTGCCTGTCGGAGACCCCACCCTGTCGTTAAAAGAGATCATCGGAAACGAAAGCCAGGAACGAATGGGACTGGTGATCAACCCGGAAGAACTGCAAAGACTGAAACGCATCGCAGACAGAGAGCGATCTCCCTTATACAATGTCGGAGAGGTTACAGGTGACCATCATTTCACCTTCGAATCTAAAAATAAAAACATCAAACCGATGGACCTGGAGATGAGCGATATGTTCGGAAGCTCTCCCAAAACCATCATGAACGATCGTACCATCGAGCGGTCATATAAATCTTCCTCCTACCAGCAGGAGAAGATCGAAGACTACCTCAGACAGGTACTTCAGCTGGAAGCGGTTGCTTGCAAAGACTGGCTTACCAACAAGGTCGACCGTTGCGTTACCGGGCGGGTAGCCGCACAGCAATGTGTGGGAGAACTGCAATTACCCCTCAATAACTGTGGAGTCATGGCCCTCGATTACCAGGGCAAGGAAGGTATCGCCACTTCTATAGGACATGCTCCCATAGCAGCCCTTCTTGATCCGGCAGCCGGAAGCCGCCTGGCCATCACAGAAGCACTTACCAATATAGTGTGGGCTCCGTTAAAAGACGGCCTCAAAAGCGTTTCCTTATCTGCCAACTGGATGTGGCCTTGCAAGAATGAAGGGGAAGACGCAAGACTATACGATGCGGTGAAGGCATGTTCTGATTTCGCAATCGACCTGGGAATCAACATTCCTACAGGAAAAGATTCCCTCTCCATGAAACAGAAATATCCGGATAAGGAAGTCATCGCCCCCGGTACTGTGATCATTTCGGCAGCCGGGAATTGTAATGACATTACCAGAGTAGTAACTCCCGTAGCCAAGAGCGACGGTGAAAGCCTGTATTACATCAGCATGGGATCAGAAGAGCTGCAACTGGGTGGTTCTTCGTTCTCACAAATACGCAGTGCTCTCGGTAATAAACCGGCCGATTCACAGGATCCGAACAAGGTTAAAACAGCCTTCAATGCCGTGCAGGAACTGATCAGAAAAGATCTGATTGCCGCCGGTCATGACGTTGCCAGCGGCGGGCTTATCACCACCCTGCTGGAAATGTTCTTTCCAAGTATAGACCTGGGTGCACAGATCGACCTGAGCAGCTTTGGAGAAGATGATGCAGTGATTGCCCTGTTTAATGAGAATCCGGCCCTTGTGATACAAAGCCGTGATGATGAGAAAATGGAGTCCCTGCTTAAAGATGCAGGAGTGCGTTATCATAAGATCGGATCAGTGGTGGCAGGCGACCGTCTTCAATTGTTAAACAACAAGGCGAACTTCTCATTCAGCATCAGTGAACTGAGAGATACCTGGTACCGCACCTCTTATCTGCTTGACCGTAAGCAAAGCGGACCGAAAAAAGCAGAAGAGCGATTCGTGAATTATAAGAATCAGCCGCTGCAATTCACCTTTCCCGAATCATTTGACGGTAAAATGCCGGAACCTGTAAAGGGCACACGCATAAAAGCCGCTATCATCAGGGAAAAAGGAAGTAATTCTGAACGGGAGATGGCAAATGCCATGTACATGGCAGGTTTCGATGTCAAAGACGTTCATATGACAGACCTGATCGAAGGCAGGGAGAATCTTGAAGACATTCAGTTCATCGCAGCTGTAGGCGGATTTTCAAATTCAGATGTGTTAGGCAGTGCGAAAGGCTGGGCAGGAGCTTTTCTTTATAATGAAAAAGCAAACAGCAGTTTGAAGAAATTCTTCGATCGCGAAGACACGCTTTCCCTGGGTGTTTGTAATGGTTGTCAGCTTTTCGTAGAACTGGGACTGATCAATCCTGAACATGACGAAAAGCCAAAAATGCTCCACAATGACTCCCATAAATTCGAATGTAACTTCACTTCGGTTCACATTGAAGAGAACAATTCGGTCATGCTGGGCAGTCTCGCGGGAAGCACCCTGGGAATATGGGCAGCGCATGGTGAAGGCAAGTTTCATCTTCCGAAGGCAAAAGACCAGTACAACATCGTGGGAACCTATGCCTACGAAGGTTATCCGGCCAATCCGAACGGCTCTGATTTTAACACGGCAATGATGACCGACGAGACGGGAAGACACCTGGTTATGATGCCGCACCTTGAGCGTTCCACCTTCCCCTGGAACTGGGGCTACTACCCGGAAGGACGTAAGGACGAGGTTTCACCATGGCTTGAGGCCTTTGTAAATGCCAGAAAATGGCTGGAATCGAAACGCTAAAATAACCCAATCATCTTAATTATTAAGGAGTTGTCAATAAACAACTCCTTTTTTTATGGTTAGCTTTGAAAAAAGGTTGTAATTTTTATAATTTGCAAAACTGTTAAAAACCGAAAATAATGAACAAGGTTACCCGTTTATTTGACTTTCCATATTACCAACTGGAAAAATTTAATCTTAAGAATGCCTTAGTTACGAAATATGGAGATGAGTGGGTCAGTACCAGCTCGGCCGAATATGTCGAAAAAGCGAACACCATAAGCCGGGCCCTGCTGCGTCTGGGTGTACAACCTAACGACAAGATCGCCATCATATCTTCTACCAACCGTACTGAATGGCATATTATGGATATCGGCATCCTGCAGCTGGGAGCCCAGAACGTACCTGTATACCCTACCATATCTGAAGAAGATTATGAGTACATTCTGAATCACTCAGAATCTACCTATTGTTTTGTATCAGACAAGGAAGTGCTTGATAAGGTCAATGCGATCAAAGACAAGGTTGCCAGCCTAAAGGGCATCTATACCTTCGACGAGATCAAAGGGGAACACAACTGGAAAGAACTCCTGGAAATGGGGGCAGATGCCTCAAACCAGGATGAAGTTGAGAAACGCAAGGCAAAGGTGGGGCCCGATGACCTGGCCACCATCATCTATACCTCCGGGACCACCGGGAGACCCAAAGGTGTTATGCTGAGCCATGACAACATCGTTTCGAATGTACTGGCCAGCGAAGAGCGGGTACCATTATCTTCAGACGATTCGGCACTCAGCTTTCTGCCCATCTGCCACATATTTGAAAGAATGGTGGTATATCTCTACCAATACTGCGGGATCAATATCTATTTCGCAGAATCCCTTGAAAAAATAAGCGATAACCTTAAGGAGATAAAGCCGGAAGTGATGACCGTGGTGCCACGACTTCTGGAGAAAGTCTACGATAAGATCATCGAAAAAGGCGCTGCCCTTGAAGGATTGAAGAAGCGTCTGTTCTTCTGGGCGGTGGAAACCGGACTGGAATTCGAACCCTACAATGCCAATGGTGCCTGGTACGGTATGAAACTGGCCCTGGCGCGCAAACTTATCTTTAGTAAATGGCAGGAAGCCCTGGGTGGAAACCTGAAAATACTGGTAAGCGGAAGCGCTGCCCTGCAACCTAGACTGGCCCGTGTTTTTGCCGCAGCGCAAATGCCTGTTATGGAAGGATACGGTCTTACCGAAACTTCCCCGGTAATCGCTGTGAACGATGAAAGAAACAGAGGTTGGAAGATCGGAACCGTTGGCCGGGTTATCACCGGGGTCGAGGTTAAGATCGCCAGTGATGGAGAAATCCTTTGCAAGGGACCTAATGTGATGCATGGATATTATAAGGATAAGGAACGAACAGACGAAGTCATCAAAGACGGGTATTTCCATACGGGAGATATCGGTGAGTTCGACGATGACGGTTTTCTGAAGATCACCGATCGAAAGAAAGAAATCTTCAAAACCTCAGGTGGAAAATACGTGGCTCCGCAGCTTATCGAGAACGAGATGAAACAGTCCCGTTTTATAGAGCAGATCATGGTGATCGGAGAAGGCGAGAAAATGCCTGCGGCCCTGATACAACCGAGTTTTGATTTCGTTGAAGAATGGGCACGACGCCATGAGATCGATATGGGCCACGATAAAAATGAGATCGTTCAGAACGAACAACTCATTGCACGAATTCAGGAAGAGGTAGATCGTTTCAACGAGCGATTCGGAAAATGGGAACGTATTAAACGTTTTGAACTTACTCCTGAAGTATGGACCATCGAAGAGGGACATCTGACTCCTACCATGAAAATGAAACGAAGAGTCATCAAAGAGAAATATCAGCATCTCTACAATAAGATCTACGAAAAACAGCCGTATTAATCGGCGGCTTAACATTACCTTTTTTTAACGTAAAACTCTCCATTCCGGAGAGTTTTTTTATTACCTTAAACTTCTAACACCCTGCAAAGCAATCCTTTACAAAAATTAATCCATTTACTATGCATGCATAGTAAATTATTTGTATATTTGACTGAACCACACAGGGATTTATGAAAGATAAGACCATTGATTATGTATTACGGGCGACCTGGCAAGCAGTAGCCCGGATGTATAACGAGGAAGCCGGAAAATTCGATAGCACCATGTCTACCGGGTTCACCTTATTAAGTATCGATCCTGAAAAGGGGTCAGCCTCCACTACCCTCGGCCCCCGTATGGGTATGGAAGCTACAAGTTTGTCCCGCTTGCTGAAGAATATGGAAGAGAAGGGACTTATTGAACGAAAACCGAATCCCGAAGACGGTCGGGGAGTAATCATTTCCCTCACAGACTTTGGAAAGGAAAAAAGAGCTGTATCACGGGAAGTGGTCTTAAAGTTCAATGAAGCTGTGAGAAACCATGTTGACCCACGGGACCTGGAAGGGTTTTATAATGTGGCCATGGTCATTCACGAACTCATCTCAGAAAAGAAAATATACAATCAGGAATCGCAATAACAACAAACATTGAATTCAAAATGACTAGAAGAATTAAAAAGGTTGCGGTAATAGGATCGGGAATCATGGGAAGCGGTATCGCTTGCCATTTTGCCAATATAGGCGCCGAGGTCCTCTTACTGGATATCACACCTGGAGAACTTAACGATAAGGAAAAAGCAAAGGGTTTAACACTCGATGACAAGACTGTTAAGAACAGGATCGTAAACGACAACCTGGCTTCAGCGCTGAAATCAAAACCCTCTCCTATCTATCATAAAGATTTTGCCAATCGTATTTCAACCGGCAACCTTGATGATGATCTGCACAAGATAAAAGATGTTGACTGGATCATCGAGGTGGTGGTCGAAAGACTGGATATCAAAAAGAAGGTTTTTGCTCAGATCGAAGAGCATCGTAAGCCGGGTACCCTGATCACTTCAAATACGTCAGGAATACCCATTCAATTTATGAATGAAGGCAGAAGTGAAGATTTCCGCAAGCATTTTGCAGTAACTCACTTTTTTAATCCTCCTCGTTATCTGAAGCTTTTTGAAGTGGTGCCGGGTCCTGACTGCAAACAGGAGGTTACTGACTTTTTGATGAAATACGGAGAAAAATTTCTCGGTAAGACATCGGTTCTGGCCAAAGACACCCCTGCCTTCATCGGAAACCGTATCGGTATTTTCGGCATCATGAGCCTTTTCCACCAGGTGAAGGAAATGGGCCTGACCGTAGAGGAGGTAGATAAACTTACAGGGCCCGTGATCGGAAGACCGAAATCTGCCACTTTCAGAACAGTAGACGTGGTAGGGCTTGATACTTTGGTTCACGTAGCTAACGGACTTTATGAGAATTGTCCGGAAGATGAGGCCCATGACCTGTTCAAACTGCCCGATTTCATACAGACCATGATGGATAACAAATGGCTGGGAAGTAAAACCGGCCAGGGGTTTTATAAAAAAGTAAAAAAAGATGACGGAAGCAGTGAAATTCTTTCACTGGATCTGGACTCGATGGAATATACCCCCACTAAAAAGGCCAGTTTTGCAACGCTGGAACTCACCAAGACCATCGATAAGGTGAACGACCGTTTCTCTGTTCTGGTCGACGGAAAAGATAAAGCAGGAGAGTTCTATCGCAAAAACTTCGCCGCACTCTTCGCCTATTGCCAGAACCGAATTCCCGAAATCTCAGATGAGCTATATCGTATAGACGATGCTATGAGAGCCGGATTCGGATGGGAAACCGGTCCGTTCGAGATCTGGGATGCCGTAGGGGTGAAAAAAGGAATCGAACTGATGAAGGCAGAAGGCAAGGAGCCTGCAGCCTGGGTACAAGACATGCTCGATGCCGGAGTTGAGTCGTTCTACACTGTTAAAGAGGGAGCGACCTACTATTACGACATCCCTTCTAAAAAACATGTGAAAAAACCAGGACAGGACGCCTTTATTATTCTCGACAACATTCGCAAGAGCAAAGAGGTATGGAAGAACAGCGGTGCTGTGATCGAAGACCTCGGAGACGGAATTCTCAACATAGAGTTCCAGTCAAAAATGAACAGCCTCGGCGGTGATGTGATCACTGCCCTTAATAAGGCTATCGATCTGGCCGAAAAAGACTATCAGGGACTGGTGGTCGGTAACCAGGGATCGAACTTCTCAGTGGGTGCCAATATCGGGATGATCTTCATGATGGCCGTAGAACAGGAATATGACGAATTGAATATGGCGATCAAGATGTTCCAGGATACCATGATGCGCATGCGTTATTCTGCCATCCCCACCATTGCTGCTCCTCATGGAATGACTCTTGGAGGAGGCTGTGAGCTGTCGATGCACGCCGATAAGGTGGTGGCCGCTGCAGAAACCTATATGGGTCTGGTCGAATTCGGAGTAGGTGTGATTCCCGGAGGTGGAGGATCCAAAGAAATGACTCTCAGAGCTTCAGATACCTTCAGGAAGAACGATGTTGAGCTCAATGTACTGCAGGAATACTTCCTGACCATCGGTATGGCAAAAGTATCTACCTCAGCACATGAAGCCTTCGATCTGGGCGTACTCCAAAAAGGAAAAGACGTGGTTGTGGTCAATAAAGACAGGCAGATAGCCGAAGCTAAAAAACACGCCTTATTAATGGCAGAAGCGGGTTATACCCAAAAGCCGATGCGTAAAGATATCAAGGTCCTCGGAAAACAGGCCCTGGGAATGTTCCTGGTAGGTACTGATTCGATGGAAGCCGGACATTATATCTCTGAACACGATAAGAAGATAGCCAATAAGCTGGCATACGTAATGGCAGGTGGAGATCTCTCTGAACCTAATTATGTAAGCGAGCAATACCTGCTCGATCTGGAGCGGGAAGCCTTCCTTTCTTTGTGTACCGAAAGAAAGACACTCGAACGTCTGCAGCACATGCTTAAGAAAGGTAAACCGTTACGTAATTAATCAAGGTACGAACAGATCAAAAAAACAGAATGATGAAAAACAAAACAGCATATATCGTTAAAGCTTACCGAACCGCAGTGGGAAAGGCACCCAAAGGTGTTTTCCGCTTTAAGCGGCCGGATGAACTGGCAGCCGAAACCATCGAATACATGATGAAGGAATTGCCTGATTTCGACAAAACCCGTATCGACGATGTGATCGTGGGAAATGCCATGCCCGAAGCCGAACAGGGTTTGAACGTGGGACGACTCATTTCACTCATGGGACTCAAAATCGAAGATGTACCCGGGGTAACGGTTAACCGCTATTGCGCCTCAGGACTGGAAACCATCGGAATCGCCACTGCCAAAATTCAAAACGGGATGGCAGATTGTATCATAGCCGGTGGAGCAGAAAGCATGAGTTATATTCCTATGGGAGGTTACAAGCCCGTACCCGATTATAAAGTGGCTAAAGCAGGAAACGAAGATTATTACTGGGGAATGGGGCTTACTGCTGAAGCAGTGGCTGAACAGTTCAAGGTCTCAAGAGAAGACCAGGATGAGTTTGCCTATAATTCTCATATGAAGGCCCTGAAGGCTATCAAGGAAGGAAAATTCGATGGCCAGATCGTACCCATTGATATCGAGCAGACCTATGTCAATGACGAAGGAAAGAAGACGACTAAGAACTATACGGTCGATACCGATGAAGGCCCGCGTGCTGACACTTCAAAAGAAGCGCTTGCCAGGTTAAAGCCGGTTTTCGCCCAGGGAGGAAGTGTGACGGCAGGGAACTCTTCTCAAATGAGTGATGGAGCCGCCTTCGTGATGGTTATGAGCGAAGAAATGGTGAAGGAACTGAACCTGGAACCTGTAGCACGACTGGTATCGTATGCAGCTGTTGGTGTCGAACCCCGTATTATGGGAATCGGCCCTGTAAAGGCTGTACCAAAGGCCCTTGAACAGGCAGGAATGAAACTGGACCAGATCGACCTGATCGAACTCAATGAAGCATTTGCATCTCAATCACTCGCTGTGATCAGAGAGCTGGGACTCAACCCTGACATCGTCAATGTAAACGGAGGAGCCATCGCCCTGGGTCACCCGCTGGGATGTACAGGAGCCAAACTTTCTGTACAGCTCTTTGACGAAATGCGAAGAAGAAATAATAAATACGGTATCGTAACCATGTGTGTGGGAACCGGACAGGGAGCTGCCGGCGTCTACGAACTGCTGAACTGATACCCCCGTAAGAGAATCAAAAAACAAAAATTTTAAGAAATGGAAACTATAAAACGAGACATAACAAGAGGCGGACAATTCCTGGTCAAGGAAACCAAAGCCGAAGATGTGTTCACTCCTGAAGATTTTACCGAGGAGCAGCAGATGATGAAGGAATCGGTGCAGGAATTCGTTGACCGCGAAGTATGGCCGAAAAAGGAAGAATTCGAAAAGAAGAACTACAAGCTTACCGAAGAGATCATGGAAAAGATCGGGGAGCTGGGACTTTTAGGAGTTGCAGTACCTGAAGAATACGGCGGACTCGGAATGGGGTTTGTTTCAACCATGATGGTATGTGATTATATTTCAGGAGCGACCGGGTCTCTGGCTACCGCTTTTGGTGCTCATACAGGAATCGGAACATTACCGATCCTCCTCTATGGTAACGAAGAACAAAAGCAAAAATATGTACCCAAACTGGCCACCGGTGAATGGTTTGGTGCTTACTGCCTAACTGAACCAGGTGCCGGTTCTGATGCCAACAGCGGAAAGACCAAAGCTGTATTGACAGAAGACGGGAAGCATTATCTGATCAGCGGACAGAAGATGTGGATTTCCAATGCCGGGTTTGCAGATGTATTTATCGTATTCGCCCGTATTGAAGATGACAAGTACATCACTGGGTTTATCGTTGAGAACGACCCTGATAACGGCATCACCATGGGGGAAGAAGAAAAGAAACTCGGTATTCACTCCTCTTCCACCCGACAGGTATTCTTCAATGATACCAAAGTACCGGTAGAGAATATGCTTTCTGAGCGCGGTAACGGATTCAAGATCGCTATGAATGCCCTCAACGTTGGTCGTATCAAGCTGGCAGCCGCTTGTCTTGATGCTCAGAGAAGGGTGATCGGAGAGTCGGTGCGTTATGCCAATGAAAGAGTTCAGTTTAAAACTCCGATCGCTCAGTTTGGTGCCATCAAGTCAAAACTGGCTGAAATGGCCACCGGTTGCTATGTAGATGAATCTGCTTCTTACCGTGCGGCAAAAGATATCGAAGATCGTATCGCCATGCGACATGAAGAAGGTGCTTCTCACCAGGAAGCAGAATTGAAAGGAGTTGAAGAATATGCCATCGAATGTTCCATTCTGAAAGTGGCGGCTTCTGAAGATTGTCAGGATTGTACCGATGAAGGGATTCAGATATTCGGAGGAATGGGCTTTTCAGCCGATACCCCTATGGAGTCTGCATGGAGAGATGCCCGTATTTCAAGAATCTATGAAGGTACCAATGAGATCAACCGTATGCTGGCGGTAGGAATGCTGGTTAAGAAAGCCATGAAAGGTCATGTAGACCTGCTCGGACCAGCCATGAAAGTTCAGGAGGAGCTCATGGGAATTCCCGATATGGAAACTCCGGACTTCTCTGAAGTACTGAGCGAAGAAAAAGCCATGCTCGCTAAACTCAAAAAGGTTTTCCTGATGGTTGCCGGAGCCGGAGTTCAGAAGTATGGACCTCAGCTTGAAGAACATCAGCAGCTGCTTATGGCCGCAGCCGATATTCTTATCGAGATCTATATGGCCGAATCAGCCATACTGAGAACAGAGAAAAATGTGAAGCGTTTTGGAGAGGAAGCTCAGAAAGAGCAGATCGCCATGGCAAAACTGAATCTCTTCCATGCAGTGGAAAAGATCAATACCCGAGCAAAGGAAGGAATCGGCTCTTTTGCTGAAGGTGATGAGCAACGAATGATGCTCATGGGACTGAAGCGATTCACCAAATATGTGAATCTGCCAAACCTGGTGGAGCTTCGAAACACCATCGCTGAGAAACTCACTTCCGAGAATAAATATTGTTTTTAATTGTCTCTAAATCTGATATAGGTTTTAGAATTTAGTTGTTTGTTAAGGCCGCTCCGGGTAAAACCGGGGCGGTTTTTTTGTTTTATAGGGATGAGGGTATGGGGGTATGGAGGTATGGAGGTATGGAGGTATGGGGCTATCGGCTAACAGCTATCACTGAACCTTTTCCTGTAAATAAATATCCATTCCCGACTCTCTATTCTCTATTCTCTATTCTCTATACCCTACTTCCCTACAAAATCCCATGCAACCACTGCACCAGGTCCCGTTCAAAGGCCCTGAGCAGGGTAACGAAAAGGATGCCGAAAATCACAAAGAACCACGAATATTTCTGCTGCCTGATGATATAAAAACTGACCCCTGCCACCAATGCAAGAAGGCCGGCTATCACCAGGTTTGAGGGTGTCCACATACGCGTACTTATAGCCGCATAAGCCTTAACCCCGGCGTAGAACAAACAGTAAATTCCGATGATCTTGGTAATAATGATCAGGTTACGTTCAGACATATCACTTATAATTTGCAGGGGTTTTACGCACCCCGGTTAGCTGTTCAAAAGCATAGGCCAGTCTGAACAATTTCGCTTCCTCCCTGCTCGCGGCTATAAAGGTCAGGCTTACAGGCTCACCGCTTGTTTTGTAACCCATGGGCACGGTAAGAGCCGGGTAATGGGCCACCGCAGCATAGGAAGCATGATAATTATTGATCGATAGCACAGCATCCAGATCATGGGTTTCCATCGGGACATTAAAAAACTTACGTCCGTTCTCCTTCAAATTCTGCTTGATCACCTCCAGCTGCTCGGTAGTGGTCGAATCTGCCAGGATACCTTTGAAAATATCCTGATTATAGGGGGCCCTGATCAATGAATCCTTTTCGTTAAAGGCTACAATCTGTTGTATACTTCTTAAGCCAACCTCATTCGAAGCGGTTGATTCCAGGTATTTAGGAAGATCGTATTTCATATCGATATTGAGCAGCGTGAGAAATCCGTTCAGATTGACATCTTCAGGCGGATCGAACATGATTACCTCTGCCCCTGCCTCCCTGATCTTATCGAGAGTGGCAGCGTAGATGGAATCAGATTCCACCAGCGAATTGAAAGCTCCGAATCGTTTCCCTTTTAGGGTGACGTCGCTCAATCCCGCAACGTAATCTTCGTCAGTGGTAAAGCTAAAGCCATCGTTCATATCTTCACCGGTCATCGCATTAAGCATAATGGCAGCATCTATCACATTCCGGGTCATGGGGCCCGGGGTATCGAGTGTGGAGGAGATCGGTACAATACCGCTGCGGCTGAGTAATCCGACCGTCGGCTTGAGTCCGACCACCGAATTTTGACTGGAGGGAGATAAGATCGATCCTGACGTCTCAGTACCTACAGCTGCAACCGCATAATTCGCTGCAACGGCCACTCCGCTTCCTGAGCTCGAACCTCCTGTTTCAAATACCATGGGGCCGTAAGGATTCAGCGTTTGGCCACCGATGGCTGAGTACCCCAGCGGACAACCCTCACAAAAATAATAGGCCCATTCACTGAGGTTTACCTTCCCGAGAATAAGCGCTCCCGCTTCCTTGAGTTGCCTGACGATAAAGGCATCTCCTGCAAAGTTGTCTTTTAGTGCCACGGCACCGGCAGTGGTAGGCATTCCTTCAGTGCCTATATTATCTTTCAGCATTATCGGTAAGCCGTAAATCGAAGCATAAGAGACCTCCCCGCGTTCTTCGCGCATACGGTCCTTTTCAGCTGCCTGCTTCAGAATGTCAGGATTCAGGCTTATTACAGTATGTAAGGATGTTTCAGCATCTCCTTCATATTTGCGCATCCGCCACAGGTATACCAAACAGATCTCGCGATAGGTGATCTCACCGCTGGCTACCGACTCCTGTATCTCAGGAATACTCCTTTCAATGACAAGCGGATAGAGTTTTTCATAGCTGTCTTCCCCGAATTTATCCAGAGCTTCTTCAAAAGTTATGAAGACAGAGGCTCTTTCCACCTTAGGACTCAGAACCTTAAAGCGCATGCGTTCATTCTCGTGTTGCTGTTGTTGTTCGAGCACTGATTTTTCATCAAAGGCTATGGCGACATCTGTCTTTTTTTCCTCCTGTTTACAGGAAACCGTTACTAATGTGATAAGCAGAATAAATATCGATTTTCTCATTGGGTGGTTTTTTCTTAAAGATAAAAGTTTTCGCCGGAAAGGAAAACGTATGCATCAGGATCAGCATGTATTCATGGTTATTGCTGATAAACCAACCCGCCCTGCAAACAGGGCACCCCTCCTTGGAAAGGAGGGAAAGGTCGTGTTCTTTTAGAATCATATCTGATAGTCTGTAAAACATCTATTTGATAACATGCGTTACCCTCCCCTTTTTTAAGGGAAGGTACCTGGAAGGCGGAGTGGTAGTCAGGGCTTTCAAATGAATTATCAAGAAATTTTTGTCATGCTTCTCTTGAGCCCCACTTCGACCCCCGATACTTCGGGCTCTGAATGACTTAGCTGGTGAGATGGTGAAGTGGTGAGGTAGTCAGGTAGTCAGGTAGTCAGGTAGTCAGGTAGTCAGGTAGTCAGGTAGTCAGGTAGTCAGATGGTATAACTTTGTAAACCACATTCAGTGGGGTGAAGCAATCTTTCAACTATTAAACTGATTATGGATTTTAAACCTACATACCCCCCATAACTCCATACCTTCATAACCATACGACAAGTCAGGTAGTCAGGTAGTCAGATGGTACGTCTTTGCGAACCACATTCAATGGGGTGAAGCAATCTTTCAACTATTAAACTGATAATGGATTTTGCACCTACATACCCTCATACCCCCATCACCCCATACCCCCATAACTCCATACCGACTTCCCTATTTACCCGTTTACCCATTTCCCTGATATTCCTCCGACAAAGCGCACCACATATCCCGAAAAAAATTTCAATTTCCTTAAATTCAATATTTTAGTGTAAGACAATCTTGACGTATGATCCACTATTTTAAAAAGCCCATCTTTCAGATCCTTTTCTTTGGTATTCTCCTCGGAATCGTTCTCATACTGATATACGGAGCCAGGCAACCTGAGATGAAAGACCGGAAGATCGTGATCGATGATGCAGACCTGGCACATATGATCGCCGGCTGGCAACGAACCTGGAAGCGCATGCCCTCAAAAAAGGAACTGCAGGGCATCATGAATGCCTACGTCAGGGATGAAGTCGTTTACCGGGAAGCCCTGAACCAGGACATGGATGAAAACAACGCCACGGTAAGAAGGGCGCTGATCTCTCAGATGGATATGCTGGCGGAAGGACAGGGCGCAGAAAAACCGATCACTGCCGAAGATATACAGGCATATTATGATCTTCGGAAGGAGCGATTTATGGCACCTCCCTATATTAAATTTCACCAGGTATATTTTAAAAATAACGACTCCGACAGTTTGCTTCTTTATCAAAAGGCAGAACAATGGAATCTGGAGAACCTGCCCCCTGAGAAAGCTGCCTCCGAAGGGAACTCATCTATGCTGCCACCACGTATGAACCTGCAAACAGCTGAGGCGATCGACAGGGAATTTGGAACCGGCTTTTCAGACAAACTCCTTCAACTTCCGGAAGATCAATGGTCAGGGCCCGTTAATTCCGGCTTTGGATCTCACCTCATCTATTTAGATACCATAGTTCCTGCCCGGTTACTTTCTTTGGAACAGGTTGAAGATGAGATCATCGATATGTTGAAATATGAAGAAAAACAGGCAGCCAAAGAACAGTTCTACACCGAACTCCTGCAACAATATGAGATCATATACCAGGGTGTTTCGAAAGATCTCTTGAATGAATAAGTATATCAGACAAAATATCAAGGTCCTCATGCTGCTGTTCAGCATGCTTTCACCCTTCATTTCGAGTGCCGATATCACCTATCCTGCTCGACTGGAAATGCAGGAGGTGGAACCGGGTATCTTCGAAGTTTACTTTGTATTACCCGTCATCAACGGGAAAGTATTAAAAGCCTACCCTGTATTCCCTGATTTTTGCCAGGCTATCAGTGAACCTGAAATCAGCGGTAATGCATTTGTCAAGGAAATGAAATGGAAGCTGCAATGCTCAACTCAACGGCTGTATGGAGAAAATATTGGTATTAGCGGCCTCCTGGGTAGTCAGATCAACATCATTGTTGAGATCAGTACCCTCGAAGGAAGAAATTATAAGGCCACTCTGAGTCCGTCATCGGCCTATTTCAACATCCCCCAACCGCCTTCTCTGTTCAGCCTGGCTTCCGATGGCTTTATAAGCGGCGTACAAATGACAGTGGCATCACTCGTTTTTGTGTTGCTCTTTCTGGTGCTTTTCATTACGAAAAGGAAGAGGTTGTTTGTTTTTATCCTTCCGGTGGGTATCGGACTTGCCGCAGGCTATCTTTTGACCCAATCTGAACTTTTAAGAACACCGGGGTGGCTATTCGAAACCGCGGCTCTGATGGTATCATTTCTGCTCATCACCGACTACCTGGCATTCAGTAATCGCCTGTACCGCAATAAACGGGTCTTCGTGGCTATGATCATTTGTTCTGCCCTTTTTGGTGCAGACCAGGCAGATGCGTTGACTGTCACCGGCTATACCTCATTCGAACTGGTCTCACAACTCCTTTTTGTCCTTACAGGAGCGATAAGCGGACTGGTATTACTCTTTCTGCTTTTCAGCCAAGGACTTACTCTGATCAGCCTCTTTTCTGATACCAGTGAAGCATTCATAAGGAGAACCCTGACTTTCCTGGGGATACTTACAACAGGGGTGCTGGTCTATCACCTGAGCCTTTTCTGGAAAACCCCTTCACTCTTCAGTCCGGTTCCTGAGTTCATGTGGACGGCAGCAGCGATAATTATCATTGCCAGTTCTATGACAGGAACTCATGAGAAAAATAATTACGAATCATTTATAACACTAAGTTTTGTAACAGGTTTTATACTGGGCATTTCCGGGTGGTCTGTACCCTACCTTCCGGAATTTACTCTGGCTGCAGGGGGAATATTGCTGATTCTTATTTTAACAAATAGTTCGAAGGCAATGTTATTAAATACTATACTCATTTCCTTTTTCGGTCTTGGCTCTGGGATGTTTCTCATCAATCATGCAACAGAGCAACTGTCTTTTCCGGTAGCCAGGTCTGTTGAAATAAGCTTTATTATCATCCTGATCATTTCTCTGTCTGTTCCTTTACTTAAGGCATTGCTTCCGGAGGAAAAAACAAAGGGTTTCAGAATTTTCTCAAAGGTGATTGTCATGATTTTCGTGGGAGGGTTGTTGTTAACAGTTCTTGGAATGACAGGAAGTGTTATACCCGTTTCGCTTTCCTTCCCGGTTATCGATCTGCCTTTAGTATCCCTGGCCTGCCTGCTGGCAGCTGTTTACTGGTGGCCACGGTCAAACAGGATCCGCAGAGACCTGGGAGTAAAACGATCAAAACCAACCGCTTCCATGTCACTGATCGTTGCAGCCGTTTGTTTCCTTCCCCTGACAACTGGCATCAAGAACCCCTGGTTCGACAGCGGAAATATGGATCATGAACAGCTCAGACAGGTCATGCAACAAGTGCTGTCTGACACTTATTCGGCTTTCAACATTAAAGATGAGGAACGGTTGTTCGAAGCTTTGTCGTCAAGGGTTGATGAGCAATTGCTTGACAACATTTACCTTGACAGTCGCCGCAGGTTAACCATGGGATTAAGAGAAGGCGCAGAAGTCAGGGTTGAAAATGTCAATATTGAAAGGCTGGGTGAAACCCTGGATGACTCCCCTGAATCAGCATTTAGTTATCCCGCTGCATGGACGGTCACCGCCCGGGTAAAACACCTGAAGCATATTCATTACCGCAAAAACCGATATACCGGAACCATCGAACTGAAAAGCATAGATAATACATGGAAGATCTCAAAGATCATACTCAACTCAGAAGACCGGGAAGTGATTCCGGCATCCACCCTGTGATTCGATGTGAAAAGGTGTGTTTCTCTTATGGAGATACGTTTTCGATGAAACTCAGGGATCTGCAGGTATCCAGAGGGAAGCGCCTTATCCTGACGGGGCCCAGCGGTTGCGGCAAAACCACCTTTATCAAAATTCTCGCCGGGATCCTGCCGGCAGATTCCGGGAAGATAGTTATAGACAAACTCGATCTTACCAGTTACAGCCAAAAAGAATTACAGGATCTTCGCTTAATGAAAATAGGGCTGGTTTTCCAGGAATTCGAATTACTGGAATATCTGAGCGTTATCGACAACGTTCTGCTACCCCTTCGCATCAATCCCGTTCTTTCCTTAACCGATGAATCAAAAGACAGGGCACTCCTCTTGCTCGACAAGGTCGGTCTCAGGGATAAGGCTGGACGGTACCCCAGGAAACTTTCTCAGGGAGAGCGGCAACGGGTGGCCATCTGCCGGTCGATGATCGCGAACCCGGACCTGCTGTTATACGATGAACCAACCGCCAATCTCGATGCGCGTAACCGTGATATTATTCTCGAACTGATCATCGAATATTGCCGGGAGAATCATGCCACCCTGCTCATGGTATCACACGACCGGGAAATCTTCCCCTCCTTTGATGAAATACTGTATATGAACGAATTACAAACCGCCTCTGATGAATGATAGTTTGTATTTAGCATGGAATTACCTGAAATACCACTGGCGAAAGACCTGTTTACTGGTCCTGGCAATCAGCCTGGTGATATTTATACCCTTTGCCTTGAATTACTTCACAAGTAAAGGCTCTGAGCGTATGAGAATCAGGGCCGGATCCACTCCGCTGCTCATCGGCTCTGAGGGAAGTGCCACCGATCTTTGCCTGAGTTCGCTCTATTTCAGAAAACCGGATCTCCCGGCCCTGCCCTATTCAAAAGTACTGGAACTTGAAAAGGAGGGCCTTGCTCATCCCATCCCCATGAATCTTGAATACCGGGTAAAGGAACAACCCATAGTAGGCACCAGCAATGACTATTTCACCATGAGAAATACCGAATTTGCCCTGGGAAGACCCATGGCCATTATCGGTGAGTGTGTACTGGGTGCTGAAGCCGCCGACAAACTTAAGGTCAACATCGGAGATGCGGTGATCTCCTCACCGGCGGGTGCCTTTGACGTTGCCGGTAGTTTCCCTCTAAAAATGACAGTGACCGGCATCCTAAAACCCACCAATACGGCAGACGATGAAGCGGTATTCACCGATCTGAAAACCACATGGGTCATATCAGGAAAAGCACATGGTCACGATGACCTGGCCACTTCGGGAAGCGACAGCCTGCTGTTGTCAAAAAACGACAGCGTGGCAATAGCCAGCAAAGCCGTACTCTCCTATACCGAAATTACTCCTGCAAACATCAATTCCTTTCACTTTCACGGGAACCCCGATGACTACCCGGTGAGTGCCATTATCGCTTTGCCCCTGGATAAGAAATCAGAACTGATGCTCAGGGGCAGGTTTGAAACAGAAGACCGGAGCGCTCAGGTGATTGTTCCTTCTGAGGTGATGGAAAGACTCCTGGAAACTGTGGTCTCGGTGAAAGAGATCATCACGCTGGCAGCAATTTCCATAGGACTTGCAACCCTGGTTATTACTTTGATGGTATTTGCCCTTTCTGTGAGACTGCGAAAAAAAGAGATAAAAACACTTAAAGATATAGGAGCTGCCCCGGGAAGGATCAAAAGTGTTCTGAGCCTGGAAGTCCTTCTTGTATTCACCCTCAGCTTTGGCTTAACAGCAGTCTACCTGCTTTTGATCAATAATTTCGGTTTAAGACTATTAGAAAATTTCATACAATGAAAACATTAATTAAATGGCTCGCATTTTCACTTCTTCTGGTGGGAAGCTGCAAATCAGAGAAAAAGAGTGACCCAACCTCAATTGTCTCCGGAGAGAAACCGGTGGTTTATGTGAGCAATTATCCTATTTACTTCTTCGCGTCAGAAATAGCAGGAGAAAACATCGAGCTACGATTCCCGGCTGCAGAACTATCAGATCCTTCTGTGTGGAATCCGGTAGCCGACACCATTGCACAGATGCAATCGGCCGATCTTATCCTGGTCAACGGAGCTTCGTTCGAGTCCTGGTTAATGAATGTAAGCCTCCCACAGCAGGCTGTGGTAAATACCAGTCAGGAGTTTTCAGAGCGATTGCTTTCGGGTGGAAAAACCTTCACCCATAGTCATGGCGATGAGGGTGAGCACCAACATGAAGGAACCGCCTTTACCACATGGCTCAACCTTGAGCTGGCAGCGAAACAGGCAGAATCGGTAAAGGAAGCCCTCACCAGGCTACACCCGGAAAAAAAGAGTGTCTTCGAGGAGAATTACCGAAAGTTAGCCGGTGACCTGATGCAACTGCACAAAGAATTTCAGCATACTGTGGCAGGTAAAAACGATAAGACAATGGTATTCTCTCACCCGGTATACCAGTACCTTGAAGATGCGTATGGCATTCAGGGGAAAAGCCTGCACTGGGAACCTGATACACCGCTTGACCACGACATGCTGCATGAGATCGGGCATCTTCAAAAAGATCACCGTATTGAATATGTAATCTGGGAGGGAGAACCGCTGGCAGAAAATGTGGAAAAGCTAAAGAAAATGGGGATTCAAAGCGTGGTGATCACTCCTATGGGAGGTGCTGCAGACCAAACCAACTTCATGGAGGGGATGCGAAAAAACCTGGAGGCCCTGAAGGAAGTTTATGGTATTAGAGAGTAGAGAGTATAGAGTAGAGAGTAGAGAGTAGAGAGTAGAGAGTATGAGCATGCCTGAATAAGGTTACCCTATTTCGGGTTAATATTTTATCTCCAATGTTTCCCTTTGCCTTACAGATAGGCTTTTAAGGTGTTTTTCAAATTCCATGGGTTTCATATTTTTTAATGAACCATGGGGGCGCTCATAATTGTAAAGATAGATCCATTTATCCATTAATGAACGTGCCTGATTTAAACTGATACTGATGTTATCAAAGTTGATGTACTCGTTCTTTAATACGCCATTTAAAGATTCTGCATGAGCATTCTCCTAGGCCTTTCCTCCCATGCTGGGATTGATCTTGAAAGTGTCATACAGTCTTCTCATTTCTTTACTCCCATATTGTGAGCCTCGATCAGAATGAAAAACAAGTTGCTTTCGCTCTTTTTCACTTAAACCTTTTAAGGCATCTTTTAAGCTGGGAAGCACAGTTTCTTCGGTTTCCATGGTACTTGATAAGGACCAGCCTTTGATCACTTTTGAATACACATCCTGAACCAAAGTCAGATAATAAAACTGTTTATATCCTACCGGAATATAAGTGATATCACTTACCCAGAGCTGATGTTTGTCGTTCAGTATCTTTCCCGACAACAGATTATCATACCGATATCCTCCAGCATAGGTCGTACGGCGATAACTGCGTTTTCTGGGCACCCTGAAGCCTTCATTAAGCAACAACGCTTCCACACGATCTCTACCCATTCCCTTGGGGCGGATCTCATCGTAGAGCTTTCTACAGCCCATTTTAGTGTGATCCTTTCGAAGCTCCGTAGCCATTGCCAAGATATACTGTTTGGTAGCCTCTTGAGCTTTTAATCGGGCTAATCGCTTATAAAATGCCTGTTTGGTGATCCCTATCATAGCGTACAGATCGTTCATCTTGTAGCTATGCGATGACTTGTCCTCACGAAAACGCGTTATGACCGTCGTTTGGACTTTTTTTCAATATCCACTCCTAGTTCAGAAGAGGCCACGTCCACCACCTGTTCAAGGTAATCGATCCGCATTTGTTTTTGCCCTAAAGCCCGCTCCAGCTCAGCTATGCGCTGCTGTAGCTCTTTGTTCTTATTGGAAATACTCTTCTTTTCCACCACAACTCGGGTTTGATTTTTATAAAGATCGGAATATTTCCGCAACCATTTATAAATGGCCGCAGGGCTTACCTGATAAATCCTTGATACTTGGCTTACGCCTACTTTTCCAGACTCGATTTGCTTGACCAGATCCAGTTTCAGATCTAAATCGAACGTTCTCTTAGTTGCTACTTTTTTCATCGTTTAAAAAGGTTGTGAAAAAAGGCAACCTATATCAGGCGGAGTCAGTAGAGAATTGAGAATTGAGAATAGAGCGGGATGCGTGGTGAAAAGGTCAGGTGGTCAGGTGGTCAGGTGGTCAGGTGGTCAGGTAGAAAATGATAAATTTTGGCTTAACCTTTATAATTACTGCCGTTGCGAATCGCAGGATGCGTGATGCGTGATGCAGAAAATAAAAAATTTCCGGAAGATCAATCCTGAATTTTCAATGGTTGATCTTTTTATTTAAATAGAGTGTTGGGATTTCATCAAGGGTGAACATAACCACCCCGCCCAGCTTTCAGCAGGCCCACCTCTCTGGAAGGAGGGAAACGAAGTATTCGTTTAGAATCATATCTGGTAGTCTGTAAAACATCTATTTGATAACATGCATTACCCTCCCCTTTTTAAGGGGAGGTGCCTGGAAGGCGGAGGGGTTCTCGAGACTTTCAAATGAACCATCCGAAAATTTGTCCGTACCCCCCAATTACCTCCTTACCTACTTCCGTATTCACCCTTTCACCTGCTGACCCATATACCCACGTACCCATTTACCTATTTACCCCCATACCCCCATACCCCCATACCCCCATACCCCCATACCCCCATACCCCCATACCCTCATACCCTCATACCTGCACAACCGCATAACCATATAACTAACTTATTTTCATATATTTACATTATAATCAACCAAAAAAAAGATCATATGAGAACCTTCGTATTTCTTCTCATCACTGCCCTGATCTTTTCTTGTAAATCTGACCAAAAAAATACAGACGCCGCTGAAACGTCAGTTGATTCCATATCGGTTGATGTGGCCTCAAATCCTTTAAAAGACGTGTATTTCGGAAACCTTCACGTGCATACTAAATGGTCTTTCGATGCCTATATTAACGGTGCCGCGACCGACCCTGATGGGGCATATCGGTGGGCAAAAGGGGAACAGATATCAGGAGGAGGTGATGGCACGCCGCTAAAAATAAAAGCTCCTTTAGACTGGTATGTTGTTTCAGATCACTCTGAATTTATGGGTTCTCTTCCATTAATGGAAGATGAAACCAGCCCTGTAAGTAAACATCCACTGGCAGCAGATATCACAGGAGATGATCCTGCAAAATCGTTCGAGGCCTATACCGAAATCCTGGATATGATTTCAAGTGGCTCCAATGATTCCATTCTTGGTAATCCTGAGTTCCAAAAGACCATCTGGTCTGAAATATGTGAAATCGCCGATAGACATTATGAGCCTGGTAATTTTACCACTTTTGCAGGATACGAATGGACTTCAAACCCCGATTGGCGAAATCTTCACCGAATTATCGTTTTTGAGGATACCAAAAAAGTCCCTGCTCAACCCTTTTCGGCCATTGATTCTGATGTGCCTGAGAAACTTTGGGAATGGATGGACAATCAGCGTGAGCAGGGAAATGAATTACTGGCTATACCTCACAATGGAAATGCGAGTGATGGTCTTATGTTTCCGCTGCAGGAATCTTATGGAGGCAGCAGCCTGAATGCAGGGTATGCTGAAACGAGAATGCGGAACGAACCTTTATATGAAATCACGCAGATAAAAGGAACCTCAGAAGTTCATCCTGTACTTAATCCTCAAGATGAGTTCGCCAACTTTGAATTATGGGATTATACCCTGGAATCCAAAGCACTGGCACCAAAAAATAAAAAAGGAGGATATGCAAGAGACGCTCTTCTGAGAGGGATCGAACTACAGAAAGATCAGAACGCTAACCCATTTAAAATGGGTTTTATCGGAGATTCAGATACACATAATTCAGCAGCTTCGATTGAAGAGGATAATTATACCGGTAAGTTTGGTTTCGAGAATGATCCGAAACATCGTTTAGATGGCCCTCCGGGAGTAAGTGAAGCAGGTGCTAAACAGGTTCGGGAATTCAGTTCAGGAGGTGTAGGTGCCATATGGGCTGAATCAAATACGAGAGAAGCCATTTTTGCAGCCATGAAGAGAAAGGAGACCTATGCCACATCAGGTCCAAGAATGAAAGTTCGATTTTTTGCAGGTTTCAATTATGATAAACAGATCTTAAATAGTGAGAATTGGCTGGAAACAGCCTATAGTAATGGAGTTCCCATGGGAGGTGACCTTTCTTCAGAACAAGGCGCACAAGCCCCTGTACTCTTGATTCAGGCCATGAAAGAAACCGACGGTGCCAACCTTGACAGAATACAGGTCATTAAGGGATGGGTCGAAAACGGTTCCCCACAGGAGAAGATTTTTAATGTGGCATGGTCTGGCGATCGTAGCCTCGATGATAACGGAGATTTGCCGGAGGTAGGGAATTCTGTAAATCTGGAAACTGGAGAGTATACCAATGATATAGGGGAAACGGAACTTTCAGTAGCTTGGACCGATCCTGACTTTGATGCTTCCCAACATGCCTTTTATTACGTCAGGGTTCTTCAAATTCCCACTCCAAGGTGGTCGACATACGATGCGATTAAACTGGAGAGACCCATACCAGAGGGACTTCCAGCAACCATTCAGGAACGTGCCTGGACCAGCCCGATATGGTATGTCCCGAATGGGGAGTGATGTGGGATGCGTGGTGAAAAGGTCAGGTGGTCAGATAGTCAGGTAGTCAGGTGGTCAGGTGGTCAAAGAGTCAGAAGGCCAGGTAGTATTTCTTACCCACGTACCCATTTACCTTCGTACCCATTTACCTATTTACCTACATACCCTCATACCTGTATAACCCCATAACTTTTTTAAGTGAAATGGTGAAGTAGTCAGACAGTCAGGAAGTCGGGTTGTCAGATGGAACGTCTTTGCGAACCACATTCAATGGGTGAAGCAATCTTTCAACTATTAGACTGGTAATAGATTTTGCACCTCCATACCCCCATACCCCCATAACCCCACACCTCCATAACACACTTATTTTCATATATTTATAACATAAAACCGATTCTGTGCCCCGGAATCACAAACGCTACCTGATGGGGCATCGCATTTCTGAAGCAAGTTTTCTTTTATTAGTTGGTTTTTGGCTGATCTTTTCTGCTGCCAGCGCCCAGGGAACCATTAAGTTCGACAATGAAGCCTATCGTGAATATCGCGACAGCCTTCAGCGGATGGAATACAAGCATACCTTTCCCGTGCTGGGTGACAAAGCTTATGAACGGGGTTATGATATTCCTTTTCCATGGGGAGCCAGCTTTGTATTCTTTACACAACGGCAAGAGATCAATATCGACCGAATACTTTTGGGAGTCAATGGTGGGGAAATGGCAGATTTCAGCGATTTTATCGTTTTCGGACCAACCATTGCCACTACTTACGCTTATACCTTCAGACCCGATCTCTGGGTTTTGCCTTTTCTCAACCTCTATGCGATCGTTGGAGGTGGAACCACCCAAACCGAAGTAAATCTTCTAAGGCCTGTAGGCTTCCAAACCTCCCAGGAGCTGGGCGCCGGTTCATTTGGCCTGGGAGCTACCCTTACAGGTGCGGTGGGTCCGGTATGGCTGGCCTGGGATAATAACTATAACTGGGCCGATGTTGAGGCGGTGGTCGAACCCATACCAGCTTTCAATTCCAGTGTTCGCATCGGTCATAATATAGCCTCCCCTGTAAATCCACAGAGAAGTCTTTCTGTATGGGCCGGGGTCTTCTATCAATCGATTCAGAGTGATACCCGGGGAAGCATCCCGTTTAAAGATATTTTTCCCAATGCCGGCTCCGGTCAAACCATCGAGAGCCTGCGCAACTGGGCTCAGACCTTGCCTCCGCCTCAAAGGGTTATTGCCAACCAGATCATCAACCGGCTGGAACAGGGTGTTGGAGGTATTGACTTTGAGAACACCAGTATTGATTACTTTTTAGATAAAGAAGTAGCCGCTCCTTTCAATATGATCGTGGGGGCTCAATATCAATTCAATAAACACTGGATGTTGCGAACAGAACTGGGGGTTTTCGGAAAAAGAAGTCAATTCCTCCTGAATCTGAACTATCGCTTTCAGGGGTTGAAAAAGAAATACTAAAGCTAATTCCCGCGGGTTTTGCAATACAGGATTTCTGATTTAATGTATCAGGACCAATCCATTAATAATCATTAAAAAAGGTGCGTACGGATTCCTAAATTTAACTGATAAATGAAAAAACAACTTTCAGTCATACTCTTTCTGCTGGTAATTTTTCCGGTACAATCACAAATACTGATGAGCCTGATCTTCGGAGATGATTTAAACTCTGAAAAGATGGCCTTTGGCATTCACCTGGACCAGGCATGGAATCAATATTCAGGACTTGAAGAAGGAAAGCCTCTCCGAACCTTTAATATGGGCTTATTCTTCACCCGAAAATTCGACGATCACTGGAAAGGAAATCTAATGATGCTGGCCAAATACAAAAAGGGGATATCGGAGCTATCTGCCTATGGTCTGGGTGATGATAACCTGGATGCATCCTTTTCAGAAGCTCAGGTGTCAAGGGAAATAAACTACCTCAGTATTCCCGTAACCATACAATACATGGCAGACTTTGGTGGCTTTTTGGAAGCAGGTCCGCAACTGTCTTTCAGAACGAGGGCCCGGGATATTTTCACGGTTTCCGACGGAAAAGATCAGCTGGTCTATATAAACCGTATCGATGAAGAAGTCACCCGCTGGGATTTCGGCTTTGTTGTCGGCACCGGAATCTATTTAGGCCCTGAAAAACTCACCGCCGTGGGCTTCAGGTATCACGGCGGCTTTACCGATATCCTGAAAAATGAATCCGGGAACCAGGTTAACATGCAGTGGAGCATTTTTGTCCAGATCCCGATCGGAAGAGGGAAGATGAAGCCTGAGAGCCAGTGAGGTAGTCAGGTAGTCAGGTGGTCAGGTGGTCAGGTGGTCAGGTGGTCAGGTGGTCAGGTGGTCAGGTGGTCAGGTGGTCAGGTAGAAAATGATACATTTTGGCTTAACCTTTGTAATTACTGCCGTTGCGAATCGCAGGATGCGGGGATGCCTGATGCGTGATGCGTGATGCGTGATGCGTGATGCGTGATGCGTGATGCGTGATGCGTGATGCGTGATGCGTGATGCGTGATGCGTGATGCGTGATGCGTGATGCGTGATGCGTGATGCGGAAAATAAAAAATTTCCTGAAGATCAATTCTGAATTTTCAATGGTTGATCTTTTTATTTAAATAGAGTGTCGGGATTTCATTAAGGGTGAAGATAACCACCCCGCCCTGCTTTCAGCGGGCCCACCTCATTGGAAAGGAGGGAAGGACCGAGCGAATAAAAAAGGTCTTGCAGACCTTTTTAGCAAACCTGCCTATCGGCAGACAGGGTGGCCAGCTGGCGCAAGGGCGATAATGTTTCAGGTAAACTGGTAGGCAGATAACAAAATATTTAAAGGGTTATGAGACTTTGATTTTAAACAACCACCCCGCCCTGCTCTCGGCAGGGCACCCCTCCTTGGAAAGGAGGGGGTATCCTGGCTTTCAAATGAACCATCCGAAAATTTATCCGTATTCCCCGATTACCTACTTCCTATTCACCTTTTCACCTGCTGACCCGTATACCCATGTACCCATCTACCCATCTACCCATCTACCCATCTACCCATTTACCTGCTTACCTGCTTACCTATTTACCTGCTTACCTGCTTACCTGCTTACCTCCACACCCCACAACTAACTAATATTTATATATAAATCAACTCACAACATGAAATCAGGTTCGACTTTAAAAAACAGCTTCTTGTCTTATCGCTTATTTGTCTCGGCTTCTGCTCTGTTCAGGCACAGGAAGATGCTCCTCCTGCCAATGCAGCTGATGACCTGGCCAAGCAACTGCTGAATCCGGTAGCAAGCCTGATCAGCGTTCCTTTTCAATTCAATTATGACTTTGGTTTTGATCCCTATGACGGAAGTCGTCTCCTGTTGAATGTTCAACCCGTTTTACCTATCAGTATCAGCGAAAACTGGAATCTTATAGGAAGAGTGATCTTGCCTGTCATATCACAGAACGATGTGTTTAGCCTCGATAATCAGTTCGGACTAGGGGATGCTGTTATCAGCGGATTCTTTTCACCTAAGGAACCGACTGCCGGCGGACTCATATGGGGTGCCGGTCCTGTGTTACTGGTTCCTACGGCCACAGATGAGTTGCTGGGGGCCGAAAAATTCGGAATAGGTCCGACCGCTGTAGCTTTACAGCAGGCTGGCAGCATGACCTTTGGGGCGTTGGTAAATCATATATGGTCGTTTGCGGGAGATGACAACAGAGGTGATATCAACACTACCTTCGTTCAGCCTTTTATTGCCAAGAATTTTGCTGGGGGATGGGCCGTGGCTTTTAATACCGAACTCAGCCAGGATTGGGATAACGGTAATACCAACGGGAACATCAACCTGGTGGGATCTAAAGTGGTTACCCTGGGAGATCAAATGGCCCAGGTATTTTTAGGACCGCGTTTTCCTTATGGCAATGCGAATACGGCCGACTTTGGAGTGCGATTCGGACTGACCTTGTTGTTTCCTAAGTGAGATGGGGTGATTAGGGATTGGTGATTAAGGATTAGGGATTGGTTATTTGTTATTTGTTATTAGGGATTGGGTATTAGTTATACATAACTCCTGCCTCGCGATAGTCTGGATAACCCTGCACAGATTCCACTCATAAAACTTTGAATACCCACTCAGGCCTTCGGCCAGCTCCCCTGAAAGGAGGAGCAGAGAGGATTTCTAATAAAAGTCAATTGAATCGCATCCCTTAAAATAAAAACCCTTCACTGTTAGCTTTCCCAATAGCCATCGGAAGCCGATAGCTTTCAATTCACATCATAACCGTATAACCGCATAACCGTAAATTATTGAGGATTGTTTACACTCAAGAGATTTGCGTTCGCTGTTAGCCCTTAGCTCAAACTCCCTGCATCACTGTATCACCGAATAACACATCCCATATGTCTGCTTCGACCTCCGATACTTCGGAGCAGCATGACAAGAGCTTAAACTCCGTATCACTGCATCCCTGCTGGCAGGCAGGACCGCATACCCTCATACCTTCATACCTTCATACCTTCATACCTTCATACCTTCATACCTTCATACCTTCATACCCTCATAACTCTATAACCGAATCACTTAAAAAAAGAATCGACAAATTCGAACTTATTGAATACCTGCAGGTCTTCGATACCTTCTCCAACCCCAATGTATTTTACGGGAATCTGGAACTGATCAGATATCCCGATCACAACCCCACCTTTGGCGGTTCCGTCGAGTTTGGTCACAGCCAGGGAGGTTACTTCGGTGGCTTTGGTAAATTGTTTGGCCTGTTCAAAAGCGTTTTGACCGGTAGAACCGTCGAGAACCAACAGTACTTCATGAGGGGCATCTTCCACTACTTTCTGCATCACCCGCTTCACTTTTGAAAGTTCGTTCATTAAGTTCACCTTATTGTGCAGTCTCCCGGCAGTATCGATGATCACCACATCGGCTCCCTGTACCTGGGCCGATTTCAAGGTATCGAAAGCCACGGAAGCCGGATCGCTTCCCATCTTTTGCTTCACTATGGGCACATCTACACGGTCTGCCCATACCTGCAGCTGATCGATGGCTGCGGCCCTGAAGGTATCAGCCGCTCCCAGCACGACTTTTTTACCTTGTTTTTTAAACTGATAGGCCAGTTTTCCTATAGTAGTGGTCTTCCCTACTCCGTTGACACCTACCACCATGATCACATAGGGCTTGGTTTCTTCAGGCACGGTAAATTCGGTATAGGTACCCTTATGGGTTTCAGAGAGCAAGCCTGCGATCTCTTCCCGTAAGATCTGGTTTAGTTCATCGGTTCCCAGATACTTGTCACGAGACACCCGCTCTTCAATACGTTCGATGATCTTCAGGGTGGTATTTACCCCAACATCACTGGTCACTAAAACTTCTTCCAGGTTATCGAGTACTTCGTCATCGACCTTAGACTTCCCGGCAACGGCTTTTCCCAGCTTGTTAAAAAAGCTCGACTTTGACTTCTCAAGTCCTTTGTCGAGGGTCTCCTTTTTCTCGGAGGAAAATATTTTCTTGAATAGGCTCATCTTCTGATTGCGTGCAGATTAAATTAGATACCAAATATACGCTGAACTCACTTAAAAATAAAAAAGCTACTCCCGGGAAGGTAAGTAGCTTTAACTATATCGATGTTGTGAACTTTAGTTCCCTTTCAACCAATCGTTAACCGATTCCGGAGGCATCACTGACTCCACAAAGGTATAGGCACCGGTCTTAGGCGACTTAACCATTTTGATCGCTTTGGTTAGACGCTTGGAAGAGGTCTGTAATGTTGCTACTGTTTTCTTTGCCATGGTTCCTTATTATTTGATTTCTTTGTGAACAGTCATCTTATTCAGGATAGGGTTGAACTTCTTCAGTTCCAGTCTATCCGGAGTATTTTTCTTATTCTTAGTGGTAATATATCGGGAAGTTCCCGGTTTACCGGAATTTTTATGCTCAGTACATTCAAGTATTACCTGAATTCTATTGCCTTTCTTTGCCATCGTTATTATCTTTTAGGATACTATTTATAAAATCCTTTTGCTTTAGCTTCTTTCAAAACCGCGGTGATTCCTTTTTTATTGATATCCTTCAGGGCTGAAGTTGATACTTTAAGGGTGATCCATCGGTCTTCCTCAGGCAGGTAAAAACGCTTTTTAACCAGATTCGCGTTGAATCGACGCTTGGTTTTATTCATCGCGTGGGAAACATTGTTTCCTACCATTGCCTTCTTCCCAGTAAGTTCACAAACTCTTGACATTATTCCTAGACTTTAATGTTATTTCAAAACAGGGTGCAAATTAACGAATTTTTGATCGCTCTGCCAAACCCTTCTTTTATTTTTTTAAAATTTCTTTCTGAAGCATCTCAAGGGCTTTATTTGCAGCCTTGTTAATGACCTTTTCACGATGGTTCCCGAACTGGTATTCCAGGGCATGGCTGCCTTCCGGCGTGGCCATTCCAATATAGACCTGTCCGATGCCAGCGCCTTCATCACCTTTTGTGGGGCCCGCATTACCGGTGGTTGACAAGGCATAATCTGAACCGAAGAGTTCTCTGCTTCTCACGGCCATCTGCTCTGCTACCTCGGCACTTACCACCCCATGCTCCCTGATAATGTCAGGATCGATACCTAACACCTTTATCTTGCTTTCGGTGGCATAGGTGACAGCACCACCCCTGAAATAAGCTGATGCTCCCGGAACTGAAGAGATCATCGACGCGATCTTTCCTCCCGTGCAGCTTTCAGCAATTGACAGGGTTCGTTTTTTCGAGGCCAGCAATTTCCCGACCAGTTCCTCGATATGACCATCTTCCTCCATGCCATAGATGATATCACCGATCATCGGATAAAGCTCTTTGATACGTTCCTCCACCTCTGCTTCCAGGGCTTCCTTATCTTCTCCCCTGGCGGTAAGACGCAAGCGTACCCTGCCTAAATTAGGAAGGTAAGCCAGTTTGATATGCCTGGGAAGTGCGTCTTCCCACGCTTCTATTTTTTCAGCTATGGCACTTTCACCCAGTCCGTAAGTAAGAACGGTGCGGTGAAGAATATAAGGTCTGTGAAACTTCTGCTGTATTAAAGGAAGTACCTCATCGTTTACCAGGGCTCTCATTTCATAGGGAACTCCCGGAAGAGATACGTAAACCTTCCCGTTTTCTTCCAGCCACATACCCGGTGCGGTGCCGTATTTGTTCTTCAGGACTTTTGCCTTTGAGGGCACCAAAGCCTGTCTTCGGTTGAGATCTGAAATAGGTGTGGAAATATATTTCTCAAACAGATGTTCCACATGCTGAAGGGTCTCCTGGTGTTGCACCAGTTCATCGTCGAAGAATTCTACCAGGGTATGTTTGGTGATATCGTCTTTTGTAGGACCGAGTCCGCCGGTGATCAGAATAATATCGGCGCGTTCCCGGGCTTCCTTCAGGGCAGTGAGTATATGTGTTCGCTCATCCTGTACCGAACTGATCTGAAAAACAGAAACTCCTATATCATTGAGAGCTTTGGCTATAAAGGCCGAGTTGGTATCGATCACCTGGCCGATGAGGATCTCATCTCCGATGGTAATGATCTCTGCCTGCATCAGCTGTCCATATAAGATTTGAAATACGGATAGGCACCTGCCAGTTCTTCCTTAACGATAGCATACTTAGCCCTTATGAACTCCATATCCTTATCGTTTTTAGCATTCAGTTCTATATCCAGAAGGTTCTTATGAGCCTTTTCTATACCCAGCAATTCAGCATTGGGCTTGATCTTATGAGCACTCTTATGAATCATTTCATAGTTAGAAGCGTTGATCGCCTCTTCAAGCGCTTTCTCATCTTCGGGGGTCTCGTTGAGAAAAACCTCTATGATCGATTTATTGAAATCGGTATCTCCTCCAGACAGTTCATTTAATTTGCTCAGATCGTAATTCATGGTCTCACTTTATTTTCAGACTAAACATTTCTTCCTCCCCTATATAACCTCTCAACTGATCTCCGGGGGAAAGCTTCCCAACTCCCGCAGGAGTTCCTGTAAAGATAACATCTCCCTTCTTAAGAGTAAAATATTTCGATACGTATGATATCAGTTCATCTATTTTCCAAAGCATATGCGAAGTGTCACCATTTTGCACCACCTCGTTGTTCTTTTTCAAATAGAACTCCAACTTGTTTACATCATCAACAATGGTTTTGGGAACCCAGTTACCGATCGCAGCTGAGCCGTCAAACCCTTTGGCCTTTTCCCAGGGCAATCCCTTTTCCTTTAGCCGGGCCTGCACATCTCTCGCGGTCAGGTCCAGGCCGAGACTGATTTCCTCGTAATAATTACAGGCATATTTTTCATCGATATGTTTCCCCATTTTAGAGATTCTGACAAGCACTTCGGTTTCATAATGTACATTATCAGTAAACTCTGGTATGTAGAAATCCTGCTGATCGGGAAGCACCGCCGTATCAGGTTTCATAAAGATCACCGGATCTTCCGGCTTCTCGTTCTGCAGCTCTTCGATGTGTTCGGTATAATTTCTTCCTATGCAAATTATCTTCATATCCCTGGAATTATAACTTGGTGTTTAAACGTCTCAGTTTAATGGCGGTAAGTACTTTTTTGGTATATAGCGGAAAGTCGGCATTCAGTATCCAGCCAAAATAACCAGGCTCTTCGTCCAGCACTTCTTCCACCCGTTTACCTTTATGCTTTCCGAAGGAAAAACATTCTTCCTTTTGCTCATTGTAAATAATAAATCCGGCAAAATCTGCCGTGCGCTTCCGGGTGGTAAAATCGGCCAGGAATTTAATGTCATTTTCCAGCTCGTCATACCTGTCAAGCTGAGCCTTCAGCACCTCGTAGGTCGCTTCGGTGTCGGCTTCGGCGCTGTGTGCATCTTTAAGCGTCTTATCGCAATAGAATTTATAGGCAGCCTCAAGGGTACGCTTTTCCATTTTATGGAATATGGTCTGTACATCAACGGTTACCCGGTTGCCCAGATCAAAATCAACATCTGCCCGCAACAATTCTTCGGCCAGCAGGGGAATGTCAAAGCGGTCTGAGTTATATCCCGCCAGATCACTGTCTTTGATCATGGCATAGATGGTCTTCGACAGTTCTTTAAAGGTAGGTTCATTTGCCACTTTATCATCTGTAATGCCATGTATAGCTGAAGAAGCCGGTGGAATGGGCATTTCGGGATTAACCAGCCAGGTACGGCTTTCTTTATTGCCGTTGGGGTACACCTTCAGCACAGATATTTCAACAATCCTGTCACGGGCCACATCTGTACCGGTGGTCTCCAGATCGAAAAAACAGATCGGTTTATTGAGTTTAAGCTCCATAATGTTGCGAATATTAACTGCCTTCAATATATCCGACAGCTGTTTTGTAAAAATAAGCATACCCGCTCATAATGAGAGGGTATACTGAAAGTTATGATAGATTATGTATTAAATTTCGCGATCGATATCCCAGTCTTCCAGGTATTCAGCCACCCGCTTCACGAATTGGCCACCCAGGGCACCGTTAACCACGCGATGGTCATAACTGTGAGAAAGGAACATCTTATGACGTATTCCGATCAGGTCGCCCTCCGGGGTCTCGATAACCGCAGGAACCTTTCTAATGGCTCCCAAAGCTAGAATTCCCACCTGTGGCTGATTGATAATAGGTGTTCCGAATACACTTCCGAAAGTACCTACGTTGGTAACTGTATAAGTGCCACCCTGAATCTCATCGGGCTTTAACTGGTTCTTTCTTGCTCTTTGAGCCAGATCGTTGACCTTCTTAGCCATACCTACCAGGTTCAGTTGATCGGCGTTCTTGATCACCGGCACGATCAGATTTCCGTCTGGCAAGGCTGCGGCCATACCCAGGTTTATATTCTTTCTTTTGATGATCCTGTCACCGTCGACAGAAATATTGATCATAGGGAAATCTCTGATAGCTTTGGCTACAGCTTCCATGAAGATGGGTGTAAAAGTGAGTTTCTCTCCTTCGCGCTCCTGGAAGGACCTCTTGTTCTTCTCACGCCACTTGACGATAGCGGTAACATCGACCTCGATAAAACTCTGCACATGAGCAGAAGTCTGAACGCTTTCCCTCATATGATGTGCGATGAGTTTACCCATACGGGACATCTCTATGATCTCATCTTCCCCGCTTACCGAAACAGGGGCCGCACTTCGTTCGATCTTAGGCTGGGGTGCCGGTTCAGATTTAGGAGCTTTATCAGCTCGCTGAGCTTGTGTGGCTGGCTTTTCAGAAGCAGCGGCAGGCTTTCTTTCACCCCGCTCTTCCAGATAGTTGAGTATATCGTCTTTGGTAACCCTTCCGTCTTTACCCGACCCTTCGATCGAATCGAGCTCATCAAGTGTCACATTTTCTTCACGGGCGATGTTGCGAACCAGAGGTGAATAAAATCTTTCACTATCAGAAAAATCATTTGATACGCTTTCCTGTACCTCCTGTATACCTGCTTCCAGGTCTGCAACCGCCTCTGCGGGAGCCGCCTCTTCTTCCTGTGCCGATTCTGCTGCGTCACCGGCCGCATCTTCTCCATCGGTCTCGATAATAGCGATCACTTCTCCCACCTTTACGACATCATCTACATCAAATCGCTTTTCGACCAGTACCCCGTCTACTTCACTGGGCACCTCACTATCTACTTTATCTGTTGCGATCTCCACCACAGCCTCATCGGCCTCGATGGTATCGCCAACATCTTTTAACCAACCGGTAACCGTCGCCTCGGCTACGCTTTCTCCCATTTGCGGGAGCTTAAGTTCAATCTTTGCCATATATATAATGAATAGCTGATTTTTTCTGTTTGCTTTGCGAAAATAATTAAAAGAACGAGGTTCTATTAAAAATACCTTAATAAATTTTCCTTAAACCACCTATTCGCTTCGCAACGAATTCTCGAAGGGAACCCGGTTAATAATACTACGCCCCAGGGTTACCTCATCGGCGTATTCAAGTTCATCTCCCACCGCGATTCCACGGGCGATGGTCGACATTTTAACAGGGATATCCTGTAGTTGCTTAAAGATATAAAAATTGGTGGTGTCACCTTCCATGGTTGAGCTCAGGGCAAATATGATCTCCTTTACCGTACCTTGCTTTACCTTTTCGACAAGACTATTGATATTCAATTGCTGCGGACCAACCCCGTCTATGGGAGATATCTTCCCTCCAAGAACGTGATACTGTCCCTGAAACTGTGCTGTATTCTCGATAGCCATCACATCTCTCACATCTTCAACCACACATACCAATGAGGCATCCCTCCTGGGGCTTTTGCAAATGGCACATAACGGCACATCAGAAATATTATGGCAATTCTCACAATACTGTATCTCATTTCTTAGTTTGGTCAGTGCCTCGACAAGATCTGCTGTTTGTTCCCTGGGCTGACGAAGCAAATGCAACACCAGTCGCAGGGCTGTACGCTTGCCAATTCCAGGCAATTGAGAGACCTGGTCAACGGCTTGTTCCAGTAATTTAGAAGAAAATTCCATCAACGCGAAAATACAATTTTAGACGGCATAATTAGCAAATCAAGATCAGTTTTGTATTTTCGATCCTTCAAAAAACAACCTCATGCACCCGATCGTTATCCTGGCTATAATCGCCGCCTACTTTGGCATACTTGTATTGATTTCTTATCTGACCGCTGACAAGGAAGAGTCTAATGATGACTTTTTCAAGGCCAGCCGGCAATCTCCCTGGTATGTGGTTGCTTTCGGAATGATAGGTGCAACCCTGAGCGGTGTCACCTTTATCTCGGTACCCGGGTGGGTCGAGGCATCCCAGTTCAGCTATATGCAGGTGGTCTTTGGCTATATACTCGGTTATGCCGTGATCGGCCTGGTGTTGCTTCCCTTATATTACAGGCTGAACCTTACCAGTATTTACACCTACCTGGGTTATCGTTTCGGGGAACGAAGTTACCGTACAGGAGCCTCCTTTTTTCTGATTTCACGGGTGGTAGGTGCCAGCTTCAGGCTGTTTCTGGTAGCTAATGTATTACAGGTGATCCTCTTTGACAGCCTGGGAATACCTTTCTGGGTTACTGTAACCATCACCATAGCGCTTATTTGGTTGTATACCTTTAAAAGCGGGATTAAGACCATCGTATACACCGACACCCTGCAGACCTTGTTCATGCTGCTGGCAGTGGGGATTGCCCTGGTAACGGTATATAATGATCTCAATATAGACCAAACCGGGCTGGTTGATTTCATCGCTTCCTCAGACCTTTCAAAAATGTTCTTTTTTGATGATGTGAAGAGCGGGGATTATTTCTGGAAACAGTTTATTTCAGGAGCCTTTATCGCTATCGTGATGACAGGGCTGGACCAGGATATGATGCAGAAGAACCTGACCTGCCGCAGTCTGAAAGATGCGCAAAAGAACATGTTCTGGTTCACTATCGTGCTGACTATCGTCAAATTCCTTTTTCTTGTACTTGGGCTTATGCTCACCCTTTACGCTCGCAAATACGGGATCGACGCTCACCGCGATGATCTTTTTGCCGTGCTGGCCAGCGAGAAACTGGGTCTCGCCGTATTCGTTTTCTTCCTTATCGGGTTGATAGCAGCGGCATACAGCAGCGCCGACAGTGCCCTCACTTCGTTAACCACTTCATTTAGTGTCGATATACTTCAGATAGAAAAAAGATATACCAAACAACGACAGATACAGGTAAGAAAGCGTATTCACATAATCATCTCCGTTTTACTCATACTGGTGATTATCGCCTTCAAATACATTATCAAAAATGAAAGCGTGATAGAGCGATTGTTCGTTTTTGCCGGCTACACCTATGGCCCCCTTCTGGGATTATACACCTTCGGCCTCTTCAGCAAAAAACCGGTAAAAGACAAGTGGGTTCCGATCATTGCCATTGCAGCCCCGGTGCTGACCTACCCGATCAGCTACTGGTCTGTTCTGTATTTCGGCTTTGATTTCGGCTTCTTTATTCTCATCCTGAACGGGGTTCTGACCATGATCGGCCTGGCGCTGCTCATAGACCCGAACGGAGAACCTGTAACCAATGCTAGTATTGCCCGCTCGAAAGCATAACAAGGGTACAGGCATTTTCGTACGCGATACCGTGTTCATCAAGCAAGCGGTATAACTCAGGATTTTCGGTACCCGGATTGAAAATTACCCGATCAGGTTTTATTTCCAGGATCTGGTCATACCATGGTTTTTGATTCCCGGCATTGAGATAGAGCGTGATGGTATGAATATCTGAATCGTTGTTTAATTCTCGTTTCACGGGTACTCCGTGTACCTCTCCCTCCTTTAATCCGACTGCCACTACCGGCTGCCGGTGATCTCTTAATCGTCTGATTGCCATATTGCTGTAACGATGGGGCTTTAATGATGCTCCCAAAACTAATGTCTTCTTCATAAATAATGTTAATCTCTGTTAAAGCACCTTTTGAGGTGTAACAAGTTCAGGTATCGGTCGTCTTTTAGATATACAACCTAATAATAATTCACAGAATATGAAATAACAACCTTCTTTTTCAGCCAACATTCATTCATCATCATAATCATCATCATCAATCAAAAACAACCATCAATCAATGAAACGAACAGTTATGTTTTTACTGCTGTGCACGGTTATCATAAACCTGCAGGCACAGAACTCCGCACCTGACCTCTCTTTAGCCAAAATCGGCGTCGTCACCGGAAAAGTTATTGACTTCAACCTTAAAGAACCCGTACCCTATGCTGCGGTTGTGATCAAGTCAAAAGCCGACAACAGTACCCTTACCGGAAGCATCACCGCTGATGATGGTAGTTTTGAAATTAAAAACATCGAAGAAGGTATTCATGTCTTTGAGGTACAGTTTATCGGGTACCAGACCTTCAGTAAAGAAATTGAGATCTCCCGTTCAGAAAGAAAGATCGATCTGGGCACCATCAGTCTGATCGAGAATGTGACCGAACTCGAAGGTGTCGATGTTGTCGCTGAACGCTCTACCATCGAACAAAAGATCGACCGAAAAGTGATCAATGTCGGAAAGGACCTGACCACCCAGGGTGCGACAGCGGCCGATGTAATGACCAATATCCCGTCTGTGAACGTTGACCAGCAATCAGGAGACATCTCATTGAGAGGAAACTCCAATGTTCGGGTCATGGTCGACGGGAAACTCACCAATGTACCGGTGGCTCAGCTATTACGTCAAATTCCCTCTACCTCCATAAAATCGATAGAACTGATCACGAACCCCTCAGCCAAATACAATCCAGAAGGAATGAGCGGGATCATTAATATTGTATTGCACAAAAATGCCAACATAGGTTTTAACGGAAATATTAACCTGGGGTTTGCCTATGAGGTGGAAGCCAAATTCAACTCATCGGTTGACCTGAACTACCGAAACGGAAAATTCAATTTCTACGGAAGTTATGGTAACAATATCGGAAAGTATTACAACGACGGGCAGATCGAACGACTGGATGACCCCGCCACCCCCGATTTCAATGAGAACCAGTTTCAGTTATTCGAATTCCTTAATAACAACAAATCACACCTCTATAAACTGGGGGTCGACTTTTACCTGAATGAAAAGAATACCATCTCGTTCTTCACCAATCAGAACCAGTTCGACGGACTTGGGCGTGGTATCACCGATATCGTAAGTTTTGATCCCATGGTCGCAGATATCACTCAACGATTCTTGTTCGATGAGAACAACCTGAACGAACAGTATAATTTCGACTACAAACTGGACTTTGCCAAAGACGGTCACAATATAGAGCTGGAAGCAGATTACAGCCGTTTTACCAGCGAGCAGGATGCCGACTTTAATTTTTCAGGGGCCAGCACCATTCCTGACTATATGGATTTTGTCGATACCGAGCGGGACCAGACCATCGTAAATCTTGACTATGTGAACCCAATCGGTGAAAAGACCAAACTTGAACTGGGTCTGGAAGCCAGGGTATTCGAAACCGACGTTGACTACTCTTCCACAGGATTAACCTTCAACAGCGGGGGACAACTGGCACCCACTCCCAGCACCGATTTCGTATACGGGATGGATATATATTCAGCCTATGCCACCTGGGGTCAGAACTTCGATAAATGGAGCTACCAGGTAGGTGCCCGCTTCGAAACCGTAGAAGTGAAAGCCGACACCAACAGTGTGAGAAGTTTTACCGATGAATACACCCAATTATATCCCTCAGCATTTATTACCTATACACCTTCAGAAAAGAACCAATATCAGGTAAGTTTCAGCAGGAGGGTTGACAGACCGGGATTACAACAGGTGAATCCTATAAGGGAATGGAGCACCCCGCTTCTCTCCTCCTTCGGAAATGAAAGCCTGCTGCCCCAGTTCACCAATTCTTTTGAAACCAATTATACCCACAGATTTGAAAAGCTTGGAAGTATTACCCTTGGCGCATTCTTCAGGAATATAGCAGACGAAATAAACCGGGCCGTATTTATCGATCGACAGGATGTGACCAAACAGATACTCACATGGGATAATTTTCAGGACACCCAGGCCTATGGATTTGAAATGTCGGCCAACCTGAAGCCTACCAGCTGGTGGAGCATCAATGCCAGTGCTGAATATTTTGCGCAAACCCAACGCGGACTGACCGAAAGGCTGCGAGCGGGGGTAGCAGACCCTACTGCTGATGATATAGTAACCGATGAGATCACTGTAGATAACAATATATTGAACCTGCGCATGAACAATAATTTTAAGGCTACCGAGAAACTTACCTTTACCATTTTCGGCCTTTATCGCGGAGCAAATGAAACCCTGCAGGTAGACCAGCGAGCCATGTACTTCGTCAATACCGGAGCCCGATACAGTTTTGCAGAGGGAGATGGGACCTTCAGCCTTAATTTCAATGACATCTTTAATACTGCACAGTGGGGCTTTGATACCGATCGACCCTACGCCCAGCGAGGACAATTCAACTGGGAAAGCCGAACCGTTTTCCTGGGGCTGTCTTACCGTTTCGGAAGTGGTAAAAATGCAGCTTTGCGAAGAAAAAACCGGGATGACCGCACCAAAGATGGTGGCGGAGGCATCCTCTAAATATAACAGGATAAACTTGATGACCGGCCGAAATATAATAGTTGATGGTTAGTGTTAAGGTTGGTTATTAAGAGAAATCCCGGGACAAGAAGTTCCGGGATTTTATTTTTTTACCATCATTTTATCTTACCGGGCACCCGTAATTCCGGAAATAAACAAGGGAAACTTAGGTGTAATGACTTTTTTTTTAAAATAGGAATTATTTGCATATTTTTAAACTATTGACTTCTAGTCGTTTAATATCCCTACATCTTCACTCCAACTTTCCTGTTTCTGTTTATAAAAAAATTGTTAATCACCAACTTAATTATCACATGAAAAAACTCAGTTTTCTTCTAATCATGTGCTTTCTTATGCCGTTTGGCCAGGAACTTTATGCACAGAACAACAAAAAGCCCAATATCCTTGTGATCTGGGGAGACGATATCGGCTGGACGAATGTCAGCGCTTACGAACATGGCGTAATGGCCTATACGACACCCAATATCGATCGAATCGCCGAAGAAGGCATCATCTTCACCGATCACTATGCCCAGCCCTCCTGTACAGCGGGAAGAGCAGCCTTTATTACCGGGCAGTACCCGATCAGGTCAGGTATGACCACCGTCGGACAACCAGGCGACGCACTCGGACTTCAGGAAGAATCTCCCAGCCTGGCAGAAGTATTAAAGGCTGAAGGTTACAGCACAGGTCACTTTGGTAAGAATCACCTGGGCGACAGAAACTCACACCTTCCCACCAACCATGGTTTTGATGAATTCTTCGGGAACCTTTATCACCTGAATACCCAGGAAGAAGCAGAACAGCGGGATTATCAGAATTTCGGAGAAGCCTATTCCGGGTCCCTCGAAGAATATGAAAAAAAGTTCGGTACCCGCGGAGTGATCCATTCTTTCGCTACAAATGAAATGGACAACACAGAAGATGAACGATTCGGAGTGGTGGGAAAACAGCGCATTACAGACACCGGTCCGTTAACCCAGGAAAGAATGAAGAATTTCGACCGGGCAGAGGTTATTCCGAAGGCCCTGGAATTCATGGATCGCGCCAAGGAAGATGGTGAACCTTTCTTTGTCTGGCTCAACACCAGCAGGATGCACCTATACACCCGTATAGAAGATAAGTGGCTGGAAAAAGTCGAAAAATATACCACTGAAGCCGATTACTATGGAGCCGGAATGTTGCAACATGATTCAGATATCGGTTACGTTTTGGATCAGCTGGATGAAATGGGTCTCTCTGAAAATACTATAATTATTTACAGCACAGATAACGGCCCGGAGCATTCATCCTGGCCTCACGGTGGAACCACCCCCTTCCGGGGTGAAAAAATGACCACCTATGAAGGAGGCGTTAGGGTACCTTGCCTGGTCAGATGGCCCGGGGTCATTCCTGCAGGTCAGGAACTGAATGGCATTCAGAGTCATATGGACCTGTTCACAACCCTGGCTTCTGCTGCGGGCGTAGAAAATGTTGCTGATAAGATCATGAGTGAGTCGAACCAGTATATCGACGGATTGGATAACCTGGACTACTGGAAAGGTGAATCAGATGAATCTAAACGCAATCACATCTTTTATTATTACGAAAGTAAATTAACAGCGGTACGAATGGGTCCCTGGAAATTTCATTTCTCAACCAAAGAAGACTATTACGCAAATGTGATACCCAGAACCGTTCCCCTGGTGTTCAATATCAGAATGGATCCCTATGAAAGTTATGACAGCCCTGATGCCTACGGGCACCTGATGCAAAAGGTATCGTGGCTGATTCAGCCTATGGGAGAACTCATGGCCGCTCACCTCAAAACTTTGGCTGAATATCCACCGGTACAGGGGGGTAAATCTTTTGATATGTCAAATGTAGTAGAGGAATTCATAAACAAAGCCCGGCAATAGGCTTTATTCAGAATATGATAAGAAAAAACCGGGGCCGATCGTCCCGGGTTTTTGTTTTTAATCGACAATTGACACACCTAACACGCTGATTACTATATTTTTACCGCTGACTAATTTCTCCCTAAGACTATTCCCTTCGCTAAGTGATGTTTAAGAAAATCATTTAACTAAACTCACTTGAACATGTTGAAATCAAAAATCCTTATTTGTTCCTTTTTGCTGGTGACGGCCCTTTACGGGCTTCGTGCGCAGAATAACGACAAACCCAACGTCCTGGTTATCTGGGGCGATGATATCGGCACCTGGAACATCAGTCACAACAACCGTGGGATGATGGGGTATAAAACACCAAACATTGACCGTATCGCTAAAGAAGGGGTTAGTTTCACCGACTATTACGGGCAGCAAAGCTGTACGGCCGGCAGGGCTGCATTTCTCAGCGGAGCCGTTCCGGTGCGTACGGGCATGACCAAAGTCGGTCTTCCGGGCGCAGAACAAGGCTGGCAGGAAAGCGATGTCACTATTGCGGCTGTGATGAAAGGGCTGGGTTATGCCACCGGGCAATTCGGTAAGAACCACCAGGGTGACCGTGATGAGCATCTCCCTACCAATCATGGTTTCGATGAATTTTTTGGCAATCTGTATCATCTTAACGCAGAAGAAGAACCTGAAAACAGGGATTACCCGGCTGACATGAAGCTTGCTAACGGAAAAACCTTTTTGGAGACCTATGGCCCAAGAGGCGTGCTGCATACTTACGCCGACGGTCGAATAGAAGATACCGGCCCCCTCACTAAGAAAAGAATGGAGACTATCGATGAAGAAACCCTGGAAGCCGCCATTGATTTTATCAAAAGACATGAAGAAGCCGGTAAACCCTGGTTTGTCTGGTGGAACGGTACCCGTATGCACTTCAGAACACATGTGAAAGACGAGCATATCGGGATTTCAGGACAGGATGAATATTCAGACGGAATGGTCGAACACGACATGCACGTTGGCCAGTTGCTGGATCTGCTCGATGAAATGGGTATAGCCGATAATACGGTTGTTTATTATTCCACTGATAACGGTCCGCACTACAACACCTGGCCCGACGCGGGAACTACTCCTTTCAGAAGTGAGAAGAATTCCAATTGGGAAGGGGCCTATCGGGTACCTGCCTTCGTAAGATGGCCCGGTGTATATCAGCAAGGAGTGACCCTTAACGGGATCGTGGCACATGAAGACTGGCTCCCCACTTTTGCAGCCATAGGAGGTGATCCCAATATGAAAGAGAAGATTATGAACGGTACCACCCTTATCGGGCGGAATTACAGAAACTATATCGATGGTTACGATCTGAATCCCTACCTGAAAGGAGAAACCGACAAATCTCCCCGTTCTGAGTTCTGGTATGTGAACGATGACGGGCAGATCGTCGCTGCACGCTATGATGACTGGAAAGTAGTCTTCATGGAAAACCGGGGCGAGAAATTCGGAGTTTGGGTTGAACCCTTTGTTGAAGTTCGGGTGCCCCAGTTATTCAATGTACGAAGAGATCCCTTCGAAAAAGCACAACACAATTCAAACACCTATTACGACTGGCTTTTGGACAGGGCTTTTATACTCGTGCCTATTCAAACTATGGCCGGAAAGTTTCTGCAAACCATGCAGGAGTATCCACCCAGTCAGGAACCGGGATCATTTAACCTCAGCAGCATCCAGAAAAAGCTGAGTAATGCCGGAAGTAATTAATACACATTCTTCAATTTATAAAGGAACAGCCGAAACGCTGTTCCTTTTTACTTAATTGTCAACAAGTATGAAACTCATAAAACTCCTGTCCATATTATTGATCCTTTACATATATGGTTGCAAGTCGCCGGAGAAACAGTCTGCCAATCCCGCTGAATCTCCCGGATCAGAAAAGATCGCATTATTACCCTCCTGGAACGAGGGGCCTGCCAAGCAGCAGATCATGGAGTTCGTCAGGAAGGCCACCACTGAAGGCGACTCAGGGTTTATCCCGGTATCCCAGCGCATTGCCGTTTTCGATAATGACGGGACATTATGGGCCGAAAAACCGGTGTATTTCCAGCTGCTGTTTGCCATTGACCGGGTGAAAGATCTGGCCGATGAACATCCAGAATGGCAGAACGAGCAACCCTTCAAAGCTATTTTAGAAAACGATATGGAAACGCTGTCTCAAATAGGTCATAAAGAGTTGTTTAAGATCATAATGGCTACTCATTCAGATACCACGGCGGAAGAATTCAGAAATATTGTCAATGACTGGATGGCCAAAGCCAGACATCCGAAAACCGATCGCCCTTTCACAGAAATGGTATACCAACCCATGCTGGAATTAATCGATTACCTGAAAGCACATGATTTTAAAACATATATCGTTTCCGGAGGCGGCATTGAATTTATGCGTGCCTGGGTAGAAGATGTATATGGCACGCCCCCTTCTCACGTTATCGGCAGCAGTATAAAATCAGCTTTCGCAGTGCAGGAAGGAAAACCGGTTATTAAGAGGCTTCCCGATATGGAGTTTCTTGATGATAAGGAAGGTAAGCCGGTAGCGATCAATCGTTTTATAGGAAAGGTACCTGTATTTGCAGCAGGTAACTCAGACGGAGACCTGCAAATGCTTCAATACAGTGCCGGTAAAGTCCCCAGCTTACAGCTCTACGTACACCACACCGATTCGATCAGGGAATGTGCTTATGACCGGGAATCTAAAGTTGGAAAGCTGGATAAAGGTCTTGATATGGCCCGGGAAAAAGGATGGGTTGTGGTTGATATGGCCAAAGACTGGGATAAGGTGTTTATGTGGGAGGAATAAGTTGGATGGTTATTCGGTTATGTAGTGATGCAGTTATGCAGTTATGCGGTTATGCGGTCCTGCCTGCCGGTAGGCAGGTATGCGGTTATGCCAGGTTAGGGAAATAAAAAACTATCATCACTGAAAATCGTAATGCGTACCACGGTTTATAAAACCCATGGTATCCAGAAGGAAATTAAAAAATCACCTATTCCCTATTCTCTACTCTCCATTCCCTACTCTCTACTCCCTCACATACTTCTGCGCACAAGGCTCGATACAAGGATAATTGAGTATGAGTGTATTACCGTCTAGTTCAAAACTGATCACGGCTCCGGAATCATAATTTTCACAACCCAGGGGTTGGATGGTACGTTGGGCAAGATTATAGTTCCCCAAAGCATAAGCCTGGTCATTGGTGGTAATAAAACAAAGTGTTCCCAGTGATTCCAAAGCGCCGTCTTCGTAGAACCGAAGACGCCGGCCCGTATCGACGGGTCTGAACTCCCCGCTTCCGTCACCTGGATCCACTAATTGTTCGGTCATTTGCCAGGCACCCAGCAATGGGTTGGCTGAATCGGTATCATCGTCTGAACAACCCAGAAATAACAATGTGAAAACCGCAAGACAAAAAGTTCGTATCAACATAAGGCTAAGTTTTGTATAAATATAATCGATTTCTCCGGTCAGGGAGATTCTTCCGATCAAAATTCCTTATCACTGGTCGAGATCAGTTTCACGGCACCCTCTTTAATACGTACATCAAGAGATCGGAACTCTCCCGCAATTTCTCCGTCAAGTTGCAACAGTCTTCCGGTATCCAATTCAATCTCTGCCTGTCGGGTACGGATGGTCTTTACGAGTCCCTGCTCCCGCAGGTAATCCATAAATCCTGACAATCCTGCCTTGATAAGAGAAGAGACTTTAGCAGGACGTACGAGCACTATTTCAAAAATTCCGTCTGAAGGATCCCCTTCAGGATTTATGGTAAGTCCGATCCCGAATTGACGGGCATTACACAGCACCACCATCACCACCTCTTCGTCAAATTCACCCTCATCAGTTTTAAGGTGAATCTGAAAAGGTTCTGAATTTCTCAGTTCCCGGAACATATACTTGGCATAAACCGAGAGTCCCCGGGCCTCATCTTCGTCAAATCCCGCTACGATCTCAGCATTCAACCCCAGGTCCCCGATATGTAGACATTTGTAATCTTCATTGACCGCTATCAGGTCGAGCGACATATAATGAGAAGACATGATAATATCTTTCAGAGCATCGATAGGTTGTCTGTTTACGAAAAACTCCTTGGCGAGTCCGTTAGACGAGCCCATGGGTACAATTCCGAACGGGTACGAAGTTCCCTCCAGACAAAGAGCGACCAGTCTAATGGTGCCGTCTCCCCCGACAGCCGCTATTTTGTCGGGCCTGAAAGAGTCGAGTGTCTTTCTCAATGATTGTGCATCTTTGTCACCTGAGGTATACATGATTTTATAATCGATGCCATAACGTTCACACAGTAACTGCGCCTCGTCGGTGAAGGGCTTTTTATCGATCCCCCCGGAAACGGGGTTGATAACTAAGAGTAATTTCATGGTGAGCTCATTAGATATTGTCCAATACTTTTATTTCGTCTTCCGGATCATCGGTGTCTGAGAAATAATGCACGGGAACCGGAGAGGCATCCAGCTTTTCAAGTTCTTCAGATTTGGAGGGAGACAATTCCCGCAAGGTTTTCCGTATATATATTTTGAGAACCTGTTCAGGGAATTTCCTGGATATTTTCTCATAGACCATAATATCCTGTTGGGTATCATCACCCATAAGAACGAAATGCTGACCGGGAGAGTTTTCGATAATCTCTGAAATGCGCTGTTCCTTATAGAATTTTCCCTTGTTTGGATTCAGCAACTGCGAATAACGCAGATAGGGCGTAAGAAAGAGCGCTCCGTTGGGCACTTCGTGGTTCATAAAAAATGAACTGATCATGATGAATAGATTTCCTTCACTCTTTGAAACATAATAAACTCTCCCCTCTCGTTGCGCTACCTCCCGTAGTATACGAAGGGTGAAGCTGATACTTTTTCTGCGCCGGGGTGATCTGAAAAGCATGGTCTTAACCCTTTTATAAATATTGCGGGTATATGAGACCAGAATGGTATCATCCACATCAGAGATCACAGAAATTTTTGGGTTTTCGTGGTTAAAAAGTACCGGGTATTCCTGAGGCACCGGTATATCACTGCCGTCGTTGTTTGAGAAAGAAACAGGCTCTGTGATCAGGGTGTCGAGTAAACAATGAAAGCCCCCCTTCTCATCGGTGGTGATCTCATAGGTCTTTTCTGAAGTTTTTACCAGCACCTTCCGGTTGGCATAAGGTTTTTGAAAATAGCTGCCTATCACCGCAAAAAAATTGGCAACGGTTCCGTGCGGATTATCTGCAGGGTCATGAGAGCCTTTCAGGACGGTTCCGTAAACCAGGGTTTTGCTATAAAAGGGAACAATTCCCAACTGATAAATATATGCCATAACTGCCTTCAGGTATCTGTTCTAACATGAAGGTACAAAATCTGGAGCAGAGCAAAAACAAAAGGCCTGCCGGAAATCCCGCAGGCCTTTTATCTTATTCAGGTAAGGTAATGCTACCACCTTATGATGGTGCTTCCCCAGGTAAATCCACTTCCAAAAGCGGCAAGTACCACCGTATCACCTTCCTTGACCCTGCCCTCTTCCCAGGCTTCGGTCAGAGCTATTGGGATGGAGGCGGCTGTGGTATTTCCGTAGCGCATGATATTATTATATACCTGGTCATCACTGAGCTTGAATTTCTGCTGAATGAACTGCGAAATTCTCAGATTCGCCTGGTGAGGTATAAGCATATCGATATCTGCGGGAGACAGGTTGTTGGCCTGCAGACCTTCCATGATCACTTCGCTGAACCGAACCACGGCATTTTTAAATACGAACTGTCCGTTCATATAAGGGTAATACGATATATCATCAGGATGATTATCTTTCAGTATGTCATTCACCCATCTTTTGCCCATTCCGGGAGCGATCAGCGACAATTCCTCTGCATGCTCTCCTTCAGAATGCAGGTGTGTGCTTAAAATCCCCTTTGAGGTATCATCTTCCCTTGAAAGAATGGCTGCACCGGCTCCGTCACCGAAAATTACAGACACTCCCCTTCCGCGGGTGGTCATATCAAGCCCTTTAGAATGCAGCTCAGAGCCTATTACCAGCACATTTCGATACATCCCTGTTTTGATAAACTGATCAGCTACAGAGACTGCATAGACAAAGCCTGAACATTGATTTCTCACATCAAGTGCTCCCACGGTATCCAGGCCCAGCTCCTTTTGAACCAGCACACCGGGACCGGGAAAATAATAATCCGGACTCAGAGTAGCGAAAATAACGAAGTCGATATCTTTGGTACCTACCCCGGCACGTTCCATGGCAATCTTCGCCGCCTTGACACCCATGCTTGTGGTGGTATTTCCATCACCTTCCTTTACGTGTCTTCTTTCCTTGATACCCGTTCTTTCCGTGATCCACTCATCACTGGTATCCATGATTTTAGAAAGATCATCATTGGTCACCACATGCTCGGGCACATAATACCCCAGGCCGGTGATTTTAGAGTTATACATGTCTTTAGTTGTTTGTTGCGAAATAGTTAATTCTCTTATTTAAAACTACGAATATTTTAAAAATGAGCGGCGCAATTTACACATAATCGCGAATTCTGTAAGCCCTTCGGGCTTTAAAAAGCCCAAAAAATAACATCTGAGTAGTAATTTTACTATTTTACAGCTTGAAAAATTTTTTACTAACCGCAAAAATCAAAATGATCAAATGAGAATACTGTTTTTACTGATCGGTTTTTTATGTCTTATGCCCTTGCAGGCACAGGAAAAACTGACCTATCAAAAACCACACGAAAACATCCTGGAACTGGCCGATGCTCCGCTTGCTCCCTCCGTGCTTGTCACAGAAGACAGGGAGCAGCACATGGTACTGCTCTACAGGGATGCCTACAGCGATATCGCTACCCTCTCTGAAGATGAATTGCGCCTTGCCGGGCTTCGTATTAATCCGAAGACCAATATTGGCAGTCGAACCCGTTACTACAACAACATCAGTCTGAAAAAACCCTCTGATAAGGAGGAACTAAGTATTTCAGGACTCCCGGAAAATCCGAGACTCGCCAATTTCAGGTGGTCACCCGATGAGAAGATGATCGCCTTTACGCATACTGCTTCAACAGGGGTTGAGATCTGGCTGCTTGACCTTGAAACGGCAACAGCACGAAAACTTACAGAGGCAAGAGCAAACGCCAACCTGGGAGACGTGGTCAATTGGTTCGGTGACAGTTCTGCCCTCCTGGTAAAAATGGTACCTGAAGATCGAAAACCTCTGATCGATACAGATAACGCTGTACCCACAGGCCCCACCATTTCGACCAATGACGGAAAAACAGCACAAAACCGTACCTATCAGGACCTGTTAAAGAATCCAAACGATGAGTTCAACTTTGAGCAGCTCGCTCTCTCTGAATTATATAAAGTCGAACTGAATGGCAATACCACCCTCTGGAAGGAAGCCGATATGTATAACAATATCAGTTTCTCACCAGACGGGGAATATCTCATGATAAATACGGTCGATAAACCGTTCTCCTACCTGGTTCCCTATCGTCGTTTTCCCTTCACCACGACGATTTACAACACCAACGGAGACCTTGTTTCAAAAGTACTTGAGGTAGGGCTGGTAGAAGACCTTCCAAAAGGGTTCATGGCAGAAAGAGAAGGAATGCGGGACTTTAGCTGGCGTGATGATAAGCCTGCCACCCTGATCTACGCAAAAGCCCTCGACGGTGGAGACCCCGCCAGGGAAGTAGAATGGAGAGATGAGGTATACCAGCTTGAAGCACCTTTTACGGGTGAAGGAACTCCCTTACTGAAAACGAAAAACAGATTTTCAGGAATCAGCTGGGGAAATGACGATTTTGCAGTGGCTTATGATTATTGGTGGGACACCCGCAATACGAAAGTCTATGTTTTCAATCCCTCTGATCTTTCTGAAGATGCAGAGATCATCGTTGACAGGAACTACCAGGACCGATACAGTGATCCGGGAAGTTTCGTTACCAGAAACAACGCTTTCGGAAGGCCGGTGATCGATATCGATAAAAAAGGAAATGCCTACCTGCTCGGAGCGGGATATACGCCCAAAGGTCAGTTTCCCTTTCTGGACAAGGTAAACCTGGAAACCCAGAAAAAGGAACGGATCTATCGTTCTTCCCTGGAAAACAAAAAGGAAAACCTGCTGGACTATGAACCCGAAAGCGATCGCCTGATGGTTCGTATAGAATCTAAGAATGAGTACCCTAATTTTTATTTCCGTTATGTTAGAAAAAGACGAGCTCCCCAACAGTTGACCTTTTTTGAAAACCCGTTCAGCAGTATACAGAACGTACATAAAGAAGTGATCACCTACAAAAGGGACGATGGGCTGGAATTAAGCGGTACCCTGTACCTCCCGACAGGCTACGACCTCAGCAGCAAAGAAAAAATGCCGATGATCTTATGGGCCTATCCAAGAGAATACAAAGACAAGAACAGCGCCTCTCAAAATACACAGAACCCGAATGAATTCACCTACCCTTACTGGGGATCTCCCATTTACTGGGTGACCCGTGGATATGTAGTTCTTGATGATGCGGCCTTTCCCATCATCGGTGAAGGTGAAGAAGAACCCAACGACAGTTTCAGAACACAGCTGGTCGCCAATGCCAAAGCCGCAATCGATGCGGTAGACGCTATGGGATATATCGACCGGGAACGGGTAGCTGTGGGCGGCCACAGTTATGGTGCCTTTATGGTAGCTAACCTTTTGTCGCATTCAGATCTGTTCGCTGCCGGTATAGCCAGAAGTGGTGCCTATAACCGTACACTTACTCCTTTTGGCTTTCAAAGCGAACAACGTAATTACTGGGAAGCGCCGGAGGTGTATTACAGTATGTCTCCGTTTATGCATGCCGATAAGATGAAAACCCCTTTACTGCTAATTCACGGGAAGGCCGACAACAACTCGGGTACCTACCCTATGCAAAGCGAGCGGTATTTCAATGCCCTTAAAGGCCTGGGAGCGACCGTAAGACTGGTAATGCTCCCTAAAGAAAGTCATGGGTATCGTGCCAGGGAAAGTATCATGCATATGCTTTGGGAACAGGATCAATGGCTGGAGAAATACGTCAAAAATAAGCCTGAGACCATCGATCAAAATCCTGCAGGGTCGAATTAACAGTGTTATTTTCCATTAAAAAAAGGGAAACCGAATGGTTTCCCTTTTTATTGTTTACTGTCATTACCTGCTAGTCGAGGTATTTTTTATAATTATCTGTATCAACCCGTGCTTTCAGGTCGTAAAGCAGATTGTAAAGTCCGAAAAAGGTACGATTCATATACAGGAAATGTTTGGAGCCTCTGTTACCATTCATTTTCCTTATCTGCTGATCTTTTGAATACCTTTCGCTCAGATCGGCGATCCTTCCCCAGAAATCATCGCTTGAAAAATCGAAATGGTCACTGTGAAATGGAAGGGTGAAAATACCCAGCATCTCTTTAAAAAGTGCCGTGAAGAACTTTAACTCTTCATCAGAATCGGTTTTTGTCAGAATCTCGAGTTCATACAACTTCTTGTGGAATACCTCATCATTTTCGAGATTCTCACGTTTTGCCAATTCAAAATAGGGAGTATAAAACTCTTCAGGCACTGTTTTAATACATCCAAAATCTATAGCTATGAGTTCACCTTCTTCACTTACTAGAAAATTCCCGGGATGGGGGTCTGCGTGCACCTTTTTAAGCCCGTGAATCTGGAACATGTAAAAGTCCCACAAGGTTTGTCCCAGGCGGTCACCGGTTTCCCTGCTGAATTCCTTCCTGACATAGTCGCTCAGGTGAGTTCCATGCATCCAGTCCATGGTAATGATGCGCTCATTTGAGAGCTCCTTGTAATATTTAGGAAAACGGAGACCGGGTATGTGACCACAGGCTTCTGTGATTTCCTGACTTTGACGCAGCTCCAGAAGGTAGTTGGTCTCTTCAACGAGTTTATGCTCTACTTCCTTAAAATACTTATCTGAATCTTTACCCTGAAGATTAAACATCTTTATAGCAAAGGGTTTTACCAAAGCCAGGTCACTGCTGATGCTTTCAGCGACGCCGGGATATTGAATTTTCACCGCCAGTTCTTTTCCATTGAGCTCAGCCTTATGAACCTGACCGATACTGGCAGCATTGATCGAATCCTTGCTGAATGTATCGAACAGCTCTTCCGGATATTGGCCTTGATACTTTTTAAAAGTTTTACGAACCAGAGGCGCAGATAATGGGGGAACCGAAAACTGCGCCAGGGAAAACTTTTCCACATAGGCTCGCGGAAGCAGGTTTTTTTCCATACTGAGCATTTGAGCCACCTTCAGGGCGCTCCCTTTCAGTGATTTCAACCCATCATAAATATCTTCTGCATTATCCTGATCCAGCTGCTCCCTGCTCAGACCGGGGTTTACGACCTTTCCGGCGTAATACTTCAGGTAGTTTCCACCCACCTTGGCACCGGTTGTCACCAGTTTACCGGCTCTTTCTATTTTCCCTTTCGGGATCTTATCTAATGTTTTCATATGATTTTCTTCATTCCCTTACGCAAAGGTTTCTTTCCATAAAAATTTACCCAGATCCACAATATTATCGAGCGGGGTATTATCAAAAACGTCAAAAATGGTGTTGACAGATTTCTCAATGGCCACATCTGTCTTTTCAAATCCGGGAGAATCATCGTTCAGCCAGAATCTCAGCAGAAACATCAACTGAACCCATGCCCCCTCTGAAAATATCTCCGGGGAACGTTGTGTTAACTTGATCTGCCTCTCTGCGTTCCTTTCCTCTATAAGTTCTCTGGCGAAGTCCTTTACAGACCTGCGCAGCCCTTTCAGCTGTTCCAGATGCTTCAGACTGCCACCAGCTTCATTTACAGAATACAAGATGTAACTTCTGTTAAGCTTCAATACTTCGAAAAAAGTAAAGAAGAAGGTGAGCATCTTTTCGCGGTTACTGTAACCGGCATAATCTTTATCTTTTTGCGCGGCCTGCATGGCATTATCGAAAAATGCCTGCCATATTTGCTTTCTCAGGCTATCAAACGAACCGAAATGCTGATAGAAATCAGTCTCTTCGAACTGATTATCCTTACAAAAACGATATACCGATTTGGGGCGGTCTTCCGTTTCCAGGACATGGTTCATGTAAGCGGTCATGATGTCTTCCGCCTTTATCTTATCATTCTTTTTTTTGGTGGGTGCCATGTTATATATTTTAGTCAAATATAATAATGTTTAACTTTTATATAAAATTATTAAACACCATTAACACAGACTTTAACGCAAACAGAAAACGCATCAGATCTGACTGATGCGTTTTCCAAACAACCTAACCAATAAATAAACAAACCAATTACAGGAATATTCTTATTTAAATTTGTGATTCTTTTTCATAGTTTTCTTCCCATAATGACAATACAAATATAACTAATGTTTAAACATTAAAACAAATAATTAAACAAAAAAAGATGTTAAATTTTTAAAAACTCTTTCAGCTGTCATGTTGTCACGATCTCAAGAATGGTATTTTTTTTGAACCTTGGGGAACAGACAAAAAATATATACTTATGACAACCGGGAATATTAATGTATCTGTAGAGAACATCTTTCCGCTGATAAAGAAATTTTTATACAGCGACCATGAGATCTTCCTGAGAGAATTGATCTCCAATGCAACTGATGCCACCTTGAAACTAAAAGCGCTTACCGACCTGGGAGAAGCCGAAGGGGTGGAATACGGCAACCCTTTGATCGAGGTAAAGATCGATAAGGAGAATAAGAAATTGCACATTCTGGACCAGGGGATCGGAATGACAGCCGAAGAGGTTCAGAAGTACATCAACGAAGTTGCTTTTTCAGGTGCCGAAGAGTTTCTAGAAAAATATAAAGACAAGGCTAAAGACAGCGGGATCATCGGACATTTCGGACTCGGATTCTATTCTGCCTTTATGGTGGCTGATAAAGTAGAGATCATCACCAAATCATTTAAAGATGAGCCTGCCGCACACTGGACCTGTGACGGCTCACCGAAGTACACCCTAAACGAAGCAGACCGTAAAAAACGCGGTACCGAGATCATTCTTCATATCAATGAAGATTCTGAAGAATTTCTGGATAACAGCCGTATAGAAGAGTTGTTGCGCAAGTACAATAAATTCATGCCGATACCTATTAAGTTCGGTACCCGTGAAGAAACATTCACCAAAGGTGAAGGTGATGAGGCTTCAGAAGAAAAGAAAACCGTAGACAATATCATCAACAACCCGGAGCCGGCATGGACCAAGGCTCCGACAGAATTAGAGGAAGACGATTATAAGAACTTCTACCGGGAACTGTACCCTATGCAGTTCGAAGAGCCCCTCTTTCACATACACCTGAATGTTGATTATCCGTTTAATCTTACGGGAATTCTTTATTTCCCTAAACTTACCAACGACCTCAATCTTCAGAAAGACAGAATACAACTATACCAGAACCAGGTATTCGTAACTGATAATGTTGAAGGTATCGTGCCTGAATTCCTGACCATGCTGCGCGGGGTAATCGATTCGCCAGATATCCCCTTGAACGTTTCCCGTTCCTATCTTCAGGCCGACAGTAATGTGAAGAAGATCTCGAGTTACATCAGCAGAAAGGTTGCCGATAAACTCAAGAGCCTGTTCAACGATAACCGGGAAGATTTCGAAAAGAAATGGAACGATATCAAAATCGTTATCGAATACGGAATGCTATCTGATGAGAAGTTTTTTGACAAGGCAGAAAAATTCGCTCTTTACCCCACAGTTGACGGAGAGTTTTATACTTACAGCGAACTGGAGGAAAAGATCAAACCGGCCCAGACTGATAAAGACGGAAAACTGGTCATTCTTTATGCCAGTGATAAAGACGCTCAACACACCTATATAAGCGAGGCCAAAGAAAAAGGCTACCAGGTACTGTTACTCGATTCTCCGATAGTAGCTCACCTGATGCAAAAGCTGGAAGGCAGCAAAGAGAATATCTCATTCGCCCGTGTAGACTCAGATTCACTGGATAACCTGATTAAGAAAGACGAAGAAAAAGTCTCTAAGCTCAATGATGAGGAAAAAGACAGTCTGAAAGAAATGTTGGAAACCAATATTCCTAAAGAGAAATTCACTATTCAGCTGGAGGCCTTAGACAGCAAAGCAGCTCCCTTTGTCATTACCCAACCGGAATTTATGCGACGAATGAAAGAAATGAGCGCTACCGGAGGCGGTATGTTTGGTATGGGTAATATGCCTGAAATGTACAATCTGGTAGTCAACACCAATCATGACCTGGTGAACCAGATTCTTCAGACCAAAACGGCTGCCAAGCGCGAAAGACTGATCAAACAATCGCTTGATCTGGCCAGACTCTCTCAGGGACTCCTGAAAGGCGAAGAGCTCACAAACTTCGTGAAGCGAAGCTATGACATGATCAAATAGGAAAGAATTGATGATTCCCCTACAACAAACCGCTTTCGAACTGAAAGCGGTTTTTTTTGTAATTTGAAACAAAGGAAACGACTAACCGCCAAAACAAACCAACCCTATGAGATCAATTTATCCGCTTTTACTTTTATTGCTGATCAGCTGTAAAGATCAGCCCGCGGAAAAAGAAACCACCCATGAGGGGGAGATGACCGAAACGGCAGAGGAAACTCCGCCAAGAGTGATCGCTCCTTTCACTCAACCCGTGGAAACCGCTCATCAACGTGACAAGGTGATGAAAAAGACTGCGCTTTCCTTTGAAATAGATCTTGACTTTAGAGGCGAAGACCGAATGGATGCCTCGGTTACCATGACACCTGAATCTGACCGTATTCTCATGGTCAGGCAAAAAGGAGACACCCTTCTGTTCGATGGTGAAAAAGTATATATCAGTCCGTCAGGCGCAGAAACCGAAGGTGCCAGGTTTGATGTTTTCACATGGCCTTATTTTTTTGCCTTACCGTTTAAACTGAACGATCCGGGCACGCAATGGCAAGACCTGGGAACAACCGAATTAGACGGGGCTATGCGTAACGCCGGCAAATTAACTTTCGAAAAGGGAACAGGAGATGCTCCTGATGACTGGTATGTGGTATACACAGACCAAAGCACCAACCTGATCTACGCGGCAGCCTATATTGTGACCTACGGAGGGCGTGATGTTCAAAAGGCTGAAGAAAACGCCCATGCGATAAGATATACCGGCTACGAGACTATCGAGGGGGTTCCGGTTGCCACCAGATGGACCTTTCATAATTGGAGCGAAGAAGAGGGTTTAGGGGAACAGATCGGGGAAGCACGCATAACCAACGTACGCTTTATCGATCCCGGTAAGGATTTTTTCAGTAAAACCGGTGACAGTAAAGAAGTTCCGGCACCCTGAAAATCAAAAGACCTGAAAAGGAGCCGCTGCTTATTCGTAGCGGCTTTTTTTGTAACTTTATTCAATGAAATCTTTATTCCAGAAACTGAAATTCGAAAACCAGGAAGAAATCCTTATCCTGAACGAACCACCGGGATTCAGCGAAGAGCTCGCTGAGCTGGTGAATATCGAGATTTATCAGTCGGTTATTCAGATCAACAAGGTAGAATTTGCCCTGATCTTTGTAACCACCATCGATGAACTCGAGAAGCAACTGGATACCGTACTGCATAAACTCAAGGAGGATGCCATTCTTTGGATAGCCCACCCCCGAAAGGTCTCTGACAACCTTTTTACCGATATCACAGATCAGTATCACTGGAAACCCCTGCTGGATAAATGTTATGAGAACGTAGGGCACCTTACCGTAAATGATGACTGGGAGGCCGAACGATTCAGACGGTCTGAGTATATAAAATGTAAATAACCAAGCTAATAACACCCCAAACTTCGCTAACCCTATGAATGATATTTCCTGGCACCTCTCATTAATGGCCGTTGTATATATACTTGCCGGCTGCCTGCATTTTATAAAACCACAATTCTACAAAGGGATTATACCTTCCTGGCTTCCCGCCCATAAATGGCTGATCATTCTCAGTGGTTTTGCTGAGATCCTGCTGGGTATCCTGCTGTTTTTTCCCGAAACAAGAGAGATGGCACTTTATGGGATCGTTTTGATGCTGCTCTCCTTTTTACCTGTTCACTGGTATATGCTTCGTGACAAACGCTTTCTGAAACTCGCCCCCCGATGGGTATGGGTATTGCGATTCCTGTTACAGTTCCTGCTGATCTATTGGGCCCTGGTGTATGTCAAATAAAAAAAGGCAGCCATAAGCTGCCTTTCCTAACTAACTATCTAAAACTATTCGCCTTTAAATACGAATTTTTCTTTCGAATACATTGCCCTTATAAGCCACCTCTATAGTATAGGTGCCTTTGGCTGCATCTGAGAAATCATAAATTCTCCCGAGACTTTGCCCGGCCTTCAGGTTTTCTTTAAAGATCAACTTTCCGCTTTCGCTGTAGACGGCAACAATTACCGGACTCGCATCAAGGCTCAGCATATTGATACTCACGGTCTCCCCTGCCTCTCTGAAAAACGGGCGATGAAGCTCTTCAGTTCCCGGGTTGGAAACCGCATTCATCACCTTGGCCTCTGCGTTATATAGGGAGTCGGAAATCGTGTTGCCTGTTACATTTCCTGCAAAAGCTGATACTACTCCGAACAGAGCGGTGATCAGCATACTGTTTTTTACAATTCTTTTCATCTTTTTCTAGTTTAAATGGTTAAACTTCAATTACAATACAAAGCTAAGGGAAGAGGTCTCCTGATGCTTCCAGACTATTTGCTGATTTATGTGCTATATTATCATAATCAGAAACTACTACAACGTTTTAGGTTAAAATAGTAAATGTCAAAGGTAAATTTCAATATCTTTGATTGAACTCAAAGGAGTAATTTTACGGGAAATGGCAGCAGAAGGAAATATGCAGAATAAGAAACCGACATTAGAGCTTATACAGCCTTCATTCGGCAGTTCTTTTTCATTGATGACCTATGATAAGAACAAGAATGACAATGCCCGAAACTGGCATTTCCACCCGGAGGTGGAGCTGGTTTACATAAATGGTGGTTCAGGGAAGCGACAAATCGGTAGTCATATATCTTATTTCACCGATGGAGATCTGATCATGATAGGTTCCAATCTACCGCATTGTGGGTTCACAGATAAATACACGGGTAATAAAAACGAAACCGTCGTACAGCTGCCACCTGATTTTCTTGGAGAAGACCTCATCAACAGACCGGAAATGAAAAATATAAGATATCTGTTCGAACGATCTAAGAGCGGACTGGCTTTTACCGGGGTGACCAAAAGAAAGGTGGGCGAAAAAATACAACTACTACAGCAGAAGCCCGGCTTCGAACGTTTTATCGGTATACTCGAAATACTGAATACACTGCAGCTATCGGAGGAATACCAGATTCTGAATGCCGGAGGATTTCATATTCAGGCGGAGATTCAGGATAATGACCGTATCAACACTATTTTCAACCACGTGCGAACAAATTTCAAAGAATCTATCAGCCTGGATGAAATATCAGATATAGCCGGAATGACTGTTCCTTCCTTTTGCAGGTATTTCAAAAAAATGACCGGGAAGACCTTTACAAACTTCGTCAACGAATACCGGTTAGTACATGCCTCAACCCTGCTGGCTGAAAAACCCATGAGCATCACCGAGATATGCTATGAAAGTGGTTTTAACAACTTTTCTCATTTTAATAAATCATTTAAGGCCTTTACCGGAAAATCTCCTTCGGCCTACAGAAACGAATTTAAAAAGGTGATCAGCAACAGTGAAAATCAATAAAAACATCCCGGCAGAAAGATTACCGTTACAGCAATCGGAGATTTACTATATACCAGAATTCCTTTCAAAAAAAGAGGCTGATCATTACCTGGGGTATTTTCTGCATGAGACTGAATGGCGACAGGATGAGATCACCCTTTTCGGGAAAACCATGCTTCAGCCGAGGCTTACTGCGCTCTACGGAAATAATGAGAAAACCTATACCTATTCCAATATAAAGATGCACCCCCTCCCCTTTCCTGCCGGGTTTGAGCAGCTGAAAGATAGAATTGACCTCTTTTGCAATGAAGAATTTACGACCTGCTTACTCAACCTGTATCGCCATGGAAATGACAGTATGGGTTGGCATTCTGATGATGAACCCGAACTGGGCCTTGAACCGGTAATAGCCTCCCTTAGTCTCGGCGCAGAAAGAATTTTTCATTTCAGGCATAAGCTGTATAAAGAAAAAAAATACCGCCTTCAACTGGGTCATGGCAGCCTGTTATTGATGAAGGGAAAGACCCAGGAATATTGGCAACATCAATTACCCAAGACCAAAAAAAATAAAGAAGCCCGCGTAAACCTGACCTTCCGCATCATCAAATAAAAAAGTCGCATCCATTTTACAGGATGCGACCACCAAACCAACTAACTCAAATATGAAAATCAATGCAATAATGAAGATACATGGCTATCTGCTATTCGCTTAAACATGTATCGTCGTAAAAACCGTATATGAAATTACGACCTCAAAAAAGCGGTGCAAAAGTACTGCTTTTGTTGTATTCAAAGCAATAAAAAACCGGCATATTTTTGCCGTTTTTATATAGGACCAAAAGAAAAGAGGCCGTTAAGAACGACCTCTTGCAACCAACCAAAATTATGAAAAATCAAAAAACCAAATCTATTTGGATCTAAACTCCTGCCAGGACCTTTCGTCCTTTCTGAAACAGGTAAACCCAATATGATTACGTCTACGCAGGCAAAGATACTGAGAAAGGGCTGCCTGAAACTTGTATAAAAACAGGGAAGAATTGTTTAAAAACACACCTAACACTTTGTAAAACAGATATATGACTATTTTTTAAGGAGACGTATTAAGAAACAAAAGTGTACAGGAATGATGTCGCCTGATGCCGCTCTTATCTGATTACAAACAAAAAAAAAGGAGTCCTGAGACTCCTTTTGAACACTAATAATAACCATCATCCGGTGGTGGCTTATTCTCTTATTTCCGTTCATACATGAATGAAGTTATATCAACTGGGCACCGGACCCTGTAATTATCTGCGAATGGTTTGTACTATAGGGCTCCGGGTTAAAACGCGAAGACACCCTCCGCTTTGTTTAAAAAACAAAGACCATCACTATTAGTAACGGCCTTTGTTCATAACCAACCAACCAAAAAAATCTTTGTCATCTCAGCCTGTAGCCTGACTGCTTCATTAAGAAGCGAAAGTATCTGCATTACCAGGTGAGCATTATATTTTACCTTAAACCTTTGCTGATCGATTCGATTGAAGTGGTATAAAGGGACCACCGGAAAGGCGGCCCGCATTATTAACCAACCAACTTAAAAAATCAAAAATCAATCAATCTTCTGGCAGGCTTCTCTTTTAGGGACGGGAAGCCATGCCCTCATTAACATAGGTTAAGCTTTATATTTTTTCTGTATGACCGATCTGATCAAAGCGGTATAAAGGGGCCACCGGGGAGGCGGCCCGCATTAGTAACCAACCAACTTAAAAAATCAAAAATCAATCAATCTTCTGGCAGGCTTCTCTTTTAGGGGCGGGAAGCCATGCCCTCATTAACATAGGTTAAGCTTTATATTTTTTCTGTATGACCGATCTGATCAAAGCGGTATAAAGGGGCCACCGGGAAGGCGGCCCACATTAGTAACCAACCAACTTAAAAAATCAAAAATCAATCAATCTTATGGCAGGCTTCACTTTTAGGGGCGGGAAGCCATGCCCTCATTAACATAGGTTAAGCTTTATATTTTTTCTGTATGACCGATTTGATTAAAGCGGTATAAAGGGGCCACCGGGGAGGCGGCCCACATTAGTAACCAACCAACTTAAAAAATCAAAAATCAATCAATCTTCTGGCAGGCTTCTCTTTTAGGAGCGGGAAGCCATGCCCTCTTTAACATAGGTTAAGCTTTATATTTTTTCTGTATGACCGATCTGATCAAAGCGGTATAAAGGGGCCACCGGGGAGGCGGCCCACATTAGTAACCAACCAACTTAAAAAATCAATCAATCTTATGGCAGGCTTCACTTTTAGGGGCGGGAAGCCATGCCGTCATTAACATAGGTTAAGCTATATGCTTTATCTGTATCCTGTTTATGTTCGATTCTATAGAGGATTATAAAGGGGCCACCGGAAAGGCGGCCCGCATTATTAACCAACCAACTTAAAAAATCAAAATCAATCGAAAATCATATAACGCTTTCAATTATGAGGGGCTGAAAGCATCCACTTGTCCAAACAGGATCAGTTATATTTTTATGCAGAGCCATCTGTACTCTTGCTCTATTTGCTTCATTATCAGTATATCTAAGAACATTTTGTTATGCATGCATAATATTTCAACTATCGTGCCAAACTCATTTTTGAGTTATATATCGAATAAAAATGCATTTCAACTTCAATCAGGCTCAAAAAAAGAGCAAGGCTTTCAGAGCCTCACTCTTTCCTGATCCTTAATCATTAACAGCATCTCTGTTAGGGTCAGTAATACTGTTTTAGCAATAGGTCAAGTTGTATCTTGTAAATGAACGCTTTGGCTTTTAAGATGAACCGTAACTTTTTATCGTTCAACGGTTTATTTTCAAATCCGGTGACAAAGATACTATGCAGGCATAATTGACCAAATATTTTTGCCATATTTCGATTAATTTTAACACTCTAAAGCGCTGTTAATCAATTATATAGAAATTAATCGATTACAAATTGAGATAAATACTCAACTATAATCAGAAACCGACTGTTAAGACAATCCTCTGATTTTGTGAAAATTAGCATTTTGTCGAAGATACTTTACCATTGGTCTCTTTGAAGTAAGAAAAGGCCGCACGAATGCGGCCTTTTACCAACCAACTTAAAATCAAATGAACATAGCAGGCGATCAAAACGTTAGTTTAGGGTGCTAACGTTTCTTCTCACCAGTCGTAGGCACATTTAATAGCGTTCTATATGATAATCTCTTGTGATATCTGAACTGTTGCGCCAGCAACACTGCTGCCAGGGCTATAAAAAAGTGAATGATCATTTCGGGCGTATCCCATCCGTCAAGGTATATATAGGCGCTGATCAGAAAATAGGCAAAGCTGAGATACAGCAGTGTTTTTTCCCGTAAACCCAATATTACCATAATACCGGTAAAAACCTTTACGAATGGCAGCATCGAAATGATAAAAAAGAACATCTGATAATCAAAAATCTCCGCCTGCTTATAAACCTGCATCACCTTCAGGTGATAATCGGCATAATTAAGTGATGAATACAACCCGCTTACCAATAACACCAAGCCAAATAACAGGCATGACCAGGTCAGTATTTTATCGGGGCGAACACGCATTAATCTCTTGACTATCAATTCATGCAAAGATAAATGAGAGGGAGGAACTGGCAGTTGTAAAAAAGAATGATTAATTTACCGCGTTGACGAACCTGACATCAATTTTGTTCACAAAGCCCTTATTCAGAGAACAAAATCCTTTCCAGCCCCGGTCTTCAGATGACACCCTGCCTGTTACTAAAAACGAAAACGCATGTTCAGACTTAATTTACATGAAACGTACATCGTCAAAAAGATTGACCTGGAGCCCGGCGAAGAGATACCTGAACACAAACAGAACTTCTTCGAACTGGTATTTATAGAAAAAGGTGAAGGTTTTCATATAATAAACAATGCCAGAGTGCCTTACAAAAAGAGAGATGTTTTTCTGCTGGCTCCTGAAGATGAACATTTCGGGGAAGTTTTAACCCCTACCACTGTTACGCTGATCAGGTTTACCGAACTTTTCTTTTCAGGAAAATCTTCTCTTCCCGACCGCAGCTACTGGTTACGGCATATTGAACATATTTTACACCACCCTAATCTGTTGCCCGGAGTAGCCGTTAAAGATCCCGACGACCTGAAGATCGTCTGGCTCACTAAAGACCTTCTATGTAAAGAGCATATTGAAGAGCAGGAGTTTCACATGAACATCATCAGCAACAATATTTCGACCATACTCAGTATCATCGCCAGAAATATCATCAAGAACTACGCTTTGGAAAAAGGTGTAGAGCCCACGGTATATATCAATAAGGCTGACGAGGTGCTCTCGTATATTCGTCAGAATATCTACGATACCGAACGGATGAAGATCGAACACCTGGCTGATAAGTTTCATATGTCACCGAATTACATCAATTCGTTCTTCAAAAAAGAAACCGGCGAAACCATCCGACAGTATATTCTCAATTACAAACTCATGGTTACCGAATTCAGGTTAAAATACACCAACAGCAGTATTTCAGAAATAGCACACCAGGTAGGTTTTACAGATGAGAGTCATTTATCGAAGGCTTTTAAAAAGAAAAACAAGATGACCCCCAACGAGTTTCGGAAACAGTATTCTCCCTACGAGATCTGAATTTGTATTTTTGTACTGCTATGAAAAAAGAAATATTCCATACCCTCACAGAAAGAGAAGCAGACCGGATCATTGAAATGGCATGGGAAGACCGCACACCTTTCGATGCTATTGAAATGCAGTTCGGACTGGACGAAAAAGATGTAATCACCTTTATGCGCCGCAATCTGAAGCCCGGGAGCTTCAGACGATGGAGAAAACGCGTTCAGGGCAGAGCCACCAAACACCGTATGCTGAGATCCGGCACTACAGACAGGTTTCGCTGTTCCCGCCAAAAACACATATCAGGAAACCGGATCTCCAAGCGCTAAAAGATATCGTTGAGAATGGCAGCCAGTCTCAACCCGGCCTTCTGTAACTGATCCTGTACGGTTCCGAAGTGATTATACATATATTCATACCCCAGTTTTTCTCCGGGTTCTGCGGAATTATAAGCCATTGCGGTGAGTTCTCTCATTTGTGAACCCCAAAGGTAATGATCTCCCTGCATGATCACCTTTTTCTCATTCTCACCCAGCACAGGAAGGTTATCTGCCAGTTCAGAATAGCTCATCCCGTACTGTTCGATCATACGGGTATCCCAAACGCTATGCAGGTTGGCTCCGTCACCGAACCACCTTACCTGAATATCATTACCGCCTTTATCTTCTGAGCGGCCAAGATGCAAAGGCTGATGCAGGTCACCAACCAAATGTACCAGCATTTTGAGGTAAAACACCTTATCTTCTTTACTGCTTGCCGGATTCTTCAGAATTTCGATACACCTGTCGATACCCTGGTACAGGTCTCCTTCGCTGGCTGCCTCCGCTTTAATATATTCGGCGTCGAGTGGATAATTCACATAGTGCCACGGATAAAATTCATTATAACGATCATCTGACTTGATCTCATCTGCATAGGTGGAAACCTTGGCCAGGCTGGCACCATCAAGCAGGGCGTCTATCTTTTTGGCCGCCCTTCTGTCAAGGTGCCGGGAGGCAATTTCCCCGACAATACGATGACCGTTACGGCCCCAATCTGAATCACTTTTTACTGAAAAACCTGCATTGATCTGGTTAAAACTGAATACCGACAGCATGAGGAAAACTATATACTTCATTTTTGTATTGTTTATAAGGAATATTTCTGTGGTAAAGAAAGAAAATAATGTGCTAATCACGTAATTGACTGCACTTTTTTTACCTTTACCGACATTATTTTTTCGTTAACAACATTCATGTCGCCTTCCCGCCTTCTCTTGCAATTTTTTTTAATCTTCTTCTCGATATCCGTAATGGCACAGATCCCTCAGGAAATCGAAGAAGAAATAAAGCGTCGCGTCAAATTCGGAATGTATCCGGGGATCTCTGTTGCCCTGCATGATGCCTTTGGTGACCATTTTTTCAACTATGGGTTTCGCGACACCATCTTACGAAATGTAACCACCCGACACACCTTGTACCAGGCTGGTGGAATAAGTCAGGTAATGACCGGTCTTTTACTGGCTGTAATGGCTCAGGAGGAGGAACTGGTATTGCAGGAACCGGTTCATAGCTTTTATCCTGACAGCATCGAACTCATCAATGCAAAGGGAGAATCGATCACCTTAAAGCACCTGGCTACCCATACTTCAGGCCTGCCAAGGTACCCATGGCGTGGAGAAGTAACCGGTGACTCTCTCTTTCTCAATTTCGGTAAAAAAGAATTATTGTCGTTTCTGGCTTCCTATAAACCGCTCTCAATCGGAAAGAACTTTCGGTATTCAGAACTGGGGTTTGCCGTTCTGGGCGAAGCTCTCAGCCAGGAATATGAAAAGGGTTTTAAAAATCTGCTGAAAGACAAGGTCCTGGTTCCTCTGGAACTGCAAGATATGGTTGCTTCTATTGATGGAGGAAAGGCGCAACGGGCCACAGGTTACAGCGAACACGGAGCAGTAAAAAAGAACCTGTACGGGATCTTCACGCCCGCCCTGGGCCTCAGTGCCTCGGTCAATGATCTCCTTCAAATGGGCAAAACCATACTCAGGGATTCAAGTAAGATCACCAAAGCAGTTTCATTAAGCATTGCTCCGGCCGTAGGTATACCGGGCAGACAGGATGCAGCCTTGGGCTGGCTTATAAGTGAGCCGGGAGTGCTTTACCAGTCGGGCGTCACCGAAGGATTCAGGTCTTTCCTGGCTATTGACAGGAAACACGCACGGGTGGTGGTGATTATGTGCAACTCAGGTCGCAATGACCTCAGTGACCTGGGACTGTATTTATTGAAGGAAAATCAAGGTACATTCATTTCCACAAAAACCGAAACCAGGGGAACAAAAGAACTTGAAAAGTTCACAGGCACCTATGTTAATGATGGCTATCAGCTGGAATACTCCGTCACCCTGGAGGAAGGGCAATTATACGCTGATGATCTGCAGGAGCGCCGAGCCTTGTTTTATTCAGGAAATGATGAATTCTTTACCAAAAAGATTTTGCAGAGCCTGCGGTTTGAAAGCGATGAGAACGGAAATATTGTCGGCCTGATCGTACGAAAAGACGGGAATGAATGGTTATATATAAAGAAAGACCCATAATTATGGATTACAGAATTATATTTTCAGACATAGACGGTACTCTGCTCGACGAGAACAGGGAGATCTCAGAATTTACCCGGAAACAGATTCTTGAACTTACAGATCGCATTCCTTTTGTTCTGGTATCGGCCAGAATGCCCCGTCAGATGGCTGGCTTCAGCCGGGATCTGAATGTGGCACGATACGGTTTGATCGCATATAACGGAGCTCTTGTGCTTCACCAAGACCGGGTTCTGCACAGTAAAGAAATACCCCTGGAACCCGTTCAGGAACTCACTGATTTTAATCATCGTCAAACTGAACCCGTACATATCAGCCTCTACCATCACGATGAATGGTATGTTCCGCAAATGGACCGATGGGCAGAAAGAGAGATCAACAATACCAGGGTCACCCCTGAGGTCCTCTCAAACAGCGAAACCCTCTCAAAATGGCAAGATGAGAAAAAAGGAGCTCATAAGATCATGTGTATGGGAGATGCAGCTGCCATCGACCGCATTTTCAAGTTTTTAAAGGAGCGATTTAACGATGACCTGCACCTGTACAGGTCTAAAGACACCTATATAGAAATCGCCGATAAATCGGTCTCTAAGCTAACCGGAATCAAACTGCTGGCCGAACAGCTCCGGCCCGGCACTTCACTTCAACAGATCATGGCCTTTGGAGACAACTACAACGACGTTGAAATGATTGGTGCGGTAGGGCATGGAGTAGCTGTAGCCAATGCACGCGACGAAGTAAAGGCCGTAGCCAATGCTGTGACCACCCATCATAAGGAAGATGGCGTTGGTCGTTATCTGGCATCATTTTTTAAAGGAAACCCTTAAATTGCAACAAACCCAACAGAATCAAATGAAGAAAATTTTATTAATCAGTGCATGCGCACTGTTGTTATCATGCGGACCTAAACTCGATGATCTGGCTGTAAACCGCGTAGTTGAGGCAGACATCGACCTCGTTAATGTAGAAAATGATATGGTCAAAGTACGGATAGATCCGGGTCGATTTACCGAGGAGACCATCAATTATTATATTCCTCGCACCGTTCCGGGAACCTATTCCAATGACGACTACGGAAAATATGTCGAAAACCTTAAAGCCTTTGATTATTCAGGCAGTGAAGTAACTGTCAATAAAACAGACACCAACACCTGGGAACTTACCAACGCCACAGAGGTTGATTACCTTGAATATCTCGTGAATGACACTTTTGACACCGAAGGTGAGGTCGAAGAGCCGGTATTCTCCCCTGCGGGCTCGAATATTGAGGCAGGAGAAAATTACTTCCTGAATCTGCACATGTTTGTAGGTTATTTTTCAGGACTGGATCAAAGACCCTACGAGATAACCTTTGTACACCCTGAGTCATTAGAAGTGACTACCTCCCTGACCGAAATGACCCCTGAAAAAGCATCTGCCGGCGTCGATACCTTTTATGCTGAAAGATATTTCGAAGTAACCGACAACCCGGTCATGTATGCAAAGCCGGATACTGAAACCTTTCTGGTGAATGACATACAGGTCACGCTTTCGGTATTTTCTCCTAATCAGGCATATTCAGCTGCCAGCATCAGTGATGAAATGGAAAAAATGATGGCCGCGCAGAAAAAGTTTCTGGGTGATCTCAATACTACAGACACTTACCAGATACTCTTGTTCTTCAGCGATATGGAAGAAACCTCTCCAACCGGTTTCGGAGCACTTGAACATCACACCTCCACCACGGTAGTCCTTCCGGAATCCATGCCGGAACCCATGCTTCTGGAAACCATGACAGACGTGGTATCTCACGAGTTCTTTCATATTGTGACACCGCTGTCTATTCATGCTGAAGAGATTCACTTTTTCGATTACAACAATCCAAAGATGTCAAAACACCTATGGATGTATGAAGGAGTGACCGAGTACTTTGCCAACCTGTTTCAGGTCAACCAGGGGCTTATCGATAACCAGGCATTTTACGACCGAATTCTGAGAAAGATTGAAAATTCACGCCGCTACAACGACGAAATGTCGTTTACCGAGATGAGTGAAAACATACTGATGCCTCCCTACAAGGAGAACTATGCCAATGTGTATGAAAAAGGAGCGCTGATTGGCATGTGTATCGATCTGATCATACGGGAACAAAGCCAAGGAGAGAAAGGCATTCTGTGGCTAATGAAAGAGCTTTCGGCATTCTACGGTAAAGACCAGCCTTTCGCAGACGATGAACTGATACCAAAGATCACCTCGCTCACCTATCCTGAGGTAGCCGATTTCCTGACTACCCATGTCGAAGGAACGGAGCCTATCGATTACAACACCTACTTCACTAAGGCAGGTCTTCAAATGGGTACAGATACCATCACTACGGCCGTGCTTTTCAGGGATCAGCAAACTCCGTTTATAGATGCGAATCCTCAAAGCAAAGAGATCTTCTTCCGCGACATCCCTTTAAATTCATTACTTACTGAACTTGGAATTCAGGGAGGCGACGTAATTCAATCAATCAACGGAACCGAATACAACCTTGATTCTGCGCAACAGTTAGTAGTAGCTTCCATGGGCTGGCAGGAAGGTGATCCTATTGAAATGGTGGTCTTAAGAGACGGTGAAACCGTTGAAGTGAGCGGTACGATCAGTCAGCCAACTGTCACGGTCGATATCCTCCGGGAAGACCCTGATGCTACACAGGAGCAAAAAGCCTTACGAGAGGCCTGGCTGAAGGGATAATATAATTTTCAGCCTCAGGCTGTAAAAAATCTTACAAGGAACCCGGGAAATCTTGCTGAGCGGTCAGTGATTTTTTTCGGGTTTTTGTATTTTGCCGCAAAATCTAATCCATGCAGGAAACTCCAATCTTTACCAACGACACCATTGTACTGGGCATTCTAATGGCATGCCTGGGATTCGTATTTTATACCTCCCAATTCAAATCAGGGTTCTGGAGCAAATTTTACAAAGTAGTACCCGTACTGCTTATGTGTTATATGCTACCGGCGGTATTCACCTCCCTTGGGATCATCTCTGACGAGATCTCCAACCTGTATTTCGTGGCGAGCCGATATTTGTTACCAGCATCCCTGGTATTGATGACCTTAAGTATCGATCTGAAATCGGTTTTTAATCTTGGTCCAAAAGCGCTGATCATGTTCTTCACCGGAACCCTGGGAATCGTGATAGGCGGACCGGTGGCCATGATTCTGGTATCTATTGTTTCACCTGAAACTCTGGGCGGTGTAGGGTTCGATGCGATCTGGAGAGGTCTGGCAACCATAGCCGGTAGCTGGATCGGAGGCGGGGCCAACCAGGCAGCAATGCTCGAAATATTTCAATACAATCCTGATAAATACGGAGGCATGGTCCTGGTCGATATCGTCGTCGCCAATATCTGGATGGCTATCGTTCTGCTCGGTATCGGAAAGAACGAGAAGATCGACAGCTGGCTTAAAGCCGATGCTACGGCTATAGAAACCCTCAAGAAAAAAGTAATCGCCTTTACCGATAAAGTGACCCGTAACCCGACACTGGGCGACCTGATCATCATGCTGGCTATTGCCTTTGGTGCGGTCGGACTGGCTCACTGGGGAGCAGATGGGATATCGGCATTTCTCAGTGAAAACTTCGCCGCTATACGCGACCAGAAAAATGCACTCTCCTCGTTTGGATCACAATTTTTCTGGATGATCACCATCGCCACCCTCATCGGTATAGGTTTGTCTTTTACCAAAGCTAAGAACTATGAAGGTGCCGGTGCCAGTAAGATCGGCTCCCTCTTTATTTACGTGCTGGTGGCCACCATCGGTATGAAAATGGACCTGGCCAAGGTTTTCGAAAACCCGGGACTATTGCTTATCGGACTGGTTTGGATCACCATACATGCCCTGCTGTTAATCCTGGTAGCCAAACTCATCAAAGCTCCTTACTTTTTCCTGGCTGTAGGAAGCCAGGCCAATGTAGGTGGCGCAGCCTCTGCCCCGGTGGTAGCGGCGGCTTTTCACCCTTCACTGGCAACGGTTGGGGTTTTGCTGGCAGTATTCGGATACGCCGTGGGAACCTACGCGGCGCTGTTCTGTGCCTACCTTATGGAAATAGCCTCCAAACTCTAGCTTTATAACAAAGAAATATGCATATTTGCCCTGCTAAATTGAGAATGATGAAAAGATTGATTTTTGCCCTGGTATGCCTGGCCACCGTGGCTTCCTGCTCAAAGGGAGACAACCAGAATATGACCGTGAACGGAAACATAGAAGGCCTTAAAAAAGGAATGTTGTATTTCCAGAAATATGAAGATACAGCCATGGTCACCCTTGACAGCCTGAAGATAGAAGGAGATGCCAATTTCAGTTTTTCAGCACAGGTTGAAGGACCTGAACTGTTCTATCTGTATCTCGATAAGAATGACGGGAACGATGCCAACGATATGCTGGAATTCTTTGGAGAGCCGGGAAACATCACCATTACAACTTCTCACGATTACTTCGCTCCTGAGGCAAAGATCGAAGGCTCGAAAACCCAGGACACCTACAGTGAATATCAAAAGATCGCCGATCAGTTTAAGGCAAAAAATCTCGACCTGGTCGCCGAACGGCTGAATGCTCTTAAAGACGGGCGTGAAGAAGTGATGGACTCACTTGACGATGCCATCGCACGAAATAATAAGAGGTCAGTACTCTATACGCTGAATTTCATGTTCAACAACCAGGAATCACCCGTGGTTCCATATCTGGTTCTGAGCGAAACACCCAACCTGAGCCAGAAGTACCTGGACAGTATAAAATCAGTTCTTAGCCCTGAGGTACTGAATACCAAATACGGAAAAGCATTTACCGAGTTCACCGAACAGGTCAGAGAAGAAGAATCAAAGGCGGTAACCGCTCAAAACAAGGAGTAAAACTCTTGTACTCCTCATAACAGACACCATCCCATCCGGATGGTGTTTTTTTATTAGCCTGCTTCTCCCAACCATCGGGCTACTCAGGTTCCCAACAATTAGCTATATTTACTCCAAATTCACGAACTATGCACCTACTTAGCATCACCTGGGATTCAGATGGCGTTTTATTTCACATCGGATCTTTTCCTCTGCGGTATTACAGCCTTATGTTCATCGTGGCATTTTCAGCCGGATGGTATATCATGAAGCGCATATATAACAATGAAGGCATTTCAGAAGAAAAGCTCGATCCGCTTTTTATCTATACAGTAGTGGCGACCCTGATCGGAGCACGGCTGGGGCATTTCATTTTTTACGAACCCGAAGTGTTTTTGAGCGACCCGCTCAGCGTCTTCCTTCCCTTTGAATTCTCTCCTGAATTCCGCTTCACAGGATTCCAGGGACTCGCCAGTCACGGGGCAGCAATCGGTATCATCATCGCCATGTATCTCTACAGCCGCAGGGTGGTTGAAAAACCGGTACTGTGGATCCTGGACAGAATCGTGATTCCTGTAGCCTTTGGTGGCATATTTGTTCGTCTCGGAAATTTCTTCAATTCTGAAATTGTTGGAAAACCCACCAACAGCGATTACGGAGTCATCTTTTCAAGACTGGGTGAAACCTTCCCCCGTCATCCCGCTCAGTTATATGAAGCTTTCGGCTATATCATAGTCTTTATCGTGCTATGGCAGGTATACTGGAAAACAGATAAAAAAGACCGTCTGGGTTACATTTTCGGACTCTTCCTGGTATTGTTATGGACCGTGCGTTTCATCGCTGAATTCTTCAAGCGTTCACAGGGAGGTTTCGAATCGGCCCTGGGCTTGTTCACTACCGGGCAATGGCTGAGTATCCCTTTCATTATTGCCGGATTTTACTTCATGTACCGTAACACCAAAAAGGTTTCTCATGCATAAGCTCTTTCTCTGCGGAATAGCGATTTTGACTTTACTAACCGTATCCTGCAAGGAAAAGACCAGTCATCCCTCAAGGACTGCTCCTGAGGAAATTCCTTTTGAACAGGATGGATTACTGAGCATCTGGCGTAACGACAGCCTGATCGTCAAAGATCTGGCCATCGAGATCTCAGACGACGAATACGAGCGTTCTACCGGGCTTATGTACCGGTACTCCATGAAAAATGAACAGGGAATGCTCTTTATCTTTCCCGACAGCCAGGAACGCTTTTTCTATATGAAGGATACCGAATTCCCCCTTGATATTATCTATTTCGATGCTGATCAGAAACTGGTAAGCATCATCAGGAATGCAGAACCACTCAATGAGAAAAGCCTGCCCTCGGGCGCTCCTTCCCAATATGTTTTGGAGGTGAATGCCGGCCTGAGCGATCGCTGGAACCTGCAGAAGGGTGATAGTATCGGGTTTGAGTTTGATAGGTAGGCCAGACAGGTAAGCAGGTAGACAGGTAAGCAGGTAGACAGGTAGACAGGTAGACAGGTAGACAGGTAAGCAGGTAGACAGGTAAGCAGGTAGACAGGTAAGCAGGTAGACAGGTAAGCAGGTAGACAGGTAGACAGGCAGACAGGAAAGCAGGTAATCTGGACGACAAATAAAAGCGAATAACAGCAGTACAATCCTTTAGACTAGAACCAACCCGTCTTGCCGATGGTAAGGAGCTCACTGAATAGATTCTACTAATAAAACATTGAATACCCCCTCAGGCCTTCGGCCAGCTCCCCCTGGAAGGAGGAGCAGAAGGGATTTCTGTTTAAGTGAATTTATCTGCATCCCTGAATATCTCCATTCCTTTCTACTTCTGACGGTAGTATAAAACGAAGGTAAGATCCTTCGTCCCGAGGCTTCGGGACTCTGGATGACTTTAAAGGTGAGTTGGTGAAGAGGTGAAGAAATGCCGATTCTTTTCCCAGAAAAAACCGTTCACTCTTAGCTGTTAGCCGTTAGCATAAATTCCCCGTATCACTGCATACCTGCCTGCCGGCAGGCAGGACTGCATAACTGTATAACCCCATAACTCTTTAACTCCATAACCCCATAACCCCATAACCTCATAACCTCATAACCTCATAACAAAAAAAAGCCCGGGAAAAACCCGGGCTGTTTTTATATCATATAAGATCAGAAAAATTACGCCTCAACAGCCTTTTTCTTTTTCTCACCTTTTTCTTTAAGTGTATCGAACATCACAGGTGTAGCGATAAACAGCGATGAATAAGTACCTACGATAACACCGATGATCATAGCGAACATGAATCCACGCAGGGATTCACCTCCGAAGATGAAAATACTCAGCAGTACCACCAAAGTGGTCAGTGAGGTGTTCAGCGTACGGCTCAGGGTACTGTTCAGGGCATAGTTCACATTTATTCCTGCTCTCCAGCCTTTTTCCTGAATTACTTCCCTGATACGGTCAAACACAACCACGGTATCGTTCAGCGAGTAACCGATTACGGTAAGGATCGCAGCGATGAACGCCTGATCGATCTCCATGTTAAACGGCATGATCTTAGAAGTCAGTGAGAAGATACCCAGTACGATCACGATATCGTGGAATACGGCGGCAACCGCTCCCAGTGAGAACTGCCACTTTCTGAATCGCAACAGGATATAAAGGAATACGACAAGCAGTGATCCGATGATCGCCCAAATCGCATTCTTCTTGATATCATCGGCAATGGTAGGACCAACCTTTATAGACTGGAGAATACCAACCTTCGCTTCTTCACTTCCGATGATGAACTCTTCATAGGTGATACCATCAGGAAGATACTCCTGCAGTTCGGTAAAGAGCATATTCTGGATCTCAGTGTCTACTTCAGCTCCTTCAACATCAACCTTATATTTGGTGGTGATTTTCACCTGGTTAGCATCTCCGAAAGTTTTAACCTCTGCACTTCCAAAAGCTTCGTTCAGATCAGCAGCGATCTCAGAAGGATTAACCGGATCTACAAAACGTACGGTGTACGAACGACCTCCCACGAAATCAACACCGCCATCAAGACCCTTCGTAAACAGTGATCCAAGTGAGATCAGCAGCAAGGCTCCTGAAATGATGTAGGCCATTTTGCGTTTTGAAAGGAAGTCTATGCTCAGGTTCTTAAACAGGTTCTTGGTGATTCCTGTAGAGAAATCAAGAGAACGCTTCCCGCTTTTCACATACCATTCGATCAGCAATCGGGTAACGAAAATAGCGGTGAACAATGAGGTGGCAATACCTATCAATAAGGTAGTGGCGAATCCTTGAATAGGACCGGTTCCGAATAAAAGGAGAATAATCGCCGTAAGACCGGTAGTAATGTTAGCATCCAGAATTGACGACAGCGCATTGCTGAAACCATCCTGAATAGACTGAATTTGTCCTTTTCCTTTTTCAAGCTCTTCACGAACCCTCTCAAAGATCAGCACGTTCGCATCGACCGACATACCGATCGTAAGAACGATACCCGCAATTCCGGGCAGGGTAAGCACGGCTCCAAGTCCTGAAAGCACCCCAAAGATCAAAAGTATATTGAACACCAGGGCGATATCTGCATAGATACCTGCTTTTCCGTAATAGAATACCATCCAGATCAGTACCAGTACCATAGCGATCAGGAAAGACATGATTCCACTGTCTATAGCTTCCTGTCCGAGTGACGGACCAACCACTTCTGATTGTATGATGTCTGCTGAAGCAGGAAGTTTACCTGCACGCAGTACGTTAGCAAGGTCATCGGCCTCTTCCAGGGTGAAATTACCCGAGATCTCAGAATTACCTCCTGAGATAGGCCCTTGTGAAACGCCGGGAGCAGAGTAAACCACATTATCAAGAACGATGGCGATATTTCCTTGCTCAAGGAAAGCTTTCCCTGTGAGGTCTTCCCACAGCTTGGCTCCTCTTGTGTTCATTTGCATGGATACAGAAGGACGACCTCCCATATCGAAGCTCTGAGCGGCATCGGTGATCACATCACCGTTCATGGCCGGCTCATCATCGCGATTTCCTTTCAGCGCATAAAGCTCTACCACATCTGAATTCTTGGCAGGGATACCCCATGCAAACTCTACGTACTGAAGATTGGCAGGCAATAATTGCTGAACTGCCGGCATGTTCAGATATTCTCTGAATTGGGCGGTATCTTTAACAGCAACGCTGGCAATCACAGGAGATCCCTGGAAGCCACCGCTTACCATCAGTTCGAAAAGCGGATTTCTCTGATTGGCAATCTCCAGAGAATCCTGGGCAGCATCAGAAAGCAGCGAATCGATCTCAGAAGCCGGAGCTTCTTCTTCAGCCTGGTCACCTTGAGCCTCAGTGATATCAGCCAGTTTATTATTGGCAGCTACCAGAAATGGAGTGAGCTGATCGGCCTTGTAGGTTTCCCAGAACTCCAGTTGGGCTGTACTTTGCAGTAGTTTCTTAACACGCTCGATATCTTTCGCCCCTGGCAGTTCAACCAGGATACGCCCTGAAGTTCCCAGACGCTGAATATTAGGTTGGGTAACTCCAAACTTATCGATACGCTTACGCAGAACCTCAAACGCAGAAATGATCGACTCATCGATCTTTCTTCTGATTATGGGCTGAACCTGCTCATCAGACATTTGGAAATTGATCTCTTCGCTCAGGGTTTTATTGGCGAAGATATCAGGAGATGCAAGTTTGGTGGAACCGTTACTTACAGCTTCAAACTCCTGGAAGAAAAGCTCCAGGTAATCTTCCTGGCTGTTCTTGGCGGCCTCATCAGCACGTGCCAGCGCCTGGTTGAAAACCGGGTCTTTGGAGTCATTGGCCAGTCCGCGAAGGATGTCCTTCACAGAGATCTGAAGGATCACGTTGATCCCCCCTTTCAGGTCGAGACCTTTGTTCAGTTCCTTTTCTTTTACCTCTTCATAGGTGTAGCTGCTGATCCCGAGGTTATACACCTCTTCGTTTCCGATCGAGTCAAGATATCTTGCCTCGGCCTCTTCACGCTTTGCTACATAGTCTTCTTCAACTTCTGTGATTTTGTTCAGGGCAAAATTTTCAGCATCGCTCTCCACCTTGTTGGCAACAAAAGTGAAGGACAGCTGATAGATACTTACGATCCCAAATAAAATAGCAAAAAGTCTGATAAGTCCTTTGTTCTGCATCTTTATTTATTTAATAGGTCAATTTTAATAACGGGCAAATATAAGTTTTACGGGATGAACTGACAATAATTTTTTGGGCAAGATCAGAAAACAGCAAAAATCCCGCTGCTTTCTTTAAAACAGCGGGATTCACGTGCATTCAGAATCTGAAAAATGAGCTTAGAGCTCCAGTAGTCCGTTCGTTTTGGATACGCCTTCGGCGCTTTCTTTCAACTTCTCTTTTTCACTCTGATCGAGTTCGATCTCAACGATCTTTTCGATCCCATTTTTCCCCAAAACAACCGGAACTCCGATACAGATATCGCTCATCCCGTATTCCCCGTCAAGCATAGTTGAACAAGGGAAAATCTTTTTCTGGTCGCAGGCTATGGCTTGTACCAGACCTGAAACGGCTGCTCCGGGAGCATACCATGCGCTGGTACCTAAAAGTTTGGTAAGGGTGGCCCCTCCTACTTTGGTGTCTTCTTTTACCTGCTCAAGACGTTCCTCACTGATGAATTCGGAAACAGGCACGCTGTTGCGGGTTGCCAAACGGGTCAGCGGAAGCATTCCCGTATCGCTGTGACCTCCGATCACCATCCCGTCAACATCAGAGATAGGCGCTTCCAAAGCTTCAGCAAGTCGGTATTTAAAACGGGCACTGTCAAGAGCACCACCCATACCGATAATCCTGTTCTTAGGAATATCTGTGGTCTTATGAACCAGGTAGGTCATGGTATCCATCGGGTTACTTACCACGATGATAATAGCATCAGGAGAATGCTTTAACAGGTTGGAAGAAACATCTTTAACGATCCCTGCGTTGATCCCGATCAGTTCTTCACGGGTCATGCCCGGTTTTCTCGGAATTCCACTGGTGATCACAGCAATATCACTACCTGCCGTCTTTGAATAATCATTGGTGGTTCCGGTGATCCTGGTATCAAAACCGTTCAGAGAGGCGGTTTGCATCAGGTCCATTGCTTTCCCTTCTGCCACCCCTTCTTTGATGTCTAACAATACCACTTCAGATGCAAAGTCTTTTATGGCGATGTATTCAGCGCAGCTTGCACCCACTGCACCGGCCCCAACTACTGTTACTTTCATAGAAAATATCGGTTTTTTTTAGATTAATTGTAAGAAAACACAAAGCTACTAATTTTAACACAATCAGTAGCTTCATCAACCCGATTATCTGTACCGTCTCCAGCCTTGATTCAACGACAAGACGATTTTTAAGAAATAAGCCGCTTCAAGTCTTCATTTCACTGGCAATTTTTACAGCCCGAGACCATGCAAAACCTGACATAAATCATATATAATCAGATACTTAACAACGAACTTTATTCACTCATAAAGGGATTAGACAGAATAATTGACAACACCTTAAGTTTATAAGGTGTACCGAAGCATTTTGATTGTATTAATTCCTTGAAAGCCTCCCTACTGATCACTGCTAAACCCCTACTCTTTGGGGTGTAATGACAAATTACCGCCCCCGTCGCCCGCGTTTTAACCCATAATGCTATGTGGTCTTTTATAATTACGTCAGGAAGACCTGTTGAAAGAAGTCTCAATCAGAAAAAGAAATTCATTCACTATAAAACCGCATGATCATGAAAACATTAAGGAATTTGGTAAGCATATGTAGTCTGTTACTGCTACTGCCGGGTTATTCTCAAACGGATCAACAAATTACAGACCAGCAGGTCGAAGAAATCGTCAAACACTCTTATCAGTATGTTGCCATGTACAATGTCAACAACAAATCAGCTATACAAAACGGTGGATGGAACACCATAGCTATTGATACCACCTTAAAAGACCACACCTTAAAGCTGATTGCCAGACCCAACAATGATTCTTTCTACATTATATGTGCTCTCAACCTTCAGCAGGAGGCTGCTGTGATAGAGATGCCTGCCTTTGATTCAAAGTACGTATCGCTAATGGTAACGGGGTACGATCATTATGTAAACATCCCCCTGTCTACCCGCCAGAATAATTTTAAAGAACCCGAAAAGATCTTATTGTACTCAGAAAGAAGCCCTGATTATCAAAAAGGCACTAAGATCGAGGGCATCGATCATTATTTCGAAGCCAGCGGTGATTTTGTAACAGCCATATTCAGGGTCATGCCACATATGAATAACCCAGAGCGCTTCAAGGTCATCATGGATCAAATTAAATCTGTTAATCTCTTAACTCTATCAGAATATCAGGGAAAGGAGCCACTTCCCGAGTCTGATATCGATGCTCCTGAAGTGGGAAAGACAGACTATGATATTTTTGAGAACAACCTCCTGGAGGTGATGCAATTTGTCTTCAATCACACCTCTTTCGATAAAAACAATGAACTCGACCAAAGACTGCTGGAGATATACGAGCCCCTGGGAGTTATTCCCGGTAAACCTTATGATGCCTCCCGAATGGCCCAAATCGACGGTAAGCGATTTCGACTGGTGGCTGAACGTGTGGCAGCAGAAGAGATGGCCAAGGCGGCACAAATGGGCAGCATGAGAGAAATGTTCCAACCTAAAGGAAAGATCAACCTTGAAGTACTGTTAATGCAGTCTGTGGTAGGCCCGATCGGTCAGCCGGCACAGGAGGCCATTTATCCCATGATAGGCACAACGGATGGGAAGCCCATGAATGCTCAGAACGACTACGTTATTCGTATGAAAAAAGACGAACTGCCTCCTGCCAAGGCCTTCTGGTCATTGACCCTGTACGATACAGCAAACGGCTTTTTCCTGCCCAATGACCGCAAAAAGTACAGTGTGGGCGAAAATGCAGGAATGAAACTGAACGATCAAGGAGGAATTGAAGTCTACATCTCAGCTGAACAACCTGAAGGGGTTCCCGATGAAAATTGGCTGCCGTTAAATCGCGGCGATTACGGCATAGATGTTATACTAAGACTCTATGAACCGGACCTTGATAAAGTTGAACATTGGGAAGCTCCCAAAGCTGAAAAGATAACAGTAAAAACTGCCAGTAATTAAAGAAACTAACAGGGGTAAGGAGCATATCTTGCCCCTGTTATAAAAGTTTCACCGATGAAAAATGATAAAAAAAATACCGGCAAATTGATTCGAATGATCCTATTTTGCACCATCATTTCTCAGGTGCTTTTCAGCCAGGTAAGAGAACCTGACTTCTCAACGAACAAGTGGTCTACAGAACTCCCCGTCTACTCCTTACTTAAAAACTCTGAGGTTGAAACTACCAATTATCAAACTCCAAAACTTAACCTGCTAGGTGTCGAAACTTCGGTTGACCAGGTCAGCTACGAAGAATGGAACAAAAAAAGCACCGGGTCTTCCCTTATCATCTCAGGAAGTCTTATTACCGCTGGCGCCCTGCTAATACCTGTGAATGAAAACTTCAACAACGTAAGAACCAGATACCAGCCTAATTTTGAGGATCCTCTCGATGACTATATTCAATATGCACCTATCGCAGCTATCTACACGATGAACCTGCTGGGATACGAAGGGCGCCATTCTGTTGGCCGTTACTCGCTGAATTTTGCCACGACCGGGGTGGTCATGCTGGCAGGTATCCAAGGGCTGAAATCGATTATAAACATCGACAGACCCGATGAGTCAGCTGATAACTCATGGCCCTCAGGTCACACCGCAACGGCTTTTATGGCGGCCCATATGCTGCACAAGGAATACGGATATAAAAACCCATATATAAGTATCGCCGGATACACAGTTGCGGTTACCGTAGGAGCAATGAGACAACTGAATAATCGACACTGGTTTTCTGATACAGTGGCCGGTGCGGGATTTGGAATTGGACTAACAGAACTGGGATATTATCTATCTGACCTGATCTTTAATGATTACGGGGTGAATGAGGTGGAAGTAACTGCCAGAGACCCCAATTATGACAAGCCTTCATTTTTCAGCTCCAAGCTGGGATATGCCAACCTCCTCAGCGAACTCACCGGACCGGGAAGGTTGATTTTTGGCGACGATGGTTTCCAGATAAACCTTGACGGAGCTTATATGTTCAATCGTTACCTCGGCGCAGGAGCCACGCTTTCCTTTGCAAGTTTTCCGCTCAGGGAGAGCGCCCCTCTTCCCATTGCTGCCACAAATGTGGAATCTACAGCCATAGGGGTGACCACCCTTGCCGCGGGCCCTTATTTCGGGTATCCCTTCAGCAACACCCTTTTGTTGAACGCTAAAGCCCTATTCGGGTATGCGCGATCTACAGAAGCCAGTTTTATCGTTGATACCGAGAATCAGACTGATCTGCTATTCGCCGATGTGGAAGAAGGCAACGATTTTTCATTCATCGGGGGCCTTATGCTCACCAAAACCTTCAATAAAAGAATGGGGGTAGGCATATTTACAGAGTACACCAAAACGATTCCAAAGGCGGATATTACCCTTTTAACGCAACTTACAGAAAATGGAGAGGCTGTCTATGAAACACAGACAGCCCCGTTAGATTTTGAATTCTTAAGTTTCGGGATCAGTTTTAATGTGATGTTATGGTAACATGCAGACAAAAACCTTTTACCTGAACCCGAGATGCAATCCTACTGAAAAGGTATCGTATTCAGCAAAGGTATAATCAGCATTAAACCTGAATACACCTAGTTTTAAACGCGTACCAAGGGTGGCCCGAACCCCGCTCACTTCACTGTCAACAGAAAATGGGTCGGTGATCTCTTCAGTGGTCAGCAGACCATCGGTAACGATATAGGTTCCCAGTATGTCTGATTCTGAAGTACCGGTGAGATACCCCAGTGACCCATAGAAGTTGATAACCGGAAGACGGGTGGAACCAATCATCTGGAATGCCCATGTCGAGGTATTGTTCTCTACCCGCTGGTTCTCTCCTTCGATACCAGAAGATTCGGTGAAATTATAAGAGCCGTTGAGGCGGGTATAACCAACAAGCCCTGATATGGCTACAGGCCAGAGCTTATCTGCCGGAAGCCATTCGGTAAATTCGTGCTGAAGACCAAAACCGTATAGTTCGGTACTTACCTCATCATATGTGATCTTAGGGATAAAGCGAAACTTAAGTTCAGTTGCCTTTATCACACCTACCCCTGCCTGAATAACTGCTGAAGGGATCAGCGAAGCTGCATCACCTAAACCGTTGGGAAGAGTGATCTCCACTTCCTGTCCGCCAAAGATCGGATCGTCATAGGTAAGTACCACATCAATATCGGGAACATTCTCCCCCAAAGCAGTGGCGACGTTCTGAACAGAAGGTCCCTGGGCAAACCGTACGTTCTCATAGTTTGCCTCATTCAGTGCAAAAGACTTTTTGTCATCAGAAACCAGGGCCCCGTTAGCGATAACAGATACCTCGAACCCAAGAAAGGGTTTTACTTCTGCCGAATTAAACCAGCCATTATTCATACTGTACATCAGGCCATTGGTGCCGGGAGCCATGTAATCATCGGCGAATCGCTCGGCATCTTCCACACCGGCCGCGAGTATCACATTAAAGTCATTTTGAGCATACATACTGCTGAAGAACAGCCCTGCAGCAAGGGCAAGTAGCATTTTTTTCATGATTTTAAGATTGGGTTATAAAAATAAAACTCACGGAATACGTGAGTTTTATCGCAATATTAAAAAAATATTTTCAAATGCTCTTAGGCATCGATATTGGCATAGATAGCGTTCTTTTCAATAAACTCCCTTCTCGGCGGCACCTCATCTCCCATTAGCATAGAGAAAATACGGTCTGCTTCACTTCCGTTATCAATGGTCACCTGCCTCAAAGTTCTGAACTCAGGGTTCATAGTGGTATCCCAAAGCTGTTCAGCGTTCATCTCACCGAGACCCTTATAACGCTGTACGCCCGCATTTCCACCGTACTCTTTAACCAGTGCATCACGCTCCTTGTCGTTCCAGGCATATGATTTCTTATTCCCCTTTTTCACCAAATACAATGGTGGGGTGGCAATATAGACATAACCGTTCTCGATCAGTTCTTTCATATAGCGGAAGAAGAAGGTCAGGATCAGGGTAGCAATATGCGAACCATCGACGTCGGCATCACACATGATCACGATCTTATGATAGCGCAGTTTTTCAAGGTTTAGTGCTTTACTGTCTTCTTCGGTACCGATGGTCACACCAAGTGCCGTAAAAATATTTCGGATCTCTTCGTTCTCGAATACCTTATGCGACATGGCCTTTTCAACGTTCAGGATCTTACCGCGAAGCGGAAGGATCGCCTGAAAATTCCGGTCTCTTCCCTGTTTGGCCGTACCACCTGCCGAGTCACCCTCGACGAGGAATACTTCACATTTTTCCGGATCCTGCTCGGAACAATCGGAAAGTTTACCGGGTAGTCCGGCTCCACTCATCACCGTTTTACGCTGTACCATTTCACGTGCCTTTCGGGCCGCGTGACGAGCCTGGGCTGCCAGGATCACTTTTTGAACGATCGATTTGGCATCGTTAGGATGTTCTTCAAGATAGATCTCCAGCATTTCAGAAACAGCCTGTGAAACGGCCGAAGTAACCTCACGGTTACCCAGCTTGGTCTTGGTCTGTCCTTCGAATTGAGGCTCAGCCACTTTAACCGACACAATAGCTGTTAGTCCTTCACGGAAATCATCTCCTGATATCTCGAACTTTAGTTTGTCGAGCATGCCTGATGAATCGGCATATTTCTTCAGGGTGGTGGTGAGTCCTCTTCTGAATCCGGAAAGGTGCGTACCTCCTTCGTGAGTATTGATATTGTTTACGTAAGAATGAAGGTTTTCATTAAAAGAAGTATTATAAACCATCGCCACTTCGACCGGGATATCGTTCTTCTCTCCTTCCATCGAGATAACATCTTCAATAAGAGGCTCCCTGTTCCCATCGAGGAAACGGATAAATTCCTTTAATCCTTCCTCAGAATGAAACTTTTCAAACACGAAGTTTCCTTCATCATCCTTATGTCTCATGTCGGTCAGGGTAATGGTAATTCCTTTATTAAGGAACGCCAGTTCACGCATACGACTCGCAAGGGTATCGTAATTATATTCAAGGGTTTGTTTAAAGATATCAGGGTCAGGCTTGAAAGTCACCAGTGTACCACGCAGATCGGTCTCGCCTACGACCTTGACAGGATACTGCGTTTTTCCGCGTTTGTATTCCTGCTCGTAGATCTTGTTGTCGCGGTATACCGTGGCTTTAAGGCTTTCAGAAAGGGCATTCACACAGGATACACCTACCCCGTGCAATCCTCCTGACACCTTATAGGAATCCTTATCGAATTTACCTCCGGCACCGATCTTGGTCATAACCACTTCAAGGGCTGAGATACCTTCCTTTTTATGAATATCAACAGGTATACCCCTACCGTTATCTTCGACCGTGATGGAATTATCCTCATTGATGACTACCCTAATGGTATCACAATGCCCGGCCAGTGCTTCATCGATGGAGTTATCGACCACCTCATATACCAGATGGTGCAATCCTCTGGTTCCTACATCACCAATATACATGGAAGGACGCATACGTACGTGCTCCATTCCTTCCAGTGCCTGAATACTGTCGGCCGAATATTGTTTTTTATTAAGATCTTCGCTCATAAATTGTTAGGTTAATAGATCATGTATGCAAACAGACAAATATAAGAAAAGACCAATAAAAAGAGGGCATAAAGCCCCCTTTAACACCTCAAGTTATCAACAGTAATTGTGGAAAAACACAACTGTTGCTGATCTCGTGCTTCGCCTTATCTGTAAAGGCTTCAGAAGTTATTTAACATAGGCCTCGGTATGCACTTTAGCCACGGCTCTTCCCGAAGGGTCGTTCATGTTTTTGAACGCCTCATCCCACTCCAGTGCGACAGGGGTGCTGCAGGCCACGGAAGGCACTGAGGGAACGCTCAGCGCAGCAGCATCTGAGGGGAAGTGTTCGGCAAAGATTGTACGGTAATAATACTCTTCTTTCGAGGATGGTGTCTGAATGGGAAAACGAAAACGGGCGTTGGCCATTTGCTCATCGCTGACCTTTTCTTCCACCATCTCCTTCAGGGTATCGATCCAGCTGTATCCGACCCCGTCAGAGAATTGTTCTTTTTGTCTCCAGGCAACGCTTTCCGGTAAATACGACTCAAAAGCCTTCCTGATCACCCATTTCTCCATACGCTCTCCGTTGATCATTTTATCTTCCGGGTTGATGCGCATGGCAACATCCATAAATTCTTTGTCAAGAAAGGGCACCCTACCCTCTACTCCCCATGCTGCCAGGGATTTGTTGGCCCGCAGACAGTCATACTGATGCAGCTTATCCAGTTTTCTAACGGTCTCTTCGTGAAAATCTTTTGCACTGGGCGCTTTATGGAAATACAGGTAACCCCCAAATACTTCGTCAGCTCCTTCACCCGAAAGCACCATTTTGATCCCCATAGAGCGTATCACACGCGCCATCAGGTACATGGGAGTGGAAGCTCTCACTGTAGTCACATCATAGGTTTCCAGGTGGTAGATCACATCCCTGAGCGCATCCAGTCCTTCCTGTATGGTAAACTTGATCTCATGATGAACCGTACCGATATGATCGGCTACCTTTTGAGCAGCCGCCAGATCGGGCGATCCTTCAAGGCCTATTGAAAACGAATGCAGTCTCGGCCACCAGGCTTCGTCGGTATCACCCGATTCGATACGTTTTTCTGCATATCGTTTGGCTATAGCCGAAGTGATCGAAGAATCCAGTCCGCCACTCAGTAAAACCCCATAAGGCACATCAGACATCAGTTGGCGATGTACCGCATCTTCCAGAGCTTTTTTCAGGGTTTCGATCTCGGTCTTATTTTCTTTCACGGCTTCATAATCAGACCAATCGCGCTGATACCACCTTACAGGCTTCTCATCAGAACTGCTCAGGTAATGTCCCGGAGGAAAAAGTTCTATGTGAGTACAGACGCCTTCCAGCGCCTTCAGCTCTGAGGCCACATAAAATGTTCCGAAGGGGTCCCACCCCATATAAAGCGGAATAATACCCATATGATCACGGGCGATCAGGTAGGTATCGGTAAGGCTATCGTATATGGCAAAGCCGAAAATTCCGTTAAGTTCATCGAGAAAGGCGGCACCTTTCTCACGGAAAAGGGCCAGGATCACCTCACAATCAGATCCGGTCTGAAAATCATATGACTCTGAAAGCCTGGAGCGCAGTTCACGGTGGTTGTATATTTCACCGTTCGCTGCCAGAATATACCGCCGGTCAGCACTTATAATAGGCTGCTTTCCCGAAGCCGGATCAACAATGGCCAGTCGCTCATGCGCCAGTACAGCTTTTCCGCTTGAGAAGACACCACTCCAGTCGGGACCCCTGTGACGTATCTTCTTAGACATATTCAAAACCTGCGAACGTATTTCGGTTGCGTCTTGCTTTAATTCGAATGCACATACAATTCCACACATAACTCTTTGTTTAATTTAAAATCAAAAATGGAGTTTAATATTTTTAATTAAAACCATAATTCACAATTAAATTACTATTTATAACTTAATATAAGTATTAAGCAACATTTTTAAACCAGTTAAAGATTTTTGTTTGCTGAATTTCATCAGAATGTAAGTTCCCGGAAAATTGTAAGGGTTTAGTGAAAGTTTAACATCCCTTTGTCGTACATAATTCGTAGTTTTAATAGAACATTTATAAAAAAATTACACTCATTATGATCAAACAATCAATCACTATGCTGGTATTAGGGGTAGCCCTGGCCTTCACTTCTAATGCTAATGCTCAGGAATTCAGCGGACTGGATAAAAGTCCTGCAGATATAGCTATATTTCGGGTGGAACGCGATGCCCCTCCAATGGTTAAAGTGATCTACGGCCGACCCATGCTGAAAGGAAGAGTGGTAGGAGAAGAACTGGCCACTTTCGGAAAAGTATGGAGAACCGGTGCCAACGAAGCTACCGAGATCAAATTCTACGAAGATGTATTGCTGGGTGGAAGTGAGATCCCTGCCGGAACCTATAGCCTGTTCACTATACCCGGGAAGGATCAGTGGACGGTCATCATCAATGCTGACACCGATATATGGGGAGCGTATAATTACGATCCGGCAAAAGACGTGGCACGTATCGATGTACCGGCCAAACAGGGAGAAAATTCACTTGAAGCATTTTCCATCACTTTTGAACCCACCGATGAAGGAGCCAATATGCTCATGGGTTGGGATAAGCTTCGGGTCGCAGTTCCTATCAAACCTGCTCAATAGTTTTATAGTCAACAGAACAATAAAAAAGCTGCCTGAAAGGGCAGCTTTTTTTGTTATGGGGTTATGAGGGTATGAAGTTATGGGGTGATGGGGTGATGGGGTGATGGGTTAGTGCATAGGTTAGGAAGGAATGTGGGGAATTACCCCCTTTCTGAGAAGAGGGTAACACGGCATTCTTACTATCGATATATTTCCCTGCGAGCTAAAACGTCTCAGGGGAAGGTGGCCGGCTCCCTGGTCTAAGGGGATTATCCATTTAAACCGAAGTTGAAAAGGCAATAGCACTTCACTACTTCGCTCCTTTGCTCCTTTGCTCCTTTGCTCCTTAACAAATAAAAGCATCTTGTAACAAGCCTGGCTGAAAAATAGTAACGAGCTGTGGAGGCAGTGGCAGTTCCTTCCCACCTACCTGTTTACCTATTTACCCACTTACCTATTTACCTACTTAACAGCCTTCCCCCCGACAAAGGTATTCAACACCTGTGTTTGCGGGATATCTTCCTCGGGCACCTCCATGATATCGCGGTCAAGAATTACGAAATCTGCCATTTTACCGGGTTCGATGCTTCCTTTCTCTTCTTCCTCGAAATTTGAATAGGCTGCCCAGATGGTCATTCCCTTGAGGGTTTCTTCCCTGCTCAAGGCATCCTTCATCTGAAATCCGCTTTCCGGATATCCTTTCAGGTCTTTTCGTGCCACAGCTGCATAAAAGGTAAGAAACGGACTCACCTGTTCTACCGGGAAGTCGGTACCCAAAGCCAGTATTCCGGCCTCTTCCAGCAGCTTCTTATAGGCATATGCACCTTTGATACGCTCTTCCCCCACCCGGTCTTCGGCCCAGTACATATCACTGGTCGCATGGGTAGGCTGGACACTTGGAATAATGTTACGGGAGAAATAATCGAAATCTTCCATCGAAAGGATCTGAGCGTGTTCGATCTTCCATCGTCTGTCTTTCATTCCTACCAAAGCTTTTTCGTAGGCGCGAAGCACCACGATATTCGCCGAATCTCCAATGGCATGGGTATTCATCTGGAAATCTGTTTGTACCAGACGCCGGGCCAGGTTGTAAATCGAATCTACCGGAGTCACCATCGCCCCGAAATGTCCGTCTTTATCGCTATAGGGTGCACGCATGGCGGCCCCTCTCGAGCCCAGAGCTCCGTCACCATATACTTTAACAGACCTGACGTTGAGACCCGGAGTTTTTATAACACCCTTATCCAGATAATGATCAAGGTTGTCGGGAGTATTACTGATCATGGCGTAAACACGAATATTGAGTTCCCCGGCTTGCTGCAGACTGTCGATCAGCTCGATCACCTCACGATCCAAACCTGCATCATTCACAGTGGTAAGGCCGTGATCGAAACAAATACGCTCTGCATCTTTCAAAGCCTGTATTTTAGTATTCAGGGAATATTCAGGAATAATGGCATCCACCAGGCCCATGGGGTTATCTACCAGGACTCCGGTAACCCTGCCGTTCTCAATCACGACCTCCCCTCCACTTACTCGGGTTTCTGCATCTATTCCCGCCATCTCAAGCACCTTTCCGTTTACAAGATAGGCATGGCCATCAACCCTTTCTAAAATGACAGGGATATCAGGAAACATCTCATCAAGAGGTGCTCTGTCGGGAAAAGCCTTTTCTTCCCAGTCGTTCTGATCCCATCCACGTCCAAGTATGAAATCGCTCCCCTTTTCTTCATGAAATCGCTGTACGCGCTCAATGACTTCTTCGTAACTGCCTGTTCCAACAAGGTCAACCCGCTGCTGGTTTAAACCCAGGCCGTAGAAATGACAATGAGCATCGATCAATCCGGGCAATATGGTACGACCACCGGCGTCGATAAGCGAATCTGACTCAAATGAATTCTTAATGGCTTCTTCATCCCCCACAGCCAGGAATCTACCGTCTTTCACGGCAAAAGCCGTAGCTTTGCCCGAGAGGGAATCAACCGTATATACATTGGCATTGACAACAACAAGATCGGCCTGTTCCTTTTGGGCACAAGACACCGTAAGCACAGCAGCACACAGGCCAATAAACAGCTTTTTCATAAGTGATTAGTTTAGTTGATTAACAAAAATAGGTTTAAAATTTTAAAAAATGAGGAAGGGTTTCCACAGCCCCATCCTCTTTGATCATTCGTAAATTGAAAAAAATCGGCGAGGTATTAAGAAGCTATAATTTCAGCAGAGGACTGCTTATCAGCAGTGCAGCCTTTGTTCCCGTCATGGTGGCTTACCTTACAGACACTATCAGTTACGGCAGCAGCTTTGCTTTAGGAGTTCTGATCACCGCACTGAGCGACATCCCCGGAACCGGTAAATACGCTAACCGGGGTATCCTGGCGGCTCTTATCCTCGGAATCTTTAATTACCTGATCATTCAATTCACCAGGGATACCCTATTCGTGGTACCCGTTTTGGGTATTCTGGTCTTTAGTACAGCCATGATCTCCGTATACGGGTTCAGAGCTTCGCTGATCGCCTTTGCAGGTCTGGGAGCCCTGAGCGTTGCCTTCGCCGGGGCGGCTACCTCAACCCCCCCTCTACTGGCTGCTGCTCTGATATTTTCGGGAGGTGCCTGGTATTTCCTGCTTAGCCTGATATTCAGAAATCTTGGCAACCGAAAATACATCAGGGAACAATTCAGCAAATGCTTTCTTTATACTGCCGATTATCTTGAGCAAAGAAAGACCCTGCTTGAAAAAGGATTCGACGGTGAGCTATATAACGAACTGTTGGAGAAGCAAAACGATATTTTCGATCTGCATGAAGTGTTGCGCAATCAAATCATCAACAAACGATTGCGATCGGGTAAAGACACTCTGGCTTCAAGGAGACTGCTTTTACTGATAGAATTCATCGACCTGATGGAACTCTCAGTAGCCAACACCCTGAGAATCGAGCAAAACCAGAAAATACATCCTGACCTGGCCATACTGAAAGAGGAACTCACCCAAACGATCGGGGTCTTTAGCAAGACTATGAGAAATCTAAGCAGTCTGGAAATCGATTCCCTTTCTGCCCGGGAGATTGCAGGGGCACTTTCTGCTCCACGTGATCGAATTGTATCCCTCAGCAAAGTCACACTGAATGAGAAAGACAGGAACGACCTGCTGAGCCTTAGCAACCTGCTTGATTATCTGGAAAAACTGAGCCAGGTGATCGCCAATATGGAGCGCATTATTAAAGGCACTTTCAACCCGGATATAAAGAAACTGAACAAGATCGAACCACAACAATTCCTTAATGAACGATCGTACGGGTTTCAGGAACTATGGAGTCAACTCTCTTTTGATTCACCGATCTTCAGGCATGCATTGCGATTATCGATAACGATCATGGTTGCATACCTGCTATGCAATTACTTTTCAGTACCTCAATTCTATTGGGTTTTTATCACCATCATCGTAATTCTACGTCCGGGTTATGCGCTGACAAAGCAAAGATCCAGACAGCGTACAGTTGGCACGCTTATCGGGCTTTTTGCAGCAGGTGTGGTCCTGATGACAAAGCCTCCCGTTGCTGTTATAGCCGTATTAACCTACCTGTCATTTGCGTTGGCTTTTACCTTCACCCAGGAAAATTATAAGATCTCTTCGGCCTATATCACCCTCTCGATAGTTTTTCTTTACACTTTGCTGATCCCGGAACCTTTCAAGGTGGTGGAACTTCGTTTGATCGATAGCCTTATCGGGATCGCCATGGCCGTGACGGCAAGCTATTTATTGTTCCCCATATGGGAAAAAGACCATATCGACAACCTCATTAAAAGCAGCATCAGGGCCAATCTGGACTATCTGAATGAGGTTCATCGCATCTACCGGGAAAACACCGGTACCGACACCAGGTACAAGCTGGCAAGAAAAAAAGCCTTTATAGAGATCTCCAGGCTGCACTCAGGGTTTCAGCGCATGACGCAGGAGCCTGAAAACAGGCAGACTAAGCTTACCGAATTATTCGAAATAGTAGCGATTAACCAAACCACCCTCTCCTCTGCCGCAAGCCTGGGAACATATTTTCAGATGTCAAAGGGAGTAGCAGCTCCGGTATTAATGGATGTAGGCATGAATGCCCTGAATGAGGCGCTTGCATGCGCTTCAGCCTTTACCGATTATGAATCAATACCTCTAAGCGCAGAAACGGAAATAAAGGAAGCCCGAGAATATCTCAGGAACTATAAAGCTAAAATGAGTAATACAACAGAATTCCCTGGCGAGAAGCCCCTGGCTTATCAAAAAGATCTGAGACTGCTAACCAACCAGCTGGATTGGCTGCTGTCGCAATCTTCCCGATTATTAAAAACCATCAACACTTACAAAAAGTAATCTTTACAGGTCGAACTTATAGGAGGCTCCGGCAAGCACCTGAAAGCCCTGCACCCTGAAGTTCATCCAACGGGCGTAATCATTATTGGTCATATTGTTCAGCTTCACGAAAGCACCCAACTGCTTACTGATATCATAAGAAAGTCTTGCATTGAGATCAAAATAACCATCAAGCGTAACGATCTCAGGATTTAACAGCAAGGGAGTGTCCATGCGATCTTTACGATTTCCTATATAGAAGAAGTCTGCCCCGGCATGCCATTTTTTACCAAAACTGTATTCAGCGAACAGGGAACCCTCCAGTGAAGGCAGGTTCCATGCCTCAGCCTCCTCATCGGTATTATAATCCCGAACCGCAGCGTTAAGCCCTACGTTCAGGTCGTTGTTCAGGTTAAAATTTAATTCTCCTGCGATGGAAAGTGTACGTATGTCATCATAGACCACACCAAAAGAATTCCCGTAACGATAGCCATCCTCACCATCGGTAACGGTCAGACCGGTGAGCGGATTGTTACGAAACAACGGCTGATTATTGGCAGCCATATAAGACCCTTTGAGATCATAGCTCAGGTTCGGCAGCAATTTCCCGCGAACTCCAACATAGGCATCATACTGCGCATCTGTCGGGGTTACGTTAATCGTTGGGGAAACAAAGGGGTTATCGGCAACAAATTCCCGGTAGGTGTTCTGCTGAAGATCTCCTTTCACTCCGGCATAAGGAATGAGGTATTCTTCAACCAGGTTATAAGAGGCTGAAACGCGAGGATATATAAAAAAGTTGCCCGTTCCAGACTCAAAGTCATTATTATAAACCACTGCAGCTCCAAGGTCGATGGTAAGGTCATCTTCAAGTATTTGCAGGGAGGGCGCCACCTCTGCTATCAGGTTACTGTAAGCAATGGGGTCATCATTCCCGTAGTTGATGACCTGACTGCCGTTCAGGTAATTCAGCTCAGTACCGACATTCAGGTTTTCGTCCCCTAATGAAAGTATAAATTCAGGAGTGGCCATCACATTGAGTTCTGTTGATTCATAACCATCCCAAAAATAATCCAGTCCGGCAGCACCTCCTCCGAAATAAGATTCGGGCAACTGCAGGTTCCCTCCGAAATGGGCATGGTAATAACTTTGCCGCTCATCTATCGATTCGAGCTGAGCCTGAGAGAAAACACCCTGAGGCACCCCGTACCAATTATAGATCTCATGACCGAAGCCACCCTCAACCTCCCATTGTGAATAGCGGTTCTTGCGGCGGTAATGCCCTTCAAGCTCCGTATCGAAAAAACGGGTGTCCAGGAATACCTGATCGATATCTCCCTGAGCTGAATGATGATTTACGATCACATCGAGAAACTCATCACGGTTCAGGGGGGTACTGCTGTAAAAATCTACCTGAGCCGTATTATAGTTCCCAAGTCCGAGCGCAGTATAAGAATTGAATAAAGGTTCCCGCGGCTCTTGTTTGATCACATTAGCCTTTCCCTTGGCGGGGGTGAAAGTAGATGCTACAGGTACCGAATTAATAGTGTACTGAATGGTTTTCCGGGTAGTGGTCACAGAATCGGTCAGTACCGGAGCCACGTAAAGTTTTTCAGCATCGCCCACGGTTGGGGTATAGGCCTTGACCACATTTACAACCTCGGTTCCCAGGTCTTTTTCTTTCTCTTGTTGTTCGGGTTCCTGCGACCAGAGATTTCCGGCACTGCAAAGAATAATACCATTGATAATAAGAGTTCTGAACACCCCTGTTTTAGTTACCGGCATCGATTTGGTTTCTTTTTTATCGTTGAACATGGTCAGTTTTAATTTTGATTCGGGTCGACAGATGAGTTGGTCATTGATTCCTTCGACTTGATTCGTTGCAGCTCTTCTTTGGCAGCGGTTGTAATTTCAGGGTACTGTCCGAAATTATCTATCACGTTTTCAAGTATATAAGTGGCCTGGAAAGCATCGTTCAGGGCATAGAAGTTTTTCGCCATCAGCACCAATCCTTTTCCTCCGGTTTCTTTATATGCCGAATAATCACGGGCCAGTTTCTGAGCCGCTTCGTTTGAAGCTTTATAATCACCGTCCTTATTTTTAAAGTAAGCTTCGTAATACAGGGCTTCGGCAGCAAGGGAACCGGTTGCGATCTCCCGAACCCGGGCATAGGCTTCCCGTGCGCTTCGTTCATCACCTGTTGCAATAGCCGATCTTGCGATCACCACATAAGCATCACTTTTTATACGATCGTCGGTCTCAGGCTCTGATAATACTTTACGGGCATAGGCGATCGCCTGATCATACTGATCCAGGCGGTAATAAGCCTTCATAAGATTTGAACGGGCGTAGGTAATGTTCTGCGGAAAATCTGCCTCGGTCTCCAATCTTTTCAACAACGGAATAGCTTCGGTGTATCGTTCTTCATCCAGCGCTATCTCTGCCAGCCTGGCCAGGGCCTGCTCGTTGTACTCGGTACGGCCAGCCTCGATCACACGGCGATAATGAGAAACCGATTGTTGCGGCTGCCCGTTGTTATAATAAGCCTGGGCCAGATAGAATTCGGCTTTTAACTGGTGCATCCCCTGAGGGAATTCTTCGAGGTACTTTTCCAGGTTCCTGATAGCAGCCTGCCAGTTATTTTCTGAATAGGCGCGTTCGGCAGATTCAAAAGTGGCACTGTCAAGCTCAGCATCTGTCACTTCAACAAAATCAAGCCCTTTTACCCAGGCAGCATATTCGCTCACCCTCCCCTCATCTACATAGATAAGTTTAGCTGTGGCAACAGCCTGAATGGCCTCTTCGGTATTTTTATAATCCCTCACCAGTGTACGAAAACGCTCCAGAGCCTTTTCATTCTCTCCGCGGTTATAATAGACCAGCCCCTCTTTCAGAATGGCTTTAGGCACAAAAGAGCTCATCGGGTATTCCCGGGTAAGCTTCCGATAGGCTGCTATTCCGTCATCCGGACGGTTATTGTTCACAAAGGTATTACCCAGTTCATAATAGGCGTCGTCTTTCAGGGTTGAACCCGGAAATTGAGCAGTAAAAGAATTCAGGGTTTCGATCTTCTTATCCATACGGTCTACAAAACCGTAAGAGATTGCCTTTTGGTACGCCGCATAATCTGCACCCTTGCCGCCCATATCTATGGCCTGGTTATAGGCCTCCATGGCAGGCCAGTAGCTACTAAGGGCAAAACGGGCATCTCCCAGCCGCAACCAGGCATCTTTTAAATATTCCTTTTCCGCATTCGAACTGCGGGAGGTAAAACGCTCGAACCAGGTGGCTGCCTCATCATAGTTCTTTTGCTTAAATGCTGTATATCCCAGGTTGTAATACACCCATTTATACTCATCGACTTCAGGAGCATCAGGGTGGGTGTTGAACCGCTTGAAATAAGCTTCTGCCTCCCCCGTATTTCCCATGCGATAATTAGATTCAGCCAACCAGTAGAGAGCTCTCGCCGTGAATGTACCCACGCGCTGCTGCTCCAGCGATCGGTCCAGATAGTAGGCCGCCTGCTGGTAATCTCCCTGCTGAAAGAGTTCCAGTCCGCGGTAAAAGGCGACTTTCTGATAGGTGGTTTTACTGCTGAGACTCTGGTTCTTTTCTAAAAATTCCAGGGCAGCCTCGTAGTTCTTTGACGTGATATATGAATCTACCAGCAGAGACTCGATCTCTGCGGTATGCTCAGTAGCAGGGTAAGCCTGAAGATACCCCTGCAGCACCTGGGGCACCGGTTCGTATGGGTTACCCAGTTCATAGCTCAGGCGGGCATAATTGAGATAGGCATCTTGTTTAATGGTTTCATTAAAAGGCATCCCTGATGCGTTTCTGAAGGCATTAAGGGCCTGTTGCTTGGCACCGGTTTTAAGATAACATTCCCCCAGATGATAGTAGGCATTCTGTGCCACCGCATTGCTCCCATCGATGATCTTATTGAACTGATCAATAGCTTCATCATACTGACCCTGTTTGTAATAAGCATAGCCTAACTGGTAATAGTCGGTATTATTCCACTTACCCTTTAGTCCTTTATATTCTCTGAGATAAGGTATGGCAGCCTCATATTCTCCAAGATTGAAATAACTTTCACCGATGATCTTATTGAGTTGTGAACGTTCCTGGGGGTCGGCTGCAGGCAGTTGCTCTTTGGCCAGAGCGATGGCCTTTTCAAACTTACCCAGTTTAAAATTCATATCGGCCTGGTAATAAGACAGGTTTTCAGACAGCTCTTCCTCTCCTCTTATCTCATCAAAGTAGAGGTTTGCCTCATTATAATCGTCTCCCTGGTAAGCCATGTACCCGATGTAATACTTGGCCTGAGCCCCGTATTTCTTAGTGATCGAAACCTTGTCAAGGTATACCCGTGCCTTGTCGTGATTCCCGGTAACAAAAAGCGCATAGCCTTTTTTGAAGTTGAATTCGTCTCTTTCTCCCAGGCTCAGACTATTGCCTTCAGCTTTGTCGAACCAGCGGAGTGCATAGGCATATTTCCCCTGGTCAAAATAGTAATTCGCAACATCCAGATAGGCAGAACTTCGCCTGGTTGAAGTGGGATACTGCTCGAAAAAATCTTCCATCATTTTATCGGCTCCCAGTTGATTGGTGCGAATGGCCGCATTGGCGATATAATAAGAAGCATCTGCCTGGGTATCGAAATCATCAGAGTTCTTTTTCACCTTTTCAAACAGTATCTGTGCCGCCTGATACTGCTCCTGATTATACAGCTCAAGTGCCTCTTTGTACAAGGCATTATCATGAGTGTATACTTCAGATTGCTGAGAGAAGGCAGACAGGGATATGAGCATACCGGTTAAGCAGGCTAAACGCTGTGACAAGTTCATAAGGACAAATTATAGGTACGATTCAAAAATACACGAACAAACATAGTAATAACGGAGCAAATCTGTTATAATTATGATAAAAGAGAAGAAAATAAAATCAGGCGGATTTCAGACGGAAGAAAGCTGAAAAAAGTCTGTTTTGACACTTCGATTAAGTTCTTACCTTTACCGGAAGAACAAAGAGATTGAAATGAGCGAGACGATCCTCGAACTTCGGGAAGTAGCCATTTACCAGAAAGAAAATCTGGTTTTGAGCGAGATAACCCTTGATATTGAACAAGGTGAATTCGTTTACCTGATTGGAAAAACAGGCAGCGGAAAGAGCAGCTTTATGAAGACTTTATACGGTGATCTGCCACTCCAACAGGGGTCGGGTAGTATCGTTGGCTTTGACCTCAAGTCATTAAAAGAAAAAGACATTCCTTTTCTGAGACGAAAACTCGGGATCGTGTTCCAGGACTTTAAATTATTACCTGACCGAACGGTACATGACAACCTGCTGTTTGTACTGAAAGCCACAGGGTGGAAAGACAAAGACCTGATCGACAACCGAATATCAGAGGTCCTTAAAAAAGTAGGGATGGGCACCAAGGGTTTCAAATTTCCTCATCAGCTTTCAGGTGGTGAACAACAAAGGGTAGCTATCGCCCGGGCGTTGCTGAACGACCCTGAGCTGATCCTGGCCGACGAGCCCACCGGTAACCTGGACCCTCAGACCAGTGTGGAAGTCATGAAAGTATTACAGGAGATCAATAAGTCAGGAAGAACCATCCTGATGGCGACCCATGACTATGCTCTTTTGTTGAAATTCCCTTCAAAGACACTTAAGTGTGATGGCAGTAAGGTCTTTGAGGTGGTACAAAAAAGCGTCTGAGCTGTATCAGGCCAATAAGGAAAGTCAGCTAATCAGGAAGCCCTTTTAAAACAAAACCTTAATTTTAACCTATTCTAAAAAAAGCAGCAACACTCCAATGGAAGTACTCGGGATAGATATTGGCGGATCGGGAATGAAAGGCGGAATTGTGGATATTAAAACCGGCGAGATGATAACTGAGCGTTTTCGCATCCCCACGCCGGAATCAGGTTCTCCGAAAAAAATGGGAAAAGTAGTCACCCAGATCGTCGACCACTTTAAGTGGAACGGCCCGATAGGATGTGGCTTCCCCACCTCGATGAAAAACGGCGTTTGCCTCTCTGCCAGCAATCTCAGCGATAAATGGGTAGGCATCAATGTTGAGAATTATTTCTCTGAACTCGTCGGCCAACCCATCACCGTGATCAATGACGCCGATGCTGCTGGCCTGGCCGAAATGCATTTTGGGGCAGGAAAGAACAGAACCGGCTTCGTTTTGGTAATCACCCTGGGTACCGGTATCGGATCGGGAGCATTTTATAACGGACAACTGATCCAGAATACCGAGATCGGACAGATGTACTACAAGAAGTATGAAAATGTGGAGCATTACGCGGCTAATTCGGTTCGAAAATCAAAAGATATGAGTTTCGAAAAATGGGGTAAGCGACTCAATAACTTTTTTGAATATGCCGAACTGATCTTCTCCCCTGACCTGTTCATCATCGGAGGCGGAGGCAGTAAGTACTGGCAGGAGATCAAGGAGCAGATCGATATCAGAACAGAGATCGTTCCCGCAGAAGGCCGCAACCAGGCCGGTATTATTGGTGCAGCTATGGCCGGAAGAAGGCATAAGTTTATGTGAGACGAAGAGTCGTTAGTCGGGAGTCGTTAGTCGTTAGTCGTTAATGGAATTATGAATGGTTAATGTTTAATTATTAAGGAGAAGGAGGAGGATTATAGAATGTAGATTGTAGATTTTAGATTATAAAGATCATCACTTCATAACCTCATAACCTCATACCCCCATAACCTCATACCCCCATAACCTCATACCCCCATAACCCCATAACCCCATAACCCCATAACCCCATAACCCCATAACCCCATAACCCCATAACCCCATAACCAAAAAAAACAATGGACATCGAGCTTAAAGACATTACACCCAAAGAGATCATCAAAGGCTTTCACGGAAGACTGATACATACCGAACATACCACCATCGCTTACTGGGAAGTGGAAGAAGGGTCTGAAATCCCTGTACACAGTCACCATAACGAACAGATCATGCAGGTGACCGAGGGACGATTTGAACTCACCGTTGACGGAGACACCAGAATTTATGAAGCAGGAACGGTGGTTTATCTGCCGCCCCATGTGCCTCACGGAGGAAAAGCCCTGACACCCTGTAAAATAACCGACATCTTTTCACCTGTACGCGAAGAATACCGTTAGCCATGCATATATCTTTAAAAAATAAAAGAGCCCTGATCGGCGGCAGCAGCCGTGGTATCGGGGAGGGTATCGCCAGACAGCTGGCAGAAAGCGGGGCCAGCGTCACCCTTATGGCCCGGGACGAAGAAAAAATGAAAGCCTTGCTGAACGAACTACCCGCGGGGGAATCGCAGAAACATCAGTACCTTGTGATCGACCTTCAGAACCAGAAGAGATATGAAATGATACTCTCTGAATATGTGACAGACAACCCTATTGATATTCTGGTAAATAACACCCCCGGGCCTGCGCCAGGATACGTGAGTGAAAAAGTTACAGAAGACTACGAAGAGGCCTTTAGCCTGCTGTTTTCTTCGGTTGTCAGAGCTACCCGCCTGGTTCTCCCCCACATGCAAAAACAGAAATGGGGACGCATTATCAATGTCACTTCGGTTACGATTAAAGAGCCTAAGCCTGAATTGGTGCTGTCTAACACCATTCGTTCAAGTATTATTACCTGGGCAAAATCTTTATCACAGGAAACAGGCAAAGACGGAATCACTGTAAACAATATTCTTACCGGTTATTTCGATACCGAACGCCTGGAGGCGGTCAATGAGAAGAAGGCCGAGCGAAGCGGTAAATCCATGGAAGAACTGGAAAAGGAAATGGCAGAAAGCAACGCCGTAAAAAGAATCGGGAAACCGATCGAATATGGCTATCTGGTCGCCTTTTTAGCGTCAGATCAGGCGGCTTATCTCACCGGGAACAGCATTCCCCTCGATGGTGGATATTTAAGAAGTGTGTTGTGATGGTGAGGTAGTCAGGTAGTCAGAGGGTACGTCTTTGCGAACCACACTCAATGGGGTGAAGCAATCTTTCTACTATCAGGCTTATAACAGATTTTGCATATACATACCCTCATAACCTCATACCCCCATAACCCCATAACCCCATAACCCCATAACAAAAAAAAGGAAGCCTCACGGCTTCCTTTTTTTTGTTATCCTAATTGTTTTTCCATTCGTTTGCGTTCGTTTTCATCTAAATAGATCTTCCGCAATCTCATGTTTTTAGGTGTTACCTCAACATATTCATCCTTTTGTATGTATTCAAGCGCTTCCTCCAAAGAGAACTTGATAGGAGGGGCCAGTTTTACTTTATCATCAGCTCCTGCAGAACGAATGTTGGTAAGCTTTTTGGTCTTGGTCACGTTCACAGTCATATCATCGCCACGTGAATTCTCACCGATCACCTGCCCGGTATATATCTCTTCACCCGGATGAATGAAAAATTTACCACGTTCCTGCAATTTATCCATAGAGTAAGGAATGGATGTTCCTTTTTCCATTGAGATCAGGGAACCGTTGATACGCCCTGGGATCTCTCCTTTAAATGGTTGAAATTCGATGAAGCGGTGGTTCATGATCGCCTCTCCTGCAGTTGCGGTAAGCAGTTGATTTCTGAGTCCGATGATTCCTCTTGAAGGAATGTTGAACTTAATGATCATACGCTCTCCCTTAGGTTCCATGCTCAGCATTTCTCCCTTTCGCTGGGTTACCATTTCAACCGCTTTTCCACTTACATCTTCCGGCAGGTCGATGGTCAGTTCTTCGACAGGCTCACATTTAACCCCATCGATCTCCTTGATGATTACCTGAGGCTGTCCGATCTGCAGTTCATAGCCTTCGCGTCTCATGGTTTCGATCAATACCGAAAGGTGAAGTACACCACGACCAAAGACCATAAATTTATCAGCACTGTCGGTAGGCTGAACCCTCAGGGCAAGGTTTCTTTCCAGTTCCTTCTCCAAACGCTCTTTCACGTGTCTTGAAGTAACGAACTTTCCGTCTTTTCCGAAGAAGGGCGAATCGTTGATCGTAAAGAGCATACTCATGGTAGGCTCATCGATGGCGATGGTCGGCAATCCTTCCGGATTTTCGAAATCAGCGATGGTATCTCCGATATCAAATCCGTCAAGTCCGGCGATGGCACAGATATCTCCTGCCTCCACCATGTCTACTTTTTTACGTCCTAATCCGTCAAAGGTATGTAGTTCCTTAATTCTTGATTTCACAATACTGCCATCTCTCTTCACCAGGGAAACAGGCATACCTGCTTTAAGCTCTCCGCGTTGAAGCCTTCCGATAGCGATCCTTCCGGTAAAGGAAGAATAATCGAGAGAGGTGATCAGCATTTGAGTGGTACCTGTCTTCACTTCCGGTGCGGGAATATGTTCCACAACCATATCGAGCAAAGGTTCGATGCTGTTGGTCTGATTTTTCCAGTCGTCAGACATCCAGTTGTTCTTGGCAGATCCGTAAACGGTCGGGAAGTCCAGCTGCCATTCTTCGGCGCCGAGTTCGAACATAAGATCGAAAACCGACTCATGAACCTCATCGGGGGTACAGTTATCTTTATCGACCTTATTCACCACCACGATTGGTTTCAGTTTCAAATCGATGGCCTTTTGCAATACAAAACGGGTTTGTGGCATAGGACCTTCAAAAGCATCTACCAAAAGCAGTACCCCGTCTGCCATGTTAAGCACACGCTCTACCTCACCACCGAAATCGGCGTGACCGGGGGTATCGATGATATTGATCTTGGTTCCTTTGTAATTGACCGAAACGTTTTTTGAAAGAATGGTTATTCCTCGTTCGCGTTCCAGATCATTATTATCCAGTATCAATTCACCTGTTTCCTGGTTATCCCGGAACAGTTCACAATGATGAAGGATCTTGTCGACCAGGGTGGTTTTACCGTGGTCAACGTGCGCTATAATCGCTATATTTCTAATGGCTGTCATATCCCTATTAAAATTAAGGGCGCAAAGGTACGTTTTATTTATTTCCTAAATCTTTAAATATTCACAATTATTATGCTAAACTCCTGAGTCGGACTTCCTTTACGTGCTGTTGCTGTCTTCTTAAAAAGAGTATCTTTGCAACCTAAAATTACAGGCAATGGATTTACATAAAATAGCCCAGATAAAACACGCAGACAGCAACAACTTCTTTCTGCTCTCAGGTCCGTGTGCCATCGAAGGGGAAGATATGGCCCTTCGTATCGCCGAGCACATGGTTAAACTAACCGACACCCTGAAGATCCCTTATGTTTTCAAGGGAAGCTTTAAAAAGGCCAATCGCAGCCGTATCGATTCATTTACAGGGATCGGAGACGAGAAGGCCCTGAAAATTTTGAGAAAAGTATCGGAAACCTTCCAGGTACCAACTATTACAGATATCCACGAAAGTTCAGACGCTGCGATGGCAGCAGAATACGTAGACGTGCTGCAGATCCCTGCTTTTTTGGTGAGACAAACAGACCTGGTTGTGGCCGCTGCCGAAACAGGAAAGGTCGTAAACCTGAAAAAAGGGCAGTTCATGAGTCCTGAAAGTATGAAACACGCCGTTCAGAAGGTATTTGATGCGGGCAACCAACAGGCGATGGTCACCGACCGTGGAACCATGTTCGGATACCAGGATATGATAGTAGACTTCAGGGGAATCCCTACGATGAAACAATTTGCTCCTGTAGTGCTTGATGTGACCCATTCGTTACAGCAACCCAACCAGTCTAGCGGGGTTACGGGTGGCCGACCTGATATGATCGGAACCATCGCACGCGCAGGCATGGCTGCCGGTGTTGACGGAATATTCATGGAAACCCATTTTGACCCGGCGAATGCTAAAAGCGACGGAGCCAATATGCTACACCTTGACAATATGGAAAAACTGCTGAAAGACCTGGTAACTATCAGGCAGGCAGTCAACTCCCTGTAAATTTACCCAAGGGGTTTTAATCATACAGCATTCGTGCTTCGGTTAAAACCCCTTCCACTATTTCAGCATCGATCTCTTCCGGGAAATGATACCTTAACGAACGAACCATCTTCCGGTTCCTACCCTCCATTAAATGCTGATGCGCTTCCAATAAACTACCGCGGTTAAAACCCATATCAACATAAGTACCCGAACGGTTCAAATAACAAAAGGGTTTATCACGATAATAATAAAAGGGAATACCATATTTAAATCGAAGGTCCAGATCCTTATCGACCTTTTGCTCTATGAGCACCTGCAGCACCAATAGTATGGAACGATAGGGTTCCGGCTGGTTCAGTATGTAATTCTCAGCTGGATTCATAAATAAAACTGATGAGCCAATATAAGAAATCACCTTATACCCCGTTCGTATATGTGAAAATTTTGCAGTAAATTCAATTCAAGAAAAGCCCCTTATATCATGAATACCAAGATCATAACCTACGCGATAGCATTTTTTATGCTGTCGGGTGCCATAGCTCAGCAATCATCTGAAACCCCGCTTCCGGAAGGAAAGTGGGAACTGAATTTTATCATCGGATTGAATATGGAACTGGATGGATTGTTTCCGAAGGAAAAACCTGAGATCAGTTTTGATCAAAAAACATCAAAACTAAATGGAAATACCAGCTGTAACGATTTCAGTGTAAGCTTCAGGCAGACAGGCAATGAACTGGAGCTGGCTGAGGACCTGCAACAGACGGTAATAGCCTGCCAGGGGCCGGCGGAGCCTCATTTCCTGTATACCATAAAACGTACAGACCGTTTTAAACAGGAAGATGACTGGCTGATGCTATATGAAGGCGAGCTGCCTCTCATGCGGTTTAAAAAAACAGAGTGATGAATACCAAATTAATTTTCAGCTTTTTTATCTTAACGCTACTGATATCCTGTGCAGAGGAAAAAAAAGAAAAGCCAACCGAAAATCAAAAATTACCAGGGGTGAAACCCACCGTAGAAAATCTAAAGGAACTGCCTGATGAAAGCCCGGTATTCCGGGCACAGGGTAACGAACCATTCTGGAATCTTCACTTGTATGGTGACCGTATGCTCTTCACCTCTCTTATCGAAGGCTACGACAGCATTATTACCCCCCTCCCGAATGTGATCAGGGCAGCCGATGCGAATATAAAGAGATACAGAGCCCAGACTGAAAAGGTTCAGCTCGATGTCACCATAAATCAAAAGCCCTGTGAAGATACGATGGCAGACCGTTCATACAACTACACGGTTACGGTAAGAATCGGTCTTACAGGCGATGAGAATTTTCACGACCTTAAGGGATGCGGGAACTATAACACCGATGAGAGACTCCACGACATCTGGGTGCTGGAGACCCTTGGGACCGATCAGCCTGCCGACGATTACTTTGCCAGGGAACTTCCGAATCTTGAGATCAATGCCAACGAAAACTCCTTTGTAGGTTTTACGGGCTGCAACCGGATGCGAGGCACTATTTTCAGCGAAGGGAAACTGCTGAGATTCACAAACATCACCACTACCCGCATGGCATGCCCCTTCACAGAAGGGGAAAATGAATTGCTGCAAAGGCTTCGAAAGGCCACCTCATATGAGATCAGCAATAACCGGCTCCGCCTATTCAATCCCGACTCCACCCTGCTTACCTTTAAAAAAGTCGATTAAATGGCATAACTCTCATTTCGTCCAAGAAAATCATACTTACGAAAAATACTGACAGTAAATACGATATAATTTCGTAGCTTTAAAACACGAGTAACTGTGCCCCTTTTCTGACCAGATTACAGACCTGTACATGTTGGAATATAAATGAATCCAAAACGATTATTATGAAATACCTTTTTACAATTCTGGTCATGGTTTTTCTTGTCGGCTGCGGGCCAAGTACGTCCATTACCGGATCCTGGAAGAACGATGCAGATCTGAGTTCTAAATCTTATAACAGCGTATTTATCGTCGCATTGACCAGAAATGTTCCCGCCAGAACCTTGGTAGAGGATGAATTAGCCTATTATGCTGAAAAAAACGGCTTTGAAGTACATGTGAGCCACGAGGTTTTCCCCGGTAAATTCTCTGAAAGCACTCAGCCTTCCAAAGAGCAGGTAATGAAAGCTATACGGGAGACCGGGAGTAATGCTATTTTTTCTATTACCCTGATGGACAAGGAATCGGAACAACGATATGTACCTGGAAACACTAATTATGCCTACGGCTATGCACCCTACCGATATGGGTACTATGGGAATTTCTATGGGTACTATAATGCAATGTACCCAGTCACTTATAACCCGGGATACTACACGACCGATAAAATATATTATATAGAGAGCAATCTATACGATGCCGAAACTGAAAATTTATTGTGGTCGGCTCAGTCAAAGACCTATAACCCGTCCAGTTTGGAAAGTTTTGTCCAGGATTATTCTGAGGTTCTGGTTAAAAAACTTATCAGTGACGGAATCTTAAAAGAGTAAAATCCCGTTTAATTTACATTGGCTATTGCTATCAGACATAGAGCTAAAGGTCACCTATTCATGGCCCTCTGCCTGCTACATATTCTTATACCTCTAAAAATACAAGCTCAGCAGGATACATTAATTCTTAAAAACCAGGACAGGATCATCGGGCAGGTTAAAAGTATGATCAATGGAGTTCTGACCATAGAACCTGATTACAGTGATCAGGACTTTAAAGTTACCTGGCTGGATGTTTTGAGCCTGAGAAGTTCTCAGCTTTACCTGATAACTACAAGAACAGGCAATAGAATCAACGGTTCTCTGAGAACCCGTGACACCGATAGTGCGACTGTTACAATCAAAAACCTCAGTGAAGAAATGACGCTTCCCTTCAAAGAGATTGTATTTTTAAAAGCCATTGAAGACAGTTTTATCTCCAGACTTGATGCCTCCTTATCGATCGGTTTTAATTTTACAAAATCCAATAATCTCAAGCAGCTAACCATGCGCAGCATCGTTAGCTATACCGGGAAGAACTGGTCAATGAACTCTTCTTTTAATACCATTTCCAGTCAACAAGATGGCATTTCGAATACGCGACGCACCGATGCCAATATCGGAGCAAGCTATCTCTTAAAGGATGACTGGTACATTTCTGTGAATGCCGACTTCCTTTCAAATACCGAACAGCAGCTCGACCTTCGTGTTGCTACCCGGGCAGTTGCAGGAAGTTATTTGATCCACTCTAACCGTATCTATTTCTTATGGGCATCTGGTTTGGCGTGGAACAATGAGCGATTTGACGATGACTTAGACACAAAAAGAAATAGCCTGGAAGGAGTGCTGGGACTGCAGTTAGATGCATTCGATATCGGTGATCTAAACATATTTACCAGCTTATTTGCTTACCCAAGCATTACCCAGAGCGATCGTTTGAGATATGATTTCAAAATCGACCTGAAATACGATCTGCCCCTCGACTTCTTCATAAAAATCGGATATACTCAAAACTTTGATTCACAACCAATCGCCGACGCCTCGAAGAATGATTATGTATTGCAAACAACATTTGGATGGGAACTTTAAAATATATTGATAATGAAAAATAAATTCGCTCCGGTTATAAACATTATTCTAGGTGGGGTATTTTTTCTCGTCCCCTTGTTTCTCATCTTCATAGCTGGAGTGAAGGCTCTGACCATATTCAGACCCCTTGGGAAATTAATTGCAGACAAGCTTGATTTAAATGGCGGATGGAGTGTATTTTACATAGACCTGATGTGCTTCCTCTTACTGCTTCTCATCTGTTACCTGGCCGGACTTTTACTCAAAAAAGGACTTTTACGCGAATGGAGCGGAAATGTGGAAGAAAACCTCTTCTATCTGTTACCTGGCTTACAAAGACTGAAATACAGCCTGATGGGTGAACGAAAATATACAAAAAACCAGATATGGCAACCCATACTGTTTAAAGAAGACATCTATTACAAGGTAGGAGCCATAACCACCCCTGAAGACGAAGAGTATGTTTCGGTTTTCATTCCCGACTCCCCAAGAATGGATGCCGGGGAATTACGAATATACCCCCGTAACGATCTGGAATATTATGAAATTGATTTTAAAACCATGGTAGATGGCATTAGACATTACGGCAGAGGCATATCTGTAAAAAAGGCTTTGAATGAAAAGCAGATAAAGGGCCAAGACCTGAGTTAAATCACTTAAAATGATTAATTTAACAATTATTTTACAAATAAAAACCGATCAATTATGTTAAAAGCACTAGCCAACAGCTGGAAAACACTTGTTTTCAAAGGTATTTTAATGGTCATTCTTGCGATAATATCTTTTTCGATGCCAGCAGCCACCGCTGCCTCCATTGTAATATGGATCGCAGCACTGATCGTTCTCGACGGGATCATTACCCTTGTAACCGCCATAAGCGAATGGAAAACCAGGGAAGATCGCTGGAGATTTGTTCTTGAAGGTGTTCTGAGTCTTGCATTCGGACTTATCCTTCTTTTTACACCGGGTATAACACTCTTATTCATCGGACTCATGATCTCATTCTGGTTTATACTGACCGGGATCAACAGAATCGTAATGGGCATTCGTCTTCGTAAAGAAATCGAAGGTGAAGGATGGATTATCTTTAATGGAGTTCTGGCCGTCCTGATAGGCGGAATAATTGCTGCACAACCTTATGTGGGCATCACCTCTCTCATTTGGTTACTGGGCTTCGGTTTTTTATTGGGAGGAATCGCACTGATTACTCTCGGTTTGAAATTCAGAAAAGGGAAACATAAGATCTCAGAAAAATTTGAAGAATTACGAGATGACCTGAAATCAGGTTCCTGAAAACCTGAAGATACTCCTGACTAAAAGAGTAAAAGGGTATAAAAGCCGTTCTGATAACAGGCTTTCAAACTCAAAAAAGAAAACCCGGGCCAGCTACAGTTGGTCCGGGTTTTCTTTTTTCATTTTCATAACAATTTCTAAAAAAGTACAAGGACTAAAGCCTGAAAAAGACCTGTCCTGTTCCCGCTAAAGCCAATTGAAAAAAAGTACAAAGATAAACTTCGAACTGTTTCCTGGGACTCCTGGATCGGTATCGATCTGGACAGCCGGAATCCCACGGAAGATGAGAGAACAGGAAGGTCAGCTTTTTATGAAACTCCGCACGCCGAAAACAAAACAATCAAACGGGGAGATCAGTGACTTATTTGTAAAGACTGATGCTGATGTCACTTTTAATACGGAACTTATAGCCGTTATCCCTGGCCTCTTTGATCAACTCTTCCACCTTTTCCTGGGCTGCACGTAGCTCCTTCACCCTGTTTTCAGAATGAGCGGTATCTCCGTTAAAACGCTCCTTTATGCTTAAGATCTGGATGTTGTGGAACCGGATCTTGTCACTCAGTACAGAAAACAGGATTTCTGCTGCTTCACCAGGAGTATAGTGCCCTTCGATCAGCTTTATGGTATCCTTCTTTTCAACGTTTACTTCTTTTGATTTTGTAACTGTTGCTGCTTGCATTGTTTTGCGATTTAAGTTCCATGCAAAAATGCCAATTGTTTTTGATTAAATTTTATTTATATTTAATATGTAAAACATTAAAATATTTAATACTCCATGGATTATACGCTGAATCAGTTACGTATTTTTCTGAAAGTAGTGGAGCTCGGCAGCATAACAAAGGCGGCCGAAGAATTATACCTCACTCAGCCCGCGGTTTCCATTCAATTAAAAAACCTGCAGGACCAGTTCGAAATTCCACTGACCGAAGTTATCGGAAGAAAGCTCTACGTGACACAATTTGGTCATGAAGTGGCTGAATCTGCTCAAAAGATCATCGAAGAGGTTCACCAGATGAAGCACAAAACCCTTTCCTATAAAGGTTATGTTACCGGTGAATTACGTATAACCATTGCATCGACTGCTAAATATGTAATGCCTTATCTGATCACTGACTTTCTCAAATTGCATCCCGGTATCGACCTGATAATGGATGTAACCAATAAAACCAAGGTAGTCAAAAGTCTGGAGCGAAACGAGGTTGATTTCTCCATGGTGTCGGTATTACCGGAAAACCTCAATATAGACCGTATCCAACTAATGCAAAACAAACTCTACCTTTTCAGCAGCGGGAATGATGAAAAGCAAATCGAAGGTCCTGATGATCTGAAAGACCTGCCGCTGATCTACCGGGAAAAGGGTTCGGCCACCCGTGCGGCCATGGAAGAATATATCGCATCCCATAATATTACGGTTTCCAAAAAAATGGAACTAACCTCGAACGAAGCGGTTAAACAGGCGGTCATGGCCGGGCTCGGTTACTCGATCATGCCTCTTATTGGCATCAGGAATGAGATGGGTGCGAAAAGCCTGAGACTTATCCCCATGCAGGACCTGCCGGTGGTTACCCACTGGAACCTGATCTGGCTAAAAGATAAAAAGATGTCTCCCGCAGCCGCCGCTTACCTGGAATACCTCAAGATCAACAGAGACCGGCTTATCAAGGAAAAATTCTCCTGGTACGAAGCCTATATTCATTAACGGTCTGCACCGTCTACGTAGTCCTGCAGATAGGCATACCTTTCCGTGAGTTTCCCGTCCCGGGTCATGCGGGCACGCTCAAGAATACCGTCTTTGTCATCATTGAAGAAGGCCGGGATCACCCGTTCCACAAAACTTTTTCCAAATCCCTGGCTGGCATCAGCCGGTAATTCGCAGGGCAGATTATCTACCGCCATAACCGCGATGGCACCCTCTTTTTTAAAGTCGACTTCTTCCTCATTTTTCGGGTCATAACCATATACCGGATCTGCGATTGTCGAAGGTCTTATGGTACTGGCCACCGGGCCGTCTATATCGCATGAGATATCTGCCACCACCCTGATACGAAATTCGGGGTCTTTGGCATCTTCACGGGTAAACAGAAATGGTGAACCATCTCCGTAGAAATGCCCTGCTATGAACATATCTGCCGTGCGGGCGAACTTCATGAAGTCTGACTCATAGGCTTCCGGATGTTTGTAAAAATCCTTTAGACTTCCCTTCTTACCGTCCTTACGGCTGTTATAATCCAGCGCATCTATCTGGCAATACACAGGGTGGTCATACGTATTCTCCAGAAATTCTGCCGCAGGAACATGTTTGACCCCCATGGCATCAAGCATTTCTTTAGCTCCTCCTCCTACCCGGCCCATCCCGGTGAGTACGATTTTAATAGGCGCAAGGTGAATACGGTTAAGCGCGTCGATCAACGCCTGCTGATCAGGAAGCTCTTCAGCTTTAGGGAGCACGAAATCTCCGGTTTTTAAACCGAAGGCCCGAATACCGTTATAGGCACCCACGATTCCTGCATAGCGTCCGAAGGCAACCAGTCGCTTGCCGTGAGTACCTGTGATGACCTCATGATCGTATAATTCTATATTCTTATCCAGTATGGCTCTCAACAGCTCCCGGTTATAAGGCTGCTTTTTAATGGTATGGGAAAAGAAGAAATATTTCTTATTTGGAATCAAGGCGTCGACAGGAACCTCTTTCACACCCAACAGCACGTCACAGGAAGACATCTCTTCACTGACACGAGCTCCTGCCTTTTGATATTCCTCTTCAGAGAAAGCACGAATATCTGAAGGCTCGACCAGTATCTCAGCCTGCGGATACTTCTTCATTATGGTCTTACAGGCCTTGGGCGGTAGTACTACTCTGCGATCGGGCGGATTCTTGCGTTCTTTTATGATTCCAAACTTCATATGCTATACTTGGTATAAATTTTGCTCTAAAATAATGTGATGAACAGGAATGCACAAGAGTTTTTGAAATTGTGTTACATTTGTCATCCGTTTTCAGAGTTGATGAATGTTTTGAAATGATCTGTGTAAGGTAATTCAGTTTATTTCGACTAAATCATCTGATTCTTTGACATATCAATGGGGTCGACTGGTTTTGACAGCGAGTCTAATTGAGTTGTAAGCATGCAGAGCGCTGGGATATAGCTCTTAAATCTCATATTTCACACTTTTTTAAATGGCGAGAATAACTACGCTCTTGCTGCCTAATCTGAATTCATAGTAAGATTTTTGGCCACGTCCCTGTAAGACAGGGAGGCGAGATGTCTCTGGGAAGCCCTTGTTGATGGCGTCCCATTTAGAGGCACCATAAAAGTCAACATAGAACTTGTGTTGCTTCGTCATGAGTTCAAATCTCAAAGAAGCTAAGCGTGTAGTAGGCTGTTTCCGGTCAGCTGCACGTCGACAATCAATCGGAAACTAAGCATGTAGAAAGCAACTGAGTTGCTTGTTTGGACGGGAGTTCGAATCTCCCCGACTCCACAATCACTCACAAACCCCGCAGCCGATGGCTGCGGGGTTTTGTGTTTTATAAAGCTGAGCCAAGCTCGCTTGAGCGAAAGCTGAAGAAAACACAAAACCGGCAAAGGTGAAACCTTTGGCTGGGGTTTGTAATTGCAAAATGGGAGGCAGTGGAGATCAACGAGGAGCAACAGCGACGAAGGTAATCTCCCTAAGGAAAACGCTACAAGAATAGGATATTCTAATAAACAGCAGTTACAACAATAACTCCCTCCCTCCGTGGCTATGCCACGGTATCCCCTCCCCGAGAGAGGGGAAGAATAAAATTCTTTCAACATAGGAGAATACTTTAGACAAGGGTTTGTAATTGCATGCCGGTTCCGGGCAGGTAAACACAATGGGAGACAATGGAGATCACGAACCACAAAGTGGTGAGTAATCTCTAGTTGAATATAAACCCTTTATAAGTAAAACTGCCAAGACAACAACACCCTCCCCTCCGTGGCACTTCCACGGTATTCCCTCCCAGAGGGAGGGGAAGAATAAAATTCTTTCAACATAGGAGAATGCTTTAGACAAGGGTTTGTAATTTCCTGCCGGTTTCGGGCAGGTAAACATAATGGGAGGCAGTGGAGATCACCGGGGAGCAAAGCGACGAAGGTAGTCTACTAAACAAAACAGTAATATGACTGCCTTTTACCACGGAGGTGGACCTTCGCGGGAGCGGGGGGGGTATCTGGATTATTAATCAGCTGTTAAATCATTGATTTTACCATAATGTCAGCGAGGCTCACCACCGCGTTTCCGGATAGTGACCTATTCTTCTAAAAAGCCAAACTTTCCATTTTTATAATCGTCAAAGGCTTGCATCAATTCTTCCCTGGTATTCATTACAAAAGGACCTTGCGCTGCGATTGGCTCGTCAATAGGTTCGCCACTCAATACCAGAACAAGAGCATCATCAGTAGCCTCTACTTCAAAACTTTCACCATCGTTCGCCATTAATACCAGATGATCTGTTAAGGCTTCTTCGCTATTATTTAAGATAATAGGCCCCTCCAAAACCAATAATACCGTATTAAAGTTCTTTGGTAATACAAAGTCTGCTTTTCCACCACGTTTTAATTTTGCGTAATACATGTGAATCGGACTAAAAGTCGAGGCCACACCCTGAATTCCTTTATAGGCGCCGGCTATCACCTCAATCGCTCCTTTCTCGCCCGACAATTCAAATCGATTAATCTGCTCGTTTTTAATAGCCTGATATTTCGGGCGGCTCATTTTGTATTTTGCCGGAAGGTTGACCCAAAGTTGTACCATTTGAAATTCACCCCCTTGCTTACTCCATTCCTTCTCATGATACTCCTTATGCAGTACGCCGCTCGCAGCGGTCATCCATTGAATGTCTCCTTCACCAATAACACCTCCACCGCCGCTACTATCATGATGCTGAACCCGCCCTTTATATGCAATGGTAACCGTTTCAAAACCTCGATGCGGATGTACTGCAACCCCTTTTGGTTTATCACTTGGTGGAAAATAAAAGGTCGAATTGTAATCCAATAATATAAAGGGATTCATACGCTGCATATCCAGTCGAAATCCACTGGGTATGAAATTATGTACTCTGAAACCGTCACCTACAAAATGGGGTTCTTTCGGACCAGCAATTAATTCTACAGTTCTCATCTTCATGTCTTTTATAATTATACCTCAAAATTACATGAGAAGATCAGGCTTTACATTGATGTATGGTAAGAAGTCACATTTCAGTATCTTTAGCTGCTAATTTTTTTCTCACACGGCTCAGACTTTCAGGTGTAATGCCAAGGTATGAAGCTACCATGGCCTGGGGCACCCTTAAAAAGATATCGGGATACATGTTGATGAATTCTAAATACCTTTCCTCCGCAGAAGCGCTTAGCAGCAGCCTGATTCTATCATGCAGATGACGTATATGATTATGAAGCAATCTGTTGTTAAAGTTTGAGAACGTCGGGAGCTTCCCGGACAATAGTTGAATTAAATCTTCATCGATCAACACAACCTGACTATCCTCCAGCGCCTGAATATAAGAAACCGAAGGCTTGCCAAAGTAAGTGGTTTCCCTGTCTGTGACAAACCAATTTTCCGGTGCGAAGGATAGTATATGTTCTTTTCCATTCCTGTCTATGGAATACTGTCTCAGCAAACCCTTTTCCACAAAAAAAGTATGGTTGCAGTTTTGATTTTCCATTAAAAGAAATTCTCCCCTGACTACATTTTTGGTCTGACAGGAATCAATGAAGTGAGCTATTTCAGACTCATCAATGTTCATATTTGAAGTCAGATATTCCTTTAACTTATTTTCTTTCATTATTAACCATGTTAATTGTATATAATCCTACCTGATAAGATCATAAAATATGAAATCTTGTTTATACCGAACACCCCTATCAGTATTTAGTTCGGCATTCCCAATAACCCGCGTTTCCTGTTATCGCCTTTTTTATGCTTCTCAGGAATTATATATCGGCATTCTGAATGAATTTTTTATATTTCAAACATAAGTATTTGATTATCAATTAAAAACACCCGAGCCTTACTGCCGAACTTTGAATCAAAATCAAAGAAATGAAAACGATCAAGCTTCTCCTTTCCTCCATTGTCCTAATTAGCGTTTACCCGGTAACTGCGCAGGACACCCCGAAACCCACCACTAAAAAAATCCAGTATTCTCCCTATCCGGAAGAAAATTATCCCAACCAGGTTTTTTATGGTGACACTCACCTTCATACGAGTTACTCGGCAGATGCGGGAATGATCGGCGCAACGCTGACCCCTGAAGATGCCTACAAATTTGCTATGGGTCAGCAGATCAAATCAAATACAGGCCTGGATGTACAACTAAGCAGACCCCTTGATTTTCTTGTGGTAGCCGATCATTCTGAAAATCTGGGCCTGGCTCCGGCCATTGCCGCTTCAGATCCTCTTTTGCTATCCAATGACTGGGGTAAAAAAATACATGATCTCGTTAAATCAGGAATGGAAGGAGCCGCGGCGGCCTATGATGAGTGGATCGCTAAGCTGGCAAAACGTGAGAATCCGCTGGAAGACAAGCCAGAATTTCTGGAAACTTACTGGCATAAAATAATCGAGGCTGCAGAAAAATACAATCAGCCAGGTCGCTTCACCGCATTTATCGGTTATGAATGGACTTCAAATCCGGGCGGAAATAACCTACACCGGAACATCATTTTCCGAGACGGAGGAGACAAGGCGAAACAGGTCATACCTTTCTCACAATACGACAGCTACGACCCCGAAGACCTGTGGAAATGGATGCAGTCTTATGAAGATAAAACAGGAGGCAAGTTACTGGCCATACCTCATAACGGGAACCTCTCCAATGGGTTAATGTTCGATGTGGAAACTTTCAGCGGAGGTCCTATAACAAAAGAGTATGCTGAAAGAAGAATGAAACGTGAACCCGTCTATGAGATCACGCAAATGAAGGGAGACGGGGAAGCCCATCCCAGTCTGTCACCTACCGATGAATTTGCTGATTTTGAAACCTGGGACCTGGGCAGTTTTGGTCCGCAGCCGAAAACTAAAGATATGCTGCCCCGGGAATATGTGCGCGAAGCATGGAAACGCGGTTTAGCATATGAAAAAGATCTTGGAGCAAATCCGTTTAAGTTTGGTGTGATCGGCTCCACAGATTCACATACAGCATTGGCTTCGACCGAGGAAGACAATTATTTCGGGAAAGTCGTAAGTCTTGAACCGTCTGCAGATCCTATTCGGTTTGAAGAGGTGATCGCCGGACGTCCGGCTCCTGAGGGGCATCAGATATATGCCCGTCAGGTAAGTTCTGCCGGGCTTGCGGCTGTATGGGCACGGGAAAACACAAGAACCGCCATATGGGATGCATTTGCCAGAAAAGAAGTATTTGCCACCACCGGAACCAGGTTGCGTGTAAGAGTATTTGCCGGCTATGAATTCAATAGTGATGACCTGTACCGGTCAGATTTTGCTGCATTTGGTTATGCAAGGGGAGTGCCTATGGGAGGTGATCTTGCACAGGCATCATCAACCCAAGTTCCCTCTTTTATGGTAAAGGCTGTACGTGACCCTGATGGAGCTAACCTTGACAGGGTTCAGATCATTAAAGGGTGGCTGGATGATGAAGGGAATTCACATGAAAAAATATATGATATTGCCGTATCGGGAAACCGGAAAATCGATAAGACCGGCAGGGCCTCTGAGAAAGTGGGAAACACGGTAAATATAGAGGAGGCTTCGTACGATAATTCCATAGGTGCGCCATATTTAGAAGCCATTTGGAGCGATCCGGAATTCGATCCTTCTCAAAGCGCCTTTTATTATGTGCGCGTATTAGAAATTCCAACCCCCAGGTGGACCACCATAGACGCTAAGGTATTTGGAATTGAACGACCCGATGATGTTCCTGCCAGCATTCAGGAACGTGCTTATACCAGCCCCATATGGTATAACCCGGGAGAATAAATATTTCTCTCGTGCCAGAGACTGCATTTACATGAAATTCACCGGCCATGCCTGCCTGTTTTCAGACGAAGGAGGTCCCACCGAGGTAGCCCCTGTTTGCCAAGGGGCAGACTCTGCTACAGCCCGGATGTTTTTTGCCATAGGTCTAAAAAAATCTGATGCATATTGTTCTGACAACTCCCTCCCCTCCGTGGCACGGCCACGGTATCCCCTCCCCGAGGGAGGGGAAGAATAAAATTCTTTCAACATAGGAGAATACTTTAGACAAGGGTTTATAATTGCATGCCGGTTTCGGGCAGGTAAAAATAATGAGAGGCAGTGGAGATCACCGAGGAGCAACAGCGACGAAGGTAATCTCCTAAACAAAACAGCAATATGACTGCCTTTTACCACGGAGGTGGACCTCCGCCGGAGCGGGGTCTTTGCTAGTGACTTGACAGAGAAGCACGCCCAATAGCAGGCCTAAAATTGAAAAAACGACCTGCTACTCGGGGATTTCATTAAAGGTCGCAATAAAGCCATTGTATGCTCGCTCTCTGTTAGACACTGGCATCTCTACTACGGACACATCTAATACCTCCTCACCTTTTTCAACCTTACCATTATCGGTGAACCGGTAATACATGAGCCCACCGACAACTATATTGCTATTACTGTGAAATTCAAACTCAATTTCATTCGTATTCTCTACTGTAAAAGTTGGCAAATAGAGTGAATCCCGCCATGCCTGGTACAAGGTTAAATGAAATTTACTGGTAACCACACCATCACCTTTGGGAGGAACATACAACTTAATCTTGCCCTTGAGAAGACTATCGTCATGCTTCGACCAATATCCTTCAAAATCATAAAAAATACTATTCAGCGTATCCAGTTCCCCTGCTTTGTAAACCATGTCTTTACCAAAAACTGTATCTCCTCTTCTAGAAACGTACATCTCAAGCATCCTGATAGTACTATCCTCCTCGCCCGCATAGCTAAGCCAGGATTTTTCATATGAATCAAGATGATTGATTCGAGAATCCAAGTCTATTGGTATAGATTTTTTTGTGGACTCTTCGCATCCACAAATCAAGGAAAGAATTAAGACAATTATTGAAGCACGTATCATTATCAATCTAAATTAGATCATTCATCAATGATCCTGTTAAAAGGGTTATAAGCTCTTTTCTTGTTAGCAACGGGCATACTGATTTGTAAATAATCTAATTCGATCTCACCAGCTACAACACGTCCGTTATTGGTAGCTTTGGAATACCTTAACCCACCAACTATTGCGTCTGTATTACTCTTAAATTCAAATTCTAGCCAATTTTTACCTTCCTCGCTGAAGCTTATGGTCTCAATGGTATCCCGCCAAGCTCTTAAAAGCAATAAACTGAAGCTTTGGTTTGAAACTGGACCATCACCATCTGGACGATCATAAAATTTAATTCTACCTTTCACCAGACTATCCTTATCCCACGTCCAATCTAACTCATAAAACATGCTATTTACGGTGTCAATTTTGGCATCCTGGTAGAAGAATCTTTTACCCCAAACTGTATCTTTTTTGACTGAAGTGTAATACTCAAATAACAATAGAGGATTACCATCCTCATCCTGATGTGTGAGCCAGCCTCTATGATAGGTATCTTCACTATCGAAAGTCGCCAAATCAATATACTCTTTCCTAACCGGCCTATCACAAGAAGGAACGGAGATTAAAAACAATCCAAAAAGAATCAAAGTATATCTAATTACCATAAATACCCCTTAGTTGAATTAAGGAGCAATATATAGATTTTAAATTATATGGATATAGTCTAAACTTACAGGTCGCTAGTTCCGTATAACCTATTATATTTCCAACCTACCTTAACTCACCTTTTGTTTGCGTGTGTATCTGAAACCCTAGTTTACACAGAGTCGCACCTATACAGATAAGCCTTACAAAAAACATAACAGACGACTACATGAGGTAAGTTGTTCGATACAATATATTTTCCTTTCTTTATACCCCTCCCACATTCAAGTATTAGTTTCATCACAAGATTAAATTGACGCACTTATGAGCAGACCTCAAACGATCCAGATCTTTCTTCCAGACGGATCCCCCAGAAGTGTCAAAATCGCAGAAATCACTAATAGGGTTGTAAAGGCAATCTTGGTTCCCAGGAATAAGTTAGACTACATTGCAAATCGGGAAGAACTCCGGAATGTTGGTATTTACTTCTTATTTGGTGAGTCTGCGGAAAAGGCGAAACCAGTAGTATACGTAGGAGAGGCAGAAGACAGCCTTGATCGCCTCAGACAACATAATCGGACTAAAGAGTTTTGGAATCATGCTGTTGTCATGGTATCTAAGATTAATGCATTTACAAAGTCTCATGTTAAGTTTCTGGAACATACCGCTATTCAAGAAGCAAAAGATTCCAATCGTTACACTACAGAAAACCTAACAGCACCTACTCGTCCGTTCGTGACTGAATCAATGGAAGCTGACCTTTATGACAGCTTTGAGACTATCAAAATATTACTCTCTACTCTTGGGTATCCAGTGTATGACAAAATCAACAAGGAACAGGTGGCAGATAAAGAGCTTATGTATCTTAAGGGAAGAGGCATTGAAGCAGAGGGTGATCTTATCGATGATGGTTTCGTAGTTTTTAAAGGATCCTATGCCAAAAAAGAGACTACCCCCTCTTGCCATGATCACCTCATCAACCTACGGGAGAAATTAATCAGAGATGAGGTTCTTATAGAAGACTCCGGTAATTTCCGGTTCGATCAAGATTATGTCTTCAATTCACCTAGTACAGCCGGGGGAGTTGTATTGGGCAGAAGCACTAATGGCTGGACAAAGTGGAAGGATCGAGCAGGCAAAACACTAGATGAGCTTAAGAGAAGCTAACAGATGTCAAGTCCTATTTCCTTTAAAAAGACCATATATAATCTGGCCTAAGTCCACATTTCAACAATCGATGTTGAAAGCTTTTGTTAATTGTGATACAATTGACCTTGTGGCGAGTAAGCATAAGAGGTAAGTTTGTATAGATGCATAAAAAAAGGTGTGCTGGGAACACACCTTAAATGCCGGAAAATTGGCCCGAGGTTCAATTGAATATTAATTTAAACCTTAAGCTTATGTCTGAGACATTTTATGTTCTGGTCGTTCTATACTTATTGAGCCGCCAGAAGTAATTCACATAAACCGTTTAGCTTAGACTAAGCGGTTTTTTTATTTGTTTCAAATATAAAACTTAAATCAAAAGAACAATAGAAAAGAGACCCCAATATATCAACAAGCGATTTATTAAGCTGACAATAAGCAACTTAAATATTAACAACAGTCTCTATAACGATGTTCATCTCAACTAGCTGCCTACTCTTATTCTCGTCACTCCATATACGAGCTAACTGAAGCCCGTAATCCGATGGGGTCTTACCTATGTATTCCAAGAACATTTGCTCCTTACTTTGCGTAGTAATATTTATAAGGAACTAAAGAAAACACAAAACCGGAAGGTGAAGCCTTTGGCAGAGGTCTGTTCCTGCCAGCCGGCTCAAGACAGGAATACAGTACTGTATGTTATCCCCTACAGAAATAAAGCGCCTTATTAATAGATCTAAGCACCAATGAAGGCAATAACATGAGGTAAAGGCTGATAAAACGGATTCACAAAAAAGAACTTGTTCACATCACTAATTTTTATGTTTTAAAATATTTTATTATTGTTTTACAATAATTATTTATAGTTTTACGGCATAAATAAAATCTAATATGAATAATAAGTACCTCAAAACTGCTATTGTTTTAGCCCGCCTGATGCAACTCGGTTACGGTGCCTTGATAGTATTGTTTGCTTACCTTTTACTTATTCCTGCTTTAGGGGGGGCGATTCCTCCGGAACTACAGGATGCGGGAAATAAATTCTTCTATGTTGAGTTCAGTAATGCCCGGGAGATCTTTAGCAATACCTTCAATATGGTCTTCTATTCCCTACGGGCCATTCTGCTGATCGTGTTATTCATACTATCGCTGGAATCACTGATACGAATCATCAGATCCGTAAAAACCATCAATGCTTTTAAGCAGGAGACCATCAGGCAGTTTTCAAGAATCGGGTTCCTTATGCTGATATGTTTCATCATCACCCTCTTTGATATGAGCACTGAAGGAAATGGATATACCATCACACTTTCACTCGAGATTCAGTATTTGCTCTTTGCCTTTCTCAGCTGGATCCTGGCAGAGGTATTTAAGGAAGGAAACCGATTATGGGAAGAAAGCCAGTTAACCATCTAAAAAACTCCCTATGCCAATAATTGTAAACCTTGACGTCATGATGGCTAAAAGAAAGATGCGTTCAAAAGATTTAGCTGTAAAGATCGGTGTTACCGAGGCTAACCTCTCCATTCTAAAAACTGGAAAGGCAAAAGCGGTACGTTTCTCAACCCTGGAAGCGCTTTGCGAAGCACTGGACTGTCAGCCGGGAGATCTATTGGAATACCAGGAATAAAAACAAACAACATGAAAAAAATGAAACCATTAACACTGCTCGTTTACCTTACAATTGTACTATCAGCTTTTTATGGCAGAGCTCAGGAGAAAGATTGTAACCGGGAGCTCATCGAAAAAGAACTCATTGAAAGAAGGGATAAAGACCAGGCGATTCGAAAAGAGGTTATCCCCATGGTCCAGGAATACCGGAAAACTAAAAAGGGTGCCTTTAAAGTAATTCGTGCCGTGAGTAAAATGAATGATATCGACGCTGAGAACCTGGAATATGTTTCGAACCTGATCGACACCTGCGGTTGGTCAGACGACTTATCAAATGATGCCAATAATGCCATTTTTCTCATCTTACAACATTCTGACATTGAACATATAACAAAGTACATTTCACTGCTCGAAGAAAAGGCTCAAAAAGGCCTTATTGAAAAGAATGACCATGCCACCATGCTGGACCGCAAACTCATGTACGAGGGAAAAATGCAAGTTTTCGGTACCCAGACCTTTTCAGAAGGTGATGATTCTGCAGTCAATTATGTATGGCCGGTTGCAGACGCTCAGAACCTGCAGAAGAGAAGAGACTCCGTCTTATTACCTCCCATGGAAGACTATTTTAAATTAGCGAAAGACAGTATGAATATCGAAATGGTATGGGATAAAACCCTGACCCTGGAACAAGCTTTAAAAATGAAAGGCAGGTAAAGTCCTCATCAAATTGATCAACCTTTTTATTTACAATGCAATATATGTCTTTTCCCCACATGCCATCTGCCCGGAGAGAGAGAGAGAGAGATGGTTTGATTTTAAATTGGCAATAGCAGGGCAGGATAGAAAATCACCCGTGATTAAGAAACCTCCAGGGTTAAAAGGTTCTGAAAAAATTTGAGCTTTACAGCTTACATATTATCGTTCGAAAGTATTATTGTTAAGTTCATTTCCTAACAAACCGAACTGTTAATTGAACTTTTTGAAGTTCACCTTCGCCTTGGCCATTTCCTGACTGTCGAGATACAGCTGATAACCTTTCTCCAGCAAAAATTCTTTTCTTTCCGATCCTTTTAATTCTTCCTCCATAATGAGAGCATCCTTTTCCTGGATGCGTACAACGAAAGGAGCCTCTCCGATGTTTTTAACTACTGCTACACTTTTACTGTCTCCATAGGGATTCCTGGCAGCATCCTGCCCGGGGCCCTTACCCGTGATCGACATGCTTTGCTGCGGACTCAGCTCAAAAACCGAATCGCTGCTGCCACACGACTGGAACAACTGAAACACAAGCAATAACAATAATCCGTTGACAAATAAACAATCAGACCTGAGCCGTATTGAAATTACTATCTTTCCTTTCATTTCCTATATACTTTACAATTACAATACCTTTATAGCAAGCTACAAGAACGAAGATATGAGTCTGGCCGTAGCATAAATAATCGGTTTGCTCCAGTGCTGATCTTCATAATCTGCTTTAGTAATCTCAACACTTTCGTTCAGATCATTTAAAAACATTTGTTCCATCTTTTTGCCAAAATCCTTACTGTGAATGACCGAGAGAATTTCGAAATTCAGGTCAAAACTCCGTATATCCATATTGGCTGTCCCTACGATACTGGCCTTACCATCTGCAACTACTGTTTTAGCATGAACAAATCCTTTCTTATACAGGAAAACCCGAACCCCTGCCTGTAACAACTCCTTGAAATAAAATTTTGAAGCCGCTCCAACAATAACGGAATCAGATTTCGCAGGAATCAATATCCGCACATCAGTTCCACTTAAAGCCGCTTGCTTTAAAGCATCGAGTATACTGTCATTAGGTATGAAGTATGGATTCGTAATATACAGCTTCTCTCGCGCCAGGGTGAACAACTTAAAATAGGTAAGCATTATAGTTGAAAGCGGATAGTTAGGTCCTCCAGCCATGAGTTGTGCTACCCCAAGGCTTCCGGAAATCTTCGAAACTCTAACCTTTGGAAATAGAAAATTGCTATAGATCAGCTTTTCGTTCTGTGCCATATTCCAACTCACGATGAAGTGACGTTGAAGATTATATACCAGGGGGCCGGTAAATTTCACATGTGTATCCCGCCAGTACAGCCCGGTATCAATTGAGTTATCGTAGCGGTCTGATATATTTATCCCCCCCAAAAACCCGATGGTTCCATCTATAATTATAATCTTACGGTGATCACGATGATTCAGGCGATTGGCCAACTGTCGAATTTTAACTTTGATCTTGGGGTAAATTTCAACACCTCCGTTCTGCAAGCTTCGTACGATATTTTTCCGAATACTCCCACTTGCAAAATCGTCATACAAAACTCTCACCTTTACCCCTTCCTTTGCTTTTTGCAGCAGTATGTCTTTTATTTGATTTCCCCGCGTATCATCCTCCCAGGCATAATATTCCATATGAATAAAGTGCTGAGCCATATTCAGACTTTTAATTACTTCTGGAAATTTCTCTTCGCCATTCTCCAAAAGCTGAAAGGAATTTTCATTTAAAAACTCCCCCATCGCGTTGTGTTGAAAAGCTACCAGGTCGGCAAAGTGATCGATTTCGGCTCTGTACTTTCTTAATAAATCTTCTGTTTCGTCATTGATTTCTTTTTGATAGGTCCTGTCAAGTTCTCTTTGAATAGCTATAGCGCCCTTGTTATAGCGGTGATGCCGGTAATTAATACCAAAAGAAAAATAGACTATCATACCAGCCAGGGGAACGAAGACCACTAACATGATATAAGCCAGAGTCTTGGAGGTAGAATGTGTATCTAAAATAATACGGTAGATAGTAAATAATAAAAGACTGAAATATATCAGATATAGGAAGGAGAAGTTTACCGCCATATTAATACCGTTTAAAGACCCACTCGCAATTGAAGATCAATCATGAACAAAGAAAGAACCACCATTACCCTTATAATCAACCATTTACTTAAATTCAGTCGACCATTAAATCTACGATTTTAATTTTAGACATACCTTCATTATAATTTCTGTCTTAATGTAAACTCCTTCTTTGAACCGATGCCACTTGTCATTAGATAAGAAAAGAACATCTACGCCTTTCACACCTTTGACATATGCCCTCTTTTGTCTGGTTTGTAACCGAATAATGCGTATTACGCTAAAATATGTTTTGAGAGATATTCCTTATGATTTAAATATTTACCGGAAGATCATTAAATTGACATTCACCAAAGACAACCAACCCGATGAAAAAAATTCTAAAATGGTATCTGTTAATACCGCTGCTCGCCTTTCTCGCTTATTTTCTCAACGTATTTCAGCTTCATCTGGCAGGACAGATTATCGTCACCCTGCTTTTGATCGGTTCCATCCTGGCTGCTGTTTTTCACTCAGAACTGATCGCTCATAAGGTGGGCGAACCTTTCGGAACCATTATCCTGGCGGTTTCAGTAACGGTCATTGAAGTGGCCCTGATCATTTCCCTTATGCTGGCAGGCGGAGATAAAACCATATACCTGGCCCGGGATACCGTATTTGCAGCGGTTATGATCCTGTTAACAGTGATCATCGGTTTGTGCATCCTGATAGGAAGTTACAAGCACTTCGAACAGGTCTTTCAGAAGAAATCTGTCAATACAGCCCTGGTGAGCCTGGTGGCAATTTTAGTGTTATCCCTGATACTACCCAACTTCGTGGGGAACGAAGATCCGGAGAACAACACAGCCATGCTGCTTTTCGCGGCCGTGATCTGCCTGATCATTTATGCCACCTTCATATATGTTCAGACAAGACGCCATCGTGATTATTTCATTACAGAAAGAGAAAACCAGCATGAAGAGGAACACGTAAGTATGCCTATCTACATAAGCCTGCTTTTTCTGTTGGTTAGCCTGGTGATCGTGGTACTACTGGCCAAAACCATCTCGCCGACTATCGAAAAGATCATTCTTGACCTTGGATTGCCGGCATCGCTCCTTGGGGTTATCATCGCCTCGGTGATCTTATTACCTGAGGCTATCGCAGCCATAAAAGCGGCACGCAAAGATGATATTCAGACCAGCCTGAACCTGTCACTGGGTTCCTCCCTGGCAGCCATTGGCCTTACCATTCCCACCGTAGCCTTCGTGAGTGTGCTTTTTGACATCGATATTATCCTGGGTCTGGACAGTATAAACGGACTCCTGCTCGGTTTGACAGTGTTCACCGTCATGCTTTCCCTCTCAAAGGGAAGAACCAACATTCTTTACGGTGTCATTCTGATCTGCCTCTTCGCCACGTTCATATTCACCCTTCTTAATCCTTAAGAATAAAAAAGACCATGATATCGATTCAAGCCGTATTGGTTCTGTTGTTATTATTGGTCCATCTGTTTGCCTATAAAATGAGATTTCTGGACCGGGTACCCCCGAAGTCGTTGGCTTTCATTTGCCGGGGGTATTTCGGTAGCCTATGTATTCGTTCACATCCTGCCTGAACTGGCAAAAGCACAAACGCATATCTCTGAAGAGGATTGGTTCACTGAATATTTGGAACATCACTCCTACCTCATGGCTCTGGCAGGCCTTTCTTTCTTCTATGGGTTGGAACGAGCAGTAAGGAGATCCCAGGAAGAGATGGAAAAGGAGTCAGAATTTCAGGAGTTTGAAACCAGCACCGGTATGGGAACCTTTTGGATTCATATAAGCGCTTTTGCAGTATACAATGCCCTGATCGGATATCTGTTGGTTCATCGCGAGGAACAAGGATTGATAAGCATGCTCACATTTTTCTTTGCCATGGCCCTTCATTTTTTGGTCAATGACCATGGCTTACGGGATTACCACCGTGACACCTACCAAAAGAAAGGTCGCTGGGTGCTTACCTTTTCGGTTCTTGTTGGCTGGATGGTTGGCCTGACAACAGAAATCACTGAGGGAGCCTTAGGAGTATTGTTCGCTTTTCTCTCTGGGGGGATCATTCTCAATGTGCTGAAAGAAGAACTGCCGGAGGAACGAAAGAGTCGCTTTTCTTCATTTTTGATTGGGGCGGTGATATATACCGCATTCCTTTTATTGCTATGATTTAAAAGAAAGTGACTCCCTCCGTGACTGATTTTGCATTACTCAAAAAAAAGGAAAAAGACCGGTAAAACGTATTTTGACATTTTTGTATTTTATAGAAACTAAACCAACCATTATGAAAAAAACACTACTTCTATTCGTACTCCTCATTCCTCTCTCACTTCTTGCCCAGAACTCAATGGGAAAAAAACGTGAAGCCGTATACCAGGCATGGAGCGGACTTTATCAAGCCTATGCGTCGGAAAATCTTGAAAAAATGCTCACCTACTACCAGGACGATGTTATTCGGATGGGTACCAACGGCACCATACAAAAGGGCAAAGAACTCTTTCGTAAGAACTGGAAAAAGACCTATGCGGAAAACAAGGTGATCATGAACCAGTACAGTGAACCCACAATATTGCCGGCCAGCGATCACATCACCACTTACAACACCTATGACGAAACTTTTATCAACAAGGAATCAGGGGAAAGTGAAAGAATTCAAGGCACCTGGATCGCTATCTGGAAACAACAGGATGACGGCTCCTGGAAAGCACGCATGACCACCTGGCATTTGCATGAATAAAATAAATCCTTTCGTTCTTCCACTTTGCTCTATCCTTGTCTATAAGTCCAGCTAAATAAATAGTGTGTATCAGACTTGTATAAATTTTTCTTAGAAAATAATTCACTAATTGCTAAAAGACCTATATCACCGTGACCCTAAATTAACAGGTGTAAAACTAGCATATGCTTTATCTCGTGCCCCTCTCAGATTAATTTTATGTAATTAAATATACCTTTAAGGTAGATCTGGAAAAGATCTACTTTTAGAGTATTTAGACTGCCATCGTCTACATACTTTACATATGAGGCTTAAATAGTTAAGGCTTTCTTTTTAAAATGAATCTATTAGTGATCAAACAAAAAATTAATCATTTCGTGGAAATATTTTATAGCTTACTAATATTCTTATCTTTAGCTCTCATATACTAAACTAAATAAATAAATTCCTACTTTTATTTGGATTAATTGGATTTCATTATTATAATTATATTCTATAACAAATAATTAATTACTTTTATGAAATCATTTAATTTAATTACACTAATCATTACCATTTTCACATTTATTTCTTGTTCTTCGGACGATATGTTGAACGAAGAGATTCTAGAATTAGATGAAAAACAAATTCAAACAAAGGCAATCAGCAACTTAACTTTAAATAGGGGATGCTATTATTTGGCAGCTTTAGTTGAAGGTGAAATATGTTACTCTTCAAATAACGTGCCTGGATACCGATATACTGCTTACGCCAATGCCGGGAAAATAGAAAACTTCGATAGAATAGTTAACATAGCAGTAGTTAAGCCTGCAGATCGAGCTATAATAGATGCAGGAAGTGTAACCATACCTGCAGGGGAGGGCGTTTCTAACAACATCTCTATGTTTACTAACATTTACAATTCTAGTATTGGGGATGTAGAAGTTTGGATTACAGGTGTGACCAATGCGAATAACGGCCAATTAATTCCTGAAACTGATTGTGAATGGCGAAAAACAACTATCTCCGTAAACAACTGCTATACTGCGCCAGATACCGAAAATCCTGGTATTGATATTAATCCCTGTGATGGTGCAGTAGGTGTAGGGCCAGATGGTAGCGACGACTGTGAATAATGTATCAGGATTAATTTTAAATAAAAGAGGTCATTGGTTGAGACCAATGGCCTTTTTTACATATTTCCAAATTCAATATTATCTTCTTCGAGTGATCTTAATCGTTGTGAAATTAAAATAATACTTTAAAAATACTTATAGACTCAAGTATTTAGTTTTCATCTGGTTAGAATGGATGGACTCCTGCAGTATTTTTCGTACTTTTTAGTCAAACCGGCCAAACATGAAAAAGATTTTTCAATAGTACCTCATCGTGCCTCTTATCGCTATCATCGCGTATTTTGCCGACTTGTTTAACTCGGGTCTGGACGGTTAGATCACTTTGGCTTCGCTGTTGATCATATCCATTCTGGCGGCGGTCTTCCACTCAGAGTTAATCGCTGATAAGGTAGGAGAACCCTTCGGAACCATTATTCTGGCTATTTCTGTGACCGTGATCCAAGTAGCCCTGATTGTTTCGCTAATGATCGCGGGCGGGGATCAGGCCATCACCCTCGCCAGAGATACCGTATTTGCAGCCGTCATGATCCTGCTTACCATTATCGTCGGACTCTGTATCCTGATAAGGGGCTATAAGCATTTTGAACAGACATTTCACGAAAAATCAGTCAATACCGTCCTAGTCAGTCTGGTAGCTATTCTCGTATTATCCCTGATTCTTCCTAACTTTCTGGCAGATCCTGATTCTGCAGACAATACCCCGCATTTGATGTTTATAGCCCTGGTTTGTTTGGTCATCTATGGTACTTTTATTTACGTACAGACTCGTCGTCACCGCAATTACCTCCTTTCAGAGCGAAAAGAAGAACATGATGAAGCACACGTGACTCTGCCTATCTACATAAGTTTATCATTTCTATTGATCAGCCTTGTGATCGTTGTTTTACTGGCAAAAACCATTTCTCCTGCTCTTAAAAAGATCATACTGGAATTAGGACTTCCGCAGGCATTACTCGGTGTGGTTATTGCTGCAGTGATCTTACTACCCGAAGCTATAGCGGCTATCAAAGCCGCCCGAAAAGACGATATCCAGACCAGCCTGAATTTATCTTTGGGTTCCGCTCTTGCCGCCATCGGATTGACCATCTCTTCCGTTGTCATAGTCAGCATGATGTTTGAGATCCACATCGTTTTAGGTCTCACCGGATTGAACTCTTTGCTCTTAGGACTATCTGTCTTTACCGTATTGTTATCGTTGTCTAAGAGAAGAACCAATATTCTCTATGGAGTCATTCTGATCTCCCTTTTTGTGACCTATATCTTTACCATCCTCTATCCTTAAGATCCCTTGTCTGAGCCTCCGAATATCCTTAATAAAATCTATTATATTTTAAATCAAAAACCAATCCTTATGAAAAAGACACTTCTAATCGCAGTATTGCTTTTTGCGTTCTGCCTCATTGCCCAAAATAAAACGGAAAATGTAAGGGAAGCCGTATACCAATCCTGGAGTGGACTTTACGAAGCCTATGCGTCGGGAGATCTTGAAAAAATGCTGTCCTACTACCAGGATGATGTCATTCGAATGGGTACCAACGGCACCATACAAAAGGGGAAAGAACTCTTTCGTAAAAACTGGATGCAGACCTATGAAGAGAATGAAGTGATCATGAATCATTACAGCGAACCCACCATCCTGATGGCCAGCGATCACATCACCACTTACAACACCTATGACGAAACTTTTATCAACAAGGAATCAGGGGAAAGTGAAAGAATTCAAGGCACCTGGATCGCTATCTGGAAACAACAGGATGACGGCTCCTGGAAAGCACGCATGACCACCTGGCATTTGCATAATTAAAGTCATACCCTCGCGGGGAAGGAAAGTTTTCCTGCTAAATTCAAACTTTGGGTGCTATAACACCACCTCGTCACTGTGCTTAAATAACTCATACAGATCCGGGTAATTACTCCGGAAGGTATCAATGATAAAATCGTAAGGGACATCTTCAAAATGTCCGTAATCTTCCAGGTAGGTCATGAACTGTTTCCCCTGCCGGTTATATTGTTGCATGACAGAATCCTTGCTTCCATCAAAATCCAGCACGTCGACATCAAACTTCTCACAGAGCTCCCTGTTGAAAGCAGGAGATGCCTTTACCCATTTCCCATTAACGAAAACATCTGCCATCCCATGTGGAGCCAGTTCATTTTTTCCGAGTTTTTCTATGAGCCGGTCAACCGCTATATGATTTCCGACCTTAGCCAGGTGCAGTCTTGCCGGGATACCCAAAGATCTGAGTCCGGCGACGAATAATATGGCCTTATCGATACAATGCCCTTCCTTTCTTTCAGCCAGGGCTCCCGCCCTGTACGATTCATTTTTAAAATGCAATCGGTAAGGATTATATCGCCAACCGTCTCTCACCCTTAGATAAACCTCCTCCACCTGCTTGTTAACATCGTCATACCCGATACCGGTGGTTAGTTTTCTGACAGCCGGATGATTGTAGTTCAGGAACCAGGTCTCCTCTGTATACTTCTTGTGTTTCATTTCTATTGTGTTCGGCCAACTAAATATATAGGCTTCTTACCTATAATTCCGCATTTATTCAGTTTTAACTTACAAAGTTTAAAATAAATTTGTTCCTTCGCGCTTTTTTCATTATCTATACCCCCAAAATGCCCTAATCATGAAAAATTTATTAACCTGCAAGCCATTCCTGGCCCTGTTTGCTGTATTTGCAATGGCCTGTTCTTCAGATGATGAACTCTTAACTGATTCCGAAAATTCTTCCTGCGACTTTTATCTTTCCAATATGAGTTCGCAATGTACGAATGATGTGTGCACCTACACCATCACCATCGAAAACGAGGGTGCCACTGAACAAGAGCAGATCGAAGTGGATAAGAAAACCTGGGATTACTATTTTCCGAAGGTGGAAGCACAACAAAATAATATTTGCTGGGAAGGGTTGCAATAAAACATCTCTGCCTGTCAAACCTTGACATAGCTTGATGGCCCTGTTTCCCAGCCGATGAATTTCGCCTCTTAATTCCTGCCTTTGCTCCCGGAGGCTATTTTATTATCTATGAGTTTATTACCTTTATAGGGATGTCAAGGTGTATCTCTATATGGCTCGCTGGTATTCTCCTTTTGCAGGGAGCAGGAATAAGTTCGGGCGATCTGTTGCAGATCGAAGAACTTATCGAACATGCCGCCTATCATGCTGAAACCTATGACGATGATCTTTTTGAATTTTTCGCCAAGCATTATGGCTCCCTGGAAGAAGATCACCGGCAGGAACATTCAGACCATGAACAACTTCCGTTAAAACACCAACATTGTTCTCATATCAATTGGATATTTGTAAGGGAATCAGGACTTGAGATACCTCTTCTAACGAAGAGCCCTGCAGCAATCAGAGACAATTTTCACTACGAGAATTCCTACTCCCTTATCAACATCTCCTCCATTTTCCAGCCTCCAAAGGCAGCATGCTAAGCTCATAAAGAATTTCTCACGCCTATCTGGCGATCCATAGTCATTTTTTCTTAGAATCATGCTGACAAGAATTATTGCTTTTAGCTTAAAGAACAAGCTTCTTATATTGCTCTTTACCCTGATACTGATATCGGTGGGAATCTTTTCGGTTTCCCGAATTTCGATCGGAGCAGTTCCCGATGTGACCAATAATCAGGTACAGGTTATCACCACCACCCGAAATCTTTCCACCCAGGAAGTAGAAAAATTTATCACCTACCCCGTCGAACTGGAAATGGCCAATCTGCCCGGGGTGAAAGAGATACGTTCGGTTTCAAAGTTTGGTATCTCCGTTGTTACCATCGTTTTCGAAGATGATATGGGAAGTTATCTTCCACGGCAACTGATCGCAGAAAAGATCAAAAAAGCCGCCGGTAATATCCCCGATGGTTTCGGCACTCCTGAAATGGGACCAATCACCACGGGACTGGGCGAGATCTACCAGTATATACTCGACACCAAACCCGGTTATGAAGACTTGTATTCCCCCACTGAACTGCGAACCATTCAGGACTGGATCGTTAAAAGACAGCTCTCAGGAATTCCCGGCGTGGTAGAGATCAACAGCTGGGGAGGGTATCTCAGGCAATACGAAGTGGCCATCGACACCGACCGACTTAAAGCCATGCAGGTGAGCATCGCCGAGGTAGCAACCGCTCTTGAAAAGAACAATACCACCGCGGGTGGCGGATATATAGAAAAAACCGAGCAGACCTATTTCATCAGGGGTGAAGGGCTGGTTGAGAACCTGGCTGACATAAAAAAAATAGTGGTAAAAAATACAGAAGGCGTTCCTGTACTTATCGAAGATGTGGCAAGTGTGGGTTATGGCCATGCCCCCCGCTATGGTGCCATTACCGCCAATGGTGAAGGTGAAAAAGTACTCGGACAGGTGATGATGCTTAAGAATGCCAATTCAAAAGAGGTCATTGAAGCTGTAAAAAAAAGAGTAAATGAAATCGCCCCCACATTACCCGAGGGTGTTTATATCAATGCATTTCTCGATCGGAGTGAACTGATCGCCAAAACCACCGAAACAATTGCAGAAAACCTGATCCTTGGGTGTCTTATCGTGATCTTCACCGTGGTGATCCTGCTGGGTAATATACGATCCGGGCTGGTGGTTGCCTCTGTGATTCCGCTTTCCCTGCTTTTTGCCCTGAGTATGATGTGGGCCTTCGATATCGATGCCAACCTCATGAGCCTGGGAGCCATCGATTTCGGAATCATTATCGACGGAGCTGTGATCATCGTCGAATATATTGCTTTCACCATGATGAGACGCAAGGAAGAACTGATCAGTGCCGAATCACAAAAGCGAAGGGAACTAAAAGACCGTATCACGAAACAGGGAGCCGTCAAAATGATGAACTCAGCTATCTTCGGTCAGCTGATTATATTGGTGGTATTTATACCCGTATTATCGCTTTCAGGAGTCGAAGGCAAGATGTTTATCCCTATGGCGCTTACCTTCAGCTTCGCCCTGATCGGCGCCATGATCCTATGCCTGACGTATGTGCCGGTGATCTCATCATATATACTCAAACCACAGGAATCAAAGATCTCAGCCATTTCTGAAAAACTCATGCTCTCTGTTAACCGGCTATACAGTCCGGCTTTGAATCTTGCTATTAAACACAAGAACTTTACAATAGGTGCCGCATTTACCCTTCTGATCCTGGCGGGCTTTATCTTTATCAGGATGGGAGGAGAATTCGTTCCTACGCTGGATGAAGGGGACTTTGTCATTCAACCGGTGCTGAAAACGGGAACTTCCCTTGACAAGACCATTGCCACGACCACCAGGATCGAAAAGATCCTGATCGACAGTTTCCCTGAGGTCGAGCAGGTGGTGACCCGCATCGGAGCAGCCGAGGTACCTACCGACCCCATGTCGATGGAAGAAAGCGACGTGATCATCACCCTGAAACCAAAAGAAGAATGGGTTTCGGCAACAACCAAAGACCAGTTGGCCGAACGGTTTAAGAACGCCCTCTCGGTCATACCGGGTATGGGCATTGAATTCACCCAGCCCATTGAAATGCGCTTCAACGAACTGATAACCGGGGTTAGGGCAGATATTGCCATAAAAATTTTTGGTGAAGACCTCAATGTTCTAAGCGGTAAAGCCGCCGAGATCAAAACGCTTATCGACGACATCGAAGGAGCTGCCGATATCACCGTCGAAAAGATCGTCGGGCTGCCACAGATGAAAGTTCGTTTTAAAAGGGATAAAATCGCCAGGTACGGGCTCAACATTAAAGATCTGAATGAAGTGATCGCAATGGGGTTTGCCGGAAAAGCCATGGGTAGTGTTTTTGAAGGAGAAAAAAGATTTGACCTCGTTTTAAGGCTGGAAAAAAACAAGCGACAGGATATAGAAAATATCAGGCAGCTACAAATAGACCTTCCCTCAGGCGGTAAGATACCTCTCAGGGAAGTTGCCGAGATCACCTACGATAAGGGAGCAGCCAAAATATCTAGAGACGAGACCAAGCGCAGAATAGTCGTGGGAGTAAACGTTAGAGGAAGTGACCTTGAGACGGTTGTGAATGAAATTCAGACCCGCGTGCAGAAGAATATCGACCTGCCTCCCGGTTATAACATCACCTACGGCGGACAGTTCGAAAACCTTAAAACAGCCCGTGACCGACTGAAGATCGCACTGCCGGTCGCATTGTTACTGATATTCTTTATGCTGTACTTTGCACTGAAATCGGTAAGGGAGGTACTGCTTATTTATACGGCTATCCCGCTTGCTGCAGTAGGCGGGGTTCTGCTATTGTTCCTCAGAGGTATGCCGTTCAGCATTTCAGCCGGGATCGGTTTCATCGCCCTCTTCGGGATCGCTGTTCTTAACGGTCTGGTCTTGATTGAGCATTACAAAGATCTTTTAAAGGAAAAAGCTGAGGCTACAGAAAACCTTATAAAAAAAGGTACCAAAGACCGCTTACGGGCTGTTTTATTAACCGCCTCGGCGGCAGCCTTCGGCTTTTTACCTATGGCTGTTTCCCAAAGTGCCGGAGCCGAAGTACAACGGCCGCTTGCCACCGTGGTAATCGGGGGACTTGTAACCTCTACCCTGCTAACACTTTTGGTCTTACCTGTGCTTTACAGCAGGTTTGCCCTTAAAAGCACGGTTACAAAACAACAGGCAAGAAAGGGCGTGCTGTCTGTGGCCATACTGTTTTTAACCCTTCCACTGGCTTATGCGCAGCAACCTTCATACAGTCTTGATGAACTTGAAACATTAGCGCTCAGCAACAATTCAGGCATCACTGCAGATTCACTGATAAGCGCCAGAAGCCAGGCATTGAAAGGCAGCGCCTTCCAATTCGATAAAACCTCCCTCTATTACCATTTTGACGAAGCAAATCTGGCGAGAAACAACGAACCTCTGAAGGTATGGGGGGTTCAACAGGATTTCAGGTTTCCTACGATCTATTTTGCCCGAAAAGCGGTTACCGATCACCAGAGTCAGGTCGACAGTCTGGGGTTCGAGCTTCGAAAAAAAGCATTCAGAAGAGAATTGCACAGCGCCTTCCACACCCTGCAATATCTGCTGAACCGACAGGAGATATACCGCGAAACAGATAGTCTTTACAGGGAGTTTGAACGGGCAGCTTTAAGAAGATTTGAATTGGGAGAGACTACCTATCTCGAATCGATTACCGCCACCTCCAAAAGCAAAGAGTTCAATACCATCGTTCAGCAAGGGAAGCAGGAAATCGAAAGCACCTATCAATGGCTCTACGCCCTGGTACAGGTTCCCGATAAATTTAGGGTAAAAAGATTGCCTGCGCAGCCTGTCATGTTAAAGGATCCCGACCTGCAAAGTCATCCCGGCTTTGATCTGCAGGAAGAAAGAGTAGCCCTTAGCCAGGCCCGAAACAGCCTTGAAAAACAACAGCTGCTTCCCGACATAAGCCTGAACTATTTCTCAGGAACCAACAGCACCCTTAATGACCGCCTGTACGGATATCAGCTTGGATTAAAAATTCCCCTGCTTTTCAGCGGGAATGCCTCAAAAATTAAGGCCAGTCGTATCGAAAGAGACATCACTGAAGAGCAGGCGGCAGAATACCGTAAAAACCTGAAAACATACTACCAGAGACTCATGAATGATAAGGTCAGATATGAAGAGGCCCTGAAATACTACAATGAGCAGGGAGCCATGCTGGCAGATCAACTGATACGAACGGCAGAATTAAGCTTTAAGAACGGTGAGATCGATTTCTTTCAGTATATACTGAGCCTGGAAAACGCCAATAAGATCAGGCTCACCTTTCTCGAAAACCTGCAGGGGTACAATCAGACTATTATAAACATCAACTTCTTAATACCGGCACCATGAATAAAACCATCCTGAAATTTCTGATGATCATCCTGCTTTTAGGCGGATGCCAGAAGAAAAAAGAGCCCGAATCTGGGAATAACCAAAGAGAAACCGGCACCATTGTCATAAGTCAGGAACAGTTCAGCACATCGAATATGGCCCTTGGCACCCTTCAGCAAAAAGAATTTCCGGATTTGGTTCATGCGACCGGCAGAATTGATGTTCCGCCTCAGTATCGCGCACGTATCAGCACCTATCACAGCGGTTATGTCGTATCTGCCCCGTTATTGGTGGGAAATACAGTAAAAAAAGGAGATTTTCTCCTTTCAATCGAGAATCCTGAATTCATCGAAATGCAGGAAGAATACCTGAAGGCTCATGAGCAGTTAAAATACCTGAAAGCAGAGTTTGAACGGCAAAAAACGCTTATGGATGAAAAGATCACCTCCCAAAAACGCTTTCTGGAAACCGAAAGCAATTTCCAGTCGATGCTTGCCAGGTACAAAAGCCTGAAAAGTCAGCTTAAGATGCTGAATTTTGATCCGGTCGCAATTGAGAACGGAGAACTATCGTCAAGAACAAGCCTGTATGCGCCCATCTCGGGCACTATAAGCCAGGTTGACATAAGCATCGGAAGCTTCGTTAGCCCGCAACAAACCATCATGGGCATCGTCAACACTGACCATATTCACCTCGAGCTGGAGGTATTCGAAAAAGATGTGGCAGATCTTCGTGCCGGACAGAAGATTCGGTTTACCCTGCCGGAATCGAATACAGACACTCTTGATGCCACTGTCTTCCTGATAGGCAACACTATAGACACCAAAAAGCGAACTGTAATGGTACATGCGCACCTGGAAACCCCTGAAGAGACACCCTTGGCCGTGGGCATGTATGTTGACGCCCAGATCATCACCAACAACAGTATGATGTCGGCCTTACCCAAAGAGGCCGTGATAAGTTCAGGCGATGCCGAATATGTACTGGTAAAGCAGGGTTCTGCGAATGGGGCGCATATCTTTAAAAGGATCGCGGTAAACACCGGTCCTGATCACAAAGGGTACAGAGCGATAAAAGAAAGTGAGAACCTGAAAACAACAGATACCCTTCTCGTAAAGGGAGGGTTTAGCCTGATAACACAGGAAGAATAAGGATGAGAGTTAAAAAAAGCTAACAGATCAGTTTCTGCCTTTCCAACTTTTGAAATAAAGTCTGATAACAAAGACGAGCCAGATCACGAAGATGATCCCGACAACTACAGAATATAACAACACGAAATCTGTCATCAATTGCTTTGCTTAAAATAATTCATAAACCCTAAAATGGTTGGTGCCCATAATCCGACAAAGATTCCGTATAACTTATGACCGGACAGAAAGAGGTATTCTGCGATGACAATAGTTGAAAGGACGACAATGATCATAATAATATTGAGCAGTCCAAAACTCTTAATAAAATCCTTAAACATTAGAAGTATTAACAAATTTTGAATCGGGAAGTTAAGAAAATTTTAAGAAGACTGAAACGGAAGCATCAAAAAAGCTGATAGATATTATAAATCAGGCTTATTGAAAAAATTATAGAACAAAGGCAAGAAAGCACAAAAGCCCGCTTAGCGGAGAACTACTCTGCTGAAAAAATCGCGATGAATGAACTACCCTATGATGCTATCACACCGAAAAGACTGAATAACAACGAGATCACCACCCATGAAAGCACGGCGATCAAAATGAAGACTACAGCTTTCAGAGCGTAGATCAGGATAGGAGATTCGTTGTGTAAAGATTGCCCCATTTTTCCATTGTTTTGAAGTTAACAAACACAGATGTGGGGCTACGCATAAGTATTAAAGAAATATACGACATTTTTTGGTTTAATCCAAGAACAATATCCTTTCATCGAAAAAATTTCACAGTTTAACCCTGACACCATTTTTCCCGGCCGACTCGAATATGGCCTCCACTACCCTGAGGTCTTTCAGGCCTTCCTCTCCCGGTACCCTGACCGCTTTATCATCCAGAATCGCGAGAGCGTCGTGATCCATCTGCCTGGCCTGTTGGTTCCCGCCAAAAGGCTTCAGAATCTTCCCGTCGCTACTCCCTCCGGATACCCCGGTATATGACTGCATCGGACGCAACCAGTAATTGCCCTGCTCGCAATTGACCTCCAGACGGTTGATCGACTCCCCGAATGACGTCTTACACGTTGCCGTGACCCCGCCCGGAAACTCAAGTTCAAAAATCGTGGTTTCATCGACCTCATCAAATATCTCAGGCCTTGTGGTTTCATGCCTGGCGGTTACTGCCACAGGCTCCATACCGGTAGCATAGCGGGCTGCGTTCAAAGGGTATACCCCCATATCATACATGGCACCACCTCCCAGCTCGGGATGCAATTTCCAATGACCACGGTCTGAAGCGCTATTGTAAAAACCTGCCTGGGCTATAAGATCATTAATTTCCCCATAGGGTTTTGAAGCTGCCCATTCGATGATCTTTTGAGTGTTGGGTTCATGCTGCATTCTGTAGCCGATGCTGAGTTTGACCTTATTGCGTTCGCAGGCATCGATGATATCCTGGCATTGCCTGGCATTCATGGCCATTGGTTTTTCGCACCAAACATGTTTCCCTGCATCGGCCGCTATTCGTGAATACTGAGCATGTAAACCATTTGGTAAAACGATATATACGACATCAATGGAACCGTTATCAGCGATGCGGTACATGTTTTCATAGTTATAAACGTTGGTATCGGGAATATTGTACCGCTTTTGCCAGACCGGGATCTTCTCAGGGCTTCCCGTAATGATACCTCGCAATTCGCAATACTGTGTTTGTTGTAAAGCCGGTGCCAGCAGATCGGTACTGTAATAGCCCAGACCGGCAAGAGCCACTCCAAGCTTTCTTTGGGGAACGAAAGCCCCGGAAGGGAATGGCAGCAGGCTGCTTGCTGCGATCAGTCCCGATTGCCTTATAAAATTTCTCCTTGAGTTCATAACCTGTTGTGTTTCACAGTAAGTTACTGAAAACCAAATCATGTACCCAAAAAAAATCCCCTCAACTTGAGGGGATCTGATCAGATCGAACTGATGATATCGTGTTTGGTGATTATACGGTAATTATGCTCTCCCAGATCGATGAGTACTGCCTTGTTCTCCCGATTGATCATACGGGCCACCTCATCGACCGAGGTCGTTCGGCTTACCACCGGAAAGGGCGGACTCATGATCTCCCGGATTGGAAGGTCGGCCACATCTTTATTCTCAATATATGCCTTAAACAATACCGATTCATCCAGCGATCCGGCAAATCCTTTGCTGTCAAGCACAGGGATCTGTGAAATATTATATTTCTTCATCCTTTCGATGGCATGTGAAACCAGTTCTTCCGTTCTGGCCGTGATCAGTTCCAGGTCGTGCTTTTCCACCAGGTCTGCAGCCGTTTTCATTTCCTCTTCCTCCAGGAAACCGCGATCGCGCATCCAGTCGTCGTTGAACATCTTCCCAACATAGCGTGTGCCTGAATCATGGAATAGTACCACAACGGTCTGACCCGGCTTGAAATGTTCTTTTAACTGCAGAACACCCTTGATGGCAGAACCTGCCGAATTCCCTACGAATATACCTTCCTCCTTGGCCAGCTTTCGGGTGTAAATTGCTCCGTCTTTATCTGTGACTTTGGTAAAACCGTCAATCACATCGAAGTCGACATTAGCCGGTAGTATATCCTCCCCGATTCCTTCTGTGATATACGGGTAAATCTCGTTATGATCGAATTCGCCGGTTTCGTGATATTTCTTGAATACTGAACCGTAGGTATCTATCCCCCAAATCTTGATGTTCGGGTTCTTTTCCTTGAGATATTTCCCCACACCTGAAATGGTTCCTCCGGTTCCAACTCCCACTACAAAATGATCGATCTTCCCGTCTGTCTGTTCCCAGATCTCAGGCCCGGTTTGCTCATAATGTGCAATCGCATTCGATTTGTTGTCATATTGATTGACATACCATGAATTAGGTATCTCCTCAGCCAGTCGTCGTGAAACTGAATAGTATGATTTCGGGTCATCAGGCTCAACATTAGTAGGGCACACCACTACTTCAGCTCCAACAGCCCTTAGAATATCGATCTTTTCCTTTGATTGTTTATCACTGATCACACAGATCAGTTTATAGCCCTTTACAATAGCAGCCAGGGCCAAACCCATACCGGTATTCCCACTGGTTCCCTCTATGATGGTTCCGCCCGGCTTCAACCTTCCGTCGGCCTCTGCATCTTCCACCATTTTTACTGCCATACGGTCTTTTACCGAATTCCCCGGGTTAAAGGTTTCCACTTTAGCCAGCACCAAAGCATCTATATCACGGGTTAATTTATTCAATTTAACAAGGGGTGTATTCCCTATGGTCTCTAATATGTTCTCAGCGTATTTCATAGTAGCTTAATCTGGCTGCAAAGATACGGTTTCATTCATGAAATCTTCTATGAAAGTACTCAGCCTTAACCACTGACTACTCGAAACGGATGGAACGGGCCGGAGATATTCTGGTGATGATGTATGAAGGTATGAGCAGCATCAGCAGGCACAACAGTAAGGTACCGGCGTTGAGCAGTAAGATATGTGTCAGGTTGATATGCACCGGTGCGGTCGACACATAATAGGTTTCCGGATCCAGGGGAATAAACCCGAAAAACTTCTGAGCAAAAAGCACACCCAGTCCGATGAGATTACCCCAGAGAAGACCAATTCCGATCAGGTAGGCGGCATTGTATAAAAACACCTTTCGAATACTCCAGTTACTCGTTCCGAGTGCCTTCAGGATACCGATCATCTGCGTACGCTCCAAAATTAGCACCAGCAGGGCGGTGATCATGTTGATCCCCCCTACAATGATCATAATCCCGATGATAATGGCAATATTAAAATCGAATAATGACAGCCATTCAAAAATGGTGTAGAACTTGTTCTTTATGGTTTGCGAGTCCAGGGTGGAAAGCGTTGCTCCATAGATCTCCCGGCCTTTTTCTTCCAGTTCATCGAAATCATCAATAAATACCTCAAAGGAACCGATCTGATCATCATCCCAACGATTCATGCGTTGAATATGCCTGAGATCGACGAACATATAATTCGAATCAAAATCCTGAAATCCACTATCGTAAATACCGGTTACGGTGAATTTGATCTGGTTGGGAATAGCACCTTCATCTTCCTTGAGGAAAAAGGCCCAGAATTCATCTCCCACTTCGAACTTTAAACGGTTTGCCAGGTACCGGGAGATAAGTGCCTCTTCATTGCGTTTCTGAGTATAGTCAGGCAGCCGGCCGGCGACCAGGTAGTCCTTGAAAACATCCCAGTTATAATCTGCACCCACACCTTTTGCAATCACCCCTTCAAAAGTTTCAGCTGTTCTGATAATCCCACCCTTCGAAGCCACCGCCTGTACATGGCTTATGCCTTCTACAGATTGGAACTCCGGATAGAAGTCCTGATTAAGAGATATGGGATTTATCGAGACTTCAGAAGTGTTGTTGTCATAATTATATATCTGGATATGACCGTTGAAGGCCGCGATCTTTTCGCGTATTTTAAGTTGCAATCCGGTACCGGTGGCTATGGCGATCATCATCATCACGATACCAATAGCAATGGCCGCAATTGCTATTTTTATAATTGGGGCCGAAATACTACTTTTATGCTCCTCACCTTTGATGAGCCTCTTTGCGATAAAATATTCTAAATTCAACGTATGATCTCCTTATTTCAGTTCAAAAATACATTTTTATTGTTGTTATTCTTAGGAATCACCTGCAGCAACCAAAAAGTTGAACAGAAAGTTTCTGCTGAAACAACTGCCACTGAACAGATTATTACCGGTGCCAACCGCACCGAGGCCTACCTCCCCTATCTCAAAGACAAGAAAGTGGCTGTGGTAGCGAATCAGACCTCTGTGATCTTCAGGGCAGACCATACTGACACCTCCCCTTCCTATACGCACCTGGTAGACTCCCTGCTTAGTCTTGATATTGCCGTTCAAAAGGTTTTTGCTCCCGAACATGGTTTCAGGGGAAGAGCTGATGCCGGTGAGAAGGTGGCTGACGGAAAGGATGCTCAAACCGGACTTCCCATCGTTTCTCTCTACGGAAAGAACCGCAAACCATCGGCAGAACAACTGCAAGGAGTCGATCTGATCGTCTTTGACATACAGGATGTGGGGGTTCGCTTTTACACCTACATTTCCACCCTCCATTATGTGATGGAAGCTGCTTCTGAGCATCAGATCCCGGTCCTGGTACTTGACAGGCCGAATCCGAACGGAAATTATGTCGACGGGCCCACTCTCGAACCTGAGCATCAGAGCTTCCTGGGCATGCATCCTATTCCCCTTGTACATGGGATGACGATCGGGGAGTACGCGCAGATGATCAATGGTGAAAAGTGGCTGGAGAATGGCAAACAGGCTGAGCTGCGTGTGATCGGTCTTAAAAACTATAACAGGAACATGGCCTATCACCTGCCAATACGCCCTTCGCCGAATCTGCCTAATGACCAGTCGATAGCCTTATACCCCAGTCTCGGGCTTTTCGAGGGTACGACCATCAATGCCGGAAGGGGCACAGAGTATCAGTTTCAACGATACGGCGCTCCGGAGCTTGACAGCACATTTTTTGAATTCAACTATGTACCGGAGCCAAATTTCGGGGCGAAACACCCGAAGCATGAAGGGAAATTATGTTACGGAGAAGACCTGAGTAATGTTGCTGTCCCGAACGAGGTAGATCTGAGCTGGATCATCAGAGCCTACAACCATTCAGGAGATAAGGAAAATTTCTTTAGAACGGCTTCTTTCACCAAACATGCCGGAACAGCAGAACTGCAAAAACAGATCGAATCGGGAATGAGTGCAGAAGAGATCAGCAAAGGCTGGGAAGCCGGAGTTTCAGAATTTCTTAAGAAACGGTCTGCTTATTTGCTGTATCAGTAGTGCCTTCAAACTTGGCTCCCTCAGGAGCGCGGTATCTTCCGAAGGGTAATTTCAAAAGGATGGCGATCTTCGAGTTTGAATCCACATCAGGATAAGTATCCACTCCATATACCAGCTCTTCGTTCCTGATGGTGGAGAAAGTACCGAAAAGCCGGTCCCAAATCGAAAAGATATTACCGTAATTGGTATCTGTATATGGAAGCACATAATGATGATGCACCTTATGCATATCTGGTGATACGATCAGATAACTGATTAAGGTATCGACCTTCTTGGGTAACACTATGTTCGCGTGATTGAACTGTGAGAGTACCACAGACAACGACTGGTATAAAAGAATGATCCCGACAGGGGCTCCCAGCACGAAAACGCCCAGGGTGGTAAAAATAAACCGAATGACGCTTTCCCCGGGATGGTGACGGTTTGCTGTAGTCGTATCTACATGGTTATCGGTGTGGTGAATCAAATGGAACATCCACAGCGGTTTGATCTTGTGCTGCACCCAGTGAGCCAGCCAGGCACCGATCAGATCGAGCAGCATGACCCCGAGAATAACGGTTGCCCATAAAGGCAGATCAAGCCATTGCAACAAACCAAAATCATTTCTCACGGTCCAGTCGCTGGTCTTCAGCAAAATGAATGCCAGCATAAAGTTGATCACTATGGTGGTCAGGGTGAAAAATATATTCGGCCAGGCATGCCTGAACTTTTTATAGTCGAACTTAAACAAGGGTACCGCATATTCAAGCAGCCAGAAGAAGGTGATTCCCGATACCAGGATCAGGCTCCTGTGAGATGAGGGAATGGTCTCAAAGTATTCGATGATCGTTTCCATAGGCGAAATATAACTATTTTCTCTTTATACCGGAAGTCGCTTTTTCATCTCCTCCACGATATTAAAGGCTGCCGGACAAATGGCTGTATTCTTCACAGTAAGATTCCCGATCTGGTAGATCTTTTTGCGGTCGGTGTGCGGGTATTCGCGGCAGGCTTTCGGCCGTACCTCATAGATCAGACACTTATTGTCTGCGCCAAGGAATTCGCAGGGCACCTGCTGCAGCACATAATCGTTGTCCTCATCGATTCGCAGATAGGTGTCTGTGAACTGTTGTGGTTTCATCTTTAAGAATTTCGAGATCCTCACAATATCTGTATCGGTGAAAAGCGGGCCGGTGGTCTTGCAGCAATTGGCGCAATCCAGACAATCGGTTCGTGAGAACTCTTCCTCATGAAGTTCCTGCATGATATAATCCAGTTGCCTGGGTGGCTTCTTTTTAAGCCTGCGGAAGAACTTCCTGTTCTCATTATATTTATCTTTGGCTAGTTGCGGCAGCTGCTCCAATCGTTTTTCCATAATGCAAAAATACAACAGAAAATTATGAAGTCAGATCCAATGGGCCATGCCATGCTTGATGCTTTCCACGGAAGGCAGGAAGAACCATTGTTAACCTCCACATCTATTTCAGAGGAAGATGAGTTTCCGATGGAATTCTTATTTAGGGAATACGATGAAATGCCCCTGATAGAACAAAAGGCTTTAGACCTGAGTCGCGGAAGTGTTCTTGATGCAGGCTGCGGCGCCGGAAGCCATGCCTTATACCTTCAGAACAAAAGAGGTCTGGAAGTAACTGCCATCGACACCAGCGAGGCTGCTATTAGCGTGGCCAGGGCCAGGGGAGTGAAAAATGCAAGGCAGGGAGATGTTTTTGAAGACACCGGCACATACGATACCTTGCTGATGCTGATGAACGGCACCGGACTTTTGCATTCCATGAACAAGGCCGGGGAACGCCTGAAAAAACTCAGCAGGCTGCTGGCTCCCGGAGGGCAGATACTGATCGACTCATCTGATCTCATCTATATGTACGATGAAGATGATGATGGCGGGAAATGGGTTCCCTCTGACCGGTATTACGGAGAACTGGACTACACCCTGCAATACAAAGATGAGATACTGGAAACCTCCTGGCTATACCTGGATTTCGGCCGGTTGACAGATCTCTGCAGCTCGGCAGGTCTTACATGCGAACTCATCACCGAAGGAGAACATTACGACTATCTCGCCCGGATTATGAGGTGAAAAGGGTTAGGCAGTTATGCAGTTATACGGTTATGCGGTTATACAGCTTTGTCACACTGCCCCGAAGTATCGGGACTGTCGAAGTGGGACTCTCGAAAGTTTTAAAAAAATCAGGGACGCAGGGATGCCGCATTTTTTAGACAAAATTTTCAGCATAATAAGCTGCCCCCCCATCACTAAAATCATCCATTTCACCACCTCACCATCTCACCACTTCACCATCTCACTACCTGACCACCTGACCATCTGACCACCTGACTACCAGACCGTTTTATGACCCATGACCCTACCACCCCCTGCGAAATTCTTCACCAGCAAGAACCCAAACAGTGGAACCAACAGGCTCTGATAAAGAAAGCTCAAAATACTCCACAAACTTCCCAGACTGTTTTCAGTCGTCGTGATCAGAAGCTGCTCTCCCAACGGACCTTGAGAAAATATGGTAATAGTCACCAGATTCCAGCCAAAATGCAGTCCGATAGGTAAGAGCAAAGAACCGGTTCTGTAATACGCATAACCAAAAAGCAATCCGCCTGTACCTGTAAGCACAAAGACAGAAATCATTCGGGAAACATCACCGATCACCTCATATGAAAACCAATGCCATATTCCGAAAACGATCGCTGATAAAATTATGGCCTTATAGGGCCCCAGGTATCTTATACCCAGGTACAGGAGTACTCCACGAAACATCACCTCTTCCATGAGAACCGATCTCAGGGTCCACCAGGCGCCATTTAGAAAATCGACTGCACCATAGTTTTCATTTAAAATCACATCGGCCTGCAACAGTGCAACAATTCCCGAAAAGTAGACTGCCGCCATAAATGCAAAAAGCAAAAACCCCTTTAGAAACTGCAGCCCGGTCTGAAGGTCTGGTATCAATCCTAAAACCTTAAGGTTATTACCTGTAAGGCGTAGTACCACCCATGAAATAAGAAGCATGATCGTTATAAAGAGCATATCAAATAGTTTTGAGTCTACAAAAGTACTTGATCATTGCCTGGGAACCACCGCTGTATAGGAGTGTAACGAATATGCCATTTTAGGTGACACCCTTCAGGCCATTGCATAATCAGCTGTCTTTCTGCCTGGTATTAAAATGTTATTTTTGGCGTCCGGCGGTAAAATGTCGTAAGAGTGACGTATGAAAAAGGCAACAAAACCAACTACAAATGAAGATCGATAAAGAAAAACTGGCAGAAACTATCAAAGACCGAAGAGAAAAGATCGGCTATACTCAGACTGAACTTTCCAATGAAACCGGTATCAGCCTCAGATCCATCCAAAGAATTGAAAAGGGGGAGGTTCTTCCCCGTCCTTTCACCATTCGCGCCTTACAAGAAACTCTCAACTTTTCTGATAACGACCTGAGAAAGAAAACTCAGCAGCCCGAAGTAAAACCGGCAAATCAGGCGAAAAAGATCATTCTTTCAGCTGCTTCGGTCCCCATATTTTTGCTGCTGGCATTTGCTTTTTTAATCCAATCTTCGGGTTTTCCTGAAACCGCTTTTGAAGGCAGTCTTTTCTGGGCCGCGGTGGTCTTCTTTATCGCATTGCTACAATGGTTTATCTGGAGAAAGTAAATACTTAGGTGATGCGGTTATACGGTTATGCAGTTATGCGGCTCTTGTCATACTGCCCCGAAGTATCGGGACTGTCGAAGTGGACTTAACGAATCACTCAATTTCAGGGATGCAGGGATGCAGGGATGCAGAGATACGGTTATGCAGTTATACGGCTCTTGTCACACTGAGCTTGTCGAAGTGGACTTAACGAAACTCCCAATTTCAGGGATACAGGGATGCGGTTAAACGGTTATGCAGTTATGCGGTTATACAGTTATACAGCTTTGTCACACTGCCCCGAAGTATCGGGACTGTCGAAGTGGACTTAACGAAACTCCCAATTTCAGGGATACAGAGATGCAGGGATACAGTTATGCGGTTATACGGTTATGCAGGGATACGGCTCTTGTCACACTGCCCCGAAGTATCGGGACTGTCGAAGTGGACTTAACGAAACACTCAATTTCAGGGATGCAGGGACACAGGGATACGGTTAAACGGTTATGCAGTTATGCGGCTCTTGTCACACTGCCCCGAAGTATCGGGACTGTCGAAGTGGGACTCTCGAAAGTTTTAAAAAAATCAGAGACGCAGGGATGCCGCATTTTTTAGACAAAATTTTCAGCGTAAGCCAGCCCCATCATCAAAAGTGTCCACTTCACCACTTCACCATCTCACTACCTGACCACCTGACCACCTGACCACCTGACCACCTGACCACTAAGGAATATTCAGATACTTATGTGTCTGCAACGACACTTTCCATTTCGGGTTTTTCATCACGTAGTCGACGATCTCGGGGATCATTTTATCCCTGCGGCTCCATTCAGGCTGCATATAAAGTATGCAGTCATTATTAACCTTGGCCGCTTGTTCTTCAGCGAATTTGAAATCGTGCTGGTTATAGATGATCACTTTCAGTTCGTGAGCTTTCTGGTAGATCTCCTCTTTGGGAAGTTTGATCTTTTTGGGTGAAAGGCAGATCCAGTCCCACTGTCCGCTTAACGGATAGGCACCCGAGGTTTCGATATGAATTTTGAGCCCCCTCTCCTTCAGCTTAGCCGTAAGATAATCCATACTCCAGGTGAGCGGCTCTCCTCCGGTGATCACGATGGTATCTGAATATCGGGCTGCATTATCAACGATCTGATCGACCGCGGTGGGTGGGTGGGTGGCGGCATTCCAGCTTTCCTTCACATCACACCAGTGACATCCCACGTCACAACCGCCTATTCGTATAAAATAGGCAGCGGTTCCTTTATGAAAGCCTTCTCCCTGTATGGTATAGAACTCTTCCATCAAAGGCAGCATTTCGCCCTTATCAACCAGTGTCATGATCTCTTTTTCACTCATGCGGCAAAGATAAGTAAGTTCCCTGCACTCCCCTAGCGGGAAACCGATAAATCAATCCTGTCACTTTACCGCGATCACCTCGATCTCAATAGCTGCACCGGCGGCCAGCCCTGCCGCTGCGAAAGTAGTTCTGGCGGGTTTATTGGTAAAATATTCGGTATAAACCTCGTTGAAAGCTGCAAAATCATTTATGTCAGCAAGGATCACCGTAGCCTTTACCACCCGGTCTAATCCCATATCATGCTGATCCAGCACCTCTTTGATGTTTTCGATCGCCTGACGGGTCTGTGCCTGTATCCCCCCATCGACAAGCGTTCTGGTATCATGATCCATTCCTATCTGTCCGGCCAGAAACAGAAGATTCCCGGCTTCAACCACATCGCTATAGGGGGCATCAGCCTTTTTGGGTTCATGGGAACCGTGGAAAATGAGCGTTTCCTGGGCATGGATCCCGGAAAACAAAAAGCAGGAAAACAGGAGAACTAGTGTGTTCAATTTCATAATTTTCAGATTTACAGTTAGCTAAAATTACTTTATTTTTAAAGAAATTACGCATTATGGATCAAAAGTCAGATTTCCTGCATCAGATCGATCAGGGCTACAATTTCAAGGGCGACTCCCTGGTCGTGGGAGCACCCATATTCGGGAATGAAGTAATGACCGGTCATCATATCAGTATTCCGCTGGAAACCATGAACCGCCACGGACTCATCTCAGGTGCCACGGGAACAGGTAAAACCAAATCGCTGCAGGTACTGGCCGAAGGTTTATCGCAAAAGGGAGTACCAGTGCTCTTGATGGATCTGAAAGGAGATCTCAGCGGACTGGCCGCGGCAGGCAACCCTCACCCAAAGATCGATGAAAGACAGGAAAAGATCGGACTCACATGGGAATCGCGATCGTTCCCGGTCGAGTTGATGAGCCTGTCTGAACAGGAAGGCGTACGGCTCAGAGCTACGGTTTCGGAATTCGGACCAATACTGCTTTCCCGCATTCTGGACCTGAATGACACCCAGCAGGGAATCGTGGCCGTGATATTCAAATACTGTGATGACCATAAAATGCCATTGCTGGACCTCAATGACTTTAAAAAGATCCTGCGATATGCCACAGAGGAGGGAAAAGAAGCGTTCGAACAGGCCTACGGCCGGGTATCTACAGCTTCCACCGGGGCTATTCTGAGGAAGATCATCGAATTGGAACAACAGGGTGCTGATCGTTTTTTTGGAGAACGATCGTTCGAAGTGAAAGATCTCGTTCGCAAAACCCCGGAAGGAGAGGGCTATATCAATATTATCAGGCTTGATGACATACAGGACCGTCCCAAATTGTTCTCCACATTCATGCTCAGTCTCCTTGCAGAGGTTTATAATACATTTCCTGAGCTGGGTGATCCCGACAAACCCGAGTTGGTACTCTTCATAGATGAGGCCCATCTCATCTTTGACCAGGCATCTGAGGCTTTGCTCGATCAGCTCGAAAGTATGGTTAAACTGATAAGGTCTAAAGGAATCGGACTGTTCTTTATCACCCAGGATCCTACAGATATCCCCGAGAGCGTGCTCTCTCAACTGGGGCTCAAAGTGCAACACGCCTTAAGGGCCTTTACTGCCAAAGACCGAAAGAAGATAAAAATGACCGCCCAGAACTACCCGCTTTCAGACTTTTACGATACCGCTGAAGTCCTGACTAATCTCGGAATAGGAGAAGCTCTGGTAACAGCCCTCGATGAAAAAGGGAGGCCCACCCCCCTCTCTGCAACCATGATGCGGGCACCACAGAGCCGAATGGATATTCTTTCAGCAAAGGAGATCGAACAGGTACACCGCTCATCGGTTCTTACCTCAAAATACGAGGAAGATATAGATCGTGAAAGTGCTTATGAAATACTGAGCCGCAAGATCGAGGAGGCCCGGGAAGACGAGCAGATGGAACAGGCAAAAAAGGAACGGGAAAAACTTTCAGGTCGCACCAGAAGATCAACCCGGCAGAACCCGGTACTGAAAGTACTTACCAGCGCTGCCTTTATAAGGGGTGTCATGGGCATACTTAACAAAGCCATGCGGTAAGCTGAAACTAAGAACCAATCGCTGAGCCCTTCCGGAAAATTCCCAAAAAATACTATCTTCACCGGCCATAAACCTGCTTATACCGGTCACAATACCGGTCGCAAACAACCTACGCTGTCATGGTATACCTGAACACCCTGGATTATTTCCTGATATTCGGCCTTTTTGCGGTCATTCTCATCGTCGGTCTTTATTTTTCGAAGAAATCAGGAAAGAGCTCGTCAGAATACTTTCTTTCAGGACGTAGTATGCCCTGGTGGCTCCTGGGTTTATCAATGGTCGCAACCACCTTTTCGACCGACACCCCTAACCTGGTAACAGATATTGTAAGAAGCAACGGGGTTTCAGGAAACTGGGTTTGGTGGGCCTTTCTTATAACCGGCTTACTCACCGTATTTATCTATGCCAAACTATGGCGAAAGTCTGAGGTGACCACCGATATCGAATTCTATGAACTGCGTTACGGAGGAAAGCCAGCAGCCTTCCTCAGAGGGTTCAGAGCGGTATATCTCGGGGTATTTTTCAACATACTGGCAATGGCAGGCGTAACGCTGGCAGCCATAAAGATCGGACAGGTAATGCTGGGGGTTTCTCCCATTACCGTAGTTGCCGTAGCCGGAACCATCACCATGATCTTCAGTGCCTTCGGAGGTTTTAAAGGTGTGGTCTATACCGATTTTCTGCTGTTCTTCATAGCGATGACCGGCACTATCGGGGCAGCCTATTACTGCGTGAATCTGCCGGAAGTGGGTGGTCTGGAAAAGCTGTTACAGCATGAAGCCGTAAGCACCAGACTAAGTCTGATACCCGACCTGAATGATACAGAGGCCGTAATGGCTCTTCTGGTGATCCCCCTAGCCGTACAATGGTGGAGTTCCTGGTATCCCGGAGCTGAACCAGGCGGAGGAGGTTATATCGCCCAACGGATGCTCGCTGCCAAAAATGAAAATCATGCCATCGGTGCTACCTTTTTCTTTAACATCATGCACTATGCGCTGAGACCATGGCCATGGATACTGGTGGCTCTCGCCTCTCTGGTGGTCTACCCTGATATCGCCAGCCTGCAGGAAGCCTTTCCCAATGTGGCAGAAGATAAACTCGGACAGGACCTGGCCTATTCAGCCATGCTCACCAAACTGCCCGGCGGGTTGTTAGGCCTGGTGATGGCTTCTTTGGCTGCTGCCTACATTTCGACCATATCGACCCATCTCAACTGGGGTTCTTCATATATCGTGAACGATTTCTATAAACAACAGGTAAATCCTGAAGCAAGTGAGAAACAATTGGTCAATGTGGGGAGAATATCCACGATTACCCTTATGGTTTGCAGTGCCCTGGTGGCTCTCGCCCTTACCAATGCCAAGCAGTTATTCGATTATATCCTGATGTTCGGAGCCGGAACCGGACTCATATTCATATTGAGATGGTTCTGGTGGCGTATTAATGCCTGGAGTGAAATAGCCGCCATGTTCTCCTCAGGAATCGTATCCATTCTTCTGAACATTCCGGCCATCGACCTCCTGCTCTTCGGACCGGAAGGCCTGTTACCCCCATGGGCAAAATTCCCGCTTATTGTTCTGGTAACTACCATCATCTGGCTGTCGGTCACCTTTTTGACTCCGCCCGAAAAAACGGAAACACTCTTTAGATTTTACAAAAAGACCCAACCCGGCGGACCCGGCTGGAAAAAGATCCTTGAAAAAGCCAGATTAAAAGACATACAGCTGCATCAGTTAAATGAAAAGTGGAGTGTTCCTGCCGGTATTCTGGCTATGCTCTGGGGCTGTGCCCTGATTTACAGCAGTCTGTTTGCCACCGGTTACTGGATCTATGGCGAATCACTAAAGGCTGTGTTGGCAACATTCACGGCAGTGGTCTCAGCCTTTATGCTGAAAAGGTTGTGGAGCCGTATCAGTGTAAAGGTATTATGACATTAACAAGCCTTTCGTGAAATAACAGGCTTTAACAAACTGTTGGCATTTTAAATCCTTTGAATTTGACCGCTGGGCGATAAACACCAGTGCCACATTCTTTTTCTCAACATATTTCATTAAATTTCAGTATGTCAATTTTTCACGCCACATACCTTCGAAGAGCAGGAAGCCTGTTTGTCATGTTTATGCTTGTATTGGTATCTGCCTGCGGCTCTGCCTCATCGGTGACACGTACCGGCGAACCCGGGAAAATTGACAGTAATCGCATGGATTACGAAGACAAACTTCATTACCTGGAAAATAATAAAGATATGCAGGCCAGGCTGCAATATGCCCTTGTTCATAATGTTTCACCCTTACAGGAAAAGGCTATCGATTACCTGAAAACAAACGATGAAACCCGAAGGTTCCTGAGTGATTATCTTGTGGCAAATCCCGATGCTCGAGGTAAATTGCTTGAGTTTGCATTCATGGACCCATACCTCAACAAGGAACTGATGGGCTGGATCAAAGACGACAAGGAGCTTCTGGAAAAGGCTTTCAGACTCGCCGGGCTTTAGCCATTGCCGGGATAGGTCGGTAAAAGCACTCATTTCTTTAGCAACCTTTACCCAACCCATAGAAATAATACAGGCTTCCCACTGAAATTTCTTATTTTAGAAAACCATTACCATACCTTTATCAACCTATGGAAACTACTTACGACGTCATTATCGTCGGTGCCGGACTTTCCGGTATCGGTGCCGCCTATCATATTCAGGACAAATGCAAGGACAGGTCATTTACCATACTTGAATCCAGAAAAGATATGGGCGGAACCTGGGACCTATTCCGGTACCCGGGAATCAGGTCTGATTCAGACATGTATACCCTTGGTTTTTCCTTTAATCCATGGAAAGATGCCAAGGCCATAGCAGACGGCCCTTCCATTCTGAAATACATCAAAGAAACCGCTCAGAAATTCGGGTTGGATAAAAAGATAAAATACCGGCATAAGGTCATTGCCGCTGACTGGGATTCTGAGCGACGTACCTGGAAAATAAAGGTTGAAAAAAATGGGACAGAAAAGCTCGAACTCACCTGCAAATTCTTCTTTGTCTGCAGCGGGTATTATGATTATGAAAAAGGTTACGACCCTCTTCGTGAACAGAGTTCGGTATTTGAAGGAGAAGTGATTCATCCCCAACAATGGAATTCCCGGATCGATTATACCGACAAAGAGGTCATCGTGATAGGGAGTGGAGCCACAGCAGTGACGCTGGTACCGGAACTGGCCAAGAAAGCCTCCGGTGTCACCATGCTGCAGCGTTCGCCTACATATATCCTCAATCTTCCCCGGGAAGATGCCCTCGCTAACTTCTTAAAAAGAAACCTGCCAGCCTCTGTGGCACATACCCTCGCCAGATGGAAGAACATCCTGGTAAGCCTTACTCTTTACCAGGTATCAAGAAAGTGGCCAGGGAAGATGAGAAAGTTCATCAAAGACAAAATAGCCGAACAACTCGGAGACAAATACAAGGATCAGGATTTTGATCCGAGCTATGATCCGTGGGATCAGCGACTCTGCCTGGTACCTGACAACGACCTGTTCAAGGCTGTGAGATCCGGGAAGGCACGTATCGTAACCGACACCATCGATACATTCACCAGGGAGGGCCTTATCACCAAGGGAGGTAAAACCCTTAAGGCCGACCTGATCGTCACAGCAACAGGCCTGAAGATCAAACTTCTTGGCGGGATGCAATTAAGTATCGACAAGCAAGTCACAGATACTTCAAACCTTCATGTTTATCGAGGGGTAATGTTCAGCGATGTACCGAATTTTGCCATCGCGGTTGGCTATACCAATGCCTCATGGACCCTCAAATGCGACCTGAACTGTCATTACGTAACCCGGATATTGAATCATATGGAAAAGCATGGTTATGAGACCTGTACCCCAAGATTTGACGACAAGGCATTTTCTTCTGAACCTTTACTTGATTTTGAGGCCGGTTATGTGAAAAGAGCGCTGGACATACTTCCAAAACAAGGCTCAAGCCACCCCTGGAAAGTATATCAGAATTATATTAAAGATACACTCGCATTAAAATATGGTAAGGTAACCGATAAGTATTTGGAATACAGTTAACCCCTTACAGGTATTGAAAGACCATAACGGTGATCAGGGTGATCAGCATCAAAGCCAGTAAGACCGTTAATTTTGACAATACCCCTACCAGGCTTTCAAACCGCTGCAGTCGTTGATCCATATCCTGTGCCTGCCGGGTAGTGCGCAAAAGAAGTTCCCGCTGTGTTTCTGTGAACTCTTCCCTGCTATGATCTTCGGTTTCAGTGCTGTTGGCACCGGCCTCATATGCATCATCTTTACGATAAGCCTTTAAGGTTTCCATAAAAAAGTCATTAAATTTTACGGGGAGGTGTTGTAATACTATAAAATTTATTGCACAAAAGAAAATAATTTCTTACAAAATTCATGTTTTTGTTTTTTAAGGCGGTCCAATATTTCAGAAAAACCTCAAGAGTGGTATATTCGCCTCAAAACCCCTTATTTGATGACCTACAGAGACTTTTTCCGAATAATAATCAGGCTGTTTGCCCTGTATAGTTTATTGATCACGCTTTTCAGCTTTCTTCCCGAAGTGATCGGTGATATTTATGACGAAGCACCGGCATCTGCAACCCTTTGGGTCCTGCTTTCCCTAATCTTCCTGTTCCTGCTCTTTTACCTGCTCGTACGCAAATCAGACACCGTAATCGATCTTTTGGGACTTGATAAAGGCTTTGACACAAAAGAGTTTCGTACCGGCACTTTAAAGAGTCGCGATATATTCAGTGTCGCATTACTGGTTGCCGGATTTCTGCTTTTCCTGGGAGCATTGCCTGAATTTCTGTATCAGACCTATCTGGCCATTCAACCCGAGAAACAACCCGGAACGCTGGAAAAACTTTTCAGTTCCGCCACTTCAAAATCTTCAGGGACCAACCTGTCTTACATCCTTACAGGCTTCGATGTTCTCGGCGGATTAATCCTGATCGCTTTTCACCGGAAATTTGCCGAATTTCTGTCCCGGTTCAGCTAAGCACAAGCCCTTCCTGTAACCTTTGTTACTGAATTTGAGTATCTTCAATGGTATCTTAGCCAAAAAATAAAACACAGGTTATGAAGATCCAACAATTTGAAGATAAACCATTAGCACATTATTCCTACGCCATAGTAAGCGGTGACAAGATCGCACTGGTAGATCCTGCCAGAGATCCAAAACCTTATTATCGGTTCGCCGAAGAGCAGAACGCCAGAATTGTAGCGGTATTTGAAACACATCCGCATGCAGATTTTGTGAGCAGTCACAAGCAGATACATACAGAGACCGGAGCTACTATCTATACCAGTAAGATGGTTGGTGCAGCCTATGAGCATCTGGCTTTTGATGATGGCGACACCCTTGAAATGAACGAAGTCACATTTTCCTGCCTTCATACACCGGGGCATTCACCAGACGGGATAACCATCGTTGCATCAGATGAAGATGGAACCAAGGCGATGTTCACAGGTGACACCTTGTTCATAGGTGATGTAGGAAGACCTGACCTTAGGGAGAAAGCAGGAAATATGAAGGCTAAAAGGGAAGAGTTGGCAAAAATGATGTATAACACCATCCGTACCAAGTTCAATGAGCTTCCCGATGAAACACTGGTATATCCTGCTCATGGTGCAGGCTCTCTCTGCGGAAAGAACCTCAGCAGTGATGCTTCAAGTACCCTTGGAAACGAAAGACAGGGTAACTGGGCATTTAAAGACCAGAGTGAACAGGAATTCGTCGATACCATTCTTGCAGACCAGCCGTTCATACCCTCTTACTTCGGTTTTGATGTTGATATCAATAAGAACGGAGCAGACCGCTTCGAAGCCGGTATCGCAACCGTTCCCTATCTGGATAAGGTCAACGCGCTTGAGAAAGAGATTTTGGTTGTTGACACCCGTGATGAAGAGAAGTATAAAAAAGGACATCTGCCCGGCAGTATCAATATCATGGCCAGAAAAGAAGAGGATAAGGTTGAAACCTGGCTGGGATCGATCGTCAGGCCCGAAGAACCCTTTTATCTGGTTATCGATTCAATAACCGACCGTCACGAAGTACTTCACAGGGTCGCAAAAATTGGTTATGAAAAACAGGTGAAAGCCGTGGTAACCCTGGGAGATAAGGTTTTTGAGAAAATGCAGCCGGTCGATCTGGAAGCCTTTAAAAAAGACACTTCTTCTTATACCGTTCTGGATATTAGAAATAAAAGTGAAGTCTCACAGGGAAAATTTTTCGATCATGCCATTAACATACCGCTGAACGAGCTGCGTGATTCGTTGGATGAAATCCCGAAGTCAAAACCTGTAGTCGTTCACTGCGCCGGAGGTTACAGAAGTGCGGCAGGAAGCAGCATCTTACAGTCGGCCTTGAAAGACACCCAGGTTTACGATCTCAGCGATGCCGTTGAACAGTTTAAATGAATATTTTAAAACCTTGTAAAGCCCGTTGATCAGCGGGCTTTTTTTATTTCTGCAAATAAAGCTCCATACTATAAATCACTTCAAAATCTCTGAATAACAGAATATTTAAGAAGTAAATCTGCGTATAACTCCTTATCTTTCAGAAAAATAACCGGAATTAAATCAGCTTTTGCCTGACTTCATTCCGTTATGTGAGAAAGAACCATACAGACAGCAAAACCGATATGGATACAGAGATTCTGGCACGTATTCAATTTGCCTTCACCATCGCTTTTCATTATATCTATCCACCCTTGAGTATCGGCCTGGGATTACTCATGGTGATCTTTGAAGGGGTATACCTGAAAACCGGAAAAGAAGCTTACCATATCCTGGCCCGGTTCTGGACAAAGATCTTCGCCCTCACTTTTGGTATTGGTGTGGTAACCGGTATAGTTATGGAGTTTGAATTCGGGACGAACTGGGCTGTATACTCGCGGTATGTAGGTGATGTTTTTGGCAGTGCCCTGGCTGCCGAGGGAATTTTTGCCTTTGCCCTGGAAAGCGGATTTTTAGGAGTTCTGTTATTCGGGTGGAATCGCGTAAAACCCTGGGTACATATGGTTGCAACCACCGGGGTATTTCTTGGATCTTTATTTTCAGCCATATGGATCGTTGTTGCAAACAGCTGGCAGCAAACCCCGGCCGGATACCATATCGTAGGGGAAGGACTGAATGCAAGGGCTGAAATCACTGACTTCTGGGCCATGGTATTTAATCCGTCCAGTATAGACAGGCTTACGCATGTTTGGCTGGGTGCCTTTCTTGCAGGGGCATTCCTCGTTCTCAGCGTACATGCCTATTATCTGGTGCGTGGCAGATATGTCACCATCTCAAAAAAAGCCTTTCGCATCGCTTTGGTTGTTGCCACTATCTTCTCTTTAGGTCAATTGGTCACCGGCCACTCTTCGGCCAACGGGGTGGCGGTAAATCAGCCCGCAAAACTCGCCGCGCTGGAAGGGCATTTTGAACCCAATGCCCCGGCAGATATGTACCTTTTCGGGTGGGTTGATAAAGAGTCTGAAACAGTTAAGGGTCTGAGAATTCCCGGTGGCCTGTCTTTTTTGCTATACTATGACTTTGAAAAGCCTGTCACCGGACTTAAAGCTTTTCCGGAAGATGAAAGACCACCGCAGGTCAATGCTGTATTTCAGTTCTATCATATCATGATAACTATCGGCATGCTGCTGATCATCCTGACGCTTTTTGCCTGCTTTCAGTGGTACAGAGGCAAGTTATTTGAGAAAAAATGGTTGCTGTGGGTATTCGTGTTTGCGGTTATACTCCCGCAGATCGCTAACCAGGTCGGTTGGTTCGCGGCAGAGATGGGCAGGCAGCCATGGGTAGTATATAAACTGCTTCGCACTTCAGACGCCTTTTCGCAGGCCGTAACCGAAAACCAGATCCTTTTTTCCCTGATCCTGTTCTTTATCGTCTATACGATCCTGTTGCTCTTATTTCTCTATCTGCTTACAAAAAAGATCAAACACGGTCCGTATGATGAAAGCGATGATAATGACCGGCCGCTTACCCGAGAAATCACAAAATCACTGTTGTCATGAATACGAACCTCGAATATTTTTTAGGATTGGACTACCCGACCTGGTGGTTTCTGGTGGTCGGGGGACTCTTTTCAGGCTACGCCATTTTAGATGGCTTTGATTTCGGGGCCGGTGCCTGGCATTTGTTCTTCAGGAAGGATATCAACCGGCGTGTCGCCCTGAACGCAGTGGGTCCTGTATGGGATGGCAACGAAGTCTGGCTGGTGATCGGTGGTGGTGCCCTTTTTGCAGGCTTTCCCATAATGTATGCAACCCTGTTCTCTTCCCTTTATGTACCCTTTATGTTGTTCCTGCTGTTCATTATTTTCAGGGCCATAGCCATAGAATTTCGTTCCAAGGAACCTATGCGATGGTGGCGGCAAACCTGGGACGTGGCTTACAGTATCTCAAGCATCATGCTCGCCTTTCTCCTGGGAGTGGTATTGGGTAATGTATTGCAAGGCATTGCCATCGGACAGAACTATATGTACCAGGGTGCCGGTTTTTTCGAATTCCTGAACCCTTATGCATTGCTCACCGGCATTACCACCCTATCGCTTTTTATGATGCACGGAGCTATTTATCTCCTGCTGAAGACTGAGGGCAGACTATTTGTAAAACTGACCTTCCTATTAAAAAGAGGCATGATCTTTTTCATGGTAAGCTTCGGTATCACCACCTTATACACCCTGCTTTACATTCCGCATCTTTCTGACGATTTCAAAGAAAATCCCAGCTTATTTCTGGTTCCGGTTCTTACCTTTCTGAGCATTGCCAATGTGCCCCGACTAGCCAGTAAAAAACGATATCGCCTGGCTTTCTTTTTCTCGTCTCTGACTATCAGCCTCGGTCTTGTATTGGTAGCGATAGAACTCTACCCCACCCTGCTCATATCGAGTTTAGATCCCGCTTATAACATCACTATCTATAACGCCGCCTCTTCCATGAAGTCGCTACGCATCATGCTTACCATCGTAGCCATTGGCGGACCGCTCGTACTTGGTTATACCATATTCGTTTACCGTACCTTTAAGGGGAAGGTCAAGCTTGATGAGACCAGTTATTGATAGCCGGTTCAGGGACTTCAGCCCTGTATCAGGATTAAAAAAACCGGGGTTTCTTAAAAATTATAGTTCAGCACCAGATTCACATGCAGGAGATCGGTCTTATTAAAAATGAAATTGGGATTGTCGGGAAAATCACCGTGTGAAACTTTTCCGGTTATGAGTACCTCCGGACTCAATCCCTTTAGTCCGTCAATATCAAAAAGGAGATCAAGATTGATATGGGTATAATCAGGGAAAGCATATTTATTCAACTCCGGATTGGTAACAGGCGCTTTCCAGTGCCGTCCCACGCTTATGATCGATTGCAGATCGAGTCCCAGCCTCTCTATCCGCGATCGCTGGTCATAATAAAGCACCAGGGAATGATTATCTGCTGACCCCTCACTGCGTTCCCGCTTTTGAAAACTGAATATGAATTCACGTCCCCATTCCCTGGGGAAAAGGAATTGCCCATGAGGAAGAATATGGTTCCATGCCAGTGATAACGAAGACCGGTTCCATGAATAAGCCAGGCGTGTTCCAATAACATCGGAAGTGTTTGCGGTAAAATACCTCAGCGCTTCCTCATCATTCCCTCCTTCTCCTACCCGGTTCTGATGCACCCATTCCAACTGCAGGTTCCAGTTCTTACTGAGATCGAACTCGGGTTTCAGATAAAAGGTATTAAAAACATTATCGGTATAATAGTTCCATAGAGTGGTCTTTATGCCTTTGCCCAGGGGCATGGAAGCTGAGGCAATAATGACATAATCAGAATTCGTATTTCCTTCATACATGGAAGGTGCACCCGAAAGAGTTCTCCCTGAGGGATAAATTCCAATACTTTCACCTATCGAAAAGAATTCGCTTCCGGAGCGCGGCGCGATCTCGTTCAGTACCCCAAATTGGAACTGAGATCTGCCGGGAGAATAGGTATACCAGGCTCCCTGAACCAGGGTGGGTATCATACGCCCGTCCTGCCCATTCAGGAACGGACTTTTGATCTTCATTCTACCAACCTTCACACGGTGAAAGTCTGTATGATAGTCCAGGTACATTTCACCCAGGATCACGAGAAGATCACGGCTTGGATTCAAAAGATCGAAAAGTCCTTCCTCATAGCGGCTGGTTCTGCCGGTAGTAGGGTCGGGTTTTGTCAGGTCCTGAATCTTGGTGTTAAGGGAAGAATACAAAGCTCCCCCTGCACTGAGATTTTTATTAAAATCGTAGGTGTATTTGATATATCCCCCGGTGGCCAGAGCCTCAAAATCCTTGAGGCTGTCTTTGTTGAAGGTTGCCATATAGAAGGTTCTCCATTGTCCGCCTAATTTCCCTTTGGAAACCTCAAGATTTTCTTGAGACGCGGCAAAAAATGAGAACAGTAAAACAGGTATCAGGTAAGCAGGATTTTTCAGGGTCATTTGGTTTTCGTTATTCCGTATTCTTTTTTATAAAATTCAATGATCGGTAAAAATGGGCCCCATCGATGCTGTTCCTCACTGAACTCGTCTGCCCAGGGACCATAAGGGGTCGAAACGGGTTTTAATTTCAGGTCAGGGAAGTCTCTTTCCAGTCCGGGTTTCTCAGGACGGTCAAAACTATTGATATAGCCGGCTACATGATACGCCTCTTCATCTGTTAATTTAGGATTTTCTTTTGTGGCTATCCCAAAAGGCATGTTGGCTTTGATGAATCGGGCGGCGGTCAAAACTCTGTGCATTCCAGCCCCGTTATTGTAGGTATCATTACCCCACAGGGGCGGATATTGGTATCCCGATTCAGAAGGAATCCCTTGTCCGTCATCACCGTGGCAAATAACGCATTCTCTGTCATAAACGGCTTTCCCGGCCATGAGATCGACTTTTACCTCCGGTATTTTCAAATCGGTAAAGCCTTTATAATTTGCTTCCATTTCAGGTGGCAAGCCTTCACTGATCCATTCCATATAGGCTATCATCGCGCCCATTTCTCTGGAGCCTTCAGGTATAGCCTTTCCGTTCATACTTCGTTCCATACAACCGTTGATACGTTCCTGCAGGGTTCCTTCTTTATTCTCTCTACCCCTGAACTGTGGAAACCGTCCCGGAACACCCACCCAGGATGCTGACCCGGCCTGGGTACCTTGTGTCAGATGGCAATTGGTACAACTGAGATGATTTCCCGAAAAACGCATCTGTGTATCATGAGCATCCGGACCGATCCATTTGGAAGTTTCGGTAAGTATCATATAACCATACTTGACCTCCCCGGGCATTTCCCCTGAAGAAAATGCAGTGACCGGATCTTTTAATTCCCAGGGGCCTTCTTCCGGAGAGGAAAAATCGATAATGGACGGATTTTTAGAGGTGATAAAAATAAATAATGCCAGCAGCATGACCGCCGCGGTGAATACCACAAGGGTTCGGCGAAGTTTGTTTATATGGTCAGGTATATTAAAAGGCTCTTGCATGCCCTGATAATTTTTCAGGCTAAAATACGGCAAGCACTACCAGCTGTCAGTAATCAAGGTTACATAAGACGGTAGTGGGGGACATCTTCTTTAAAGTTACGAATTATCAACGTTGCCCTTTGCATCAAATAAAAAACCCGGCAGCTATGAGCTAACTACCGGGTTTTTAATACCTAACCAACAAAAAACTATAACCTCGTCTTCTGGAACAGAAAGATAGAAATGCTTGTTTTTTAAACCATTTATTTTCAACAACATGCCATTATAATCGTTAAGCTGCAAATGACCGGATTTGGTTTATTTGGCATCCTGAAACAAGGGCTGAAAAATGACAGACTATTTCATATCTTCATAAAAAAAACATGCGAATATACCATCTGAGAAACGCCAGTATGGTGCTCGAATGGAAGGAGAGTCGTTTATTGATCGACCCCATGCTTTCAAAGGCAGGTGCTTTCCCTTCCTTTACGCTATTGAGAAATAATCCGAAACGCAATCCGGTTTGCGATCTTCTCGCAGAGACTGAAAAATTTCTCGACGGGGTTTCCAGGTGCCTGATCACGCACCGGCATGCAGACCATATAGATGATGCTGGTATCGCTTATTTAAGAAAGAATCGCATCCCGGTAAGTTGCAGCGTTCAGGATGGAGATCATTTCAGAAAAAAAGGGCTTGATGTTGACCATCTCATCGAATATCATAAAACCTCATCATTTATGGGGGGACGAATTAAGGGAATCCCAGCTTTACACGGCTACGGGATTGTTAGCCGTCTGATGGGAAATGTGATGGGCTACCTGATCGAATTACCAGGGGAACCTTCTATTTATCTCAGCTCAGATACCGTTTTAACTCCCGAGGTTCGACAGGTGCTTACAGATGACCAACCCGATATTTCAGTTTTAGCCGCGGGTACTGCCAGGCTGGATCTTCTGGCTCCATTGCTTATGGATAAGAAAGATATCCTTTCCTTTATCGAAACCGCTCCCGGAAAAGTGATGGCCAACCATATGGAAGGAGTGAACCATTGCACTACCTCCAGAACAGACCTGAGAGAATGGCTTTCCGCAAGAAATCTCACAGAAAAGGTCTGGATACCGGAAGACGGCGAAATGAAAACCTATAAAAAAACCCTGTGACCGGAACCGCCCACAGGGAAAAAATCATGAAAGAAATGAAATGTTTCGCTAAATCAAATTATCAGTGTCTCATCATGCTGGCTTTTCTCTTTTTTAACTGGCGCTGAAGCTCTCTGACTGTTACATCGGCAGCCTTTTCGAAACTGTCTTCGTTGGCAGAGGCAAATATCCTTGGCCCGGGAACACTTAGTTCCACTTCACAGATCTTCCCCTTACCCTTGCTGTCATTTTCTTCCTTGAAAATCACAGATGAGTTGATTACCCAGTCATATTTGGCAACGATCTTTTGTAATTTTTTTGCCAGTAATTCCTTTACGTTCTGGTTGGTGGTGGCATGAACGAATTGTACTTGAGTTGTCATAGGCTTGATGTTTAGAGTTGCTCAATAATTCTACAGCTAAGATACCCCGACGGGTACCGGGAAGGAATGACATTTATCAGTCTGTAATCAGGAGGTGTTCCACTTTTTTATCTCATCACCCTAACATACGGTGTATCAGAGCAAAAAAACTGGAAAGAAAGGAGAAAAAAACCGTATTAATTTTTCCATTACAGTTTAAAATGCACCAGCTATTCAGGCATTGGTCAACAGCAGTAAGGCCGTAACCGAACAAGATCAATTATTTCAAAGAGGCATCTTGTTATTCAACTTCAGATAAGAGTTGACATTACAACTGAAGAGGAATCTGTTACATTCATGCGTGAATGAGATATGATAAAAAGCTGTAGCTGCAGGGATCACACTTGTAGCAATGTTTTATCAATCTTCCGGAACCTTGTAATAAGTGGGTTTTTTGATGCCTTTTTCAGAGAAAAATTCTTTGTTCATCGTAAAGTGCATTTCGGTCATTATATTGAGATAGCTTTCAAGAGGCTCCAGCCCTATCCCGGCCCGGCGACGATTTACCTGTATACTATCTTTCAAAGGTTTGGGATAAGCCTGGCAGCGGTCCCTTCGATATCTCACCTGTGTACCGTAGACCTGCTTTCCTCCTGTGTTGAGCATGACCCGGTCTGTGAGATAGGCATAATGCTTTGCATCGGCATTCTGACCGGCCACTTCGGCTTTCATGGCTTTCAGAACCTCTTTTTGAAAGAAAGGATCGTGGTCACTATGCTGAACCATAAGCCAGAAAGCCTGTTCTCCCTCTTTCCCCACTTGTTTAAAACCCGGGAATCCTATCTGATCAAAGATCTGCTCGACTCTTTTCTGATGAGTTCTGTAAATACTGTCTTTAAACACCTCCCATTGCTCCTGAGTGAAATGGCTGTATGCTGCAGGCGGGTGAGCATTAATAGCAGCCAACTGGTCGGTCTTTTCCATTTTCAATAACTCAGCTGCGATCTGCTGATACTGTATTTGCTGGGCTTTCACCTGCAAACAGAAGGAAACAGCTAAAAGGATTATGAAATGATTCTTAAGCGCATACAAAATTGATGTCATAGAAATTGTTTTGATTCTAAAGTATAGACCCTGAAATTCAACCTACGTTGCAAGAACTTCACTTTTCAGTTCGAAAGCAAATTTAATGAAGCAATAAGGCTCCTATGGTATTCGCAGTAACTTCACTGGTCCTTTTCCGGAAGCCGATATCCCTTCCATTGTATTCCCTGAAAATCCATCAGGGCATAAAACTCACCCTCACTGTCTGGCACGAACTCCAAAGACTCATCACTCTGAGGGTCCCAGAAGAACACCCTTTCACTCTCTGAGAATAGGGTACCGGCCTTTTTTCCGTTCTGGTAAGCCGTAAGAGATCCTTCTTCAACCTTGAACGTCAGCTTCAGATGGCCAGCCTCCGCAAAGTCGAAGGTCCCCTCATACCTGGAGAGTACTTCAGGAGATACTTCAATAGAATTGCGGTTTACCGGACGAGGAATATCAACGCCTTCTTCCTTCATTATTTTCACGAGGTCCCGGGTCAATCTTTCAAAAGGTATGTCGTCAAAGTTGGTCAGAAATACAATCTTAAAATCATGATCCGGATCTGCATAAACCCAGGCTCGTTTACCTCTGCTTCCTCCTGCATGAGTAATGATCCCATCTTCAGAGATCTTGCCGGCGTAAGGCTTATCTTCGATTCCCTCTAAAAACAACTGGAGATCTCCAGTGGTTGAGAACAAATGGCCCAATCTGGCATCTTCGCGATCCAGTTGGTCAATGACCCTCAGGCTGTCGTTTTTCATATAATGTCCCTTAGCATAAGATTCGAGAGAAGCCGTCGGGTCATAGAAATGTGCTCCGCTTGCCTTCATACCCCAGGGTTCAAAAAAGTACTTCCGCAGAAAAACCGGGTAAGTCATTCCGCTTACCTGTTCGATCAGGTAATATATGAGTTGAAAACCCAGGTTGGAATACTGTGATTTTGTACCGGGTTCAAATTCCAGAGATTCCTTACTGATCAATCCCATCATTTCCTCAGGTTCCACCTCGATGAGATCTCCGTCAAATCCGCTTAGTTCTCTGCCCAGGCCTGAACTGTGATTCATCAACATCACCAGGGTAATTTTGTCTCCCCAGGGAAGCCCCGAAATATAAAGCCCGATAGAATCTGACAGCTGTATTTTTCCTTCTTCCTGTAATTCGAGTAAAGCTGCTTTCGCAAATAATTTCGAGACCGACCGGATATCGAATTGTGAATGAGTATTGACCTCCATGGAAGGAGGAATATCACCCTTTATGGTATAGGCCTTATTTAGCAACAGCTCATCGCCCGAGCTCAGCAACAAAACACCGTTGAACTGTTGTAATTCGGTAAGAGCTGCCATATACCGTTCTGCCAGAGCCGCACGGTCAAAATAATGGGGGTCCGGTGCCTGTTGAGCCGAAACCTCAATAATACAAAGAAGGGGGAGTATGCAAAATAATTTCCAGAAATTCATAGGTTCATCTTTTTTGTTCCGGTCGCAAAGATTGTCAAAGGAGAAATGATAACCTTGTAAAAATGGTAAGCTTGCTTTATTGATACACCCGTACCCAATCGATTACAAAGTTTGCCGGCAGATGATCTGAATTCACCGCTCCTGCCCAGTATCCGCCGAGCTGCTGGTTGATCAGCAAATGAAAGGGCTGATCATAAGGCCACTCTGAGGGCAGGGCTCCCTCCTTTTTTTTGTAGGTGAAGGTGTTCTTTCCATTCAGATAGAACTCCAGCCTGTCGGGATACCATTCAAGAGCATATACGTTATACCTGGCCACATCGGCTGGTACCCTGGCATAGAATTCATCGTCTGTAGCCCGGTCTGAGCGTAACACATTATGAGAATGAACCGATTGCCAGATATGATCCTTGAAATTCACATATTGCATGATATCGATCTCTCCATTATTGGGATAATCACCATATTTTTTCAATTCAGAGAGCATCCAAATGGCAGGCCATGCCCCTTTTGCCTTTTCGATGCGTGCCCTGACTTCCACACGACCATATTGAAATGCAAATTTACCCTTTGATTGTATCCCCCCGGTATGATAACGTCGCTGATCTTTAGTCTCTGTTTTATTAATGATTCCTCTCAGAAACAACTTTCCGTCATACAGTCGGAAACAATCCTCATCAGTACTCATATAACGCCCAAAGGAACTTCCTGCAGGAGGAACTTTACTCCACTTGAGGGTATCGAGATCTTCCTCTTCAAATTCATCTTCCCAGACAAGTTTCCACTTTACATCGCCTCTTCCCCAATCCTGACGATATATATAATCATTTTCAAGTTGGTAGGGGGTGGAACATCCGCAGAGAACAACAGCTGTCAGCAAAAGAAAAACGGACCTTTTCAGGTAAAAAAAGATTAAAGCAGGTTTATAATATGATATCATAAGTGATTCTGTGAGGGCAGGGTCATATGAGCCCTATGCATATGAAGGTGAAAATACTACGGCCCCGGAAATTATTGTGTTAATCTTCTGCAAAACTCCTAAAATTAACAAGGATCAGGCGGAGTTTTCAGATGTCGGACTAAAAATGGTGACAGATCGGCAAAAAATACTTTAGGTTCCAGCCCTGTAACCTTTTTAAAATCCCTGTTAAAATGTGCCTGATCAAAATATTGAAAAGTATGAGCCAGGCGGGTAAAACTTATTTCAGGGTGATTCACTTTCCTTTTGATCAGGCTCATAATCCGAACGATCATGATAAAATGTTTTAACCCGTAGAACACTCTTTTCTTAAATCGATTGTTCAGAGCCTGCCTGCTGTATTCAAATTCTTCTGAAAGCTGGTTTACACTGATCATTCCTTTTGCTTCATATATTCGGGTACAAACAGAACGGATCAATTCATCTGTTTCGGGTTGTATCCTTGCTACCATAAGCTCCATAAAGTCAACAACCAGTTTCTTTATTTGCGCCTCTTCCTTCTCGTTGAGAAGTCCTGGGACCAATGCTGATTCAGCTTCCGGGTACATTCTGCCCATATCGATCACTCCTGCAGATTTTCCCATCGGAAAAAAGGCGGTATTCAACCAGGGCTGCACCTTAAGAGTGGTGAAATGCAACGTACCATTAATCTGTATTCGGAAGGGGTGTTCCACTCCCTGTATCGTAAAAACCGGGAAGGTTAATGGGATCACCTTCTTATCTTCCCCATAAATGAAGCTGGAATTCAACTCCCTGAAGATAACCAGGTCATGGCACCCATCATCTACAACAGGGATGTAGGGTGAATCCCTGCTTTCGAAAGAACAGAAGTAACATTCCCTGAAATAAGGGGTAAGGTGTTCGGGAAGCGATATGGATTTTATCGAATTCAATTATGAAGCCTCATGTTGTAAAAGTATTGTTTTTTTTCATTGTTTTTTCCTATCTTTTAAGGTACCCTTCAGAACTTATCCTGCTGAAAAACAAGCAATCAACCAACCACCAATTATGAATAAACAATCAAACAACAATCTTAGCAGGAAGGATTTTTTAAAACAATTTGGTCTCTCTGTGGGCGCTCTGTACGCCGGGGCCATGTTACACCCTTTAAGTGCGAGTGACCGCATCTTTGACAGTACCACCCAGGCAAAGAACGTACTGGTTATTGGTGCGGGTCTGGCTGGTCTGTCTGCTGCCATGGAACTCAGGAAAGCAGGTCATAACGTCACTCTGCTTGAGGCCAGAGACCGGCCCGGCGGGCGCGTTTCGACTGTAAGAGATGAATTCGCAGACGGGCTTTATGTCGATGAAGGTGCGGTAGGCTATTCAAAATCGTATACCCTGGCCAATGAGTACATCAAAAAATACAATCTTGAAGGAGCTCCGTGGGCGTTCCCTGATGAGCCTATCACCTATATTCTAAATGGCGAGGTGATGTCTGTAAGTCCCGGGGAACAGGTAAACTGGCCCTATGACCTTACAGAAGAGGAACAGCAGCTCGGCCCCATGGGAATAGTTCAGAAATACATTATCGACACCTTACCGCCGGAGATCAGCGAACCCTCGAACTGGGATAAAGAGCCTTTGATTTCGATGGATCAGCAATCGCTGGCTGAATATCTCAAAGAGCAGGGAGCGAGTGACGGTGCGGTTGAACTGATGAAGAATACCCAGTGGTTCGCTGCAGTACCCACAGAGACATCTGCTCTCTCCATGGCGGTGAGCGATTTCGGATTATTTATGAGTGCCATGCCTTTTGTTCTTGTGGGAGGTAATGATCAATTACCCCGGGCCATGGCAAAAGAATTAGGAGATGTCGTACAATATCGAAAACCTGTCAAAGAGGTCGTCACAGAAGGAGAAAAAGTGATGGTTACCACCGAAAACAATGAAACCTTAAGTGCCGATTACGTCATCTGTACCGTCCCGCTTAAGGTAACCGAAAAGATCAGCTTCACCCCTCCCCTTTCTGAAGCAAAACAAAGAGCCGTTTCAGAAGTACCTGTCTTGCACCTTACCAGGGCCTACTTCCAGGTAGAACAACCTTTCTGGCAACAGAAAAACCTTTCGGGGATGGCTTTTACCGATCTTAAGGCAGGGCAGGTCATACCCCATCTCAATGCTGATCGTCCTTCTGAAAATCCAGCCATACTGGAAAGCTATACTGCCGGAAAACAGGCCGAGACCCTGGCTGAAATGAAGGCAGAAACCCTGATAAACACTGTGGGGGAAAGTATGGAAAAGGTGCATCCGGGTACTCAGGATCACTTGCAAAAGACCTATATAAAGGCGTGGGGGAAAGACCCGTATGCTTTGGGAGGCCCCAGTTTTCCGGCACCGGGCGATGTTAGTCAGCATCTCAAGGCATTACAGCAACCCGAGGGTCGTATCTATTTTGCCGGAGAACATACCAGCATATTGCGCAGTACCATGGAAGGAGCGTTGCGCTCGGGTGCAAGAGCCGCCAAAGAGATTCACGAGATGTAAAACCTTTACATATGAACATATTCGAAGCACTCAGAGAAGACCACGATATACAGCGTAAGCTTCTCGATCAACTTACAGACACCTCCGGAGAAACAGAAACCCGGAAAGCCGTATTCTCAAAACTCAAAAAGGAGCTACGGGTGCACGCAGATGCTGAAGAACGCTATTTCTATAAACCCATGATATCGAAAGACCTGACCCAGGACAAGGCCAGACACAGCATCGCAGAACATCACGATATCGATGAACTCCTGGAGAATCTTGAGAGTACCGACATGAGCTCTCCTGCCTGGTTGCGATCGGCCAAAGACCTGAAAGAAATGGTAACCCATCATCTTGACGAAGAAGAACACGAAGTATTTCAGTTGGCCGGCAAAGCCCTTGATGATAACCAGAAACAGAAACTGGCCGATACTTATCGGGATTATGTAAATAAAAACAGATAAAATAAACGATGGAATTAAAAGGAAAAAAAGTACTGATCACAGGTGGAAGTGCCGGGATCGGAAAAGCGATCATAAAAAAACTTCATGACCAGGGAGTAAATGAATTTGCTACCATGGGAAGAAGACTCGAACCGCTGAATACCCTGAGAGATGATTTTCCCGACTGCGAAATCCTGACCGTGCAGGGAGATGTTTCAAAAATCGACGACCTGAACCGACTCATAAACACAGTACGAGAGAAGTGGGATAAGATCGATATTCTCATCAACAATGCGGGAGTGGTCAGTGCCGCTCCGCTACAGGAAATGACCGATGACGACATACAGAACCAGATCACTATTAACCTGACGGCGGTCGCTTTATTGACCAAAAGAGCCTTGCCTTTACTTCAGAACAGCTCTGAGGCTGCGATCGTCAACGTTTCTTCCGGTCTCGGATACGTCGCTATGCCGTTTTACAGTGTATACGCTGCCACTAAGGCCGGTCTGCGCCAGTTTTCTGATGCGCTCAGAAGAGAGTTGATACGCGGGAATATACACGTGATGACCGTCTATCCGACGGCTACCGACACCGATATGATGAAAACCGCTAATGCCCCTGATATGGATAGTCCTGAAAAGGTCGCCGACCATACCATAGAGGGCCTGAGAGAGGGCGCGATCAATGTGATTCTTGGAGGAGAGGAGAAAAAACAACAGATAAAATTAAACCAGCAGGAGCCTGAAAAAGTAGACCAGATGATGGCATCTCAATACGATGCCCTAAAATCAGGTACGAAGAACCATCGGGCCATGTAAACTGACAGAAAATGAGTAAAAAACCTGAATTGATCATATTTGATATAAATGAGACACTTCTTGACATGGAGCCTCTTAAAAAGGCCATCGAAGATGAACTCGGAACAGAAAGGGCTTCGGAGCTCTGGTTTCTGAACCTTTTGAAATATGCCATGATCGAATCCCTGACCGGGAGTTATGTGAGCTTTGATGAGTTGGGAGCAGCTGTTCTGAAGATGTTAGCCGATCGCTTTGGTAAATCATTAACCGACAAAAGATCTGAAGAGATCATGAACATGATCACCTCTTTGCCTGCTCATGATGATGTGGCTGATACTCTGCAGACACTAAGAAAAGAAGGCTATAAACTGGTGGCGCTGACCAACGGATCTGAAGTAACGCTTAAAAAGCAACTTAAGAATGCAGACCTGCTGAATCTGTTTGACAGCTACTACAGCGTCGAAAGCGTTCAAAAATACAAACCCCACCCTGACACCTATCATTATGTGCTTTCGGCTATGCAGACTGACCCCGAGAAGAGCATGATGGTGGCGGCCCATGCCTGGGATATCTACGGGGCACAGAAATCAGGGCTGCAGACTGCCTTTATAAAGAGACCGGGAAATGCGCTTTATCCTTTACAGAATAAACCGCAATGGGTGGTGAAAGATCTTAAAGAGTTCAAAGATCAACTTCTGAAATAACAACATCTGACAATTCCCTGATTTTATGGGCTTATACCCGTCTAATAACGGCATCGGAATTGATTCATTAAACTATGAAAGATGTTTACTTCATTGTTATTTCACATGCTCAGACTTTCTTCCCAACAAAAGGGTTAAATGCGAAACGATACGCTTATTGATTGACAATAAACGCGTGTATCACTCCGGGTATCCAACCGATCAGTGTCAGGACAATGCTTACCAAAAATGTAGCTCCGACACCGTGGTTCATAAAAACCGCAAGAGGTGGTAAAAGAATGTTTAATATAATGGTTAGTAATGACATGATGACTGATTTATTGATTTAGAAATTACAGATCGTATGAACCTGCCTTCTTATAAGGTACAAAATATTTCAACCAAAACTCCCCTAAATCACTAACTTTAAGACATCTGAAACCTTCCTTTAAAATTGATCCGAATAGATTATATATAACCTCCATTTTATATTCCCTTATACTCACTTTCCGGATCTTTGATGACATCTTTTAACAGCCAGTCGGCCACTTCCTTTTCAGGGTTGCTCGTGTGCAGTACCGCAATATCACCTGTGGTTTCAAATATGACTGCTTTCACCTCCGATAATTCTATTACGTTGGCTTCTCTGAGCTTTGAGCGAAGATCTCCTTTTGTAACCCTTGCTCGCTTAAGGTTCTGTTCTAAGATATGCTCCCCATCCATAAGGAGCAGAGGCTGATTGTCTACCATCCTCCGGAAGCGTTTACTACGTCGAAAAAAAGCAGCCGTAAGCTGAAAACTATAAATAGCCAGTAACCCCACTATGCCCTCAAACAGCGAAACACTGGAAGAGAGAACCGTGGTAGCGATCATAGATCCCACCGCCACCGTCATCGCAAAATCAAAACTCGACATCTTGGAAAAACTTCTTTTACCAAAAACCCTGGTATAAATAATTACCGCAAGATATATTCCTAAAGCGGTCAACACTATTGCCAAGGCATCTTCAGGGGTGCTTACAAACCATTTTTTCATATTGCTGTTCCATTAAAAATTATTAACTGAAAATTACAGAAGGGGAAATGTCACCATGCACTAACACCCGGTCTATTAAGGGTTTGTTAATTAGTGGCACGGCTTTACTTTAATTCGTAAGTTACTGAAAACCAATTTAATACACCCTTATGAAAAATAAAGAATTTCTCATCGCTTTATCCGATTGTGCCAAGGCATGTAATCATTGTGCTGACGCCTGTCTGGACGAAAAAGAAATCGATAAAATGGTCTCCTGTATACGACAGGACCGTATCTGTGCTGAAGTGTGTCAGGCATTACATAATATTCTGCTTGTCTCAGCTGCCAACGCCGACCGATTGGTCGAATACTGCCGCGAAGTCTGTAAATCCTGTGCCGACGAATGCGACCAGCATGAAAATGACCACTGTAAAGATTGTGCACGTGCCTGCCGTACCTGTGTAAAAGCTTGTGATGCTTTCCTGAACTCCTGATCGAAATAGAGCCGAACACCCTTTTCCTGCTGCATTAACCAATAGAAAACCAAAATCAATTAATCATGGAAAAAAGCGAAATTAAATCCGTTATCAATGATCTCATCCGGAAAAACCTGGATGCCCAAAAAGGTTATCAAAAAGCTGCCGACCAGGCTGATGATGCCCAGTTAAAAAGCTTCTTTAGGAAACAATCAACGCAGCGCGCTGATTTTGCAGGAAGATTGCGTGAAGAAGCTTCTAAACACGTTTCAGCCGACGACCTGGATACTGAAGGCAGTGCCAAAGGAAGTATGCACCGAACCTGGATGGATATCAAAGCGGCTCTTTCATCTGATGATGATGAAGCCATGCTAGAAGAATGCCTTCGCGGGGATAAAGCCAGTCTGGAAGAGTACGAAGATGTACTGAGCGATCATGATCAACTTCCCGAGAATCTGCGACAAACAATTACATCACAATTGATCAATCTTAAAGGAACCCTGAACGAAGTGGAACACCTCGAAGACCTGCACTGATCGGGAATTAATCCTCCTGAATTAAAAGCCCAACCCGGGCTTTTTTTCTTAATCCCCATAGAACCGGGAAAAGCAGATTAATCCAGTGGCATAGCAACAGAGCATAATGCCTCTTAATTTATGATGAATTGCCTATCTTACTTAAAAAATAGGGGCATGAAAGTTATAACCTGGAATATAAACGGAATTCGGGCGGTAGTAAAAAAAGATTTCTTTGAGATCATAGATGACCTGGATCCTGACGTGCTTTGTCTGCAGGAAACCAAGGCCCAGGAATCGGAAACGGAAAAAGCGTTAACGCCACTGCTGGAAGATTATAAGGCGAGCTTCAGTGCTGCCGAAAGAAAAGGATATTCAGGCACTGCGACCCTCAGCAAAAAGGAGCCTGTGTCAACATCAGAAGGAATGAATAAGCAAGAGCATGATGAGGAGGGCAGGATCATCTGTACAGAGTTCGAAAACTTTTACCTGGTCAATGTCTATATCCCAAATTCAGGGAGCGAACTCAACCGTCTTGATTACCGGGAAGAATGGGATAAAGATTTTCTTTCCTATTTGAAAGATCTGGAAGCTAAGAAACCGGTGGTGGTTTGCGGCGACCTCAATGTGGCACACCAGGCCATCGACCTTAAAAACGACAAATCCAACTACAACAAGACGGCCGGATACACCCAGACCGAGATCGATGGTATGACCCGAATGCTGGAAAGCGGATTTATCGATGTATTTCGTCATTTCAATCCCGATACCGAGGCATACACGTACTGGAGCTACCGTTTTAATGCCAGAAAGAAGAACATAGGATGGCGGCTTGATTACTTTCTGGTAAGTGAATCACTGATCGATAAAGTAAAAAATATCGAGATCCTTTCAGAAATTAAAGGCTCTGACCATTGCCCGGTTTCCCTGGAAATAGAAGATTGATTTTTCTGATCAGTTATCTTAACAAGGTCTGTCCCGGCTTGCTTTTACTTGAAAAGAAACCTCCCGGAACAGACCTCGGTATATAAATATGCAGTCTCGAAATATTAAAAATTTTTCCGTTCTGCCTGCTGCCGGTTATTCATCCCTTAAGCTTTTTACCGGATTACCGGAAGCAGCTCTGACAGCCTGGAAACTAATGGTGAAAATAGTCAGAAAAATTGCACCCAGGCCGGCAGAAATGAAGATCCACCAACTGATATTCGTGCGATAATCGAATTTTGTGATCCAGTTCTGCATGATATAATAAGCAATGGGGATGGCGATGAGCAATGACAGCATCACCAAAAGCAGAAACTCTCTGGATAACATCAGCCAAAGATTGCTCACACTGGCACCCAGCACTTTCCGGATCCCTATTTCCTTGGTTCGTTGTTCCGCTACAAAAGATGCCAGACCGAAGAGCCCCAGGCAACTGATAAATATGGCCAGAACGGTAAATACCGCTGCAAGGCTTGCTATTCTTTCTTCTGCCCTGAACTTTAATGCATAATTTTCATCTACGAATTCGAATTGAAAAGGCAAGGCCGGGAAATGGGTTTTAAAGGTCTGTTCGATCAGTTCCAGATTTTCTTTTACCGATTTTTCAGGATTCAGTCTAAGGTTGTAATAATTGATGTTGCCCTCTTTGCTGAAAACAAACAAGGTCTGTTTGACCGGCTTGTAAGCCGATTGCATCACCATATCCTTCACCACTCCGATGATCTTCATCGGCTCCTGTGCTTCTTCCCCTGTATCTTCATCGCGTATCAATTTCCCCACCGGGTCTTTAATTCCCATATACCGAACGGCTGTCTCATTCAAAATAACCGCATTCGAATCTGAAGCGAACTCCCGTGAAAAATCTCTTCCGTCGGTAAAGATCAGTCCCATGGATGAAGGATATTCATGCGTTACTTCGACCCAGGCGAAATCTTCCTGGAATCCCTCCTGCTTTCCTTCCCAGGTCCATCCGGAGCGGTTAGACCAGACTGAGGTTACAGGGCTCATAGACCCTGACATGGCCACCGCTCCTCCCGAGCGTAAGAAGGCTTCATGCATCAGATCATATTTCCCCTCAAAATCTTTACTGAATACGGGTATCTGTATTAGTCCTTCCTTATTGTAACCCACCGGCCTGTTTTTACTGTGATCGATCTGCTTCATGACCACCAGGGTACCTATGATCAGGGCTACAGATATAGAAAACTGAGTTACCACTAACACTTTCCGCGGAAGAGAGGCGTAGCGTCCGGCCTTGAAGGTTCCTTTCAGTACGGTGACGGGATTGAACGATGAAAGATATAAGGCCGGGTAACTGCCGGCCAGAAAGGCGGTAATCAAAATAAAGCTGAGACAGCAAATCCAGAATACTGGTTCACCCCACGGTATTTCTACTGTTTTCCCCGATAACTCATTAAAGGAAGGAATGGATAGTTGTACCATTATCATTGCCAAAAGGTAGGAAAGCATAACGATGAACAGTGATTCAGCAAGGAATTGTCTTACCAGCTGTGGTCTTTCTGATCCCAGGGTTTTCCTGATACCCACCTCTTTGGCGCGCTTCTCTGACCGCGCAGTACTCAGGTTCATAAAATTAATACAGGCCAGCAGGAGAACAAAAAGACCTATGGTACCAAACAACCAAAGATTTTCAATTCGACCCCCGATATTCTCACCATTTTCAAAATCTCCTCTGAGGTACCAGTCTTTCATGGGATGCAGAAACATAACCGGGTCATATTCTTTCTCGCCCTCTGCCTTTTCATATTTTACCGGTCCTATGAGTTGGCTGACCTCTTCCATGGTCTTCCCTTCTTTTATTTCAACAAACATCTGAAAGGAGTTGTTTCCCCAATGCTGCAACGCATTGGCGATCCATTCATTTGTATCAGCATAATGCTGCCAGGGAACCATAAACTCCACTTCATCGAAGGTGTTGTTTTCAGGGATGTTTCTAAAAATCGCCGTCACCATCATATCGTGTTCACTGTTCACTTTAATGACCTTCCCGATGGGGTCGGCATCTCCAAACAATTCTTCTGCCGTATTTTCAGATAACATGATGGAGTTCGGATCTTCCAGCCCGTTCCTGTCACCTTTTATTATTTCAAAGCCAAACATATCGATAGCCCCGTTTTGCCATGCATGTCCGTCTCTTCTTAGGTTTTTATCTCCGTTCTGGAGATAATAGGTTTGTTGCCAGGAAGACATGACGATATGGTTAAAGTTATTCCCGTAATCCTCTCTCATAGCCGCTTCAAGCGGTCTGGGAATAGCCGGTCCTGTACCTTTCTTACCGTTAAATGTCTGTGTTTGGTATACCTGAGCGATACGCTCGCTTTTGGTGAAATAGTCGTTATAGGTTATTTCGTCATAGATCCATAGCCCGATAAGCATGGTTACTGCCATCCCAATGGCAAGTCCGAGTATATTGATAAGCGAATAAACCTTATTTCTGCTAAGGTTTCGCCATGCGATAATGAAATAATTTCTGATCATGATGAAGGTATCTTATGCCATGATGTTTTCGGTTACTTTATGCCCGTCGAGCATCCTGATCACCCTGTGACTGTATTGCGCATCGTGTTCGCTATGGGTTACCATAATTATGGTGGTACCCGCTTTATTGAGTTCTGTAAGCAATTGCATCACCTCATTACCGTTCGAACTGTCAAGGTTCCCCGTGGGTTCATCTGCCAGGATAAGTTTAGGGTTATGCACCACTGCACGGGCTACGGCCACGCGCTGTTGCTGGCCACCTGACAATTGTTGAGGAAAATGGTTTCGGCGATGGGTGATCTGCATCTTTTCAAGAACTGCTTCTACCTGCAACCGGCGTTGAGAGGGTTTTACCCCCGTATAGATGAGAGGCAGCTCTACGTTTTCATACACGGTAAGTTCATCGATCAGGTTAAAACTCTGGAATACAAATCCTATGTTATGCTTGCGAAGTCTGGCCCGCTGACGTTCACTGTAATGCGCCACTTCCTGGCCTTTAAAAACAAAACTTCCGGCATCGACTTCGTCGAGCAGCCCTACGATATTCAGCAAGGTTGATTTTCCACAGCCTGAAGGCCCCATTATGGCAACGAATTCTCCTTCTTTCACCTCGAATGACAATTTGTTCAGTGCAATGGTTTGTACTTCATCTGTGCGATAATACTTTTCCAGGTTTTTTACTTGTATGATCATGATTTCTGATTAATGAATGAGTGTTAGTTCTTCTATGTTCTTATAGCGGTCGTATCCCGAGGTGATAACCCTGTCGCCGGGTTGCAGTCCGCTCAGCACTTCAAAATATTCTCCATTTTGAGAGCCCAGGTTTATTGTGGTTCTGTAAGCTGAATTACCATCTTCAGACAATTTGAAAATCCAGCTGCCTCCTGTAGACTGGTAGAAAGCGCCTTTTGGTAACCGAAGAGCCTCCTTCTCAGCACTTAGAGCCAGCTTTACCTGCAATGATTGCCCTCTCTTTATATTCTCCGGAATACTATCGACAAAGTTCATATCAACCTGGAAACGTCCGTTGGTCACCTGGGCATAAACTTTTTTGATGACCAGTTCATAGGGTATCCCGCTGAAAGTAAAACGTCCGGTTTGACCGGGCATAATACGTGTGATATAATGTTCGTCGATCTCTGCCCTTACCTTATAGCCGCTCAGCACATCGATCTGTCCCAGGCGTTCTCCCTTGGTCTTTGTTTCTCCGATTTCGGCATCAAGTGCCGTGAGCTGCCCGTCAACAGGAGCGATCACCAACAGATCATTCACCTTTTTACGCATCAGTTCCAGCGCCTTTCTCGTACGCTCATACGAGCTTTTTTCCTGTTGTTGCACATGCTTATTAGCCAGGGAATCTTCCTTCAGGATTGCCTCTGTCAGGACTTTTCGTTCCTTTTGATAATTGAAGTTATTCTCAGATTGTATCAGATCCTGCCTGGCGATCACACCCTTTTTAAAGAGGCTTTTATTCAGATTATAGATACGCTCAGCTTCTATATAAGCGTTTTCAACATCGGTCATCTGATTTAAGCGCGAAATGGAATTCTGCCTGGCCGCATTCTGAGAGATCTGCATTTGGGTAAGCAGGTTATATACCGCGGTTTCCTGATTGATCAGGCTCAGCTCGAGATCTGTATTTGAAAGTCGGAGAATGGGATCGCCTTTTTTAAGTACTGCCCCGTCTTCCACATATTTTTCCTCCACCCTTCCCCCTTCCAGGGCGTCCAGGTAGATGGAACTGATCGGCATGACCAGTCCGCTTACTGCAATATTCTCCTGGAAACTGCCGTGGCTTACTTCCGCAAGTGTCAAACGTTCTTTTTCTATGGTGAGGGTTCTGTCTCCCCCTGAAGATGTTAAGACAAAAATTATAAGGACAACTACCAGCACTGAGACTGTTATCTTTAACCAAAAAGGGAATTTCGAGGACTTTCGCTCTAAAGGGATATCCATATCTAAACCGTTGATTTTTTCGTAAAATAAGATCTGCTTATCTCTTTAAAAGACGGTCCTTTTCACACTGTGTTACATTAATCTTCTGATTTTTAGTTAAAAAGATGAAAAAAGAACATTTACCACTATTCATTCAGAAGGGTGAACGGTGAAAAACCTATCATGACATAGCTCATAATTGATTTAATATCAATAGAAAACACAAACCTGTTAATCTACCATTATTGCAGAAGAGATTACCATTATAATTTTAGGTCAACTTTTGCGACAAGCATGAAAATTTTTCGCGGAGGATCTAAAACCAAGGGTTATGAAACATATCAAATGGTCTTATCTCATTCCTTGCCTGGGGCCGGCCTTCATCTGGCATGACCAGCAGGCAGTGTTGAACCGGAAAGAAGAAAATCTGTTGTTCATCTATCACGCGGTACTGGTGTTGATTAGTATCTCGCTGGCACTTTATTTATAAAATTCCTGTTCCGTTCAAAATGTATAATTTAGCGTGCAGATACAATGTCATATGCCACGCCCTTTTCTTTTTTATTATACACTCATGCTTTACGCATGTTCCGGCATATGCACAGCAGTTGCACAAAATACCATCGACAGCAGTGGTGTTATAACCAAAACTTTCTCTGAGCGATGGGAGCTGGACAGAGAAGACAAAAAAGGCACCTTCAGACTGATCTCTTATAAACCTACCTATTTCACAGCAGCCCGGTGGTCCAGTGACCCTAATACTATGCCGGTAAGCGAAAATCCTGAGTATAATGTTGATGAACGCAGGGATTACAATAAATGGGAAGCCAAATTCCAGCTGAGTTTTAAAACCAAGGTACTGCAATCATTTTTATGGGGATACGGAGATCTCTGGGTGACCTTCACCCAGGTGGCACACTGGCAACTGTATAATCCTGAATTGTCGAGACCTTTCAGGGAGTTGAACTATGAACCTGAGGTCCTGCTTAACTTCCCGATGAAGGTCGATCTCTTCGGAGGGAAGCTCCGAATGGCAGGAGTTGCCTTTAACCACGAATCAAACGGAAGAGATATTCCACGCTCACGAAGCTGGAATCGCGTGATCTTTCATTTGGGTTATGAACATGATAAGCTTCAGCTCTACCTGAGGCCCTGGGTCCGGGTGGGTGACGATGATGATGAAAACCCTGAGATCTCTCATTTTATTGGCAGGGGTGAGCTCACAGCCATTTACACCCTGAATCAACATGCTCTTTACCTGGTAGGCACCAATAATTTCAATGTTTCAGAAAACAGAGGAAGCCTTCAGTTAAATTACCTCTTTCCCATACAAGGAAATCTGAGAGGACAAGCCCAGTTCTTTCACGGATACGGTGAAACTCTTATCGATTACAACCACCTGCAAACAACTTTTGGTATTGGGGTTTCTTTTATAGACTGGTAATATGAATACTTCACCGGCTTCTTACCTTCCTTCAGCCCGCTTCGTATTAAATATGACCTTTTATCTGAGTAGTTTAAGATAAATCTTTAGCGGATATTAAACATTCGTTAAACGATTTGTTACGTTACTAACAATCAATACTTTAGACCCAACCTAATAAATCAAAAATCAATTACAATGAACACTACAGGCAACCTGTCTGAAGCAGGCAGGATCATACCCCGCAGTAAGAAAAAGCCCTACCTGATCCCTGAAAAACTGGATTCCGGGTATGGGAAAGAAAAGAAATTAAAAGACAAGGTAGCCCTGATCACAGGGGGCGACAGTTCTCTCGCCCAGTGCATTGCCCTTCATTACGCCAGAGAGGGGGCCTCGGTTGCACTGGCCTATATGGGACCCTATTCCGAAGCCGAGCGAACGCAGAAATTGGTAAAGGAGACCGGTCAATGCTGTTTGATCATAAACGGAAACGTTAGCAATCGGTATTTTTGTGAACATGCCGTGGAGCAATGTCTGGAAGTATTTGGCAAACTGGATATTCTGGTAAATAATTGTGCTGTTCCCAATGAGGATATTTTAACAGGAGTAAAGAAGATGCCTGACAGGTTTATAAAAGTTGAAGAACTATTGCGTTCCTATAAGAACTTTTCGGGTTGTGCCGAAAAGCATATGGACAAGGGAGGAGTAATTATCAACACTGCTGCCGACTCCTGGCATGCTTCGGGCACCGGTATGCCGCTCACCTTTGGAATTGAGAATGCAATAACCGAACTCACCCGGGAATTTGCGCGTGAATTGCGAAATAAAAACGCGGGGATTAAGGTTTATGCGGTTGTTCCATGGTCTGCACCTGAACGAAGCATCATTCAAAAGCCAACCCAGATTCAAGACGATGAAGGATCTTTGGAAGCTGTGGGTTTATTTTCTACTACTGGTTCGGCCTATACCGAGCTGGTTTCAGGAAATAAAAAATATGAGTCGGGCACAATCATTAAATTAAACTGATTACCGGCTGAAATACAGCCCGGTGCATAAAAAATACCGAAGGATCTATCTGAGAGAAGATTGCAATTATTGCATGAGATAGGGTTAATGACCGGTTAAATTCAGTAAGTTTATGGGTAAAAGAAAGCTCAAATTTGAATATACAATTAGCCGATCTGCGTAAAAAGAGAACAGCCCTGGTACTCTCCGGAGGAGGTGTGAAAGGAATGGCTCATATAGGGGTGATCAAAGCCCTTCAGGAAAATAACATCAACCCAACAGCCATTTCAGGTGTAAGTGCCGGAGCCCTGGTCGGCGCCCTTTATGCCAACCGGGTAGCGGTTGATGACATGATCAATTTTTTCAAGGAGACTCCGCTTTTCAAGTACAATTTCGTAACCATCAACAAGCCCGGAATTTTTGATACTGAAAAATATCTCTATTTCTTTAATCAGTTTTTGCCCGAAAACCGATTTGAATCACTTCAACGAAAATTATGGGTTACTGCCACCGACATGCAGAAGGGACAACCGGTTTACTTCAGTTCGGGGGAATTGGTACCGTGCCTTTTGGCATCTGCCGCTTTACCGCCGGTATTCAGTCCGGTGAAGATCAAAGGCAGACTTTATTCAGACGGAGGAATTATGAATAATTTTCCTGTTGAACCTTTACTCAGAGAAGACCATGAACTGTTGATCGGCTGTTATACCTCTTCTTTCAGAGATATTCCTGCGGAAGAAATCGGTAACTCCTTCCAGGTTTCCCAGCGGGCGAACCTGTTGATGATACATGCGAACAGCATGAATAAACTGATGATCCCCGATCTGCTTTTTCGTCCGGAAGGTCTAGGGTTGATAGGCGTTCTTGACAAAAAGGGAATCGATAAAGCCTTTCAGATCGGTTATGATCATGCCTGCCGGATATTGGAAGAAAAGTGTTTGGTTTAAGGGTTGGGCAGTTATGTAGTTATGAAGGTATGAGGGTATGAGGGTATGAGGGTATGAGGGTACATAGGGATGTAGGGATATTTGCATAAGAAAACATAATTATTTGACCACTTGACCATTTGACCATTTGACCATCTGACCATTTGACCACTTGACCACCTGACCATCTGACCATCTCACTACCTCACCATCTCACTACCTCACTACCTCACCACTTCACCACTTCACCACTTCACCACTTCACCACTTCACCACTTCACTCAACTCATACTTGCATAATTTCCATATTATTTAGATATTTATCTAAATAACTAATTAATGAATCTGTTATTCAAAGCTTTGAACGACGAAACCCGTCGTGCGATTCTGGAGATGCTGCGAGATCGCGACATGAATGCCGGTGAGATCGCCGATGCCTTTGATATATCAAAACCCAGTATCTCCCATCACCTTGATATTCTGAAACAGGCCGGGGTGATCAGTTCAGAGCGACGCGGACAATTCCTGGTCTACAGTATCAATACTACCATCCTGGAAGACCTTTTACAATGGATCATGAACCTAAAAGAAAACAAATGAAAGATTTTTTGAAAAAAGACTGGCCACTTCTTCTTCTGATATCTTTACCTCCCTTATACCTGGCGCGTGTATGGGGTGAACTTCCCCAAAGGGTTCCTGTACATTACAACCTCAGCGGAGAAGCTGACCGGTATGGAGATAAGTCAGAACTCTGGTGGCTTGCTCTTCTCCTTCCTTCGTTGACCTATCTGTTGATGTTGGCGGCACCCTACATAGACCCCAAAAAGCGCTTGCAAAATATGGAGGGAAAGTATCAAAACCTGAAAACCATACTCACGGTTGCCATGAGCGCCCTTGCCATATTTATGATATATCTGGCAGGTTCTGATCAGCAGTTCAGCATGAATTACCTGGTACTGGGACTCGGAGCTTTATTTATGTTTCTGGGAAATTATTTCAAAACCATCCGACCCAATTATTTTATCGGGATCAAAACCCCGTGGACTCTCGAAAACGAAACGGTTTGGAAAGACACCCATAAGCTTGCGGGAAAATATTGGTTCGCCGGCGGGTTGCTCATCATTATCGCCGGTCTGCTTTTTGAGCAGCATATTCAGATGTATGTATTATTCACCGTGACACTCGTCATTACCCTGATCCCTGTAATCTATTCCTACAGAAGGTTTCGACAGTTGGAATAAACTATGTCCTATCCTGATCTCGTCCCAAGTTCCCTGTACACCTGAGCATTTCAACCTCCTGAAAAAGAGATGAGGGTATGGGGGTATGGGGGTACATGGGTACATGGGTACTTGGGTATGTAGGTATGTTAACATAAGAAAGAATAATTATTTGACCACCTGACCACCTGACCACCTGACCACTTGATCATCTGACTATCATTTTTATTTTTCACTATCCAAGTCTCACTTCGACGAGCTCAGTGTGACAAAGGATTACCACTTACTACCTCACTATCTCACTTATAAACTATCCAGTTATACGGTTATACGGTTATGCAGTTATACCGTTATGGGGGTACGTGGGTACGTGGGTATGTAGGTATGTAGGTATGTAGGTATGTAGGTATGTAGGTATGTAGGTATGTAAGTATATTAACATAAGAAAGCATAATTATTTGACCACCTGATTATCTGACCACCTGACTATCTGACCATTTGACCACCTGACCACTTGACCATCTGACTATCTCACCACCTCACATGACAATTTTCTTTTCAAAAACTAACATATGTCATTCATAGTCTGATAGTTGATCCGTAATTTGATTTTTAAATCAAAATCAATTTTATGGAAACGAAATGTGATACTCCGCTCGATCTGTCTATACCGGTCTGGGATCAGACTTTCATTGTTGCCCCCCTGGTGGTGATAGGAACCAGGGAAATGAATGGTTATGATATGGCTCCCAAACATATGGTTAGTCCGCTGGGATTCGATAATTTCTTTGGATTTGTCTGTACTCCGGATCACAGCACCTATCATAATGTGATAAAAGAGAAGTGTTTCTCAGTAAGCTTCCCTCTGCCTTCAGCTGTTGCCGAAACCTCCCTTACCGCCTCACCACGCAGCGAAGGGGTTTCGAGTATCAAACCCGTCATCAGCGAACTCCAAACCGTTCGGGCGGAAAAAATCGATGCCTTACTATTGCAAGACGCTTATCTTCAACTGGAATGTGCCATGTATAAGATCATCGATGGCTTTGGTAAAAACAGCCTGATCACGGGAACTGTTAAGGCAGCCAGGATCAATTCTGAATACCTGAAAACTTCCGATACCGACGAACAGGAACAGCTACAGAAAAACGGGCTGCTGACCTATATAGCCCCCGGCCGCTTCACCATAATCAATGACACCTACAATTTTCCATACCCTAAAGGATTTAAGAGATGAGAGAGCAGGTTGATAAGGCAGACAGGATCGAAAGGTTTATTCAGGGCCAAAGGCAAGATATGCTCGATACCCTTGAAACCCTGGTTACCTTTGAAACCCCTTCAAAACGACCTGCAAAACAAAAACAAATTCTTACCTACCTCCAGCGCAATTTGGATAAGCTGGAATTCTACACCTTTTACCAGCCAGGCAGCAAAACAGGGGGCTACCTTTATTCCCGACCAAAAAACAGATTAAAGTCAAGACCGGTACAGCTTCTGGTCGGTCATGCAGATACCGTCTGGGAAGAAAACACCTTAAACAACATGCCTTATGAGGAAAAAGACACCAAGGTAAGTGGTCCCGGGGTGTTCGACATGAAAGCAGGGCTAACCCAGATCATTTATGCCTTAAAAACCCTTAAAGAACTCAAGCTTCAGGCTTCTCTAACGCCAGTGATCCTGATCAATACAGACGAAGAGACAGGCAGCAATGAGTCTACACATGCCATCGCACGTTTGGCACGTATTGCTAACAGAGCCTTCATATTGGAACCTCCTTTGGGTCCTGAAGGACATCTTAAAACTCAACGCAAGGGAGTGGGGCGGTTTACCCTTACCGTTGAAGGTAAGGCTGCTCATGCCGGTTTAGACCCTGAATCAGGAGCTAATGCCATAGTGGAACTCTCTCATCAGATACGGCAATTGTACGATCTGAATGATCCCGAAAAAGGAATTACGGTCAATATCGGCATGATCAGTGGTGGTGTCTCTGCCAACGTGGTGGCGCCCGAAAGCTCGGCTGTGATCGATGTACGTGTCAACGATAAGAAAGACGGGGAAGAGATCACCAGGAAAATCAAAAGCCTCCAACCTCATTTCCGGGGTACTAAACTGATTATTGAAGGAGGTATCGGCCGTCAACCGATGACCGCCACCGAACGAAACCAGAGCCTGTGGAAAGCCGCCAGGGAGAAAGGCGATTTATTAGGTATGGACCTCAAACAGGGAAAGGCCGGCGGAGGTTCAGACGGAAATACTACTAGCCTGTATACGGCGACCCTTGACGGACTGGGTACTCCCGGTGACGGAGCCCATGCCCCGCACGAGTATATTCACAAAAGCGATCTGGTTAAACGTACAGCCCTGCTAACCCTGTTACTACTGGAACCACCTTTAAACCGGAAGTCATGAAAACAAAAGATTTTATCTTCACGACCCTCACCCGCATTTCAAACCTGGAAAAAGAACCTTTTGAGGTACGCAAACTTCCCCTTGATAAATGGGAAACCAGCGATTATGTTGTCGCCCGTATCACCGATTTGGGTAGCTCAGATGCTAAACTGGAATTGCCCAACGGAAGGATGCGGGGCGTAATGGGTGACGAATTGGTGATCGGGGCCCTTGGAATTCGGTTTGCCACCCTGGAAGCTACCGGAACCTGGAAAGAAGTCGGAGAAGACGGGCGTATGCATATGCTTTCTGCCGGCGGACTAATGGGGAAACTTACCTCAAAATCCATGTTCATGCCGGCTATGATCGCGGTACGCTATCAGGGTCACGTGATGAGAAACGACAATAAGGTCAGGATGGATGACTTTATGAGTTCCTACCAGTCAAGACCCTACACCATCCCTACCATATTATTCATAGGAACCTCAATGAGTGCCGGTAAAACCACTTCCGCAAGAATAGTTACCTCCCTCCTGAGCCGGTCCGGTTATAAGGTTCTGGGTGCCAAGATCACGGGAACGGGAAGATATCGCGATATTCTCGCTGTGAAGGATGTGGGTGCTGAAAAAGTACTGGATTTTGTCGATGCCGGTCTCCCCTCCTCCATTTGTCCGTCTGAGATCTACCGCGAAAGACTGGACTATATGCTTAGTCGTATGGAAGCTGAAAAACCTGATGTGGCGGTGGTTGAGATCGGAGCTTCTCCCCTGGAGCCTTATAACGGAGATATCGCCTACGAAGCGATCAAGAACCAGGTTAAGTGTTGTATCCTCAGTGCTTCAGACCCCTATGCGGTTTACGGACTGCAGGCTGCCTTTAAAGTGAATCCCGACCTGGTGACCGGGATCGCAACCAACACCCTCGGCGGACAGGAGATGGTGGAGCAGCTTTGCGGGGTGCCCGCTCTTAACCTGCTGGATCCTTCCAGTATACCCAGGTTGAAGAGTATTCTTCGTCAAAAACTGGGAATGAAAGTATAAACCTCCACAACTAAAGTTATCCCTTTATACCGAAAGTATTTTTTTGATCAACATCGAAATTCCTGAATATAAAGAGTCGGTTCTCGTATCCTGAGAACTTCGAATGATCACCGAATGGGATATAAAGCCGTCGGTCTGCGGACTCGACTCAGGCCACATATAATCATAAAAAGGATAGTAATACATTTTTTTGAGGTAACATAGATCTTCTCTGATCTCCTTGACCGACATCAGAGAATCAGGATCCAGGGAGAATTCCCTTCCAATACAGATATAAGAAAGCGTTTCGGCAATGACCCTTAGGCGATTCTTAGGCGTACGGGCTCTCCATCGTGCACGCAATTCCTCATCTATCTCTTTCGGCAATTCATTGAAATAAATACGGTCAAGAATACGGCGCCTGCGTACCCCGGTAATTCCGTTTCTCCCTGTGTGATATCCCATGGCCTTTAACAATCCCATAGCTACTTTATCGGTCACTTCAGAAAGTCCGAAGGCATTGATACGGCGAAGTCGGAGGTCATAGGTGTCCGGTGGTTGGATCTTTTCATCTGATAAGACCGTTTTTGGAACAGCATTCCCGTAAAATCGGGAAGCCCTTAACAGATCATGGTTGGAAACAATACCGTAAAAATCAGTACGCAGCATGTTTCTCCAGGGAACATTACCGCTGTTAAAATCAGGTATCTTACACGAAATTCCTTCTGACATCTCGTTAACTGTTTTTATAAACAGATCAGCTCAGGTGTAGATTTCGGGATTCATAAAAACAGACGATAACGGGAAAATCTCAAAGTTTCATATTTGATCGTCCGGAGGCTCGTCTTGTAAGTAAATATATACGAAAGAAGTAGTAAAAAATGTTTAATTCGCTGAAATCCCGGTTTTTAAGACAATGCATTCATCAGAGTATTAAAAGGATAGAATTTCCCGACCAACAGTATATCACAGATAGCAATCGACTGACTGTTACACCCGTTTCTGATTCAGAATTCGTACCTTAAACCACATAAAAATAATCTGAATGACCCTAAAAATTTATCAGGTCGATGCCTTCGCTACAAGCCTGTTCAAAGGAAATCCGGCAGCTGTTTGTCCGCTTGAACACTGGCCCGAAGATCAACTGATGCAGCAAATAGCGATGGAAAATAACCTGGCTGAAACAGCCTTTTATATCAAGGAAGAAGAGAGATATCTGTTACGTTGGTTTACTCCTACCACTGAAGTCGATCTGTGTGGACATGCTACCCTTGCGGCTGCCTGGGTGATCTTCAACAGTGAAGATCACGTTTCTGACAAGATCATTTTTCATTCTCCCAGAAGCGGCAGACTGGAAGTAAAACGAGATAAAGAACTTTATACCCTGAATTTCCCAGCTGATGAATTACATCAGCTTGATTGTCCGCCTGACCTACGCTCCTGCTTTGACCGGGATCCTGTGGCCTGTTACAAGGGGAAAACCGATTATATGCTGGTATTCGAAAGTCAGGCTGATATTGAGAATATTGTTTATGACCTCATGCAGATCAAGGCCATTGAAGCCAGGGGTATTATTATCACCGCCCCGGGAGAGGAAAGCGATTTCGTATCGCGATTTTTCGCACCGCAGTCGGGAGTTGATGAAGACCCTGTAACCGGATCTGCCCATACGAGCCTTACGCCTTACTGGACAGAACGACTGGGGAAAGAAAAACTCACAGCCATTCAGTTATCTGAAAGAAAAGGGCATCTCCAATGTCGTTTAGCAGACGACCGTGTAGAGATATCAGGGGAAGCTCAGATCTATATGGAAGGTTTTATTCATTTACCCTGATCGGTTTTACCTGCGAGAAGAAAGAAAAGGTCAAAAAAGCAAATCACTAAATAACAATCCGAAAAAATATGAGTAGAATAGGAACAGAGAGACCTGTATTGGTTACAGGAGCGAATGGCTATGTAGCCGGATGGCTGGTCAGGGAATTACTTCAAAGAGGATATACTGTTCATGCTGCCGTCAGGGATCCCGACAACAAGGAAAAAACCGCTCACCTCGATAAACTTGCGGCCAACGGCACGGGAAAGATACGTTATTTTGAAGCTGACCTGCTCAATAAAGGTTCCTATGCCGAAGCCATGGAAGGTTGTGAACTCGTATTTCATACAGCTTCACCTTTCACTTCAGATTTCGACGATGCTCAGAAAGAGCTCATCGATCCTGCCGTTAAAGGAACTGCCAATGTACTTGAGCAGGCCAATCAGACACCTTCGGTAAAAAGAGTGGTAGTCACCAGCAGCTGTGCAGCTATTTATACCGATGCCACAGAATGCGCCAAGGCGCCCACAGGTATGCTTACCGAAGATATTTGGAATAGTACGGCTTCCCTGGAATACCAGCCTTATTCCTATTCTAAAACCCTGGCTGAAAAAAAAGCCTGGGAGATATATGAACAGCAATCAAGATGGGAACTGGTCGTGGTGAACCCCAGCATGGTAATGGGCCCTGCCCTAAACCCTGAGAATACCACTTCCGAAAGTTTTAAGATCCTGAAACAGATGGGGGATGGAACCTTAAAGTTTGGCGTTCCGAATCTGGGCATGGGGGTGGTCGATGTAAGAGACCTGGGAGTGATACATTTCAATGCAGGAACCATGCATGGGGTAAAAGGCAGACATATCGCCAGCGGATCAAACACCACCTTACTGGAAATGGCACGTTTAATACATGGCACCTTCGGAAAGGATTATCCGGTGCCTAAAAAGCCGCTTCCAAAATGGCTGCTCCTTTTGATTGGCCCAATGGTTAACAGCGCCCTCAGCAGGCAATTCGTTAGCAATAATGTAAACCGCAGTTTCAGGGCTGACAATTCTAAAAGTAAAAAGGCGCTGAATGCTCATTACAGACCGCTGCAAGAAACCATGATCGATTCTTTTCAGGCGCTTATCGGCAGCGGACTGATCGCGAAATAACGCACTACAGGTGATAAACGATGATCACCACAGATAACACAAGAAAGCTAAAAGCCGGCAAGGATTTTTTAAGAGGGTCTCCCACTTTTAGATGCATGCCCACAGCACCCGCCATGAGTAAGGCCATAAGCGATGCAGAGGGCACCGCTGCAAAGGGGAACCAAATCGATAACAATAGGGCTGAAGCACTCAATACCTTTAGAAACCCTACCATATACATCACAGACTCTGACAAGCCGTACACCTCGAATTCATCACGCATGGAGATGGCATTACCACCTCGCCAATCGGTGGGATTTCCGAACCGGAAAAACCAAACATTCAGAATACTGATGAATACGAACACCTTAATGGCAATTACTAAATAACTCATACTTTATAATCTTTTATTATTCAACTTCCATCCTTCTTCCCGAATCGGGGAACTTCCTTTTCCCTGGCGTATGGAAAGTCTGCCAGTTTGATCAGGCGGTAGTAACTGTTGAGACCTGAAATACCTACAGCTTCTGTCTTTTCCAGATCGATCTCCGGTCCGGAAAAAGCATCGTCAGGAATAATCAATTGCTGTATTTCACCAATGATCAGGTGGGTCTTATTTTGAGGAATTTCGATGTCCTGTAAAAAGCCCATTCCCATTTTGAATTGGCTTTGTTTTACAAAAGGGGCCGCAAAGCCGTCTCTGAATTCAGCATCTAGTCCACAACGCTCAAACTCAGAAACTTTATCATCAAACTTGGCAGAGGTGTAATGAGCCTTCTCAACGAACGAAGGGTGTATATGGTTAATAGTGTAGTATCCTGTTTCCAGAATATTTCTGTAAGTATGCCGGGGTACTTCTTCTACTGGTCTAACGATCATACCCAGCAAAGCGGGGTCGCTTCCCAGGTGCACCACCGAACTGAAGACCGCCAGATTGGTATTTCCACTGCGATCTGCCGTACCGATCAGATTCCCCGGTTTTACACCACTTACGGCATTGATGAGCTTTAACCTTTCCTTTCGGTCTAATGATTCAATGTCTTCCTTAAAATAGCATTTCATGATGTTGGTCTGTTGAAAGCAATTAGTACATGACAAAATAACAATGTTTAACGTTTGTATAAAATTATTAAACAAAATTATTTGTTAAGGTTTATTCTCCTTCCGTGATTTCGGATTGCTTTTTCAGGTTCCCCCTGTATATTCGTTAAACTTAATTGTATTTATTTTAAGACATAAATAATCGTCCTTGGCCATTCGAAAATTAAATATTGCTCTTCCCTCAGGTTAAAGTGAAAAATGGCAAAAATATCACAACCAGTTCATCGAACTCTTAACTGTACTGAGGCAAAAAAAAGATACCGGAAAAAAGATTATCTGAATCAATGGATGGCCCTCGGGATGTCAGTATTCGGAATTCCGATCGGGATCATTTTTTCGCTTGCTTTTGGGAATTTCGCCTATATCGGTATTCCCATAGGAATGAGCTTGGGTATGGCTATTGGAGCTTCTAAAGACCAGGAAGTTGCAAAGGAAAACAGACAATTACCCCTGGAATACTTTATTTAAATAAAATCTGACAATTGAGAGATCGTTTAACTCATCTTATTATATATAAGCCTGACCACCAGAGGAACGCTCCAAAACAATAACCAGATGGCTACCATTGGAGGCAGAAGCCTGATACTGTAGTTCACCAATAAGAATAAACAAACAGTCAGGGTAACCAGCACCCCGGTTCTTATAGGCAGCTGCTCGGTATTATAACGCTCCTGATGGTAGACTGCCAGTGCTTTCATCGATCTGCGATGTGCTTTATTGAATCCACTGGTACTCCATGGGAGAAACCCAAATAGTACAAAGGCATTATGAGCCATTTGAAAAGAGGCGTTTCCGAGTAAAAAAAAGGCCACGGCACTCTCAGCCAATGATACTACTCCCATCTGAGCCTCGTAATTAACCTGAGACATCTGGTAGAGGTAAATCCCCGAAAAAACCAGCATAACAAACGAACTCCAAAGGCTCAAAAAAAGGCGTACCCTTCTACCCAGTTCAAATTCCGTAAGGGCATGGAAGACGGAAAATACAGCTGCCACCAACCAAAAGAATAATATTACCTTAACCAGAGAGCTTTCTGATAAGAAGAGTCCGCTTTCCAGAAGAAGATAGAGAAATGCCAGCGAATGCAACAGCGTTATTCCTTCTGTCAGGTAATCTTTATTCCTGTAAAAAGACATCATTCCTGACAGCAAGGCAAAAACAAGAACAAAGGTCCATGGCCACCGTCTCAAAACTTCGACCAGACCTTCCTCATTTCCGATAAAGCTAAATATCAGGCCAACAAACCCACCACAGAAGATATATACAAATATCATATCCCACCGGGTCTTGCGCCTGTAATGCTCAAAGGCCATTCCCATCAATAGAGGCAGAACAAAGATCCCCGGGAGCAGGGGAATCTGAAAATACAGGAAACCGCTCAGGTATATCAGAAAGCCCACTATCAGCATCCCGACAGACAGCTTTTTTAAGAGGGGAAGATGTAATATACTTTCATACTGGGGCATGCAGATTATAATTTTAATCGAAATTAGCGAATTATCTGACTTTAGTCAACGTATTGTATGCAGACTTTATGCTTAAGAAGTTAGAAATTATAGGAAAAGGTTGTTCAAATTAATATCGATAGTTTCAGGTAATCACTATTTTTAAATAACCACAGGGCTTAATTTCAAATGAAAGATATCAATTTCATTTTTCTTCTTCTTGCTTTATTCGCTGAGATCATCGGTACTATTGGTGGATTCGGGTCTTCCGTATTCTTTGTCCCTCTGGGCAATCTTTATTTTGACTTTTATTCGGTGCTCGGGCTAACCGCTGTTTTTCATCTTTCCAGTAACCTCAGCAAGATCTTTCTCTTCAGAAAGGGTCTTAATAAAAAACTTCTTATAAGTATAGGTATCCCTTCGGTGATCTTTGTGATCGTGGGTGGTGCACTATCTAAAGTACTGGAAACGCGAATCCTTGAGATAGTGTTGGGTATTTTTCTGATCGCCTTCAGTCTGCTGTTCCTGATATTTCAAAAACTGACGGTCGCCCCCAATACCCGAAATGCCATTGTCGGGGGCACACTTTCAGGCTTTTCTGCCGGACTTCTGGGCACCGGGGGTGCCATACGCGGACTTACCATGGCAGCTTTTAACCTGGAGAAGAGCATTTTTATCGCGACCTCTGCCTTTATCGATATGATGATCGATGCCTCCCGTACGGTGGTTTACTACCTCAACGGTTACATACATGCCCATGATCTGAAATACGTGCCTTTTTTATTTGCGATCGGTCTTTTTGGCACCTGGATCGGAAAGAAGATCCTGCACTTCATACCCCAGGAGAAATTCAGGAGGCTTGCGCTTATATTCATACTTATCATCGGAAGTATCACCTTGCTACAGGTCATCTTCGATTAGTAAGCGAGAGGTGAATTAAACGAATATTCCGACATCCTTTATTGAATATTTAAAGAGCCAATTCGTAAACAAAACAACTCATTCCCGACAATAAAATACCGTTAATCGATAAAAACCACCATATTAACCTACATTGACTATAATTATGTTTAACTTTTAGAAATTCCTCAGTTTAATTAATCCCCAATAATCATACACTTTCTGTTAATTAAAGATTCATGAGCAACTACAACCAGTATAAAGATATCTTCAAAACAGGATATGACTTTAGCGGAGACGATATTCAGACCCATATTCAGAAATTGCACGAACTTGACCAACTGCTTCCTCCCAGTTCTACTTTTACGATGATCACCAATACACTCGAAGGAAAATATGATTTCATCAGCAAGAATTTCGAATATGCTACAGGTCTCAAAAGACAGGATTTTATAGACAAGGGGATTCCTCATTATCTTTCCCTGATCCACCCTGACGAAATACAGACCTGGCTGGGAATATTGCAGGAACTCATGGCTTATTGCACTTCTGTCTATTCTGCGGAAGAACTCAACAAACTGGATTTCCAGTTTAATTACCGTTTAAGGATAGGCAATGATACATTCATTAACATCCTTGAAAATCAGGTCAATCTGAAGGCTGATACCGATGGTAAACCGGTGGTGGGGTTGGGTCACTTTTCCGTAATAGGCGACGGAAATCCACTTCCAATCAGGGCCAGTGTTCGCTATCTGAACGAAAGAAAAGAATATGAAACGGTATTCGATAAAACCTATGGCAACCTGTTCCTGGAAGACAAGATCTCTGATCGCGAGAGGGATGTTATTCGCCTGCTGGCCATGGGATACGATAACCAGAGTATCGCCGATAACCTGTTTATCAGCGCCCATACCGTCAAGACCCACCGGAAAAATCTTCTGAATAAGACACAGAGCAAAAATACAGCCCAACTCCTTGTACAGTGCATGCGCGAAGGCCTGATCTGATACGCATCAGGTTGCGACAAAATTTGTGAAAAACTATTGACTGATTTCCATTCTCCGGAAGATCAGAAAACATATTTTTGGCCTTCCAAAATCTATATGAACATGAGCGTAACTTGGTTTGAATGTAAGGTGAAATACAGAAAAACACACGAAACCGGAGAGCAGAAAATGACCTCAGAGACGTATCTCCTTGATGCGGTATCGTTTACAGAGGCCGAAGCCCGTATCAATGAAGAGATGGCTACGCTGACCAGCGAAGAGTTTCAGATCATGAATATCAAGGTGGCTAACTTCGCCGAAGTGCATCCCTTTGAAAATTCTGATCGCTGGTTCAAATCGAAAGTCGCCCTGGTGGCGATCGATGAGGAAAGCGGGAAAGAAAGAAAAACAAATATCTATCTACTGGTACAGGCTAATGATGTCAAGGAAGCCTATGACAACACCATAACTGCTATGAAAGGCACCATGGGTGACTATACCGTACCTTCGATCACCGAATCTCCCATTATGGACGTATTCCCATATTTTTCAGGAGAAGAGGGAGAAGAGATCCCTGAGCGCTTCCAGGTTAAGGATGAAGCAACTTCAGAAGATGAGGAGATCCTTGTGGAAGAAGAATAGATCGAATCGAACACTTTACCTGCTGAAATAACAGCAACAAAAAAACGCGCCTTTCAGAGGCGCGTTTTATATTTAGATTCACAGATTGATTACAAGTCTTTCCGCTTATTCGAAAACTGACTGTGTACTCACATCAAGACGATCTGCAACAAGGTCAAAGATCGCGGCGTTGCTTGAGCCGCTGATCACTATGATTCCTTCCGAATTCGCAGAGGCATTCTCCATCATTTCATTGGTAACCACACTAAACCATACATCCGGATCAAAAACGATCTTTGAAGTTACTTTCTGCTCTTCTGCAACGATCACAGTCTGATCGGTCTCAGCTTCGAAAACCTCCCCTGAATTGAATTCAAAACGAACAGGCACCACAGTGGCATCTGCTCGTGTATAAGTTCCCTCCATTACGACAGAAGGCTGGTCATCTTCGTCTCGAAGTTCAAGACCCAGGTTTACATCCTGATACTCGCCTGCAGGAATAGTAATATCAGCCATATCTGGAGAAGCAACTCCGGTTGCAAAATCGATCTTCGAGTCAACTGCTACTGTTTTACTGATCGCTTCTCCTGAAGAGAAGGTTCCATCGAAAACCACTTCGATCAGCCATACATATCCTGTATCAAACTTGAGGTTTTCGGGACCTTTAGAAGCCAGGGATTTGGCAGCCGTAGTCTCCGTAAGTCCGGCAGTGATTTGTAAGGTTGCATCCTGAGGTGCATCATCGTTGCTGCAAGCTGAGAGTGTGATAACACCCAGCAGGGCTAAAAAATACTTTTTCATGTTGATAAGATTTGGTTCATATATTTCTTCTTATATAACATCCTGAAACAGTAATCTTACCCCTGAACCCTGGAAAAAAATTTGCTCCCGTTAGGAGAAACTGCCTACAGAAGGTGAATTCAACAGAATAACTCCTATTGATTATTCCCCTGCAGCTCAATATCGAAACTGAAAAGAGTAAATATTCAAAAAAACGGATCCGTCTATTCCAGGCAGAAAATATCCTGCCCCGCTTTCTCTTATAATTTTTCTTACATTTAGTCCTTTCACTAGATTTTTAACCAACCAGCCTCAAAAGACCTCAGTTATGCTCAAAAGGGCCCTCACCCGATGGGACATTATTATCCTCGTTCTTAATTGTATCATTGGATCCGGGATCTTCGGATTACCTTCCCGAATCTATAGCCGGATTGGCTTATACAGTATTCCTGCATTTTTGGCCTGTGCAGCGCTGATGCTGATTGTGATCCTGAACTTTTCTGAAGTAGGCAGCCGTTTTATAAAAACCGGAGGTCCTTACCTCTACCTGAAGGCGGCTTACGGCAATTTTGTCGGATATCTCGCCGGCTGGATCCTGATCATTTCAAGGGTAGCCTCATTTGCAGCCCTGGTGAATCTTATGGTAGATTATCTGGGGTATTTTGACCCGGCATTCAATGACCCGGTTTACAGACCCCTGACCCTTATAGTGATCACCTTGGTGTTCTTCGGGGTCAATGCACGGGGAGTACGTGGAAGTGCTAATTTGAATAATCTTTTAGGGGTGTTAAAGATCGTTCCCCTGCTCCTATTTATTCTGGTCGGTTTCTTTTTTATCGATCCCAGCCTGCTTACCCTTCCGGAACAGACACCGGAACCGGAGACTTTCAATACAGTACTAATGATTCTTGTTTTTGCCTTTACAGGCTTTGAAGGCGGGGTGATCAATACAGGCGAAATGAAAAATCCCCAGAAGGATATCCCCTTCGCGTTGATCACAGCCACCCTGGCTGTAAGTGTTTTTTATATGCTGATACAATTCGTCTCTATCGGAGCCTACCCGGGCCTGGCAGCTTCTGAACGTCCGCTCTCTGATGCTGCAGATTATATGCTGGGATCCTGGGCCGGGATTCTGATCACTATCGGGGCTGTAATATCTATAAGCGGAACTTTGAATGCCAATGTTCTTTCCGGCTCCCGCCTGCCCTACGCCCTAAGTGAGAACGATCAGTTTCCCCGATTTTTCAGTAAGGTTCATCCGGTTACCCGTATACCAAATTATAGCCTTTTAATTTATATGCTCGTTACGCTGGCAGTTTCCCTGAGCGGTACCTTTATCTATGCCCTTGCCATTAACGTGATCAGCAAACTACTGATCTTCGCCCTGATCTCGGCAGCAGTGATCAGACTGAGAAAAAAGGAAAAGCCTGCTCCGGCTTTATTTCGTATCAAATATGCATGGTTATCAGCCATTGTGGGTATTACCCTGTGTATCATTCTCCTTATCGGGGCTGAAACCTCTAACCTTATCCATGTAGCTGTTGCTATAGGTACAGGGGTGATCTTCTACTTCTTACACAGCTGGTGGAAGAAGATACATCCACCTGAAAAAGAACCTGTAAAAAGTGAAGCTGAAGTCAGCAGTGAGACATCGAATAAGGGGCACTGAAATCAATTTCGCAAGATTAAAAACAGGTAAGCATCTATCAGCTTACCGAAGCTGTCAATTACAAGAAGGTCAAAAAATGGTATCCGGAAAGCTAACTCAGCTGTTACCTGTAATTCATTTAATTTTCATAAGATCTTCATTAAAAATCTTAGCGAGATAGTACAGCACCTCATCAGCATTTTCCTTATTAAAAATCATCGGAGGTTTTATCTTGATCACGTTGTGATCTGCGCCATCGGTACTCATCAGGATCTTATGATCTTTCATTCTGTTGACCAGATAGGTTGCCTGAGCCTCAAGGGGACTCATCCGGCTATCGACCAGTTCCACCCCCAAAAACAACCCCTGCCCTCTGATGTCTCCGATGACCGGGTATTTTTTTTGCAAGGCTTTTAATCCTGACTTCAGGTACGCTCCCATATTGCGTGCATGGTTTTGAAGTTCATCCCTCTGAACGACCTCAATGACCTTAGCTGCGATCGCGCAGGAAACCGGATTGCCCCCAAAAGTGTTAAAATACTCCATCCCATTGGCGAATTTTTCAGCCACTTCAGGGGTACACGCCACCGCTGCCACCGGATGCCCGTTGCCCAGGGGCTTCCCAATGGTTACGATATCCGGCACAACCCCGTGCAACTGGAACCCCCAGAAATGCTCGCCGGTTCTTCCACAACCGGTCTGCACCTCATCTGATATACAGATTCCCCCGCGCTTTCTGACCATAGTGTATACCTCCGCAAGAAAGCCTTCCGGGAGTTCCACCTGTCCGCCGCAACTAATAATGGGCTCGAGGATCAATCCTGCCGGTTGTATCCCTTTATCCTCCATCTGATTCAAAAGGTTTTCTACTTCATGAACATATTGTTTTGGCGCATGCTCACCCCTGTATTTTCCGCGGAAAATGTCAGGAAGCGGAAACACATGGGTATGAGCGGGAGCGCCTTTTCCTCCTTTACCATCGAACTTATAGGAAGAAACCTCTATACACCGGTTCGTATTACCGTGATATCCTATCTCTGAAACCAGCATATGTTTTGAGCCGGTCATCGTTTCTGCCATTCTAAGCGCCAGTTCATTCGCCTCACTTCCTGAGTTCACAAAATGAAGAACCGAGAGGGAGCCTGGAAGCGTATCCAGCAATACCTGAGTCAGGTTGTTTATATGTTCATTCAGGTACCGGGTATTGGTATTCAGTACAGCCATTTGTTGTTGTCCCGCCCGAACGACTTCAGGGTGTTCATGGCCCAAATGAGCCACATTGTTGACCGTATCGAGATATTGCCTGCCTTCCTTATCCATCAGGTATACTCCGTTCCCTCTGACGATTTCAAGAGGTTCTGTGTATTGCAGGCTCATTCCCTTCCCCAGGTGTTTCCTTCGATAAGACCAAATATTTTCCTTGCCCGGTGAAGCATTAGCGTTCAATTCCTCCAGTTTGAAGAATGCATTAGGATCCGGACACATGCTGCCCCAGACGTTTTTCTGGTCGGGATAAGTCACTCCAGGAAAGTCGATGGTATAATGCAGCATGGATAACATGACCTGGAAGTGTAAGTGAGGCGCCCAGTTACCATTTTCGGGATAACCTCCAAGCCAGGCAAAGGTTTCTCCCCTTTTGATGCGGTCGCCCACCTGCTTATAATTAAGGCTTTCTAAAGAAAGATGGCCATATAAGGTATAGAATTCAAGTCCGTCTTCCTGATGTTTTAATATGATCAGTCCGCCATATTCCTTATCACCTGCGTCATTATATGCCGTCACCACTTCTCCATCAAAAACCGCCTGTACAGCAGTGCCCGCCGGCAACCAAAAATCAATACCTAAATGAATGGTTCTGTATTCCCTTCCGTGGTTTCCCTGCTTCACGTATTCATCGGTGGTATAGATCGGCCTCGGTTCGAGATACCCTCCGGCAATAATACCCTCAGGGTCTTCATGCTGAAGCTGACGGATGCGAAAATCAAAATATTCCGGATCGTCATAATCTTCCTTCAGACCCAACCAATTTCCTGCAATACTCAGATCGAGTGGCAGGATCCTGTTTTTATCGCAACCGGGAAAAAGCTGTTGCAAGCTTATTTTTTTACCGGCAACCCATTTCCTGAACATCGCTTCTTTCGGATGGGGTGTAAACCCACAGGCCGACCTGAAAACATAGTGTGCAAATTCAGGAGAGACTTCCCGCCATTTCTGCAGTAACTCCCACAGAGGCTTTTCACTGATGGTCAGGTAGCTGTTATCGGGTTCAGCTACCTTATTGATGGCCGACTTGGCAAGGGAGATCACCATACGCATGCCTATGGCCATGTAAAGGTGCTCCAGTTCTTCCTCCAGCAAAGGGAATTCCTGATGATAGCCACGTATGATGGGTATGGTTGCACTAAGCGGATCATGACATTCGGTAATGGCATAAACACAACATACCGCCAGATCGTTAATAATTTGGGTATGCACAGCATCTCCTAAATCGATCAATGCTGTTACTTCGGGATTCAGGATATCTTCGGTAACCACGATATTATTATCGTTGATATCATTATGTACCACAGCTTTTCGCAGCGTTTGGTATGATTCAGAATGCTCTCTGAACATCTTTTGAAAATAGGCGATGTATTCCTTTTGCTTTCCGCTGAACAGATGCGTATGCTTTTCTGTCCACCGACCCTGCGCGATATCCCATTCAAGGGTTCTGTGAGCTTCCGGATGTTCGAACCCTTTCAGGTTTCTTGTTAATATTCCCGCTGCCTTACCCAGACTGAACCTGAGCGTCTCTGTAACAGGATTGACCTGGCTCCACAGGCGACCCGGCATCCATTTCATCAGCCTGAAATACCGCAGCTGAGAATTGCCATCGGTCAAAGAACCCACAGACTCCTGTTCAAGGGTAGGTATGATAGCGGAAGTAGTAAGTTCCTTCCCGTTAAGATGCTTTAAAAGTGCCACCTGGAAATCCAGAAATGCCTGTGATGTTCCAGGAGCAGTTATTTTGAAAAGGTAGGCAGGGTGCTCTGAAACTGTGATCATATAATTGAAATCCAGTTCACCATTGAGCGGGGTTATTTCGCCATCGATGCCATAGTTTTCAAGAAGAAGTGCTTTCACTTCTTCAAGGTCAGGTAGCTTATACATAGAGATAATGAGGTATGTGAGTTGGTCTTCTTCTGTACTTTCACTGATTTAATCTTTTCTAAAGGTATCAGGAATTTTGAAAAATATAAATGTGATTTTTGCTGAAAAAAGAGGCATGACTTGAAGGAGGTATACTTTTTGACCAAAATTTATCGTAAAGGGAAACAGTGTTACGCGAATTCTCAACATAGAAGAAACTTTACTTAATTCAGGGAAGCATCCTGTGGAGTCAATATGTTGCTGATTATTTTAAAGGTAGCCTGGATTTTCCATAGGCTTCTCCAGATAGAGTATCAGAGTTTTATTTGAATTATACTATTTTGTCTAAATGGTTAAATTGAGCAAATTAATAACCACTGAAAAATTGATATAATCGCAGATATTAGGCGGTAGCAAACCATAATCTGGACAAGTAAAGTCTGCCATTCCATTAATGATAGAAATACCGGGAGGCAATCTGTAAATTAAATAATTCTCACCGTGCAGATATTACTACTTTTATTGCTTCGTTATCTGTAAGCAAAAGAACATAATGATTAAAAAAGCACCCTTCATATTTTTAGTCCTTTTAGCAGCCTTTTCGAAGGGATTTTCTCAAGAAATAGAGACCCTAAGACAGGAAATCAGTAGCATCATAAATAATAAAAATGCAATTGTCGGGGTTGCCATTAATGGTATGGACGCCAAAGACACGTTGAGTATCCATGGTCAAAGACACTTTCCGATGCAAAGCGTTTTCAAGTTTCCAATTGCGTTGACAATTCTATCTGAAATTGATAAAGGTAACCTCTCTTTGAATCAAAAAATTGAAATTAAGAAAAATGAGCTTTTACCGGGACTTTGGAGCCCGATAAGAAATAAATATCCAGAAGGAGGTATGCTTACTGTATCAGAAATAATAGGGTACACGGTCGCTTTAAGTGACAATGTTGGCTGTGATGTTCTGTTAAAACTTCTGGGAGAACCACAGACTGTTGAGAATTATTTTTCAAGTCTCGGTTTTAAGAACCTTGCTGTCAGGATAAATGAAGAAACCATGCAGAATAATTGGGAATTACAATTTCAGAATTGGATAACACCAGCAGAAGCCAACAACATACTCTTAACTTTTTATATAAACGAAAACGGTTTGCTTTCCGGGGAGAACCATCATTACATATGGAAAATAATGAAGGATACCAAAACGGGAAAGAACAGGTTAAGAGGGCAATTACCAAAAGAGACAGTAGTAGCTCATAAGACGGGTTGGTCTGGAAAGCATAAAGAAACAGGTATCACTGCAGCGGTAAACAACATAGGAATTATTTTTTTACCAAATGGAGAATACTTTGCCATAAGTGTTTTTGTCACTGAATCAACAGAAGATTTTGAGACCAACGAGAAAATTATATCTGATATCTCGAAAGCAGCCTGGGATTATTTCACCAAAGGGTCTGTAGAACAGAATGAAGGATCTTGAGAAAGATTTTTAATGTATATAACTATGGTCCTTATACTGAAGTAGGGGCAATTGTTTTTGAACCCCGGTTTTTATGGCCTAAGCGATAAACCCCCTCTCAACTGTAGGCACCCGAAGAGTACGTTAATTCATAGCTATGGGTATAGATTTCAAAAACGATTCCAAAGGGATCTTCCACATAAACCATTTGATAAGGTTTCTCTCCCGGATAGTAACTGCGAATGGGCATACGCTGTTTCCCCCCGGCATCGACGATCTTTTTGGTCAGTCCTTCAATATCGGGGTCCTGTATGCAGAAATGGAAGAGTCCGTTACGCATAGGTTGAAAATCCGGCGGCTGCTGTTCCCTCAGATGAAACGAAAACAATTCGATCCCTATTCCATCGACGGTAGACAGATGAGATATCATAAATTCCTGCCATCCTTCTCCGAATACATCGATACACATTTGCCCCACGGGGGTTTCTTTTTCTTCCTTCACCAGGGTAGGAGGCATAATCACGTACCAGCCCATCACTTCGTGATAAAACCGAACCGCTTTTTCAATATCAGGAACATTGAGGCCTATGTGGGAAAATCTTCTTGGATATCTTTGCATGTGTATTGCTGTTTATTTTTAAAATTAATATTAATTAATTGAAAATGAGTGGATTAAATTTAGAAATGATTTGTAATTCTTAAAGCGGGATTCATTTTATGTAATGCATCACACCCCGTGCTGCGGAGTTTTACCTCTGGGGTATAGATTTACTCCGTGATCCTGAGTAAAGCTGCTGAGTTGTTTGAACCTTAAGTAATAACTGCAGATTGGTTAACCAATCATTACCGTGCGCATATCACTGCTTTTGCATTCAATATTCATAAATTAGAGGAAAGTCTTTTCGTCAATACAGAACAAAGGTTTTCTTTGAATAAGTTGGCAGATGTTTATCAGGTAAGACAAAGTTCATCCAAAACCGGAAATCTGAATGCTACTACTACATGGGATCATCTGCTTGCAAAACTTAAATATGATTTTGCAAAAGAAGCTATCGATTTTTGTTTAAATTTTAAGTTGGGAGACATCTGACAAGCGGACTTAGAGTAATTGGGAATCTACTGATTCATCCTTTTGACGGCGGTATTATGTAGATAGCGTAAAACGTAAACGAATGGCAAAATTCAGCACTGATATTTCAGAAAAAGACCTGCAACAAATCGCTCAGGCGAAGCATATATTGGAAAACCCCGGTTGGATGATGAAGGCCGCTAATTCTTTTGGAAGCCCCTTAGAATCTCTTGGGAAAAAGGTACCTGTAAAACTGCAAACAAAGTTGCAGGCTACCATCGAAAAAACCCTTAAAAAAATTATACAGGCGAATCTGGTCACCATAAAGGAAGGAAAAGAATTTTCTAAACCAAAGAACGCTTTATACAAGGGTGTTGTCGGAGCTTCCGGAGGGTTAAGCGGGGTTTTGGGATCCACAACAGGAATCGGTACAGCAGCTTTTGTAGGAGATCTGGTAATCTCCACCAAATTTATGATGCGTTCCATAATGGATATTGCAAGAAGCCATGGGGAGGATCTCCATAAACTGGAAACGCAACTGGCCTGTATGGAGGTCTTTGCCCTCGGAGGTACCTCAGAAGAGGATGACGGAGTAGAAACCAGTTACTATGCAACACGTTATGCCCTCGCCGCAGCTTTGGGTCAGATGAACAAATCTGCCCTCAATACAGTCCTCAGCCTTGCTATGGGATATACCAATACATTAGGAATGAATGCTATCAACAAGTTTGTAGCGATGATCGCAGGCAGATTCAGCACTGTGGCTTTAGAGAAGTTTATCGCCCAGTCAATACCGGTTTTGGGAGGGGCCGGAGGGGCCGGAATCAATGTATTATTTATCAATCATTTTCAAAAAATGGCCGATGCTCATTTTACCATCAGAAAAATGGAAAGAAAATACGGAGGCGAAAAAGTAAAAGCCGCTTTTTCTAAAGGGTTAACTAAGTGACCTAATACTTAGAAACTGAAACCTTTTTCCTCTTATCCTTTGAGTTTGGGGTAAAGGAGATTAGAGCAGGATTACTTCGTGATCCTAAATAAACACACTATTACATCCCGAAAGTGTTGGGAGAAACCAAAAAGGTCAACGGGAAGTTTAATAGAAATCGGGTTCCTTCCCCTGATGGGGGAAGGTGGCTTCAGGCTTTGCCTGAAGACGGAAGGGGGCGTTCTACCTGTCTTTTCTACCAGGCACAGGATTCCAGATCCTGAGAAACCTCACTACTGCAAATAGAAAACCCAAGCCTGTGGAATTAACACCCCCATTATAAGGTTCCTTCCCCTGGTCAGGGGAAGGTGACCACGCTCACGGCGTGGTCGGAAGGAGTGGCAGGATTACCGGGTGACTCTGAAAAAACTCACTCTTGCAAAGTCCAAGTCCAAACACGCACGCAAAGCTCTTTCCTTCCTCCCTTTAGGGCTGGGGCAAGAAGGAAATACCAGGATTTCAGATCCTGAATAAACTCCCTGATGCAAATAGAAAACCATGCTCTGCATCTGCAGAGCATTTGTTTTTTTTATGACCTTGCGCTTACAAGTGCAAGCACTTGACGCACAAGGTCATAAAAAAAACCCATCGCCTTTGCGATGGGTTTTCTGCTTGATGTGACCTCGCCAGGATTCAAACCTGGAACCTTCTGAGCCGTAATCAGATGCGCTATTCAGTTGCGCCACGAGGCCATTCTGATATAATACTTCGAAAACCAACACAAACCAACTTTTTTTTCGTACAAATCGATTCATTATGATTCGTAAAGAGCCTAGGGAATCGAGCACATATATGAGCAAATATCGAGCAAAACGCAAAAATAAGGTGAAAATGGCAACGTTAAAATTCATTATTCGGAACCCCAAAAAAACCACCAACCTGCATATAAGACTTATTCATGGAACTGAAATCGACCTGTGGTGTTCCACCAAAATTCCGGTAGACCCAAAATTCTGGGATAACAAAAAACAAAAGTTAAAGCCACTACCCTACCCTGAAATAAGCCTTAAGGTAAATAGTCAACTCCAAAGACTAAAGTCAGAACTACTTTTGCTCTTTACACGTGATTTTTTAACAAAAAAGACTATCGATAGTAATTGGTTAAAAAATCAAATCGCTTCGATTCTATACAAACCTGAACTATACCAAAGTGGCCGCGCCAAACCTCAAAACGACTACCTAACTCCTTTTATGACATGGTGGATGGACAACAAAGCATCTTCCTATATCGGAAAGCATAGCCGTAAAAAGATTGGGAAACGCTCCTTAGACCATTACCGGTCTTTTATTACAAAGTTCCAATATTATGAGAAGTCATATGGCCGAAAGAAATTTACCCAGTTAAATATTACTTTGGCGGAAGAATTTCGGACTTACCTTCTTGAAGAGAAAAACTACGCCGTAGGTACGGTGAATAGAAACCTTACGCGTTTAAACTTTTTTATTTCCAGGGCACGAGAATCGGGGATAGAAATCCCCCAATCCTTTAAAACAGTGAGTATTATTGATGAGGAAAAAGAAAAAGTCCTTGAACCCTATTTTAACCAAGAGGAACTGACCAAAATTCTTAACTATGATTTCTCTGACCAACCACACCTGGATATAGCCAGGGACCATCTAATTATTGGTTGTTATACAGGACTTCGGGTATCAGACTTTCTAAAGAACCTCAGCCTGATCAATTTTAAGGAAGAATATATCAGTATTCAAACACAGAAAACCTCCACCAGGGTCACTCTCCCTATCAGTATAGAAATAAGGTCTGTATTAGAAAAACGAAACGGAGCATTACCACCTAAAATATCAGAAGTCACCCTGAACCGGCATTTAAAGACCTTGGCAAAGCAAATTGGTTTTAATGAAGAGTTGTATGGCCGGAAATTTAACCCTGAAACCAAACGGAAAGAGTTTGGGCATTTCCCCAAGTATGAACTCATATCTTCCCATATCGCCAGGCGCTCCTTTGCTACAAACCATTACGGAAAAATACCTAACATCGTATTAATGAAGTTGGGAGGCTGGAAATCAGAGAAAGTCATGCTAAACTATATTAAAGCGACTGGAAAAGAATTTGCAGATCAGCTCAAATCGTATTGGGAAAATAGGAAATAATATTTTAAAGTTCTATAATTTTCATTTCGAATACGACAAAATACTTCTTACCTAAAAATACAACTTTTAATTCACTCCATCAGGGCTGATTGCAAGAAAAATAAAAAAGTTATTTTAAGAAGGTTTTAATGGTTATAGCAAATTGTTTTTTTAGTTTTAAGTCCATCTCCACCACACGAAGAACATGATTTCGTAACTTTTCCCAAATTACAGCTACCACAATCCTTACCTGTAGATGACCAGTTCTTTCCATTTCCGTTACAAAATTGACAATTAGTTATTATGTACTGTCCGCTTGAGCTGGTAAACGAAGATTTTCCATTTCCATAACATTGCATACAAGTTGAATAACCAGGTATTCTTCCCTTGCCACCACAATTATTACAATTAACTCTAACCCGTCCATCTCCTTTACATCGAGAACAGTTCACTTTTTTATTATAATAACCATCTCCATGACAGATTGAGCAATTTTTTACATCAAACTTAACATCCGAAATATTTTGTTTAGTACGATTTAATCCAGATTCTGCCTCACTTAATATTTCTAATGATTTAATGTAAAATTCGCCATTCTTACCGACATTTAATAAGTACTCGTTTAGATTTTGTACCGATCTTTCATTATTACCCGCAGAGTAATGGCACTTTCCTAAGTAATAATAAAAATCCATAGGTGGAGAAACGCCTAGAGCTAATATTTGATTAAAAGAAACAATAGCTTCCTTGAATTTATTATCTTCCATCAATTTCTTTGCTTCAAGTAAGTATTTATCCGCTTGAATATCTTTTGGTAAATTCGATGATTTAACAACCCTTTCACCATTAAACCACTCTCCAGCAAAAATGACATTGCCCGAAGAGTCATAATAAGTACCTAAACCATTCCACTTATCATTCCTAAATTCCCCTTCAGTCACATTACCATTAACGCTGTAGAATTTCCCAAAACCCTCCTTAGATCCATCTTTCCAGAATCCAATTAATTTTCTTCCATCTTTCCAAAAGTAAGTACCTTTACCGTGCTTCTGGCCATTTTTCCAATATCCTTCAAATCTATCGCCATCCTTATAAACCTTTTCTCCATACCCTTCTTTACAATTTCCAACAATACAATCCTGGGCAAGACACTGTAATTGCAATAACGTAGATATAATAATTAAAAGACTAATTTTTCTCATTTGACTTTAATATATTCCAATTTATATTCGGTTCCTTATTTTTACTATCAATGATTATTTCGCGATTTTGTGTGCCGAGATTCCCTAACATTTCTAATAACTTCATATTTTCCAATGCATCTTGAAATTTTCGAGACAGTTGCTTATGAGATGTAGCATCATGATATTCCCCTCCAGTTTCCATCGAAATAGCTTTTAATTGATTCCTCGCTTGTTGATTTTCAGTTAATCCAAGTCCAATAGTTTCATGTCTGAAGACGATTCCTTTATTTTTGAGTTGATCCATAATTGAATTTACATTTCCACAATCATCGTCTCCATCTGCTAGCAAAATTATCATTTGAGATTTAGAATTTATTGACTTGTTTACTTCAAGATATTCATTAGCAATTTTAAGTGCTCCTGCCAAAGGCGTTCCACCTTCTGCTTGTAAACGATCAATTGTTTTTATTAATAAATTTTTATCAGAAGTAAACCCACAAGCAGTATGTATTGGGTTTTCACAATTTCCTTCAAAAGCAAAAATTGCGATTTCTGTGTTAGAGTGTTCTAAGACTTTTTTTATGGTTTCTTTAGCTGATTTTTTGGCTGCAGACAATTTCTCACCAGCCATACTTCCAGAGACGTCCATTAATAATAGAAGAGAATTATTAACTTTTAAATGAGACTTTTCCAATTTTGATTCATCAAGAATTATGCGCACCTCCTTTAAAGGACTACTATTGGGATTATCCATTCCATAGAATAAATTTCTCAATTTTCTAAGTGGATGATCAATAGGTAAGTATTTAATACCTGAAGAATCCTTTATAGGAGAACCAAGTAAAATACATCCTCTCGAATGATAAGGTTGATTTCCAGTATGAAATAACAAATTATGCCTGTTTTCAACTTTACTTACTTCGACAAGAAAATCTCCTTCATTCCCTAAAGTACCGAAAGGACCTGAAACAAATTGATTGCTAGAAAAATATCTCATAACACCTGGATAAACTCCAGCCTCAATTTTCAACACTTCATTCTCATAACATCTTCCTATGTAATTACCATTAACATAAATCTTACCAATTATCAAACCTTGTTCAATGGTCAATCTTTCTATTTTTATTTCAAAATCAGAAATTTGAGAATTGATAGAAAAGCTAATGACTAGAAATAGGATAATGAATAATAAATTTTTACTCAATTGACATTTATTTAACACTTATGTTTCAATAAGAATTATTCAACAATAAAGGAGGGGGGGGGAGTATTAAGGTGGCTTTGATCTTATTAATGATCATCACTAATTTGATTATCACTAATTTATAAAAAAAATGTTTAGATGATAAATTATTTATTTTTTAATAAAAATTCCTACTAATAATTATAGTGTAGGTAATAAAATCTTGTTTAACCAGTAACATAAGATTTTGTCAAAAAATATTCATTACAAAAAAGAGAAATTTGAATAGTTAAAAGTCATGATGAATTACAAAGTCGACGGGGAAAGAGTTTGCTGATCAATTAAAATCACTTTGGGAAAAAACTAGAAAGGAATGAGTAGCCCTATGAGTTTTTTGAGCTATTTCTTTGGAATGAAAATTATTTTATATCACGCTTTGAAAAGGTATCCTAACAGATTCCCACTCTCCTCCTCCATTATTACTGGGAACATGTTTCTCAATTTTCTTAAAAGGAACTATAAAATGCTGAATATCAGACCCCAAAATCCACAAATGAAAAATATAATTTTCACTGCGTTTCGCCACCCTCCATTCATTTTTCGTCAAATAAAAAAGTGCATGCTTTAATTTCGAAGTAGAAGATTTCACTTCTATGAGAAGAGGGGTTTCATTATCAGAATCAACGCACGATAATAAGTCGTAACCAACTAAATTGGATTCTATCGCCTGCCAGAAAGGTTTTTTCCCAGTTCTCTGTCTTTCATACTGGACACTCAACTTTTCACCTTCTCGGCCAATTTCTAGTAATTGATGATTGGTATAATTCCTGGAAGACAGAGACAAACGATCCCAAATTTTAATTAATTCATCCGACATGTCATCCATCAATCCAGCCTCTTTAAAACATTGTTTTGGATTAGCTGGTAGAAACCTGATAGCTTCATTCCTACCTCTCGGTATGACAGAGGCCCAATCCGGCTTGTATATATTGATCATTTGTTCCAGCTGAACCTGAAGAGCTGATTTATAGTTTTTCTGGGCAATATTGAATCCCTTCTCAGACAAAATAATCCTACCATTTGAATTAAGATGAATCCAACCACATTCAGTGACTAATTTTAGTATTATTTCGGCTGATTCGTGTCTATACCTTTTAAAAGATTCAAGGAATTGATTAGTGGTTAAATCGTTATGTTGAACCAACGATAAAAAATCTTTTGCAGAATAGATTGTGCTTACAGAAAACATTAACTCCTTAAATGATTTAGTAAATCCTTCGCATCTGAAGTGGAAAAACCAGATTCATCTAAATCAACAACCTCTGCCTCAATATGGATAGACGGGTCGTTTAAAACCTCTCCCATTCTGGCCACTTTAAAATTTAATCTTGAATGAATTCTCTCATCAATAGAATCAGGACTATACAAAATTTCTATTGTTGTTTCAGTATTTGGAGGTAATCCAAGTCTATGAATTCTATCTTGGGATTGTAAAAATCTTGCCGCATTGTAATCTCTATCTACATAAATTGCATAATGACAAACTTTATGTAAGCTAATACCTTCTGAGCAAGCTGCAGGATTCGCTACTAAGACGCGACAATTATCGTTATTATGAAACTCCTTAATTTTCCATTCCCTGGTTAATTCATCTTCATCACTTCCCGCTTCAACCCCCCCATGTATATACATAGCACCAAGGTCTGTTAATCTATTAGCAATTAGCTCGACATTCTGTACAAAACCAGACCAAATTAGAACCTTTTTATTCTGCGAGGATAGTTCTCGAGCCTTAGAAACTGCGTAATCAATTTTGACACTATCTCCAAACTCAATAGTTTCTTTCAGTTCTTTACTAAATTCTATATCCTTACTAAGTAAGAGTGAGGGATTACTTGAAATTTGGAGTAATCGCATATAACTTCTGCTTAATTTTCTTAAGAAAGATTTATCTGCTCTTCCTATTTTTAAAGCTTTTCTATATTCTTCGCTTCTTACTAAATTATAAAGTTTTCTTTGCGGTTCTGAGAAAGGGATAGGAGTTAATTTAACCTGTGGTTTTTTCAAACCCAATTCAGGTTTTGTTGTCCTTACATATATTGTTTGAATTAGGTCAGTTACATTATCCATGGTTACGTCACCGTTCTCGGGAAATAAAAATGAAAATTGAGGAATTAAATCACTTTCGGAATTTGGCATTGGCGTTCCAGACATGATTAACTTCCCTACAGGCAGGTGAGATATAGACTGCACCTGTTGACCCGTTTGAGAATAGTAACCACCTTTGATTCGGTGGCTTTCATCTAAAAACATAAAGCACTCATTCTCGTGAAGAAAGCTGGACAGAATATTAGTTACCAAAATAAACTGCTGATAGCTTATCAAAAACACATCACAAGGTTCCTTCAAGAGTGCCTGTATGTTGCTTTTACCTCCAACGAGCCTGCAAACTTTGACAGTTCCTTTCCCTAAACACTCTATCAGCTGCTCTTCCCAGGCTGGAAAAGCACTTTTGGGGCTTATCACAATTAATTTGTGATGCCTCTCTCGTTTAAGCCAATAGAATGAAATAGCTTCCGTTGTTTTTCCAGCTCCCGGTACGGAAAATGTTGCCCCTGACATCAGTCTACTCAAATCAGAGACGTTTCTTTTCTGATGAGGTTTGAGCTCCCTAAGAAACCCCTTTTTATTCAAAATCTCTTGTATTTCATTTTTAGAAACACCGTCAATTTCATTTACATTTCTAAAAACCTTCCTTTTTTTTATTGAATCTTTTATTAGAGCCAATGCATTTTCTTCTATTTCTGGTTTTATCTTGTATTTCTTAATTATATAACTCAACGTTTTAAAATTAGAAATAAATGAATGCCAAGGCAACAATACATAATTAGCACTAGAGGTGAAATCTTCAGATAATTCAGAAAAAAAAAGACGAATGTGCTGCCAATTCGGTTCCTCTTTATTAGTGATCTTACAGAGGTGTCCGCTTTTTATATATTCAATTTTAAGCATTTAGCCAATGTCTTAGTTTAGCTATTACACTTTCAATATTATCTAATTGATCGCTAATGCCATTCTTCTTAGTTTCAGACCCGGCAATATTATATGCATCCCTCAATTCCTTATGTGCCTTCTGAACCTTTTTCAATACTGCATGTTTTCTCTTCTTTTCTTCCTCTGATGATTTATGCTCGTTGACCTTATCCAGAACAATTGCAAACACCGCTTCTTCATGAGACTGATTTTCAATTAATTCTAGAATTTCATCATTATTATCTCCTTCTTCATCAAATAAAGAAAACATGTCATCTTCTTTGTCAGATAGTTCCTTTGAGTCCAAACTATGAGATAATTCCTCATAAATCTCTCCTTGAATCTCATCCATTACTTGCTGGATTAATGGGATGTTTTTATACATCCTATCGCTAATCTCATCTTGCTTTTTCAATGCGATAAAAGATAATTTTTGGAAAATATCCTTTTTTGCTGGATCATTTGTAAATTTTTTTCTAGACCTAAGTATCTCCTTAAAAGCATATTCATCTTTTTCAATTTGATCATAGGCTTTAGGCTTACCAATAAACTCTAGGTATTCTCGAGCGACATAAAGTTTATTAAGCAAGTCTTGTATTTGACTTTTTTTGACATTAGTCTTATTTGCAAGATCAGAAATTTCATAATTATGCTTACTTAGACGTCTTTCGAAGCCTAAAGCCCTATTTGTCCAAGTAAATTCATCTTGTATGTCCGGTTGTTGTTCAAAATAATCTTCAACATACTCTATTTCCTCTTCGGTCATTTTCGGAAGAATAACCACTCTTACCCTTTTGAAGTGTCCATATTTCTTGTTGCCGTCTTCATGATTGTAATATAACTCTCTAAAAGTGCACAACCTTCTATTCCCGGAAATAACGAATCCATCTTCAGTAAGTACCAAAGGATATGTTTGAATGTTTTTGCTTTCTTTGAAATAGTCCAAAAGCCCCTTCCGTTGAATTAAATTTTTAAGCAAACCGTGTTGTATTTCTTGAAGCTGATCTGACAAAATATCCTTTTCAAAGTAATCTTCATCTAAGGAGTTTGCAGAAACGTATTGCTCTTGTAAAGCTATAGTCCTGGTATTACTTAAACGATAACGTGGTAAATCAATAGGTACCTCGTAAACATCCCATAAAACTGCCTTACCACCTATAGGTACATGTGATTTATCTTGACTTTCTTGCTTTTTATTATCGAATAGATCTTTAAAATAATCTTTAATCTTGGGATGTGGGTAACCTAGCTGCATAAATTTTATCTTAATCCGATTACTATAATTGGTGTAGTTATTACTTTATTAAAAACTTCTAATTCATGCGTGAAACGATCAAAATTGGCAATGTTGGATCCCATTATCTTCGCCGCATACTTGGAAGGTAAAATATAAAACGCTCCTTTCAATTTCCCCTTTTTATATAAATACTCAAGCTTTATCAAATCCGCATAAAATCGACTCATGTTTCCTGTTTGCAAACAGAGCCCGTATTCCTTGTTCATTGAGGTTATATTAATTCTTGTATTAGAATCCAATTCCACTTTTTCAGACCACCCTAGTTGAACTATTTCCTCCTTTATAACTTTTCTCAAATTACGAGAACAGCCATTATATATTGGAAATTCCAATTTTATTAAAGATTCAATAATACCTTTATAGAGTTCGCTAGGTATGTCATCCTCCGAACAATTATGCCAATATTCTTCTAATCTCATTTTATTGAAGGCTTATTATTATTTGTAGTTTTCGGTTGTTTAGAGAGCTTAGACTTTCTATAATCGTATACCGGTTTATTAAGTGGTCTAACTTTTAATTCACCGCTCTCAAAAGCCGATATTCTTTTTTCTCCCTCACGCACGTATTTCTTATACTTTTCAATGCCAATACTTTTCCTATTATTTTTCAATGCTGCAATCATCGTCGACCCCACACCCGCAAACGGATCCAAAACCCAATCACCTGGGTTAGTCATTGATAAAACACACCTTTCCACTAGCTCAACGGGGTATTGACAAGGGTGGTCCGTTTTTTCCACATGATTAGCTTTCACATTTGGAATATCCCATATTTCTTTTTCCCAATCGCTTAATACCACCTCCCATAAATCACTCGGGTTTTTGCCCTTAGGGTTCCCGGAAATCTGACCCTTCTTAGGTCCTTTAAAATGTTTTTTAGCGGGATACCTAGAAGGTACTCTAACGTCATCCAAATTGAAAGTGTAGTCATCTCCTTTCGTAAACCAAAGTATAGTTTCATAGCGACCCGAAAATCTCTTTGAAGAATGAAGCCCGTGCCTAAAATGCCAGATAATTCTATTCTTTAATTTTAATCCTAGTTCTTTGAAAATATCATAATAAAAAATATCCAAAGGATAAACTTCCTTGGCTTGGACATAATTTCCCACCTGCCAACAAATACTTCCATTTGGATGTAATACTCTGACTAATTCTTTAATTATTGCTTTTTGCTTTTTTAAATAGTCTTGAATTGATTCTCTTACCTCATATTCTTTTCCAACATTGTAAGGAGGGGATGTAATAATCAGTTTAAATTTTCCACTCTCCAGCTTTTTTAATTCCTTGCTTGAGTCACCATGTATATATGAGTATTCCTCCATAAATTCAATTTACTTTTAGACTGATTCTTTTGCTTTCCTTCGAGTCAAAATAAGCTTTAAAAAAAATAGGATCAACTCCAGAAAACAAATGATTATATTTTTTGCGTAAATCTAAGAAATAATAAAATCAAGGCACTATTTCTTCTAAAGGTGTTTGTTACGGTGGCCTTCATCTTCATTTAGGCTAGCAATTAATTCAAAAACAGAGCATTTAATTCTTGACTGTTAAAACTCGCAGTTAGAAGGTTTTAAAACAACAGAAACGCATAAAAGCATTTATAGTGCTCAGATTTTTCCTTCGTTTTTATTCTTATATGCCGAAGGCTCGAAAATATCTAGCAACTTTTTTTGTTTTATATCGTTCGTGGGCATATTCTTTAGAATCGCATATTCTTCAACTAGGGGCTTGAATTTATCTTTGCCATTATCGCTCAAGCAGTTATAGAACAACAACAATAATTCATAATCCGAAAGCTGAGCTCTGACAATTGATGTATAGCGATACCTTTGGATATAATTACATAAATCATACTTCTCTTTGTTTTCAGGAATGGTTAAATCCAAATTTAATTCGGTAGAAGAAACAAACTCTGTTTCATGTATCATTTTAAAAATTCTATAAAGATTTCGAAAATAGTGCCCGAAATCAGTTTTGCTTTTCTCATAGAATCTCAAATAAAGTTTGTTAGCATCTATATCTTCTTTAATTTCTCGATTTAAGTTATTAAATTTATCCTGAAAAACATCTCTCCCCTTCACTGTTCTTGTTTTGTCAGTGAAAGGATCTGCAGGAATAAGTTTTTTTTCATAATCTATATCGTTTACGATTTGATTATGCAGTTCTAATAAATTGAAAAAAGTATTCTCAAATCTTTGTGTTTTAAGAGTTTTATTTTGAATGATGAATTCTGCTCTTGTTTCTTGTAACTCCTTTCTTTGATAGCCCAACTCTTTTTTTTGTAGTAGAATTGTGAGAATAATCCCTGCAAATGCCAATCCAGAAAATAATGCATTTACGGTTCCAAACATATCTCCTAAAGTTCCTCGTTCATTTGCAGGCATATCTTTCAACTCATAATAAGTATACAACCATAATCCGAGAATAAGTAGTACAGCTAAAATTCCGATAAAATAAATTCCTAAGTCTTTTTTTGTTTCTATTTCTTTAATATTCATGTTAGACAGTTCAGCTTTTTCATTACTTCTGATTCATGATGTATTTTGTTGGATTCTAATTTAGCTCTGGCTTATATCTCTTTCAAAAGTTCAGGGGCCGCTTTGAATCGAATCCTTTATTTACAATTTTAATCCTAAAGAATATTCTAAAGCTTGTCGTATCAAGCTATGAATTTTACGTCACTTTTAATCAAAGTTTTTTTCATTTCATAATATAATTCATTCGAGGCTTTATAACCGGAAGCCCCATAATTTTCACTTGTTATCGTTCCGTTCATCTCAGACAATGGGCTAAGAATATTAAAAAAGAATAAATAAGATAAATCAGCATTTTCAAAACCGTTTTTTGAAACATCTTTGAAAATTTTAATCATTGCGGTATAACCAGTTGTTTTGTTCAATAAAGATTTTTTATTCAACCAATCTTTGTCCAGAATCACTTTTAAAGATTTGAAATAGTTAAATAGAATTTTATATGTAGAATTCAAGTCTTTTCTTTTGTACAAATCCCAAAACAAATATCTGTCTGCCTTATAATCAAAGTCAGAAAAAGTTGGGAATTCTTTTTCGTTTATCATTAATTCATTACGAATTAAATAATAATCCTTCTCTGGGTAAGTAATTTCCAATAGTGGTTTAACAAAAGCAGACAATGAGATAATGCCATCTGTTTTCGCACCTAACATTTTAATGTTATTATACCAAGGTGATTCTTTATCATAATTAAATGATTGAGCTATTTCAATCATCATCTTTTTTGGAGTATAAACTTTACTGTTTAATTCTAAATTAAGATTTAATGAAGGGTCTACTTTGGTTTGTTGGGAATTAATAGTCGAAAATATATTCGCTTGCTGATCAATTCTTAAATCTTTAAATATTGCTATTAAAAGTTCAAAATTGTCCAAGTCAATTTCCCTAAAACCCTCCACTCTATGTTGACCATCAATTATGGTAAATGTATTGTCGTCAATTGTCAATTCTAACTCAGATTCACTTTCATTAACTATAAATTTTTGTGTCGTATTAACAATTATAGAATTGGGAAATGTAGCATCAATTGAAGAAAGGTAATTTTGAATTTGAATTACCTTGTCTTTCTTCAATTCACGTTGTATACCTAAGACTTCCTCATCTTCTTCAATACGTCTTCTGTCAACAATAGACATTGCAAGTAAATCGCTAGGCTTTATTTTTGAAACATAAATCGTACCTATGGATTGATGCAACTTTAATATGCTTAATTTTAATGTTCTCATAATTTGATAGATTTTCCTCCAATCGTAGTTTCCTTTGTTTCTTTTCCTCTATTTGCTCTTGCTTTACTTTCAGCCTCAACTTCATCATATTTGCTTATAAGCCCAAACAAAATTGACAAACAAAAAGTAGCGATTGCTCCGGATTTGTAGATGTCCAATGAGAATATGGGTGTTTGCTTTTCGATTTGAGCAATTGAGAATGAAAATAAGACAACAACTATTATTAAAGTTACAATATTCAGGGCTTTAGTAATTTCTCTATTATTGTTAATTAAATAGACTAAAGAAGTTATGAAACAAGCGTTTGTAACTAAAACTATGTTTATAATATTTAAGTCCAATGAAAAATTATCTCCTCGAATTCCATAAATAATTAAAACATTTATGATCGGAATAATATAAGATATTATCATCCAAACAGATGTCTTTCTTAAGGTTGCAGGAACATTTAAAACAAAAGTTTTAGTTGATTCCCAAGCTTTTTTGCAATCCATGTTCTATTATTTGTTATTTGTCAAATAGTGATTAGATGCCAGATGAATGATCCGGGGCTTCGGGATTTACCTTTATCGTGGACTAGTGGAGGGGAGTACTTGGAAAATCTCTTTGATATTATTCGATAATCATTAATTAAATACATTCTAAATGAAGTTTAAAAAAAGCAATTATGGCTTATACACAATGAGTTCATATTTTACTATGGACTTCGTTCAGTTTTCCATTGTAAATTTGAAGTCATTTATAAAAGATGACTTTTTATATTTTCTTTTAAAAATTTTAGAAACTCACATAATTGCCACATGTCTTTTGTTATTTTTTAATAATTTTTTCTACACAGTCTTTCGAGTTAATGGTCAAGTGTACTCTTTAGACAGAAAATGGATTTAAAACTCTAATCAACTTGTTGTTCACATAGGCCATCATATTTACCTCTTTTTGCAATATTAACTAATTTACGTAAAATGTAAGAAAGCTACTCGTAATATCAATTTACAATTGATTTTTAAATATGAATTTGAACAATTATTAAATACCCTTAGTTAATAACTATGAATTAGAAAGGAACGGTGTTTTATTAAATCTGCATGTTTGATTACGAAATGATATTCTCAAATACCAAGTGTTTTCATGCATGCAGTTTAAATTTGATTATTCAGCATTCCTCTAGAGATCGAGATACTTAACTTTTGTGAACTATGGGCTACAACAATAATTCCTTAAGTAATAATTAAAAGATATAGAAATTTACTATCGGGGAAGAGCTTCGATCGTCCAAATTAAAATCATTGTCACTTTTGACAATCTCCCTCCTGTTTAATCACTAATACAAAACACCTCATAAACTAAACCGAAAGGTTCTTCATGAATTGAAATAATTAAATTATCATATTTCAATTACGAATCGTAACTGGATTCAAAAGAAACTTTGGGTAGCCAAGTAAATAAAGGTCTTAGGAGGTTAAGAATTAATTTTTGCTCGCTATTTGCTCGATCACTTTCCCAAAATAAAAATGTATTACCAAAAAATTCAATAGTAAATTCCAAGTTATTTACCCCCATAGGGTACTTTAAATCCGTTTTCCTTTGCAAGTATTAATACGTCCAGCCTGGGAGAACCCCACCCCTATTTGCATGTAGATTAAAATCTATAGTGATACTTGAAAATTGAATTACACGGCAAGGTTTGTATCTATTTAAATACCGGTTCAATGAAAGTCAATTGCATGAAAATACAAAAATAATAAATGGCCTGCCAGTTTCATTTTCAGGATACCGCACGTAAATTTCTGACTCACTCTTCATATAGAAACCAAATAAATTCGAACCGATATGAGCGATGATCATTCCTCCACTTCAGGGCAAATAAGCTGCGATGAAATCAAAGCCGAGATCAAAAAACTCCTTGATGCGTACCATACACCCCCGCATCGAACCGGCCAACATTCCACCAAAGAACTAAGTATCTTGATTCGCAAACACCTCAACGAAATGCTAAGAAGTAGCGAAGTTGAAGACTATTTCTGGCATGAATGCTCACTTGAAGTATACAACAAGACGTTCAATCAAAGACTTGAAAAGGTTAAAGAAATTGATCCAATTTACACCAGGAAGCAATTATTAAGAGACGACTACATCGTATTAAACAATCTTCATGACCATCGGGGTCACAGAGATTTTGGTGAAACATATCACTCCATCATAAACAAACCAGAAACACACGGCACCGAAGATGAAAGAAAAGATGCTAAAAGCCTGCGCGAGATTTTCCGGAAAAATCAAACTAACAAACTTAAGTATATCCGGAAAGAATTGAAATCTGAAGGACTCCATATCCGATTTGAAGGTGATTTGTATCAGATCGAACCAATTGAAAATACCAATCCTTATCCGAATCTTTTCACCGGCCAAGACAGTACTAATAGTGATATTTTTCGAGAATTCTATACAAATCACATTAAAGGGAGGGGTAATTCCTATGTGCAATGGAGCTTTCTTATCCAACAAATGCGCGAAGAGAATCGAATATTGCGTATTCCCCATGTTAACATCATGGAAATACTAGTGGAAATGGGGTATCTATCCCAGGAAGAATTGCAGGACTTTGTTGGAAATAAAGGTAAATTTCGTTCCCTTGACAAATCAAGTTCCAAAAAGCGGATGGAACAGTACATGGATGTAAAGGAAAACCTTCTAAATGCCTAAGTTCCCAAAATTGGGAAATCTCTGCCCTTGTTGGGAATTCAAATAGCTCGAGTTTCGTGATATAAATTTAAAAAATAATTATACATGAGAACGAATTGTAATCATTACTCGGTAACGGATTTGAATCTAAGAAGGCTACCTCAAATTCTTTCCCGTAAAGAAGTCGCCGAATTATTACAGGTCAGCTATTACACTTTAGAGGCTTGGGACAGAAAAAGAACCTTAAAAGCCAGGAGGGTTAGTGGCCGGATATTATATCTGAAAAATGATGTAAAACGAGTGCTTCAGATACTTCATATCATGCGTGCGAACCGAAGCGCTCTTAGAGGGGAAGAAACATCCTGACGCCTGCACCTCTAAAAACGAAAAAAAGCTACCTCAACCAGAAGTTTCAGCAGCCTTTACTATTCTTTCACCAAGTAAAAGTACTGAATATTTCTGGCTTGAACAGGGCGTAGCTCATTTCTTAACAAGGCTTCTTGCCTACACAAATCATTTTAATATGTATAATAACAATATTGCAGAAGAATTCAGGAACCTGCACCAAACGGAAAAGGGAGAAGAAAATGTAACCCAAGACCCGGTACTTTTAATCAATAAAACTTTAGCTCTTTTCAAGCCGATCGATTTCAGGAAGGAAGCCGGGGTAAATAATTCATCAGATGACTTAAAAAGAAAGGATAAAATAATCATTTGTATTGACCATTTAATATCCAAACTTGAAAAATCCAATTTTGGTATAACCGTCAGGAAAGGCGAGGTATACCTTTACAATTCCCAATTCTGGGTAGCTCTCAGCGAAGACCTTGCCCTTTTTTACATGGGGGAGGCGGCGGAAAGAATGGCCATGCCTCAACTGGAGGCAAAACATCATCATTTCAGAAAAGAGATGCTCCAGCAACTTGCAACCTCCGCCTTTATTCCAGGAATCGATCAGGAAAGCAAGTTTACTCTGATAAACCTTACTAACGGAACCTTTTCTATTACTAAGGATCGCCAGTTTATCAGGAACTTTAGGAAAGAAGACTTTATGACTTATCAGTTGCCCTTCGAATACAACCCGGAGACTCAGGCTCCAATATGGCAAAGCTATCTCGATAAAGTGCTGCCTGATAAAAGCCTACAACAGCTATTAAAAGAATACGTTGGGTACTGTTTTACTCGCAACATTGACTTCAAGCTTGAAAAGATGCTTTTACTCTATGGTAAAGGTCATAATGGTAAGAGTGTTTTCCATGACGTGATCATTGAACTGTTTGGAAGACAAAATGTAACGAATTTTTCATTACAGGATCTTACCATGGATAATGGAAACTCATTAGCTATGAGTGAAGGAAAGCTTGTAAATATCAGTTCGGAAATCAGCACAAAGGTTAAACCGGATAGACTTAAGCAATTAGCTTCCGGCGAACCCTTAAAGGGCAAGAAGCTATACAAAGATGTCAAGACCATCTATGATTACCCTCGATTCATATTCAATTGCAATCTACTGCCAGTGACCATTGAGAACACAGATGCATTTTTTAGGAGGTTTATCATAATCCCTTTCGAGATCAAAATTGACAATGAAGAAAGAGACATATATCTGGCTCGGAAAATAATTGAACAAGAGCTACCCGGCGTCCTTAATTGGGCGATCGAAGGATTAAGGGAATTGATAATGAATGAGAAATTCTCAAAAAGCTCCAAAGCAGATCAGGCTCTTAACACCTTTGTTAGGAACAGCGACCCAGTACAACTATTCCTTGATGATTCGGGATATATACCTTCCGAAAAAAGAATACTCCGGAATAAGCTATATAAGGAGTTTAAAACATATTGCATGGATAGTGGTTACCAATACATTTCGGCAACTATGTTCTATCAACAACTGAGAGGCCTTGGTATATGCGTCCCAGATTCGAATAGCGGAGGCAAACGTTATGCTTACGTCGAAGTAGCTAATAAAACTGTTGATTAACCAAAACAAGAGCAGAATGAGCAGGTTTTCGTCAAAAAAAAGCAGGCCGTACATATTAGAACCGTACCAGCGCGGCGGGAGAAATCGATTCTCCTGCCCCAATTGTAAGCGTAAAAAGAGTTTTACACGCTATATAAGGGTGGATACAAGAGAGTACATCCATGAGACCGTTGGCCGGTGCGACAAAGAAAAAAGGTGTGGCTATCACAGACCACCTTCAGAATATTATAATCTTCAAGGCATATCATCTCCGACCATTAATTATTCAATAATCAAGATAAAAAGCGACAAGAACCTTACGCCAAGCTATATCCCAAGTCAATACTTCAGTGATAGTTTACGGCGCCGGTATCCAAATTATTTCTCGCAATATCTTCTTGACACTTTTAAAACTGTAAAGGCTAGAGTCAAAAAGGTATTAGAGGACTATAGAATCGGTAATACAAACCATTTCAAAGGTGGTACGGTATTTTGGCAAATCGATGGGAGTAATCGTATCAGAACGGGTAAAATTATGCTGTACAACCCAGCTACGGGTAAGAGAGTCAAGGATAGATATGCTCGGATAAATTGGATGCACTCCGTTTTGAACATACCTGACTTTAATTTGTCGCAGGTTTACTTCGGAACGCATTTGCTGAAGCGTAATTCAAACGCAACAGTTGGCTTGGTGGAAAGCGAGAAAACTGCTATAATAGCCGCTATAGCGATCCCAGAGATCTTTTGGCTGGCCACAGGAGGTATTAATAATATTAACCAAGAAAGAAACCAGTGTTTAGTTAATAGAAGTGTGATCTTAGTCCCGGATGCGGATGCTACAGAAGATTGGAAAAATCGAGAACATTTATTCAACATGTGTAAATCTGTGCGTACATCCTCCTTTATTGAATTACATACATCACCCAAAGACAAGATAGAAGGAATCGACCTGGCAGACATCATCATCGAAAATCACAAAGCAAAATAATGCACCTTAATTACAGCCCTGTACTGCAGAACTATTTTCAATTAAAACTGCTCTTTCTGCTCAATAATAATAGCATATAAAACCAATGCAACGAAAAATCACTAAATTGTATACGCGAGAATATGAGTGGTTTGAAGTTGTGTTGACAGAAAATGCTCAGTGCATATAACTGAGCAACATGGGGTTTAAAATGAAAAAACCCCTGTAAATACAGGGGTTCGAACTGAATTTAGTGACCTCGCCAGGATTCAAACCTGGAACCTTCTGAGCCGTAATCAGATGCGCTATTCAGTTGCGCCACGAGGCCGGTATAAATGCGTCTGTCTTGTTGCAAACGCGGGTGCAAATATAATGTTTTTCTAAAAAAACATCCAAGCCCCGATCCATATTTTTTTATCTCTTAGTCATCCTTTCTCTTTATTGTATCTTTCGGCACAAAATGGCCATGTAACTTTTGTAACATACTACAAGGGTTCATAGCTTTATATTTGCAAAAAATTATTCATGTCTATGGAAGCTATTCTACAGCCCTGGCCCTGGTATGTGACCGGGCCCCTGATCGCCCTGGTAATGTTCCTGCTTATATGGTTCGGCCGGGAATTCGGGATGTCTGCCAACCTGCGCACCATGTGTGCGATGAGCGGAGCAGGCAAAAAAGCAAAATTCTTTGATTATAACTGGAAAGAACAAAAATGGAACCTGGTCGTGGTACTCGGAGCCATCATCGGCGGCTTTATCGCCGTGTTCTACCTTTCAAAACCCATCGATATCGACCTGGCGGCCGATACAGTGGCAGCCCTGCAATCATTCGGATGGGATAATATTGGTGACAGCCTGGTACCGGGTGAGATCTACAGCGCCGATGCCGTGATGAGCTTTAAAGGCATCGCTGTGCTGGTGCTGGGTGGTTTCTTCGTCGGTTTTGGAGCCCGCTACGCCGGTGGCTGTACTTCAGGTCACGCCATCTCCGGACTGAGCAACCTGCAATTGCCTTCCCTGGTAGCCGTGATCGGCTTCTTTATCGGCGGACTCATCATGACTCATTTTATTCTCCCTTTAATCTTTGGCTAATATGAAATACTTAAAATATCTCCTCGTTGGTATATTCTTCGGAATCGTTATGGTGAAATCAGAAGCGGTTTCATGGTATCGCATCTATGAAATGTTCCGTTTCGATTCCTTCCATATGTACGGCATCATCGGAAGTGCAGTGGTTACAGGCGTCATACTTGTCGCCCTGATAAAAAAGACCGGCATGCATTCTTCCGAAGGAAAAATCATTCAGTTTAACCCGAAAGCAAAAACCTGGCCCCGCTATATTATCGGAGGTACCTTATTCGGACTTGGGTGGGCTCTGGCAGGTGCTTGTCCCGGACCCATGTTCGTACTGTTGGGCACCGGGGTATTCTCTATTCTCTTGGTGATCGGGGGAGCCGTACTGGGCACCTATGCCTATGGATTGCTAAGAGATAAACTTCCGCATTGATCCCGACAGAAGACCTGATCGGATATATCGGAGCATTGATCATCGGACTCGTACTGGGTCTGGTAGGTGGTGGCGGATCCATTTTGACGGTTCCGCTACTGGTATATCTGCTGGGTTATAATCCGGTGGTGGCCACCGCCTATTCCCTTTTTATAGTGGGTTCCTCTGCCTTTGTGGGAACGCTTCAAAAATACCGCAAAGGAGTCGTTGACCTCAAGACCGGACTCGCCTTTTGTTTCCCTTCGTTTCTGGCCGTGTATGCCTCCCGACGATACCTGGTGCCGTGGATACCCGATACGATCATGACCTTTGCAGGCTTCGACCTGACCAAAGAGATGACAATCATGATATTTTTTGCCTTTGTCATGCTTTTTGCTGCCATTTCCATGATCAGGAAACGCAGAGATGCTGATACAAAAGGCGAAAAACAAGCCTATTACCTGACCTTTATACAAGGTATCGCGATCGGAACCATAACCGGAGTGATCGGTGCCGGAGGCGGGTTTCTGTACGTCCCCGCCCTCGTTCTTTGGGCAAGACTTCCCATGAAAAAAGCCGTGGGAACCTCCCTGGTGATCGTTACCATAAACTCCCTGATCGGGTTTACCGGAGACCTGCAAACCCTGAAAGTCGAATGGCCGTTCCTGCTGACCTTTTCAGCCATTACCATTGGAGGAATACTGGCAGGCGGGCAATTATCGCATAAGATCTCGTCAGCCCAGCTGAAAAAAGGGTTCGGTTACTTCATACTGGTAATGAGCTTTTACATTTTCGGAAAAGAGATAATCAACCAGCAACAGGCCGATATGGAGACCGCGAAATCCCCTGAAGAAATTGCTATATTTGCCAAAAACAGCGAAATGAATATTGAACAGATATATACGGGCTGCCTGGCCCAGGGTGCCTATTTTATTGTTTCTGAAGGAGAAGCTGCCATAATCGATCCCCTGCGGGAAACAAAACCTTATGTAGAAAGAGCAGAAAAAGAAGGGGCTACCATAAAATATATCTTTGAAACCCATTTCCACGCTGACTTTGTTTCAGGCCACCTCGACCTGGCAAAAAAGACCGGCGCCACCATTGTCTTCGGTCCGAATGCTGAGACAGGATACGATATTCACCAGGCTTATGACGGAGAAACCTTTAAAGTTGGAAAAGTGACCATCAAGGTTTTACACACCCCGGGACACACCCCCGAATCTGTCACCTACCTGCTTATCGATGAGAACGGAAAGAACCATGCCATCTTTACCGGTGACACCTTGTTCCTCGGTGATGTAGGGCGTCCAGACCTTGCTATTAAACAAGATCTTACCAAGGAAGACCTGGCCGGAATGTTATACGACTCATTGCGGGAAAAGATCATGCCACTGGAAGATGATGTCATCGTATATCCCGCTCATGGGGCAGGGTCTGCCTGCGGAAAAAACCTGAGCAAGGAGACGGTCGACACCCTCGGAAACCAGAAAAAGACCAATTACGCTCTCCGTCCTGATCTGAGCAAATCAGCCTTTATCCGGGAAGTGCTGGACGGGATACTTCCTCCACCGCAGTATTTCGCCAAGAATGCACAGCTCAACAAAGAAGGATATACCGATTTCGATACTATTTTACAAAGAGGAAACATCCCTCTTGATGCTGAAGAATTCGAAGCCCTGGCCAATCACGAAGGTGCCCTGGTGCTTGATGTAAGACCTCAGCAGGATTTCGTAAAAGAACACATTCCTAATTCGATCTTTATCGGGCTTAATGGTTCGTTTGCCCCGTGGGTAGGTGCATTAATAAAAGACCTGAAGCAACCCATACTGCTTATAGCCCCGGAAGGAAAATCGGCCGAAGCCGTCACAAGACTATCAAGAGTAGGCTATGATAATACCCTGGGGTACCTGAATGGCGGACTAACGGCCTGGAAGGATTCGGGAAGGGAAACTGCTTCGATCAGATCCATCGCAGCCAAAGATTTCGAAGAGGAATACCTTGCCGAACACAAGGTGCTTGATGTTCGTAAACCCGGAGAATTCAGTGCCGAACATCTCGAAAAAGCGATCAGTTTTCCGCTGGACTTTCTGAACGAGGAAATGGAGAAGATCGATCTTAAAGAACATTATTATATTCACTGCGCTGGAGGATACCGGTCAGTGATCGCTGCTTCAATACTGAAAGCAAGAGGGTTTAATAAACTTACCGATATAGCCGGAGGTTATAAAGACCTGAAAGAAACCAATCTGAAACGTACAGACAAGGTATGTGCTTCAGAACAGTCGCGAATCTGAAAAAGTCAAAAAGAAAAAAGATAGCAGTATCGTGAAAAAGAATATGAGCCAGCAAGACAAATTGATACGGGTCGTGATCAGCTTTATCATTGCGGTCTTATATTACTACAACATCATCAGTGGAATAATGGGTATCGTACTGATGGTCGGTGCCATCATACTTCTTCTAACCAGCCTGTTCCGTTTCTGCCCGATCTACAAACTGATCGGTTACAGCAGCTGTAAGAAGTGAAGTCTGATTAAACGATCTCGGCACTCAGACCGGCCTGCAGCAACTTGCTGCACCGTGGCTTCAGATCATCGTAAGAACCTGTCTTAACAGTGCACTTACCTTTAAAATGTACGATCAATGAACATTGCTCTGCCTGTTCCGGAGTATGGTCACAGGCATAAATCAGGCTTTCGATCACGTGATCAAAAGTATTGACGTCATCGTTGTACAAAATAATCTCATTTTCTTTTAATACATCTTCTTCCAGCAGAAGCTCTTCTGAAATTTTCTCCTTTGTACTCATCATCAACATATTACCCTACTAATTTATAAATTTTACGGCAACCCAATGATTCTTTTCCAGGTTTTGAACATATTTTAACGAATGACGCTCACACAATTCCCTGATCCCGGGGATATCATCCTTATAAAACCCACTGAGTAATAAAACGCCATTCTCATTCAGTGACCGAACATAAACCGGTATATCTCTCAGCAATATATTACGGTTGATATTTGCAATAATCACGTCATAGGTCTTTCCGTCAAGCAGGGCTGCATCACCTTCGTATACGCTGATGTTCTGACAATTATTCCGTTCAGCATTCTCAATCGAATTCAGGTAACACCAGTTATCGATATCGATGGCATCAACTTCCTTTGCTCCGCGCATTTCAGCAAGTATGGCCAAGATACCGGTACCACATCCCATGTCGAGTACCCGCTTACCACTGAGATCTTCCTCCAGTAATAATTCGATCATCATGTGAGTGGTCTCATGATGCCCCGTTCCGAAGCTCATTTTTGGCTCAATAACTATATCAAAACGAGTCTCCGGTTTCTTGTGGAAGGGTGCTCTAACGGTACACAACCCATTTACCGTAATGGGATCAAAACTTTTTTCCCAGGCTTCGTTCCAGTTCTCCTGGGCGATTTCAGTCAGGGAATATTGAATGCGAAAGGCAGGATTAGAAAAAAGATACATATTTTCAAGAGCATCCTGGTCAAACGCCTCTTTTACTATGTAAGCCTTCACCCCTGTATCGGTTTCCACAAAGCTTTCAAAGCCAAGTTCGCCCAATTCAGCGATTAGAATATCACGACCTGCCTCTACAGGATCAACCTCCAGGGCTACTTCAATATATAATTCAGACATTATTTCTTACTTAGATGGCTTTGACAATGGCCATAAAATCATCAGCATTCAGGGAAGCTCCCCCTATCAGACCTCCGTCAACATCTGGCTGCGAAAAGATCTCAGCAGCATTGTTCGGCTTCACACTCCCGCCGTAGAGAATACTGATCGAGTCTGCAAGCTCCTGATCATAGGCATCGGCGATAGTCTTACGAATAAAAGCGTGCATTTCCTGGGCTTGTTCAGGGCTGGCCGTCTCACCGGTACCGATCGCCCAAACCGGCTCATATGCCAGCACGATCGAAGACCAATCCTCTTTTTTCAGATGAAAAAGCGCATTCTTCAATTGACCGGCAACCACTTCGAATTCCTTTTCCTTTTTCCGGTCTTCCAGTTCCTCTCCAAAACAGAAGATCACCCGCATATCGTTTTTCAGGGCTGTATCAACCTTGGCGCTTAGTAACTTATCATCCTCACCGAAATAAGCCCTGCGCTCTGAATGTCCCAGAATAACCGTATTTATTCCGACACTTTTTAACATAGGAGCCGAAACTTCTCCGGTATATGCCCCGCTCTCTGCCTGGTGCATATTCTGAGCCACCACCTCTATCGGACTCTGACTCAGACTTTCAAAAGCATTATAAAGGTTCGTGAACGGAGGGGCGATCATAACCTCTGCCTCAGTTTCAGGCATAGCTCTTTTCAGGTCTGCGATCAGGTCTGCGGTGGCCGAGAGGTCTTTATTCATCTTCCAGTTACCGGCTACTATTTTGTTTCTCATCATGATTGGATTATCGGTTATACTTATAATTCGACTTATGCATTAACAAGCCTTAGGGAATCAACACAAAAATATTAATAATAAGCCGATAGCCCTAATATCGTTCCCGCTTTTACCATCCTGCGAACTCAGAATTCCAGTTCTTCTAAATCGTTATAATGTACTTTTTGCTGAATCACACCTTCGCTAAGCTTTAGCACTCCCGGATTTGACCTCACGATGGTCTTAAGGGTGGTAAGGTCACAAAAATAAAACGGAATGTCGGACAGGAACCCGGCCTCTCTGATCTCCTGCTGCGATGAGGCAGACATCCCGATAACGGTATAACCAGATTGTTTGGCGCGTTCAATGACAGGTTTCAAAGCTTCAAAGGCTTCCTTATCTGCCTTACTCACCACTCGGGAAACAACCATGAGCAACTTCGGTTCAGTGAGTAATTCAGCTGTGTGATCGGCTCCGTTTCGCTCCATGGTGAAATCATGAATAGGTGGCTGGTACCCCGCTTGTATTTCTTCAGTTGTTACTTCGAGGTATTCACCATCAACTTCGGGATACGAGCCTTTGGTGGTTATAAGCGTGTCTTTCCCGTTCACTCTGAACTTCCAATGATAGGCATATACCGGTTTGGGAGCATCTTCGGGTATGGTCATTCCTTCCCTGATATCTGCACCCACGTGGTAAGGCCTGAAGTCTATCAAAGGTAAGTGAGCTATAACGTAGTAGGTGAACAGCACACATCCCAGAATGGTGAGAAAGCGAACCGATTTTGCTGTTCTGGGCGAAAGCCACGGCCTGATCAGTTCTTTTTTTATCAATAGCACCACGATCATGATCAGCAGTACCACATCTTTAAAAAACGACTCCCACGGAGTCAGTTTGATCGCATCACCAAAACATCCGCAATCTGTCACCTTATTATAATAGGCTGAATAAAAGGTCAGAAAGGTGAAAAACAGGATCATCAGAAAAAGACTCCATACGGTGAGCTTCACCTGTGTACCCAGCAACAGTAAAACCCCAAGCAGTACTTCGAGTATCACCAGTATCACTGCCAGAGCCAGCGCGTAAGGCATTAAAAATTCGAGATTGAGTACTGACGGACTGAAATATTCTTCCAGCTTAAAGGCAAACCCTACCGGGTCATTCATCTTTATGAGCCCGCTGAAAATAAAAATGACTCCCGTGAGCAAACGGAATACTGTAACTAAAATTTTCATGATGTAAGGTTTAAAAAAGATTCAGATCACTGATCGGCCTGCCCCAGGTGTATCATGGCGAAGACCGCATAATTGATCATATCCTGGTAATTGGCATCAATACCTTCGCTGACCAGGGTCTTCCCTTTATTGTTTTCGATCTGTTTAACCCGAAGCAACTTCTGAAGAATAAGATCTGTCAGGGAACTCACCCTCATTTCACGCCAGGCCTCTCCATAATCATGGTTTTTATCCATCATCAGGGCTTTGGTCTCGGCTATCAGGCGGTCATAGATCTCCAGGGCCTTTTTGGTATCGAGATCAGGTTGTTCCACTACTCCTTTTTCGAGTTGTACCAGGGCCATTACCGAATAGTTGATGATCCCAATGAATTCAGACACCTCATCTTCCTCTACCTTTCTCACCTCGTTTTCCTGCAATGACCGGATACGCTGAGCCTTGATAAATATCTGGTCTGTCAGGGAAGGCAGCCTTAGAATACGCCAGGCACTGCCGTAATCCTTCATCTTATTCGTAAAAAGATCCCGGCATTTATCGATGACCCGGTCGTATTGTTCTGAGGTATTTTGCATGGAGTTGATCGTATTTTGCGTAAATTTCGCGTAAATATTTTAAATGTTCAAACCCCTTCACCGAACATTGTTATCCTTATAAAAATACTCATGACCATAAATTGCAAAGGAGAACTGATCGACCTCAACACCCCCAGGGTAATGGGCATCTTAAATCTTACTCCCGATTCCTTTTACGATGGTGGAAGCTATAAAAATGAAGAAGCCATCATCTCCCGTACCAAACAGATGCTGGATGAGGGAGCAGATTTTATCGATATCGGCGGTTACAGCTCCAGACCTGGAGCCGACGATGTTACTGTCGAAGAAGAACTCAGGCGAACCGTGAGTGTCACCCGGTTGCTGACCGATCACTTTCCGGGGATTCGCATTTCGATTGATACCTTCAGAGCTGAAGTGGCTCATGCGAATGTCGAGGCGGGAGCTGCCATGGTGAATGATATCAGCTCAGGAAGGCTGGATGACGATATGCTTAAGACCGTAGGGCAGTTAAAAGTGCCTTACATCATGATGCACATGCGCGGCACCCCGCAAACCATGAAACAACTCACCGATTATAAGGATCTTCTTAGGGAAATGACCTACTACTTTTCAGAACGTATCGCTGCGGCGAGAGATCAAAAGATCAATGATATGATCATCGATCCGGGATTCGGTTTTGCCAAGACGATCGATCAGAATTTCTACCTGTTGAAACACCTGAAAGATCTGCACATAATTGACAGGCCTGTTCTGGCGGGGATCAGCAGAAAATCGATGATACACAAAACCTTGGAAACGACCGCTGCAGAAGCTCTTAACGGCACCACCTGCCTTAATACCATAGCCCTGATGCATGGCGCCCATATTCTAAGGGTTCATGATGTAAGACCTGCCGTTGAGTGTGTGAAGCTGATCTCCAGGATGAAAGGCAGGTAACCAGGTATGTGGGTAGATGGGTATTTAGGTAGATGGGTACGTGGATAGTTGAATAAACAGGCAGTATTCCGTTGTACTTGTGATTTATTTTATGCAAAACCACCCCGCCTTGGTTGCAGGGCATGCCTCCTTGCCAAGGAGGGGTTATCGAGGTTCTTATATAAACTATGCTGAAAGTTTTATCAGGCTCGCTTAGACAAGCTTAGCATTACCCAGAACTCAATACTGTATAACCGAATCACTGCATAACCGTACAACTGCTCCAGTCTCACATATTTTCATATTTTTACAAAAACCAAACTGCCTTGGAACTATTCGATTTTGTAGACTTTCAGATCATTGATATCGTTGATATTGTTCTGGTTGCCTTCTTATTATACTATGTTTACAAACTGGTCAAAGGAACCGTAGCCATCAATATTTTCCTGGGTATCGTTATTATCTACCTCATCTATCTTCTCACAGAGGCCCTTGATATGCGGGTACTCAGCAACATTTTCGGAAAATTCATCGGTGTAGGCTTCTTTGCCCTGATCGTGGTGTTTCAGCAGGAGATACGAAAGTTCCTCCTTTTGGTAGGCTCCACAAATCTCACCACGAAAAAAGGGTTTACCCGACATTTCAAATTTCTAAGGTCTGAGCAATTCAGCATCAATACAGATATTGACGCCATCGTTTCAGCTTGTGAAAAAATGGGGAAATCATTCACCGGGGCACTGTTGGTGATCGAAAGGAACAATTCGCTTGACTTCGTAAAAAACACGGGGGACAAGATGAACATAGAGGTCACCCAGCCGATCATTGAAAGCATCTTTTACAAGAACAGTCCTTTACACGATGGGGCTGCCATTATCGAAGACAATCATATTGTGGCTACACGGGTGATTCTTCCGGTGAGTAACGAAAGAAACATCCCTCTGCGTTTCGGCCTCAGGCACCGGGCAGCGGTTGGTATTACCGAAAAAACAGATGCCCTTGCCCTGGTGGTCAGCGAAGAAACCGGACAGATCTCCTATGTGAAAAACGGAGAGTTCGTACTGTTTGACCATATCGAAGACCTGAAAAAGCTGATCGAAAGGGATCTTTCCCTATGATCATTCACGTATTCTCTTCACTGAAAGTTTCAGTAAGGAATTTTATTTAACAACGGGCTTTATAAAAAGTTTACATTACCTCCTCCTCAGCCATGAACTGCACCTCGTACAGTTTGCGGTAGTAGCCATCGGTCTTTTTGAGGAGTTCATCATGAGTGCCGCGCTCGACGATATTCCCGGAATCCATTACGAGTATGGTATCGGCCTTTTTGACCGTGGCCAGGCGGTGGGCGATCACGATAGAAGTGCGTCCCTCGGTGATCTTATCGGTTGCCTTCTGGATCAGCATTTCGGTATGCCCGTCTACTGAAGAGGTAGCCTCATCCAGTATCAGAATACTCGGATTTGACACATATGCTCTAAGGAATGCGATCAATTGCCTTTGTCCGCTGGAAAGCATACTTCCCCTTTCCTTTACATTGTAATCATATCCTCCCGGAAGACTCATGATAAACTTATGCAATCCGATATCTTTAGCAGCCTGCACCACTTCTTCCCGGGTAATTTCAGGATCTTTAAGGGTAATATTGTGATAAATGGTGTCTGCAAAAAGAAACACATCCTGTAATACAATCGCGATCTGCCCCCTAAGTGATTCCAGGGTAAAGTTCCTTATCTCCACTCCGTCGAGGGTTATCTCACCGCTTTTGATATCATAAAACCTGTTCAGCAGATTGATGATGGTCGACTTTCCGGCTCCTGTGGCTCCCACTATAGCAATGGTTTGTCCGCGATGAGCTTCAAAAGAGATTCCGTGAAGCACTTCTTCATCTTCCACATAGCTGAAATGTACATCCCGAAACTCCAGATCTCCTTTCAGATCACTTGCTTCGACTGTTCCCTTGTTCTCCATGGTACTTTGGGTATCAAGCACACCAAAAACACGCTTGGCAGCCACCATACCCATTTGCAGGGTATTGAATTTATCAGCGATCTGCCTGAGTGGCCTGAACAACATCTGCGATAACTGAATAAACATGAATATCGTACCCAACAATTCAATATTTCCCGAGGTTACGGCATCAAGACCGCCATACCATACCACCAGTCCGATGGTTACAGCCGACATCAGTTCAACAACGGCTATAAAAATAGAATTATACCATACTGTACTGATCCACGCTTTCTTGTGTTTCTCATTGATCTCGCGGAATTTCTCAAACTCGGTGTCCTCCTTTACGAACAACTGTACGATCTTCATACCCGACAGCCTTTCCTGCGCAAATGAATTGAGGTTAGATACTTCCTTTCTCACCTCGATAAAAGCCTTCTTCATTGCCTTTTGAAAAAGCCGGGTGGCATAGAGCATCAGCGGCAGGATAGCAAATACGATCAGCGACAGTTCCCAGTTGAAATACAGCATGACTCCTGCCACGACAACCATTTTCAGGAGATCACTCACGATCATAAAAAGCCCGTCACTAAAAATAGCCGCTATACGTTCGATATCGCTTACCGCACGGGTAACCAGTACCCCTACTGAAGAGCTGTCGAAGTACTTCATTCTAAAATTGATCATACGATCAAAAAGCTTGATTCGCAGATCTTTGATCACCGATTGACCAAGCCAATTGGCATAATATATAAATGACAGTTGTGAGAGCACTTCCATAATAAGTACCCCGGTCATGAGTAAAACGAAGTAAAGCAACCCTTCCGGATCTTTTTTGATCACGTAGTCATCTACGGTATACTTTAAAAGTATGGGTCTTAAAGTAGCGAACAGGGAAAGCAATATAGCCGCAAAGGCCACCCCCATGAAGGTTAGTTTATAGGGTTTTGTATAGTTGAGCAGCCTTCTGAACAACTTGTAATCGAAAGTATTTCCTGTAGTATCTTTTGTCATGAATGCTGAAAAATAGTTTTTGGGTATTCCACCTTTGTCAGGTATAACCCATGAGCCGGCACAGAAGCTCCTGCTTCCCTCCTATCCCTGCTTTCGATGATTCGATGCAATTCTGAAACTTCCATCCTGCCCGTACCTATCTCCATAAGAGTTCCGACCACGGCCCTGACCATATTTCGGAGAAAACGGTCTGCGCTGATGTGAAAAACGAGACGGTTTCCGGTCACTTCCCATTCAGCACGACTCACCTTGCAAATATAAGTCTTAACATCGGTTTTAGATCTGGAAAAGCATTCGAAATCCTCGTACTGCAAAAGCAAGGCTGCAGCTTGGTTCATTTTTTTTACGTCTGTCTCCTGCCTGTGATACCACGCCTGGTCAATAGCAAACGGATCCTTTCTGCTGATAATATGATACTCGTAACTACGACTCACCGCATCAAAACGGGCATGAGCTTCATCATGAACCCGATAAATTTCATGAATGGCGATGTCTGCCGGGAGAAAAGCGTTTAAACGGTAAACGAGATCTGAAAGATCAGGAGGGGTTTCCAGGTCGAAATGCGCATACATCTGGCGGGCGTGTACCCCGGCATCGGTTCTTCCAGCCCCTGTAATACTTATATCTGTGCGCAACAGGGTAGACAAGGCCTTTTCAATGATTTCCTGAACCGATACATCTTTCGGTTGTACCTGCCACCCGTGGTATGCCGTTCCTCTGTATGAAAGCTCTGCAAAGTATCTCAAGCTAAAAGTGCTATTTTTGTTTTCAAAATCTCAAAGATACCCATAATTCTTTGCTTAACGTTTTAAAAAAAATCTAAGGTTTATGACCCGTATTCTCCTGTTATCAGACACCCACGGCCACATCGATGATGCCATTATGAAATACGCAGAACAGGCTGATCAGATCTGGCATGCAGGTGATATCGGTGATCTGTCTGTGACCGATCGCCTGCAGAAAGCAACGCCTCTGAAGGCGGTCTGGGGCAATATCGATAACCATGAGATACGCAAGGAGTTTCCTGAAAACAACCGTTTCATCTGTGAGGGTATAGATGTATGGATCACTCACATCGGCGGATATCCCGGGCGATATGATCGCAGAATACGGGAGGAGATCAGGGTTAACCCGCCAAAACTTTTTATTTGCGGACATTCGCATATACTCAAGGTCATCTCAGATAAAAAACTGGACCTGTTACACATGAACCCCGGTGCCGCCGGAAAACACGGGTTTCACCAGGTAAGAACGATGCTGCGGTTTGCCATTGACGGGGAAGATATCAAAGATCTGGAGGTCATCGAATTAGGGAAGAGGTGAGATAGTCAAGTGGTCAGATGGTCAGGTAGTCAGATGGTCAGATGGTGAGATAGTCAAGTGGTCAGATGGTCAGATGGTCAGGTAGTCAGATGGTCAAAAGGTCATAAGGTCATAAGGTCATAAGGTCAAATAATTATGCTTTTTTTACTTCCATACCCTCATACCCTCATACCCTCATACCCTCATACCCTCATAACTGCATAACTGCATAACTGCATAACTGCATAACTGCATAACTGCATAACTGCATAACTGCATAACTTTTATAAGTGAGGTAGTGATTATTGATTGTTTTTGAAATTTCTCATAAGGTGTAATCATTTACTTTTAAGTTCCTGCTCTTAACCGAAAAATCTATCCTGATTCCGGAAAAAGAATTAAATACCCTGATTTTTAGGTACATTTAAAACAAGTCCTTTCTCTTGCTCAGAAGAGCCTGTCTATACAGGAATTTCTTTTATCAAAGACGGCTATTTGTCGCTTAACCTCGTCGTAAAAACTTAAAAATGAATCGAGCATCACAGGCAAAGAAAGTCGGGAAAACTCATCCCTTTAAAGTAGTGAAAGATGGCGAAGGAATGAGCCTCAATGTACTGGGAGATCATCAGACCATCAAATTAACCGGGGAAGACACCAACGGGAAGTTCACCCTGGTAGAACAGAACAATCTGCCGGGAACCGAAATCCCGATGCACTTTCATGAAAATGAAGCAGAAGTATTTAAAGTAGAATCGGGCGAAGTGACTTTTTCTACAGCAGAATCTTCGATGATCCTACGTGCGGGAGAAATGATCTTTTTGCCACCGCTTACACCACATTCATTCAAAGTCACAGGAGATAAGCCGGCCCGGGTTACCCTCAGCATCTTTCCCGCAGGGATTGAAAACATGTTCAGAGCCCTGAGTGAACTACCGGAAGGCCCGCCTGATTTTGAAAAAATCGCACAGATTTGTGGTGAACATGGGGTTCGTTTTGTTTGATTCTTTCGGGTATACGGGGATACGGGGATACGGTGATGCAGTTAAAAAATAATTAAGACGTATCCCCTCCTTTCCAGGGAGGGGTGCCCTGCGTGCAGGGCGGGGTGGTTCTCAATTTTTTCCATAAAACTAAACAGGTCAACAAAACTCCCTGAATATCAGAATTCCTAAACCTGTCATGCCACTCCCCCTTAGAAACGCCATCGGCAATGGCCTTTCTCTAATAAGGTGTACTTACCAGTACCCCACCACTCTCTATTCTCCATTCTCTATTCTCTACTCTCCAACCTACGCTTCTCCGGTAGGGCCGAAATTCATAGGAATCGGAGGCTGCTCATAGTCTTTGATCTCCCCATGCTGATTTTCGAAACGTTGCACGTTATCATTCAGAGCTTTCAGAAACCGCTTGGCATGTTGAGGGGTGAGTATGATACGGCTTTTAACCTTTGCCTTAGGGCGGCCGGGCATGATATTGATAAAGTCTACCACGAACTCAGAAACCGAATGATTGATAATGGCAAGGTTGGAATAGATGCCTTCGGCGGTGGCCTCATCCAGTTCTATATTGATCTGTGATTTTTTGTTGTTATCCTGTTCACTCATAATACGGGTTTTATTCTGCAAGGTAGCATTTTTAAAGAAAACTTGGCGTGTTGCAAGCATCGGGAATGCCGCCGGAAAAAGGCATAAAAAAACCCCGGGCGGTAGCCCGGGGTTGTATATAAAAGCTTAAATCGCTTAGAAATTCACTTGCTGTTTGCTAGCCATGATCTCTTCGTATTCTTCTTTCGAACCTACGATGATGTTATCATAATCACGCATACCGGTACCGGCAGGGATCTTATGACCTACGATCACGTTCTCTTTCAGACCTTCAAGCTGATCAACCTTACCGCTTACAGCAGCTTCGTTAAGCACCTTGGTGGTTTCCTGGAAGGAAGCCGCAGAGATAAATGACTTGGTTTGCAGTGATGCTCTGGTAATACCCTGAAGTATTGGTGTAGCTACCGCAGGTACCGCATCTCTTGCGCTTACCAGCTGCTTATCTGCACGCTTCAGGATAGAGTTCTCATCTCTCAGCTCACGCGGCGAAATGATCTGTCCGGCTTTCAGATGCTCAGAGTCACCGGCATCTTCAACCACCTTCATACCAAAGATTCTGTCGTTCTCTTCGATGAAGTCGTCTTTGTGAACCAGCTGTTGCTCCAGGAAGGTTGTATCTCCTGAATCCTGAATATTCACTTTACGCATCATCTGACGAACCACGACTTCAAAGTGCTTGTCATTGATCTTCACACCCTGCAGTCGGTATACCTCCTGAACTTCGTTCACCAGGTACTGCTGAACTGCAGACGGCCCTTTAATTCTAAGAATATCTTCCGGAGTCACTGAACCATCTGAAAGCGGCATACCGGCACGTACGTAATCATTCTCCTGTACCAGGATCTGATTCGACAGTTTTACCAGGTATTTCTTCACTTCTCCCAGTTTCGATTCAACAATGATCTCACGGTTACCACGCTTGATCTTACCGAATGATACCACCCCGTCGATCTCTGAAACCACGGCAGGATTCGAAGGATTACGCGCTTCGAAAAGCTCAGTCACCCTTGGAAGACCACCGGTAATATCACCTGCTTTCGATGATTTTCTCGGGATCTTAACAAGAATTTTTCCTTCTTTGATCTTATCTCCGTTATCTACCATCAGGTGGGCACCTACAGGCAGGTTGTACGAACGAAGGGTTTCCCCTTTGCTGTTCTTAATGTGCAGGGTAGGAATCAGTTTCTTGTTTCTCGATTCTGAGATCACTTTTTCCTGGAATCCTGTCTGCTCATCAATCTCTACCTGGTACGTAACACCCTGGTCGATGTTTTCGTATTCGATCTTACCGGCGAATTCAGAAATAATCACCGCGTTATACGGATCCCACTGACAGATAACATCACCTTTCTGAACCGAGGCACCGTCTTCAACGAAGATCTGAGAACCATAAGGTACGTTATTGGTACCCAATGTAATTCCGGTCTTCTCATCGATGAATTTCACCTCTGCGGTTCGAGAGATCACGATATCAACAGGTTTACCTTCTGCATCTTCTCCCTTAACGGTCTTAAGATCTTCGATCTCCACCTTACTGTTGTATCGGGCAATGATCTTATTCTCCTCTGAGATGTTCCCTGCGATACCCCCTACGTGGAAGGTACGCAGTGTAAGCTGTGTTCCGGGCTCTCCGATCGACTGGGCTGCAACCACTCCGACCGCTTCACCTCGCTGTACCATTTTACCGGTAGCCAGGTTTCGTCCGTAACACTTGGTACAAATACCTTGTTTAGCCTCACAGGTAAGCGGTGAACGTACTTCTACCTTTTCGATAGGAGACTCTTCGATCTTGCGAACGATCTCTTCAGAGATCTCATCACCGGCACTTACCAGCAATTCTTCGGTTAGCGGATCGAATACATCATTCAGAGCCACACGACCCAGAATTCGCTCACCCAGTGATTCTACAATTTCTTCATTCTTTTTAAGCGGCTCTACCTCTACACCTCTCAGCGTACCACAATCTTCTGCATTAACGATCACATCCTGTGAAACGTCTACCAGACGACGGGTAAGGTAACCCGCATCGGCCGTTTTTAGCGCCGTATCGGCAAGACCCTTACGGGCACCGTGAGTCGAGATAAAGTACTCGAGAATCGAAAGCCCTTCTTTAAAGTTCGAAAGGATCGGGTTCTCAATAATCTCTCCACCACCGGCGGTCGATTTTTTCGGCTTGGCCATCAGACCCCTCATACCAGTAAGCTGACGGATCTGCTCTTTAGATCCCCTCGCCCCTGAATCCAGCATCATGAATACCGAGTTGAATCCCTGGTTATCTTCACGAATACGCTTCATGGCCAGCTCTGTAAGCATGACATTGGTAGAGGTCCACACGTCGATCACCTGGTTATAACGCTCGTTATTGGTGATCAGACCCATGTTATAGTTCATCATGATCCCGTCAACCTGTTCGTTGGCCTCTTCGATCATGGTATGTTTCTCTTCCGGAATGATAATATCCCCAAGACTGAATGACAATCCGCCTTTAAATGCGAAGTTGTAACCCATATTCTTGATCTTATCGAGGAAGTCTGCTGTGGTAGGTACATCGGTAGCTTTCAAAATACGACCGATAATATCTCTCAGCGATTTCTTGGTAAGCAGTTCGTTTACAAAACCAACACCTTCAGGCACCACCTGGTTGAACAGGATACGACCTACTGTGGTTTCGATGATCTTATTGACCAGCTTTCCTTCTTCATTATAGTCTTTCGCACGAACCTTAACGATGGCGTTGAGTTCCACACGCTTTTCATTAAAGGCGATGGTTACCTCATCTTCTGAATAGAAGGTCAGTCCTTCACCCTTGATCTTACGTTCTTCGGTAGACTTACGCGCCTTGGTCATATAGTACAGTCCGAGTACCATATCCTGTGAAGGTACGGTGATCGGCGAACCATTGGCCGGGTTAAGGATATTATGAGAGGCCAGCATCAATAGCTGAGCTTCCAGAATTGCCTCAGGGCCTAACGGAAGGTGTACCGCCATCTGGTCACCGTCGAAGTCGGCGTTAAATGCCGTACATACAAGAGGGTGAAGCTGAATAGCCTTACCTTCGATCAGCTTAGGCTGGAAAGCCTGGATACCCAACCGGTGCAATGTGGGAGCACGGTTCAGCAGTACAGGGTGTCCTTTCAATACGTTCTCCAGGATATCCCATACAACGGGCTCTCTCTTATCGATGATCTTTTTGGCCGACTTTACAGTCTTTACAATTCCTCTTTCGATCAGTTTTCTGATCACGAAAGGCTTGTAAAGCTCGGCAGCCATATTTTTAGGAAGACCACACTCATACAGTTTCAGCTCAGGTCCTACAACGATAACCGAACGCGCTGAATAGTCAACACGCTTACCGAGCAGGTTCTGACGGAAACGTCCTTGCTTCCCTTTCAGGGAGTCAGACAATGATTTGAGTGGTCTGTTCGATTCTGTTTTAACCGCAGACGACTTACGGGTGTTATCGAAAAGTGAATCTACAGATTCCTGCAGCATACGCTTTTCGTTACGCAAGATCACCTCAGGAGCTTTGATCTCCATCAGTCGCTTCAGACGGTTGTTACGAATGATCACCCTTCTGTAAAGGTCATTCAGGTCTGAAGTTGCGAATCGACCACCATCAAGCGGTACCAGCGGACGCAATTCCGGCGGAATTACAGGAATCACTTTCATGATCATCCACTCCGGATTGTTCTCACGGTTATTCTGAGCATCACGAAGAGCCTCTACCACCTGCAGACGCTTCAGAGCCTCTGTCTTACGCTGCTTTGAGGTTTCATTGTTGGCTTTGTGACGCAGTTCATATGAAAGCTCATCAAGATTGATACGGGAAAGGAGGTCAATAAGACACTCTGCTCCCATCTTGGCGATGAACTTGTTAGGATCTGTATCATCCAGATACTGATTTTCCGGCGGAAGAGATTCCAGTATATTCAGGTATTCCTCTTCTGTAAGGAAGTCCATCTTCTCCACCGGATCTCCGTCGGCATTCTTGGCAGTACCCGGCTGGATAACCACATAACGCTCATAATAGATGATCATGTCAAGTTTCTTCGAAGGAAGACCTAACAAATAACCGATTTTGTTCGGCAGTGAACGGAAGTACCAGATATGAGCTACCGGTACGACCAGGTTGATATGACCCACACGGTCGCGACGTACTTTCTTTTCGGTCACTTCTACCCCGCAGCGGTCACAAACAATTCCTTTATATCGAATTCGCTTATATTTACCACAGGCACATTCGTAATCTTTTACCGGACCGAAGATGCGCTCGCAAAACAGACCGTCACGCTCCGGTTTGTGGGTACGGTAATTGATTGTTTCCGGCTTTAACACCTCGCCTCTTGATTCGGCCAGGATGGCCTCGGGAGATGCTAATCCGATCGAGATCTTATTAAATCTCTGTACTGTATTCTTATCTTTATTTCTAGCCATGATACTATGGTGATATGAATTAAGTGTAAAAAATACCCCTTTTTGGGAGGCAGCTTTCCCTAAGAAAAGCTGCCCTCAAAAATTATTCTTCTAATCTGATGTCCAGTCCGAGACCTTTAAGCTCGTGCATCAATACATTGAACGATTCCGGTAAACCAGGTTCCGGCATCGATTCTCCTTTCACGATCGATTCGTAGGTCTTAGCCCTACCGATCACATCATCAGATTTCACAGTCAGGATCTCTCTAAGCGTGCTCGATGCGCCATAGGCTTCCAGAGCCCAAACTTCCATCTCTCCAAATCGCTGACCCCCGAATTGTGCTTTACCACCAAGTGGCTGCTGGGTAATTAGCGAGTACGGTCCGATAGAACGTGCGTGCATCTTGTCATCTACCATGTGACCCAGTTTCAGCATATAGATCACACCAACGGTTGCGGCCTGATCGAAACGCTCTCCGGTACCTCCGTCATACAGGTGTGTATGACCGAATCGCGGAATTCCTGCTTCGTCTGTAAGTTCGTTGATCTCATCAAGAGAGGCACCGTCAAAGATCGGGGTGGCAAACTTCCTCTGAAGCTTCTTCCCGGCCCATCCCAGTACGGTCTCATAGATCTGTCCGATGTTCATACGCGAAGGTACCCCCAGCGGGTTCAACACGATGTCTACAGGTGTACCGTCTTCAAGGAAAGGCATGTCTTCTTCCCTTACAATACGTGCCACGATACCTTTGTTACCGTGACGACCCGCCATCTTGTCTCCCACTTTCAGCTTACGCTTTTTGGCGATATACACCTTGGCAAGCTTCATGATACCTGCAGGCAGTTCATCACCTACAGAAATGGTAAACTTATCTCTTCTGAGCGCCCCCTGAAGGTCGTTCAGTTTGATCTTATAATTGTGTAACAGATCGTTGATAAGCTTGTTGGTCTTGTCATCGGTAGTCCAGGTTCCGCTTACCAGGTGAGCGAAGTCATCAACTGCATTCAGCATCTTCTGAGTATACTTCTTACCTTTAGGGAATACCTCTTCACCCAGGTCGTTAAACACTCCCTGTGAAGTTTTACCGTTGACCAGTCCGAACAATTTCTCGATCAGACGATCTTTCAATGCCGCGAACTTGCTTTCATACTCAAGCTCCAGTTTCGCGATATCTTCTTTATCCTTGGCGCGTTTGCGCTTATCTTTTATAGCTCTTGAGAAGAGTTTCTTATCGATCACAACTCCGCTCAGCGATGGAGAAGCTTTCAGAGAAGCATCTTTCACATCACCTGCCTTGTCACCGAAGATCGCTCTTAACAGCTTCTCTTCAGGGGTCGGATCAGACTCTCCTTTAGGCGTGATCTTCCCGATCAGAATATCTCCGGGCTTCACTTCAGCACCGATTCTGATCATTCCGTTCTCATCGAGTTCTTTGGTCGCCTCTTCAGACACGTTAGGAATATCGTTGGTCAGCTCTTCAGCTCCCAGTTTGGTATCCCTTACCTCCAGTGAGTACTCATCGATGTGGATTGAAGTGAAGATATCTTCACGAACCACTTTCTCTGAGATCACGATCGCATCCTCAAAGTTATAACCCTTCCACGGCATGAATGCCACTTGCAGGTTACGACCAAGAGCCAGTTCTCCTTGTTGGGTAGCATACCCTTCACAAAGCACCTGTCCCTTCTCTACCTTATCGCCTTTCTTAACGATCGGCTTCAGGTTGATAGAGGTTCCCTGGTTGGTCTTTCTGAACTTCACCAGGTCATAGGTGGTAAAGTCATCATCAAAACTCACCATTCGCTCCTCATCATCGCGATCATACTTTATGATGATCTTACGGGCATCGACATAGTCAACCACTCCTGAACGCTCTGCATTCACCAGTACTCTTGAGTCTGAGGCCACCTGGCGCTCAAGTCCGGTACCGACAATCGGGGAATCAGGACGTAACAATGGTACGGCCTGACGCATCATGTTCGATCCCATCAGTGCACGGTTCGCATCATCATGCTCCAGGAACGGAATGAGGGATGCAGAAATCGAAGCGATCTGGTTCGGCGCCACATCGGTATAGTGAACATCGCTCGGTTCAACAACCGGGAAGTCTCCTTCCTCACGGGCGATCACTTTATCATTTTCTATGGTACCATCATCTTTCAGCGGAATGTTCGCCTGGGCGATCTTACGCTCTTCTTCCTCTTCTGCACTCAGGTAGATCACATTTTTGAGATCAACCTTCCCGTTCTCCACTTTACGATACGGGGTTTCGATGAAGCCCATGTTGTTCACCTTCGCATATACACTCAGCGAGGAGATCAGACCGATATTCGGACCTTCAGGGGTCTCGATCGGACAAAGTCTTCCGTAGTGAGTATAGTGAACGTCACGTACCTCGAACCCGGCTCTTTCTCTTGAAAGACCACCTGGCCCCAGGGCAGAAAGACGACGCTTGTGCGTGATCTCTGCCAGCGGGTTTGTCTGGTCCATGAACTGAGACAACTGGTTGGTTCCAAAGAACGAATTGATCACCGAAGAAAGCGTCTTCGCATTGATCAGGTCGATCGGAGTAAATACCTCGTTATCCCTGACGTTCATACGCTCGCGAATGGTTCGGGCCATACGGGCCAAACCAACACCGAACTGGGTAGACAGCTGCTCACCCACCGTACGTACACGACGGTTTGAAAGGTGATCGATATCATCGATCTCTGCTTTAGAGTTGATGAGCTCGATCAGGTATTTGATGATGGTAATAATATCTTCCTTGGTCAGTACCTGCTTATCCATATCGATATTCAGGCCTAACTTCTTGTTCATACGGTAACGACCTACCTCTCCCAGGTTATAACGCTGGTCAGAGAAGAAGAGCTTGTCGATGATACCACGTGCGGTCTCTTCATCCGGCGGCTCAGCATTACGCAGCTGGCGGTAGATGTGCTCTACGGCTTCTTTCTCTGAGTTGGTAGGGTCTTTCTGAAGGGTGTTGTAAATGATCGCATAGTCACCGGTCTGACTGTCTTCCTTATGAAGAAGAATTGTCTTAACATCAGTATCAACGATTTCATCTACATGCTCCTTTTCCAGAATGGTATCCCGGTCTAAAATGATCTCGTTACGTTCGATAGACACCACTTCTCCGGTATCCTCATCAACGAAATCTTCATGCCAGGTCTTCAGTACTCTCGCTGCCAGTTTACGGCCGAGTACTTTCTTGAGTCCGGTCTTGGTCACCTTCACCTCCTCTGCAAGGTCAAAGATTTCCAAAATGTCTTTGTCGCGCTCAAAACCGATGGCGCGGAACAAAGTGGTAACCGGTAATTTTTTCTTTCTGTCGATATAAGCGTACATCACGCTGTTGATATCGGTAGCAAACTCGATCCATGATCCTTTAAATGGAATCACACGGGCCGAATAAAGTTTAGTTCCGTTTGCGTGGAACGATTGACCGAAGAATACACCAGGAGACCTGTGTAACTGCGATACGACAACGCGTTCTGCTCCGTTGATTACGAAGGTACCGCTCGGGGTCATATACGGGATGGTTCCCAGGTACACGTCCTGCACGATGGTTTCGAAGTCTTCGTGCTCCGGATCGGTACAATATAATTTCAACCGGGCTTTAAGTGGCACACTGTAAGTTAATCCACGCTCGATACATTCCTGAATGTTGTAGCGGGGAGGATCGATGAAGTAGTCAAGGAACTCGAGTACAAATTGATTACGCGTATCAGTTATAGGGAAGTTCTCCATGAAGGTATTGTAGAGACCTTCGTTACCTCTTTCTTCAGATTTCGTTTCCAGTTGAAAGAAGTCCTGGAATGACTTAATCTGAATGTCCAAGAAATCCGGATAGTCCGGGGTATTCTTAGCAGAGGCGAAATTGATTCTTTCAGTCTGATTTGTGAACATCAATGGACAGTATTATTGATTAAAATAAATGTTAAACCGCGTATACAATTATATACGCAAAAGGGTTTAGGTCTAATCCCACCTTGTTGCGGGAAAGACCTAAACCGTTGTTTTACAGCTTGCGCTGTAGTTCTGAAGTTACTTCAGCTCTACCTCAGCACCAGCTTCCTCTAAAGATGCTTTAAGACCTTCGGCCTCATCTTTAGCTACACCTTCTTTAACAGCCTTAGGAGCGCTGTCAACTAGCTCTTTTGCATCTTTAAGTCCAAGACCGGTAAGTTCTTTTACCAGCTTAACTACTGCAAGCTTTGAAGAACCGGCCGCTTTAAGGATTACGTCAAATTCGGTTTTCTCTTCAGCAGCTTCACCACCACCGGCAGCAGCGCCACCAGCAACAGCTACAGCAGCAGCTGCAGGCTCGATGCCATATTCTTCTTTAAGTATATCAGCTAACTCGTTTACTTCTTTTACTGTAAGGTTAACCAACTGTTCTGCAAAATCTTTTAAATCTGCCATCTTTCTATCGTTTTAAAAATAAAAAATTCTAATTTATAATTGTGTTAAAGTGCGTACGTACTTATGATTCTTTTTCTGAAAGCGTCTTCAGGATACCTGCAAGCTTACCTCCTCCTGACTTAAGACCGCTGATAACGTTCTTAGCAGGTGATTGAAGCAATGCGATGATATCGGCGATAACCTCTTCCTTCGATTTGATGCTGGTAAGCACATCAAGCTGCTCATCTCCGATATAGATCGCCTCTTCGATAAAGGCTCCTTTCAGGATGGGACGCTCAGACTTCTTTCTGAAGTCTTTGATCAGCTTGGCAGGTGCATTCCCGGCCTCAGCAATCATCAGGGAAGTGTTTCCTTTCAGGGTCTCAGGAAGTTTCCCGAAATCCTTTTCTGAAGCTTCCATTGCTTTTGCAAGCAAGGTGTTCTTAACTACGGCAAGTTTGATATTCGCTTTGAACGCCGCTCTCCTCAGGTTTGAGGTAGCCTGGGCATCCAGTCCTGAAATATCAGCCAGATAGATCGTGCTACCTTCAGCTAATTGCGCAGTTAAATCTTCTATTACCGTTAACTTTTCTTCTCTAGTCATGATTAAAAAATTTAAAACTGCCTATGAAACTGCTTTCGGATCTACCGGTACACTAGGACTCATGGTACTTGACATATAAATACTCTTAATGTAAGTACCCTTGGCCGCAGTTGGCTTCAGTTTGATTAATGTTTGAATCAGTTCATTTGCGTTACCTGCAATTTTATCTGCAGAGAATGAAGCCTTTCCGATTGAAGCATGAACGATACCGGTCTTGTCAACTTTAAAGTCGATCTTACCAGCCTTCACTTCTTCCACAGCTTTGGCTACATCCATAGTAACTGTACCTGTTTTAGGGTTTGGCATTAAACCTCTGGGACCTAATATACGACCCAAAGGACCCAATTTCCCCATCACGCTTGGCATGGTGATGATCACATCAACATCAGTCCAACCGTCTTTGATCTTTTGCAGATACTCATCTAACCCGACGTAATCAGCTCCGGCATCTTTGGCTTCCTGCTCTTTGTCAGGAGTAACCAGTGCCAGCACCTTCACATCTTTACCCGTTCCGTGAGGAAGGGTTACAACGCCTCTTACCATTTGATTCGCTTTACGAGGATCAACCCCTAAACGAACTGCCAGGTCAACAGAAGCATCGAACTTTACGTTAGTGATATCTTTTACCAATTGAGAAGCCTCAGCAACAGTATAAACTTTTGAGCGGTCTATCTTTGCTACTGCTTCTTTTTGTTTTTTCGTTAATCGTGCCATTCTTAGATTCTTTTAAGATTTAAAAAGGCTTTTCACCTGAAACCGTTAATCCCATTGACCTTGCAGTACCTGCAACCATGCTCATGGCCGATTCTACGGTGAATGCATTAAGGTCCTGCATTTTGTCTTCTGCGATGGTACGTACCTGATCCCAGGTAACGCTGGCCACCTTCTTACGGTTTGGCTCTCCTGAACCTTTTTTAACCTTAGCCGCTTCCAATAGCTGAACTGCCGCTGGCGGTGTCTTTACTACAAAGTCAAATGACTTGTCTTTGTATACGGTGATAACAACTGGTAAAACTTTACCCTGTCTGTCCTGTGTACGAGCATTAAACTGCTTACAGAACTCCATGATGTTAACGCCGGCAGCACCTAGAGCGGGTCCAACCGGTGGCGACGGATTCGCAGCACCTCCCCTAACTTGTAGCTTAACTACTTTACTTACTTCTTTTGCCATTGTTTATAGTTCAAATTAAAGTCGAAACGCCTCTATTGGAAGCAAAGGCGAATCTATATGTAACACTTATACTTTCTCTACCTGCATATAGCTCAGTTCCAGCGGAGTCTTTCTTCCGAAAATCTTCACCATCACCTCGAGCTTGCGCTTTTCCTCATTGATCTTTTCAACCGTTCCGTTGAAGCCGTTGAAAGGACCATCGATCACCTTCACCGTTTCACCTAACACATAAGGGATCGCTACATTGTCTGTTTTCACAGCCAGCTCATCAACCTTCCCTAACATGCGGTTCACCTCAGATTTTCTCAGCGGCACAGGGTCTCCACCCTTCACTTCACCCAAAAACCCGATCACACCGGTAATCGATTTTATCACGTGCACCACTTCTCCTCCCAGATTGGCTTTCACCATTACATAGCCGGGGAAATATACACGCTCTTTACTGATCTTTTTTCCGTTACGTATTTGAATTACTTTCTCAGTAGGCACCAGCACTTCATCCACGTAATCAGAATAACCAAGTCTGGCGATCTCTTGTTCGATATAGCCTTTAACTTTGTTTTCCTGACCGCTCACCGCTCTAACTACGTACCACTGTTTTGCTAATGCGTCTGCCATTGCAATACCTTTCTACTGTTAACTTATTAAATCGAAATACAGGCTGATCAGTTTACTGAAAACCGTATCAACACCGTAAATAGCCAAGGAAAACAGAATTGAGAAAACCGCAACAACCACCATCAGATTCTGTGCCTCTGCCCACGAAGGCCAGGTCACATTCGTTCTCAACTCTTCGAAAGATTCCTTAATATAGTTTACTATCGTCATGACTTAACTATTAGCTTCGGCGGAGAGTTCCGAAAGCCATAAAACCACAGCTATCTTCCCCTTCACAATCCTGTTATTACTTTGCACGGGTGGAGAGATTCGAACTCCCATCAACGGTTTTGGAGACCGCTATTCTACCCTTGAACTACACCCGTTTATTCAAGTTCAAAGGCATCCCGTCAAACGAGACAGGACACCCTTTGAACTTTATATATACTCTACAATTAGTCTAAGATCTCAGTCACCTGACCAGCTCCTACAGTTCTACCACCCTCACGGATAGCGAAACGTAGACCTTTGTTCAGTGCGATAGGCTGAAGAAGATCAACAGTAATGGTAAGGTTATCACCTGGCATTACCATCTCAACTCCGTCAGGAAGAGAAATAGTACCGGTTACGTCAGTTGTACGAACGTAGAACTGCGGACGGTAGTTATTGTGGAATGGGGTGTGACGTCCACCTTCTTCTTTTTTCAGGATATACACCTCAGCTTTGAATTTAGCGTGAGGAGTTACTGATCCTGGCTTACAGATAACCATACCTCTTTTGATATCCTTCTTCTCGATACCTCTCAGTAGGATACCTACGTTATCACCAGCTTCACCACGGTCAAGGATCTTACGGAACATCTCAACCCCGGTAATAGTAGAAGTAAGCTTCTCAGCCCCCATACCGATAATATCTACAGGATCTCCGGTTTTAGCAACTCCAGACTCGATACGCCCGGTAGCTACAGTACCACGACCTGTAATGGTGAATACATCCTCGATAGGCATAAGGAAATCCTTATCCACATCACGCTGAGGAAGCTCGATCCACTCATCAACAGCCTCCATAAGCTTCATAACAGAGTCAACCCACTTTTGCTCCCCGTTCAGGGCTCCAAGTGCAGATCCTGGAATTACAGGTCCGTTATCTCCGTCATACTCGTAGAAAGAAAGAAGCTCTCTTACTTCCATCTCAACCAGCTCAAGAAGCTCCTCGTCATCAACCATATCCACTTTGTTAAGGAATACAACGATTCTTGGAACTCCTACCTGACGACCAAGAAGGATGTGCTCACGTGTTTGTGGCATAGGACCATCGGTAGCAGCTACAACCAGGATAGCTCCGTCCATCTGAGCAGCACCGGTAACCATGTTCTTTACGTAGTCAGCGTGACCAGGACAGTCAACGTGAGCGTAGTGACGGTTAGCAGTTTGATACTCTACGTGTGATGTATTAATAGTAATACCTCTCTCTTTTTCTTCAGGAGCGTTATCGATAGAGTCGAATGAACGTGCTGCAGAAAGACCAGCGTCTGCCAATACCTTGGTAATGGCAGCAGTCAAAGTAGTTTTACCGTGATCGACGTGTCCAATAGTACCTATATTTAAGTGCGGTTTGGAACGATCAAAAGTTTCCTTTGCCATGATTTAATAATTTTAATCTTAGTTATATATTAGTGTTCAAATTTAAACGCAACTAGAGCCAATGACGAGAATTGAACTCGTGACCTCTTCCTTACCAAGGAAGCGCTCTACCCCTGAGCTACATCGGCTTTTATTTTCAAAAAACCCTTCAGTCTGCACCGAAACCCCAGACAGCCCGAGAAGTATCACCGGATTTTCTCCGAAGATAACAGTTCTGCAGGTATTCGTTTCAGGGTGGATTTAGAGCGGGAGACGAGGTTCGAACTCGCGACATTCAGCTTGGAAGGCTGACGCTCTACCAACTGAGCTACTCCCGCTTTAATTTAGATTTGACGACCCGGCAGGTCATCCAGTAAGCTCATCCACCTCTCACGAGGTTGTTATCGGTAAAACTTTCGATGTCTTTCGAAAATTTAAAGTGGGGAGAGCAGGATTCGAACCTGCGAAGGTAAAAACCAACAGATTTACAGTCTGTCCTCGTTGGCCGCTTGAGTATCTCCCCTCAGTATTTTAATGAACGCTCAAGGATCAAATTTCCTTGTCTTGTCTCATATTTTGACTCGGCAAAAATAGACATTTTATCTTATTCTCCTAGTTATTTTTCAATCGGATTAAAAAAAGTTTTTTCTCCTCTTTAAAAAGACCTAGTTCTATTACAAACCTCGTCAAAATTTCACTATTTCAGAGCCGATAGAGGGACTTCCCTCGCCCGGACTCGGGACCTGCTTCTCGCCCCTCAGTTTATTTCAAAAACCTGAGCAAAACGATAAAATACAGTCTTTCAATAAGAGCCGATAGAGGGACTCGAACCCACGACCTGCTGATTACAAATCAGCTGCTCTAGCCAGCTGAGCTACATCGGCACTTTACACTAAAAAAGTCCGCTATTTCTAACGGACTGCAAATGTATAGAAATAATTCTTTTTACAAAATAAATTTCAAAAAATTTTGCCCTATACGTAAGGCCTGATCTTGCGTTTGCGCTTAGTCAATAAACGCTGCAAAGAATCAGCCGCTTTATCGATGGCTTCCTCAAAACTCTTACCCTGTTTTTTAACCACCAGCTCATCACCGGGAACATGCACTTTCAATTCAGCGATCTTGTTTTCCTTGGCACTGGTATTCAACAGCTTCAGGTATACATCAGAATAGATAACCCGGTCGTAGAACGTTTCCATCTTATCCATCCGTCTTTGAACAAACTGCACCAACTGAGGCTGCACGTTGAAGTTCACCGATTGCATATTCACATCCATATTCTCAATATTTAAAGGTTACACTTTTTGTTAAACGCTCCTGTCATTTATTTATTTCGCGGATGACTGCCATATTGCTTCTTTAATTCGGCCAGACTGTTGTGGGTATACACCTGTGTGGAAGCCAGGCTGCTGTGCCCCAAAAGTTCCTTCACCGAATTCAGGTCTGCCCCGTTGTTCAGCATATGAGTAGCAAATGTGTGCCTCAGAATATGCGGACTCCTTTTCACCTTCACTGAAACCCGGGCAAAGTACTCATTGATGATCCGGTAGACCAAATTATCATAAACAGGCAACCCATTGCTTCGCAAAAAAAGATAATCTTTCGAAGCAGACACCTCCACATCATCCCTGAACTTCAAATAGGTCACCAGGGTCTCCTCCAAAAAAGGCAGCAAGGGCAGTAACCGCTCCTTGTTTCGCTTCCCCCTTACCTTCAGCAAACCATTTGCCCTGTCGATATCATGTATTCTCAGATCTGTGAGTTCGGCGCGCCGCATTCCCGTCGCATAGAACATCTCTACTATGAGACGATCCCTGCTTCCTTCAAAATCAACCGCATCGGGAAGCAACTCAAAGGCCTTGTTCATCTCCTTTTCAGAAAAAGGCACCTCAACCTTCTTATCGGTCTTCAGCGCCCTGTGCTTTGAAAGCGGATTTACGCCCACCTCACCAATTTTCATCAGGTAGCGGTAATAGGCGTTTAAAGAAGACAGTTTACGGTTTACACTTCGGTTACCCAAACCGGTATTGACCAAATGCACGATCCACCCCCTTATCTCTGCGTATGATATAGCCCCGGGATCTGTACCGAGCACCTGGTCTTCAAGAAAATCGCTGAATGAAAGCAGGTCACGACGATAAGCGGTAACCGTATGCGAAGAGTAGTTTTTTTCCTTATTCAGGTAATCTGCAAATTTATCGATCAGCATGCAGAATGGATTTACTCAAATGTAACCAAATTGGCGGTAACTTAAAAGAAAAAGCCCCTGCTTAACAAGCAAGGGCTCTTTTATATTATTTCGACAGGCTTACAGGTTTTCCTGATCTCTCAGTTGCTGCACGTAAGCTGCTTTTTGAATCTGCGCTCTGCGCTCAACTGAAGGCTTTGAAAATTGCTGTCTGCCTCTTAGCTGACGCATCGTTCCTGTACGATCGAATTTTCGCTTGTAACGCTTCAGCGCTCTGTCGATGTTTTCTCCTTCTTTAATAGGTATAATTAACATGAGTTCACCACCTCCTTTCTTTTACGAGCGGCAAATATATATCAAAATTTAAATATCAGACAAGAGATTATTTTAAAATATTCCTGGAGATCACCAGCTTCTGTATTTCGGTGGTTCCCTCCCCTATCGTACAAAGCTTGGCATCACGGTAAAACTTCTCAACCGGAAAATCCTTTGTATACCCGTAGCCTCCATGAATCTGAACGGCTTCATTAGCTACCTTCACACAAACCTCAGAGGCATACATCTTGCACATAGCGCTAAGGGTGGTCATTTTTCTCCCGGCGTTCTTTTCGAATGCCGCCTTGTGAAGCAGCAATTCAGAGGCTTCGATCTCGGTCGCCATATCGGCCAGTTTGAAAGCGATTCCCTGGAATTTCGAAATTGGCTTGCCAAACTGCTCCCGCTCCTTCGAATATTTCAACGAGGCTTCATAGGCACCCTTCGCGATTCCAAGCGAAAGTGCTCCTATGGAAATACGACCTCCATCAAGTATTTTCATCGACTGTATAAAGCCATCTCCCACTTCTCCCAGGCGATTGCTGTCGGGTATGCGACAATCCTGAAAAATAAGCTCAGCAGTCTCACTGGCCCGCATTCCCAGTTTATCTTCCTTTTTACCGCTGCTGAAACCGGGTGTCCCTTTCTCCACTACAAAAGCAGTCATCCCGTGAGAATCTCCCTTTTCACCCGTACGGACGATCACTACCGCTATATCTCCACTTTTACCATGGGTAATAAAATTTTTAGCGCCGTTTAACACCCATTCGTTCCCGTCTTTAACCGCAGTGGTATTCATTCCACCGGCATCAGAACCTGTATTATGTTCTGTAAGTCCCCAGGCCCCGATCCATTCAGCAGAAGCGAGTTTGGGTATCCATCGCTTTTTCTGTTCATCGTCGCCAAAAGACAAAATGTGATTTGTACAAAGTGAATTATGCGCCGCAACCGAAAGCCCGATAGAAGGATCCACCTTAGATATCTCTTCAATAATAGCAATATATTCATGATACCCCATACCTGATCCTCCGAGTGACTCAGGCACCAGCACACCCATAAAACCGAACTCTCCCGCCTTTTTGAAAAGCTCTACGGGAAACGTCTGTTTTTCATCCCATTCCATGATATGAGGACGGATATACTGCTCAGCAAAATCTTTTGCGGAAGCAGCCACCATCTGCTGGGTTTCAGAATAATCAAAATTCATTTGAGAGGCAACTTCAAGCTCCATACTAGCAATTTTTATTTAACCCTCAAATATAGTCGAATTATGTCTATTTTCTCGGAAGGAAAATCTTGAATTTTTGTTAATTCATCAAGACTTTCGATGCGAAACTCCATACTTCTGTACGCTACGATACGGGCCGCCAGTGCTTCACTGAAGTATGGCAGGGCAGCCAGCTCCTGAATACCTGCCCGGTTCACATCCAAGAGCTCGATCTCAGGCACCGACTGCAGTTCAAAGCGGGTCAGCAATTCATCGATCACCTCCTCCTTCAACCCGTAGACATCCTCCAGCTGTTTCACATGAACGAAACCACCGATACTCTTCCGGTAGGAAACAATTCTGGCCGATAAGACCTCTCCTATTCCATACACCTCCCTGAGGGCTTCGGCACTGGCCGTGTTGAGATCTGCCTTTTCATATACCGTTCTCACTGCAGTTTCACGACCTCCCTTGCTGCCTTTGGCATAATACTCAGGAAGCCTGATGGAGGGTTCGAGCAATCTATACAGGCTGTCTGATAAATTAGTCACCTGTCTGAATTGTTTTTTAGAGCGTATTTTGCCGCCGCGTTCAATAAAAAGAAAGAGACTGTCGATCTGGGCTGTGTTCAGGCCAAGCAGATAAGCCTTGTAATCATCCAGATAATTCGGATTAAACGGATATATGGTATCACGGGAATGCCTTGAACGCAACTCAAGTATTGAATCGTACTCCCGCTGATATGATTTGAGAGCTATTGAATCTTCTGGTGTGAGCACCAATTGTTCTCCGGGCGGCCATAAGTCGTGCCGATACCATATCACCAACTGCACAGCTATGATCAGTACCAATAAAAAAGCGGCCCCGTTTCTCTGTCGCTTATTGAAGTAGAAATGGGACCGCATCATTTTTGTATTTCTAAAAGTATTAAGAAGCCTTCTTAATCGGCTCTTTTTTGAAGAGCTGGTTGTTTTTGAGTTTCGACAAGTACTCACTCAGATCTTTTCTCACTTCTCCACTCATTATATAAAGACCGATGATATTCGGGAACGACATCGCCAGGATCATCATATCTGAGAAATCCAGTACGGCCCCCAGACTTACAGAAGCTCCCACGATCACGAAGAAGAGGAACAGAACTTTATACATCAGCTCGGTTCTTTTGCTCTTTCCGAAGAGATAGGTCCATGCACGCATCCCGTAGTAAGACCAAGAAATCATCGTAGAGAAAGCAAAAAGGAATACTGCAGCTGCCAACACATATGGGAACCAGGAGATCACGCTTCCGAAAGCGTTCGAAGTAAGCTCTGCACCGGCTACTCCTGAAACTTCATGCATACCAGTAAAGATAAGAACGAGGGCGGTAAGGGTACACACCACTACGGTATCGATAAAAGGCTCAAGCAAGGCAACAAAACCTTCTGAAGGCGGATGATTCGTTTTGGCCGCACTGTGTGCAATAGCAGCCGAACCAACTCCTGCCTCATTTGAGAATGCAGCCCTTTGGAATCCTACCACCAGTACTCCCAGAATACCCCCTTTCAAGGCAGAAGGACTGAAAGCACCTTCCCAGATTGCTCCGAAAGCAGGCCCGATATTTTCGATATTCACAAAGATCACCGCGAGAGCACCCAGTACATAAACCGCAGCCATAAAAGGAACGATCTTACCGGTCACCTTGGCGATACTGTTAATTCCTCCAATAATTACCACCCCAACCAGAACGGCAACGATAACTCCAAACCAGAATCCGTTTCCGTCAAGTCCGGGAAACTGACCGCTCAGGATCTCAAATGACTGATTCGCCTGGAACATATTCCCTCCTCCGAAGGAAGCTCCAACCGCCAGTACAGCGAAGAATCCGGCCAGCACTTTTCCAAGTCCGGAAAGATTTCTCTTTTCCAGTCCGTACCTCAGATAGTTCATAGGCCCTCCGAATACACGCCCGTCAGGTAAAATATCACGATACTTTACCCCCAGGGTACACTCGACGAATTTCGAAGACATTCCCAGCAATCCGGCGAGGATCATCCAGAAAGTTGCTCCTGCTCCTCCGAGAGAAACCGCAACTGCTACCCCGGCGATATTTCCAAGTCCCACAGTCGCAGAAACAGCTGTGGCAAGAGCCTGGAAGTGAGTAATTCTACCAGGGGCATCAGGATCATCATATTTTCCACGAGCCAGCTGCAGCGAATGCTTGAAACCTCTCACGTTGATAAAGCCCATTCTGAAAGTGAAGAAAGCAGCCCCAAAAATCAACCAAACCACAATAAAAGGAATGCTGTTGGTCTGCTTATCTCCATTAGGATGCAGCAGTGCCACCGGCTCGTCATAAACGATATCGGCAAAAACATCTGCATTGGTTTCGATCTTATCGGTGGTCTTCTTTCCGTCATAAATAACAGCTCCCTCGGCCACCAGGTGCTCAACGGCTCCGTTAGCTTCAGCTTCAGCAACGATCTCTTCCCCGTCATCGGTAGTGATCACAGCGATCTTCTGACCTTTCTTTACTTTAGCTCCGTCTTCCACCAGCCACTCAGAAAGGGTGTACTGTAGTGTTGTCTGAGTGGTCCAGCCCGGAATAGATATCATTTTCTTATCGGCATAGATCACCGGGTCATATATCCCTACAGCGGCAAAAGGGTCCCAGAATAATACAGAACCTAATCCTGCCACGGCAGGCGTCATGGTGCTGTTGAATACTTCAGGAATACCATCTGTATCGATCTCAAATTCTTTAGTTATACTATTTCCGGCCGCATCGGTCACAGTTACCTGGTGAGGAACACCTTCGGTAAGACCTACAGCCATCTCAGATTTCAGGGAAGTTCCCTGGTTACTCCATTTGTATTGATAGGGAGGAGTACCACCGGTAACATCAAGGTCGATAACCCCATCGTTGATCCTCTTGGAAGGATTGTCGACAAAAGCCTCTACCTGTAAGTCCTGAGCAAAGCTTATTAAATTGAAAAAAGAAAAAAGGAGTAAGAGAAAAGTATTTCTCATATAGCAGTAATTTAGGTTAATTTTATGTTAGATTTTTTGTAATCCGTCGCGCAATATCAAAAAAAATGCACTCTAAATCAAATTTAAAGGGTTAAATAAATTCAGGAATCAGCAAAGAGAATATTGTTGAGTTTCTGTATTTGTTCGGGTCTTCCGAGCACCATTAATTTAGCGTGAGGCAGCAATCGGGTGCTTGCATCCGGGTTGATCAGATAGGTGCCTTCGGGCGCCTTGAAGCCGATTACGGTGCACCCCGATTTTTTTCTCAGATCCAGGTCAGCAAGCGACTTATTGATGTAATCTTCAGGCAGGTCATCTACCGCGATCTCTTCCAGATTGATCGAATTCTCACCTTCTATCGAGAGCTGGTCCATAAATTCGATCAGGTCAGGAAGTACTACCAGCGAGGCCATATGATCACCTCCGATTTTATCGGGCATAATCGTCTTATTAGCTCCCGCCAGTATCAGTTTCCGCTGAGTTGCCTCCAGAGAAGCCCGGCTGATGATCTTCAGATTCCCGTTCAACTGACGGGAAGAGAGTACCACAAAGAGATTATCTGAATCATTGGGCAGGGTAGTGATCAGGCAGGAAGCCTTTTTGATACCTGCCTCCAGGAGTACTTCATCTTCGTTGGCATTCCCGTGGATAAACAGAAAGTCCCTCTCTTCTTTTTCTATAAGCTCCCTGTCCCTCTCGACGATCACAAAAGGCCGCTTATAGGCCCGCAGTTTGACCGCAGCCTGCTGCCCGTTTCGCCCATAACCGCAAATGATCACATGATCCTGCAGTTGTTCAACACTCTTTTTCATCTTCCTGAATTTTATGTTTTCAAATGTACTTCTTGACAATACGTATTCGGTGATCACCGAGATGGCATATGCGATGATAAACAAAGAAGAAAGCACCAGTATGACCGTGAACAACTTAGTTCCTGAATCGGGAGGCATCAGCTCGCGGTACCCAACGGTGGAAACGGTGATAATAGTCATGTACATCGCGTCTAACCAATTATACCCACCGATAAACCGATAACCGAAAACTCCTGCCAGCAACAAGGCGAACAGGAGGGATATGGCGATCACAAATTTGGAACGGAAAAATTTAAACATGAGTTGCTACAGGTCAAATACTGAAGTTCGTTTGGTATAGATAATATCTTTTAATTTCAGCCAGAAAGCGAGTATCAGGTATACCAGAAACCAGATTCCGAAAGTGGCAAAGGTCGCATAGATAAAAAACAGTCGTACATTTTTAGCTTTCATACCCATACGATCTGCCAGGCGCGACGAAACCGCATAACCGTGTTTTTCAAAAAAATACCTGAGATCCTGAACACTATCCATACTACAAATATAGAATTATAAACCAATTAAATGAGTGCCTATCTTACATTGCAAACAGGCCTGTTGCCGACATCCGGTATTGTAAAGTTCGAGCAAGGCCTGTGATTCAGCCGCAGTGCCCGCCGGCATCTTCAGAGAAGCAAAACGCCTGATCACGCTATTGCTTTCAGGTGACATCTGGTTTAGCCAATGCTTGATCATCCGCTCTTTCCCGTTTCCCTTATACTGACCATAAGCAAGCATGACCGGGATGACCGCATTGAGAACCACTACCCGAGCCATCATCGGTGAAAGCCGTTTTTCACGGCTCTTTTCCGTTTTTCTTTCGAAAACATAATGATCGTTCCAGTAGCCTGAAGCTGCTGCCTGCAATGTGTTGGTAACATCTTCCAATCTGCGACTCTCAATGAGCCGGAAGAATAAAGAATGACTGCAAGCGTAAATAGCACAAAATTGTGAAATCCTGATCGTGGGAAAACTCTCAGGCCTCATACGCATATATTTCACAGGGATCACCACAGGCCTTTGCAATGAGAATTTACGATTCAGGTATGCATACCTTTCAGAAAGTTCACAAGTGTAATCCTCCTTTGGATTTACCGGAAGCATCTGAGCCGTACCATAAAGCAGCGCTTCCATATCTCTACGATCGGGCAAAACCTTTCTGAAGGTGCGAAAGTTCAGATTTTCTCCAAGAGAAGCAAAAGCTTCTGCATTGACCTTCAATCCGAATGCATAAAGCAGGCGTTTAAAGAGCAGGGCCTCCCAATCTTTGTCTCCTGAGAAAAAGCTTTTTGTCACTTCCCCGGCCTTCCTTGCCAAACGCTTCTCAGACATTTGCTCCAGCAAACCGTTTTTCACACCGGAGGGAACATCAGGTAAAAGCTTTTCACAGTTGATAAATGCCGGGATCCTTTCAAAGAGCTCTCGGTACTCTTTGAGCAGTGGTTCAGGCACATAATCCTGCAGCTGCAGCACAGGCAACATATTCCCGGAAGAGTCATATATTTCCCGGTTATGCTGCCAAACCACATGAAGTATCACATTGTCATATTCTGAATCATGTTGATGGCCGTGAACCAACCAGTCTGAAGACCTGTCATGAATTTCAATATTGCCGGCCCATAACTGATCACCGATCTCTATGCGGGCATCGAAAAAATCAGGACCGGCATCATGATTCAATACCCCTTGCCTGAATATCCGGATTCGCACCCCATTGGTGGTATGTAATTCATGACCGTTAAAGGCCATGCGCTCCCATATAAAATGTAAAAAATCTTCCCGCACCTTCCAGTGAAAAATTAATATCACAAGGTATGAAAAGATTTTAAACTATAGAATATTTTCTATGTTATTCAGGCTCCTGTACTTCGCCCTCCCATTCCATCATGCCGCCTTTGAGGTTATAGGCGTTTTCAAAGCCCATCTGCTTCATAAGCTTACAGGCCTGACCGCTTCGGTTGCCGGAGCGGCAATAGACGTAATAGTTCTTTGATTTGTCCAGTTTTTCTACCTCATCGAGAAAACCCTGACCTTTATAAATATCGATCTGAAGAGCACCCGGGATGTAGCCTTCTTCGAATTCCTCGTCGGTACGCACATCAAGCACTACCGCATTATTATCCTCTTCCAGGCGTGAAGCCCATTCTTCCTGACTTAAGTCTGACATAATTTTAATCTCTTATTTAAACAGAAAATCCGGGAACGCCGTCCCGGATCACAAATATACTCAATATCTTAATTAGACCTTGATAGAGCAGCCGATGGCCTTGGTATTCTTGATCTCGATCTCTTGACCGTTAAGCATGGCGTCAATAGCTTGCTCCACATAGGCATTGTTAACCTGAGAAGCGTCCTGATAATTATCGTCTACTGCACCGATATAACGCACCAGATTGCCTTTGGGAGTTTTCTCCAGCAAAAAGCAATGAGGGGTTCGGGTGGCTCCGTACTTAGGAAAGATCTCCTGATCTTCATCAATCAGATAGGGAAAAGTAAATCCCTTTTCCTTCGCTCTTGTCTTCATCATCTCATAACTGTCTTTAGGCTGAATCGAGGGATTATTCGGATTGATCGCGATCACGGGCACACCCTGATCTTTATACTTCTTATCAAGGGCTATTATACGATCTTCATAAGCTACTGCATACGGACAACTGTTGCAGGTGAACACGACTAGGTATCCTTTAACGTCTTTATAATCTGAAAGAGACACCATTTTTCCATCTATATTTTTTAGCCGGAAATCTTCGGCCATATCGCCCACCTGGTATCCTGAATCAAAGGCTCTTTGTACGGTAAACGCGGTAATGACAACCACTACAAGCCCAATAAGCAGATATTTTACTGTTTTCATTGTATTGTTAATTATCGGTATGTTTCAGCAACTCAGCCTCTAACTCTTTAAAGGTAAATGATTTTTCATAAAAAGAACGTTCGTTTTGGCTAATTATTACAGTAGCCGGAATGGCCCCACTCCAATTTTCATCTACCTTAGGGATCCATTCATTCTGTCTGGGATCATCTAAAAGCACCACCTGACTCGATAAATTGTGTTCCTTTACAAAAGGCAATAACGATTCTTCTGTTTTAGAAGGAAAATCAAGGCTTACCAGGATTACCTCAACACCGGCATCCTTATATTTCTTACCGATTTCTTCAAAATGAGGCAGTTCAGCTACACAAGGTTTACACCAGGTGGCCCAAAAGTTGACAATACGCGTCTTTTCTCCCGGTGATTGCAGCAAAGGAGCCAGACCGTCAAAGTCATAGACCGGGATCTCCTTATCACCGCTGTTAAGAACCTCTTTGGGAGTCGCTTGCAAGGATGCCATCACGTCGCTTTCAGAATCTGTTTTGGTTTTGCAACCGAACATAACACTGATAAAGCATGTGATAAGTAGTATTTTTTTCATAGATGAATATCGATTTCTTAGTGCTTAAATGTATTAATGTTAGCCTAGGAGAAAGCTTCCTTTAACATTAATTTATCAATAAGACCTATTGGAAATGATGAAACTTCCATTAAATTTGTATATACAATTGTTGTTTATACAAATGAAGATAGAAGAGATCATACAATCGCAGAACATGCCAGATGGCAGAAAGACCAGTATCAATTTGATGTATACTGCTAACCTGATACATGACAGGGGGGCTGAAATTCTGAAACCCTTTGGACTCACCACACAACAATTTAATGTTTTGCGCATACTCAGAGGAAGAAAGGGAGAACCTGCCAACCTGAGCACCATTCAGGAACGAATGATCAGTAAGATGAGTAACACTACACGCCTGGTAGATAAGCTCATCACAAAAGGTCTTGTCAGGCGAATGATTTGTGCGGAGAACCGCCGCAAGGTGGAGATTTTTATCACCGACAAGGGTCTGGAGCTGCTTAAGCAGATCGATGAGCCGATGGATCGCATAAACGAAGAAACCATCGCTCGCCTGAGCCGGGAAGAAGTTGATCTCTTCAATGAATTGTTAGAAAAAATCAGAGGATAATTTAAACTATTGAACATGGATACCAAAGAAAAAACCTTTATCGAAGACCTGAAATGGCGCTATGCCACCAAAAAATTTGATGCCTCCAGAAAGATCAGTGCGGAGAACCTGAACATTCTGAAGGAAGCGGTAAGGCTTTCTGCTTCCTCTTATGGGCTGCAACCTTATAACGTATTGATCATTGAAGATGCAGAACTTAAAGAAAAACTGAGACCGGCTGCCTGGGACCAAAGTCAGGTTACCGATGCATCTCATGTTTTCATTTTTGCCAACAACACCGATTTCGGGGCAGAAGAGATCGATGCCTACATCAACAATGTGGTGAACACGAGAAATCTGAAAGCAGAAGACCTGAAGGGATATGCAGATTTTATGAAATCTAAAATAACACCACTGCCGCAGGAAACCCGTTCCAACTGGACAGCCAGACAGGCATATATCGCGCTGGGAAATCTTTTATCTGCAGCAGCATCATTAAAAATAGACGCCTGTCCGATGGAAGGTTTTGAACCGGCTCAGTTTAATGAGATCCTCGGTCTGAACGAAAAAAACCTGAATGCCGTAGCCATGGTAACGGTTGGTTACCGCTCAGAAGAAGACGACACCCAGCATTATGCCAAGGTGCGTAAATCACAAGATGAACTTTTTATAACCCTTTAAATATCCTAATTAAGTAACAAGAATCATGAAAAAAGCAGTTAGCACAACGCTGGCCATCGTTCTGGCCCTGGCGGTTTCGGCATTTACCAATCCGATCGAAGAAAAAAAAGTGGACACCACCAAAAGCAAGGTGACCTGGAAAGGCTATAAAGTTACCGGATCTCACGAAGGTACGGTACAAATAAAGAGCGGAGCACTCCAGTTTGACGGTGAACTTCTTACAGGCGGTAATTTCGTAGTCGATATGACGTCTCTGATAGCTACCGATCTCGAAGGAGAGTACAAAGGAAAGCTGGAAGGACACCTTAAATCTGATGACTTTTTTGGTGTTGCCAACTACCCTACGGCCTCTCTTGATATTACCACAGTGAAACAAACGGGTAAAAATGCCTACGAGGTAACCGGAGACCTGACCATTAAAGAACAGACCCACCCGGTTACGTTTGACCTCTCCGTATATGGGAGCAAAGCCACCGCGAATGTAAAGGTAGACCGCACCAAATACGGAGTTAAGTATGGTTCAGGAAGCTTTTTTGATAACCTGGGAGATAAGACCATCTATGATGAATTCGACCTGGTGGTAGACCTGGAATTTTAATACAGCCCACGCTGAGCAAATGAATGGTATTTTTTGCTTTCGGGACTATGATTTATAAAATTTGATTTCTATATTTGAAGCCGAAAATGAAAGTAACTATTCTAAATAACTGGTGGTGGTCTAACTTACGTCTTACGTCGTGAGCAGACACCCCATTGATTAAAACATCAATAAAGGCTTGTCAATCACGACAAGCCTTTTTTTATGCCTAAAAATTATGAGATTATGAACAGCACATACCAGCTTAAGACAACTTACAGACAGATTCTGGCAGATACTATCACTCCGGTTAGTATTTACCTCAAGATTCGGGATAAATTCCCCAATAGTATTCTGCTGGAAAGCAGTGATTACCATGCCAACGATAACAGCTTTTCATATATCTGTTTCAATCCGATTGCCTCTGTTACTATAAAAGAGCACAGGGCGACTATGGAATTCCCTGATGACAGTGAGGAAAGCCTGATGATAGACACCGAAAATACCGCTCCGGCCATATTAAGTGATTTTGCTTCCAGATTCGAAACAGAGACCAATGGTTTTAAATTCATCTACAATGGCTTGTTCGGCTACATCTCATACGATGCTGTACAATATTTTGAAGACATCACCATCACTAAAAAGGAAGCCTCGGTAGAGATCCCTGACGTTTACTATGCCGTATATCAGAACATTATCGCGATAAATCATTTTAAAAATGAGGCCTATGTCTTTTGTCACAGTTATGACAACGAAGACAATATCGATGAGATAATCAGATTGCTGCAGTCCCGCAATTTTACGGCGTACCCCTTTAAAAAGAACGGAAGCCCCAAATCAGAACTGGAAGATGAGGAATACAAGCTTATGGTCGAAAGGGCTAAAAGTCATTGTCATCGCGGCGATGTGTTCCAGATGGTACTCAGCAGGAGGTTTACACAGGATTTCAAGGGAGACGAATTTAACGTTTACAGGGCTTTACGTTCGATCAACCCTTCCCCTTACCTGTTCTTTTTCGATTACGGAGATTTTAAGATCTTCGGAAGCTCTCCTGAAGCGCAATTAGTGGTGAAAGATCACAAGGCAGAGATCCATCCTATAGCAGGCACCTTTAAACGAACCGGGAATGATGAAAAAGACGCTGCTGCTGCGAAAGCCCTGGCTGAAGATGAAAAGGAAAACAGCGAACATGTTATGCTGGTCGATCTGGCACGAAATGACCTGAGCCGCAACGGGAATACGGTAAAGGTGGAAACCTACCGTGAAGTACAGTTCTTTTCTCATGTGATCCATCTGGTATCAAAAGTCACCGGCCGGGTAAAAGAAGGCATCGACACCATGCAGATCGTTGCCGATACCTTCCCGGCAGGAACCCTTAGCGGGGCACCTAAACATATGGCGATGCAGCTGATCGATCGCTACGAACCCGTCAATCGTAATTATTACGGGGGTGCCATAGGGTTCATGGATTTCCACGGAAATTTTAATCATGCCATTATGATTCGCACCTTCCTGAGCAAGGACCATAAACTTTACTTCCAGGCAGGGGCCGGGCTGGTCTCAGAATCAGACCCTGAAAGCGAACTGCAGGAAACCTATAATAAACTGGGCGCCCTGAACAAGGCGCTTGAGATGGCTGAAAATATTTAACCGATCACTCCTGAGTAAAAAAGAAATGAAAAAAGTATTAGTTATAGACAATTACGACAGTTTTACTTACAACCTGGTACACTACCTGGAAGATCTGGATTGTGTGGTGGTGGTAAAGAGAAACGATCAGTTAACCCTTGAAGAGGTGAAGCCCTTTACCCATATTCTCCTCTCTCCCGGTCCGGGAATTCCCAGCGAAGCGGGCCTGCTAAAACCCATAATCGAGACCTATGCTGCCGAAAAGAATATTTTTGGGGTCTGTCTAGGGCAACAGGCCATCGGGGAAGTTTTCGGAGGAACGATACTGAATCTGGATGAGGTATATCACGGGGTATCGACCACCATCAGGGTTATCGATAACGACCCTATCTATAAAGGGCTGCCGAAAACCCTGGAAGTAGGAAGATATCACAGCTGGGTGGTAGAACGAAACCTGCCGGAAGCATTGATCGCAACTTCGATCGATGAAAATGGCGAGATCATGTCGCTGAGACACAGGGAATACAATGTCAGAGGGGTCCAGTATCATCCAGAATCAGTTCTCACCCCCGAAGGTAAGACGATACTGAAGAACTGGTTAAACGAAACCTCACAACTGTAAAAAAAAACATAAATGAAAGCTATACTGAACAGACTGATCAACCATGAGACCATCTCGAAAGAGGAGGCCAGAACGGTGCTGGTCAATATCTCAAAAGGCGCATACAACAACAGCCAGATCGCAGCATTTCTTACCGTTTACATGATGCGGAATGTCACCCTGGAGGAACTGGAAGGATTCAGAGATGCCTTGCTTGATCTCTGTATCCAGGTCGATCTCGATAATGACGAAACGATCGATCTCTGCGGAACGGGTGGTGATGGCAAAGACACCTTCAATATATCCACCCTGGCTTCTTTTGTTACGGCAGGAGCAGGAGTTCCGGTGGTCAAGCACGGAAATTACGGAGTTTCCTCCCGCTGCGGATCCAGCAATGTTATGGAACACCTGGGCATACAATTCTCGAACGACGAAGACTTCCTTAAACGTTGTCTCGACAAGGCCGGGGTGTGTATTCTCCACGCCCCTCTCTTTCATCCTGCTATGAAAAATGTAGCACCTATAAGACGGGAACTGGCCGTGAAGACCTTTTTTAACATGCTGGGCCCAATGGTCAATCCTGCATTCCCAAAGAACCAGGTAGTCGGAGTATTCAATCTGGAACTTGCCAGAGTTTATGGCTACCTGTATCAAAACACCGATAAAAAATACGCCATCGTGCATGCCCTTGACGGCTACGATGAAGTATCGCTTACCGGAGAGACCAAGGTCATCAGCAATACTCATGAAAGCATGATCAGTCCGGAAGACTTCGGACTCACACCCCTTAAACCTGAACAGATTACCGGGGGAAATGACGTCGCAGGCAGTGCAGCGATATTTATGAACATCCTCGAAGGAAAAGGCAGTAAGGAGCAGTCTGATGTAGTCTGTGCAAATGCAGCCCTGGCTCTGGCCACCGCAAAGGGCATCCCTGTAAGAGAAGCGTTTCAAACCGCCAAAGATGCACTGGCTTCTGGGAAAGCCCTCGAAAGCCTTAAAAAACTGCAACAATTAAGCCGTTAAAAACAGTAACCATGACCATACTCGAAAACATACTTATTGATAAAAGAAAAGAAGTGGATCTGCGAAAAAGCCTTATCCCTTCCGATCAGCTGGAGCGATCGGTACTTTTCGACCGAACCTCTCCCTCACTGGCAGCCGGTATCCGATCGAAGCAAACGGGTATCATAGCTGAGCATAAGAGAAGATCTCCTTCTAAATCGGTAATCAATCAAAGCCTTAACACCTTTGACGTATGCAAAGGCTATGAAAAGGCCGGTGCAGCGGGTATCTCTGTACTAACCGACGTAAAATATTTCGGCGGATCTCTGGATGACCTGCTGCTCGCCAGGGCTTCTTCCTCCCTGCCCCTGCTTAGAAAGGAATTTATGATCGACCCCTACCAGGTCATAGAAGCAAAAGCTTACGGGGCTGATGTCATTCTCTTAATTGCGGCAGCCCTTAATCCTAAAGATCTGGAAGAGCTCGCCAGGCTCACCAAGGAGCTCGGGATGGATGTGTTGCTCGAGGTTCACAACCTTGAGGAACTTCAGCGCTATCTCAACCCTTACATCGACCTGGTGGGAGTAAATAACAGAAACCTGAAAACCTTCGAGCTAAGCCTGGAAACCAGTATGGAACTTTCAAAAGAAATTCCAGATGAGTTTGTCAAGGTTTCTGAAAGCGGCATCAGCAACGCAGAGGCCATAAAAGAATTGACACCATTTGGCTTCAGCGGTTTTTTAATAGGTGAACGCTTTATGGCTACAGGCGACCCGGGAGCGGCCGCAGCAGAATTCATAAACGATCTGAAATGAAACCAGCACTGAAAATATGCGGCATGAAAGACCCGGGGAATATCGGGGAGATAGCGGCCCTGTCTCCCGATTACATGGGTTTTATTCATTATGAAAGGTCCCCCAGGCATATGGAAGGAAGACTGCCGGAAATTCCCTCTAGCGTTAAAAAGGTGGGCGTATTTGTCGATGCCGAAGCAGAATATATCCTCGACCAAAGCCGAATAAAAAACCTCGACCTTATACAATTGCATGGTGATGAATCACCGGAATATTGTAAAAAACTGAAAGAGGTATTGAAATCATCACTGGGCAAAACCCTTCCGCTGATCAAAGTATTCAGTGTGGGCCGGCACTTTGATTTTAAGGTATTGTCGCCGTATGAACTGGTGGTCGATATTTTCCTGTTTGACACCAAAGGGGAATATCCCGGCGGTAACGGGGTGGAATTCGACTGGGAACTGCTGAAAGAATATCCTTCAGACAAACCCTATTTTCTCAGCGGGGGGATTGGAAATGAAAATCTTGATAAATTGAAGACGTTTTTCAATTCACCCATTTCAGAAAAATGTATGGCAGTAGATGTCAACAGCCGTTTCGAAATAAGACCTGGCTTAAAAAACCCCTATGCTCTGGAAAAATTTAAAACCGAGCTTGAATTACTAAATACAAAAAGACCATGAATTACCACGTAGACGATAAGGGATATTATGGAGATTTCGGAGGAGCTTATATCCCCGAAATGCTCTATCCGAATGTAGCCGAACTCAAAGAACGCTATCTGGAAATTATGAACGATACCGAATTCAAAAAGGAATTCGACCAGTTGTTACGGGATTATGTGGGCCGGCCCTCTCCCCTGTATTTGGCCAGGAGACTGTCTGAAAAACACGGTTGCCGCATCTATCTGAAAAGGGAAGATCTCAATCATACCGGAGCCCACAAGGTCAATAATACCATCGGGCAGATCCTTTTAGCCAAACGCCTGGGGAAAAAGCGTATCATCGCCGAGACCGGAGCAGGGCAACATGGGGTTGCCACTGCAACAGTATGTGCTCTTATGGGTATTGAGTGTGTGGTTTACATGGGTGAAATCGATATAAAAAGACAAGCTCCCAATGTGGCTCGAATGAAAATGCTCGGAGCCAGGGTAGTACCGGCGACCTCCGGAAGCAAAACTCTGAAAGACGCCACTAATGAAGCCATCAGGGACTGGATCAATAATCCGGTAGACACCCATTATATTATCGGTTCTGCTATCGGTCCGCATCCCTACCCGGATATGGTTACCCGGTTTCAGAGCATTATTTCAGAGGAGATCAAATGGCAGTTAAAAGAACAGGAAGGCAGGGAGAATCCCGATTATGTCGCCGCTTGCATCGGAGGTGGCAGTAATGCTGCCGGCACCTACTATCACTACCTTGATAATCCTGATGTCGGTATTATAGCTGTTGAAGCTGCCGGTAAGGGAATCGATTCAGGAGAAAGCGCCGCCACTTCGATCCTGGGGAAAGAAGGGATCATTCACGGATGTAAGACCCTGTTAATGCAAACAGATGACGGACAGATCACCGAGCCCTATTCTATTTCTGCAGGCCTTGATTATCCCGGGGTGGGACCCATGCATGCCCATTTGTATCGAAGCGGCCGGGGAACCTTTGTGTCGGTAACAGATGATGAAGCCATGCAGGCAGGTCTTGAACTGGCCAAAACCGAAGGTATTATACCGGCTATAGAAACCAGCCACGCCCTGGCCATCTTCAACCATATGAAGTTTAAGCCTGATGATGTCCTGGTGATCAACCTTTCCGGAAGAGGCGACAAAGACCTTAATACCTATATCGATTATTTCAACCTATAACTTTCGCATACGTATGAACCGCATAAGCGCAACACTGCAAAAAGATAAGAAACTGCTTTCCATATATTTCACAGCGGGCTATCCCGAATTGCACGATACAGGCACCATTATAGAAAAACTGCAGGAGAGTGGCGTCGATATGATAGAGATCGGGCTGCCATTCAGCGATCCCCTGGCAGACGGCCCCACCATTCAGGAAAGTTCCACCCGGGCACTTAAAAACGGCATGACCACTAAAATACTGTTCGAACAACTCAGAGATATCCGCAAACGAGTCGATATTCCCCTTATCATTATGGGATATTTCAATCCCATACTGCAGTACGGGATCGAAGAATTCTGTTCGAAGTGTGCCGAAACAGGTATAGACGGACTGATCATACCTGATCTTCCTGTCGATGTATACCGCGAAAATTACCAGCCTGTTTTCAAAAAATATGGTTTGTTTAATATGTTTCTGATCACTCCCCAGACTTCCGAAGAACGCATTCGTTTCATAGATCAGGAATCTGAAGGTTTTATTTACATGGTGAGTTCTGCCAGCGTTACAGGGGCCAAGAGCAGTTTCGGAGAGGAGCAACAGAAGTACTTCAAAAGAATCGCAGATATGAACCTGAATTCCCCGCAGATTGTTGGCTTCGGCATCAGCAACGCTGAAACATTCAAGGCAGCCACCGGGACAGCGAAGGGGGCCATCATCGGATCGGCCTTTATCAAGTATCTCTCAGAAAACGGAGCGGAAAAAACCGCTGATTTTATTAAACAGATCAGGTAATTGAAAAGAAAGCAGTAATTTTTACTCAAAATACCGCAACTATGAAATTTCAAATCTCCCTTCTATGCGTTTTGATGAGTTTTTTTATACAAGCTCAGGAAAGGCACCCAAGACTGCTGGCGGCTATCGAAGAAATCCGTGAATTTACAGCCATTCCGAACGATGCTTCCAACCTTTCTGATATCGATGATAATATCATCTGGCTGAAAAAGAGATTCGCAAAAAGGGGTTTCAGTACTATGGTACTGAAGACCTCAAACGCACCTCTGTTTTTTGCCAATACGCGTATCAGAGATGACCGGCCCACCGTTCTTTTCTATATGCACTTTGACGGACAGCCGGTCGATGCCAAGGCATGGAATCAACCGAACCCTTATCAGGTAGTGCTCAAACAGCCCAGGGAGGGCAATTTTGACGAGGTCTCCTGGGAGGAACTGGAAAAAGAAAAAATCTCCATGGACCTGAGGCTATTCGGGAGATCGGTCTCCGACGATAAAGGCCCTATCATCATGTTTCTTAATGCCTATGATGAACTGCTGGCCTCTGGCCGCGAACCGGCATTTAACATCAAAGTCATACTCGACGGAGAAGAAGAAAAATCAAGCAAGCCCTTACCTGAAGCTGTCAGGCAATACCGGGAATTGCTGCAGGCAGACATGCTAATTATCAATGATGGCCCGGTGCATGCCAGCGGAAAACCAACTATCGTTTTCGGCTGTCGGGGAATCACAAGCCTGCAGCTTACCTCCTATGGCCCTATTGCGCCACAGCACAGCGGTCATTATGGAAATTATGCTCCCAACCCGGCATTTACCATGGCGCATTTGCTGAGCTCTTTAAAAAAGGAAGACGGAAGCGTACTCGTGGAAGGTTTTTACGAAGGCATCGAATTGGATGAACCACTCACTCAAATTCTCGCCGAAGTTCCCGATGACCAGGAAGGCATACGTAAAAATCTCGCTATCCACAGCGCTCAGAAACCGGGAAATAATTACCAGGAATCCCTGCAGTTCCCCTCTTTAAACGTCAGAGGTCTCAGCAGCGGGTGGACAGGCAGTCAGACCAGAACCATCATTCCTGACCGTGCCGTTGCAGAGATCGATATCAGGCTGGTACCCGAAACCCCGGGAGCCCGTCAAAAGTCATTGATAAGAGAATATCTGACAGCGCAGGGATATCACCTGGTGGATGATGAACCTGGCAAAGATATACGAACGAATTACGATAAGGTGATCCGATTCGAAGAAGGCAGTGTTACCGATGCCTTCAGAACCGATATGAATCACCCCTATGCTTCCTGGCTGCAGCAGGTGCTACAAACCACATTCGAAGAAGAACCGGTACGTATCAGGATCATGGGAGGAACCGTTCCCATCGCCCCCTTTATCAATGCCCTGGAAGTTCCCGCATTCATCGTTCCCCTTGTAAACCCCGATAACAACCAACACAGTCCTGATGAAAATATCACCCTGGAACAGATAAACTACGGCCTTAGGTTTTACGAAGGCTTGTTTTCAAGCTCATTAACAGGAATTTAAATCAATTTTAAGAAGAATAAACTTAATCTTTCCTATATTATAAGTGAACCTTAAAACAGAAGAACGATGGGAAAGATTGAAGATAACAGACTAAAAAGAAAAAAAGAGAAGAACAACGAAAACAACCCGGTGAATCCAACCGGAAAAACCAATATTGACACCAACGATTTCGATATTGACGAGAAAACTATTAAGGATCAACAGAACAAGAAATAATCAGAGAAATTCTGAATATTGCTGAACCCTGAATTCAAAAGTGTTGAATTCAGGGTTTTTTGCTTTCTGCAACTTGTATTCGGGTAAAGCACCCACTGCCCTGTTGGCCGCACCTGATGGGGCGGTCAGGGAAACTGTAGTAATCAGGCGGTCATCCAAAATGAACCGATGCACACGTGGTACGCTTTTTTTAACCGCCTCTAGCTTTATACCATATGCAATCAACTGCCTCCTGAAATGATATTCAGGGCCGTTCTTGCTGTTGCCGCCAGTGAATAAAAGAGTGTGCACATTTGGAAGTTCACGAAGAGCCCCGGTCAGGTCCCGAAGTTCAATATCCTGCATTCCCAGGTCAGAAGCATCTATCTTATCCCGTCTTGCCGCCTCCACAATATCGAAAATCCCCATTTTTCTTCTTTTCAAAAACTCTGCTCTTTGCCTGACCGCTTCATAACTATTATCGTAAAGCAGGTTCAGATCAAAAATACGGTCAATGATGGGCCAAAGCATCCCGTCCCTGCTTCCGTAGGGAAAATCAACATCATCAGGTTTCAGATCTCCTGTAGTAAACCTTGGAGGCGGCAAAGTGCCCACTATAAGCCTGGTTGCGCCATCGGGAACAAAGGGTGAATAAGGGTGTTTATGGTAGAACATTACTTTCTGTTTTCTTTGAAAATAGTTATATTAAAGAGAACCAAAAATCATAAACAACCATGGGAAAAGGAGATATTAAATCAAGAAGAGGTAAAATCTATCGTGGTACGTACGGCGTTCGCAGACGCAGAAAAATCAAAAAGAAAGCTCCGGTAGAAGAAAAACTGAGTATCGATACCAAAAAATAATTGCAACATTATTCCTTTTTGAGGCTGATGAGCAATACCCCGTTACTGCCCCGGGATCCATATATGGATGCAGCTGCATCTTTTAAAAATTCAATGCTTTTTATTTCATTGGGATTCAGGTAGTCAATGGAACTCACTATTTGCCCGTCAACGACTAAAAGGGGCTGTCCGCCTCCCCTGAAGCTATCGGCTCCTCTCATATAAATACGGTTACCCACCACCGTTACCCCGGGCACCCTTGAACGTATCAGGTCGTAGATATTGGTAAATGCTGAAGGATTCGCAACAGCTTCTGAAAAATCGACCTTGCCGACACTGTAAGTAGCGTCTTCACTATCTACTTTTCCATAACCCAGGTCGGTTTGTTCATCAACGGCGAAACCACTGTGCTCCTGGTCCAGAAACACAAACGATAAACGTTCCTGCCCCTCATATTCAACACTCATCAATCCTTTTTTCTTTGCCACCACAGAAATTACCTGTGTATCCGGACTCACCTCAACTTCAAAATATCCCCTGGCATTACTGGTTTGTCCGCTGAACTTTCCGTCTATATAAATACGGGCATCGGCTATGGGCTCGCGTTCATGATCTTTTACCGAACCCAGTAACTTAATCTTTTCCTGAGCTCTCATATTCAACATCAGCATGAAGAACATGAGCACAACTACACCTATTTGTCTCATTATCTTTGGTTTGCTATATAAGATAGCAAATTTTAACCTGCTTTAAAACTATAACTATCGTATAAAAACGGGCTCATTTTCTTTTTTGGTGTATTCTTCGCTATATGAGTAATCATCATAATCGAAGCCTTTCAGGCCTTCGAGGCTTTCGACCTGGTTCTCGACCATATATCGCACCATAGATCCCCGGGCCTTTTTGGCATAAAAACTGATGATCTTTAGCTTCCCGTTCTTCCAGTCTTTGAATACCGGGCTGATAACCGCTGTCTTTAGCTTTTTCTCATCAACAGCACCGAAATATTCCTTACTGGCCAGGTTTACAAAAAGCTCATTTTCCTTAAGCTCTTTATTGAGTTCAGCAGTTATGCGTTCTTTCCAGAAGTCGTAAAGATTCTTATTATTTCCTACCGAGAAATTCGTGCCCATTTCAAGGCGGTATGGCTGCATAAGATCGAGTGGTTTTAAAACGCCATATAATCCGCTTAAGATTCTAACAGAATTCTGCAGATAATCGATGTTCTCTTCAGATATGGTATAGGCGTCCAGACCTGTATAGACATCTCCGTCAAAAGCGAAGATCGCCTGCCTGGCGTTCTTTTTATCAAACGGAACCTCAAAATCCTGGTTGCGTTGCCAGTTCAGTTCAGCCAGCTTTTCTGATATTCCCATCAGTTCCTGCAAGTCTGCGGGTGATTTTTCCCGCAGGGCCTTATTGAGCTTTACCGCCTCTTCGAGAAAAGCAGGCTCAGTTGCCTTGGCAACAGGCACTTCAGATTCGTAATTCAATGATTTTGCTGGTGATAAAACTAATTTCATAAAACAGGCATTAACATGTTACTGATTCTATTTTTCCATCTTTAAAGGCAAAATTATAATCTCCGGAGATAATAAAATCTGATTGCTCAACCGGGTCATCAGCCGGAAACCATGTTTTCTTCTCTCTGTCGACGATTATAAATAAGCCATTGGGATCTCCCACCGCGCAAAAGGAATCAAAATTACCATCATACATACCGACAGGCTTCAATTTCTGAAGGTTGTCGTAAAAGTCTTTGATATCAGAAACCGCCACCCCGATCTCACTGACGTTCAGGATGTCTTTTGCCGAGAACGCATCATTCACTCCGGGATGTGAAAGATCCCTGCGAGAGATGAATTCGACAATGTTTTTCTGACCATCATAAAAATAAAGCGCCCGGGCATTCCAGTTGGAAAAATCAATGATAGGTTCATCTTCGAACGGTATCAACTCTACCCGATCCCGTAACCACTCTAAAGCTTTGTGCTCAGCATACGGAGGGATGTTAAATGCAAAATGAGTGGGAGATGCGTTTTTTCTGTAACAGAACCTCAGGATGGTATCGCCTGCGATTATTTCCAGGCCTTCCTCTGTTCTGCTGACCGGAAAACCCAGAACATCAGCATAAAACCTGAACTGTTGCTCAGGTACCGATGTGAATAATGTAAGTTCTCTGATGCGCATGGAGTATATAAAGGTACTAAGTAAGCCTTTATCACCCAATGAAGCCCTGACATTTTAATCTTATCAGCTCATAACAAACACCTATGAAAGGTCCTGATGCCTGGCGTAGTTCCTCCACCGATCCAGGCATTCGGCCATATCCCTTGGTATTTCTGAATCGAAACTCAACCATTCACCTGTTTCCGGATGTTCAAAAGAGAGCGTTTTGGCATGTAAGGCCTGTCTTGGAAGAGTCTTAAAGCAGTTCTCAACGAATTGCTTGTATTTGGTAAAGGTAGTTCCCTTCAGGATCTTATCTCCTCCGTAGCGCTCATCATTAAAGAGCGTATGTCCGATGTATTTCATATGCACCCTTATCTGATGGGTTCGCCCCGTTTCCAAACGGCAGCTCACAAGAGTGACATAACCAAATCTTTCCAATACGCGATAATGGGTGACAGCTTCCTTCCCCTGATCGCCATCAGGAAACACCATCATTTGCAACCGGTTCTTAGGGTTGCGCCCGATAGCTCCCTCAACCGTACCTTCATCCTCTTCCACATTTCCCCAAACGAGAGCCACATATTCCCGCTCACTGGTTTTGTTGAAGAACTGTTTTGACAGATGATTCAATGCCTTCTCGGTTCGCGCTACCACCAGGAGACCACTGGTATCCTTGTCGATGCGATGTACCAGTCCCGGGCGCTCATCACTGTTCATTGGCAGATTCTGGAAATGATAGATCAGGGCATTGATAAGGGTGCCCGAATAATTCCCATGACCGGGATGCACAACCATCCCTGCCTCTTTGTTCAGCACGATCAGGTCTTTGTCTTCGTAAACGATATCGAGAGGAATGTCTTCAGGCGTAAGCAGATATTCATGGGGCGGGTGCTCGAAAAGCACTTTCACCTCATCGTTGGCTTTTACCTTGTAGTTTTGTTTAACCACTGTACCGTTCACATGGATATTGCCATTTTTGGCAGCCTGCTGAATTTTGTTCCGGGTGGCGTTTTCTATAAAGTTCATCAGGAACTTATCAACCCTCAGTGGCTCCTGCCCCTTCCCCGCTTTGAAACTGTAGTGTTCGTACAGTTCGTCATTTTCTTCTGTTTCGAAATCTGCCATTAGTTCTGTTTATTCAACCACAACCTCGGCCTCATTGCCGTTTCCGCAGACCAGTTCGACTTTAGTGGTTTTGGGCAGTTGATGTCCGGGATTGATGTTCTTACCCTCATGGCGAATGTAATACACCATGTCTTTCCCGATCTCATTAATATAGGTGACTTCTCCCACCTGCAGACCTACGGCCTTCAGCATGGATTCTGCATTTCTTCTTGTTTTCTGTATCACATCGGGAACGCTCACCGTGCGGTAGCCCGAAGGATTTATGGTCAGGTAGATCTTTCTTCCCTCCTTCACCTGTTTATTGGGTTTCGGGTTTTGCTCGATCACCGAAAAACGCGGATAATCAGGGTTGAAATTAGTGGAATCCAGCACCACATAGTTCAACTGGGCCTGTTCGAGAATCTCATCGACCTGCCGAAGAGATTTTTTCGAAAGATCAGGTACCAGAACGAACTCTCCGTGGTTGGTGGTGATCTTCAGGTATTGCATAATACCGATCACAAGTACCAGTACCACTGCAAATGCAAGCAGGACTTGTTTCAGGAAGACTTTACTCAGGACAAATTTGATCAATTTCATCTATAAAATTTATGAGGCAAATATATAAAAACTACGAGGATAAAGCCTGTGAGGGATTTCGCTAAGACAGATAAATTTTCCCTTCATTACTTTCAGAATTAATAATACATTTGGATAACGTAAGAACAGCCTGAATCAATATAAATGAAAAAAAATATCGGAGTGATCATGGGAGGGTATTCTTCAGAATACCAGATCTCACTGAAAAGCGGACAAGTGGTCTGCGACAATCTTGACAGCGATCGCTATAATGCATTTCCCCTTCATATTCTGAAAGATAAATGGGCATGTGTCATGCCTGACGGAAAAGAGTACGCGATAGACCGTTCAGATTTCTCTGTAACGATAGAAGGAAAAAAAATCAACTTTGACTGTATATTCAATGCCATACATGGCACTCCGGGCGAAGATGGCTTTATGCAGGCTTACCTCAAATTACTCGGCATCCCTCAAACCGCCTGCGATATGTACCAGGCGGCCCTTACCTTTAACAAAAGAGATTGCCTGGCGGCCCTGAAACCTTACGGTATCAAATGCGCCACTTCCTACTACCTGAATAAAGGAGACCAGGTTGACACCAGGGCAATCATTGAGAAAGTAGGTCTTCCCTGCTTCGTAAAGGCAAATAAGGCAGGTTCCAGTTTTGGAGTTTCAAAAGTACACGAAGAGAGCACCCTTCAAAAGGCGATCGACAGCGCTTTCAATGAAGATGACGAGATCATCATCGAATCCTTCCTTGAAGGACGTGAGGTTTCTGTCGGTGTGATCAGATACCAGGGCAAGGTCACCGTACTCCCTATTACCGAGATCGTTACAGAGAACGACTTTTTTGATTATGAAGCCAAATACCAGGGCAAATCACAGGAAGTGACCCCTGCCGATCTCGATACTGAGCTGGAAGAAAAAATAAGGAATATCGCTGCCAAAGTATATCAGGTTTTAAAACTGAAAGGATTCAGCAGAAGCGAATATATATTGGTAAACAACGAGCCGCACTTACTGGAGGTGAACACCATTCCGGGCCTTACCCGTGAAAGCATACTTCCACAACAGGCAAGGGAAGCAGGCATCACACTTCCTGAGCTGTTCGGGAACGCGATAGAAGAAGCACTCAAAAGCGCTCATGCCATACAAGCGTGAATTCGTATCTTTAAAAAAACGAAAGCCGACAACTATGCGAAGAGCTATCTTTCCGGGATCTTTTGATCCCATTACTCTGGGGCATTACGATATTATTACCAGGGGCATCACCCTTTTTGATGAACTTATCATCGCCATCGGTATCAATGCCGATAAGAAATATATGTTCCCCCTGGAACAGCGAATGCGATTCATCGAAGAGGCATTTAAACATGAGCCCCGAATCAAAGTAATGACCTATGAAGGCCTCACCGTGGATTTCTGTCGGAAGGTGGAAGCAGAATTTATTCTGAGAGGTCTTCGAAACCCGGCTGATTTCGAGTTCGAAAAAGCAATCGCCCATACCAACCGGAAACTTTCAGAAATAGAGACGGTCTTCCTGCTTACCTCCTCCGGGAAAAGCTATATATCTTCATCGATCGTTCGTGATGTGATCAGAAATGGCGGTGACTATAGCGGACTGGTACCAGAAACGGTGAAGGTGGATGGGCAGTGAGGTAGTGAGATAGTGAGATAGTGAGATAGTGAGGTGGTCAGGTAGTCAGGTGGTCAAACAGTCAAATGGTCAGATGGTGAGATGGTGAGATAGTCAGAAGGTCAGGAAGTCAAAGGGTTCGGGCTTTTCCATATTCCCGAATCCCCACACTCCATCCCGCTTCTCGCTTCCCGAGAAATAATCAAATAATACGTCTTTGCGAGCCTCAGGTAATGAGGCGAAGCAAATCTTTCAAAGACTACTTAGACATTCAGTTAGAGATATCCATATACCTATGTACCCGTGTACCTCCATACCGAATTGGCAGATTCTTCGCTGCGCTCTGAATGACGGTTTTCATGAGGTGGTCAGGTAGTCAAATGGTCAAATGGTCAGAAAGTCAAATAATACGTCTTTGCGAGCCTCAGGCAATGAGGCGAAGCAATCTTTCAAAGACCACTTAGAAATTCAGTTAGATATATCCATATACCAATGTACCCGTGTACCTCCATACCGAATTGGCAGATTCTTCGCTGCGCTCTGAATGACGGTTTTCATGAGGTGGTCAGGTAGTCAGCTGGTCAAACAGTCAAATGGTCAGATGGTGAGATGGTCAGATGGTGAGATGGTGAGATGGTGAGATAGTCAGAAGGTCAGAAAGTCAAAGAGTTCGGGCTTTTCCATATTCCCGAATCCCCGCATTCCATCCCGCTTCTCGCTTCCCGAGAAATAATCAAATAATACGTCTTTGCGAGCCTCAGGCAATGAGGCGAAGCAATCTTTCAAAGACCACTTAGAAATTCAGTTAGATATATCCATATACCCGTGTACCTCCATACCGAATCGGCAGGTCCTTCGCTGTGCTCTGAATGACGGTTTTCATAAGGTGGTCAGGTAGTCAGGTGGTCAAACAGTCAAATGGTCAGATGGTGAGATGGTGAGGTGGTGAGATGGTGTGATTGATAAACAGTCACCATCAGTTATTGTCACCCTGAGCTTGTCGAAGTCACCCTGAGCTTGTCGAAGGGAGCCGGTAAAAGTGGACTGGTCTGCGGCTATCCAAAATAGTTTTATTCAGAGGGTCAAAAGGCCAGGCAGTCAGTCGGTGAGGTGGTGAAATAGTGAGATGGTGTGATTGATAAACAGTCACTACATCAGTTATTGTCACCCTGAGCTTGTCGAAGTCACCCTGAGCTTGTCGAAGGGAGCCGGTAAAAGCGGACTGGTCTGCGGCTATCTAAAATAGTTTTATTCAGAGGGTTAAAAGGTCAGATAATCAGGCAATGAGGTAGTCACTATAAAAATGGATTGATAGACAGAATCCCGACATCCCTGCATAACCCCATAACCTCATAACCTCATAACTCCATAATCCCATAACTCCATACCCTCATAACCCAAAAAAAATACCCCCGGATTATCCGGGGGTATTTTTTTTATTCCATAACCTGTGCCATGACGTGATATCTCGGGTCATCTATATCTTCTTCGATCACGGTAGCCAGTCTCGGAGAGGCTTTGATCATGAGTCGCTGACATTCTTCACTCAGGTGTTTGATGCGCACCTTTTTTCCCGCTGCCTCATATTTACCCACCAGGTTAAAAAGCGCTTCCAATGCTGAATGGTCGGCCACTCTTGATTCCATAAAATCGATCACCACATTATCGGGATCGTTCTTCACATCGAATTTACTGTTAAAAGCCTGTACACTTCCGAAGAAAAGAGGTCCCCAGATCTCATACACCTTGGTACCATCTTCCTGTACGGTCTTTCTGGCACGTATACGCTTGGCGTTCTCCCAGGAAAACACCAGGGCAGAGATGATCACCCCGGCGATCACTGCGATGGCCAGATCAAAAATCACGGTAAGTACAGAAACGGCTACCAGCACAATGGCATCAGACAAAGGAATCTTACTGATCTCGCGAAAACTTGACCAGGCAAAGGTTCCTATCACCACCATGAACATCACGCCAACCAACGCGGCAATGGGCACCCTTTCTATCAGGCTGCTGGCAAACAATATGAACAAAAGCAAGGTAATGGCGGCCACTATTCCTGAAAGCCGGGTTCTGCCTCCTCCCTTGATATTGATAATCGACTGCCCGATCATGGCACATCCGCCCATACCTCCGAAAAGTCCCGTTACGATATTGGCACCTCCCTGCGCCATACATTCACGATTGGTATTTCCACGGGTCTCAGTAAGCTCATCGATAAGGTTCAGCGTCATCAGTGATTCAATGAGTCCGATCGCTGCCAGGATCAAAGCATATGGACCGATAAATCTCAAGGTTTCCAGATTCAACGGAACCTTTTCGAATATCTCCAGTTGCAACACGGGAAGCCCGCCTTTCAAACCGGTTCCTCCCCCATCACGAATAAAAGAACCCACTGTGGCTACATCGAGGTTTCCGATAATAACGATGGCAGACACCACCAGAATGGCGATCAGTGCTTCAGGTAATTTCTTATTGATCCTGGGCAGCCCCCACATGATCAGCATGGTCAGAGCCACGAAGCCGATCATGAGATACAATGACATACCTGACATCCAGACACGTTCTCCCCCTGTAACTTCCTTAAACATTCCCAGTTGAGAAAGAAAAATAACAATGGCGAGACCATTTACGAATCCCATCATCACAGGATGCGGTATCAAGCGTACGAATTTACCCAGCTTGAAGATACCTGCCAGCATTTGTATGATCCCCATCAGAATAACTGTGAGAAAGAGGTAGTATAACCCCATATTTTCGTCGGGGGCACCCATGGCATTTCCCTGGGCCACCAGGCTTACCATGACTACTGCCAAAGCTCCCGTAGCGCCGGATATCATACCGGGTCGCCCTCCGAATATCGAGGTGATAAGTCCTACCATGAAGGCGGCATACAACCCTACCAGCGGCGGAACACCGGCTACAAATGCAAAAGCGACCGCTTCCGGTATGAGTGCCAAAGCCACCGTAAGACCGCTGAAAATATCGTTTTTAGCATTTGCCGCGCGCTTGCGAATAAATTCTGTCATCCTTTAAATTTTAAGGGTGCAAAACTACTTGTTTTTTTCGTTTTGACAAGGCTGCAGAGAGAGAATGACGATTTGATAATGCAGAAGATGAATTCGCAATCGTTATAGTTTCAGCCTGAAGTAAGGAATTGAAAATCAATATGAAAAGCAATCATTCAGAAACTGTCACCCTTTCGAAAAAACCTTTGATATTGGCGTATGAATTGCTCAGCGCCTCTTCGATCTGATCATCTGAAAGCCATACGGCTTTTTCGATCCCCTCATCACACTGAGGTATGAGCTCCCCTTTGTATTTGGTAGACATTTTATACCAGTGGGTTTCCTTGAGCTTGATCACTCCGTTTCTTTTAAACAGGTGGTAAGTCACTCCGAGCAGGTCTCCGAGTTTGAGTTTTTTAGCTCCCGTTTCCTCCGCCACTTCCCTGATGGCGGCTTCTTCGATAGACTCTCCCTTATCGACCTTGCCTTTGGGCAGATCCCATTTTCCGTTTCTGAAAATGAACAGGGTCTCACCCTGCTTGTTTTGGACCAGCCCTCCGGCAGCCACTACAAGCGGTGCTTTTTTGGTAAACTTCTTTAGGAGATCCTTCTTTTTTGGATGATAGATCTGCGCTCCCTGAATCTTTCCTTTTTGCAGTTGGCTGACCACATCTTCAAGGTCAACCGTATCCATGAGAAACAGTTTAAAATCGGTTTCCTTGGCGATTTCAGAGGTTAAAAAAAGACGATGATCGTTAGCAAAAACTTCATACATTTGCACCATGATTTTTAACAAAGATACCGCCAGGAAAACAGCAGAACTTCTATTGCAAATAAATGCAATAAAATTGAATTCGAAAAATTTATTTACCTGGGCTTCGGGCTGGAAATCACCCATATACTGCGACAATCGCATCGTACTTTCATACCCGCCCATTCGAAACTATATCAGGGAACAGATGGCCCGACAGATCGAAGAGGTCTATGGAAAACCCGATGTTATAGCCGGAGTTGCCACAGGTGCTATCGGAATTGGTATGCTGGTTGCAGAATACATGAATCTGCCTTTTATTTATGTGAGGCCTGAACCTAAAAAACACGGACGGGGCAATCAGATCGAAGGACAATTGGAGCCGGGTCAGCACGTAGTGGTAGTAGAAGACCTAATAAGTACCGGCAAGAGCAGCCTCAACGCAGTAAAAGCCCTGAAAGAAGGAGGGGCTGTTATAAAGGGAATGATCGCGATATTCACCTACGGTTTCGCAGTGTCTGAAGAAAACTTTGAAAAGGAAGGCGTTAGCCTGCATACGCTCAGCAACTACGATCATCTGCTGGAACAGGCCACCGAAACACATTATATTAACGAAAAAGAAATGAACACTCTGAAAGACTGGAGACTTAATCCTTCAGAGTGGAAACAGCAATAATTATGACCATAGAAACTCCTAAAACCACAGTCAACAAATCTCCTGAAGAGCTGTTCAACTTTCTGAGCCAGGTGGAGAACTTCGAAACACTTATGCCTGACAACATCAGCAAATTTGAGGTGTTGGAAGAAGGCAAATTTCTTTTTGCCCTTCAGGGAATGCCTGAGATCGTTCTAAAGCTTAAAGACCAGGACCCTCACAAGAAGGTCGTATTAGGTGCCGCCAGCGACAAACTGCCTTTTACCCTGACAGCCGACATCGATGAAGCGGCAGACAATAAAAGCGAAGCTAAACTGGTATTCGAAGGAGAATTTAATGCCATGATGGGGATGATGATCAAGGGACCAATCACCAAATTCATCAATACCCTGACCGAAAACATGTCTAAACTTTAGATATCAAACTTTTCGGCTTTAAACTCACACCCTGCTAATACAGCAGGGTTATTTCTTTAAGGTCAAATCGTTGCCGTACTTCGTCTTCAAGGCGAATAACAAGTTTCCCTCCGGTATCGACCCCCTCTATAAAACCCATTATCAGTGCTCCGTCGGGTTTTTTAAAAGTAGATGGCTTTTCTCTTCTGAAAAGCATGGACTCATACTCGCTTTTCAGCAGACCCAGTTCCCGGTTCTCAACCAGCTGTTCCATCTCGTTAATTCCTTTAATGATTCGCTGCATCACTTCATCACGGTTATAATGAATTCCTGTGATACGTTTCATCGAAGAAGCGTTCAACAGATCTTCAAAGTCGAGCTGATTCACGTTCAACCCTATCCCGATTACAGAAGATCTCATTTGGTTTTCCTTAAAGATGTTTTCTATGAGAATACCGCATATTTTGGCATTCCCTGACAAAATGTCGTTCGGCCATTTAATTCGCAGTGAAGGAATATCAAAGGTTTCCAGGCCTTTCAGAATACCCAGGGAAACAGCCATGCTAAGATAGAACTGCTCTTCCCTCTGCAGGCGCCTGATCTCCTTGAACAGGCTAAAGGTAAGGTTCTTACCGGGTTCACTGCGCCATACTGTTCCCATTTGACCCCTCCCTGAGGTCTGTTCATCACTGACCACCACGGTATTATCTGAGACCCCGCCGGAAGCGGCCATCTTCTTAAGATAGCTATTGGTCGAATCGATGGCATTAAGTTTGATAATGTTCATGAAAAGGGTTTCCTTTAAAATGTAATCTTATGTTAAGAGGGGAGCCCTGAAAAGATAAAAAATAATAACTTTGTGAAAATAAAATTTTTTAATGGCAAAAGCGAATAGTAGTGCAGATCAGTTAATAACATTTATCTTAAAGGGAATTGAAGAGGTTAAGGGAAAGGATGTAAACATTTTAGATTTAAGAGATATAGAAAACACTGTTTGCGATTACTTCATTATCTGTAATGGTACTTCAAATACTCAGGTAAACGCCATCGTAAATTCCATCCAAAAAACGGTCAGTAAAGAGTTAAAAGACAAACCATGGCATGTTGAGGGAACTGATAATGCTGAATGGGTATTGATCGACTACGTCAACGTCGTGGTTCACGTGTTCCAGAAACACATCAGAGAATATTACGACATCGAAGGATTATGGGGTGATGCCAAGGTTACAGCTATCCCTTCCAATTAAATTTAAGTTTTAGTAAATGGCAAAAGAGAATAACAACAACAACAATAATAATACGCCCAAAAAACCCAGGTTCAGTTCATACTGGATCTATGGGGTGATACTGCTTTTCATCATTGGAATGCAGTTTTTTTCCGGAGGAAGTGGATGGTCTACTCCCCCTGACATCACACCGGCCAAACTCCAGGAATACCTGAGAGCGGGAGATGTTAAAAAAATACAGATTATTACCAATACCAGGCAGGCGAAGGTCTACCTGGATACGGAAGCTCTTGAAAAAGAAGTTCACAAGAATGCACAGAGTAAATCCCTGCTGCCTTCAACTTCACAACTACCTCAATATCAGCTCAAGTTCGGTGACCTGCAGAATTTTGAGAATGAGGTCAGTACAACCATACAGGAAAACGACCTGGAAACTTCTGTAGAGTTCGAGCAGGAATCCAACCTTCTGGGTGACCTGTTGCTCACACTGCTGCCATTTGTGCTGATCATCGGGATCTGGATATTCCTCATGAGAAGAATGTCAGGTGGTGCAGCCGGCGGTGCCGGAGGGCAGATCTTTAACATCGGTAAATCAAAGGCGAAGCTCTTTGATGAAAAGACCGACATGAAGGTCAGCTTTAAGGATGTTGCCGGATTGGAAGGGGCTAAAGAGGAGGTTCAGGAGATCGTAGACTTTTTGAAGAACCCTGAAAAATATACTTCCCTTGGTGGTAAAATACCTAAAGGAGCCTTACTGGTAGGACCTCCGGGTACAGGTAAAACCCTGCTCGCGAAAGCGGTGGCAGGAGAGGCAAAAGTGCCTTTCTTCTCGCTTTCGGGTTCAGACTTCGTTGAGATGTTTGTAGGGGTGGGTGCCTCAAGGGTACGCGACCTGTTCAAACAGGCGAAAGATAAAGCTCCGGCGATCATATTCATCGATGAGATCGATGCCATCGGTAGGGCTCGTGGTAAAAACAATTTCACCGGCAGTAACGATGAGCGGGAAAACACCCTCAACCAGCTGTTGACTGAAATGGATGGTTTTGGCACTAACACTAATGTGATCGTGATCGCAGCCACCAACCGTGCCGATGTCTTAGATAAGGCACTCATGCGGGCGGGTCGATTTGACAGACAGATCTATGTCGATCTCCCTGATGTACGGGAACGCAAAGAGATCTTCGAGGTTCACCTCAGACCCATCAAGACCTCTGAAAAACTGGATATGGAGTTTCTCGCGAAACAAACCCCCGGCTTCTCAGGTGCAGATATCGCCAATGTTTGTAACGAAGCAGCCCTGATCGCTGCACGAAACGGGAAAAAAGCCGTTGACAAACAGGATTTCCTGGATGCGGTAGACCGTATCGTTGGAGGATTGGAAAAAAAGAACAAGATCATCACCCCGGAAGAGAAAAAGACCATCGCCTTTCACGAGGCCGGTCACGCTACGGTAAGCTGGTTGCTTGAACATGCAGCTCCCCTGGTGAAGGTTACCATCGTTCCCCGCGGACAAAGCCTCGGTGCAGCATGGTACCTGCCGGAAGAACGATTGATCGTTCGCCCCGAGCAAATGCTTGACGAGATGTGTGCCACCATGGGTGGAAGAGCAGCCGAAAAAGTGATCTTCGATAAAATATCAACCGGTGCACTCAGCGATCTCGAAAAAGTGACCAAACAGGCCAGAGCCATGGTTACCATCTACGGACTGAATGACCAGATAGGAAACCTCACTTATTACGATTCTACCGGTCAGACCGATTATAACTTCTCCAAACCATACAGTGAGGAGACGGCGAAGATCATCGACAAGGAGATCTCCAGAATCATTGAAGAGCAGTACAAAAGGGCCATTGAGATACTGGAGAAGAACAAGGATAAACTCACAACCCTGGCAGAATATCTTCTTGACAAGGAAGTTATTTTCAAAGATGACCTTGAGCGCATCTTCGGCAAAAGACCTTTTGAAAAAAAGGACAAAGAAGAAGAGGAAGCTGAAGAGTTACAGGAAAACTAGGACTTTGGTTAACAATATAAACTCCGGGCACAAAATTGTTTTTTGTGCCCGTATTTTATAAATAACCATATTATTTCATACTTTTAAGAACAGAGCAAGAAAGAATCACCGATACCCCCATTAATTTATAATGAGCTTATTTAAACGACTTTTTGGAAAAAATTCTGGCAAGGATTCAAAACCTGAAGGCGCTGAACAGCGAGGTAAGTTCATGCCTGAAGTCAAGCTCCCCACCGATGAAAAGTTTACCATCAACTTCAAGAAAAACGGTGGTAAGTTTCTCTATTGTGATTCCATCGACGAAATTCATGACTGCTTTGCCAATATCCTGCAAGAAAATCAATGGAATACAGAAGATATATGTTGCCTTGATGACTCTCTTAAAAAAAGCTTTCAACCTCCATTTAAACTTCCCTCCCGAAAGAACTGCAGGGGAGCCGAGGCTTTTCTAAGCCGTTGTGAGTACCTGGTGGCCGACAATGGCTCCCTGTTGATCAGCTCCAACCAAATAGGAGAAAGTAAACTTAATGAACTGCCCGGTAACTTTGTGATCTTTGCCACTACAAGCCAGTTAATCGACAATATCGGTGAAGGGCTTCGCGGAATCAAATCCAAAAACCGCAGCGTGATACCTACAAATATCACCACCATTAAGAACTTTACCATGAGCGAAGAAAAAGATTTCCTCACCTATGGTAGTAGTTCAAAAAACTTATATTTGCTCCTACTGGAAGATTTATAGTATGAGAGAACTTCTGAAGCGCTCGATCACCGGCGTTCTATACGTATTGTTACTTCTCGCAGCGGTTTTTTTGAGCAATGATGCTTTTGATTTTCTCTTCCTTATTTTTGGGCTGGTCTGCCTTTATGAATTCAAACGCATTATAAGACTCAGAGGATACCTGGTCTTTATCGCCTTTCTGCTCTTATGGTGGGTGTATATCTATATACTGAATACCATTTCATACAAGGAGACCCTGAAGACCCTGTTGCTGATTGCCTGTATCTCTTTCGATCTCTTATTGCTTATCGACCTGTTCACCATCAAAAAGATCAGGTACAGCAACGAAATGAAATTCCTCACCAGCCTTTTCTATATAGGAGGTGGCTGTATATTTCTGACCATGATACCTTATCGGATCGATCATTTTGCCAAACCTCTGATTATTGGTATTTTTATATTGATCTGGGTAAATGATTCCTTCGCTTACCTGGTTGGAAAGACTTTCGGCAAACGAAAACTCTTTGAACGTGTTTCTCCAAAGAAAACTATAGAAGGCTTTCTAGGAGGTTTATTTTTTGCATTGCTTGCGGCCTATCTCCTATACAGATATGGTCATGAGTTAAACCTGGCTCAATGGATCCTGCTTGCACTGGTAGTGGTAATTACAGGCTCCCTTGGCGACCTGGTCGAATCGATGTTTAAAAGAAGAGCGGGAGTGAAAGACAGCGGAGCCATCCTGCCGGGTCATGGCGGATTGCTGGATCGGCTGGACAGCCTGGTTTTCGCCGCCCCTTTTGCTTATCTAATGCTACAAATTTTCAACTATGTTTCATAAGGAAGGATACAAGATCATCATTATCACCCTTTTCTTGGTTATAGCCGGGGTGTTATCAGCTCATTTTTATATCGACAAAGACTGGATCCGCATCCTGGTGCAGATGATATTTCTGGTCTTGCTCATTCTTATTTTGCAGTTTTTCCGCAATCCCAAAAGACTCATATCACCTGATGACGCAACAGTTATCGCTCCTGTAGATGGAAAAGTGGTGGTGATCGAAAAAGTATTCGAAAAAGAGTACTTCAAAGACGAGCGCATTCAGGTATCTATTTTCATGTCGCCCATCAATGTACACGTGACCCGGTATGCTATCGGAGGAAAGGTCACCTACAGTAAATACCACCCGGGGAAATACCTGGTGGCATGGCATCCAAAATCTTCTGAAGAAAACGAACGTACCACTGTCGTGATCAAGAACCCGGTCTATGGGGAGGTTTTATACCGTCAGATTGCCGGAGCCATGGCCAAGCGTATTGTGAACTACGCCAGGGAAGGCCAGGAAGCCGTACAAGGCGCAGATGCCGGTTTTATAAAATTCGGATCTCGTGTCGACTTGTTTCTCCCGCTTGATGCCGATATAAAAGTCGCTCTGCATGAAAAGGTCAGAGGAGGCGTTGATGTTATCGCAACTTAAAAAGTACAACATGAAAGGGAAGGAACTAGATAAGACCTTCAGGGAAGCAGTTGACCGTATCAACGAATATGACCAGATGCTGCCTGCAGACTTTTTATTACGGTTATACGCCTACTATAAGCGCGCTACAAGAAGCACAGACCCTCCGGGCAGTAAGCGATCGATCATCAATGCATTCAAAGCAAACGCGCTTTTTCAGGTTCAGGATATTTCTGAGAGCGAAGCCAAAAGAAAGTATATCGAACTGGTCAATTCGTATTTTGACAGTTTAGACTCCCAACCTTAATAATCACCTCCCGCTCCTTATACTCTCCCAGCTTACGTATAATTCTTAATTTTTGCCGGATTTATGGATTGCGATTTAACACGGCTGCTATACTCCATCAAATAAAAAAGAGGACCACAGGGGTCCTCTCTTGATAAAATTTACAGCATCAAAACCGTATGAAGCTATTACTGCAGGCCGGCAAGACTTTCTTTTAGGGTCTCTATCTTAGCCAGGGCATCAGCCTCTTTCTTTCGCTCCATTTCCACCACCTTTTCCGGGGCACTGTTTACGAATCTTTCGTTGGAAAGTTTTTTGCGTACGGTTTTAAGAAATCCTTCGGTATATGAAAGTTCTTCTTCTATTTTCTTCTTTTCACTCTCGACATCAACCGATCCCTCCATTGGAATGAAATATTCATTTGATCCGACCCTGAAAGATATAGACCCCTCTATCTTCTCATTGGTATAGGATAGCTTTTCAATATTTCCCAGTTTGGTAATTACCGGATCAAACTCTTTACCTGTACCCTCGTTATCGAGCACATAAAGCTCGAGGCTGTTCTTCTGAGCGATATTTTTTTCTTTACGTACAGTTCTGATACCTGAAATCACTTCTGCAGCAAAAGCGAAACGGGACACCAGCTGCTCATCAGCCTTTTCATACTCAGGCCAGGAAGCAACGATCAGGGCATCTTCCGGCATACGCTCCTCCATATGCTGCCAGATTTCTTCGGTGAGGAAAGGCATAAAAGGATGTAAAAGTTTGAGGTTGTCTTCAAACAGGGAGATCACCTCAGCGAATGTTTTCTTATTAACGGGTTGCTGATAGGCAGGCTTGACCATCTCCAGCAGCCATGAACAGAAGTCATCCCATATGAGTTTATAGATTGCCATGAGCGCATCTGAGATTCGGTATTTCTCAAAATGATCTTCTATCTCAGCAAGTACGGTATTGAATTTATTCCTGTACCAACTTGTAGCTATGGCTGCATGTTCAGGCTGGCCTATCGTATCATCAATATCCCAACCCTTCACAAGTCTGAAAGCATTCCAGATCTTATTGGCAAAATTCTTTCCCTGCTGGCATAATGCCTCATCGAATAAGAGATCGTTACCCGCCGCAGAACTCAGTAAAAGTCCCACGCGCACCCCATCAGCGCCATAATCCCTGATCAACTGCAGGGCATCGGGTGAATTTCCGAGGGATTTCGACATCTTTCGACGTTGTTTATCCCTGACCAAACCGGTAAGATAAACGTTAGTGAAAGGCTTTTCGTCTCTGAACTCGTAGCCGGCAAAAATCATTCTGGCCACCCAAAAGAAAAGTATATCAGGACCTGTGACCAGGTCGTTGGTCGGATAATAATATTTTATCTCCTCATTTTCGGGCTCTAGTATACCCCCAAAAACACTAATGGGCCATAACCATGATGAAAACCAGGTATCTAATGAATCTTCTTCCTGTTTCAGATCCTCAGCCTGTAACTCCTCCTTTCCGGTAGCCTTTCTCGCAAGATCCAATGCTTCTTCAATAGTGGCTGCGACCACAAAATCTTCTTTCCCTTCTCCGTAATAAAAAGCAGGAATACGGTGTCCCCACCATAATTGACGGGAAATATTCCAATCTCTGATATTTTCGAGCCAGTGCTTGAAAGTGTTTTCGAACTTTTTAGGGAACAAACGTATATCCCCCGTTTCAAGAACGGCTTTAAGCGCCGGTTCAGAAAGATCTTTCATCTTAAGAAACCACTGATCAGAAAGCCTGGGTTCGATCACCGCCTTTGTCCTTTCTGAAGTACCCACCTTATGCATATGGGGTTCGGTTTTTACAAGTGATCCCAGGGATTCCAGCTCTTTCACGATGGCCTTACGAACCGCAAAACGATCCATGCCCTCATAATGGAGGCCGTTAGCATTAACACTGGCATCGTCATTAAAGATATCGACCACTTCAAGCCCGTGCTTGTCGCCGAGCATTTTATCATTTTCGTCATGGGCCGGGGTCACCTTAAGACAACCGGTTCCGAATTCCATGTCTACATATTCATCCTGAATTACAGGGATGGCCCTGTTCACAACAGGTACTATGACCTTCTTACCAGCGAGGTGTGTATATCTTTCATCATCAGGATGAATACAGATAGCCGTATCTCCTAAAATGGTCTCCGGGCGTGTAGTAGCGATGATTACTTTCTCATCACTGCCTTCGATCTGATAAGCCAGGTGGTACAGGTTACCCTGACGCTCTTCATAGATAACCTCTTCATCTGAAAGAGTGGTTTTTGCTTCAGGATCCCAGTTCACCATTCGGTGACCCTTATAGATCAGCCCTTTATTATATAATTCAACAAAGACCTTGATCACCGAAGCCGACATATCGTCATCCATGGTGAATTTGGTGCGTTCCCAGTCACAGGAACACCCCAGCTTTTTTAACTGCTCCAGGATCACTCCACCATACTCGTGAGTCCAATCCCAGGCGTGTTCCAAAAACGATTCCCGTGTCAGGTCGCACTTCTCTATTCCTGCTGCTTTCAGCTTAGCGACGACCTTGGCCTCGGTAGCAATCGATGCGTGATCGGTACCGGGAACCCAGCAGGCATTGTAGCCTTTCAGGCGGGCCCGTCTTATAAGCACATCCTGAATGGTATTATTCAGCATATGCCCCATATGCAGCACCCCGGTCACGTTGGGTGGCGGGATCACAATGGTATACGGCTCCCTTTCATCAGGAACCGAGCGAAAATACTTGTTCTCCATCCAGTAATCATACCATTTTGATTCGGCTGAACCGGCATCATATTTCGAGGGAATCGTCATTTGTTATATGGATTTTTCAATGAAAATGCAAAAGTAGCACTATCGGCAGGATTTTAAAAGAAATCGATAAATTTTGCCGGTACACAGAAAGTGGTTAACTTTGATTCAATCTTAAATCTTAGACTTATGAAAAAATTACTAATGCTGATGTTTCTGAGCCTTGCCAGTATAGGCCTGTACGCTCAGGATACTCAAGCCAAGATCGAATTTAAGACCGACGTGATAGATTATGGAGAGATCGAGCAGGGAAGCGATGGCGTTCGTGTTTTTGAATTCACAAATACAGGTAATGCTCCTCTGGTAATCTCAAAGGTTTCATCTTCTTGCGGATGTACGATCCCTAAGAAGCCAGAAGAACCCGTAATGCCAGGTAAAACCGGAAAAATAGAAGTGAAATACGATACCAACAGAGTAGGTCCGATCAGAAAGACCATAATGGTTCTTTCCAATGCTTCCAATCCTACCGTAGCCCTGAAGATCAAAGGAAAAGTAGTTCCCTCTTCAGGTAAGTAAGGTATATAAACGAAGGTTTACAAAAACCGTCTGCCACCAAGCAGACGGTTTTTTTATATGCCTAAACGGGAATCTGCTCAACAGTACCGGAGTCTTAACCAATCGTTTCAGGCCACCTGGGGATAGCGGTCTTTCTTGGCACCACGTTCCCTGTTATACATCACCCATACACCCTTTGCTTTTCGGGTATGTCGGTATCCGAGCAGATGCCAGATCGAACGAGCCATAAAGTTAGCTACCGCAGGCTTGACAAGAAGGGCCTGCTTATCAGGGGTCGCCCAGGACACCCCGGGCAGGCAAACCAAAAGAGAGTCCAGCCTGAAACGGCGAAACCATCTTGACAGCATCAAGGCCCACCGGGGTATTTCCCTTATGAAAAAATAACCGTCAGCGCCTTGTTTTTGATATAATGGCATAAACAATACCTGCTTTTCTTCTGATTTGATAAGCTTTCCGTCTGACAAGGCAAGTTCAGTGCCTGCACTGATATGCTGAAAACTTTCGAAACCGGGTATCATTCTGAAATCCTCGTCCTTGTCAATCCCATAACGCTGGGTGATCTCATAAAAGGAGTCCTTTCCCTTCGAAGCCTCTGTCAGGGTACGCCGATACGATTTGTTGATCCGCATACCCGAAGGAAGTAACCCGGCATATTCCAATGTCAGACACATAAAAGCTTCAGCATGAAGAACTGCACTTCTGCTTTGATGTTGTCCGGCCTCAAACCCCAGAGACACATAGCCCACACGATTGATAAAACTAAGCAGGGTACCGTTCAGGTACTCTTCGATGCCCAGCACCTTGGGAACCGGGAAGTGCTCAGAAAAGTTTCGGTTGATCATCGAATCGTCAATAGTGATAAAGGGTATGGAGGCGCTGGATGTGGTGTGAAAGTCGATGAAGTATAAAGGCCCCTCAATACGGCCCCAAATTTCATGGAGCATTTGCAGAATTTCCCGCATATCCAAATGCTCGGAAATAAAATCTTTATCAGCCTCAGCGATTTTTTTGAGATGCAGATCGTCCCATATCCTGTTCAGATCGACATCCATATAACGCACCCCTTCCTTCAGCGCTGCGAGATTTCCTGACAGAACGTAAAGCGAACCCGAAAGATCCTTTTCCTCCAGAAAAGGCAGCAATTGCTCAAAAGCTCTTACACCGGCAGGTTCATTTCCGTGTATTCCGCAAAAAAACACCACAGCGGGCAGCTCGGGAGCGGCATCATATCTGTATAATACACGGTCTGGCTTCAAAAGATCAGGTTTTATAAATCATTTCGGGTCAATATCCCCACCAGGTATTCATCCTGAACCACAGGCAGGCAACCTATGTCATGTTTCCGCATAAGCTCTCCTGCTTCTTTCATAGACCCCCAGGGCTCGATGGTGATCACATCCTTCTTCATCACCTCGGCAAGATATACGGGTTCCCCATCCAGACGTATCCGGTCGAGATCTGTAGAGGTCACAATACCTGTAAGTTTCCCGTGGCTGTCGATCACAGGCATATGGTGAATTTTTCTCCAGCGCATTATTTCTCTCAGGAATGCAACATTATCTTCTTCCTGTGCCGTTTCAACAACCCGGTTCATATGCTGGTCGACCCGCTTCTCCTTCTCAAGGCTGATATCGACATCATCCTGCAGAATTCTCCATGACGAAACCGGATTTCCTTTTGACTGATAATGATATATGGCTGCTGTTAACGCCCGGCAGGCATCGGTCTTCTTAAACTTCTTGCGAAGATTCCTGTAACTTTTTCGCATCCATCTCGAAGCACCCTGATGCTCGATCCGACGGGTGATCACTTTAAGATAGAAATCGATATCCTCTTCTGAAACGCCTCTTTTCCTAAGACCTCTGCGGGCAACAGGTAATAAAATTTCCTGTACCAGCTTATCGAGACATAGCTGCTCCCCTTCCCAATAGATCTGACTCGACATACCATGTCTTGCAGCATTAAGGAAATTAGCTTTAACATCCCTGAATTCGAATAAATCCTGTACCCGGTCGTATTCGGCCGGTCTACCCGACATCATTCCAACCCAAAACATCATATTGGCAACCTCATCAATAACGGTAGGTCCGGCGGGCAGGTACCGGTTCTCTATACGAAGATGGGGTTTCCCGTCAGAAACACCATAACAAGGCCGGTTCCACCGATAGATGGTGCCATTATGCAGTCCCAGGGCCTTCAGCGAAGGTATTTTTCCGGAATCCAGCTCCTCCATGCTGGTTTTGCCGAAGTCTGAACTGATAATACTTCGAAACCGAATGATATCCTGTTTAAAGATATCGACAGGATCTCCCTGAGCCCAATCGTCTCCAAAACTCACCCGGGCCTCTCTTTCGTTAAGCTGAAATGAACTTGACCTGGTATCGGTACTTTGAGCGAAAAGGGCAATACGGGTTTCTTCCCATAATTCTTTCCCCATAAGCAAGGGCGAATTGGTTGAAATCGCCAATAAGGGTCCGGCTATCACCTGGGCCCAGTTGTAGCTTTTCACGAAGTCATCGGGCACCACCTGCAAATGTGCCTGAAAACTGGTATTACAGCCTTCAAACAATACTGAATCATGTTTTACAAGCAGTTCGTCTATTCCTTTGATATGAAGATCAAAATCCCTCCCCCTGATTTTTCTCAGGGTGCGGTCGAGCACTGCATAGCGCTCCAGGGGTGTCATGTATTCCGGAGCCAGATGCTTTTTGCTGATAGTGGGTAAAATGCCTGTCAACAGTATGCGCACGTTCTTCCCCGCTGCATGTTTGGCCGCTTTATCGAGTAACCGCTCCAGCTCCCTCTGCATTTGGCTGAAACATTCTCCTCTTAAAACAATAGGGTCCAGATTTATCTCCAGGTTGTAACAGGCGATTTCTGTAGTAAAATGCGGGTCATCAATCGCCTCAAGAAGATCTGTGGCTAATGTGGAGGGGTACCAGTGGTTGTCGATCAGGCACAATTCCTGTTCTGCTCCGATACGAATGCAATCGGCCTCGAACAGTCTTTCATTGTAGATACGCTCGAGCGCAGCCACGTCAGAAAGCAGGTGTTTGTGATAGAGGGCGCGCTCCTCTGCCGAATCGATACTCTTCACGTACTTATACCCCATAATCCCGGTATTATTCAGTGAAAATAACTCATTTTAAAGGAGATAAACATGACAATTGTCAACCACAGGTATTTCAGAAATATTAAAGTACTTTTTTGAGCTGAAAGGCAAATTGAAGTTCCTTCCCGTCACGCTGAATGCGAAGTTTAAGTTTTTTACCCGGTTTTTCATTCAGAATCTCTCTCAGTTCCTGTATGCTGAACCGGTGTACAGGGGTTCCGTTGACCGATAGTATCACATCGCCCTTTCTGAGACCTACCTCCTTGGCAGGACTGTTCTCCCTAAGCTCAGCGATCTCAAGTGCCGGATGCAATTCTATGCTGTAATTTCGTTGCAGATCAAAGGTGATCCCCTGGCTGTTTTCATCTTTGTTTCGAAGATGATTAAAACTACCTGAAATCTCGCGAACCAGTCTGAGCCCGTTGTGTTGCAGTTCGATCCCGCTCATATTGTATTTAAAGGGATCATTGAAGAATCGGTTCTTCCTCAGGGTGATCTTTCGATTGGGATAATCGAAAACCAGATTGAACCGTTTGATGATCTCGTTACCAACACTCCCGTTACGCGTACCCAGGTATTTAAGATTCTGGGTTGATGCCGAATCTGGAAAAGCCACCTTGGCCTGTTCCAGTTCAAAGTCACCGATGGCAAAACTGCGCACTCTGGAACGTTTCCCGTAGACATCACCGCTAAGCCCCCTTCCGATATAATCGTCAAAGTATTTTTCCGGCACGTTTATTCCCTGCTTTTCATCTTCAAAAAGCCATAGGGCATCGGTACTGCCTGTATCTACCAGAAGGTACACCGGCAGATCCTGACTTTCGTTCAGGTCTATGAATCCTTTGATAAAGGGTTTATTAGCCACAATATCCATCTGATGGGTTTCGCATTTCCGGCAATTGCGGTAGGTATATGTGTCGGGCCGGTGAAATTCCAGACGCGCGCGGTTGTAGTTCACCTCGACCACAAAATTTTCAAACAAGTCATACCCTATGATACCGTTTACTGCGATACCCAATCTGGGAGACAGGTTAATATCAGTATCCATCAGGATATAGATCTCCTGATTCGGATTGTATATTTCTCCTATGCGGAAGGTGTTCCCTGATGATTTAATGGCCTGTATGGCCTCTCCGTCACCTAAGCCTTTGATAGTGATTTCTTCAAAGTTTCGAAGTGAAACAGAGTCGTTTTCGGAAAGATTAAAAAGAATGGGTTTGTTAACGCCGGTATCTACAATAAAAGACAGCTCTACCCCGTTCACCTCTATCGGTACGATCATCAGGTTATTGATGAAATCAAAACGCACCACCTCCTTCTCTTTTCCCTTTTGAAGATGAAAATCACCCTGGGAAAAAAGGAATACGGGGAACAAACCCCATAACAGGTATATCAGCAGCGAACGAAACAAAACGTAAATCATTGATTGATGAACACTTAAGATACCAAAATCCTACGGTTATACCTAATGATTTAACATTTATGAAGCATGGAACAAACCCCGGATCTCTTGGTCTCATTTTAAATATATTTCGCAAATTTGCAGCGTTTAAAAATCAGAGCTTATGCCAACAATTTCTGCCAAAGGGCACCAAATGCCCGAGTCACCTATAAGAAAACTGGTTCCTTACGCTGAAGACGCGAAAAAAAGGGGAATACATGTGTTTCATTTGAATATCGGACAACCCGATATTAAGACGCCCAGAGTAGCACTGGATGCGATCAAGAACAATACCATCGAAACACTTGCATACAGCCGAAGCGAAGGTTCAGAAGAATACCGACTGAAGCTGGCGGCTTACTATCGCAAGAACGGTGTGAATTGTGACGCTTCAGAGATCATCGTAACGACAGGAGGATCAGAAGCACTTATGTTTGCCATGGGAACGGTGGCAGATCAGGGAGATGAGATCATCATACCCGAACCGTTCTATGCCAATTACAACGGCTTTGCCACGGCATCAGGAGTGAAAGTGGTCCCTGTGGTTTCAGATATAGAAAACAATTTTGCCCTTCCTCCCATCGAAGATTTCGAGGCACTGATCACAGACAAGACCAGAGCGATCCTGATCTGTAATCCCGGGAACCCAACCGGCTATCTCTATTCTAAAGAAGAGCTTGAAAAACTGGCCGCCATCGCCGTGAAACATGACCTTTTCATCATAGCAGATGAGGTATATCGCGAATTCACCTACGATGGAGCAACACACCATTCCATTCTCAGCATAGACGGACTGAAGGATCATGCCATCGTGGTAGATTCAGTCTCTAAGCGTTACAGTATGTGCGGTGCCCGTATCGGTTGCCTTATCTCTAAGAACAAAAAGGTGATCGCTACAGCGCTGAAGTTTGCCCAGGCCAGACTTTCTCCGCCAACTTTCGCTCAGATAGCTTGTGAAGCGGCTCTGGACACCCCTCAGGAGTACTTTGACGAGGTTATCGAAGAATATGTTGAACGCAGAAACCTTCTTATCGAAGAACTGAGCAAGATCGAAGGCGTACAAGTGGCAACTCCAAAAGGTGCTTTCTACTGCATCGCACAGTTACCGGTTGAAGATACCGATGATTTTGCACGCTGGATGCTCGAAAACTTCGACCTTAACGGAGAAACAGTTATGGTAGCCCCTGCAGCCGGCTTCTATTCGACCCCCGGCATTGGAAAAAATCAGGTTCGCATCGCCTATGTGTTGAAGAAAGAAGACCTGGTCAGGGCAGTAACCATACTGAAAGAAGCCTTAAATCGCTATAATGCATCCTGATATACAGACAGATAAATCTCTAAAGGAATACAACACTTTTAAAATTGACAGCAGGGCCAGGTTCTTTGTTTCGGTAAATACCGAAGAAGAATTGGCCCGGGTGTTACAATTAGAAGACTATCCCGAAAAATTCATTTTAGGAGGCGGCAGCAATTTATTGCTGACCACCGACCTCGATGCACTTGTTGTACATATCGGCATCAAAGGCAAAGAAGTGGTCGGTCATGAAAAGGGAAAAACCCTCGTTCGTATCGCTGCGGGTGAAAACTGGCATGAAACGGTATTATGGAGCCTGGAAAAACAGCTGGGAGGACTGGAAAACCTGAGTCTTATTCCGGGGAATACCGGAACAGCTCCCGTTCAGAATATCGGGGCGTATGGTGTAGAACTCAAAGATGTGTTCGTCTCATGCGAAGCCATGGAGATAGCCAGCGGTAAAATAGTTACCTTCACCAAAGACCAATGTCGGTTCGGGTACAGAGATTCCATTTTTAAAAACGAAGCCAAAGGCAAGTTCATCATCACCTCTGTGGTGTTGGAGCTCACTTCAGAAGATCACCGACTCAACACTTCCTATGGCGCCATTGACAAGGAGCTGCAATCTATGGGCATAGATGAGCCCGGTATTGAAGATGTATCAAAAGCTGTTATTCGAATCAGGCAGAGCAAGCTACCCGATCCCGCAGAAATTGGGAACAGCGGTAGTTTCTTTAAGAATCCGGTTATCGACCGTGTACAGTTCGAAAGATTACAAAAAAACCATCCCGATATGCCGCATTATGAGATCAGTCATAATGAGTTCAAGGTCCCTGCCGGCTGGCTCATAGAACAGTGCGGTTTTAAAGGAAAGCGGTTTGGCGATGCCGGAGTTCATGACAAACAGGCGCTGGTATTGGTCAACCACGGGAACGCTAAAGGCCAGGAGATTTACGACCTGGCAATACACATCCAAAATACGGTTATGGAAACATTTGGCATAGCTATTGAGAATGAGGTGAACATTATCTAATAAATTCTAAAATAGGCAGTTATAAAGCATAATTACACGAATAATTAATAAATTTGGCGCATATCCCGGGTTCTCGAACGACCGAAGCCTGAATGTAAAGCGCCACCCGTTGTAATCTATCGCACCTGCTTAATGCCGGCCGCAGATAATCAAGCTAATACTGTATGAGCAAATTGCTGGAGAGAACCATAATAGACCATTTAAAAAACCGTGATGAACAAGGCATGAACCTGCTGTACGATCATTACGGAGATACGCTTTTTGGGGTGGCCATGAAAATCACCAAAGATGAAGACCTGGCCAAAGACGTACTTCAATTAAGCCTGATGAAGATTTGGGATAAGATAGAGACCTATAATCCTGAAAAATCAAAGCTGTTCACCTGGATGTTTCGCATTACCCGCAATACCGCAATCGATAAAATAAGAAGTATTTCACTTAAGACAGACCAGGAGATCCAAATTGAAGTTTCAGACGTATATAATTTAGGCGTTCAGGGAGTAAACCCGGAACATATGGACATTAAGAAACACTTGAACACTCTCGAAGACAAGTATGTTGAAGTTCTGGAAGCGCTCTTTTTTAAAGGTATGACGCAACAAGAGGCCAGCGAAGAGCTGAATATTCCGCTTGGAACGATCAAATCCCGCCTGAAAATCGGGTTACGAGAACTAAGAAAGATTTTCGACCCTGCCACCTTATCATAATTATCTGTAAAATGAAAGATACGATACATACGGTATTAGAATCTGACCTGTTAGAGCGGTATTTAACCGGTGAGACCTCTGTAGAGGAGTCTCTTCGTGCAGAACACCTTATCGGAAAATATCCCGAGATCGAAAAGGAATACGAGATCCTGCAGGAAAACCTGGAGCTCTTCATCAGGTCATACGCTGTAGAAGCTCCTGAAGACCTCAGGAAAGAGATCGTTTCAGAGCTCGGCAAATCGCAAGCCGCTGACGATAAGAAGCCCGTATCCTGGCTTTTCATAGCAGCCTCGGTGGCAGCTATGATATTCGCCATGGCTACCGTAACCCTCTGGAAGCAGAACAAACTGCTTTCTGATCAGAACAACACCGTTGCCACTCAGATCGAGGATTTGAAAAAAGATATCGTTCTGACGAATTCTAAACTGGAAAATGTAAAAAGCAAGTTTGCTGTTCTGAACAATCCGGAAACCAAAAAATACTATATTACCGGTAACGAAAGAGCAAAGAACCTGAAATCTGTTGCTTACATAAACTCTAAGGAACGATTAAGTGCCATCAACGTGTTGTCGCTTCCTGAACTACCGAAAGAGAAAGAACTTAAAATGTGGGCCGAGATCAATGGTAAAATGGTTTGCCTGGGTACTCTCGAACAGGCTGACAGAAAACTAATGGCCCTGCCATTTAACGAAGATGCAACGGCTTATAAAATCACAATAGAATCTAAAGGAAACAATAATTTTGCCACCATCGATACAGAAGTAGCAGATATTCGTTTCGACCAGGAATAATATACGATCTGATGATCAAATAACTGAAAAGCAGCTCAAACTGAGCTGCTTTTTTTGTATAGCTTTATGATATTTGATTCCAGAAATCAGGTGTTCTTTTGTAACTTTGCACAAAATTTGGTTATGGAACTTATTTTGATCAGCATCGTACTTCTTGGTTTGGCATTCGCAGGTATAGCCATAAAGATCTGGGCGAAAAAAGACGGTAAATTTGCCGGCACCTGTGCCAGTCAGTCGCCTTTTCTTAACAAATCCGGTGAGGCCTGCAGTTTTTGCGGAAAGCTCCCCGATGAACAAGATTGCAAGAAATCAACTGATCCTCAGGTGAATTAACCCCCTTCCCTTTCAAATATCTTTTTTTTGTCATTCCTGAAAAGAATGAAGACTGCATTTTCTTATCTTTAAAGCAAAGCGAAACACGAACTTGAAGCAGGAAGAAAACGTAAAAGATCATATCGAAAAGGCAAAAGAAGGCGATCAAAAAGCCTTCAGTTTTCTCCTGAACCGCTTCTGGCCCGATGTCTATCGTTTCCAATTGCTGAGAACCCATGATGAGAATCAGGCCGAAGACATCACTATCAGATCTTTTTCCCGCGCTTTCGACCGTATTGAAACCTATCGGGAAGAATACGAATTCAAAACCTGGCTTATCACCATCTCGAAGAACATTCACATCGATCTTCTGCGCAAAGAAAAGTCACGCATGATGCAACAGCTCGATGAGCAGGAACAGAACGGAATCTATCAGGTACCTGATGATGCCCCCACTGCCGAAGATCAGCTTATTAGCGAACAGGACTTGAATTCCCTGCTAAAACACATTCAAAAACTGAAACCTCATTATCAAAAGGTGATACATTTGAGGTACTTCCAGGAGATGACTTACGACGAAATCGCAAAGACGCTTGATGAGCCCCTGAATAATATTAAGGTGAAGCTGCTAAGAGCCAGGAAATTACTCGCCGACATCATTAAAAAAAATTGATCCTGATCAAGCTTTCGTCCCGGCCTCACTCCCCGTAAGAAGAAAAATTCCTACATTTCAGAAAAATTCAGCCTTTGAAAGATCTTATCAGAAAATTTGGTCCGGGCCTGCTTTTTGCCGGTGCCGCTATCGGAGTTTCACACCTGGTTCAGTCAACCCGTGCCGGTGCCGATTTCGGCTTCGGACTTCTTTGGGCCCTCATGCTTTCAAATCTGTTTAAATATCCCTTCTTTGAATTCGGTCCGCGCTACGCCATGGCTACCGGAGAGAGCCTGCTGGCAGGATATAAAAGACTGGGCAGACCTGTGCTCTGGGCGTACTTTCTTATGACATTTGCCGTTATGTTCAGCATCCAAAGTGCTGTGACCATCGTAACGGCCGGACTGGCTGCCAACCTGTTCGGCATCAGTGCCGATGCCATCACCTGGAGTATCATAATTACTCTGGTAAGTACGGTGATGTTGTTGGCAGGCCGCTATACCCTGCTTGATCGTATTATGAAAGTGATCATTCTGATCCTGACCATCTGCACAGTTACCGCAGTCATCATGGCAGCGGTAAGAAATAATCAGCCTGTGAATTTCGAACAGGTTTTCCCGGAAGAAGTGAGTGGGGTCGCCTTTCTGATCGCCTTTATGGGATGGATGCCGGCACCCCTTGATATTTCGGTATGGCAATCGCTTTGGGTTCGGGAAAAGAACAGGATCGATTCAGAATACGACGCTAAAAGATCAGCTTTTGATTTTAATATAGGCTATATTTCAACGGTGATCCTGGGGGTCTTTTTTGTAAGTATAGGTGCCCTGGTTATGCATCAGAGCGGAGACACCTTTGAGAATGGTGCGGCGGGATTTGCTGCGCAGTTCATTTCGATGTATACCGAAATGCTTGGAGACTACGCTTTTGTGATCATAGCCCTGGCCGGATTTACCGCCATGTTCAGCACCACCCTTACCACTCTTGACGCCTCTCCACGGGCCATGGCAGAAACACTGCATCTTTTAACAGGCAAAAAATTCAGGTTTAACTATGAATTCTGGCTGGGTCTTCTGGCCGTCGGTACAGTGACCATCCTGATGTTCTTCCTTTCTGAAATGGCAACACTCATCGATATAGCCACTATTATTTCATTTGTTACCGCACCTTTCTTCGCCATCTTCAACTACACTCTTGTATGTTCCAGGCACATGCCTGCAAACGCAAAACCCGGACTTCTCATGCACATACTCAGCATTTCGGGAATTGTATTCCTGACAGGATTCACCGTATGGTACCTGTTTTTCATATGAGTATTTATTTAAAAGTATACTTCGTATCTTTGTGCTAAAATTGCAGTATGAGCACAGACACTTTAACCAGTGTGGCACCTCCAAAGAAGGGTAAACCGAAATGGCTTCGGGTAAAGCTGCCTACCGGTAAAAAATATACCGAACTAAGAGGTCTTGTCGACAAATACAATCTTCACACTATATGTACTTCCGGAAGCTGCCCGAACATGGGTGAATGCTGGGGCGAAGGTACAGCCACTTTCATGATACTCGGAAATGTGTGTACCCGATCCTGCGGATTCTGCGGGGTGAAAACCGGAAGGCCTGAAACAGTAGACTGGGAAGAACCCGAAAAGGTGGCCCGATCGATCCGTATCATGAAGATCAAGCATGCCGTAATCACCTCTGTAGACCGTGACGACCTGAAAGATATGGGATCTATCATCTGGGCTGAAACCGTAAAAGCCATTCGCAGAATGAATCCGGAAACGACCCTTGAAACCCTTATCCCTGATTTTCAGGGTGTGGAAAGAAATATCGACCGGATCGTGGCCGTAAGTCCTGAAGTGGTGTCTCATAATATGGAAACCGTAAGAAGGCTTACCCGTGAGGTACGTATACAGGCTAAATACGACCGCAGTCTTGAAGTATTGAAATACCTTAAGCAACAAGGCATAAGAAGAACAAAATCGGGAATCATGCTCGGCCTGGGCGAACAGGAAGAAGAGGTAATCGAAACCCTTCATGATCTTCGTGCCGCAGATGTTGATATCGTTACCATAGGGCAATACCTGCAACCCAGCAAAAAGCATTTGCCTGTAAAACAATTCATAACTCCCGACCAGTTCAAACGTTATGAAGAGATCGGCAAAGACCTTGGCTTCAGGCATGTGGAAAGCGGCGCCCTGGTTCGCTCTTCCTACAAGGCTCATAAACACATTGAATAATTACAAGGAAATAACCAAAAGCTTACATAAATATTGAACACCACCAGAGTTGCCATTAACGGATTCGGACGTATTGGCCGTACCCTATTTCGCTTGCTGCTGGAAATACCTGAGATTTCAGTGGTCGCGATCAACGACCTTGCCGATGCCCCAACACTGGCACATCTGCTAAAGTACGATAGTATTCACGGGGTACTGCCCTTTCCTGTTAGTGCAGGGAAAGACTTTATCACGGTCAAAGAGAACAACTTTCCCCTCTATAATGAAAGGTTACCTGAAAACATCCCCTGGGAAAATCACCAACCCGATATCATAGTCGAAGCTACCGGGAAATTCAAGAACAGTCATTCCTTGCAAGGACATCTGTACAATGAAAAAGTACAGGTGATTCTTTCAGTTCCTCCTGAAGACGACGATATTCCCATGGTGGTTCTGGGAGTGAACGACAGCATTCTTCAAGGCGATGAACGCATTATTTCTAACGCTTCCTGCACCACCAACAATGCAGCGCCTATGATCAAGGTTATCAGGGATCTCTGCGGTATTGAACAAGCCTATATCACTACGGTTCACTCGTATACCACAGATCAGAGCCTCCATGACCAACCTCACAGGGACCTGAGACGTGCCCGTGCTGCCTCTCAATCAATTGTTCCAACTACCACCGGAGCTGCAAAGGCCCTTACCAGCATTTTCCCGGATCTGAGCGAAGTGATCGGCGGATGCGGTATCAGAGTGCCGGTACCCGACGGTTCCCTGACCGATATCACCCTGAACGTTAAAAAGGAAACCGACATAGAAGCCGTGAATCAGGCCTTCAAAAAAGCCGCTGAAAATGAGCTCAGAGGCATCCTCGATTATACCGAAGATCCCATTGTTTCAGTCGATATAATCAATAACCCGGCATCCTGTACTTTTGATGCGCAAATGACCTCTGTGATCGGGAAAATGGTAAAGATTATAGGGTGGTATGATAACGAATTTGGCTACAGCAGCAGATTGGTCGATTTAATTAAACGTATAAGTAATAATTAGTTATATTTATAATCTCACGAGGAGAGAAGATGAAAAAACTGGCCCTCAGGTACTTAATCCTTATGTTTCTGCTGCCATTAACTATGGCAGCACAGGATGAACTCGTGCTTCAGGACAGCCTTCAGTCTTTGATCGGCAAAATTTACCAATTCAAAAATCAGGGGGATTTCCAAAAAGCTGTTGAGGCTATTGACCAGGGTAAAAGCGTGGCAAGCCTTCTTGATGACAGAGAGGCCATCGCCAAAATGCAGAATCTCCTGGCCCGTGTCTACATCGAACAGGGCAAAAACTTTGATCCGGCAGAAATCCTGAGTAGGGCCCAGGACCTCTACGAAGTAAAGGATATCGAAAAAGAAAGAGCCGTGAGCAGTATTCTGCAGGCCTTTCTGGCGGCCAAGAACGGTAAGGAGGAAAGGGCTACAGAATTGATCCGTGAGGCATTTTCCGCTGCCGATTATTCAGATAAAAGCCATTTAAGCGTGCTTCTCTTTTACGAAGCCCGCAGCTACCAGGAACTCAACAAAAAAGAGAAGGCTAAGGTCACCTTTAAAAAACTCATCCCTCCATATCACCGTTTTGAACAGGAGTATCTCTACTGTGCTTCTCAATATCATTTTGCTGAGCTTTACCTTGATATGGACAATAAGAAAAGTGCACGCCTGCTTTTGCAGAATACGCTAGATTATGCCTACCGGTTCACCTTTCCCAAATACATGGTTTTCGCCAATAATAAGCTCTATGAATTGGCTGAAAATGATGGAGATTATAAACAAGCCCTGGCATTTTACAAAGCTGCCGACAGCCTTGAAAGAATCTATTTCAATGCAGAACTGCTGAAAGTTGAGAATGAGCTTGCGATGAAAAAGGTGACCGAAAGCATGCGAAACACCATTAATCAGCTGGAAGAACAACAAGAAAAGTCTGACCAGGAGGTCAGTGTTTCGAAACTTACTTCTGTACTGAGTTCTGCTCTGCTGATCATCATCTCTTTGCTGACCATTTCTCTATACAGAAACAATCAGATCAAATTCAAGACCAATGATCTGTTACTTAAGAAAAACAACGAGCTGCAATTAGCCAAAGAGGAAGCGGAAAGAGCCATGAAGGCAAAAAGCCAGTTTCTTTCCACAGTAAGCCATGAGCTCCGAACCCCGCTATATGCCGTAACAGGTCTGACCCATCTCCTACTGGAAGAAGATCCGAAAGAAAGCCAGAAGGAACACTTGCAATCCTTGAAATTCTCGGGGGAATATCTGTTGAACTTCATCAATGATATTTTACAGATCAACAAGATCGACGCCAATAAACTGGCGTTAGAGCTGGAAGAGTTCGATCTCAGGCATACCATGGAAGATGTTTGTGCTGCCATGCATCAGACCGCCAAGCAGAACGACAATGAGATCGTGGTCGAAATCGATCCCGATATACCCGACACCCTGATAGGCGACAAACTGAAACTGTCACAGATCTTTCTGAATCTGGTAGGTAATGCCCTCAAGTTTACCGAAAACGGAAAGGTGACCATTATTGCAAAAACGCGGAAAAAACATGATGACAGCATCGATATTCACTTTGAGGTCAATGATGAAGGAATCGGAATTTCCAAAGAAATGCAGGAAAACATCTTTGAAAGCTTTTCCCAGGGATCGGTTCAGATAAACAGGAAATACGGGGGTACCGGCCTGGGACTTACTATCGTGAAGAGCCTGCTGGGGCTTTTCGACAGCAATATCTCGCTAAGCAGTGAACTCGGTGTGGGAAGTTCGTTCAGGTTCGACATCAGTTTCGATTTGCCACAGACTCAGACTCAGGAAACACAACATGCAGTAAAACAAACGGCAGACGCTGAAGTTAAGGTCAGTGACGATTTCTTTAAAGGACTTCGCGTTCTGGTGGTTGAAGACAATAAGATCAACCAGGTGATTACCCAAAAGATGCTTGGCAAAAAAGACATTAGCTGTGAAATTGCGAATAACGGTTATGAAGCCATAGACATGGCGAAAGAGAACAGTTATGACCTGATACTTATGGATATTCATATGCCTGGTATCAGCGGACTTAAAGCCACCGAAGAGATCAGGGAATTTGACAAGGAAATCCCCATCATTGCCCTTACAGCGATTACCCTCGATGAAAGCCTCGATGATTTTTTCGCCTCCGGCTGCACCGACATTATCACCAAGCCCTTTAAGCCTGAAACCTTTTACGGGGTTATCGCCAAGGCCCTGCAGCAAAGAAAAAACTCTGCCTGACCTGATAAAATTTATTGTTGCGTCACAAATTCATTGATGCGATTCTCGAATCCCTGCTGATCTTCGAGAAAACCTATCCTGATCGGCAGATACAACACCCCCTCTATCTTTTCTGATAGACGCGTATAATCTTTCTCAGTGGTCAGCAATACTTTTCCTGAATCCCGGTAGGTCTGAAACAGCCTGATCTCTTTTTCTGAGAATTCATGGTGATCTGCATAGGCCTTATGCATAAAATCGAAACCTGAAGATTGCAGATACCTTACAAGAGGCGAAGGATCTGCGATTCCGGTAATAAGTACCAGCTGTTTCTGTTTCAATGTTTCAAGTGCTACAATTTCTGCCCCTCCGGTATAATCTGAGTATTCAATAGTGGTAAAGAAAATTTGCTGTTTGCCTTCGGGCTTCAATCTTGATTTCAGCTCCTTCATCTGCGATGCTGTGAGGTCAGCCGGACATTTGGTGACCACAAGCAGATCGGCGGCCGACGCCCTGTATTTCAAATCTCTTAAATTCCCTGCAGGCAATAGCATATCATCAACATACAGATCTCCATATGCGGTAAGCAGCATAGACAATCCGGGAGCAACCTTTCTGTGCTGTAAAGCATCGTCCAGAATAACCACTTCTATATCGGCAGTATCACGTAATCGGGAAATGCCCCTCTTTCGGTTTTCATCAACCGCCACCGTCACTCCTTTGAGTTTTCGTGCATATTGAAAAGGTTCATCGCCCAGCTCCCTGACACCCATACCGGAACAAGCAACCAGAAATCCGCTTGTTTTTCGTCCGTACCCCCGGCTCAGTATCGCCGTTTTATGGTGCTCCTTCAACGAAGTAGCCAGGTATTCGGTCATAGGGGTTTTTCCGGTACCCCCGACGCGCAGGTTGCCCACACAGATCACTGGAAACGGGAAAGAAGCCGACGGAAAAACCCCCACATCATAGGCAAAATGCCGAATCCGCAGAACAAGCCCGTATATCAGTGAAAAGGGAAGTAGTAATTTTCTTAACCAACGCATACAAGCGAAATTAGAATAATTATCTTTGAAAAAAAACGGAGGAAATGATTATTAAAGACGTAATGACCCTCATGCAATCCTGGGCTCCTTTAAATTATGCCGAAGATTTCGACAATGTGGGGTTATTGGTTGGAGATCCCGACCGGGAACTAAAAGGTATACTGGTCACTCTTGATACTCTGGAGGCCACGGTAGATGAAGCTATTGAAAAAAACTGCAATCTCATCATCAGCTTCCACCCCATCATTTTCAAAGGATTGAAAAGCCTTACAGGAAAAACCTATGTCGAAAGAACTGTGATCAGGGCCATACAAAATGACATTGCCATCTATGCCGTTCACACAGCTCTCGACAATCATTTTCAGGGGGTCAACGCCATGATCTGCAACAAACTGGGACTGATAAACCGAAAGGTTCTTATTCCTCAGCAGCATACCATCAAAAAACTACAGACCTATGTTCCCGACGATCACGCCGAATCCCTGCGTACGGCGCTTTTCGAGGCCGGTGCGGGAAACATCGGGAATTATGATCATTGCAGCTTCAACCTTCAGGGTACCGGAACTTTCAGAGGCGGGGAAGGTTCAGACCCGGTGGTAGGTAAAAAGGGAGAATTGCATTTTGAGAAGGAAACCCAACTGAACATCACCTATCCGAAACATGCAGAAGGGCGTATTCTGAAAGCCCTGAAAGAGACCCATCCTTATGAAGAGGTGGCTTATGAAATATACGGTCTCGACAATAGCAACCAGCACATCGGGCTGGGAATGACAGGCGATTTGCCTGAAGCTATGAACGAATCATCATTCCTGAAAGATATCACTCAGCAGATGAACACCCCCGGACTGCGGCACAGTGCCCTGAGATCAAAGCCGGTGAAAAAGGTAGCCGTTCTCGGAGGCAGCGGTGCTTTTGCCATTGAACAAGCCATCGCAGCAGGAGCGGATGTTTTTGTGACTGCCGACCTGAAGTATCATGACTTCTACCGCGCAGAGGGCAAGATCGTTTTAGCAGACATTGGCCACTATGAATCGGAACAATTTACAAAAGAACTAATAGTTAAGTATCTTACAAAAAAAATCACTAATTTTGCAGTCGTTTTATCAACTTGCAATACAAATCCCGTCAAGTATTTATATTAATTATGGCAAAGAAAACCGAAGCTACCGTAGAAGAAAAGTTAAGGACATTATTCGATCTGCAACTTATCGATTCTCGCATTGATGAAATCAGAAACGTTCGCGGTGAGTTACCGTTGGAAGTAGAAGATCTTGAGGATGAGGTGGAAGGACTGAAAACCAGGCTCGAAAAGTTACACGGGAACCTTGATGAGATCCATGAGCAGATCAGCAATAAGAAAAATCTTATCGAGGAAGCCAAATCACTGATCAAAAAATATACTGAGCAGCAGAAAAACGTTCGTAACAATCGCGAATTCAACTCGCTCTCTAAAGAAATCGAATACCAGGAGCTGGAAATTCAGCTGGCTGAAAAGAATATCAAGGAGTTCAAGGCTCAGATAGAGCAGAAGAAAGAAGTGATCGCTCAGACGAAAGAGAAATTGTCAGAGCGGGAAACACACCTGAAACACAAAAAGAGTGAACTGAACGATATCCTGGCTGAAACAGAAAAGGAAGAAAAGGCACTGATGGACAAAAGCGCCGAATATGAAGGGCTTATTGAACCCAGACTGCTTTCTGCCTACAAACGAATTCGTGGCAGCGTAAAGAACGGTCTCGCCGTAGTACCTATCGAAAGAGGTGCTTCAGGAGGATCTTTCTTCACTATTCCTCCTCAGGTTCAAATGGAAATCGCATCCCGCAAAAAGATCATCACCGATGAGCACAGCGGACGGATCCTGGTTGACCCCGCACTGGCAGATGAAGAAAAAGTCAAGATGGATGAAATGTTCTCAGGATTTTAATTTCCTCTAACATCAAACAAGAATACGAACCCGCTTACCTTAAGCGGGTTTTTTTATGCCTGCTCTCCGGGTAATGCCTTCTATAATATTCGTAACTTTCAGTAAATCAAATTTTAGATATTGCTGTGAGAACGATACTGACAATCCTGGTTTTGAGCATCTCTCTCGTAAGCCTTTCCCAAGAAACCCAAAAGATGAACCTGGAAACATACAAATGGAAGAACCGCCTGCTGCTGATCTTCCCTCAGCAAAACATCATTCCAACGCAATCTGAGCAGTATAAGGCATTTCAGGCAACGCCCGAAAAAATCCGTGACAGAGATATCCTGATCTTTACATTAACAACGGAGCAGGTCTATCTCTTCGAAGATAAGACAGAAATTTCACGGGAGCAGGTCATCAAAAAGCTGGATTTAGAAAGTCCCCCACCCATGCTGGTATTGATCGGAAAAGACGGAGGGATAAAATACAGATCCCGGAAATTGGTTGATCCGCTCATTATTTATGAGCTGATCGACAGTATGCCCATGAGACAACAGGAAATGAAAAACAAACGCTGAATCTTTTGGCCAGAAGACTACCATCAATAAAGGAAACCAAAAAAGAACGGCCGGGCTTCAAAGACAGTTTCGCAGCCTTCCGCCTGATTCCTCGTTTTGCCAGGGAGATATGGAAAACCAGCTCTTCACTTTTCCTTATAAATATGATCACCAGGCTTATAAATGCCTTCAGTCCTGTGGTGGTTCTCTGGATCGGGAAGCTTATCATCGATGAGATCATTGGTATTGTAAATTCCGGATCAGAAGATTATACGATCTTATGGAACTACGTATTGCTGGAATTCCTGATCGTGCTTCTGACCGATGTCCTGGGAAGGGTCATCACCCTCACCGACGGTTTACTGGGAGACCTCTATGCCAACAGTTCTTCAGTGGCAATCATTCAAAAGACCAAAGAAATCGGCATCAGCCAGTTGGAAGACGCCGTATTTTACGATAAGCTTGAGAGAGCCCGCACCCAGACTACGGGCCGCGTAAACCTGATGTCTAATATCCTGAATCAGTTTCAGAGCCTTATCAGCATCGGTTCGCTGATCGCAGGACTGATATTTTTCGAGCCCGTACTGATCGTCATTCTCGTATTAAGCGTAATACCTTCTTTCATCAATGAGATTCGCTTTAGCTCGGCCTCCTACTCCCTGGCGCGATCCTGGACGGCAGAAAGAAGGGAACTGGATTACCTCAGGTATATTGGCGCCAACGACAAAACAGCAAAAGAGGTCAAGCTCTTTGGCCTCACAGATTTTCTTTCAGACCGGTTCAGCAGGCTCTCTGATGAGTACTACCGCCTCAATAAAAAACTGGCTGTGCAAAGAACGGCCTGGGGAGGCTTTTTCAATATGCTGGGAGTTTTGTCTTATTACGGCGCCTATATTTTGATCATCTACCGTGTTCTTACCGGCATGATTACCATCGGGGAACTCACCTTTCTCAGCGGCTCCTTCAACCGGCTCAGAAATGCCTTACAGGGCTTTTTCGGACGCTTTACCCGCATTACCGAAAGCGCGCTCTATCTGAAAGACTATTTTGATTTTATCGACATGGAAACCCCTCCCCCCGTAAAAGATCCCCTGCCTATACCCGACCCAATCAAAGAAGGATTTGAATTCAGAAATGTCTGGTTTTCATACCCGGGCAGTTCTCATCATGTCTTAAAGAATGTAAGTTTCCGTATCAAAGCAGGAGAAAAAATGGCATTTGTCGGTGAGAATGGCGCCGGAAAAACCACACTTATCAAATTGCTGTTGCGCTTCTATGAACCTCAGCAGGGCGAAATCTGCCTGGATGGTATCAATATCAATCGTTTCGAGAGAGAGACCTACCAACAGGTCTTCGGAGTGATCTTCCAGGACTTTCTCAGATATGAATTTACATTACGTGAAAATATTGCAGTAGGTCGAATCGAAGATCTCCCGGATCTTGAACGCATTAAAAGAGCTGCAGAACTAAGCCTTGCCGATGATGTGGTCAGGGAACTCGAGGAAGGCTATGAGCAGCAACTGGGCCGAAGGTTTAAAAAGGGGAAGGATCTTTCCGGCGGACAATGGCAGAAAATCGCACTGGCCAGGGCCTATATGAAAGATGCCCGGGTGCTGGTGCTTGATGAACCTACCGCCGCTCTCGATGCCAAAGCAGAATTTGAAGTATTCGAACGATTTATCGGCCTGACCAGGGGAAAGACCAGTGTGATCATTTCTCACCGCTTCAGTACGGTCAGGATGGCTGACCGCATCATCGTGCTTAAAAACGGTGAAATACTGGAAGAAGGTACTCACGAAGAACTTATGGAAAACGATCAGCTTTACGCAGAATTGTTTTCTCTTCAGGCATCAGGATACCAATAACGATCACCATCTTCCGCCATTATACAGGCCAACGCTCAGTTCCGGTTGTACCCTGGGACCTCCCGGGCCCCAAACCACATCAACCCCTGCACGGGTTCCCCAATGCGACCCGCCGCATGAAGAAAAAAGCATAGCCATGAGACTAAGTATGAATAAAAATAAGGCAAAGCGGTATATGTATTTTGAAGATATCGTAACCATGTTTATTAATTTAAATGTTGAACACAAATGATCGCTCCCATAGGATCCTGAAAGATGCCCACCTTCCCGTCGCGAATCTTGGCATCAGGAGACAATACGATGAATCCCCCGGCAGCTTCTGCTTTTCCGACAGCCGTTTCAGAGGAATTAACCTCCACATAGGGCACCCACTGCGTACCCTGATTGGTGAGCGGGTTTTTGATCATTCCGGCAAGTTTATGCGTACCCTTCTGAAAGATCCAGTATGGTTGGTTACCATAGTCTACTGATGCCGTCTGCACCTCAAAGGCGGTTTCATAGAATTCCCTGGCCTTGGCAGGATCTTCAGCCCACAGTTCTGACCAGGCCCAGGAACTGTTGTCTGCCGCAACTCCTGTGATCATGTCACCGCTTCCCACTAGGGCGAACTCTTCACCGTCGACTCCCTCGAGTACCACCTGCATCCCTCTTCCGGGTACACGGGCAGGAGGCAATAAAACCTTTCCTCCCTGATCTTTCACTTTTGACACCCTGTTTTCCAGGTTATTCACATATACGGTTTTTAACCAAACCGATGTGTTAGCCTCCGGCACTTCAATAACCCCGGCTATGGGGCGGTCTCCGTCATAAATGGTCGCGAGTTGCAGACCTTTAACATCTATTTTTCGGAACTCCCAACCGAACACACTGTTATAAAAGGATTCTGACTTCTCCATATCAGGAGTAACCAGGTCATGCCAGTAGAGGGGCACCTCGGTATAGAACCGATCGTAGGGCTCAGGCTCTGTAAAAGCCAGAAGGAAAAGGAAAAGAAAAGAAAGGGGCAGCATTTTAACAAGACGTACATCTTTCATAGCTGCGATTTTAATAGTTCGTACTTTCAGAAAATCAATATAAAAGTACTTTAAATTTAATATATTTCGAACACGCAGAAGTTTAAAATCGCTGACATCCAGCTTTTTATGTATTAAAAAGCTATTTTTCCAGAAGAGAAAGAATCGTGTTTTCCACCCTCTCACTTTGCCAGTCTTCTGCGAGGTTTTCCATTTTCATCACCTCATCCATTATACGTTGCTGACGATCTCCTTCCTTTAGCGCTTCGGCATAAGGGTCGGTGGTAAAGGTCACCCGGCTGTAGAGGGGTTGCCATTTATCGGGATGTTTATCGGCAAACCATTTCTCTATCTTCTTTCTCAGGTGGAATTCAGCATTTGCAGTCTGAGAACTCATTTCAACAAAATTCCGGTAGCTCAGTTCGGCAATCGCATCTGCATTGGGTTTGCGTTTCTTCTGATACTCCTGAAAGATCGTTTCCCAGTCATCGTTGTGAATATTCATTAACTCATTCAGGGCAGCGATGTCTTCAAAACCTGCATTCATTCCCTGGCCGAAAAAAGGAACGATTGCATGAGCTGAGTCTCCTACCAGCGCCACCTTATCCCAATAGGTCCACGGATAGCATTTGATCGTTACTAAGGAACTGGTGGGATTCTTGAAAAAGTCCCGAACCAGGTTTGAAATATCATCGATCACGTCGGGGAAGAAATTGCTGAAAAACGTCTCCACCTGCTCCCTGGTTTGCAGGGCCTCAAAAGAATAATCGCCCTCGAATGGAAGAAAAAGCGTACAGGTGAAACTACCATCGAGATTGGGCAGAGCGATCAGCATAAAATTTCCCCTGGGCCAAATGTGCAGAGAATGCTTATCAAGCTTGTGGGAACCATCAGCATTAGCCGGAATGGTCAGTTCTTTATAACCACTTTCAAGAAAATGCTGGCTGTAATTGAACATACTGCGCCGCTGCATTTTATGTCTGATTCGTGAAAAAGCCCCATCAGCCCCAAATACCACATCATACTGGTGAGGGGTCCAGGTCTCGTTTTCACTTTCTCCTGTAAACAAGGTAGCCTCAGGAAGTTTCACATCCCAAACCTTCGTATCAAATATGAAACGGGCCCCTGCCTCTTCGGCAAGATCGATCATTTTTTTATTCAGCACCCCTCTGGAAATGGAATAGATAGCTTCACCATCCTTTCCGTAATACTGGTCAAAAACCGGTTCATCAAGCACATGTATGGTACGCTTGTGCATGGGAATAGCAAGCTTTCTGATCTCCTCCTCAATTCCGACATTTTCCAGAGCAGCCCATCCCCTGATAGACATGGCCAGATTGATCGAACGTCCTGAAAACTCGGTTCCCCTGATATCGGGTCTTCTGTCATAAACATCTACCTGGTGACCTCTTTTCATCAAATAAATCGCCAGAAGACTTCCTACGAGACCGCTACCGGTGATCGCAATTTTTTTGGGTTGCTGCATGCAGTTAGTTATAAAAATTCCCGCATAAGCGGGATAAACAAAGTTAACAATTTCTTTTGTTTAAAATAATGTGATCGTATCTGACCAGGCCCCTTGAAAGACTACCCTCCTCTACGAACTGAAATGTCAGGAAATCTCCTCCAAATGAGCATGTTATTATTTTATTGTATATTATATAAAATCTTAAACCTTAAAATTATGGATCAAGCCAAACTCGATAGGATGCGAAAGATACTTTCGAAACTGGAAGACATTAAAAACACCCAGGAAAGCAGTATCGATAAGATCAACCATGTGATCACAGATCTGTTTCAACATCCGGATGCCAAACTTGAAAAAGTTATGGAAGAAGCCCACCAACGAGCTTCTGACAACGTCGACATGGTACGTGAAGCCATTGAGAATTATGAAGAACGCATCAACAAAATGACACCTGAATAATTTTGTTTAATATTAACACATTTTTCTTAGACAAAATGTATTTTAAAGGCCGATTGTTCGGTCTTTTTTTTTATGATTAAAAAACAACATCTCCCTGAAAAGATCTGTCCCGTTTGTCAACGTCCGTTCAGCTGGCGAAAAAAATGGGAGAAAGAGTGGAAAAACGTAAAATATTGTAGCAACAAATGCAGAAAACAGAAGAAAAAACAGTAATGGTATGGTTTCGAAATGACCTGAGAGCGAGCGATCAGGCATCGCTTTCAGAGGCTATCAATTCCGGACATGCTGTGATAGGTGTCTATTTTCTCGACCCAAGGCACTACCGTGAAACCCGGTACGGATTTAATAAAACCGGTTATTTCAGAACCAGGTTTCTGCTCGAAACTCTGAGAGAGCTTCGCGACAGTCTGGCTGAACTCAACATACCCCTGATTATTGAAAAAGGAAAGCCGGAAGAGCTTCTTCCGCAACTGTCAGACACATACAACATCACCGAAGTTCATTTACAGAGAGAATGGACCAGCGAAGAACTGGCCGTTAGTGAAAAGGTAAAAGCACAGCTCCATATTCCTGTAAAAGAACATTTTGATCAATTCCTGTTTCATCCCGATGATATTCCCTACGAAAATTTCGACCAAATCCCGGAGGTATTTACAGCTTTCAGAAAGACACTGGAAAAGCAATCCCCGGTAAGACCGGTGCAGAACATCGGGAAACCGAAAAAAAGTATTTCCCTCAACAAATCAGATATCCCTGAACCTGAAGAACTGGGATTGGAGTCCAGAATTACCGATCACCGCACGGCCTTTCCCTTCCGGGGAGGTATGAAACAGGCTAAAAAACGACTGGAGTACTATATCTGGGACACTCAGAAAATCAAATATTATAAAAAGACCAGGAACGGTCTTGTGGGAACCGACTACAGTTCAAAGTTCTCACCCTGGCTGGCTAACGGAAGTCTTTCGCCCCGGGAGATCTATCATCAGATAAAGAAATTCGAAGACCGCGTTGCTGAAAATCAAAGTACCTATTGGCTCATATTCGAACTAATCTGGAGAGATTATTTTAAATATATCTCGTTGAAACACGGAGACAAAATCTTTCACCTGGGCGGTATTAAGAACAGGGATTATGACTGGGAGCGGGATGAAAAAAAACTCGAATCCTGGATTTCAGGGTCAACGGCTGAGCCCTTCGTGAATGCGAACATGATTGAACTTCGGGAAACAGGATGGATGAGCAACAGGGGAAGGCAGAATGTGGCTTCTTACTGGGCCAAGGAACTTGCGCAGGACTGGCGTATTGGGGCTGCTTATTTTGAGAGTACCCTCATCGACTATGACGTACACAGCAACTGGGGCAATTGGATGTACAACAGCGGAGTGGGCAATGATCCGAGGGATCGCAAGTTCAACATCAGCAGCCAGGCTGAAAGATATGATTCCAACGGCAGATTCAGGCGTCTTTGGCTACAAGCTAACATTTTCAGAGAACTCGCATGACCAAATCAATTCTATGGCCACGTTAAGACTTATTTTGGGAGACCAGTTGAATTATAACCACAGCTGGTTCAGGGAAACCAACGATAATATAACCTATCTCATGGCTGAAATGCGTCAGGAGACAGACTATGTAAAACACCATGTACAAAAGGTCTGCGCCTTTTTCCTCGCCATGCGCTCTTTTGCAGATCACCTGAAAAAACAAGGCCTTCAGGTACATTATTACAAACTGGACATGGATGAAAATCCGCATAAGCTCAAAACCCTGCTGGAAGATGAATTAAAGCAGGGCTCTTATGATCGTTTTGAATACATGGAACCTGATGAATTCAGACTTGATAAACAGCTGAAGGAAATCTGTAATGATCTCGACATCGATACCGGTATGACCGGAACCGAACATTTCTATACCGAACGTTCAGAGCTGTCTGAGTTCTTTAAGGGAAAGAAGCAACTGCTCATGGAAAATTTCTATCGCCATATGCGAAAGAAACACAAGGTGCTCATGAATAATGACAACCCGGAAGGTGGAGAATGGAATTACGATCAGAGCAACCGAAAAAAGTGGAAGGGAGAACCAAAAATACCCGAACCACTGACCTTTGAGAATGATCCACGGCCCATTAAAGAGATGCTCGAAAAAAACGGGGTTCGTACCATAGGGAATTTAGATGAAAATAACTTCAACTGGCCAGTGAACAGGGAGCAAACCCTGCAGTTACTGGATCATTTTTGCGATAGGTTGCTTCCTCATTTTGGAGACTACCAGGATGCCATGCATACCGAAACCACCTACCTGTTTCACTCGCGCCTCTCCTTTTCCCTTAACAGCAAGATGATCAATCCTGAGGAGATCGTTAATAAAGTCGAAGATCATTACTATCAGAACAAAGAAGAAATCGACATTTCACAGGCCGAAGGATTCATTAGGCAGATCCTGGGCTGGAGAGAGTATATGAGAGGAATATACTGGAAAGAAATGCCCGGATACAAATCAAAGAACGCACTGGATAACCATAATGACCTGCCTGGTTTTTACTGGACAGGTGACACCAGAATGAAGTGTCTGCAACATGCTATCAAACAGTCGCTCAACAATGCCTATGCACACCATATTCAACGGCTCATGGTAACGGGTAATTTCGCCTTATTGATGCAATGCGAACCTGAAGCGGTAGACGAATGGTACCTGGGAATTTATGCAGATGCCATAGAATGGGTAGAACTTACCAATACCAGAGGAATGAGTCAGTATGCCGACGGTGGCGTAATTGCCACCAAACCGTATATTTCCTCTGCCAATTACATCAATAAAATGGGTAATTATTGTAAGGAGTGTCATTATTATCACAGTAAGAAAACCGGCGAACGGGCATGCCCCTTCAACGCTCTTTACTGGAACTTTCTGGAACAGAAAAGAGAGAGACTTAAGAATAATCCGCGTATGGGAATGATGTACAGCCTGCTCGACAAAATGGACAAAAATCAATTGGAAGCGATCATGAAAAGAGCTGATAAGATCATGAAAAACCCCGATGAGTTTTAATAAAGTTTTAACGCAAAACCCACGGCTAATATCAACCCTTTCTTCGTATGTATTATACTTAGAAAATCCCGCTTTAAGCGTCTTAATAACCCGCACAGGCTTTCTTATTATAAGAAAGCCTGTTTCTTTTTAACTATGGTTTTAAATCCCCGGTATAGCCATTTATTTATCTTCTGTAAAACTGCCGGTTCAGCTGGCGATAATGTTAAAAATTCAAATTAATTCGCTCCAGAAGATCCGAAAAGAGCAATCGCTCGTATATAAAGTAATCATTACATAGTAGTAGGTATTAGTTTAGGGAAAAAAGTCCTCTGTTCTTCGGATCGGAGGACTTTTTGTTTCCGGGCCTTTCTGTTTGGTAACGATAAAGCGTTCCTCATAAGTCATCAACTAACAACCTACCCAAAAGAACCGACCGGGCTGATTTACCGTATATAATTACAAGATGATTTAGCAGTATAGTTAGTTAGGTAAAAAAGCCTTGTGCAAATTTTAATGTTGCCGGGGCTTTTTTTTAACCTTGATGTATTTTTATTGGGCAGGTTGACCGAGCCCCGTTCAACACAATGTTAAAATTGTGTTATAAGACTCATTTTTAATAATTTACGAAAACCAAGCAGCTTATTTCATTCGTATATAAAACAAATCATTACATAGTAGTAGGTATTAGTTTAGGGTGAAAAGTCCTCTGTTCAATTTGGCAGAGGACTTTTTATTTCTACCTAACACCCCGCCGTATTTCAAGCAGACTATGTAAGAAGTATTTTTTCAACAGGACCTCCGTTTATGAGAAAGGCTATGCGCTTACTGACATCTTTTCTTACGGATTTTGTAGCCTTTGGTTCTTTAAAATAAAGAAAACGTTAAATAAACCTAAATATCTGATTTTTAGTCGTTTATGTTATTGAGAATCAGATCACACTCCTTATATTTACATCAATCATTACATAGTAGTAGGTATTAGTTTAGGGAAAAGGTCCTGTGGTCGCCAGATCACAGGATCTTTTATTTTTATCTACCCTGAGTCTCGTCAATGCATCCATAAAAATACCTCTCATGTTTTTTCTGAAGAATACTGTACTTTTAATGATATGTGGAACTTAGAAAACAGAAAAGCCCTGGTTACCGGAGGCAGTAAAGGTATTGGAGAGGCGATTGTTAAAGAACTGGCCTCACTTGGTGCGGAAGTACTATTTACCGGCAGGGATCAAACGGATATTGATAAAACCGAAGAGTCGTTAAAAAAAGAAGGATTGCAGGTATCAGGACTTCAGAGTGATGTCACTAAGGAAGAAGATCAGAAGGCGCTGGCAAAAGTTATAGAACAACGGTTTTCCAAACTGGATATCCTTGTCAATAATGCAGGAATGAACATCAGGAAATCATCTCATGAATACAGCCGTGAGGAGTACCAAAAGATAATTGATACAGACCTGACCGCTCCCTTTGAAATATCGGTGGTGATGTTACCGCTGCTAAAGAGAAGTCAGCATGCCTCGGTAATTAATATTTCCTCGGTTGCCGCCATAGTCGATGATCATACCGGAGCTCCCTACGGCATGGCAAAGGCCGGCTTGTTACAGATGACACGAAGTCTGGCCCGTGAATGGGCTGCTTATGGCATCAGGGTCAACGCAGTTTCTCCCTGGTTCACTTTAACTCCTTTGACAAAATCTCTGCTCGCCCAACCTGAAAAGATCGATCCGGTGCTTTCAAGAACTCCCATGAAAAGAGTGGCAAAGGCCGAAGAAATGGCGGGGGCGGTAGCATTTCTTGCCATGGACAAGGCTTCGTACATTACCGGTCAGAACATCGTGATCGATGGTGGTATGAGCATTCATGCCCTTTGAAATCCTTAACCCTGGAAATTTTCACCTGTGTGACTCCCGTCGCAATAAGGCTTATTCTCAGAGTATCCGCAACGACAAAAGGCGGTTGCCTTCTTCTTCACCTCAGAAGACCCGTTAAAATGTTCTACATTGAGCTGCCCATAGACCATTAAAGGCCCGTTTTCTATTATCTCCACCTTAATTCCAGATGCTTCTTTTTCGTTCTGATCCATTAGTTCCTTCTTTTTTTCTTTATCATTCCAATAATAATCAAGCGCACCTGAAGGACATTTTTTTACCTGATCTACGATAGCCTTCGAGGGGGCTGCCTCAGTTTGTATCCATGGCTTCTTATCAGGCTTAAAAACCTCTGAAAGGCCCTTGACGCAAACTTCAGAATGGATACACAAATCAGGCTTCCAGATCACCGTTACCTCCCCGTTAGAATATTCCTTTGTAGTTCCCATGCTTTTCTTTTAAAGATACAAAATAGCATAATAACATCCTGACTCCACAGAACTTGTGAGAAATTGATTCTCTTTTTAATATATTTACCGTAGACAAAATTTGCCGTTATGACCAAACTATACCCCTTAGCTCTCGTTTTGCTTCTACTCATCTCCTGTAATGAAGAGACCGATAAAAAGCCCCTGTCAGCACCTGAAAAGATCGCCTATGCACATGGGTTCGAAAACTGGGATAAAATAGAGGAGATACAATTCACTTTTAATGTAGACCGGGATACCACCCATTTTGAGAGGCACTGGATCTGGCAGCCTAAGTCAGACGCAGTTACCATGATCTACGCTGAAGATACCGTATCCTATAATCGGGCAAGCATTGACAGCACCGTACTTCAGGCAGACAAAGCCTTTGTCAATGATGTATACTGGTTGCTCGCCCCTTACAAACTGGTTTGGGACAAGGGGTACGAATATGAAGAACCCTACCTTGATAAAGCACCAATCAGCAATGACAGCCTTCAAAAATTCAGCATAGTATATGTGGGGGAAGGCGGATATACCCCGGGTGATGGTTATGATTTTTACCTGGATCAGGAAAATAAGGTCAAAGAATGGGTATACCGAAAAGACAACGATACGGCTGTTTGCATGAAGACAACCTGGGAAGATTATGAAAATCTCGAAGGGCTTCAGATCGCCACCATGCACCAGGATGAAACCGGTAAGTTCAAGCTTTATTTTACAGGACTGGAGGTCACTGCTTCAGAGACTCAGACCCCGTGATAGTTACTTCTTTCTTGCCCACAACAACAATGTGACAACAAACGCCATAACGGCTCCGGCCAGGAGGGTAACGAAACTGTACCGCAGACCGGTGACCTCAGCAATGAATCCCAGCGCTACGGGACCTGAAAGAAAACCCAGGTAGCCTGTTCCCGCGATAAAACTAATACCCCTGGCCGGTGGTATACGGTCAAAACTCCCGGCCATCCTGAATAGTTCGGGTACAATGACCGAAAAACCCATTCCCAGTAAACCAAAGCCCGCTATGGCTGTATATATGTCTGCGGAAAGTATCAGCAGATAACCTGCTATACCGGTCATCAACCCGCCCAAAATCAATCTCACCGCCCCTTTTTTACTGCTGATCTCATCTCCCAGGAATCGCCCGACGGTCATGGTTACAGAGAATAGCGTATATCCCATTCCCGTTAACCAGGTGCTTTTTACGCTACTGACCTCCTGAAGGTATAAACCACTCCAGTCAACCACAGCACCTTCACTGGCCATGATAATAAATGATATAATTGCGAGTCCCAACAAAGGTTTGAGAAAAGCAGGCACCCCGTCATTCTCATTTTGTTCAGTACCCTGAACTCCCTTGTAATTTCGCATTAAGATGAAATTCACCACGAACAACAAAAGGGATACGAGTAGCATATGATGGAACGGAAGTTTAAAAACCCCGGCCAAAATCCCTCCGACTCCTGCCCCGATTACGCCGCCAAGGCTGAAAAACCCGTGGGCAGCCGACATAATGGAAACATCATCCTGTTTTTCCTTTTCAGAAACCAGGGTATTCATTGCGATGTCGGTAAATCCCGATGCTGCTCCTGTGATGAAAAGAGCCATGGCGAGACTCCAGAAATCATAGGCAAGAAACGGAAACAGGAAAGCCACACAATAGAACAATATGCCAGCACCGGTTGCTCTGCCCGGACCATAACGCTTCAGAAGATATGGCGAAAGGGGAATGAAAGTAAGAGTACCCAGCGCAAAAAAGAACAGCGCCAGTCCCAGTTCCCCTTCGCTAAGAAGCAGTTCTTCTTTGATCTCCGGAATATAGATGGCCCAGGTACCGATGAGAATATTCAGGGAGGCAAAAACGCATGCCACCGAAATATAAACAGGGTTCGACCATATTAAACGCAGTGCCTTCATTAGATAAGTCTAAAATAGTTTATTTTTAAGTGCTGAGATCATCCCTTCGGGAAAGAAAAATATCATGAAACTACTCGAATTCAAATCGGTACACAGGGATACCGGCTACTTTGTCGCTCAGAAGATCGAGAAGGGAAAGGATGCCGGGAAACCCAGGGATTTTGATCCTCACAGTCATGATTATTACGTGATTATGATCATTACCGGGGGAACAGGAGAGCATCAGATTGACTTCAGGAACTATACCTATAATGCGGGATCTGTTTTCTTTCTGAGTCCCGGACAAGTACACCGTGTAAAGGAGACCGCTCCGAATTACGGTTATGTGATTGTTTTCAACCACGATTTTTTGATACGCTCAGGAATAGATCCTGATTTTTTTGAGAATATCAATCTTTTCAGGCCGTACGGCGACAGTCCGCCTTTAGTGCCGGAGCCTGCTATCCTTGAAAAACTAGGCCACTATGCCGAGGAAATGCTGAACTGTCAGGAAATGCAGGATACATTCAGGTATGAAGCGCTGGGGGCGAACCTTCGGTTATTCCTCATTCTCAGCAACAGCAGTTGTGACCTGGGTAAGAACCGTGACCACACGCTTGATAACGCCCTGATCACCATAAGAGAGTTCAGAAAACTCGTGAATCAAAACTATGCCGTATGGCATAAGGCGGGAGATTATGCACAGCAACTTTCCATCACCCCAAATTACCTCAACAAACTGGTAAAAACCTATCTGAGCAGCTCCACTAAAGATTTTATTCAGAACAGGATTATCATAGAGGCTAAAAGAAGATTACTCAACCCTAAAAACTCGGTGAAGTCGGTCGCTTACGAACTTGGATACAGCAACCCTTCGCAGCTGAGCAAAATGTTTAAAGCCTGCACGGGAAAAACGCTTACTGAATTCAGAGAATCACTGGATGACTCATTTTGACATCTTTATTCACGATTTCAACATTTACCGGCATTCTGATTTTCCGGAACTTTGATCTGTTAATTAAAGAGAACATTATGAAAACGGTTTTACACAAAGCAGAAAGCAGAGGTCATGCCAACCACGGATGGCTTGACAGTTATCACAGTTTCAGTTTTGCCAACTATTACAATCCTGAACGTATGCACTTCGGTGTATTAAGAGTACTCAATGACGATACGGTTGCTCCGGGACGGGGCTTTGGAAAACACCCGCACGATAATATGGAGATCATTTCAATACCCCTTTACGGCGATCTTGAGCACGAAGACAGTATGGGCAACAAGAAGGTGATCAAAGAAGGAGATGTACAATCTATGACAGCGGGCACCGGAATCTTCCACAGTGAATACAACCATAACGAAGATAAGGAGGTGAAATTTCTGCAGATCTGGATATTTCCAAAAGAGAGGAACGTAGCGCCTTCTTATGATCAGATCACTTTAAATCCCGAAGACAGCAAAAATAAACTGCAACAGATCGTTTCTCCGGACTCTGATAGTGAAGGAGTAACCATCAACCAGGATGCCTGGTTCTATCTGGCCGATCTTGACCCGGATACGACCATCGAGCACCGTATAAAGCAAGAAGAGAACGGGGTATACCTGTTTGTCCTGGAAGGTAAGGCCGAGGTCAACGGAACCCAACTCGGTAAAAGAGATGGGTTGGGCATCAGCGAAACCGACTCGGTATCGATCAAGGCTGTTGGTGGATCAAGGATACTTTTAATGGATATTCCCATGCGCTTACCGTCCCTGGGATAAATTCACAAAAATCAGAAAATGACCGCAGGTTTTGGCCTGCGGTCATTTTTTATTCTGCCAGTATATTTTTCAATAGTTCCCCGAAGCGATACATCTCTTCAAAAGAATTATAAAACGGAGTCGGAGCTAATCTGATCACATTTGGCTCTCTCCAATCGGTGATCACACCGCGGTTCATCAACTCGTGGAAGACCTGTTTTCCTTCCCCATGCAGAAAGACCGATAACTGACAACCACGTTCTTTCGGAGTGATGATTTCAAAATTTCCTTTTACATCCCGCGCCACTTCCTTCATAATAAATTCCAGGTAGGCCGTAAGAATTGTGCTTTTGGCCCTTAGCCGTTCCATACCCACCTCTTCAAAGAGCGTCAGAGAGGCCAGGTACGGTGCCACCGATAAAATGGGAGCATTGCTCAGCTGCCATGCTTCTGCATTGGGCATAGGCTCGAATTCAGGTTCCATCAAAAACCTGCTTTCCTTGCGGGTACCCCACCAACCTTCAAAACGCGGTATATCTTTCATTCCATGGTAACGCTTGTGAATATAAACCCCTGAAACATTACCAGGCCCACTGTTCATATACTTGTAGCTGCACCAGGCTGCAAAATCAACATCCCAATCATGCAGTTTCAGCAAGACATTTCCTGCGGCATGGGCAAGGTCCCATCCTACAAAAGCCCCGGCCCGTTTACCGGCCCTAGTGATCTCTTCCATATCAAAGACCTGTCCGTTGTAATAATTGACCCCTCCTATCAGAACCAGGGCAAGCTCATCTCCCAGTTCTTCGATTTTTTGGATCACATCTTCAGTTCGCCAGTGGTGTTCTCCCTCACGTTTGGCCACCTCAACGATAGCCTCCTCGGGATCATACCCATGAAACCGCACCTGGCTGTTCAACATGTACTGATCAGAAGGAAAAGCCTTCTCTTCGCAAAGTATCTTAAATCTCTTTCCTTCCGGCCTGTAAAAACTGACCATCAATAAATGAAGGTTTACCGTTAAGGTGTTCATCACGGTAATCTCTTCCGGCAGTGCACCCACCACTGCAGATAAGGGTTCTGCAAGCCTTTCATGGTAATCCCACCAGGCCTTTTCAGCTTTGAAATGACCTTCTACCGCAAGACCGGCCCAGTCATTCATCACTTCATTTACGTATTCCTGGGTTCTTTTCGGTTGCAGACCCAGCGAGTTCCCGGTAAAATATATGGCCCGTTTGCCGTTGATAAGCGGACATATAAATTCATCCCGGTATGAAGAGAGCGGGTCTTCCCTGTCGAGTTGTTGAGAAAATTCAAGGGTATTCCTGAAATCCATGAGCTGCTTTTTGCACAAAAATACAATTACTTTCTTCCAAGGCACAAGAACAGACAGCGTATAAAAATTTAACTTTGTCAAAAAAAACAGAGAATATGCACTTCCTGCCCGACTCCATTGAAGAATATATTACTTTACACTCTGCCGGTGAACCTGAACTATTGCAGGAATTAAGCCGGGAAACTCATCTCAAGGTACTTCAACCACGTATGCTCAGTGGTCATTACCAGGGCCGTGTATTAAGTATGATCTCAAAATTGGTCAACCCCCGACAAGTTCTTGAGGTAGGAACATACACCGGGTACTCAGCACTCTGCCTGGCAGAAGGACTTCACCCCGAAGGAGAATTGCACACCATCGATGTGAATGAAGAACTCAAAGCGCTACAACGTCAATTCTTTGACCGTAGCGAATACCGAGATCAGATCTTCAGTTATACGGGCAACGCCATCGATATCATTCCCACCATCGACAAAAGGTTTGACCTGGTCTTTATTGATGCCGATAAAAAGAATTATACACGCTATTTTGAACTGGTGATCGATAAGATGAACCCGGGAGGTATTATATTATCAGATAATGTTTTATGGAGCGGAAAAGTGGCAGAGGAAAATCCGGGTAAAAAAGATCGGCAAACAGAAAGCATCAAAGCCTACAATGCGATGATCAATCAGGATCAAAGGGTGGAGACCGTCATTCTTCCTATACGCGATGGCCTGACGATCAGCCGGAAAAAATAAATTCTAACTGCGGGGAAGGAAATATCGCTGCTGGAATGAAAACATCAGACTTCCCATAAGAAGACCTACCAGGGCTCCCACGACAATATCTGTAGGATAATGTACGCCCACATAGATACGGCTGAAACTGAATAACAGCGGCCAGAGATAAAAAACAGGAGCCCAGCCATACTTTGAACGTACGGCAAGAACCACAAAGGTCGTCAACGCAAACGAATTGGCTGCATGTCCGGAAAAGAAGCTATAAGACTCTGCACTGGTGAGAACTCTCAACAACTCTGTTAATTCTGATTCATTACTGGGACGCAGCCTTCTCACCAGATTCTTTACTGAAGCAGTAAGGGTCATGGTCAGTAAAAAAGTCAAAACCCCGACTGCGATCTGCAACCAGGGTTTCTGATTTTTATAGGTGAAATAGATAAGAATTCCGAAAATGATGTAAAGGGGAACCCAGGTCTCAATCAGGGTGACGGTTGACCAAAAACGGTCGTAATCTTCCAGGCCCAGATTATTGAGAAAGATCAACAGCTCCCTGTCAGATTCCTCGATCAGTTCAAACATCTACAGTTTGCGTTTTACTGAGCCGGTAAAATCTTCAATATCATCTTTAACTTCGTCGATCTCCTTTTTGATATCCTTACTGAATTCGGTATCGATACCCTGCTTTTCCGCACTGCGTTGTATTTCTGCCTTCACCTCGTTGGTGGCATCCTTGAGTTGACGCATACCCTTTCCAAGTCCTCTCGCGATCTCAGGTAACTTATCAGCTCCGAAAACCATGACAAGGATAAAGAGTATAAAAACGATCTCTCCGCCACTGATAAACAAAAACATATTACTTCATTTAAATGATGTCAAATGACACCGCTCTCTTCACTGCAAATATAAGCAAGATAAGATAGCTGTAAGGATTAAAATTCAGCTGTACTGATTAATAGCCGTAGGGATTGGTATAGGGCTCACCTTTCAAAATCTTCAGCATATCGCTCTCCAGTGACTCCAGAGGAAATTCCACCATACGATTCATCTCCTCTCCGTTCTCATAAAAGATAAATGTCGGCACATTGATGATGTTCAATCCCTCTTCCAGGTTTTCGGGCGTGGTCTTATTCCGGTCCATAGTGATCAGGCGTACGTGATCTTCAGGGAAGCCCGCCTCATCAAGAATCCTGAAAAAGTGAGGGACCTCACGCTGACTGTCTCCGCACCAGGTACCCATAAAAATAGTAATGGTCTTACCTTTTAATTGCTCACTGATCTCAGGAAGCAAATCTTTATCTACTTTATAAGATTCATAGCCGGGCCCGAACCAATTCTGGTAAGGCGCAGCCTCGATAGCCTTTCTGGGCTGCTCGCCTGTAAGCACCTCCTCTTCCTGGCTTTCTGTTGAAATCTTTTCGACTTGCAGTTCAGCGGTTTCTTCCGTTTTTTGTTTTTCGGGATTACCTCCGCAAGCAAACAGGGAGAGCCCCAGTAAGCCGGTAATAAAATATCTCATACTTAATCAATTAGGGATTTTTGGGTCATAGCTTCAGGTTGATCGACACCTATAAGTCGTAAAACAGTCGGAGCGATATCACCGAGTTTACCACTTTTAACATTTTTTAAATCCGGATCCACCAAAATGATGGGAACAGGATTGGTAGTGTGAGCCGTATTTGGAGAACCATCGGGGTTGATCATTGTATCACAATTTCCATGATCGGCGATAATGATCGAGGTATAACCGTGTTCCAAACCGGTGTTAACAACATCCCTGGCACACGCATCGACCGTCTCACAGGCCTTAACGGCCGCTTCCATTACACCTGTGTGTCCTACCATATCAGGGTTGGCAAAATTAAGACAGACGAAATCAACACTGCCTTTCTTCAATTCAGGAATGATCATGTCTCTTACGTCATAAGCGCTCATTTCCGGTTTCAGGTCGTAAGTCGCCACTTTTGGTGACGGACACAATATGCGCTCTTCTCCTTCGAAAGGCTCTTCCCTTCCGCCATTAAAAAAGAAAGTTACGTGGGGGTATTTTTCTGTTTCCGCGATACGTATCTGAGTTTTCCCTGCCTTTGAAAGCACCTCTCCCAGCGTATCTTTAATATTCTCTTTGTCATAGATCACATGAACACCCTTAAAGGTTTCATCGTAATTGGTCATGGTGACATAGTAGAGATCGAGACGATGCATATTGTACTCGTGAAAATCTTTTTGGGTCAGGGCCTGGGTTATCTGTCGTCCGCGATCGGTACGAAAATTAAAGCTGATCACCACATCACCTTCTTCAATTAGTGTAACAGGATGATTATCGGCATCATGAACCACAATTGGTTTGATAAATTCATCGGTCACCCCCTGATCATAACTTTCCTGTATTCCCTCAAGGGCATTTTTATAAGGAGCCCCTTCTCCGCGAACCATAAGATCATAGGCAAGTTTCACCCGCTCCCAGCGCTTGTCCCTATCCATGGCATAATACCTTCCAATAACAGAAGCAAGTCTCGAATTGGTTTTAGCGGCATGCTTTTGCACTTCCTCTATAAAACCTTTCCCGCTCTTCGGGTCAACATCCCTTCCATCTGTAAAGGCATGCACATATACCTTTTCAAGTCCGTAATCATTAGCTGCCGTCATCAGTCCTTTGAGATGCTCGATATGTGAATGCACCCCACCATCACTCACCAGACCGATCAGATGAACTTTCTTGTCGTTGTTGCGGGCATATTCGAAGGCATCGGTGAGAACTGCCTCATCGGCTAAGGTATTTTCCTTTACCGCCATATTGATCTTTGCCAGATCCTGGTACACCACCCTTCCGGCTCCCAGGTTCATGTGCCCTACTTCACTGTTCCCCATCTGCCCTTCAGGCAAACCAACATTTAAGCCGTCAGTCTGCAAGGTAGCATGCGGGTATTGATCATAGAGACCGTCGATAAAAGGGGTATCAGCATTCTCAATAGCCGAAACCTTCGGATCGGGAGACATCCCCCAACCATCAAGTATCATGAGTATTACTTTCTTATTCATAAATGCATTTATCTGATTCAAAGATACCACTAATAACAGTAAATAGGAAGTCCTGCCGGAAGCTGAACCGTGTAATATTCAAGAGCCACTCCTGAGACACCTGAAGGTAACACACTCATTTCAAATATCTTAAAAAGAAGATGCTGACGTTAAATTATAGTTAAACACGGTTAAAAAGTGAAACAACTATCATTATGAGACGTCTTTTAAGTAGCAACCATACAATAACAAGCCCATGAAAGCTTTAATATATTTTGTAATGCTTTTGTTTTTGGCATCACCGCTTAGCTCGGCAGCCAACAACAAGCGTATTGACCCGGAAAAGAAAAAAACTGTGGTTCTGACACATGATGTATCACCGTTCTGTATCGCAATTGCCCAGGATGATTTCGATATGGTAGTACGACTGATCGATCTGGGTACTGATCTTAACGAAACCTCAAGAGGAATGACTCCACTTATGTACGCGGCCAGATATGACAGGGCTGTAATTCTCGAACTTCTGATCGAAAACGGGGCAGACCTCTCTAAGAAAGATAAAAGAACTGGCTTAACCGCCCGTGATTACGCCGAACAATTCAACGCCACAGAAGTACTAAAGGTCCTGAATTCGGTATAAATGTCTTTTTCGAGACAGCAATTGATTTTGATTTAGCAGAAAAAATCCCGCCAGTTGGCGGGATTTTTTTTAGGTCACTGAAATGTGAATCCGGTAAACAGGCGATAAAAAAAGGCGTAAAACACCAAAATGAGACAGGTAAAGCAAAACCAGCTCATAACCTTTAACAAATTGGCGATAAACCTGTTTTCAAACTCCGTAAAAGAATTCACATAGATCTCTTTTAGAAGTAATAATGTAGTCATAAAAATTATTTAAAACTATTACACAAAAGTTGTTATAGCTTTAAATAGATTATTACAAAGTAGACATAGGGACCAAAAAGACAGAACTGCCTTTCTAATGTTCTTAAAATTATGGTTTTACAGACAAAATGTAAAAAAATTCGACAAATAAACGATGAAATACATATTATTCAGTTAAGATAATACGCTCAAAATCACTAAGAAATTTAGCTGAAAATCAGAATGTTTAATATGAATTGCCATATTTTTCGATGGCTTCTCTGATCTTCTCAATGCGGTTGTCAGGATCGGGGTGGGTACTCTGGAATTCAGGTACGCGGTTAGGGCCGGCTGCCTCTTTCAGGATTTCCTGAACCCTGATCATTTCATTCGGATCATAGCCTGCTCTGAGCATGAAAATCACTCCGAGCTCATCGCTTTCCAGCTCGTCTTCACGACCGTATTTCATATTGATCAGATTGGCTATTACGGCGGTCATCTGGGTAGCCGCCGCACTTTCACTCCCAACTGCCACCCCACTGATTATACCCTGGGTAAGGCCTTGTTTCGAAATACGGTCGGCAGAATGCCTGCCCACCACATGGCCAATCTCATGACCGATGACCCCGGCCAGCTGATCTTCCGTTTCCAGACGTGAGAATAAGCCGTAAGTAATGAAAACCTGCCCACCCGGTAATGCAAATGCATTAATGGTTCGCGGGTCTGCGAGAAGATGAAAATCATATTGATAAGGCGTTTCCCTGGCCACACTGTTATCTACCAGCCTTTCACCTATGGCATCGACCAAAGCCTGAGCCTTGCTGTCAGGGTAAAGTCCGCCATACTCGGCGGCCATTTGCGGGGCGCTTTGCAGCCCCAGTGCGATCTCTTCATCGGGAGAAATGGTAATATTCTGCATCTTTCCGGTATAGGGGTTCTCTTCTGAAGACGAGCAATATTTGACCAGGGCGAACAGAATGATCACCGCTCCTATAAAAAATCTGATTCCTGACCTGCTTCTCATTTGACTTGGATTTAGAGATCAGGGGCATGTTTAAAATTACGAATTTATCGCGGAAGGAGTTCTTTGTTTATATCTAAAATGTTTTGATCCAGGTATTTAGACATAAATGCATCACTGAGATATTCACTGCCTAAAAGATTTTCTTCCTGCAGGGTCTCCTTCAGATCAAGTTGAAGATAAGCCTTCAGCATCTCAATGGAGATCGGTGCATACGAATAATGCCAGGGTTCATATTTGAAACCCTTTCTGCCGGGTTCGTCGGTATATACCCGAACAAACCCGTAGGCACCTGCGTGCGCATCCATCCACTTTTTCAATTTATGAAAAGGCCCTCCCCTTTCGAACTTTTCAGCTACGAGCACATCTCCTGAATATTCAGCACCCCCATCGATAATATCTATATCGGTTCCCCAGTGATGCCTGGAGGTTCCGGGTATGGTCGAATATTCTATAATGCGCTCTATGGCCTCTTCCGGACTTGCGCCTTCGCCGGTAAATCGATTGTATTTGCGCTCCCAGATTCCCTTCTGCCTGGCAAAATCCCTGAACCCGGAAACCACCCTGATCTCAATTCCTTCTTTGGCAGCAGCCTCCTTCATCCAGATGAACGACTCATAGGCTTCCTTTCTAAGGCCGATCCCTTCGCCCTCATAGACCTTTCCGCTCTTGCCGATAAGCTCTGCTCTGGTATAATCAGCTTGTGCATGACTCCCGGAGACGAAAGCGATCAGACAAACAAGAAGAAGGCAGAATGAGATTCGTGGAATTGATAAATTCATAAGATCAGGTATTAGTGCTGAAGGCTCAAATATAAACAAAAGCAGCTTTTATGTTCCTATTCCAGATCTTTCTTCATCAGAAGGTGAGGTCCGTGAACGGGAATGTCGAAGATCTCTCCAACCGGTTCATATCCCAGTCGCCGGTAAAAAGGGATGGCTTTTTCGCGGGCATTCAACCAAAGCCCTGGAAGCTTTCTTTCCCTGAGCTCTTCCTCAGCCATATTGACCATTTCTCCTCCCAAACCTCGTTTCCTGAAACGTTCCAGGACTGCCATCCCCCTTAACTGATAAGGATAATCTGTCTGAAGAATCTCTTTTGGATTTCTGATCATACTAAGCACCCCAGTAAGGGTGTTCCTGAAATACATACCAATATGGAAGGTGTCAGGATGGTTGTCTTCATCGAAAAAGGCAGACTCATATGGCAATCCCTTTCTCAGCACCGAATGCCTCACGGTACGTGCTTCCTCTGCGGTGATAAAATCACAGTTGTAATACGGGTTCTTCCTGACGTAGAGCAAAGCCTCCATACCGTCGTATTCGATTGGTTTAAGAAATACCATTCCCAGTTTTTCGAGTACCCGAACCGATGCCTGATTATCTTTATGAACGTGAGCGTGAATCTCCGGTAAACCCAACTCAGCAAAACCATAATTTATCGAAGACCGCGCCGCTTCTGTCGCATAGCCTTCTCCCCAGTATTTACGGTAAAACCTGAACCCTACCTCGGTAAGCCGCTTATCAGGATGATATTTGAGACCACACCATCCCAGAAAAGCATCGTCTTCCTTTCGAATGACTGCCCACCGGCCATAATTGAACCGTTCATACTGATCATAGTTCTTAACAAACTCGAAAGCTTCTTCTTTACTTTTAAAAGGAGGATCTCCGGTATATCTCAATACCAGGGGGTCACTGTTCATGTCGTAAAAATGATGTGCATCTTCGGTTGTGAATTCCCGTAAAAGCAATCGGGAAGTTTCGGCTATCTTATTCATTAATGATGTCTTATAATAATAATGGCAGGCTTTTCGCTACAAGCTTCAACCGGCAGGCAGGTATTACAAATAATTTCAAGACCGGTTTTGCAGAGCATCACAGGGAGAATTGACCAGGCAGTTTCGAAAACTCCTGCCGCCTTCTTTGTGAGGCTCAATTTAAAAGTACGCATAATTACGCAAATGCCGGCAGTATGAAATCCCGCTTCCTATAAGAGCTTAAGATCAAGTATGTTAATGAAAACACACAAAAGATTCCCGATATGACCCGGTAAATTCTTCTGATTTATTTGGAAAGAATCTTTCATATTATTTATATTTGCGCCCACGATAAGCGGGAGTAGCTCAGTTGGTAGAGCGTCAGCCTTCCAAGCTGAATGTCGCGAGTTCGAACCTCGTCTCCCGCTCTGAAAGCCCATCCTTTAGGTTGGGCTTTTTCATTTCTCTGCTTCTTGGTTTTCAATGAGATTCTGTAAGTTTGAGAAGCAATTTTCTGGCAATCATGGAAAAGCGTATCAATAAATACCTGAGTGAGATCGGCTATTGCTCCAGAAGGGCAGCCGACAAACTGATCGAACAGGGCCGGGTCACCGTCAATGGTAAGGTCCCGGAAATGGGCACCAAAATATCTGAAAACGACCGTGTAGCCGTTGACGGGAAACCTGTTGGTGAACCCGATGAAGAAAGGATCTACCTGGCCTTTAACAAGCCTGTTGGCATTGTATGCACGACCGACACCCGGGTTGAAAAGAACAACATTATCGATTTCATCAATTACCCTGTACGCATTTTCCCCATAGGCAGACTGGATAAACCCAGTGAAGGTCTTATACTTCTTACCAATGATGGTGATATCGTCAATAAGATATTAAGGGCACGCAATCATCACGAGAAGGAGTATATAGTTCGGGTCAATAAACCTATCACGCCTGATTTCCTCCATCGCATGAGAAACGGAATTCCTATTTTAGGTACGGTCACCCGAAAATGCGAGGTGGAACAAACCGGCAAAAATGAATTCAGAATCATACTCACCCAGGGACTGAACCGACAGATCAGAAGAATGTGCGAATACCTGGGTTACCGGGTCACCAGACTGAAGAGAATTCGCATCATGAATATCTCCCTCGATATACCTACAGGAAAATATCGCCCCCTGACAGAAAGAGAGTTCAGCGAACTTCAGGAACTTATTAAAGATTCTTCAAAGACCCACGAGTAAAACTCACTCAGAGTTCCAGATGACTTCCGGCCTCCAGTTCATAGGGCTGCCGGTCTTTCAAAAATATTCTTGCAGAAAGAGTTCCTCCAAGTGTGATATCATCATCATTTACCTCCAGCCAGCTTCCTTCCCTTAAACCTACCACGGGGATATCGTTCAGCACCTGAAATTCCCCGATTCGTGTTTCCCTGGTTTCTCCCATATGTTTACTGCCCGGCTCAGGGTCAAGGTAATGCGGATTGATGTTAAAAGGAACCGCTCCGAGGGTTTTAAAACTCGGCGGATAGATCACAGGCATGTCATTGGTGGTTTGCATGGTCAGACCGGTGATATTCGATCCTGCACTGCTGCCCAGATAGGGCACTCCTGTAAATATAGCCTCCCGCAGTACCTGCATGATGCGATAGCGGTATAAATCATGCACCAATAAAAAAGTATTACCGCCCCCGGTGAATATGGCCTCTGCCTGAAGGATCGCCTGAGACCTGTCTTCAAATTCGTGTATGCCCTTCACCTCAATTCCCAGGGTATTAAAATAAACCGAAGCCCGGGCCGTATAATCATCCCAGCTAATCCCTCCCGGTCGGGCGTATGGGATAAAAATCAATTGCTTTACTCCCGACAGAAAGGTTTGCAGCCGGGGTTTTAAATATTCCAGGTACTCACCCCCAAATACGGTAGAGGTGCTGGCGATGATCATGTTGCGTTTCATAATTTACAGTAAATACATTTGTATGGGTAATGAACAGGAATCACTGGAAAAATCCAATGCTTTTTTGTAAATTTAGTAACTCCATCAGGTACTGGCAAGCCTAAGCCATCTGATGAAAAAAAACAGCTATGAACAGACACCTCATCACATTATTATTATTCTTTACACCGCTCCTGGCATTTTCTCAGGAAACGGAAAGAGTGCTCCTCAGGGGTACGGTTTTATATCAGAACAGTCCCGTTCAGGGTGAAAATGTAATCAATGCCACCACCGAAAGAGCCACCATCACCAACCAAAACGGAGAATTTGAGATCTGGGTGAGTCCGGGTGATGTTCTGGCATTCACCGCTTTGAACTACCAGTTCAAGACCTTGTTGATCACCCCTGAGATTTTAACCAATGCACGAGTAGTGGTCGAGGTCGATGAGAAAATTACCGAGTTGGATGAAATTGTAGTGAGTCCGTCGAATCGTGAAAAATTCCTCGAGCTTAAGGAGGAAGAATTCAAAGAGACCGCTTACGAGATCGACCCCTCCACTCCGGTCGAAAATGTTGCCCTTCCCCTGCAGGACAGAGGAATGAAATACGGCCTTAACTTCGTGAATATATTTAAGGCACTGTTCCAAAGCGCTCCTAATACCGATGGTGATCCCGCCAATAATCTCATGCCAAGCGATGTGCTGAGGCAGGTTTATGACGACCGCTTCTTTGTGGTCGATCTGGATATCCCTCAGGATCGCATTTCTGAATTTCTCTTTTATATCGATGATCGCTTTCCCAGCAGGCAACTGCTAAAAAAAGATCAGGAATTTCAACTCATCGACTTCCTGGTGGAAGAGAGCAAGAATTTCAACGAACTTATCAAAGACCAGAAATAATCTCATTCTGTAACCGGCTCCCCGATCTACAGCCGTTAATTCTGTATTAACATTGAGTCTTAAAAAAACCTGATCGCTATATTTGGCATCTCATGACCCGCGTTGCCGGAAAAGTCTTTTTTTGACATTCGCGGAGATTGGCAGATTTTTTGCTAAACCTATTGATGATGAAAAAGAATATCGCCCTCATATTAATTACCCTGACCCTTTTCGGGTTTAGTGCCCATAAGTTTTACGTAAGCGTTACCGATATCAAATATGACAAGGAAGCGCAGGCTGTTCAAGTGATTTCGCGATATTTCATCGACGACATGGAAAACGTGATCAAGGCCCGTTACGGAGTTGACCCGAAGTTGACCTCGGGACAGGAGATCGACAATGCCGATTACTACATAGAACGGTATCTGAGAGACAAATTCAAATTATTTGCCAATGGCAAGGAAGTCAGATGGAAATACCTGGGTAAGGAATATGATGTCGATGTGATCAAGGTCTACCTGGAAGCTGAAAATGTACAGGACGAAACCTTGAAAAGCCTCGGCGTATACAGCCAGGTATTGTGCGACATGTACGAAGAACAACAGAATATCGTTCATTTTGAGGCAGGGAGCACAAAAGAAAGTTTCATGCTGCACAGCCAAAATGATAAAGCTATGTTAAACTTATAACAGAGGGGAGATTAAAATACTGAAATACATTATTTTTTGCGCCGTTAAACTTAAATCAAATTATGAATAAACTAAAGTACCTTGTATCTGCTATGTGCATTTTCGCGGCAGGGACTATCAACGCTCAGGAAGAAGAAAAACAGGAGCGACAGCCCGGTCACGAGAACACCAGCAAGTTCAGACAATTGTATGAGGAGTTCGCCACTCCCAATATGTTTCGTACCGGCGCCGGAGCCCCGGGACCTGCTTACTACCAGCAACAGGCCGACTACAATATGGCCATAGAGCTGGATGATAAGAACCAGAAGCTCTACGGAGAGGAAACGATCACTTACACCAACAACTCACCCGATGTGCTTGAGTACCTTTGGGTACAGCTTGATCAGAACGTCAGAAAGAAAGACAGTCCTGCTCTTGACAGAGACGAGGAGTCTTTGGGTGAAACCGCTTATGCCGCCAGTTTTGCAGATAAATACCTGAGTGAGCCTTTTGACGGAGGCTTTAATATTCAACAGGTTCAAAATGAAAAAGGAAGAGATCTGCCCTACTTCATCAATCAAACGATGATGCGTATCGATATGCCTGAGCCGTTACAGCCAGGAGAACAATACACCTTCTCTATCAAATGGTGGTATAATGTGAACAACCACGTTACCAACCGGGCCAGAAGCGGATTCGAGCATTTCGAAGAAGACGGGAACAACGCTTATGTTATCGCGCAATTCTTCCCGCGCATGGCCGTATATAATGATGTGGAAGGATGGCAGAACCACCAGTTCTGGGGAAGAGGCGAATTCGCACTCCCTTTTGGTAATTATGAGGTAAGCATCACTGTACCCGCTGACCATATACTGGAGGGAACAGGTGAGATTCAAAACGCGAAAGAAGTCCTTACCGAAGAGCAATATGAGCGCTTTGAAGCTTCTAAGAAGTCTTATAACAAACCGGTGATCATCGTTACCGAAGAAGAAGCCAGAGCCGCTGAAAAAGGATTTTCTGAAGAGAAAAAAACCTATATTTTAAAGGCAGAGAATGTTCGTGACTTTGCATTTGCCACTTCACGTAAATTCATCTGGGAACGGCAGGCTGTAAAAATGAGCGACGGACGCACCGTAATGGCTGTATCTCTATATCCTAAAGAAGGAAACCCACTATGGGAAGAATACTCTACCAAAGCCGTGGTGCAGACTCTGAAGACCTATTCAGATCACACCTTTGCATACCCTTACCCTAAAGCCGTTTCTGTTCACGCCAAAAATCAGGGGATGGAATACCCTATGATCTGCTGGAACTACGGACGACCCAACGAAGACGGTTCTTACAGTGACAGAACCAAATTCGGAATGATCTCTGTGATCATTCACGAAGTAGGTCACAACTTCTTCCCGATGATCGTCAACTCAGACGAACGTCAGTGGGGATGGATGGACGAAGGTCTGGACACCTTTATGCAGTACCTTACAGAACAGGAGTTTGGAAAAACACATCCTGAAGCGATCAAGGGACTTGACAACTATCCTTCACGAAGAGGAGCTCCGTCGAAGATCGTTGATTATATGAAAGGAGATCAGGATTATATCGCTCCTATCATGTCAAATCCTGAAAACGTATATCAGCTTGGAGCCAATGCTTATGGCAAGCCGGCAACAGCCCTGAACATATTAAGAGAAACTGTTATGGGGCGTGAGTTATTTGATCATGCTTTTAAAACATACGCTCAGCGATGGATGTTCAAACACCCTACTCCTGAAGATTTCTTCCGCACTATGGAAGATGCTTCAGCTGTTGACCTGGATTGGTTCTGGAGAGGTTGGTTCTACAGCACTGATTATGTCGATATAGGAGTGAAAGACGTGAAGAAGTATTATGTCTCTTCCAAGCCTACCGCGAAAGTGAAAGACATCTTTGAGCAAAGAGGTATTACCGAAGCAGACCTTCCCCCTCTTGTTTATATGGTGGAAGAAGGCAGTGAAGACTACCTGAATGATGTGGCTGAATCGAGCAAGGAAGAAAATTATAAAACTCTGAATGAGTATCTTATGGATAATTTCTCAGCAGCAGAACGCGCTAAGCTGAAGAATCCAAAATACTTCTACCAGATCACTTTCGAAAAACCGGGAGGAATCCCCATGCCGCTTATCGTCGAGTACAATTATAAAGACGGAAGCAGCGAGATCGTGAAATACCCCGCGCAGGTATGGAGAAAGAACGACAAACAGCTGAACAAGGTACTGGCTACCGATAAAGAGCTTGAAAGTGTTGTTGTTGACCCAAGAGCTGAAACTGCAGATATTGACACTGAAAACAACCAGTGGCCAAGAAAAGTGGAAGACAGCGATTTCGACAAGTTCAAAAAGAAAGTACAGGGCAAATAATCCTGTAAAACAATAAGTTACACAAGACCGGTTTCAAAAGAAGCCGGTCTTTTTTTTGTTAAATTTTTCTTATCATGCTTGATAATGATAGTAATACTATTATTTTTGTGTGCAAAGTTTTCTGAAATGGAAAGATTACTAACAAACCTGAAAGTAAATATCAATAGCAAGATTTATCTCAAAGATCCTCAGTCTTCAGACCTGGGGAAGCGGATCGTCGAGAACAGCATTTTGCTGATCGACAAGATCGGCTTTGAACAATTTACCTTCAGGAAGCTCAGCAAAGAGATCAACTCTACCGAAAGCTCTATATACCGCTATTTTGAGAACAAACACAAATTACTGGTATATCTTTCTTCCTGGTACTGGGGCTGGCTGGAATACAGACTGGTATTTGCCACCAACAGCATAGAGAACCCTGAGCAAAAGCTCAGAAAAGCGCTTGAGATCATTACCCAGCCGGTTGAACAAGACATGCATTTCGATCATATCAACGAAGTGATACTCCATAAGATCGTAGTGTCTGAATCTTCAAAATCGTTTCTGACCAAAGAAGTAGACCAGGAAAATAAAGAAGGTTTTTTTTCCATTTATAAAAGACTGGCATACCGGCTAACCGAAATGATCGAAGAGATTGACTCTTCTTATTCTCATCCGAAGAGCCTGGTATCTATCGTACTGGAAGGAACCCTGCATCAGCATTTCCTAAGGGAACACTTTCCCACCATAACCAATTGCAACCAACGCCACAGCGTCACTGAATTTATCACCAACCTCGTTTTCAATAATCTGAAAGAGCATCATGGATCAAAATAATCTGCTAACCCCCTGGAATCGTTTTATAAATCTGCTCAAACTGGATAAGAAAGATCTCTATCAGATCTTTTATTACGCCATTTTTGCAGGATTGGTAAACCTCTCGCTGCCACTTGGTATACAAGCGATCATCAACCTTTTGCAGACCGCTCAGGTAAGTACTTCCTGGATCGTTCTGGTCATACTGGTAACCCTCGGAGTAGCCTTTGTGGGTATACTGCAATTGATGCAGCTTCGCATTATCGAAGATATACAGCAAAAGATATTTACCCGTTCGGCTTTCGAGTTCGCCTATCGCTTTCCGAAAATCAAAATGGGTCAGATGCGCAATTACTACCCCCCGGAGCTTGCAAACCGCTTTTTTGACACTCTTACTGTTCAAAAAAGCCTTTCTAAAATGCTGATAGATGTTCCTGCGGCATTCCTGCAGATCGTTTTCGGTCTTATGCTGCTATCATTCTATCACCCGTTTTTCATTATTTACGGGCTCCTCCTGGTCGTATTTATTTATATCGTATTCAAATTCACCATTTCAAGAGGTATGGATACGAGTCTTGACGAATCGAAACACAAGTACCGCGTGGCGCACTGGATACAGGAAGTTGCCCGAAGTGTTATAAGTTTCAAGCTTTCAGGAAAAACCACCCACGCCATGGATAAGAGTGATACCCTGGTGGCAGATTACCTCGATGCACGGGAATCTCACTTTAAGATCCTGATGCTGCAATTCGGGCAGATGATCGGATTCAAAGTTCTGGTTACCGCAGGTCTCTTGCTTATCGGTGGTATACTGGTACTTAACCAACAGATGAATATCGGGCAGTTCGTAGCAGCTGAAATTATTATCCTGCTTGTGATCAGCTCGGTGGAAAAACTCATTCTGGGGCTGGAGATGTTTTACGACATGCTCACTTCCCTTGAAAAGATTGGACAGGTGGTTGACAAGGACCTGGAAAGTCAGGAGATCGATACAGCCTTTCAGATTAATGACCAAATTGATCTCGAATTAGACAGGGTTACCTTCAGACACCAGCACAAAGACACCCCACTTCTTGATAAGATCTCTCTGAAGGTGCCGCAGGGTTCCCGTATTATGATCAAAGGCAAGAACGGTTCCGGAAAGTCGACCCTCCTCAGAATCATGGCAGGTTTGATGGAGCCTGAATCAGGAAATATCTATATCAACGATTTTTCACTGAAGGGAATCAATCCGAATTATTACCGCAGCTTCATCGGTCATTCGATAGCCGAAGAAACTCCCTTCGAAGGTACCATTAAGGACAATATCACCTTTGGCAACCCGGATGTATCGGCCGAAGATCTGTCATGGGCCATTAAAAACACAGGGCTTAATGAGTTCATAAAACAACAGCCCAATGGTCTCAATACGGTGATCTATCCCGAAGGAAAACAATTGCCTTACACGGTTTCCAAGAAAATCGTTCTGGCACGATCGATTATAAAAAGACCAAAACTGATGATCCTTGATGAGTCTCTGGAATATTTCGACAAAGAAGAAGCCAGAAAGGTCATCGACTTCTTAACCGCAGAAGACAAGCCGTGGAGTTTGATCGTGGTTTCCAAAAATCATTACTGGGACTCAAAATGCCCCCTCCACTACAGACTGGAAAATGGTAAACTAAAAAAGATCTAAACGCATAAATATCATGCTCAATATATCTAAAAACATACTGAACAAAAAGGTTGATATCTCGCACTACCGCTCCTCCGGTAAGGTGTTCGGAAAAGACCATTATAAATATTTCAGACAATTCCTGGGGATCTTCTTTATCATTAGTTTCCTGGTGTTGTTCTTGCCATGGACACAGATTGTTTCCGGAGACGGTTACATCACCACCCTGAACCCTGAAGAGCGGCCACAGACCGTTCACTCTGCCATTCCCGGCAGAATTGAAAAATGGTATGTCAGAGAAGGTGATTTCGTGGAGGCAGGAGATACCATATTGCGACTTTCAGAGGTCAAAGATGAATATTTTGACCCAGAACTACTGGCCAGAACCGACCAGCAGCTGGAGGCCAAGCAACTAAGCGTTTCGTCTTATTCAAATAAGATCGGGGCGTTGAATCTACAGGTTGAGGCGCTGAAGAACGAAAGAAGACTAAAACTGGAACAGGCCCGAAACAAACTCTTGCAGGCCCATTTAAAGGTGGAAAGCGACAGCATTGACCTCGAGGCCGCAAAGACCAATATTCTTATCGCCCAACGCCAATACGACCGGGTGGTCGCCCTGAACAGTGAAGGCCTGAAAGCCGTGACCGATGTGGAAGAAAAACGACTAAAGCTTCAGGAAACACAGGCCAAACTGGTATCCCAGGAAAATAAACTGCTGGCCAGCCGTAATGAGGTGCTCAATGCCGAGGTGGAGATCACCCGTACTGAGGCAGAGTATGCCGAAAAGATATCGAAAGCCGAAAGCGACAAGTTCACGGCCATCAGTTCTCAGGCAGATGCAGAGGCCAATCTGACCAAAATGCGCAACCAGCGTACCAATTATGCCGTGCGAAGGGGTATGAATTTTGTTACCGCCCCGCAAAGCGGGTTTGTGAACAAGGCGCTGCAACAAGGAATTGGAGAAACCTTTAAAGAGGGTGATCCCCTGGTAAGTATCATGCCGTCTCAGTTTGAGATCGCTGTCGACAGCTATGTAAAGCCCATCGATCTGCCATTGATACACCGTGGAGAAAAAGTGCGTGTCGTATTCGACGGATGGCCTGCTATCGTATTCAGCGGCTGGCCCAATGCCTCCTATGGAACCTATGGTGGTGTCGTGGTTGCAGTTGAAAACTTTATAAGTGATAACGGGAAGTATCGTATTCTGATCGCACCAGACCCTGAAGATCATGAATGGCCTGATGCTCTGAGAGTAGGTTCAGGCGCAAAAACAATGGCTCTGTTACAGGATGTTCCCATTTGGTTCGAACTCTGGCGACAACTCAACGGCTTCCCTCCTAATTATTACAGTCCGCAGGACATCTTAAAACAAAGTGCCAAGAAATGAGACGTCACTTAGCAGCCATAATACTCTCACTGTTTTTTTTACAGGGCGGAAACGCTCAGGACAGCCTGTCGGTAAATGTGCTGGACCTGAATGAATTCCTGGGCTTTGTAAAAACCTATCACCCGGTGGCCAGGCAGGCCGACCTGATCATCAATACCGCTCAGGCAAACCTGATGCAGGCCCGGGGAGGTTTCGACCCGAAAGTGGAAGTGGATTACGATAAAAAGGCATTTAAAGATTCAGAATATTACGATATTCTGAACGCCAACTTCAAGATTCCCACCTGGTTTGGAATTGAATTCAAGGCTGGTTACGAGCTCAATGACGGCAGTTTCTTAAACCCACAGAACACGGTGCCGGAAGACGGGCTCTACAGTGCCGGGGTCAGCGTACCCATCGGGCAGGGTCTTTTCATCAACGAACGGATGGCGACCCTAAAGCAGGCCAAGATCTTTCAGGACCTGTCACAGGCTCAAAGAGATCTTGAGCTGAACAGAATTCTTTTTGAGGCTACATCAGCATACATTGATTGGTACAGGGCCTACATGGAGACCTATCTGTATCAGGGGTTCGTTGAAAACGCCTTTCAGCGGTTTCAGAATGTTAAAACCAGTGCAGAAAGCGGAGATATTGCCCCCATCGACAGCGTGGAATCGCGCATCGCTTACCGCAACAGGAAAATCAGCCTGGAACAGGCAAGGCTGGACCTGATAAAGGCCCGCCTTAAAGCTTCCAATTTTTTATGGATCGATGAAGCCATTCCCCTCGAACTCAGGCCTGACATTATTCCTGACACTCTGTTATTGGAGAACCTGGAACGAACCCTTGAGATCAATGATATACTCCCTGAAGGTGTCAATCTTGAGAATCACCCTAAATTACTGGCCATGAGAGCCAAGATCGACGGGCTTAAGGTCGAACGCAGGTTGAAAGCCGAAATGCTCAAACCCCAACTCGATCTGAATTATAATTTCATCACTTCTGATGCCACCCGCATCAACACTATCAATACGGGAGATTACAAGTTCGGACTGCGTTTCAGCATGCCCTTGTTTCTTCGAAAAGAACGGGGGGGATTAAAAATTGCCGACTTTAAGATACGGGATGCCGGCTTTGAATATGAGCAACAGGCCCTGGAACTGGAAAACAAGATCAGTGCTTCTTTTCAGGAAGTCGACAATTATAAAGGTCAGATCGTTATGGTTGAAAATGTGGTTGAGGATTATTTAACCCTCTTGCTTGCTGAAGAACGGAAATTCAGTTTTGGCGAAAGCTCCATTTTCCTAATCAATTCAAGGGAAAGGAGTTACCTTGACGCCAGGTTGAAAGAGATAGACCTGAACTGGAAACTGGCAAAGGCCAAAGCCAGTCTTTTCCGAAATCTGGCCATACTGCCATAGGGATTGAAAAGAAGAGGTATTCACAAAATAATAGCTATTTTTGCAATCATTCACATGACATTAAATCCATAAACTTGGTATTCAGCCTTTTTAAAAATTTGAAGATGATCAAGATCAAGACACCTGAAGAAATTGAACTGATGAGAGAAAGTGCACTGGTAGTGTCTAAAACCCTGGGAATGCTTGCCTCAGAGCTCAGGCCGGGTATCACTACCATTGAACTGGATAAAAAAGCTGAAGCCTTTATCAGGGATCACGGGGCAGAACCCGGATTTCTCGGATTATATGATTGTCCGTCAACATTGCTCACAAGTGTCAATGAAGCCGTGGTACACGGTCTGCCAACAGACAGGCCGCTGGAAGAGGGTGACATCGTTTCTATCGACTGCGGTGCCCTGAAGAACGGCTTTTACGGGGATCACGCGTACACCTTTGAAATCGGAGAGGTGGCTCCTGAAACCAAAAAACTGCTTCAAATCACCAAAGAATCGCTTTACGAAGGCATTCGCGCCTTTAAAGCCGGCAACCGAGTTGGTGACGTGGGATTTGCCATTCAGCAATATTGCGAAGATCACGGCTACGGGGTGGTACGTGAACTGGTAGGTCACGGGATCGGCCAAAAGATGCATGAAGACCCCGAAATGCCGAACTACGGGAAGCGCGGGCGAGGTAAGAAGTTTGTCGAAGGAATGGTCGTCGCGATCGAACCCATGATCAACATGGGGACACAACGCATCAAACAGCTCAGAGACGGCTGGACCATCGTTACCGCCGACGGCATGCCAAGCGCCCACTTTGAACATGATGTGGCTTTGGTAAACGGAAAACCCGAGATTCTTTCAACCTTCCAGTATATTTATGAAGTACTGGGAATTGAAAGCGATGAAGAAGCCGAATTCAAAGCCGCCCTGACCACTAAGCCCTGACCTGCCTTGAAGAAACTTTTCAAGATTGTATTGAACGCCGTACCCCGGCCTTTACTGATAAGAATGAGCTACTGGGTACGCCCCTTATTGGCGAGATCCATGAGGGGAAGCGGCTATACAGACCCTATAGACGGGAGATCTTATCGCTCATTTTTACCTTACGGCTACGGAAAGCAACGGGATAATGTACTGGCTCCGGGAACACTTTCCCTGGAAAGACACCGGTTGTTATGGTTATTTTTAAAACAGCATACCAATTTTTTTAATGATCGGTTACGCGTCTTACATTTTGCCCCTGAACAGGCTTTCTACAGCCGGTTCCGCAAGATGCTGAATCTGGACTATACAACCACCGATCTGAATTCACCCCTGGCCGATGTAAAGGCAGACATTTGCGATCTTCCGTTTGAAGACAACAGTTTCGATGTCATTTTATGCAACCACGTTCTGGAGCATATTCCCGATGACCAAAAGGCCATCTCTGAGCTATACCGTATTATGCGACCAGGAGGCTGGGGCGTTTTTCAGGTACCTCAGGACCTTGGCAGAGACGAAACTTTTGAAGATGACAGCATTACCGACAAGGCCGAGCGCTCGCGAATCTTTGGTCAGTACGACCATGTCAGGGTCTATGGAAAGGATTATTTTGACCGCCTGAGAAAAGCAGGATTCCGGGTCAGTCCCATTCATCTATCGAAAGACTTACCTGCCGGGAAAGTGAAAGAATATGCCATCAATCCTGATGAACTGATCCCTTATTGCGAAAAGCCTGTCACTCAACAATAAGCGCCCTGAATCCCTCAGTTGTAAACTCCTGTAACGAGTTTTCTCCTTCTCCTCCTTCAGATGATATGATATAAGCCTCCAGTTCAGGATGCGCCTTAAGAAGCGCTTTACTTTTATCAAGATCCATCAGCATCAGGGCCGTCGCGTAGGCATCAGCCTCCATACAGGTCGGGGCGATCACCGAAACACTCAGAATATTGCTTTTTTCCGGAAATCCGGTCTTTGGATTCACGATATGCACATAATGCTCTCCGGTCTCCGGATCCACCCGGAACTTTCGATAATTCCCACTGGTTGCCATCGCCTGATTTTCCAGCTGCACCTTGACGATAAAAGTGCGTTGATCCCCATCTTGTAAAGGGCTGTCGATGGCTACGGTCCAATTCTTTACCCGTTGGGTATTTTGTCCCCTGGTAAGAATTTCACCCCCCAATTCGATCAGGTAATTCTCTACCCCCTTAGCGTCCAGCATACGGCCTATCAGGTCGATTGTGTAGCCCTTGGCAAGGGCGTTAAAATCAAGAAAAATGTCGCTTCGCTCTTTCAATATGCGGTTGTCATCTGTGAGCACCACCTGTTCAAACCCCACAAGTGGCATCAGGCTGTCTACAACTTCACGGTTGATCTCACTGAGTGACACATCAGGACCAAAGCCGTAGGCGTTCACCAGTATCCCCACCGTGGGATCGAATATCCCTTCACTGGCTTCCCAAACCTCCTTAGCCTTGATAAAAACCTCTTTGAAAAGGGTGTCGACCACCAGGGTACTGTCGCCCTGGTTGATTCTGGAAATATCAGAGGTGGTGAGATAGGTCGACATAGACGAATTGACCTGCTCAAAAATAGATTCGATCTCATCGTGATAGGTGATGGAATCATGTGCCACCTCATATTTGATCGTATAGTTAGTGCCCAGCGCAAGGCCCTGTTCTGTTTTTATTCCGGAATTTTGTTCGCATCCGGTCAGAAGTGCCACCAACAGGATCAGGGATAAAAAATACCCCGGTTCAGATTTCAATAATACCATTATAATTGACTATATAATTCTCTTCTTTGTTTACCGGTTTCTCATAATCTCCGGCATTGGCCAGCCCTACACCGGCGTAGTAGGTCCTGGCCTTAAACTTCAAAGCATGCTCTTTCATAGTCTCCATATAAACCACGTCATATGCTTTAGGATCATTAGGGTAGACCACTGCCTTGACCACGATGAAATGTAATTTCTTATCCTTCAGACAGACAAATTGCGGATCCTTCTTAAGCTTACTGTTCACAGCCATAAACTCGAAGCCCTTCTCTTCAAGGTCTTTCCCTACCACGTTCATGGCCAGGTTATGCAACTCCTGTTCATTTAACTCACCCATACTTCACAAAATAACATAAAAAAACCGACTCTGTCAGAGCCGGCCTTTTTGATATATGATTTTTGATTATCCTCCAAAGTCGTCAAAACGAACATTTTCAGGCGGTACTCCAAAGTCGTCACACATCTTCTCCACTGCCTTGTTCATCAATGGCGGTCCGCAGAAATAGAATTCTATATCTTCAGGAGCATCATGATGTTGCAGATAATTATCGATCACAACCTGGTGAACGAATCCGATAAATCCGTCTCCTTCACCTTCGATTCCGTCTTTTACTTTCCAGTTATCTTCTTCCAGCGGTTCTGAAAGTGCGATATAGAACTTAAAGTTAGGGAAATCACGCTCCAGAGATCTGAAGTGCTCGATATAGAAGAGCTCTCTTTTCGAACGACCTCCGTACCAGAATGTTACTTTTCTGCCCGTCTTAAGGGTTTTGAACAGGTGATACAGGTGAGAACGCATTGGTGCCATACCTGCTCCACCTCCCACATACAGCATTTCAGCATCACTGTGGTTGATGAAGAATTCTCCGTAAGGACCTGAAATGGTCACCTTATCTCCGGGTTTTCTGGCGAAAATATAAGACGAGGCGATACCCGGATTCACGTCCATCCAGTCATTTTTGTTACGATCCCATGGTGGAGTAGCGATACGTACATTCAGCATGATATCTCTCCCCTCTGCCGGGTAAGAAGCCATCGAATAAGCTCTTTCAACGGTCTCGGTGTTTTTCATCACCAAAGGCCAGAGGTTAAACTTATCCCATTCCAACTGGAATTTCTTAGGATCGTCGTGTTCTTCAGGGTGAGCAGTGATATCGATTTCTTCATAACGAACCTCGCATGGCGGGATTTCGATCTGAATATATCCTCCGGCTTCATAATCCATATCTTCAGGGATACGAACCACAAATTCCTTGATAAATGAGGCAACGTTCCAGTTACGAACAACCTCAGCTTCCCATTTCTTAATTCCGAAGACCTCTTCAGGCACTTCGATAACCATATCCTGCTTCACCTTCACCTGGCATCCAAGACGCCAGCCTTCAGCTATTTCCTTACGGGTGAAATGTGGTGCTTCGGTAGGAAGGATCTCTCCTCCACCCTCTTTCACGACACACTTACACTGAATACAGGTACCTCCTCCACCACAAGCGGAAGGAAGAAATATTTTATTGTCTCCGAGAGTTGACAGCAGGGTTCCACCGGAAGAAACCTCTACATCTTTCTCTCCGTTGATCTTAAGATTAACAGGACCGGAAGGGACCAGTTTGGCTTTGGCTCCCAGCAATACCGCCACAAGCACAAAGATCAGGAAAAGAAATACTAATAAACTCGCTATGATTACTGTATAATCCATAATCTCTTTCTACTAAAAATTTACAATTTGATTCCCATAAAACTCATGAACCCAAGAGCCATAAGTCCTGTTATAATAAAAGTGATCCCGAGTCCTCTGAGCGGAGCAGGCACATTTGAATAAGCGATCTTCTCGCGAATAGCCGCGATAGCAAGTATAGCCAGGAACCAGCCAACTCCAGATCCGAGACCATAGATACCGGCTTCAGAAACTCCGCCGAAATCCTTCTGCTGCATAAACAGTGAACCTCCCAGAATCGCACAGTTTACAGCGATAAGAGGCAGAAAGATACCCAGAGCCCCGTAGAGTGCCGGAGCGAACTTCTCAACAATCATTTCCACCAGCTGCACCATAGAGGCGATAACGGCGATGAACATGATAAAACTAAGGAAGCTAAGGTCAACATCGGCATACTCAGGACTAAGCCAGCTCAATGCTCCCGGTCTCAACAAATAGGTGTCGAGCCAGTAGTTGATCGGCACGGTGATCCCGAGTACGAAAATTACAGCAGCTCCCAGACCTACAGCGGTTTTCACGGTCTTAGATACTGCCAGGTATGAACACATTCCCAGGAAGTATGCGAAAACCATGTTCTCGATAAAAATACTTCTGACAAAAAGATTTACGTAATCCATTTTTACTTTGATTTATATACTGAGAGCTTAATTTTTCTCTATTAATTTTCTGTTTCTTGAACGCTGAACCCAGATAAGAACGCCCACTACAAGCAGTGCCGCCGGAGAGAGCAACATCAGACCGTTGTTCTCATAACCCAGTGCATACAAACCGGTAGATTCAGCCAGGGTAACACCCTTATGACCAAGAACCTCATATCCATACAGTTTCCCTGAACCGAGCAGTTCACGGAAAAATGCCACGATGATCAGAATGAGTCCGTAACCGGCCGCATTCCCGATCCCGTCAAGGAACGACTTCCAAACTCCGTTACCAAGGGCAAAGGCTTCTAGACGTCCCATTACGATACAGTTGGTAATAATCAGTCCCACGAACACCGAAAGCTCCTTACTAACATCATATGCAAAGGCTTTGAGCACCTGGTCAACAAGAATCACCAGGGCAGCCACAACCACGAGCTGCACAATGATACGAATACGGTTGGGAATCAGGTTCCTGATCAAAGAAACGATAACGTTGGCAAAAGCCATTACTGCCATTACCGCAATAGCCATTACTACAGCCGGCTTTAACTGAACAGTGATCGCAAGTGCAGAACAAATACCGAGTACCTGCACGGTAATCGGGTTGTTATCATCTAAAGGATCAGATAATAATTTTCTGTTTTTCTTGGAAAGCAACGGCTCTTTCTCCTCAGCTACGAAGAGAACCACCGGTGATTTTTCCTTTTTCGTTTTGTTATCGGCCATAATAATTATTTTAAAGCTACTTCAACGTTTTGTTTTTGTAAATAAGGAAGGTAATAACGCAGGCGATCAGAGATCATATCTGTAACTCCATCTCCGGTAATAGTAGCACCTGAGATAGCGTCTACTGCATTATCATCTTTAGCGTTTCCGCCTGAATAGCCTTTTACCACAGAAACTCCGGCAAATTCTCCGTTATCATTCATGATTTTCTCTTCGGCAAAACGCTCCTCGAACCACGATTGTGTGATCTCAGCACCCAGACCTGGGGTTTCTCCCTTATGGTCAAATACGGCACCTTTGATCGTATTGATATCGTCTTTAAGAGAAATATATCCCCAAATAGCGTCCCAAAGACCGGCACCTCTAAGAGGAATAATATAATACTTCTCACTGTCTACCTCGGCTACGTAAAGAGGAAAGCGCTGCTGATCAACCGGCTTTTTTAACTCCTTGGCAAGATCGACCTTAAAGGCATCTACCGATTCGTCTACCTCTCCTTCAGAAGTAAGTGCGATCTGCTCAACGATATATTCATTGAACTTTTCTTCAGCACCCTCGCGGTCTACCTCGATCCCGATGGTCATCAGGATGTTCTGCATTTTTTCTTTCCTTACGTTCTCATTCTGCATCGGCTGCAGCGAAGTAGCTGCGATTGCCAGGGCAGAAGCCACGACCAATACCATGATCGCAGCAAATATGAAAGTATAGGCGTTACTGTCTCTTTTCATAGTTATGCTGATTTAACCGTAGCGGTTGATAAACGTTTCTTTCTTCTTTTAATATTAGCTTCGATCACATAGTGGTCGATGGTCGGCGCAAAAACATTCATTAGCAGTATCGCCAACATGATCCCTTCCGGATAGGCAGGATTGAATACCCGTATCATGATACCGAAAATCCCGATAAGAATACCGTAGATCCATTTCCCCTTAAAGGTCTGAGCAGCCGATACAGGGTCTGTAGCCATAAAGACTACCCCAAATGCGAGTCCGCCTACCACAAGGTGTTGATACCAAGGGAAATTCATCAGTTCATTGGCGCCCCACAGATTGAACAGGAAGGCCATAACTGCCGCCCCGACAAAACCGCCCACAATGATACGCCAGCTACCCACTCCTGTAAGAATAAGAATAGCCGCACCTACCAGAATCCAAAGCGTAGAGGTTTCTGCAATCGAACCGGGAATCGATCCGGCAAACATACTCCACATATTATAGCTCACCTCGTTTCCGGCTGCCAGGGTTCCCAATATAGTCTCTCCAGATACCCCATCGACATTACTTGCCTCTGAAACCCACACCTGGTTACCAGACATATAGGTCGGGTAAGCAAAGAAGGCAAAGGCACGGGCAGTAAGAGCAGGATTCAGAATATTCATTCCGGTACCACCGAAAGCTTCCTTCCCGATCAAAACAGCAAATGCTACTGAAACGGCCACCATCCACAGAGGAATATCGACCGGCATGATCATAGGGATCAAAAGCCCTGTCACCAGGTATCCTTCGTTAACCTCGTGACCCCGGTAAATGGCGAATATGAATTCAATACCCAGACCTACTGCATACGACACCACGATCATAGGAAGTATTTTCCATGCACCGTGCAGGAAAGCATCCATAAAGGTAAATGTGGTATCGAGCTGACTGTAATACTGATATCCGGTATTGTACATACCGTAGATCAACGCGGGAATCAAGGCGATTACCACGGTGATCATCGTTCTTTTCAGGTCAACAGCATCACGAATATGAGCTCCCTTTTTAGTGGTGTGATTAGGCACAAAAAGGAAGGTGTCGAATGCATTGATAGCAGGAGCAAATTTCTCCCACTTCTGACCCTTTTCAAAAGGTTGTTTTAGTTGATCTAATTTCTTTCTTAAAAAACTCATAGCTTATTTTTTTAACCAACTTCTTTAATCATTACATCAAGAGCCTCACGAATAATCGCCTGCGCCTCTACTTTAGAGGTGTTCACATAATCAACAAGGGCGAAATCTTCAGGAGCCACTTCATAGATCCCGAGATTTTCCATCTTTTCGATATTTTGTGCCATACACTCTTTCAGTAACTGCATAGGATAAATATCCATAGGCATGACCTTCTCCATCTCACCGGTAACTACCAGTGCTCTTTCTTCTCCATTTAAATTGGTGTCTACCTTATAGCGTTTATTAGGAAACAGGAATGACAAGGATGTCCTTGACATACTTGGTATATCATTATCTTTAAAAGGCAACCAACCGAACATACGATAATCATTCCCTTCAGGAATCAGACTTATCGTATTGTGGTAATATCCAAGATACCCTGCATTGGCCACCTTATCTCCGGTAAGAACATCTCCGCTGATGATTCGAACATTGGCAGGCACCTTTCCGATGATATCCTGCATATTGGCACCTACCCGCACCTTGAAGTACTGCGCATTGGGAGCTTCACTTCCGGCTACGGCTACCAAACGGTCTGCCTCGAATTTTCCTGAATTGAATAAATGTCCGATTATAGCGACATCTTCCGGTGCGATAACCCATACCCTCTCCCCGAAATTAATGGGATCTGTATGGTGTATCTGCACTCCTACATTTCCTGCAGGATGCGGACCACTTACATTATGAAGTTCAACACCCTTCACCCCGCTCAGCCAGGAATCACTTCCTTTGGCCACAGACAGGTGTGTCTTCCCTTCGGTTAATTTGGAGATCGCATCGATCCCGGTCTGGAAATCGGCCTGACGATCTTTCAGCAAAAATTCCACATCAGCCGTTAGCGGCGCCGTGTTCAATGCTGAAATAAAAATCGCCTTTGGCGAATCGGCCGGGTTGGCTACGATATCATACGGACGTTGCTTGATAAAAGGCCAGCAGCCGCTCTCCAGCAGATGCTCCTTTATCTCTTCAACATTCATTTTCGCCGGATCTTTTTTTCCGAAATCTACAAAATCATCCTGAGCATCGGCTTCGATGATCACTTCGAGGATACGCCTTTTGGCTCCGCGTCGGATCTCTTTTAATGTCCCGCTTACGGGAGCCGAAAACTTTACACGGTCACTGTACTTTGAAAAGAAGATAGTGTCTCCGGCCTTGACCTGAGCCCCTTCTTTCAGCACCATTTTAGGTGTTACATAGTGAAAATCCGTAGGTTTGATAGCGTAGTTCTTAGATCTGGGGGCTTCAGAAATCTTTTTTTCTGCCACACCCTTCAGCTTAATATCTAAGCCTCTTCTAATCTTGATGTCGTTGGACATGTTCCTTATCTAATGAAATTAGTTAACTCAAAAATTCGTGCAAATTTAAGAATTAAAAGATTGTTTGCATAATTATACCCTATATTTTTGACCCCTTCTGATGACCCTGAAAAAGGTCTGTTTTTTAGCTATCTTTAGCCTCGAAATGAAACGAAAAAACGCTGCTTTTAACATTCTGATCTGCTGCCTGCTTATTTCCTTGCAGGGAGTCACCGGCCAGGTTCAAAATGAAGTCAACCCTCCCGAAAACATTAAGACCGTTATCTTTAAGGGACCGGAAGAGGGATACCAGTTTCCTATCATCAGACTGGGAGAAACCATGCGCCTCACTTTCGACGATCTGTTCGCAGATGAACAGGACTATTATTATAGGATTGAACATTGCAATGCCGACTGGACCCCTTCCAGGCTAATGAAGACTCAGTATCTCAAAGGCCTGGATGACCAGCGAATCATACAGTACGAGAATTCGGTGGCCACCATACAGCCATACACCCACTACACCCTTGAAATACCCAACAGGCTTACGGGTTTGAAACTTACCGGAAATTATATCCTGAAGATATATGACGGTTTTGACAAACTGGTCTTCTCCAGAAGGTTCATCGTCTACAGTAACCGGGTCAACACCGGAGTGATCGTAAAAAGAGTACGGGATTTTGATTACATAGATGGGTATCAGCGTCTGGAGATCGTTATCAATTCGGCAGACTTTGAACTGGTCAACCCCAAAAAAGAAGTAAAACTGGCCCTTATAAAGAACAGCAACTTCGATCATGTCATCACCGGGGTGGAACCGCAATTCATTTCAGGCAACCAGCTCATTTATCGCTATGACATGCAAACAGCCTTTCCCGGAGGAAACGAATATTATAATTTTGACACCAAAGAATTGCGGGTAGCCAATAACAGCGTTGCCAGAGTGGAACTGGGAAACAGGTATTATCACTACCTCTTCACCAACCAACCCAGAAAAGACGAACCCTATACTTATTTTCCCGACATCAACGGTGACTTTACCACCAGAACACTGAACGCCGTCCTGGAGAATCCCGCCACCGAAGCAGATTACTCATTCGTAACCTTCAGCCTGACCTATGACCCCACTCTTGCCTTTAAAGACATTTATGTGTACGGGAAATTCAACAATTACAGACTGGAAGAATCGAACCGGTTAAAGCTGAATGAAGACAACACTTACACCACCACCCTGCTGCTAAAACAAGGCTTCTACAACTATAAATATGTCATTAAAAACGAAGACGGAACCATTGACCACAATGCCCTGTGCGGTAACTTCTGGCCAACAGAGAATGAGTATCTGGCTATAGTTTATTACAGAAATTTCGGCGATATTTACGACAGTGTAATAGGACTGGGAAATGCATCTTCCCTCAACATTTCGAATTAGGACACTACCAATGACCGATAAACCAGTAAAATCAGAAAAGAGCCCCTTTAAGTATAGGGGAGAAAAATGCCTTAATTGCGAGCACCCGCTCGAGCTCACTGATCGTTATTGCCCGCATTGCGGACAAAAAAACACCAAAGAAAAGATCACCCTGGCCCATATGATCGATGAATTCTTTTCAAGCTTCATCTCTTATGATTCGAAATTGCGCCGCACACTTGCAGACCTGATCTTTAAACCCGGAAAGATCACTGAAGAATATATTGCAGGAAAAAGAGCCTCTTACACCAACCCCTTCCGGTTTTTGCTCAGCCTTGCCATCATTTACTTTCTGATGATCAACTATTCCAGTGACCTGGAAAGAATCGACAGGGAAGCCCAAAAATTCACGTCAGAAACAGACAGCCTTGAAAGCAACTCCCCGATCCTTTTCAGCTTTGACGATGATGAACTCGAACAACTCCCTGCAAGCGATTCACTCAACAAAGCACTTGACTCTTTAGATAAAAGAATTCCCGAAATAAAAGCGCGGGCCCGGGTGCGTGACTCGCTGATGGAAGCAGATCCCGCCGGCTATTACCAGACGATTGGAGAAGAGAGCTACCTGCAAACCCTGGGTGACAAGTTGGACTTTTTCCAGCGCGGACTAAAAAACAACCATTATTATACGGCAGAAGAAGCTGAAAAATACCTGAATACAGAATTTGAGAATCAGGACCTCATCGCTTTCAGATTTGCCAAAAGCGTTGACAGGGTCACTTCACAGCCGGGAAGTTTTCTTCAGGAGGTGATTTCCCGACTTCCCTTCATCATCTTTTTCTTCCTGCCGGTTTTCGCTGTATTTATCTGGCTGATCTACTCCAAAAAGAAATATGACTATATGGATCATCTGATCTTCAGTTTTCACACCCAGTCATTATTCATTCTTTTATTGATGGTCGCCTTTTTGTTTGAATGGATCTCCGGCATCGACATCACCTGGATCGCTTTGCTCGCATTTCTTTTCTATCTCTATAAATCGATGCGGCGATTCTACAAGGAAAGAAGGTTTAAAACTATTGTTAAATACATTTTCCTAAACACTATTTTTATTATTTTAGCAGGCACCGCGTTGATATTCTTCCTCATAGGGAGCGCGCTCACATATTAGCTATGACCACCCAGGTAACAAAAGGAATTAAGATCTCTGTAGACACCAGTTTTGAAGGAACCTTCTTCAAAAACTACCGTATACACTTTGCCTTCGGTTACCGCATCACCATAGAGAATCAGAGCAAAGACGCTGTTCAGCTTACTTCCAGACACTGGCAGATCTTCGATGCGCTGAACCAGGTAGAATTCGTCGACGGTGAAGGGGTCATTGGAAAAAAACCTGTTATCAAACCGGGTGAATCTCACAGCTACACCTCAGGATGCCTGCTTACTTCCCCCATCGGGGCCATGAGAGGGCATTACGACATGGTCAATTTCACCACCACCAAAAGGTTTAAGGTGTTCATTCCCACCTTCAAACTCTCTGCACACTTCGCATTGAACTAATGCCAGGCTTTAACAGGATTTTGGTTTTTTAAACCATATCCCTTTTACTACCTTTGATTCAAATTCAATCTTACAATATAAAATATCAATCTTATGGGAAAAGGCTTTTTTGAAGTTCCGGTTGCGGTTAACGAACCCGTTAAAACCTATGCTCCCGGAACTCCCGAAAGAGAAGCTGTTCTAAAACAGTATAAAGAATTTTACAACCAGAAAGTCGATGTTCCGCTATATATCAACGGAAAAGAGATTCAAACCGGAAACACCAGACCGCTCTCACCCCCACACGATCACCAGCACCAGGTGGGTCAATACCATCTGGCCGACAAGTCGCACGTAGAGGAAGCTATCAGCACAGCCCTTGAGGCTCGCGAGAAGTGGGCTAACCTGGAATGGGAGCAGCGTGCAGCGATCTTCTTAAAGGCCGCAGATCTGATCGCCGGTCCTTACAGACAAAAAATGAATGCCGCCACCATGATGGCGCAGTCTAAGACCATATACCAGGCTGAGATCGATTCTGCCTGCGAACTGATCGATTTTCTGCGATTCAACGTTCAGTATATGTCTGAGATCTACGCTGATCAACCGGATTCTGACAGAGGAATGTGGAATCGCGTGGAATACAGACCTCTGGAAGGCTTTGTGTATGCCATCACTCCATTCAACTTCACTGCGATTGCAGGAAACCTGCCTACCAGTGCAGCCCTGATGGGAAATGTCGTGGTCTGGAAACCAAGTGACCACCAGATCTATTCGGCAAAAGTGATCATCGATGTATTAAAAGAAGCAGGTGTACCTGACGGAGTTATCAACGTTGTTTACGGAGACCCTGAAATGATCACCAACACCGTATTGGATTCTCCAGACTTTGCCGGGATTCACTTTACCGGTTCAACCAATGTTTTCAAAGGCATCTGGACCAAGATCGGAGAGCGTATCGACAGATACAAGACTTACCCGCGTATCGTAGGTGAAACCGGAGGTAAAGATTTTATCATCGCTCACCCTGACAGCAACAGCAAGCAGGTAGCCACTGCCATTACACGCGGTGCATTCGAGCTTCAAGGCCAAAAGTGTAGTGCCGCCTCCAGGATCTATCTTCCTAAGTCTAAGGCAGACGAGATTCTTAACTTTGTTAAGGAAGATGTGAAAAGCATCAAAATGGGGTCTCCTGAAAATATGGAGAACTTCGTTACCGCTGTGATTCACGAAGGAGCCTTCGATAAACTGGCCGGATATATCGACCGCGCCAAAGAAGACAAGGAAGCAGAAATTATCGCCGGAGGTAATTATGACAAATCCAAAGGTTATTTCATAGAACCTACCGTTATTCTAACCACCGATCCGAAATATGTCACTATGACAACCGAACTTTTCGGCCCGGTAGTCACCGTATATGTATACGATGATAATAAATGGGAAGAAACACTCGAACTGGTAGACGGAACCTCTGAATATGCATTAACAGGAGCGGTTTTTGCCAATGACCGATATGTGATCGCCCAGGCGACCAAGGCTTTGCAAAATTGCGCCGGGAACTTCTACATCAACGACAAACCTACCGGAGCCGTTGTGGGTCAACAGCCTTTTGGCGGAGCGAGAGCTTCAGGAACCAACGATAAGGCGGGATCTGCACAAAACCTCCTCAGATGGGTGTCACCAAGACTCATCAAAGAAACCTTTGTGACTCCGACCGATTACCGCTACCCTTTCATGGGATAGATACGGAATCAGCTAAAAACAGACCCGGAAATCTTTAGTGATTTCCGGGTTTTTTTATGGCCTGAAAGACCGAAAATCAAATTCCAATGTTAATTTAATGTTACGTAAATATTTCTTTAATGTAAATTTTTTAGTAAATTGAGGGTGCTTTAAATCCCGGAACAATGAAAAATGATGAAAAATTTTGCATTCTCAGAGTGCATTACGACCTCATAGAGGCGTGCGAAACAGGTGAGAGAAAAATAAGTCAGACAGAGTTCGACCATATATTCACCGGTCGGAAGAAGGCTGAAATATTAAAGAAGATCAGTAAATTCGAAAACAGGCTGCGCAAACGCAACGCGGAAAGCAAGCGCAGCATCCTGCAGAAAAAACTAAGATATCTCAGAGATTACATCAGTCACTGCCGTCACAGCTACGAAACCCTGCTGAGGATCTGACGATCTCAGCCACGGTATTTCAGGGGAAGGTAAACCACTTTCTTCGATTCAAAGAAAGGCTCGTCGAAATAAGAAGACAATTCAAATACCTGTGCGGTCTGGTAAATCTCCAGTTCCTTTGAAAGATCACCACCTTTAAGATACAATATTCCGTTTTTCAGATGGTGAACCGCTTTCTTTTTGACCTTGCCCTTAACCCATTTAACAAAATCAGGCATATTGGTCACCGCACGACTTACGATAAAATCAAATTCGCGGTCAACCTTTTCTATTCGTGCATGAAGGGTCTCTACATTTTTGAGTCCGAGTTCCTGCACGACCTCATCGACCACCCTGATCTTCTTCCCTATTGAATCGACTAAAAGAAAACGGGTATGCGGAAACATGATAGCCAGCGGAATACCCGGAAAACCCCCTCCGGTACCCACATCAGCCACATCGGTATCGGGAAGAAATTCCTGCACCTTGGCGATTCCCAGTGAATGCAATACGTGGCGAATATAGAGCTCATCTATATCTTTCCGGCTGATCACGTTGATACGCTCATTCCAGTAAGTATAAATCGATTCCAGTTTCTCGAATTGCGACATTTGCTCTTCTGTAAGAGCCGGAAAGTACTTGCTGATCACCGATGTTTGCATAGTTCTCTTAACATTTATGGGACAAATTTAACTAATTCAGATCTGCTATTTAAGAGAATAGCTCTTGCTAATATATATTAATGCTTATTTTTGCTTCTTTAAGGCTCCAAACACCAGCCTTAAATTATGAATACTTTACACACATTAATATGATGAACGCAAGGCAAGCTGTGCGGTTCTCGAGAAGAGACCCCTCCAATTTTTTCAAAACACTGAATTCAAGAGTAAATCAATATTTTAAAGAAAACAATATCAAGAAAACCGGAAACTGGAAACTCCACCTGAAAACGGCGGTCATGTTCCTCCTGTTTCTGGCCCCCTATTTCGTATTGCTTACCGTCTCCATGAACCAATGGCTGCAACTGCTGCTAACCATTGTGATCGGCGTGGGAATGGCCGGAGTAGGTATGAATGTCATGCATGACGGTAATCATGGGTCATATTCTTCAAGAAAATGGCTTAACAAGATCATGGGTGCCAGCATTTATATTCTGGCAGGAAACGTCTACAACTGGAAGGTACAGCACAACGTACTGCACCATACGTATACCAACATCCCCGGTCATGACGAAGATCTGGATGCAGGGCGTATTATTCGGTTTTCAAAACACTCAGAATGGCGAAGATTCCATAAGTTCCAACATTATTATTCGGTTTTTCTGTATGGACTACTGACTTTGAACTGGGCGATAACGACAGATTTCAAACAGATGAGAAGCTACATGAAAAGAAAACTATCGTATGGAAAATTCCCGAACCCGACCAAAGAATGGACGATCCTGATCATCACTAAAGTGATCTACCTTACCATATGGATCGTATTGCCATTGCTTTTTATCGATATCGCCTGGTGGAAAATTCTGATCGGCTTCTTTGCTATGCATTATACAGCCGGATTGATCCTGAGTATCATCTTTCAGCTGGCACACATTGTAGAAGAGACCGACACTGTAGTTCCGGACGAAACCGGCAGCATCAAGAACACCTGGGCTATTCACCAGCTTTTCACCACAACCAATTTTTCAACAAGAAACAAATTGGTCAACTGGTTCACCGGAGGCTTGAATCATCAGGTGGAACACCATATTTTCCCTAACATCAGTCATGTTCACTATGACAAGATTGCTGAGATCGTAAAGGAAACAGCCAAAGAGTTCAACCTGCCCTACCACGAATACCGCACCACACGGCAGGCTATTATTTCCCATTTCCGCCACCTGAGGGAACTGGGCAAAAGACCTTCAATAGCAATGCAATAAAACCGAAACTTCTATTAATAAATGAAACCAACTTTATCTGACAAAATTCTGAACATGTCTACTTCAGCCACGCTCGCAATGGCTGCCAAGGCCCGGGAGCTCAAAGCTGAAGGAAAAGACATTATTGGCCTTAGTCTGGGAGAACCCGACTTTAACACTCCTGACTTTATCAAGGAGGCTGCAAAAGAAGCCATCGATCAGAATTATAACAGTTACACCCCGGTAGACGGCTATGCTGACCTGAAGCTGGCTATCGTTCAAAAATTCGTCAGAGACAACAACCTGCATTACAGCCCTTCAGAAATCATCGTTTCTACAGGTGCCAAGCAGTCTCTCGCCAATGTGGCGATGGCCATACTCAACCCGGGAGACGAGGTGATTCTCCCTGCTCCTTACTGGGTAAGTTATTCTGAGATCGTCAAACTGGCCGGAGGAGTACCCGTAGAGGTACGAACCACCATAGAGAACGATTTCAAGATGACGGCTGAGCAGCTGGAAGCTGCCATCACCCCGAAAACAAAGATGCTGTGGTACAGCTCTCCTTGTAACCCATCAGGTTCTGTTTACAGTGAAAAAGAGCTAAAGGCTCTTGCAGAGGTGTTAAAAAATCATGAAGGTATCATCGTAGTTTCTGATGAGATCTATGAACACATCAATTTCGTGGGAACCCACACCAGCATGGCTGCTATAGAAGGCATGAAAGATCGTACCGTAACAGTAAATGGGGTATCAAAGGCGTTCGCCATGACAGGCTGGAGAATCGGATATATCGGAGCTCCTGAATGGATCGCCAAAGCCTGCAACAAGGTACAGGGTCAGATCACCAGTGGAGCGAATTGTATTGCACAAAGAGCAGTCATCGCTGCACTCGAGGCTCCGGTTTCGAAAATACAATACATGATAGACAAGTTTCACGAAAGAAGAGACATGGTGCTGAACCTATTAGGAGAGATCGATGGCCTTCAGCTTAACGTGCCCGGAGGAGCATTCTATGTTTTTCCAAACGTCTCTAACTTCTTTGGAAAAACCATTCGGGGAAAAGTCATCAACAATGCTACTGATCTTTCTCTGCTTTTACTGGAAGAAGCTCAGGTCGCTACAGTTACCGGTGAGGCTTTTGGCGCACCCGATTGTTTGCGAATCTCATATGCTGCTTCAGAAGAAGAGCTGAAAGAAGCTATCAAAAGAATTAAGGAAGTATTAAGCGAAGCATAGAATTACGCTTTAAACAGAATGCAAAAGCCTGCTATCGAGCAGGCTTTTTTTTATGCCCGCTTCCAGAAATTCGGACTAAAGAGAATCAGCACTGTGAACAGTTCGAGACGGCCGGAGATCATCAAAAATGAACACCACCATTTACCCAACACGGGCAGACTGTCAAAATTAGCCAAGGGGTTCAGTTGTCCGAAAGCCGGTCCGACATTCCCGAGAGTGGCGGCCGACCCTCCGACCGCAGTAACAAAATCAAGGCCCAGCGCACCGAGTACTATCGCCCCGATAATGAACATCAGCATATATAAAATAAAAAAGGCCAGGATATTGAAGATGATATTCTCAGAAACCGACTTGCCGTTATAGCGCACAGGTATCACCGCATTAGGGTGCAGGGTTCGCTTGAACTCCAGTAACCCGTTCTTGATCATCAACAGGTGCCTCACCACCTTGACCCCACCCGCTGTTGAACCCGCAGAACCTCCAACGAACATGATCCCGAAAAAGATCACTGTCAGAAAAGGGGTCCAGCCGGTAAAATCTGCCGTTACGAACCCGGTGGTGGTGATCACAGAAACGACCTGGAAAAGACCGTGACGAAACGCGCTTTCTGCCTCTCCGAACATCATGGGGTGATAATCGCTTACCGGCACATTGGCCTTTAGGTAAATTATCAGGAAGGCAACAATGCTCACTCCCAGGATCAAACCGCCATAAAATCGAAACTCGTAGTCTTTGATCACCTTCTGCACCTTCCCCTTAAAAGCGAAATAGCTCAACACGAAATTGGTACCCGCCAGAAACATGAACAAGATGATAATGTATTCGATCAACGGATTATCATTCCAATAGGCGATGCTGGCATTTTTGGTAGAAAACCCTCCGGTTGACAAGGTTGACATCGCATGGTTGATCGCGTCGAAAAAGTTCATACCGGCCAAAAAGAGAAGCAGGGTCTCAGCCAGGGTGTAACCCACATAGATAAGCCATAGCCTCTTAGCCGTGTCAGTGATACGCGGGTGAAGTTTATCAGCACTGGGGCCGGGTGCTTCAGCAGCAAATAACTGCATCCCCCCTATACCCAGCAAGGGTAATATGGCTATTGCCAGTACGATGATACCCATACCCCCGATCCAGTGGGTGGTACTTCTCCAGAACAATATACCTTCAGGCAATACCTCTATATCATTGATGATAGTGGCTCCGGTCGTGGTATACCCGCTCATGGTCTCAAAGAAGGCATTGGTAAAATCAGGAATGGTACCAGTGAAAAGATATGGCAACGTACCTGAAAGTGACATGACCAGCCAGCCGAAGCTAACGATCATATATCCTTCTCTCTTTTTAATATCGGTATCGTGATCGCGGGTGGTATACATCATCAGAGTACCGATGAAAAGTGTTGCTACACCTGCAAAACTGATCTCAAGGGTAGCACCATCCTGGTAGAGACCACTCACAAGAGCTGACAATAACATAAAGCCCCCGTTAAACAACAGGAGCAGGCCCATTAAATGAATGATGACTTTGGTATTGAGGCGCTTCATAAAGATCAGAGAAAGAGTTTTTCTACCTTGGAGATGGATTTAGGGAGGCAGCATACCACTACACGGTCGCCGCTCTGAATGGTAAAATCTCCCAAGGCAATGATTCCTTCACCGTCTCTGATCACCCCGCCAATGATGGCTGAGCGTGGAAAATCAAGATCTTTAATTCGTTGTCCGTTCACCTCAGATGAAGGCTTCACAATGAATTCGAGAATTTCAGCATTCAGGTTGTTAAGACGGGTCAGAGCAACCACTTCACCTTTCCTGATATATCGAAAGATATTGTTGGCCGCTAAAAGTTTCTTATTGATAAGGGTATCGATCCCGATCGATTGCGAGAGCTGGAAATAGTCCATATTCTCAACCAATGCGATGGTCTTTTTGATATTCTTTGATTTGGCCACCAGGCAAGACATGATATTAGTCTCAGAATTTCCGGTAACCGAAATAAATGCGTCCATTTCTTCTATATCCTCTTCCTCCAGCAACTCAACGTTCCTTCCGTCACCGTTGATGATCAACGCATTGGGCAATTCATCAGCCAGATCAAACGCCTTTGACTTATCCTGTTCGATCAGCTTAACACGAAACTTGTTTCCACAGAGGTCGCGCGCGGTCTTGAAACCTATCTTACTCCCACCGAGTATCATTACATTTTTGATCGACTCACGCGTCTTCCCGGTAAGCTTATACAGCTCATCAACCCCTTCCTTAGAAGTGACAAAATACGCCTGATCTCCCTCTTTAAAAACGGTGTCTCCGCGGGGAATCAGCGTATATTGAGTTCCGAAGCGCTGAATGGCGATAGGCACAAAATGCAGTTCGGGAAAGATGCCTGCAGCTTCCTTGACCGATTTCCCTACAAAGGGGGCAGTGCGCTGCAAACTGGTTCCCACCATGATCAAAGCACCATCCTCGAATTCATAGCTGTCATTAAATGCCGATTGATCCAGCAGTAACTGAATCTCTTCAGAGGCAAGCTTTTCCGGAGAAATGAGCTCATCGATACCCAACTTTGAAAAGCCCAGTTCTTCCTTATGATAGATAAATTCTGTATTTGAAATTCGGGCGATGGTTTGCTTGCACCCCAACTGTTTGGCCAGCAGGCATAAGGTGATATTGGTCGTTTCAGATGCTGTTACCCCGATCACCATATCACTGGATTCCACCCTTGCCTCCTTAAGAACAGAAACAGATGTGGCATCTCCTTTTAACACTTTTATATCTAAGTGAGTATCGGCGTAGTTTAGATTTTCTTTATCGATATCGATAAGTGTGATGTCCTGGGATTCATACGACAGAAGTTTGGCCAAATGAAACCCTACTTCACCAGCACCTGCAATAATTATTTTCATTAAAGTTGTGCTCTTGAAATGCAAGTACAAATATAGGTCAATTTTAGTACAATAAGCAGAAAACAGGCTGTTTATGGGAAAGACTGGCAAACATGCTCATCAATGTAGTATCTTTGCGCAAAAATTGCCTAATGTCAAAAAATGTAAAACCCTATAAAGACTCAGACCAGGGTAAAAAGCAACAGGTTACCCGTATGTTCGACAATATTTCTGAGAACTACGATGGTCTGAACCGAATCATTTCTTTCGGCATTGATAACAGCTGGCGCAGAAAAATCGTTAAAGAGGTAGAAAAGTCAGGAGCCGAAAGTGTACTGGATATCGCTACCGGCACAGGCGATCTGGCCATCCAGATAGCAGAGAACACTAAGGCTGGCGAAATAAAAGGACTTGACATTTCTCCCGGGATGCTTGAGGTAGGTAAAAAGAAGGTTTCGGGAAAAAACCTGAACGAAAAGATCGAAATGATACTGGGCGACAGCGAGTCACTACCCTTTGAAGACGATCGTTTCGATGCCATCACCGTAGCTTTCGGGGTGCGAAATTTTGAAACCCTTGAAAAAGGACTGGCCGAGATCTACAGAGTCCTGAAACCCGGCGGTGTCTTCCTGGTGCTGGAAACCTCTGTACCCACTAAATTTCCCTTTAAGCAAGGTTATCGGTTCTACTCAACCACACTCTTACCACTTATTGGAAAAATGTTATCCAAAGACAAATCTGCTTACGGTTATTTATCTGAATCTGCTGCAGTTTTTCCTTTCGGTGAGGAATTCAACAATATTTTACGTAAAATTGGGTTTAATAATGTAGAACACAGGCCTCAGACTTTCGGGGTAGCGACCATATATCGCGCCACCAAATAGTACCGAGCCATATAAAGCGTAGTGAGAAAACATTACCATAACCTAAATTAACCAACCCGTGAAGAACCTGCTCCTGTATTTGATCCTTATTTTGGGTGTCAGCTCCGGCTCCTTTGCTCAGTTCAATGAGTCTCCCATTATAAACCTTCAGAACGAAGACAAGAAACTCCTGAATTGGGGGTACTACCTCGGTCTGAATCAATACGGTTTTAAGTTCGATTATATCGACAATAACAATGTCTATATACTTGATGGTAAATCGATCGGTTTCAACGTAGGACTTATAGGGGAGTTAAGACTCAATGATCACTTCGATCTGAGGCTGGAACCCGGACTTTATTACACCAAAAGAGATCTTGGCTTTCCTAATTTCAACGATCTGAGAGACTATCTCCGGGAAACCAAATCCACCTATATTCATCTCCCACTCCTATTGAAAGCCAGCACCAAAAGACTGGGGAATTTTAAACCTTACGTTGTCGGAGGTGTATCCACCTCGTTCAATCTCAGCAGTAATGAGAACAATCCGGACGATAATTCCAGCGGTACTTTTCGTATGACTACCAATACCTATTATTATGAATTAGGCTTTGGTATCGATTTTTACCTGTACTATTTCAAATTCTCACCATCGATAAGAGGAGTATTCGCCATCAGTGACGAACTGGTGCGTGACAGCAATCCGAACAGCCCGTGGACCGGTAATATCGATGGAATGTACAGCAGGGCGGTATTCATCAATTTCACTTTCGAATAGTCTATCTATCCAAGAGCTTTCCTCCTGAATTCACTTAGGCAGACAGAAGTCGCTGTAGCCACATTCAGACTTTCGGCCAGTTGCCGGTTACCAAATCGCGGGATGGTCACACGCATACCGGCCAGATTCATGATCTGTGGTGAAACCCCATGTGCTTCATTACCCATTACCAGAGCAAAAGAGGCAGGAGCCTCCACCTGATAGAGATCTTCACCATCCATGGCTGTTACGCAGACCGGATGGGGATACTCAGAAAAAAATTCAATCAGGTCGGCGTAAACCACGTTCACTCTTCCAAGGGAACCCATGGTGGCCTGTACCACCTTAGGATTATAACAATCTGCGGTTTCCTTACTGCAGACCAGATCAGTCACTCCGAACCAGTCACACAAACGTATAATGGTACCCAGGTTTCCGGGGTCTCTTACATCATCAAGAACGAGGGTCAATCCATCGTAACTCACCTGATCAGCACGTCTCATTTTAAACACCCCCAAAGCCTGGTTAGGCGTTTTAAGCGCCGTCATTCGTTTCAACTCAGATTCGCTCACTCCCTCGGCCCTTCCTTCGAAATCATCGAGACCGGGATCGAGTGCATATAAGCTTTCCATCGGGTAGTCAGAAGCCAGGAATTCACCTATCGCCTTCACCCCTTCCACGATAAAAAGACCTTCACTGTAGCGGTACTTTTTGAGATGTAAACGGCTGATTCGCTTTATTTCACTTTTGCTAACCATCAGAATAATGTATTTTTGACCTAATTAATACCTGACCCCATTGAAGAACTGGTTTGTAAAAATAACGGTATTCTCCATAATACTTCTTATTTCTTCCTGTAATGCCGTTAAAAGAGTACCTGAAGGGGAACTTCTTCTACGGGAAAACACCATTCTGCTCAATGGCGAAAAGGTAAGCGGTCCCGAGATCAACGGGTTGATCACCCAGCAACCCAATACTCTAACCAGACTGTACATCTACAATCAGGCCAAGCCAAATGCCGATTCAATCTACAATGCCAGGCTGGAAAAACAACTGGAGGAACTTAACTTCTTTGAGAGAATGATCTCTGCCAAACAGCTGATACAGATCGCGCGGTATAAAAAAGGCTTCCACAGCTGGTTACGGTCAACCGGAGAACCACCGGTCCTTATCCGGGAAGAGAAAACACAGCGTTCGTTAAGTCGTCTGAAACAATACTACGATACCAAAGGATACTTCAACAACACGGTCAGCCATTCCATCGATACGGCCGATTACAAACCAAAGCGAGCAGGCATGACCTATCGCGTCAATACCGGAAGACCCTATATCATAGATACGCTAACACATGAAATAAGTTCTCCTGAACTGGATTCTTTATACGAAATTCATAAAAAGCGATCCCTGATCAATCAGGGGGAACGATTCGAACTGACCAATTTCAGCAACGAAAGACAGCGCCTGAATAATATTTTTGTCAATAGCGGGATCTACAAGTTCCAGCCTTCAGACATCACTTTTGATATCGTGGCAGACACTTCGGCAGCGAGTGATGATTACTTTATGCCCGTGACCCTGAACATCAAGAACAAACCTGACCCAAGGAGCGACACCCTGCCGGGTATACCCTACAAGGTGCACAAGATCAGGAACGTTAATATTTATGCTGATTACACCTTCAATGCAGACACCACCAATCTGGACTCCATTCATCACGAAGGCTATAACATTTTCTTTCATGATAAACTCAGGTATAAACCCAGTGCCTTAACCGATGCAATGGCCATCAACCCGGGTGATGTTTTTAAAGAATCTGCCAGAAATCTTACTTCAAGGCAAATAGGAAACCTGAAGACCTTCAAATACCCGAATATCACCTACCGATATGCAGACAGCACGGCAGCCATCCTGAACACTAATATCTACCTGACCCCAAGGCCCAGGTTTTCATTGGGCCTGAATACCGATATTTCACATTCGAACATTCAGGATATAGGTATTTCACTCAGCACTTCCCTGGTGAGCAGAAATATTTTCAGAGGGGCAGAAACACTTGAGTTCGCTTTCAGGGGTACCATCGGCTCCTCATCTGAGATCAATAATGTGACCGGAAACTTTTTTAATATAGCCGAATTCGGTGGGGATGTCAGGCTGAACTTTCCCCGTATTGTCTCTCCTTTCAATACCAGCGAGCTCATTCCGAAATACATGTCTCCGGAGACGCGGTGGTCACTGGGTACCACCTTTCAACAAAACATAGGTCTTGACAAGCAAAGTGTAAATGCGATCTGGCGGTATAACTGGCGACCTACCGACTTCAGAAGAAACATATTCGACCTCTTCAATATTCAATATGTCAGGAACCTGAACACAGAAAGATATTATTTCATTTACCGAAACAGCTATGAAGACCTCAATACTGTAGCGACAGAGAACAGTAACCAGGTTAATCCTGATTATTTTAATGAAGATGGAAATCTCACCATTCCCCAAGGAACGGCAGGCTTCACTCAGGATGCTCTCAACGGAGACATCCCGCTCACTCAAGACGAGTTCCTGGAAGTGAATCGCCTGGAGGAGCGACGGGAGAGACTGACTGCGAATAATCTTATATTTTCAGCTAGTTTCACCTGGAACAAGAACAACAGGGAAGGTTTTCAGGATAACGATTTCTACCAGTTTCAAACCAAAATTGAATCGGCCGGTAATACGTTTTCTGCCCTTGATGCACTCATCGATTTTAATAAGACGCCCGACGGAAAGAACACCTTGTTCGGGGTACAATACTCTCAATACATCAAAACAGAATTCGATTATGTGAAGTATTGGCAGCTTTCCCGCAGCACCGTACTGGCATTTCATTCCTTCTTCGGAATCGCCATCCCCTACGGAAACGCAGACAACATACCTTTCCTTCGCAGTTATTTTGCAGGAGGCTCGAACGATAACCGGGCATGGGAAGCCTATTCACTAGGCCCCGGAAGCACCGACAACCTGAACGATTTTAATGAAGCCAACATGAAACTGGCTCTTAACCTCGAATATCGTTTCCCCATTTTCGGACAACTAAAGTCGGCCATCTTTGCTGATGCGGGCAATATTTGGAATGTCTGGGATGATGTCACGCTGGAAAAAGCCGTATTCGAAGATTTGAGTTCACTGGAGGAGATCGCACTGGGTACCGGGATTGGACTAAGGTATGACTTCAACTTCTTTGTTATTCGCTTCGATGTAGGATTCAAAACCTATAATCCGGCCAATGAACCGGGAAGCAGATGGTTCAAAGAATACAACCTGAGCAATGCCGTTTTCAATATTGGTATTAATTATCCCTTCTAACCAAGCTAATTTTATTATTTTTGTGTGATAAAATCAATAACTGCAACAACTTAAAGAAATCAACAAATCCTTATGAGTCACAATATTAAACCCGGAGTAGCTACAGGAGACGAAGTTCAAAACATCTTTAACTACGCCAAAGAAAAAGGGTTTGCCCTCCCCGCTGTAAATGTTATAGGAAGCAGCAGTATCAATGCGGTACTGGAAACAGCCGCCACGCTTAATTCACCCGTGATCATCCAATTCTCTAACGGAGGAGCTCAGTTCAATGCCGGGAAAGGTCTTTCTAACGAAGATCAGAAGGCAGCCATACTCGGAGCCGTTGCCGGAGCCAAGCATGTACACCAGTTAGCGGAAGCCTATGGCGCCACGGTGATTCTTCACACAGACCACTGTGCAAAGAAATTACTCCCATGGATCGACGGCTTGCTGGATGAGAACGAAAAGTACTTTAAAGAGACCGGAAAATCTCTTTATAGCTCGCACATGATCGATCTTTCCGAAGAGCCTCTTGAAGAGAACATCGAGATCTGTAAAAAGTACCTCGAGCGCATGAGCAAGATGAACATGACCCTTGAAATAGAATTGGGTATTACAGGAGGTGAAGAAGACGGGGTAGACAACACAGACGTTGATGACTCTAAACTATACACCCAGCCGGAAGAGGTAGCCTATGCTTACGAAGAATTGATGAAGGTGAGCCCGAAATTTACGGTAGCCGCAGCCTTCGGAAATGTTCACGGGGTTTACAAACCCGGTAATGTGAAACTTACACCTAAAATTCTCAAAAACTCTCAGGAATACATCTCACAAAAATATAACGTACCTGAAAATACCATCGATTTTGTTTTTCATGGCGGTTCCGGATCGACAGTTGAAGAGATCAGGGAAGCTATCGGATACGGTGTTATAAAAATGAATATCGATACCGACCTGCAGTATGCTTTTATGGAAGGTATTCGTGATTATATGGGAGATAAATCTGCATTTCTGAAAAGCCAGATCGGAAACCCTGAAGGACCCGATTCTCCAAATAAAAAATACTATGACCCAAGGGTTTGGCTAAGGGAAGGTGAAAAAACTTTCATCGAAAGGCTAAAAAAGGCCTTCGAAGATTTGAATAATGTAAATACCTTATAAATTTGCAACCTTATAAAAGCCCGAAAGTTAATTTTTAAAAACCTACAACGATATGGCTTGGTTTAAAAGAAAAGAAAAAGGGATACAAACGTCCACAGAACAAAAAAAGGATACTCCAAAAGGACTGTGGTATAAGTCTCCTACAGGAAAAATAGTCGAGGCCGATGAGCTGGCAAAGAATTTCTATGTAAGCCCTGAAGATGACTACCACGTACGAATAGGCAGCAAGGAATATTTCTCCATATTATTTGACGATAATAAATTCAAGGAACTGGATAAAGACATGGTGTCTAAAGACCCTTTAAAATTCGTCGATACCAAGAAATATTCAGAGCGTCTGGAGCAGGCACAGGAAAAAACGAATCTCAAAGATGCCGTGAGAACTGCAGTAGGTAAATCCAAAGGCAAAGACCTGGTCATAGCCTGTATGGATTTTGCTTTCATCGGAGGTTCCATGGGTAGTGTCGTAGGTGAAAAAATCGCCCGCGCCATCGATCACTCCATTCAGAACAAGATACCATTTCTTATGATATCCAAGTCGGGAGGAGCCCGAATGATGGAAGCCGCTTTATCCCTGATGCAGTTAGCAAAAACCTCTGCCAAACTCGCTCAGCTGGCCGACGCCGGCATTCCTTACATATCGCTTTGTACCGATCCGACTACGGGAGGCACCACAGCTTCATATGCTATGCTTGGTGATATTAACATAGCGGAGCCCGGAGCGCTAATCGGATTTGCAGGACCACGAGTAGTTAAAGAAGCCACCGGAAAAGATCTTCCGGAGAACTTCCAGACCTCAGAATTCCTGCTTGAGCACGGATTTCTTGATTTTATAACACACCGGCGAGATCTCAAAAACAAGGTCAACCAGTACATTGACCTTATACAGAATCAGCCGTTACGAGCATAAAAAAAGGTCCCGACAGGGACCTTTTCTCTTTTATATCCTTACTTAATTCCTAAGGCAATTCAATATCAAAGCTAAGCCCCCCCTTCTGAGGTCAGAACCGCCTTGTTATCACAAGCACCCTCTCCGAAATCCAGCACCCCGGAAACCAGATTCTTACTGATAGCCAGCTGTCCGGAAACAAAATGCCTGCAGGAACCTTCTCTTCTTAAAGCAGTGAGGGTTTCTAAAGCGTAACCCCCATCAAGGCTATTGACCACATCTCTGTTACCTGTCACTTCGATCACATTATCTTCCCATCCCTCGGTATCATATCCTGCTATCCATTCTCTTTTTACATCTCCTGAAACCTCCACGTAGAATTCGTTGGGCCAGGTAACCTTTACAGCCGTAATGACATCGGCTTGAGGATTTTGAGCCTCGTTGCTCTGTTGCCACTCGATACGCTTTTCACCGGTCACTGATCTGTCATTGACTTTAAAGCCGTCGAAGCCCACTTCTATAACGGCTGTACCGGCATTCATATCAATGGTATAATCAGCGATAATGGAACCGCTTAGCAAAATACCGTTAGGCAGCTCACATCCTTCACCGAAATCGATTATACGGTTAAAGTGCGTTTCCTTATCGGTCGTGGTGACGGTTGCGCAGGTGGGTAATGCCTCTTTAAAGGATCCTGCAGATTTTGCAGCGCTGAAATCAGAAGATACCGCCACGGTAACCATGTCGTCGATTTGATCTGAAACCAGGTCGGCTTCAGCGTTCGCAGTTATTGCCTCTGCCGACAAGGCACTTTGAGGCATTTCATTTTCCTGTTCATCGGAGCAGGATACCATACTGAGTAATAAGGTTGCAGACAGCAACATTATCACAGATCTGGGTTGTAAATTCATGGAATTTGGGTTTTAAAATTTAACATAAATCAACCTAAGTTAAATAAAATTCGCTAAACTCAACCAAAATGAAAAATATACCTATCTTTGCAGCCTTGTCGGAAAGTCCGGCAAATACATAAAAATCATTTAAATAATATTGGCATGTATTTAAGCAATGAAGTTAAAGCCGAGATCTTCAAGCAGTATGGTGGTGACGAGAAAAACACCGGATCAGCAGAAGGTCAGATCGCGTTATTTACGCACAGAATTAATCACCTAACCAAACACCTGAAAGAGAACCGCAAGGATTTCAACACCGAGCGTGCACTGGTAAGATTGGTAGGTAAAAGACGTAGCCTTCTGGATTACCTGAAGAAAAAAGATATCACCAGATATCGTGCTATTGTTAAGGAATTAAATCTGAGAAAGTAAATATCGGGGGGCTTTGCCCCCTTTTTTTATATTTGAAGCCTGTATTTTTGGTTTCTTACACAGAATTATTTTAGCTTTATAGCTACTTACTCGCATAAAAAGCTCTAACTACTGGTTTTTCATTGGGTTAAACACTTTACCACAACAACACAACTCCCACTGTCTCCCAGACAGTAACCCTATGTTTAACAAAACCACAAACCAGTTTGTGGACTAATTACATCATTTATGATTCCTGAAGTAAAAAAAGAAATTATTGAATTAGGTGATGGTCGTACCATTACCATTGAAACGGGGAAACTCGCCAAGCAGGCAGACGGGTCTGTTGTCGTTCGCATGGGAAATGCGATGCTACTCGGTACCGTTGTATCATCAAGAACAGCCAAACCCGATATCGACTTTCTGCCCCTTACGGTAGATTATCGTGAGAAATTTGCCGCTGCTGGTAGATTTCCCGGAGGTTTTTTCAAAAGAGAAGCGCGTCCGAGTGACCAGGAGGTATTGACCATGCGTCTTGTTGACCGTGTATTGCGTCCTTTATTCCCTAAAGATTATCATGCCGAGACTCAGGTAATGATACAACTTATGTCACACGATGACGAAGTAATGCCTGATGCCCTGGCGGGACTCGCAGCATCTGCCTGTATTCAGCTCTCAGATATTCCTTTTGAGTATCCGATCTCTGAGGTTCGTGTTGCCCGGGTAGACGGCGAACTGATCATCAACCCTAGTAAATCACAGCTGGAAAAGGCCGATATCGACATGATGGTCGGAGCTTCTGAAGACTCTGTTGCCATGGTTGAAGGAGAAATGGATGAAGTTTCAGAACAGGAAATGGCTGAAGCCATTAAATTCGCTCACGAAGCCATCAAAGAGCAATGTGCTGCTCAGCGTCGCCTTGTAGAGCAAGTCGGAGCTAAGGAAGTACGCGAGTATGAAGGTGAGAAGGAAGACGAAGAAATGGAAAAGAAAATCTATGACTTCGCTTATGATAAATGCTATGCTATAGCTAAAGAAGACACTTCAAAGCAGGAGCGCGGTGAGAAGTTCGCCGAGCTGAAAGAAGCTTGTGAAGAACTCTTCACCGAAGAGGAACTGGAAGAGAACGGTGATCTTATCGGGAAATATTTCGGAAAAGCTCAGAAAGAAGCTGTTCGAAATCTGATCCTGGATGAGAAGATCAGACTGGACGGCAGAAAGCCGGAAGATATCAGACCTATATGGTGTGAGATCGACTACCTGCCGGGAACTCACGGTTCTTCTATATTTACCCGGGGAGAGACCCAGGCACTTGCCACGGTTACTCTTGGTACCTCTAAACAGGCCAATGTGATCGACCTGCCTACAGACCAGGGAGAAGAGAAATTCTACCTGCATTATAACTTCCCTCCTTTCTCAACCGGTGAAGCAAGACCTATCAGAGGGACTTCACGAAGAGAGATCGGACACGGAAATCTGGCTCAAAGAGCCCTCAAAGGTATGATCCCTGATGATTGTCCGTATACCGTAAGAATAGTATCTGAGGTACTAGAATCAAACGGATCATCGTCTATGGCAACGGTTTGTGCCGGAACCATGGGATTGATGGATGCCGGGGTACAACTTATCAGACCTGTATCGGGTATTGCCATGGGACTTATCTCTGATGGTGATCGCTATGCAGTTCTTTCAGATATTCTGGGAGATGAGGATCACCTGGGAGACATGGACTTCAAAGTAACCGGTACTGAAAAAGGTATCACTGCCTGCCAGATGGATATCAAGATCAAAGGTCTTTCTTACGAAATCCTTGAAAAGGCACTGAACCAGGCCAGAGAAGGTCGTTTGCATATTTTGAAGCACCTTACAGATACTATTGCAGAGCCACGTGAGAATGTTAAAGCTCATGCACCGAAGATCGTTACCACTACCATCCCGACCGAATACATCGGTGCACTTATTGGACCAGGTGGTAAAGTTATTCAGGAGCTGCAGAAAGAAACCAAAACCGAGATCGTTATCGACGAGGTCGAAGACCAGGGAATTGTTGAAATTCTCGGAACAGACCAGGCCGGAATCGATAAGGTTCTTGAGAAGATCAAAGCCATTACCTTTAAGCCCGATGTCGGAGAGGTTTATGAGGTTAAAGTTATCAAGCTTCTTGATTTCGGAGCCGTAGTTGAATATACCGTTGCCCCCGGTAATGAGACACTGCTGCATATCTCAGAACTGGCATGGGACCGCACCGATAATGTTACCGATGTAGTAAACCTTGGAGACGTATTTGAGGTTAAATACTTCGGGTTTGATCCCAAAACCAAACGTGAGAAAGTTTCGCGCAAAGCCATTCTTCCGAAGCCTGAAGGATATCAGGAACGAAGATCAAGCGGCGGAGATCGCGGAGATCGCAACAGAGATAATAACAGACGCGATAACCGTGGAAGGGATAATCGCGGAAGAGACAATCGCAATCGCGGAGACAGAAGAAACAAAGATTAACGATTGACCACTAATATGAAAAAGCCCGGGGAATTCCCCGGGCTTTTTTTGTTATTCAAATTTAAAACAGCCAAAAACCGGCTGAATTCCCTCAGAAAAGTTAATTTTGTAACCTAATTTTTAAGCCTTAATCACGGCTAAAGAACGACATGTCATGGCAAAAAAAGATCATTATCTCTCGATAGTCATTCCCGTTTATAATGAAGAGGAGAGCGTAACCCCGCTCACAGAAAAGATCGAGGAAAGTCTGAAAGATTACCGGTATCAGCTGATCTATATCGATGATTTCTCTACCGACAATACACGGCAGGTGATCAAGGAGATGAATCACCCCAATGTGCATCTTATCGAACTCAAAAAAAATTACGGACAAAGCCTCGCTCTGGCAGCAGGGATCGATTATGCCGAAGGTGATTTCATCATTACAATGGATGGAGACCTGCAGAACGATCCGGCAGATATTCCAAAAATGGTCGATATTGCCGCCAAAGGCGACTGGGATGTGGTTACCGGTGTTCGCAAGAATCGCAAAGACAGCTACCTGAAAACCATCCCATCGAAAATTGCCAATTTTATCATACGAAAGGCAACGAAGCTTAACCTGAAAGACCAGGGATGCGCCCTTAAGGTTTTCAGCAGTGAAACAGCCAAAGAGCTCAATCTGTACGGGGAAATGCATCGCTTTATCAACCTGCTTGCCTTTCTTAACGGGGCGAGAATAAAAGAAGTCGATGTAAATCACCATCACAGACAGTTCGGGCATTCGAAGTACGGCCTTGGAAGAACTTTCAAGGTTCTCAATGACCTGTTGCTCATCATCTTTCAGCGAAAGCATATGCAAAAGCCCATGTATCTCTTTGGAAACATCGGTCTGATCTTCTTTTTGCTGGGTGCTATTATCAATGTATACCTCCTTGTAGTCAAGCTTATGGGTAATGAGATCGGTGACAGACCTTTGCTCATCCTGGGTGTACTTTTTGTGATAGTCGGAATACAATTCATCACGGTAGGGGTAGTCACAGACCTCTTAATGCGTACCTATTTCGAATCGCAACGCAAACGCCCCTACAGGGTTCGCAATATTTTCAGCCTAAAGTCTGCCCATGGATCAAAGAATAAAGAAACCATTAATCACCTTTCTTAAAATTGCGGTATCCCTGGCGCTGCTATACCTGGTATTCACTAAAGTAGATATCAGGGAAGTGGGGAGAACACTTTCCCGAACACACAGCGGGTATATGCTGTTAGCCCTGTTCTTCTTTATCATATCCCAGGTCATCTCATCTTTTCGGCTGAATCTGTTTTTTCATGAGGCCGGAATGCCACTAGCCCACTTCAGCAATATGCAGCTTTACCTGGTAGGGATGTTCTATAATTTTTTTATTCCCGGCGGAATAGGAGGAGATGCGTATAAGGTCTACCTCCTTAAAAACCATTTCGGCTGGAAAACCAAAAAACTGATCAAGGCAGTCTTCCTGGATCGGCTCAGCGGCCTGATCGCCATCGGCTTATTGCTGACAATAATGGTGATCATCCTGATTCCCGGATACGCATGGCCCCTGAAATCGGTTGTCACCATACTTTTGTTGCTGGTGATACTCCTTACGGCAAAATGGACCTCCCGTCGTTTTTTCAGCTTCGGGGGCAAACTGTATAACCGATCGTTGATTTACTCCATCCTGATACAGGGGTGCCAGTTGATCTGTGTATTTTTTATCCTCAAAGCCTTGAGCCCTGAAATACATGCTATCCTGATCTATCTGGTTATCTTCCTGGTTTCATCGGTCTTATCGGTACTTTCGTTTTCAGGCATCGGAATCAGGGAGTACCTGTTCTTACAGGCCTCAGTGCTGTTTGAACTGGACCAGAGCCTGGCCGTAAGCGTGGGTACGGTATTTTCCCTTATAACGGCCGTTGTATCGATATTCGGGCTATATTTCCATTTCCTGAAGCCGGAACTGAAACTTATAATTCCTTCAAAAGCAAGCTGAACTGCTCATGAAATCACGATTCCTAACCAAAGACGGTCACTTATCAAATACCACCTTGTACCTGTTGTATCTGCTGCTAGCCGTCTGCTACCTTCTGGGCACCTTTATACCGCTAATGGAAAACGACTCAGCCCAGCACGCGGTTATGGCGATGCGAATGTATCTTGAAAATGATTTTGTAAACCTCTATCGCGGAAATGAAGCCTATCTTGATAAGCCCCATATGCACTTTTGGCTGGCAGGTCTGGCTTTCAAAATCTTTGGAATATCCCAATGGGCGTACCGGATACCGGCTCTGCTTTTTACTATAGGTGGCGCCTATGCCGTTTTTCGATTAACAACTGATCTTTACAAGAATGTGCCGAAAGCGTATGCTCACTATGCTGCCCTCATATTTTTGACAGCTCAGGCAATCGTTTTATCGAACCATGATGTAAGAACCGATGCAGTACTCACTGGCGCGGTCATTATTTCTCTTTGGCAGCTTTTTAAATGGGTTGAATATAACCAGCTTAAAAATGTGATCTGGGGAGCCCTTTTCATGGGTATCGCCTTTTCTACGAAGGGCTTGCTCGGACTGGTGGTTATTGGCCTGTGTCTGATAAGCCATATTGCATATACCAATAAATGGAACGTATTTCTACGCGCTTCTCTTTGGGCAGGATTCATTACCCTGCTTATCAGCATCAGTCCGATGTTGTATGCCTATTATTTACAGTTCGATCTTCATCCGGAACTGGTGGTAAACGAACAGACAGATGTTTCCGGAATTCGGTTTATACTTTGGGATCAAAGCTTTAACCGCTTAACCGCAAAAGGCTTTGAAGAAGTGAGTCCGGATTACCTTTTCTTTTTTCACACCATACTCTGGGCCTTTCTGCCCTGGCCATTGCTTTTCTATACCGGAATGTTTCGCAGGTTGAAAGCACTGCTGAAAGCGCGGTTCGATCGTTCGAAATATGATGTGGAAGTACTGACCCTTGGCGGAATCGTGCTTACCCTACTGGTGATAAGTTTCTCAAAATTCAAACTACCCCATTATTTGAATTCACTCATGCCGGTCATGGCGATATTCACGGCTGGTTTTCTGTATACCATAAGGGAGAAGGAAAAACTATTAAGATCCCTTCTGATCGTTCAATATGTTGTGGCAGGCATAGGCATTCTGGCCGTTCTGGGCGTATTATTCCTCACTTTTGAAACTCCCGGTCTCTGGGTCTGGACGGGAGCGTTTAGTATACTCGGAGCGCTTCTTATAGCGATCGGGATCAAGGCTGACCGTACCGCTAAAATTGTCCTGGTAACTGTTTTGGTGTCGGTTTTGATTAACTTTAGCCTGAATGCATATTTCTATCAGCATCTGCTAACCTATCAGAGCGGTAAGCAGCTGGCTCAATACTACCAGGAGGAGTTGAGTGAAGACTATCCCCTCTTTATTCCGGGTAACGAATACCGATGGTCTCTTGACTTCTATACCCGGCAGAATATACCATCCATTTCCCCTGAGGGATTAAAAAGCCTGGAAAGCCCGGTTATTATTGCCACCAATAATAAAGAGCACCTTCTGAACCTGGCAGAAAATGACCCGGGAATCAGTGCGGAAATCGTTTACAGTGCTCCCGATTTCAGGATCACCCGCTTATCGTTAAAGTTTCTGAACAAAGAAACCAGAGAGGCATTGCTTGATGAAGGCTACCTGGTCCTAATCGGTCCGAACCGGTGATATTACAGATCTTTTCTCTAGCAGGCCGCATCCTTCTTTTAACTATTTATAAAGATAAATTTGAACCAATTTCCATATTTTTAGCTGTTAAGCAACGTTGTATATTTTAAAATATTTTTATGAAAATAGCATTAACATCCCTGGTTATTCTCCTGTCTTTCAATTTAGGTTTCACACAAGAAGGAGGAAATCTCATTAACAATAACAATGGTACCTCCGGAAACGCAAGGCCAAACCAACTTTTTGCTAAAAAAGCAGATTATTCAGATATCAAGGCTGAAGGCATTCCTTATGAAAACATGGAATTTCAACCAGGTTTGATTTATATAAACGGTAAACCCGACACTAAGGCAAGGATTCGCTATAATGCTTACAATGATGTGCTGGAGGTCAATGAAGGCGGCGAAACTTACAATTTACTACGCCGGGATTATATCTGGGCAGAGGTGAATGGCAAAAAGTATGGCATCCTGGATTATTTAGAAAACGGGAATAAAAAAAGCGGGTATTTAGTTCCCATATCGGAAGGGGAAATATCTCTTTATTTCAAACCTGCCAAAAAACTAACTGAAGGGAGAGAGCCAAAATCAGGTTTTGAACAATATATCCCTCCGAAATTTGTAAATGATCACCGCTTTTACATAAAAAAGAAAGATGGAGTAATTGAAGAAACAAGAATAAGCAACAGAATGCTCAAAGATTTGTTTAAGGACGATTATAAAAAGGTGAAAGATTTTATCAAAGACAACGACTTGGATATAAAGGAAGCAGAAGATCTCGCAAAAGTATTCGATTATTATAAACAGATGTAAAACCCTTTGAACTTGGATAACAACTAAGCTTGCCTATGGCAGGCTTTTTTCATGTCTTGAGGTAATATGTCCCGGTGAAACAGATTAGGTATTTGTTAGTGTAATACCAACCTAATACTGGTGGCCAGCGCCACTTTTATTTAAAACTTGGTTACAAGCTAAAGCCCAACCCCTCAGTCCAGCTGACGCTGGCTAGCTCCCCTTAAATTAATTTAGTTCCGGCCTAAAGCACAACCCCTCAGGCCTTCGGCCAGCTCCCCTTAAAAGGGGAGCGTATCGGGGATTTCTTAGGATCATTTCGGAAGATTTGTGCAGCCTGCTCATTAAGCACTTGTAATACCCTCCCCTTTTTAAGGGGAGGTGTTCTGGCGCCAAAGCGACAGAACGGAGGGGTTATGCTTGTGATAGCACTAACTCCAGCAGAAAGCAACATCGTACTTTCACTAAAGCCTTCACTTACCCTACTCCTTAACATGAAATGTATGTGCTACCTTAGGCTCACAACCCCTCAGTCCAGCTTGCGCTTGCCAGCTCTCCTTAAATCAATTTAGTTACAGCCTAAAGCGCAACCCCTCAGTCCAGCTTTCGCCGGCCAGCTCCCCTTAAATTAATTTAGATACAGCCTTAGCACAACCCCTCAGTCTGCTGCAAGCATGCAGCAGCCAGCTCCCCTTAAAAGGGGAGCGTATCGGGGATTTCTTAAGACCATTTCCCAGGAGGTATGTAGAATGCTAATTAAAAACAGGAAGTACCCTCCCCTTTCCAAGGGGAGGTGTCCTGGCACGATAGTGACAGAACGGAGGGGTTATGCTTGTGATAGCACTAACTCCAGCAGAAAGCAACATCGCACTTTCATTAAAGCCTTCACTTACCCCACTCCTTAGCATGACATGTATGTGCTCCCTTAGGCTCACAATCCCTCAGGCCTTCGGCCAGCTCCCCTTAAGTAAAATTTAGTTACTGCCATAGGCCCAACCCCTCAGTCTGCTGCAAGCATGCAGCAGCCAGCTCCCCTTAAAAGGGGAGCGTATCGGGGATTTCTTAGGATCATTTCGGAAGATTTGTGTAGCCTGCTCATTAAGCACTTGAAATACCCTCCCCTTTTCAAGGGGAGGTGTTCTGGCGCGAGAGCGACAGAACGGAGAGGTTATGCTTGTTATAGCACTAACTCCAGTAGAAAGCAACATCGCACTTTCATTATAGCCTTCACTTACCCTACTCCTTAACATGACATGTATTTGCTACCATAGGCTCAACCCCTCAGTGCAGCTAACGCTGGCCAGCTCCCCTTGAATAAAATTTAGTTACAACCTAAAGCACAACCCCTCAGGCCTTCGGCCAGCTCCCCTTAAAAGGGGAGCGTATCGGGTGTTTCTTAGGATCATTTCCAAGGAGGTATGTAGAATGCTAATTAAAAACAGGAAATACCCTCCCCTTTTCAAGGGGAGGTGTTCTGGCGCGAGAGCGACAGAACGGAGGGGTCTTAAAACAAAAAACCCCCATCATTTTCATGATGAGGGTTTCAAAGAAGGCGGCGACCTACTCTCCCACTTGCGTAGTACCATCGGCGCTGGCGGGCTTAACTGCTCTGTTCGG
>NZ_JAINZS010000004.1 GCF_020166495.1 Robertkochia aurantiaca
AGCTGCGTCCCTCCATCCTCTAAGGTCAGAGTCAACTCATTGGTCGCATCGTTCAAACTGAAGGCTGTGATCTGCTGGTTGTCTGTATTGTCTAAAAATGGCGTCAGATTCACCGTACCACCGTCTTCCAGGGTTAGAATGTTTCCTGCCTCAAGGGTCAGTGCCTGATTGTCTGCAGCCGCTAAGATTGTGCTGAAGTCTACCAGCTGCGTCCCTCCATCCTCTAAGGTCAGAGTCAACTCATTGGTCGCATCGTTCAAACTGAAGGCTGTGATCTGCTGGTTGTCTGTATTGTCTAAAAATGGCGTCAGATTCACCGTACCACCGTCTTCCAAGGTCAGCGTGTTGCCGCTCAAACTTAATTGCTGATCATCGGTATTGATCAAAGCAGAAAGATCTACGGTAGCCTGGCTTCCGCTTCGAAGTCGTACCGTAAGAATTCGTGTCAGATTGTCAAAACTGAAATCATCAATCTCTGGGTTCACTCCTGAAGTGAGCCCCCATGAAGCACCGTTCCAGAAATAAAGGGCACCGGTATCAGTGTTGACGTAAATGTCACCAATCTCCACCCCTGACGGACTCGTTTGTCCATCTGCGGTAACATCGGTTCCGCTGAGTATCTCACAGTTACACTGGTCTTCCAGGGTCACGATCACCTGAGCGGAGGCGAATCCGGTAACCAGTAAGAAAAATAGTGGTAATAGTTTTTTCATCGTTTCGATAGGGCTAAATATTAAAGCTGATTTTTTGATTTCATTCTTTTGAACAGACTGATCCCTCTTCTTGTTCCTATTACAGCTGCCAGTAAAAGCAACAATTGTATAGCTATAAAGATCCCAAGGGCCCAGGCTATTACCGGACTACCCGCAAAATCTGTCATTACGGTCTCTAAAGCTGATGTTAAGGGGGTTGGTTTCATGTAGGCTTCAGTTTAGATTAAAATTCTCTCATGTTTTTGGGGATTAAATCTACATATCAGAGGCCGGTTTCAGAAAAAAATGATGCGAACCCCTTCAATAGTGTTGTCAATCATTTTTATTCACTCTGAATGTCTTATTTCTGTTGGTAATCACATGACGAACTGAAACGGTCAACTCAGCATGATTTGAATAAACTTCATTACAGTTAATACCACCATTTGAAACCGCAACCCGCACCAAAAAATCATTCTGATCAATATCAATATTGCTCAACATCAGGTTGTCGGTAGAAGCAGAAGGATATTCATTTACGTCGAAATCTGTGAAACTGCCACCCCCATTCACACTATATTGCCATCGGAAATTCATTGCATTAGAAGTGGTCACTGAAAAAGTAACGTCATCACCGGCGAAAGCAGCAATATCCTGAGGCTGCGTTTGAATAGTAGCATTAGGAATAATCGTAAGTGTGACTGCTGCCCTGAAAGTACTCCTTTTAACATCACTTGGGTCTGAATTATCTACTGTACCGGCATAGTAAGTTACCGTACCAAGGGTGTTTAAAGTGGGTGAAGCAACAAGGTTCCCCTGATACTCATCATCATACCATTCGATATCATAACCTTGCGGAGATGTAGCTGAAGCAGCTATAGGTCCGGAACAACTGGTAATATCACCGTCACTAACGGGGGGTTGCAAAGAATTTTCTATTTCATCAAAAGAACCTCCGGGAACATTATTTCCCTGGCAGGTCGAAAACTTTTCTGTTCCTATATAAATTGTTTGGGAACTGCTGCAATTCCCACTTGTAATCATTTCACCTCCATCAATAGCAATCACCGCGTTGTCAGGTAAATAAACATCAGCGTTTTTCACCCACCGCATAGCTCCAATTACCCCATTCGCTTCGTCTACAGCAAATAACTCGATCACCGGAATATTGAGTGTTATAACCGCATTATCCTGAAAAACTATTTCCCCGTCAAGCATGGTTAGCTTGTTGAAAGGAAAATCAACTGTAGAGGTTCCCGAAAAGAAGATGCTGGAACCATCGTCTACTACCAGATTACCATTCGTATCTACAATGCCGGGATAATCAATGGCTGCCACCCAATTGGTTCCGTTAAAATATTGCCAGTTCCCTGCTTCATCCCAATCGTTATTGACATTCCCTGTGAAACGATAATCCCCGGCCGTTTGCCCGAAGGCGACGGCAGAAAAAAGCATAGAAAGAATAAGGAAAGTGTAAAGATTCTTCATAGGCAGCAGGTCAGTATCTGGGTCATCTTGACTTTTAGGGGCTGATTAATAATTAAATCAACGGCAAATATAATCGAATAGCCCACCCACTTTCGTTCATTAATAGCTGTAGGTAGTCATATTCTCGACCAAATACAAGGTCGAAAAACAGCATAAATCTAAACAAAATCAAGCGTTTCAGCCCTTCTCCGCACCCTTTAATTATCCACTTTGTTGTTAACATCTCAGAATTCGATATCAAATACTCTAAATCTGAGGTTTGCGACAAAAGACACGGCCTGGTTTCGCTCGTTAATTTCGCATTTAATGATATCTTTGCGCCAAATTTTCAATATGAGTTTAGTTGCGGAAATCGCCAAGCGAAGAACCTTTGGCATCATTTCACACCCCGATGCCGGAAAGACCACGCTTACAGAAAAATTACTTCTTTTCGGAGGAGCTATACAGGAAGCAGGAGCCGTAAAAAGCAACAAGATTAAAAAAGGAGCCACCTCTGATTTTATGGAGATCGAAAGACAAAGAGGAATTTCGGTCGCCACCTCTGTGCTGGCTTTTAATTATAAAGACAAGAAGATCAACATACTCGACACCCCCGGTCACAAAGACTTCGCTGAAGATACCTTCAGAACGCTGACCGCTGTAGACAGTGTTATTGTGGTGATCGACGTTGCCAAAGGGGTTGAGGAACAAACCGAAAAACTGGTCGAGGTCTGCCGTATGCGCAATATCCCCATGATCGTTTTTATCAATAAACTTGACCGTGAGGGAAAAGATGCTTTTGACCTGCTGGACGAAGTGGAACAAAAACTCGGATTAAAAGTAACCCCGCTCAGCTTTCCCATCGGTATGGGATATGACTTTAAGGGCATCTACAACATCTGGGAAAAGAATATCAATCTTTTCAGTGGCGACAGCAAGAAGAATATAGAAGACACCATCGCTTTTGACGATGTGAACAATCCTGAACTGGAAGAGATCATAGGTGAAGATGCCGCAGAGGACCTCCGGGAAAACCTGGAACTGGTCTATGAGGTCTATCCTGATTTCGACCGCGAAGCTTATACCAAAGGTGAACTACAACCGGTATTCTTCGGGTCGGCCCTGAACAATTTCGGAGTGCGGGAACTGCTCGACTGCTTTGTTCAGATCGCCCCCTCTCCCCTTCCTAAGAAGGCTGAGGAGCGACTGGTAAAACCAAATGAAGAGGAGTTCTCAGGTTTTGTCTTTAAGATCCATGCCAATATGGATCCCAAGCACCGCGACCGCCTGGCCTTTATCAAGATCGTATCAGGAACCTTTGAAAGAAACACACCATACCTGCACGTTCGGCACAATAAAAAACTGAAGTTCTCCAGTCCGAATGCCTTCTTCGCCGAAAAGAAGGAGATCGTAGACATCTCTTATGCCGGTGATATTGTCGGCCTTCACGATACCGGGAATTTCAAGATCGGCGACACCCTTACACAAGGAGAAGAGCTCAACTTCAAGGGCATACCCAGCTTTTCACCCGAGCATTTCAGATACATCAATAACGCTGACCCGATGAAGTCGAAACAGCTGGAAAAAGGAATCACCCAGCTTATGGACGAAGGGGTTGCCCAGTTATTCACCCTTGAAATGAACGGAAGAAAGGTGATCGGAACCGTAGGTGCCCTGCAGTACGAAGTAATACAATATCGTCTGGAGCACGAATATGGCGCCAAGTGTACCTATGAAAATTTCCCGGTACACAAAGCCTGCTGGGTCGAACCCGAAGATGAGAAAAGTGAAGAATTCGCTGAGTTCAAAAGAGTCAAACAGAAGTTTCTGGCCAAAGACAAACAGGGACAACTGGTGTTCCTCGCAGATTCATCCTTTTCTATTCAAATGACACAGCAGAAATACCCGAACGTAAAACTGCATTTCGTATCTGAATACTAGTGAAGACAGGTACATAGGTACGTGGGTACGTGGGTACGTGGGTACGTGGGTACGTGGGTTGGATAGTTAAGTTCCGAAACTTTCCTGGCCCGTTGGAAAAAATCTGACTACCGCTTGGTGATCTCCGAGCCGGAGAAAACCCATACCTCCATACCTTCATACCCCCATACCCCCATAACCCCATACCTTCTTTACCCATACAAAAACAAAAAACCCGGGCAATACCCGGGTTTTTCGACGCACTAATATACTAAGATGTTAGGTTTAGCGTAATCGATCAACAGATTTTACGAGATCCTCATCCTTTTTGATGGCCTTGTTGGCCAACACTAATAAAACGATAGAAATTACAGGAAGTAGCATCCCAATACCCTTCTCTGAAACCTGGGTTTCTCCGGATAAGATTAGCGACCGATAAACGAAAAATCCTAGTAAAACAAAGTTTAATATGATATTCAATCTGTTTATGACAAATTGAGATTTTCGATTCTTATAAAGAAATACAGTCACGAAAGCAATGGCTGCGGAAACAAGAAAAAACACTGAATAAAAAAGGTCATCCTGGGCATATACAGCCTCCCCGTTATTATCTGTCCAGAGATTCACCCAAAAAGGAAGAACCCCGTTGATGATAACGACAAGAAACATGTATAAACTCTGTATTCTCTGCAGCACGCTTAAGGTGTTTAGTGAGGCAAAAATAATGTTCTTTTCGAAAAAATATATCCCAAATAAGAAATAAATTTGTATTATTGCGTAGTCAATTCGAAACGAGTACTTTACTTCGTTAGTTGCACTTCCAGCGAATTTTTTTTCATAAAAAATTATCGTTCACACCTCAAACCATCAATTTATAGTTTTAGTAAATGTTTGAAATTTCAGATTTAAAAGCAAAGAAACTTGCTGAATTACAGGAAATTGCCAAAACTGCCGGCATTCCTAAATTTCGTTCTCTTAAAAAAAACGACCTGATATACCAAATTCTTGATTTCCAGGCCGCTAAGCCCGGCGCCGTAAAGAAAGCTGCAGAAGAAGTTGCACAGGATAGCGATAAGACTCAGAGCGATTCCGGACAACAGCACGATCAAAATCAAAAAAAGAAACCTCAACCGCGCAAAAGATCGCGCGTGAGCAAAGATTCTCAAAAAGGTCAGGATAGCAATCAGCCTAAGAGTCATTCTTCTGAACAGAATGAAAATAAGACTGCCCAGCAAGAGCATCAACAGGATAAGAGCAGTCAAAAAGATAACAACCAGCGGGACACCAATCAAAGAGACAATAGTCAAAGAGACAATAGTCAAAGAGATAACAGTCAAAGAGATAAAGGAGGCTCAGGAAGAAAACCATCTCAGCAAAAAGACGATAATAAATCTCAGCGACCTCAAAAAGACAGTGGTTCAGGTTCCAATAAAGGACAATCAAAGCACCACAAGAAAGGTAATACCGGTAACGGGAAGGATAAAGACAACTACGACAAGGATAAAAAGAACAAGTATCGCGAGCCGGACTTTGAATTTGACGGCATCGTAGAAAGCGAAGGAGTTCTGGATATCATGCAGGATGGTTACGGTTTCCTGAGAAGCAGCGACTACAATTACCTGTCATCTCCAGACGACATTTATGTTTCTCAAAGCCAGATAAGACTTTTCGGCCTGAAAACAGGAGATACCGTTAAAGGAACAGTACGACCTCCTAAGGAGGGTGAAAAATACTTCCCTCTTATCAAGGTAAATCATATCAACGGACTGGACCCTCAGGTGGTTCGTGACCGTGTTTCCTTTGAACACCTCACTCCTTTGTTCCCGAATGAGAAATTCAATCTGGCCGAAAAACAAAGTACCATATCAACCCGTATCGTTGACCTGTTCTCTCCTATAGGAAAAGGACAGCGGGGTATGATCGTTTCTCAGCCGAAGACCGGTAAGACCATGCTGCTCAAAGATGTCGCCAATGCCATTGCAGCCAATCACCCGGAGGTTTACCAGATGATCCTGCTGATCGACGAACGTCCGGAAGAGGTAACCGATATGCAGCGACATGTTCGTGGAGAAGTAATCGCATCAACCTTTGACGAACCGGCAGACCGACACGTAAAAGTGGCGAATATCGTTCTTGAAAAAGCCAAACGCCTGGTAGAATGCGGCCATGATGTCGTAATACTACTGGATTCGATCACCCGACTGGCCCGTGCCTATAACACGGTACAACCTGCCAGCGGAAAAGTGCTGAGTGGTGGTGTCGACGCGAATGCGCTTCATAAACCTAAGCGTTTCTTTGGAGCAGCCAGAAATATAGAAGGTGGTGGCTCTCTTACCATCATCGCAACAGCATTGGTAGATACAGGTTCGAAAATGGATGAAGTGATTTTCGAAGAGTTCAAAGGTACCGGTAATATGGAACTGCAGCTCGACAGAAGAATTGCCAACAGACGAATCTTCCCTGCCATCGACCTCATCTCTTCTTCTACCCGAAGAGACGACCTGCTGCTTGATGACAATGCGGTTCAACGTATGTGGATCATGAGAAAATACCTTTCAGACATGAACCCTGTGGAAGCTATGGAATTCATGGAAAATCGCATTAAGCAAACAAAGAATAACGAAGAGTTCCTGATGACTATGAATCAATAGGAATTACCGACATAAAAACAAAAGCCCGCATTTTACAGCGGGCTTTTTTTATACCCCTCATTTGGTAATCACTCCCTTTTCCCCTTTTTCTGTATCGACAACCTGAAATACAGGGAACGCGCAATGAGTATCAGCACCAGCGCAAAAGGGAAAGCAAAGATCAGGGTCGCCGCCTGCAGGGCCTTGATTCCTCCTCCCGCTAACAGTAATAAGCTCAGGGCTGCAAGAACGAATCCCCATATTACCTTCAGTTTTAATTTTGGATCAAGGTCACCCTCAGAGGTCATCATACTGATGACGAAAGTCGCCGAATCAGCAGAAGTAACCAGAAAGGTAAACAGCAATACCAAAGCCACCACAGAGGTCACTCCGCTCAGCGGTAATTGCTCAAACAGAAGAAAGGTTCCAAGGTCAACATTTGCCAGGATTTCTTCACCTATAGAAACGTCAGAGAACATTTCAATTTCTATGGCCGATCCGCCGAAAACCGAAAACCAGAAAATACTGAAAATAGCAGGCACCAGTAAGCAGCCCATAATCAGCTCTTTTACGGTTCGCCCCTTTGAGATTCGGGCTATAAAGATCCCCACAAAAGGAGACCAGGCAATCCACCAGGTGAAATAACTCAGGGTCCAGTCTCCCATCCATGTCTCGTATTGAGGGCGGTAAGGGTCAACCTTAAAACTGTATTCCGGCAAATGCTGCAAATACAAACCGATTGAATCGACAAACACTTTCAGGTCAAAAAGCCAGTCTCCCGTAAAGAATACGAACATCAATAAAGCTATTGCTGTTAACATATTGGCATTGGAGAGAATCTTAATACCCTTGTCCAGACCTGTGGAAGAAGAAATGATAAACACCGCAGTGATCACCGCCATGATAATGCTATACCCCGCCAGATTCTGCACCTCCCAACCAAACACATGATTAATACCTCCACTTATCTGAAGCACTCCCAGCCCCAAAGAGGAACTTACCCCAAAGATCACCGCCAGTATCGCTATAAGATCGACTACTGCCTTAAGAATCTTCCGGGTAGATTTATTTTGGGTGAAATCGACAATGCTTGAGGAGATGAGATACTTCTTGCGCTTTCTGAAGCCGTAATAGGCCGTTCCCAGGGCACAAATAGTGTACACTCCCCAGGCATGCAACCCCCAGTGAAAAGAGGCGAAAGCGGTTGCTCCTCTCGCAGCTTCCACACTTCCGGGAACTGCATTGGGAGGATTTAAGAAGTGACTCATAGGCTCTGCCGTACCCCAGAACAATATTCCCACCCCCATTCCGGCAGAAAATAACATCGAATACCAGGAAAAATCAGAAAAATCAGGTCGCTCATCAGGAGGTCCCAAAACAACATTCCCAAACCGGCTAAAAGCGAGATAAAACAGAAATATCAGAAAAACAGAGGCCAGTAGTACATAAAACCAGCTTAGGTTATGCGAGATGAATCTCGAAATATTATCTGCTACTGTTCCAAGTTCCTCCCCGGCAATAAGAGCCAGAATGATTACCACGACCGTAACAGCAAGGCTCACCCAAAAGGTAATTCCCAGCAGAGACTTTTCTTCTTTACGAATCTCGTTAACATCCTTCCGAATATCATCGAGCTCGTTCTCAAGTATCCTTTCCTTAAATGATTTGGTACGCTCTGCAACCTGCCGGTAAGCATTCGGCTTGGTCATATCAAGCTCCCGCCGTAGTTTCATCTCATACTCCTCAACCTTGGCATCAACAGCCAATTGCACCTCTGGATTTTTAATTTTTTTCCTTTTTTCACGAGCAATAGATTCTTTATCTGACATATCTGAGAATTGAAGTTAATATACAGCAGGTCAGACAGGCGATCAGGACGCGGAGAGACTTCTTCTAAACCATATAAAATAAACTTATCTTTCTTATAGTCAAATTTTTAAGACATATTATGAACTGGGATTTGCTATAATTTTGATGATCTCCTTTAATGCACTAAATTGATACAAACCAAGAATCAACCGATGAAGAATATAAAAAAGTTTATAGCTCCCATCCTTATTGTTATCGTTTCCCTGGGTGTTAAACCCCTGATATTTGATGTATGGAACCTTGGAGAGCCCTATCTCTATTACCTGAACAAGATAAGCTCCATATCTCTAATCATCGGTCTTTCATGGGGCGCTATAACCACTCTGAAAATTCTGAAAAGGGAGTATCTCGAAGATTATAAAATAGACACTGAAGACAACCTCAACGCGCGAAAGCGGCTCACCCAGTTTAATATACTTGAACGAATCATCATATTTATCATTATTCTAATTGGTGTAGCAGCCACCCTGATGTTGTTTGAAGAGGTCAGAAAGATAGGTGTCAGCTTGTTCGCTTCAGCAGGTGTCGCCGGTATCATTCTTGGTTTTGCTGCCCAGAAAGCCATTGGCACCATTCTGGCCGGACTACAGATCGCCGTATCGCAGCCGATACGCATAGATGATGTGGTTATAGTTGAAGGTGAATGGGGCAGGGTCGAAGAAATAAAACTCACTTATGTGGTGATCAAAATCTGGGATAAACGAAGGTTGGTCGTACCCACCACCTATTTCATCGAAAAGCCCTTTCAAAACTGGACGCGCACCAATGCTGATATTCTGGGTACTGTTTACCTGTACACCGATTATAATATAGACTTTGATGCCTTAAGAGATGAACTCACCAGGCTGCTTGAAAACCATGAATTATGGGATGGCCAGGTCAATGTTCTGCAGGTTACCGACAGTGACGAGAACCATGTAGAAATAAGAGCACTGATGAGCGCAAGGAATTCTCCTCAGGCATGGGACCTGCGGGTTTACGTGAGAGAACATCTTATTCGTTTCATTCAGAATAATTATCCTGACGCTCTTGTGAAAACCAGGGTCACTATTAAAAACAAAGATTAATTCATCGAATTATAGTAAGATAATTCATAAATTTAAATGTCATGCCAAACGACGACAACCCAAGAATTAAGAATGAAGAACAATATGAAGCTTTGCGTGACAAAGGCATGTCTAAAGAAAAAGCAGCCCGTATAGCCAATTCTTCTGATAGCGGTAAAAAAGGCGGCAAGGCTGAACCTTATGAAGAAAGAACGAAAAAAGAACTTTATGAGAAAGCCAAGGAGATCGGGATCGAAGGGCGATCCAAAATGAATAAACAGGAATTAATTAAAGCTTTACGCAATCACTAACCAATGAGTAATATACAACCATTCCATCTGGCCATTCCGGTTGACGATCTGGACAAATGCCGGAAATTTTACCGGGATACCTTAAAATGCCCTGAAGGCAGAAGCAGCGACCTGTGGGTCGATTTCGATTTTTTCGGCCACCAATTGGTCATACACCATAAACCAAGGGAAGAGAGTGTAAGAGCTCACACCAATCCGGTAGACGGAAAAGACGTACCCGTTCCGCACTTCGGGGTTGTGCTGAAATGGGAAGACTTTCACAATCTGGTTAAAAGCCTGAGAGAAGCAGAAATTACCTTTGAGATAGAGCCATATATCAGGTTCGAAGGTCAGCCCGGTGAACAGGCAACCATGTTCTTCAGGGATCCTTCAGGAAACGCCCTTGAATTTAAATCGTTCAAAGATCCCTCCCGGCTATTTGCTTCCTGATCAAACAAAACCTGCTCTATGAATAAAACGATTATTTCTCCGGATCTCATGCGGCAGATCTTCCTCATAGCACTTATCCTGCTGTCGGGTTATCTGATCACTGCTGAGCTTTTACCCTATCTGTCAGGTATACTGGGCGCCATAACCCTATTCATCCTGTTCAAGGGTCTGATGAGGAAAATGCTTGATAAAAACTTCAAACCAGGACTTGCTGCAGGTATTATCATTATCATTTCAATATTTATTGTGATCATACCATTATGGCTGCTTATCCAGTTATTCATTTCAAAAATTCAAAAGGCAATCGATAACTCAGAGGCCTTTATGAACATCATCAAAGACCGGTTAGGTGATCTCGAAAATTACATTGGCTATGATATCATGGCCAATATCAACACGGAGGCCATTACTTCATGGGTGTCAAAAAACGCACAAAACCTGGTAGGTTCGACCTTTCAGATTTTTGTCACGCTTTCTATCATGTACTTCCTGCTTTATTTTATGCTGATCAAAATTGAACGCTTCAAGGAAATATTCCTGCAATTTATTCCTGTAAGCGACGAAAACATGGAGATCATCACGCATGAAAGCACTCAGATCGTAAAATCCAACGCCATTGGCATCCCTTTGGTAGCCATCATGCAGGGTGTTGTTGCCCTGGTGGGGTATTTTATTTTTGGAGTAAGCGATCCGTGGTTCTGGTTCGTGGTAACCGTAATAGGCTCCATGATCCCGTTTATCGGAACAGCCCTGGGTATCGTTCCGGTTACTGTATTGCTTTATGCTGACGGAAATACATTTTCTGCAATCGGACTTTTGCTATACGGGGCCTTCGTAGTGGGATCTACCGATAATCTCTTTCGAATGTTCGTTCAGAACCGCATGGCTAATCTTCATCCACTGATCACCCTGATCGGAGTTGTGATAGGTATTCCTTTATTCGGGTTTTTAGGGCTGATCTTCGGACCGCTGCTGCTTAGTCTTTTCCTGCTGCTGCTTAAGATCTATAAAAACGAATATGTCCCGAACAAATCTGAGAAAGATATCGAAAAACCCACAGAAACTGAAGAGGCTTCTGAAGACAATGAGAATCTGGAGTGAAATCATCTTCCCTTGCCCTTTTCTGACATCTTTCACTCATATCTCCAACTCCTGAGATCAGCACCTGCGGGGGCACTTTCTTCGATGCGCTTCATGATCTTCGGAACATACATCGTATTGTAGCGCAGACGACTGATATAATTCGGGTTTTCATGGTCGCCATTCCAACAATGTTCAGCCCGGTCGCCGTAATCAACCTCACCATCATAATAAGGGTCTGTTGTGCTTTCCAGAAAATCTTCCATCAGATAAACGGCATTGTTGAGATAGTAATTATCCATGTCTCCGCAATAGATATGGATTTTACCCTTAAGCTTTTCCCCAAGCTTGTTCCAATCTCTCTCCAGTATATATCTCAGATCATAATTCTCTTTCCAGTAATTTGCCACCTCCCTGTCAATCACACCGGTTCTTTTATCCCAGATTCGCTGAGGATATCCGTCATCTCCCTGTGGAGAATATGTCGCTTCCCAAATATCCCATTGCTGACCCGAGCGGGAATGGTCACCAAGTACCAGCTCGAGTTGATTAATATCTTTTACGGTTGATGATATCTGACCCAGGTAATCTCTGTGACCCGGTACCTCAAGACGGGTATGTTCGCCGGGGTAATAATAAGCATTCTCATCTTCATAAATATCGGTAAGACAATAGGCCCTGAAGTCAATGGGGTCAGGACAGGCCGCAAAGCAACCATTATATTCGTCGGGGTATTTTACCTGTACAGCCAGGGCCTCCCACCCTCCGGTGGAACCGCCGTATAAAAATCGTGACCACCCTTCACCCATTCCTCTGAACTCTTTTTCAATATAGGGTATTAGCTCATGTGTAATGGCATCACCATAGGGTCCCTGATTGGCAGAATTTAAAGCATAACTGTCATCATAATAAGGGGTGGGATGTTGTATCTGAATGATCAGAAACCTGGGGAAATCAGGTTCGATCCAACGCCGGTAGAAATTATAGGCCTCCTCTTGCTGAATGATGTTATACCCCTCGACGTCGAATCGCTCAGAATACTCCGGCTCCAGGTTGGGGTCAGGCGGAGTGGTTCTGAATCCGCCGAAATCTTTAGGAAAGTGACCGTGAAAAACCATCAGAGGATACTTTGCTTCCGGGTGTTCTTCAAACCCTTTCGGCAAGAGCACATGGGCCCCCAGATACATGTCACGTCCCCAGAATTCAGAAAGCATTTCAGACTTGATCCTGATATGCTTTATCCATTCGGTATCTTCAGGAGGGGTGATCTCGGGTATGACCCGGTCGATCGTGATCGTTACCTGATCGCCTTTTTTCAGATCGATAGTAACCGGAAGGTTATAGATATTTCCCGGGGAAGTATTCCATTGCTGCCCCTCCCCATTATCCATCGGCAGCTTAACCGTATGTCCGGTTGCCAGTTGAAAGGTTTCATAAACATGTAATAAGGCTTGTATGTGATAGGTTCCCTCAGGCAAACCGGAAAGAGTTTCAAGGGGATAGCCAAGTGCCTCTGCATCAAAACGGCGCTTCTCTCCGGCTGACAAGTCTTCAACATTCATTCCGAAAATCAACTGGCTCTGGGTATTATCTGAGATCTGAAAACGGGGTTCAGAAGTATCATCTGTCGACAGCATCAGTAGCAGCCGACCATCTACCCCCTTAACATTAAGGCTATCAGCCAAAACTACTTCGAAAACCGGATCTGTCGTATTTCGCGTTTTATTATCACAGGAAGAAAACACTATTATCGGGATCAAAAAGAAAAAGAGACGCCTCATGTCGAATAAATTTCCTACAAGGTATCTCTTTAAATCTTAAGAAGCAATATGCCCGGATAAACCGGGCATACAATATTATTTTCCTGCTTTCACCGCTCGGTGCCTTTCCCGGGCAAGCAGTGTATTTTTAAGTAACATGGCTATGGTCATGGGACCAACACCTCCGGGTACCGGAGTAATATAACTCGCTTTTTTACTGACTTCGTCAAAATCGACGTCACCGGCAATGCGATATCCTTTCTTGGCAGTTTCGTCAGGCACCCTGGTGATACCAACATCGATCACAACAACTCCGTCTTTTACCATATCGGCCTTTAAAAATTCCGGTTGACCTAAAGCAGTAATAACGATGTCTGCGTTCCTGGTAATATCTTTAAGATCGCGTGTATGACTGTGAGTAAGGGTAACTGTCGAATTCCCGGGAAAACCCTTTCGCCCCATTAAGATACTCATAGGACGGCCTACGATATGTGAGCGACCGATAACCACGGTGTTCTTTCCTTTGGTCTCCACTTCATATCGCTCCAACAACTCGAGAATCCCGAAGGGAGTAGCCGGAATGAATGTACTCATATCGAGCGCCATTTTCCCAAAATTCATAGGATGAAATCCGTCTACATCCTTCTCAGGGTCTACCGCCATGAGTACTTTTTGTGTATCGATCTGCTTCGGAAGCGGCAACTGAACGATAAAGCCATCAATATCATCATCATTGTTAAGCTCTTTGATTTTGTTCAGGAGTTCCAGTTCACTGGTGGTATTCGGCATGCGAACCAGGGTAGATTCAAATCCTACTCTTTCACAGGCCTTAACCTTACTGCCGACATAGGTGAGACTGGCACCGTCATTACCCACAAGAACCGCTGCCAGATGGGGAACCTTTTCTCCCCTTTCCTTCATCTTGGCAACCTGCGCTGCGATTTCGTCTTTTATCTGATTCGAGATCTTTCTTCCGTCGAGAATTTCCATATATATTTTTTCGGAGTTTTTAGATGTGAAAAAAGCGTTACATGCCTCGCATGTTATTCATCATCTGCATCATTTTACGGCCACCCCCGCCTTGCATCATCTTCATCATTTTGCTCATCTGTTTAAATTGTTTGAGCAACTGATTTACTTCCTGTATAGAGGTTCCACTACCTTTTGCGATTCGTTTCTTTCTGCTTCCGTTCAAAATAGAAGGGTCAGATCTTTCTTCGGGAGTCATTGAGTGAATGATGGCTTCGATTCCCTTAAAAGCATCGTCGTCGATATCGATTCCCTTCAGGGCCTTTCCTGCTCCGGGAATCATCCCGATCAGGTCTTTCATACTACCCATTTTCTTGATCTGCTGGATCTGGCTCAAAAAGTCATCAAACCCGAACTTGTCTTTGGCGATCTTTTTCTGAAGCTTTCTGGCTTCTTCTTCGTCGAATTGCTCCTGAGCTCTTTCCACCAGAGAGACAACGTCTCCCATCCCGAGAATTCGCTCGGCCATACGCGAAGGATAGAATACGTCGATAGCATCCATCTTCTCACCGGTACCGATAAACTTAATCGGCTTATCAACCACAGATCTGATCGACAGGGCGGCACCACCACGGGTATCACCATCAAGCTTGGTAAGGATTACCCCGTCAAAATTCAACACATCGTTGAATGCCTTGGCTGTATTTACCGCATCCTGACCGGTCATAGAGTCTACCACAAAGAGGGTTTCATTAGGTGAAACTGCCTTGTGAATATTGGCTATCTCAGTCATCATCTGATCATCGATAGCCAAACGACCGGCGGTATCGACAATTACCACATTGTGACCATTACTTTTAGCATAGGCAATGGCATCTTTGGCAATGGAAACAGGATCTTTATTATCCTTATCTGAATATACCTCCACTCCGATCTGATCACCTACCACATGCAACTGATCAATCGCAGCAGGTCGATACACATCTCCTGCCACCAGTAAAGGTTTTTTCGTCTTCTTATTTTTGAGATAATTGGCCAGTTTTCCTGAAAAGGTCGTCTTACCTGAACCCTGTAAACCTGACATCAGAATAACCGAAGGGGAACCGCCCAGGTCAATATCAACTGCTTCGCCTCCCATGAGTTCAGCCAGTTCATCCTTGACCAGCTTGACCATGAGCTGTCCGGGCTTTAAGCTGGTCAAAACATTCTGACCCAGCGCCTTTTCCTTAACCGTATTTGTAAACTCCTTAGCGGTCTTAAAGTTGACATCGGCATCTAATAAAGCCCTGCGAACCTCCTTCAGGGTTTCAGCCACATTGATCTCGGTGATCTGACCGTGACCTTTCAGAACATGAAACGCCTTATCTAACTTTTCACTTAAATTATCAAACATAATTGCTTACTATGGTTTATCTCAATTCCTGATTTTATTCAGGTAGTGCAAATTTAGCAATTACCGCCTTAAGTACGAAGAATTAGCCTGCTATTTACTTTCCGCCTAAAGCTCGCAGGTCTTCCAGACAGAAGGCATCCAGTTCAGGAACAGAAGAAGGCCGGGTAAGGTTGCCAATACTGATTCCGGCGTCAGCCTTGTAATTCATAAGGCAATTTTCGGTCTGGCAGTGATTTTTATTTTCCTCATCTTCATGAACAGTGACCATGGGAGTTCCCAGATTCACCAGGCCCAGAAGGTGAGAGAATTCATGATTGATCACCGTAGCCTGTGCAATAGCCAGCTCAGTATTATTGGCATAAGGGTTTAAACGTTTGATGGTTCCCTGAAAAATAACAAAGGAGGTATTTCTGTATGCGGTACCAAGAATCACCGATTCATCGGTATCTCTTTCAGACCTTCCATCCAGCATCAGCACAAATACAGAAACCGTCTCTTCATCGTTAAATGCCGTGCGGTGTGTCTCTTCAGTCTCTACTATATCATCAATGGTATACCGGTCTTTACCCGGGGAGCTTATGGTATTGTACCTGAATTCAATTCCTGATGGTTTATGGCAATGTCGGTCGATAAAACTTCGAAACTCCTCCAGAGCCATAGCTGAAGGTTCAAAATTTTCGACGGATACGATTTCCACTACGAGCTTCGTTTTATCATTTGTAAGCAGGTCAACCGAAGAACTGCCTGTCACCTTTTTATTGGCAAGGGTTTTATCTGATTCGCTTTCCGTTTCAGAGGAACAGCCAACAAGAAAAAGCGATATACAAAAAAATAGATTGCAGAAAAATAATCTGGTAGGCATCATTAAATTCAACTTTGATCGGTTCTAACAAAAATAAGATTTTTAGATACCTCTTTATTTTTCAGGCAGATTAATTAGTTCTCTTCACCAAACATCATCGACATGATCACAACATGCGGCATGGTAAGAGCCGCGATGAAGGGAAAAAAGATACTGATTATAATTTCCCTCTGATCTTTCAAAAACCAGATCATTACACCCAGACCAATAATGGCAAGTAACCAGAAAGGCAGCGAATCCCGAATATATCTTTTGACTCCCGCCATTGTTGTACTTCCATATAAATATGTCAGCTGTGATCGCAGGGATGGCAGGGAATGCCATAAAATAAAATAAACAGCAAAACTCCAGACAAGCCCTGAAAGATTGAAAATAATGATAAAAACGAGCATCAGTAAAATTTCCTTGGCCAACTTCTCGTAAGAAGGAAAAAGCAATTTTCTGTATCTATAGCCCAGAACAAGAACAGGGAATAAGGCTATGAGGGTAAAAATCGCAAAAGGAAGGTTTTTAAGCTCCAGTTGTAACAGGTCATTGATAATCATAACCGATTCCCCCGCATTAAACTGAAGTATCAACATGATAATCAGCATCCCGTAAAAAAACGCAAACAGTTTCGTACCCTTTTCAGGCTTATCAATATGTTCCAGCCAATGCTGTTCACCAAAATGATAACAGCTGAAAAAGATAAAAAGTATCAGGGCCACCAATGGAAAAAAATAGAAGGCAACAGAAGTGAGAAAAAAAACTGATATATAACCCGCTACATATTTCCGGGTGCGTTGTTTGTTCTCAGATAGCCTGCTTATGATCTTCATGTCATTGGCACCATGAACCAGACCAATGGTAAGAACCAGTAAAATTGCTGTGCTCCGGGCTGTCACTGCATTCAGATAACCAAGCAACCAAAGACTGAAAAAAGTCAAAACCAGCAAGTAACTCTCAAAACGATAACTGTTCACCTTTAAAAATTTTATTACGAAAGCTAAAACAGAATTGAACTTAAACAGCTCAAAATGTAAAAGTTATATTAAAGTAATAATTTTTTGTTTAATTTTTGCTAAATTTATTTAAACAAAAATACTAAAAACTATGAAACTATTGTTAGCACTACCCATGATCTCAAGAATTGATCCCAATGACTATGTGGGTTTCACATTCTTTGTGGGCTGTATGGCCATGATGGCTGCATCAGCTTTCTTTTTCCTTTCTATGAGACAATTTGACAGAAAGTGGGCCAATTCGATCCTTGTTTCAGGATTGATTACCTTCATCGCAGCAGTGCATTATTTTTACATGCGTGATTACTGGGCTGAATTTGGAGAATCCCCCACCTTTTTCCGTTATGTAGACTGGACACTGACTGTTCCGCTCATGTGTGTGGAATTCTTTCTTATTCTCAGAGTTGCAGGAGCAAAACGTTCCCTTATGTGGAAACTGATCTTCCTTTCTGTAGTGATGCTGGTTACCGGATACTTCGGTGAGGCAGTTGACCGACAAAATGCCTGGTTATGGGGGCTGGTTTCCGGTATCGCATATTTCGCCATCGTTTATGAAATCTGGTTTGGTAATGCCAAAAAACTGGCAGAAAGCGCAGGCCCGAAAGTACTGCAGGCACACAAAACCCTTTGCTGGTTCGTACTCGTAGGATGGGCGATCTACCCTATCGGTTATATGGCCGGAACCCCGGGTTGGTATGAAGGAATCTTCGGAGGCCTTAACCTTGACGTGGTGTATAATATTGGTGATGCCATTAACAAGATCGGTTTCGGTCTGGTTATTTATAATCTGGCTGTTCAGTATTCAGGCGCTGAAAATATGAATAAGGTAGGTAAAAAAGAGAAAGAACTTGTTTAACACCTTCTATCGTAAAAAAAGAAAGTCCGTTGAAAACCAACGGACTTTTTTTTGTAAATAAGCTTGATCACATGCGGTCAGGAACATTGATCCCGAGTAATTTCATTCCATCTGAAATCACCTCTGCTACCTTTTGAGCAAGTTGCACCCTGAATATTCTCTCATTTTCCTTTTCTGCCCCCAGTATGGATATGTTCTGATAGAAAGAATTAAATTCCTTAACCAGATCATAGCAATAATTAGCGATCAAGGCCGGGCTATATGCCTCTGCTGCCTGTGCTATCGCTTCGGGAAATCCTTCCAACTTTTTCACCAATTCCTTTTCCCTTTCGGCAAGCTCATAGGAAGCGATCTCTTTTTCATATTCAAAGTCAGCTTTGCGAAGTATCGACTGTATACGTGCATGGGTGTATTGAATGAAAGGCCCCGTGTTACCTTGAAAATCGATCGATTCTTTGGGGTCGAATAAGATTCTCTTCCGCGGATCAACCTTCAGTATATAATATTTGAGTGCCCCCAGACCAATGGTATGGTATAAGGTCTTTTTTTCATCTTCAGAAAAACCTTCAAGTTTTCCAAGTTCTGAAGAGATACTTCCGGCAGTGTCAATCATCTCATCTATGAGATCATCGGCATCGACCACGGTACCTTCCCGGCTCTTCATCTTTCCGGTAGGAAGGTCAACCATTCCATAGCTAAGATGATATAGGTTATCGGCCCATTCATACCCCAGTTTTTTCAGGATCAGGAAAAGCACTTTAAAGTGATAATCCTGTTCATTCCCTACCGTATAAACCATTCCGTTTATATCAGGAAAGTCCTTTACACGCTGAATGGCTGTACCGATATCCTGTGTCATGTAGACGGCTGTACCGTCTGCGCGAAGTACGAGCTTCTCGTCAAGACCCTCTTCACTGAGATCGATCCAAACCGAACCATCAGGTTTTTTGAAGAACACGCCCTCATTCAACCCGCGCTCCACTACATCTTTCCCTAATAAATAGGTTTGACTCTCATAGTACAAGGCATCAAAATCAACCCCGAGTCGCTCGTAGGTCTCATCAAAACCTTTGTAGACCCAACCATTCATCTTTGACCAAAGGGCTACTGTTTCAGTGTCACCTGCCTCCCATTTCCTAAGCATTTCCTGTGCCTCAAGCAGTATAGGTGCTTCCTTTTCAGCCTTTTCCTTCTCTATACCCGACTCGATTCGCTCAGCCACCTGTTTTTTGTATTCCTTATCAAAGGCCACATAATAGTTACCAACGAGCTTATCTCCCTTTAACCCGGCCGATTCAGGAGTTTCTCCATCTCCAAACTTCTGCCAGGCAAGCATCGACTTACAAATATGGATTCCCCGGTCATTGATCACCTGTGTTTTATATACCTTGTGACCATGGGCTTTAAGAATCTCAGAAACACTGTACCCCAGCAAGTTGTTTCTGATATGACCAAGATGGATGGGCTTGTTCGTATTGGGAGATGAGTACTCAACCATTACGGCTCCCTTCTCACCTGTATCTTTTGTATAACCATAATGGGAGACCTTCCTGATGGAGTTGAAGAAACCGAGATAATACCCATCGGTGATCACAAGGTTTAAAAATCCCTTAATGACATTAAAATCTGCTACTTCATCAACATTCGACTTCAGGTAATCACCAATCTCCTCACCTATCTTCTGAGGATTTCCCTTTAAGATTCGCAGCATGGGAAAAATAACCACTGTAATATCTCCCTGAAACTCCTTACGGGTATCCTGTAATTCAACACGGTCAAGCTCTTTACCGTATAATGCGGTTACCGCTTGTATAACTTTTTGTTCGAGAACATCCTGAATCTGCATGAAAAAAAAATTTTGCATGCAAAGATAGTTATTTGTAAAAAGTTTAAGCTTTGATTAACGGGCAAAACAACCCAAAAGAAGTATATTCATCCATGATTCATTCCGGTTCAGGATTCTTTCTTTAAATTCTGCCGGAAATGATCGCAAAACACCTGCCACCTCAGAAACGAACCCATTCAGGAAACCGCGGTATCACAGTGCGGTAATTTGATTCATAACATCGCCTCAGACTTACTGCTTCGATAAAAAAGCAGATGATCGATGACTCAGCAATGCCGGATCCCTTCAAAAGTTTTGAAAATATTTTAAAAAGATATGCTATTAAACATTTCATATAACGATCGCAAGGTACATGAAAAGGTATTGAATGAGGTAGGATCTCCCTTACGACTGGTCGAAAGATTTAAACTCGGAGGAAGCGGTTCTCCCAAACTTTTTATCACCAAGGCCAGCTTGCAAATCTACAACCTGCTCATACTCGACAATAATATCAACACCTGTAATATAGAAATTCGGTCAGAGGGCATCATTATCAGGTTCCGTTCGTTGCTCGAGACCTATGCTCTGATCATACCTTTTTATAAGTTGAACATTTATAAAGGCAGTGCTCAGGAATACACCTTATACAGAGACTCATATTTCATTCGTATTGCAGCCAAGACCCCTCAGGTTCACAATTTTATGAAAAAACTGAGATCGTTTAAAGATGAAAAATCAGACACCAATATCGAAGATCTATAATTTCACATCATGAAAGTTTTACTTACAGGAGCTAACGGTTACATAGGAATGCGAGTCTTACATAGTCTGCTGCCACTGGGTCATGAATTGGTTTGTGTGGTTCGGGATGAAAAAAGACTTTCGGTGCCTCCCGATATCAGATCGCAGATCGAGATTATAGAGATCGATTTTCTCGAGGAGGCAGATCCTGATAAGATCCCTCATGATATAGATGCAGCCTACTATCTTATTCATTCCATGACCTCATCAACCACAGACTTCGACGAAAAGGAAGCTCAGGCTGCAAAAAATTTCCTCAAATATGTTGAACCCACAGGGGTCAAACAGGTGATTTACCTCGGCGGTATCGCAAATAACGAAGAGCTTTCCAAGCATCTGGCCTCTCGAAAGAACGTAGAAAATATATTAAAGGAAGGAGACTTTCACCTTACAGTTTTGAGAGCCGGTATTATCGTTGGCTCAGGAAGTTCCTCCTTTGAGATCATCAGGGACCTTTGCGAAAAACTTCCTGTGATGATCTGTCCTAAATGGGTTTTGACCCGCTCTCAACCCATTGCCATACGCGATGTTCTAAAATTCCTTACAGGGGTTTTGGGAAACGAGGCTTGTTATGATGACGGCTTTGATATAGCAGGACCCAATGTGCTGAGCTACAAACAAATGCTGCAACTATATGCCAAAACGAGAGGATTTAAAAACTGGATATTTACCGTACCTGTCATGACACCCAAGCTGTCATCCTACTGGCTGTATTTCGTTACTTCCACCTCATACAAACTCGCCATGAATTTGGTCGACAGTATGAAAACTGAGGTAATCGCCAAGGATAAAAGACTGCAGGAAATGCTCGGTATAAAAACCCATACATATGTGGAAGCCATCGAAATGGCTTTTATCAAGATCGAACAGAATATGGTGGTTAGCAGCTGGAAAGACAGCATGGTAAGCGGACGGTTCAAAAAAGACCTGAACAAGTATATTCGGGTTCCCAGTTATGGCGTGCTTCGTGATCACAAAAGCATTCAGATCCAGGATCCTGAAGCGGTACTCGAAAGAATCTGGAGAATAGGAGGAGATACGGGATGGTATTACGGTGACTGGATGTGGAAGATCAGGGGCTTTTTGGATAAATTAGCTGGAGGGGTTGGCCTTCGCAGGGGCCGTACTCATCCCGACAAGATATTTCCGGGCGACTCCCTTGATTTTTGGAGGGTTCTTCTGGCCGATAAGGAAAATAAAAGGCTTTTACTTTTTGCAGAAATGCGTCTGCCGGGTGAAGCCTGGCTGGAATTCGATATCGATGAGAACAAGGTTTTACATCAAACTGCCACTTTCAGACCACGAGGCCTTTGGGGAAGACTTTACTGGTATGCCATGGTCCCCTTTCACTATTTCATTTTTGACCAGATGATCAAAAATATCGCAACGGTGCCACTCGAAGATTCAGTTCCCGTGAACGATTAGTGCTATTACAGAGAATGCTCATAGAAGAAAAGGGTTTAAAGCTCATGCAATTCATCTGATTTTTCGTCGACTTGGGGATAATTATGAATTCATCGGAGGGTAATCATTAATTTACTTTCTCTATAAAGCATTCATTCAGAACAACCTATGCTCCTAAGACCTGTTATTCTTCTGTGCACGATCATCCTGGCCTGCTGTTTCTCCGGCTGCTCGGAAAAAAGTGACCCGAAAATCGGTTCGAAGGTCTATGTTGGCAAGACCGGTGACACTTACCGCATCTTCAAAGATGGAGAACCCCTATATATTAAAGGAGCCGCAGGGGAAGCCACTCAGATGGAACTGCTGCGCGATATCGGCGGCAATACAATTCGATTCTACGATACCTTGCAATTACAATCAAACCTGGATTCTGCCATGAAGCATGGACTCTCGGTTATTGTAGACATACCCTTACCACGTTACAACGAAAAATATAATGTCTATGCCAGTGAGCGAATAAAAAATGACATCTACAAAGAGGTGGAGTTCCTTGTGTTAAAATACAAAGACCATCCGGCATTGCTCTACTGGATGCTCGGTAATGAAGTGTTATATCCCGATTCATATTTTAATTCAAGTGCAGAAGAGTTCATATCGTTTTATAATTCGCTGATCGACCTCATACACGAAATAGATAGTGACCACCCGGTCTCCACGGCGGTTTCTTCTGTTTCCAAAAAGCGCATCATCAAAATAGCGACCCATAGTTCGGAACTGGATTTTCTTTCCATCAACATTTTCGGCAACCTGAAAAGAATGCAAAAAGAGCTGGACAAGATTAAACTGATCTGGAACGGACCCTATCTTATCAGCGAATGGGGCGATGAAGGTCCGTGGGAAGTTAAAACCACCAAATGGGGTTCACCCATAGAGCCTACAAGTGAAAAAAAGGCTGAGCGGATTGCAGAAAGATACACAGAACAGATCAAACAACTCGGTGACCGATGTATGGGAAACCTGGTATTCTACTGGGGCCGTAAACACGAGAGAACACATACATGGTTCAGCCTGTTCGATGAAAAAGGACGCAAAAGTCAGATGGTATATCATTTGAATGACCTCTTTGAACAGCGGGAAACGGTCTCCGGAGAAGCTCCAAAAATAGGCTATATGCTTATTGACGGAAAAGGTGCTGAAGAAAATATGGTATTAAAACCCGGTGCCCTGCTCAACGCGGCGATCTATTACGAAGCAGATGATTGTGATCGTATCGAAATATCCTGGGAGATCCTGCCCGAGGCCTGGGACCATGTCAGGTATGATAAGGAAGATAAACCCGATGACCTCAACCATCTCATAACTGCAAGCTATGACAATCAAGCGGTAATAAAAACCCCTGATCGGGAAGGTCCCTATCGACTGTTTTGTTATGTGACCCATGAAAACGGAAGTTTTTCTTCAGCCAACACCCCCTTTTTTGTGATTAAGGATAACTAACATGAAGCGAAAAATCAAACTGCATCCTCCCTCCAAAAAAGAGAAGCTCACCCTGCGATTTCTGATCGTGATCGGCTTGTTGAGCATCATCAATTTTGCGTTCTGGTTTTTCTCTCTTGAACTGATTGATAATGCACTCCTATTTGGGTTGCTCACCGCTACACTGGCCTACAGTGCTATACGCGTTCTATATGAATGGTATCATTACTGGAGCATATCAACCCCTGAGAAAAAGAACATGAAGCGTCACCTCACTGTTGACATGCTCACTACCTATTTCCCGGGAGAGCCCTACGATATGATCGAGAATACTCTCGAAGCCATGAAAAACGTAAGATACCCACATACGACCATTCTCTGCGACGAAGCCAATGACCCCAGGCTTATAGACTTCTGTAAAAGAAATGATATCGTTCACGTTACCCGTGATAACCGGATTGATGCCAAGGCCGGAAATATCAACAATGCACTCAGAACAAAAGCTAAAGGAGATATCTGTGTGATACTCGATCCGGATCATGTTCCTGCTCCGGAATTCCTCGATCCTATCTTACCCTATTTTGAGGATCCCGATATCGGGTATGTACAGATCGTACAGGCATATAAGAACCTGCACGAATCATATGTGGCCAAAGGTGCGGCCCAGCAAACCTTTCATTTTTATGGCCCCATGATGATGGGAATGAACTCATATGGTACTGTCAACGCTATCGGAGCCAACTGTACTTTCAGGCGGGCTGCTCTTGACTCGATCGGTGGTCATGCGCCCGGACTTGCAGAAGATATGCATACTTCGATGCAACTGCATGCTAAAGGATGGAAATCGGTTTATCTTCCAAGAGTGCTGGCCAGAGGTTTGGTACCTTCATCTCTCACGGCGTATTATAAGCAACAGCTTAAATGGTCAAGGGGCACTATGGAATTACTGTTTCGGGTATACCCAAAGCTCTTTAAGAATTTTAACTGGAGACAACGACTGCATTATGCCAGTCTTCCCCTGCATTACCTTATTGGCTTCTTTTACCTGATCAATTTCCTGATACCTATTATAGCACTTACGACCTCCACCACTCCATGGAAGGGAAATATGGTTTTCTTTGGTTTTATATGCATTCCGCTTATAGCGAGTGTCATACTTGTCAGAACCTATGTTCAGAGATGGGTCATGGAGGAAAGCGAAAGAGGGTTTCACGTGGTCGGAGGGCTTTTACAGATAACGGCATGGTGGGTATTTTGCGTCGGTATTATTTACACTTTTTTTAAAAAGAAAGTACCCTATTTACCCACACCAAAAACAGGAGAAGACAAAACAAGCTGGAAAATTCTTGCCCCCAATATAATTATGGGTTTACTCTCTATCGCAGCCATCGCCTATGGCCTGTTGATGAACCTTACCCCCTTCAGTATCCTGATGTCTGGTTTTGCCTTGCTGAATGCTTTCTTTATGTTCTTTACAATCTATTTGGGAAGTCATCGGTCGAGAAATATAGAGATGTTCGAGGAAGGCCTTTCCAAAAAATGGTATGCAGCAAAACACGCAGCCAAGGTCAGGTTTTATCATTTCAGGCACGGTCTCTATCGGGTTGCCAGGAAAACAGCACTTCCCCTTATGATTTTCAGTTGTGTGATTTCAGCCCTGCTGGTATACCAGATGAATTACCTAAGGTGGGAAGGAGTGACTCCCCGTAATCCCCTGCCGAGACTTCCTGTAAAATCACTGGGAATATACCACCCCAGTCTTATTAACGGCCCTTCAGACATGGCTTCTGTAGACCGGGTAGAGAAAGCTTTAAAATTGAAGTTCGATATCATTTCGCACTATGTTCCATGGGGAGATTCAAAAGACCTTGAGGGACTCACTGAAATACTTGACAACCGAAAGAACAACGATTACACCCCGATGATCACCTGGGAACCCTGGGCCAGCAATTTCAGTTTCAGCAGAGAAGATGATCAACTATCACGTGAGAGGGAGGTATACAGGCAAATCACCCGCGGAACCTTTGATACTTACATAGATCGTTTCGCCGAAGAGATCAGCAATTATGAGAATCCGGTGTACATACGTTTTGCTCATGAGTTCGACAATCCTGATTACCCCTGGTCTAAGACAGGCGGCAATAACAGCCAGGAGTTTAAGAGAGCCTGGCGGTATGTTTGGAACAGATTCAAGGATCAGGGGGTGACCAATGTTTCCTGGATATGGAACCCCTGGAAATCAGAAGCCATAAAGAACTATTACCCGGGTGATGCCTATGTAGACTTTGTCGGAATAACCGGATTGAACTACAGCGATATCTTGGGAGGCCAGGGGATTACTCCATTTGAACGTATTTATAATCCGTTCCGGGAAGCACTGCTCGATGCACAAATAGACAAGCCTGTCATTATTGCTGAATTCGGGAGTCTTAACTTGAACGGTCATCAGAATGACTGGCTTATGAGCAGCCTGGAATCGATATTTCTGAATTACCAGGAAATAAAGTCAATTGTATTTTTCAACAGCAATATCGATCAAAATATTCCTGATCATATCGAATTGGCGAGCCTTGACTGGTCGATAAATGATCCCGACTCTATAAAATTGAAGCTATGGGAACTTAAAGATGCGGCCACGGAAAAATTCCAGTCCTTTGAGGACCTTGAACCCAGGCATAAAATTCAAAATTATGCCATCACAAAAAACATACGGGGAGTGAACTATAAGAAGGGTCAGAACTGGTATAAAAATTACCAGGTGCTCGATCGCAATACCCTGGATCAGGATTTCAACCTCATGAAAGATATCGGCCTAAACCAGGTCAAGTATTATGGAAGTGAAATTTATCATTATAATTTTTTCAGGCTGATAAGAGAAAAAGGACTTAAAGTAAGTTATGGGCTCTGGCTTCCTGAAAACAATAACTTTCAGTTTAACAGACGATCTTTTGACGAAATCAAAACGGAGTTTATAAAAAAGATCAGAGAATTAAAAAGCAACCCTGACATCACTTCCTGGTACCTGGGTAACGATTTGCTGTCATCATATTACAATAAATTACAAACCTCAGAGATCTATAACTTTCAACAGGATTATCTTGAATGGCTGAATTCACTCATCGCTGATATCAAAGCTGAAGATCCCAACAGACCGGTTATCGTGGAGATCGATGCCAATGCGAAAGCTATTTATCACACCAGGCTTTTACAAAATCAGGTTGAAGGCATTGATGCGCTGGGTTTGGTAGTTCGTGATCCGGAAGCCTTTAAATTGCTTAGGAAATATCTGAGTCAGGAAAAAATCGCATTCCTTATAAGCGACATCGATCCTGAACTACTCCCCGAAATACAGAACGGTTCTTTTTATCTGAGAAACTGGCAGGACCAGAGAGAAAGCGATGTAGTAAGTTTTGACGGGCTGCTTGATAACTACGGCAATAAGAAAACGGCTTATCGCGACCTGCTACACTCCTACAGAAAGATCCCTGCAGATTATAACAAGTTAAAAATACGCGTGCTGAAACCTGCCGATCTGGTTGGTAAGAATAAGACCATGACGTACCATGCCATGAAAAGACATGCTGAAGATAAAAATTGGAAATACATCAAAAACAGGAATCCCTATTCACTTGAATGGTTTCTGGTAAAGAATGATGATTTCGGCAATCATCTAGCCATTAAAAAATTGGGTGAAACATCTTCCATTGACGTAAAGATTCCTGAAAATTACCAGAACTATCAGTTGATACTCAGATATAAGGATGATGGATATGTAAAAGATGTTCTTACCTCCCTGAATATTCCCTTACTTCCGTCAGAATAGGTTTTTTTTTACTATTCAGATAATCCGAAATATCCCGGGCGAGCTGCCTTGTAAATGCCTTAGCACTCTCAGAGTAAAGATGTGAGGCATCATATGTCTGAAACCTTTCTTCTACAGCATCAGCATAATTCAGATACAAGACCTCATTTCTTTTTGCAAACCCTGTCATAAGGGAATCCATTTCGGGCCAGATCTGCTCTTCAAGCTTCAGGAGGTCGGGATGCATGGGTATACGCACTATAAATACCTCCCCGTGACCTTGCAATGTTTTTATGGTTTTCTCGAACCAACGCAAACGATAATCAGAAATGGATTCAGGTAACACCTTCACCAGTTTGGTATAGCCCTCTACCGTTTCCTGTTGCCAAAACCTGATCTGATCCTGATCGATCTGATAATCGCCGGCTGAAAGTCTGAACTCTTCCCAACCGTTGTCATGAAAAACAGTGGTAATGCGATGCTCATGAGGTAAAATCCCTTTATACAAAGACCGGCCAAAACATTCTCTTACATATTCAAAATTCGGATGCGCATTAAGATTTTCGACTTTCGCGATCATCATTTTCTGATCGAACTCAAAAACCTCAGCATCACTGCTCATTCTGTCAGGGGCAGAAAAACTTCCGGGAGACACTCCCAATATATAAATCCCGGTTGTTGTGCTGTCGGGTATTTTTTTCTTAATGGCATTGAGATAGACCTCTCCGTAAGGTGACTGAGACTTTTCAAAGGCAAAATTCAGGAATTCCTTCTGGTAAGGTACATCAAGAGAAGCCGCAAGGGTCTGGGGGTCGATACCGTAATGCGCCCTTGAAAGCCCAAGAATCAGGTTGGGGGCACGATGTGTGAATTTCGGGTAATCATCTCCAACAAAACCACGGGTCAAAACCCAGGAAAAAAGAATATAAGTTCCTGCCAGCAAGAGGGCCAGCACAAGGATCTTTCCTATAAATATTCTGATCTCCTTCAAAATTGAAAATATATAAAATTGTTCTGCCGGTTCACACTGAAAAGTACGATAACCAGTATAAACGTCAGGTATATTCCCCAACGAACCTGTACGGGCCTGAAGGTAACCAATTCATATACCTTGTCATTCCCTTTGAAATAATGAATAGTCTGAACAACTATGATCAGGAAAAAGCATAAAGCCAGCTCCAGATAATCCTGCGTAACATTAACGTAGGTTGAACTTAAGCTCACCATTCTTCTCAGATAGATCGCTGCCGTACCTATGTCTGGAGAGCGAAAGAAAATAAGCGAGGTTGACAGGGAAAGAAAAACAGCAGCCCAGGTAACCAAACGCAATCCCAGTGACTTTCTTGATATCCCAAAATACTGGAGGAGTCTGTGCCGAAGATTCTTTGTAGATGCTTCCAGTAACATAAATAAACCACAGATGGCTCCCCAGACTACAAATGTCCAGTTAGCACCATGCCACAAACCATTACACACAAAAACGATCATAGCGGCCATGGCCTTGGTCGTACCGAACTTTCTGATGAGCGGGATATAAAGATAGTCCCGCAACCACAGCATCAGAGATATATGCCAGCGACGCCAGAAGTCGCCGAAACTTTTCATAAATATCGGCTTGTTGAAGTTTTGCATCAGATCGTAACCCAATACCCTTGCGGCACCTACAGCAATAGTACAATATGCTGAAAAATCAAAATAAATCTGAAATGAGAAAAACAGACTGCCGATAAAAAGCGGTAATCCGCGATGCCTGGAAGGATCATAAAACACTTCATCAACATACACTCCAAGTCGGTCTGCAACCACCAGCTTTAAAAAGAACCCCCATGCCATCATCGTGATACCAATCTTGATCGAACGGATATCGAGTTTTATCTTTTTATAGAACTGCGGGATCAGGCGATGTGCCCGCTCGATAGGACCTGCTACCAGCTGAGGGAAAAACGCCACATACAACGCGTATTTCCCGAAATGTCTGATTGGCTTGATCTCTCTTCGGTATACATCTATACTGTAGCTAAGTGTCTGAAAGGTGTAAAAACTGATCCCTATCGGAAGTAAAATCTTATTGAATGAATAGGTTTCATTGCTCATCTCAGGTAACCAGTCGATTCCGAAAAAAGCAAGTATGGCTCTTGAGCTCTCGGTGAAGAAAATAAAATACTTGAAGAAGAACAACATTCCCAGGTTACCGCCGATACTCAGCCAGAGATAAAATTTTCTCCGCTTTAGCTGATTGATCTGTTCCATTTTCAGGGCACAGAAATAATCGAGACAGGTGGAGGCCATCAATAGTATAATCAGGCTTGGCTCCAGCCACATATAAAAAAAATAACTGGCCAGCAAGAGCCAGGCCCATCTGATAAAATGCGGTAGTAGATAAAATACCAATGCTACTAAGGGGAAAAAGAATAAGAAATCAAAAGAATTGAATAACATTCGGAGCCCTTTTTGGTAATACACTCTAATTTAACCGATTATAGACGAACCCGATAATGAAACCAGTTCAAAAGACAAAAATGAATGATTAAATACAAGACCCTCAGCAGTGAAGTCATATTCACTCATTATTCCCTATATTCATTCTCATGTTTTTAAAATCTTACGTAAACAGGAATAAATTACTGGTCTTCTCAGTGCTTCTCATACTCATATTCTCCCTGGGTATGATCCTGTTTACAGAGGCGGTTTTCCAGCTTACCAGCGTTCTTTCTGCCTGGATACGCTCTTTATTTGGACGCTATTATCTTTGGCTCGGACTGGGCTGTGTACTGCTTTTATGCGGCCTTGCTCTGTCTCCCTTAGGATCGAAAAGAATTGGCAAAGCAACAGACAGACCTGAACATTCCAGGTGGTCCTGGATCGCCATGCTCTATAGTGCCGGGATGGGGGCCGGCGTCTTATTGCGAGCAGTACAGGAACCGGTTTATATGTTTCTCAATCCACCGGTGAGCACAGGAGAACCTGCCCCGGTTGTGGCTCTGGAATACACCTTCTACCAATGGGGACTGACAGCCTGGGCGTTTTATGCCCTTTTTGCCCTGATCATAGGGTATGCATTCTTTACAAAAGGCAAGCTCATCCTGGTCAGTGCTGCGGTGGAAAACCAGGTAAGAAATAAGCGAATTTTAAAAACGATCGATTTACTGGTGATTCTCACTACAGTTATCGGTGTTGTTGCTGCGATCTGTCTGGGAACGACACAGATCACCGGAGGACTCAGCTTTCTCTCTAAATACGATCTCGGTATTGAAACCAATATTACATTTTTGATACTGATCATGACCCTTGCCTTTATTTCAGTCTGGTCAGGCCTGAATCGCGGAATAAAATCAATCTCTAATTTCAACATCCTGTTAACCCTGTCTCTGTTATTTTTTACTATGGTCATGGGTGATATGTCAGGCATACTTATTTCCTTCTTCAACAGCCTTTGGGAGTATATCAAAGATTTTATTCTGTTAAGTCTCGCCTGGGGTGATTATAATCCCGGGGAAGTTTTTTTGAAAGACTGGACCTATTACTATTGGGCTTTTTGGATCTCATGGGCTCCATTTACAGGCGTTTTTATAGCCAGGATCTCGAAGGGAAGAACCATCAGAGAGTTTGTTCTGGGGGTTATGATTATTCCTTCTCTGGCAAGTTTCTTCTGGTTCTCGGTTTTTGGTCATACTGCCATGAGCCTGATTACTGAATGGGGTTCCTATTCCGGACAATTCAGTGATGAATTCAGTTCAATCTTTGTTTTCTTTTCCTTCCTCCCTTTTGACTTCGTCATAAACCCGCTTATCATTATACTTTTGATCGGTTTTCTGGTGACCTCAGTAGATTCAGCGGTATACGTTCTAAGCATGTTCAGTGATCGGGGTGTAACAGATCCAAATAAAAAGCACCGACTGTTATGGTCGGTGCTTATGGCTTTAACAGGTATCGGACTTTTAATCTTAAGCAACGTGAGGCAGGAAATCGATGTACTTAACATCCTGCAAATCATGTTGATCGTTACCTCTCTTCCCTTTTCATTTTTTATTCCCTACATAACCTTTCATTTTGTAAGGGAGCTAAGCACAAAAAAGCTTAGCGATAAATAAGTGAGTTTCTGAAGGTCATTTCCTCTGCTTCAGCTTTTTCCAGGTCTATGATAAATCCGTTAATAACGTAATGGGTTTTCTTACCTTCTTTACTCAGGTAGAAGGTAGGATTGCTGCCTACCTTAAGTTCGAACCCGGGTTCATAATCGGTACTGATAACATGCATTGGAAATTCTGCATGGGTCAGGGAATCAGGTATCTCCTCTACGCGTAAATAACCATACCCCTGCGCTATCAAATTCATGTGATCCAACTTTCCGGCCTCCTCCAGATTCTTAACTTTCTGAGGATATACCTTAGCCGGTTCTGCCACATAACCTGAAACATCGATGCTTTTATAACCAAAGAAGGTTGACAAATCCCCGACATCTCCTATACCTGATGCCAGATAAAAGTCTGAATGCGCTTCGTTATCTACTTCGTATCTGTAGAAACCTACATCCAGAATATACCGGTCACCTAACAATTCATGCGTAAGCCCCTTAAGCTTAAGGTCGAATAGTTTACGATCATTATTGGGTATCTCAAAATACCTGTCTTTATCGATTCCTATATAACTCTCATTGGCAATGGCATGGAGTGCGGTCAGAATAGACACAAAATTTAGTTTTCTGATGCGTTGTTTTTCCCTGTCATCATAGGTTCCTCCCGATTCGATAAGAATGGTACTCGTGCCCCATTTCTGAATGTTGTCTCCAAAAGCACGAGGTTCAAAATCGTCGTTATATCGTCCGACCTGACCGGGAACATAACGCTGAAGAACCTCATTCATCAGAACGATGATTTTCATGGCATTACCCCTGACAAGATTCACATCTTTATCGTAGTTATAGGCTGGTGCCAGGTAAGAAATCGTGGCCGGTTTCTCGGTTAGGTTGGCATTGTAATAGCGACTTTGGTCATGCAGGTTGAAACCAAAATCGGCCTCCAGACTGTCTCTGACCCGCTTCAGGGTTTTTGATTCAGGCGATTGTAAGCGCAGTGCGTCTCTGTTAATATCGATACCCAAACGATTCCTTCTGCTGAAGTTTTCAGCCCCGTCGGGATTGAGCATAGGTAAAAAATGGATACGCAGATTACTTAAAAGTAACGACTTCTCATCTTTAAAATCTTTTGAATCAAAGAAATTCAAAATATCAAAGATTGCCAGGGTAGCTGTAGATTCATCGCCATGCATCTGTGACCAAAGGAAGACATCGGTTTCGCCTGACCCCAGAGATAACAAATAGAGATCTCTTCCTTCTATCGACTGCCCGACTTTATTAACTTCAACATCAGTCTTTTTCTTTAAGCCTGAAATCAGCGGAAGCAGATCTTCGTGTTTGACCCTTCTCTTGGTAAGTGAAGGCTCCTGATATTTTTCGTATGACGCATAGAGAGAACCTGTGAAATCCTGGGCATTTAAAGCAATACATTGACAGAACAAAAACAGGTAAAAGAAATATTCTTTCATCATGGTTTATTTTTCAGGTATGGGTTTAAATTTGTCAGCCTCAAACGATGAACGAACTTTTGTCATAAAATCATCTCCCGGGTCTGATTTTTCGGTACGGTATCCTTCGTCCTTTTCCAGCCATAAGGGATGACCTTCGAAAAGTCTGTACTCGTGGTGTCCTATCACATAATCAATGGGATATTTTTTTGAAAGATATTCTACCAGTTGAATATTACTGCGCAGCTGTGCTTCGGTAAGAGGAGTTTCTTTTGTTCCCCCCACATTTTCGATTCCTATCGCACAATGGTTCAACCCGATCACGTGTCGGGCCATGGTTGTTTCAGGCATCAGCCTGTAAATGGTTCCGTCTTGTGCTATCAGGAAATGAGCAGATACGTTCAGGGCCCCTGCACCTGCGATCTCAGGCCTCCAGTTTGGTAGTTTGGAATCCCGAAATGCGTCGAACGATTTTTCAAGGCTTGGGATGGCTGTCCAGTGTATCACTACCATTTTCGGATCGATAGTGGGTACATCCTGCTGAAGACCATATCGCTCATCGAGGTAGGCGATGGTAAGTTCCTCTCTTTCCTGATCGAAAGAAACGGGTCTGTCAACAATTTTTGGGCCGCAACCAAGCAGCACCGCTGCACAGGATACTAAAATAAGCTTGTTCAGTTTCATCTTTATTTATCGGTAAAATTTCTCATAAATATATGACTCACATTTTGTATAACCACAAAAAAAACCGGTATGATACCGGTTCTGTTCCTATACTCCTGAAGGATAAACTCTTAGGAAAGATGCAATCCGCATTCACGATTTCCATGTACTTTAGTGGGATCAAAGTAACGATTTTCATTCTCCAACCTGAACCCATCCATATACCGGTCCAGTTCTTTATCTGAATAATGATAGAACGGACTTACCTTGATACGTTCATCCCTGTCTGTGGAGACGATGTCTAACGAGTCTCGTAACGCGGTCTGACCTTTTCTGAGGTTGGTAAACCACAAATCCGGATTCAGATCCCGCATGGCCCGTTTGAATGGTTCCAACTTGACCTGGTAGGTAAATTTTTCGTGAAGGGGATCATCGATATCAGGAATTCCCATAATCACTTCCCGATGAGCAACGGTCTGTTTGGGAACATAAAGATGAATGTTCAGGCCCAATTCCTCAATAAGATTTTCGGCATATCGGTAAGTATGGGCCGTATTATACCCGGTATCACACCATATTACAGGGATTTCAGGCATCAAACGTGTTACCGCATGCAGGATAACAGCTTCATAGGGCCTGAAATTAGTTGTAATCACGGGCCTTTCAGCCTTCTCAAGTGCCCAAATGATTATTTCTTCCGGGCTTCTGTCCTTTAATTCTGTATTGATACTTTCGGTATTCATATCTATTTTGTGTTTACCTCAAAAGGCAAATATATAAATACCCTAGTAAATTAATAGACTTTATTGGTTTTAATTATGTGAGATCTGCCAGCGTTTTGTTTTCCAGCACTTGTAAGGTACTGTCTCTTACCTCTATCATAAGCCTGCTCAGCGAACAAGTCTCTTCATCAGGACAATCGTCACATTTCTCATAAAAGTTCAGACTTACGCAGGGGAGCATCGCGATCGGCCCCTCAAGAATTCTGATCAATGCAGCAACCGTAATTTTTTCAGGCGATTTGATCAGGTAATAGCCCCCGCCCTTTCCCTTCTTGGAACCAAGAAAGCCCGCATTTTTCAATTGCAGCAAGATGATTTCCAGGAATTTTTTTGAAATATTTTCCTTTTCAGAAATTTCAGATATCAGTATGGGCTCATTCCCTCCTTTTTTGGCCATATAAGTCAGTGCCTTCAGGCCGTATTTGGTTTTTTTTGACAACATAGCAGCTGTTTTCCTTTCTTGAATTCAGAGCAGAAACAGGCCCGGACGATCAAAAGATGGAGCCGGGCCATTTCTTCAGGAAGGTAATTTACTGTTTTTTGGGCAGAAACACCTCTGCCATCATGCAGCGGGCACTTCCTCCACCTAAAGTTTCTATTGTGGTAAGCGGACTATAGATAATTTCATTATAGCCTTCCAGTTTTTCTCTTTGTTCATCGGTTAGTGAACGATAGGCAGCTTCACTCATTACAAGATATGGAGTTCCCTCCTTCGAAACCACCTGCAACATGTTCCCGGCAAAGTGATTCATCTGTTCCTCACTGATCTCAATGATCTCCTTTCCGTCCATTTTCAGATGATCGGTTACATTCTTACGCTCCTTCTTGTCATCGATGGTGTCAAGACAAATAACTGCATAACGATCAGCCATACACATGAGAACATTGGTGTGATAGATCTGCTTCCTTTCCTTACCAACAGACTGATAAGCATTAAAGATTACCGGAAAATATTCGAAATCTTCACAAAATTCTATAAACAGATCTTCGTCGGCCCGTGGCGATAATGCGCAATAAGCCTTTTTATTTTCACGATCAAGCACAATGCTCCCGGTTCCTTCAAGAAATACCTCATCATCTTCTGCACTGGTATAATCCAATACCTGATCGATCTGAAATCCTTGCTGCTCCAGCAGTTGAAGAACGTCTTCGCGTCTTTCCAGGCGTCGGTTTTCAGCGAACATAGGGTACAAAGCAATGGTGCCTTCCCTGTGAAAAGATATCCAGTTATTAGGAAAGATCGAATCGGGCGTATCAGGGTCTTCTGTATCGTCAACCACAACCACTTCTATATTCTTCGCGCGTAGTTTCTGCACAAAATCATCAAATTCTTTCTGAGCAGCAGCGGTGACTGAAAGGCTCTTCTCTTCTAACTCCTGCTGGAAGTAATTATTTACAGCGGTCTGTTCATTCATTCGGAAATTGACCGGACGAATCATCAAAAGGGTATTGGTAGCTTGTTTCATTTTTTTAATTTTTTGAAGTGATCATGCTCTTAGCAATGGCATGGTCGAACAACGTAAAAGTCCTTCCTGCTTTGCAATTTCAGCATATGGTATTTCTTCGACAGTAAGGCCTTGTAATCTTAGCCAATCATTTAAACGCTTAAAATTCCTTTCTGAAACCACCACATCAGGGGCGATAGAAAAAACGTTACTGAACATCTGGTACATTTCATCTCTTGTAATATGAAAGAGGTTTTCTTTTCCGAATAAATCTCTCAGGTACTCATAATCTTTCACATCGCGAAATCCTCCTTCGTAGATAATACCCAGGTTATCACCCACAGGCTGAAAACAGCAGTCCAAATGCAAGGCGTTATCCCGCGCTTCCGTTTTGGATTTTACCAGGTCGAATTCCCTGACCGTTTTATGAGGAAACAGTTCTTTGATGAATCTAACCGCTTGCATGTTGGTTCGCGCAGTTATCTGGTCAGGATAATCATCACCCTTATAGGTTCCGATAAAAATATGATCCTTCCAGAGCATAACGTCACCTCCTTCGATATGTACTTCTTCCGGCGGTTGAATCACCTGCCCTGAAGGTATCTTTTCTATGATGTATTCGATGGCCTTCTTTTCATCTTCCCTGTCAGGAAGAATATTTGACTTGATGAGCTTATCTTCAATGACCATCGCGATATCACGGGTAAAAATTTGGTTGCAGTCATTTATTATCCGGGGTCTGTATACGGTAACATCGTATTTTTCCAGAACTGTTTTGAATGCATCCATTTCTTTGACCATATCCTCTTCAACCGGATAAGTACCCGCTAAAATATGTTCGAGCGATTTTGGGTCATAGGCTTCCTCTGCCGAGGGCGTAGGGCCATTACTCAAAGCAGTACCCAAAATCACCGCTTTCAATCTTGAGGTTTCGTCTGCAACATGTATTTTCATACTCTGATTTTAAAAATGTCGACAAAATAAAGAAAAGCGGGAAATCAAACTAAATCGTTTTCCCGCTTTTTTCTAAAATAATTTTCTATTCCGTTTACGACCTGTCTTTCAGATCCTTAAACTCTCTGTGGTTATTCCCTATGTAAACCTGTCTGGGTCTTCCGATAGGTTCCTTACGCAACCTCATTTCACGCCATTGAGCGATCCATCCGGGCAGACGACCCAACGCAAACATCACTGTAAACATTTCTGTAGGTATCCCCAGTGCGCGGTAGATTATTCCTGAATAGAAATCTACGTTAGGATAGAGTTTTCTATCAACAAAATACTGATCTTCCAAAGCTTGTTTCTCAAGTCCTTTAGCGATCTCAAGAATCGGATCTTCTACCCCCAGGTCTCCAAGCACCTCATCGGCTGATTTCTTGATGATCTTGGCACGAGGATCAAAATTCTTGTAAACCCGGTGTCCAAAGCCCATCAGGCGGAAAGGGTCATCTTTGTCTTTGGCCTTTTCCATATACTTTTCAGTATCACCTCCGTCAGCTTTGATCTTTTCCAGCATTTCGATCACTGCCTGGTTTGCCCCTCCGTGCAGCGGTCCCCAGAGAGCGGAAACTCCGGCAGCGATAGAGGCGAAAAGACCGGCATGAGAAGAACCTACAATACGAACGGTTGATGTTGAACAGTTCTGTTCGTGATCAGCATGCAGAATCAGTAGTTTATCCAGGGCATTTACAACCACAGGATTCATCTTATAAGTTTCATTGGGCTTTTTGAACATCATATACAGCATGTTCTCTACGTAGCCAAGGGTGGAATCTCCGTAATCATACGGCTTTGACTTCATCTTTCTGAGAGTCCAGGCAGCCAGTACAGGGAATTTACCCATTATACGAACGATAGCATTATACATATCTTCCTCAGAATTGATATCTACGGAAGATGGATTAAAGGCCGTAAGGGCTGAAGTAAGGGAAGAAAGCACTCCCATTGGGTGTGCTGATCGAGGAAAACTATCTACGATCTTTTTAACATCTTCGTCTACCTCTGAATTTTCTTTAATGTCATTATGAAACTTCTCCAGTTGTTGTTTATTGGGAAGCTCTCCAAAGATCAGGAGGTAAGCTACTTCCAGAAAGTCTGCCTTTTCCGCGAGATCTTCGATGGCATATCCTCTGTACCGAAGTATTCCTTTCTCACCATCCAGGTAAGTGATAGCACTTTCACATGATCCGGTATTTTTGAAACCGGGGTCCAGGGTGATCATACCGGTACTCGATCTCAAGGTTTTTATATCGATCGCCAATTCATTTTCTGAGCCTTCCACCACCGGAAACTCAAAAGTCTTTCCGTTGTACTGTAAAGTAGCTTTATCTGACATATATTGCTTTGATTTATATTATTTTTTAAGTGTTGCGAAATTACGAAATTAAGTGTTAAAATTGGGTTAATCCTTGTTGTTTTTAGCCTGTAAAAGCCCCCTTTATTCCCGATTTTTCAACAATTTAAACTTCAAGGTCGCTCCACAACTTTCAGGGTCTTGCACCGGCCTTTTTTTTCTTCTTCCCATTTTCTTCGTCATCTGCATCCTTCAGCTTATACAGATCACGGTAATAGTCATCTACAGAGTTCTCCCATGAAAAACGCGCTTCTGAAGCCGCCCGGCAAACTGCCTTCCATTTCTCCGGCTCATCGAAATAAAGATCAAGTGCCTTTTTGAAAACTTTGACAAACGATCGCTTCTTTTTATCAAGGGTCTCTCCTTCAAAAGCGAAACCGGTTTTCATATGTGCTACAGTATCTTTCAAACCTCCGGTATGATTCACCAGGCAGGGCTGACCATTTCTCATAGCCAGCATTTGGCTGATACCACAGGGCTCAAACAGACTGGGCATGAGGTAAAGATCAGATTCCAGATATAGGGAATCGATCACATCTTCAGACTGGGCGTTGATAAATAAAAAGTTTTCCCTTTCATAACTGAGCGACCTGAACAGCTCCTCATATTCAGGAGCCCCCGTTCCTAAAATGATGTAGACCCCATTTCTGCGCTCTAAAATATCGAGTAATTCCCGCAGCAGATCGGGATCTTCCTTATAGAAGTAAAACTTTTGTTCGGTGAGTCTTGCCACACTACAGCAAACAAAGTCCGGTTTATGGCTTAGAAGCCTGGTAATCTTGTGCCCCGTGTGGGCCAGAAAATCAGACTTATACTTCTTATTAGGCTGTTGCAACCAGATAAAAAGGTCAGAAAGCGTGTTCTTCCACAACCAACCCTTTTCGGCCACCCTGATATTATTATAATTACATCCGTTAAGTATTCCAAACAGCCGTCCTTCCTTATCAGCCTTTTTCAGATCAGCCTCAAGTCCTTCGCCGCCGATGAAATGCGGAGGCTTACTGGCCTGCTGTACATCTTCCCGGTAGGAGGGTGATACGGTGTGAACCGCGTCGGCATGTCTGATCCCTACAGCCATAAGATTGATACAATCAGGATATCGGGGATCAACCAGTTCTTCTGCGTTGAACACAACCTCAGGGTAAAATGCTTCCAGTGAGGAAGCGTTATCTCTGAAGGGCCTGATACCCTGGATAGCGAGATTATGAATAGAGTAAACCCAACGTGAGTTTCTCAACACAGCGTATGACGGGTGATATTTTTTAAGGAACAGTAACAGGCTCGTATGCCAGTCGTGAAGATGCACCACATCCGGTTTACCAAAAACTCCCTGCTTAACTGCTTCTGCAACTGCTATACAAAAAAGAGAGAAGGCATTGGCATCCTGAAAAAAAGGCTGAACGGGATCGTTATAATAAATGTGGGCTATATCTCCTGATTTTATATCCGGATGATCGATCACGTAATGGGCAATTCCCGGCAGGATCTTTTTACCCGGCACCTCGTAAATTACCGCCTGCTGATCATAGCCACGGTATGAGAAATTAAGTTCCATAACCGGTTTCCCTTGTTGATGCAATCTCCCGTAAGAGGGAGTCACCACATTAACGGTATCTCCACGTGCAGCGATATGTCGTGGCACATCTCTGACCACATCGCCCATTCCTCCGGCTTTACAATTTGGTATTCCGTCGTTTTCAGCTGATACAAATAAAAAGTTGTTATTCACAGGTTGGTCTATTTCAGGATTAAAGAGATTGAATGAATATTTAAAAGATAACCAATTCCCGGCAGACTGGAAATTGCGATATCATTAAAACATTGTTAATAAAGAACATAAAAAAAGCCCTTATTCCTGACAGAAAAGGGCTTAAAAACTCTTATTTTCGGGGAAATCAGCCTACTTTAAAAGCCTTTTGTCCCGGATAATATGCCACAGCTCCCAGATCTTCCTCGATTCTGAGCAACTGGTTATACTTAGCCATACGGTCACTTCTGGAGGCTGAACCGGTTTTGATCTGTCCGGTATTAAGTGCCACTGCGAGATCTGCAATCGTATTATCTTCGGTTTCGCCTGAGCGGTGAGACATCACAGATGTATAACCGGCATTTTTTGCCATGTTTACCGCTGCGATCGTTTCGGTAAGGGTACCGATCTGATTCACCTTGATCAGGATAGAATTCGCTATACCATTATCAATTCCTCTGGAAAGGCGCTCCACATTGGTCACAAACAGATCATCTCCTACCAGCTGCACCTTATCGCCTACACGATCAGTCAGCATCTTCCAGCCATCCCAGTCGTTCTCATCCATCCCATCTTCGATCGATATGATTGGGTATTTTTCGCAAAGAGATGCCAGGTAATCAGCCTGCTCCTCTGAGCTCCGCACTGCACCTTTATCACCTTCGAATTTGGTGTAATCATACTTACCGTCTACATAAAATTCTGCAGCAGCACAGTCAAGGGCGATCATGATCTCATCACCCATCTTATATCCTGCCTTTTCAACGGCTTTGCTTATGGTATCAAGTGCATCTTCGGTACCATCAAGAGTAGGTGCAAATCCACCCTCATCTCCTACTGCTGTACTCAGGTTTCGGTCATGCAGTACCTTTTTGAGGTTATGAAAGATCTCTGTCCCCATCTGCATGGCCTGTGAAAAGCTTTGAGCCTTCACCGGCATGATCATGAATTCCTGGAAAGCGATAGGCGCATCTGAATGCGACCCTCCGTTAATAATATTCATCATCGGAACAGGCAGCGTATTTGCACTGACTCCACCTACATATCGGTACAATGGCATGGCGAGCTCATTGGCCGCTGCCTTTGCAACCGCCAGAGAAACTCCAAGAATAGCATTCGCACCCAGCTTTGATTTGTTAGGAGTTCCATCCAGGTCGATCATCGTCTGGTCGATAAGGTTCTGCTCAAATACAGAAGCTCCTACCAGTTCTTCAGCAATAATGGTATTCACATTGTCTACGGCCTTAGCTACACCCTTACCCATGAAGGCTTTTCCGCCATCGCGTAATTCTACGGCCTCGTGCTCTCCTGTAGAAGCTCCGGAAGGCACCGCTGCTCTTCCCAGAATTCCACTTTCGGTTATAACATCTACCTCTACTGTCGGATTTCCTCTTGAATCAAGGATTTGTCGCGCATGAACGCTGATGATTAAACTCATACTGTTTCTAATTTTCTTTGTTTTATATTCTCAATAAACTGATCGAATAAATAGGTAGCGTCATTCGGACCGGGTCCGGCTTCGGGGTGATACTGAACTGAAAAACAGTTCTTGCTTTTGTGCCTGATACCCATAACCGTCTGGTCGTTCAGGTGGGTATGAGTGATCTCAATATCGCTATTAGCTTCGGTCTCCTTCCTGTCGATCGCAAAACCATGGTTCTGGGAGGTGATTTCCCCCTTTCCGGTCAGGTGATTGATCACGGGGTGATTGATACCACGGTGTCCGTTATACATCTTGAAAGTTGATATTCCCTGGGCCAGGGCAACGATCTGGTGACCCAGACAGATCCCGAACAAGGGCTGATCTTCTTCCATGATTTTTTTGGCTACCTCTATAGCATTGCTCAATGGCTCAGGGTCTCCCGGACCGTTGGAAAGGAAATAACCATCAGGCTCGAAAGCCTTCATTTCTTCGAAGCTGCTGTCAAAAGGAAAGACTTTAATATAGCAGTCTCTTTTTGCAAGGTTTCTGAGTATATTCTTTTTGATTCCCAGGTCGAGAGCTGCGATCTTGTAGGTAGCATCGGGCTCACCTACGAAATATGGCTCTTTGGTCGAAACCCTTGATGCGAGCTCCAGCCCTTCCATTTTCGGATATTCGGCCAGTTTCTTCTTAAGTTCATCAATCTTATCTGTTTCGGTGGAAATTACGGCATTCATGGCCCCATGATCCCTGATATAACTCACCAAAGCACGTGTATCTACATCTGATATGGCAAAGAGCCCGTTGCGATCCAGAAACTCCTCCAGCGAATCGGTCATACCTTTTCTTGATGGCACGTAGCTGAAGTTTTTGCAAACCAGCCCTGCGATCTTAACCGTATCAGATTCTTCTTCACCCTCCTTTACACCATAGTTTCCTATATGTGCATTGGTGGTTACCATGATCTGACCGAAATATGACGGATCTGTAAAGATCTCCTGATACCCGGTCATTCCGGTATTGAAACAAACTTCTCCAAAGGCGCTGCCTTCATTATTACCTACTGCTTTTCCATAAAAAATGGTCCCGTCTGCCAACAGGATCAATGCCTTCTTTTTCGACTGATATTTCATTGAATTATTGTGCTAAAAAGTTTAACAAAATAACATAAAAAAAAGGATAAACTAAAGCGTTTATCCTTTTTGATATGTTGTGAAAACGGGAATCACTATTCTTCAGCTTTACCTGATTTGTCAGCTTCCTGAGTGTTTTCATTTTTAACTTCTGCGGTTTCCTGCTCTGCAGAAGATTTTTTACCTCTACCTCTACGAGTAGATTTCTTCTTCTCAGGCTTACCTGCATTATAGGTCTCATTGTAATCAACAAGCTCGATAAGCGCCATATCGGCATTATCACCCAGCCTGTTTCCAAGCTTGATCACTCGGGTATATCCTCCCGGACGATCACCTACCTTGGCAGCCACATCTCTGAATAGTTCAGAAACCGCTTCTTTATCACGCAGTTTACTGAAAACGATACGACGGTTGTGCGTGGTATCTTCTTTTGATTTTGTAACAAGAGGCTCCACAAACTGCTTAAGAGCTTTCGCCTTCGCCAGGGTGGTATTGATTCGCTTGTGCTCGATCAGCGAACAGGCCATATTGGCCAGCATCGCCTTTCTGTGAGCTGTTTTTCTCCCTAAATGGTTAAATTTCTTTCCGTGTCTCATTGTATTCTTTAATTAATCCCTTTCACCTTCCCCCAGAAGAGGGAAGGCAAAGGAAAACTAATCCTTATCTAGTTTGTACTTCGAAAGATCCATTCCAAAACTCAAGCCTTTGTTATTCACAAGTTCTTCAAGTTCGGTGAGTGACTTCTTACCGAAGTTTCTGAATTTCATTAAATCGTTTTTATTGAAGGATACCAAATCTCCAAGGGTATCAACCTCTGCAGCTTTCAGGCAGTTAAGCGCACGTACCGAAAGGTCCATGTCGACCAGCTTGGTCTTGAGTAACTGACGCATGTGCAGAGACTCTTCATCATAGGTTTCGGTCTGAGCGATCTCGTCTGCTTCAAGCGTGATGCGCTCATCTGAGAACAACATGAAGTGATGGATCAGGATTTTGGCTGCCTCGGTCAACGCATCTTTAGGATGAATAGAACCATCTGTAATGATCTCGAATACCAACTTCTCATAGTCGGTTTTCTGTTCTACCCTGTAGTTCTCGATGCTGAATTTCACATTCCTGATAGGAGTGTAGATCGCATCGGTAAAGATGGTTCCCAATGGAGCGTTAGCCTTCTTATTCTCTTCAGCAGGTACATATCCGCGACCCTTTTCAATGGTAATTTCCATATTGATAGTCACCTCTTTGTCAAGATTACAAATGACCAAGTCTGGATTTAAGACCTGAAATCCTGAGATGAATTTCTGAAAATCACCAGCAGTTATCTGATCCTTACCGGTAAGAGAAATAGAAACGGTTTCGTTATCGATATCATCGATCTGACGCTTGAAACGAACTTGCTTCAGGTTCAGGATGATTTCGGTCACGTCTTCTACCACACCCTCTATGGTTGAGAACTCGTGTTCCACTTTATCGATTCGGGTTGAAGTGATTGCGAAACCTTCTAAAGAAGATAAAAGTACTCTTCTAAGAGCGTTCCCAACGGTCAATCCGTATCCCGGTTCCAAAGGTCTGAATTCAAACTTACCTTCGAAATCGGTAGAATCGATCATTATAACTTTATCGGGCTTTTGAAAATTTAATATTGCCATAGTACGACTGCTGACTAATTATTATTTAGAGTATAACTCGACGATTAATTGTTCCTTGATGTTTTCAGGAATCTGGATTCTTTCCGGAACGCTAACAAATGTGCCCTCTTTCTTTTCATTGTTCCAGGTGATCCACTCATAAACACTGCTGTTGTTAGCAAGCGCGTTACCGATAACCTCAAGAGATTTTGATTTTTCGCGCACCCCAACTACATCGCCAGGTTTTAATTGATAGGAAGGAATATTTACCACTTCACCGTTTACGGTAATGTGACGGTGTGACACAAGCTGTCTTGCACCTCTTCGTGAAGGAGAAACCCCCATACGGAATACCACATTATCAAGACGTGATTCGCAAAGTTGCAACAGCACTTCACCGGTTACGCCTTTTTTACGGTTTGCTTTTTCGAATAGATTTCTGAATTGCTTTTCAAGAATTCCGTAAGTGTACTTCGCTTTCTGCTTTTCCATCAACTGAACTGCATATTCAGACTTTTTACCTCTTCTACGGTTATTACCGTGTTGCCCCGGAGGGTAATTACGCTTTTCAAATGACTTATCGTCACCAAAAATAGCTTCTCCGAATTTACGGGCTATCTTAGTCTTAGGACCTGTATATCTTGCCATGTTTGTTTAAAATTATGAAGGTGATTATGAATTAAGGCTATCCTTCGATAATCGTATAAAAACCTTCGGTAAACATTGATTTAATTAAACTCTTCTTCTTTTAGGAGGACGACATCCGTTGTGAGGTAGTGGGGTAACGTCGATGATCTCGGTTACTTCGATACCTGCATTGTGAATGGATCTGATGGCAGATTCTCTACCTGAACCCGGACCTTTCACATAAACTTTCACTTTACGTAATCCAGCCTCCTGGGCTACTTTTGCAGCATCTTCTGCAGCGATCTGAGCTGCATAAGGAGTATTCTTTTTAGAACCTCTGAATCCCATCTTTCCGGCAGAAGACCATGAAACCACGTCTCCTTTTTTGTTGGTAAGAGAGATAATTACGTTATTAAAAGATGCAGCGATATGGGCTTCACCCACGGCGTCAACTACTACTTTGCGCTTTTTAGCGGCCTTAGCACCCGCTTTTGACTTTGCCTTTGCCATAATTAGCTACCTGTTATTTAGTTGCTTTTTTCTTGTTAGCAACAGTTTTTCTTTTACCTTTTCTTGTTCTGGAGTTATTCTTGGTACGCTGACCTCTTAACGGCAGACCCGCTCTGTGTCGAATACCTCTCTGACAACCGATATCCATCAATCGCTTGATGTTCAGTTGAACCTCAGAACGAAGCTCACCTTCGATCTTATATGAAGACACTGCTTCACGAATACGAGCAATTTCATCATCAGCCCAGTCTGATACCTTCGTATCTTCACTTACCTGAGCTTTCTCAAGGATTTCTTTTGCTCTGCTTTTACCAACTCCAAATATGTAAGTTAATCCTATAACTCCTCTTTTTTGTTTTGGTAAGTCTACACCTGCGATTCTAGCCATAACTTAACCTTGTCTTTGTTTAAATCTAGGATTCTTTTTGTTAATAACGTATAATCTCCCTTTCCTACGCACAATTTTGCACTCGGGACTTCTCTTTTTTAGTGATGCTCTTACTTTCATCTCTTTAATATCTATAAGTAATTCTTGCTTTAGTTAAATCGTACGGACTCATTTCGAGTTTTACCTTATCACCCGGAAGCAATTTAATATAGTGCATACGCATCTTTCCGGAGATATGAGCCGTTACCACGTGACCATTCTCAAGTTCTACGCGGAACATAGCATTCGATAATGCCTCGATAATGGTTCCGTCTTGTTCTATTGCTTGTTGTTTCGCCATAATTAAGCTACAACTTTTCTGTTTTTACCTGTTTTCATTAAACCGTCATAATGCCTGTTCAACAGATAGGCGTTAACCTGCTGCATGGTATCGATGGCAACTCCCACCATAATAAGCAGCGAAGTACCTCCGTAGAACAGTGCCCATCCCTGTTGAATACCCATCACATTAACCACGATGGCAGGGAAAACAGCGATCACAGCCAGGAATAACGATCCCGGGAAAGTGATCAGCGACATTATTTTATCCAAATAATCAGCGGTTTCCTTTCCGGGTCTGATACCGGGAATAAATCCGCCGCTACGTTTCAGATCATCAGCCATTTTATTGGTAGGCACAGTGATAGCGGTATAGAAATAGGTGAACACGATGATCAACAGCGCAAACACCAGGTTATACCAGAAACCGAACATGGAACCATTTCCAAAATTCACCTGCAGCCATTGTCCGACAGCCGTGTCTTTCAGCATACCGATACTCCCGATATAACCGGGGGCAAACATGATCGCTTGTGCGAAAATGATCGGCATTACACCTGAAGCATTCAGCTTAAGGGGTATATACTGACGCGAACCGAAAACGTTCTTTTCGTATCCGCCTGAAGCCGTTCTTCTGGCGTACTGAACCGGAATCTGACGTGTAGCCATTACCAGCATGATACAGGCCAGAATGACCACGAACCATAAAATAACTTCGATCAGGATCAGGATCAGCCCTCCATTATTTCGATTCACCACAGAATCGAATTCCTGAGCAAATGAAATAGGAAGAGTTGCGATAATACCTACCATGATCAGCAGGGAAATACCGTTCCCGATTCCTTTATCGGTAATCTTTTCACCCAACCACATTGCAAAAATCGTTCCTGTTACCAGAATCAACACGGCAGGGATCATAAAATCAAGGCCTTTACCAAGAATAAAGGCGCTGTCAGGAACTCCAAGAGCTCCTAATCCATACAGGTAAGCAGGTGCCTGCACCAGACATATTCCGATGGTCAGCCATCGGGTGATCTGATTCAGGGTCTTTCTACCACTCTCTCCTTCTTTCTGTAACTTCTGAAGGTAAGGAATGGCGAGACCCATTAACTGCACAACAATAGATGCCGATATGTACGGCATGATACCTAAAGCAAACACAGAGGCATTAGCAAAAGCACCCCCGGTAAATGCATTCAATATTCCCAATAACCCACCACCGTCTGTACGGGAAGTGAGTTCTGCAAGTTGTTGTGCATCAATACCCGGAAGTACCACCTGGGCACCAAAACGGTAAACTAACAGCAAACCGAGGGTCACCAGGATTCTACCTTTCAACTCTTCAATTTTCCAGATATTGCTTAATGTCTCTATAAATTTCTTCATGGTTACTTATTGGGTTATAAATTTACGGCCTCTCCTCCTGCTGCCTCGATAGCTGCTTTTGCGCTGGCAGTAAATTTATGAACAGATACCTTTAATTTAGCCTTCAGTTCTCCTCCACCCAGAATTTTAACCAGGTCAGAAGACTTCACGATTCGGTTCTCTATCAGAAGGTCCATATCCACGGTGTCTTTGATCACCCCTTTATCGGCCAACTCCTGAAGTTTGCTCAAATTGATACCAACATACTCCTTACGGTTGATGTTGTTGAAACCAAATTTAGGCACTCGTCTTTGAAGTGGCATCTGACCTCCTTCAAAACCGATCTTTTTAGAGTAACCAGAACGAGACTTGGCACCCTTATGACCTCGGGCGGCAGTACCACCTTTGCCAGATCCCTGACCTCTTCCTACTCGCTTTCCGTTTTTATGTACTGAACCTTCAGCGGGTTGTAAGTTACTTAAATCCATAACTATATTGTTATTAAGCTTCTTCTACAGAAACTAGGTGTTCTACTTTTTTTACCATACCAAGGATGCTAGGTGTTGCTTCATGTTCCACCTCCTGGCCTATTCCATTGAGCCCTAACGCCTCCAGGGTACGCTTTTGATCCTGCGGACGCTTAATGTTGCTCCTTACCTGTGTAACTTTTATCTTTCCCATCTTATCCTTGATTTATCCTTTAAAAACTTTTTCTAAAGAAATTCCTCGCTGAGCAGCCACGGTTTTGGCATCTCTCAGGCGCAATAATGCGTCAAAGGTCGCCTTAACCACATTGTGAGGGTTCGAAGACCCTTGTGACTTTGAAAGTACGTCATGTACCCCTACAGCTTCCAGTACGGCACGAACCGCTCCACCGGCGATTACCCCGGTACCGTGAGAGGCTGGCTTAAGGAATACACGGGCACCGCCGTATTTTCCTTTTTGCTCATGAGGCAATGTACCCTTATTCAGCGGAACTCTTACCAGGTTTTTCTTCGCATCTTCAACCGCTTTGGAAATAGCGTCTGCCACCTCTTTAGACTTTCCAAGTCCGTGACCAACAACACCATCTTCATTTCCTACCACGACGATAGCTGAAAAACCAAAAGCACGACCACCCTTGGTTACTTTAGTTACTCGTTGTACACCTACAAGACGATCTTTTAACTCAAGTCCTCCAGGCTTCACCAATTCTACGTTCTTATAATTTTGATACATAACTTTTCTTAGAATTTAAGTCCTGCTTCTCTGGCACCTTCAGCCAATGATTTAACTCTACCGTGGTAAAGGTATCCACCTCTGTCAAAAGTGATGGTTTCGTACCCGGCTTTGATCGCCTTTTCGGCAATTGCTTTCCCAACAAGAGCTGCGATTTCAGATTTCGTACCTGTAGCATCGCTGATCTCTTTATCGCGAGATGATGCAGCAATAAGGGTTTTCCCTTCATTGTCATCGATCAATTGCGCGTAAATCTCTTTATTACTTCTGTAAACAGCCAGACGCGGTCTTGCTTCCGTTCCGGAAACATCCTTGCGAATTCTGTTCTTAATTCTCTGTCTTCTTTCAGTCTTTGATAATGCCATAATGCTAAATTATTAAGCTGATTTACCTGCTTTTCTTCTCAGTTGTTCTCCCACAAACTTAACACCTTTTCCTTTGTAAGGCTCAGGCTTACGGAATGAACGGATCTTGGCAGCTACCTGCCCGACCAGTTGCTTATCGTGAGAAGTCAATTTAACGATAGGGTTCTTACCTTTTTCTGAAACAGTCTCAACCTTGATCTCAGGAGCCAGCTCCATAACGATATTATGTGAGAAGCCCAGTGCCAGATCCAGTTTTTGTCCCTGGTTGCTGGCGCGGTATCCTACTCCTACCAATTCTAATTCTTTCGTAAAGCCGTTAGAAACCCCTTCGATCATATTATTGAACAAAGACCGGTATAACCCATGCTTGGCTTTTAAATCTTTCCCGTCTGAAGAACGCTCTACAATGATATTTCCTTCCTCGACCTTCACGGTCACGTCTGAAAATTTCTGCGTAAGCTCTCCAAGCTTACCTTTAACGGTAACTTCGTCTTCCTTTACATCTACAGTAACCCCTTCCGGAATCACTATTGGACTATTACCTATTCTTGACATTTCCTTTTGTCTTTAATGATTAGTAAACGTAACACAACACTTCTCCACCAACGCTCTCCTGCTGGGCCTGCTTGCTTGTCATCACCCCGTGAGAGGTTGAAACAATCGCAATTCCCAATCCGTTGAGAACACGAGGAAGTTCATCTTTCCCGCTGTATTTTCTCAATCCGGGCTTACTGATACGCTGTATTTTTCTGATAACAGGCTCTTTGGTCTGCTTGTCATACTTAAGAGCGATCTTGATCGTTCCCTGAGCGGTATCGTCTTCGAACTTGTAGCTCAGGATATACCCCTGGTCGAAAAGGATCTTAGTGATCTCCTTCTTAAGCTTTGAAGCTGGTATTTCAACCACTCTGTGACCCGCGCTGTTTGCGTTTCTAATACGTGTTAAATAATCTGCTATAGGATCTGTATACATCTTTTATCCTTTTAAAACTTTTACCAACTTGCTTTTTTAACTCCGGGGATCAGACCCTTGTTGGCCATTTCTCGGAACATAACCCGTGAAATACCGAAAGTACGCATATAACCCCTTGGTCTTCCGGTAAGCTTACAACGGTTGTGCAAACGTACAGGTGAAGAGTTCTTAGGCAGCTTCTGCAATGCCTCCCAGTCGCCAGCCTCTTTAAGGGCTTTGCGCTTCTCGGCATATTTATCTACCATTTTTTGTCTTTTAACCTCGCGGGCTTTCATTGATTCTTTAGCCATACTTAATTCTTTTTAAAAGGTAATCCTAGTTCGCTCAATAATGATTTCGCCTCTTTATCGGTTTCGGCAGTGGTCACGAATGTTATATCCATTCCGGCCACCTTGTGCACCTTATCGATATCGATCTCAGGGAAGATGATCTGCTCGGTAATACCGAGGTTATAATTTCCTCTTCCGTCGAAACCATTGGCCTTGACACCATTAAAATCTCTTACTCGTGGCAGTGCTGAAGTAATCAAACGATCTAAAAATTCATACATACGCTCTCCGCGAAGGGTTACTTTTGCCCCGATAGGCATTCCCTTACGCAGTTTAAATGAAGCTACGTCCTTTTTAGACATCGTAGCTACAGCTTTCTGTCCTGAAATTCTGCTCAGCTCGTCAACGGCGTGATCTATAAGCTTCTTATCAGCTACAGCTGCACCTACTCCACGGCTAATCACAATCTTTTCAAGTTTAGGTACCATCATGATATTGTCGTACCCAAATTCTTCGGTAAGAGAAGAGACTATTCTCTCTTTATACTCTTTCTTTAGTCTTGGAATGTAAGCCATAATTAAATTACTTCATTAGATTTTTTAGAAAATCTCACTTTCTTACCATCTCTCTCCTCGTATCCAACACGTGTGGTCTCTCCTGACTTAGGATCGATCAGTGACAGGTTTGAGATATGAATCGGAGCTTCTTTTTCAACGATTCCTCCCTGAGGGTTCTGAGCACTGGGCTTTTCATGCTTCTTGACCAGGTTCACTCCCTCAACGATCGCTTTGTTCTTTTCACGATCTACTCTGAGAACTTTACCTTCTGACCCTTTGTGGTCTCCGGCTATCACTCTCACAGTATCTCCTGATTTTATCTTTAGTTTCATCATTTCTTTGCTGTATTAAAGCACTTCAGGTGCTAATGATACAATTTTCATAAACTGCTTGTCGCGCAATTCTCTCGCTACGGGTCCGAATACACGGGTACCGCGCATTTCACCTTGTGGGTTGAGCAGCACGCAGGCATTATCATCGAAACGAATGTAAGATCCGTCAGGACGTCTTACCTCTTTTCTGGTACGAACAACTACTGCTGTAGATACCTGTCCCTTTTTCACGTTTCCGTTAGGGGTGGCATCTTTAACAGTAACAACGATCTTATCACCTACTGAGGCATAGCGTCTTTTAGTACCGCCGAGTACACGGATAGCCAAAACTTCTTTGGCTCCGGTATTGTCTGCTACTTTTAATCTTGATTCCTGTTGTACCATAATTATTTAGCTCTTTCAATGATTTCAACTAATCTCCAACATTTGGTTTTGCTCATGGGCTTTGTTTCCATGATCTTAACAGTGTCACCAATGTTGCAATCTTCTTTTTCGTCGTGTGCAACGTATTTTTTCGTTTTCAACACGAACTTTCCGTACATAGGGTGCTTTACGCGTTTCACCTCAGAAACCACAATCGACTTCTGCATTTTGTTACTGGTTACTACCCCTATTCTTTCTTTTCTTAAATTTCTATTTTCCATCTCTAGCAGAATCGAATTATTGTAATTCTCTTTTCGTAAGCTCCGTGGCCAGTCTGGCTACCGTTCTTCTTGTATTACGAAGCTGAATCGGGTTTTCCAGCGGTGTGATCGCGTGAGCTAATTTCAGATCTGCATACTGCTTTTTAGCAACACCAAGCTTTTCTTGTAGCTCAGCAGTAGATAATTCTCTAATCTCTGATTGTTTCATGTTCTTCTTAATAAATAAATTAAGCTGAATAATCCCTGGCTACTACGAACTTGGTTCTAACGGGTAGTTTCTGAGCGGCTAATCGCAACGCTTCTTTCGCTACCTCCATGGGTACACCACCCACTTCGAACATAATTCGACCTGGTTTAACTACAGCTGCCCAATATTCGGGAGCACCTTTACCTTTACCCATACGCACCTCAAGAGGCTTCTTTGTGATAGGTTTGTCCGGGAAAATCTTGATCCACAACTGTCCTTCTCTTTTCATGTAACGGGTTGCCGCCACACGAGCTGCCTCAATCTGACGGGCAGTGATGAACTTAGAATCAAGAGACTTTATTCCGAACATACCGTTTGAAAGCTCATGCCCTCTTTGAGAGATGCCTTTCATACGGCCCTTTTGCTGCTTACGGTATTTTGTTCTTTTCGGCTGTAACATTTTTTCTTACTTTAAAAAATTACTTTCTACGACGAGCTTTTCCTTTTCCTCCTGCATTACCTCTTCCTTTTCCCTGCTTTTTTGACATGCCGGTCAAAGGAGAAAGGTCTCTCTTTCCGTAGACCTCGCCTTTCATGATCCACACTTTTACACCCAGCCTACCATAAGTAGTATGAGCTTCTTCCAGTGCATAATCAATATCAGCTCTAAAAGTTGATAAAGGGATGCGACCATCTTTATAAGACTCTGAACGCGCCATTTCAGCACCGTTCAGTCGTCCTGAAATCTGGATTTTGATACCTTCTGCGTTCATACGCATAGCTGCGGCAATAGCCATTTTAATGGCACGTCGGTAGGAGATCCTGTTTTCGATTTGACGTGCGATACTTGACGCAACCAGGTGAGCATCCAGCTCAGGTCTTTTGATCTCAAAGATGTTGATCTGAACCTCTTTATCAGTGATCTTCTTAAGCTCTTCTTTCAGCTTGTCTACCTCCTGACCGCCTTTTCCGATAATGATACCGGGGCGCGCGGTGGTGATAGTAACGGTTACAAGCTTCAGGGTTCGCTCGATGATTACCCTTGAAACACTCGCTTTAGAAAGACGGGCATGGATATACTTCCTGATCTTATCGTCTTCAGCAAGTTTATCCCCGTAATCGTTACCTCCGTACCAGTTGGATTCCCATCCTCTGATGATACCAAGGCGATTTCCTATTGGATTTGTTTTCTGTCCCATACTATTCTTCCTATTAGCTTTGAGTGTTATTATTAGATCCAAGCACTAATGTTACGTGATTGGAACGCTTTCTTATTCTGTGTGCACGACCCTGAGGTGCCGGACGAAGACGCTTCAGCATGCTTCCTCCGTCTACTCTGATCTCTTTCACATAAAGGTCTGCCGCCTCGATATCAGCTTCCTCGTTCTTAGCCTGCCAGTTAGCTATCGCTGAAAGCAACAGCTTCTCCAGGCGGCGAGAAGCCTCTTTTTGGCTAAACTTCAAAATAGCAAGTGCCTTCTCTACTTTTTCACCGCGTACCAGATCTGCTACCAGTCGCATCTTCCTGGGTGAAGTAGGGCAGTTATTCAACTTAGCAAAAGCCAAACTCTTTTTAGCTTCCTTTATTTGCTCTGCTCTTTCTTTTTTTCGAACTCCCATGGCTACTTATTATTTTTTACCTTTATTTTTCGCACCGGCATGACCACGGAATGATCGTGTCGGTGAAAATTCTCCTAGCTTGTGGCCCACCATGTTCTCGGTAACATAGACCGGAACAAACTGGCGACCATTATGAACCGCGATCGTCTGACCTACGAAATCCGGAGTGATCAATGACGCTCTGGACCAGGTTTTGATTACGGTTTTCTTTCCTGATTCTATATTTTGCTGAACCTTCTGCTCTAACTTATAGTGAACGTAAGGTCCTTTTTTTAATGAACGTGCCATTTCTTAGTGTTTATTTCTTTCTACGTTCTACGATATACTTGTTACTTGCTTTAGTTTTAGAACGCGTTCTAAAACCTTTAGCAGGAAGACCTTTTCTGGATCTTGGGTGACCTCCTGAAGCTCTTCCTTCACCACCACCCATTGGGTGATCGACAGGGTTCATAACCACAGGTCTTGTTCTCGGTCTTCTACCCAACCAGCGTTTTCTACCGGCCTTACCTGAAACGATCAGCTGGTGATCTGAATTAGACACCGCTCCGATCGTAGCCATACAGTTGGCCAGTACCAAACGGGTTTCACCCGAAGGCAACTTGATAGTGGCATACTTGCCCTCTCTGGCCATCAACTGAGCAAAAGCACCTGCAGACCGAGCCATTACAGCTCCTTGTCCGGGGCGCAGCTCCACACAAGATATGATCGTACCTAATGGCACTTCACTTAAAGGCATCGCATTCCCGATCTCTGGAGAAACGCCTGAACCCGACTTCACGGTCTGACCGACCTGAAGTCCGTTCTGAGCAATGATGTAATTTTTCTCCCCGTCAGTATATGTAATAAGGGCGATGAATGCCGTTCTGTTCGGATCGTACTGTATCGATTCAACCGTTGCCTCCATTCCGACTTTAGCCCTCTTGAAGTCAACCACACGATACTTACGCTTATGACCACCACCCATATAGCGCATGGTCATCTTTCCTTGACTGTTTCTACCTCCCGACTTTTTTAACGGAGCGAGCAAGCTCTTCTCCGGCTTATCAGTAGTAAGCGCGTCAAATCCGTTTACTACTCTAAAACGCTGTGCGGGAGTTACTGGTTTTAATTTTCTAACTGACATCTCTTGTCTTTAACTTATATATTACTATAAAAATCAATAATATCTCCTTCGGCTACCTGAACAACAGCTTTCTTAAAGGCATTGGTCTTACCGCGCTGAATTCCTGTTTTTGTATAACGGGTCTTACGGGTAGGACCATAGTTCATGGTACGAACTTTTTCAACAGAAACGCCATAAGCAGATTCTACCGCATTCTTGATCTCCAGCTTGTTAGCACGGGGATCCACGATAAAACCATAACGATTATTCAACTCGCTGTCTGCGGTTGCTTTTTCGGTAATGATAGGTTTAATTAACACACTCATGGGTTCCTTATTTACTTAAATTTGACTCGATTTTCTCCAACGCACCCTCTAAAAGCACGATACTCTTCGCGTTAACGATTTTGTAAGTGCTTAATTCTGAGCTTGTTATCACGTCAGACGCCTTCAAATTACGCGACGACAAATATACGTTATTATTTGAATCGCCCAAGACGAACAAAGACTTTTTATTCTCTAAGCCTAAGGCCTTTAGCACCGCTGTAAACTCCTTGGTTTTTGGCGCTTCAAAGTTGAAATCTTCAACTACCACTATCGCCTTTTCCTGAGCTTTTTGAGTCAACGCTGATCTTCTGGCCAGACGCTTCACCGATTTGTTCAGTCGCTGCGTATAATCTTTTGGTCTCGGACCAAAGATTCGCCCACCACCTTTAAAGATCGGTGACTTGATGCTACCGGCTCTTGCAGTACCGGTACCTTTTTGCTTCTTGATCTTACGGGTACTCCCTGCGATCTCAGCTCTTTCTTTCGCCTTGTGGGTTCCCTGACGCTGATTCGCAAGATATTGCTTCACATCAAGGTACACCGCATGATTGCTCGGCTCTATTCCGAAAACCGAATCAGAAAGGTTTACCTTTCTACCGGTTTCTTTTCCATTGATATCTAAAACTGCTACTTCCATTACTTCTGAACGATTACATAAGCGTTTTTGTGACCTGGAACACACCCTTTAACCACTAAAAGGTTTTTCTCTGGAACCACTTTCAACACTCTTAAGTTTTGAACTGTTACTTTTTCAGACCCCATTTGCCCTGCCATACGCATTCCTTTAAAAACACGTGCAGGGTAAGAGGCAGCACCGATAGAACCGGGCGCTCTCAAACGGTTGTGCTGACCGTGAGTCGCTTGTCCGACACCGCCGAACCCGTGACGTTTAACAACCCCCTGGAAACCTTTTCCTTTAGAGGTACCCGTCACATCTACGAACTCACCTTCTACAAATTGTTCAACAGTGACACTGTCACCTAATTTATACTCGCCTTCAAAATCCTGGAACTCGACAACTTTTCTTTTAGGAGAAACCCCTGCTTTTTTTGCATGGCCTGCTTCGGCCTTGTTAGCATGTCTTTCTGCCTTGTCATCGAAACCAAGCTGAAGAGCTTCATACCCGTCAACCTCTTTGGTTCTGACTTGGGTAACTACACATGGCCCAGCTTCGATCACAGTACAAGGAATGTTTTTCCCGTTCTCGTCGAATATGCTGGTCATACCAATTTTCTTTCCAATTAACCCAGACATTCTAAAATTTAATTTAACGACCCTTTTTACCAGGTCAGATTAATACTTAACAATAATTACTCTATAAAAGTTCAGGGTCAAAAATACTTTCAACCCTGAACGTATTTCTTTCCGTTTTTCCTTCGCGAAACGCTCCGGACATGTACCGAAAACTCTCCCGTCTTCGGTTGCTGTCAAGTTACACCTTGATCTCTACCTCTACCCCGCTGGGCAGCTCAAGCTTCATCAGAGCATCAATAGTCTTTGATGAAGAACTGTAGATATCAAGAAGACGCTTGTATGAGCTCAACTCAAACTGCTCTCTCGACTTCTTGTTAACGTGAGGCGAACGCAGTACCGTAAAAATCTTCTTGTGCGTGGGAAGCGGAATTGGTCCGGTCACCACTGCACCGGTAGTCTTTACAGTTTTTACGATCTTCTCAGCCGACTTATCTACCAGATTATGATCGTATGACTTAAGCTTTATTCTGATCTTTTGACTCATTTCCTTTAAATTTAAGCGTTAACTCCTTTAGCTGCCTTAATTACCTCTTCAGCGATGTTCGAAGGAGTTTCTGCATAGTGAGAGAATTCCATAGTTGATGTAGCACGACCTGAAGAAAGCGTTCTCAGAGAGGTTACATATCCAAACATTTCTGAAAGCGGCACCTCTGCCTTGATCACTTTCGAACCGGCACGGTCACCCATGCTGTTCACCTGACCACGACGACGGTTAAGGTCACCTACGATATCACCCATGTTTTCTTCAGGAGTCAATACCTCCAGCTTCATGATGGGCTCCATAATAACAGCCTTGGCTTTCTTGGCCGCTTCTTTATATCCAAGCTTGGCAGCCAGTTCAAAAGACAGCTGATCTGAATCCACAGGGTGGAATGAACCGTCTTTCAGGGTAACTTTCATGGCATCCATTTCGAATCCGGCCATCGGCCCGTTCTTCATGGCTTCCCTGAATCCTTTCTCTACTGAAGGAACAAATTCCTTAGGAATGTTACCACCTTTGATCTCATTGACGAACTCAAGTCCAGTCTTACCTTCTTCAGCAGGCTGCAGGGTAAACACGATATCCGCGAATTTACCACGACCACCTGTCTGCTTCTTGTACACCTCACGGTGATCAGCAGAAGCCGTAATAGCTTCCTTGTACTCAACCTGAGGCTGACCCTGGGTAACATCTACTTTAAATTCACGCTTCAGACGGTCACAGATAATATCAAGGTGAAGCTCTCCCATTCCAGAGATGATCGTTTGCCCTGAGGCTTCATCAGTCTTAACCTGGAAGGTTGGATCTTCTTCAGCCAGCTTGGCAAGAGCCATACCCAGCTTATCAACATCTGCCTTGGTCTTAGGCTCAACTGCGATACCGATTACCGGATCAGGGAAGTCCATACTTTCCAGCACAATCGGGTTTTTCTCATCACAGAGAGTATCACCGGTCTTGATATCTTTGAAACCTACTGCAGCTCCGATATCTCCGGCTTCGATATATTCAATAGCATTCTGCTTGTTAGAGTGCATTTGGTAAATACGGGAAATACGCTCTTTCTTACCAGAACGGGTATTCAACACATATGAACCTGCATCAAGTCTACCTGAATAAGCGCGGAAGAATGCCAGACGACCTACAAACGGGTCGGTGGCAATTTTAAATGCCAGCGCTGAGAAAGGTGCATCTACAAGTGGTTTTCTTGAGATCTCCTCTCCACTGTCAGGATCTGTCCCTATGATAGCCTCCTTATCTATAGGAGAAGGAAGGTAACGACAAACACAGTCAAGCAGGAATTGAACTCCTTTGTTCTTGAAAGACGAACCACAAACCATTGGCACGAAGCTCAGGTCCATTACAGCCGCACGAAGGGCCGCATGAATCTCATCTTCAGTAATAGAATCCTCATCTTCGAAGAATTTTTCCATAAGTTCTTCATCGTACTCAGCTACAGCCTCGATCAGCTGCGCACGGTACATATCAACTTCCTCCTGCATCTCTTCCGGAATATCCACTTCATCAAAAGTAGAACCGAAATTCTCTTCATGCCAGATGATCGCTCTGTTCTTAACCAGGTCAACGATGCCTTTAAAGTCTGCCTCATCACCTATAGGAAGTACAATCGGAACTGCTTTAGACCCTAACATCTCCTTTACCTGCTTACATACAGCCAGGAAGTTAGAACCTTGTCTGTCCATCTTGTTCACGAACCCGATACGGGGAACGCTGTAGTTATCAGCCAGACGCCAGTTGGTCTCCGACTGAGGCTCAACCCCGTCAACTGCACTGAAAAGGAAAACCAATCCGTCGAGAACTCGAAGCGAACGGTTCACCTCTACGGTAAAGTCAACGTGCCCGGGAGTATCGATAATATTGAAGTGATAATCCTTGGCATCAGGAAGGGGCTGACCTTTTTCCATCGGGAATTTCCAGGTACAGGTGGTAGCTGCTGAAGTAATGGTAATACCACGCTCCTGCTCTTGCTCCATCCAGTCCATGGTTGCTGCACCATCGTGTACCTCACCGATCTTGTGACTCATACCGGTATAAAAGAGGATACGCTCGGTAGTCGTTGTTTTACCGGCGTCGATGTGCGCTGCAATTCCTATGTTTCTTGTATATTTTAAATCTCTTTGTGCCATTTTTAAACTGTGTCTTTTATAGGTTAAAATCTAAAATGAGAGAATGCTTTATTAGCCTCAGCCATCTTATGTGTATCCACTCGTTTTTTAACGGCAGCACCTTCTTCTTTGGCAGCAGCAAGTACTTCAGCAGCCAAACGTTGTGCCATTGATTTTTCGTTACGCTTACGAGCGAATCCTATTAACCATTTCATAGCCATAGACACCTTTCTGTCAGGGCGAATCTGCATAGGAATTTGAAAAGTAGCTCCTCCAACACGACGGCTTCTCACTTCTACGTGAGGCATCACATTTGAAAGGGCATCTTTCCATATTTCCAAAGCGGTCTTCTCTTCGTCCTGCTTTTTCTCATCTACGATGTCAATCGCATCGTAAAAAACCTTAAAAGCGACCGATTTCTTACCATCCCACATCATCATGTTTACGAAGCGGGTCACCAACTGATCGTTAAACCGTGGATCTGGTAAAAGAGGTCTTTTTTTAGCCTGTCTTTTTCTCATGTCTTCTCTTTAAAGTTTTAATTACTTTTTAGGGCGTTTTGCTCCGTACTTAGATCGTCGCTGTGTTCTTCCCTGAACACCCGCTGTATCCAGCGCACCGCGAACGATGTGGTACCTAACACCAGGCAAGTCTTTTACCCTTCCGCCTCTTACCAATACTATCGAGTGCTCTTGAAGGTTGTGCCCCTCTCCGGGAATGTAAGCGTTCACCTCTTTACCGTTTGTAAGACGAACCCTGGCTACTTTACGCATAGCCGAGTTAGGCTTCTTAGGTGTTGTGGTGTAAACACGCGTACAAACTCCTCGACGTTGAGGGCACGAATCCAAAGCAGCCGATTTACTCTTCTTGGTAATCGTGGCTCTTCCTTTTCGTACTAACTGTGAAATTGTTGGCATAATTTACTTAACAATAAAAATTTCTGTTTTTATATAATCCTCAGCCGATATTATACGGCAGCATAAACCCCTTATAAATGAGACACATGCCTTTTTGAGGTCGGCAAAGGTAGAAATAATTAATTATAATTCAAACGGTAAGAGATTAATTTTCATGCAAATGGGAAACATCAGGAATAACAGCGATTGCCTCTCCTAACAATAATGAGTAGGAATTCAAGTAAGACATGATGAATTCAACCTACAAAACAAAAAGAGCAAAAAGCCACCTTCAAGCAATTTTTCTTTCGAAAAAAGCAAATACACCATACACCTATATAATTTTCATACAACCCATTTCATGCCCAGCTTGGCACATTTGTTTTAAACAGGCAGCAACTTCATTTTTATAGAGGTACCCGGGAAAATTATTACTGACTACACAATACGTCAGAGACCCTTATCAATACTTCTGCCATCTTCTGTCTCCTTCAGACAAATACATGGTCCGACTTCTTTGCGAAGAATAACAACAGGAACCACCACATAAGTCAACAGCTACAAACTTGAAAAGCGTCTGACCCTGAGAGCATCATTAATAAGGAAAGAAACATGCAAAGAGAATTATCACATCTCATGACTTTGCACCGAAATCGAAGTCTCCGGCAGAAACCTATTCCCGAAATTCAACTGACAAATAGCCGCCCTTTTTTGGAGAAAGTGCAAACTGAAACACCTACAGGATTAAAAACACCCCGGAAAGACCCCGTTTTTAAAATAAAGTTGTTAACACTCCAAAATTAGAACTTATTTTCTATAAAACCCGGGTCGAACTGATAAACAGGAGCTTATTCCAAGACCCTCTAAAACTTCACAACTCCTGTATTAACAAGGCTTCCTGTTAATTTTTAGTTAAGCATTATTAAAACTTTAATAAAGAAACTTTTAAATACGCTTTTGATCAAAACACAAGCGATTTATTAAAAATTTAGCATTTGTGATGTCCAATACCATTATTGTTAGGATTTTGTTTTGTGTTTTTAACAAATTTTTATCAAATTGCAAGCCGCTAATTCAAATTAATTAAACAGTATGAAGACAAAATCTTATGGATTTTTAACACTGTTAATGGTGTTAATTGCGCAACTATCGTTTGCGCAAGAAAAGACGATCACCGGGGTGGTGACCGACCAGAACGGTCTCCCGCTCCCTGGGGCAAACGTCGTCGTTAAGGGTACCGCAACGGGTACACAAACAGATTTTGATGGTAATTACTCTATTCAAGCTGAGGTTGGAGATATTCTGGTTTACTCCTTTATCGGTCAAAAATCTGAAGAAAGAGAAGTTGGTCAGTCAAATGTGATCAACGTACAATTAGTAGAAGATGCCCAGGCTCTTGAAGAAGTAGTTGTTACGGCTCAGGGTATCCGAAGAGAAAAGAAGGCACTGGGTTATGCGGTTTCTTCTGTAGATTCTGATCAGCTGGAATCACGTACTGAAGGTGATGTGGCTCGTGTTCTTACCGGAAAGGCTTCCGGGGTGAACATTACCGCTGCCGGTGGTATGTCAGGTTCTGGTACAAACGTGGTGATTCGTGGTTTGAGTTCCTTCAGTGGAAGTAACCAGGCTCTTTTCATCGTTGATGGTGTTCCATTCTCGAATGACACCAACGCCGCCGGTAACTTCCTTGACGGAAACACCGGTTCTTCGCGTTTCCTGGATCTGGATCCAAACAACATTGCAAAAGTAGAAGTATTAAAAGGTCTTGCAGCTGCCACACTATATGGTACTCAAGGTAAGAACGGGGTAATCCTGATTACTACCAAGTCACGTGCCCAGGAAGGTGCTGTTAAGAAGACCGAGATCACCGTTAACCAATCGTACTTTGTGAACCAAATGGCTTCAATGCCTGACTATCAGGATCAGTACGGTAACGGTTTCGACCAGTCTTTCGGATGGTTCTTCTCTAACTGGGGACCAAGTTTCGACAGAGAAGGGGTTTCAGGATGGGGTAACCAGCCTGCCATCGATGACAACGGAACTCTTGAGCACCCTTACTCAACTACCGCGGTAGCTTCTACCAGAGAAGCATTCCCGGAACTACAGGGAGCCCGTTATGACTGGAGACCTTATGATTCTGTAGAGAATTTCTTCTCTGATGGATCTGTAACCAATACATCGGTTAACGTAACCGGATCTTCAGAAGACGGAAGAACCAATTACAACGTAAACTTCGGTTACCTGAACGACGATAGTTTCGTTCCCGGTAACTCACTCACAAGAACTAACATCTCTATCGGTGGTAGCTCGAGATTATCGAACAAGTTTACAGTAAGCGGTTCCATGAACTACTCAAGAACTGACTACCGCACACCTCCGGTTGCTGCTTCACGTGGTAACGGTACCTTAGGTCTGTCATTGTTCGCGAACGTATTCTTTACTCCGCGTTCAGTTGACCTGATGGGTCTTCCTTTCCAGAACCCGATCGATGGTTCATCTGTTTACTATCGTAATGGTAACGACATTATCAACCCACGCTGGATTGCTGAAAACGTTACTTATTCACAGTTGACAAACCGTGTATTCTGGAACGCAGCCATGACTTACGAGTTCAATGATAATCTGAACATCACCTATCGAGGTGGTTTAGACTTCTATAACGAGCGTAATGAGAACGGTTCAAACAAAGGTGGAGTTGAGTTTTCACAGGCGATCTTCGGTTTTTACGAAACCTATGACAACAACAACACTATCTGGGATCACTACCTTGCCTTAAATGGTGATTATGATCTTTCTGAAAAGATTGGTATGACCTTTAACGTTGGTGCTACCTCAAGATCAACTATCTATGATCGTCAGGGTGCCAGAAGTAATGGTCAGATCGTTTTTGGTGTGAAAAGACACTTCAACTATGAGAACCAGTTACCAATCCAATTCACGCAAAAGCAAAATATTGCGGGTCTTTTAGGACAGGTAACCGTTGATTTCGACAACATGTTATTCCTTACAGCTTCGACCCGTACAGACTGGGTTTCGAACCTGACCACTGAGAACAACAGTAGAACCTATCCTTCAGTGAGTGCGTCTTTCCTTCCTACTGAGGCCTTCAAAGGCATTCAGTCTCAGGGTGGTCTGAACTACCTGAAGTTAAGAGCCGGTCTTGGATCTTCTGCATCATTCCCTACTGGTTATCCAACTGTAGCCATTGTTGAGCAGAACACCCAGGTATATGGAGATGGAGGTCAATACACAACCAACCAGGTTGCCGGTTTCCGTCCGAATCCTAACCTGAAGCCTGAGCTTCTTACTGAGTACGAATTAGGTTTCGAATCAAGATTCCTGAACAACAGGGTGTCACTTGATTTCACGTATTTCGACAGAACGACTACTGACCTGATCGTAAATGAGCCTTTATCTCCTTCAACCGGATTTACTTTTACACAAAGTAACGTTGGTAAGATCGAAGGTGACGGGGTTGAGATTGATATGGGAATTGACTGGTTCCGCAGTGACTCTAACGGGTTTGCATGGAACACCAGAGCTAACTTCTCTACTTACCGACCTGTAGTTACTGAGCAAGAGCAGGATATCATTATCTATGCCGGTAGTTCAACCCTATTCGTAGGTGGTAACGCCGCTATCGAGGGACAACCTCTTGGTGCAATGGTAGGTACTGCTTTCGGACGTGATGAGAATGGAAACCTGTTGGTTAACGACGGAGGTGACTACGTTATCGTTGAGCAGGATCTTGACGGAAATGTTCCGGTAATTGGTAATCCGAACCCTGACTACACTATGAACTTCATCAACACGATGTCGTTCAAGAACTTCAACTTCGGTTTCCAGATCAACCATATCAAAGGTGGTGACATCATGTCAAGTACAGTTGCTACGCTACTTGGTCGTGGTCTGATCGTTGAAACCTTGAACCGTGAGGATACTTACATCCTTCCTGGTGTAAGACAATCTACCGGTGAACCAAACAACCTGCAGATCAACAACTCTACGTATTACTTTAACAACATTTTGTTCGGTCCTGCAGAGGCCAAAGTATACGATGCGTCTGTAATTCGTTTACAAGAGATCTCATTGGGGTACAATGTTCCTAAGAAGTGGCTTGACAATACACCTTTCGGAGCCTTGTCTTTTACCGCTCAAGGGTTTAACTTGTGGTACGATGCCTATAACACTCCTGAAGGTGCTAATTTCGACCCTAACGTACAGGGTGCCGGTATTGGTAACGCACAAGGATTTGACTTCCTGAACGGACCTAGTTCAAGAAGATTTGGATTGAGTGTAAAAGCGTCGTTTTAATCGAAAAAATATATCATATATATTATGAAGAAACTATATAAATATTTAACCGTTGTTTTAGCAGCAGGCGGCCTTTTGACAGCCTGTGAAACAACAGAAATGGAGCTCCTTGTGAGTCCGAATGACCTGGCAGCAGATCAGGCAGACCCCAACCTCCTGCTGAACTCGATTCAGCTGGCATACGTCTCGAATCTCGAAGAGATCAGTGACATAGGTGCAGAGGTTACCCGTATCGATTATATGTTCGGTCGGAACTACTTTAACAACTATCCCGGCCAGACGTTCAGCAACTCCTGGGCGAGAACATACAGTAGTGAGTTCAACATTCCGGGTTCAGGTGTTGATGTCGGAATCTATTCGAACGTTTCGGCTCTTGAAGCCATTAACGAAGAGTCTGATGTGGATTATTCCTTCCACATTGCAGTAGGTGAAACCCTGAAGGCGCATATGCTGTTGCTTTTGGTAGATTACCTTGGTGAGGCGGTTTTCACCCAGGCCAACATGGCAGATGAATTCCCAGCCCCAATGCTCGACGACGGAGCCACCGTTTACGAAGGTGCTCTTGGGCTTCTTGACAAAGCAGAAGCGCTGTTTGCAGCTTCTCCTGCTACTCAGGGTGCTGAAGACTTTTTCTACGGCGGAGATACCGATAAGTGGATCAAACTGGTGAACACCATCAGACTGAAAGCTTACGTTACCACCGGTAATTCAGCAGCTTTCAACTCTATTATAGCCGGCGGAGAGTACATTGACACTGCTGCAGATGATTTCCAGTTCAACTACGGAAGCAGTGCGTTACAGCCTGATACCCGTCACCCTGACTATGCAGATGATTACACTCCTTCAGGAGCGAACATCTATCAGTCAAACTGGTTGATGGAGACCATGCTGGAGAAAGATGATCCAAGACGTCGTTATTATTTCTACCGTCAGGTGTCAGCTACGCCAGGTGCAGATGCTGAGCCGAACGAAGAGACCCTTGCCTGTTCACTGGCAACGCCACCTCAACACTATATTGATGGCAACTTCACTTACTGTGCTGTTGGTGAAGGTTACTGGGGTCGTTCACATGGAAACAACGAAGGAACACCTCCTGATAACTTCCTGAGAACTGCCGTTGGGGTTTATCCCGCTGCCGGTAAGTTTGATGACAGTGACTTCGGTACTGTTGGACTTGGAGAAGGTGGCGGTGGTGCCGGAATTCATCCGATCATCCTTTCATCTTACGTAGAGTTCTGGAAAGGCCGTATGGCAGGTTCAGATGCTGAAAAAGCCGGATTCCTGAGAGCAGGTCTGGAAGAGTCTATTGCGAAAGTTCAGACATTCGGGTCATTAGATCCAGATGCAGATCTTTCTGTTGCTCCTACCGAGGCTGATGTAACTGCATACATTGATGGTGTTGTTGCTGATTATACCGCTGCTGCCGGGGATGCTAAAATGAACATCTTCGCAGAGCAGTATTTCATCACCCTCTACGGTGGTGCGCAGGATGCCTACAACTATTACAGGCAAACGGGATTCCCGACTACCTTGTTACCTAACTGGGAGGCTAATCCGGGACCATTCCCAAGATCGTTCCTGTACCCACAAAACGAGGTGATCACCAACCCGAACCTTACACAGAAGCAAGACCTTACGCAACAGGTATTCTGGGACAACAACCCGGCCAGCCCGGCTTTCCCTCCTGCTAACTAAGGAAGAACGAGAATGCAAATGCATCTAAGTAAGAATTAAAACTCTAAAAAATAGTACATGAGAACAAAATATAAAATTTTAGCAGCACTGGCCGGTCTTCCGTTGTTGTTCACCAGTTGTGATGACGGGGATGCTGTGGTAGATTTCGTTACCGAAAATACCACCCGGGGAGCTGTTTTAAGAACCATTGAGATCACTGAAAATGTGATCCTGACCGACAATCCTGACGGGGCGTTTTCTGCCACTTTCGAAGTTCAGGATCAACAAGACGGAGACCTCGTTGAAGAGGTTGAAGTTTATGCTCGCTATGTAGACCAAACATCATCTGATGGTCCTGGCAACAGCGAAGAAGCCTTCGTTGAAACCATTTCCAGTGATTCGTTTGAAACAGGACCCTTTGGCTTGCCAAGGTTCAGCTACGATATTACTCTTGGACAGATGTTATCGGCAACCGGAGTATCTCAGGATGCTATTAACGGTACCGACGAATTCAGAATCCGCTTTGAATTGGTATTGTCTGACGGAAGAAGATTCTCTTTTGAAGATAACACCAATACCATCACAGGATCTTTCTTTAGTTCTCCTTTCCAGTACACCGCACTGTTGGCTTGCCCTCCAAGCACACCAACTCCCGGAACCTGGACTATCGAACTTCAGGATTCATACGGAGACGGATGGAACGGAGCTTCACTTGATGTAACCATCGATGGTGAAACGACCTCTTACACCCTTGCCGACGGAGATGCTGCCACAGAAACCTTTACCGTTCCTGACGGAGCTGCAGTTATCGCTATCGTTTACCGTTCAGGTGCATGGGATTCAGAGGTAACCTTCCAGGTGATCTCTGCCAATGGAAATGAAGTACTTGATCTCGGACCTAATCCGCCAGCAGATATACAGCTTCTGGACTACTGTCCTGACAACTTGTAATCTCAATTTGATTAAGCTTGGAAAGGCCCGGTCTATGACCGGGCTTTTCTTTTATAATCCTGTTTCGATTTTGCATTTTAAGCTTTCAACTCAGGCCTATCTTTTTTATATTGAAGCCGTTTAAGAACCCTACATTCTTCACTATGTATAAAACGCTTAAATCAACTTTACCGCTGTTGGCAATTCTCTTGATTTCCTGCAATAACAAGGAAGCCGCTACCGTAAATAAACCTGAATACGATCCGGTAATTACCGATGAAAAAATATATGACCGTTTAACACCCGAAGAGACCGGTATCGATTTCTCCAATGAAATCACTGCCAATCTTTCCACCCTTGAAAACCTGTTTAACTACGACTATTTTTATAACGGTGCAGGCGTGGGGATGGCAGATATCAATAATGACGGCTTACCAGACCTTTTCTTCGCAGGCAACCAGGTTAAAAACCGCCTTTATTTGAATAAAGGCAATATGGTTTTTGAAGACATCACTGAAAAAGCAGGTATAAATACCGGAAAGATATGGTCAAACGGGGTCACCTTTGCCGATATCAACCAGGACGGCTATATCGACATCTATGTAACTCAGGGTGGCCCTCACAAACGTCTGCAGCGTAAAAACCTGCTCTTCATCAATAACAAAGACAACACTTTTACAGAAATGGCCGAATCCTACGGTCTTGCAGATATGGGAATCAGCACCCAGGCAGTCTTCTTTGATCACGACAAAGACGGCGATCTCGACTGTTTCATTCTAAACGAAAATGAATTATACGGACTCGATCCCCTCGGCCTCTACAGTGTCCTGAAAGAACAGCCGGAAGCACTTCAATTTAACACCTGCCGCTTCTATGTAAATAACAACGGCAAGTTTGTGGATTCTACAGAAGAAGCCGGATTATTGCGGCCATTTTTCGGTCTTGGCCTTACCGTTTCAGACATCAATAATGACAGCTGGCCCGATATCTATGCCGCCAGTGACTATTACCTGCCGGATGCCTTATACATCAACAACCAGAAAGGAGGCTTTACCGATGAAATAAAGAACTATACCAATCAGATTTCCTTTTATGGCATGGGTATCGATATCGCAGACATCAATAACGATGCCCGGGAAGACATCTATGTACTTGATATGGCGGCCAACGACCATGTAAGATCAAAAACCCTGATGGCTTCGATGAGCACCGACCGCTTTGACTTTCTGGTTAATACAGCAGATTTTCAGTATCAGTACATGTACAATTCCCTCCAGCTGAACCAGGGCAATAACCGGTTTGATAATATAGCCCAGGTGACCAAGACCGCAAGTACTGACTGGAGCTGGTCTGTATTGATGTCTGACCTCGATAACAATACCCTCAAAGATATATTCGTCACTAATGGTTACCGTCGTTATGCCCTCGATAACGATACCCAGCGCCGGGTATTTGAAACCCAGAAAAAGTACAATGGCAATGTGCCCCTGGAGGTAAAACAGCAACTTTATGAAAGTATCCCCTCTGAGAAACTGCCGAATTTGATTTTCAGAAATGAAAAAGACCTGCATTTCGAAAACGTGAACGAGGTATGGGGACTGGAAGAAGCCACCTTCAGTAACGGAGCCGTGGTAGGTGACCTCGATAATGATGGTGACCTTGACATTGTCATTAACAATATGGACGAAGAAGCCTTTGTCTACCGCAATAATACATCGGAAAAGAAAAGGGCCAATTTCATTCGCGTCAAGCCGGAAGGCAAAATATCTGAATCTTTCCCAAAGGTCAGTCTCTATGCCGGCGGCCAACATCAGTATAATGAGGTAAAACGGGTAAGAGGCTACCGTTCTGCCCAGGAACCGGTTGCCCACTTTGGCTTGGGAAATATCTCCCAAATAGATTCTATCGTTGTAGAATGGCCATCGGGTATGAAAAACCTGATTTCAGAACCCCAAATCAATACGGTGGTGAATGTCTCTGAAAAAGATGCAACTAAGCCCGCAGCTCCTGAATTAACAGAAGAAGCCTATTTTGAAAACATTCCGGCTACATCGTTGGGCCTGGTATATACCCATAAGGAAAACGATTATGACGATTTCGAACAAGAAATTCTACTTCCTTACAAACAGTCCAATATCGGACCTGTCATCAGCCGACATGACGTCGATGGAGACGGAGACGAAGACCTGTTTATAGGAGGTGCCTCAGGACAGGCAGCAAGTCTTTTTATCAGGGAAGATGACACCTATATTAAAACAGATCAGCCCGCCTTTGATGATGACCGGAATTACGAAGACATGGAAGCTGCATTTTTTGACCTTGAAGGAGACGGAGATCTCGATATCTACATAGTCTCAGGAGGAAATGAATTTGAAGAAAATTCTGAATGGTACGCAGATCGTATATACCTGAATGACGGCAACCAAAAATACACCCGTTGGGTCAGCCAGGAATTGAACGAACGCAGACACAGCGGAAAAGCTGTACTGGCTACAGATATTGACAACGACGGAGACAGCGACCTGATAGTGGGTAATCGCATCAGGCCAAGACATTATCCGCAGCCCTCCCCTGCCATCGTATATCAAAATAACAACGGTGTTCTGGAGGAGGTTACAGAAAGCATTGCTCCCGAATTGTTGAATTTTGGTATTATCAACGATCTTCAATTGACCGATTTCAACAATGATGGAACAACCGACTTTATTGCCGTTGGTGAATGGACTGAAATAGGCTTCTTTGAAAACCGGGGAGGTACCTTTAAAAAAGTTCAGAAAGAAGGAATTCCAAAAGAACGAGGCTGGTGGTACTCGGTTCAGGAAACCGATGTTAATAATGACGGAATGCCCGATTACCTGGTTGGTAATGTGGGAATGAATATCAAATTCAAGGCATCTGAAGAAAAGCCTTTCAAAGTTTTTGCAACAGATTTTGATGATAACGGAAGTAATGACATCGTATTGAGCAAAAAATACAAAGATGAGTATGTCCCGGTCAGGGGCAGAGAGTGTTCTTCGCAACAAATGCCTTTTATCAAAGAAAAATTTGAGACCTATAACGAATTTGCCAATGCGAAGCTTATCGATATCTACGGTGATAAACTGGAGTCTTCCTACAAGGCCGAGGTAACAGAATTCCATTCGGTATTATTGCTGAACAATGGGGATGGAACATTTAAAAAAGTGGAACTACCGGTCGAGGCGCAATTAATACCCATTATGGCAGCTGTATTCACAGATCTCAACGGCGATGGCTTTGAAGATGCTATCCTGGGAGGTAATATTTATGAAACCGAAGTGGAAACCCCCCGACTGGATGCCTTATCAGGAATTGTACTGTTATCGAATGGAAAAGATGGGTACCAGGCGATATCACATGCGGAGTCGGGATTGTACCTCAACGGAAATATAAAATCAATGACCCTGTTTTCGGTCAATAACGACGACTACCTGCTGGCGGCCCAGAATAACGGCCCGATATTTGCCCATAAAATAAAAAAACCTTAATATTTGTAAATCAAAAACATAGCAATCAATGAGAACATTTTTAACAACCTTATTTATAACCCTTTTAACAGGAGGAGTCGCCAACGCACAATACGCCGGTCAGGCACTTGCAACCGGAGGTTCCGGTGCCGGGGGACAGTCTAATGCCAGTGCTGCAGCCATAGCCACCCTCGTGAGAGATTCAGATCCTACAGCTAAAAAGTTTGATTATAAGTCTGACGATTTTGCAGGCTCACCCTATACCAACAATAATTTCATACCTACCGAGATTTATTACGAAGATGAGAAAATGGGAGATTTCTTCTACAGATATAACGCCCTTAACCAGGAAGTGGAATTAAAAAAGACCGGGAGCGAAGAAGAGCCTGTTCAGGCACTTCAGACCGACAAGAAGATCACTATCAAAGTTGAGGGAAAGGATATGTCTTTTAAAACCTTCACAGATCAAAAAGACAATACCCTAAACGGATATCTAATCAAGCTTTATGACGGAGATACCTATGATCTGTATAAGAGAATCAAGGTAAAGTTTTCTGAAGGTTCGCCTGCCCAGAACTCTTTTGTAGCAGCCACACCCAACCGATTCACGCATTTCACAGAATATTATTTTCAGAAAGACGGCGTAAATCGTATTGATGAGATCCCTTCCAGAGACAGAAAGTTTCTGAAAATGCTAAGCGAAGAAGAAAAACAGGAGGTAAAAACCATCCTGAAAGAAAAAGGATATAGCTTAAAAGAAGAGCAAGAACTGATCGGATTGTTCCGAAACATGAACATGTAACCGATAAGTTCATATTGATTACAAGACCACCTCTTCCAGAGGTGGTTTTTTTATACTTTTGTCATATGAAAGATACCACTCAGATATTCGGCATCAGAACCGTTATAGAAGCCATCGATGCAGGCAAAACCATTGATAAGATCTTTATTCAAAAAGGGCTCCAGGGAAATCTGATCGATGAATTGAGAGACAAGATCAGAGAAAATGAAATCCAGGCAGCTGTGGTTCCCGTGGAAAAGTTAAACCGTTTCACCAAGAAGAATCACCAGGGCGTCATTGCCTCATTATCTCCGGTAGACTTTCATTCTCTTGAAGATCTGGTGCTTTCGGTGACCGAATCGGGTGAAACACCCTTGTTCCTATTGCTCGATCAACTCTCTGATGTCAGAAACCTGGGCGCTATTATCCGTACTGCGGCTTGTACAGGGGTACATGGAATTATTATTCCAAAGAAAGGCAGCGCTCCCATTACAGCAGATACCGTCAAGACTTCAGCCGGAGCGATCTTCAAGGTTCCAATCGTGAAGGTCGATCACATCAAAGATGCTATGTTCTATTTACAGGGTTCCGGTATACAGGTGGTGGCTGCTACAGAAAAGACAGAGAAGACGCTGTATGAATGCGATCTCAGCATCCCCACAGCCATAATCATGGGCTCTGAAGAGAAAGGTGTTTCTGCTTCAGTATTGAAACTTGTTGATCAGAAATTGCAACTACCCATGAGCGGAAGTATCGGCTCATTGAATGTATCTGTTGCCTGTGGGGCATTTCTCTATGAATGTATCAGACAACGGAGGTACAGCGACTCATAACAGACACTTATAATACCGGAATTCAATCCTCTTTTTCCCGGTAATGATATTTGATGCGTAAATGGCCTTTGGGTTTGGCAATATTGTCATCGTCTGACTTTTCTCCTTCACCGGTTCCTATGAAATTCCCGTCTTCATCGAATTGCTGCAGAAAGGGATCTGATTCTTCGTTATAATCTTCCCGTTCCCATTGGTATCTGTAAGGTTGAAGCACCTGCGTGCGGTAAACAAAGGCCAGAAATAAGCCGGCAAGGGCTCCGCTTAAATGCCCCTCCCAGGATATCTCATCATTGACTGGAATTACGTACCAAATCATACTTCCGTATAAGAACACTACCAGTAAGGAAAGTGCTATAAGGCGATAATTCCCCGCCATGATACCCTTAAAGAAAATAAAACTCACCAGGGTGTAGATCATTCCACTTGCTCCAATATGATAGGCCTGCCTCCCGATAAGCCAGGTTAACATCCCGCTTATAAGCAACCCATAGATCAGCACCTTCCAGCTGATTTTGCGATAAAAATAAAAAAGCGCGCTGCTCAAAATGATAAGTGGCAGCGTATTATTCCATAAATGCTCGAGGGAACTATGAATAAAAGGGCTCAATATAATCCCCGGGACACCCGATAGCTTTCGCGGCATGATTCCCAAACGTGTAAGATCTTCTCCGGTCAGCAATTCCATCCAGTATACCGACCATATGATTATGGCGAAAAACAGTGGATAAATAACCACCAGCAGGCTGAATTCCAACTCCCTTTCCTGTTTCATCTCCCGGATATTGATAATCAATTCCTAAAATAACCGTTTTCCTGATCCCTGCAAAACACCCGGGATATAAAAACGTATTCGCTGAGAGTTCGTATTTTTGAATCATGAGCAAACCTTTAGCAGAGCGTGTACGCCCTAAAATACTCGAAGACTATCTAAGTCAGCAACACCTGGTCGGACCGGAAGGCAGTCTGACCCGGCAGATCAAGAAAGGAATAATTCCTTCTCTGATCCTATGGGGCCCACCGGGAACAGGAAAAACCACCCTGGCACAGATCATCGCCGAAGAAAGCGGAAGACCATTTTTCGTGCTAAGCGCTATTAACAGTGGAGTTAAAGATGTGCGAGAGGTCATCGAAAAAGCCAAAAAAAGCGAGGGACTTTTTACCACCAAAAATCCTATTTTATTTATAGACGAGATTCATCGTTTCAGTAAATCACAACAAGACTCTCTTTTAGGTGCCGTAGAAAAAGGGTGGGTCACCCTTATTGGAGCGACGACTGAAAACCCCAGTTTTGAGGTCATCCCTGCTTTACTCTCCCGATGCCAGGTCTACACGCTGGAGCCTTTCGGCAAGGAAGAACTGCTCCAATTACTGGAACGCGCCATAAAGGTCGACCCCGAACTTGCTAAAAAACAGATCGTACTAAAGGAAACAGAAGCCCTCATGCGATTTTCAGGAGGAGATGCCCGCAAACTCCTTAATATATTTGAATTACTGGTTAACGCCTCAGAGACCGAGAATATAGAGATTACCAATGCCATGGTAATGTCGCAGGTACAGGAATTCACTACACGTTATGATAAAACCGGCGAACAACACTACGATATCATTTCGGCTTTTATAAAATCGATCAGGGGCAGTGATCCCAATGCAGCGGTGTATTGGCTGGCCAGAATGATCGAAGGTGGTGAAGATGTGAAATTTATCGCCCGCAGGATGTTGATACTGGCATCTGAAGATATCGGTAATGCTAATCCTACCGCCCTGGTAATCGCCAATAATGCCTTTCAGGCGGTAACAACAATTGGTTATCCGGAAGCCCGCATCATTCTCAGCCAGTGTGCAGTGTATCTCGCAACATCACCCAAAAGCAATGCCAGTTACATGGCCATCAACAAAGCGATCAGTATGGTCAGGCAGCAAGGTGACCTTCCGGTTCCCTTACACCTGAGAAATGCTCCTACAAAATTGATGAAAGACCTTGGGTACGGAGACTCTTACAAGTACTCCCATGATTACGAGATGAATTTTGCAGATCAGGAGTACCTTCCCGAATCCATTTCAGGAACACGCTTTTTTGATCCGGGCGCCAACAGCAGAGAACAGTCACAGCGGGAATTTCTGAAAAAAAGGTGGAAGGACAAGTACGGGTATTAAAACTCCACCTTCCATGTTTCTTTGACTAATTGTCCATCTTTATAATATTCAGCCACCCAGTATTCACCTTCCTTATAAAACATCCCACTGTAATTGGTAATAATAAAACGTTCGGGATCTGAGGTCTTCCTGAGCTTGAATACCAATTTCGGTCTGGTATCTACCAATTGATACCCGTCGGCTAATTTCTGGGCATACAAGATATCCGGATCGGGCAACTCAGTATCTTTCATGATCTGTTCACCGGTTTTCGTTGACATGATCTCTACAGTAGCCTGTTCCTTCATGATCTCTGCCGACCCTTGTGGGGTAGACAATTCTTCTCCCCTTTTCTGACCGGAACTCAATTCGAGTGCCAAATCAGGATCATATTGGTAGTTAAGCTTTTTTATATCTTTAAAAGCCTTATCGAAAGCCTCCCGGTATGCCGGTTCATATTCTTTTATCTTGGTGCTGCCTTCCTCAGAGATAAAAACCATTTGATTTTTACAATTGATAAGACGCAATAAAAGCTTGGTGGTCAACATCCCTGAAACATTTTCAACCTCAGCACGCAGACCCATACAAGGGTTTTCTATCAGTTCGTCAGGCCGCGTATCACTGTAGTAAACATCAAATCCTGCATTTTCAAACTTATACTTCACATAGGTATTAAAGCGGTATTGGTTCGCGTCTTTCTGCCATTCGTACTTTACGGGCACAACGACATAACGATAAGCGTTCAGTGGCTTAGTTTCCTGGGCGTTTATAAGATTGACAAACAAGAATAAAAGAAGTAAATGCGTATATTTTTTCATAACATTATCGATAAGACCGGTCAGGTAAAATGAAATTTAGTCCCAATTGAACCGAAGCGTAATTGGCGTCTGAAATATTTCCATACTCCAAGAAATTATCGGCCAGCAAGTAGAAGTTAAAATTAGAAAAATGTGTGGAAACCCCAAGGCCTAAATTCGTCTTTGTATACTTATCGGCTGTATAACTCAGTTTCATTCTCAAAAAATCGAAAACCCGTCTGTAATAAAAAGCCGTAAGGGCCGTATTGATACCTCTTGGTCTCTTTATCGCATATAATTGTACTCCAACTGAATTCTCATAACCCGTATCCTCTATTTTACAGCCGCATTTCTTCTTTCGATAGAGCATATTGCCGAAATTATGCATCATGGCAGCATTAAATTTAACAGGTCTCCAGCTGACATAGTTTTGTGATATGGTGTCTAATGGCAATTGTTCCTCCAGGTCCTCTTTGATCTGCTCCCAATAATCATCCAGAAAATCATCGTCTGTCGCTTCACCGAACTCGAATTCGATTCCCTCTAACTGATAGGCACCGTTCAATCGGTAAGATTCAATATCTGTTGTGTGCAAAATCATCCCGATATCCTGTATACTGGCTGTATAGGTCCAGGCCTCTGTTGGCGTATAGGTCAAACCCAGATCAAGTCCAAGTCCGTAATTCCCGCTGAAAAGAGCCCTGGAAAGCAACCGCCCGGTACCGGGAGAATCATCTCTGATTGAGGCATAGCCCGAGGTTCTTAGCGCCATGTCGGCAACCACATTATGCGAATAAATATTGTTTTCACCCGGTACACTCACAAAATCACCCTTGTTGTTTGCAGTAGAGAAATTGATCATGCTCGAATAGAATTTACCCCGGAAACCCCAGCTAAAATCTTCGCTTTCCTTAAAATTAATACCAAAATGAAAAGTGGTAAGTACTTCCCCCTGGGCATTAAGATGGCCCAGGTCATATACCCGGTTCACATTCCCGGCATTACCTTCATAAGCCAACAAGGCGATATCCTGTGGAAAATAATTATAGGCATTCAATTCCTGGTAGATCCCCATAGAGTAAAAGCGGTTCGACCGGTAATCTTCGGGGCGAAACCCAAGGTAGATCAATTCCAGTTGCTGATTTACTTCTATGACATCACTGCTGTTCAGGCGATAGATAACCTCTTCTACCTTTTGCGTAAAATCCCTTCCGTCATCAGCGAAAATATCATACACTGTAAAACCACTTGTGCCTGACTGCACATATACCCCCGATAAAAGGGGAAAGCCCAGAAAACCCTTCTGTAGCACTTTACCACCGGGATTAACGAGCAAGCTTTGTGGAATTTCACGAAAATTATACAGGAGCTGCTTGTTCTGTGCATAGGATCCTACCCACAGAAAGAGACTGGTAAGCGTAATGGCGCAACTCTTAATCATTAAATCTCATATAATAGGTACCACTGGACTCAAAGAGCAGGCTTCCTTCAGACTGGGGGGTCAGTACCGGGCTTCCCGCCTCCAGAACTATTTCTGCCGTCACCAGGTTTGTTTCTTTAAGCAGGTAGATATTCGATTCATCAAAATATGCCGTTGCGGTTACCACCACCGGAGTTCCGTTATAAGGGGGAATGCTCACCGGAATGGTGTAGACCACTTCGTTATTCGAGTTATAAAAATCGATTTGGGTGGTAAAGCTTCTGGGTATTGTATTGGTGTATCTGAGAAAAAACTCTGCTTCTTTCAGGTTATCATCAAAAAATTCCTGGGAGAACAGGTCTGCAGTTGTCGAATCGACATACACCGTTCTGCCTCCCAAATCATCTTCTCCGAAATCAGCTGCCAGGTAATCATAATAAGCCAAACTTAGCTCAATTACAGGCTCGTATCTAAAATCATCAACCTGGTCGAAGTCTAACTCCTCTGTGCATGAACCACAAATAAGAGCCAATACAAAACACCCCAAAAACACCCTCAACATACTCATTTTCATTATATTAATTAAACGCAAATATGATTCCCCTATTGCTTCAGAGGATGGTTTTAATGTCGGTCAGGCGTTTAATTTCTATAATTCCGTCCGGGGCTGTTTCATTTTTTGAATTGTAGTAAACTGCTTGCATTCCGACCGATAAGGCGCCGAGAACATCAGCTTCGAGACTGTCCCCGATCATCACGGCACTTTCGGGCCTTACAGCTGCCTTTTTGAGCGCGAGATGAAAGATGTAGGGATTCGGTTTTTTAACTCCGGCCATCTCAGAATTCACCACTATATCAAAGAAATGATCGATTCCTGAATTGATCAGTTTACCTTTCTGTACGGCGGCAAAACCATTGGTTATTATATGCAGCCGATAGGTTTCTTTAAGATAATTTAAAATCTCTTCAGCATCTGAAAAAAGATGATTAAAAGTCGGTAAATACGTTAAGTAGTCGTTGGCAATTTTTTTGATCTTCCGGTTATCGATCTTATAATTAAGTTTATCAAATACGGTCTTCAGTCTTATATGACGCAGTTCATCCTTGGTGATACGATCCTCGCGAAACATTCTCCAGAACTTCAGATTAGCAGGAACATATTCCCTGAGAAAAATCTCTAATTCCAGCTCAATCGCGTTCTCAGGAAGAATACGGGCAAAGGTCAGTGCCGAATTCCGTTCGAAATCCCACAAGGTGTGGTCAAGATCGAAAAACACATCGGTTACCTTTCCCCTTTCTTTGATCATACTTCCTCTGAAATAAGTTTTTTATAAAGGTCTGTCCATTTATTGGGCTCATCAAAATGCAGCACTTCATTCGAGAACACCATATTAAAATGCCCATTCACCTTTTGAACTTCGGCTTTGCATTTTTCGATGGTGCCAAGTGCCTTTTTAAAATTAACGAACTTGTAGAGGGCAGTATATTGTACACAAAAAGGATTCACTCTTATGGGCAATAACTCTTCAAAACTGATATCATAAAAGTAGAATGGCGTACAGGTTCCCGCCCTGAAACCCGCCTCATAAGAATACCCCATCGTGTAATCTTCATTGAACTCTGCCTCCACTGATTTGCGGTAAGTGTCTGGTATATTAATCCTGTTAAAACGATGGCGAATACGCTTTACAGGCCTGTTGATAAAATTTATAAGACGCTTTCGCTCCATCTTCAGCCGCCTGGTATCTTTAAAAGACTGGTAGGAGGCCATAAGTGAAACAATGCTGTAATCAGCCACCTCTTTTACCTTAGCTCTGAAATTCTTGTTATGATAGGAAATGCTTTTATCATATGTGGCATAATCTCCGATAAGGAAGAAGAATATGGCCGGAACCTTGCTGTTACGGTGTAAGCTCGTTAATTCGTCGAATACATCAAAAGGGTCCTGCCTGAAACCCGTCAGCGTAAGAAATCGACGTAACAGATTTCTGAACTTCAGACCGGTCAGATCGACGGCACTGCCTCCCAGCGTTCTGATGATACCTCTTTTTTTATATCGATAAATAACAGGTATATCTATGATCATAGTCTGCTGAAATTCACGGTTCCCGAAAGTGATATCAGGAAACTTTTCCTGCAGCGCCTCCTTAAGCTTCTGCACCCAGATATCAACTACCGGCTTTTGAAGGAACTCATTTTTAAAAGCCAGACTTTCCTTTACCGGAAAGCGACCGTGTTCGTCTTTTACATGGGGCAGGTATTCTTCATAACGGCTTATTAAATAAAACGAAGCGGCAAACACATCAAAGGGAATGGCACTTTTCTCTGAGGTGGCAAAAAAAGCCGGAACGTCATCCCATATCTGAATACCGATCTCATGATCAGAGATGCCTTGTTCAAATAGTAACTCATGGCTTTTTATAAAGAATTCATTTTGTAAAGGCTGTTTGGTATAGGTGATCTTGGGGCCCTCATGTGCTATGAAGTCTTCAACCTTGGTGGTTAGCTCAACCTCGATCTGCAGCATCGTATTGAATACGTGCTTCATGATATAGGTCAGTCTGGGAGTTATTTTATAGGTGTAAACTAATAGCATATCAAATCAATCCTTCATCTGCAAAGCTAAAGTAGTTTTTTTCAGTCACAATAAGATGATCTAATAATTTGATATCTATGCTTTCAGCTGCCCGTTTCATCTTGCTGGTCAATTGCTTATCGGTCTCACTTGGCACCAAGGTACCCGAAGGATGATTATGACCGAGTATCATGGCCGTGGCATTTATCTCAAGGGCCTTCTTCAAAGCCAGACGTACATCTACCAGCGTACCGGTGATACCTCCCTTGCTGAGCTGAGTAAGGGTTATAACCTTATTCGAATTATTGAGATACATGATCCAGAACTCTTCATGAGCGAGATCTGCCATACCAGGAAGAAAACAGAGGTAAGCCGATTCGCTGTTTACGATACGATGCCTCTCAAGTTCAACTCCGTTCCCTCTTCTTCGCCCCAGTTCCAGGGCAGCCGTAATGGCAACCGCCTTCGCTTCTCCCACACCATGAAACTGCATCAGTTGAGCAATGCTCAAACGACCGAGTTCCTGTAAATTATTGCTGGCAGATGCGAGTATACGTTTTGATAATTGCACCGCACTCTCCGATCGACTTCCGCTGCTTAAGAGAATAGCGATCAATTCAGCATCACTGAGAGCTGCTTTCCCTTTCTGAAGGAGCTTCTCACGAGGCCGATCATCTATATTCCAGTTTTTAATCGAAAAAGATGAGGGTTTTTCTTTCATAGACTAAATATAGTAAACATTCGAAATAATGTTGTATTTTGAATGCTAATAAAGCCAGACACGTGAAATCTCTTTTCAATAATACCCATTACCAGGAAATTCTTGATCGCATCGAAAAATTATCCCCTGACACCGAAGCAAAGTGGGGGAAAATGAGCGTTTCGCAAATGCTGCATCATTGTCAGGCGCCTCTGAAGATCGCTCTGGAAAAACAGGAGGTCGAACCGCCCGGATGGATACAAAAAACAGTAGCGAAGTTATTTAAATCAAAACTTTACAATGATTCGCCCTGGCAAAAAAGCCTGCCTACTCTTCCCGAATTCAAGGTAAGAGAGGAAAAGGACTTCGAGCACGAAAAATTCCTGCTACTACAGAACATCACTGATTTTCACCACCGAAAGGATAAAGAGGAATGGCCACCTCATCCGGTGTTTGGTCATTTCAACAAGGAACAGTGGGGCAAGATGCAATACAAACATCTTGACCACCATCTCACCCAGTTCGGCGTTTAGCTATATCTACCTTCAGGCGATAGCATTCTCAAGCCTATTGAAATCAAGCCCCCCATAATCTCCGCTGCTCATCAACAACAGGGAGCTGTTTTGAAAATCAAGGCCGTACAGGTAGGAACGAAGTTTTTCCGGATCGGTAAACACCTTCAGGTCTTTGCGTCGAAAAGCCTTGCTGATCTGTTCTTCGGTTAGTTTTTCCAGTTTTTTAATCTTCAGTGCCTCCGGTGAAAAGAATACAAGGGCTTCATCTGCACTATCAAGCGAACCGGCGTATTGGTCTATAAATTCAGCGTTCAGACTACTATAGGTATGGAGCTCCAGACACGCGATCAATTTTCTTTCCGGATACTGCTCTTTTACTGCTGTAGTAGTAGCCTTAACCTTACTGGGAGCATGCGCAAAATCTTTGAAAACAGCTGCGTCATCTGATTCTGCAAGAACTTCCAGTCTTTTTGAAGCTCCTTTAAATGAAGCGATCGCCTCATAGAAATCTTCCTCATCAACGCCCATATGCTGACAAATCCATTTTGCTCCTGAAAGATTATTCAGGTTATGCCTTCCAAAAACCTCGACAGGCATTTCCCCTTCGGGTGTCTCTATTAAAGTAACGCCGTCTTCAACGGTAAATTCATGGGTGTAATAAGGTATTTTTCGAATTGGATTCTCTACATCATTTACCAGGTCTTTCAAGACCTCATCTTCTGCATTATAGGTCAGGCTTCCCCCTTCTACTATGGTATCTGCGAAAAGTCTGAATTGTTCCACATAATTTTCAAAGGTCGGGAACACGTTTATATGATCCCAGGCGATACCACTAAGGAGCGCGATATTTGGTTTATAAAGATGAAATTTTGGTCGTCTGTCAACAGGAGATGACAGGTATTCGTCACCCTCAAGAACAATAAAATCATTTTCATCGGTAAGGCGTACCATGGTATCAAAACCCTCCAGTTGAGCTCCTACCATATAATCGACCGAAATATCATGATATTTCAAAACGTGAAGTATCATTGAGGTAATGGTGGTTTTCCCATGACTTCCACCGATCACCACGCGGGTTTTATCTTTAGATTGCTCATAAATAAACTCCGGGTAGGAATATATCTTCAGGCCTAACTGCTGGGCCTTTTGTAATTCAGGATTATCTGGTTTGGCATGCATACCCAGTATCACGGCGTCAAGATCTTCAGTGATCTTTTCGGGAAACCACCCGAACTCATCGGGCAACAGACCTTTCGCTTCCAACCGGGTTTTTGAAGGTTCAAAAATAACATCGTCGCTCCCGCTTATGCTGTACCCTTTCTCCGAGAGGGCAATGGCAAGATTATGCATGGCACTTCCGCCTATTGCGATAAAATGGATATTCACGAAAATAACTTTAAGATTACTGAGGTCAAAGGTAAGAAATATTCAACGCGCCAACAGCTCCTTTTCGGCAGTAGCTTCAGCAAAATCAGGGTCTTCGGCAAGGGCCATGTCAATATATTTTGCCGCGATACCTTCCTGTCCTTTATGCCGGTATATCCGGGCCAGGTGATAGTAAACCCATTTGAGCTTAACCCGACTTCCCGGTTCATATCTGTCTTTGAAAGCATTCAAATGCCAGATCCCTGCATCCAGCTCCGTCTGATATCTCGATGCGATCTTCCCAAGCTGATAATGCACATTGACTCTGGGATAGTTCTCCCCTACCGTCTCCCTATACTCCATGGCCGTCTTATATAACTCTTCTGCCTTCTGTTCATTATTGCGGTATTCTTCTATATATCCCCTGGCAAGCCATTCTTCAATTTCTGAAATATCACCGAGACCATCTGCCACCTCGTATGCCTTATTATAGCTACCGCCCAATACTCCCGGTACTTTCAGGTAATATTCTATCAAGGCCCACCTGCTGTCTCTGTGCTTTGGATCCAGAGCTGCAGCCCTTTTGAACCGGTCTTCGATCCTGCTTATTAGGGGAAGCGCCTTTAGCTTATTCTGCATGGCAATCATGGCCATTATACCCCCCAACCGATATTGATATTCTGCATTCAGGGGGTGCTCTTCAACCAGTATTTCATAATATTCCTGAGATTTTTCCCATTGGTCAATGGTGGCATAGAAGTCTCCCAATTCCCTCATGGTAAACTCCGTGCTGTCATTTTTATGCCATTGAAGAAGTTTCTGCCTTGCGCGGTCGTAATCCTGACTGAGAAGTAAAGAGTCGATTTCCGGCCTACGGTCTGCCTGGGCCCATAAACCCGAACAAAGTGCAGAGTAACAAAGAATAAAGCAAAAGATTCGGTGCAGGTTCATCACGGTATTACATTTTAATGAATATACAAAAAGCACATCAGAAAAAGGACAGACCGCAGCGTAGTCATGGCCGGTATTTTCAGCTACTTCCTTTCAGGAGGGAAGTTGGAAAACACCTGATCTACCACTTTCTGGAGTTTCTCTTCCCGCTTTAAGGGAGTAGTACTCTCTTTATAGGCCGTTTCAGATACCGCCTGCCAGATAAGTTCATCTTTTTTCACATCGACAACATCGAAAACGATCTCTCTCCTTTCTGAATAGTCACCTCCTACAGGAACGGCCATTCCAAGACCTCCTCCCACATTACCCCCTGTACCTCCCATGCCGATGGAAATACTGCTGCTCTGTGGCTTGGCATAAATACGGGAATAAATATTGACATACAGATCTGGAGTCTCACTTCTATTAAAACCTTTAGACTCCATTTTTTCAGCAAGAATATTTAGTAGCCGCTTCTCATTTAGCGGACTCAAACCGGTAACCATCTGTGGAAAGTACCCAAAGGACGAATACGCTGCATAATCAGCATCCCTGTCGTAATCATAATTCACCTTTACCGAACTACATGCCGCTAAAAGCAGAATACCAATAACCCACATCTTTCTCATACATTTAAATGTAGGGAATTAAAACCGGTTTTAAAAGGGTATGTCAGGAGTCGGTCGACCCGGTAGAAACAGGATCAGGTTCCTGCCTGTCAATGATCTTCCAGAGCCTGTCTTTCAGCTCTTGAATATTCATTTGAGCTACCGAAGAAATAAACATATACTCTGTATCACCAAATGCTTTATCCAGTTCAATACGCATTTCAGCCTTCAGTTCTTCATCCAGCATATCGGCTTTCGAAATGGCTATAAGGCGATCTTTATCCAGTAATTCCGGATTATATTTTCGAAGTTCATTAAGTAAAACTTCGTACTCTTCAGCAATATCCTTACTATCGGCAGGTATGAGAAATAACAGGGTCGCATTTCGCTCTATATGCCTCAGAAAGTAATGCCCAAGGCCTTTTCCTTCTGCAGCACCCTCAATGATCCCCGGAATATCAGCCATGACAAATGACTGAAAATCACGGTATTGAACAATACCCAGATTCGGTTTCAGAGTAGTGAATTCGTAATCAGCTATCTTAGGCTTGGCAGAAGTTATGACAGACAGAAGTGTGGATTTTCCGGCGTTGGGAAAGCCAACCAGACCTACGTCGGCCAGCACTTTCAGTTCGAGCGTGATATCGCGCTCCTGTCCGGGAATACCCGGTTGTGCATATCGGGGAGTCTGATTGGTCGAAGACTTAAAATGCCAGTTTCCTCTTCCTCCCATTCCTCCTTCAAGCACCACCTTTTCCTGCCCGTCTTCTGTAATCTCAAAGAGGACCTCACCGGTATCGGTATCTTTTACAACGGTACCCAACGGCACTTCCATTACAGCATCAGTGCCATCGGCTCCTGTACTGCGGTTGCTTCCGCCGTGCTCTCCGTGTCCGGCCTTAAAATGCTTCTTAAATTTGAAGTGGAAAAGAGTCCACAGGTTCTTATTCCCCCTGATGATCACGTGACCTCCACGACCGCCGTCTCCACCGTCAGGACCGCCTTTCGCGACATATTTTTCCCTGTGCAGGTGAGACGAGCCTTTACCGCCATTACCTGAGGATATATGAAGTTTCACATAATCTACAAAATTCCCTTCCGTCATTACTTCTTATTTAAGATTTATGGTCAGAGCGCTGTCTCAGACACTCTGATTCTGATGTATGGAGTCGATCACCCCTGTAAGGCGTTTCGTAATATCTTCGATCTCTCCAACCCCGTTTACGCGGTGCAGTTTTCCCTGCTCTTCGTAGTAAGAAAGAACAGGAGCTGTTTTCTCGTTGTATTCAGCAAAACGCTTCTTGATCTTTTCCTTGTCCTGATCATCGCTTCTTCCGCTTACTTTCCCGCGCTCAAGCAGTCGTTCGATAAGCACTTCGTCATCGGCTTCAAGAGCGATGGTAGCGTGAATCTTCATTCCTTTAGACTCCATCAGGTCATCAAGGGCTTTGGCCTGAGCTTTGGTTCGTGGGAAACCGTCAAAGATAAAGCCTTCTGCCTCTGTTGAATTCTCAACCTCAGCATTAAGCATTTTAATAGTCACCTCATCGGGAACGAGCTCTCCCTTATCGATGTATGATTTCGCCAATGTACCCAGTTCGGTTCCGTTTTTAATATTGTAACGAAAAACATCTCCGGTTGAAATATGCTTAAGATTATACTTCTCCTTGAGAAAGTTAGCCTGTGTTCCTTTTCCTGCACCCGGCTTCCCGAACAGTACTAAATTGATCATATCCTTTTCTTTTATTTGATAAACTTCTGGTAAATTTCTTCCCAATTCATCATAATCCAGACCATAACCTACGATAAACCGATTCGGTATCTTGATCCCCACATAATCGATATTATATTCCCCACTATAAACATCGGGTTTATAAAACATCGAAGCGATCTTAAACTGCTTCACCTTAAACTCAGAAAACATGGCTACCAACTCCTTCACCGTGTTACCGGTATCGATTATATCTTCGAGTATGATCACGCTTTTCCCTTCGATATCTTCGGGTGGATCAAGCAAGGTTTCCACTATTCCGGTGGAAGAAAACCCACGGTAAGAACTGAGCTTCACAAAGCTGACCTCGCAAGGCTGATCGTATCGCTTGAGAAAATCGGAAGCGAACATAAAAGCCCCGTTCAGCACACAGATAAATATGGGAGTCTCATCTTTAAAATCGGCCTTAACCTCTTCAACCATGCGCCCGACGGCCTCTTCGATCTCAGAAGCGGCTATAAACGGCTCAAACAGTTTGTCGTGAAGTCTGATCAAGGTTTTTGAATTATAGAAAAGCAAAGATAATATAATGAAAATTCTTTTGCGGGGAAATAGCCTGATTTCCGACCTCATTTAAGAATTAACTGTATTTTTGTGCTGCTACCGGAAACGTTTTATCTATCTATTAAATGATCATTTTATGAACTACTTTTCCTCTGGATTTAAGCTCGGTATACTTGGTGGCGGACAATTGGGAAAAATGCTGTTGTATGAAACCCGAAAGTTCGACATACACACACTGGTGATGGATCCCAGCGAAGATGCACCCTGCCGAATGAGCTGCAATGAGTTCTTCACGGGCGATCTGATGAATTTCGACCAGGTCTATGAATTTGGCAAAAAAGCAGACCTGCTTACAATCGAGATCGAGAATGTCAATGTTGATGCCCTCGAAAAACTGGAGAAAGAAGGCACTCCCGTATACCCTTCTTCGAAAACTCTGCGAACCATTCAAAACAAAGCGAAACAAAAACTTTTCTATACCGACCACAACATCCCGACGGCTCCTTACTCACGATTCGCATATCCTGAAGAACTTTTAAGTGCAGTTAAAAACAACAGCCTTGAATTTCCATTCGTATGGAAAAGTGCCCGATTCGGATATGACGGTCAGGGAGTGAAGATCATTCGCACGTATTCTGACCTCGAAGGCCTTCCGGATCAGGAATGTATAGCTGAAAAACTCATTCCTTTTAAGAATGAACTGGCAGTAATCGTAGCACGAAACGTATCTGGAGAGGTAAAAACCTACCCCGTGGTGGAAATGGAATTTCACCCTGAGGCTAATCAGGTGGAATACGTACTCTGCCCCGCCCGGATCCCCGATTCGGTGGCGAAGAAAGCGCAATACGTAGCACTTAAGGTTTCTCAGGCTTTTGAACATGTGGGACTACTCGCAGTTGAAATGTTCCAGACCAAAGACGACGAGATTCTGGTAAACGAGGTAGCGCCCAGACCTCACAACAGCGGACATTACAGTATCGAAGCCAGTTACACCAATCAATTTGAACAACATATCAGAGCTATCTTAGATCTTCCCCTAGGAAGAACCGATAGCAAAGTTGCAGGTATTATGGTCAATCTGGTTGGCGAAGAAGGCTACAAAGGCCCCGTAAACTACGAGAACATTGATGCCATTATGAAAATGGATGGAGTGACGCCTCATATCTACGGAAAGAAGGAAACCCGCCCCTTCAGAAAAATGGGTCATGTCACCATAGTCGACCCCGATATCGATAAAGCCAGAACAGTAGCCGGACTCGTAAAAAAGACCATTAAAGTAACCAGCAACCAACATATAAAAGAATAATATCATGGGAAAAGTTGCCATTATCATGGGAAGCACCAGCGATCTGCCTGTTATGCAGGAAGCTGTTGACATTCTTCGTTCATTTGGGATAGAAACAGAAGTCGATATCGTATCGGCTCACAGAACCCCGGAAAAACTTTATGACTTCAGCAAGAATGCTCATAAACGCGGCATCAGTGTCATCATTGCAGGAGCCGGCGGAGCCGCTCACCTGCCCGGCATGGTGGCCTCCATGTCTCCGCTTCCGGTGATCGGAGTGCCGGTGAAGAGCAGAAATTCTATAGACGGCTGGGATTCTGTATTATCTATCCTCCAGATGCCCGGAGGAGTACCTGTAGCCACAGTAGCCCTTGATGGTGCAAAAAACGCAGGTATTCTTGCAGCTCAGATTCTGGGTAGCAGTGATCACAGCATTCTGGAAAAGATTGAAGCATACAAAGAAAGTTTAAAGGAAAAGGTGATCAAAGGTGCCCAGGAGGTAAAGAACCACTAGAGATTCTGAAAAGGAAATCACTCAGAGCAGATGTAAAAATGATAATTTGAAAAATTGAAATGCATATGGAAAACATCCTGAATAAACCCTTTCATACCAAACACCATACTGTGCCGTTCTCACAGATCGGAAACGATCACTTCTTACCGGCTATCAAGGAGGCTATCGAAGATACACGGAAAGAGATCAGTGCGATCACTGAAAATCCGGAACCGCCGACCTTCTCCAATACTATCGAGGCACTTGAATTTGCAGGAGAGCAACTGGACAGGATCACTTCGGTGTTCTTCAATCTGAACAGCGCCGAGACCAATGAAACCATTCAAAAAACAGCCCAGGAGGTATCTCCCCTTTTATCTGAATTCGCCAACGACATCACCCTGAACGAAAAGCTTTTTGAACGGGTTAAGAAGGTGTATGAAGAAAGAGAACAATTACAACTCAACAGAGAACAGGAACAGCTGCTCGACAAAAAATATAAAAGTTTTGCCCGCAACGGCGCAAACCTTCCGGAAAACAAAAAGGAAGAGCTTAGAAAGATAGACAAAGAGCTATCTACCCTGAGCCTTAGATTTGGCGAAAACGTACTTGCAGAAACCAATCGCTACGAACTTCACTTAACCGATCAAAATGACCTTAAGGGACTTCCTGAAGGAGTTGTCGAAGCAGCCAAAGAAGAGGCGGAGAATCGCGATAAAGAAGGCTGGGTCTTCACCTTAAACTACCCTAGCTACATACCATTCATGACCTATGCAGAAAACCGCGAGAAAAGAAGGGAACTGCATTTGGCTTTTGGCAGCAAATGCATCAAGGGAGATGAATACGACAACCGCGAAACCATAAAGCGCATCATAAGCCTGAGACACCAAAGGGCGAAGCTCCTGGGGTATCCTTCTCATGCTGCCTTCATACTTGAAGAGCGAATGGCAGAAGCCCCTGAGAAGGTGATGGATTTCCTGCAGGAGCTATTGCAAAAGGCAAAACCTGCCGCTAAGAGAGAATTCGATCAACTTTCAAGTTTCGCTGGAGAAAAAGATGACCTCCCCCAACTGCAAAAGTGGGATGGCGCTTATTACACCGAGAAACTCAAACAGGAACTATTCGATCTTGACGATGAAAAACTAAAGCCCTATTTTAAGCTGGATAACGTTGTGTCGGGTGTGTTCACCATCGCCGAAAGACTTTACGGCCTGCACTTTAACGAAACAACAGAGATCGACCGATACCACAAAGAGGTCAAAACCTATGAAGTGCTTAACGAGAAGGGCGAACTGGTGGCTGTATTCTATGCCGATTTTCATCCGCGTCCCGGAAAAAGAAACGGAGCCTGGATGACGGTTTATAAGCCTCAGTATGTCAAAAACGGTCAGGATTCCCGACCGCATATATCGATCGTATGCAATTTCACCAGGCCAACAGCGACCAAGCCATCTTTATTAACCTTTAATGAAGTAACCACCCTTTTTCATGAATTCGGCCACGCTCTTCACGGCATGCTGGCTCAAACCACCTATCCGAGTCTGAGCGGAACAAGTGTATACTGGGATTTTGTAGAACTACCGAGCCAGGTTATGGAAAACTGGTGCTATGAAAAGGAGGCTCTCGAACTGTTTGCAAAACACTACCAGACGGGAGAGACCCTTCCTATGTCTTATATCGAAAAGATTAAAGAATCAGCCACGTTTATGGAAGGGATGCAAACCCTGCGTCAACTGAGTTTTGGCCTGCTTGACATGAGCTACCACTCCGGTAACCCTACAGAGATTGAAGACATTAAAAAGCATGAACAATCGGTTTTTTCTCAAACAGATCTCTACCCTGATGTGAACCAAACCTGCATGAGCACCTCTTTTTCTCATATTTTCCAGGGAGGTTATTCAGCGGGTTACTACAGCTATAAATGGGCCGAAGTGCTCGACGCAGACGCTTTCGAACTTTTTAAAGAAAAAGGCATTTTTAACCGCGAGGTATCTGAACTGTTCAGGGAACACATATTATCTAAGGGTGGCACAGAAAACCCTATGGACCTTTACATTAAATTCAGAGGAAAAAAGCCCGCACCGGAGGCCCTGCTCAGAAGAGCCGGATTGTTAAAATAATGCATCAGACGATAATTAGATCCCGACAGGCCCGTATATCACATACGGGCTTATTGTTTTTTATTCTTCTCGCTCCAGGCCGCGTAGCCTCCGTCAAGATTATAGATTTTCCTAAAACCAAGAGAATCGAGTTTTGCCGACGCCTGAGCACTACGGTTACCCGATCGGCAGTACAACAGAACCGGGTCTCCTGCATTATCTCTGATTACCTCCATCACCTCTTTCAGGAAGGCATCACTGTACCAATCGATGTTTATCGCCTCAGGAAGGTGACCTTCCTGATATTCCTCAGGGGTTCTAACATCGATCAACACCCCTTTCTCTTTCAAATCATCAGGAACCTTATTAATATCTAAAGTATTCACCTGAGCTGTGAGTGAAACCAATCCGGTAAAGATCAGCATCACAATTAAATAAATGGTTTTCATACGTATTGGTCTTTAACCATAAAATTACAAAAAGATTAATTCAACTTTTAACCTTAACTTTATACTAAAATTCTAACATGCCTGAACGCAAACTTGACCCGGCACAATGGGTAGACCGCTACGCAGACTACCTCTTTAACTATACCATAGTGAGGGTTAACGATCGGATCATCGCAGAAGACCTGGTTCAGGAGACTTTTTTAGCTGCTCTGAAATCTGCCAAAAGTTTTAAGGGAAAGGCCAGCGAACGAACCTGGCTCATTTCGATCTTAAAAAGGAAGATCATCGATTACTATCGCAAGAACAATTCTGCCAAAGGCAAAGCCGAGGTCAAAATCAATTATAACGATACAGATGAGCAAAATGGTGAATGGCTGGAAGAACAGGTTGCCGATGCCTTCGATATTAATGCCGAAGACGCTATGCAAAACGAAGAGCTGGGCCTGGCTATTCAGCAGTGCATTTCCCGGCTTCCTGAAAAGCAAGCCGAGGTCTTCACCAAAAAGACGATCGAAGGAATGGAAACAGAAGATATTTGTAAAGAATTGAATATCACTCCGTCTAATCTTTGGGTAATCATCCACAGAGCACGGACCTCACTGATCGAATGTCTGGAAAAAAACTGGTTTAAATAACAACTATCCCGATATGCTGATAATTAACTGTAAAGAAGCTGCCAATATCTGTGATAAGGCTCAATATAATGAGGCTAAATCTCTGGAAAAGCTACAACTAAGACTTCACATTCTTTATTGCGGAATTTGCCGAAGCCACAGCAGAAAAAATGCCGAACTCACTAAATTATGTTCTAAGGCTAAACTGGAAGTGATGAACAAAGAGTCAAAAGATCGTCTGAAGAAGGAGATCGACACTTATTCAAAGATCGAACAGCAACAATAACAGCCACCAGAACAGGGGAACACTTTCTACCAGCAGCGACTCGTAATAAGGAACTTGGTTCTTCTTGCTGCCTAACAACAAAATCGCCATTACCACCGCTACCACACCTTCAACCCTCAGGCTCATTTCACTCCCCTCAAAACCCTGTTTAACAAATGTCATCGAAAGAAAGATCAACAATAGCATAAGCCCGATCTTTTTGGCTCCTTTGAGTCCGAATTGCTGGGGTAAGGTAGCAAGTCGCGGATCGTCTTTCTGCAGATCACGAATCTCAAAAGGAATGGTCAGAATCACCACCATCATAAATCTTTGAACAGACTCGGTCAGCATAAGCACTATTTCACCTTCCTTTGCTATGGACCAGGGCAAAACCACAGTACATAAAGTCCAGGCCAGAGCTACCAGGTATATTTTGATACCTTTGAAATTTCGCAAATTGGTTTGAAAACTTCTGAGAGGCACACTATATAACAACACCAGCAAAAGCACCGCAATAAACCAGCCGTAAGGCATCTGATCTATTTTAAAAAAGAACCACAGGCCGGCAGCGAAGCATAAGAAACTGAACACCTGTATCGCCCTTACATAACTCCCCCTAACATAAATATACTTTTCAGCCTCGGTAGCGTACTTGATGAAATTATAACTGACTATGGTTCCGAAAAACAATGCCCAACTGTAATTCGGGTCTGCCTCAAACCCCAAATTCAACCCGGTCACCTGCACCAGGGCAAACACTGCAAAGGCAACATGAATGCTGGCATCGAGATAGAAGTTTACTATTTTCCGCAAGAAGAACACAGATTGAAATTACACAATTTTTAATTCACTCGGCCAGGGAGTTTCCGATTTGTTAAAGGCTATGGAAAAACGCTTTCTAATCACAAGATTATACGTATTTTTGCGCCAAAATCAAGTCACACAGATTAGTACAGTGCTATGAGAACAGACGCTTTTGTCAACAGACATTTGGGGCCCAGAAAAAAAGACCTCAATAAAATGCTTAACACGGTTGGAGTTTCTGACATCGAAGAGCTGATATACGAGACCTTTCCTGATGGAATTCGACTCAAATCAGAACTCGAACTCCCTGAAGCCTTGTCTGAGTATGAATTTTTAAGACATATCGAAGAGCTGGCAGATAAAAACCAGGTATTCAGATCATTTATTGGTTTAGGGTACCACGAATCTGTAACTCCTTCGGTGATCAAAAGAAATATTTTTGAAAACCCGGGATGGTATACAGCCTACACCCCTTACCAGGCAGAGATAGCTCAGGGGCGACTGGAAGCCTTACTCAACTTTCAGACCATGGTATGTGACCTTACCGGAATGGAGATTGCCAATGCTTCCCTATTAGATGAGAGCACAGCTGCAGCAGAAGCCATGACCATGCTATTCGCTGTACGTACCCGTGAACAAAAAAAGAACAACAGCGTCAAATTCTTTGTGTCTGAAGAAATTTTACCACAAACACTTGCCGTGCTGAAAACCCGTGCTCTGCCATTGGAGATCGAACTGGTGATCGGTGATCACAGGGAATTTAATTTTGGTGATGATTTCTACGGAGCCCTGCTTCAATACCCCGCAAAGCATGGTGAGGTTTTCGATTACCGTGACTTCACAGCCAAGGCCAATGAAAAGGACATCAAGGTTGCCGTTGCGGCAGATATACTTAGCCTGGTAAGCCTCACTCCTCCCGGAGAATTTGGAGCCGAGGTCGTGGTGGGAACCACGCAACGTTTTGGTATTCCTATGGGATACGGTGGGCCTCACGCTGCATTTTTCGCTACCAAAGAAGCACATAAACGAAATCTTCCAGGCCGTATCATCGGCGTATCGAAAGATATGGATGGTAATTATGCGCTGCGTATGGCTCTTCAAACCCGGGAACAGCATATCAAACGCGATAAGGCTACCTCCAATATTTGTACGGCACAGGTTCTGCTGGCTGTAATGGCCGGTATGTATTCCGTATATCACGGTCCGGAAGGACTCAAATACATCGCCAACAAGGTCCATCAATCAGCCGTTACCCTGGCCGATGCCGTTGAAAAAATGGGGCTTGAACAACTGAACGCACATTATTTCGACACCCTGAAGATCAAGGTCAATGCCAAAGCCGTCAAGACCGTGGCAGAGAAAAATAATATGAACTTCCTTTATATCGATGATGAAACCATCGGTATTTCTCTGAACGAAACCGTCTCGGCAGCCGACCTGAACACCATAGTTAAAATCCTGGCAGAGGCTACCGGTAAAGAAATCCCTGAAGGCCTTCAGATGATTGCCGGACGCAACGCTCTAAACGGACTTTCACGTACCTCTGAGTTTTTACAGAACGAGGTGTTCAACAGCTATCATTCAGAAACCGAGCTAATGCGTTATATCAAAAAGCTCGAAAGAAAAGACCTTTCATTAAATCACTCGATGATCTCACTCGGTTCCTGCACCATGAAGCTCAATGCTGCTTCTGAAATGCTGCCGCTGAGTTCAGCAAAGTGGGGAAATATTCACCCCTTCGTTCCAACCGAGCAAGCTGCCGGCTACCAGGAGGTGCTTAGGGAACTTGAGCATCAACTTAATGTGATCACCGGGTTTGCAGGGACTTCATTGCAACCTAATTCAGGAGCACAAGGAGAATACGCCGGACTGATGGTTATTCGCTCCTATCACGAATCAAAAGGCGAATCGCACAGAAACATCTGTCTGATCCCTGCCTCGGCACACGGTACCAACCCTGCCTCGGCAGTAATGGCCGGTATGAAGGTGGTGGTCACCAAAACAGATGATAAGGGAAATATCGACATGGAAGACCTGAAGAATAAGGCCGAAAAACACAGCAGTGAATTGGCCGCTCTAATGGTAACTTACCCTTCCACCCATGGAGTTTTCGAATCTTCTATCAAAGAAATCACAGCCATCATTCACGAACACGGCGGACAGGTATATATGGACGGCGCCAATATGAATGCCCAGGTTGGATTGACCAATCCTGCAACCATCGGGGCCGATGTATGCCACCTGAACCTGCATAAAACCTTTGCCATTCCTCATGGAGGCGGAGGACCCGGAGTAGGACCTATCTGTGTTGCTGAACATCTTGTGCCATTCCTGCCTTCAAATCCTGTGATCCATACAGGAGGGGCAGATGCCATCGATGCCATCTCAGCTGCACCGTGGGGAAGCGCCTCAGTATGCCTGATCTCATACGCCTATATCAAAATGCTTGGCAGCCGCGGATTGCGAATGGCTACAGAAACAGCCATACTCAATGCAAACTATATCAAGGAAAGGTTAAGCGGCCACTATGAAGTCTTATATACAGGAGAAAGAGGAAGAGCCGCACACGAAATGATTCTTGACTGCAGACCTTTTAAAAACAAAGGCATCGAAGTATCTGATATTGCAAAACGTCTTATCGACTATGGTTTTCACGCGCCGACCGTTTCGTTCCCTGTTGCCGGAACAGTGATGATCGAGCCGACCGAAAGTGAGAGCCTTGCCGAACTGGACCGATTCTGTGATACCCTAATTTCGATCAGAAAAGAAATAGAAGAGCTGGAACCAGGAGACACCAATAATGTACTGAAAAACGCTCCTCACACTCAACAAATGCTTACAGCCTCAGAGTGGAACCTGCCTTACAGCAGGGAAAAAGCAGCATACCCGCTGGAGCACCTTTATGAGAACAAATTCTGGCCATCGGTCAGAAGGGTTGACGACGCCTATGGTGATCGTAATCTCATGTGCACCTGCGCACCCATAGAAGAGTACGCAGAGGCCTGATTAGACTAGTATTTAATATAAAAGCCTCCCTCCTGTTAAAGGTTGGGAGGCTTTTTCAGTTCAGAACCTGCTGTAATTCATATTTTGGGCATCGTAATTATTAGCTCAATCGCTTTTGCGGTTACGTCCTATTTATTAGTTTAACGACAAAAAAGGAATTATGTCGATACACATCACAGGCACAGGAAGCTATATCCCTTCAGTGGTAGAAAAGAATGTACAGTTCGAACATCACAACTTTCTTAACACAGACGGAACTTCTATTGAACATCCCAATCAAGTGATCATTGAAAAATTCAAGTCTATCACGGGAATAGAAGAAAGAAGATATGCTGCCGAACATATCAGCACTTCCGACATGGCCTTTTATGCCGCCGAAAAAGCTCTGGAAAATGCCGGCACTGATCCGGAAACTCTTGATTATATCATCGTGGCGCACAACTTTGGAGACATTAAATCAGGTACTAATCAAAGCGACATGCTTCCCAGTCTGGCGGCCAGAGTAAAACACAACCTGCGTATAAAGAACACTTCCTGTGTTGCCTACGATCTGATATTCGGGTGTCCCGGCTGGCTTGAGGGAATGATACAAGGCTATGCCTTTATTCAGGCAGGACTTGCGAAAAAGTGTCTCGTTATAGGAGCAGAAACACTTTCAAGAGTGGTTGATCCGCATGACCGCGACAGCATGATCTATGCAGACGGGGCAGGCGCCACTGTTATCGAAGCCCTGGAGAATCAGGAAAGCAAAGGTATCATCACCTCTGAATCAGCAAGTTTTACCCTTGACGAAGCACAGCTGCTTTTCTATGGAAAATCAAACAACCCTGAAGATGTCACCGCAGCCAGATACATTAAAATGTACGGACGTAAAATATACGAGTTTGCGGTCACCCATGTACCCCAGGCCATGAAATCATGCCTTGACAAGAGTGGGTATCCGATCGAGAAGCTTCGGAAGGTATTTATACACCAGGCGAATGAAAAAATGGATGAAGCCATCATAAAAAGATTTTACCGTCTTTACAACATGAAGGTTCCCGCCGACGTTATGCCGATGAACATCAACAAAATGGGCAACAGCTCAGTGGCCACTATCCCCACCCTGTTCGATATGGTTAAAAAAGGAGACCTGAAAGGCCATGAGGTCAAAAAAGGAGATCTCATCATGTTTGCCAGCGTCGGGGCCGGAATGAATATCAATGCCATGATCTATGAGGTCTGATCTTCACGAGCAGCAATCCACATAAATGACAGAACTTTATATATTTGCCGGGTAAACTTATCTATGTACGAGAACAGTTACCCTCAGAAAAGGTTTGAAAAAACCATGAATTTCCTCAAAGATGTTGTAGAACCGGGCACTTCGATCCTTGATCTTGGCGTTGCAAATCCTTTGTCTGAAATCATGCAAGCCGAAGGCTATCAGGTGGAGAACACCAAAGGAGAAGACCTCGATCACGATTTCAGCAGTGTCGTTCAATCAAAAGTCGAAGTCGTTACTGCTTTCGAGATCTTTGAACATCTTCTGGCACCCTACAATGTATTGAGGGAAATCACAGCCAACCGCCTGGTTGCATCAGTACCTCTGAAATTATGGTTCGCCCCTGCTTATCGCAGTAAAACCGACATGTGGGACCGTCACTACCATGAGTTCGAGCCCTGGCAGTTTGACTGGCTGCTTGAAAAAAGTGGCTGGGAAATCAAAAAATCCGCTAAATGGACCCATCCGGTGAACCGGCTTGGCCTGCGCCCCATTCTGAGACGTTTTACACCCCGATACTACATCATTTATGCAGAACGAAAGTGACGGTGATATGCGCTACTATGTGATCATACCGGCTCATAATGAAGAAAAACACCTCTCAGAGACTCTCGATTCTCTGACAAAACAAACACTACCACCGGCCATGGTGGTTATCGTCAATGATCATTCGACCGACCGAACTGAGGAGATCATCGACAGCTACTGCGGTTCTCACTCTTTCTTTAAAAAGGTCAATAAAACTTCAGACAGCGCTCACTTACCGGGAGGCAAGGTAGTAGCCACTTTTAATAAGGGACTCGAACTACTCGATGATACTTATGATTTCCTGGTAAAGCTCGATGCTGACCTGATACTGCCTGATCATTATTTCGAAAAGATCGCTGAAACATTTTCAGAGAATCCTCATTGCGGTATTGCCGGAGGATTCGCATACGAATTGGAAAATGACACCTGGACTCTCAACCACCCCATGAAGAAAGACCATGTGAGAGGAGCTTTTAAAGCCTATCGTAAAAATTGTTTTACAGACATCGGCGGACTGCGAGTTTCCATAGGATGGGATACCGCAGACGAATTACTTGCCCGCTACTACGGTTATTCGATCATCACCGATCCGCATCTCAGAGTAAAACATCTTCGCCCTACCGGGAAGGGATACAACAAAAAAGCCCGGCTTATGCAGGGGGAAGCCATGTACCGCATGCGATATGGCTTCCCGATAACACTCATAGCGTCCATTAAAATGGCTCTGAAACAAAAAAGAACTTCAGTGGTCGCAGACAATCTACGGGGTTATTTTCATGCCATGCAGGAGCGAAAGTCCAAAATAGTCACCTCCAAACAAGGAAGGTTTATACGGCGTTTCCGCTGGAAAGGTATTACCAATCAGTTGTTTTCGTCAGCTAAGGATTAACGACCTCATTAAGAATATTTCCGGTGGTACCATTGGGAAATGGAATACCCAGCAATGCACTTATTGTAGGGGCAATGTCAGGTATAACTGTTTTCCTGCTGCTCGAGCCATGTGATATTCCCTTTCCGTAGAAGATCAATGGCACATGGGTATCATAGATGAAGGGGGTACCATGAGAGGTTCCACCATTTTTATATCCGCTGCTCAGATAGGCCGGCTTGAAGACCACGAACAGATCTCCTGACCCCTTATGATTAAAACCATTTTGAATGGCATGCGCCATTCCTGCCCGGTATTCATTTCTCGCCAATTGGTCTGAGGTAAATACACGCTCCACACCATCCAGTGTCATGGCAAAGGAAGCTAATCGCTCCCTGACCTCAGAAACCACCCATCCGTTCTCCCGGATAAGGGCATGATCAAGAAATATCTGACCATAAGCATTACTCAGCACCAAGGCATCACTGCCATAGGTTTCACTTAAAAACACGTTGACCGCTTCCCGAAATTCATCTCCCTCAAGATAACCGGCAGGGATCTTATGATCGTGTAAGTATGCCGGAACATAGGCTGCACCGTGATCTGCTGTTAAAAATACCGTGTAATTCCCCTTACCCACCTTCTCATCAAGGGTGGTTAACAGGCGCTTCAATTCGCTGTCCAGCCTGAGGTAGGTATCTTCAGTCTCCACAGCTTTGACCCCAAAACGGTGACCCACATAATCTGTACTCGAATAGCTCACCGCCAAAAAATCGGTATGAGCATCCCTCCCAAGTGCCTCTCCTTCTATAGCTGCCAGAGCAAAGTCGGTAGTGAGGGCGTTTCCGAAAGGAGTGGCCTTGATCATATCAAAACCTCCGTTTTTCTTCCACAGCTTCTTCAGGTCGTATGGAAATACCGCTTTCTTTTTTCCTTCGAAAAGGGCTTCATAAGGCGTATCATCAGGATTGCTTTCCACATAGGTAGATAATTCATACAATGGCTCCCATGTGCGTTTATAGCTTTCGGCTGTACCCGATTCATTAAAATCTTCTACCCAGCCGGGCAGACTTTCCATATAGTAGGTGCTGCTCACCCATTTACCTTCGTCTTTTCCGTGAAACCAATAGGCTGTTCCTGTAAAGCCCGCCGGCAGGACCGCTCCGCGATCTTTCATAGCTAAGGCGATACTTTTCCCCTTATAATTACCGGCCACCCGCAATTCATCTGTAATGGTCGTATTCAATAAACGATGAGGTGACATCTGCCCTGCTTCGTCTTTCGTACCAACCCCCTCAAAACGTTCATCCTCGACACAGTAGACCACAGCATCCCGGTATTTATCATACCAGCTGTTTCCCAGAATTCCATGATTGGCAGGTGTGGTCCCCGTATATACTGAAGCATGCCCGGGAGCGGTAGCTGTCGGCACATAATTGAAGTGATTGTTCTTAAACAAATATCCTTCGTTGACCAGTCTCTTGAAGCCTCCTTCCTGATAGCGATCCCAAAACCTGGTGAGGTAGTCATAGCGCATCTGATCGACGACGATGCCCACTACCAGTTTCGGACGCGAGAATGGTTCGTCTCCGGTTGTCATGTTCTGAGCCCGGGCTTCCAGATTAAAAGCAAAACTTATAAGAAGTGTAAAAGCAAAATAATGTTTCATTTGATTTAAGTAATTGAGGGATAAAATTAATATTATTAAGGCATTTATTATAAAGTAAACGTTAAACCGGAGTATTTAATTTTTCATACTTTAGCTACTCGATTCACTATTTATGCTATATCTTGAAAATATTGGTAGATATTTTTTGATGATAAAAGAGGTATTTCGTAAGCCGACCAAATGGGGCATTATGAAAAACCTTATTCTAAAGGAGATCGATGATCTGATCTACGGATCACTGGGGATCATCATCTTTATCTCATTCTTTATCGGTGGAGTTGTTGCCATTCAAACAGCTTTGAATATCGACAACCCGCTTATTCCTAAATATCTGATCGGTTTTACCACCAGACAATCTGTTATCCTGGAGTTCGCACCCACTTTTTGCTCCATTATAATGGCCGGAAAAGTCGGTTCCTATATCACTTCAAGCATCGGAACCATGAGAGTAACCGAGCAGATAGATGCCTTAGAGGTAATGGGTGTCAATTCGTTAAATTACCTCGTATTCCCAAAGATCATCGCCTTGCTGCTATACCCTTTTGTTATTGCCATTTCAATGTATCTGGGAATACTCGGAGGTTGGATCGCAGCAGTATTCGGCGATTATACCACCAACGCAGAATTCATCAAGGGACTACAGATCGACTTCAATCCGTTTCATGTATTCTACGCCTTTTTTAAAACGTTCGTTTTTGCTTTTATCCTGGCGACCATTCCTTCCTTTTATGGCTATTACATGAAAGGAGGTGCCCTGGAAGTAGGTAAGGCCAGTACTACCTCATTTGTTTGGACCAGCGTGGTGATTATTATCGTAAATTATCTTATAACTCAAATGCTTTTAGGTTAATGATCACAGTTGAAAACATACATAAATCATTTGGAGAAACTCATGTTCTAAAGGGCATTTCAACTGTTTTTGACAAAGGAAAGACCAACCTGATCATCGGGCAGAGCGGTTCGGGAAAGACTGTTTTCATAAAAACACTGCTGGGACTACACAAGCCGGACTCAGGGAGAATCATTTACAACGACCGTGTGTATTCTGAACTATCTGAAGACCAGAAGAGGCTACTGAGACAGGAGATGGGAATGGTATTTCAGGGGAGTGCACTTTTCGATTCCATGACGGTCGAACAAAATGTAATGTTCCCTCTTAAGATGTTCTCAAGTATGCCGCAGGAAGAAATGCAGGAACGGGTTGATTTTGTATTGCAACGGGTAAACCTGGTCAATGCCCACCAGAAATTACCGGCAGAACTATCAGGCGGAATGCAGAAAAGAGTGGCTATTGCTAGAGCTATTGTTAACAGGCCTAAATACCTGTTTTGCGACGAACCTAATTCAGGACTGGATCCAAAAACGGCTATCCTGATCGATAATCTCATTCAGGAGATCACACAGGAATATGATATCACTACAGTGATCAACACCCACGACATGAACTCAGTTATGGAGATTGGCGAAAAGATCGTCTTCCTGAAGAATGGGTTGAAAGAATGGGAAGGAACCAATAAAGAAATATTCAAAACCGATAACGAAGCTGTCACCAATTTCGTTTACTCTTCGGACCTCTTTAAAAAGGTTCGCCAAATGTATATTGAAGAGCGAAATTAAGGTCAGTTAAACGCCCTTGTACGTATACTGTCATTCTTGGTACGCACTTTAAGCCAGGCCGCCAGTTTTTCCATATCAGCCTTTTTTTGCTTGTTACTCACGTTACCTTTCCACTTGACGAAAAATACCGGTATGGTATCGGTTTTGGCAAAGTTGGTAACGATCTCATTGGCAAACCCCAGTTCAGAGATCCGATCGAAATTGATCTTGATCTCTTGGCTTATATCTTCGAAAGGCACGTCATTATAAGCATATCTGCGCAAACGCTCGACTTCCTGCTCAAGCACAGCGATCTGCTGTTCCTTATTGGCAATCTCCTGCTTCTTCGTTTCATAGAGCTCGTTGACATACTGAAATTTGTCTTCGGTATCTCCGTCATCACCGCCCTTAATGATCAGGTCAGTATTCTTGAGAGCGGGATAATTCTCCATTTGAGACCGCCATGTTTCAACGACATTATCAGGAATCTGTTCTCCCATATATACCAATTCCAACCTGGGATCAACTCCTTTATTGTAATCAATGGTCACATAGTTTTCCAGAAAAAAACCATTACCTGAAAATTTATAGGGTCGCACATTTTCAGTCAAAAAGTCCTTGGCCTGTTTTTGAAAAACCGACTCCTGCCATACGTTAAAAAAAGTATAGGTTGCCGGAATCATTACAAGTATGGCAACCACAGACGCGATCTGGCCTATACGCTTTCTTTTCTTCGAGTTGGCATAACGCACCATTGGAAAGCGCAATATCTTTATAATAACGAAGGTCGCAAGGGCTATGAATATCGCATTGATGATGAAAAGGTACATGGCTCCTCCCGCATATTCAAAATTAGCAATCGCCAGACCGAAACCTACCGTACACAAAGGTGGCATCAGGGCTGTGGCAATCGCCACACCAAATATAACACTGGCAATGGTACCTTTTCTTGCTCGGGCGATCACCAATGCCATTCCGCCGAAAAAGGCAATGAGAACATCCCTGATATCGGGAGCGGTTCTTGCCAGCAATTCAGATGATTCATCCTGAATGGGGAATATGGCGAAAAACACATAGGCGGTGAGAATACTCAAAACCACCATGACAGCAAAGTTTTTAAGCGACCTCCTCAACAAGTCCACGTCATTAATAGCCACCGACATCCCCACACCGAGAATCGGTCCCATCAAGGGGGATATAAGCATCGCACCGATCACAACGGCCGTAGAGTTCGCGTTAAGACCTATCGAACAGATAAAGATAGAACAGATGAGAATCCATGACGTATGCCCTTTGAAAGGAATATCATTTACGATACTCTGCTTGGTATTCTCTTCGTCTGTATTTTCACGTATATCGAGCAATTCCACCAGGAAAGCCCTGAAACTTCCCATAAAGCCGGAAAAGTCTCTTTTCGCTTTAGCGCCCTTATCATCAGATGATGGCTCAGGTTTTTGGGTTGGGGTAATATTATCCTGGTTTAATTTATTTTTTTCTTCTTCCATAACTAATAATTATTCGCCAAACCTGGATTTGACTTCGGCCGCGACAGCCTTGATCTGTTGCTCTTCAGCTTTGGGGTAAATTAATAACACATCTTTGCGGTCGACAACGATATAATCGTTCAGACCTTCGATCACCACCAGCTTTCCCTTCTCGGTACTTACCATATTTCCTTTCCCGTTCCTGATAAGGGCACGGGCATTGATCACTGCATTACCTGCCTCATCCTTGGCGACCTCGTTATAAAGAGACCCCCAGGTACCCAGATCGTTCCAGTCAAAATGAGCAGGCAGGACAAATATGTTCGATGCGGGTTCCATAATGGCATAATCGACAGAAATATTTTCAGCCTCCGGGTATTTTTCTTTGAGAAAAGCATCCTCATTTTCAGTATTCAGTTGATCCATTCCCTGTTTAAAATGATCGTAATGGGAAGGACTATACTTTTCAAAGGCTTTCAGGACAGATTCCACACTCCAGATAAATATACCCGCATTCCATAGAAAATTACCCTTTTCAAGGAACTTCCTGGCCGTTTGATAATCGGGTTTTTCCCTGAACTGTATAACTTTTCGAACAGGCTCATCTCCCGGTTCATATTCAATATACCCGTAGCCTGTATTGGGAAAATCTGGTTTAATTCCGAGGGTCATCAGGATATCTTCCCCGGCACAGCGCTCGAGGCAGATCGAAATATCGTTCTGAAAGGCAGCCTCATCTTCGATCCAATGATCACTGGGAGCAACTACCATCACCGCATCAGGATCCATTTTACTGATCTTCAGGGATGACAGCAAGATACAAGGAGCCGTATTGCGCATGGCCGGCTCAGGTATGACCTGTTCCCGTGCTATCTGTGGCAACTGTTCAAGCACCAGATCCGTATACCGCTCATTGGTAAGAATATAAATATTTCGTACAGGTATGGTTTGAGCAAACCGTTGAAACGTCTTCTGAAGCAACGAAACACCTGCACCCAGCATATCGTGAAATTGTTTCGGATATTCCGGGGTACTTTGGGGCCAGAAACGGGATCCAACTCCTCCGGCCATGATGAGAACATAATGATGTTTATTCATAGGAAGGAGTATTAGGTGGAAAGGAGTTCCACTTCAGCATTGGGCTGAAAAAGATATATTTTCCCCGTATCAACTTCGATACATTCATAGCGTTTGACGCGTTTGTTTCCTTTTTTAAAAACCTTTCCATTATAAATTCTGAAAAGGGCCCCGTAAGGCAGCTCAAAGATATAATTTTTATCGTTTTGAGGATCAAATTGTTTGAGCGCCAGTGACAGGTTAGCATCGGTATCACTACTTGCCCGGGGATTTCTGAAGTGAGCTGCTATAACAGGTAACAAAGAAGACGGAAAGACAGCCGGGTTGATGAACGGCAGCATAAGAGTCTGAAAGGTCCTCTTCCACTCAACACCGTGAGGCTTGATCCGGAAGCCATATTTTGTAAAGGCTACCAGATGAGCTATTTCATGAACAAGGGTTATAAGAAACCGGTATTTGTTAAGGTTCGCATTGACAGTGATCTGGTGACTTCCATCGGGCAACCTCCGGTAATCCCCGTGCCTGGTGACCCTTTCATTGACCACCTTTAAATGAACATGGTGCGCCCGAATCATTTCAAAACAAGGCGTGACAGCCTGTTCAGGAAGATATTTCCGCAAAACCTCACTCATAGATCACTGCAGCTAGGGGGTGGTACTGCTTACCTGCAGCAATTTACCGTTGTAATAGCGATTTCCTTTTAAGGCAAAATCTGCAATATATTCTGCCATTTCAGCCGCACTTACAGGAGCTTTCATTCCAGGAAAGGCCGCTTCCAGCATTTCAGTCTGCACGGCCCCAAGTGCCAGCACATTAAATGCGATACCCGACTCTTTATATTCTTCAGCCAGCAGTTCGGTCAAAGTGATGAGAGCACCCTTAGACGAGCTGTAAGCCGAAAGCCCCGGGAACTTCACGCTACCCTGAACGCCACCCATACTACTGATGTTTATCACATGAGCACCTTCCTGCATAAAAGGAAGAATGCGCTGGGTGATCGCGGCAACTCCTATCACATTAACTTCAAACACCTTTCTGAATTCCTCAGAGGTGATTTGCTCAAAGGATTTATGAAGAAAACTGCCGGCGTTATTTATAAGAATGTCAGCAGCTCCCCATTGATTTGTAAGGAAACCGTCGAGTTCTTCCAGGTCTGACTGACTTGAAAGATCGAATGAAAAAGCAGTCACTTCGGGCAAGTTCAACTCTTTAACCGGCTTATCATTTCTTGAAAGCGCAAGGATCTGATGGCCTTGAGAAGCTAAATGCTTTACCAGTTCAAAACCAATCCCACGGCTGGTACCTGTAATTATAATCTTCTTCATCGTTCAGCTTTTATTAATAAATTCCATTCACTCTGCCTCCGTTTCGCTCCATTGTAACTCCCGCGAAGCACTGTTTGAAAATCCTTCAACAACGGGTACCAGTTTTTTTATGAATGAGGTCATGTGAGGAACATCCATAAGCTGCGCCTCATCACCTACCTTATGATAAAATTCAAAATTGGTAAAATCGAAGGTGGAAAGAGTTTGAGCAGGAACCCCCATGATCTCGTAAAAGGCATAATTATCTGAACGCCTGAAAAGATTATATTCTCTAGCCTGGGGTAAAAAACCGGTCAATTCACTTCCGGCATAATTATTTATGAGTTCACCCATGTTCGATCTCTCAAAACCTGTCAGGTAACTGGTGCATTCCCTTTGCATGGGTACGCCGATCATCTCCAGATTCAGAACCATATAAATATCTGTTCCCTGCTGCTTTAATTTTTCAGCCAGATGCTTCGCCCCTTTAAGACCATTCTCTTCAGCAGCGAACAAGGCAAAAATGACACTCCTTTTATTCCCGGCTCTGGAGCCGAAATACTTGGCCAGTTCCATTACCGCCACTGAACCTGAGGCATTATCATTGGCTCCATTGGCAATACTATCACCTGCCTGAGGTTCAATGACACCAATGTGATCATAATGTGCCCCCACCAAAACGTATTCATCCTTCAATTCGGGATGGATTCCGGGCACCACACCCACCACATTGTATGCTACCTGATCGAAATTGTTAAGGGTGTCCAGGTATGATTCAAAAAAAGGCTTCACGCCGTGCTTTTCAAAAGCCTGTACTGCATATTCAGCCGCCATTCCCAGTCCGGGTTCGCCCGAGGCCCTTCCTTTCAGCTCATCACTGGCCAGATAAGAAAGAGAAGCGCGCACCTCTTCAGAAGCTATTTCGTATTTATTTCCCGTAGCCGAACGACTTGCTGTATTTTCAGTGGAATTATTATCGCCTCCGGCACTTTTACAAGCAAAAACCGTAAAGGCCAGGATGGATAAAAAGAAGATCTTGTTCATAGGTTTCAATTTGATTTTAAATATATTAAAAAATCCCGCCGTTGGCGGGATTTGTTCGTATCTCATTTCAGGCTTAAGCCAGCATGGTTACAGGATTTTCGAGATAAGCCTTAAGTGTCTGTAAGAACTGAGCCCCTGTCGCTCCATCGACCGTTCTGTGATCACAGGCGAGGGTTACCTTCATCGTATTACCCACAACGATTTCGCCGTTTCTTACCACCGGCTTCTCCACAATCGCCCCTACAGAAAGAATGGCAGAATTCGGTTGATTGATGATGGAGGTAAATTCCTGAATTCCAAACATCCCCAGGTTAGAAACGGTAAAGGTACTACCTTCCATTTCCTGCGGAGTAAGCTTCTTATTTCTTGCTTTACCGGCCAGTTCCTTAACCTTACCACCTATTTGTGTCAGGCTCATCTGATCGGTAAATTCCAGAACAGGCACCACCAGGCCTTCGTCAACGGCTACAGCCACCCCTATATGAACATGATGATTATAAACAGTTACATCATCTTTCCAGCTGGTATTCACCTGAGGGTGTTTTTTAAGAGCCATGGCACAGGCTTTCACCACCATATCATTGAAAGAAACCTTGGTGTCGGGTAACTCATTAATATGAGCACGCGACTGCATGGCATTCTTCATATCCACCTCAATAGTCAGATAGTAATGTGGTGCGCTAAACTTGGATTCTGCAAGGCGTCGGGCAATGGTTTTGCGCATCTGAGAATTTTTAACCTCCTCTGTGCGTTCTTCACCTGCCGGAACGAATGCCAGCGCTTCAGGAGCACCTTCCTGCTTACCGGCCGCCTGAGGAACTGTTTTTTCTTCAGCGGCTTTAGCAGAAGCTTTTGGCTTGAAGTTCTCTATATCTTTCTTAACGATTCGTCCGTTTTCACCGGAGCCTTCCACCTGAGCAAGGTCAATACCCTTCTCTTCAGCCATTCGTCTGGCCAATGGGGATGCAAAAACGCGTCCTCCGGATGCTGTTTCAGGAGCCTCAGTAGCTTCAGCCACTTCCTGAGAAGCCTTATCCTGGCTTGCAGAGGAGGCCTCTTTTTGTTTTTCATCTGAAGCAGAGGAAGAACTGCCCCCCGATGAAAGCGCCTTCAGAACCTGATCAACATCGGTACCTTCCGGCCCGATTATGGCCAATACGTCATCTACCGGAGCACTCTTTCCTTCTTCAATACCGATATGCAACAAAGTTCCTTCATGAAAGGATTCAAATTCCATAGTTGCCTTATCGGTTTCAATTTCGGCCAGTATGTCTCCTTCCTCCACTTTATCACCAACGTTTTTAAGCCAGGTAGCAACGGTTCCCTCTTCCATGGTATCGCTTAGTCGCGGCATGGTAACAACCTCAACGCCTTCAGGCATTTCAGCTCCTGAATCTTTCTGATCTGAATCGGTTTCACCGGAAGCCGATTTATCTTCATCCTGTGATTTTTCAGAACTCTTATCGTCTGAACCTGATTCAGACTCACCATTGAGTAGCGAAGAAATATCTTCTCCCTCTTCACCGATTATGGCAAGTAAAGAATCTACCGGAGCACCTTCTCCTTCTTCGATACCTATATGCAATAAGGTCCCTTCATGGAAAGATTCAAACTCCATAGTGGCCTTATCTGTTTCGATTTCGGCCAGTATATCGCCTTCTTCAACTTTATCACCTACCTGTTTCAGCCACTTTGCGACGGTCCCTTCTTCCATGGTGTCACTCAGACGAGGCATTTTAATTACTTCAGCCATGCTTAATTATAATTTATGTGGTAAAAAAGGATAATCCTCTTGTTCATATACCGAGTCGTACATCACATTTTTCTCAGGGAAATCTGACTCTTCAGCAAATTTCTCACACTCCTTCACCATCTGCTTCACTTTCTTATCGATCTCCTCCAGCTGGCTTTCGTCAGCATATTTCTTTTCAAGTATTATTTCGCGTACCTGAGAGATCGGATCTATCTTCTTATACTCTTCCACTTCTTCTTTGGTTCGGTAGTGCTGAGCATCAGACATGGAGTGACCGCGGTAACGATAGGTTTTCATTTCAAGGAAAGTAGGACCTCCACCTTTTCTGGCTCTCTCCACGGCTTCACTTACCGCCTCGGCCACTTTCACGGGATTCATTCCGTCAACAGGACCGCAAGGCATGTCATAACCAAGCCCGAGTTTCCAGATCTCCTGTTCTCTTGAAGTTCTGGCAACTGAGGTACCCATAGCGTAACCATTGTTCTCACAAATGAACACTACCGGAAGATCCCACAACATAGCCAGGTTAAAAGATTCGTGTAAAGAACCCTGACGTACCGCTCCGTCACCCATATAACAAAGGGTTACAGAGTCACGCTTGAAATATTTATCTGCAAATGCAAGCCCGGCACCCAAGGGGATCTGACCTCCCACGATACCATGACCACCATAGAAATTATGTTCTTTTGAAAAGATGTGCATCGAACCACCCAATCCCTGAGAAGTTCCGGTGCCCTTTCCGTAAAGTTCAGCCATAACCCTTTTAGGATCCACTCCCATACCGATGGGCTGCACATGGTTACGATAGGCGGTGATCAATCGGTCTTTTTCAATGTCGATGGCATGTAAAGACCCGGCTAGTACCGCTTCCTGACCGTTATACAGGTGAAGGAAACCCCGCACCTTCTGTTGAATATAAACGGCCGCCAGTTTATCTTCGAACTTCCTCCAAAACAGCATGTCTTCATACCATTTCAGATATACTTTCTTAGTAACTTTCTTCATGTAAATTTATTTAATGCTAAAACCTGCAGGGAGCGATGCTGATTGTACCGCTATCAATTCCTTACATTTCTGTTCCATTTGCAAAAAGCAATACAAAAGTAGCACTTTAAAGAAAAGTGGAAAAATGAAAAACGGTCTTTTATGCCACATTTTCGCTCACAGCTCATCAAGCGATTTCCTGTTAAAAACCAGGGGCAGGATTGATTGCAGATCCGGGGTCATCATCACCTCTCCGGTTTCACCGGTAAAATAGATACGAATGGGTGATCCCTGCTTAGATTCATATTCGGCTATAGCCTGGCGACAGGCACCGCATGGAGGAACGGGCTGAGACACGATTCTCAGTTCAGACCTGGCAGCTATGGCTATGGCCTCTATCGGATCATCGGGATATTGCGCTCCGGCCTGGTAAACAGCGACCCTTTCAGCGCACAGACCGGAAGGATACGATGCATTTTCCTGGTTGCTCCCTACAACGACCGCTCCTGAAGCTGTTCGAAGGGCAGCTCCAACCTTAAAGCGAGAATAAGGAGCATAGGCACTGTCTCTGACCGTCATGGCCCTGACAATAAGTTCCCGGTCTTGCTGAGGAACTTCTTCAACTGACCCAAAAACGGTCAGTTCGGATGTAATAGTAATTTTTTTCAATTCCCTGATTTCTCCTGTTAGGATGAAGTTACTAAAAAAATACCAGCCTCCACGGTAGAATAAACAGCCGAGTTCACTAACGAGCTTCAGAAGCTATGTCTGATCAGAGGTTATTATACTCACCTCCCAAATTAAAGGTAAGGGAAAAACGAAGTGTATTTTCAAGTGGGTTTCTCACCCTGGAAGTGGAAAAAAGATAGGAAAGGTCTATGGTCGTCGATTTGAAACCAAAACCTGCGCCCAGGGTAAAAAACTGCCGGGCCCCCTTCTCTTCATTTTCGTGAAAATAACCCGTTCTTACGGCAAAGGCTTCTCTGAACATATATTCAGCTCCCAGCGCATAGGTGATTTCCTTCAATTCTTCACTAAAGCCATCTGGGGCATCGCTGAAAGAAGAAAACATCCCGCTGAAAAACGATTCGTTGTAATAGTCATCTTGCGAGTCTATACGTCCATCACCATTCGAATCGCTAGGTGTGGGTACCAGCAATTTATTGAATTCAAGATTAACACCCAACCTATTATCCTGGTCAAAAATAAAATCAAACCCTCCTCCCAGCTTCAGATTGGTCGGCAAAAATGTCTCCCGACCTTCTTCATCGTATTTTATTTTTGGCCCCACGTTGGAGATATTAAAACCGCCTTTCCATCTTCCGTTAAAGCTACTGTATGCAATTTCAGCAGATTGAAAATAACCTGCTACGTCTACAGCAAAAGAGCTTGCAGCACTGGCATCGATACCCTCTTCAGGAATCTTAAGGTTCGAACGAAGGTATCTCCCGGCTACAGCCATTGAGAAAGTCTCACTAAGCTTCAACGAATAGGAAGCATCGACAGCCAACTCGTTAGGGCGCTGAATAATGGGAGTAAGACCTTGCAAAGCCTCGTCTTCAGTAATAAACTCAATATCTCCCAAACTGAAATATTTAAAACTGGCCGCCCATGCACTTCGCTCATTAATACGATTATACACGGTACCATTGAGCAAGGCTATATCATTGACCAATTGACTCAGGTAAGGCGTATAACTGATCCCGATGCCGATCTGCCTGGATGCAAAAGCATATTTAGCCGGATTCCACTGCTGAGAATAGGCATCGGGGGTCGTACTGGCCCCTAACTCACCCATTCCGCCGGCCCTTGCATCTGCGGTTATCAAAAGAAACGGAACTCCCGTTGTAATCACCCTGGACTCTTCCTGAGCCCTGAGTCCACACCCCAAAAAAAGTATGATCAGAAATACGTAATAGTTCTTCATGTCAGGGATTATTTTCAACAAATATAAAGTATTATGTACGTGCGGCAAGCTTTACCGATTTACAGCACGTTCATAGGATTAACGAATATAGAACTCATTTCATATGTAGTACCTCATATTTTTAAGGGATATACCCCCCTATTCGATAAAACCAAAACTATCTTCGCTCAAGCACAGGCCCTCTGATTAAAGCTGCCTCAATTCAGAGCCTTCCAAGGGCTGAAAACTTCATTTTCAGCAGGGAAAAAAGAATCAGGCACATAATAAAAAAACGTTTTTTTCGTTTTGACAACAACATGGAAACGTTTGACAACATTAACGGCCTTATTTCAATGAAAAAAATTGAATTGAAACACTTAATTGCTATATTGCAAGCCTATTTAAGACAACTCAAATCTTAATTATGAGAAAGTATCTATTTAACGCATGCCTACTGTGCGCAGTGGCCTTGACGGGTTTTACCAGCTGTAAGAACAGCGGGTCTAAAAACGTCTCCAGAGCTACCGGGTGGCAGATCAATTCCAAAGAAGGAGGCTTTCAGTACAATACAAGCTTTAAGGAGCAGGAAACAGCACCAGGGCTCGTATTTCTCGAAGGTGGGACCTTCACCCGCGGAAGGGTGCAAGATGACATCATGCACGACTGGAACAACAGCCCAAGCCAACAACACGTTCAGTCATTCTATATGGATGAAACCGAGGTAACCAACAAAATGTACATGGAATACCTCGATTACCTGAAAAGTGTATATCCACCTGACAATCCTGCATATGCCGATATCTATAAAGGCGCCCTGCCAGATACCCTGGTATGGAGAAACAGGTTGGGATACAACGAGGTGATGACCAATAATTACCTCAGACACCCGGCTTATGCCGAGTATCCTGTAGTCGGTGTTAACTGGGTACAGGCGGTACAGTTTTCTGAATGGAGAACAGACCGTGTAAACGAACACATACTAGAAAGAGAAGGGTACCTTGCCCGAAACACAAAATATGCCGTTACCCAGGGAGATGTAAACGGGACCTTCAGCACTGAAACCTACCTGAACAGTCCTTCAAACATCTATGGTGGTGAGATCGACTCACTGCAGGGAAAGGCACAAAGAGATTCTACAAACGTATTTGCCAAGCGTTCAAGCGGAGTAATCATGCCCGCTTACAGACTGCCTACAGAGACAGAATGGGAGTATGCCGCTCAGGCTATCGTAAGTACCCGGGAGTATAACAACTACCGCGGACGTAAAAAATATCCTTGGGAAGGTCAGTACACCCGATCTGGAAAAAGAAGAACCCGTGGTGATCAATTGGCCAACTTCAAACAAGGAAAAGGGGATTACGGTGGAATCGCCGGATGGTCTGATGACAGTGCTGATATCACGGCCCAGGTAAAATCATATCCTCCAAACGACTGGGGACTTTATGACATGGCCGGAAACGTGGCCGAGTGGGTAGCTGATGTATACCGCCCTATTGTAGACGATGAAGCGAACGACTTCAATTATTATCGTGGAAACGTCTACATGAAAACAGCCATCGATAATCAGGGGAAAGTTGAGATCGTTACACAGGAGAACATGCGCTATGATACGCTTCCGAATGGAAAGGTCGTGGCAAGAGATCTCCCCGGAGAAATCGCCATGGTTCCTGTGGATGAAAACGACACTTATCTCAGAACCAATTTCGACAAGAGTGACAATCGTGATTACCGCGATGGTGACCCGGGCTCTACCCGTTACTTTGATATGTTTAACGGTGAGGAAGACGAAAATGATCCCAAAAAGAGAATGTACAATGCACCTACGCATACCATTAAAAGAGACTCTGCCGGAAACATTATTAAACAATACGACACCTCCAACAGCCGTACTACCCTGATCAACGACGAAGTAAGGGTGTACAAAGGAGGTTCATGGAGAGATCGCGCCTACTGGCTCGACCCGGCCCAAAGAAGGTACCTGCCTCAGTATATGGCAACCGACTATATCGGCTTCCGTTGCGCCATGTCAAGAGTAGGTTCAAAAGCCAAAGAGAAAAAGACTCCAAGACATTAAATAGATTGTTTTCTTTATAGAGAGCCCTGAAGAAATTCAGGGCTTTTTTATTTACATTTACCCTATGAAAATTGAAGCTATACACGAACTTTTTCTGAATTCTGCAGGCATCACCACAGATACCCGCAGCATTAAACCGAATACCATATTTGTCGCTCTGAAAGGAGAGCGCTTCAACGGAAATGATTTTGCACTTGAGTCTCTGAAACAGGGCGCTTCCTATGCTATAGTCGACGAAAACATCGACCATGCAAATGTTCGGCTGATCAGAGTTGAAAACACCCTGAAGACCCTTCAGGATCTCGCCACCTTTCATCGCCAAACTTTAAAACTGCCGGTCATCGCTCTTACCGGTAGCAACGGAAAAACCACAACCAAGGAACTGATACATGCGATACTTGCAAAAAGGTACCGCACCGTTGCCACCCGTGGTAACCTGAATAACCACATAGGAGTTCCCCTCACCCTCCTCTCCTTTGACGAGGACACGGAGATCGGAATAGTTGAAATGGGAGCCAACCACCAGAAAGAGATCGAAATGCTTTGCAACATTGCTTATCCTGATTTCGGCTGTATCACTAATTACGGAAAGGCCCACCTTGAAGGTTTTGGCGGGGTCGAAGGAGTGATCAAGGGAAAATCTGAAATGTATGAGCATCTTATGGCTCATGATAAGGTGATCTTCTTCAATTATCACGACCCGGTCCAACAGAAAAAACTGAAGGGGTATGACAAAACCTATAGTTTTGGTGATGCTGAAGAAACCAACCTCTATTGCAGAATGATCGGAAGCAAACCATTTGTGAAACTCATCATCAATCACACCGAGATCGATTCGCAGCTTATCGGAGCCTATAACTATAACAATATAGCCCTGGCATCGGCCATTGGCCAGTATTTCGGTGTTTCAGATGAACAGATCAAAGAAGCCGTTGAGGCCTATGTACCTCAGAACAATCGTTCGCAAATAATCGAAAAGAACGGCAAACGGATCGTACTGGACGCCTATAACGCCAATCCAAGCTCTATGCTTGCAGCCCTGGAAAACTTTGCCGATACTGCGGTTAATTCTGACCGGCTCGCTATTTTAGGTGACATGTTTGAATTAGGTGAGAGCGCCAGAGAAGAACACCAGATGATCGCAGACCGTTGCAGAGAGCTCGAAATGGAAAAGGTCTACCTGGTGGGTATGAACTTCTTTGGTATCAACACCAGCTACCAACAGTTCAGAACCTATGAGGACCTGCAGATATATCTGCAGCAACACCCACCATCAGAATCTTCACTTCTCATAAAAGGATCCCGGGGCATGGCTCTGGAAAGAATATTGAACACTTTATAATCTTATTAAAAATTAACTTACGTTAATCAAAAGAAACAGAAAATCAATTCTTTTTAAAATCTCATCTCATTCTATCAGAAGAAGAACACCCAGCCTAAATCAAGAGTGGCATACGACAACGCATCCAGAACATCTGTATCAAAGGTTTTTAAGTATCTCCCGGTAAACTTAATTCCATTGTGATCATTAACCATGAAGATAAGCCCTAGTTCCGGTTTAATTACGAAGAACCAAACGTCATCTGAAGCTACAAACAAGCCAAATTCAGTCTCCCGATCAGTATACATAGTCCCCACACCAAGACCGGCAAATGCTTTGAATTTATCGCTAAAATCAAAATAGTAATCGGCCGTAAGCGTAATCGGCAAACTGAAAATCTTGCGATTCTGGAGTCCCGTTATAGAAACGGTTCCCTCGGTGTAGGTATCATAAGGAAGCTCTTCGTAAAAATTATTAAACCCAATATCAAATCCGAGAGCAAGATGTGACGCGATTTCTCTACGAAATTCAAAGGAAGCTCCTCCCCATCCTGTTTCAGACAGGTAATCGCTCATCCCGTCTGCGGGAATACCCACAGAGTAGTTGAAACCATAATATCCCTCCTGTGCCCTGAGATGGGAAAGAGTCATTAAGATCAAAAAGACCGGGATCACAATTATTTTAATTATACTTTTCATTGTACCAAATATGGTGATTGAACAAAACTCTGATCGACCGTATTCCTCAATCGTTCAGCAATGGATTCACTACTTCCTTCAAGCAACCCGTTAATAACCGCAGTCCATAACACGGGAATGTTCTCATTTACACCGATACCATCAGGCCAGGTCATCTGAATCAGTACACTGCCTGATCTGTAACCAGTGACTACGGGAGGGAAATACCCGGGGTACCACCAGCCCCATCCAGGCCCGTAACCGGGATAGCCCCACCAATTCCAATACCCCCAATCATAATAATAGAAAAGATTCGTAGTGGTAGTTGCCGATACCAGTAAAACAAGATCAGGATCATTTTCTTTATCGACTTCTGTATAACCATAATCGTTCATGTTTTGACGAATCTGGGCCAATATAGCCTCGGAATACTCATCATCTATAAATTCCGGATCTTCTCCATCAAAGTCACTGTCGTCGACCTCAATAACTCTTTCAGGCAACGTGTAAGTTCCAACCGTTGCGAAGTCAAAGTCAGGAGAATAATTGGTATATACAATATCCAGTTCGTCAGCATAACGTACCGACTCGCTATAACATGAAGTCAGCAATATCAGTAGCAAAAAGCCGGAAATTCTGAAAGCATTTATTTTCATGTGAATAATTTTTACCCCGATCAATTCATTTTTGAGAATTCACCTATAAAAGGAATATTACTCTGGAGGTCTGTACGAAGCACTGACTCTATATACTTTTCACCTTGAAAGAACTGACTTGCAAGCAACGGAGAAAGCTCCTTACGCATCTTTTTGTAATGCTTGAGCTGAAGTTTCTCGATCTCCATGTTATTTTTAAATAATCTTATGGTCAGATCATCTGCCTGCTCATCTGAAATGTCAGGATAGTTCTCTGCATAATCTTTCAGAATTCCAAAACGCTCAGCACTCAACTTCTGCTTATCCGACATGTAGGTTTCATACAAAGGCCAAAAGACCTCGCTATCCTGGTCAGAGAGATCCATGAATTCGGCTATCATCTGTTTTTTTTCCAGACCCCAGGCATCTTTGATCAGCTCAAGTTCAGATGTGCTCATTTGGGCTGAGATTAAAGAGGGCAAAAGAAATATAAAAATCAAGACCAGGGTGCCGTAAAACTTTTTGAAAGATTTCATACAATTTTCTTTTTACAAGGTAAGCCAGAGTTTGTTTTGGGATCATTCAAATCTAAAAAAGAATTCCCACTATAAACCATCTAATTATTTGAATTTCTACTAATTACACAAATCTCAGTTCAAACGCCATAAAAACACCATCAATTACACTTTTCTTTATATTTATCTTAAAAACCAGCCATATGTCTTTACTTCTTAAAAGAGAATTCATCCTGATCTCAGCTACAGCCTTAACGGTTTTCCATATCCTTACAGGTTGTGGAAGACAGGCTGAGAACACACCTGAAAGTTCCTTTACAGAGAGGGGCTCCGGCAAATATTACCCAGAAAAAACCAACACCTCCTTTTATTTTGGCGCAGATCTGTCGTATGTAAATGAAATGGAAGATTGCGGAGCAATCTATTACGATCACGGAGGTAACCGAACAGACCCCTACCAATTGTTTTCAGAATCAGGTGCCAATCTGGTAAGGCTCAGGCTATGGCACTCTCCCCTGTGGACTGATTACAGCACCTTAACAGATGTCAAAAAAAGTATAAGACGGGCAAAGAAAAACGGCATGAGGGTCATACTGGATTTTCATTATTCAGATGACTGGGCCGACCCCAAAAAGCAGGAAATTCCTGCAGCATGGAAGAATCAACTCAACAACACAGAATCACTGGGATACCTGTTATATCAATACACCTTTGACACTCTTGAAGATCTGAAAAAAGACCGGCTTTTACCAGATATAGTACAGATAGGAAATGAAATTAACGGCCCAATTTTAAGAGAGGGCGAGGCATATGACTCAATCAATTGGACAAGAAACAGTTTTTTATTGAACAGAGGTATTCAGGCCGTCAGAGACTTTAAAAAAAAATCCGGCAGGAACATCGAGATCATGCTGCATATCGCCCAGCCCGAGAATGCCTTAAATTGGTTTGCAAAAGCTCATCAAAACAAGGTGACAGATTATGACTGGATTGGGGTTTCTTACTATCCGATATGGTCTGAATATTCACTTGACAATCTGAATAAACCTTTGGAGGAGCTCCGCTCCAAGTACCGTAAAAAATTAATGATCGTTGAAACCGCCTATCCCTTTACTTTAGAAAACGCAGATCAGGCCGATAACATTCTTGGTAAAAAGGCCCTGATCGAGAAATACCCGGCCACACAGGAAGGTCAGTTAAACTATCTGTTGAGGCTTACAGAGATCATCCGAAAATCAGGAGGCAGCGGACTGGTCTACTGGGAGCCCGCATGGGTCTCAACGGCTTGTAAAACACGCTGGGGAACAGGATCTCACTGGGATAACGCCACCCTTTTTGATCACGAGAACAAACCCACCCTTGGATTAAGTTTCTATTATAATTCCCTGAACAATCAACACTAAAAATCCATCCAGGATTTAAAATCACCCGCATTTTTATTGCTTACCAATACATCTTCTCCCGGCTCAGGGTTAAGGGATACCTTTAGTCTTCCTTTAAAATAAGGCCGCACCTCGCTGACCGAGTTTATATGTACCAGAAACTGACGGTTCGCCCTGAAAAAGTCTGAAACATATAATTCATCACTCAAGGCATCAAGGGTCTTATCGATCAAAAATCTTTTCCCCTGTCGGGTCACCAGAAACACCTCTCCCCTTGCTGCCATAAAATAAGCTACCTCGTCATAATTGACAGTTTTAAATGCATGTCCTTCTTTCACCATAAAACGACTCCTGCGCCCCTGACCAACCTCAACTGTTTGCTGCTGTAACATGGTTTTCATGTTGTTCAGGTAATCTTTAAGTTGATTGTTTTGCAAATTTTCGTACTGCTTAATGGCAACCTCCAGCTTGGTATTATCAACAGGCTTCAGCAGGTAATCAATACTATTTAGCTTAAAAGCCTTCAGGGCATATTCATCATAAGCGGTAAGAAAAATAACAGGAGTCAACACCTCTACAGCATCGAAAATCTCAAAGCTGTTGCCATCGGCAAGGTGAATGTCTGAAATGATAAGATCAGGAGCCTCATTGGACCGCAGCCAATCAATGCCCTCTTCTACCGTTTCGATGCTTTCAAGAATTTCTGTCTGAGGCCGTATTTTAGTTATAGCTTCTGCCAATGCCTCTGCAGCATATGCTTCGTCTTCAATGATCAGAATCTTCATATTCATGATGGATCTAATAGCGGGAGTTCAACACCAAACTCCTCATCATTACTGTAAATCTTAATTTCTTTATCTGCCAAATGCTGATAGCGAGAACTGATATTTGATAATCCGGTCCTGGTAGAGACTACCTTTTCCTTTCTCAGCTGCAGATTATTAAGCACTTTCAGGTTTTCTGAATCTGCAGTAATACTAACTTCTAAGGGCCTCTTTTTGGTCGCTATGTTATGCTTTAAGGCGTTTTCCACTAAAAGCTGAAGGGAACCCGCAGGAATCTTCCTGTTCATCGCAGATTCGGGAATATCAAAAGAAAAATGCACTGTGTTCCCAAACCGGGTTTCCAGGAGAAATATATAATCTTTCACCAGTTTGAGCTCCTCTTTTACGGTAATCAATGGATTTCTATCAAAAGTCAAAAAAGATCGATACAGCTCCGAAAGCTTGTTGACAAATAACTCAGCCTTATCTGAGTCACGTTTGATCAAGGTTGACAATACATTGAGACTATTAAAGAGAAAATGTGGCTTCACATTGTTTTTAAGATTCTGTAATTCGGTACGAATCTGCTCTCTTTGCAACCGGGCATTTCGCAATAATTCCTTCTCCAGTAATTTCTGCTGTCTTTGCTTTTCTATGAAATAATAAAAGAATAATGAAAGTGCAGAACAGGACACATAGGCAATTCTTATGTTGATATCCGGAAATTCAAAACCGGGTAAAAGCAAGGCCGCCGGCAGAACCATCGTGAGCCAACTCAGAAATAAGGTCCCGGTAAAAAGCAATAAAAATTCAAGTGTAATTCGAATCCATGACTTTAACAGCTGAAACGTTTTACTATGAACGAATCGGGTGAGTGCCGCCTGATATAAAAAGAGAGCCAGAACAAAGATCATGCTCATCGACATATCTTTATAGATCAGAACATTATCCAGATTCGAAACAAATCTTACAAAACCTTCCACCCCATGATTCAGGTAAATGAGTATCGAGTAAAGCAATAGACCTGTAGCCAGAGCAAAGCCGATCCGTTTCAAAATTTCCTTTACCGTTATGTTTTCAGGTTTATAATTTCTTTGAGTCTCCATTCATCACAGCTTAAGCAGGCAATTTTCAAACGAATATAACGATTAATCACAATCTGCAACTCTTTGATCTTTTCCCTCTAAAAACTTCATCAGTCTGAAATCCTATTTCATTCCTCTCTGATCCCATTTCACCTCAAACGCATTGCCGGGGCAGGCAATATCAGGCAGTTTTGTCCTGTCAGCTGATCAAAAAACATTTTTAAAATTAAAAACAACGTGATGGAAACTTTAATGAAAACAGCCTTATTAATACTCCTGCTATTGCTTGCCCAATTGGGTCTCGCACAAAGCAACGAACTCAACGGCCTGGTGGTCGATGATCAACAACAGTCTATTCCCTTTGCTAACATTTCGGTGTTGCAAGCCAGCGACTCTACCATGGTTACTGGCGGAACCACCGACATGGACGGAAAGTTCCGCATTCCTCTCAAGACAGAAGGAAAATTCATTTTACAATGCAGTACCATAGGTTTCAGCACGGCCTATTCCCAGGCATTCATTCTGGATCAGCATTCAGGGCCCAAAGATTTCGGGGTTATTGCTCTGAAACCTGAATCTTATCAGCTTGATGAGGTCACCCTTACCGGGTCAAGACCCAATGTGGTTATGAAAGCCGATAAAATGGTCGTAAGGGTCGAAGGAACAGCCATGGCTGCCGGAACCTCTGCCTTAGAAGTAGTGGCCAAATCACCAGGCGTATGGATCGACCAGGAAGGGAATTTTCAAATAAACGGACGGAAAGGTGCAGAAGTTATGATCGACGGTCGCCTTACCTATCTTTCTGCACAGGAACTTACCACCTTATTAGAGGGGATGCCTGCTGAAAACATCGAAGATATCGAGATCATCGCTAATCCTTCTGCTAAATATGATGCTGAAGGTACTGCCGGAATTCTCAATATTAACCTGAAAGAGAACACCCTCAGTGGTTTCAACGGAAGCGCCTATGCGGGATACCAGTATAATGGGATCAACGTGTACAATACGGGAGTCACTCTGAACCATAAAAAAGGTAAATGGAATTCCTTTTTAAGTGCTGATATGGCCGGCAGAAATCGCTACAGAACAAACGAAACCTTCCGCAGCTTTAACGAAAACGGCGAAACAGCCATCATCAATCAGGACGGACGGGAAGACCGCAAACGCTTTGTTCCATCGATCAGAATCGGTACAGACTACAGCGTTAACGACAAGCATACCATCGGCGTGATGGCCAATATACTTTATCAAAACGGACATACCGATTGGAACAGCGACCTGACACTTGATGATTTTGACGGAAGCACCACCCAGATCGAAGCCAGAAACAGAATGGATGATGAATTCGACAATTCAACGGTTAACCTTCACTACGAAGGAAAGCTGGATACCCTGGGAACGACCCTCTCTTCGGAGTTCGATTACGTAAGACTCAATAAACAGGTAGACTCCAGATTTACCAACACCTATACTTTCCCCGACAATTCCACAGATCAGGAAATCTTTGTTTCAGACAATGCTTCTGCATATGATATCCTGGCCGGACGTGCTGATCTTAGCCTGCCGTTAAGAAAAGGAGGGCTAATAGAAACAGGGGTGAAATTCAGCCGGGTGGAATCGGGCAGTGACCTCTATTTCTTCGAGCGCATAGGAGACAATAATGTAATCGATCCGGAACGAAGCAATGAATTTTTATATGTCGAAGACATATTTGCAGCTTATGCGAGTTACAGCATGCGATTCAACGAGACGTGGAATCTTAAGGCAGGGCTGAGAGCTGAAAAAACCAAGGCACAAGGAACCTCACTGACCCTGGAGCAGGTTACAGACAGAGACTATCTGAATCTTTTCCCCAGTTTATTTCTGCAGCAGAATGTCTCTGAAAATTACTCGATCACCTATAATTACAGTCGCAGGATCATAAGACCGGATTATGACAGATTAAATCCTTTCATATTCTATATCGACCCTTTTACATACATCGAGGGAGATCCGAACCTGAGACCACAGTATTCTCACTCGTTCCAGCTAACACAGACACTGTTCAAGAAGTATAATATTATACTGGGAGCAGAGAAAGCCACCGATTATATTCTTGAGGTACCTGTACAGATGGAGGAAAGCAAGCAAACCGCCTATGCCGTAAGAAATATGGATAACTTCTATAATTACAGTGCAACCCTTGTATTTCCCGTGAAGGTCACCTCCTTCTGGTCGATGAACAACAACGTGGTCGCTGCACAGCAGGAATATAATACCCAGACAGAAAACGGTTATCTTGAAAACAAACAATTCTTTTTCATGGCCCAATCGAACAATGTCATGAACCTGCCGGGAAATACCAGGTTCGAGGTGAACGCCGCCTACCAGGGTCCCATGGCCTACGGAGTATATGAAGTCGGCAGTCAATGGTGGATCGATGCCGGAATAAAAAAGAGTTTTATGAACGATAAACTGGATCTGAGCCTGAGCGTCACCGATATTTTCAGAACAGCGGTATTAGATGTGACCACCACCATAAACAACAATGTGGCAGCCATGAGTCAGTATTTCGGTAACCGGTCTCTACGGGTTAATTTGAGGTACAACTTCAGTAAAGGGAAAGATTTTAAGAGCAGCGAACGAAAATCTGACCTGGAGGAGTTGAAGCGAGCAGGAGGCAAATAAGCTGTTTTTATGTCTCCCATCACGCCCCCGGCTATGCCGGGGGTTTTGGTATTTACTAAAAGTGAGGTACTTGCTAACCCCCTTCTCACTCAGAAAGAAATATCCCATTGAACACGCACCCGCACTTCATCTGTAACCGGAAAGGTAGGGCCCTCCAGTTCAAACCAGGTAACTTCGGCGGTAAGCTTATTGCGATGACCGGCAAAGAACCAATTTAAACCGAAACCAAGTTCCTTATGAAGATTATCTATTATACGTTCTTCAGGAGTATACCATGCATAACGGGCCGCTATCTCAAGAGGCTCAGGGATAAACCCCCAGGCCTGATGCAAAAAATACCCAGCCTGCAAATAACTTCCCTCTAATACCGTGGTCTGACCAAGCACCCGATCCTGAATTTCTTTATAGTGGGACTCATGCTGCCAGGAAAAGCCACGGTACATAAAAGCAGTTTCAAGCATTAGCTGGTTCACCCTGTACTGACCTTCGACCCCATCTTCAAATCCGACTAATTGTCCGCCTCCTGACGTGGAGAACCGAGTATAAGGACTTCGGTTGGTCACCCCTGCAAAAGCTATGATACCTTCCGGCTTTTTTGTAATGGATAGATCAGATCCTGTAAAACCCAACTCCCTGCCAAAAACATTCCACTGCAACCTTCCCACGTACATAAGGTGCTCATCGTCATTAGAAGAATTCCCCCTTCCCGTCCCGGTAAGAACTGAGATATTATAACTCAGGTCAAACAAGCGCTCCGGAAAGATTCTGCCATAAACCTCCACCCCCTGCTGCCGGTCAACCGTAAAGGGTCTGTTGATAATCGATCGGTCAACCAGCTGTTGTTTCCCCGAAGAGATCACACGTTCTCTTGTGAAGTATGTCTTCCACTGCCCTACCTTAAATTTTAAGAAATCCCATTTCTCGATCATCACCCGAAAATCGAGCAGATTTCCTCCCACCACATCATATTCCCAGTAGTATTTCAACCAGGGTTTGTAGGCGTGTCCGCCGATCTTCAAACGGGCCCTGTTCACTTCAAAAACATGGGTTTGAGTGTCCTGAAAATCTTCAAAGGTGATCGGATCCTGATCCTGGGGGTAAGCATATCTGAATTGTAATCGCGATTCGATTTGCAGCAGAAACCGGTCATCAGCAGACCTGAATTGAAATCCCTTATTGGTATATTGAAACTGCCGGTCGGCTGATTCCTGTGCTGACAAGTGACAATCCAGGAGCCCTAAGGCAAAGACCAGGCAGAAACAAAAAGACTGTTGTATGGCAAGCCTGAAAATCATTTTCAAGTTATATCAATTAAATATTTCCATGGGTTTTGAGATATGGGGGCCGGAAACCGGCATTAAAACCTTGGAGCAGACACGTCTCTCTTATTAGCTACAAAGGTGCCGTATTTCAATATGCCAACAAAAACCACTCCTCCCACTGCGTTTCCTGTTAGAGCCACGGCAAGAAAGACCAGATAGTTTAAGAAACTGATCCCGGGCACTTTTAAAAAGCCGACAAACATTTCAATATTCCCTACTATACTGTGATGCAGCCCGGCAATACTGATAATGAATGTGATGATATAAATCACCATGATCTTACCGAAAATATTGGAAGTAGAGGTCGTGATCCAGGACAATAATCCCATTAGCCAACCTGCCAGCACGGCACTACCCAGGATCACCCAATAACTGTAATGCGAAACATGCAGGACCAACCCCTTTATACCTTCGTGTGAAATTACACCCAGTGAAATGCCAAGGTTAGACAACGCCCATCCTATAAAGCATCCGCCGACTATGTTCCCTGATATGACTATACCCCACAATTTGGCAAGTTCAGAAAGCGGTCTCTTTCCACTTAAAACAGGCAATGATAAAATAGAGGTCTGTTCGGTAAAAAGAAGGGATTTAGCGAGAATCACCAGTATAAACCCAAAAGGGTATAAAAAGGCTGTTAAATAAGGTACGATCTCCTCCGGAAAGTATTTATGGAAGATCGTAAAGCCAATGACGACCATAAAAAAGGTAAAGCCAATTTCCAGACCTGCCATTAAAGCACTCAGAAAAGATGATACATTGTTTTTCCTGAAAGTTTCAAGGCCTTCGTATAACTGCCCGAGAAAAATATCATCATGATCCGGCTCTTCTTTCTCCTTTGGTTTTGACTCTTCACTCATCGGTTCAGGCAAGGTTTTAATTTTTATAAGTTAGGAGAATAAATGCGTTTCATCTAAATATGTCGATAATAATCGTCAAAATACACGATCACTACTAACCTCTCCTTTCGGCAAAATCCTTCAATGAAAATGCCTGAAAGAAAAAAGGGACTAACCTTTTCACCCTCAGGGTTTCACAAAAGAATGACGTTCTCCGGAAAAGCAGAATCATTTTATTCAGCCTCTGCTACGGAATCATCGCTATTCGCCCATCTCTTCGGTAAACCGTTTCCCCTTCCTTGATCGTCTCTATCACCTTAATATCTTTGAGGGCCATAGGCTCTACCTTAAGCGGGTTATTATCGAGTATGACGAGGTCAGCAAGCTTCCCTTTCGTAAGCGTACCTTTACGTTCTTCTTCAAAATGTTGCCAGGCACTCCATGCAGTGATCGCTTTCAGGGCCTGATAAGGTGTAAGACTTTCGTCAGCACCGATTACATCTCCGCTTCTTGAGACCCTGTTCACTGTGGTGTGCATGACCATCATAAGGTTTGGCAAGGCAACCGGAGCATCGGTATGACTGGTGACAGGCACCCCTTTCTCGATGGCTGATCTAATCGGACTGATCTGCTGAGCCTTTTCCGGGCCGATAATCTCCTTGTACCAGTCACCCCAGTAAAAAGTATGCATAGGGAAGAAAGAGGCTACCATATCGTATTTCTTCAAACTGTCTAACTGATCCATCCGCACCAACTGCCCGTGTATCATGACCGTTCTGCGATCATCATTGCCATACTTTCCACCGGAGGCTCGTACGGCACGGATTAATTGATCGAGAGCCGCATCACCGTTGGTATGAGCCAGTAATTGCCAGTTATTGGCAAAGGCCGAATCAACAATGGCCTGCACCTTTTCGTCTTCCGGTATGGCGGGATATCCTTTATAACCCTGTTGCTGCCCGTCTGGCGGGAGGATGTAGGGTTCGGTTCTCCAGGCCGTTCGCCCTTGTGGTGAACCATCAAGGGTAAGTTTGACACCCCCTATTCGGTAATGATTTTTATACTTGTCACTATTCCATTCTGATCGCATGTACTGCGGAAAAGCGTAATCGATATAAGAGACCACATCCAGTTTAAGTTTACCCCGATCTGCATAATCTGCCAGTTGCTCATGATTTTGCATAGACCTCCCATCCTGAGCGGTGGTATATCCATAACTGAACGCCATTTCCTGTCCTTTATCAAGGTAGTAATCCACCCAATTTTGCTCTTTCGGACTCAATGCCACTATCATGGCAGGTATGGCGGCTAGTTCTTCCAATACACCATTCGGCTCTTCTGATTGTGCCATCCTTCTGATAACCCCTCCTTCCGGGTTCTTACTGGAAGCATCATAACCGATGATTTCCAGACCTTTTGAATTGACCGCACAAAAATGACCGCTTATATGAGTGGCCATCACCGGTATTTCGCCTGAAACCTTATCGAGGTCTTCCCTGGTGGGATGGCGACCCTCTTTAAGAACAGCATCGTCATAACCCATTCCTATGATCCAGCCATTGGTTTTATCAGTTCCATTTTCTTCGTGCCATTTTTTCAGCGTAGTGATCAGATCGTCTATGGTGTTTACACTCCCGTCGGGCTCGGCCAGTAAGTTAGCCACCACGGCCTGAGTGCCAAAATTTGAAAAATGCGCATGCCCGTCAATAAAACCAGGTAACAATGTCTGGCCTTGCAGGTCGACCCGGGTGGCATTTTCAAATTCATCCGGCACACTCTCCTCTGAACCTACATAAGCAATCGTATCCCTGTATGTGATAAGCACCTCTGCATATTGAGGTTCTTCTCCCTCCATGGTAATGATATCACCCCCGTGGTACAAAGTAGCTGTACCGGCCCCTGAACCATTGTTTGCAGAGGTCGACATAGCCTTTTTACAGGAATAGGAAACCAGTAGTAATCCGATAAAAAAACTCCAGAATAATTTCATATTTACAATTTATGCTTTATTCATCTTACCTGCAGCCAATTCGCCGAGGCAGAAACTAATTTACTTATAATCATAACTTTAAAACTCCGGCATCGATAAAAGCATGCTGTTTTACGTTCAGAGGAGATAATGGGTTAGGGGATTAGTTATTGGAGATTAGTTATTGGGGGTTGTTATTATTCCCCTAAAGTCGACTTCCCATAACCGAAAGCTTCATTTTCAAAGTTTCCATATTTCATCCCGCCATACCCTTATACCCTCATCACCTCATCACCTCATCACCTCATAACTTGCCCGAAAGGATCATAGATTCTTTTTAAAATATTGATATTCAATTATTTACTACCTTTATCAGATCAGCAACCGCTTAACCACAAAAACGATGGACCGACGAAAATTTATCAACGCCTCAGGATTAACCCTGGGAGCAGCAACAATTCTTCCTTCCCTCCTGACGGGAAAAGAAACAGCCTACGCTAAGAATCCTGGCAACCCTTCACAGCTCTCTGAATCCGCTACCTGGTCCTGGGTACGGGAGCAATTTGAGCTGGATCACAGCCAAATTCAGATGGCCCAGATGTTACTGGCCTCACATCCGAAGCCGGTAAACGACGCCATAGAGAAGCATCGAAAGGCTTATAATCGGAGTCCGGCCATGTACTGGGAAGAACATTTTATGACCGCAGAAAAGGTAGTGACTAAGGCTGCAGGAGCCTATATGAATGTTGATCCGGAAGAGATCGCGTTGACCGATAGCACCACCATGGGAACCTCCCTTCTTTTTAACGGGATGAAGCTAAAGCCCGGAGACGAGGTCATACAGACCACACACGACCATTATGTCACCGATAAATCGGTGGAATTCGCTTGCGAAAAAAGCGGAGCCAGCTTTAAGCGTGTCGAGGAATATACCGATCCCCGCACGGTATCAGCCGAAGAGGTGACAGAAAAGCTCAGGTCAGCCATAACAGATAATACCAGGGTGGTTATGGTTACCTGGGTTCACAGCTGTACAGGAGTCAAGCTGCCTATAAGAGATATCGCTGAGATGATCGCTGAAGTGAATCAAACCCGCAGCCCGGATGATCGTATCTATTTTGCAGTTGACGGGGTACATGGATTTGGAAACCAGGATGAGGATATCAGTTCACTGGGTTGTGACTTCTTTTCTGCCGGAACCCATAAATGGATCTTCGGCCCGAGAGGTACCGGGATACTCTACGGAAAAAAATCTGCCTGGGATTTTGTACGACCCACCATTCCCGCATTCTCGCAATATGCCTACGAAACATGGTTGGGATTTGACAGTACGGCAGAACCCACCTTTAATGAGATCATGAGTCCGGGTGGTTTCCACGCCTTTGATCATCGATGGGCACTGAATACCGCCTTTGACTTTCAAATGGAACTGGGCCGCGACAGGGTGCATCAAAGAACGACAGAACTGAGCAGCCGTTTAAAAGACGGACTGAAGGAGATCAGCAAAGCAGATTTAATCACCCCAACAGATCCCGAACTTTCTGCAGGGATTAATTGTTTCACCATCAAAGGTATGTCGCCTTCAGAACTCGTTAAAAAATTGCATGAACACCAGGTCATCGCCAGTGAATCTCCCTACCGGGTAAGTTATACCCGACTAACCCCCTGCGTGATTAATACCGAGGAAGAGGTAGATATCTCTATCGAGAAGATAGCAGAAATTGCCCGTAAGGTCTGAGGCGGCTGTACATTTCAAAATACCTGCATTAATTCAAAGCATCACGAGAAGAAAAGCTACAGTCGAAAACGACTCAAGGATCCCTCTGATTGCTATCGCAGTCCCTCGGGATGACTCGTATTTTAATATAAATACTGTTCCCCGGCAAATGAGTGGATTATCTCCCCTTCCTGCGTCAGGGTCGGTGATCCAAAGAGGGGGGGGCCATTCCAAAATCCCTGTGTTAATCCAAAACTTTGCCTGAAAAAGGGCTGCAGTCGAAAACGACGGAAAGATCCCTCTGGCTGCTATCGCAGCACCTCGAGATGACTCGTGTTTTAATATAAGTACCGTTACCGTGAAAATAGGCGGATTACCTCCCCTCCCTGTGTCAGGGTCGGTGATCCAAAGAGGGGGTGGTCCATTCCAAAATCCCTGAATTAATCCAAAGCATCACCTGAAGAAGGGCTGCAGTCGAAAACGACTGAAAGATCCCTCTGGCTGCTATCGCAGCACCTCGGGATGACTCGTTTTTTAATAAAAATACTGTTCCCCGGCAAATGAGCGGATTACCACCCCTTCCTGCGTCAGGGTCGGTGATCCATGGAGGGTCCATTCCAAAATCCCGGCGCAGGATGCGCCGTGGTTTTTTTATGCCCTTACGCTTCGCTCAAGCAAGCTTGGCTCGCTAAAGGGCATAAAAAAAATCCCGACAGTTTCCTGTCGGGATTTTGGGTGGTGGGCGATACTGGATTCGAACCAGTGACCCCCTGCTTGTAAGGCAGGTGCTCTGAACCAACTGAGCTAATCGCCCTTTGTGCTGTAGGCTTGTTGCCTGATTGCGGATGCAAATATAGAACAGTTTTTTAATCCCGCAAAAGAAAAATAAAAAATTATCAAACTATTTCAGCGACCGTAAATGTACTGCCTCCAACATAGATCAGATCGTTTGTAGCCGCTTGCTTACGCGCCGATTCGAGAGCTTCTGAAACAGAAGCAAATACCTCGCCCTTCAAACCATAATCATGGGCTTTTTCCTGTAAAATTTGAGCTTCCAAGCCTCGGGGCACATCGGGTTTACAGAAATAAAAAAATGCATCTTCAGGGAGTAGCGGTAAAATTTTCGAGAGATCTTTTTCCTTCACCACCCCAAAAACCATATGTAATTTCCTGAAAGATTCCCGTGACAGCTGCTCCATCACCAAAGCCAGACCCTCTGCATTATGTGCGGTATCGCATATGATACGCGGATGATCATCCAGCTGTTGCCAGCGTCCTAATAACCCCGTATTTCTGACAACATTCAATAACCCTCTCTCGATAGCGTCCTCCCCTACCTCAATACCCGGTAAAGCCCTCACTGCAGCCACCGCTCCCGGAATATTAAGATCCTGGTATCCGCCTTTCAGATCTGAGACATAACGCATCTCCTTTTCCCAGGCTCTAATTACCGGAGCTTCCATTTCCGCGGCTATTTTCAAAAATACCGGAAAAGTTTCATCCTGGTATTCGCTGATCACCACCGGCACCTTTGGCTTAATAATACCCCCTTTTTCAGCAGCGATCTTTTCAAGAGTATCACCTAATATCTCCGCATGATCAAAGCCGATATTCGTGATCACAGACACTTCAGGCGTAATCACATTGGTAGAATCCAGCCTGCCTCCCAAGCCGACCTCAATAACGGCTATATCGGTCTCTTCCCTGGCAAAATAATCGAAGGCCATCCCCACGGTCATCTCGAAGAATGAACAGGAATGCTCCCTGAAGAAAGCCTGGTGATTTTCTACGAAAGACACAACGTCCTCTTCAGGAATCAGCTCTCCATTGATTTTTATACGTTCTCTGAAATCGCGTAAATGCGGAGAAGTGTAAAGACCGACCCTGAGCCCGCTTTCCTGCAGTATGGAAGCGATCATATGGGAGACCGATCCTTTCCCGTTGGTTCCTGCAACATGAATAGTGGGGAATTTATGATGCGGGTAGCCAAGGTGTTTTACCAGGGCTTGTGTATTTTCAAGTTTGGGTTTTAAAGCAGTGGCACCCTGTCTCTGATACATAGGCAGCTGCGTAAACAGCCACTGCAAGGTTTCCTCGTATGTCATAATTGTTATTCCCCTAATTTGAAGTTGACAACAACAAATCCGATCTGACGCTGGGGCGCATTCTGATCGGCATTCCACCTGTATGACCGGGCTGTTTTTAAAGCGGCATCGAGCAGACATTGAGCGGTGTTGGTGGAGCCCTTTACTCCCGGGGTAGCCCTTATTACACGGCCTGAACGGTCAACCTCGATCTTTACGACCACCCGGCCTGACTCATTACAATCCTGCACGTACTTATCTCCTGACACCAAACTTCTGCCATTAAGCCCATAACCGACCCCTCCGGAACCGCTTCCTGAAGCACCAAAATAGGAATTAGCATAAGGATCGCCGTCCAATTGCCCCTTATCTCCCGGAAGATCATCATCACCCTCGTTGCCGGATGCAGTGCCATCTGAATTGTTGAGGCCTCCCATCAATTCATCCAACTGACGTTTCTTGGCTTCCTGCTCCTTTCTGATGCGTTCTTCTTCGGCTTTTCGTTCCCGTTCCAGGCGGGCGGCCTCTTCCTGCCGTTCACGCTCCAGACGTTCAGCTTCTGCCTTCTTTCTTTCTGCCTCAGCCAACTGTCGCTTGCGCTCCTCTTCGGCCTTTTTGATCTTTACCGTTTCCTCCTCTTCACTGGTGAGCACCTTTTCCCCTTCAGGTTCGGCAGGAGCCGCTTCAGGCTCGCTTTTAGCCGGTTCCGGCTCCGGTTGCTGCTCCTCCTTCTTAGGTTCGGGTTGCTTTTCAGCCTTTATCTTTTCTTTGGGCTGTATTCTCCCGCTGCCCGTATCCATGGAACCGAAATTAACGGTGATCCCGTTCTCTATGGGCGGATCGAGATATGATAGCCCGACATAGAACATCAATAATATCAGCGCACTCAGCAGTAAAGTTGTGAGTGTAAATGATTTTCGCTTATGTCGGGTATCGAATAAAGACATATGTTATTTGGGCCTTACGGCCAGTATCACCTTATAATTATTCTGGTTTGCGATATCCATCACATTGACGGCATTATCGATGGGCACGCTTTTTTCGGCTCTCAGAATAATGGTAGGTTCATCGACATTCTTGAGTCGTCGCTTGAGTTCGGTTTCCAAAAACTCCTGTTTCACCTTTACGTTGTCGACAAAAATGTCCAGGTTGCTGTTAATACTTACCGCAACATTCTGGGTATTGGTCGATTTGCCTTTTGCCTTGGGGAGCAGCAGGTCCAGAGCATTGGGGGCGTTAGAGGTCAGCATGAAGAAGACCAGTAACAGAAAAACTATATCGGTCATCGAGCTCATGCTGAACTCAGGAGATACTTTATTTCGTCCTTTTAGTTTCATCTTATACCGGTTCGTTTAACAGGTCAAGGAATTCCACAGCATTTGACTCCATGGTGTGTACCACCTTTTCAGTACGAACCACCAGGTGGTTATATCCGATATAAGCGATAATACCCACTACCAGCCCTGCTACGGTGGTAGTCATAGCTGTGTAAATCCCGCTGGCCAACTGCCCCATTTCTGCCTGTCCGCCGCTGGTCGCCATCTGATGAAAGGCGATGATCATCCCGATCACCGTTCCGAGGAAGCCGATCATGGGTGCAGCACCGGCTACGGTAGCCAGGATACTTACATTTTTTTCCAGCTTATACACCTCAAGAGTACCGGCGTTCTCAATTGCCTTATTGATATCTTCAAGAGGCTTTCCTATTCGGGAAATACCTTTTTCGGTGAGTCTGGCAACAGGCGAGTCGGTCTGTGCACAGAGAATACGGGCTGAATCCAGCTTACCGTTGGAAACGTGATCCCGAATCTGATTCATGAAATTCTTATCGATCTTCGAGGCAGCCTTAATGGCAAAAATACGCTCAAAGTAGATATAGAGGGCCACAAACAGCAATACAAACAGTATTGCGATAATTATGATGCTTCCGGTACCCCCGTTAGCGATAAGATCGATGACCGAGAGGGTCTTTTCCTCAGAAAGTGCTTCTTCAGCTATTTCCTGAGAAGCTTCTTGAAATAATAACATAAGTCTTCAGATAGGTTAATCATATAACGATCCAATTGATCGAAAATTATGCGTTCAAAATAAAATTACGGATCAGCACGAAAACCGCAGCTCCCGATAAAAAGCCGATCAGGGCATACAATCCGATCTTCTTCAGATACCAGAAAAAGTCGATCTTTTCCATTCCCATGGCCACTACCCCGGCGGCAGAACCAATGATAAGCATACTACCACCCGTACCGGCCGAATAAGCGATAAAGTGCCAAACAGGGTCATCAATCGGAACAGAGAACATTCCCATACTGGCGGCAACCAACGGTACGTTATCAATGATGGCAGAACCAGCTCCCAAGATCAGGACCACCAGGTCAGATACTTTCCCTCCGGCAGCCTCTGTTCCCAGGTATGGCATAGTGGCATCCAGATATTCAGCAAAATTGAAAAGCATTCCCAGTGATTCCAGGGCAGCAACAGCCATCAAAATTCCCAGGAAGAAAAGTATGCTCGGCATCTCTATACGGGAAAGCGAATGGTGTACCGGACTGTGATGCCCTTCGTGATTATCTTCTTCAGGATCCTGCCCCGGTAACTCTGTAAGGGTGAATTTCGAACTGCTGTAGATCTCGGCAAAGGTAGCTACAACAGCCAGTGACAACATCATTCCCACATAGGGAGGCAAGTGTGTTATAGTCTTAAAGACCGGTACGAATACGATCATTCCAAGACCCAGGTATAGCATGGTTGAACCATGTCTGCTGTCAGGTACTCCGTCGCCAAAATCTCCTTCAATATTACCTTTAAAAACTTCGAGTCTCGATGCGATCAGGGTAGGTACGGCCATACAGAATACAGACGGCACCAGTACGTGTTCGATCAGTTGCAGGGTAGAAACCTTGTTTCCGATCCAGAGCATGGTAGTGGTTACATCACCGATCGGAGACCAGGCCCCACCGGCATTGGCAGCGATCACGATCATACCTGCAAACCAAAGTCGCAGGTTTCGATCCTGAATCACCTTCTGTAATATCGTGATCAGCACGATGGTCGCTGTAAGGTTATCTATGATAGCAGACAGAATGAAGCCCAGTATACAGAAGATCCATAACAGACTGCGTTTGCGTTTGGTAGTGATATATCCTTTTATGGTCGCAAATCCATCGAAATAGTCTATGATCTCAACGATGGTCATGGCGCCCAGCAGGAAGACGAGAATTTCAGCTGTCTTACCCAAATGGTGCAGCAATATTTCTTCTACATGAGAGGGCTCGAGCTCCTTCAGCTCTGCATTAACCTCGAAAACAGGCATATGCGCCAGAGCGATTACAGCCCATAATAAAGCCATCATACCGATGGCGGGAATAAGCTTATCTATTTTGAGATTATGTTCAAGGGTTATGGCCAGATAGCCTACTACAAAGAGAATAACAATTATTGTTTCCATATATGCTAGTTAGAGTATTTGTCTAAATTAATTGTTTTAGTGCTATTTCAAAAGCTGTGCTACTGATATTTGTTTTTGAGGCATTATGCCCATGGGTATTTGTGAGCGCTTTTCGTATTGTCTCAGAGGTATCTTCGAAGATCGCTTCATCGGTCATCTCCACCCTTCTTTCCATAAAGTAGGCAAAAACACGAGCCATACCGCAATTTGAAATAAAATCAGGAATCAGACTGACCTGCTTATCGGTATGTTCCATGATCTCTCCAAAGAAGATCTCCTTATCTGCAAATGGCACATTGGCACCACATGAAACCACTTCCAGGCGGTTGTCGATCAGTGAATCGATCTGCTTCCTCGTTATCAGCCTGGAGGCAGCACAAGGTGCAAAGATCTCAGCAGGTAATTCCCATACGCGCCTGTTCATCTCCTCAAACGGAATCAGATTGGCGGCGGCAAGGGTATTACCTTTTTTATTCAGGAAGAAATCGGTGATCTCCTCAAAGGTAAAGCCTTCTTCCTTGATCACGCCACCGGCAATATCGATGATACCGATCACATTGGCTCCCATCTGTGCCAGGTAATACGCGGCAGCAGAACCTACGTTACCAAATCCCTGAACAATTGCTTTCTTACCCTTGATATCACCTCCGTAAATATCATAATAGTGCTTTACCGCCACAGCAACGCCGTAACCGGTAATCATATCTGCCACGGTATATTTTCTCCTGATATCAGGAGAGTAGTCTTTGCTTTCTATCACTTTGATCACTCCCTGACGCAACTGTCCGATACGGTTGATCTTGTCAGCTTCCGAAGGTTTAAAGTGACCATTAAAAACACCTTCCTGAGGATGCCATACCCCACAGTCTTCGGTAATGGGTATGACTTCGTGGATCTCATCTACATTAAGATCTCCTCCGGTACCGTAATAACTTTTCAGCAAGGGAGAAACAGCCTTATACCATCTTTCCAGCACGCCTTTCTTCCGGGGATCCCTGGGGTTAAAATTAATACCCGACTTGGCGCCTCCGATTGCAGGACCAGAGACGGTAAATTTCACCTCCATGGTCTTGGCGAGCGATAACACTTCATTCATATCAAGCCCTTCCCTCATGCGGGTTCCACCTCCGGCAGCTCCCCCACGAAGCGAATTAATCACCGTCCACCCTTCAGCTTCTGTTTCGGGGTCATTCCAGTGGAAGACGATCTCAGGCGCTTTATCTTCATATTGTTTAAGCAGTTCCTTCATGGTCATTTTTAAAATTTCACAAATATAAAAAACTTAGGCTGCCTTCCTAAAAGCTACTTCCGGAGGCAACTAACATTTAACCTTACAGCCAAAGAAATCAGGATTTACCAATGATAGAAAACAGGCCGGCTTTAAACAAGATATCGCCACCTTTGATTTCCAACAAGGCCATTTAGTACATCATCTCTCTTCTGAATGTTGCGTGCTGTGCTGCCCTGAACCTGATAAACCTATCCTGTCTTAAGACCTATCAGGAAGATAGATCATCCCGCTGCTGTGATCCTTTTCCGCCCCCGTAACCGAGCTCAGGCAATTGACCTCATTTCTTAATCGAAGCACTCCCAGTAAGGCGAATATCAGGGCTTCCTTGTATTCCACCAGTAGCGGCTCGGGAACGACCAGAGAATTTTCACTGTAATAATGCATGCGTTTCAGCAGGTAACTGTTATAGGCACCCCCGCCGGTAACAAGCGTTTTTCCCTGTTGCAGCAGGTTCTTACCAATTTGTTTGGCGATATGTTCAACATAGGTACGTAGAATAACCTCTTCCGGCAGGTCAAACCCATCGATGAGCGGAAACACCTTTTCCTCTACCCATTCAATTCCCAATGATTTGGGATACGACATCGAATAGAACTCCAGATTATCAAGCGCTCCCATCAGTTCTTTATCAACGCTTCCCCTGGCTGCGAATTTCCCTCCCTCATCGTATGGTTTTCCGAGCCTGAGGGCATAATGATTCATCACGGTATTGACAGCGCAGATATCCCAGGCGATTCGCGTACCCTTGTCAACGGTAGAAATATTGGCAAAACCGCCCAGATTCAGACAGTTGTCGTAGTCAGCAAAAAGCATCTCATCACCAATCGGAACTAATGGAGCTCCTTGTCCGCCAAGCGCCACATCCTGCACCCTGAAATCACACACTACCGGCACCGACAGATTTGAAGCAAGCTCCGGTCTGTTCCCTATTTGCAGGGTGACCCCTTTTTCGGGTTTATGCAATATGGTATGCCCATGGGAGCATACAGCGTCGGGCGTTTTTTGGGTGCCTTTTAAAAAACCGGCGATCACAGCCGTAAGATAATCGGTATAGTCCCGGTCGAGCTCTTCCAGTTGTTGTTCGTTGAAATTGACAGCGGCCCGCAGCTTGTTCTCCCAATCTGCAGGATATGGTACGGTCGTGGCACGATGAATCTCAAAGTCCCAACCTCCGTTGTGGTAGAGACTGATCTCAGCCAGATCGATCCCATCCAGCGAGGTTCCCGACATCACGCCGATAACGTTGTAGTATGATTTTTCCATATGGGTAAAAATAACCAAGTTCCATTGAAAAAATTGCAATTTAAAGCTATCTTTGAGCCCCTTTTAAAAAAAATTGACAAGAAATGGATTTTAAACTTTCCGAAGAACATTTAATGATTCAACAGGCAGCCAGGGATTTTGCACAGACTGAATTACTCCCCGGTGTGATAGAAAGAGATGAAAAACAAGAGTTTCCCGCTGAACAGGTTAAAAAAATGGGAGAGCTCGGTTTTATGGGAATGATGGTATCTCCGGAGTACGGAGGGAGCGGCATGGACACCGTTTCTTACGTTCTGGTCATGGAAGAATTGTCAAAAATAGATGCCTCGGCTTCGGTGATCGTTTCGGTTAACAATTCACTGGTTTGCTGGGGTCTCGAAACCTTCGGAACAGAAGAACAAAAACAAAAATACCTGCCTCGCCTGGCTTCAGGAGAGATCATCGGAGCCTTCTGCCTCTCAGAGCCGGAAGCCGGAAGTGATGCAACAAGCCAGAAAACAACCGCTATCGATAAAGGTGATCACTACCTATTGAACGGCACCAAGAACTGGATCACCAACGGAGGTTCAGCCGACGTTTACCTGGTGATCGCACAGACCTATCCTGAAAAAGGACATAAAGGAATCAACGCCCTTATCGTTGAAAAAGGTATGGACGGATTTGAGATCGGACCGAAAGAACAAAAAATGGGAATTCGCGGAAGCGACACCCACTCGCTGATGTTCACCGATGTAAAAGTACCCAAGGAAAACCGCATAGGGGAAGACGGTTTCGGGTTTAAATTCGCTATGAAAACCCTTTCAGGAGGAAGAATTGGTATTGCTGCTCAGGCCCTTGGTATCGCCTCGGGGGCTTATGAAATGTCTAAAAAATACTCTAAGGAGCGTAAGGCCTTCGGGAAAGAAATCTACAAACACCAGGCCATCGCATTTAAACTGGCCGATATGCATACCAAGATAGAAGCCGCCAGACACCTGGTCATGAAAGCCGCCTGGGATAAAGACAACGGAGGCAATTACGATCTGTCAAGTGCCATGGCGAAACTCTATGCTTCTGAAGTTGCCATGGAAACCGCAGTGGAAGCCGTACAGGTTCACGGAGGAAATGGTTACGTAAAAGAATACCATGTGGAGCGACTCATGCGTGACGCCAAGATCACACAGATATATGAGGGTACCTCAGAAATTCAAAAGATTGTAATCTCACGCAGCATTCTGCAAGACTAATCGGCTAAGACCGATATTTAGATAAAATTCTAAGCACGAACACCTAAAGGTCTTCGTGCTTTTTTTTGTTTAAATACGCCCGCATCTGCTCCAGGTCTTCTTTGGAAGTAAGGTCGGGTACGTGTTCTGAAACCGGGATACCATACACCGATCCGGGCTTCGCAGCCACAAGATTCAACAGGGCAGTCGGAATCTCCTTCTCATCACGCACGGGGTGTAGCGGACAAGCCTTAAGAAAAGGCCAAATCTGCTCCCCGCTGAAGCGGAAGATGTTCATACTTACCCGTAATACCCCTTCTGAATCACGATATCGATCCATAGAGTCCGGGTTCGGCTTCTCGATAATGTCAGTAAGAAATCCCAGCTCATCAAAACGCATAAGGGCAAATCGTGCAATACGCTGGTTATCGAACCTGAGAGCGGCCCTGTCATATGCGATCAATGCATTTTCATGGGTATCGTGCTTCAACGCCTTCAAAACCTCCACACTATAAAGGTTATCACTATTGCAAACAGTGAAGGTAGCACCTTGTAATTCCTGGTGTTGTTCCATACACTGCAACAGAGCATCGGCAGTACCCATGGACTTGGACCTCCCGGGGGGCACCACCTGTCTGGCAAAGCGAACCTCCGGTTGCTCTTTTCCTTGAAAGGATGCGGAATGCCCGTAAAGCTTTCTGAATGCAGCATCGTTCTCCCCGGTGACCAGGTAAATGGTCTTATACCCCGCCTCTATCGCATGCTGAATAATAAAATCAAGCAGGGGTTTTCCTGTACCTCCCAGGGGAATAAGCCCTTTGCTAAGCGTATTTGCTGCCTGTTCATCCTGCTCTGAAAGGTTCCGGGCCTGTGACTTTTTCATTCTGGAAGAAGCCCCTCCGGCCAAAATGATCAATTTATCGTGACTCATGAAATCCTGTGTTTGCTCCTGTGATCTTTGCCTCAAATACCTCCCTGGGGTTACAGGCATCGATGGCTCTGATCACCTTTTCCTTATTCTCCTCCGGCAACAGGGCCACCATGCAGCCGCCGCCACCTGATCCTACGATCTTGGCACCACAGGCTCCTGCTTTCATAGAAGCTTCGATCATATTATCTATTTCAGGCACAGACACCCCGACAAGATCGCGTAAGATAGTATGATGCTCGTACATTAATCTTCCCAAAGACACTATATCCGGTTCCTCCCCGCGAAGAATTTCGCGTGCCTGCCGGGTAATGGAATGGTTCCTTACCGCCGCTTCAAAAAGGGGTATTTCTTTCTTCTTTAAAAGCGACCTGTACTCACCGATCGCTTCGCTTTTCACCTTCTTAATATCAAATGAGGGATCGGCCTCGGCCACCCGATCGATGGCACTGGTAACCAGTTTTCTTTTCTCACCAAGCATGTTCAGGGTTTCTTTGGAAATACCTGAATCTCCGACCACCAATATTCCACCCGGATCATTCAACCGCTCATAACTCGCCCTCAGGGGGTCGATTGCCAGCACACCACCCAGACTGATCGCATATTGATCCATCAAGCCTCCCGGACTGTCGAACTCGAGCACCTCAGCTTCATAGGCCATCTTTGCGAGCAGATCGGTTGTAAAATTCGTTACGCCTTCTGAAGCTTCCGCCAGAAATCGAATCCATGCCACCATTACAGCTGACGAACTGGAAAGACCGGCATTTACCGGGATATTTCCCGAGAGCCTGATACGGTAGCCTTTGCGCAGATTCCAGCCATATCTCCTTGCAACGCGAAGACCGGCTATGAAATAACGAGCCTCTCCTTTCAGCTCCTCCTCATCTAACCGAAAACTCACTGATTTATTTATATCGGGCATGTCGATCTGTATGATATTCATATCAGCCGGAGTCGACTCTAATCTGATGTATCTGTTTATAGTTGCTGCTATGACGGGCAAGCCCAGGTAATCCTGGTGATCTCCATACAGGCATACACGTGCGGGAACTATTATTTCTGCAACCATAATATCAGTAAGTTTCCTTGATCCAGTTATAAGGCTCTCTGCGCATCCAGTCTCCCCGGGTAAAATCAGGAAATGCCTGCGGCTCGCCATTATTAGCAATAGAAATTTCACTCAATGGGGTAATGGCACTCCAGGCAGCAGCGTCATAGGCGTCAATAGGCGGTGCCACCCCGGCCCTTGCCGATTCAACAAAAGCATTCAGCACAAAAAAATCCATCCCCCCATGTCCTGCATCCCTTGCGTAATCACCATAACGCCTCCAGAGTGGATGATCATATTTCTCCAGCCAGGGTGTGGCCTCATCCCACTGATGAGGCTCAGATACTCCTTCTATATATATTCGGGATCCGTCAACCTCCCATAATCCATTCGCTCCCTGTACCCGGAATCCCAGCGAGTACGGCCGTGGTAAATTACAATCATGAGTCACGATGATGGTTTCCCCTCTGGCTGTTTCTAGGGTGGTAGTGATCACATCCCCTTGCTTAAATTTCACCGATGCGTTCGGGTGTTCAGGCCCGCCGGTCTGTACGACATAATTATGCAGCCCGATACCTTTAGAAGCATGAGAGCTCAGTGAAACAAACCGGTTACCTCTGTTGATATCACTCATTACAGCAATGGGCCCTATACCATGTGTAGGGTACACATCGGCATTACGCCTAACCGAATGCCAGGTACGCCAATGGGCTTCAGAAACCCCTTTCTCACCAAATTCTGCTCCTTTACCATAGGGGGTCTTTCCGTCATTGAACTTCACCCCTCTTAAATCATGCTGGTAGCCACACCTGAAATGCACCAACTCTCCAAAAACGCCCTCCCGCACCATTCGAAGTATGGCCATCACATCCCTGCGGTAATTAACATTTTCCAGCAACATCAGATGGGTACCTGTCTCCTCATGGGTATTGACAAGGTCCCAGCATTCTTCCAGGGTATTGGCGGCAGACACTTCGAGCCCGGTGTATTTACCCGCCTTCATGGAATCTTTCGCCATTTTGGTATGCCAGAGCCATGGGGTAGCGATAACTACTGCATCCAGGGTGTCCTGCTGCAATAAATTGCGGTAATCCCATTCATCTTTCCCGTAATAAGCAGGCTGTTTCAGGTTTCTCTCCCGGAAAATCTCACGACAGATCGAAATACGCTCCGGATCGATATCACAAATTGCTGTTATCTCTACATCATTCCGCAAAAGCAGGTTCTTAAGATGTGAGGTACCCCGCAACCCTGCACCGATCAAGCCTACCCGTAAAACAGCATCCTTACTGTTACCTGAAAAGGCGATCGAGGGAGCTAGGCCAATTGCGGCTCCGGCCAGGGAGCTTTGCTTAATGAATCTTCTTCTCTCATTCGTGTAATTCATAGGGACGGTTTTTTGATTTCATGTAATCAAGTACTGATATAAAAATAGTACAGTTGTGGTTCGCAACCTGATAACGGCGGCTATTGTTCACCAAAAAAAAGAACCCGCCGGCCTCCTTCAAAAGCTAAATTGCTGATTTCTAAAATTAAAGCCTGTGAATTGTACATTTCGCAAAATACCATCCGTCAAATTACACACCTAATAAAAATTCAACTTTTTAGCTCATTTTTTAAACTTAATTCACCTTTTTGAATTATACTTTAAATTAAAATCAGAGTTTTCTACAGCTCTGTGAAAATAATTGAAAAAGATGATGAAAGCACAAGGATTATACGATCCGCGATTCGAACACGATAATTGCGGGGCGGGATTTATATGCAACCTCAACGGAACAAAATCAAACGACATTATACATAAGGCACTCGATATTCTGGTTCGTCTGGAACATCGCGGAGCCGTCAGCGCAGACGGAAAAACAGGAGATGGTGCCGGTATCCTGATCGAAATTCCCCACCAGTTCTTTTTAAGGAATTGTGATTTTGTGCTTCCCGAGCCCGGGGATTATGCGGTGGGTATGGTTTTTTTGCCCCGATCTGAAAACCAGGCCGCCATCTGCATGTCTGCTCTCGAAAAGGAATTATCAGCCAAAAAACTCAGTGTTCTGGGCTGGAGAACAGTGCCGGTAGACAGTCAATGCCTGGGTAAAACGGCCGCAGAAACCGAGCCTGTTATCAAGCAGGTGTTCATCGGAAAAACCTATACAGACATGAAAGAGGGTGATTTTTCGGCCCGGCTATTTGCAGCCCGGAAAAAAGCCGAGCATCTGATCGAAACCTCCGGTCTTTCAGAAGCCTCTTATTTTTACCTGCCCAGCTTATCGACCACCACCATAATCTATAAGGGACTTCTGATGCCTGAAGATATCAGTGCTTACTACACCGACCTGCAGGACTCAGAACTGGTGACCAAACTGGCGCTGGTACACCAACGGTTTTCAACCAATACCTTCCCCACCTGGGATCTTGCACAACCGTTTCGCTATATGTGTCATAATGGGGAGATCAATACCTTAAAAGGTAACCTGAGCCGCATGAAGGCAAGAGAAGAATTGTTCGCAAGCGATCTTTTCGGCTCATCGATAGATGATATCAGGCCGGTGGTAAAAGAAGGAAAGTCAGATTCTGCTTCGATGGATATGGTTTTGGAATTGCTGCTGCACACAGGCAGAAGCCTTCCGGAGGCCATGATGATGCTGGTACCCGAAGCCTGGGAAAAACACCAGTCGATGCGGGACGATAAAAAAGCTTTCTATGAATACCATTCCTGTATCATGGAGCCATGGGACGGGCCTGCTTCCATCCCTTTTACAGACGGAAAGTATATAGGTGCCCTGCTGGACCGAAACGGCCTTCGTCCATCGCGATATACCGTAACCAAAGACGGACTCGTGATCATGTCATCTGAAACAGGTGTGATCGACCTTGATCCTGAAAACATAGCCTCTCACGGGCGTCTCGAACCCGGAAAAATGTTCCTGGTAGACATGGAGGCAGGGCGTATTATCAATGATGAAGAGATCAAGGTTAAAATCGTCAACAGAAATCCGTACCGGGAATGGATCGATAAGAATCTTCTCCCCTTGTCGCGTATTCCCTATACCGGCAATCGCTCACCCGAAGAACCCCTGCCCGGAATACTGAGAAAACGTGTTTTTGGCTATACCAGTGAAGACATCACCTCCCTGATAATGCCCATGGCCTCGGGAGGCAAAGAGCCGATAGGCTCGATGGGCACCGACACCCCCCTGGCGGTGCTTTCAGACCGACCTCAATTGCTTTATAATTACTTTAAACAACTCTTTGCACAGGTGACCAACCCTCCTCTTGACGGGATAAGGGAAGAGATCGTTACAGACACCTCATTGCTGGTTGGCGGAGATCATAATATTTTCGATATCGTACCCGAACAGGCCAAAAAATTAAAGATCAATAACCCGGTCATCTCGAATGAAGACCTTGATAAGATCAAATTCCTGGAAAACGATGACTTCAAAGCTGTTTCCATACCCATGCTTTATCCCGCAGACAAGGGGCTGAACGGTCTGGAATCACGTCTTGATGCGATCGTTGAAGAAAGTATCGAAGCGATTGACAAGGGTGCTAATATCATCATATTATCAGACAGAAATGTTTCAAAGGAACAGGCACCGATTCCTGCCCTTCTGGCCTGCTCCAACCTTCATCATTCCCTGAAGCGGCATAAGAAACGATCTGCCATCGGCATCATTATCGAATCGGCAGAACCACGTGAGCCGCATCATTTCGCCATGCTGTTCGGTTACGGTGCCAGTGCGGTCAACCCCTATCTGGTCAATGAGATCCTTGAGGACCTTGTCAAAACTGACAAACTGAAGACCTCTTTTGAAACAGCTGTCAGAAATTATAATGCAGCCATTGCGAAGGGGCTGGTCAAGATCATGAATAAGATCGGGATCTCTACATTGCATTCGTACCGGGGCGCACAGATATTCGAAGCCCTGGGTCTGAATAAAAAGTTCGTGAACCGTTATTTCTGCAACACCCCTTCAAGGATCGAGGGAATCGGTCTCTATGAAATAGAAAAGGAATTGCAGAATCGCTTCAATAAGGCCTTTCTTGAAAAATCAGCACATGAACCCGACCTGGAGATAGGCGGAGATTACAGGTGGCGAAGAAATGGTGAGCGACACATGTTCAATCCGACTACTGTAGCAAAACTCCAACAGGCTGTACGGCAGAACAAACCCGAAAGCTATGCTGAATTTGCCAAAATGATCAACGAACAAAGTCGGAATCTAATGACGATAAGAGGAATGTTCCGCTTTAAAGACCTGAACCCCATCCCCCTGGAAGAGGTAGAACCGTGGACCGATATCGTGAAGCGATTCAAAACCGGCGCCATGTCATTCGGATCAATCAGTAAGGAAGCCCACGAAAACCTGGCGATAGCCATGAATCGCATCGGGGGGCGCAGCAATTCAGGAGAAGGAGGTGAGAACCCGGATCGCTTTCAAAAAGATCTCAATGGGAACTGGCGTAACAGCGCCATCAAGCAGGTGGCCTCGGGCCGCTTCGGCGTATCGATCAATTACCTGAGCAACGCCAGGGAAATTCAGATAAAGATGGCCCAGGGAGCCAAGCCCGGCGAAGGCGGACAGCTACCCGGACCGAAGGTGAATCCCGATATCGCCAAGACCCGGAATTCCACTCCTTACGTAGGCCTTATTTCTCCCCCGCCTCATCACGACATTTATTCAATAGAAGACCTTGCCCAACTGATATTCGACCTCAAGAATGCCAACAGGGAAGCACGTATCAATGTGAAGCTTGTTTCAGAGGTAGGCGTGGGAACCATTGCTGCGGGAGTAGCGAAAGCCAAGGCCGATGTGGTACTGATCTCAGGATATGACGGAGGTACCGGAGCCTCACCCCTCACCTCCCTGAGACATGCAGGACTACCCTGGGAGCTCGGAATCGCTGAGGCACAACAGACCCTGGTACTCAATGATCTGAGAAGTCGTATTACCGTAGAGTGTGACGGACAGTTAAAAACCGGAAGAGATGTGGCTATTGCATGCTTGCTGGGAGCTGAAGAGTTTGGATTTGCCACCGCTCCGCTCGTGGCTTCCGGCTGTATCATGATGCGTGCCTGCCACCTGAATACCTGCCCGGTAGGGATCGCCACTCAGGACCCTGAATTGCGCAAAAACTTCAAGGGAACGCCGGAACACGTGATCAATTATATGTACTTCGTCGCCCAGGAGGTTCGGAAGATTATGGCTGAGCTCGGTTTCCGAAGCATCGATGAAATGGTGGGACAAAGCCAGAAGCTCGACATGAACAGAGCCATAGAGCATTACAAGGCCCTGGGTATCGATCTCACGAACATCCTTTATAAGCCGAAGCTTCCTGAAGGGGTAGCCATACGAAAAACCTTTCCGCAGGAGCACCAACTGGAGGGAGTACTCGATTTTGAGATTCTGAAAAAAGCCCATCCGGCCATCTACCGAAAAGAAAAGATCGAACTGGAATACCCGATAAGCAACATCAACAGAACCACCGGGGCGATCATCAGCAATGAGATCGCAAAGATACACGGGGAAAAAGGCTTGCCCGAAGACACCCTAAAACTACGGTTTAAGGGTTCTGCAGGTCAAAGTTTCGGAGCTTTTGCCATCTCAGGACTAACGATGGAGATCGAGGGGAACTCAAACGACTACTTCGGAAAGGGACTGTCGGGAGCTAAACTCATTTGCAAAAAACCTTCAAAGGCCACCTTCAGGTCTGAAGAAAACGTGATCATCGGTAATGTAGCCATGTATGGTGCTATAACCGGGGAGGCTTACATCAACGGGATAGCCGGAGAACGATTTCTGGTGAGAAATTCAGGCGCCAGAGCCGTTGTTGAAGGGATTGGAGATCATGGCTGTGAATATATGACGGGGGGAGTAGCAGTGATACTCGGAAAGATCGGCCGGAACTTCGCCGCCGGAATGAGCGGTGGAATGGCTTTTATTTATAGTGAAACCGCCCATTTTGACAGTGAGAACTTCAACACTGAACTCATCGAACTGGAAAACCCCGATAAGGAAGACCTGCTAACTCTTGAAACTCTGATCTCAAAACATCACAAGTACACCGGGAGCCAGGTAGCTGATCAAATTCTTAAAAACTGGGAAGAGAGTCAACACAAATTCATAAAGGTAATGCCAACGGAATACAAAAAAGCGCTGGCAGTACTGGCTGAAGAAGAAAATAATAATGACCACATTTCAAAAGTATAACCATGGGAGAGATAAGAGGATTTTTAACATATGACAGAAAGGAAGAGCCCGAGAGCCCTGTAACCCAAAGAACGAAAGACTATAAAGAATTCACCAAGCCGCTTTCTGAAGAGGAAATGCAAGCGCAGGGGGCCCGGTGTATGGATTGCGGCATCCCGTTTTGTCACAGCGGGTGTCCCTTGGGGAATCTCATTCCCGACTTCAACGATGCCGTATACCGGAATGACTGGGAAGAAGCCCTGCGATTACTGCATGCCACCAATAATTTCCCTGAATTCACCGGAAGGCTTTGTCCGGCGCCCTGCGAATCGGCCTGCGTCTTAGGTATCGTTAAACCACCGGTAGCAATAGAGCTGATCGAAAAAACAATTGTTGAAAGAGGTTTTAAGGAAGGTTGGATACAACCCCAACCACCGAAAGAAAGAACCGGCAAGACCGTTGCAGTGATCGGTTCAGGACCCGCCGGACTGGCGGCCGCCCAGCAGCTCAACCGTGCCGGGCACGAGGTAACCGTTTTTGAGAGGGATGCCAAACCCGGTGGTCTGCTGCGATATGGCATTCCGGATTTTAAACTGGAAAAACATATCATCGACCGCAGAATAGCCATCCTTGAGGCAGAAGGCATCATATTCAGGGTGAATGCAGAAGTAGGAAAGAACGTCGCCGCAGAGGAGCTGGCTGATTTTGATGCCGTAGTGCTTTGCATCGGGTCTACCACCCGAAGAAAGCTGCCCGTCAAAGGAAGTGATGCGACCGGAATCATTCAGGCCATGGAATTTTTAAAACACAACAACCTGGTGGTCGACGGCCTTGCAAAACAAGAGCCCGGGTTGAATGCCAAAGACAAACACGTGATTGTGATCGGTGGCGGTGATACAGGGTCAGACTGCATAGGAACCTCCAACCGTCATGGCGCAAAATCTGTAACCAATTTTGAGATCATGCCACGCCCGGCTTCAGAAAGAACGACAGATCACCCCTGGCCATACTGGCCCTTCACCCTCAAGACTAGCTCATCTCACGAAGAAGGGTGTGACCGGAACTGGAGCGTTATGACCAAGGAATTCATCAAAGACGACAATGGAAAACTGACCGGACTGAAAACCGTTTCGGTTTCCTGGAAAGAGATACCCGGAGAGAGACCTCAGCTGGTGGAGATTCCCGAAACCGAGAAAGTCTGGCCCTGTGATATGGTTTTACTGGCCCTGGGCTTTACCGGTCCGGAGCAACAGATAACAGACCTTTTACAGCTGAATACTGACAGCAGGGGAAATATCTCCGGCGAAAATTACCAAACCAATCTGAAGCATGTATTCGCTGCCGGCGACGCCAGGAGAGGACAGTCACTCATCGTATGGGCCATATCTGAAGGAAGGGAGGCTGCCAGGGCAGTAGACACCTATCTTATGGGAAGCTCCCAACTGCCATCAAAAGGTCATGGGGATCTTCCTGCTGCATAAAGAAACCTTTTATAAAAAGAAAGATTCAGTCGGGGGAATCGTACCTTCATGTTATGAAAGAACATTTATACACCCTCGCCGTGGAGTGGACAGGAAATAACGGACAAGGAACCACCGCCTATGAATCTTATGAGCGGGAACATGTGATACGGGTACCGGGAAAAGAGCCTCTAAAGGGCTCTTCTGACCCCTCATTCAGAGGAGACATTCAACTGTACAATCCGGAGGAGCTCTTTATCGCCTCGCTTTCAGCCTGTCATATGTTATGGTATCTGCACCTCTGTGCCACAGACGGGGTGGTTGTCACTGAATATGAAGACAGGGCTGAGGGGGTGCTCACTCTTCATACCGACGGCTCCGGCCGGATTACTTCAGTACAGTTAAACCCGCTCATCAGTGTTACAGAAGGACATATGATCGAAAAGGCTATCAGGCTGCATAAAAACGCCTCAGAAATGTGCTTTCTGGCCAGTTCCTGTAATTTCGAAGTTAAACACAAACCCACGGTCAAGATCGCAGGCGGAGAGAAAAGATCGCAGTAGAAGTTAAATTACTCTTAAACAAATCTCCTTCCCTTCAGAGTTTACGAGAATGTATATAAGTTTAGGGCCCTTATTATATCATTTTATGACCCCTGATCAGAAAAGAAAGAAACAAGCCCGAACCCTCCGCCTATTCAGAAAAGCCCATCGCCTGACGGGTGCTTTTCTATTCGTATTCTTTTTTTTCATCTCCATATCAGGAATCATGCTGGGATTAAAAAAGCATGTCAATCACAGCCTGTTACCCAAAACCGAAACCGGAACCTCTTCTGAACTAAGCGAATGGCTGCCACTGGAGGAGCTCCACAAAAAGGCTGTTATCACACTGCATGAACGGGTTTCGCCCCATGCCTCTGCCGAGCTTGACAAGATAGACGTAAGAAAGGACAAGGGTATTGCGAAGTTTGTATTTGCTGAAGGAAACTGGGGCATACAGTTGGATGGAGCTACCGGAGAGGTGCTTAATGTAGGTCGCCGTCACTCTGACTTTTTGGAAGATCTGCATGACGGCTCTGTTCTGGATGACCTGCTGGGAACCAGCAACGAACAGATCAAGGTCACTTACACCACAGTGACAGGGCTTGCCCTTCTGCTTTTCACCATCACCGGGTTCTGGTTGTGGTACGGCCCAAAACGCATGAAAAGAAACCGCTGATACTTGCGAGATAAGGCGCAAAATGCCCGTCTGAAAAGAATTTCCATTTTTTTCATCTTTTTTGTAACATTTTTTGAGGCAACTACGTATAATTACCTACACGCAGTTATTCATAAAACAATCAGGAGAGATTAGATGAGACAACTTAAAATTACGAAGCAGGTAACGAATCGTGAGACTGCTTCGCTGGACAAGTATCTTCAAGAAATAGGGAAAGTTGACCTGATCACGGCCGATGAGGAAGTGGAATTGGCACAACGCATCAAAAAAGGTGATCGCCTGGCTCTGGAGAAACTTACCAAAGCAAACCTTCGTTTCGTGGTATCGGTTGCAAAACAATACCAGAATCAAGGTTTGACACTGCCCGACCTTATCAACGAAGGTAACCTCGGTCTTATTAAAGCCGCTCAGCGTTTCGATGAAACCAGAGGATTTAAATTTATCTCCTATGCCGTATGGTGGATCAGACAATCGATTCTTCAGGCATTGGCAGAACAATCCCGAATTGTAAGACTTCCGCTCAATAAGATCGGATCGATCAATAAGATCAATAAAACCTATGCTTTTCTTGAGCAGGCTCATGAACGTGTTCCTTCGGCCGAAGAGATCGCGAAAGAGCTCGACATGTCTGTAAACGACGTAAAGGAGTCTATGAAGAATTCAGGGCGCCACGTATCGATGGATGCTCCCCTGGTGGAAGGTGAAGATTCTAACCTGTACGATGTACTTCGAAGCGGGGAATCACCTAACCCCGATAAGGACCTGCTTCACGAATCCCTACGCACTGAGATCGAAAGAGCTCTTGAAACCCTTACTCCGCGTGAGGCAGATGTGATTCGCCTGTATTTCGGACTGGGAGATCAGCATCCCATGACCCTGGAAGAGATCGGTGAAACCTTCGACCTGACGCGCGAACGTGTAAGACAGATCAAAGAAAAGGCGATCAGAAGACTGAAGCATACTTCAAGAAGCAAAATTCTCAAAACGTACCTGGGTTAGGGATTTTGGAATTTTTTTCGTATTTTTCACTCGAAAATTGCTATAAATAATCACAATATACACGATTACAACAGTTTATCATAACTGTTCGTTTTTTGATTGATGAATGAACTCCGGCTGATTACCGGAGTTTTTCAATTTATATACCCTTACTTCCTCAATCGTTAACAGCTTGTAAAAGCCACCCGTTAAAAGATTTATTTCTGTTACTTTTGCAACAACAATACACCTGATATGAGCGCTACAATTATTGCACCTTCTTTACTGGCAGCCGATTTTGCCAACCTTCAAAGAGATATTGAAATGGTTAACAACAGTGAAGCAGACTGGTTTCACATCGACGTGATGGACGGAGTTTTCGTTCCGAACATCTCGTATGGGATGCCGGTGGTAAAGGCGATCGGAAAACATGCCAAAAAACCACTTGACGTACACCTGATGATCGTTGACCCAGACCGATATATCAAAGACTTCGCCGAGTTGGGAGCAGCTGTGCTAACCGTTCACTATGAGGCGTGCACCCATCTGCACCGTACCCTGCAGGCCATCAAGGCTGAAGGTATGAAAGCAGGGGTTGCCATCAATCCGCATACCCCGGTATCACTTCTTGAAGAGGTGATCAAAGATATCGACGTGGTACTGATCATGAGTGTCAATCCCGGATTTGGCGGACAAAAATTTATCGAAAACACCTATAAAAAGATTCAGCAGCTGAAGGAGATGATTCTCAACAACAATGCAGAAACGCTGATCGAGGTTGATGGCGGAGTGAATGCCGGAAATGCCCCTTCACTTGTGGAAGCCGGTGCAGACGCCCTGGTAGCGGGGAATTTTGTCTTCAGTAGTGAGGACCCCATACAAACCATAGGAAATCTAAAAGAAGTAACCGTTTGATGACCCGAACCGAGATCGTTATTATAGGAGGAGGTCCCATTGGAATTGCCTGTGGGCTGGAAGCCAAGAAGAGAGGTTTTGATTACGTGATCCTGGAAAAAGGCACTATCGTCAATTCCCTGTTCAACTATCCGGTGAACATGCAGTTCTTTTCTTCTTCAGAAAAACTGGAGATAGGTGGCGTACCTTTTATAAGTAAGGAGGCCAAGCCAAAACGAAACGAAGCGCTCGAATATTACAGGCGTATCGTCACATCCAACGATCTCAACATAAAACTTTTCGAGAGAGTAGAATCGGTAGAAAGGCCCGGAGAACGCTTTATTGTGAAAAGCAGTAAAGAAACCTATGATGCGCGGTTTGTGATCGTAGCCACCGGATTCTACGACATTCCCAATTACATCGATGTTCCGGGAGAAGATCTTCCCAAAGTAAATCATTACTACAACGACCCCCACTTTTACGCCATGCAGAAGCTGGCCGTGATAGGGGCCAGTAACTCTGCTGTCGATGCCGCACTGGAGTGCTACCGAAAAGGTGCCCAGGTGACCATGGTCGTTCGCGGGCCGGAGATAGGGCCAAGAGTAAAATACTGGGTAAAACCCGATATTGAAAACCGCATCGAGGAAGGAAGCGTTAAGGCCTACTTTAATTCTGAAGTAAAAGAGATCACCGAAAATTCACTGATCATCGACACTCCCGAGGGGGAGGTCGTTCTGGAAAATGATTACGTACTGGCTTTGACCGGCTACCGTCCGAACTTTGCATTTCTTAAAAAATTAGGGGTAAGCCTTTCTGATGACCAGAAACGTTACCCCCAATATGATACCGAAAGCATGGAGACCAATGTACCTAACCTCTATCTCGCCGGAGTGATCTGTGGTGGCATGGACACCCATTTATGGTTCATTGAAAATTCACGCGTTCATGCCGGGATGATTCTCGATACCATCTCACAAAAAATGGAACCGAGCAGGGTCGATCAGGAATAGCATTCCTCTACATAATACCTGATGATATCTGTGGTGGTCACGATTCCCACCAGGTGACCTTCGTCTACCACAGGCAAAGCATGAAATTCTTTTTTGGTAAAGATCTTTGCAGCTTCCCTGATGGTGGTGTCAGAACTAACGGTCTCTGGTATTCGGGTCATCACTTGTGAGAGCGAGAACATATCATAAACCACGCTTTCAACCGTATCGTCATCTTCATCCAGCACATCAGCATAACTGATACGCATAAGATCTGTATGACTGATTATACCTGCGATCTTTTTACCCTCTACTACGGGGATATGCCTTATATGATGTTTTTTAAAAAGTTTTTCGGCCTTATAAAGATCATCGGTGGTGTTAAGCTGGACCAACTCCCTGGTCATAATTTTTGCTACGGTATCTTTTTCGTACATCTCTCTGAAATTTTAGGGTTATGGATTTCTCCTTTCTAATATCTGGTCACCATACGACAATAGCCGGTCTTTTAGCGATCTGAACTCAAGGCAGAGATCGATATAGTACTTACGCAATTGCCGGTGTTCTTCGATATAATCTTCATCACAAACACCTTCACGGGATTCATAGAATCCTGATAACCGCTGTCTGTGTTGCCGGGTTGTTTCAAGCAGCTCGGCAGTTCGGGGAAGCAGAACGTTCAGACGCTGCTTCATGCGTTCCCATTTCTTAAACAGCTGTTCTGTTTCGGGAACGAATTTGTAATCATCTAAGAGGTTTTTAAAAAACCTGCTTTCTACGAGAAAAAAATGCAGCTGGGAGTCCCAGTGTCTGTTTTCATCGTGGAGGTCATTGAGGGGCACACGGGGCAATGTCTTTTGGCGTGTTGCATCATTCATCGTTCCTCCTTTTACATGTTAGTCAGACTAAGATAGCCTGAACAAGGAGAAAAAAACATGACAATTATCAACCCGGAGAGAAGTCACTCTTCTTTTAGCAGTGGAGAATGGTAATAGTTGATACCCATGCTGTCAAGTCTCGGCAGGTGGGCTATAAGCCGCTCACGATAATCGTTCCAGTTGCGATCGGAAGGTTTACTCCAGCCGATTTCGGCCAGCCCCATTAGCCTCGGATATACCATGTATTCAATATCTTTTACAGAGGTAACAGTCTCTGTCCACAACGGAGCTTCGACCCCTAATATCTGGTCTGCGGAAACCCCAGGCAGGATTTGTGCCGGAAACCAGTTATAAGCCTGATCGACTTCGATATACCCCGCCCAGTTAAGACCTAAGGGTGTTATGGAATCGTATTTCATATCGAGATAGATATGCTTGGAAGGAGACATGATCAGTTTATGCTCTTTATTAACCGCCTTTACCGCATTCTCTTCACTGGCCCAGAATTGCACGACGGCCTCGCGGTTCAAGGTGGCATTAGCGATCTCATCCCAACCGATCATGGTCTTATTGTATTTTGATAAGATAGCATTCAGGCGTTCGATAAAATAAATGTAGTCATCCTCATTGGTCGCATGAGACTCATCTCCTCCGATATGAAGATAGCGTCCGGGGCTCATGGCAGCTATCTCATTTACCACATCATCGATAAATACATAGGTCTGCTCTTTGCGCACACACAAACTGCTGAAGCCGACTTCTGTACCCGTATAGAGTTCCGGCGATTCACCGCTGCAGTTAAGCTCCGGATATGAGGCCAGGGCCGCATTGGTATGACCGGGCATGTCGATCTCAGGCACGATGGTCAGAAAATGCTTCTGGCCATAGGCTACGATCTCTCTGAAGTCTTCCTTGGTATAGAAGCCTCCATCACCTCCCCCCACTTCAGAACTACCGCCTTTATTGGTCAGTTCCGGCCAGGAATCGATCTCGATACGCCAACCCTGGTCATCGGTAAGATGCAGATGCAGGTAATTGATCTTATACATAGCGATCTGGTCTATGAATCTTTTTAAGGTCTCCACCGGAAAGAAATGACGGGATACATCCAGCATAACACCCCGATAGGCGTACTGAGGCTTATCAATTATCTCAAAGGCCGGTATGTTAAAAGAAGTGATATTTGCAGACTGGTTTACCTTATGAACCGGAAAGGCCTGCCGAAGGGTTTGCATGCCACGAAAAAGTCCTTCGTGGGTTGCTGCCGTAATAAGAATACTGCCGGGCACTACAACGAGCTCATACCCCTCCTTCCCCAGCTCATTAGCCAGGTAGGTGGTTAGCTGTAACCTGATATAGTTATTTTCATCACTTTGTCCTTCGGTGATCAGAGGCAGGACCAGGCCGGTCTGATCTTTAATGATCTCCTGCATTTGAGAGGCAATGCGTTTTACCTCAGGGTTACGGTCAATATAAACGATGCGGGTATCAGGTCCTAACCTGAAAAAACCCTTTAGATGTTCCAGCTCCTGTGGCTTCGGAATAAAAACAGGCTTACTGACCTCCTGTATTTCAGACTGAGAAACAGCCCGGTTACAGCTGCTGATCAAAAATACGGTGAGAAGCAGCAGGGAAAAGGTCAGAAAAGGTAATTTTCTCTTCATTCGGTCTTTTAGAATAAAGATACGTAATAAAAGTCTCTGACTTTCTTGATTAAATCTTAAGAGTTCGTGAAAATAATTTAAAAATCACGCCTCAATTCTCCTTCTCTTCAGATTCCAGTGCCCTCGTTCTTTCCTTGTGCTTTTCGACATCCCAGTTGATATTCCATCGGGAAACATACTCTTCGATGGGGCCCAGTCCGACAGCTGCCCTTCTTTCATTGACTTTTTCCGGTTCCAGGAGTGGAGATACATAGAATTCACCTGATTCATCTCTCGCAATCTGACTGCCGTAAACCTGCTTTTCTCCGGACTTCATGGCCACCCTGTCTTGGAGCAGGGCCAGCATCCCTCCCTGGGCATTCCCGAGCTCAACCGCCTCCCTCAGCATAGGCAGGTATTTTTTCTGAGTTTCCAGGTCTGCATGCTGTATCACGAGAAAAAGCGCATTGCTTCCATTTTTTCCGATCACATCAGGCCCCAGCCACCCACGTTCGTCCAATATTTTAGTTACCTCTATAACGTTCAATGAATCAGTTACCCAGGTAGTCCTGTATTGTTTCAGATATTCTTCAGATTCCCGGCCGTATTCTTTCTCCATCTCACGCAATTTTCGCCGGCTTCCCTGGTCAGAGGCCAGGATGGTATCCAATTTGGCGACCAATGGTTTATCCAGATCCTTTTCATACTCATCTTTATTGGCCTTTACCGTTGCGATCAGCTTTTCCCAGCGTTCGTCGTCGTGGAGTGCCGTAAGATCTGAATCCGTAGTGATGTGTCTCAGGTTCTTATACTTTACATGTGGATTATCTGCCAGGCGAAACAAGTGAAAAAATGATCGCTCGGTATCGCCTGAAAGAGCATGGGAACAGGCAGCATTGTAACGGTGATTCGTATAGGCTCTCCCTTCAAGGGCCTGAAAGGCTGTTTCGTAAGCCTCCGCTGAATCATCGTATACTCCGGCGTCATATAAAGAATCAGCTTTCTTAACGTATTTAGTATATTTTTCCTGATCCTGGGCAAATGAAATTGCAACTATTAATATACCGAATAGTGTCAAGGTAGTTCTAAGTGTCATTTTGTTATTGATTGATTTGATGGTTACAGGAAACTACTTTCCCTTAATACTTCAGAGCTTAAGATATGATTATTTTCTATAAAAATGAGAAATGGAAAGTGCATACTGAACTTCTGATATCATTTGTACAGCAGATCAATATTCACTTTTTTACCCTGTATTTTTTACCTTGTTCTAACTTCTCTCCCTTGTAACCCTTAAAGTAAACCGGAATCGAAAGATCATTTTCTTTCCTGACCACAAAGTGTAGATGAGGCCCCCGGGTGTATCCGGTTAAACCGGAAACCCTATCTTTTCTCCTTCTTCAACCCAATCACCTTCTTTAACGAAACTGCCCCTGTAATCCAGATGCACATACGATGCCATGGTGCCATCGTCATGTCTGATCACGATCTTATTGGCAGCATACTTTAATTCTTCACCACCTTGTTTGGTGAACCAATCGATCACCTTAAAAACCATTCCGCTTCTTGCAGCATACACCGGTTCACCCACATCCAACTGAAAATCAACCGCATATTTTGACTTTTCACTGAAATGAGAAGACTTACCATTAAAACTCTGACTAACCTCGTATTTCTTCCCCCTTTTGAAAGGCAATCTGTAGAGGTGATCGAGATCGGGATCTATGAGCGACCGGTGCCCGAAATAATAAGATACACGAACACTGTCACGAAACCTCTTTTTAAAAATCGTGTCAGACTTTACGGCTGGCACAGCCAGTAAACGAAGACTATCTCCGGGCATTAACAGAAATGAATTCAATTGGTTTCCGTTGATTCTTCCGTGAAAATAAATTTGCACAGGGATCAGTGATCTGCTGGCGGCCCGGAGCAATAAGGTATCAGCGACATTCTGCCATTCAAGTTCAAGATCATCTGTATAGCTCAAAGGCTCATCTGCTTTTCTTTGAGCCTGAAGGCTGGTAAGGCTACAGATGAACATACCTATAAGTGTAAAAAAAGCCGATTTATGTATGCCGGGGTTATGAGGTATTAGTTTCATTATTGAATTCCCGAATTTACCGATTACTGTCAAGATTCCAGAATCTGATCCCACCTTTCAGATCAACCGAGACCAACTGATCTTCTCCCGCTGAAACATCCATTGCACTGACGGTTGCGCGGTGACCCAAAAACTCATCGATCATTTCACCGGTATCTTTATTCCAGACCCGTATGGATCGATCTATACCTGATGTCAGTACCAGGTTCTTGGCAAAAGCACCGGCGGTCAGAGACAGGCTTACGGGAGCACGAAAGACCGTATCTCTCGAAGCTACATATATGGGCCAGTCAGGATGCCTTTTCTGAATTACTATGCTGTCTGAAGCTGTATCGTAAAGCCTGAACTGATCGCCATGGAGAAATAAAACCAATCCCTTTTGATCAAGAGCTGTTATATTTCCGACGGCATCTACCTTTTCAATCTGATTGTTGTCATACAGATTCCAGATGCCCATTTGCCGGTTCCCGTCAAAGTACAACTTCATATCACCTGAAAATCCCTTGGGAGACATCCCGGCCAGGTCATCGGGAACAGGCATTTCATTAAAGCCTTCAGAAACTTTCCAAACATATATATTGTTACCATAATCAGCCGTCATCAAAATTTGATGCTCTTCATTATAGCTCAGGTAAGGAGCCCATTTATTTTTTACTTCCAGACTGCTTAATACCTCGCCCCTCTGGGCATCAATCACAAGAATTCCTGAATGTAGAGTCGTGGCATATATCTGTTGTTGCTCCCTATTGTAAGCAAGAGAATATATCTCATCATCGATTCGGGTGATTACTCTAACCTTTTCCCCATCAGTATGGTTGATAATTTCAGAGATACGACCGTCGAAAGTGGACGCCAATACGGTATCAACCGAACCCATATAGATTACATCGGTATAAGACAAGGGATTTATGGCGGTCTGCTTCGCCTCTTTTAATTTGATTTGTTGCTCACAACCGATCATTAAAAATGCTAAAAGACACAGATTAGTTAACATTGATATTTTCATGGGCATCATTTATTTAACAGGTTAAAATCTTCACCGTTTTTCCTTGCCCGTATCCAGGAACCCTCATCACCCGATCCTATTTCAACCTGGTTCCCGTTCTTACCCCACATTCGTAGTGTGGCAGTACCCTGGGGCTCAGCCACGAACAGCACCCGTTGAGAAGTTTTGGAGTCCAGGGTAAAGAATACATTTCCGTAGTCATTGTCAGTAACATAACCGCTTCTTTCCTGTCCTTCGGAGTCATAGAGCATCACCCCTGACACCTCGGAGTTTTCGCCCCGGTCGAAACGATATCCATGCATTTGCGGGGGTGGTAAAGGAGCGCCTAAAATGACTCTTTCCACACCAAGGGAGTCCACCACTACCAGGCCTCTGACCTTCAGAATATCATCGGAAAAGTCAACTTCGAGGGTGTTGTTCTGATACAGGTATAACCCGATAAGGGCAGTGAAAATCAAGTTCAGGAAAAGCAGAATGGTTAATGTCTTATTCTTCATTGGTTGTGTTTTTTACGTGATAATAAAATTATTACACCTTGAACTTTAATAAGTTACTAAATTCTAAGGGAAGACAAGAAATGCTGTCAGCGGCTCATCAAGAAAGGGCAACAGATGAGTGAGTCAGCGAAAAAGGCTGCTCTCAGAGAACTCAAGTATTACCTTTAAAAGATCGGCCATTATCCTTCCCTTTTTAAGGAGGGCCGAGCGTTTAAAAATGGTTCGGTGAACCATTTTAGCGATGGAGCAAGCCGGCGCGCTGAAAGCGCGCAGGGCTGACGGAAGGGTTTTGCTTAAACCAATTGCATGATTACCTGACCTCGGGATTACTCCCTGACGCTCGTGATCATCAGTAAATTCCCCTTTGCAAATAGAAAACCCTCGCCTTGCTCCCGCAAGGCTGGTTTTTTTACCCCATTTCGCTTACAAGTGCGGGAGGATTTCAGATCCTCAGTAAATTCCCCTTTGCAAATAGAAAACCCTCGCCTTGCTCCCGCAAGGCTGGTTTTTTTATACCCCATTTCGCTTACAAGTGCGGGAGGATTTCAGATCCTCAGTAAATTCCCCTTTGCAAATAGAAAACCCACGCCTTGCTCCCGCAAGGCTGGTTTTTTTATACCCCATTTCGCTTACAAGTGCGGGAGGATTTCAGATCCTCAGTAAATTCCCCTTTGCAAATAGAAAACCCTCGCCTTGCTCCCGCAAGGCTGGTTTTTTTACCCCATTTCGCTTACAAGTGCGGGAGGATTTCAGATCCTCAGTAAATTCCCCTTTGCAAATAGAAAACCCTCGCCTTGCTCCCGCAAGGCTGGTTTTTTTATACCCCATTTCGCTTACAAGTGCAAGCACTTGACGCGAAGGGGTATAAAAAAACCCATCGCCTTCGCGATGGGTTTTCTGCTTGTAGTGACCCCGGGAGGATTCGAACCCCCAACCCTCAGAGCCGAAATCTGATATTCTATCCAGTTGAACTACGGGGCCCCGACTACAGTCTATTCTTAACTTAACTTAATTTCTTCTTTACGATATCCGATATGGTCTTACCGTCGGCTCTTCCGGCCAGCTTCTTCGAAGCCATCCCCATCACCTTACCCATATCTTTCATACTGTCTGCTCCGGTCTGCCCAATAATCTGCTCTACCTCAGCAGCGATCTCTTCTTCACTCATCTGTTCAGGAAGGAACTGCTCGATCACTTCAGCCTGCTTTAACTCTGGTTCTGCCAAATCTTCACGACCCTGCTCCTGGTAAACCAATGCACTTTCCTTTCGTTGCTTCACCAGTTTCTGAAGCAGTTTGATCTCCTGCTCCTCTGAAAGACCATCTTTGGTCTCAGCGTTAGATTTCGCCAGCAGGAGTTCAGATTTTACCGCGCGCAACGCTTCCAAAGCCAAGGTATTCTTCGACTTCATCGCGTTTTTCATCTCGGTCATAACTCTGTCCTGTAAACTCATCTTTCTGATCTTTTTGTATTCCGGTTTAGCGCTGCGAATATAAAAAAATAACCCGAAATCTTAACCAAAAGATCCCGGGTTTCTTTCTACCAACTAACAAGTTTAAAAATGGCTGTTAATCCACATTATCGTGTAAAAAGGAGTTATTACTCCTTAATTGAGTCTCATCATTACTATCGGTATTCACGCTCATACGGCTGCTTTCATTACCGGGCTTCCGCTCCTCGAGGTCTATCCCCATTCGCTTGTAAGCCGGTTGCTTCTCGATCTCGTCGATACGCGCCGAATTATTATGAAACTTATAATTGAAATCCTTTAGTTTTCGACGACGTTCCTCAGCGCGCTTTTTCAGGCTTTCCTCGATCGAACTGTTCATCGGGTCTATTTCTGCAGCTTCTTCTTTTTTCTCTGATGGCTTTTCTTCCACCACTTTCTTTTCGATCATCAGGTCTTTATCGACCTGCTCTGTCTGCTGCTTCTTCTTTTCGGGTCTGGCCTGGCTCAACTGATCTTCCATTTGCATGTAATCATCCAGGCTGTAACGGCGTTCTGCTTCGGGCTCTTCCTGTACAGGACGCACCTCTTCAGCATCTTTAACCTCGTAATTTCTGATGGTATCATTAAGGTCGAAAGTTACCGTATGGCCTTTCTCCTCTTCTTCCTCTTCCTGTTGATTCAACGGCATATCGAAAGAAAGCGTAAACTGATTCTCATCTTTAGGCTGCAGTACCTCAGGATCGGTCACATCGATATCTTTGATCTGAGCCGTGGTATCGATGATCACAAAATCATCTTCCTCAGCCATTACCCGGTCATACACCACATCTATATCTTTTATGAACTCGGTAGTGGGAATGATGTTCATTTCATCATTTCTGTCTTCCTTCAGTTCATGCTTGATCACCTGAGGTCTTTCCGTTGTCTTTTCTGCCTGTGGCTTTTGTTCCGGTTTGAAACGCAAAGGCTGCTGTGCTCCACCTTTAGGACTCAGGTCCTGTACGGCCCGTTGTTCGTCTTCCAGGGTATGAATGATCTTCTTGGCCTCGGTATTGACGATCTCATTCTGTTGTTCGGTATTAAAACCGGTTGCGATAATGGTCACCGAGATAGCATCTCCCAACCCTTCATCTTCACCCACACCCATGATGATGTTGGCGTTGTAACCCGCTTCATCCTGAATATGGTCGTTGATCTCACCGATTTCATCAAGAGTGATCTCTTCAGCACCTGAAACGATAAGTAGCAGTACGTTCTGGGCTCCGGAGATCTTATTGTCATTAAGCAGGGGCGAGTCAAGAGCCTTCATGATAGCTTCCTGGGCCCGGTTCGACCCGGTAGCCGTTGCAGATCCCATAATGGCGGTTCCGCTGTTGGATAACACGGTCTTGGCATCGCGAAGGTCAATGTTCTGGGTATAGTGATGAGTAATTACCTCTGCAATCCCGCGGGCTGCGGTAGCTAACACTTCATCAGCTTTGGAAAAACCTGCTTTGAAACCGAGGTTCCCGTAAACTTCTCTCAGCTTATTGTTGTTGATCACGATCAGGGAATCGGTATTGGAACGCAAGCGTTCCACCCCTTTTTGTGCCTGTTGGTTTCTCATTTTTCCTTCGAACTGGAAAGGAATGGTAACGATTCCCACTGTGAGAATGTCCATGTCTTTGGCTAGTTTCGCGATGATCGGAGCGGCTCCTGTACCCGTTCCACCACCCATTCCGGCCGTTACAAAGACCATTTTGGTGTTGGTGTCGAGCATCGACTGCAGCTCCTCCAGGCTTTCAATGGCGGCCTGTTCCCCTACTTCCGGGTTAGCACCGGCCCCGAGTCCTTCCGTAAGGGAAACCCCCAACTGCACCTTATTTGGAACCGGACTGTTTTGCAAGGCCTGGGCATCGGTATTACATACTACGAAGTCTACTCCGTTGATGCCCTGCTGGAACATGTAATTGATAGCATTGCTACCACCACCTCCAACGCCGATCACCTTGATGACATTGCTTTGGTTCTTTGGTAAATCAAATGAGATGTTTCCTAAATCTGTGTTGCTACTCATAAAACTTGTTTTATACCCTGTTAAATCGTTTTCTTGCTTATTCTGCGTTATCTAAAAAGTCTTTAAGCTTTTCAGACCATTTCTCCAGGAAGGAACGACGCTCCCTGGGCGGGATGGTTACCTGCGGCTCTTCACTTTCCGCCATACCATCTTCTATTTGTTCAGCCTGTCTTTCAGCCTGTTTTTCTTCTTCTTTGATGATCTTGTTCTTGCGCTGCTGATCCAGTGCATTCATCACGAGCCCCACTGCAGTGGCATATACAGGACTAGCAACCTCAGAATCTGAGTCACCTGCCAGATGTTCATTGGGATACCCGATACGGGTGTCCATACCAGTGATATATTCGACCAGCTGCTTGAGGTGCTTCAACTGGCTGCCACCCCCGGTCAGCACGATACCTGCGATCAGTTTTTTCTTTTGCTCTTCGTGACCGTAATTCTTGATCTCCATATAGGCCTGTTCGATGATCTCGACGACCCGGGCATGAATGATCTTTGATAAATTCTTAAGGGTGATCTCCTTGGGTTCACGTCCGCGCAACCCGGGAATCGAAACGATCTCGTTGTCTTTATTTTCTCCCGGCCAGGCTGAACCAAACTTTACCTTAAGCAGTTCTGCCTGTTTCTCTATGATCGAACAGCCTTCTTTGATATCTTCCGTAATCACATTACCCCCAAAAGGAATTACCGCCGTATGCCTGATAATACCATCTTTAAAAATGGCCAGGTCTGTGGTTCCCCCACCGATATCGATCAGGGCCACCCCGGCTTCCTTTTCCTCCTGGCTAAGCACTGCATTGGCCGAAGCCAGGGGCTCGAGGGTTATTCCTGCCAGGTCCAGGCCTGAGCTTTTGACACAACGCCCTATATTTCTGATGGAAGACACCTGCCCGACCACCACATGAAAATTGGCTTCCAGTCTTCCGCCATACATCCCTATAGGCTCTTTTATCTCTGCCTGTCCGTCTACCTTATATTCCTGAGGAAGCACATGAATGATCTCTTCGCCCGGAAGCATCACCAGCTTATACACCTGGTTGACCAGTTTATCAAGATCTTCTTCTCCGATCACTTCTTCTGAATCGGGTCGCGTGATATAATCGCTGTGTTGCAGGCTGCGAATATGCTGGCCGGCGATTCCCACGACACAATCATTGATCTTCATTCCCGATACGCTCTCTGCTTCCTGCACCGCCTGCTGTATGGATTGTATGGTCTGGGTAATATTATTGACCACCCCGCGGTGGACCCCAAGGCTACGGGAGCGCCCGATACCCAGTATCTCGATCTTACCGTAATCGTTTTCACGACCTACCATGGCCACGATCTTAGTGGTTCCGATATCTAATCCGACAGCGTATTTAGTACTCTCCATAACCTATTTTTTGGTGCATACCACCTGATTGTCATATTTTAAGTTCACTTCCTTGTATGCACTGAGTTTATTATCTTTCAGAGCCTTCTTGTAGAAGGCTTTAAAATTGTTGAATTTTTCTTCCAGCCTGGTTGTTGTTCCCAGGTCCAGTACGAAATCGTCATTCCTGAATCTTAATTCGTAGTCTTTCCCCTTTCGATGAATGCCGATCACATTCTTTTTCAGAAAATCATCTTCATCGATATAAGCCGCCAACGAAAAGATCTCTGAAATTTGATTTTCATCAAACTTTCCGGTAACCAACGGCACCCGGGCCGAATAAACCGGCGATAAGGGCATGGCCTTACCTTGTGAATCTATATAAAAGGAACGGTCTCCCGAAACCCTGGCTACCGGAATGCGTTGTGTTATTTTTACCCCCAGTCTGCCGTCTACGTCTATGTAAACATCTGCGTGTCTGATCATTTCGTGAGCGTTCAAGGCAGACTCCATCTCTTCCAAAACTAATTTTTCTTTGGCTACACCCGAACCGCCACCGGCTTTTTGTATTAACAATTTATTAACCATTGCAGGAGTGATGAACATAGGGCCACCATCTTCAAACCTGATCTCAGGTTCCAGATCGAGCTTACGCTCCATATTCCTGATATTGGTGAAGGAATAAAGGCCGGCAACCAAAAGAACCACCAGCGTCAAACGTATATGGATCCAATATTTCTTCATGCTGTAACCGCCATTTTAATCGTTTCTGTTTCCCTGCCTATATCCCCGGCTCCCAAAGAGAGATACACAGTAGCCTTATCGCTCTTGGCCTTTTCTGCCAATTCTTCTTTGCTGATCACCTGCACAGGTGTGTCACGGATCTTTTCCGCCAGCCAGGCCGAGGTAACTCCGGGTATAGGTTCTTCCCTTGCCGGGTAGATCTCTAATAACAAAATCTCATCGAACTGAGCAAGGCTACGGGCAAATTCATCGGCAAAATCTTTGGTACGGCTGAACAGGTGGGGCTGAAATATAACCCGGGTACGTCTGCCCGGATAAAAACTTCTCACTGCTTCGGCCACGGCATCGATCTCTGCCGGGTGATGCGCATAGTCATCGATATACACCACCTCGTCACTTCTGTGATGTGTCGTAAATCTTCTTTTCATTCCTTTGAATGTAGACAGCGCCTTTGCAAGGCGGCCAAGGGGGGCTCCCGATTCTGCCGCCATTGCCAGTGCTGCCAGAGCGTTCAGCAGATTATGCCTTCCAGGCATGCCGAACGAAACCTCATGAATCTCCCCATAGGGGGTGCCCATAGTAAATAGGTAGGTTGAGTCAGAAATCTTTATATCACTAATCGAATAATCATCATTTTTATCAAAACCAAATGTCATGCCCTTCAGAGGCAGACCACTTCTCACCAGCAGCTTTCCATCATTGCCGATCCTGGCGGCGAAATCCCGAAAGGCCTTTTCCAGTTGATACTTGTCTCCGTAAATATCCAGATGGTCAGCATCCATAGAGGTCACACAAGCAATATCGGGGTGTAATTGTAAAAAGGAACGATCGAACTCATCGGCCTCGACCACGGTATATTTCGTTCCGGTATGTACATAATTATTGTTTAAATTCACTGAAATACCCCCCAGGAATGCTGTAAAGGGCATCTCTGTTTCTTTCATTAGGTGCGCCAATATACCTGAAGTGGTGGTCTTCCCATGGGTTCCTGTAACGGCAAGACAGACAGAATTGCGGGTAACAGCACCTAGCACCACCGCTCTCTTCTGTATATCAAAACCGTGCTCTCTGAAATAACGCAGTTCAACATGATCTGCCCTGATCGCAGGGGTATAAATCACCAGGGTATCTTCTTTACTGCGGAAGGCTTCCGGAATATTTGAAACCGAGGCTTCGTAATGAATCTGAGCGCCGGCCTCTTCAAGCTCAAGGGTGATCTCACCCGGAGTCCTGTCAAAGCCTGCCACAGACTTCTTATTCTGCATAAAATAACGCGCAAGGGCAGACATCCCGATACCACCGATACCGATGAAATACATGCGTTGATATGTCTCCGGACTTCTATTCATTACTTTTTTTATGCAATAGGCGTTCTATCTCGTCTACTATTTTTTGTGTAGCATCTGGCAGGGCCAATGCTTTAAATCTTTCACCCAGGGTCTTTCTTTTTTCCTGATCCTCCAGCAACTCTTCAAACAAATCATCAAACTTATCATGCATCTCACCCTCGGAAAGCATCAGTGCCGCCTGCTTCTCTACCACTGCCAGGGCATTCTTGGTCTGGTGGTCTTCTGCCACGTTCGGAGAAGGGATGAAGATCACAGGTTTTCCGACGATGGCCAGTTCAGACACCGAACCCGCCCCCGCTCTGGAAACAATAATATCGGCGGCCGCATAGGCCAGTTCCATGTCGGTGATGAAATCCAGCACCTTTACCGCTTCATTTTCATGCCTGCGATACTGGTCGTAATACAATTTTCCGCATTGCCATAGCACCTGCACGTCAAGCGAACGAAAAAGATCGAGTCTTGAGGCGATCAGTTTATTGATCTCGCGCGCGCCTAAGCTTCCGCCCATCACAAATAGCACCGGTTTATCTGCTGAAAGTCCAAAATGTTTCAGAGCCTCCTGCTTCTTCTTTTCCAATGCTGAAAAACCACTTCTTACAGGATTCCCTGTCAAAATGATCTTTTCTTTTGGAAACACCTTTTCCAGTCCTTCGTAAGCTGTGAAAATGCGATCTACCTGAGGAGCAAGCCATTTATTGGTGATGCCTGCAAAAGAGTTCTGCTCCTGTATCACCGCCGGTATACCCAGGTCGGTTGCCGCCCTGAGCAAAGGGCCGCTGGCAAACCCCCCGGTACCAACAACCAGATCAGGTTTAAAAGAGCGTAATATCCTTCTTGACTTTATCAGACTGCTTAGCAACTTAAGCGGGAACAGCAGGTTCTTCAGGCTCAGTTTTCTTTGAATCCCGGAGATCCATAATCCCTTTATTTCATATCCCGCCTGGGGCACCTTTTCCATCTCCATACGATCACTGGCTCCCACGAACAGGAAATCAGCATCGGGGTGCCTGCGCTTCAGCTCATCGGCTATAGCCACAGCCGGGTAGATATGTCCACCGGTTCCTCCTCCTGATAATATGAATCTATATTTGCCCACTCAGTACGTCTAAGGGATTATCACTTGTTTCATTTTCATGTTTCTGTTCCAGCTCAGCCTCTCTCCTGGCACTCACACTGAGAATAATACCCAGAGCGAGACAGGTCATCCAGATAGAGGTTCCTCCACTGCTTATAAGCGGGAGGGTTTGTCCGGTAACCGGAAACAACTCTACCGCAACCGCCATATTGATAAAGGCCTGGAAAACGATCGGCAGCCCTGCCGCCGCTACCAGCAATTTCCCATAAATGGAGTCTGCCTTATGAGCTACGATTACAATACGAAAGAGCAACAGCAGGTACAGGAACACCAGTACCAGCCCGCCAAACAGACCATATTCTTCGATGATGATGGCGTAAATAAAATCTGATGAACTCTGCGGAAGAAAATTCTTCATCACGCTTTTCCCCGCACCGAGGCCAACCACCCCGCCTTTGGCAATGGCGATCTTGGCTTTTTCGATCTGGTAATCATCTTCAGTATCTGCATCATCAACAAAGTTTTCCACCCGGCTTATCCAGGTATCGACCCTGTTGGGAAAGAGCCCCGGGAAAGCCTTGGCCGTCAACACGAATAAAGCCAGGCATACGATCCCGACACCAACGATACTCAGTAAATATTTTATGGGGTACCCTCCCAGAAAACACAACACCATCACCATAAAAAAGAGTATGGCTGTGGTAGAAAAGTTAGCAGGAAGAATCAATATCAGTACGACGAATACAGGCAACCATAGTGGCAAAATGGTTTCCTTAAAGCTTATCTTCTCATCTTTGATCTTACTCAGATAACGCGCCACATTGACCAGCAGCACTATAGCCGCCAGGGTTGAAGTCTGGAAAGAGATACCCACAAAAGGCACCTGTATCCACCGGCTCGCATTGGCACCTCCGATAGTGGTACCCTGAGCCAGGGTATAGATCAGCAGCAGGATCACTACCGGCATAGCTATTATCGAGAGGCCTCTGAAATAGTGGAAGGGAATTTTATGCACCGCATAAATAATCACAAACCCGAGAACCAGCAACATGGCATGTTTGAGCAGGTGACCGAAGGTCGTTCCGTTACCCACCACATATACCAGATTGGTACTGGCACTGTATACCGGCAGGAATGAGAATAGGGCGAGAAGGGCAACCACCGCCCAGATCGTTCTGTCTCCTTTGATATTTTTAAAAATTTCCTGCAATTGATTTCTTATTTACTCGGTTTACAGATTACGAACTGCCTCTTTAAACTTGCGCCCGCGGTCTTCATAATTTTCGAAAAGATCGAACGAAGCACAGGCCGGCGACAACAACACAGTATCTCCCTTATCGGCCACTTTCCTGGCGATCTTTACAGCCTCTTCCATGTCGGTGGTCTCCACCAACACATCAACCACGTTACCAAAAGCTTCGACCAGCTTACGGTTATCGACACCCAGGCATACCACCGCCTTTACCTTTTCCCTGACAAGCGGCATAAGGGCCAGGTAATCATTACCCTTATCCACCCCGCCAACGATCCAGACCGTCGGAGCCTTCATGCTGTCAAGCGCATAATAGGTAGCGTTAACATTGGTAGCCTTAGAATCGTTGATATACTGCACATCTTTGATCTTCAACACCTTTTCCAGGCGGTGTTCCACCCCCTGAAAACTTTGCATACTCTCTCGTATGGTTGATTTTCTGATCTTCAGTAATTGAGCTACGGCAGAGGCGGCCATAGCATTCTTCTGATTGTGTTTCCCTTCTAAGGTTAAGCTTTCTGTTGTCATGGTATTCGTGTCGTTATTGATTTTTATTGTCATTGTCTGGTTTTCGATATAGGCTCCTTCATCAGGTTTTCGCATCAACGAAAAAGGAAGCAGCCCTGCGCGCGTTTTATGGCTCGCCAGCCATGTTGTTATTTCTTCATTATCGGCGTCGTAGATCAGCCAGTCATCATCATTTTGATTCATGGTGATACGAAACTTAGACGCGATATATTTACTGTAATCATTCTCGTACCGGTCTAAATGATCGGGTGAGATATTAGTGATTACCGCGATATGAGGCCTGAAATCAATAATGCCATCCAGTTGAAAGCTACTGATTTCAAGCACATAGTAATCGTAATCTTGAGAGGCGACCATAGCGGCAAAACTGTCACCGATATTCCCTGCCATTCCCACATGAAGTCCTGCCGATTTCAAAAGATGGTAGGTCAGCATGGTGGTTGTGGTCTTCCCGTTACTCCCGGTGATACCGATCAGGGTGGCATCGGTATAGCGCGATGCGAATTCGATCTCAGATATAACCGGGATCCCGGCCTCCTTCAGCTGCCTGATCACTGACACATGGTCCGGTATACCCGGACTTTTCATCACCAGGTCTGCTTTCAGAAGACGGGGAACGGTATGCCCGTTTTCCTCCCACTCGATCTCATTATGTTCAAGAACGTCTTTATACTTGTTTTTAAGTTTCCCGTTGTCACTTACAAAAACCTCATACCCTTGCTTTTTCCCGAGCAGGGCTGTTCCCACTCCGCTTTCTCCTCCGCCCAGTATGACCAGTTTTTTCATCACCTTACCTTCAGCGTTACTATGGTTATCACCGCAAGCATGATCCCGACGATCCAGAAACGGGTTACGATTTTACTCTCGTGGTATCCTCTTTTCTGATAATGGTGGTGCAATGGCGACATCAGGAAAATTCGCCGGCCTTCTCCATATTTCTTCTTGGTGTACTTGAAATAAGACACCTGCAGCATTACAGACAGATTTTCAGCCAGGAACACTCCACAGAGAATAGGGATAAGCAGTTCCTTACGCACCGCTATGGCGATCACAGCAATGATCCCTCCGATGGTAAGACTACCGGTATCTCCCATAAACACCTGAGCGGGATAGGTATTATACCAGAGGAAGCCCACCAATCCGCCGGTAAAGGCTGAGATAAAAATGGTGATCTCTCCTGCCCGAGGGATATACATAATGTTCAGGTAATCTGAAAAAATGATGTTACCCGATACCCAGGCAAAGATCCCCAGTGTCAGTACGATAATCGCAGAGCTTCCGGCTGCGAGTCCATCGATACCATCGGTCAGATTCGCACCGTTGGAAACGGCGGTTATGATAAAAATGACAATTGGAATGAAGATCAGCCAGGCATAGTCTTTGGCGCCTTCACCTGCCCATGCTATGAGTTCGGCGTAGTCGAATTCGTTGTTCTTTACAAAGGGAATAGTGGTTTTGGTTGACTTCTCTTCTTCCCCGGTTTCAAACTGGGTTACCTGGGTAATACTCGTGGTATTCTGAGGAACGTCGATCACTTCCTTCACGGTGACTTCAGGATGAAAATACAATGAGAACCCTACAATGATACCCAGGCCTACCTGGCCCAGCACCTTAAACCTTCCCTTAAGTCCCTCTTTATCCTTTTTAAATATTTTGATATAGTCATCTATAAAACCGATAGACCCCATCCACAGGGTAGTGGCGATCAATAGCAACACATAGATATTACCCAGATTGGCGAAGAGTAACACAGGAATGAGGGTGGCGATAATAATGATCAAACCACCCATGGTAGGCGTACCCGCTTTTTGTATTTGCCCCTCCAGCCCGAGCTCTCTGACACTCTCACCGATTTGTTCCCTTCTCAGGATATTGATCACCTTTTTACCGAATATCGTCGAGATAAGTAACGACAGAATAATGGCTGCTGCGGCACGGAAGGATATGAACTGGAATAATCCGGCCCCGGGCAGGTCGTAGTTTTTCTCGAGAAATTCAAATAAATAGTATAACATAGGTCTCTTTATCTGTAGGTTATCGGCTCTGGTTCGTTCTTATTTTTCCAATTCTTTTAACAGCTCTTTCACCACCTGAAGATCATCAAAGTCATATCGTTTGCCCTTGATCTCCTGGTAGGTTTCATGCCCTTTTCCCGCTATGAGAATAATATCACCGCGCTCTGCGAGCTGGCAGGCGGTTCTGATGGCCTGTCGACGGTCGGTGATCGACAACAACTTTTTTGTATGCTGGGGCTCCACCCCCTTTTCCATATCCTTGATTATTTCTTCCGGGTTTTCACTTCGCGGGTTATCAGAAGTGAACAAAACCCGGTCGCTCAAGGCTGTGGCAATATTTCCCATTACAGGCCTTTTGGTGGTATCGCGGTCTCCTCCGCATCCCACAACGGTTATAAGATTTTCATTGCCCGTACGGATGTCGTTGATAGTACCCAATACATTCTTCAGGGCGTCGGGAGTATGCGCATAATCCACTATGGCGGTAATTCCGCCTGAAGATTCCACATACTCGAAACGCCCGCCGACACTCTCAAGCTCACTGAGATATTTGAGCACCTCAATCTTTTCCAGCCCAAGTAAGGTCGCAGTTGCATAAACAGCCAGCAGGTTATAGGCATTGAAATCTCCGATAAGCCTGGTCCACACCTCGTGATCTTCGATCTTCAACAATAGTCCGCCCAGCTGATTCTCCAGTATCTGAGCCTTAAAATCGGCTACCGTACGAAGCGCATAACCGTGAATCTCAGCTTTGGTATTCTGCAGCATGACAGCTCCGTTCTTATCATCTTTATTGGTCAGGGCGAAAGCCGATTTCGGCAGATGGTCGAAAAAGGACTTTTTCACGTCCCTGTACTCGGCGAAAGTCTTATGGTAATCAAGGTGATCATGACTCAGATTGGTAAACACCCCACCTCTGAACTGCAAGCCTTCCGTGCGTTTTTGATGGATGCCATGGGAGCTAACCTCCATAAAGGCAAATTCAACCCCGGCTTCATTCATCATACTGAGGTAGCGATTGATCGCCATGGGATCAGGGGTGGTATGAGTGGCCGGATGTTCAGCCAGGTCGACCATCACCTTCACCGTTGAAAGCAGACCTACCTTATACCCTGCCTTTCTGAATAGCTGATACAGAAGGGTGGTAACGGTGGTCTTCCCATTGGTCCCGGTCACACCAACCAGCTTGAGGTTGGCCGATGGATTCCCGAAGAAATTTGAGGCCATGATCGCCAGAGCTGCTTTACTGTCTGCAACCCTGACATAGGTTACCCCGTTCACCAATTGCTCAGGCAGTTCTTCACACACCACGGCAATGGCACCCTGGTCAACCGCCTTATTCATAAACTGGTGGCCGTCTGCCTGTGTTCCTCTTACAGCGACAAACACATCATCAAGCGACACTTTTCTCGAATCAAAATGTACGGTGTTGACCGGTACAGCGGTATTTCCGTTGACCGATTCAATGCTTACCTTATATAAAAGATCTTTCAGTAGCTTCATGAAAGTATCAAAGTGATCTTTTTATGGTTATTGATCTTTTCTCCTTTTTTCACCGACTGCTCCCTCACCTTGCCGTTCCCCTTAACCTGCACGTGCAGCCCAAGGTTTTCAAGCAGGGAAACCGCGTCCATACCACTCATACCCCTTACATCGGGGATGGTCTGATGACCCTGGCGTAACTTGTCATAATAAGCCTGGTATTCCTTTTCTACCGCAGGTAGTTTCACTTTTAATTCCGGGAGCACATCGATCTCCGGGGAGGTCGAATAAATCTTCTGAGCGATCGATTTAAACACCGGACCCGACACATCAGCCCCGTAATATCCCACTCCTTTATCGGGTTCATGAATCACCACTATACAGGAATACTTCGGATCTTCAGCCGGAAAGTATCCTGCGAAGGTTGAGATATATTGCTTTTTGCTTTTATCGGCGTAATTCTTCTGAGCTGTACCGGTTTTTCCCGCCATGGAGAAATTAGGCGAATAGAGTTTATGCCCTGTTCCATGCTCCTTTTCAACCACATTTTTAAGCAGCACCTGCATCTTCCTGATGGTTTCTTCAGAACATATGGAAGGGTTTATCACTTCCTTATCAAATCGCTCAATGGTTTTATTCCATTCTTTTACTTCCCTGATCAGCCTGGGCTTCACCATTTCACCATTATTGGCAACCGCGTTGTAAAAGGTCAGAATCTGCAGCGGCGTCATCTGAACCCCGTAGCCGTAAGCCATCCACTGCAGGGCAATACCACTCCAGCGGGATTTATCATTGGGGTGCGGAATGATCGGCTCCCCTTCTCCCTTTATCGGAAGACCTAATTTTTGGTCGAGCCCCATATTGTAAAGGCGGTTCACAAACTTTTCCGGCTGCCGGCTGTAAAAACTGTCGATTATCTTAACGACCCCTGTATTTGAAGAAACCTCGAACACTTCCGAGGCTGGTATTTTACCATAACCGCCCCATTTGGAATCACGCACCTTTTTTCCGTAGAAAGTCAAAACCCCTTTTTCAGTATCGACAACCGTATTGGTATCGATCACTTTATCTTCCAAGGCGGCGATCATCGACATCAATTTAAAGGTAGAGCCGGGCTCATGCGATTCCCAGATAGCATAATTACGGTCTTCGTAATATTTACCCTCATCGGTGCGCCCCAGATTTGAAATGGCTTTAACCTCGCCTGTCGCGACCTCCATCACGACCACGCAACCGTGATCGGCATCATATTTTTCCAGTTGTGAAAGCAGTGCATGGTGAGCGATATCCTGTATATTGATATTGATAGTAGATATCACATCATACCCATCTACAGGCTCAACCTCATTGTAGTCGGTTATGGGTTTCCACTGACCTTTAGCAATCTTTTGCTTCAGACGTTTTCCCTCTGAACCCCGTAAAAAATCTCCGAAAGCACCTTCCAGGCCTACCCGGGTGATATATCCTTTATCGTCTATGCGCTCGTAACCTACACTGCGTTGTGCAATAGCGCCCAGCGGATATTCCCGCTTGGTCTCCTGCTCTACGATCAACCCACCTTTATACGGCCCCAGGTTGAACATGGGAAAGCTCTTCACCTTCACATATTCTGCATAGCCCAGATCACGCGCTACAAGCAAATAACGGTTCTTTGAGGCACGGGCCTTTCTGAACAGGTTCTGGTAATACGAAGAAGATCTTGTGAGTACTTTGGAAAGAGAGTCTGCCAGGGCAGCCACGTTATTTTCAAACACCTGTTGCGATGGTGTCACCGCATCAAATCGAATATCATACTTGGTCACCGAAGTGGCCAGGAGGCTGCCATTATCAGAATAGAGGTTCCCTCTTTTAGGCGCGATCGTAAACTTTCTGATCGTACTCTCCTGGGCTAGTTCTTTGTAATGATCACCTTCAACCATCTGAATGCTCACCAGCTTTACCACCACAGCGATGGCAAAGACCAGCATACAGCCGGCTATAAAGTACAAGCGGTTCGATATTTTTTTCTCGGTAACAGGCATTTAATCTCTTGCTTTTATTCAACAGCCACCTTTATAACCTTAGGCGGCACTTCAGAAGGTTTCAATCCGCTTTCCTTCACCCGGGAGACCACATTCGACTCCAGACGGGCCTGTTGTACCCGCGTGCGGGTATCAACGAATTCACTGCGCAATTCCAGCACCTCTTCACTGAGACGAGCCAGGTCATGAACCTTCTGGTCGGCCCTGTGAGCACTGGTGATCATCACCCCCGCCAAAAGGGAAGCAAAAATGATAAAGCGCCAATTCCTGAACGAATCCTCGCTTATCAAAAACTTCCCTTTTAACAGGTCCAACAACCTTCTCTTCACCATTTGCTATTAATCCTAATCTGTTATCCTTATATATTATATACGTTCCGCAACCCTCAGCCGTGCACTGCGAGCCCGGTTATTTGCTTCGATCTCTTCTTCTGAAGGCGTCACCAGCCCTCCCACCTTTTTAAAAGACACAAGCGGATTGCCGTAAAAATCCTTATCGGGGTCTCCCTCGAACTTTCCACTTCTGATAAAGCGTTTGACAAGCCGGTCTTCCAGCGAGTGATAACTGATGAGACTCAGACGCCCGCCGGCATCCATCACCTCAGGAGTCTGCAATAAAAACTCCTTGATCACCTCAAGCTCCTGGTTGACCTCGATGCGTATCGCCTGGTAAATAGGCGCCAATACCTTCTGCTCTTTAAAGGAAGGCAGGAAACGCTTCACCGCCTCTTTTAGCTGGTCGGTGGTTTCGATCGCGCTCTTTTCCCTGGCCTCAACGATAGCCTTAGCCACTGAAAAAGCGTTTTTCATCTCACCATATTGTCTGAAAATATCCGTGAGAGCCTGTAGCTCATAATCATTGACCACCTGATAGGCAGACAATTCATTTCGCTTGCTCATGCGCATATCCAGCTCAGCATTGAAACGGGTGGAAAACCCTCTTTCGGCCACATCGAACTGGTGAGACGAAACCCCGAAATCTGCCAGGATGCCATCTACCTTATGTATTCCGTGAAATTTGAGAAACCGCTTAATGAACCTGAAATTTTCACCGATAAGGGTAAAACGATCATCATCGATAGCATTCTCAAATGCATCTTCATCCTGGTCAAAAGCAAACAATCTGCCCTCAGGCCCAAGACGCTTCAGTATTTCCCTGCTATGCCCGCCACCTCCAAAAGTGACATCCACATACACCCCCTCAGGCCTGATCGCCAGACCGTCAACAGATTCTTTCAGCAAGACAGGGTTATGATACGTCATCTGTAAGATTGTTTTCCCGGTTACCCATCACCTCTTCAGCCAGATCTGAAAAATCATCAGCACCCGAATCGAGCACCTCATAATATCGGTCCTTATCCCAGACCTCAATACGATCTACAGACTCAGACAAAACCACACCTTTTTCTATTCCGGCATAACTCAGCAAATTCTTGGGAATGGAGATACGACCCGTACTGTCGATCTCCACCTTTCGCACTCCGGCAGTGAATTGCCTGATGAAATCGTTATTCTTTTTCACAAAACGATTCAGCTTGCTCACCTCCTTCATTTCCCTGTTCCAGGCCTCCATGGTATAGATCTCCAGACACTTCTGAAAAATGGACCTTTTTAACACCAATCCCTCTTCCAAAACAGGCGCGAGTTTGGCACGCATAGCAGAAGGAACCATGATACGGCCCTTGCTATCTGCCTTACACTCATACTCTTCTGTGAAGTGGAACATCTACTGATCGGATTGACGGTTATTTTTCAAATATATATAAATATTTACCACAATTTACCACATTTTGGCACTTTTTACCACAATGTTGATAAATTACAAAAAAGACCGTTCAATAGCCACCATCCTGCCCGGTTGTGAAAATAACGCCCGAACACCTTAAAAGTCAAAGCACTTAAAATCAAGCTCTTCTGAAGAAGGCTGCACAAGCCATCTCCAAAGAGCACAAAACCCCCGCGATAAAAGTGAAATGACTATATTTGCTTCGAAGAAATGTAACTAACCATTAATGGTACACGAATTAAAGAAGGAAGGAAAATTTGCCTACATAGAAGTTGGCGAAGGAACCCCGATGATCGTTCTTCATGGACTCATGGGCGGACTCAGCAACTTCAAAGGGGTTACCGATTACTTTTCTGAAAGGGGCTACAAAGTCCTGATACCGGAACTACCTATCTACACTATGAGCCTGTTAAAAACGAACGTAAAAAGCTATGCTTTGTTTTTAGAGGCCTTTATCGAGTATAAGAATTTTGATGAAGTGATCCTTTTAGGAAACTCACTTGGGGGACATATTGGTCTTTTGCACACCAAACTTTTTCCCGACAAGGTTAAAGCCCTGGTGATCACCGGAAGTTCGGGGCTTTATGAAAGCGCCATGGGTGACGGTTATCCCAAAAGGGGCGATTATGAATTCATCAAGAAAAAAAGCGAGGAGGTGTTTTACGATCCCAAGGTGGCTACTAAAGAGATCGTAGACGAGGTTTACGCCACGGTGAATGATCGCAATAAACTGATCAAGACCCTTGCCATCGCGAAAAGTGCCATTCGTCATAATATGGCCAAAGACCTCCCACATATGCACACTCCAACCTGTATTATCTGGGGAAAGAACGACACGGTAACTCCTCCCAATGTGGCGGAAGAGTTTAATCAACTACTCCCTGATGCAGAGTTATTCTGGATCGACAAATGTGGTCACGCCCCTATGATGGAACATCCGAACGATTTCAACCGGATCTTACACTCCTGGTTGGAAAAACGCAATTTGTAGCTATGCAGATCAAGTCGGCCGATTTTGTAATGAGCAACAGCGAGGTAGCCAAATGCCCTGCTGAGTTCATACCCGAATACGCCTTTATCGGCCGTTCGAACGTGGGGAAATCTTCCCTGATCAATTTGCTGACCAACCGGAAAAACCTGGCCAAGACCTCCGGCAGACCCGGAAAAACCCAACTGATCAACCATTTCAGGATCAACAACAACTGGTTCCTGGTAGATCTTCCCGGTTATGGCTATGCGAAAGTCTCGAAAAGTGCAAAAAAGGAATTTCAAAAGTTTATCACTGCTTATTTCGAACAGCGTAAACAACTTGTCTCTGCCTTTGTGCTGATCGATTCCCGCCATGAACCCCAAAAGATTGACCTGGAATTCATGCGCTGGCTGGGCGAAAGGGAGATTCCGTTTTCTATAGTTTTTACCAAGGCAGATAAACTGAAGCCCAAAGCTCTGGAACGCAACGTGAAGAATTACCTGGAGCAATTAACCGAAGGAGCCTGGGAAGAACCTCCCAATTACTTTATCAGCTCCTCTGCCAGAGGCGACGGAAGAGATGAAATACTGAATTACATAGAAACTATCAACCGCCAGATCAGAGAATCCTAGACTTTTTCGTTCGCTTCTTTAACAGCACTGTCAAAGCCGAAACATCTTTGAGCTCTGCCATTTCAAAGGCGGTGATCAACACTTGGAAATCAGACCCGGAACAGTAGCCGATTACAGGCAATGGCATTTTAGAAACCCTTTCACTACAAGGCAATTCCCACAGCTCATCCCGATGAACAAATCCGATCTCCGCAGTTCTGAATTCTTCGACATATGCCTTCCATTCCTTACGCATGCCAAAAGCATGATGGGTCAATCGGCACAGATCGCATCTATATGTAGACGGGCTGATTATTTTATGAAGGCTGTCAAGGGCTGCATGACCCATGCCAGACCGGGCATTGTAAATGAAATACAGCACGGATTACTGCTTCTTCAGCTCCAGTTTCTCTGCGAAATAATCACAAAAATCTTTCATGGTAGCAGTCATCTTCTCATCCTGAGTAGCCTTATAAAAGGTTTCACTCATGGCCATGAGCGTCTGATGGAAAAACTTTTTCATCTCATCGACGGGCATGTCCTTGGTCCAGAGATCGATCTTTAGAGTCTCCTGTTTTTCACTGTCCCAGACCGAAAGCAACATGGCTTTGGCTTCCTCATTATTTACGCCTCCATCTTCGGCACTCCAGAAGAGTTTTTCGGGAATTCTGTTTTCATCGAGTTCCACCTTCAGGTTGATATCAGAGGTATGTGTTTTTGACATTATTTTTCAGGTTTATATTTTGCTTCATTAAAAATCACTTCTGCAGGTGTCTGCAGCATCTGCTGCAAAGATACCTCATTATTCTCCATATATGCCTGCACAATCTTCCACCCTAGATAGCGCCCGAGGCGGCCCGGGGATTCATTATCAAGTTCCAGGTAAAATTTAGAAAAAGGTGCCGGATCGATGAATCGCTCCTGAAGTTTGCGATCTGTAGAGAACAGCAGATCCCGTTCTACAAAATACCTCCATATCTCAGCTTCATTGGCATCTGCCCAGGCATAATCATCTTCGGTATACCCCATAACCGCAGCCTCTGATTTTTCGGGTAACAAACGGCTGATCAGATAATAAAGTTTCCCGTAATAAACCATTTGAGCCACAAAGGCCCTGTCGTTATAACCCGGCACTTTCGAACGTCCCATGGCCATCGCCACATCGACCGATATTTGCTCACTTTCCAGGGCCTCTTTTACATAGACCGGAATACCGGCATAGAAATGGTGCTCCGGACCCAGGTAATTATCCAACCCGATCAACACTAGGGAATCTGCGTATATCACGCGGTTACGGTAATCGACATCAGAAGTGACCGTTACCACATCAGGGATCGAAGTATCGGGGAAATAGTATTTGTAATGCTGCATGAGTTCATATAGTTCCTGTTCCAGATCGCTGTGATCGGGAAATCTATCGCCAACCTCAGCAAATAATTCCTGTTGAATGGTGTCGGTCATTCTTTGGTACCAGACACTGTCTTCAAACTCATCAGGAAAGAGATAAGGAAAGTCGCTTTTAAGACGTGAAAGATCTTCTGGACCAGCCTGAGCAAATTCACGGTCAAAACGCATGAGCTCCATTTCGACCTGGATCTTATCGATCTCCTGCTCTCTTTTACTCTCCCCGGCACAGGAGAAGACTAACAGGACAATACCGCAACAAAAAATTCTCTTTAAATATGACATACAGATCTGAGGTTTAGCTTTCAAAACGAGAAATAAACTGTTAAATTTGTTTGCAAAGGTAAGCCTATCAGCGATAAGATATCTGCCTAATTACCGGCTGCTTCAACAAACTGTTTGTCCAAATTTAAACCAAAGATGAAAGAAGAAAAAATTATCGATCATATTACCAACTGGCTGAAGAGTTATGCTGAAAAAGCCGGCATGAAAGGGTTCGTAATCGGGGTTTCCGGAGGGATCGACTCAGCCCTCGCCTCCACTCTTTGTGCGCGTACGGGCCTGGAGGTTCTTTGCCTTGAAATGCCAATACACCAGGCTGAAAATCAGGTCAACAGAGCGTTAAGGCATATCGACTGGTTGCAAGAAAAACATCAGAACGTACGCATGGAGACGGTGAACCTTACACCGGTATTCGATTCGCTGGTAGCCGAATTCCCAAAAGTTGAAAACGAGGTCGATCGTTTTATGGCCCTTGCCAACACCCGCGCCAGACTTCGCATGACCTCCCTTTATTACTTTGCTGCCTACCACAAGCTCTTGGTCGCTGGCACCGGAAATAAAGTGGAAGATTTCGGGGTCGGTTTCTTCACCAAATATGGTGATGGCGGGGTAGATCTGAGCCCCATCGCAGACCTGATGAAAACCGAGGTTTATGCACTGGCCTCATATCTCGGCATCAACCATGAAATCCTGGATGCCCCGCCTACAGACGGGCTCTGGGGAGACGACCGTACCGACGAAGATCAGATCGGAGCAAGCTACCCCGAACTCGAATGGGCCATGCGACAAGATGCCCTTGGAAAACAATTGGATGACTTTAACGGGAGAGAGAAAGAAGTCTATGATATTTACAAGAGACTAAACAGGGCGAATCAACACAAAATGAACCCCATACCGGTATGTGAAATACCCGAAAAGTGGAAATGAATGGAAATAATAATACTTTAAACGAAAGTTTTTTCTACTATTTTGCTTACGTATTTTTTTTCGTTAATTTTACTGTTAAGTATAATTTCCCCGAACCATGCGTCTCTGTCTGGTATACCTGATGAAATTATCCTATAGTGTATTGGCTCACTAAATAATAACAACAAAACGTATTATTATGATCAAGGTATTAGTAGCCGACAACCATCCTATTGTTCGCGCAGGATTGAAAGCGGTTTTGAATGATTCCAGCGACTTTGAGGAGGTGGGCAGTGTGAGCACCACTACCGAACTTTTCAATGAGCTGAAGAATGCAAGTCCGGATGTCATCCTTTTGGAAATGGACATCCCTGAAGTTAATGGTATTACCGCGTTACGAAAACTCAAAAAAGATTACCCCGATATTAAAGTGCTGATATACAGTACTCAGGCTGAAGATGTATATGCCCTTAGCACCTTACGTGCCGGAGCAGCCGGATATGTTTCAAAAGCCGCGTCACTCGACACCTTAAAGAACGCCATCAACAAAGTGGCAGAAGGAGGTATGTTTATCACAAATGAACTCGCTCAACGCCTGGCCTTTGACGAAAGCACCAATAAACCCCGTCGTTTTTTCAGAAAGCTTTCAACCCGCGAGGTGGAAGTACTCAAGTTGCTGGCATCCGGTAAAAGAAACAAACATGTGGCGGAAGAACTCGGCTTGAACGAAAAGACCGTAAGCACCTACAAGGCTCGTCTGATGCGAAAGCTGAACGTGGATAACATGGTCGATATGCTGCAGCAGGCAAAAGCCCTGGAATTATATTAAATAACCCGATTCAATTTTTTTGCAAGGAGCCTTCTTAACTGATGGTAATTTATGATCTCTTCCAGAGTTTCTGAATTGCCCTCATTCGAATATTCCTTTACGCTTTCCTGAAGGTGGTCTACCCTTTTGTCGATCAGCTGACATCGCAAACTCAGAATTGTCTCAGTTACCAGCTGAGCCACGACCGCCTGCTTATCTTTCACAAAGATATCTTTACGGTCCCAATCATGGAGCCGGTACTTCTCTTCTTCCATAAGCAGGGAAGATACTTCAGAGGCCACATCTCCTGATGCACTTTTCACAAAGGTTTCAACTGAAAACTGGTCATCGCTGTTCATTCGCTCGATCAGTTCATCATAGATCTCGCGAAACAACGGATTACTCAGGGCCACTTCATCCTGCTGAAGGTCGAGATAAATCTTTTCATACACCTTTGCCCGATGTACCTCGGGCTCCAATATAAGCTCGCCCTTGTCATCTGCTTTCAGTACCAGGTCTTCAAAATCCTCTTCGTGTTTTCCATATAAAAGCAGCAACTCAATGATCTTTCGCTCCAGCTCCTGCAAGGCGTCAACCTTTTCAAGTTTGTGATCGGTTTTGACCACTTCAAAGGCTTTATGCTGTTGCTTCTGAATTTTCCCCAGGTCATTGATCTCTTTTTTTCCGATCTGAGCCAGGGTATTGAAAAGCACGTCTTCAGAAATATCCATTATGCGGGAACATTCCTGTATGTAAATCTCCCGTTTTATCCGATCGGGAATCTTCGAGATACTATTAACGATATCCCTGATCGTCTCAGCTTTCCTGATGGGATCATCAGCAGCTTCCTTCACAAGGACAGAGGCCTTAAAACGAATGAAATCGGTAGCCCGGGTTTCCAGATAATGAGTCACCTCTTCCAGACTGTTCTTTCTGGCAAAACTATCGGGATCTTCTCCTTCCGGAAAGGTACACACCTTTACATTCATCCCCTGCTCCAGGATCAAATCAACTCCCCTGAGCGAAGCTCTTAAGCCTGCCGCATCTCCGTCAAAGAGCACGGTAATATTATCGGTAAGTCTTTTAATAATCCTGATCTGATCGGGAGTCAGTGCCGTACCGCTGGACGCAACCACATTGGTAAGACCCCTCTGGTAAAACTGAATCACATCGGTATAACCCTCTACAAGGTAACAGTTGTTTTCTTTGGCAATAGACTGTTTGGCCTGGTAGATCCCGTAAAGCACCTTGCTTTTATGATAGATCTCGCTTTCCGGAGAATTGAGATACTTGGCTGCTTTCTTATCATTATTCAGAATACGCCCGCCAAAACCCAACACACGTCCGCTCATGGAATGAATAGGAAACATTACTCTTCCTTTAAAGCGGTCAAACTGCTTTTCCCCCTTAACGATCGTGAGTCCTGTTTTTTCGAGAAATTCCAGCTGATAGCCGTCTTTAAGCGCTCTTGAAGTAAAGGCATCCCATTGATCGAGACAATATCCGAGCCGAAATTCCCTTATAGTCTCAGCAGTGAATCCTCTTTCCTTGAAATAGGTAAGACCGATGGCTTTTCCCTTCTCGCTCTCCCAAAGGTTTTCTTCGAATACATCGGCCGCATATTCTGATACCAGAAACATGCTTTCCCGTTCACTTGCCTTTTCCTTTTGCTCGTCGGTCTGCTGAGTTTCAATGATCTCTATGCCATATTTATTGGCCAGGTAGCGAATGGCTTCAGGATAGGAGAAATGCTCGTGCTCCATCACAAAGGCGATCACGTTCCCGCCTTTTCCCGAACTGAAATCTTTCCAGATCTGTTTGACCGGAGACACCATAAAACTGGGGGTACGTTCGTCTGTAAACGGACTCAGCCCCTTAAAATTACTTCCCGAACGTTTGAGGTTGACGAAGTCGCCGATCACCTCTTCCACCCGGGCCGTCTCAAAAACTTTATCTATGGTTTCTTTTGCAATCACAAGCGATGGGATTAAAAAACGATTCCCGCCACAGGGCGGGAATCAAAAATACTAATAAATCGTTATGTCTTAAAGCTCAAATCTCAATCCGGCTGAGATATTGCGCTGCTCCGTATTCTGATCTTTAAAAATGGTATTCAGATCATATTTGACATAGAGCGAAACATCTCCGAAACCTACATAGCCTGCAAGACCATAAATGGTGTTGTTGGTGTTATAATTGTCGATGATCTTTTCTTTGACACGTTCACCATTCTCACGATATTTCAGTTTTTGCCTGGTGGTATAATTGAGCCCCACATATCCCCCTAGCCCCATTCTGAACTGATCATGGGTGGAGTACCTGAAGTAATCTTCCCTTTCTATTTTTTTGGAAGGTCCGAATTCAAAATATACAGGAATCACAATATTGTCCATTCGCAGCTTCGACTTATTCAGGTCAAGGTCGAAGGTTTCAAGGGTTGTAAGATCTCCGTCTTTGACAAAGTACTGGTTATCGTCGGGCTTCAGTCCGTTCTGCTGGATTGAAAAACCATAGCTGACCCGTAACCAGTTTGAATTTTTAAAGACGCGGGTTTTCCACTGCCAGCCGATCTCAAAGAAGCGGCTCCCTCCTATTTTATAAGGGGTGTCATTAAATGATTCCCCTGAGAAGATCGCATTATTGAATCCGAAGGCTATCACCAGGTCGCTGTAGGTTCTGCGATCATACCGCCGCTCCTTATGTTCCCAAAAGTCCCAATCATCCCAGTCATCCCAGTCAACTCCGAAAACACAGGAATCACAATCATCATCGTCCATACCGACCTTGGTTCCCTTGTGAACTTCGAACTCATAGGTCTCACCGCGCTCCAGCAGGGCGATCTTGTTTTCAATAATGGCTGTTTTATTCTCTATGTTCCGCGCACTGCGCATAGCAGCCTCTTCCTTCAGTCGCTTCGCCTCGGCATCGCTGATCTCACCTTTTTCCAGGCGGGCATCGATACGGGAGACTTCAGCCTTCAGACGGTCCTTTTCCTCTGCAACTATATTATCACGCTCAATGCGTAATTGTTCGAGCTGATATCGTTGCTGATCGGTTAGCGTCGAATCTTTGACCGTTTGGGCCGATGAGAAAAAAACATTAAAAATAAGCATCACCAGGGCGATGCAAAGCATTCTTGCATACATAATTGTTTGATTTAAAAGATTGATGAATAAACTATTGATTGCGTTCAGCTACAGCTGTTTTGACTTTTTTAAAACCGCTTTTAAGCATATCGAACATCTTTTCTTTAAAGGTTTCATCCAACTCGTCTTCCACCTCCTCGAGCAAGGCCATGGCATCGACATCTTCATCTGCTGAAAGCGTGTCTTTATAAATTTTACTCTGTGCCTCTGCCAACAAGACCGCTACTTCTCTCTCTGCTGCTTCTGCCGGGGAAAACTCATGATCTTCCTGGAACGCGATCGCATGATCTGAGGAATCTTCCATAGGGTCATCTGCCGGTTTTTCAACATGAGTCACCACTATTTGTCTCTCACCGGGATCAGCAATATCCGAATGGTTTATGGCGCGTTTGCTGTCGGTGGAATCGTCCTGAACGGCCACTGCATTGGAGGTCACAGGTTGGATCAATTGCTGTTCAATCTGATCGGGATGATCTTCTCCCGGGCCTGGTGCAGGGGTTGTGGTCACCTCAATCTGATTTTGTTGTACCGGACTCAGGTAATAAAAAAGGCTGCCTGCCATGAGAAACAGTAAAACGGCGGCCGCAACAGGACGATAATCCCTCAGCCTTTTTACCGGCTTCTCAGCATCCTTATCAAGCATCTCCTCCAGACGATCCCAGGCCATATTCCCCGGCGACATCTCTTTGTTACGGAATGCCCGCTTTACCTGCCTATCCAAATATTTCTTTTCGTTTTCCATCTTTCAATAAGTTCAACTCTTCTTTCAACGCTTTTCTGGCTTTGTGCAATTGGGATTTTGAAGTGCTTTCAGATATACCCAACATTTCGGCAATCTCTGAATGACTGTATCCCTCAACAGCATACATCAGGAAGACCGAACGATACCCGTCAGGCAGTCTTTCGATCAAGAGTCGTATGGTTTCCTCATCATAGAGAATTTCGCTGTCCTGGTGGTGTTCTGCCATTTTATATTCCGGCAATTCATCACGAAAACTGATCCCCTCTTTTCTTGCTCGTAAAAAATCGATCGCTTCCCGCACCATGATCCTTCTGATCCAGCCTTCAAAACTTCCTTTTTGTTCGAATGAATAAAGATTTTTATAAACCTTAAAGAATCCTCTGATCATCACATCCTCAGCAAATTGCCTGTCTTTTACATAAGAATGACAAACCGCCAGCATTTTCGAGGCGTAACGGTCGTAGATCGCACGCTGAGCACTGCGATTTCCCTTCAGGGCTCCCTGAATTAATTTTTCCTCGTTGCGATATAAGGGTATGACCTTCAAAATTCCTTTCATTCGTTCTTCTGTTAATAAAGACGAAACTTTTGTCAATATGGTTGCCTGGCCTATGGAAAAAAATTAATAACCCGGGCTAAATCACTGATAAACCTGCTTATATAAGAGAAGTGAAAAAGCGTAAAATGTTACAAGAGAGGCGTTACTTTTTACGTTCGATCACGTAATTCACCATCATTTCGAGAGAATCACGGTAAGGTGACGGGGGGTACTGACATAGAATCTCCATGGCTTCGGCCTGGAATTTATGCATTTGCTTCTCGGCATAGTCAAGTCCGCCATTTGACTTCACAAAGGCAATAACTTCATTGATACGCTTCTTGCTTTTATTGTGATTCTTAACCGAATTTATCAACCATCTTCGATCTTTCTCCGCAACGGTATTGAGCACATGAATAAGCGGAAGGGTCATCTTTTGTTCCTTCAGATCTATTCCGGTAGGTTTCCCGATAGGACCATCGGTATAGTCGAAAAGGTCGTCTTTGATCTGAAAGGCCATACCGATCAACTCACCAAACTTCCTCATCTTTTCGACCTCTTCTGAATCTGGACTCACCGAACAGGCACCCAGGCTACAGCAGGCAGCGATGAGCGTGGCGGTTTTCTGCCTGATGATTTCGTAATAAACCGATTCTGTGATATCGAGCTTGCGGGCCTTTTCGATCTGCAAAAGCTCGCCTTCGCTCATTTCCCGCACCGCGACCGAGATGATCTTCAACAGATCAAAATCATCATTATCTATGGAGAGGAGCAGCCCTTTAGACAACAAATAATCTCCGACCAGCACAGCGATCTTATTCTTCCAGAGGGCATTGATGGAGAAAAATCCACGTCTGCGGTTACTGTCATCTACCACATCATCGTGCACCAGGGTTGCGGTGTGGATCAGTTCTATAACGGAAGCCCCGCGGTAGGTACGCATATTCACCTTCCCTCCCGAGACCATCTTGGCCACCAGGAAGACGAACATAGGGCGCATCTGCTTCCCTTTTCTGTTTACAATGTAGTGGGTAATACGATTGAGCAAGGCCACTTTTGAAGACATGGATTCGTAGAACTTCTTTTCAAAAAGTTCCATCTCATCATGTATGGGCCCTTTAATTTGCTCAACTACCTTCATCGGAGGATCAAATATAGTATTTCGCTTTGATAATTAAGCGGTGTGATCACAGAATATCGCCTTATGATTTATTGGCAAGCTGCCCGCAGGCAGCATCGATATCCTTACCCCGTGAGCGTCTTACGGTTACGGTGATCCCGGCTTCCTCCAAAATTTCACGGTACATCTCTATAGCATTGAAATCAGCCTGCCTGAATGTATCATCACCTATCGGGTTATATTCGATCAGGTTGACCTTTGAAGGGGCAAAGCGACAAAATTGCACCAGGGCCCTGGCATCTTCCACGGTATCGTTAATGCCCTTCCAGACAACATATTCATAGGTGATCCTGCTTTTGGTCTCCTGGTACCAGTATTGCAAAGCTTCCCGTAGGTCTTTCAGCGGGAAGGTTTCGTTAAAAGGCATGATGCGGCTTCGCACTTCATCTATGGCAGAATGCAGGGAAACCGCCAGCTTAAACCTGACCTTGTCGTCGGCGAGTTTCCGTATCATCTTGGGAACACCGGAGGTAGAGACCGTTATTCGTCGGGGTGACATCCCCAGGCCGTCTTCAGAAGTGATCATTTCGATCGCCTTCAGAACGTTCCGATAATTCATCAGGGGCTCACCCATTCCCATGAAAACGATGTTGGAGAGCGGACGATCAAAATACAGACGGCTTTCATTATCGATGGCCACCACCTGGTCATAGATCTCATCGGGATTCAGATTGCGCATACGCTTTAATTTGGCAGTCGCGCAAAACTTACAATCCAGACTGCATCCCACCTGGCTGGAAACACAGGCTGTTGTTCTGGTTGAAGTAGGTATCAAAACCGATTCAACCACCAGCCCGTCATGCAGTTTCACCGCATTTTTGATCGTGCCGTCCTGGCTTCTCTGCATCTGATCGACCCTGATATGATTGATCACGAAATGCTCTTCCAGCATGGCTCTCGTTTCTTTAGAGAGGTTAGTCATCTCATCGAAACTATGAGCAGACTTGGCCCATAACCATTCATAGACCTGATTTCCCCTGAAAGCCTTATCGCCCTCAGAAACAAAGAAGTCCCGCAACTGATCCCTGCTAAGGGCTCTGATATCTTTTTTTTCCTTTATCATAATCTTTGCAAAGATAAGAGATTCTTTTTCCATGCCTTACGGGCATGGGCAACAAAAAAGCCCCGTGAATCTCACGGGGCTTTTCCTGATATTATATGACCTCTTTACAGGATCAGCATGGCATCACCGTAGGAGTAGAATTTGTAATTCTCTTTCACAGCCTCCTTATAAGCCTTCATGATCAGGTCGTGACCGGCGAAAGCAGAAACCATCATCAACAGCGTTGATTTTGGAGTATGGAAATTGGTCACCATACAATCTGCGATGCTGAATTCGTAGGGAGGAAAGATAAATTTATTCGTCCACCCATCATAAGGATTCAGTGTTCCTTCAGAAGAAACCGAGCTTTCGAGTCCTCTCATAACAGTGGTCCCCACGGCACAAACTTTATTCTTTTTGGCTTTCGCAGAGTTAACGATCTCAGCAGATTCTTCGGTGATGAACAACTCCTCACTGTCCATTTTGTGCTTGGAAAGATCTTCCACCTCAACCGGGTTGAAAGTTCCCAAACCTACGTGAAGGGTCAGTTCTGCAAAATCAATTCCCTTTATCTCAAGGCGTTTCAGCAGGTGCTTTGAAAAGTGAAGTCCGGCTGTCGGAGCGGCTACTGCTCCTTCCTTCTTGGCATAAATGGTCTGGTAACGCTCTTCATCTTCAGGCTCTACCTCTCTCTTGATATATTTCGGAAGCGGGGTCTCACCCAACTCATTCAATTTGCTGCGAAACTCATCATAAGAACCATCATACAGAAAACGAAGGGTTCTTCCGCGAGAGGTCGTATTATCGATAACCTCGGCCACCAGGCTCTCATCTTCCCCGAAATACAGTTTATTACCGATTCGGATCTTACGAGCCGGGTCTACCAACACATCCCACAGGCGTTGTTCCTTGTTCAGTTCCCTAAGAAGAAAAACCTCGATACGGGCTCCTGTTTTTTCCTTGTTACCAAAGAGACGGGCAGGAAATACCTTGGTATCATTCAATACCATCACATCACCTTCATCAAAATAATCGATCAGGTCTTTAAAGAGCTTGTGCTCGATTTTTCCACTTTCACGGTGAAGCACCATTAGTCTGGCCTCATCACGATGTTCAGAAGGATACTCTGCCAATAATTCCTTGGGTAATTCGAAATTGAAATTAGATAGTTTCATCTGCTTTATTTTCTTTTTTCACAGCAGACCAAAAATGAATAAACCGCGAAGAAAGCCTGTTACAGGCATTCAACACGGATCGTATTTTTGATCTAAGGTCTGTTATTCATGTATTCAGTAACCTGAAAGGCAATATTTTATACCTGACAGGAGGCGCAAATATACAACTTCAACAGGGGGGATGTCAAGGAATTGAATGATTATTTTCTCAGTAGACAGAAGGTTATGCGAGCCTCGGGCATCACTGTCCAGAAAAGATTATTTAGATTTTCTCAACGGTGAAACCCAAAACCTCCAGATCGTTCCAGAAATCGGGATATGATTTACTTACCACCCCGGCATCCTGAATGCTCAGCGGCACTTTTAAAGCCAGAGGAGCAAAAGCCATTGCCATTCTATGGTCGTTATACGTAGCTACGGAAACCCCGTTTTGTATGTTACCTGATGGCTGAAGCATCAGTTCCTTATCGGTCACCTCTATCTGTGCTCCAAATTTTGACAACTCGGCTTTAAGCGCTTCTAACCTGTCGGTTTCTTTGATCTTCAGGGTGTGTAACCCGGTTAACCGGCATCCTATTCCTAATCCGAAGCAGGTTACCGCTATCGTCTGGGCTATATCGGGAGCATTGGAAAGATCCAGTTCCATATAATCTGTAACGGCTGCATCAGCAGACCTGCTAAGATGTAACCCATCTCCCTTGAAGCTGGTTTCCACACCAAAATGCCTGTAAATCTCTGAAAGTACGCTGTCTCCCTGCAAACTGTCTTTTCTGTAGCTGCTAAGAGAAATCGATGCAGACTCAGAAAGGGCGGCAATACTGTAAAAATAAGAGGCTGAGCTCCAGTCAGATTCCACAACAAGTGTTTGCTTTTCGACAGTGGTCTTCGGTTGCACCCGGATCAGATTGCCCTTAAACTCATAAGGTACCCCGATGCGATCGAGCAATGACAAGGTCATTTTAATATAAGGAACAGAAGTAATCTTCCCCTTCAGCTCAAGCATAAGACCCTCCGGCAAAGAGGGCGCGATCAATAGTAGCGCCGATATGTACTGGCTGCTTACATCGGCCGGAATGGTAACCTTATTACCCTGCAATCTTTTGCCCTGAATAAGAAGTGGCGGATACCCCTCTTCATTTTCATAACTAATATCCGCGCCAAGCTCGCGAAGTGCCTCCACCAATATCCCGATGGGCCTCTCAGTCATTCGTCTGGAACCTGTGAGCCGGATATTTCGTCCCGGCTGAGTGGCAAAATAAGCCGTAAGAAACCTCATAGCCGTTCCGGCATGATGAATGTCGATCTCTGATGCTGAGCTTTTCAGTCCCTTTTGCATGACCAACGCATCATCTGAATTAGAGATGTTCGCGATGGTTAACTGAGGGTAAAGTGCCTGCAGCAGTAAAAGTCTGTTGGTTTCGCTTTTTGAACCGGTAATGGTAATATCTCCGTTTAAGCGGGATGTTCTGGCGCTTATATTGATGTTCACAGGAAAAATTTTAGGGATAAAAGTAAAAAAGTATCCCGCATTGCAGGATACCTCTTAACACTTATTTCAGCTTTTCATTGTTGTGATGCCGGTCGTGATCACGTTTGGTCTTCAGTTCCATCTTCTTATCGAAAGAAGCCTGCAGGTCGACACCTGTCTGATTGGCCAGGCACAGAACCACAAAAACCACATCGGCCAGTTCCTCGCCAAGATCCTTGTTCTTATCGCTTTCCTTCTCACTCTGCTCTCCATACCTCCTGGCGATAATACGAGCCACTTCACCCACTTCTTCGGTGAGTTGTGCCATATTTGTCAGTTCATTAAAATATCGAACTCCGTGTTCCTGTATCCAGCTGTCAACAACCAGCTGTGCATTTTTTAAATCCATCGTATCATACCTTTACCAAAACGATCTTTTCGGTTTCCTTTTTTACCATCAGGTCAAAAAAGCTCCGTAAAGCCTCGTAATAATCTGCGGGCACAATATCGGTATTTATTTCTGAAGAAACCACCAATTGAATTCTGCTGCCATTCACTGCAACATTGAAAGTAAACTTCCCCAGATTATCGGGAAGCAGAACAGCAGTAGATTCAGGAAGGTGTTCTATAGTGAAGTTTTCAGGGATATTTAGATTCACCATTATACGAGTTATCTTTGGATACAGGAAATCGACCGGGAATTCTCTTTTTTCCAGTTTAAAGGGATTTTCATCTTCAGCAAAAAATAACATAGGAGATAAAAGCATCTTATTTCCACTAAATTCTGCTGTAGTTTCCTGGGTAAATTTGAAACTTTCTACCAATGGCATTTTATGATCTTCCATATTATCCCTGGAATATTCACCTATTAGAATACCTGAAAGTTTATTTTCCATTTCTTCCAAATAGAGATCTTCGCTTTTATTCAGATGATTTTGCCTGAACCTGTATGCTTCGTGGTGGGTCAGCTGTTGTCGCATCATACCTTCCAGGGAGCCGTCTTCCTTAAGATCCACCATTAATGTAACCATCTTTGCGGCTTGCTGCGGGGCGGAAAGGTCTATATCAGCTGAGGTTCCGTCTTCCCTTACCAAACGTCCATTCCAGTTTAATGAACGCAAAGGCAAAACATTTGGCAGGGCGTGTTTATCAGTAGCATCGAGCAATATTGACTTACCGGGCAATTCGACGTGACAAATAACATAATTGAAACCATCTGTAGTTGGAAAAAGCGGAATCCCATGTGATTTGGTACTGGTGAGGACCGGATTTGCCTTGAGCCCGGCATGACGCAACATAGCGGTTAGCATCAAATTGATGTCGGCCACATTTCCGGTATTTTCTTTATAGGCCTTTCTTACCCCCAGGTCACACCAGTAGCCGAAATATTCATTCCAGGTCATCTTATCGCGAACAAAATTAAATATTCGACTGACTTTTTCTTCGGAAGTAGTTGCTCCCTGCAGTGCCCGGTTCAAATCTTCATTGAAATAGCCGTTTTTCTTCAATTCACTTCCAAATTCATCGTAGTCATAGATAGACTTAGTAACATCGTTCCATGTTTGGGAGTATGATTTGTAATATTTCCCAGGAATATTGACTATGTTCAGCTCATACATAGCTGCGGCCCGGTAGTTATTAATGTTATCAACAAAACTTTCGACTTTCAGTGAAGGGATGTTCTCCCTGTCGTATTCATGAATATTAACATTCTGTCCTATACCAGCATTATATGCGCTGGTCTGGTTAGGAAAAATCCCTAAATAGCCCCTGTACTGGGGCTTAAACTGCATGAAATCCGGAGCGCTGAACCGGTAACTTAACTTATTTACCGGAATACCGAATTGAAAAGCAAAAGGGTTAATCCGGGTAATGAAATCAGAGCTGATTTTATATTTATATTCGATCACCGTACCTTCCTTTACCTCCGGCAAAGCGAATTTTACCTTCTTGAAATTCTTATTATATTCTTCTGTGAAAACCTGATCCTTATCCAGCTTCATCTCTTTGAGATTCCCATCTTCTTCATTATATGAATAAGCTTTAAGGCCTCCTAACTTTTCAGCATCGTTCAAAAGAATAAGTTCAATAGTTGCATAATCAAACCCTTCCTTGGTGTATACTTTAAGACGATTATGCACCTCGGTATACTGTTGAATTCCCCCACCTACTGTAAGAAAATAAGTTTCCCTTTTTCTATAAAGCCAAGCTGCCTCTGCCTCAGGTTCTACCGGGTGTTGTTTTTCGCGGACTTCTTCAAGGGAAACTTTACCAAAATCAAAGTCTTGTGCCGAAAGAAATTGGCCAGGCACGAGGATAAATAAAACAATTGAAAAAAGAAGCTTGTTCATAATGTCAGGTTTTTGTGGTGGGTTTAAGCATGAGTTTCAGATTATCGTAGAGGGCGATCTTTTTGCGAAAGGCCCGATATTTTCCATAGTCTTCTTTCGGGTATTTACCCTTTTTGATGAACACTTTGCGCTTGAAGTCTATTTGCTGATCATCTACCATTTCGAAGTCCAGTTCGTAGGAACCGAATTTTCCCTCCAAACGCACCGGTTCGGGCAAAGCTTCGACACGATAGCCTTCAGGTATTGAGATTCTGACCACATCTTCATCTGAAAAACCGGTCTCTATCCAAAGGGGTAGTTTCCGGCTTCTGTAACGGGAAGGAACACGATCCAAACGATTAAAGGCATTCACTGAGAAAAAAAGATCGTCCCCTGAAGGTTTCACATAATTATCGGCAGAAAAGGAAACCGTTTCGGTGAATGAAATTTCAGACTTATCATTCTCAAAACATATACTTTTCAGCTGCAGATTATTCAGATCATCCCAATAGTTTTTATAGTATTTATGAAGTTGCTCTGCATCCTTGTCAGCCAAAAAATATCTGTCATCGTACTGAAGCCCGGTAGTTGTCATCACCAATTCTGCATGCATGACACCATTCGTATCAATCGTATAGCTACCACGGGTGATCTGACGGTTGTCATCGGCTCCGTATTTGGGCGTTTTCAGTATTTCTCCCCCGTCGGGCCTGATCACATGTACCTTCCGGTCATCTGTAAAGTCTCCGAGAAAATTAAACGGTAAGCGTTGAGAGGTACAATCTAACCAAAGAAGCTCATCCTGGTAAGGGATGGCAAGGATTACATGATTCCCCTGGGCAAGCGAGGCAAAATCATCATGAAAATCTACCCGGCTTTTTCCGGCCTGCACATGGGTGTAATATGCTTCAACACCAACTGCCCGAAGGAGTGCCATGGTATAGTTAGTCAGGCCTTTACAATCTCCGTATTTTACCTCATCGACCTCAATGGCCGCTATAGGCTGAAATCCACCAATACCAACCTGTACGCTTATATACCTGGTTTGTGACTGGACATATTCATAAATCAACCGGGCTTTTTCATATATATCATCAGTATGTGCAACGAGATCCTGCACCTCTTTGATAGTAGCTTCCGGAAGCTCCTGTCGTCCCCGCAACAATTCCTGTTGGAACCAAAGTCCAAGTTCCTTCCAGCTGGTCCCTTGACCCTGATAGCCTTCAAACGAAAATTGATCGACTGTCAGTTCTACTCTTGGTGAAAAATCATATATCGAGGGGGCCAGCTCTTCAGATCGGTATGCGGGAATATTCTTTACTGTAAAGGAAAGATAACCTTGGTCTTGCATTACCATGATCTCGTGTTCGTCAGTCTTCGACAAATGGTAAAGAGGATCGAAAACTTCCTTCGGATAATGAAGCTCCACACGGCTTTCCTGAACCGACTGATAAAAGCTGTTGATAAAATAAGTTGTTGGAATAGCTGCTGTATTCGGGGTTTTTACTTCATAATTCAGTTCGAAGGTGAAAGGATACTGAACAGGCGTGTAATCGAGAAAAAGAATCTTAGAGTCAGAATACAACGTACTTCCTGAAACGGCACTTCTTTCATTAAAATCTCCCTTACGAAATTTCTCGATTCGGTTACCCCCCTGATCGTATACATAAGCTGACACGTCGCTAATGCTTCTGCTGTCATCAAAATAAATGTAAGGATCGAGCTGCCGCAATCCGTCTTCGTTCATAATGGTTACAATACGTCTTTCAGAAATGGTCATCCGATCGATCTTTTCAAGCTGCACCAGTGTCTCCTGTAATCTGAGTACAACATCGGCATCGATGGTCAGCTCGGAAGGTATCGTAGAAACCTTGTAATAATCAGCATTGTTTTGGGAAAAAAGGCCAAGGTGAATGCCAGAAAAGAAAATGACAATCAGAAGAATTTTCTGCATGAATAAGGGGTATTGGTCACGCAGTAAATATACTCTATCTTATTAAAAATGAAAGAAAATATGTATAAAATATTTCTTAATCCCTCCGTTTGGAATCGATAATAATGGTAACCGGGCCATCGTTAACAAGCGCAACCTTCATATCTGCCCCGAACTCCCCTCGACCTACCGGTTTCCCGTAGGCTGATGAGAGTTGATCCAGAAACTTTTCATAAAGAGGAACGGCGGTTTCAGGCTTTGCCGCCTTAATGTAAGAGGGGCGATTACCCTTTTTTGTAGAGGCATGAAGGGTAAACTGGCTGATCACCAGTAATTCCCCGGCGATCTGTTCGATATTCAGATTCATCACTCCTTCATGGTCATTGAAAATTCGCAGTCCCATGATCTTTTTCACCAACCAGTCGATATCTTCCCCGGTGTCGTCTTCCTCTATACCCAGTAAGACGAGCAAACCCTTTGTTATGGCATACCTTATTTCATTGTCAATGGTAACGGAAGCTTCACTGACGCGTTGAATCACAATTCTCATTATAGCAGGTTTAAAGTTTGATGATGTCAATCTTCGCCATACATATCGGTACGATATGATTCTTCTTCACCTTCCAGCATTTGCAGATAGCTTTTATAACGGCTCCAGGCGATTTCCCCATTCTCCAGTGCATCTTTTACCGCGCACTTTGGTTCATCAACATGCAGGCAGTTATTAAATTTACATTCGCTTTTCAAGGCAAAGAATTCGGGAAAGTAGTCACCGATCTCCTCTTTTTCCATATTCACTATTCCAAAGCCCTTGATACCCGGCGTGTCTATGATCCGGCCACCAAAATTCAGATCGAACATTTCAGCAAAGGTTGTCGTATGCTGTCCTTGTCTGTGCTGTTCTGAAATAGCCGCTGTTTTTAATTCCAGGTCAGGCTCCAGGGCATTGATCAGCGTGGACTTCCCTACACCTGAATGCCCGCTGAACATCGAAATTCTATCTTTCATCTCCAATTTCACTTTCTCGATATTCATTCCGGTCTTCGCAGATATTCTGATACAATCGTAGCCTATTTTACGGTAAATCTCTTCGAGCCAGGCCACCTCTGCCAATGCCTCCTCGTCATAGGTATCTATCTTATTGAATAAAAGAACGGGGGTGATATCATAGGCCTCGGCCGTAACCAAAAACCGATCGATAAAATCGGTATAGGTCTTAGGGTTGTCGATGGTCACTAATAAAAATGCCCGGTCTACATTAGCTGCGATAATATGTGTTCGTTTGGAAAGATTCACCGATTTTCTGACCAGGTAATTCTTGCGGTCCCTGATCTCATTGATAACCCCAATGACCTCATCTCCGATCTCCTCCGTCTCAAATTCAACCACATCGCCCACCGACACCGGATTGGTGCTCTTTATGCCCTGAATTCTGAATTTTCCCTTGATCCGACAGGAGAAAATTTCGCCATCAGCGGTTTTTACGGTGTACCAACTTCCGGTAGATTTATATACGGTTCCTATCATTGAAGTTTCTAAATCATTAAAATCGGTTAAAATTAACCAGATTCATTCGTTTTTCTTCCTATTCAGGGAAATAATTGAGTTTGCCTTTCAAAAGACAGGAGAATTAAAATAAAAAAAGCGGCCGAAGCCGCCTTGTATTTAACCATTGATGATCTTTTCCTGGTGGTTGATCGATTCCTGGTGAATGGCTTTAAAGATCTTTAGAATAAACTCTTCGCTAAGGCCATGGTCTTCTCCTTCGAGTATCATTTTACCCAGGATCTCATTCCAACGTTTAGACTGAAGTACAGCCACATTCCTGTTTTTCTTCAGCTGACCGATCTCATCGGCGATCTTCATACGTTTACCCAGGGTTTCGATAAGATTGTTATCGATCACATCGATCTGAGCCCTCATATTACCAAGTTTCGACTTGTACTCACTTTCTTCGTCGGTCTCCTTTCTGATCTTCAGGTCTTTCATGATCTGTACCAGCTTTTCAGGTGTCACCTGCTGAGCGGCATCACTCCAGGCATTATCAGGATCACAGTGAGTTTCAATCATGAGTCCGTCATAATTCAAATCCAGCGCTGTCTGAGAAACATCGAAGATCATATCTCTTTTTCCTGTGATATGCGAAGGATCGCAGATCAGTGGAAGATCCGGAAAACGATTCTGCAGCTCGATGGCGATCTGCCATTCGGGAATATTCCTGTACTTGGTCTTCTCGTAGCTTGAAAACCCACGGTGAATCACTCCGAGCTTCGAAATGTCGCTTTTATATAATCTTTCTATCCCACCCAACCAGAGCGAGAGATCCGGATTCACAGGATTTTTTAAAAGCACTACTTTATCGGTACCCTTCAGGGCATCAGCGATCTCCTGTACGATAAACGGACTCACTGTAGAGCGGGCTCCGATCCATAACATATCGACATCGTGTTCCAGCGCCAGTTCCACATGAACCCGGTTGGCCACCTCGGTGGCTGTTTTAAGTCCTGTTTCCTTTTTTACCTGTTGCAGCCATTTCAGGCCTATGGCACCTACCCCTTCAAAATTTCCGGGACGTGTGCGGGGTTTCCAGATGCCCGCCCTGTAGTAGTTCACATCGGTGTCTTTCAGGCTTCTCGCAATATCGAGCACCTGGTCTTCGGTTTCGGCGCTGCAGGGACCTGCGATCACCAGCGGATGGTCGAGTTGGTGGTCATCTAACCAGGTTCTTAAAGCTTTGCTGTTTTCCATAATACAAGTGTTAAGTCGTTTTTATTGTAATTCCGTTCAATATGTCTTTAATACGATTGGTGTCTTCCATTTCCTGATAGATCGCCTCAAAATCATCTTCTTCCATCAGATCTCTGAACTGCCTGAGGTTATTGATATATTCATCAAGGGTCTCTATCACATTGGCCTTGTTTTGCTGAAAGATGGGAGCCCACATAGCCGGAGAACTCTTGGCCAGTCTCACCGTACTCTCAAAACCACTGCCGGCCATATCGAATATATCCCGCTCGTTCTTTTCTTTCTCAATTACCGTCTTTCCCAGCATGAAAGAACTTATGTGCGATAGGTGAGACACATAGGCGATATGCTTGTCATGAGCACGCGGCTCCATGTAGCGTATTCGCATACCCAGTACTGAAAAGAGCTCAAGTGCTCGTTCCTGTAATTTAAAGGCCGTCTTTTCCACCTCACAGATAATATTGGTCTTTCCTTCATACAAGCCGTATATGGCCGCTCCGGGACCTGAAAACTCGGTTCCTGCTATAGGGTGAGTTGCCAGGAAGTTTCTCCGGCGTTCATGTCCGGAAACCAGGTCGCATATACCTGCTTTGGTCGAGCCGACATCGAATACCAGGCATTCGTCACCTATACGGTCGAGTATCTCGGGGATCAGCTCAAGAGCCGCGTTGACCGGAATGGCTACGATCACCATATCGGCATCCTCTAAATCCCCCATATCGCCAATGGCATCAATCAGCTGCCGGTCAAGTGCCTGAATCCCGTGCTCCGGATTCTTATCGATTCCGATCAGGCTCACATTTTTCAATCGCTGCCTGATATCCATGGCGAAAGAACCGCCTATCAGTCCTAATCCTATCACACAAATCTTCATACGCCTACTTCCTTTTTGGTCAACCTTGATAATACTTCCCTGATCTTCCCCTCATCCACACAAAGCGAGAACCGGATATACCCTTCTCCATTCTTTCCGAAAACCGTTCCCGGGGTGATGAATACAGAATGAGTGTAAAGAATATGATCGATATATTGCTCTGCCGGTACAGAACCTTCAGGAAGTTTTGCCCAGACAAACATACCTGTCGAATCCTGGTCATAAGTACATTTTAGTGTATCGGCTATCTGAAAAATAAGGTCCCTTCTCCGGGCATATACCTCATTGATACTTTCATACCAGTGATCACTCAGCTCAAGAGCTTTCGCAGCCCCTTTCTGTATGCCATAGAACATTCCGCTATCCATGTTACTCTTGATCTTAAGCACATCGCTGATATGTTCCTTACTGCCTAAAACAAAACCAACACGCCAGCCGGCCATGTTAAAGGTCTTGCTCAGTGAATTGAGCTCCAAAGCCACCTCTCTGGCACCTTCAAACGCAAGTATGCTCAAGGGCTTGTCATTCAGCACAAAGCTATACGGATTATCATTGACCAGCAGGATATCATGTTCCTTCGCCAGGGCGATCAGTTCTTCGAACAGTTCTGCCGTAGCTGTAGCTCCGGTAGGCATGTGCGGATAGTTGAGCCACATCATCTTCACCTTTGAAAGATCACTTTTTCTAAGTGCCTCCAGATCGGGCAGCCAGCCGTTTTCCTGTTCCAGATCATAATACCTGGGAAGGGCTCCGACTATATTGGTAACCGAAGTATAGGTGGGGTATCCCGGATCAGGGATCAGCACTTCATCGCCCGGATTCAGAAAGGCAAGACTGATATGCATAATCCCTTCCTTACTTCCCATAAGGGGCAGAATCTCTCCGTTTTCATCAAGATCCACCCCAAAATGAGAACCATAGAAATCACGAACTCCCTGTCTGAGCTCAGGAATACCCTGATAACTCTGATACTGGTGGGCTCTGTCTTCCCTCACCGCTTCAATAAGGGTCTCAAGCACTTCAGGAGCAGGATCGAGATCGGGACTACCGATACCCATATTGATGACAGGCTTACCGCCGGCTATAAGTTCCCGCACCTCTTTCAATTTGGTGGAGAAGTAATACTCCTTCACTTGTTTCAATCTATCGGCTGCTTCCATCATAATTTTCCATTTATATATTCTCCATGTATTTTAAAGTGCTCTGCCATGATCGACAGAACCGATTTTGCCTTCTGAAAATCGGCGTATTTATCGAAAGTGACATCTACAAAAAAAGCATACTTCCAGGGGGTTTCTATTTTTGGAAGCGACTGTATCTTAGTAAGATTCAAATGGCAGTCACTCATCACGTTAAGCACGGTGGCCAGACTACCCCTTTTATGGTCCAGTTCGAATTTGAGGGACGCCTTATTTATCTGCGATTCAGGAATCACCGAATTTTTCTTTTGAACGATCACAAAACGGGTGGCGTTATTCTTGATGGTCTGAATCTCAGGCGCCAGGATGTCAAGGCCGAATATTTCAGCTGCCTTGTAACTCGCAATGGCCGCAATTCCCTTCAGGTTCTTATCACTGATACGTCTTGCCACATCAGCTGTATCTGCATCTTCGATAAGTTTTATATGGTCGTATTGTCTCAGGAAGGCCTTACACTGCAGCAACGCCATGGGATGAGAATACACCTCTGAAATATCTTCTATCTGCTGACCCGGTAAGGCCATCAGGTTATGGTGTACGTTGATATAATGCTCGCCGACGATATGCAGATCATTGTCATCGATCAGCGCGTAATTGGGAATAATCGATCCGGCTATGGAGTTTTCTATAGCCATCACTCCTTTCTTTACGATTCTCTCGTTCAACTGGTCTACCAGATTGTCAAAAGACAGGCACTCCAGCAGTTCAATGGAGTCACCGAAATACTCTGATGCTGCCTGATGGTGAAAAGACCCTTTAATTCCCTGTATGGCGATTTTTTCGTTCATAAGTGTAAAAAAAAAGTCCCGATTTATATCGGGACCCTGTAATTCTTTTATAGTATATAATGAGCTATACCGGTCCCGTTCCCCTTCTAAAAAAATAAAAGAAGAAATAATAAAGGTTCCAGATGTAGCTGTTTAAAATCATGTTTATTTTTGTACTAGCCGGGAACTAAAGTAGGTATTATTTTTAAAATACAAACACCTGCGCATTTTTTTTAATAATTCTCGCATAATAAGGCGCCGAATTACAAGATTCAAAAAGAAAATCGTTTATTGTTGCACAATTGACAATAACAAAAACTCATAAATAGCCATGTCGATAACCGTTTCAGAACTCTATAAACTCTACGATAAACAAACCGCCCTGAACGGAGTCAGCTTTACATTGTCAAAAGGAGAGATCGCGGGATTCCTGGGACCCAACGGTGCCGGAAAATCCACCCTGATGAAAATCCTCACCACCTATATAAAACCTGATAAAGGTACCGCAACTGTAAATGGGTATGACATCTTTGAAAACCCCGCCAGGGTAAAGCGAAGTATCGGCTACCTTCCTGAGCACAATCCGCTCTATCCCGAAATGTACGTGCGGGAATACCTTGCTTTCAACTGTGACATTTATGGTATTTCAAAAAACCGCATCGACGAGGTCATTACTGAAACCGGATTGAGCCCTGAGGCTGACAAAAAGATATCGATGTTGTCTAAAGGGTATCGACAGCGTGTCGGGCTTGCTGCCGCCTTATTGCATGACCCGGAAGTACTCATACTCGATGAACCCACCACAGGTCTCGACCCTGCTCAACTGATCGAAATCCGGTCACTGATCAAGCGCATCGGAAAAGAAAAAACCGTATTGCTGTCGACACACATCATGCAGGAAGTGGAAGCCATTTGTGACCGTGTCATTATGATCAAACAGGGAAACATTCTGGCTGATAAAAAGCTTTCCGCTTTAAGAGAAGACCAGGAACAGATCATTGAGGTCGAATTCGATTACCGGGTTGAAGAGGTATTACTGCAGCAGTTACCATATGTAAAGCAGGTGAAAAACACAGTCGGCTTCGTTTATGAGATCACCTTTAAGACCGATACCGATATGCGGGCACAGGTATTCGACTTTGCTCATGACAACGGGCTTAAAACCCTTCAGTTAAACAAGAAAAACAAAAACCTGGAAAAACTCTTTCTTGAATTGGTCAATGCTTAATCTGCATAGAGTAGCCGGCCCCGGTAATGCTCGGTGACATCAAGTGAATCAGGCCTGTTGTAAAGTATCAGATCGCCGGTACCATACAGGTCGCCTTCCACCAAATTCAGAGGATTAACCAGTAAATCGTTACTTCCACGATGATAGATCAAAACATGCTCAGCCTCCAGCGAAGCGGCCTCTACCCTGCTGTTTCCGGCTGCGATGCCAATACTCAATACTCTGACTCTACCGCTCAGGTAGGCATTTGCCAGGCCGTTAAAGGTCATACGCAGGCGATCTGCCTCTATATCCAGATAAAACTCACCATTGGTCACCATATCGGGTTTCAGAAATCCTTCAGACAATAAATTCAGGTCTTGCAACTGCAACCTGCCTTCTGAACGGATGGCGAACTGAGTCGAACTTCTTATTTCGCGAAAATCAGGAGCCTGGATGAGAACTTCTGTGTTGCCGTAACTCCTGAACAGATTGCAGCCGTTGTTGTTGGAAACAATTAACTGTCCCTCCTTAACCTCCAGGGTAACATCGTCTATCAGGTTCTCTCCTGAGGTGATCACTGCTTTATACGACTCTCCCTGTCTTACTACAGCTTTAACGCCTTCGTTAACCAAAATTCTGTCAAATGCCTGAAGAGCTACTTCACGGCTAACGATTTCTCCTGAGGTTTGCCAGCAATCACCGGCATCCGGACTGTCACAACCCCAAAAAATAAGGGATATCACGATTAATACTATGATCTTTACATCTCTCATAAGCGGTATCCTATTCCAATTTCAACTGCCTCAGCCTTTGCCGCATGAGCCTTTAAGGTCAAAGACGTAAACCAATTCTTTCCGGGATAGAACTTCAACCCGGTTCTCAGATACATCCTTCCTTCAAACTCGACCGGATAATAGAGGTAATAGCCAACCTGGGCCAGCCAGGAGAGCCGGTTTATATATAACTCATGTCCGGCAAACACACCGACACGCTTATAATCTTCATCACCGGTGATCTCGTCTTCAGGAAATGAAATGGCTCTGTAACGGATAAACTCCTTCAGGAAATTCGAAAAAAATATCTCAGAACCAAGGTGTACCCCACTTTTTCTGTTGATTCGCTTGTCGGCATAAGCCGATAATATGTAGAAGGCATACTGTCCGCTGTCGATCACATCACTTTCATTCACCCCTGTTCTGAAAGCAAGGTTCAGGTGTATAGGCTCACTATATTTCAAACTCAGGCTGTCATTCCTGTACCTGTCAACCTCGCCGTCCAGATCGTAATTGACCCCCACATTCAACAAAAGGGAATTGATACTGGTATTGGGTGCCTTCACATTGGCATTGCTGTAATGGATCAGGCTTATCCCGGCCTGGAGTCCGAAACGATCAAATATACGTTCCCGCTTATAGTTCAACATAAAGTAGGTGCTGCTCATCAGCCGGGTACCGAAAGCGATATTCCTGAAATTCTCAGCCTTATCGTAGGGCTCAGTGGTCAGGGCGAGTCCCTGCCCGATACGCATCATAAGGTTCCTGTTAAAAAAGTAGAAATTATAATGAGCGTACAGCGCGTAATTTTCTCCTAAAAACTCATTCTTCAGATCCTGGTAACTGAACGAAAATCCGTAGTCGGGATAGCCGTAGAGCTGCTCCCACTCCTTTTCACCATTGGTCTTCCGGTTCCAGCCGACGATCACACCTTCGGGGTGATCGGTGATCAGGTGTAAAATATCATCGTTATGTCTTGCTATATTTCCTGTGAAATAGCTCACATCCAGAAAAGACGGAGGCATTTTCTCCTGGGCCGTTAACATGGCATTGAGAGACAACAGCAGGATCAGCAGGCAGGTTCTTTGCATTTCTGGAGCTTAGGATTGACCGCAAATGTAACCGAAATTTCAGAAAAGGGCTTTTGCGATCGCCTTAATGTTATCTGATTTACCCATGGAATAATAATGCAGGACGGGAACTCCGGCCTCCTTCAGTTCTCTTGACTGCTCGATGCACCACTCAACCCCCACCTGTCTTACCGCTTTGTTGTCTTTACAGTCATCAACAGCCTGCACCAGATTTTCAGGAAGATCGATCTTGAAAACCTGCGGAAGCAACTGCAGGTGTTTTTTCACCGCGATAGGCTTGATACCCGGAATGATCGGCACCCCGATACCGGCTTCCCTTGCTTTTTCCACGAATTCAAAAAATTTGCTGTTGTCAAAAAACATCTGGGTAACGATATAATCAGCGCCCTGATCAACCTTTAGCTTGAGCTTTTGTAGATCAAAGGCCAGGGAAGGTGCTTCCAGATGCTTCTCAGGATAACCGGCCACCCCGATACAAAAATCAGCCTTGCTTCCTGCCTCGACGGTTTCATGCAGGTACTGCCCGCAGCTCAGATCCCTGATCTGTTTCACCAGGTCTGAGGCGTAAGCGTGACCGCCCTCGGTCTTTTCAAAATACCGCTGATGTTTCATGGCATCTCCCCTCAAAGCCATTACGTTCTCTATACCGAGATAATGACAGTCGACCAATAAATATTCTGTCTCCTCACGGGTAAAGCCCCCGCACAAGACGTGGGGTATGGTATCGACATCGTACTTATGCTTGATCGCAGCACAGATTCCAACCGTACCGGGTCGCATACGAGTGATCTTTCGCTCCAGCAGCCCCTCCTTTTCAATGTATATATATTCCTCTCTCGAAGTGGTTACATCGATAAAGGGCGGATTGAACTCCATCAGGGGATCAATATTGTTATAGAGCTCCTGGATGCTTTTTCCTTTTTTAGGAGGAATGATCTCAAATGAAAAGAGCGTATCACCCTTGGCTCTTTCTATGTGTTCGGTTACTTTCATAGTAGTTAAAGTGTGGTTTGTGTTAATCTGCGAGTACAGGACTCAGCCATTTTCGTGCTTCCTCAGGGGATATTCCCCGACGTTCCGCATAGCTCAGCAACTGATCTTCCTTGATCTTTCCAAGACCGAAATACCTGCTCTGCGGGTGAGCGAAATAGTAGCCCGATACCGAAGCGGCGGGCCACATGGCCAGGCTTTCTGTAAGGGTCACTCCGATTCGTTTTTCCACCTCAAGCAATTTCCAGATGGTCTTTTTTTCAAGGTGATCCGGGCAGGCCGGATAGCCGGGTGCAGGCCTGATTCCCTTATATGATTCTTTTATAAGCTCTTCATTGGTCAGCGCTTCCTTATCGGCATAGCCCCAGATCTCCTTTCTTACTCGTTCATGAAGGTACTCAGCAAAGGCTTCAGCCAATCTGTCGGCTATGGCCTTAACCATGATCGCATTATAGTCATCGAGACGTTTTTCATAGGTTGATGCCAGCTCTTCCACCCCAAAACCGCTGGTGACACAGAAGAGTCCTATATAATCAGTCTTTCCGCTATCGCCGGGGGCGACAAAGTCTGCCAGCGCCATGTTCGGAGCACCCTTTGTCTTCTGAGATTGCTGCCTCAGGGTGATCAGCCTGGCAAGAGCCTCTCCGTTTTCATTAAAAACCTGGATATCGTCATCATCAATCTGGTTGGCCGGAAATATGCCTACCACTCCACGAGGCTGCAGAGACCCTGCTGCGATCAGCTGCTTTAACATCGACTTTGCATCGGCATAGAGCGATGTGGCCTGTTCTCCCACCACCTCATCATCAAAGATCGCAGGAAACTTTCCGTGAAGATCCCATGACCTGAAAAAAGGCGTCCAGTCGATATAGTCCAAAAGATCATTGATCGAAACAGTCACTTCCTTTACTCCCGTAAATGCCGGTTTGGCAGGTTCAAATTCCTCCCAGTCCAGGGAGATCTTATTGGCTCTGGCCGTTTTCAGATCATGGAATTTCTTTTCGCGCGACCGGTTCAGGTATCCTTCCCGAAGTTTGGTGTACTCATCCTGGAGTGATTGTACATAAATCTCTCTTCCTGCCTCCTTCTGCAGCAGATTACCTGCTACCGTTACCGCCCTTGAAGCATCATTCACATGCACCAGCGGCCCGGTATATTCAGGAGCGATCTTCACCGCCGTATGCGCCCTTGAAGTAGTGGCTCCCCCGATCATAAGGGGAAATTTTAATTTTTTCCTTTCCATCTCTTTGGCCAGAAAGACCATCTCGTCGAGAGAAGGGGTGATCAGTCCGCTCAGGCCGATGATATCCACGTTTTCATCAACAGCTGTCTGAAGAATCTTCTCGGGGGGCACCATTACCCCCAGATCGATCACCTCATAATTATTGCAGCCCAGCACCACACTTACAATATTCTTACCGATATCGTGTACGTCTCCCTTAACGGTTGCCATCAAAACCTTTCCTGCGGAAGAATTTGTCTGATCTTTTTCAGCTTCGATATAAGGCAATAAATGCGCCACTGCCTTTTTCATCACCCTTGCAGATTTGACCACCTGCGGAAGAAACATCTTTCCGCTTCCGAAAAGATCTCCCACCACATTCATACCTGTCATCAAAGGCCCTTCTATGACCTCAATGGGGCGGTCTGCCTGCACCCTGGCCTCCTCGACGTCGACAACAATAAATTCATCAATACCTTTGACCAGTGCATGAGTGATACGCTCCTGAAGTGGATCGTTTCTCCATTCAAGATTTGATCGACTGCTTGTTTTACCATTCCCTTTTACCTTCTCTGCATATTCCAGGAGTCTTTCTGTAGCATCATCACTCCGGTCAAGCAGAACATCTTCCACATAATTCAGTAATTCAGCAGGAATCTCATCATATACCTCAAGCATTTGCGGGTTCACGATCCCCATAGTCATACCATGCTGAATCCCGTGGTAAAGGAAGGCAGAATGCATAGCTTCACGAACCGTATTATTACCCCTGAACGAAAATGACACGTTACTCACCCCTCCGCTCACATGGGCGCAAGGAAGGTTTTCACGTATCCATTTTGTGGCCTTGAAAAAGTCAACCGCATTACTACGGTGCTCTTCCATACCGGTAGCCACGGGAAAAACGTTCGGGTCAAAGATGATATCTTCAGCAGGAAAGTTTACCTTGTTCACCAACACCTCATACGATCTTTTACAGATCTCTATGCGTCTTTCATAGGTATCGGCCTGACCCTTCTCATCAAAGGCCATAACGATAACTGCAGCTCCATAACGCTTGATCTTCTTAGCCTGAGCGATAAAAACCTCTTCTCCTTCCTTCAGGCTGATGGAATTCACCACACCCTTTCCCTGGATTACTTTCAGACCCGCCTCAATGATCTCCCATTTCGAACTGTCGATCATCACCGGCACCCTGGCAATATCAGGTTCAGCGGCGATCAGGTTAAGAAAGGTTGTCATAGCTGCGACTCCGTCGATCATCCCCTCATCCATATTCACATCGATGATCTGGGCTCCTCCTTCGACCTGTGCCCTGGCTATTTCCACAGCAGCTTCAAAATCGCCTTCCCTGATGAGATTGAGAAATTTTCTGGACCCTGTAACATTGGTTCGTTCGCCTATGTTCACAAAGTTCGTGTCGGCAGTGATCACCAGAGGCTCCAGTCCTGAGAGCATCAGGCTCCTATCACATAGTGCTTTCTTCATGCAGTCTGAGTAATTTTCCTGGGTTCGTATTGAGCTGCCACCTCGGCAATTTTCCGAATGTGTTCAGGAGTCGTGCCGCAGCATCCTCCCACTATATTCACGATACCTTCTTTCAGGTATGATTCAAGCAGGTCTTGCATGGCTTGCGGTGTTTGATCATACTCCCCAAAATGATTGGGCAGTCCGGCGTTAGGATAAGCAGAAACATAGAACCTGCTTTTCTGAGCAAGCCGCTTCACGTATGGCAGTAACTGATCTGCACCCAAGGCGCAGTTAAACCCTACGCTGAGAAGATCAATATGGGAAATGCTGATAAGAAAAGCTTCTGCTGTCTGACCTGAGAGTGTTCTTCCGGAAGCATCGGTGATAGTTCCACTCACCATGACGGGCACATCAACCTCCTTTTCTTCTTTCACCTCTTCTATGGCAAAAAGCGCTGCTTTGGCATTGAGGGTATCGAAAACCGTCTCTACCAAAAGGAGATCAACACCGCCATCGATAAGACCTGTCACCTGTTGCTTATAAGCTGCTTTCAGACGATCGAAATCGATGGCCCTGAATCCCGGGTTATTCACGTCTGGCGACATACTGGCCGTTTTATTGGTGGGGCCCATAGCCCCTGCCACGAATCGCGGCCTCTGCGGATCAGCTTCGGTAAATTTTCGAGCTGCTTCTGCAGCAATGCGTGCAGAAGCGAGATTTATATCATAAACGGCTTCTTCCATTCCATAGTCGGCCATACCCACGGTGGTAGAAGAAAAAGTATTGGTCTCAATAATGTCTGCACCCGCTTCGAGGTATGCCTCGTGAATCTCACCGATCGCCTTGGGCTGCGTTAGCGAAAGCAGGTCGTTATTGCCTTGCTGCGGAAGGGGTGCATTCCTGAAAAGCCTTCCTCTGAAATCTTCCTCCTTAAATTTATAACGCTGTAACATAGTACCCATCGCACCGTCAAGCACCAGGATTCTGCGGTCTAATTCCTCTCTGATATTCTTCATATTGTTTACGTTTCTCCGGTCGTACTGACGCATGCGAAAGCGACCGTGAATTCTTTACACGATGGTGTTATCAGGCTAGAGGAAAAAGGGAAAAAGAGTAATCGTTATCTTTCCTTTTAGGGTAGAATGTAGCACCTTCTCTGAAGTCAGAGGGTTGCTAAGGTTTCAACGGGTCTAGTCCCTTCACCTTTCTTGATAACACGTAATAATGTAATGAACTTCGCTGCAAATATAAAGACTATATGTTTACCTGCAAATAACCACGGGATTTTCGCCATAGTAAGAAGCTGTCGCTCTTCAAAAGGGATCATACCAGGGTTCTTACCACTTCTTTTTTCGCTTCTTTCTTACTTCCGTCAAAGCCCTGAATACCACCTACTGTGGTGTATTTCATCACGAAACGCTTATCGGGATACATATGCTTAAATGCGCTCTGGCAGGCAATAGCCGCTTCATGAAAACCGGAAAGAATAAGTTTCAGTTTACCGGGATAGGTATTGACATCTCCGACTGCATAGATACCGGGTCTGTTGGTAACATAATCATAGGCATTATCAACCCTTATCGCATTTTTTTGGATCTCAAGCCCCCAATTGGCGATGGGGCCCAGCTTGGGTGAGAGACCGAAAAGCAATAACAGGTAATCGGTCTCCAGAGATATATGACCGTATTCCTTTTGAGATACCGTGATACTTTGAAGTTTTTCTGTACCCGCCAAAGCGGTGACTTCTGCAGGGGTGATCACTGAAACCTTTCCGCTGCGGGCCAAACCGGCGACCTTATCAACAGAGTCGGCAGCGCCTCTGAATTCATTCCTTCTGTGCACCAGCGTGATCTCAGATGCGATTTCCGCCAGCTCTATGGTCCAGTCGAGGGCAGAATCACCTCCACCGGCAACCACCACCTTTTTATCTCTGAATACCTCAGGATCCTTTACCATATAGAGCACCCCTTTGCTCTCGAATTCCTCCAGCCTTTCGAGAACCGGCTTTCGGGGCTCAAACGAACCCAATCCTCCCGCTATGATCACCACTCTGGCATGATGAGGGGTTCCACTGTCGGTAGTCACGATAAAACTCCCGTCTTCCTGTTCTGAAATGGTCTCTGCTCTTTCACCAAGGGTGAATCCGGGTTCAAAGGGTGCGATCTGCTTCATCAGGTTTTCGATGAGCTGCCCTGCCCTGACCTCAGGAAAACCCGGAATGTCATAGATCGGTTTTTTAGGGTATAATTCGGTACACTGGCCTCCGGGTTGAGGCAGAGCATCGATCAAATGGCATCTGAGGTTCAGAAGACCTGCCTCAAAAACGGTAAAAAGACCGGTCGGACCGGCACCGATGATTAAAATATCTGTTTGTATCATAAAAATTATTTAGCTGTTAAAGATTTGGTTATTCGGTTGAGTTCAGCAACACGAAAGGCAAAATCGGCTTTGAGGGTATCGCGATATTCATGCAGGTTTCGAATTAGTTCGTCGATGTCATCGGGCAGTATCTGTTCGAAAAACTGCCGGAGCCTTTTGGCCACCGTTGGTGATTGTCCGTTAGTGGAAATCGCTATTTTAAGATTCCCCCTGGTCACGATACCTCCCATATAGAAATCGCATAAAGGGGGGTTATCGGCCACGTTAACCCATATACCAAGACGCCGGCAATCGTTGTACACCTTCTTATTTACCTCAGGTTGATCTGTGGTGGCGATCACCAGTTGCTTCTCCTTCAGGTATAATGGGTAATAATGGTCTCTGATGATCTTAAGATTGAATTTCCTGGCCCACTCAAGGGTCTCATCCCTGAACTCAGGTGCTACAAGGGTGATACGAGCCTGCGGACTGGATCGCAGTATGAACTGCAGTTTTTCAAGTGCTACGTTTCCCCCGCCAACGATGAGGGTTTCCATCTTGTCTAACTTCAGGAATACAGGGTAAAGCTGATTCTGTTTCATCGCATATGAGTTTGTAGTTGTTGGTTTCTTATTTTTTCTTTCAGTGCTGTTATTTCGTGCCTGTGATTGACAACGTCTCCGATAACAATGACCGCCGGATTGGCTATTTTCTCTTCCCTGACCATTTCAGGCATATATCTTACAGGCCCTGTAACTATACGTTCATCGGGCATGGTCCCGTTCTGAATGACCGCCATCGGGGTGCCTCCCCTTCCGCAGGCACAGAAAAGCTCACAGATATCATTCAGCCTGCTCATCCCCATCAGAATAACAACGGTGGCTGTGGAACGGGCAGCCAGTTGAATATCGGCAGAGAGTTCATGGTCCCGGGTTGTGCCTGTAATGACCCAAAAGCTCTCAGATACCTTTCGCTGCGTCATCGGAATGGATTGTAAGGCCGGGACGGAGAGAGCAGATGACAAGCCGGGTATCACTGTCACCGGTATCCCCCTTTCCTTCACATAGGTCATTTCTTCAGCTCCCCGACCGAAAACAAAAGGATCTCCACCCTTAAGCCTCACCACATGCCCGTGAGACTCAGCACGGCTTACCATCAATTCATTGATCTGATCCTGCTGATAGGCATAACAACCCTTGCGCTTACCCACGAAAATCAGTTCTGCTCCGCGGGGAACAAACCTCAGCAATTGCTTGTCTATCAAAGCATCATAAAGCACCACATCTGCAGTACCCAATGCCTTTAGCCCTTTGAGCGTTATCAGCTCAGGGTCTCCCGGTCCAGCCCCCAGCAGGGTTACCTTTGGTTGGTTGTTTAAAGCTTTCATCGGGCTACCTGATTTTTTCGAAAGGAATCTGCCCGGATATAGAAATCAAGAGCCGATTCGAAATAAGACCGGGCAAAGGCCTGATCAGGTTCATTTTCTCTTATGCGATAGACGGTATCTTTAAACGATTCAGGGAATTCACTTTTATACTCAACAACAAAGTTTTGTTCAAAACCGTCGATGATCCCTGCATGAGTGTTGGTCTTTTCGCCGGCACCGGTCAGAAGTGCCTTGGCACTATTTACCAGGGCACTATATGAATAATATACTGCATCGGCCCAGCGGGTCTGTTCCAGCGCAGTTCTTGCATTGTCAAGCTTTTCTTCACTTTCGAAGAGCAGGGTTGCAACCAGGTCAATAACCACTCCTGCACATTCCCCTATACCTACCTCTTTGATGTAGTTTTCCCGGTGCCCCCAGTCGATCAGTTCATCAGGGCTCAGGTTCGTGATATCTGAAAGAGGTTTTAGCAATTGGTAGAAATATGACTGAGTACGGGTATCGTAATACTCAAGGAAATCTTCAAAGCCCTCTCCATGGGCTTTATAGTCATCTAAAAGCAACTTTAAGGCCTGCGGTCCTCGCTTTGAAGGTATCTTAATCACCTTATCGGCAAATCTTCCGCTACCCTTTCCTGTAACCCCTCCACCCAAAAGAATCTGCAATGCGGGAGCCACCTCTCCGGAAGGGGTTTTCACCGACATTCCCTGAAACCCGATATGCGCCATATTGTGTTGTCCGCAGGCATTCATGCAGCCACTGATCTTAATGGTGAGGGATGTATCGGCCCTGAATTCGGGATATTCTTCATTCAGAACCCGCTCGAGCTCTGCTGCGATCCCGGTACTGTTCGCTATACCCAGGTTACAGGTATCGGTACCCGGACAAGCGGTTATATCATTGATGCGGTTGTAACCCACTTCTGCAAAACCCGCTTCAGACAATGCATGATAAAGAGCATACAAGCTGCGTGCAGGGATATGGCGAATGAGTATATCCTGCCTGAGGGTTAGGCGTAACTCTGCATCAGGAAAATAGTTCAATATTTCAGCCAGTTTACGTGCCTGGTCAGAACTGAAGTTCCCAAGCCGTACTTTGACTCCGACCGCATAATAGCCCGGCTGTTTCTGCGAAAGAACATTATACGCGAACCACTGATCATAAACGGTGTCTCCCTTATGCGAATCAACGAGATCTTCCGCGCCTTCCGATTCTGGCAATGCTACTGCAAACGGTTCAGGGTCGATCTCATAACGCTTTTGCGACAGGGCCTTTTGCTCTTTATCTACAAGGGCAAGGAAGGCTTCGGTACCGATGTCCCTAAGCAGGAATTTCAGGCGGGCTTTCAGGCGTTTTGCACGCTCGCCATGGCGATCGAATATTCTCAGTACCGCTTCTGTAATGGGTATCAGCTCTTCTGCCGGAAGAAATTCATGTATCACATCGGCTTCCCGAGGCTGGGATCCGAGTCCGCCGCCCAACAAAACACGAAAACCTCTTCGCCCCCCGGTCAGTCTTGGGATGAATCCGAGATCATGAATGAAGGTCAGGGCCGTATCTCTGTCTGAAGATGAGAAAGCGATCTTGAACTTTCTGCCCATTTCCTGACAAACGGGGTTTCTGAGAAAAAACCTGAATACAGCATCGGCATAGGGAGAAACGTCAAACACTTCCTCCGGATCGATACCTGCTTCCGGGCTGGCTGTCACATTCCGTACGGTGTTACCGCATGCCTCGCGAAGGGTTACATCATCCCTTTCCAACTCGGCCCATAATTCCGGAGTACGATCGAGTTCCACATGGTGAATCTGAATATCCTGGCGGGTGGTAATATGCAAACGGCCGTTTGAATACCGGTCGGAAACATCGGCTATTCGTCGCAGCTGATTAAGGGTTAATCTGCCGAAAGGTATTTTGATACGTATCATCTGTACCCCGGGTTGTCTTTGCCCATATACCCCTCTGGCCAGCCTGAGGCTCCTGAACCTTTCTTCGTCTATGGAACCCTCCTTGAAGAGACGAATCTTACGTTCGAGCTCAATGATATCTCTTTCCACCACCGGGTTTTCGAGCTCTGTTCTGAAACTTTTCATAATTATCTACTTAATCTATAGGTTTATTGATTTTTAGGTTTTAAAAAAAGGTGCCGCAGCACCTTTCGGTTGGTATTTAAACTGTTTCCAGCGCTTGTTTCAAGTCTGCGATAATATCTTCTGCCGCCTCAAGTCCGACTGATACACGAACCAGTCCGTCAGTGATACCGACCTCCAGCCGGTCTTCTTCAGACAACTTGCTGTGAGTGGTCGAGGCGGGATGAGTAACTATGGTTCGGGTATCGCCCAGATTTGCAGAGAGGGAGCACATTTGAATGGCATTAAGAAATCTCCGACCGGCCTCAATACCTCCTTCGATCTCAAAAGCCACGACACTACCTCCCTTTTTCATCTGTTTCCTGGCGATCTCATAGCCGGGATGTGACTTCAGAAAGGGATATTTCACCTGTCTTACCCGCGGGTGTTCTTCCAGAAACCGGGCAGCTTCGAGGGCATTATCACAATGGCGATCGACTCGTACGGCCAGGGTTTCCAGACTCTTTGAAAGCACCCAGGCGTTGAAAGGAGAAAGGGCCGGGCCGGTATTTCTTGCAAACAGGTAGATCTCCCTGATCAGGTCTTCGCGGCCTACCGTCACACCGCCCAGCACCCTGCCCTGCCCGTCAATCAGTTTGGTGGCAGAGTGAATGACCAGGTCTGCTCCGAACTTAATCGGTTGTTGCAGATAAGGTGTGGCAAAGCAATTATCGACTATAAATATCAGATCATGTTTTTTAGCCAGTGCCGACAAGGCTTCCAGGTCGAGAAGATCCACTCCCGGATTGGTCGGCGTTTCCACATAGAGGCAACGGGTTTCGGGTCTGATCAGGCTTTCAACCTTATCGGCCTCTTCCACCTTGAAATAGCTGGTTTCGATATTCCACTTCGGAAGAAACTTTGTAAACAGCGAATGGGTGGAACCGAATACCGAACGACAGGATACTATATGATCCCCGCTGTTTAAAAGGGCTGCAAAGGTCGAAAATACCGCACCCATCCCGGTAGCAAAGGCATATCCGGATTCAGCTCCCTCCATCTGGCAGATCTTCTGAACGAATTCAGATGTATTGGGATTGGTGAACCGGCTGTAAAGGTTGCGTTCCTTTTCCTCGGCAAAAGAAGCTCTCATATCTTCGGCATCTTCAAACACAAAACTTGATGTAAGGTATAAGGGAACAGAATGCTCCAGGTTTTCAGACCTGTCGATCTGAGTTCGAATAGCCAGGGTTTCAAAATTATCGTAGCTCATATAAGGTATCTTTTCTGTTAATTCTTTTCAGTGAGTTTGAGGATATCGCCAAACACCCCGCGGGCGGTTACTTCTGCCCCTGCACCTGCTCCTTTAATAACTATGGGATGCTCTCCGTAAGATTCGGTATAGATCTCGAAAATCGAATCTGCACCTGTTACCCCTCCGAGAGAGCTTTGTGAAGGTACGCTTACCAGTTTCACTTCGAGTATTCCCTTTTCCTGCTGTAAATCTCCGTGAAGATCTCCCACGTATCTAAGCACGTGACCCGGCTCCTGCCCGGCGCGAAGCTCCTCATAGGTTTTATTAAAAACCTGCAGGTTTTCAAGAAAGTGCTCTTTTGCCCAATCACGGGCTTCTTCAGGCACCAGGTTTTGTATGTTCACATCTCCCATCTCGTTGCTCAGATCCAGTTCTCTGGCCAGAATAAGCAATTTCCTGGCTACATCAGCCCCGGAAAGATCTTCCCTTGGGTCTGGTTCAGTGTACCCCTTATCGATCGCTTCGGAGAGTACCGAGCTAAAGTCTTCATCGCCATTTGAAAAACGGTTAAAAAGAAAACTCAGGCTGCCCGAGAAGACCCCCCTGATACGGGTAATATTTTCCCCGGAAAGATGCAGCAGTCTTATAGTATCGATCAGAGGGAGGCCGGCACCCACATTGGTTTCATAGAGGTATCGCTTTTTGTTTTCCTCGAGGGTACTGCGCAGTGATTTATAAGCATCAAAGCCTATGGTATTGGCGATCTTATTGGATGACACAAGATCGAAACCTGCTTTAATCAGCGTCTCGTAGGAGGTCACAAACTCTCTGCTGGCTGTATTATCAACTGCGATCAGGTTACCGAGATGGTTTTGCCTGGCAAAATCGATGATCGACTCAACCGAGCTTTCCTGCTCGCTTCGGGAAACAGCATCCCGCCAGTTCTCATCTACTCCGTTCGCCTGCAGCAGCACCTTTTTTGAATTGGCTACCGCAAAAATATTAAGCCTGATGCGCTTGCGATTTTCAATATTATCTGCCGATCTCAGGATCTGATCTATCAGGGCTCCACCCACGGTGCCGTGACCGAAAACTGCAATGTTGATCGATTTTGAAACCCCGAAAATTTCACCATGAATCACGTTCAGTGCCTTGTGAAGATCAGCCTTATGAACGACCAGGCTGACATTTTTACCTGTAACGGTATTATTGAACAGAACCGGCACTACTTTATTCCTGATCAGGGTAGTGTAAGGCTCATGAAAGTCGCTGAGGTCCTGACCGATGATCGAGATCACCGAAACCTCATCGGTTACGGCAATGCGGTTGACATCACGGGCATAAAAGTCATTTTCGAACTCTCTTTCCAGTGCCACTACCGCATCGGTGGCTCTTGCTGCACTGACAACCAGACCGATACCCCGCTCAGAAGAACCCTGTGAGATGATACTCACGCTGATATCTTCTCTGCCCAGGGCTTTAAAAATACGGGCATCTATACCTGCTTTCCCTAAAAGCCCCCGCCCCTCCAGGTTGATAAGGGCCACATCTTCGAGTACAGACAGGGATTTAATACCCTTCTTATCAGATCCGGCGCTGATCAGCGTACCTTCATTATCGGGATTGAAGGTATTGAGAATTCGCAGGGGGATATTTTTTTCCAGGAGTGGAATAATGGTCTTGGCATGCAGAATGGTAGCCCCGAAATTAGCCAGCTCATTGGCTTCATTGAAGGAAAGCTCCCTGATACGTTTGGCCGCCGGCACCAATTCCGGATTGGCGGTAAAGATTCCGTCAACATGCGTATAGTTCTGTAATTCTCCGGCATCGAGATAATTGGCCAGCAATGCGGCAGTATAGTTGCTTCCGTTACGACCCAGGGTGGTGGTTTCATTCTTTTCATTCGAACCGATAAAGCCGGTCAGAACATTTACGGTAGTACCGTTATAGGTTCGGAAATGTCTGAGTATATTCTCTTTTGATAATTTATCGATAGGCTGGGCATCACCGAACTTTTCACTGGTCTTGATCAATTTTCTGGTGTCTGTAAAATGAGCATTCACCCCACTATTCTGCAGCAGTTTACTCACGATAAGCCCTGAAAGCACCTCTCCCTGAGCCAACACTTCATCTTTTACCTTATCGCTGTAGTCGCCCAGCAATAACACCCCTTCGAAGAGCTCTTGCAGTTTATGGAACACCTCGCTGAGATCAGCATCGGGACATACGAGTTGCTGGTAGCTTTTGAAATTGCCAAAAAGCTCTTCGTATGGCTGCTTTGAAGCAGCACGGTTCAGGATCTCCAGCAGTTCATCGGTAGCTGTATTCCTGGCTGAGACCACCACCGCCAGGCGTTCCCCAGAGTTGACCTTATCGCGTATAATTTTTATGGCATTCTCTATTCCCGGTCCGTTAGCGAGGGAACGCCCTCCGAATTTCAGTACGATCATTTTGCGTTTTTTAGATTCAGGTGAAAAAATTTCTTCTATGAGTTTGGTTAGTTGTTCTGTTTCTATCAGGAAGGCATCATGCCCGTGAACCGAAACGATCTCGCCGTATCCTACCTTATCACTTGAACGGGCGAGTTGCTTATAGGTTTCACGATTTTCTTCAGCCGTAAAGAAAAGGTCTGAATTCACCCCAATGATGTGAATATGGGCCCTGATGTTCTCCAACACCTGGAAAGCCTGATCGGTACCCCGGGTAATATCGATGGTCTTCAGCAACTGGTTCATCAGCCTGTAGGCCGAAACCTGGAAGCGTTCCTGTAATTTCTTCCCGTGATGCAGCAACCAGCTCTCCACGTTAAAGACCTGCAATTCTTCGTTGGTAGAACGGTGAAAACGCTCCTTGAAAGATTCCGGGGTCCGGTAACATAGCATGGCATGCATGCGGGCATCATGCACCGGATCATTTGAATTGTTGAGAATTCGCTCCTGGATCTGACAGTTAGCGATCAGCCAGTCGGTCGATTTCCAGTCGGTAGCTACCGGGATAAGATGTGAAGTAATATCAGGAGCCAGCGCAGCCATTTCCCAGGCTATACCGCCTCCCAGTGACCCTCCTATGATAGCATACAGCTTTTCGACCCTGAGCAACTCCAGGCCCAACAGAAAAATACGCGCCATGTCTCTGGCGACGAATTCCTGGTACTCTTCGATCAAAAATCCGTCATAACCGTTGCCGGGAATATTAAAAGCAAGAATGGTGTATGTATGGGTGTCGATGGCCTTTCCGGGACCTATGAGGGTATTCCACCAGCCATCTTTACCTGCCACTTCAGAGTTCCCGGTAAGGGCATGGTTCACCAGTACAACCGGGGCACTGCCGAGCTCGGGACCGAAGGTATGGTAGGAAAGTTCCATATCGGTTCGGTACCCGCTCAGGGTAGTAAAATCAGGTATATGCAGCCTTTTCAGTTTCATTTTAACATTCAAATTACAAGCACGAAAAAGGCGTTGACAACACTGTGAAAAAAGTGATGTCGTTAATTGAAAATGTTAAAAAGAAAGGCTGATAGCCATTTTGAAAAAAATGGACAGGCATGTTATCTATCCCTTTACGGGTAGAATGTAGCACCTTCTCTGCAGACAGAGGGTTGCTAAGGCTTCAACGGGTCTATTCCCTACACCTTTCTTGATAACAATTCAATAAGTGCCTGAACGTGGAAATCAAAGATTCAGAAATAATATCTGAATATCCAAATTATTTTCTCTAAGTTTTTATTTCAGATCGAAAGCAGCCTTCACCTGGTCTACATAATCCAGTTTCTCCCAGGTAAATAGCTCGACCTCTTTCTCTACGCGTCCGCTGTATGGCGACTCAAAAACCTTCTTTACCATACGGGGCGCTTTCCCCATATGACCATAAGCAGCAGATTCCAGATAGATTGGGTTTCTGAGCTTCAGGCGGGATTCTATGGCAAAGGGTCTCAGATCAAAGATCTGCTTCACTTTCTGTGAAATAGCTCCGTCGCTCAGGTCCACCTTAGAAGTGCCGTAGGTATTCACGTATACGGATGTAGGTTCAACCACCCCGATTGCATAGCTTAACTGCACCAGTATCTCATCGGCTACTCCTGCAGCCACCAGGTTCTTGGCAATATGACGGGCAGCATAGGCTGCACTGCGGTCTACCTTGCTCGGATCTTTTCCTGAGAAGGCACCACCACCGTGTGCTCCTTTCCCTCCGTAGGTATCAACAATGATCTTTCTTCCGGTCAGACCGGCATCTCCGTGCGGACCACCGATCACGAATTTACCGGTAGGATTGATGTGGTAAGTGATATCATCGTTGAAGAGTTCCTGAACATATGCCGGTAAACGAAGCTTTACCCTGGGAATGAGGAAATCGTGTATATCTTTTTTGATCTGTTCCAGCATTCTGGTATCATCTTTATCGAAAGGATCGTGCTGGGTAGAAATCACGATAGTATCGATACGCTGCGGAACATTCTCATCTGAATATTCGATGGTCACCTGGGCCTTGGCATCAGGCCTCAGGTAGGGCATATCTTTAGCCTCCTTTCTAAGTGCTGCCAGTTCCTGCAGGATCTTATGAGAAATATCCAGAGCCAATGGCATGAAATTCTCGGTTTCCCGGGTAGCATAGCCAAACATCATACCCTGGTCACCGGCACCCTGCTCTTCTTTATTCGCTCTGTCAACCCCCTGATTTATGTCCTGAGATTGCTCATGTATCAAAGAAATTACGCCACAGGAGTCACCGCTGAACTGGTATTCTCCCTTGGTATACCCGATATTGTTGATCACCTCTCTGGCTATTGACTGTACATCCAGATAGGTATCGCTCTTGACCTCTCCGGCCAGAACGACCTGTCCGGTGGTTACGAGAGATTCACAGGCTACCTTACTTTCGGGGTCGAATGCCAGAAAATGATCCAACAACGCATCACTGATCTGATCAGCAATTTTATCGGGGTGTCCTTCACTCACCGATTCGGAGGTAAATAAATATGCCATAAACGTTCTTTGCTATATTCGTGGAGGCGATTGACGAGACCCGTCTAAAGAAGTTTTCACTGCTTTAGCGCTTTTTTTACGAGGTGGCAATCAGTCAAATCTGTCCTCAAATTTCGATTGCAAATGTACATAAATCTGGTAAAATGAAAAACAGCTACCGGGGAATTATTGCCGTCTTTCAGCCGATCTATAAAATAAGGTGCTGCCAGACCATTTTAACTTAAAAAGTGTTTCTGAAGCTGCCGATATCTTGTATATTTATCTTCCCCTAGCTAATAATTTACTAACTAAAATTTCTTATCGATGCATGTCGCTATTGCAGGTAACATAGGTGCAGGAAAGACTACGCTCACACGTTTACTGGCCAAACACTTTTCATGGGAGCCTCATTTCGAAGATGTGGTAGACAATCCGTATCTCGATGACTTCTACAACCAGATGGAACGCTGGAGCTTTAACCTGCAGATCTACTTCCTGAACACCCGTTTCAAACAGATACTGCAGATCAGGCAAAGCGGCAAGAACATCATACAGGACCGGACCATCTATGAAGATGCTTTTATTTTCGCGCCCAACCTTCACGCAATGGGCCTGATGACGAACCGGGATTTTCAAAACTACATCTCCCTGTTCAATATGATGGAAGAGCTGGTACAATCTCCGGATCTTCTGATCTATCTGCGCAGTTCAATTCCCAACCTGGTCAACCAGATACATAAACGAGGGAGGGACTATGAAAATTCTATTTCCATCGATTATCTAAGCCGCTTGAATGAGCGCTACGAAGCCTTTATTCACGAGTATGATCGCGGCAAACTGCTGATCGTTGATGTAGACCGCTACAATTTTGTGGATTCACAGGAAGACCTCGGAGAGGTGATCAATAAGATCGACGCTGAATTGCACGGGTTGTTTTAGAGGTTAAACGGTTATGCGGTGATACGGTTATGCAGTTATGCGGTTAAACGGTGATGCGGTGATACAGTTTTCAGGAAAGGACCCCATGCACCATTCACCATTCACCATTCACCATTCTCTAATACAATCCTTCCGCAATTATCTTCCCGATCAATCAGATAATGGGGGAGGTCAAAAGGTGAAAATGTTTTGGTAAGAAGATAGAATTAATTCCCCATACAACGCCTCACCCCATACCCCCATCACTCCATACCTTCATACCTTCATACCTCCATACCCCCATCACCAAAAAAAAAGCGACACCTTTCGGCATCGCTTTTTATATCAGGAGTAAAATATTCTTATTCCTTCATTTTTTCAACCTCAGCTTTTATTTCTGCCTCGGTTCCTTCGAGAGTCTTCTCATCGGTGATGGTTTCTCCGTTTTCGGTTCTGACCGTTTTGATCACCGCTGTGGTTTTTTCTCCTTCGGTTTCAGCTTTAATCTCAACCATGATCTCCTTTTTGATCTCCTGGTCAGCAGCCATCATACTTTCTTCAGCACCATGACCACCGAGTATCGGTGCGATCACCAAACCTACCAGACAGGTAAGCTTGATCAGAATGTTCATCGATGGCCCTGAGGTATCCTTGAAAGGATCTCCCACTGTATCTCCGGTCACCGCAGCTTTATGTGCATCAGACCCCTTATAGGTCATCACTCCGTTAATCTCGACACCTGCTTCGAAAGACTTCTTGGCATTGTCCCATGCACCACCGGCATTGTTCTGGAAAATAGCCCACATCACACCCGATACACAGACTCCGGCCATATACCCTCCGAGAGGTTCAGCACCAAAGATCAGCCCCATCAATATCGGAGTGATGATAGTGATCAGTCCGGGTACCAACATTTCTTTCAAGGCAGCCTTGGTGGAGATCTCAACACACTTTCCATACTCCGGGGTAGCCTTTCCTTCCATAATACCGGGTATTTCCCTGAACTGTCGGCGCACTTCCTGCACCATTTCCATTGCGGCTTTACCCACCGATTTCATGGCAAGAGCCGAGAACACAACCGGAATCATTCCTCCGACGAACAGTGCTGCCAAAACATCTGCCTTAAAAATATTGATCCCTTCAATTCCTGTAAAGGTCACATAGGCAGCAAACAATGCAAGCGCCGTAAGTGCCGCTGAGGCGATGGCAAAACCTTTCCCGACAGCAGCAGTAGTATTCCCTACTGAATCGAGTATATCTGTTCTTTCGCGAACTTCCTTAGGCAGTTCACTCATCTCTGCAACACCTCCTGCATTATCAGCAATCGGACCAAAGGCATCGATTGCCAATTGCATGGCAGTGGTAGCCATCATGGCCGAAGCAGCCAGAGCCACCCCGTAAAAACCTGCCAGGGCATACGATCCGTAAATGGCCGCTGCAAAGAGCAATACTGACCAAAAGGTCGATTTCATACCTACTGCAAGTCCGGCAATGATATTGGTAGCTGCTCCGGTTGAACTGTTTTGAACGATATCGAGTACCGGTTTTTTACCCAAACTGGTATAATAAGCCGTCACATACGAGATCAAAGCTCCCACGGCAAGACCGATCAGTGTTGCATAGTATACATGTCTTGAAGGAATCGCTTTTGAGCCTTCTCCGAAAAAGTTCATCTGAAGCGTTTCCGGCAGCATCCAGTCAACAAGGAACCAGATCGCAATAAGTGTAAACCCTATGGCCACCCAGTTACCGGTATCAAGAGCGCGCTGAACATGCGGTTCTTTAGCATCGTTATCTTTTATCTTTACCAGGAAGGTTCCGATGATCGAAGCCAGTATTCCGACTCCGGCAATCACCAGCGGAAGAATCACCGGCCCCATATTGTTGAACGGATCGGTAAACGGCCCGTCGATACTCATATCCCGTATCACGTAGTTTCCTAACACCATGGCAGCAAGAACGGTTGCCACATAAGATCCGAAGAGATCTGCTCCCATACCGGCCACATCTCCAACATTATCACCAACGTTATCGGCAATGGTAGCGGGGTTTCTCGGATCATCTTCAGGAATTCCTGCCTCTACCTTTCCGACCAGGTCAGCACCCACGTCGGCAGCTTTGGTATAGATACCTCCCCCTACACGAGCAAAGAGTGCAATCGATTCTGCTCCTAGCGAAAAACCTGCCAATGCCTCAAGCACAACAGTCATCTCTTCATAGAAAGAACCACCCTGCCCTACGAACTGAGCAACAAAAAACATAAAGAACAAACTAAGCCCCAGCACGGCCAGTCCAGCTACCCCGAGCCCCATTACGGTACCTCCGCCAAAAGACACTTTCAATGCCTGTGGCAGACTGGTTTTAGCCGCTTCTGCAGTTCTTGCGTTAGCTTCGGTAGCTATTCGCATACCAATATTACCTGCCAGTGCCGAGAACACCGCCCCGAACACAAATGCCGGAACGATCATCCAGCTGGTGGTCTCAACCACGGTCGAAATACCAAACAGTGCCAGTGATGCAATCACTACGAAAATGAGCAGCAACCGGTACTCCGCATTCAGGAAAGCCAGCGCCCCTTCTTTAATACTTTTTGAAATCGACTGCATACGGTCATCCCCTGCAGCCTGCTTGCGAACCCAAACGGCCTTTACACCCATAAAAAAAAGGCCAAGAATGGCTAAGACTACGGGCAAGTAGATAATATTAGTTTCCATAAAATTGTTGATTGTTTAAGAAAATCCGGGTAAAAGTAAGAAAACAGCAACAATAAAAAAAGCAATAACCGAGTGGTTATTGCTTCTGTTAAAATTCGGAAAATATGATAATCTGTATCTTATTTGATACTTACTTCGTTTGCCGGAACATCACTGTCTTTAAAGCGCTGAATACACTTCACGATAATGTCTTTAGCTTCCTTAAGATCACCCCAGCCACCGATAGCGACTTTCTTTTTCTCAAGGTCTTTATAGACCTGGAAGAAATGCTCTATCTCCATGATCAGGTGCGGGTTCAACTCATTAAGGTCATTGACCTTATTCCAGATAGGATCTGAAACAGGTACGCAAATCACTTTCTCATCGGGACCTTTTTCATCTTCCATATGGAACACCCCGATTGGCTTCACCTCCATCACACAACCCGGAAAGGTAGGTTCTGTTACCAGTACCAGCACATCAAGAGGGTCTCCGTCTAATGCAAGGGTCTCCGGAATAAAACCGTAGTCTGCAGGGTACATCATCGAGGAAAAGATCATTCGGTCATAACGAATTTTTTTCAGCTCGAAATCGTATTCATATTTATTACGGCTCCCTTTAGGGATCTCAATCAACACATCAAAAGAAGTAATGTTCTCTGAACTCATTTTATCTCAATTTTTTAAAGGCTGCAAAATTAGCATTTCCCTTCCATTTAAACAACAATACCACAAAAGTACTCCAAATAAAGCAAGTGGCAGATTATCAAATAGTTAAAATGAAAATTCAAAAGCACCCGTGATTGAGAACGGACGAGCATCGGGAAGGTCAAGATAATTACCCCGGAAGTTAAAATCTATTCGGGCCAGTCGGAAAATATTCCCGATCCCGAACGAGTATTCGTAGTAAAGCTGATCTGTCGGAGCCCTGAGCACTCTTCCCCCCGGGGCATTCAGATCGATATTCTCCTGTGAAATCTCCCCCCAGACCGTTCGGAAACCTACGATTTCCCTCAGGTCAAGGTTCCTGATCCAAGGGATGCGTGAGAAGAGCCTCCCGTTGAAATTATGTTCGATCTGTCCGGACACATAGGTGTCGGTAACGAACTCGTAGAAGTTCAGGTTCGGATAGGTATTAAATATTGTGAAATAGGTCTGGTTTCCGGGTATCGGACTCAGAAGACTCAGCGGTACGGTACCAAAGATCTTTCCGGCCTCAAATGTGGTGATCGATCGCCCCAGTCCGCCAAGCTGCAAGGGCTGACGGTAATAAAACTGTAATTTTTTATAATCGAAATCACTTTCCAGCAGATTCTTATAGCTGGCTGCATACCTGAAAATGATTCTCGGATATTCGTCGTTCACATCGTAGCGTTCCACCCCGTAACCGGTGGTTCTGCGCCCCGGGGTATACGCCAGGTTCATTTCGAACTCAAGCTGTTTAACCTGGTCAGAAATGCCTCCCGGAGCATCAGGGTCTACGTAATCAAGGTTAAAGTCATCGGGCAGCGCCGAACGAAGGGTACGGTAATTCGCGCCCCATTTGAAATTTAGATTCCGGGCAAAGTCATAAGAAATGGAAGCTGTGGTCAGGTTGATATCTGTCAGGGTATTATTGGCCCCGGCCGTAAAAATCGAGGAAGAGGCAAAGCTCCTTCCCAGCACATCACTGGTAGAGGTGAGACTGGCCCCCAGCTGTTCAATATCCCTGCGATTTCCCGCCGAAACCACCAGCCTCCTGGTCTTATCGAGCAGGATCTTACCCAGCACTCCGTATTTAAACCTTTTATCTTTAAAACCATAGGCTCCGTAGGCTTCCACCCGCCAAGGGTCATTAGGGCCAAAATAAGTTCTCCCGCCAAAGCGAACCCGTACTCCTTCAGCTTCATTAAAGCCAAAAGTCGAATAAATAGGTCCATAGTCCAGATTCCATCGGTCAAGTTCGATATATCCCGAGGTCAGAATAGCACCAATATCATAAAGTCGTTTGAATTTCGGAACCTGCTTGAGAGTATCGAGCATCTGGTAGATACCTTTTTCATCTTCACTCAGACTCTCCAGACGGTTCTCTTCCCAGAAGTTTTCATCCCGCTGATATACCAGTTCATTGTACACATCTATTCCCTTATTATAAAAACTGGCCGGTTTTTCCTCATCGAACACATAATCACTGTAAATGGTCGTGCGTTTTCCGTAGAGACCTTTGGATTCTTCTTTCTTCCGCAGGGCAAAATCACTGAGCATATAATCTCTCTTCAGCACAAATACCGAATCGTTAAGCACATCGAACTCCTGTTCGATATAGATCTCTTTGACCCAGTTGATATTCGCACTCTTGGTCACCTGCATGTTGATCTCCTTGATCGCAAATGTGGTATCGTTCACCCAGAAATCACCCTTAAAGGTCAGCTCATTCTTCCGCCTTGGGTAGTAGATGATGTTATAGCACCACTTATCACCTATGTACGCGCTATCGTTCAGCACATAGTTATAGGTGTCGATACCCGTGCGGGAAAGCGGACTCACAAAACTCTTATCAAAGAATTTGAGGTAATTATTATAGATATCGTATTCAGCGTAAAGATCTCTTATAAATGCGATGATACTCTGATTGGTACTGAACCCGGAGTTCTGATTCCCGATCATGATCTCCTTTTTCTTATCCAATTCATTGTCACCATACACCTGGTAAGCCGCCTCATTGATAAAGATGGGCAGGTAGGTTTTTCCTGTGACACGGGAAGTATCGACACGCTCGAAGATAAACTCCATGCCCTTAAAGATCATGCTGTTCATCATAGCGCTGTCTATGGTATTCAGATCAAACTCTACCTTCTCGTACTTATCGTACTGGTACTGCTTGAACATATTCACCCCATTGACGCGCTTTTTTTCCCATATCTTTCTGAGTATATCGATGGCCGGGTTGTTCTTTTTGGGCTGCTTTCCGACATATAACACCACTTCTTCAAGCTCTTCGCCTTCGCTCAGAACGATATTCATATTATAGGTCACCCTTTTTTCAAGAACGATCTCCTGTGGTGAATATCCAAGCAGGGACACCTGCAGGGTATCATAACTCTTCTCAGATTCGAGGTAAAACCTTCCGTCGTCATTAGTGATCGTTCCCTCGGTCGAATTTTTAAAAAGCACGTTGGCAAAGGCGATGGGAACATCGTTTTGATCTACCACAATACCCCCCACCTTGGTTTGAGACCATAAGCAGAATGAAGTCAGGAAAGCCAGTAGCAGAAGCAGGTTCTTCATAAATCAAAAAACTTCACCAGCCACGAATATAGCCAGTGAAGTTCAGATAACGTATTTATTTACAATTTATTTATACAGCACTTTATGTACCGCTTTCTTTACATCTTCAGCGTTGGGTAACCACTCTTCGAGCAAGACCGGAGAATAAGGCGCAGGGGTATCTGCGGTATTCAGTTTTATAACCGGAGCATCGAGATAATCGAATGCCTGAACCTGAACCTGGTAAGTGATCTCGGTAGCCACATTTCCGAAAGGCCATGCTTCTTCGAGTATCACCAGGCGATTGGTCTTTTTCACAGACTTGATAATGGCTTCGTGATCCATAGGCCTTACCGTACGCAGATCGATAATCTCGCAACTGATATTTTCCTTTTCAAGATCTTCGGCAGCCTTGTAAGCTTCTTTAATGATCTTTCCGAAGGAAACTATGGTCACATCGGTTCCTTCTCTTTTTATATCGGCAACTCCAAGTGGAATGGTGTATTCTTCTTCAGGAACCTCGCCCTTATCACCATACATTTGCTCTGACTCCATAAAGATCACCGGGTCATCGTCACGAATGGCCGATTTTAATAAGCCTTTCGCATCATAAGGATTCGATGGCACCACTACTTTAAGACCGGGTGTGTTGGCAAACCAGCTCTCAAATGCCTGGGAGTGGGTGGCTGCGAGCTGACCTGCTGAGGCAGTAGGTCCGCGAAAAACAATAGGAATATTGAATTGACCACCACTCATCTGCCGCATTTTTGCGGCGTTGTTAATGATCTGATCGATACCTACCAGAGAGAAGTTAAACGTCATGAATTCGATAATGGGCCGGTTCCCATTCATGGCTGAACCCACACCGATTCCGGCAAAACCTAATTCAGAGATCGGGGTATCAAGTACTCTTTCAGGCCCGAATTCATCTAACATTCCTTTAGAAGCCTTGTAGGCACCATTGTACTCTGCCACTTCCTCACCCATGAGATAAACGGACTCGTCGCGACGCATCTCCTCGCTCATGGCCTCACGCACCGCCTCTCTAAACTGAATTGTTCTCATTTATACTATCGTTGATTATTTTTAAAATGCTGTTTAAAAAAGATTAACAAAAATAGTAATTCTAAAAGAACTTTATCAGCCATATCCGGACAAAAATATATTATGCATGCATAGTATATTTGAGAATTTATCAGTATATTCGTAGCGCTTAATTGACTATCATAAAAAATAGCTGAAAATATGAAAATACTAGTGTGTATTAGCCATGTTCCCGACACCACATCGAAAATCAACTTCACCGATGACAATTCGAAGTTTGATACTAATGGTGTGCAGTTCGTGATCAATCCAAACGATGAATTCGGCTTGACCCGGGCTATGTGGTTTAAAGAAAAGCAAGGAGCTACGGTTACCGTAGTAAATGTAGGAGAGGCTGACACCGAGCCCACCCTGAGAAAGGCTCTGGCCATCGGTGCCGATGAAGCGATCAGGGTAGATGCCAAACCCACCGACGGAATGTTTGTGGCCCGGCAGCTGGCGCGTGTTGCCAAAGAAGGCTCATATGATCTGATCATAGCAGGAAGAGAATCTATCGATTATAACGGAGGAATGGTACCGGGTATGCTGGCCACCATGATCGACGCCAACTTCGTAAACACCTGTATAAGCCTGGAAGTAGAAGGCGATCAGGCTACGGCGGTAAGAGAGATCGACGGCGGAAAGGAAACCCTTAAAGCTTCACTTCCTTTGGTAATCGGAGGACAAAAAGGACTGGTTGAAGAGAGCGACCTGAAGATCCCGAACATGCGCGGTATCATGATGGCTCGTAAAAAACAACTCACCGTTATGGAGCCCGTGGAGGCGGAAGCTGCCACTGAATCGAAGAAATTCGAAAAGCCGGCTCCGAAAGGAGAAGTGACTCTTGTGTCACCGGATAACCTGGATAAGCTGATCGACCTGCTTCACAACGAGGCAAAGGTGATATAACACCTTTTCAGCATTTAGCTTTTATCAATTCATAAAACAAAGAAATCTATGTCTGTTCTAGTATATACTGAAAACGAAAACGGTAAATTCAAAAAACCCGCCTTTGAAACCGCTTCCTATGCACGTGGGCTTGCCGACATGCTGGGCACTACTGTGACCGCTGTGGCTGTAAATGCCGAAGGTGCAGAAGAGCTGGGCAAATACGGGGTTGACAAAGTACTTACCGTAAACGACGAAAAGCTGGAGAAGTTCAGCGCGAAAGGGTACGCAGAAGTGCTCTCTCAGGCTGCAGAAAAAGAAGGAAGCACCTTCATCATCGTAAGCTCCAGTGCCAATGCTAAATACATGGCGCCGGTTTTAGCGGTTAAAAGGTCTGCCGGGTATGCACCAAACGTGGTAGCCCTTCCTGAAAATGACGATACCCTTACCGTAAAGCGTACGGTGTTCACCAATAAAGCGTTTAATCATACCGCCATCACGACCGAAAACAAAGTGATCGGGGTATCTAAAAACGCCTACGGCATCACAGAAAATGAAAAAGATGTTCAGCTGGAAAGCTTTGCCGTTACCCTTGGAGATGAACAATTCGGCGTTGAAGTCACAGAAGTCGATAAGGTAACCGGAAAGGTAACCATAGCCGATGCAGAGATCGTGGTATCAGGAGGTCGCGGGCTTAAAGGTCCCGAAAACTGGCACCTGGTGGAAAACCTGGCCGAAACGCTGGGAGCTGCCACGGCATGTTCCAAGCCGGTATCAGACCTGGGCTGGAGACCGCACAGCGAGCACGTTGGACAAACCGGAAAACCGGTCGCTTCCAACCTGTATATCGCTATCGGAATCTCAGGAGCCATTCAGCACCTGGCCGGTATCAATTCCTCCAAAGTAAAAGTAGTGATCAATAATGATCCGGAGGCTCCTTTCTTCAAGGCAGCCGACTACGGAGTGGTTGGAGACGCCTTTGAGATCGTGCCTGAGCTCACCGAAAAATTGAAGGAATTTAAAGCGAATAACGCATAATTTTTGTTAAATTGTGCCCTGCGGGGGCTGTCTGAATATTGGCAAAATATCCCATTATTTAGACAGCCTTTGTTATTTTTGGCATATGAGCTTAGTAAAACTGAACATAAAAGGAATCTCTTACAGTCAGACACAAAACGGGGCATATGCCCTGATTTTGAATGAGGTGGAAGGCGAAAGAAAATTACCGATCGTAATCGGTGCCTTTGAAGCACAATCTATCGCCATTGCCCTGGAAAAGGAGATCAAACCTCCCAGACCGCTTACCCACGACCTGTTCAAGAACTTTGCAGACCGGTTCGAGATCGTTGTCAAACAGGTCATTATACATAAATTGGTAGACGGAGTATTCTATTCCAGCATCATTTGTGAGCGGGATAAGATCGAAGAGATCATCGATGCCCGAACCAGTGATGCCATCGCTCTGGCCCTGCGGTTCAACGCCCCTATTTTCACTTATAAGAACATTCTTGACAAAGCCGGAATTTACCTGAAGGTTTCTCCCAAGGAAAAGGAGGAGACCGAGGAAAGTATCATCGTTGATGAAGTTCTTGGCGGCGAAGACAAACCATCAGGACCCAAGGAAAGCTACAAATCGTATTCTCTTCAGGAGCTGTACACCATGCTCGACGGAGCTGTCGCCAGTGAAGATTACGAGAAAGCAGCCAAAATCAGAGACGAGATTTCCAAGCGCGAAGAGAATTAAGCTGTATCTCTGACATTTACAGGCCGTCTGAATCACTCTAATTATGTACTTTTGCCCTTTATCGCCATAAAGCGGCATATTTATCAAGAAATTCGGATCAACTTGAGAAAATTTGTAATACTTATCATCTTCCTGTCTGGGTTAGGTTTTGGCTTTTCACAGCAACTTGACAAAAAATGGCAGATCGAAGACCCGTCAGAAACCTCTCTTTCCTATCTCAATTTCGAAAATGGTGATTTCGACATTTTCAACCGAGACAGCACCCGTATCAGCGAAGGACAATACATCTTCCAGAGCAACAACCTGATCCTGTTCTTCAACAGTGAGAAAGACAGTATTCTCAGACTAAAGGTAAACCGGCTGAACGATTCAAGCCTGGTGCTTACCGACAGGGGAAAAACATTTAATTTCAAAGCGGTAAAGGGACAACAGCAAGCCCTGGTCTCTCAGCAGGAATACCAGGAGATCATTCCCAGTGAGGGGATATCCCTCTCGAGCATTCTCAGAGGCGCCCTCGGAATGTTTGTATTACTGCTAATCGCATGGTTGTTCAGCAGTAACCGGAAGGCGATCAACTGGAAAACAGTAGGTGTCGGCCTCAGCCTGCAGCTTCTGCTTGCCGTGGGGGTTCTTTTGGTGCCCTTCATTCAAAAATCATTTGAATGGGTCGGAGGCATTTTTGTACTCATACTGGATTTTACCGCTGCCGGGAGCGAATTTCTGCTTGGGGGTATGATGAATGTGGAGACCTATGGCTTTATCTTTCTTTTCCAGGTATTACCCACCATTATATTCTTTTCAGCCCTGACCTCAGTGCTTTTCTACCTGGGGGTGATTCAGCGAATCGTCAGCGGACTTGCCTGGTTCCTGAGCAGCCTGCTTGGGATATCAGGAGCAGAGAGTCTTTCTGTAGCCGGAAACATCTTTCTGGGTCAGACCGAAGCACCGCTTATGATCAAGGCTTACCTTGAAAGAATGACCCGTTCTGAGATTCTTTTGGTCATGGTAGGCGGAATGGCTACCGTTGCCGGTGGTGTTCTGGCTGCCTATATCGGATTTTTAGGGGGTGACGATCCTGAGCTGCGCCTTCAATTCGCCAAGCATTTGCTGGCTGCATCTGTTATGGCTGCTCCCGGAGCGATCGTCGTTTCAAAAATGCTGTATCCGCAACAGGAGTCTGTGAATACCAATGTCGAAGTCTCCTCCGACCGTATCGGTTCCAACATACTGGATGCAATCGCCAACGGAACAACCGAAGGCCTCAGACTGGCTGCTAATGTAGGAGCTATGCTGCTGGTTTTTATCGCATTTATCGCCATGATCAATTATTTCCTGGGATGGGTAGGAGGATTTACAAACCTTAACAACTGGCTGGCTGCGAATACTCCGTACACCCAGTTCTCGCTGGAGTCGGTACTGGGAACTGTTTTCGCTCCCCTGATGTGGCTGATCGGGGTAGCCAGAGAAGACATCATGTTGATGGGGCAGTTACTGGGTATCAAACTGGCCGCCTCTGAGTTCGTTGGATACGTACAGCTGGCCGATCTGAAAAACATCAGCAGCAGCACGCATTTCACCTATAACAAGTCGGTCATCATGGCCACCTATATGCTATGCGGATTTGCCAATTTCGCTTCCATAGGTATTCAGATCGGCGGAATCGGTTCACTGGCACCGGGTCAACGTAAAACCCTTTCTGAATTCGGAATGAAGGCAGTGATCGGAGGCTCACTGGCTTCACTGCTATCTGCCACCATAGCAGGAATGATCATCGGATAAGCCGTTAATAACCTATTGATAAAAAATCAATCTCAAACCGATCCCGGCAAAGCATATTTTATATTTTTAGCCACAAGGCTAATCTCTAAAAAGCCCGTATTCATATGAAGCAATATCACGACCTTCTGAAGCATGTATTGGAAAACGGCCACGAAAAATCAGATCGCACCGGCACAGGAACGCTGAGTGTTTTTGGGTACCAAATGCGTTTTGACCTGAGCGAGGGCTTTCCGCTGGTCACCACCAAAAAACTGCATCTCAAATCGATCATACATGAGTTACTATGGTTTCTCAAAGGCGACACCAACATCAAGTACCTGCAGGAGAACGGAGTTCGTATCTGGAATGAATGGGCTGATGAAAACGGAGACCTCGGTCCGGTGTACGGCCGCCAGTGGAGAAACTGGAACGACCAGGAGATCGACCAGATCAAGGAAGTGATCCACACCCTTAAAACCAACCCCGACAGTCGCCGGATGCTGGTAACTGCCTGGAACCCGGGGGTACTGCCAGACACCAGTAAATCGTTTAGTGAAAACGTAGCCGAAAACAAGGCAGCACTTCCACCGTGTCATGCTTTTTTCCAATTCTATGTGGCAGATGGTAAACTATCCTGCCAGCTCTATCAGCGAAGTGCAGATATATTTTTAGGGGTGCCGTTCAATATTGCCTCCTATGCCCTGCTTACCATGATGATGGCGCAGGTTTGCGGGTATCAGCCAGGAGATTTTGTGCACACCTTCGGTGACGCTCACATCTATAATAACCACCTGGAACAAGTGCAACAGCAGCTATCACGGGAACCAAGACTCCTTCCGCAGATGAAACTCAATCCTGAGGTGAAAGATATATTCGGGTTTACATTTGAAGATTTCTCCCTGGAGAATTACGATCCGCATCCTCATATAAAAGCTCCTGTAGCCGTATAACTCAACCACCGACCACCACTGGTGCCGTTTCGCTTATTTAATTACCTTTAGGGATACGCTGAATATGTCTGAGAAAGATCCATATCGTATCCCTGCGGCCACCCGCATCGGTCACGTACACCTGAAGGTTTCTGATCTTGAGAGGTCGCTCGAATTCTATTGCGGAATGCTGGGCTTCGAACTCATCACTACCTATGGCCGGGAGGCGGCCTTTATCAGCGCAGGTGACTATCATCACCATATTGGCCTGAACGTCTGGTACAGTAAAGACGGCAGTCCGCCACCCGCAAACAGCACCGGTCTTTTTCACACTGCCATCTGTTATCCTGAACGAAAGGATCTCGCTATTGCCTACAAACGGCTGCTCGACAGGAATTACCCTGTCACCGGCACTGCAGACCACGGGGTTTCTGAGGCTATTTATCTCAATGATCCCGACCGCAACGGTGTGGAACTCTACTGGGACCGACCCCGCTCTCATTGGCCGACCGATGAGAAAGGAGGTATCACCATGTACACTCATCCCCTGAATACGGCAGAACTTCTTGAAGAGTTAAGCAAGTGATCTTTGAAAAAATACAGCTCTGGCATGCACCCGAACTCAGCAGGCTCACCAAAGCATCAAAGGCCTCCTGGGGTTATACCAAAAAAGAAATGCAATCGTGGAATGCAGCACTTACCATTACCCGGGAACACCTGATTACCCATGTTGGTTACCGCCTCCTATCGGCACGCATGCTGGTGGGCTATTACACCTATTGCACTACAGACACCGGTATCAAGCTGGAAAATTTCTTCATCGATCCACGATGTATCAACCAGGGGTATGGCAAGGAAATGCTGACTCATTTTTTGCAGCGGATCTCTGAATCTTCTGCCTCGAAAATATATCTTGAAGCAGACCCCCACGCAGAGAGCTTTTACCATAAGTTCGGTTTTAAAACCGTGGGATCAGTTCCTTCATCCATCCCAGGGAGAAGTCTTCCCATTATGGAACTCAAAATCGGTGAAATACCCAGGAAACTTACCTGAGATCGACCTTCACCCCGAATTCAAGGGTTCTCGGGTAAAAACACTTTTTTTCATCACAGGCCTGATAAAAAAGTTGTCCGGGAATCAGCTTAACGCCTTCTTGCTGTGAACTGATCAAAATGGCTTTAAAGATCGCTTTGCCCGAATAAACCTGCAAGGAATCGGTACTTCCCTGCAGGAGTATGCGGTGCGGTTCCGGGAATTCCAGTTCTTCAAGTCGCACAGAGTTGGGGAGTTCCAGATGCAACTCGGTTTCCATGACATTTTCTTCACCCATTCCGGCAGCCTGAATATGAAATCCATCTGTGATATCAAATTGCAGGGTAAGTACCAGGGTATCTCCTATTCTGCTAAGCTCACTTCCACAGAACTGAACCCATTGCCCCGCTGCCTCCAAAGAAAACAGCAAACTCACCCATAAAATCAGATTTTTCATCTAATTACTCGCAAGATGCTCATCAAGCTTTAAACGAAGTGTTACCAGCCTGGCATCAAAATTTCTCGAATCAAGCAACGACATATACTTAATCATTCCTTCCCTGTCGACCAGAATGTTGGAGGCAAGCATCACCTCATCCCGGGCAAGGTCCGGCAATACTCCGGGAGGAGCGAATCGGGCTGCCACCTTCCCATCGCAATCAATAAGTACGGGAAAAGACAAATTATACTTTTCTTTCATGTTCGATCTGACCAATTCGCGCGATTCTTTCACATCGATGAGCAAAACCTGAACCCCTTTGTCATGGTACTCGCGGTAAAGTTGCTCGAGATGAGGCGCCTCCGCATTACAAAAGGGACACCAGGTAGTAGCGATATGAATTACCACGTAATTGCCGCGAAAATCACTCAGGGAAATTTCATTCCCGTCAAGGTCTTTGAGGGTGAATTCGGGCGCTTTCATTTCACCCCCATCTACACCGCTGTATTCCTGGGCTCCCAGCGGCACAAAAAAGAGAAAACAAAGTCCCAGCCATATGAGCTTTTTCATAATTTATTGGTTTTTAGGTGTTTGTATCATAAAATTACCAAATAAATCACTGTAAATGAGCATTTTAGACAATTAATCAAAAGATGAGTACGGTAAAAACTGCTTTAATAATCCCAGCTGTCAGGACTAAAAGCTGATCAGGAGGAAAGCCTCTGTAAGAAGCTCTTAAGGGGTTCTTTGACGTAATAAAATATCATCAGCAGACAAAGGCATTAACATTACAATTAAAATCCTTATTTTTAAGAAGATAAGATGAAGAATTGTATGATCGTAACCAATCAAATTGTTCGGGAGTTCCTCCAGACCAGGCAGGCCACTGACGAGATCTGTGCGCCCCTGAAATTCGAAGATTACGTGGTTCAACCCGTGGTTGATGTTTCTCCGCCTAAATGGCACCTGGGTCATACTACCTGGTTTTTCGAAGAGTTCGTACTTAAGAAGTTCAAACCGGGCTATGAAATATTCGATGAAGATTTCGCCTTTATTTTCAACAGCTATTATGAAACCGTTGGAAAAAGGGTCTTACGACCCAACCGGGGCAATCTTACCCGCCCTTCGGTCGAGGAGGTTTATCGTTATCGGGATTATATCACCAATCAACTTTCAGAATTCCTGGAAGACAATCTCACAGAAGAAGTCAAAAGAGTGGTAGAGATTGGCATGCATCATGAAAAACAACATCAGGAGCTTCTGATCACTGATATCAAATATATTCTGGGCAGCAATCCGCTTTTTCCGAAATACTCTGAAACCTTCGAGGAACATAAAATTGAAAAGCAGCGACAGAAGTGGGTGAAAATACCTGAGGGTGTCTATGAGATCGGTCACGTAACCCGGGGCTTCTGTTTCGACAATGAATTGGGCAGACATAAAGTATACCTGCATCCCTATAAGATCTCGAACAAATTGGTCACCAACGAGGAATATCTTGAATTCATGAATGCAGGAGGTTATAACGACTTCAACTACTGGCATGCTGAAGGCTGGGACTGGGTCAACACCAACCAGGTGAAAGCTCCTAAGTACTGGCATTTCATAGACGGAGAATGGCAGCATTATACCCTGAAAGGGCTCAAACCCATCGATCCTGAGGCCCCGCTTACTCATGTTTCCTATTACGAAGCCTTTGCTTTTGCCCAATGGAAAGAATTACGCCTGCCGACCGAATTTGAATGGGAGATAGCCCAGGATTATTTTGACTGGGGAAAACGCTGGGAGTGGACCGAAAGCGCCTATCTGCCATATCCCGGATTTAAAAAGGATACCGGAGCCTTAGGAGAATACAACGGAAAGTTCATGGTAAACCAAAAGGTTCTCAGGGGAAGTTCTGTAGCTACCTCTAAAAATCACAGCCGGTATACCTACAGGAATTTCTTTCATCCGCATCTGAGGTGGCAATATACGGGAATACGTCTGGCGAAATAAATAACAATGAATTGAAATCAACCCGAACATTTATGAGCACCCTGGAAGAAGATGTGTTCAGCGGACTGACCGCATATCCGAAAAAACTACCCTCTAAATATATCTACGATAAGACAGGCGATGAACTCTTTCAGAAGATCATGGACATGCCCGAGTATTATCTCACCAGAGCTGAATTCCAGATCCTGAAGAAACACAAGGAAAAGCTAAGCAAGGTATTTGATGCTTTTGGCGGATTCGACCTGATAGAACTTGGTGCAGGAGATGGTAAAAAGACTAAAATTCTTCTGAAGCACTTTATGGAGAAAGGGCTTGATTTTCATTACACCCCTATAGACATCAGCCAGAATGTGCTCGACTCTCTGAAAGCATCTTTAAAGGAAGAACTGCCGGGCTTGCAGGTTACCAGCAGACAAGGGATGTACTTTAAAGTGTTGCAGGACCTTGCAGGCTACAACAAACGCCGTAAGATCATCATGGTTCTGGGCTCGAACATCGGGAACCTTATGCATAAAAAAGCTATTGATTTCCTGAAAAATATCAGAGACAGCATGGGAGAAGATGATCTGCTGTTTATGGGTTTCGATCAGAAGAAACATCCACAGGTGATCCTCGATGCCTATAATGACAACACAGGTATCACGGCAGCATTCAACAAGAATTTGCTTGTCAGGATCAACCGGGAACTCGACGCTGACTTTGAGCCTGATAATTTTTTGCACTGGGAAACCTATAACCCTGAGACAGGTACCGCAAAGAGTTTTCTGGTAGCAAAGGAACCAATGACGGTACAACTAAAGAAGATCTCCCTCGAGGTGCATTTTAAGGCATGGGAAACCATACATACAGAAATATCTCAAAAGTACGATGATGACACCGTCAGGTGGCTGGCAGGGCAGTCTGACCTGGTGATCACAGAAATTTTCGGTACTGACGACGAAGCCTACAAGAACTATATTTTTAAAAGAAGGTGAACATGAAAGCAATTTGGAAAGACACAGTTATCGCCGAAAGCGACCAGACCAAGGTAGTTGAAAACAATCACTATTTCCCCCCGGATTCAGTGAATGACACCTACCTCAAAGAAAGCGAAACCACCTCTACCTGCCCCTGGAAAGGAAAGGCGTCGTACTACCATATCGAAGTTGATGGAGACATGAATAAAGATGCTGCCTGGTACTATCCGGAGCCAAAAGACGCAGCCAAAGAAATAAAAGACCACATTGCCTTTTGGAAAGGTGTCAAAATCACCTCGTCATGACTGAACAGATCAATGCCATACAGAGCAAATTTCATCACCTGGCTCAATTTCTGGCTAGCTTTAACAACAGTTTCCTGGAAAAAAAACCCGATGACAGCCAATCCAGTCTCTCCTGGTCAATAGCAGAAAGTGCATTATTCTCGAAATCGGTTGAAGGCGTACTGCTGGAACTGAACTATCCCGATATCATGATGCGTATGCATGGGGGAGATCGTACTCTGGAGGTAGATCTCCTGGGACTTGAAAAAAGCGGCATCGATGCCTGGTTACGTGAAAGCCTCAGTCAATTCTCACTGGATGCCGGGCGACTGAACCATGACAACGGTTATTCCCTGAATACAGAATTCGATACCTTTATCAGTGTAGACAGCGATGAAGAAAAAATGATTTTACAACTGGTGGAAGAGCGCAATATCGCGCAGAAAGCGCTTCAGGAGATCGGCGAACACCTTTCGAATATGAAACATTCTCCGGTGAGGGTATGGCCGCATCACTTCGATACAGGAATGCTCTCATATGCGGAATCCGGAGATCATTCAAAAGGTCTGAGTATGGGATATACCATTGCAGACAACATTTACCATCTGCCCTATTTTTATGCCTCTTCGTTAGCAGATAAAGATGCGGAAAAAACAAAAGGGATGCCGCCTCCGGGTGACGGGAAATGGGTCTCTTCAGATAATTGGAGAGGTGCAATACTCCCGACAGACAGTTCCTTCGACCTTACCGCCGTAAAGAATTTCTATCGGGAGTTTGCTGAGATTATCTCCGGTTAACGCTGATTAAAGCGCCAGAACAGCATTTTCACTGCCGGCATAGTCATTCCAACGGAAACCATCTGCCTCAGATTCGTTGATATATTCTCCGTCAACGAGATATCTGAATTCGTAACTGTTATCTGCAGGCAGGTTGAAAGCTCCTTTGAAATTACCATTTTTAAGCTTTTTCAACATAGCTCCCTTCGGGTTCCAGTCATTGAAATCTCCTACAACTGCCACTTCATTGGCAGACTCTGCAGGTACAGTGAAGGTTACCTTACAAACGGGTTTGCTTTTTAAATACTGTTTTGAAATTGCCATGGGTAAAAGAATTTTTTATAGTTGTTGTTTGCAGACAAAAGAATGTATTAAAATCAACTTAAGCAACACACTATCAAATAATTACCGATTTCGTAAAATTCTCTTAACCCTTGGGAAATAATTACAATATCCATGGTGATAAAATCAGAAATCGTCAACATAACCGGCAAGTTCAGCCACAATTTCCACATCGTTCAGATGATTATAAAGGTGAAAACCTATACGTACCCGACCCTTTCTTACCGAGTAGGCTATATTGTGAGCATCGAATCTTTGCCTGATCACCGCACTGTCTGGAAGGCTAAAGATAGTGCTGTGGCTCTTTCTGTGGGCGATACGGGGCTGCAGCAATCCACGTTCTGCATAAAGTTTATGAGCATGCTCAGACAGCCGTTTTAATTTTTCTTCCCTTTTGGCTTCCGGGGTCTCATCCAGAAACCGCAGTGCCGCACCCAGGCTGCCTGCCGCCAGAGTATCAAGGTGACCCGGCTCAAAGTGATTGGTGAGGTGATTCTTCCCCTTTAGAAATGGTTCAGTTCGTGGCGGGAGCTGCAGACTCCAGGGATATAACAAGGAATGCATACGGTCACTGAAACACATAAAACCATTGCCATAACCTGCCATGAGCCACTTATAACCGCTGGCCCCCAACACATCAATACCACTATCAACAAAAGACAAGCTGTAAGTACCGCAGTATTGCGTACCATCTGCCACTATAATCAGGTCAGGAAATTCCTCTTTCAGTGTTTTCGTGAATTCAGGTCCCATTAACAAACCATCAGTATATTGCACCAAACTGAAAGCAAAAATATCGGGCTTGTGTCGATGCAGGTATTCCCTGATCAGGTCTTCCGGATCATTATTGACCCTGGCCTTTACCAACGCTTTAAATCCCCCGGCTTCAAACGGCCAGTTCACCGACGGATAGTCATCTTCGAGCAGTAGCACCTTCATTCGTTTATCCAGACCCCCGGTGAGCACTTTCATACCGAATGAAAAGTTGGGCAGAAGAACGACCCCTTTTGCGGGAGCATCAAAAAATGATGCCACTTCTCTACGTGTTTGTTCCAGCGGATCGGATTCCCGAAACACTTCGTCTCTACCGAATCTGTAAATACGCTCTTCATGAAATTCACGCCACTTTCTCACGGTATTGCTCATTAAACCGTTGGAGGGTGTATCCAGGTAAACAGAGTGATCTGTAACAGAAAATTCAGATGAGGTAAAACGACTCTTTTCCATGAGGTTATAAAGTACTTAAAATTATTTTTTTCAGCCTGCACTGCAAAACTTACAGGTATTAATTTTTAACTTTGTACGAAATCCCGTAACAGCCTGATGTCATGAAAACCACCACCGATCAATCGAATCTCAAAAGTCAGCATGAAATGCTTGAAAGGGCACAAGAGCGCATTAAAGACAAAAAAAGACTTTATTACCATTTCGTCATCTTTCTTGTCGGAAGTCTTTTTATGGTGGTTTTTAATAAAGTATTGAATTACGGCGAACAATATGACTGGTATTTCTGGGGAATATCGGCCTGGTTGTTCATCCTGCTGATACATGCCATCAATGTCTATATCACGCATCCTTTCCTGGGCAGGGAATGGGAAAGAATGCAACGGGAGAGACTCATCGAAATTCAACAAGAGAAGATAAAAAAGATCGAGGAAGAGGTAAAAAAAGACTATCCGCTTCCATCTGATAAAAAAGAAGATACCGGCCAATGATAACGATGATTGCGGCAGCTGCCGAAAACAATGCACTGGGAAAAGACAACGATCTGGTCTGGCACCTTCCTGAAGATTTTAAAAGATTTAAAAGGATCACCTCCGGGCATGCGATTATCATGGGTCGCAAAACCTTTGAAAGCTTCCCGGGGCTGCTGCCTAACCGCAAGCATATCGTGATTACCCGCCAGGAGGGTTATGTCGCTGAAGGAGCCACTGTGGTCAATGACCTGGAGGAAGCTTTTAAAGTAGCTTCAGACGACCCTCAGCCCTTCGTTATAGGGGGTGGCGAAATTTATAAACTCGCGTTGCCTTACGCAGAAAAAATCGAATTGACACGGGTACACGGTTCTTTCGATGCAGACGCCTATTTTCCGGAGATAGATCCTGATAATTGGGAATTGACAGCCAGCGAGTTTCACCCGAAAGACGAGCGGCATAATTATGCATTTACCTATCTTACCTACCTCAGAAAGAGATAGATGTCATGCAAAAACAGCTTATCGGGATCATCCAGAAAGCCCTTGATACAGAAATCAGAGGCTATAAACCATTAAGCGGGGGAGATATCAACCAGGTCTACCTGCTTTCCCTGCCCCATGACAGGTCTGCAGTGGTCAAACTCAACGACGCCTCCCGGTTTCCAGGGATGTTCAAGGCTGAAGCAAAAGGCCTGAAAGAGATCAGAAGAACGAACTCTTTCAGAGTGCCCGATGTGCTTACAGAAGGAAAAATTAACCAACAATCATACCTGGTGCTGGAATATATCTCAGAAGGTGGGAAGAAGGACGATTTCTGGGAAGAATTCGCTTTCAAACTTCAGAAAATGCACCGGAAATCATCAGATCAGTTCGGATTAACTACAGACAATTATATAGGTAGTCTGCCTCAAAGCAACACCCGCCATCAAAAAGCTTCCTCATTCTACATCTCCGAGCGAATAGAGCCGCAGGTAAAAATGGCTCATGACCGTGGATTTTCTCTCAGGTTGAACGAATCCTTCTATGTTCGTTTGGAAAAATTGATTCCCGATGAAAAACCTTCACTGGTGCATGGAGATCTCTGGGGAGGAAATCATATGACAGATGAAACAGGATCACCATGCCTGATCGATCCTGCAGTATCGTATGCCCCAAGGGAGATGGACCTGGCCATGATGCAACTCTTCGGAGGATTTTCATCTCAGGTCTACCAACATTACGAAGCGCTCTTTCCCCCGGAAGGGAACTGGCGGGAAAGAACAGATATCTGGCAGCTATACTACCTCCTGGTTCATTTAAATCTTTTCGGCGCATCATACCTAGGAAGCGTCAACTCGATAATTGCCAAATACTCTTAAAACTTAATGTGTTCTATTTCAGTTATTTATGTTATTTTAAAGGGGTTGTTTGATTTTTATGAAATTCGATCGCACATATCAGTTCACAGCCATACTTTTATTTTTTCTCTTTCCGTTGTTTGCCCAGCAGGAAAGTGATGAGGAATGGATATTGATCGCCTCTAAAACCGTTTCCTATACAAATGAAGAAGATGTGATCACCCTGAACGGGGCGGAAAAAGAGATCAGCAGGATCATGCTTAAGTGTATTCAGGGAAGCGTCTCGTTCAGAGGGTTTCGTGCAGAGATGGAAGACGGCGGTGAGAAAACCTACAAGACAACGGGAGCTTTGATCATTCCTGAAGGCGGAAGCAGTATGTCATACGACCTTCCGGGAAAAAGACAAAAGGTAAAGCGCATCATACTGGACTATGACGCAGGTGAAAAAACACCGGAATCAAGACGGGCAAAAATAGAGATATGGGGACAAAAATGGAAGACCGGTTAAACTGAGGTAACCACAAGTTGGGGATCTTCATGTCTTTCAAAACGCAATAGAAAGCGCTTCAGTAAAACTGGATCACCCGAAGTCAGGAAGCGATGAACCGGTTCATTCGAAAGACCTGAAAGCAGATCGTACGATCGAAGCACGTTAAGGGTTTGACGGGCTACGGGCTTACCGCTATCAACAATGGTAATTCCTTCAGGCATGATTCTTTTGATACGCTCAGTAAGCAAGGGATAGTGGGTACAACCCAATACTACATGATCTGCCCCTGAACGTATCATAGGCTGCAGATAACGATTCAACAAGAGGGTCATGGTATCGCTTTCGATCTGATCACTTTCGATAAGAGGAACGAGCCCGTCTCCATATTGCTGAATGATCTGTATATCTTTCAGGTAGGTCCTGGCGGTTTTACTGAATAGCGAACTCGCCAGCGTACCCCGGGTCGCCAACACACCAATGGTTCCTGATCTGGACTGAAGCCCGGCGGGTTTAATGGCAGGTTCTATCCCGATGAACGGCACAGAAAACTCAGCTCTGAGTTCTTCAATAGCGTTGGTGGTAGCTGTATTACAGGCGACCACAATGAGCTTACAGCCCAAATCCATCAACCTTCTGGTATTGGCCCTGCTCAACTCAAGTATAGCCTCGGGAGACCGCTCTCCGTAAGGCGCATTTGCGCTGTCGGCCAGGTAAATGGTCGATTCGAACGGCAACAACTCATTGATCTCTTTCCAAATGGTGAGTCCGCCGATGCCTGAATCAAATACACCTATGGGATTCGGGTTCATATTTCTAAAAATAAAAAAACCGGCTGAGATACAGCCGGTTTTTCAAAAGGATACTAAAATTTATTAGAATCCAAGTTCCTTTTTCACATCGTCAGTGATATCTTTTCCGTCTGCAAGAATCACACCTGAACCAGCAGATGCATCCAGCACATAGTCAAAGCCCTGAGCACGACCTACTTTTTGAATAGCATCGTTAGCCTTTTGAAGGATTGGTTCCATCAGCTCAAGCTTCTTTTTATTGATCTCTTGTCTTGCCTGTTGCTCGGCCTGCATGATATTTTGTTCCATACTGGCCAGCTCCTGCATTCTCTTTGTGTTTTCTTCCTGAGACTGAGCATTGGCTTCGTTTTTGTAAAGCTGCGACTTGTTTTGCAGTTCCTGATAAGTAGTTCTGATATCAGCCTCATAAGTCTTACCCAATTTCTCAAGCTCTGCCTGAGCTGCTTTCATTTCGGGCATTTCGGTCAACAGTTTTTGAACATCGATATGGGCTACTTTGCTCTGGGCACTGGCAAAGCTCACGGTTCCTACTGCAAGGACAACTGCAATTACTAATGTCTTTAAGTGTTTCATGGTGTTCTAAATTTCTAAAATTGAATTACGTATTATCGGTTTATTAAATAAGACTACCCGTATTGGTAGTGTCTTTTTCTTTCTCATTTCGCTCAGCTTCCCGAGCCTTACGCCGCTTCTCTCTTTCTTCAAGCAGTTTTCTGCGTCGCTCTTCGTAGGCCTTTTTTCGGGCTTCTATTTCTTTCAGCTTTTCCTGTCTTTTCTCTTCCAGGGCTTCTTCTCTGTCGATCTTCTTCTGCTCATACTCATCCTGTTTCGCCTTGAGATCAGGATCGAGTTCTTTGATCACTTCGAGGGCTTCATTAGGCTTCCCTTCTTCCTCGTTCCGCTTGCGGTTGATATCAATACTGCGAAGTACCTGGTCGCTCACATCGAATCTTCGATCTGAATACAGCATAACCACGTCGGCAGATTTATCAAAAATAAAATCGTAACGCTTGGCTGCAGCCAGTTCCTGTACTGCGATAAAGACTTGGTCCTGTATCGGTTTGACAAGTTGACCACGTTGCCTTACAAGATCTCCCTGCGGACCAAAACGATCCTGTTGATAATCGAGCATCTCAGCCTCCAGGGCATCGATTTCCGCTTTGCGTTCTTCGACCAACTCAGTGGTGAGCAGAACCTTTTCAGCGTTCAGATCAGCGCGCATTTGTTTGATCGCCTGCTGCTGTTCATCGATCTCTTCCTTCCAGCGTTGTGCCTTCTTCTCCAGCAATTCGTTTGCCATCTGATATTCATCAACGTTCTGAAGAATGTATTCCATATCGACATATCCGATCCTCACACTCCTCTGAGTCTGGGCCTGTGCCACAAGCATGGAGAAGCCGAAAAGCACCGTAAAAAGAACCTTATGTCGTATGTTTTTTTTCGTTACCATCATCGCGGTATTTGCACAAATGTAAACAGCTCTAAACAATTAACAACGATCATGTATAGAAAATATCGTGCCAAAACGGTTTAAAATTGTTGTCCGATGATAAAGTGAGTTTGCCATCCGCTTGGTTGTGTATCGCCGGGAATGTTGTCGAAACCGTACCCGAAATCAATACCGAGCAAACCAAAGGCAGGCATGAAGATTCTCACACCCAGACCGGCTGAACGCTTAAGGTCGAATGGGTTATAATCTTCGAATCCATCAAATGAAGCTCCACCTTCCAGGAAGGTCAGCGCAAAGATAGACGCGGTTGGTTTCAGGGTGATCGGATACCTTAATTCAAGGGAGAACTTATTGTAAACCGTTGCCCCCAATCGTCCTGAAAGGGAGTTATTGGGATATCCTCTTAACTGAATATTCTCACGACCATCGAGGGTAAAGTTTCCAAGACCGTCACCTCCGAGGAAGAAACGCTCTAACGGAATCACACCTCTGTCCTGATTGTATGCACCAAGGAAACCAAATTCTCCAAGGCTTTTTAACACCAGGTCATCCACAATTCTGGTATACCAGGTTCCGCTGAACTTGATCTTGTAAAATTCGAGCCATTTAAATCTTTCCTGCCCGATCTTTTCTTCATCAGGAACGGGCTCTCCCTGTAAATTCAGACGCTGAAAATCCGGATCATCTTCCAGGCCGGCATAATCAACACCGTTGAACCATGAATAAGGTGGTGTGACCTTAGCACTGATCGACCACAATGAACCCCTTGTAGGGAAGATCGGGTTTACGGCAGTGTTGTTTCGCGTAAGTGCCACGGTATATGAAAGGTTTCTCGAATATCCGTTCGGGAACGGAAACAGACCTATGTCGTAATTCTGGAAATCGTAATTCTGAAAACTCAGAGCGTGAGAGAGCTGAAAGCTGTCGTCAGGCCAACGCAATCTTTTTGCCAGACCCAGTGTAATACCTGTGATCACAAAGCGCTGATCCCGGTCGGCTTCTCCTGTTATAGGGTTAAATCGGAACTGCAGGGTACGTGAAAGTGAGGTTGAGAACTGAACCGGTTTTTTACCTCCCAGCCAGGGCTCAGAAAAAGAGAAACTATAGGTCTGGAAAAAACGGCTGGCTTGCAACCTTAATGAAAGTCTTTGTCCGTCTCCCATAGGAACCGGCTTATAAGCTTCCCCGTTAAAGAGGTCTTTAATGGCAAAGTTACTGAACGAAAGCCCCAGGGTACCGATAAAGCCACCCCCGCCGTAACCACCTTGCAGCTCTATCTGAGAGGAACCTTTTTCCTCTACATTATACTGCAGATCAACCGTACCGGTTTGTGGGTTCGGATTCTGAATATCAGGCGTAATGGTCTCAGGATCGAAGAACCCAAGTTGTCCAAGTTCCCTGATACTTCTCACAATACGGTCTTTAGAATAGAGCTGACCGGGTCTCGTACGCAGTTCCCTGTAGATAACGTGGTCATTGGTCTTATCATTTCCAACCACTCGCACGTTATTCAGATACGCTTCTTTACCTTCAATGATGCGAATTTCAAAGTCTATGGTGTCATTCTGAGCAGAGGTCTCCACCACGTTGATCTGCGAAAAGAGGTAACCGTTGTTCTGGTAGAGGTTGTTGATGGTTTCTGCATCGGGCTTGGTATTGTCTTCAATACGTTTTGCCAGCAGTACCCCATTATAGGTGTCTCCTTTATTTATCCCGAGGAAGCCTTTAAGAGCCTCATCGCTGTATGCAGAGTTACCCACAAAATCGATATCTCCGAAATAATAGCGGTCTCCTTCTTCGATATTAATGTCAAGACTGATCGAATTATCGTCATTATAAATGATACTGTCACTCAAAACACGGGCATCGCGGTATCCGTTCTCCTTATAGGTATCGATCAGTGCACTGAGGTCTGTTTCGTAATCTTCCGGGATGAATTTGGATTTTTTCCAGAAGCGACCGAAGAATTTCTCCTTGGTATTCTTCATGGATTTCTTCAGCTTCCGGTCTGAAAGCTTTTCATTCCCTATGAAATCGATCTCATCGATCTTAACCTTCTCTCCCAGGTCTATATTCACCACCATTTTCACGGCGTTGGCCTCGGTGGTATCGGGTATGGTATTGATATTAACCTTGGTATTCAGGTATCCCTTCTTCTTGTACTTATTGACCAGGTAGTTACGGGTATTGGCCAGAAAGCCTTCGGTCACCTTTTTCCCTTTTTTGATATCGGCTTCAGTGAGCAGGTCTTCCACCTTTCGCTCTTTGATTCCGTTTATCTTAACATCAGACAAATTCGGAAGTTCCTGAATGGAAAGTTCCAGAAATACCTTGTCACCCTGTATATCTGTGATGTAGAATTCTATATCGCTGAACAACTGAAGACCCCAAAGCTTGCTGATCACGTCGCTGATCTCTTGTCCGGGAATGGTGATTTCCTGTCCGACACGAAGTCCCGTATAGGTAACTACGGTTTGTTCGTTAAAACTTTTAAGTCCGGTGACTTCCAAACCTCCAAGTATGTATTCTTTTCCCTGGTCATAAGTGGTTTCCTGGGCAAAGGTTTGGGTTGAGGTAATCAGAAAGCATAGTAGTAGTAAATAAAATACACCCAAATATCGGTTAAGCATGATATTCTTAGTTAAGTTGTTCGCTTGTTTTTCCAAATCTGCGTTCTCTGTTTTGATAATTCTCTATAGCCTGAAAGAGATGTTCCTTCTTAAAGTCAGGCCACAGAACTTCAGTAAAATACAGCTCGGCATAAGCGATCTGCCATAACAAAAAGTTACTTATTCGATGTTCACCACTGGTACGTATCAGTAGGTCGACATCGGGCAGATCATGGGTATAAAGATGTTTATTAATAACCGTATCATCGATATCATCGAGAGACATTAGGTTATTTTTAACTTTAGAGGCCAGCTGTTTTACGGCATTTTTTATCTCTTCCCTTGAACCATAGCTCAGGGCAAGAGTAAGCGTCATACGCTTGTTATTTCTTGTTTTTTGAATGACCTCGAGAAGTTCCTGATGAGCTTTTTCCGGGAGGGCGTCTAATTTGCCTATTGCATTCAGACGAATGTCGTTGTCAACAAGGGTGTGCAGTTCCTTCCGAAGGGAAGACACCAGGAGCTTCATAAGGGTATCGACCTCCAGTTTAGGGCGCTTCCAGTTCTCGGTAGAGAAGGCATAAAGCGTCAGGTTTTCGATACCGATCTCAGCACTGGCCTCTACCACCTCCCGCACCGACTTGGTGCCGTTCTCATGGCCGAAAATGCGCAGTTTACCCTTACTCTTGGCCCAGCGGCCGTTGCCATCCATAATGATCGCAATGTGTTTGGGTAAATTTTCCTTGTTAATCAGTTTCTCATTCATCATTCGTCAATCAAAGCAGTAATAACATGGCTTCTTACCAAAGGTGTAGGTCAGGGTCACCCCGGTAAATACGAACCAGTCATCACTAAAACTATTTCCAAACCTCACAGGATTTATTCCCACATCCTGTGTACCCGGATCACTCCCATCGAGATTATTGGTGAAGGTATACCTGGCACCAATCTCTCCTCCGAGAACAAAACGCGTTCCGATTTTCCCTTTCACACCCAGGGCCATCGGGATCGCAAATGTACTTTTATTTCTATTATGCTCGGCTGTATTGCCTTCAAAATAGAGATCGTTGTAGCGCACATAAGAAACCCCACCATAGATATAAGGAGTAACCGGATTACTGAAGTCATGAAGATTAAATTCTACAAAATTAAACTCCATTCCAACCGACACCTCCAGCAGGTCGTTCTCAAAGCTAAAGTCACGCTGTTGCCGGGCAGAGTTCTCTGAATCGGCATCATCTGACTGTAACTGCGTATAGATTACGCTGAGCCTGTAAGAGTAGCGGTTGCTGAGATTCCATTTTGCCAGGCCACCAATGGCCACACTGTTCGGGTTTATATAAGTGGTCGGACCGACATCACCGATATAGTTACTACCCCCTGCAAACGCACCTATTTCATAGGTTTGGGCAGAGGCGAAGCAGGTTAAGAACAGTAGTATGGCAAAAAGTTTGATTCTCATACACTTCAAAGTTTGCAAATATATACATTATGATATTCTAAAGGCAATATCATATTGACGAATCTGCTAGTTAAACAATTATTGTGAGATTTTATTGTATTTTTTGAGATGATTCCGATCAATTACGCCGATCTTCTCCCCAAAGAAGCTTATTTCTCAGGGTTTTCAGGAAACTTTGGTCTTCCAGGTCGACCATTTTTACTGTAAAGGGTGCCTTCTCAATAAAAATTTCGGTAGTATTTGACAGTGTAGCGATACGGCTGTCGAGAGACACCAGGTAATTTTCCTCCCTGCCGCTTACCTTAAGACGAATCTTGGTATTATCGGGTATAACCAGCGGACGGGCGTTCAGGTTATGAGGCGCGATGGGTGTCAACACAAAAGCATCGGTACTCGGCGTGATCACCGGTCCGTTGCAACTCAACGAATAGCCGGTAGAACCCGTAGGCGTTGAAACGATCAACCCGTCTGCCCAGTACGAGGTCAGGTACTCCCCGTCAAGCCATGTAGCCACAGTGATCATCGAAGTGGTATTCTTTCTGCTTATCGCAACCTCATTGAGGGCAAAATTAACCTCAGCCTGATCCTCTATACCGGGATCTGTGGTAATCTGCAGCAATGCACGGCGTTTGACCCTGAATTCTCCTTTACTGATCACCTCTACCGTTTTTTTGATATCTTCTTTCTGAACCGTGGCCAAAAAGCCGAGTCGCCCTGTGTTGATACCCAGTATCGGGATATCCAGGTCTCTTACATATAATATGGTTCTGAGTATGGTACCGTCGCCCCCGACACTGAAAAAAAGATCATACGAATTGTCAAGATCAGAAAAGTCTGAGAAGGTCTGGTAGGTATCAGCGATATCGAAATGATCGCGAAGTATTTCGAGATAACCCTTTTCAATATGAACGGTCGCATCGATGTTGCGAAGCTCGTCGAGGAGATTCAAAACACACTCTGTCTTATCTTCACGGTAATACTGACCGTAAATACCTATCTTCAAAATGAAAGAGATTTAATAGTTCTACATCACAATGTTCGGACATAAAAAGCAATTAGCCAACCAAAAATCATGTAAAGCAACCCAAAGACCCGGGAACATCATATATCCAAATAGCGCCTCAGGTAATCTGAACGCTGTCTCAGGCTCTCGATATAGCGATCATCTTCAGCTTCAGAAATAACCTGGTAATTATATCTTCTGAAAGTTTGCAGGATCTCATTAAGTCCTGAGGAGGCAATTTTCAGGGTTACCTGTACCCTGTCGTTTTCGAGATCTGAAATGAACGCCCCCAAAAGGCGACCGTCATTGCTCTCAACTATTTGGGCGATCTCGCTGAAGCTGTAATCAGCCTTTCCTTTTTCAATCACCAGCACGCCTCCTGATTCATTTAAAAAAGGAGTATCTTTAAATATCCCCACAATATCCACCAGGTCATAAAAGCCCAGATAATTCCCATCGCTGTCAAGCACAGGCATGACATTGGCATTATTACGGGCAAAGGCCTCCAGCACGTCGACCCACAAGGTCTTTTCTGTCACAAAGAAAAGATCGAGTGCGTACAGGTAATCGCTTACCCTTTTGTCAGGATCAAAAGCCTGCATATCCTCCTCTGAAATATTACCCAGCAACTTGTTTTCTTCAACCACCGGAATGTGGGAGTTGGTACAGGAAGAAAACATCCCTGCAATCATCTTGATGGGATAATTGGGTAATACGGGCAGCACATCGTTATTGATATAAGACCTGATCTCCATGACTCTGTTATTCTACCGGCAAATTAATCATTTCCACAGACATTCGGGCGGTCAATCCTTTGTATTTTTGTGCTAAAACATAAGAACAATGACCAAGCTAAGTGTAAATATCAATAAAATAGCCACTCTGAGAAATTCGAGAGGCGGTGATATCCCCAACGTAGTGAAAGCCGCTGTTGACATACAGAATTTCGGAGCCCAGGGAATCACCATCCACCCCAGGCCCGACGAACGACACATTCGTTACCAAGACGCAAGAGACCTGAAAACAGTGGTTCACACAGAGTTCAACATCGAAGGCAACCCTATCAAATCATTTAAAGAACTCGTACTTCAGGTGGTTCCCACCCAGGTAACACTGGTGCCTGATGCTGAGGATGCCATCACCTCTAATGCCGGATGGAACACCGTAAAACACCGCGATTATCTTACCGATATTATCAGAACCTTTAAAGAGGCCGGCATTCGTACTTCGATCTTCGTTGACCCCGACCCCGACATGGTCGAAGCAGCAGTGGAGACCGGAACCGACCGGGTGGAGCTCTATACGGAATCATATGCGGTCGATTTTGCCAAAGGAGAAAAAGAAAAAGGCATAGCTCCCTTTGTCAAAGCTGCCGAAAAGGCCCGGGAAGTGGGCATCGGACTCAATGCCGGGCATGATCTTAACCTGAAGAACCTGAAATATTTTAAAGAAAATATTCCCGGCCTGCTGGAGGTATCTATCGGGCATGCTCTTATTTCCGAATCGCTTTACCTGGGTCTGGAGAACGTGGTTCAAATGTATCTGGAACGATTAAAATAAACACATGCAAGTACTACATTCTAAAATACTCGGAAAAGGGGAACCCCTTATCATTTTACATGGTTTTCTGGGAATGTCAGACAACTGGAAAACCTTGGGAAGCAGTTATGCAGAAAACGGCTTCGAAGTGCATCTGCTCGATCAGAGAAATCACGGAAGAAGTTTTCACAGCAAGGAATTTGACTACGACCTGATGGTAAAAGACCTGAAAGCTTACATGGATGAAAACTCCATTGAGAAGGCATCCCTGATCGGGCATTCCATGGGTGGAAAAACGGCCATGTTCTTTGCCTGTCAGCATCCTGAAAGAACAGAAAAATTACTGGTAGCCGATATTGCCCCCAGAGCTTATGAACCTCATCACCAACATATTTTCAAAGGCCTGCAGTCGATCGACCTGAACAAGATTTCATCGCGAAACGAGGCGTCCTCTGCTTTGGAAAAACATATAAAAGAATGGGGAATTCGCCAGTTTCTACTCAAAAACCTCTACCGAAAGGGCAAAGATGAATACGGCTTCCGGTTCAACCTGCCGGTTCTGGCTTCCAGCCAGGAAGATATCGGGCAAGCGCTTCCGGAGAATCATCGGTTCAGCGGCCCCACCCTTTTCCTTAAAGGAGATCGCTCTGATTATATAACTGAGAAGGATCATAAAGATATCAGTTCCCATTTTCCGGAATCAGACATAAAAAGCATTGAAGGAGCAGGCCATTGGCTTCATGCTGAAAAACCGGATGAATTTTTTGAACTTTCGTCAGCCTTTCTTAAAAGCTGACCTCCAGCGAAATCAGGCCTGCCGCCTGTTAAATTGGTAATTTCGTTGCATAATCATTAAATAATTGTGACTTTTGGGCACCTTAAAAATTCAAAATCAAAAAGCATGAAGAAATTCCTTACAGGAGCAGTCATATTTTTGCTTATGTCTGCTGCTGCCTATGCAGGAGGATACCGTATTGCACTTCAAGGCCAAAAGCAATTGGCTATGGGGCATACCGGTGTCGCAGTGATCAACAGTTCTGAACTGGCCTTTTTCAACCCGGCCGGACTCACTTTTCTGGAAGACTCTTTCACTTCGAGTGTGGGGATGAACCTGGTTTATTCAAACATTGTATTTCAAAACGAAAGATACGGATGGTACACCGAGTCTGAAAGCCCGGTTTCTACCCCGTTCAACGCCTATGCCTCATTTAAAATAAACGAATGGGCAAGCGTCGGAATGGCTGTTTACACGCCCTATGGCTCAAGTGTTGAGTACCCTACCAACTGGGAAGGTTCTCACCTGATCAATGAGATCAGCCTCGCGGCCATCTTTTTTCAGCCTACCCTGTCTGTCAAGTTAACCGATAAGTTGAGTATCGGAGGGGGGGCTATACTGGTAAGCGGAAGTGTCGATTTTACAAGAAATCTTGACCGTAGCACCACCAATGTGGAAGGAGAACGACTTGGAGTGAATATCAACCAAAGCGGAATTACTGCCTGGGGTTATAATCTGGGACTGATGTTCAGACCCACCACAGCATTCACTCTTGGCGTTAACTACCGCTCAGAGATCATCGTCGATGCTGAAGAGGGTGAAGCCGACTTCAGAAACATTCCTTCGAATCTGCAAGGACAGTTCTCAGACGGAACCTTCAACGCCAGCCTGCCGCTTCCGGCTGAGCTGACCTTTGGAGCCTCATACCAGGTAAACGAAAAGTGGTTGCTGGCTGTAGATATCAACCGGGTATTCTGGGATGTTTACCAGAGCCTCGATGTGGAATTCAGCAACGGTCTGGTTTCAGAAAATCCGAGGAACTATAAGAATTCAACCAGCTATCGTTTCGGTATGCAATACAAGGCCAATGAGCGTTTCACTCTCAGAGGCGGGTATTATTTCGACGAGTCACCGATCCAAAGCCGGTACTTCGCTCCTGAAACACCCAGAAATGATTCGAACAACTTTACAGGAGGACTCACCTTTAACCTGAGCGAACACTTCGCTATCGACGCTTCTTTCCTTTACATTCACTTTGATGAGGTTAACGAATCGTACGATTTTTATCAGGAAAACGGACAAAATGTTTCCTTCGGGGGAACTTATAAGAACAATGCATTTATCCCCGGACTGGGAGTAACTTACAGACTCTAAAAAAGATATTCATGAGAAGATCATTATATATACCATTACTGGCAGGATTATTCGCAGCCTGCCAGCCCGAATTCAACGACCCTGTTAACGAAGAAGGATTCTACAGCAGCGGAGAAGCTGATCTGACCACTTACGTGGCCCTGGGTAACTCACTGACTGCCGGGTTCGCCGACGGAGCATTGTACAGAGACGCGCAAATAAATTCATATCCGAACATCATCGCCCAACAGTTCTCTCTCGCAGGAGGAGGTGCTTTTACCCAGCCACTAGTGAATGATAACACGGGAGGACTTCTGGCAAACGGACAAACGATCAGCAGTCCGAGACTGGTGCTGAACTTTAACGAAAACGGATCTCCCGTTCCCGTTACCCTCGATGCAGAACCGACAACAGACATCACCAATGTACTGGAAGGCCCCTTCAACAACATGGGTGTACCCGGTGCTAAAAGCTACCACCTGCTGGCCAACGGGTATGGTAATCTCGGAAATTTCCCGACTGCAGCCAATCCCTATTTCATTCGTATGGCATCGTCACCCGATGCCAGCATTCTCGAAGATGCGGTAGCTCAAGACCCTAGTTTTTTCAGCCTCTGGATCGGAGCCAATGATATTTTAGGTTATGCCACCTCCGGAGGTACAGGCGTAAACCAGACCGGCAACCTGAATCCGCAGACATATGGCAGTAACGATATTACTGACCCTACCCTTTTCGGTGGTGTCTACCAGCAAATTTTACAGGGACTCACGTCAAACGGGGCTCAGGGTATCGTTCTGAACCTTCCTGCCGTTTCAGGCATTCCGTTTTTCACGACTGTTCCTTACAATGCCATTCCGCTTGATGCAGGAACCGCAGCCTTGCTGAATGAGAATTATGCGGCCTACAACGGAGGAATTCGACAACTTCAAGCCGGAGGGGTGATCAGCGCAGAGGAAGCCGACAGCAGAATCATCAGTTTTCAGGCCGGACAAAACCCGGTAGTTATTTTAGATGAGTCACTGACCGACCTTACCGGTTTCAACCCGGCCCTGGTCAATCTGCGACAAGCTACTGCTGAAGACCTTTTACCACTGCCTGTTTCACGGGTACTGGGTACACTAGCCGACCCTTCAAACCCGCTTTCGGTAATCGGAGTTGCCGTTCCCTTGAATGACGCTCAGGTATTAACCATGACGGAAGTTGCCGAGATAGAAGCCGTAAGAGCCGCCTACAACAATACCATAGCGGCCCTGGCTCAACAATTCGATCTTCCGCTGGTAGACGTTGATTCTCTTTTCGATCAGCTGATCAGCCAAGGAATACCTTACGACGGCGGCACCATTACCGCAACGTTCGGTACCGGAGGAGCCTTTTCTCTTGACGGGGTTCATCTAACGCAACGTGGCTATGCCGTGATCGCAAACGAGATCATAGACCAGATCAATCTGCGCTACAACGCCAGTATTCCCGAAGTCAATGCAGGTTATTACCCGGCAGTTTTCGTAGAATAATCGATTTTATAATCTTTCATATTTTAAAAAGCGCTACAAATTGTAGCGCTTTTTTTATCTTTAAGACACACTAAATAAACAACCTATGAAATTTCTGATAAAAATCCTGCTTTCAGGACTTGCGGTGATCATACTCGAACGCATTCTTCCCGGCGTCTCTGTAGACGGCTATATGACCGCTATCATTGTAGCGCTCGTTTTGGGACTATTAAACTTTATAGTGAAACCCATTCTGGTCATTCTGACCTTACCGGTAACCATACTTACCCTGGGACTGTTTCTTCTTATTATCAACGCTATCATCATACTGCTGGCTGATTCTCTGGTAAGCGGCTTTCAGGTAGACAATATTTGGTGGGCACTCTTATTCTCCCTGTTGTTGTCGATACTCGAATCCATACTGTTTTCAGCAGTAAAAAAAGACAAATAGCCTGTAACAAAAACAGGCCAAAAGATACCAACATTGTAAAGCTGTTCTCCTATGAACAAAACAATGCGATTTGCCTTTGACGCCCTCCCTCTTCTGCCAGCGTTGGCCATTGGCTTGCTTTTCATGTTGGGAAAGGGCGGGGCATTTGACCCTTTAAACAAATTTTCGACAGCACTGCTTATCGACCTGCTGCTGATCATCCCTGTCACCTATTGGATCATTATCAGAAACCGAAAGATATCCATGATTACCGTGATCCCACTGATAGGTCTGGGAATAATCACGGCAAACCGGCTTTTGGGATCAGAGTCCGGCCAGACCCTTACCTTAATCAATACGTACGCAATCCCGTTGCTGGAGACGTTACTCATCTCAGTATTGCTCTTCCAGGCCCTACGGATCAGGAAAATATATCAGGCACATTCAGAAACCGCAGGATTTTATCCGGCATTAAAGCAGGCTGCGACCGAAATCTTACCGGGAATACCCGGCAAATTGCTCGCCCAGGAGATAGCAGTTATATACTACGCTTTCTTTAACTGGACCAAACCCTGCCATACAGGAAAAGCTTTTAATTACCACCGGAATAATGAAACAAGCCTGTGGTTGGGGGTCCTGCTCATCACAGGAATCGAAACCGTTGTGCTTCATCTTTTACTTGCCCGCTGGAACGAAACCGCAGCCTGGATAATCACTGCAATAAGCCTTTACACCCTCCTGCAATGCTTAAGCATTTTACGTTCACTTCGGCATTTTCCCATAGAGGTAACAGAAAAGCACATCTGTATCCCCTACGGCTTTATCAATGAAGGGATCATCGAGATCGACAACATCGAGGCAGTTACCATCAGCAGCAAAGACGAAGAAAAGAGAAAACTTACACGGTACCATTCGCCACTTGGCACTATCGCCCATCATAATTGCGTACTTACCCTCCGGCAACCCGCCGTGCTCAGCGTTATGGGTTTCGCCAAAAAATATGATAAGCTGCTTCTGCAGCTCGATGACCCACAGACCTTTTATCGTGAAGTTCAGAGCCTCATCACAACTGATCAACACGATGCTCCTGAAAACAAAAAGCTTTGTTAATTCCCTAGATTCTTGTAGCACAAGCATTTAAAATCTTTGCGCACTTGCTAAAAAGTCGTATTTTTGCAAGCCAAAATTAAGGCGATAATAAAGTTTAACATGGATATTACAAGAGAGCAAATCGATGATTTAAATGCAATCGTGAAGGTTGCGATTACTAAGGAAGACTACAGCGACCGCGTTGACGAGATATTGACAAATTATCGCAAGAACGCCAATATTCCCGGGTTCCGTAAAGGTCATGTTCCTATGGGACTGGTTAAAAAGCAGTATGGAAAAGCCGTACTGGTTGACGAAGTAAACAAATTACTTCAGGATTCACTGAACAAATATCTTACCGAAGAAAAACTGGATGTTTTAGGTAATCCGCTTCCAAAAGCTCAGGATGACCTGGATTGGAATGCCGAAGAGTTTTCATTCGAGTTCGAATTAGGTCTGGCCCCTGAATTTGAGGTTAGCCTGGAAACAAAAAAACCCATCACCCACTATAATATCATCGCTGATGATAAAATGATCGACGAACAGATCGATCGCATTGCCAAGCAATACGGCAAGCTTATCAGCCAGGATGAGGTTACTGAAGAAAGCGAGATCACCGGAGTTTTCAAGAACGAAGAGAAGGAGATCGAAAATCGCGTTACCCTTGAACTGGACAAGATCAAAGGAAAGCGTAATAAAGATAAATTCCTCGGATCAAAACCGGGAGACACACTGTCGCTGAAAACCAAGAATCTTTTTGAAGATGATCACGATCTGATCCAATACCTGAAGATCGATCACAGCGAGGCACACGATCTGGATATCGAGATCGACTTTGAGATCGAAGAGGTTAATAAAAGAGAAGCAGCTGAACTGAACCAGGAATTCTTCGACAAGATTTTCGGAGAAGGTCAGGTAAGCTCAGAAGATGAGATGCGCGCCAAGATCAAGGAAGATGCTGAGAAGCAATTCAAGCAGCAGTCTGACCAGAAATTGCTTAACGTTATAACCGAACAACTGATCGAAAACACCAAATTCGACCTTCCCGCTGCATTCCTGAAAAAGTGGATTCAGACCACCGGAGAAGAAGAAATGAGTGACGAGCAGGCCAGTGAAGAATATGAGAAGTCTGAGAAAGGCCTTCGTTATCAGCTGATCGAAGGAAAGATCATCAAAGACAACGAACTTCAGGTACAGTTCGATGAACTTAAAGATCATGCCAAGCAGTATGTGCGTATGCAAATGGCACAATTCGGACAAACAAATCCGGAAGAGGAAGTGCTGGAAAACATCGCAGGTCGTATCATGTCAAACCAGGAAGAAGTAAAACGTCTTTCTGAGCAGCTGATGAATCAGAAACTAATCGACCTCTTCAAAGAGAAAGCGAACCTGAAGACCAAAGAAGTTACTTACGAAGACTTCGTTAAAGAGGTCTACGGATAAAGACGTCTTAATAAAATAAGTATCTTTAAGGCGTTACATGAGTATATGTAACGCCTTTTTATATACTAAAAACCGATTAAGATTTATATGGACTTTGCAAAAGAATTCAAAGCGTTTGCTACCAAAGACCAGGGAATAAGCAGCCTGCGTCTGGAAAGCCTTATGAGCGCTATGACCCCGGTGGGTCTTACACCGAATATCATTGAAGAACGTCAAATGAATGCTGTGGCGATGGATGTTTTCTCCAGACTGATGATGGACCGCATCATCTTTCTCGGAACCGGCATCAACGACCAGGTGGCCAATATAGTTCAGGCCCAGCTGCTCTTTTTAGAGAGCACCGATTCGTCTAAAGACATTCAGATCTATATCAACTCTCCGGGCGGTAGTGTTTATGCCGGTCTGGGGATTTATGACACCATGCAATATATCAAACCTGATGTTGCCACCATATGTACAGGTATGGCCGCTTCGATGGGAGCAGTGCTTTTATGTGCCGGAGAAAAAGGTAAACGATCTGCCCTTCCCCATGCCAGGGTGATGATTCACCAGCCGCTTTCAGGAGGTCAGGGTCAGGCCAGTGATATTGAGATCATGGCGAATGAGGTCCTTAAGATCAAAGAAGAGTTGTACCAGATCATCGCCAAACATAGCGGTCAGTCGGTAGATAAAGTGACCGATGACAGTGACCGGGATTATTGGATGAAAGCCAAAGAAGCTAAAGAATATGGTATGATTGACGAAGTTTTAGAACGTAACGACTAAAAAAAAGGTTTAACCTGTAGTCGAAATCGTACCTTTTTACTATAGAACATTTAGGTCTTCCCCGGAAGACCGATAAATTAAATTTAATGGCAAAAGAACAATTAGAATGCTCTTTCTGTGGAAGGAAAAAGCCGGAGACCAATTTACTGATCGCCGGCCTGGATGCGCATATTTGCGACAGGTGTATAGAGCAGGCTCATGGAATCGTTCTGGAAGAGACACATCAGGCTAAAAAAAGCGAACTGTCGTCAGAGCTGATTCTCAAAAAACCCATTGAGATCAAGACATTTCTTGATCAATTCATTATCGGGCAGGACATCACTAAAAAAGTCATGTCTGTAGCAGTTTACAACCATTATAAGCGATTACTGCAACCCACTTCCAAGGAAGACATCGAGATACAAAAAAGCAACATCATCATGGTGGGTCAAACCGGTACCGGTAAAACCCTGATGGCCAAAACCATCGCCAAGATGCTGAACGTTCCCCTGGCAATCGTCGACGCTACCGTACTCACGGAAGCAGGATATGTAGGAGAAGATGTGGAAAGTATACTCACCCGCCTGCTGCAGGCGGCCGATTACAACCTCGAGAAAGCTGAAAGAGGTATCGTTTTTATCGATGAGATCGACAAGATCGCGAGAAAAAGCGATAACCCTTCCATCACCCGTGATGTTTCAGGTGAAGGAGTACAGCAGGCGCTGCTGAAACTTCTGGAGGGAACCACCGTCAATGTGCCACCCAAAGGAGGAAGAAAGCACCCGGATCAAAAGTTCATCGAAGTGAACACCGAGAACATTCTGTTCGTAGCCGGAGGAGCTTTTGACGGAATCGAACGCGTCATCTCCAAACGTCTGAACATGCAGGCCGTTGGTTATAGCGCTTCAAAGATGGATCAGGATATCAATAAGGAAAACCTCCTCCAATACATCATTCCGAAAGACCTGAAGGAATTCGGCCTTATACCGGAGATCATCGGAAGATTACCTGTTTTGACCCACATGGATCCGCTGGATGCGAAAACGCTTCGAGCGATCCTTACAGAACCGAAAAACGCCATTATCAAACAATATGAGAAATTGTTTGAAATGGATCATATCGATTTCGAGATCACCGACGATGCGCTTGACTATATTGTTGAAAAAGCCATCGAATACAATTTGGGTGCCAGAGGTCTTCGCTCACTTTGTGAAGCCGTGCTTACCGACGCCATGTTCGAATTACCGAGCGCGAAAGAAAAAAACCTCGTGGTCGATAAAGACTATGCAGAAGAAAAACTCACCAAGGCCAAGATCAATAAATTGAAGGCTGTTGGTTAAGAGAACAACGCACACACAAACAAGAATCCCGGAGGTCAACTTCGGGATTTTTTTATGTATGATTATTTGAAATTCCTATTTTTAAAGAAACCTGTTATTTATGAAAAATTATCTGCTCGTCGTATCCGCATGTCTTTTAACCTGCTTGTCTTTACAAGGACAACTTTCGAAAAAAGAAAAAGCCATTATAAACTCCGTATCAGAAAACCAGGCTGAAGCCATGGACTTCTTAAAGGAAACGGTGAATATAAACAGCGGAACCCTGAATCTGGAAGGCGTCAAAAAAGTGGCGCAACTTTATAAAAAGGAGCTGGAAGAAATGGGCTTTGATACGGAGTGGATACCGATGCCAGAAGAAATGCAGCGCGCGGGCCACCTGTTTGCAGTAAGAAACGGGAAAAAAGGGAAAAAAATTACTACTGATAGGGCATCTTGATACAGTGTTCGAGGAAGACAGTCCGTTTCAACAATTCACGATGTTGAATGATTCGGTTGCAGCAGGCCCCGGGGCCAACGACATGAAAGGGGGTAATGCCATGATCATTTTCGCTCTGAAAGCCCTTTATGAAAACGGCTTACTCAAAGACTCAAACATAACGGTAGCCTTTACAGGCGATGAGGAAAGCACCGGCAAGCCTCTTTCAGTCAGCAGAAAAGACCTTATCGAAGCTGCCGAAAAAAGCGACGTGGCACTGGGTTTTGAAACTTCAAGCGGCTTTGAATATGCCACTGTCGCCAGAAGAGGGTCTTCAGGCTGGAAACTCACTGTAACAGGTAAAAGAGCCCACTCTTCGGGTATCTTTAGCGAAAACACCGGAGCAGGGGCCATTTTTGAAAGCTCCCGCATACTTCATGAATTCTATGAAAGACTCAGCGATGTACCGCTGCTTACATTTAATGCCGGAACCATACTCGGAGGTACGCAGGTAAATATGGAAAACCATACGAAGGGCACCGTATTCGGGAAAACCAACGTGGTACCACAAACAGCTGTGGTACATGGCGGCTTACGGTTCATTACCGAGAAACAGAAAGACAGTGCACGGGCTGTAATGAAAGAGATCGCCAAAGAGAATCTGCCTCAAACTTCGGCTGAGATTGAATTCACAGACAGTTACCCGGCTATGCCGCCCACAGAAGGAAACTACGCCTTACTGGAAAAACTCAACCGGGTAAGTGAAGACCTGGGGCAAGGCCAGGTAATCGCCTATGACCCCGGACGCAGAGGAGCTGCAGATATCTCCTTTATCGCTTCCTACGTCGATGGTCTCGACGGCCTGGGCGCCATGGGAAGAAGTGCTCATACTCCGGAGGAAACCATCAACTTAAAAACGTTTGAAGCCCTGACCAAAAGAACAGCCCTGCTGATCTACCGGCTTATCGATGAAAAATAAAATAAGTTCAGCGAAAGATCCTTTACCTGTCTGTTCAATTGCGGTTCATGGAAAGCAACTCCTCGAGATAATCCCTTGAGTTCGACAACCTGGGCACCTTATGCTGACCTCCGAGCTTATCCTCCTTTTTCAACCAGTCGTAAAAAAGGTTTCCCCTGGCGATGTGCAGGGTTGGCAAGCGAAGGGTCATATCGTTATAACGCTTGGCCTCATAGTCAGAGTTCAGCGTCTTCAGGGCATTATCCAGAATAGTGATAAAGCGGTCTGCATCTTCAGGTGCCTTACGAAATTCAATAAGCCACTCATGCGATCCCTTTTTCTTTCCACTCATAAAAACAGGTGCAGCAGTATAATCAATGATCTCAGAACCCGTATGCTCACAAGCGATCTTTAAAGCCTCCTCAGCATTCTCAATAATAAGCTCTTCACCAAAGACATTGATGTGGTGCTTGGTGCGGCCGGTCACTTTGATTCGATACGGATCGGTAGAGGTGAACCGAACGGTATCTCCAATAAGGTATCTCCAGAGACCCGCGTTGGTGGTGATCACCATTGCATAATTCTTTCCTTGCTCAACCTCCCATAACGGAATAACCTTTTCGTTCGGAGTCCCGTACGTATCCATCGGAATGAACTCGTAAAAGATACCGTAATCAAGCATCAGTAAAAGTTCATCGGAATTGTTCCGGTCCTGAATCCCAAAGAAACCTTCAGAAGCGTTATATATTTCGTAATACCTGAAGTCTGAACGGGGCAACAGGTTTTCATACTGCTCCCGGTACGGATTGAAACTTACGCCTCCATGGAAATACACCTCCAGGTTGTTCCAGATATCAAACAGATTATCCTTCCCTGTGGTTTCCAGAACGCGGTTCAGAAGCACCAGCATCCATGAGGGAACCCCTGCAAGGCTGGTCACATCTTCATTTATGGTTTCGTTCACGATGGCGTCGAGCTTGGTTTCCCACTCGCTCATCAGCGAAACCTTATTACTGGGGGTACTGCTCATCTCTGCCCAAAAGGGAAGATTGTCTATTATAATGGCTGAAAGATCTCCGAAAAAGGTGTTATTGCTTTGATAGATCTCTTTACTTCCACCCAGGCGTAGACTTTTACCGGTAAAGAGCTTGGAGTCTTCATTATTGTTGAAATAAAGCGACAACATGTCTTTCCCTGCCTTAAAATGGCAATCTTCAAGCGCCTCAGGACTCACAGGAATGAACTTACTCTTGGCATTGGTCGTACCACTGCTCTTGGCGAACCATTTTATCTGGGTAGGCCAGAAAATATTGTTCTCTCCCCTCCGTGCACGTTCGATAAGCGGTTCGAAATCTTCATAACGCATAAGCGGCACCCTTTCGGCAAACATTTCATATTTCGATATATCTCTGAAGCCGTAGGCACTTCCCACCTCGGTATCTTTTGCAAGAATCACCAATTGATTCAGCAATTCAAGCTGGACTTCCTGAGGGTATTTCATGAACAGTTCCATTTGGTGAAAGCGCTTTTTCAGCAACCATGATGCAACCGAATTAAATAGAGGGAATGGCATTTATTCTGTTTATCTTTGGCTAAAAATAGCAAAAAAGTTCAGACATGTACGAGGGTGTTCTTACAAAAATGATCACAGAGTTTACATCACCTGTAAACTACTATCTGGTATTAGACAACGACTTTGTCAACCTGAATCAATTACTGGATCACTCGATCAGCATCACCTTTCTTAAGCATCAGTGTATTAACTGCGGATTGAACAAACCCATCTACCGGCAGGGTTTTTGTCAGAGCTGTTTTTTTGATGTTCCCCAGGCGGCCGACTGGGTGATGAAACCTGAACTCAGCAAGGCACATCTGGATGAAGAAGACCGGGATCTGGAATACGAAAAAAAGGTGCAATTGCAACCTCATATCGTATATCTTGCCAATTCGAGCAGTATCAAAGTCGGAGTGACCCGGAAGACCCAGGTTCCCACCAGATGGATTGACCAGGGCGCCCACGAAGCCATTGAAATCGTTGAAGTACCCAACCGATATCTGGCCGGCATCACAGAAGTGGCGCTGAAAGAACATGTGTCAGATAAAACAAACTGGCGAAAAATGTTGAAAAACGAGATCGAAGATGAAGACCTCGCTGCTTACCGTGACAAACTCAAGGCATTTATACCTGAAGAGGCCATGGAATATTTTATTGCCAGCAATCTTGAAACCGAGATACAGTTCCCGGTTCTGCGTTACCCCTTAAAACCAAAAAGTCTGAATCTGGATAAAACTCCTGAATACACAGGAACATTAAAAGGAATAAAAGGGCAATACCTGATATTTGAAGATGATACGGTTTTCAACGTGCGTTCGAACGAAGGTTATGTAATAAGGCTAACACCAAAGGACTAAGCCGAAACAAATCCATCAGAAGATTTACCCCATATATTTCAGCAGGCAATGACTTCGATCGCTATGCTGCAGCTTCTTGATAGCCAGATCTTTTATCTGACGGATGCGTTCACGGGTAAGATCGAGTTCATCGGCGATCTCTCCGAGACTTTTTGACGACATGCCTCCCAGCCCGTAGGCCAGTTTAATTACCAGAGACTCCCGCTCTCCGAGAAAACTCAAAACCTGTTCGATCTCGTTTTTGAGCGATTCATCCATCAATTCCTTATCAGGGGTATCTGAGGTGGTATCAGGGAGAAAACCGTAATAATCCGTATCAGAATCATCACTGATGGGCGCATCGAAAGAAAGGTGCGTTCGCTGAAGAGACATACAGGTTTTAACTTCGTTAAGACTTAAGTCACTTGCCTCTGATATCTCCTCTGCCTCAGGATTTCTCATAAATTCCTGTTCCAGGTATGAACGGGACTTTCTGATCTTGTTGATGGCATTCCATTTGTTAAGAGGAATACGCACCATGCGCGTTTGTTCTGCGATGGCCTGCATGATACCCTGCCTGATCCACCATACCGCATAGGAAATAAACTTAAAGCCCCTGGTTTCATCAAAACGTTCGGCAGCTTTCACCAACCCCATATTTCCTTCATTGATAAGATCTGAAAGGGTGAGTCCCTGACCCTGATATTGCTTAGCTACAGACACTACGAATCTCAGGTTCGCCTCTACGAGTCGGGTGAGAGCAATCTGACTTCCCGCCCTGATCTCCCGGGCAAGTTCTACCTCAGCCTCAGCAGTGATCAGTTGTAATTTAGCGATATCATTGAGGTATTTATCTAATGACATATCACCTCTGTCAGTAATCTGGGAAGAAATTTTAAGCTGCCTCATCGAAATATCAGGATTTAGATTTTTTGCGTACGTAGATCAAATTCCTGTTACCGACTGAATTCTTTCTCAATTCAATTTCAAACCCAGGTATCGATTTAATCAGCGGAGTAAGTTTATGAAAGCCGTAATTTCTTGCATCGAAATTCGGTTGTTTTTTTTGCAGCAATGCCCCTACTTCACCAAGAAAGGCCCAACCTTCATCATCTTCAAGGTCAGCTATGGTAGAACTGATGAGCTTTATTACTTTCGGAGTAAGTTTGTCAGGACCTGCTCTTTTCTTGGAAGGCTGTGCCTGCCCTTCGTTCTCGCCGTTTTCAAGAGCAAGAATTTCCAGATAGATAAATTTATCACAGGCTACGATAAAGGGGTTCGGGGTTTTCTTTTCACCGATCCCGAAAACCATCATTCCGGCTTCCCGTAGTCGTGTCGCCAGCCGTGTAAAATCACTGTCGCTGGAAACCAGGCAAAAGCCATCGAGTTTTCCGGTATAGAGAAGATCCATGGCATCGATGATCATCGCTGAGTCGGTAGCATTCTTTCCTACCGTATAGCCATATTGCTGAACCGGCGTGATCGCGTTTTCCAGCAACACCTGCTTCCATTTGTTTACCCCGGGACGAGTCCAGTCGCCATAAATTCTTCTGACGGTCGGATTCCCGTATTTGGCAATCTCCTCCATCATTTCCTTGACATGTCGCGAGGGAATATTATCCCCGTCGATCAATACGGCAAGGTTTAGTTCAGGTTTCATTATTTATTCCTCCTGACTGCGTCTGTATTCGTCACGGTAGATGGCGTTGGCAATCTCTTCACGTCTCTCCTTTGACGGCTTGCTGAAATATTGGTTTGAACGAATATTCTTGAGCTGTTGGGTTTTTCTGTATTTGCGTTTGTAGCGCTTAAGGGCCCTGTCTATTGACTCGCCCTGTTTAATGGGTATAATTAGCATATTGTATAATTTATATAAAAAAGGGGCTTACCGCCCCTTTTCAAACCGTTATTGTTCTTATTTGATACGAACGTTCACTGCATTGAGTCCTTTGCGACCTTCTTCGGTATCAAAGGTTACTTCATCGTCTTCTCTAATGTCGTCAATAAGTCCGCTTTCGTGTACAAAGACATCCTTGCCTGAATCAGACTCGGTAATAAAACCAAAACCTTTGGTTGCGTTGAAAAATTTTACTTTCCCTGTTTCCATTTGTTATATATTAAAAATTGAATAAATATTCTGCATTACAATGACGTTCCTGCATGGGTACGGGAACTCATCGTGGTCCTGAAGCAAAAAATCGAAATAGGGATGAAATAAAACCGCTGGAATTAAAAATCCGGTTTAAGATATGAATGCTTTGAGATGACAAAGAAACGCCGATAAAACGGCAATAACTAATTTTTAACCTTAATTTATTATAATTCGCTGGTATTCAGCAGAAATAAGATCAGCTATTCACCTTCCACTGGTGGGATTCATCGGCAAAGATCTCCTTTCCGAAAACAGGCACCTCGCTTTTAATACGATTCACTATGTGCTCTGTCGCCCGATAGACCTCTTTTCTCCTTTCTGAAGAGACAAAGACAAAGAAACAAATCTCTCCGGCAGCTACCCTCCCCAGGCTGTGATAAATGTGCATACAGGTAAGTGGAAACTCCCTGAAAGCCTCTTCCCTGATCTCATGTACCTTTTTTAAGGCCATCTCTTCATAAGCGGTATACTCTATAGCCGCGGTGGTTTTGCCGTCAACCACATCTGCCCTGACCTGCCCCAGAAAAATGTTGTGGGCTCCTATATCATGCTTGCTCTGATGTTTTGCGATAGCTTCGGCAATAAAATCGGGAGATATCGCCCCCTGCCTGAAAATATTCTTCATAAATCCGGTCTTTACAGCTTAAAGATACTACATTCTCCTCACGTCGGCCTTGTCAACAAGACAGGTATTTAAACAATTCCATTCCCTATTTAAAAATCTGACTGTTTGACTTCGGAGCTTACTGCTATATTCCTGAAAAATTCTGACAAACTGTTTCAGAACGAGCGCTTATTTCGTAGTTTCGCTTCTCTATCTCACTATACACTATGACGTTACAAGATTTTTTCAATGCCATACGAGAAGGCAACGTATCTGACATCAAAAAGGCCCTTACCGAAAACCCTGAATGGGTTGATCAGAAAGACGACAGAGGTTCTACCCCATTGCTGCTCGCTTCCTACTACGGGCATCAGGAGGCAGTTGAAATGCTGTTGAACTTCAATCCGGATATAGATGCCAGAGACGCCTCGGGAAATACAGCCCTTATGGGAGTGTGTTTTAAAGGACATACAGGCATAGCCCGTTTATTGCTTGAGAAGGGAGCGAATCCAAACGCTCAGAACGGCAATCAGGCTACACCTCTGATATTTGCAGCAACCTTCGGGCGGGCAGAAATCATAGCCTTGTTAATGGAATACGGTGCAGATGCAGATATCAAAGACAATAAAGGATATACCGCCGCAGACCATGCCAGGATGCAGGGAAACGACAAGATCGTAACTCAGCTGCAGTCTTAAGTCAGCGATAAGGCAGAATATTTCCGCATAAAAAAAGGGGGCAGCCGCCCCCTTTTGTTGTATAATATCTTATTTGAAATGGTATCTTCTGAATGCCTCGATCGCTGCGTAATCGGCCAGCCCCAGCTTGTGATATTTGGTCGCTGTATCTTTGTTTCTTTCTTCTGCACGCACCCAGAATTCCCTGCTGTCATCTCCCTGAAACATCACTCCGTCTTTCTGTGACTGATGGAAGAAGATCGCTCTTCTTTTACGCAGCACCTGGTCAGGGCTCATGGGAACTGCCATTTCGATCTCATGCATATCCCATTCATGCCATGCACCACGGTACAGCCATACCCAACAGTCATCCATATAAGCCTTTTCCTTCAAACGTTCCAAAGCAAGGAACAAGGCATCCAGACAGGTCTTGTGTGTGCCGTGCGGATCTGCAAGGTCACCCGCCGCATAGATCTGGTGAGGTTTGACCTCTTCAATGAGGTTCATCATGATTTGGACATCCTCCTCCCCCAGAGGCTTTTTCTTTATGGCACCGGTTTCATAGAACGGTAATTTCAGGAAATGAGCCCTCGAATCGGGAATTCCGACATAACGGGTAGCTCCCAGTGATTCCTTCTGCCTGATCAGTCCTTTTAACCTGCGCACCACTTCTGCATCGGGAGCATATTCTTCATTCTGATTAATGCTTTCGATCACCTCTCTGAAGAGTTTATCTTCCGGATTCAGTTCGGCCGCCACTTCAGCGAATTTCATTGCCTCATGATTTGACACTGCGATATTTCCTGACGTCTGATAGGCTACATGCACCTCATGACCCTGTTCAACCAGGCGGTCGAATGTCCCGCCCATGGAGATCACATCATCATCAGGGTGCGGACTAAATATGATCACCCGTTTTCTGGCCGGTTCAGACCGCTCAGGTCTTTTGGTATCATCGGCCCCCGGTTTTCCGCCGGGCCATCCGGTAATGGTGTGTTGCAGAACATTGAACATTTTAATATTCAGGTCATAGGAAGACCCTTCTTTGGTAAGAAGGCTTTCCATTCCATTATCGTTATAATCCTTATCGGTAAGTCTGAGTATCGACTTTTCAGTATGCTCACATAACCAAACCACGGCTTTTCTCGTAAGAGAAGAAGTCCATTCACAGGGTCCAACCAACCACGGGGTCTTTATACGGGTGAGTTCTGATGCTGCCCCCGTATCGATAACGAAAGTTGTGTTCTCATGTTCCTGAAGATAGGTGGCCGGTACCTGAGAGGTGATCTCCCCTTCGACCGCTTCACGAACAACTTCTGCTTTATTTTTTCCCCACGCCAGCAATACGACCCTTTTCGCCTCCATCACGGTCTTGATTCCCATGGTGATGGCTTTTTTAGGCACATTTTCAAGCCCCAGGAAAGAAGCAGCAGCATCTGAACGGGTCAGATGATCAAGAGTGATCAGACGGGTTCTTGAATTATAATGAGAGCCGGGCTCATTAAAACCTATATGACCGGTTCTCCCGATCCCTAAAAGCTGAAAATCAAGTCCGCCGTAAGATTTGATCTTTTCTTCATAACCGATACAAAAATCCAGAATCTCATCGGTCTCCAGGTCACCCCGGGGAATATTTACATTTTCCGGCGGAATATCCACATGATCGAAAAGATATTCATGCATGAAATAATAGTAACTCTGACTGTTCGCCTTCCCCATAGGGTAATACTCATCAAGATTGAATGTCACAACGTTTTGAAAGCTCAATCCTTCTTCCTTGTGCAGTCTGATCAATTCTTCATAAACCTTGATCGGCGAAGAACCGGTAGCGAGACCCAATACGCAGACTTCCCCCTTGTCATTCTTCTTCCTGATCAAATCAGCTATTTCGGCGGCGACGATGGCCGAAGCTACATTCGAATCGTCATAAACCACATTGTGTATTTTTTCGAACCGCGTATTTTCATATATACCGGCCGGCTGGTAACTGATATCCTTGAGATTACAGAGTTGTTCTTCAGCGATCATAATGATTTCTATTTTGTCGGAACTGCGTTGATAGTTCTATATTACAGCACTAAAATAAAAAACATCCATTTAAAAACTGCAATTAAAAGCAAAATATTTCCCTATTCCTGCTGTTTTTTGCTGCAAATGTAAGTTTCTCACTAGTTTTCAATAGGGTTCGCATGCCCTCATCTAAAATTACAGGCTATCTGACACATTATCAAACGTTTAATGCAATAAGGCGGTTTCGGCAATATCGGCATCACTCTCCCGAAGTGCCCCCTACAAAAAAGCCCTCCTACAGCAGGAAGGCTTTATTAAACCATATACCGGCTTCTTATTTACGATTTACCGTATCTTTTTTCTTCTTTCCGAAAATACCTTTCAGGAGCTGCCCTGCTTTCTCTTCAATAACTTCACGGCTGGCCGGGCTTGAATCTTTCGGCTTGCTTACACTGTCGGTCGCAGTTGACCCCAGCAGCTTATCAAGTGCCCCTCCTACTGCATCTGTACCCTTTTTGGTAAGCTCATCCCTTTGCTTTTGAACCAAACGCGTAGTGAGCGTGCTAACAGCCTCATCCATATCGGTACTTACCGAAGGATTGGTATAACTTCCGGTGACTGATGCTGTAACCGGAACCGTCATATCGGCACCACCAACTTTTTGCAACAGACTCTGCACTTCCCCTCCGAGATATCTGGCAGGCACTTCAAATCGCAACTTGTAGTTCATACTCATATCAAAATTGTGCCCTCCTGATACATTGACCTGTATATCGTTAAAAGTAAAACTGAAAGGTCTTACTTCCACTTTTCCGTCAGAAAACTCCAGATAGGTTTCTATGGTGCGACCTTCAAGCTTCTTGAGATCAAAAAATGAAAGATTATTGCTAAGCTGGTTTACCAACGGCATGGATGTCGATTCCACCTCACGGGTGGTGATTCTCGCATCTGCATTCCCGTTCAGGGAGTTCAGCACGGGGGTCAGGTCTGTACCCAGGTTACCATTCAGCCGCAACTGCGAATTGAGCACACCCTGCAGAGCTTCAGCAAGGGGAACAAGTCTTTTAAGCAGGTCAACCTTTTCAAAAGAGGAGGCTATATCAAGCTCATTAAGCCCGAAGTTCATATCAAACTGCGGTTCATTTTCACGGGTATTTAAAGTTCCCTTGAGGCTTAAACGTCCGCCCAGGGCATTCGCACTGATATCGTCGAACTTCAGTTCCTGATCGGCAAGGCTTAACGCTACCCGCGCGTTCTTTAATTCGATATTATCATAGACCACCGTGGCTGCCTGACCTCTGAATCGCAGGTCGAGGTTAGCGGGCAATTTAAAAGCATCTTCTGTCTCGCCGGAGGCATCGGTATTGCTGCTGTCGACCGCCGTTTTAAAATCTGAGACCACAAGCTTCTGGGAATCCAGCTCGAAATCTCCCTTCATGACACCGCCATTCATAACAGCCTCCAGCACCTTATCCAGATTTCCTGAAAGCTTCATATCGCTTTGCCCTGTTTTAACCATGGTGTTTGACAGGCGTACTTTGTTATTATTCAAAGCCAGATTTGCTGTTTCAATCATCACAATTCCCGGCAGCATTTCAGTGGCATATCTTACATCCCTTGCATTCATTGATCCGGCAACCCTGACATTCTTATAGTTCTCCTGCTCTATGGAACGCTGATCGAAATTAGCGTCCATATCCACAGTTATAATTCCGTTAAGCTCCTCTTCCATCGGGAGGGGGTAAGCTTTTGAAAGACTACCCAGGTTGATACGACCTTTTGCTTTCAGGTCAACCAGCATATTCCCGGTGAGCCGGTCGATAAGTGCATGAGCTGCAAATCGATCCTGATCGATCCTGAACCTCAGGGTATCGATATGCATATACGTATCATCTGTATCACCTGTTTCATTGGCCAGGCTTCCGGTAAACTCAATGTCATCTACTGACTTGGGAAGGTCCGGATAATTGAAAGAGGCATTCTCGGCTACCATCCCTATCGAAAAAGCGGGAATTCGCTCATCGGTAGACATTCCGTTAATGCGACCGTTCACCTTAAAGTCACCACTGGTGGTCACTCCCTGAATGTTTCCTGAATACGCTTCAGGGATCAGTGCCAGAAAATTGCTGAAATCAGATGCCGGGGTACTGAAGCTCAGATCTACCATTTGCCCCTCATCCATCAGTTGCACATACCCATCGAAGATAAGCGGCAAGCGATTTACCAGAGCCTTATTTTCGAGGAAGCTGTATTTATTCTGTTCCAGATCGATCTCCAGCAGCGCTTCGAGGTCTACCGAATGATGATCGAGATAATTAACACTGTCATATGTAAAAGACACCTTCCCCCGGGTTTGGGTATTGAGGCGGGAAACCACCTGTGAAAGATCTCCCTGACCACTATGCTCGAGACTGTCGAGCAGTAAATAAATTCCTGTGCCGTAGTCTTCATAACTGATCTTCCCGTTTTCGATACGATACGAACGGAGGTCTATTCCGGCCGAACTGCCACCTGGTTCAGCAGGAGCTTCATTGCCACCTGCTTTATAGATGTCGTAATTTGCTTTTCCTGCAGAGTCGATCACTATTTTCATACGGGGTTGCTCCATCAAAAACTCATTCACTGAGATCTCACCTGAGTTATCCCAGAGCGTTCGTAATGGTAATGACATACTCAGCCGGCCAGCCCTGAATAGCGTATCTCCCTTAAAAGGTTCCTTGTTGATCACCTCCGGTTCGCTGAGTGTCAGCGCTACGTCAGGAAAACTTCTGAACAAGCTCAGATCAGCCGATTCGAAGTCAAATTCAGCATCTATCTGCTTGTTGATCTGTTTTTTTATTTGGTCGGCGATACGATCTCTGAACATATAAGGCAGTATCACGAGGGCAGCCAACAGGACCACAAGAATACCGGCGATTATTTTAATGATCTTTTTCATTGAAGTAAGGGCTTTAATTGTTTGGTGAAGGTATAAAACACCGTCATTGCTTTTTTAAAAAATACGGAATTTTAATACAACTTTAAAACCCTCTTCAAAGGTCTCAACCCTTGGTCATTGAAAAACTGATCTCTTCGTTTCGTTCAAGGGCAAAATACCTCCTGAAAAGAAAGACGAACAGATAAAGAAAGGGCGTATCGAATATGGCCACAAGTACCTTGAAAGCGAAGCCGCTTATCACCAGCCCGTAAAAAGCACTCCAGGGCAATACACCAAACAGACACAACAGCAATACTACTGTGAAGGTATCGACAAACTGTGAGGTGAATGTCGAGAAATTATTTCTCAGCCATAAATATTTGCCGTCTGTAATTCGTTTCCAGAAATGGTAAATGGAAATATCGATATACTGAGCGAAGAGATAGGCCATCATCGAAGCGAGAACAGCTACCGGTGAGAGGGCAAATACCTGGGTAAACACCCGGTCATCTACCGGTGAATCGGCAATAGCGGGAACCGCATTGGCCACCCAAATGATAAGCATGGAAAATAAAGAAGCAAATATTCCGGCCGTTACCACCTGATTCGCTCTTTTTTGTCCGTAGATCTCTGAGATCAGATCAGTAATCAGAAAGGTGATGGGATACGGGAGAATTCCTACCGAAATTTCAAAAAACCGGGCCCCGAAAAGCTCTGAATCTCCGAAAGGATACCAGTAGAAGAATTTCTGGAAGATCAGATTCGAAACCACCAGGGAGGTAATGAACAGTGCTGCCAGAAAAAGATATACCCGAAAGGCCTTTGACTCTTTGCTGCGATCCATTCTTTAGCGTATGTTGATTTCAAAAGGGAGACGGGCATAGACTCCTTTTTGTTCACCCCAGGTTTTGATATTTTGTAAAATTCCGAACAGCTCTTCCCCTATTTCCTGCTTTAACAACTCCTGCTTTGAGCGAAACAGACCTACGCCTGAGCGTCCTCTGAGTATTTCCTCTATACTGGTTTCATATACCGGATAATCAATGGTCTTGTAATCGCTTATCCCCGCCTGTTCAGCTGCGTATTTCACGGCATCATCAAGGCCTCCCAATTCGTCTACCAATCCTTTTTCAAGAGCCTGAACACCTGTCCACACTCTTCCCTGCGCCACCTCATCTACGGCTTCCACACTCATATTACGCCCTTCGGCTACCTTGTTGAGAAACTCCCGGTAATAATCTTCGATCTGTTCCCTGGCCAGTTCACGGAACTCTTCATCTGCCGGTTCAAAAAGGCTATAGGGTGTGGAGTGCCTGTTCGTATTTACCTGTTCAGCATTAATACCAATACGATCTGCGAGCTCATGCATATTGGGAATGGTGGCGAACACACCTATCGAACCGGTTACAGTCGAAGGCTCTGCAAAGATATAGTCGCCGGCAACGGCCATAAAGTATCCGCCTGAAGCAGCCATATCTCCCATGGAAATCACAACCGGTTTCACTTTTCTGGTCACCAGGATCTCTCTCCAGATCAGATCTGAGGTCAGAGCCAATCCGCCAGGACTATCTATTCTGAGCACGACTGCCTTGATTTTATCGTCTTCCCTGGCCTTTCTGAGTGCTTTGAACATTACGCCCTGACCTATATAGTCATCACTCCCCTCACCATATCCGATCTCTCCCTGCGCATAGATCACGGCTACGCGATTGCTGCCATATGCACCCCTGGTCTGAGCCACATGTTTCGCGTAATCCCGTATGGTGATCAGGTTGATATCTTCAGAGGTGGGTTCATCAAGTTTACGCGTGATGAGATCCCTGTATTCGTCGGTATAGAAAAGGGCATCTACGAAGCCGTTTTCAAGTGCCAGCCCGGGTGTTCTCGCACCCAGGGAATCTGCCAGCCGGTTTAAACGCTCCTTCGGAATATTCCTGTCTGCCGAAATGTCTGCCAAAAAGGTATCCCATAATGATTCGAGCAGTTCGGAGATCTGCTCCCTGTTCTCTTCGCTCATTTCATTGCTCAAAAAGGGCTCCACCGCACTTTTATATTTTCCGTGACGTATTACCTCCATCTTGACTCCCGACTTCTCCTGAAGCTCTTTATAGAATAGCACTTCTGAAGAAAGCCCTCTGAAATCCAGCTCGCCTGCAGGGTTAAGAAAAACAGAATCGGCTACTGAAGCCAGGTAATAATCTTTCTGAACCATCAGATCCCCATAGGCATATACCCATTTTCCCGACTCCTTAAATGTCGCTATGGCATCACGAATCGCCTTGGCACTGGCCGAACCTGCGGTAAGAAAGGAGTTATTGATACTTATTCCCCTGATGCGATCGTCGGTTCGCGCGTGATCTATGGCAGAAAGAATATTATTAAGTCCGTTATAATTTTCGTATTCCCATTGCAGGTCAGTGAACTTGAACTGTCCGCCATAATCCTTTATCGGCTCCTGGAAGGAAATTTCAAGAACCGAGTTGTTTTTTACGCGCACAACATCCTCTGAACTTCCGGCCAGACTGGCGATTATCAGAAAGAACATAAAAATAATACCGAGCGCTATAAGGGTCCCCATGACAGAGGCAAGCAGGTTTCTGAGAAACTTCATCGTGCAATTTTTTTGATTGGTCTACAAAAGGCAATAAATGTTACAACCGATCCGGCTGATGCCTGTTGTATGAGCCTAAACTTTTCAACAATACCCACAAAGATAAACTTTTGTCGTATTCTTTTTTTTACTTTGCCGATCTATGAAATCGAGCAAAAAAGCATATCTCTCATTAGGTAGTAATGTAGGCGATCGAATGGGGTATCTGACCAATGCCCTGGAGATGCTGGACGGCCATGCCGGTCAGGTCACAAAAACCTCTCCGGTCTACCAAACCCCGGCCATGGGTTTCGAAGGTGACGACTTTTACAACGCCTGTGCACTGTTAGAAACCACGCTGGAACCTCAGGAACTGCTGGAAATCATTTTGGCAACTGAACGTATTTTGGGAAGAGTAAGAAGCAGTGACGGGAAATACACGGCGCGCACCATCGACCTGGACATACTGTTCTATGAAGATGAGGTCATCGACGAATTTGACCTGAGGGTACCCCACCCCAGGGTACATGAAAGACGTTTTGTTCTGCAACCTCTTTTTGATCTGGCACCTCAACTGAAACATCCCGTTTCAGGGAAGTCAATCAAAGAGCTGTTAGAGAACTGCCCTGACACCTCAACGATAAAAAAGATCGATCAGGAGCTGGAAGTGGTCAAGAAAGACTTCTCAGGATTCAGCTTCATAGCTATTGAAGGAAATATAGGTGCCGGAAAGACCACCCTGGCTAAGAAAATTGCAGCCGATTACGACGGAAAGCTCATCCTGGAGCAATTTGCCGACAATCCGTTTCTGCCTAAATTCTACGAAAACAGGGAACGCTACGCCTTCCCGCTTGAAATGTCATTTCTGGCTGAAAGATACCAGCAGTTTACGACCGACACCTCGCAAAGAGACCTGTTCAAGAGTTTTATGGTGAGCGATTACGATATTTTTAAATCGTTGATATTTGCCAAGGTAACCCTGGCTGAAGAAGAGTTTAAGCTTTACCGAAGACTTTTCAACTTCATGTATAATGAGGTCGCCAAACCCGATGTATACGTTTACCTGCACCAGAATACCGAACGGCTGCTCGAAAATATCAGGAAAAGAGGAAGGGATTACGAGCAAAATATTCCGTCTGAATATCTGGATGCCATTAATAAGGGCTACCTGGAATTCATCAAAACGCATTCAAGCCTGAATTCGCTGATCATCGACGTCTCCGAGCTTGATTTCGTTCAAAAGCCTGAGGATTACCAGTACATCATCGACCAAATACACGAATTCGGGGTCAAGAGAAGATAATACAGTTTTTTTCAGCGAATTTTTGGTTTTTAAAATCAGGTTTTATTAATTAGTACCACACAAAACGAGCGAAACTAGCTAACTTTACTTAAATATTTTTCGAGGATCCGCACTTACGGATCCTTTTTTTTGTCCGGTCACTTCCTCATTTTCGATACCACATCCCAGACAAGCACTCCGGCACTAACCGAAATATTCAGCGAATGCTTGGTTCCATACTGCGGGATCTCTATCACCCGGTCAACAGCAGACACCACCTTTTGAGCCACTCCCTTCACCTCGTTACCCAACACGAAGGCATAGCGCTTTCCTTTCTCGGGAGAGAAGTTCTGCAATTCCTGTGCCCCTTCAGCCTGCTCAAGAGCTATGGTCTCCACATTTTCTTTCTTTAGCTGCTCTACCAGTTCCAGGGTATCTTCAAAGTACTCCCAGCTTACGCTTTCGGTGGCACCCAGCGCCGTCTTATGAATGTCTTTATGCGGCGGAGTGGCGGTGATCCCGCATAACCAGATCTTTTCGATCAGAAAAGCATCGGCGGTACGAAATACAGATCCGATATTGTTAAGACTCCTCACATTATCGAGTATGAGAATCACCGGCATCTTTTCAACCTCCCTGAACTCTGAGACGTTCAACCGATCCAATTCGCTGTTTTTTAATTTTCGCATGCCATTAACTTTTCAGCAAAAATATAATTTCTTAACGCGATATGCATCAGATGTTGATTTCACCTGGCGTAATCCGGGAGAGACTTTGGCCGGCGGCTGCGAAATATCAACAGTTTCTGTTTATAAACAACCTGACAAAAAATGTAAAAGCCAAACAAAAAATAATAGTTTTGAATATTCTATAAATCCTTTGAGTTTTGGCGGCAAAGAAAAAGAAAGCAACCCCTTTAATGAAGCAGTACAACACCATCAAGGCGAAATATCCTGATGCTCTTTTACTGTTTCGGGTAGGAGATTTTTACGAAACTTTTGGTGAAGATGCCGTTCGCACAGCCAAAATTCTTGGGATCGTTTTAACCCAGCGAAACAACGGAAGCGATCGAACCGAACTGGCCGGATTTCCTCACCATGCCCTGAACACTTACCTGCCTAAGCTCGTAAAGGCGGGTGAAAGGGTAGCCATCTGCGATCAGCTCGAAGACCCCAAACAAACCAAGACGATCGTTAAACGGGGTGTGACAGAGCTGGTAACTCCCGGGGTAGCATTGAACGACGACATCCTTCAGGCAGGCAGCAACAATTTTCTCTGTGCGGTACATTCGGGAAAAACCCTGATGGGGGTTTCATTTTTAGATGTTTCAACCGGTGAATTTCTGCTGGCGGAAGGTAAACCCTCATATATCGACAAGTTGCTGCAGAATTTCTCTCCCAGTGAAGTTCTGGTATCTAAGAAGCAGAAAATCAGCTTCCGGGAAACCTTTGGAAAACACTGGCATGACTTTCTCCTCGAAGACTGGATCTTCCAGGATGATTATGCCCGGGAAACCCTGAACACTCACTTTAAAACCAACACCCTGAAAGGCTTTGGCGTTGAAGACCTGAAGGAAGGGATCATCGCGGCAGGCGCTATCCTGCATTACCTTTCAGAAACACAGCATAAGCAACTCGACCATATCAACAAACTTCAGCGAATCGCAAGGGAAGATTACGTCTGGATGGACCGTTTCACCATGCGCAACCTTGAGCTTCATCACTCAAACGCTGCCAATGCGGTCACCCTCATCGATATAATCGATCACACACAGTCGCCCATGGGAAGCAGGCTGTTGAAACGCTGGTTGGCTCTTCCCCTGAAAAAGAGCGAAGAGATCATCGGGCGCCATGAAACGGTCGAACACCTGACCCGGGAGAAAGAACTGCTGCATGCCCTGCAGCAAAAGATCGGCTCGTTAAGCGACCTGGAGCGCCTGATATCAAAGGTGGCCACCGGTAAGATCAACCCGAGGGAAGTGGTACACCTCAAAGAATCCCTTTCTGTAATCACACCGATTCAGGAGCTTATCAACAAAAAGGGAAACGACCCCTTGAAGTCTCTTGCCACATCTCTGGATCCTTGTGAGGAGCTCACAGGTCGTATCAGCACCATGCTGAACGAAGAAGCTCCTGTAAACCTTTCCAAAGGATCGGTGATCGCCGAAGGCTACTCGGCTGAACTCGACGAATTGCGCAAGCTGGCATTTTCAGGAAAAGATTATCTCGACCAAATGCTGGAGCGGGAAATGGAAAATACCGGGATCTCATCGCTTAAAATTTCCAGCAACAATGTTTTTGGGTATTATATCGAGGTGCGAAACACCCACAAAGACAAGGTTCCTGCTCATTGGATCAGAAAACAAACCCTGGTAAATGCAGAACGCTATATCACTGAAGAACTGAAGGAATATGAATCGAAGATCCTCGGAGCCGAAGAGAAAATAGCCGTTCTGGAACAACAGTTGTTTACCCAGCTTGTGGTATGGATGAATGACCACATACCCGCTGTACAGAAAAACGCAGGCTTGCTGGCGCAGCTTGACTGCCTCTGCGGTTTTGCCAACCTGGCTGTGCAAAATGATTACCGCCGTCCGCAGATAGACGATTCGACAGACCTGGAGATCGTACAGGGGCGTCATCCCGTGATCGAAAAGCAACTCCCCCCGGGAGAAGCCTATATAGCGAATGACGTATGCCTGGATCGCGAATCGCAACAGATCATCATGATCACAGGACCGAACATGAGTGGTAAGTCTGCCATCCTGAGACAAACCGCACTGATCGTTCTTTTGGCCCAGATGGGTAGTTTTGTTCCTGCCGAATCAGCCCGTATCGGGATAGTCGATAAGATTTTTACCCGGGTGGGTGCCAGCGACAATATCTCGATGGGTGAATCGACCTTTATGGTGGAGATGAATGAAACAGCAAGCATTCTGAACAATCTTTCTGAGCGAAGCCTGATCCTGCTCGATGAGATCGGCCGTGGTACGAGCACCTATGACGGGATCTCTATCGCATGGGCCATCACCGAATACCTGCATGAGCACCCTTCGAAAGCAAAAACGCTTTTCGCCACGCATTATCACGAGCTCAACGAGATGTGCGACAGTTTTGAACGTATTAAAAACTACAATGTTTCTGTAAAGGAACTGAAAGACAAAGTGCTTTTTCTGCGGAAACTGGTTCCCGGCGGAAGCGAACACAGTTTTGGTATCCATGTGGCCCGAATGGCCGGGATGCCTCAGCAGGTGATCACACGTGCCAATAAAATGCTGAAGAAGCTCGAAAAATCCCATTCGGGGGAAGAGATTGCCGGAAGCCTGAAAGAAGCGGCTGATGAAGAAATGCAACTGAGTTTCTTCAACTTAGATGACCCTTTGCTTGAGGAGATCAGAGACGAAATTCTGCATACAGACATCAATACCCTGACCCCGGTGGAGGCCCTTATGAAACTCAACGAGATCAAGCGGATGCTGGTGAAAAAAAAGCAGGCATAAAAAAGCATGCTTTTTAAAAAAATACTTTGCATTTTACAGAAATGTTTTAAATTTGCACCTGCTATCACGGCAAGAGTTCGAGAGAACGAACCGAATAGCACCGTTCATATAAACCATGCGAAAATAGCTCAGTTGGTAGAGCGCAACCTTGCCAAGGTTGAGGTCGCGGGTTCGAATCCCGTTTTTCGCTCTAATACGCAGGCCCCTGCTTGCGTATTTTTTTTACCAGTGCGAGAGCAGCTCGAGTGGTGGAATTGGTAGACACGTTGGACTTAAAATCCAATGAACAGCAATGTTCGTGCGGGTTCAAGTCCCGCCTCGAGTACAGATGCATAAAAAGCCGGAACGCAAGTTCCGGCTTTTGTGTTTTCAGACGGCCGTCAAAAACTCGTTTTTGTAAGGACAGATGAAAACACAAAAGACAGGCCCGGAGGGTCCTGGCTTTTTATGCTCAAGATGACCGGGCGGGACTCAGCGAGTGGAACGAGCTAACCCCGCCGTTACGGGATGCGGGATACGGATATGCTCATCAAAAAGGCTGATATTAACGATCTCCGGGTTCACGATGCACAACATCCCTGGGGATATCTGAACGGATACAATACCCCCTTCCGTCAACACCTTTGGTGTTGCCACCTTCCCCCGGCCGGGGGAAGAAACCTAATTTTTTAAACTTTGATCAAGCCCCAGGGAGTATAACGAAGACCCCCGTCATCGCGGGATGTGGGGTGTGTGATAATTACCAAAATACAAGTGCCGGTCACAAAATACCCACGGGTGTACAACTACCTGATAGTGATTATAATCAATAGTCTCTGATAATTTTCCTATATGGGGATTTATCAGCCATTAAACTTGTAAAAAACTTGGATTTTTTGGTTAATACTGATTATTTTACACCCCCCAAATCAGCCCTTAATCTATGCCCCAAAACCTGATTGATTCCGACCAAAGGCTTCGGGATCTGATTCAACATGACGTACAACTCCTGCATTGGCTTTTAGCCAGGCGCAGTGACGGATTTTGGTTCTTTGAAGCCGGAAATCCCGCATCCTTCTTTACAGATGAACGCTTCTGGAAGTCGGTTAATCTTGCCGTTCCCGAAGCAGCCGCTCAGTGGGAACGCTCGATGGAGCTGCTTTCTCCTGACGCCAGAAATCGTTTCCGAACTCTGATTACAGATATTCAGGCAAAATCAGATTTCAGCGAGACCCTTATCCTCCAACCGAACAACGGTGAGAAACACCCCTTTGCTATCGATACATACCTGGTGAGAAATCATAAGGTCCTGCTCATTCGTTTCAATAAAGTCCCCGAACGGGAAAACTCAGATCTTTTAAGCAGTCTGTCAAAACAGAACGAACTCTACCGGATCACCAATAAGGTTTCAAAAGTCGGTGGCTGGGAGGTGCGCTTTGATGAACCTTCAATAACCTGGACATCAGTCACAAAGGAAATTCATGAGGTCCCCGACGATTATGAACCGGATTTAGAAACAGCCATCTCTTTTTACAAGGAAGGCTGGAGCAGGGAATCGATACAGAAGGCCGTAAAAGAAGCTGTCGAAAATAGAATTCCTTACGACAAAGAATTAAAACTCATTACGGCTAAGGGACGGGAAATTTGGGTCAGAGCCGTAGGAACCCCAGAATTCGATAACGGAAAATGTATCAGAATTTTTGGGACGTTCCAGGATATCGGGGAGGATAAACGGAAAGAAAACGAGCGTTTACTTACCAAAGAACGATTCGAAGTTCTTTTCAACAAATCATTTATGGGAATGGTCCTGGTCGATACCAACCAGAAACTTATACGGTATAACCGGGCCAGTGTTGATATCATGGGTCTGGAAAACATGTCCCATGAAGAAATCATGGGCATTACCTTCAAAGATCTTGTACACCCTGAAGACCTCCCGACAGCCCAGACTTACAGAAGGAAACTGCTGAACAGAGAATTTGACTCATATAATCTTGAATGCCGCTTCGTTAAAAAAACCGGCGAAACAATCTGGTGTCAGGTACATACCTCATTGATACATAGTCCGAACCTCAATGAATCCTTTATCCTTACCACTTATGAAGACATCACGGCCCGCAAGAACCTGGAGGAAAAGGCAAGCACCTATGCCCGCAGATTCAAAGCGGCTTTTGAACACTCTCCCATTGGGGTAGCACTGGTTTCATTAAAGGGGCAATGGTTAATGGTCAATAACGCTTTGGGAAATATCATTGGCTATACCAAAGATGAACTACTGGAGATGAGTATTTCTGAACTAACCCACCCGGCAGACCGCCAGAACGACCTTCACCTAATCCAGCAATTAACCAGTGCCAGAAAAGAAAGTTACAGCGTACAAAAACGGTTTATTCACAAGAACGGCAATATTGTTCACGGACTCATACATGTCTCTCTCATCAGAAATGAACAAGGTGATCCCCTTTATTATATGGGGCAGATCAATGACATTACCCGAAGGGTGGTCACTGAAAAAGCTTTGACCGACAGTTTAGGAGAGTTGCAATGCCTGCTAAATGCCACCACTCATGTCTCGATCATCGAAACAGATCTGAACGGGGTGATCAGGAAGTTTAATAAGGGTGCTCAAAACCTTTTAGGGTATAAGCCCGAGGATGTAATAGGAATTCATCAGCCTGTTTGTTTCCATGACAATAAGGAAATTAAAATGCGTTCAGAGGAACTTACCGATTATTATGGCCGGGAAATAAAAGGGTTTGAGGTATTCATTCACAAAGCCCGGAAAGATGAGTTCGAATCACGGGAATGGACATACATCAAAAAGAACGGTGAACGATTTCCGGTACAGCTGGTGGTAACCGCCATTCACGATTATACCGGGCAGATCACTGGCTATCTTGGTGTAGCGACCGATATCAGCAGACTTAAAAAAATGGAAGCTTCTCTTTTGCTGGAAAAGGCAAAGGCCGAAAGAGCAAGCCGGTCCAAATCAGAATTTCTGGCGAATATGAGTCATGAGATACGCACCCCTCTCAATGCCATCGTTGGATTTTCTGAACTGATGAAGCAAACCGAGCTCAGTACGACTCAATCACAATATATTCAGACGGTCTGCACCTCGGCAGACCACCTGCAAGATATAATTAATGATGTGCTTGATTTTTCAAAAATCGAGGCGGGAAAGGTAGAACTGGAATCTGAAGACACCAACCTTTATTCCCTTTGTTTGTCAACCATTGACATGATACAATACAAAGCAGAAGAAAAGGGGCTAAAGCTTAAATTCGATTATGATCAATCTCTCCCCTATCTGGTGAAAACCGATAAGGTTCGTTTGAGGCAAGTATTGATCAATCTGCTCGGGAATGCCATAAAATTCACTCATAAAGGGCATGTACACTTAAAAGTAAGCATGCCAACAAACTCAGAAAAAGACTCGTCAGTGGTTCTTTTCTCGATAGCAGATACCGGCATAGGTATCGAATCTAAAAACATACAAAAGATCTTTAAGGCTTTCGACCAGGAAGATAGTTCGACCACTCGTAAATACGGGGGCACGGGTCTCGGGCTAACCATCAGCAACAGTATACTGAACCTTATGGGCAGTCAAATACATGTAGAAAGCGAACCCGGCAGAGGAAGTACCTTTTATTTTGAAGTACCCTTCGAGGCTTCAGAAAAAACAGGCCAGCCGGAAACTATATCTGTTTTACCGCGTCGTATCCTGCTGGTAGGCGAAAAACATCTTCTTCCCAAGGTAACTCTGGAGAACCTTGCAGCCCAGAAGGTACAGATATCAACAGCCCGCAACAGCATTGAAGCCATTGACCTTTTGAATGGCCCTCTGAGTTTCGATCTACTCATATCAGAGCTTACCTTACCCTATACAAGTGCGGGGAACCTGATAGGATATATCAGAAACCATATGAAAATACCATCCTCTCAATTACCGGTTATTGTACTTTTTGACCCTGATAAAGAAGTCAATCAGGAGCGAATCAAAAAAGCGTGTCATGATGCCGATCTGATACCCAAACCAATTACGGTGTTTTCGATTGCTGATTGCTGGGAAAGGCTTCAAAAATCAGCTGCAGCAACACTGGTGTTGACAAAAGAAAGCAAAGCGTTCAGCTGGATTGAGAACCCAAGGGTCCTGATCGCAGAAGACAACCCTGTAAACCTGTTGCTCGTAAGAACCTTGCTGGAGAAATATATTCCTCAGGTACAAATACTGACCGCATATAACGGGGAAGAGGCGCTTGAGATTTTTAAAACCCACAAGGTGGATCTTATTTTAATGGACCTGCAAATGCCCGGAATGGGAGGTAAAGAAGCCACCAGACACATACGTTCTTTTGAACCCGAAGGCCGTGAAACACCTATCGTTGCGCTTACCGCTCGGGCGCTTAAGGGTGAAAGAGACCGCTGCCTGTCTAACGGAATGAACGAATACCTTACAAAACCGATTGTGCAACAGGAATTGCTGCACATGTTAAAAAGATTCTTAACCCTGAAAAAAACCGACCTACATGTATTCTGAGGAGAAAGACATAACCAAAGTTCTTCTGATCGAGTCAGACAGCCAGGAGGCGTCCAGATTTGCCGACGCATGTAGCAAGGCGAATATTCAATCGATCATTCTGAAAGACAGTTACGAAGCGGTGCAATATCTTAAACACAAGAAAGAGGTTGATCTGATCATAGCTGAAAAGAACTGTATTCCGCTTGATTCATCACGGTTTCGATCTTATCTGCAGAACGAATTACAACTGCAGTTACCGGTGGTGGTTTCAGTAACTGCCGAAGAAATAGTAAATGACACTTATTCACAAGATCCCGGCCCTCTGATTCAAAAACCCTTTGAACCCGGCATTATTCAATATCTCAGACGGCTCCTGATGGCTGACAAAAACGTTTCCGATCAACAGATTTATTCACTCCAGTACCTCGAAGATATCTCAGAAAATGACAGCTCCTTCATAAAAGAATCCCTGATTCTTTTTTTGGAGACTACTGAAACATGCATTCCCGATTTGATCGCAGATGTTACAGAAGAAAAATTTGAAAGCGCCAGGAGTATCGCTCACAAGATCAAACCATCTTTTGCCATGCTTATGGCGAACCGCGCCGTTGAAATATGCGAGCAGATATGCCATCAGGCTTCTGATGAACAATTACCTGAGCTGGTCAGGGAATTATATAGCCTCCATGAGCAGATCGCTGAAAAAATTAAGCGTGACCATTTAAAAAACAAGCACGTATGACACCCAAAATCCTAATCATTGAAGATAACACCATGGTGTTAAAATCGTTGGAATTCAAACTAATCCGGGAGGGCTTCGAAGTGCTTACGGCCTCCGATGGAAGGCAGGGCATGTCACTGATCCGGGAAGGATCTTTCGAGCTGGTTATTACCGATTTGATGTTGCCTTTTATAACCGGGCTTGAAATCATCGAATATATTAAAACTGAACATCCCGACACTGCAGTTATCGTATTGTCGACTTCAAATCAGGAGCATATCATAGCTGATGCCTTCAATCTAGGAGCAGATGATTTTATCACTAAACCCTTCAATCCAAATGAACTGACACTCAGGGTTAAAAGAAGTCTGGGAATCAGAAAGACATGATTGAATTAATTCCTGAAATAAAGAATCATACCGAAGGGATCATCCATTTAATACATGGATTGTCTGTTTTTTTCCTCATCCTTGTGGTAAGCCTGATCCTGCGTATCATTATACTCCGTCATCTGAAAAGGAGGCGAGCTGTAAGGCGAATGAAACTGCAGGACAAAGGTCTGAAACTCATACATATCTTTCTTTTTGAAGAGACATCTTTAGACGCTGAAATCGTTCAGGAATTTCAAAGGAAACATCTAAGGACCGATTGGAGAAAAAAAACCTTTACCGACCAGGTCATCGAATTCCTGGAGAATTTCAGGGGCGAATCAACAGGGAAATTGAAAGAACTCTTCTGCGCCTTAAAGCTGGACCAGTATGTATTTGGTATTCTAAAGGAGGGTAAATGGTATGAACAGGCAGTAGCCATTCACTATTGTTCTGAATTATCACTGAAGGCCGACGACCTGATTAAAAAACTATTGAATCATAAATATTACAGGGTGCGCGAGCAGGCCTATTATTATTTTGTAAAAACGGCCGAAAGCAATCCCTTGGCCTTTATAGAGCATCTGGATCACGAGCTCACCATGTGGGAAATGATAAATCTAGAAGATTGCCTCAGGTATTACTATACCGGCTCTGAACCCGATTTTTCTATAGGATTATCTCATCCTCTGATTTCGGTTCGTATTTTCGCTATTCGACTGATCGGTGTCTTTAATCAATTTGAGCATAGCCTGAAAATCCTACCTTTTCTTCAGGCGGAAAAAGATCGGGTTAGAACAGAAACAATAAAAGCGCTTTCCAGACTGCAATATGCTGAACTGCACACGCACCTGCTTCGTAATTTTCCGGGTGAGTCTCCACGGGTACAAGATCATATCCTTAACGTGATCCTTGACAAAGGAAGCTATACAGAGATCAAGGCTCTGGAAACACTTATTCCGGGGTGTCACGCACAAACGCAGCGAAGATTCGAAAGAAACCGACGACTTGTTTCACCAGCTCATAAAATCGCCTGAACCGATGACACTTCTCAACGACATAACATCGTATATCACCCTCTCATTTCTGATTTATGGCTTCCTGGTGGGCATGGGCTATCTGTTTTCTGCAGTCTTTTCCTTCTTTGAGATCCGGGAATACAAGCGATCATCCAAGATTGAAAAAAAGGTGGTTATGCTGCAATCTTCCAACCTGCCCTCCATATCGATACTGGCCCCTGCCTATAATGAGGCGGTAAATATCGTTGATAATATTCGTTCCCTCCTTACCATCAATTACCCCTCATACGAAATCATCATAATCAATGACGGAAGTACCGATAATACCCTGCCTAACCTTATCAGGCATTTTAATCTCGAACAAACAGAACTGGTATTTCTAAACAACATTCCGACCCGGGATGTAAGGAAGGTTTATAAATCAAAAAACAAGGCATTTGAAAAACTGCTGGTTATCGATAAAAAAAACGGTGGTAAAGCAGACGCTTTAAATACGGGGATCAACGCAGCTTCACACGATTATTTCTGTGCAATCGATGTCGACTGCATCCTGGCAGATGACGCGCTTTTAAAGTTGGTAAGGCCCTTCTTGAACGACAAGAAAAAGGTGATTGCCTCGGGAGGTATCATACGTGTGGCGAATGCCTGTGAGATTCAGGGAGGAAGAATCGTATCGGTTCGTTTGCCCAAAGGTTTCCTCGAACGGGTTCAGATACTGGAATACCTGAGAGCTTTTCTTATGGGAAGAATGGCATGGTCAAGGGCAGACGGTTTATTACTGATTTCGGGAGCTTTCGGCCTGTTCGATAAGGAAACAGTTATCGATGCAGGGGGGTATAACACTCAGACCGTAGGAGAGGATATGGAATTACTGGTAAGAATGCGTCGTATGATGCATAAGAGAAAAACCGCCTATAAAGTTGGTTTTATACCAGATCCATTGTGTTGGACCGAAGTCCCGAATGGTCATAATATCTTAATCAGGCAAAGAAACAGATGGACCCGCGGAACGATTGAAACATTATGGATTCATCGCGGGATGTTGTTCAATTTGAAATACCGGGTTCTTGGAGTTCTGAGTATGCCCTATTGGTTATTCTTTGAATGGCTGGCACCCCTTATAGAGGGCTTCGGTCTGCTATTTTTCATCCTGCTCCTCAGTCTGGGACTGGTGAACTGGGTCTATGCCATATCATTTATGGCAGCAGCATACGGCTTCGCTGTTTTGTATTCGATTACAGCCATTTATTTCGAAGAAATTTCCTTTCAACAGTATAAAAAACCTAAATACATCTATAAACTGGTTCTTACGGCCCTGCTGGAACCAATATTATATCATCCTTTGGTGTTTTGGTCTGCCCTCAGGGGTAATATCGATCTGCTGAGAGGAAAAAAATCCTGGGGCCAGATGACCCGGCAAGGGTTTGACAGAATCGACAAAGCTAAAAACTGACAGATATCCATGAAGAAATTTAACCCTATACTTTCCCTCCTATTCTTTGTTATATCATTAACCGTTACGGCCCAGGATCACGCAAGCCCTGAGCGCTTATATGAAGATGCACGAAATGCAGCCTTTCAGCAAAAAGACTATAAAACTGCCATAGACCTGGCCCTCACAGCCCTGGATATTCAACCGGATTATCCTGAGCTGCAACTCTTTCTTGGCAGACTTTACCGATGGAACGAACAGCCCGAAAAAGCGAGAGCAGTATTTGAAGACCTGGTTTCATCACACCCGCAGTATCAGGAAGGTGTTCGGGCTTACAGCCGACTGGAACTGGAGGAGAGAAATTACATCAAGGCCCTGACACTGATCGAAAAAGGCCGCATCAATGATCCTGAAAACAGGGAGACAGCTATTCTTCAGGCTCAGATCCTGGAACAAATGGAAAAACATCAACAGGCTTTCAGGCTCTCAGACTCTCTGCTAAGGGAGTTTCCTGACAACAAAGAAATCGCCCGAATGCAGGAACGATTGTCGCGTACAAATTCTCAATCGGCCGTAGGATTGTCTTATGAAATAGTAAATTTTGAGACCCGTTTCGATACCCCCTGGCAGTTCGTTCGCTTATTCTATGAAAAGAAAACATCATTAGGGCCGGTACAGTTACATCTGAACTACGCTAACCGGTTTGAGATGAACGGCCTTCAGGCCAGTCTGGAATCCTATCCCCGCCTGGGTAAAAAAACATATGCCTACCTCGCTGCAGGCATCGCCACCGACAACGGAGTCTTTCCGCAATTCAGGGGAGCCCTCTCGGTCTTTCAGCAATTGCCGGCCAAATTCGAGTTAGACGGAGGTGTCAGGATACTGACCTTCGAGGAGACTACATGGACCTACACCGCAGGAATCGCCAAATACCTGCCAAACCTGTTCCTGCGATTCAGTGCTTTTATCACTCCTGAAAAACAGGATCTGGCGCCCGCTTTCAACCTTACCTCCCGCTATTACCTGAACGAAGCAACGCATTTCCTGGAGCTTCAGGCGGGTACCGGGGTGAATCCCGACAGCAATGTCAATGGCGTGCTCACACAGCAGGACGAAAGACTTACAGCCTCATCACTCTTCCTGAGTTATCAACTACCTCTGAAAAAGCTGTGGTATCTCAAAGTCGGAGGCGGGATTGAAAACATCGAATACACCGAAACAGAGTCCGGAAAGCAATATCGCTTTCAGGTCTCTGCCATCAAAAGATGGTAGAATTACTTCTGGTTCCTGGTAAAAAGCGCCGTCACGCTTAGCTTTACCTTGCCAGCTTCACTCCAACTGTTCAGCAACTGCACCATTACCGGATTAAAAATTATACCTGAAAGTTCATTTCAAAACATAAACAATTAATTAACAGGTACTTAGTTTTTTAATGTGTATTTTTTTGCGGAATTAAAATCCATATAATGATCAAAGAGCAAATTCATCTTCACGATCTGGATAAGATTATGAACCTCTTCTGGGAAAAAGGATATAAATCGGTATCCAGGGAGGATCTTGCAGAAATTATTGGCGATGAGGGGTCTCATCACACTAAAAAGACATTATTCAAATTAGCATTCCAACATTACCTGAAGATAAACTATAACTTCATTCAAACTTTTCTTGACAATCAGCGATCGGTTAAAGAAGGGCTCTCTCAGCTTATGATACTGGGTGCTGAGGAAGCGATTTCTGACCCCAAGTCTAAGGGTTGCCTGGTGGTCAATTCCATCGTGGAAATGACACCTGCAGATGATGAAATGATGATGCAATTCCTGGAAAACAAAATTTTTGTAGAGAACATTTTCAAAGAATATCTCAAACGTGGTATTGAAAACGGCGAGCTCAGGAAAGATCTTGATTTGACTTCGGTGGCTGCCTGCCTGTATAACAATTACAGCGGTTTGAAAATAATTGCCAAGGTTCAAAAAGACCGAAAGGCCATTTATGAAATGATCCGAACAAGCATGAAGGTTTTGGATTAGGTGGCATTCAAAATGGTTATTCAGAGACCAGCAGACATTTCCAACTTAGCTATCTTTGCATGGTAGTTAATGTAACATGTCTGAAATACGAATTGAGTTTTTCACAAGCCCTCGTTGCGGAATTTGCCAGGCGTTGAAACCAAAATTATTACGGCTGCTTGAAGAAGAATTTCCCGACATACCCATGGAGATCACAGACTCTGCAGCAGAACCTGAAAAAGCTGCTCAAGCCCTGATATTTACAGCTCCGGTGTTGCGCATCCTGCTCGATGGAAGGGAACAGCAACGATTCGCACATGCCTTCTCAATCGACCAGGTACGGTCGACCTTGCTGAAAGTAAGCAAGCAGGTTAAGTAATATTATTCCTTCTTTGATCAAATCTATTTTTTCGATTTTTTTCTATATTTATAAAGTCTTAAGCTCCTATTATGAAAAAAATCACCTTACTCCTCGTCCTGCTCTCATTGGCAGGATGTCGTTCCCGTGGCACTTTTAATATCACCGGCTCTTGGATCAGCAAACACAGTGAAACCCGGTTGATGCATATTGACAACACAGATGAGGGCCTTTATGTGGAAGTGTTTGACAGAAAAACAAGATTGGAGGAATTACAAGGCAACCGCTACGCTTTTGAACTTTTGGATAAAGACTTTGAGCTTTTACCGGTGAGCGATAAGGAGGTTGAGCTGAACGGAACTCCTTTCATAAGACTGGAAGACAGTGAAACCGCAAAAATTAGCGGTCTCTATATGCAAGAGAAGGAAGAAACTACTTTTAAATCCATTCAGATACGCCTGGAAAACGGAGGGCACATTTGGAGCATCACCCAAAATGATGACAGGGTAGCCGACTTTTTCCCGGTAAGTGAAGGCAATCACTTTATATTTTCCTACGATGGCCAAACCCATCGCTTCAAGCTGCAGAACAATTGCCTCATCCGGTCAGACGGAGAAAAGTATTGCAAATAGGTCACACTGACTTTAGTCATGTTTTTCACTCTTGATATTTCCTACATTTATTTTATAAACCGATGTCATGGGAAAGATCAGGAAATTGCTGCTTGTTTGCCTGCTATGCATAATACTGGTGGCCGCAGCGGTGCTTTTGATTCAAACTTTTGACTTTTAAACCAAAAATCATGAAAAAAAACATGGGTACCACTGATCGAATAGTACGATTAATAGTCGCTGCAGGAATCGCAGGGCTTTACCTTTCAGGAATAGTCGAGGGAACTTTAGGTCTTATACTCCTGGCCCTGGCTCTTGTATTTACCGTCACCTCGCTGATTGGATTTTGTCCCTTGTACCTTCCCTTTAATCTCAACACCTGCCCCGGAAAGAAATAAATAGAATGTAAGCGCGATCAATTTAACTGTATTGAACTACCAAAACATGAAATTCATCCCCTTTCACGAACAGAAAAGGAAGATTCCCCTATATTTATTTCATTGATTTTAAATTTGTTCACTTTCATGCAATACAGAAAAGCTGCCTGCTTATCGATATTGATCATACTTTTCTCTGCCTGTAAAGAAAAGATATCAGATACCGCATCCGCAACTGTAAAAAACGGAGAGGAGATAAAGGCGCCACACCCGGCTCCAGAGGGAATGGTCTGGATACCCGGGGGTAATTTCACCATGGGTGCCCCGGAGAGCGACCAGAGAGCCTGGCCGCACGAAAAGCCGGCACACCCGGTACGTGTTGATGGCTTTTTCATGGATCGAACTGAGGTCACAAACGATGAATTCGCTGAATTTGTTCGTGCAACCGGATATACAACTGTCGCTGAAAGACCTGTTGACTGGGAGGTACTCAAAACGCAGGTGCCCCCGGGAACACCCAAGCCACAAGATTCCCTGTTGCAGCCCGGATCTTTGGTATTTGAAATTCCAGATGACCCCAACCCGAATGAAATGAACTATTTCCAGTGGTGGAAATGGCAAACAGGGGCGAACTGGAAAAACCCACAGGGGCCGGGAAGCTCTATAGAGGGAAAGGGCAAGCATCCGGTAGTTCATATTGCTTTCGAAGATGCCCTGGCCTATTGTGAGTGGAAAGGGAGAAGACTTCCCACGGAAGCTGAATGGGAATTTGCGGCCCGCGGAGGTCTTACAGATCGAACTTTCAGCTGGGGAGATGAGCGTGAAAAACTGGAAGAAAATGCCAATACGTGGACCGGTCCTTTTCCCGAAGAAGAAACCCTGGAAGACGGCTATTCCCGTCTGGCCCCAGTAGCATCGTACCCCCCAAACGGATTCGGATTACATGACATGGCAGGAAATGTCTGGGAATGGACCACAGACTGGTATAGCTCAGATTACTACCTGCAGGCACGAAAGAAAGGAGAACTGGTAAACCCAAAAGGTCCTGAAGAATATAACAACCCTTCTAATCCATATACCGCTCAAAAGGTCACCAAGGGCGGTTCATTTCTATGCAGTGATTCCTATTGCGCCAGTTACAGAGCTACGGCCAGAATGGGCACAGATATTGACTCGGGACAGGAACACCTCGGATTTCGAACTGTTATAGATCCGAAATAAAAATTCCGAAGCCACAAGACCTGATCCTGTAGCTTCGGAAAACAACTTAAAATTAAACGGATTTTTACTTACATCCCGCTATACCGACTGCTTCACTCTTTTGAAACGATCTGTTATTCTCAAGCGGGTAAATGGCAGCACCCTTAAGCAGGTTTTTACAAAATTCAGGTGTATCTCTTTGACCACTTAAAATTCTTTGAAGCATCTTTTAAAGCGGTAACTGTTATATTCAATGATCACCATTTGAGGGATAAAAAAGGTGTACCATTATATAACGAATAATGGGAAGGATTCGTATGACGAATCGAAAAAAAAGGGAAGTTAGTTAGCCTCAGCTACTCCGGGAAGACTTAATTCTTAAGCACTTCCATTTGCTGAGAATGACTATGCCAGTCAAGCGAGGCATAAACGACTCTGATGTTGCGATAGGATTCATTTAACACCTCTTCTATTTCATGCTCATTCAGTTCAAACTGTGCCGATTCATTCAGGTCATTCATAAGAGATCTGCACAAACACAGCGAACCTGAAAGTGATCGCAAAACTAATTGCCTTTCAAGAGGAGTTCCGATACAGGCGCGAACACTTGCATCTTTTTTCAAGCGCTCCAACATAATACGTTCGCAAGCCTTGATGAATTTCTGCTTTTTCATATGCAGGGGGTTGGTTAATAGCAATGATTAGGTGAAAGTTATAAAAACCATAAAGCGGAACGAAAAATGATCAGTCGGCTTAATCGTTTTTTGCTACGCTTTATCGAAAATCATCACATAACAGCATTAATGTAAGTTTTAACTTACTAATTTTTGACGAAATATCTATAGATTTAGTAGACTTATTTTACCTACCCCCCTCAGCAAGCCTAATCTTCTAACCAAACCGTTCACTCTTCTGTTTCGTAAACTGGATTTCTACCATCACATTTTTAGTGCAAGGATGACCTTGTAGTATTTCATAATCCCCTTCTTCCAATATTGTTCTTCATAAATCATCATAATAATTCGGTGATGATTACATTTGTATCAACAACAATCAGGTCGACTGTCATAAAAAACAGCCCCGGCCACGAACCCGAAATCGTCAGTTTAAAGTAAAAACCTCAATAGCTCTATCATGGACAAAAGATCATCAACACCTTCATCAAGATTAGAAAGAAGGGTTTCTCAGGTTTTCAAAATACAGTTTCTTTTGACCCTGGGTTTACTATTAATGTCCTTTCAGCCCCTCACTGCACAGGTCACGGGTGAACTTTTCGGAAAAGTAACAGACCAGACAGGAGAGCCCATTCCGGGAGCTTCAGTCTACCTCGAAGGCACCAATATGGGTACACAAACCGATATGAACGGCCGGTATGAGATCAGAGATATTCCCCCGGGTTCGTATAACCTTGTCGTAAGCTATATCGGCTATGAAACTCAGACACGATACAACATCATAGTGCGATCAAAAGGAACCCCGAATTACAATTTTACCTTGAAAGAGTCTGCTGAAGAATTGCAGGAAGTGGTCGTTACCAACCGCAACAAAATAAGCAGGCCCAGGGAAACGCCGCTATCGACACAGACCTTATCAGCAGTCGAGATTGCAACCTATCCGGGCAGCAATAATGATGTGGTACAGGTGGCCCAGACCCTGCCGGGAGTATCTCCTTCCATAGGCGGTTTCAGAAATGATCTGATCATACGAGGGGGGGCGCCCAACGAAACGGTATACTATCTCGATGGTATGGAGATTCCCAACGTAAATCACTTTGCCACCCAGGGGAGTGCCGGGGGGCCGGTGGGTCTGATCAACGTATCTTTTATTGAAGATGTCACCCTCTCGACCTCTGCTTTTGGCGCCCGCTATGACAATCCGCTTTCAGGAGTACTGCGATTTTCTCAAAGGAAGGGTAACAACCGGAATTTCAATGGCAACTTCAGGGTGAGCGCTTCCGAAGCGGCCCTTACGCTGGAAGGACCGCTTTTCAAAAAAGACAGCGAAACCGCCAAAACCACCTTCCTGGCTTCGGTGCGACGCAGTTATCTGCAATTTCTGTTTGAAGCCATCGGGCTCCCTTTCAGACCTAATTACTGGGATTACCAATTCAAAGTGAACCACGTCATAGATGAATACAATGAGATCAGCCTTATCGGGATCGGCTCTATTGATGACTTTACCCTGGAGGCTCCCGATGAGTTTAACGAAGAACAACAGGCACAATTAGAACAGGCTCCGTTCATAGAACAACGAACCAATGCGACGGGTATCACCTGGAAGCGCAGGTTGAAAGATGGTACAGGATTTATGGAAACAACCCTTAGCAGGAATACGCTGATCAACGATTTCACCCGCTACCGGGATCCGGAAAATGAAACCGGGGTGATCTTCAGCAATGATGCCTCAGAAACAGAGACCAAACTGCGTTACGCCCTTACCAAATTCTTTGGCGGATGGAAGCTATCTGCCGGGTTCAACACACAGCGTTCAGATTATGAGAACGAGACCCTGAATGTGACAGATGATATTCGCTTTGATACCGCTATCGATTTTTATAAATACGGTTTCTTTTCAAACCTCACCCGGTCTTTCTTCTCAGACCGCCTTGACGTTTCGTTTGGTTTCAGAATGGACGATGACACCTTTACCGATGGAAGTGATCTGTTGTCGACCTTTTCCCCCAGGCTGTCTGTGTCTTACGAGTTCATAGACAACTGGAGGCTTAACGGATCTGCAGGCAGGTATTTCAAACTGCCCCCATATACCATCCTCGGCTTCAGAAGCAATACAGGGGAACTTATTAACCGGGATGTGAAGTATACCCAAAGCGATCACCTGGTGTTGGGGATTCAGCATTATTTCAGTCCTTCATCAAGTATTTCCCTTGAAGGTTTTTATAAACGCTATGACGATTACCCGGTATCAGTGCTTGACAGTGTCTCCCTGGCTAACAAGGGGGGTGGTTTTGAAGTGCTGGGAAATGAAGCCGTAGAAACCGTAGGTAAGGGCCGCAGCTACGGAATGGAACTGCAATTCCAGCAAAAGCTCACCAACAATTTTTACGGAATCTTCGCCTACACCTGGTTTAGAAGTGAATTTACAGGCTTTGACCCAAGTGAATATTCACCCTCTGTATGGAATAGTCGTCATCTGGTCTCCTTTACCGGGGGATACAAATTCAGTCGTAACTGGGAGATCAGCGCCCGGTACCGTTTTGCCGGAGAAACACCTTTCGTACCCACCGACAGGGATGCTACCCTTGCCAATTATCCTGAGGTCATTCTGGATTACAACCGCCTCGGAGAGGAGAAGCTGGATATTTTCAGTCAGCTTGACCTGCGTATCGACAAGAAATGGAATTTCAAGGCCTTATCGCTTGATGTCTTTATTGAAGCCCAGAATGTATTGAGTCAAAACATTCCTCAACCGCCTGAATACGGCCTTGCCAGAAACCCTGACGGCAGCGTGACCGAACCCCGCAGCCTGGTGGAGATCGAAAGCGATACCGGCCAGATCATTCCGAGTTTAGGGATCGTTGTCGATTTTTAGTCAGATTAGCTTGTTCAGTATGATTTGAAACAAAAAAAGCCTTCCTATACCGGAAAGCCTTTCATTCGGTTTAATTACTAAACCACGATCGTGACAAGCACGACCGACAACACAACGTTGCAAATATAAAAAAGCCTGATTGAATCAGCCCCACTTTTTCTTATTTTTTAATAATAACAGCCTGCTTATGCCCGCCAGACCGGCATTAAAAATGGGCTAAACTCACCTGTCCTGACCCATCATTACATATAGAAACCCGGGATGAACGGCAGTCTTAATTCACTTTTACCGGTTTTTTAAAAATATACTCCAGCACAACATCCCTTTCTGCCAGTTTATCTTCCAGGGCAGGCTTGACGATGATGTCAGGGACTACCGGACTAAAGATCTCAGGGTCACAGCCTGCGCCGTAATCCATCGCTGTGGTTACCTGCATAATAATTCCCGATGCAGGCAATGCAAAACTGTAGACTTCTCCAAAATCATTGGTGTTTTCTCCGGTCGGTTCACCAATCAGAGTGCCTATATCAGCTGTTTTTGCAGCATCGGCAACCATATTCGCGCTGGAGAACGTGAGCGGCCCTGTGGCCAGAAACACTTCACCGGTAAACTTTTCGTCGACCTGCATCCTGCTTACGGCCGATTCACAATTACCCATGTGCCACAGACTGCCATTATTTTGTGAATGGTATTCACTGTCTGTATTTCCGCTTTCCAAAAGCTGATCCTTATACTGCTGGCTGATTCGCCAATCGCGCGAACCTTGCAACTGAAAAGGCTTGTCTGTAATGAATCCGAAAAGCACCTCCCCCAAAATCGAATTTCCGCCCAGATTCTGCCGAAGGTCTATCACTACCCGACTGATATTATTCTTTCTGAATTCATCGAAAGCCTGCTGCAGGAGTGCACTCCAATCCTCCCATTCGCCACTCATGGTGGCGAAATTGATATACCCGGTATCATCCTGCAGAACCTTATACGCATTGCCCTCCAGAAGCCCCGGCAGTGTCAGCCTGATGCTTTCAACGAAATCAATACCTTCAGCTGTGGTTACCACACCGTGCTTACCATCTGTGGTCACATATTCAATGGCAAAAGGTGCACTAATTCCTTCGAGGTAAAGAAAATATGCAAGGACACTATTTGTAAATGACTCACCGAATTCAGGCAAGCCACCCATGTTCGTCAAAACATTTTGAAGCAAAGGTCCAGACTGGTGCCCATTAATGGCTACAACCTCACAAGCTCCGGGAATTCCTGCTTTTTCAGCTGTACTTTCAGATAGAAATAATTTTTCATCATGAATGATGGCAGGCCAGGGAAAGAATTGGCTTTTACTTAATTCTGCTCCCAGCACTTTCTGACTGATTGAAGGTGCGGTATGCCCGTCTTCAAGAACCGAAGTTAATTTGTAGAGCGCCTTTATAAAATCCTTTGGATGTACAGAGTCTGTGATCCCTTCCTTAATCAGGTTGACATGCCGATCGTATTCTTCGCGGCTAACGTAAAAATAGGGGTCATAATGCACTGCCAAAAGGGTCTTGTTAAAAAAATCGATATCTCCTAGTGCCGCTTCCCTGCTAACGAGGGTTTGTCCCACTGTATTCCATTGCATCAGACAACCGAATACAAAACCAAAAACATATTTCATCTGTTATAAAAACACACTTGTAAAACACTGTAAATTAAATACATAAATCAACATCTTTTGCAAAAATATTTTGAACAGGATATTTAATTTAATGCTGCTTACAGATGAAACAAAAGTTGACTTGTTACAGTTTGAAGATCATTTATTTAAACATGAAAGTATTCTCTGTGCCAACAAATTTAAGCGAGTTCAAAATCTGTAAATTCTTCAGATTACAGAGGTGATTTTTCAAGCCGGGGAGGTGACTGAGATAAGCGGGAAGGAAACTGTCGCTACATTATAAACAGCAGATATGAAATTCGAGGCAATGCCGGTTAACCCCTAAAATCAGCCCCATAAAAAAAGCTCCTCTGTTTTAGAGGAGCTTTTGAATTTGAAAGCGGTCTGGACGGGACTCGAACCCGCGACCCCATGCGTGACAGGCATGTATTCTAACCAACTGAACTACCAGACCTTTCTTGATTGCGGATGCAAATATACACCCCATTTTTAATAACACAAACCTTTTTGAAAGAAAATTAAAAATCTCATCGAAACAATCACACAAACCTTTGTCTTTCAACAAGGTAGGTAAGCAAAATATTTTCCAGGTCTCTTGATATATCGGCCTCCACATACTTGATTCGATACTGGGCACAACGCAACTGTATCGCCTTGAAGAATTTAGCGATCTCCTCCTGATAAACCTGTTGGTAATTTTCTGAAAAAATATCGATGCTTTGTCCCGTTTCCACATCGGTAAACCTCCCCGGTTTGCCGTCAAAATCAAACAGGAACTCATGAGCCTTATCCATAACGTGAAAAAGAATCACCTCATGTTTGTTGTATTTGAGATGCTGCAATGCAGAAAAAAGAGCATCCTGTTCAATATCGGGTTGGAACATATCGGTAAAGAGAAAGATCATGCTTCTTCTGTGAATTTTCTCTGCTATCTGATGCAGGTAGGTATAAGTATCTGTTCCCTTACCTCTACTACCGGTTTCCAGCAATGATTCAAGCGTATTGGTCACCAGGCTGAAATGACGTTCACTTCCCTTCTCAGGCGCGTAGAATTCATAGTCATCAGAGAAAACACTCAATCCGACAGCATCGCGTTGCCGCTTAAAGATATTCATAAGGGCTGCAGCTGCGAGAACAGAAAACCCGATCTTGTTGTACCGGTGTACAGATTGCTCACCCACCTCGGGATAATGCATGGAAGAAGAATTATCGATGATCAGGTGGCAGCGCAGATTCGTCTCTTCTTCATATCTGCGGGTATACAGCCGGTCTGTCTTGGCAAACAACTTCCAGTCTATATGACGGGTACTCTCTCCGGGATTATAGATCTTATGCTCGGCAAATTCAGAAGAAAAGCCGTGAAAAGGACTTTTATGCATGCCACTGATAAAGCCTTCGACCACCTGATTGGCAATCAGTTCGAGGTTTCCCGCCAGCTTTATGTTATTCAGTTCCTTTTGTAGATTCATTTTTGTCTATTAATCTCTTTCGAGCTGCTCTTTCCTGCGGCATCAAGCAATTATATATAAAACGGTTGACCGGGGCCTTTACCTTCAAACGCTCTGCTTCCCGAACAATATACCCATTAAAATCGTCAATCTCAGAGGGTCTTCCCGCCATTATATCTCTTTGTACAGAGGCGGTGGTGTGATAATCCTGTTTATCGATAGCTTCAAAGGTTTTATTCAGATCTTCATCTCCCAGGAAGACTTTTCTGGCATTTGCCACCCTGATAATTTCCCGGGCGGTTTCTTTCATCAGCGATCGTATTTCAGGGTCTTCCCTCATCACTCCTACCTCTGAACGGGTAAGCGCTCCCATTCCACTCAGGGTACAGATAAACAGGAATTTTCTCCAGATCTCCAGCTCGATATCTTCACTGAGACGGCTGTCAAAGCCGGCTTTATCGAAAAGCGATTTAATGTGGATGCCACGTTGGGAGTTCTTGTCGAACAATTCTCCGAAAATGATCTGAGGGTGAAAGGCAAAATGATTGATCACCCCCGGATTATCTATCTTGCTTATGATGCGGCACAGTCCGCCCATCACCCTTTCCTCACCTAAGATACGTGCCAGTTTTTCAGCGTTGTTCACTCCGTTCTGCAACGGGATCACCACCGAATCCGGCTTCAGAATTGCTGCCAATTCAGCTGCAGCTTCTTCAACCTGCCAGGTCTTGGTACAGAGCAGAACGAGGTCTGGGTTTCCTGCTTCATCAACGCGATCTGTCACCAGGTCGGGCACAGCCAGAAAATCTCCATAGATGCTCCTGACCTTAAGACCGTCTCTCTTTATGGCCTCTGCGTGATCTCCACGAGCCAGAAAGGTGACACGCGAATCGGTCAGGGTCAGTCTGCCTCCGAAATACCCGCCTACTCCCCCGATTCCGTATACAAGAATTTGCATGCTTATGACGTTACAATTATTATAGTGATTAAATTTACTTTATTACTTTTACACCAGCAATTTCTCCCGTAATGAGCAAATCTTTTGAACGCTATCAGAAACGCAAACTGATATCTTCCTACTTCTCGGTGGTACTCAGCATCGCCCTGGTGCTTTTCCTGCTTGGGGTACTGGGATTACTTGTGATCAATACCAAAAAACTGGCCGATCACTTCAAGGAACAGGTAGCCATTACGGTTTTTCTTAAAGACAATGCCAAGGAAGTTGAGATCTCCCAGCTTCAAAAAAGCCTGGCCATGGCCGATTATACCAGAGAAGCATCATTTGTTTCAAAAGACGAGGCCGCCGAAATGCACAGTAAGGAGATCGGGGAGAACTTTCTGGAATACCTGGGATACAATCCGCTTCAAAACTCGATAGACCTTCGCCTTAAAGCCGATTATGTAGCCAACGACAGCATTCAGATGATCGCTGCCGACCTGCAGAACCGGTCTTTTGTGGATGAAGTGTCATACGATCAGCCACTGATATCATTGCTGAACGAGAATGTGCGCAGAATGAGCTTCTGGATCCTGGTAGCCAGTGGAGTATTCACCCTGATAGCCGTTCTATTGATCAACAGTTCGATCAGGCTCTCGGTTTATTCCAAGCGATTTATCATCAAAACCATGCAAATGGTGGGAGCGACCAAAAGATTTATCAGGCGCCCCTTTATCTGGAAAAGTGTCAAACTCGGAATGATAGGTGCCGTGGTGGCCATTATAGCTCTGGTAGCCGGCTTATATTATCTCGACCAAAGATTTCCGCAGATGCAGCTACTGGGAGAACCTGAAACTCTCGGGATGCTTTGTCTGGGTATTTTCGCTATGGGTATTGTGATAACTTATATAAGCACGTATATTGCAACCCAGCGTTTTCTCAACCTGAGAACCGACGATTTATATTATTGATCTGCTATGAGTAAAAAACAGATGACCGGCAAAAAGAACAGAGTGACCCATTCGGCACACAAAACTTTCATCTTCGAGCGCAAGAACTACATATTCATGTTCATAGGCCTGGGGGTAATTCTTTTAGGGTTTATACTGATGAGTGGCGGCGGAAGTGACGATCCCCAGGTGTTCAATCCTGAGATCTTCAGCTTCAGAAGAATCCGACTGGCTCCCACCCTGGTACTTATCGGTTTTGCCATAGAGGTCTACGCCATCCTCCTGAATCCGAATACTGACAAAAAGGAAAGCTAACAGGTTTTTCTTTCTCTGCCTAAAAAATCACCATGGACACACTTGATGCCATAATCCTGGGAATCATCCAGGGGCTTACTGAATTCTTACCTGTCTCTTCAAGCGGACATCTCGAACTCGGGAAGGCCCTTTTAGGAGACGAATCCATCCCTGAGGAAAGCCTGCTGTTTACCGTCGTTTTACATTTTGCCACCGCACTCAGTACCCTGGTGGTCTTTCGCAAAGATATCCTGGAACTGCTTACCGGACTTTTCACCGCGAGTTGGAATGACGAAAAGATATTCAGCCTTAAGATCATCATTTCGATGATCCCGGCAGCCCTCGTAGGCTTCTTTTTCGAGGAGCAGCTGGAATTGCTTTTTGGAGGGAATATTCTGTTGGTAGGTTTCATGCTCATCATTACCGCCCTGCTGCTTTGGCTTGCAGACCGGGCAAGGTTTACAGAAAAAAGTGTGAGCTACCGCAACGCGTTTGTCATAGGGATCGCACAGGCCATCGCCATGCTTCCGGGTATTTCGCGTTCAGGAGCCACCATATCCACCTCTGTATTGCTGGGTAATGATAAGGAAAAAGCTGCCAGATTCTCATTCCTTATGGTCGTGCCTCTTATCTTCGGAAAGATCGCAAAAGACCTGTTGTCGGGTGCACTTACCTCGGAAAACGCCCAGTCAGGCGTACTGCTGATCGGCTTTACAGCCGCCTTTATTTCGGGTATAGCGGCCTGTACCTGGATGATCAGCCTGGTCAAAAGAAGTAAACTCACCTATTTTTCAGTCTATTGCTTTATTGTAGGCCTGTTGTCTATCGTACTGGGATATTACTATTATTGATTAAGTTTGTCACCGAACCGGTGACACCATTTTACCTATGGAATTTACAGAAGAGGCTATTAAAGCAGGACAGGTTCTGCTGGTTGACAAACCCCTGGGGTGGAGTTCCTTCCAGGCGGTAAACAAGATCAAATGGGCCATTAAGAAACGGTACAAACTCAAAAAGATCAAGGTAGGTCATGCCGGCACCCTTGACCCGTTGGCCACCGGCCTTTTGGTGATTTGTACCGGGAAATTCACCAAGAAGATTCCCGATATCCAGGGTCAGGTTAAGGAATATACCGGAACCATCAAACTGGGCGCCACCCGCCCCTCATACGACATGGAAACAGAGATAGATCAGCATTACCCGGTTGATCATATAACTGAAGAAAAGCTTCGTATAGCTGCAGAAAAACTCACCGGTGTGATCGCTCAGCACCCCCCTGTTTTCTCAGCTATAAAGAAAGATGGAAAACGCCTGTATGAACTTGCCAGACAAGGAAAAGACGTCACCACAGAAGCGAGAGAGGTTACCATATACGATTTTGATATCGACCAATCACAATTTCCGGAGATCGCATTTCGTGTGGTTTGCAGCAAGGGCACTTATATACGATCCCTGGCTCACGACTTGGGGAACCTTCTGGAATCAGGAGCCTATCTCTCTTCCCTGCGAAGAACCAAAATAGGAGATTTCAACGTAGATAATGCAGAGAGTCCTGATACCTATGCAGGAAGGATTGCTGAATCTTAAAAGAAAATAATTGCTATATTTAAAGACCAAGTCTGTTAAAATGAATCTGAGTAACAAACAATTATCCCTGATCATCACCTTTTGTATCATGGGTATTTTTTTGTTGATCTTATTCAATATCAGGATGGCCGGTGAAAAGGAAGAAGAGTTTCTCTATGAACTCAGCTTCGATGAGGAACTGCTCGAAGAAATTCCACAGGAAGAGGTTAAAATGACCGAACTGGAAACCCATCAGGCCTATAACGAAGCTGCCAAGAGTTCGTACGCCAAAGAAATCGAAGAGTTTAAAACACTGGAAGAACTCACCCAGGAGATGCAGGAAAATGCTTCAGAAGATCAATCGCCTCAAGACCTGGACGAATTATCAGAAAATCTGGGACTGGCAAAAGAATTTACCGAGAAGCTAAAGAAGCAAAAAGAGATGCTTCAGAAAAACCTGGAAAAAGGAGAAGAAGAAAAGGTAAACGTAAAAAGGCGTACCACGATCACCTACAGTCTGGTTGACCGCATGCACCGGGACCTTCCAAACCCTATTTACACCTGCGAGAGTTTTGGCAAAGTGGTGATCAATATTAAGGTCGATGCCCTGGGCAGGGTAACCGATGCAGACTTTAATGACAAAAGCTCTACTACCGATAACGGTTGCCTGGTCGAAAACGCCATCTATTATGCGAAACAGGCTCGCTTTGACGCATCATCCCGTTCCGAGCAGCTTGGCTCAATTACCTACCTGTTCCAGGGAGAGTAAATCCAGAATATCATTCTTTATATTCACACCTTTGTCTTTGTTGTACCAAAGTTGCAAATCTTTCTTAAAATCAGGACTCAAAACGCCTTTCAGCAATTTTTCCTTATCCACCATGGCCGTTGCCACCGAGGGTCTGGGCCCCCATTCACCCATAACCTGATTCTCTCGGTCGAGAAGAATCACTTTCGGAATGGAGCGGGCTCCTTTGGTCAGAAACCGATCCATTAATCGTTCTTCTTCATCCCTAAAAACAATACGCAGTTTCAATTGGTCTGATGCCTGAGCGATCTTATTAAGCACCGGAAGTGCGTGGGCAGCATCACCACACCACCCCTCACTGATCACCAGCATGGTCATGGGAACTGAAAGCGATGACAAACGGTCGAGATCATCTTCTCCCAGTTTGAAAGTTTTATCGAGACGTCTCATCCGACGCTGATTCAGCATACTGTAATGATTCATTGCCTCGCTCTGTACCTTTCCGGTAGAACGTCCCTGCAGCAGCAATTCATCTACCAGGGCTTTATATGCCTCATAATCGAGAGAACGATTTAAGGCCGAATCAATCATAATTTCACCGGTCAACTTTGTTTCCATCTGTTGTTCTAAAATCTAAAATGCTCTACATTAGTGGGAATAAAGTCAAAACCTTACGAAAACCACTTTCAGGGAGCAAAAATAACCAAAGTGATGAATATTAAAAGATGCGGCTGGTGTGAAGGAGATCCTCTCTATGAGGCATATCACGACGAGGAATGGGGAGTGCCGGTTATCGACGATGACAGGCTTTTTGAATTCCTGATCCTGGAAACCTTCCAGGCAGGATTATCGTGGATTACCATACTGCGAAAACGGGAGAATTTCAGAAGAGCCTTTGATCAGTTCGATTATCGGAAAATTGCAACATACGATGACCAAAAACTGGAGGAGTTAAGAAACGATGCCGGTATCGTACGAAACAAATTGAAAATAGCTGCCACCGTTCAGAATGCCCGGGCTTTTATGCAGGTTCAGCAAGCGTTCGGCAGTTTCAGCAATTACATCTGGCAATTCGTCGATCACGAACCCATACAGAACCAGGTAACGAATTACAGAGAAGCCCCGGCCACCACCCCGCTAAGTGATCGCATTAGCAAAGACATGAAAAAAAAGGGGTTCTCTTTTGTCGGCAGCACCGTGATCTATGCCCATATGCAGGCTACAGGAATGGTGAATGATCATGAGACAGACTGTTTCAGACATGACGAAGTCAGGGAGCTGGGGAAGCAGGTAAATGGGTAAGTGGATACATGGGTACATGGGTAGATGGGTAGATGGGTAGGCAGGTAAACGGGTACATCGGTACATGGATAGCAGGTAAATAGATAGGTGGATTAGAAGCCTCAACTCACGGCGACCGGTTTTCAGTGATCTAAAGCGAGCTGCAGTACACCCCAGGCTTGAGGATTTACTACTCTTCACTCTTAACCCATAACTCTTAACTTCATATCAATCCCTGAGATGCTCTATAAACTCCTTTCTCCGAATTTCCCGGGCACCCAGGCGTGATAAGTGATCTGTATAGACCTGGCAATCTATAAGCGTATAATTGAGAGATCTGAGGTGTTCCACCAGATGAACAAAACCCACTTTAGATGCATTGCTCACTTTTGAAAACATGCTTTCCCCGCAATAAACATTTCCAAGGTCTACCCCATAGAGTCCGCCTACCAGTTCATCATTCTCCCACACCTCTACAGACCTCGCCTTGCCCTGCCTGTGAAGCTCTGCGTATGCCTGTTTCATATCATCGGTTATCCAAGTTCCTGACTGGCCGGATCTCCTGATGGAAGCGCAGGCATTTATCACCCGGTCAAAGGCCCGGTCAAAGGTGACCTGAAACCTGTTTTTTCGCAATTCAGCCCTCAGACTTTTCGAGATCTTTAATTCTTCAGGAAAAAGCACCATACGCGGATCCGGACTCCACCATAAAATAATATCGTCATCGCTTTCAAACCAGGGGAAGATACCGCTCTGATAGGCCAGTAACAGTCTTTCCGGAGACAAATCGCCCCCCAAAGCCACTATGCCTTCAGCACTGGCCGCAGATAAAGGAGGAAACCATAAGTCTTTTGTCAGAAAATACATATGTAAATAAGAGATTAAATTATTTTACCGCTATTATTTACTTTTTGCATGAAATTTCTTGGAGTTAATAATAATTTACTACAAATTTACAGTAACCTTTACTAACTATTTATTTTCATCATTGCTTTTTGAGTTTAATGTAAAGGTGAACCTAAAACCACAAGATAAAGCTCCGGTTATTGCTTGCCGGAGCTTTTTTAGTATTTATCCCCTGCCATTCCGGTTCCCTTGCTTTCTCCTGCATCATCGCATACCTGATAAACGCCGTAAGGTTTGCAAATGTTGTATACCCATTTTTCAGCCATAAAAAAAGCCCTTCAGGAAAAGAAGGGCTTGTCGTATCAGAAGGGAAGATCGTCGTGATCTTCTTCATTAAAATCATTTGCCGGCTCGAAAGCATCTGCAGGTGGCACGGGCGGCACTCCCTGATCTGGAGCTGCAGGCTGCAACTGCTCGATACGCCAACCCTGTATGCTGTTAAAATATTTGGTTTCTCCCTGTGGGTTTGTCCATTCTCTTCCACGTAGATTAATGCTTACTTTTACCTGTTGACCCACCTGGAAATTGTTTAACAATTCACATTTATCCTGAACGAATTCGATCATCAGATGCTGTGGATATTGCTCTTCGGTGGTCACGACCATCTCGCGCTTTCTAAAACCATTGTTTCCGTAGGTTTTAGTGTCATCGATCATTTTAATTCTTCCTTGTACTTCCATTATAATTGCGTATTTATTTTTTTATTTGATTTGCTGCCATCAATAAATTCCAGGCAGAAGACACATCATCGGTTTCCAGGTACAATTGGGCCTGCCGGTGTATTTTTTTCTCATCATCACTGCTTAGTACCGATTTAGCCTCTATATTACCGCTGATGAACGCCTCGACCTCATCGGGTGTCGGCAGGGCTTCCACATTTCCTAATTTACCAAGGTCGTTTCCGGTTAGCACTTTGCTCAACCTGATCGATTCAGGGATGCGGTCTACCCCTATGCCGAGGGTGGCCAGTGGTTTCGGCACCTCAAATAAGCCCATATTGGAACGGCTGTACCAGTTCCCTCCCATTCTGCTGACCAGGTCGATGCGATGCTGATCGATATTTCCCTCTTCATCGAGCACCTCTTCAGATATATGCATCTTAAGCACCTCGCAAAGAATGAGGTTCCCGGCTCCTCCGGTTTCACCAAGCTTGATGATCTCACGAACTTTACACTCGAATTGTACAGGTGATTCGGCCACCCTGAAGGGTTTCACCTTATCAGAAGGCAGCATCGTAAGCCCTGATTTCTCAAATTCATTGACCCCTTTATCATATTCGGTGCTGCTGAGCGACATCTGTTGAACGATATCGAAATTAACCACATTGATCACCACTTCCCCGGTTGCTTCCGCATTTTCAAGGGTGTGCTTGGTAGTATTATTTCTAACCCTGCGGTTGGGTGAAAAGATCATCACCGGCGGGTTTGAACTGAACACATTAAAAAAGCTGTAAGGAGAGAGGTTGGGCTTTCCCGATTCGTCGACGGTACTTGCAAAAGCGATCGGTCTCGGTCCGACAGCCCCGAGAAGATATCGGTGCAATTCGGCCGTCTTTACAGATGAAGGTTCAATTGATATCATGATATGACTTTGGGCAAAAATAGCCATTCTCATGCCCAATAAAAAATGTTTTAAGGAGACCTAAAGTTTTAATTTATAGCTTTTACGCTATCTTTATACACCAAGCCCAGCTTTAAATCGTATGAAAAAAACCACACGTTGGATCCTGATCATTTCTTCTTTCGTTATTGTGGTATCGATACTTTCGAACACCTATGTGTTTTTTCAGCGATTCAAGGAGGAAGAACGAACCAAGATGAAAATCTGGGCTGAAGCCCAGGCAGAATTCCTGCAAACCACCGACCTGGAAAAAGACCTGGGAGATCTCACCCTCGAAGTTTTAAAGAACAACAATACCACCCCGATGATTTACGTAGGGAAGGAAGGCGAGATGCGTATCAACAATATTCCGGAGAAAAGAGCGGCAGACTCAGCCTACCTCAAGGAAAAGATCAGGCAGTTCGCAGAAGAAAACAGCCCCATAGAGGTCAGTTACAAGAACGACATCTACGGCACCCTGTATTACGGAAACTCCCAGGTACTCAACAATCTTAAATACTACCCCATTGCCCTCATACTTATCATTCTGTTGTTTGCCACCGTGGTTTACTTCTTTTTTCGCACGGCTCGTAATTCTGATCAGAATAAGCTCTGGGCCGGTATGGCGAAAGAAACAGCACACCAGATCGGCACCCCCATATCATCTCTTTTAGGCTGGAACGAGCTTCTTAAGGCAGAAAATACAGACCCTACGATCACCCGGGAAATAGAAAAAGACATCAAAAGACTGGAAACCATCACCGAAAGATTTTCCAAGATCGGTTCGGTACCGTCACTGGAAATGCATGATATCGTCAAAGAAACCCGGAACACTTACGAATACCTGCAGGCGAGAAGCTCAAAACTGGTGCATTTTAACTTCCACAGCAATCAGGAGGTGATCTATGCCAATCTCAATACGCAACTGTACAGCTGGACTATAGAAAACCTCATCAACAATGCCATAGACGCTATGAAAGGCAAAGGAGATCTTACCCTGGAAGTGCTGGAAGACAAGAAAATGGTAAAGGTGAACGTTAAAGATACCGGAAAAGGTATTCCAAAGAGCGATTACAGCAGAATCTTCAAACCGGGTTTTACCACCAAAAAAAGGGGGTGGGGCCTCGGATTATCACTGGTGAAGCGCATCATCGAAGATTACCACAAAGGAAAGGTGAGGGTTTTACATTCTGTGCTTGGAAAAGGAACGACCATACAAATAACCCTAAATACGGCCGAAAAATGAGTGTTAACGCCACATTGATCAAAGAAGCTGAACTAAGTAACAATTGCCCTGAATGCTATTCGAATGACAGCCTGAGGCTTCAGTTCTATCAGAAGCACTTGGAAAATCTTCTTTACACCAAAGCAACAAGCACCATCACAGAGTCTCTGAAATGCTCCAAATGCAAGACTACTATTTATCCCGTGAGGTATACGGAAGACATAGAAAGAGTACGTGATTTTTACTTTAAAACACTTGAAAGACCGGCCACAGGAATAAAACTCCGCCTGCTTTCATGGATACTCTTACTCGCAGTGATCATTGCCGGTGCGGGCATCTACTGGTACCTGCAGCAACAGAATCTCTTCACAACTGACTTCTGATCTGTTGAGCGATCGACTCGAATTCTTCCTTCTCCAGATTCACCTTTTGCTGAAAGGTCATATCAGCCATTTTTGATATCGGAATCAGGTGTACATGCACATGCGGCACTTCCAGGCCGATGACGGCGATCCCGACCCGCTTGCAGTCCATTGCCTTTTCGACGGCCAGGGCCACCTTTCTTGAAAATGCCATGAGCTCCATATACGTCTCGTTGTCAAGATCGGTGATCTTGTCAACTTCTTTCCTGGGTACGCAAAGCGTATGACCCTTTGTATTCGGGTTAACATCTAAAAAGGCGATACAATGCTCATTTTCTGCGATCTTATAACTGGGGATTTCCCCCTTGATAATCCTGGTAAAAATCGATGCCATACTGGTTATTTTTAAGGAAAAGGTACGTTATTTTGTTTAAGGTTAAAAACGGATACGGACATAAAAAAAAGGCCTGATTCTCATCAGGCCTCTATTTTCTTAATAACATTTTCACGCTTGCTTAGAGCAATTGCTCCAACGCTTCAGAATATGCTGTCTTTGGTGCAACACCTACCTGTCTTCCGACAACTTCTCCGTTTTGAAAAACAAGCACGGTAGGGATATTACGAACTCCGTATTTAGCCGCAAATTCCTGATTGGCATCAACATCTACCTTCCCAACCACAGCTTTTCCTTCGTATTCCTTACTGAGTTCATCAATGATCGGACCTACCATTCTGCAGGGTCCGCACCAGGCAGCCCAAAAGTCTACCATTACTGGTTTATCACTTTTTAAAACTACTTCGTCAAAAGTAGCGTCGGTTATTTCTAAAGCCATATGTTTAATTTTTTAAAGTTACAAAGTTAGTCATTTATTGTTCGAATCCTTACAGGGGCTGTATTTGTTTTACCTATGCCTTTATTTGTTAAGGTAATAGGCCCTGTTTAGTTAAGCTTATAAAGAACTTCCTGTCTGCTCAGCTCTGTTAGTAATTCACTGCTGATATTAACCTTATGCTTCCGGCTCGGCATATTGAGCTTGATCTCATTATCCATTTCATAGATCACAAAGTTCAAAATATGATCTCCTTTATGAAGTGTGAAAGTTTCTTTCAGACTGTTGATACGATCTTCCATTACCTCGTCCAGTTTCAGGTGGATGGTGAGTTTTTTAGCGTAAGTTTCCATGATGTCCTGCAGCAGCTGAATGGAATTAAACTGCATACGTGGCTCCCCCTTTTTCCCGGTATCGCGGTTCACCCAACCCTCACGTATAAACACCTTACAATAGACAAAAGAGTTCACTACCAGAAAATGGCGAAACTTGAGATAGTCTTCTCCAAAGATCCTGAACTCATATGATTCGTTGTAATCTTCAAGAGTAAAAGCAGCCCATCCTTTTCCGTTCTTCGATACCCGGTGTTGTACATCGGTCACAACTCCTGCCAGTGAAACCTCGCGGTTCACTATGGCATTCAGATCGCTGAGGGTGGCAAGGGAAGCGTTGCAGAAATTCTTGATCTCGGTACTGAAATCGTCAAGGGGGTGACCCGAGATATAGATCCCCACCACTTCTTTTTCCTTTCGAAGCTTCTCCATGGTACCCCATTCTTCACAAGGAGGAACCACCGGTTCAGGTATCTGAACTTCACTGGCCTCTCCGAAAAGGCTTACCTGAGCAGAATTGGCATTCTCCTGGAATTTGGCTCCGTACTTGATCGCCTTTTCCAGAAAGCTTATGCCGTCTCCATCTTCATGGAAATACTGAGCCCGGTGAGTCTCGGCAAAAGAGTCAAAACCGCCGGCCAGGGCAAGGTTTTCAAAGGCCTTCTTATTAGCCGCCCTGAGGTCGATACGCTTGGCCAGGTCAAAAACCGACCTGTATCTGCCTTCTTCGCGCATTTCGACTATGGTATCAACAGCACCACGTCCCACCCCTTTGATGGCTCCCATTCCGAAGCGAATCGCATTATCCTGGTTCACCGTAAACTTGTAGTATGATTCATTCACATCAGGCCCCAGCACCTCGATCCCCATTCGCTTGCATTCCTCCAGGAAAAAGGTCACCTGTTTGATGTCGTTCATGTTGTTCGACAGTACGGCAGCCATGTATTCTGCCGGGTAGTTTGCTTTCAGGTAGGCCGTCTGGTAACCAATCCAGGCATAACAGGTAGAGTGAGATTTATTAAAGGCATAACTGGCAAAAGCTTCCCAGTCTTTCCAGATTTTCTCCAGCTTCTCCCGCGGATGACCATTCTTTTCCCCACCATCAAGAAACTTGGGTTTCAGCTGTTCCAGCAGGGCAAATATCTTCTTACCCATCGCCTTCCGCAGCATATCTGCCTCACCCTTGGTAAAGCCGGCCAGCTTTTGGGAAAGCAACATCACCTGCTCCTGATAGACGGTAATACCATAGGTTTCTTTCAGGTATTCTTCCATGGCAGGGAGGTCGTAAACGATCTCTTCCTCTCCATGCTTACGACGAATAAAGCTGGGGATGTATTCAAGAGGTCCCGGGCGATAAAGGGCGTTCATGGCGATAAGGTCGGCAAATACCGTCGGCTTCAGGTCTTTCATATGTTTCTGCATTCCTGCAGATTCGTACTGAAATATCCCTACCGTTTCACCGCGCTGGAACAATTCATAGGTCTTCTCATCGTCAAGCGGAAACTCATCAGGATTGAGCTCAATTCCGTGCTTATACTTGATGAGCTTCACAGTATCCTTTATCAGAGTAAGCGTCTTCAGACCAAGAAAATCCATTTTCAGCAGTCCTGCGCTTTCAACTACCGAGTTATCGAACTGGGTGACATACAGGTCAGAATCTTTTGCAACCGAAACAGGCACAAACTTGGTGATATCATCGGGGGTAATGATCACACCACAGGCATGGATCCCGGTATTACGAAGGGAGCCTTCAAGTACCCTTGCCTGGTTGACCGTAAGGGCTTCAAGGTCTTCTCCTTCTGAAATATTTTTTAATTCATTGACCTTCTCGAGCTCGTCTCCCCTTAATTTGGCTTTCAGATCTGCATCTGAAAGACCAAAGATCTTATTCAGTTTAATATTGGGTATAAGCTTGGCGATGCGGTCTGCATCGTGCAGCGGAAGATCAAGTACCCTTGCTGTATCACGTATGGATGATTTAGCCGCCATGGTACCATAGGTAATGATCTGTGCCACCTGGTTGGCACCATACTTTTCGATCACATAATCCATCACCCGGCTTCGGCCTTCATCATCAAAATCGATATCGATATCAGGCAGCGAGACCCGGTCAGGATTCAGAAACCGCTCAAAAAGGAGGTCATAGGCGATCGGGTCCATATTGGTGATCCCGAGACAATAAGCAACTGCAGAGCCTGCCGCAGAACCCCTTCCGGGGCCGACCGAAACTCCCATTTTCCGCGCAGCATCGATAAAATCCCAAACGATGAGAAAGTAGCCCGGGTAACCGGTATTTTCGATTACCGATAATTCAAAATCGAGTCGTTCCCTTATCTCATCAGTAAGGGTTTCATATCTCTTTTTGGCTCCCTCGTAAGTAAGATGCCTGAGATAGGCATTCTCACCCCGCTTACCTCCGTCTTCATCATCCTTTTCATCCTGAAACTCCTGCGGAATGTCAAATTTAGGAAGCAGTACATCGCGGGCAAGCTCGAAGGGCTCTACCTTTTCAACGATCTCGCTTACGTTGATGATGGCATCAGGAAGATCCCGGAAAAGCTCCTTCATCTGCTCAGAACTCTTGAAGTAATATTCGTCGTTCGGCAAGCCGTAGCGATACCCCCGGCCGCGACCAATGGGCGTATCTTTTTTCTCGCCGTCTTTTACACAAAGCAGAATATCGTGGGCGTTGGCGTCTTCCTTATTTATATAAAATGTATTGTTGGTAGCGATCAGTTTAACATCATGCTTTCTTGCCAGGGCTACCAATGAAACGTTGACACGGTCTTCATCTTCCTGATTATGTCGCATGATCTCGACATAGAGATCATCTTTAAACTCTTCTTTCCACCACAACAGGGCCTCTTCAGCCTGGTTCTCTCCCACATTAAGCAATTTGGAAGGCACTTCCCCGTACATATTCCCCGTAAGCACGATCACGTCTTCCTTGTACTTTCGCACCACCTCACGGTCGATACGGGGCACATAATAGAACCCATCGGTATAGGCTATGGAAGACATCTTGGCCAGGTTATGATAGCCATTCTTGTTCTTCGCCAGCATTACGATCTGGTAACCGTTGTCTTTGCGGGATTTATCAGTATGATCTTCACATACATTAAAGGTACACCCCACGATGGGCTTCAGCATCACCTCTTCGGGTTCTGTCCCGTTTTCCAATGCTGCATCAATGGCCGATTTGGCTTTTTTGTTATGGTCGCTAACCGCCTTCACGAAGTGAAAGGCCCCCATCATATTTCCGATATCGGTCAGGGCAACGCCAGACATCTTATTGGCGGCAGCTGCCTCTACCAGCTGCGGTACGCTGGAAGTGGCCTGTAAAATAGAAAATTGCGAATGATTGTGGAGATGGGCAAAAGGAACATCGGCCAGTTCTCTCAGGTTTTGTCTGATCTCGTCTTTTGACGGGCCATCTTCGGTTTCGGCCTTTTGCAGACTCAGTCTGATACGCTCGGAGGCAGCCTTCAGGTTGATATGCTTCAGCCCGATAAGCTGAATGGTATCAGGATTGGCCTGCTCAAAGTCACTGAAGTAGCCGGGAGCCTGCTGCAGTTCTTCCAGGGTAAAACCTTCACATCGCCTGATCAGCTCGAAGAAACAGCGGGTGGTTGCTTCCACGTCGGCCGTTGCATTGTGAGCCTCACCAAAAGGCTCTCCAAAGAGATGCTCATGAAGTTCTGTAAGTGTCGGAAGTTTAAACTTTCCACCCCGACCTCCGGGAATCTGACATAACAGGGCCGTTTCTTCGGTACAGGTGTCCAGAACCGGAAGTTCGGCAAGCATATTGTCCATACCCTCCCGAAAGAATTCAGCCCCCATAATATTGACATCGAAGCCTACGTTCTGACCCACCACGAACCGCGTGCGTTCCAGGGCCTCTTTAAAACGTTCCAGAACAGTCTCCAGCACTTCACCTTCTGCCGCCGCCAGTTCTGTTGAAATTCCGTGAACCTGTTCAGAGTCAAAAGGGATATTAAACCCTTCCGGTTTAATCAGGTAATCCTGATGATCGATCACCTTCCCGTACTCATCATGCAATTGCCAGGCGATCTGCACCGCTCTTGGCCAGTTATCGGTATCAGATACGGGAGCATCCCATCGTTTGGGAAGACCGGTGGTTTCAGTATCAAAAATAAGGTACATGGGCACTGGAAGTTTTCTCGTTCAACTGCTCACAATCGCAATCAAAGCACCAAAAGTCATTATCCGGGATCCCCCGGGAACAGACTGATTCAAAGCAATGATTAACCGCTGGGCTGAGGTGCTAAAATTAAGCAGAAAATAAAGCTTAATAAAACCAATTTATCAAGAGTTATCAACGTTAAAATCAAGCCTCCGTCACCAAAGTCCTGAGACCCGGAACAAGCGACCGGAAGAGGCTTAAACACAGTTCCGCTGAGACTTTTCGGTTTTAACGGCAAGCTTTCGTCTCAAAAGTGGAAACTCAAAGATTTCATACCTCAAGGCCTTAGATAAAATCGCAAAAAATAGAGTTTATCAGTCCTGAATAAAAGGAGGTTTAATATCTTTGTTAAACAAAATAAACAATCAATACAATGTCCATATCTGATCTGTATTCAAGCGGTTTTCGTGAAAGAAACCGTGACCACTTTGCTTCAATTGTCAGGGTTGCCCTGTCTGATGGCGAACTGACTGAACAAGAGCACGCCTTTTTAAAACGACTGGCCAATAATCTCGATATACCTGAAGGCAATTATGAGGAGATTCTCGAAAATCCCTTTGCCTATCCTGTAAACCCTCCCTACGATCACGAGCGCAGACTGGAACGTTTATACGATATTGCCAGAATGGTTTATGTAGATGAGATCGAAGACGAACATGAGCTCAATATCATGCGACGACTGTGCATCGGACTTGGATTCAACCATGAAGACATTGACAAGGTTATAGACCACGCTATGCAGCTTATTCATGAAAAATCTGATCTGGACACCTTTGTTGAAGACTTCAGAAAGAAGATAAAGCATTAAAAAAAGCCGCTCTCACGAGCGGCTTTTTTAATTAATTTTTTGAATAAGCTTGCATAAACTCTTCAGCCTTGCTGACCATGTTCTTACTGCCGCAGAAAAAGGGCACTCTCTGATGCAGGGCTTCAGGCTCGATATCCATGATGGAATTAAACCCGTCACTGGCCTTTCCTCCGGCCTGTTCTGCCAAAAACGCCATAGGATTACACTCGTAAAGAAGCCTCAGTTTTCCATTGGCTGCCTTACTGCTCTTAGGATAGATAAATATTCCTCCCTTGATCATGTTCCGGTGAAAATCAGACACCAAAGACCCGATATAACGCGAGGTGTACGGACGATCCCCTTCTTCCTCCTGGCAATACTTGATATATTTTTTAACCCCTTCAGGAAAATGGGTATAGTTCCCTTCGTTGATCGAATAGATCCTCCCGTCTTCCGGGTATTTCATATTTGGATGCGATAGGTAAAAGGTGCCTATAGCCGGATTCAGCGTAAATCCATTTACCCCGTGACCGGTGGTATATACCAGCATAGTCGAGGTACCGTAGATGATATAACCCGCCGCTACCTGTCTTCTTCCCGGTTGCAGGAAATCCCTGAGTTCAACCGGAGAACCTATGGGGGTCACACGTCGGTAAACAGAAAATATGGTACCCACCGAGACGTTGACATCGATATTACTCGAGCCATCAAGCGGATCGAAAAGCACCACGTACTTGTTCTGATGATTCTTATCAAGACTGTTTACCGAGATAAAACTGTCTTCCTCTTCCGAGGCCAGGCCGCAAACGATCTCACGGTTTGTCAGGGTTTGAATGAATTTCTCATTGGCCAGAACATCCAGCTTCTGCTGATCTTCACCCTGTACATTGGTGTCTCCGCTTGTACCGAGTATATCGACCAAACCGGCCTTGTTCACCTCGTGATTTACCACCTTGGCTGCCAGCCGGATGGCATTGATCAATTTCGAAAGTTCTCCTGATGAATATTTAAAAGCCGCCTGGTTCTCTATGATAAATTCACCAAGGGTCTTGTTTTTTCCTGACATGTTTGCATTTTAATGTGAAGCTGTGAACAAATATCGATATTTTTGTGAAACTACAACGTTTTCGTAAAATTCTATTTTTTTCGTTTTATAACTTATAGTGATATTTGTAACAATATGGAGTATGTAATTCGTCCCGCAGTAAAAGAAGACATGAAACAGGTACTGGATCTTATCCAGGAGCTGGCAGAGTTTGAAAAAGAGCCAGACGCGGTTGAGATCACCGTATCAGACCTCGAAAAAGACGGTTTTGGAGAACATCCCAAATTCGTTTGCTTCGTGGCCGAGGTTAATCATCGTATCGGAGGCATGGCTTTGGTTTACCCCAGGTATTCTACCTGGAAAGGCGAAACGGTACATTTGGAAGATCTGATCGTTAGTGAAGACCTGAGAGGCACCGGAATGGGAAGTGCTCTTTTCGAAGAAGTGATTCGCTATGGCCGGGAGAAAGGGGTCAGGCGTATCGAATGGAATGTACTCGACTGGAACGACGGAGCCATTCGTTTCTATGAAAGAAACGGGGCCAGAGTTCTGCGCGATTGGGACACAGTACAACTCGATGAAGAAGGAATAAATAGTTTTTTAGAACGAATTGATGAGAATATTTAAGTTTGGAGGAGCATCTGTAAAAGATGCGGCAGGAGTGAGAAATATTGTTAAGGTTTTAGAAACCGTTGGCTATGAAGAGACCTTACTGGTGGTATCTGCCATGGGCAAAACCACCAATGCCATGGAAAAGGTGGTGAGAGATTATTTCGATGAAAAAGCCGATCACCTGGCCGCCCTGCAGGAAGTGATCGACTATCACCATGACATATTAAAAGAGCTTTTTCCCGGAGTGCAACATCAGATTTATGCGCGATTTAAAGAGCTCACCGATGAGGTCAAAGGCTTTCTGGCCTGGAACAAATCTCCAAAATACAGCTTTGTCTATGACCAGGTGGTCGGTTACGGAGAGCTCATATCAACCTCGATCGTAAGTGCCTATTTTGAAGAAACAGGCATCAAAAATACCTGGCTGGATGTAAGGGAACTTATTAAGACAGGTTCAGATTACCGGGATGCAACCGTGAATTGGGATCGCAGCCAGCAAAATATAACTTCCCGCATTAACAGGAAGGTTCTCAATATCACTCAGGGATTTATCGGAAGTGACGACAACAACTTCACCACTACCCTGGGACGGGAAGGTTCAGATTATACCGCAGCCATACTGGGATACTGCCTGAACGCCGAATCGGTAACCATCTGGAAAGATGTACCGGGAGTTCTGAATGCCGACCCGAGATATTTCCAGAATCCCGAACTCTTACATGAGGTCTCATACCGGGAGGCTATCGAACTGGCTTTCTACGGAGCTTCGGTTATTCACCCGAAAACCCTGCAACCCCTACAGCGCAAAGAGATACCCCTGCATGTACGGTCGTTCCTGCAACCCGAACAACCCGGCACGGTGGTAAAAAAATCAAAGGGTATCAGTCCGAATATACCATGCTTCATTCTCAAAAAAGACCAGGTTCTGCTGAAGTTATCTTCTCTTAATTTCGATTTCATCGTTGAGGAAAATATCAGTGAGATATTCAGAATGTTACACGACCACCGTTTAAAGGTTGACCTGATTCAAAATTCAGCCATCAGCTTCTCGGTTTGTGTAGATAACAAGTTCCAGCAGCTGCCTGAACTCTTTGAGAAACTCAAGTCCAAATACAAGGTAACCAGCTACGAATCTGTTTCGCTCTACACGATCAGGCATTTCAACCAGGAAGCCATCGATTCGCTTCAGAATGGCAAAGAAGTTCTTTTGGAACAACGCACACAGGAAACCGTACAGTTAGTGACCCGGGAAACAAAAGGATAGTTTCTTTTCCTATATTTGTAACCGACCAACAACCAAACCTATGGGATTAGTTACCGCTAAGGAAGTGGCTCAGGTTATCAAAGCTGATAAATACGGCATTTTAGGCACTTTCATGGGCTGGATGCTGATGAAAGCGTTGAAGATTTCTACCCTGAATCGAATTTACAACGATCATAAAGAGAAGAAAGATCTCGAATTTCTCAATGCCATACTTGAGGAGTTCGAGATCAACTTTGAAATTCCGGAGGAGGATCTGAAAAGACTTCCAGATGACGGGGCTTATATCACCATTTCCAACCATCCGCTTGGCGGGATCGACGGAATATTGCTGCTAAAGCTCCTGCTTGAAAAACGCCCTGATTACAAGATTATCGCAAATTTCCTGCTCCACCGAATCAAACCTCTGGAGCCTTATATAATGCCGGTCAACCCGTTTGAGAACCATAAAGATGCCAAGAGCAGTATTGCCGGTTTCAAACAGGCCCTGGCCCACCTGAGGGAGGGACACCCCCTGGGAATTTTCCCTGCCGGTGAGGTATCGACCTACCGGGACGGGAGACTGATCGTTGACCGCCCCTGGGAAGAAGCAGCCATGAAACTGGTCAAGAGAGCCGAGGTGCCCGTGATCCCGATTTACTTTCATGCCAAGAACAGTCAGTTGTTCTACAGGCTCTCAAAACTCGACGATACCCTCAGAACCGCAAAATTACCTTCAGAACTTCTCACCCAGCGACACCGGGTGATCAAAGTGCGTATCGGGCGCCCCATTTCAGTGAGTGCTCAACAGGAATATGAAAATCTTGGAGAATTCACCGAATTCCTGAGACGAAAAACCTATATGCTGGCCAACGCTTTCGAGAACACCCGTTTCATACCGAAAGTACCCACACAGATCAAACTTCCGCGTTCACCCCAGCAGATCATCAGACCGGTAGACCGCGATCTTATGGACCAGGAAGTGTCCTTGCTGAGGGAACAGGACAAACGGCTCCTGGAAAGCAAGAACTTTGAGGTTTTCCTGACCCAGGCCGAGCATATGCCCAATATCTTAAGGGAGATCGGAAGACTCAGGGAGATCACCTTCCGCGAAGTCGGTGAAGGAACGAATCGTTCTATCGATCTCGACAAATATGACGAGTATTATCACCACCTGTTCCTGTGGGATAACATAGAAAAATGCATCGTGGGAGCCTATCGCATGGGATTGGGTCAGAAAATCTATGATCAGTATGGCATCGATGGATTTTACCTCAAAGAACTCTTCAGGTTCGAACCTGAACTCTACAAGATGATGAGCGAATCGATAGAAATGGGCCGCGCCTTCATCGTTAAGGAATATCAGCAAAAACCGATGCCGCTGTTTCTTCTTTGGAAGGGAATCGTTCACACTACCCTGAGATTTCCCGAACACAAATACCTCATTGGTGGCGTGAGCATAAGCAACCAGTTTTCGAATTTCTCAAAGAGCCTCATGATCGAATTTATGAAATCACACTATTGGGATCCCTACGTGGCTCAGTATGTAAGACCTAAAAAGGAGTTCAAGGTGAAGCTGAAAGATGCCGACAAAGAGTTTGTTTTTGATGAGACGCAGGCAGATCTGAACAAGTTTGACCGCATGATCGACGAAGTGGAACCCGGCAACCTTCGTTTGCCGGTGCTTATAAAAAAATATATCAAGCAAAATGCCCGGGTGGTGGCTTTCAACGTAGATCCGTTGTTCAACAATTCTGTTGACGGATTGATGTATATCAAAATAGCAGACCTCCCTGAGAGTACGGTAAAACCTGTTATGGAAGAATTTCAGGCCGAATTGGAACGAAAGTTCGCCAATGGAAATAACCAGACATCGGCAGAGTAGTCTGATCAGGCAAAATATTTTTTCTTGAAGTCAAGGCAAAAATTACGAATAGCTATCTGAACATGATGATACAGCTCATAAAGCTGCTCTTCCCCGCCTTCAAAACCGCTTGGGTTAGGCAGGCTTTCATGAACATAGACCGCTCTCTCTGAAGGTACGAACGGACAATTCATTCTAAATTCATCGCTGAAGGAAATGATGTAATCAAAGGTCATATGTTCCAGGTCATCTATGGGATGTACTTTGATATGAGTAATGTCAATACCCTCTTCAGCCATCATATCGGCCGCCCTCGGATCAGCTTCCCCGGGTTGCACATAAGCACTGTAAACATCAGCTTTATCTCTCAGGTAAAACTCCAGGTAGCCATGCGCCATCTGCGTACGGCACACTTTACCGCCGCACAATATCATAATCTTAGTCTTCCCGTCTTCCCGGACCTGGGTTAACTTATCATCTGTTTTTTCCCTCATAACCAATAATCATAAAATGATCCTGCATGATGAAAGTCACCTTGCATCAGCAGATTGAAAATTTAAAATTATTATCAGTTTAGGTTGCGCTTGTGAAAAAGAGCTTTAGCCCTAAAACACTTACAAAAGTTAAGAAAAATTTAAACGCAAAGTCAGAATCAATAGATGAAATCTATATATGACAACCATTAAGGCATGCTATTATACCCTCAGAACCAGGGTTTATTTCCGGCCTGGTAGGTCTGGTAGAATTCCAGATCAGATTTGGTCAGGTATATCACCCCTTCTATAAGCCCTACCACCCATACCAGCCACCCGGCAGCACCACAGGTAATGGCGCCGAGTATGAGAGTGACCCCTAACATGATGAACCCCTCCTTATTGTAACCCAGTATGAATTTATGCACCCCAAAGCCTCCCAGAAGAATAGCCAGAATTCCGGCCAGCAACTTTTTATTGTCTTCCCTGCCCAGAGCTTCTTTAGCACCATCTGAGAATTCTTTGGCTGTTCTCTTGAATTCTTCTTCGGCTTCGTTTGCGAAATCTTTAGCCTTGTCTCCAAAGGGCTTCTTTTTTTCGTCCATAGTTTATTAATATTGATAGTTCAACCTTTTACTTTCCTTATCGCGGGACTTATTGCAAAGCCTCATCGATCGGTTCCCAGAGTTCGATCTTATTCCCATCAGGATCCATGACCCATCCGAATTTACCGTAACTGAAGGTCTCCATCTCACCGACAACCTCTACACCCTCTTCCTTAAGAACACTCAGGAGTTTTTCAAGATCTTCTACCCTGAAATTCATCATAAAATATTGCTGAGAAGGGGCGAAATAAGTTGATGAGGCATCGAAAACACCCCATTGGGTACTCCCACCGCCTGAGCGATCGTCTTTCCAGACAAAGTTCCATCCGTATTGGTCAGTGGGTATTCCCAAATGCCGGCGATACCAGTTCTTCAGACCTTCGGGATCTGAAGATTTAATAAATATTCCACCGATCCCGGTTACTCTTTTTTCCATCTCCTATCTTTTTATTTTTTCTTCATACAGGCTGATCCAGGCCTCCGGTGTGAATTTCGCGCTCAGTTCAGCGATCAAATCGAAGGGGATTGCGTCCATTTTACGAAACCGAACACAGCTTTTACCCATATCGGGCTTTTTACCTGTCTCATTCTTATAGCTCTCAGAAAACCATTTCAATAAGGTCTGATCGGCATATAACCCGTTATGATAAAGGGCCAGGTAATTTTTCTGACTGCCAAGATTTATAAAAGGAAGGGGTTTTTCAGGATCACAGTGATAACCTTCAGGGTAACGGCTGTGGGGAACAACATAGCCTATCATACCATAACTCATGGTTTCTTCGAAGCCGGCAGGCAGGTTGGAAAGTATGGTTTTCCGAAGTCTGGAAAAGGCTTCTCTCCTGTCGCTCTGAACAGAAGCGGCATAGTCGTCTGGCGTGGATGCTTCTATTTTCATACCCCCTGGAATTCTATTTCACCATTAATTTAGCGAATTCCCGGGTAAAATGGAATTATTGTTTGCTTTCCTTCATCACAAAATCAGCCTGAATCTTATCAACGATGGTACGGGCCAGCTTTTCCTTGCTTTCGACGGTCCATCCGGCTACGTGCGGACTAAGGATAACCCTGTCTGACTTGAGCAACCAGTCAAAAGCTTCGGGCAGTTCATGATCATCAAACATATTTTCAAAAGATGACTTCTCATATTCCAGCACATCGAGCGCTGCCCCCTTAACCTTCCCGCTTTTCATGGCAGCCACCAGGTCTTCAGTGACCACGCTTTTACCACGGGCGGTATTGATGAACCAGAAAGGCTTTTGAAACGCCTCGATATATTCCCGGTTAACCATCCCGACCGTCTCAGGGGTCTGAGGAGTATGCAAGCTCACCACATCGGCATTGCGCTGAAGCTCGAGTATTCCTACCTGCCGGGCGTAATCATCTCCCACCCCACCTACGATATCATAACAGATCACATCCACATCAAAACCGCTGAGTTTCCTGGCAAAGGCTTTTCCCATATTTCCATACCCGACTATCCCTACGGTTTTTCCTTTCAGTTCTTCACCCCTGTTTTCTTCTCTCAACCAAATCCCTTCCCGTACCTCACGGTCTGCTTTCACCATTTTGTTCATCAGGGCAAGCAACATCCCCAGTGCATGTTCCCCTACCGCATTACGGTTTCCTTCAGGCGCATTGTATAACGCGACCCCCTTCTTGCGGGCATATGCCACATCTATATTCTCGAGACCCGCGCCTACCCTTCCGATGAATTTCAACCGGGTGGCAGCGTCAAGAAAGGTCTTATCGATCGGGAACCGACTCCTGATTACCAACCCGTCATATTCATGCAGGATCTTAAGCACTTCCTCCCTGCTCTGGGTATATGCCTCTGTGTTGGTAAATCCCATTTTTTCCAGGGACTCTATCAGTAACGGATGATTGGTATCAAGATGTAAAACCTTCATAGTATGAATTTTTTAAGCAGGAATCGTTCGGGTATCTGGTTAAAAGCCCAGTATCAGCTTCGCAATATAGAAGAAAAGGAATATTCCAAAGATATCATTGCTGGTGGTAATAAAGGGCCCTGTGGCAATAGCGGGATCGATACCTTTCTTGTCAAGAATGATAGGAACAAAAGTACCGATCAGTGCAGCCATGATAATAACGGTAAGCATGGAAAATGCGATGGTCATACTTACAGCGATGGGCTGATTCATCAGGTAGCCAAAAAAGATCACTAAAAGAGCCAGTGCCCCTCCGTTAATCAGGCTCAGGCTCACTTCCTTGAGCAAACGGCTCAGCAGGCTCCCCTTCACCACATCGTTGGCCAGACCCTGCACGATAATCGCTGAAGACTGTACGCCCACATTTCCTGCCATCGCGGCGATCAGCGGGGTATAGAAAAACAGACTCCGGTATTCAGGACTGGCCATCACGTCTTCAAAGCCTTCCAGGATAAAAACACTTCCCAATCCGCCCAAAAGTCCGAGCACCAACCAGGGCAACCGTGCCTTGGTCAGTTCCCAAATGCTGTCGTCGGCCTCCACCTCCTGGGTAATACCCGCAGCAAGCTGATAATCCTTTTCTGCTTCCTCTTTGATCACGTCAACGATATCATCAATGGTGATACGACCAACCAGCCTTCCCATCTCATCGATCACAGGTATGGCTTCCAGGTCGTATTTAGACATCAGTCTTGCCACATCTTCTGCTTTATCGTGAACGGTGACGAAATCTACCTTGGGAATATACACTTCATTGATCTGGCTTTTGGTTGAAGTGGTCAGCAGGTCTTTCAGCGAAAGCCTTCCTTTAAGTTTGTCGTTGTCATCGACCACATAGATCGAATGCACGCGAGTAACATTTTCAGCCTGCCGCCGCATCTCTTTGACACAGGTCAGCACGTTCCAGTTCTCGTTCACCTTCACCAGCTCCTTCGCCATGAGACCCCCGGCCGAATTTTCGTCATAGCGAAGCAATTCGACGATATCTTCGGCATGCTGCTTGTCTTCAAGATGCGAAATGATCTCCCGCACCCGCTCTTCGGGCAGCTCAGCAATAATATCGGCTGCATCATCGGTATCAAGCTCCCCTATTTCCTCAGCGATCTCCTTACTGGAAAGGTTTCGCAGGATTTGCTCCCTGACATCGTCATCGAGCTCGGTAAGCACGTCTGAAGTTTTCTCACTATCGAGCAGCTTAATCAGGTAGGTCGCATGATCCAGCTCCATTTCATCGATGATCTCAGCAACATCGGCATAGTGATAATCTGCCATCAGATCCATCAGGGCATCGTTCGACTTATCGTCGATAAGCTGTTCGATCTGCTCTATAAGGTCAGGACTGAGCTTGAATGGAGTCATAGCAGTGTTTGATTTTTTTAGGCGCCTCCCGGGCTTTCGGCAGTCGCTTTTGAACCTGACGGCTCAAAGAGCTTCAACAATGCCTCAATCCCTGGCGCGATTCAATGCGTCATCTGAAATACGTCCCGTAAGCGCGATAAAATCTTCAGTGCTGAGTTGCTCGGGACGCCGATCAAAGATAGTATCTTCTTTTAAATTATCAGAAAGGTTGAAGCTTTTTAAACTGTTGCGCAGCGTCTTTCTGCGTTGTTGAAAAGCTGTTTTCACCACCCTGAAAAAAAGCTTTTCGTCACAATCAAGATGATGGTCCTTTCTGCGTATTAACCTGAGCACCCCCGAATCGACCTTGGGAGGCGGATTAAAAACACCCGGGGGAACCGTAAAAAGATACTCCGCCTCATAAAATGCCTGAACCAGCACTGAGAGTATCCCGTAGGTCTTTGAACCGGGCTTCTCACAGATGCGCTGAGCGACTTCCTTCTGGAACATCCCTGTAAATTCGGGCACTCTTTCCCTCCATTCAAGTGCCTTGAAAACGATCTGAGATGAAATATTATAAGGAAAGTTTCCCGTGATGGCAAAATTTCCCGGTGCCACAATCGCAGCAGGATCCAGCTTTAAAAAATCAGCCTCAATGATATGAAAGCGTTGTTTTTGCTCTTCGCTCAACCCCTGTTCAGAAGGAAAGGTTTGCTGGAGATAAGCGACAGATTCGGTATCGAGATCGATGGCATAGACCGACAAAGGTTTTTGTAAAAGATATTTTGTGAGCACACCCATTCCAGGCCCGACTTCCATCACCTGTTTATAATCAGCCAATGTGAGAGTGTTCCCGATTCGTTCGGCTATGCGTTCATCCCGAAGAAAGTGCTGACCAAGGTGCTTTTTTGCGCGCACCTTACCCCCTTCCTGCGGAGATTGCTTTGCTGTTTCCTTTTTCCTTTTGTAGGGTTTGCTCATCTGTGTATCGCCTGAAACCGGTTAATGCTCACTAACGATCTCAAGCTCGGTGCGAAAAGCAACGAATTTGTCGGCATAACGGCGTTGGGCATCTGCCCTCAGCCTTTCTGAGTCTTCTTTATAATATCTTTCGAGGGTGGCACGGTCTTGTGTAAAATATTGTACTGAGTAAGTAATCCCACCCATTTCTTCTTCGACCAATACTTTTACCATGCGTGCATTGGTGAATTTTCCCGTAGCGATCATATCGGGTATATGTGTTTCTTTCATCCATTGCAGCCAGTCATGGTGCACCTCTTCATCGATATTGATCGTTACATTGTATATTAACATAATCCTTGCTTTTACTTACACCCTGCAAAAATACTAATTAATTACGTCTCCCCTCAACTGGCGAAAACGCTTACGAGCCTTAACAAAATAGATGCTGTCTTCGTGCTCAAAGATCAGGCGTTCAAGAAGCGGGGCGGCTTTCTCCTCGTCCTCAAGCGGACCGAGGTAAAGCTCTGCAAGCTGGAAAAGCGCGTCATCTGTAAGTATTCCTTCAGGAAAGAACTCTATGATTTTCTTGTAATTGGTAGCTGCCTTTTCATACGCTTCCTGCCCCTCTAAAAGCAGGGCCTGCCTGAAGAGCGCCTCATCTTCGATACTCTCGTCTTTGTGTTCCTGTAATATTTGTTCCAGCAGGTCGATCGCTTCTTCATTCTTGTTCTGATAAGCCATAAGATCAGCCTTTGAATAGAGCTTCAGGGCTGTTTGCAGCGAGTCATCAAGTGAATTATCTGAGATAAGCAATTTCAGTTGTAAGGCATCGTTGGCGATCAATTGAGAGGTAGACGACTTAAGTACTTTCAGCTGGGTTTCGGCCCATTCGAAATCGCCCTTGTAGAAACTCGTTTGGGCGACCTTAAAGCGTGCCTCCTGGGCTATCACATCATTTTTAAGATTCTTTTGCACCTGTGAAAAATAAATCAGGGCCTGATTGAACTTTTCCTGGTAGACCAGAATATCACCAAGGGCCATTTTTACAGATGCCTCCTGGTACCGGTCCAGACCTGCATTCAGCAATTCTCGCAGATCTGAAATAGCCTGGTCGCTTTCTCCCATTTCAAAGGCCAGGTAATTCGCATGCAGAATTCTCAGATCGGCCGTTTGCGACGGGTCCCGGAATTCCTGGAAAAGCTCACGAAAATCCCGTTGAATCTTTTCAACATCCTCCTCCCGGTTAATGGCGATCTTTAAGTTAAACAAACGTGCCTGCAGATAGGTGTCAGGAACACTGGTCTTTTCGGCCACAAAGGTGAAGATCTCATCTGCGGCACTGTATTCCCCGGCATCATAGGCGATCAGTCCCAGATCGATCAGCTCTTTGAGGCTGGGCTGCTCAGAGCGGTTATAGATGGCCTTTTCCTGGGTAAACGCACTGCTGTACTGCCCCTCCTGAACGAACAACCAGCTGAGCAGTTCGTTCCAAAGTATATTCGGGTCTTTCTGAGCCCTTAGTAACAGCATGCGTTTAAGCATTTTATTGTTGGTATCATCGGTCTCATCAAAAAGAAACCTTCCGATATTGCGCTTGATGTTTTCTTTCAGGTTCTGCCTTTCCACGATCAGATCGAGATAGGTGGCATACATCTTTTCGATATCACCCTGCTCTCCGTAGATATAGGCAAGGTCATAATTGAAGTTCATGTTCTCATCGAGCTCCATCCCTTTCCTGAAAGCCTTGATAGCGTAGTCGAGTAAGGTTTTACTTCTGAAGCTGTTACCGATCGAATAGGCGTAATTGGGATTCTCTTCAATCACCTCCAGCGCTTTTTCATAATATTTTTCTGCCTCCTGATCCTGTTGTTGCAGCATGTAATTGTACCCGAGTTCTATATAGATCATGGGCAAAACCTTATCGGCACGGGTCTTCTCAAGCAACAATGCTTCTGCCTTATCATATTCCTCAAGCTGTTGATAACATTTGACCAGCGACTGCAGGTAGTTGATATTATATGGCTTTTGCTGGTATAACTTTTCATAATAGGCAGCAGCCTGTTCGTATTTTCCATTATTCAGGTACTGAAAAGCAATAGCTTCATCCTGGGCTGTGGCCAGCTGAATGAAAAAAACGAAAAAGCTTAAAACGATAAGGCGTGAAAAAGTACTGCTCATACTCAAATATAACGGAAAAGCAGCTAGGTTACTGTTAAGAAGATGTGAGATATCAGTTCAGCTGCAAAGAAACTGGCATGGGCGTATGCTAAATGGATGAACACCCTTTTCAGACATGCTGGTCGATCAGGATCACATTCCCATCAGGATCTTTCAGAACGATGCTTCCGGGACCGGATCCTGAAGTATCGGTTTCCCGCTCCAGCGCAATCCCCCTGGACTTGATGTTATTCTGAATCTCTCTGACATCTGTATATTCCGAAAGCTCTTCCGCCTCCTGGTTCCAACCCGGATTGAAGGTCAGTATATTCTCCTGGAACATGCCTTCAAAAAGGCCGATGAGCGTCTGTTCGTTCTTCATGATCAGGTAATGAGAAGTACTGTCTCCCGCAAAAACACTGAATCCCAGATCTTCGTAAAACTTCCTGGACGCATCCAGATCTTTAACCGCAAGGCTTACTGAAAAGGCTCCTAATTTCATTTTTGTATTTTTTAGAACAACTCTTAAAAATACGTATTTAATGCCTTGAATTTCACAATCGGTAAACCAAAATTACTCATCCATTTTAAGACGACTAATTTCAATTCCTGCCAGTTACGGTTAACGATAATCACAGTCGGGCTAATAAAGCAATAACCGGCGACCACAATCAGGCTGCACCTTCCCTTTATTTTGTATAGATGGTTTTGAAATGTTCACAGACAATAACCATGTCTTCGGTGAATTTGTCTCCGTAAGGCTCCATTTCCCTGGTATAATAGGCCTCATGTACTTTTCGCCAATATTCCAGCGATTTATCCCCTTCTCCTTCGATTTCTGCAAACTCAGCAGTGATCTCCCTGTAAGGAGTGAGCTCCACTTTTGTGGTTTCTATGATCGCTCTGGGATTTCCCTGCCAGTCGGTGACTATGTACTGATCTCCCACCTCAGGAAGAGATTCGTTGTGTTTTTCATACCACCAAAGGGAGGTCGCTGTCGCCTGTTTTATACCTTTGACCACTAAATCGGCACATTCATCTGCATCCGTTTTATTGTCACAGAAGTAGAATGACTCAGGCTTTTCCCGGATCGGATTATCCGGATGACCTGCCAAAAACTCATTCCATATCAAATCGGTACTGACTGTATTTACTTCTTCCTGATTCATGCGTCACAAATAACTGAGAGACATTGTTGAGATTATCAAAATTCTCTAAAGCTTTCATGCCTTTACATCAATGCGGTTTCAGGCCAGGGTCAGTCGATCATTTCGAAACCGGTATACGGCACCAGCACTTCCGGCACTCGTATTCCTTCAGGTGTCTGGTAATTTTCCAGTATACCCGCAAGCACTCTTGGCAGGGCCAGGGCACTTCCGTTCAGGGTATGAGCAAGGGTTGTTTTTCCTTCCTTATCCTTAAAACGGAGCTTCATGCGGTTCGACTGAAAAGTCTCGAAATTCGACACGGAGCTGATCTCCAGCCATCGCTCCTGAGCCGTTGACCAAAGTTCGAAATCGTAGGTCAGGGCCGAGGCGAATGTAAGATCACCTCCACAAAGTCTCAGAATTCGATAAGGCAACTTCAGGTCTTTGAGTATCCCTTTTACATGCTCGATCATCTCTGCATGGGCTTCGTAACTCCTTTCCGGGTGTTCGATGCGAACGATCTCCACTTTATCAAACTGGTGGAGACGGTTCAGGCCGCGCACATGAGCCCCGTAACTACCTGCCTCTCTTCTGAAACAAGGGGTGTACGCTGTGGTGCAAAGCGGAAAATCTTCTTCCTTCAGGATCTCATCGCGGTAGAAGTTGGTAACCGGTACTTCTGCAGTAGGAATAAGATAGAGGTCATCTACCCCGATATGATACATTTGTCCTTCCTTATCAGGCAGAGACCCTGTACCTATCCCGCTGGCTTCATTGACCAGGTGAGGCACCTGAACTTCCTGGTAGCCGGCTTCGACATTCTTATCCAAAAAATACGAGATCAGCGCCCGTTGCAGCCTGGCTCCCTTCCCTTTGTAGACCGGAAACCCGGCACCGGTGATCTTGGCTCCCAGGTCAAAATCGATAATGTCATATTTTTTTGCCAGTTCCCAGTGCGGAAGTGCCCCGTCATGCAGTTTCGGGATCTCTCCTTCTGCGTATATCTCTTCGTTATCAGCATCGGTATTCCCCTCCGGAACACTCTCATGGGGCAGATTTGGTATCTTGTAAAGCAATTGGGTCAGGGCTTCAGCCTTGATGCCCAGTTGTTCATTCAGATCCTTGGAGCGTTGCTTCAGGTCGGCGGTAGCAGCCTTCATTTTATTTGCCTCCTCAGCATTTCCTGATTTGAAAAGCATCCCGATCTCTTTTGAAAGCCGGTTCGATTCAGCTAAGGTATTGTCCAGCTCGGTCTGCAGGGAACGACGTTCTTCATCGAGGGCAATCACCTCTTCGATCATCGGTGCAGCATCCAGATTTCGCTTTTTCAACCTGTTGATGACCTCTTCCTTATTATCTCTTATATAGGGTACCTGAAGCATATGTATTCGAATTTATTCTTGAAAAAACTATAAAAGTCCGGCACAAATTTAATCGATTACCAACGATATGGAAACCTATTCGTTTCCTTTTTTAGAAGGGTATATCCAGGTTTCGTGCCTGAAGGTGTGCCATGGCTCTGCAGCAATATCCACATCAGGTCTGATGAAGCGCTCAAGGGGTCTTCCGTTCACACTCACCTTACTCCGGGTCACATAGACCGAGACATCTTTTCCCTGGGCCGCCATATCTTTTTTGATACGCCTGGCAAACTGCCAGATGACATCAGGTTTGGTCGTAATGATACGGCGCTGCTTAGGGGAGAGTATCGCCTCGTGATCGATGTGTATTCTTTCTCCTGTCGCCTTATCTACCGCCTCAAACGTGATATAACCATGCTTGGTTCGAAGCATCATCCTCCAGCTCATGCGATGGCCCTCTTCGGTCCACAACACATCATCGGGTATCACGTGATGCCTGAGAGGCAGCAGTATCTGTACCGTAAAATAGATGCCGCCCACCAGCAACAAGGTATTTTTATAATTTGGCACCTGCACAGGATTATTCTCAAAAGCCGGTTTATGTTTTAAAAACCGTTTCCTGATCGTCTCCGGATCATAAAAAAACAGGATAAAAGCCAGTGACAGATAAGGGAAGATCCCGATCTGCAGAACAATCGAGTTGAACAGATGAAAGAAGACCGAAAGCAAGAGGGCGAAGTTTCTGGTGCGCTTCCATAGCAGCAGAGGAATGATCAGTAAATCAAAAAGAATCCCGAACCATGCGATTGATGCATGAACCCATGGTTCCTGGAGCAGGTCCCCGATGACAGGATAATTTGCTTTGGTAGCCATTAGTCTCGCAGGTACGGTCAGGTCCAGCCAATCGGGATAAAGCTTGGCTACCGACGCGTAGGTGTAAACAATAAAAAGCTGAAGTATGATCACTACCCGTACCCAGTTGGGCATATCCAGGGATTTTCTCTCCGGGTTACGCCTCACGTCTATTGACTTGTAACGATCTGCAGGGACAACCAGCATAAACAGACAAACCAGTATCAGCAGGTAATAATGATTGTTGTACGAAGACTTCTGCATCAGGTACACACAGGTCCACATAACCGTAAAAAGACCCAGGCTGAGCCTGTATCGGTAACCTAACATCACCATGATTCCGAGTACGGCCATGAATCCAAAATAAAAATACATTCCCATACCCGGCAGCGGCTGTAAAAAATCAAACCCGATAAAGTTAAAAGTGAATTCCGGTTCAACAAGGGTACGGCGAACCCATCCGGTCAGTATGGCGCCGAAAGTCTCCAAAAAAAGCAGCAGGCCGAATATGATCCTGAAAACGATCAAAGGCGCATTGTCTACCCTTTTGTATAGGAGTTTGTCGATCATTTTTTACCCGCTATATAGGCCAGGGATTGTTCCCGGTCTTTCTTAAGCTGCTCCTGCAGATCATCGACAGAATCGAATCGCTGTTCATCGCGAAGCCGGTGCAGGAACCTGATGGTAAGCTTCCTGCCATAAAGGTCTTCATCAAAATCGAAAAAGTTCACCTCGATACTTCGTTGCTCCCCGTTGACGGTAGGGTTGTATCCTATATTCATCATCCCGTACAGCTCCCGGTTGCCAACCTCACTTTTCACCACGTATACTCCGTTGAGAGGAATGAGCTTGTAAGATTCAGCCACTTCGATATTGGCTGTAGGAAAATCGATTTGCCTGCCGAGACCCTTTCCCTTACTCACCGTGCCGGTGATCAGGTACTCATACCCGAGATAATTATTGGCGGTTTCGATTTGACCCGCCTGCAGTGCCTTTCTAATTTTTGTCGAACTCACCGAGACCTCATCGACCTCCTTGGCCCCGATCTGCTCCACCTCAAAATCATACTGCTCTCCGTAACGAATCAGGTCATCGATGGTTGCCGTGCGGTTTCTTCCAAAGCGGTGGTCGTAACCAATAATGACTTTCTTAGCGTTGATGGCATCGACCAGCACTTCCTTCACATAGCTTTCGGCCGTCATACGGGAAAACGATTTTGAAAAAGGGTGTATGATCAGCTGATCCAGGCCGGTCTTTTCCAGGATGGCAATTTTCTCATCTAAAGTATTAAGCAGTTTCAGATCAGAAGCCTGCTGCAGCACCATTCGCGGATGAGGGAAAAATGTCAGGATGGTCGATTTCAGATCATTAGCCCTGGCGTTGGCCACCAGTCGTTCTATGATCTTCCGGTGACCGACATGAACGCCATCGAAAGTTCCAATGGTGACGACGGTATGATGATCTTCCTGTGCTTCAAAAAGGTTGCGCTTTATGATCACTTAGAAAGCATTTACGTTTTAGGTTTCAGTTCACAAAATAACGAATTTAATGGTTATAAAATGGATATTTATCTGCTGCTTCCCGAATTTCAATAACTTTCTGTCAGGCTTTTTTTTATAATTTTAAGCCAACACTAAAAACGCATGAAAAAGACATACTTCTACTTACTACTCTATTTTACTCTTTTTGGTAGTTTACAGGCTTTTTCCCAGGATAACCAGATCTGGAAAAGAACGGCCGTTAGTACACTAAACGCCGCCACCATCCCCGGTTCCGAGCCTATGGGATTTACCGTATCACAAAAGACTCTGAAACAAAACCTGAGTAAGACCTCCGGTAATGTTTTTAACAAAGAGATTCTTACCATGACATTTCCCGGACTGAATGGCGAAATATTGTCATTCCGGCTTCAACCATCAGGAGTACTCTCAGAAGGTCTGCAAAGAAAATTTCCGCAATTAACCACCTATAAAGGCTTCGCTCTGGAAGATCCGGAGCAGCAAATACACCTTTCATTTAACGGTGAGAAGTTGCATGCCATGATCATGAAGAATAATCAGATCTCCCTGCTGAACCCTGTGTCAAATGATTCTTACCTGCTTGCAGCCAAAAGCTCTTTTCAGCGGAAAGAATTTAACTGTCTTTATGAAGAAACAAAAACCCGGCTCGAAGTGGAAAAAGAGCCGGGCGTGCTCAGAGCTTTCGACGACAGCTCGGTACGCACCTATCGCCTTGCCGTAGCTGCCACTGCCGAGTATTCAAATTATCATATCGAAAATAAGGGGTTGACCAATGCCACTGTGGTTGAAAAAAAACTGGGGGTTCTTGAATCTATAGTCACCACTATGGTAAGGGTCAATGCTGTTTTTTTGAACGACCTGGGTATCACTATGGAACTGGTCGAAGATAACGAAGCGGTTATCTTTCTGGATCCCGACACCGATGGATTCACCAACAGCAGTCCGGGTGCCATGATTTCAGAGGTGCAGCAAATCATCGATTCACGCATCGGTATCAACAATTACGATGTGGGTCATGTTTTTGCCACAGGTTCGGGAGGAATAGCACAGTTGTCTTCACCCTGTACCAATGCCAAGGCAAGAGGGGTGAGCGGACTAAGCTCTCCCGAAGGCGATCCTTTCGACATAGATATTGTGGCCCATGAATTCGGTCATCAGTTCGGAGCCTCACACACTTTTAACAATTCGTGTAATAATAACCGTAGCTCTGCAACAGCCGTAGAACCCGGAAGCGGCTCGACCATTATGGCCTATGCCGGGATCTGCCCTCCGAATGTGGAAGGACAGAGCGATGGATATTTTCATGCCATCAGCATCGCTCAGATTCACGAAAATGTCACAAATGGCAACAGCAGTGGCTGTGCTGCTATCACAGCCAATGGCAATACCGCTCCCATAGTAACCGATGAACCGAATAAAAGCATACCCGCCGGAACAGCCTTTGTTCTGACGGCAGAAGCCACCGATGCAGATGGTGACAACCTCACCTACTGCTGGGAGCAACAGGACAACGAGATATCGCAACAACCACCAAGGCAAAATGCCTCGGGAGGACCGAATTTCAGGTCGGTGATACCCAGCCCCTCTCCGACCCGTTTCTTCCCGCGTGCCTCGGCCATACTTAACAACAACCTCAGTCCTACCTGGGAAGTCATCCCAACAGTCGCCAGAAATCTGGACTTCTCGGTTCTGGTCAGGGATAACAGCCTGGACGGAGGACAGTCGGCACGGGATGATGTACGCATTGAGGTGGTCAATACAGGAGAACCCTTTACTGTCACCTCCCAGGCCGAAGATGAAACGATCGGAGGAAGTTCGATCATTACTGTTACCTGGAATGTAGCGGGTACCGACATGGCTCCGATCAATGTTTCCCGGGTTGATATATTCATGAGTATCGGGGGAGACCTGCAAAATCTGATACCCCTGCAGACGGGAACTGCGAACGACGGAGAAGAGTCGGTAGTGATTCCCGGTGACCTTACTTCAGACAATGCCCGCATAGTGGTGAAAGCGGTTGATAACGTATTTTTTGCCGTGAATCGTGGAACCCTAAGCCTGCAACCGGCAGACTTTTTCCTTGAACTCGAAGGCCTGGAATATCAGGTATGTAAACCGGATGACCTGCAAATACCGGCTATCTTCAACACTTCCCAAAGCTTTTCGGGCAGCGTTGACCTTCAGGCTTCTCAGGTACCGGCCGGACTATCGGTCACTTTCGATCAGAACGGGCTTACCACAGATGAAACGCCTGTTACTATCAATGTCTCCGGAACAGCCAATCTGAACAAAGGCAATTATACCTTTCAGATAACAGCCACCGATGGAACAGAATCGATCTCGTACCCTTTCCGGCTTACCGTGTTCGATGATCAGTTCGCTGCTGTAACACCGGTGAGTCCTGCAGAAAACAGTGTTGATGTACTTGTCGACACCCCTTTGGAGTGGGAAACACTTTTCAATGCTGAGACCTATACTGTAGAGATATCAAACGCGGCCGATTTCAGCAGTATCGTGGAAACGGCGACTACAACCACCACGAACTACACCCCTCAAAATCTATTGGGAAGTACGGAGTACTTCTGGAGGGTAAAACCTGTAAATCGTTGCGGGGAAGGTTCGTTTGGTGCGGCCTCAAGCTATACCACCATTCCTATCGACTGCCGTGTTTTTGATAATAATGAGACAAAAACCATCGGCAACGATCCGACCACGGTCAGCTCGAGCATTTCCATTGCAGAGCAGGCTACCATCAACAGTATAAGCGTGTCGGTAGATATCACACATACCTATGTGGAAGACCTGATCATTCGTTTGACCTCTCCTTCGGGAAATACCATAGTACTGTTGAGCAATCAATGTGGAGAGAGCGATGACATTTCAGTGACCTTTTCAGACGAAGGTGAAATTCTGACCTGTGTTTCTGATCCTGCAATACAAGGGGTGGTCATGCCTCAACAGGCACTGGAAACCTTCAAGGGAGAACCTGTTAACGGCTTATGGACCCTCACGGTTGAAGATGTCGCAGCAGAAGATGGCGGATCGCTAAATTCTTTTGCGCTTGATATCTGCGTGAACGGAAGCTTTGCTCCTGATTCAGATAATGACGGGGTTTTTGATGATGACGATCTTTGTCCCGACACCCCTCCGAATACCAAAGTTGATGTAACGGGCTGCCCGGTTTTCAGCCTGGCTAACGATAATTTCAGTATTCAAACCATCGGGGTGAGTTGCAGAAACAATAATGACGGTTCTGTTATTATAGAAGCCGATCAAACCTTTAACTACACCGCTACCCTGACGGGGGCAGGCGGCGAACAGATCAGTGGCTTTACCTCTGGGACAACTTTTGACAACCTTTCCCCCGGAAGCTACAGTCTTTGCATCACCCTTCAGGAGCAGCCGGATTATGCACAGTGTTATGAGGTGATCATCGACCAGCCTGAAGCACTCAGTGTTTCTCAAAAGATCGATGAGTCCGAAAAAACAATTGAACTGAACCTTCAGGGCGGGGAGCTCTACACCATCAGGCTTAACGGTCTGACCACGCAAACCCGTGATTCGGAGCTTACCCTATCTTTAAAAGAAGGATTGAACAGCCTGAAGGTATCGACAGACAAATCATGCCAGGGTGTGATTGAAAAAACCTTTATAATCGGAACACAACTCAGTGTTTTCCCTAATCCGGCAACCGATCTGATCACATTAAGCGGGAAAGAACTCAGCAATGCTACCGGTTTCTCTGTTTATGACCTAAACGGAAGACTGGTTCTTACCGGCAAACCCGTGATCACCACCAGCAATACCTGGAAGATCGATTTAAGCAGTATTCCTTCGGGGATGTACATTGGTTCCCTGAACGGAATCGAATCAGAGAAGACCTTTAAAATCGTGAAAAAATGAACCGACTTTTATTACATATAAGCCTTGCCTTCACGGCACTGTTTCTAATCTCATGCGGAGGTGATGACCCCCAGCCACCACAAGCTGCAAGCCTGGTATTTCCTGAAGATAACACCGAATGTCTTGAAGGAGTAGTCTCTAGTTCTGACCCTGGTCAAAGCACCATAACCTTCAGCTGGCAACAAGCTGCCGGAGCAACCTCCTACAACCTGATCGTTAGAAACCTCAACACCAATATCTCAGAAAGCTTTGCCACCAGTGCCACCAGCTTTGACGTTACCCTTGAAAGAGGCGTTCCCTATTCATGGCAAGTGGAATCGTTATCAAGGGAACTACCTAATGAGACAGCGGTGAGCCAGACATTTCGGTTTTATAACGCCGGAGAAGGAGTGGTCAACTATGCCCCTTTTCCTGCAGAATTGATCTTTCCGGCTTCGGGAGCCACAGTATTCATCAACGGAGGTGACCTGAATCTGCAATGGAGCAGCAATGATGTCGACGGAGATCTTGACAGATTCAGAATTATACTCGATACGACAGATCCGCCACTAACCCAGGTGGGCGAATCTCAAAACAGAACAAGTTTTGCGGTTTCCGGCTTGCAGCCCGATCAGCTATATTACTGGCGTATCGTCAGCATCGATGAGGCCGGCAACGAATCGGTGTCTGAGGTGTCTGAGTTTATCGTAAGGTAATCAGGTATTGTTAAAGGTATTCATGGTAATGGCCGGGCCTGCGGTTCCGAATGAACGAATGAGCTCTGCAGATCGCTCCAGTCTTTCGGTAAGTTTTTCCCTTTCGGCTTCGGTCCATTCTCCCAACACATAATCAACCTGCTTCCCCTTCGAAAATTCAGCACCTATCCCGAATCGAAAACGGTGATACTGGGTTGTTTGCAAACGTGCCTGTATATCTTTCAGACCGTTATGTCCGCCATCGCTTCCTTTGGCCTTTAACCTTATGGTTCCGAATGGAAGATTGATATCATCGGTTATTACCAGCAGGTTCTGAAGTGGAATGTTTTCCTTCTCCAGCCAATAACTAACAGCTTTCCCACTGAGATTCATATAGGTGTTGGGCTTTAATAACAAGAAGGAACGGCCCTTGAACTTATAAGTGGTTACATCTCCCAGTCGTGCGGTTTCAAAAGTCAGGTCCTGCTTTTCAGCCAGGTGATCAAGAACCTTGAACCCGATATTATGCCGGGTTTCTGCATATTCCGAACCTATATTACCCAGTCCGGCGACTAAATACTTCTTCATGGGGTCTGAATTTGATGGTAACTTCTCGTTTTCTGTATTGAAGATCCTGCGAAACCAGTCGATCATAGAGATGCTGTTTTCACAAAAATAAAAAAAGCACCTTCACGGGGAAGGTGCTCTGATATATTTCCGAAAATGGGCTTACTCGGCTGCTTCTTCTGCAGGAGCTGCTTTTCCGGCTGCTTTTGCTTCTTTGGCTGCATCCTGAGCTGCTTTCATAGCCGCACGAGATACTCTCACCTGACAAACAACTGTATTGTCTGGGTGCATGATTTTGTAATCATCGCTTCCAACTTCAGTAACATAAAGCTTGTTTCCGATCTCTAGCTTAGAAACGTCAGCATCGATAAAATCAGGAAGTTTAGAAGGTACAGCTTTCACTTTAAGCTTACGCTTAGTCATACGCAGTACCCCACCGGCGATAACACCCGGAGAGTTTCCTACCTTACGAACAGGCACCTCGATACTTACCTCTTTATCTTCAAATAACTGGTAGAAATCGATATGCAAGATACTGTCTGATACAGGATGGAACTGGATATCCTGCATGATCGCATCATGACTCTCACCACCCAATGAAATTTTCACAGTGTGTGCATTTGGAGTATAAACCAAATCTTTAAATGCGATTTCATCAGCTGAAAAGTGAATCGGTTTATCCCCTCCGTAAAGCACGCAAGGAACCTTTCCAGCATTACGTAAGGCTTTGGTCGCTGCCTTGCCTACGCTTTCTCTTTTAGATCCTTCAATTGTGATAGACTTCATTATATAAAAATTAAAATAGTTTACATTAAAAATTTTGAACTGATCGAGGTGTTGTGATGTACGCGATGCATTACATCTGCAAACAACTCTGCACAGCTCAGCACCTTGATCTTCGGACTTTCCTTACGAAGCGGGATCGAATCGCTTACGATCAGTTCTGTAAGCTTTGAATCCTCGATTCGTTCGTAAGCGTTTCCTGAAAGCAGGGCATGGGTTGTAATAGCCCTCACGCTCTGGGCTCCTCTCTCGATCATCAGGTCTGCCGCTTTGGTCAGCGTTCCTGCCGTATCGACCATATCGTCAACAAGTACCACGTTCTTTCCTTCCACATCTCCGATCAGCTCCATATGATCGATCACATTGGCTTTTTTACGTTGCTTGTAACAGATCACCACATCGCATTCCAGGAACTTCGAATAGGCATAGGCTCTCTTGGAACCACCCATATCAGGAGAGGCGATGGTCAGATTGTCGAGTTTCAGACTCTGAACGTATGGCAAAAAGATGGTTGAGGCAAAAAGGTGGTCAACCGGTTTCTCAAAGAAACCTTGTATCTGATCGGCATGAAGATCCATGGTGATGATACGGGTGGCACCTGCCGCTTCTAAAAGCTTGGCGATCATCTTTGCACCTATCGGAACCCGGGGCTTATCTTTACGGTCTTGTCTTGCCCATCCAAAATAGGGTAAAACCGCGGTGATATGCCGGGCAGAAGCTCTTTTCGCTGCGTCGAGCATCAACAACATTTCCATTAAATTATCAGAACTTGGGTGGGTCGACCCGATGATGAACACCCGGGTTCCCCGTACCGACTCCTCAAAAGACGGCTGGAACTCTCCGTCGCTGTAACGGGAAAAGATCACCTTCCCCAATTCTGCGCCGAAAGATTTGGCAATTTTCTCAGCTAATTCCTGTGATTGTGTACAGGCAAATATCTTTGGTTCCGGCACTGAATAAGGCATCTTAAATTCTTGTTTAATAGTTATTTATTGTCGTGTCGATTTTAAACAGGGTGCAAATTTAGAAATTTCTAGGAACTATAGGGATATTATTATATGTAATTTTTGCGCGGGGAAACAAAATATTTTTTAGTTTTGCACACCGAAATGCTCGAGTGGCGGAACTGGTAGACGCGCTGGATTCAAAATCCAGTTCTTTCGGGAGTGCGGGTTCGATTCCCGCCTCGAGTACAGATGAATACAAAGTCAGGATGAAAGTCCTGGCTTTTTTGTTTTCAGATGAAGTAGAGCGCTTTGTTTTTATTCAATAGTAATCGCAGATCTCGTGAATATAGAGCATCCTCTTTCAAAAAAGACCTCCTGCTGCCTGTCGCTTTAAATGTCTCACTATCTTTGCCCTGCATTCCGGAGGACTTCGTTTATTCTTCCCATTAAAAAGCAAATACATGTCATCTTTTCAAGAATTCAACATCTCCCAACGATTACTGCAAGGCCTGAGCCAACTGGGGATCACCAAACCCACACCTATTCAGGAAAAATCATTTTCGGTTATTAAGTCCGGGTCTGACATGCTCGGAATAGCACAAACAGGTACCGGGAAGACCCTGGCCTACCTGTTACCGGTTTTACAACAACTGAAATATTCCAAAGATCCGCACCCCAGAGTATTGATCGTGGTACCCACAAGAGAGTTGGTCGTTCAGGTTGCCGATACTGCTGAGACCCTTTGCAGGAATTTAAATCTCAGGGTTCTTGGGGTATATGGAGGCACGAATATCAACCGCCAAAAAGATATGCTGAGCTTCGGCTGTGATATCCTGGTAGCTACCCCCGGAAGGCTATACGACCTGGTCATTTCCCGGGCTGTACAATTACGTGCTATAAATAAATTCATACTTGATGAAGTAGATATTATGCTGGACCTGGGTTTCCGGTTTCAGCTCACTAATATTTTTGACCTGCTTCCCGAGCGCAGACAAAACATTATGTTTTCTGCCACTATGACCGAAGATATTGAAGCCTTTATCTTGAATTTCTTTACCAATGTGACCAAGGTTTCCGTAGCATTAAGCGGAACCCCTCTGGAAAACACTACCCAAAAAGCCTATGCAGTTCCCAACTTTTACACCAAAGTAAATCTTCTGCGTGAGCTGCTCCGGGATGAGGAAGAGTTTCGAAAGGTCCTGGTGTTTGTATCCAATAAAAAAAGTGCCGACCTGCTGTCTGAAACCCTGAAAGATCCCTTTGGAGAATCGCTTGGCGTTATTCACTCGAATAAAACCCAGAATTACCGCTTGCGGTCTTTAGATCAATTTGAAAAAGGACAGCAGCGCATATTGGTCACCACTGATGTGAGTTCCCGCGGGCTCGATCTCGATAAGATCTCACATGTGATCAATTTTGACACACCCCATTATCCGGAAAACTACATTCATCGTATAGGCCGTACCGGGAGAGCCAAAGAAAAGGGAACCTCCATTTTACTGTTCACTGAAAAGGAACAGCCCCTGAAAGAAGCGATTGAAACTCTTATGGATTTCAAAATCCCGGAAATTGCGATGCCGGAAGACATAACGATCGCAACGCAGCTCAGCCCCGATGAACGGCCATATAAAAAGGAAGCCCACAATCCGTTGACCTATTCTGATAGCGATGCCCCCGGACCGGCATTCCATAAAAAAAAGGAAAAGAATCAGAAGACCAACCAAGGCGGTTCCTATCGCAGGACCATCAAGCAGAAATATAAAAAGCCCAAAACCAGAGGTGATAAAAAATTTAACAATCGTAAAAAAAAGAAATAGTCCTAAGAGGCTTCCGACACTTCATCTTACAGAACCACTGCACGCCTGAGGAGTACCCCTCCTTAAAAAGGATGGGATAGATTTCTTTTTTTCAATTGAGCTTACCTCAAATTCGCATAAAAGATGCCTTCCTGATTCATGAACGTGCCATCCTTTCTGTTCAAATCCAACCTTCCTCCCGCAAAATTCGTGGCCTGTAATCCCAATTCCCGGAACATACACGCCGTAGCGGCAAAGTCCCATATGCTACCTCCGCCACTTTCTTTTTTGGGATACTTTAGCATGCATGCCGGACCATTTTCCAGTACAAGGATAGCATTCATCACGGCACCTCCTCCGGCAAGCTCTTTTATCCCCTTCAAATTCAATTTTTCCACATACTCAGACAGCAGGCTTTCTATTTCGGAGGCTCTGGGTGTGTCCTTTAATTCCCGATCGGTCACGTAGGTCAGATAGTTGTTTGTATGTTGTATTTTCCAGGGCTCACAATTCTTAAAAACACCTTTTCCTTTTACAGCGTGATACAATGTATTTGTGGTGGGATCAAAAACAACTCCTATATGCGGGGTTCCATCTTTTGCGACCAAAGCTATCGATACAGAGAAACCGGGTTGTTTATTGATAAAAGGTAGTGTTCCGTCCAAAGGGTCAATACACCAAAAATAATCAGCTTCGAACCGGCTCCCGTCATCTTCGATCTCCTCTGATAAAAGCCCTAAACCGAATGCTTCACAGCTAGGGAGCAGCTGCGAAAGAATTTCTTTTTCAGAGGCCAGATCGGCTGCAGTTACGACCTGGGAGGCGTAGCTTTCACCCCCGTCCTTTTCCACTGCTTTAAGATCATCATTCATGTGCTGCTGAATGATGCTTCCTGCAGCCATGGCGGCCTCGATCGCTATATCGGTAAGTTTTGACAAGTTCATTGCTATAAATTATCGATCACTTCTGCAGTGATACGTTCACTGTAACTATTGATCTTCCAGTGATCGGGACTCCACCCTTTCAGAAAGCGATGAAAATCTGCCCAGGCTACCCGATACAATGACCGCCATTCGTCTTCCAGAGCTTCATTCCTTTCCGGCAATGCTCTTTGCAGATACCCGAAATAGGTATCCAGGATCTGAGCTTCCAACCGTTCACAATCTCTTTCATTCAGGCAGCTTCCTATAAAATAAGCGACATCTTTCATCCCGCATCCGCCACCGACATACTGAAAATCCACCCCGCTAACCTCTCCGTCTATTCCAAAACAGAAGTTTGCGAGTTTCGCATCACCATGAACAAAGGTCTTGTATTTACACCCATTTAGTTTTTCATCAATGATTGGCGCTGCCTCTTTCAGCTTTGGATCATTCAATACCGCTAATTCCTGAGGCCTGGTTTCCAAATGCCAATACGTACCAACCTCCCATAGGCCTTCAGGATCTTTACCCAGGTAACTCGCGTGAAATTTTGCCAACCACTCTAAACACCATGCTATTTCGTCCCATGAAACATCAACCTTGCGTATAGGGTAGCCCGCTTCATCCAGATCTTCCAAAACCATCAGCACCTCATCATCTTTCGTCTCAATGGCAAGACAATGTGGCAACCGGGCAGCACTGAACTTACTGTAGGTATCATACCATGTAGTTTCTACCTGGTACGACTTTAATTTGCGTTGATGACCTATATCGGTGTTCCATCCGCGAGGGTGCTTTTTGTCATCAGGAATCTGTACGTGTTTTACCACCACACTGGCTACCGCAGCATTCTCCAAACCCACCCGAATGATTTTTCCGTACCCACTCCACAATTCCTGGATCACCTCTTTTTCGAAGCAGGTCAAAGCCCCTGTTTTTTGCAGAATGATCGATCTGAAAGATTCTTTCATAAGGTTCCAAATATAACAAAATGCAGCCGGGAGTAACTTATCAGGACCTTTTGGAGGTGCCATGGTATGCAACAACCTTATTCTTTTTCAAATTCGATGAGTTCATTTAATTTACTCTCAGCTTCTTTTAATTCTGAATCCCACTTTTTGTAAGCATCGAAAGGGATTAAGCGGATTAAAAAGGAGACAGAAACTATGCTTAGTATAAAGATCAATAAATAGTCTTGATTGGAGTAGATGGATATATGGAAATATAGCTTAAGGTAAACCGGGATTAAAGTGATAATCCAGAATGCCACTATTCCTTTGTCGAATTTTGAGAACTTCAAGGTGTGAATTCTGAAATTTTCAATGGTTTTCTGAAGCTCGACAATATTCATTGTACTGTAATTCACTTTTTTCAATGAAAGATGCTGAAAGAATGAAAAAAGCATGGCAAGCCCACCCATTATCGCAGGCACACTATATGCCAAATCATCAAACACTTTTACAGCAAAGAAAATAGAAATACCAAAATACACCAGCGCCAGGTTTCTCCCCAGAATGGAGATGTTCATATATTTCTCAAGCTTGTTTTTAGAATGATTTATAGTGATTTGATTCAATCTGTTCTCGTTTATTTCAAGCCGATTAGAAATGTCTGCATTTGTCTCCACCCACATCTTTTTAAATTCGTTTAGATCCATTTTGTCACGTTTTGTTTTAGTTTATTTTTTATTCGATTGATTTTAGTACCAACATTGGTTGTGGAAATACCGACGATCTCGCCTATGTCGGAGTAATTAAAATCATCTAAATAAAGCAGCATGATGGCTTTATCGAGTTCATTCAGTTGATTCAGGAAGTATTTCACAGTCTGCCATTTTTCAAGAACATCATCCTCCGATTCTGCAAGTGTTTGCTCCATAAAAATGGAATCCATAGATACATGAGACGCGGCTCTTTTGTTTTTCCTGTAAAAGGAAATAGAAACATTCATCGCAATTCTATATATCCAGGTTGAAATTTTAAACCTTTCGTCATAATTATCGACAGACTTCCATAATTGGATCAAAATTTCCTGTTCCAGGTCTTTCTTATCCTGTTCGTCTTTGCAATAGATGTTTATGACCTTGAACAAGACACCTCTGTTCTCCTGTATGATTTTTTTAAACTTCTGCGTTTTCTCTTTTTGATTCAAAACTGTTGTTTGTTTACACCCCATTATTCGCAACTTTTCCTTGAAAAATCACAATCGGGTAAAAGATTTTTTTCGTCTGAGTATTTTAAGCTTGTGTAAAGCTGTATTTTAAACGCTTCAAAGTAAGAAAATGATTAAAAAAATTCTCCTCAGCCTGTTGGTTATCGTTTTATTGTTTGTAACCTGGTTCGTTTGGTACAATCTCAAAAGTGACGACCCAATGAAAGTCATCGCAGAACTACCTTCTGAGGTTCAGTCAAGGTATGATAGTTCAGACGACTGGTGGAAATCAACAACAGTATACCAGGTCTACCCCCGCTCCTATTATGATTCTGATGGCGATGGTATCGGTGATTTGGCCGGCATCATTCAAAAACTCGACTACATAGATTCCATTGGATTTGAAACTATCTGGATATCACCTTTTTTCCAAAGTCCGCAAAAGGATCACGGTTATGATATCGCGAACTTTCGTAAAATAGAACCGGAATACGGCGATCAAAAACTGGTAGACAGCCTGATCGCAGAGGTTCACCGTCGCGACATGAAGATTGTTTTTGATATGGTTCTCAACCATACCTCAGATCAGCATGAATGGTTTCTGCAATCAAAGAGCTCACGTGACAACCCGAAAAGCGATTGGTATGTATGGCGGGACGGAAAAAAGGATACTCCCCCTAATAACTGGAAAAATATAGTCGGACAGGAAAGCGCCTGGAATTATGATGAAGCCCGCGATCAATGGTACTACGCGGCTTTTTTACCCTTTCAGCCCGATCTCAACATGCGCAATCCGGAGGTGAAAGCGGCTGTTTTTGATATGGTGCGCTTTTGGCTGGATCGTGGGGTAGATGGATTCCGGCTGGATATTTTCAATTTCATTTTTGAAGATGAGCAATTACGGGATAATCCGTTTACTTTTCGCTACCTACCCGATTTTGATAATCGAAAATGGCTCTTCAGAAATCATCTCTACAATTTTCACCAACCTGAGGTGATCACGTATGCCAAAGATCTTCGTAAAGTACTGGAAGATTACCCGGAAGAGAAATTTATGGTGGGAGAAGTTTTTGGATCACATCACCACATGCGGGAATTGCTGGGCATGGAGTCACATGATGGGCTAAACCTCGTTTTTCTGTTTGATATCGTGGAAGAATTCGAATTTTCGGCCGACTTTTTTCGAAGTAAACTGAGTGAGTTCGAAGCAGCATATCCCAAACCCCTGGCACCAACCTATGTTTTCGGCAACCATGACCAACCCCGTATAATTTCCAGGTTAAACAATAAGCCTGAAAAGCACGAAGTATTGGCTACCTTTCAATACACCGCACGTGGAGTACCCTTTACCTATATGGGAGAAGAGATCGGAATGCATTCAGGTGATATCCCTTTGGAAGAGGCACAGGATCCTCTTGCACGCTACTGGGTGGGACTTCCTGAGTTGATACGTGAAAACTCCCCCATATTCAATCGCGACAACTGCCGCACGCCTATGCAGTGGAACAGTAACGCAAATGCGGGCTTTACCACGGGATCAGATACCTGGTTACCGGTGGAAAAACATTACAAAGAGATCAATGTAGCGAAATCGGTGGCCGACAGCAGCTCGCTTCTACATCTTTACCGTGACATCATTCAGCTGCGTAAAACCCATCAGGCACTGCAGACCGGAGATCTGGAATTGATCGAGAAAGACGCAGTACCAGACAATATTCTTGCCTACACTCGTCAATCACCTGAAGAAAAGTTGCTTATACTATTGAATTTTTCAGAGAAGGAAACATCGATCAATTCAGAACGCCTGGATCTACCTTCGGAACCGTTGTATGCCCGCAGAACAGAATCAGACGGAAAGAATTTGACATTGGGTGAATTTGGAATCGCCATTTATCGTTTACCTTAAACCGGATACGATATATTATTCATTCTTTTAGAAAAATGAAGAAATACGACATAGCCTGTTAAATATTTACATTCGAATTATATGGTAAACTGTTTTAAGGATTTGAATTCCCTACAACATTATCTTCTCTTTTCCCTCTTGCTTATCTCCAGCTTTGGTTTTACCCAGAATAAGGAATTTATAAGGGTTTTCGATTCTGAAGGCAAAAAAATTCACGCCGGTTTTATCACCTCGGCAGACGAAAATTTTCTTCATCTTAAAAGGGGCTCAAAGGCTTATACCCTGCCTTACCTGGAGATCGGCTATATCAAAACCTTTCGTTCGTTCGGTCATGACAGTGGTTTGGGCGCGGGGATCGGCCTGGGAATATCTGCAATTTTTGGGGCTATCGTTTTATCAGACACCGGTGATACCGGCATTGGGGGAGCTCTCGGGGCTGGTATTGCCGGAGGAGGTGCTGCCGTTCTGACCACCAGTGGTTTTCTTACAGGAACCATCATCTGGCTACTCAAAAAAAAGAAAACTTATCACATTCAGGGAGACCCAGTTTCCTGGGAGCTTTTCCGAAACAGCTTAGCGAAACCTGACAGGTGAATACAAAACCCGGATTTTTGCCCGGGCCTTCTGTTTCAAGGGACCGTCAAAAGCCTGCTTTAGTAAAGGGGATGGATAATAAAAAAGCAATAGCCATTGGCACTTCGCTTTGAATTTCCAGCAGGATGTTTCAGGGCATTAAATTAAACCTCCCAAACAGGCCTCTTACCTGAATAAAGCAGTTCTTAATTTCACTTCTTATCCAGCTCCTCAAGCAGCGTTCTCGCCCTTTCTGTTAGAAGATCCTTGGCAATAAGATCTTCTAATACCCTTTGCGCTTTTTCTTTATCCCCTAAAGCACTGTAGGTCTGCGCCATAACCATTTGCAGATTTTCATCAAAGAAATAGGGCGAGCTCAATTCAACCATAGTAACGCCTTTTACAATCTCTTTTTCATCTTCTTTTGAGGCCAGGATCTTATAATACCCCCATACGGCGATCAACGGCATCTCATAGGAATCCTGGTTGCTTTTCAGTTCTTCGGCGGCCGATGTGACCGATCTTTTACCATTGGTCACCTCCTGGATCAGGTCTATACTTCTTTCATCTTTGTACAGATCTCTGGCTACAGGTTCTATCCCCAGGGACTTCACCACTTCCTCGGCCGACTTGGTGGTGGAAAACGGATTCTGCCCGGTAATAAACTTCCCCGAAACCGACACTTTGCTAAGCATAAAATCGGCCTGACTGAAAACAGCTCCCCTGGCTTTTAACTTATCTTCCAAACTAAAAGGGAATTCCTTCACCCATTTCTTACCAAAGAGATCTTCTTCCAGGTTGCAAAACCCGGTGAGCTCCACGCCTTCAATAATGAACTTGTCGCCATCCTTCACATTGGCAAAAGCCGCGGGTCCATGACAAACCGATGAGATCACGGTACCCTCTCTGCGATAGAGGTTCACTATGATATCTTGCAGGGAAGGATCAAAAGGAAGGTCGAACATCGCTCCCTTGCCTCCTACCACATATACAGCATCATAGGCAGATGGATCTACCTTAGAGGTGGGTAGGGTATTGTTCAAAACCTCCAAAGTGGTCGGGTCATTCAAAACGGCCTGATTGTATGCCTTATCTTTATTGAACTGGTCTGCTTCCACCTTTCCTCCCTTAGGACTAGCCACATCTATGACAAGATTATTCTTCTTAAATATCAAATAGGCCTGGGTAAATTCATCAAACTCATAGCCCGGTCTGGTTTCCCCTAAATCCTTTCCGTAGGAACTTACCACCATCAGAATCTTTTTAGGTTGATTCTTTGCCTGGCCAAGGAGCATAAAAGGAACCATTAGGACAAGACATACTATTGCTTTTTTCATTTTGTCATGATTATTATAGATATATAAAATCGACGAACAACTCACGGTTTTGTTACCCTGAATCTTTTTTAAAACCAATAAATTCAATCAATCTTTCGTCCACGGCTTTCGGCAAGGCGTAAAAAAGAGTATGACACCGTTAAAAAAGGAAGGTATATGAGACCAGGAGCCTGAATGACCCCATTAATTATTTAGTGCGCTTTCCATTTGTTCTGTCACGAACCGCATGATCTTCTTTGCTCCATCTATTCCGATTTGATAGTCAACCACCTCCCCATTTTGATTTAACAAAACCGTTGCTGGCAATATATCTGCTTTATAAGCAACCCTTACGGCAGTGGTTGAATCAATCAGTATCGGGTATTGAACCTCCACCTGATGAATCGTTTCTCTTATCCTGTTCATCGCCTCCAGCTCATCTCCCTGAAATTCTGTAAAGCCAATAACTCCTACCCTTTGATCCTTGTGGGTTCTATAGAACTCATCAAGCATCGGCATCTCCTTCAGACAGGGAGCGCACCAGGTAGCCCAAAAGTTCAGAATAGTAAACCTATTACCTGCCGTATAGGTATCGACATTGAATGCATCCATAATATTAATAGCATGAACAAAGGTGACGGCCGGAGCTTTATTTTTCTCTAAAGCCTCCATAGACCTGCTCCTGGATGCTTCCATTCTTTCAGCATTATAAATATTGAAATGAACATGATACAATCCTAAAGCAGACATTACCACCAAGGCAAAACCTATCAGGCGGTATTTCGGTAAAGCCGTTCGGCTGATCCAAATAAAGATCAATCCTAGCAAAACTGAGACTATAGCAAATACTACGGGCAAAATATCCTTACCCTGAAAAAATCCCCGGTAAGCTAAAATGGCTAATAGAATATTCAAGGTCACGAGGACTAACTGAGCATGTTTCAAAATTTTCATAAAATTCGGTTTTACAGATACCGAAATTAATCACGGTCCCCTGAAATCTTCCGGTCTGAACAAGGAATGATTTGAAAAGAAGCAATTTTGGTGCGAACATCAGAAAGAGTCATCTTCACCACTGCTATGCTGTGATGATCAACCATCTTTTTGGGATAAGTGCCCCTATAGAATTTCTTTAATTACCGATTTATATTTCCTGGAGACAGGAAATGTGAAATACTCATCATTTACCTTCAATTGTATTTGAGTATTCCCTTTTTCAGTGATCAACTTATGGTAGAAATTCATATTGACCAGGTAAGACCTGTGAACTCTTTTAAATGAGGGAAAGTCGGTTTCCAAAATTTGCTGCAAACCACTAAGAGTCGATCTGACCGTTATTTTAGTAATCTCTGTATTTGCTGCGAGGCAAAAAATATCCAGGTAATTACCTTCTGATTGAACATAGACTATCTTCTGCGGACTTAAAACAACGGTATTTTTCCCTTCTCCCAATTGTATCTCCCCCTCATTCAGCCTTGTTTGTTTCCCGCTAAATACTGATTTAAGATATATCGATCTGGCATAATTGGCGAAGGGCAGGTAAACCAGTAAAAATATCAAAATGACCGCAAGTATCAGCTGCAGATACTCCTTTAGGTCCATACAAGTCCAGTCGCAGAAATAGGCCCTGAAAAGATAGAGGCCATGAATAATAAAAAAAAGCTTAACAACCCATCCAAAGGCATCTGAGAAGACTTGATTTTGGCGGCTCCCATCGAAAATTAACCTGATTAAGCTGTCGGTCAGGAGTATTGTTATAAACCAGATCCCCGCCATGGGAAGAAGCCATAACAGCAGATCCAGAAATGAACGTAAACCATCTGCATGAATCCCAAAGGGCTGTGTGACTGCTAAAAACAACCAGAAAAACAAAGAAACTGATAATGCAAAAACGATATTATTTTTTCCTCTGTTATAATACCAACTAAAATATTTGTGAAGAGATTTCAATAAAATTCAATGTTTAAAAAGCATCTGAATTCGTGCGATACTTTACAGTAAGATACTTAAATAAATCAATTCCCGTGTTCTGCCCTCTGAACCAACAAGTCAGAACTCGGTGTCTACCCAAAAGCATCCCATGTCTCGGCCATGAACATTTGCAAATTTTCATCGAAAAAATAAACCGACTACCGCAAACTGAAAAACTCCCGGAGCACTAAAAATGATTAAAATTGTTCGAGGGAAGTATTAAAGCAACCGTTACACAACTTTTTCACTTTGGGGGTCAGGTCTGATCCCGAAGACCAACAGATAACCGATCATCCAGAACTCGCCTATGGTCGCAGGTACAGTAAGGCTACTTACCCAGGAGCCGGTAACTCCTGCATAGGTGATAAAGGTACTCAGGATGTATCCTATCCCGCCCAGGATCAGGGTTCGCCCTAACCAAACCGGCATTCTTCGGGAGCTGGTTATGATATACCCCATCGGAATGAGCCACAGGCCAAAGAAGAGTCCGCCAACCCCCCAGGCCCCTCTGATCAGATTCGTAAGCAACTCGATCAGCAAAACCTTATCTTCTGTTGCATGATCTGAAAGGGCTATCTTAAGAGCAGCTGCCATAGCGACAGCGCTTACCGTGATGATCACGGCATTGACCGTACCCCAGATCCCGGTGGCCCAGGCGGCTGTATTATTGATGTTTTTAAACAAGTTATAAAACCATACCGCTGCCAGGGCCTGTGAAACCACGATCAACAACTCTGCGATCAATCGCAGCCGGGCCATTGAAGTTTCTTCCGTCAGGTTGGTTAAAGTCTGTTGAGGATCGGCCTCGTACACTTTCGAATGAAGTACTAAAAATCCGATGACGCCTGAAACGGCCAGTAATAAATACCAGACACCTGCCCATCGGGCGGTCTTTACCAATTGTGTTTGAGCTTCTTTCATGATGGTTGATGTGGTTATATTTTCTATTGGATGTTTTACGAATAAAGGAAGGGGCAGCTTTTAAGGTCCTCTGGTCTTACATAGCTAAGGCTAGTTAGTCTTTGGCCATTTCCAGGCCTGTACAATAATCATGGTCAGAACGGCCATTTCTATCAGATTGAAAAGCACAAAAAATCCTTGCCACTTATCGCCCAAAGCGGATGTGATAATGAGTATAGATATAAAGGAACATCAGGGTGGTCCACAGAGCGGAGAGTTTGATCCTGGTATGTATCCTGTAATCGGTCAGTACTGAGGGGCGCGCGTTTTTTTCACTCATTTCTTATGTATTTGATTCCAATACAAGTCCGACGATCCTTGGCGTGAATTGTTACAACGAAAACCGGATTACGTGCGGATAAAGCATCAAATTTCAACTTTCTTTCCTGTGACTGAATTTTGATTCTTCCTCTTCAGGTACTTTTCAAACTTTCTGAGCAATATTACCTCCTGTATGCGCCCCAGGAACCAGGCACCAATTATAAAAGGAAGCATATAGCCCAATAAGTCTAACATATAAAAAAGCTCCGTGAACAATATGTACTTCCGGGACACCAGCACAAAGTGAAACAAATAAAGGCTGATCGCTAAGGTGATAACCGATAAATTCACATGAGTTCGGGTGATAAACCTTATGGCAAGACTCGAATCTGACTTCCTTTTTATTTTAGCCGTTCCCTTGACCGCTCTCATCAAAAAGGGAAATCTGTTCAAGACCTTATAGCTCCCGGTACGCTTGATCGAGAATACGAAGTTTTTTTCATCCAGCCAGCTTATCTGGAAATTGTTGTTTTTGATATTCAGGAGCTTATTTAACTCCGGTATAGTCCCCTTAAATATGATAACATCTTGCCACGGAATGCCCGGTATGGATCTCATTTTTCTAACAGCTTTTTACTTCAAAGATTATGCGAACTACAATGTATTCTAACCATGAAGAATACAAAATCAAAGGATAGGGGAACATTTTAGGAGGGAGAGGAAAACGACCAATCGCTATTGCAGATTGAAAGTTTTCTGAATACGAAAAATAATGAATATTTTCGAAGTAATCACTACAAAGAGCTGTTGAGATTAGTGGATACTTCCAACCTGGAAAAATTGAGGGAAATTTGCATCCGGGAGATGTCGATGCCTGCCCCCCAGCTCACCACCAGTTTAAACAACATTAAAACCAGCATAATTTCACCACAATTCATAAGGAGATAATATGCCGTTCTTCAAATTGATAAAGGCTTTAATTCATGCTAAGACAGCATGTATAAAGATCTGTGCATTTCGGGATGCTCCCCTCAATCCGGTCAGATCATTCAGGAACTTTTGTTTTCAGCACGATTGGATAAGATCATGGCGATGATCACACAGGTCATGGCTAAAAGAGTCAAATAACTGCCCAGGTTATTTCGAACGCTCAGATCGGAATAGTCGGGCAGGAGCAACTCCAGGATGATGATCAGAAAAGCGAACACAGCTAAATATTTCCTGAACTTTCTCATGTCTTAGTATTTAAAAAAGCAAAACAAATTTCCCCGCATAAAAATTCTTAAAATTAACAGTATCCGGATGAAACCTGAGAGCACTATCCTAAATTACTCTTCCAGGGATTCCAGAATTCTGATGATCTCTTCACCCTCTCCCATTTTTACTTCACCATTTTCATTCTTTTCATAGGCAATGCCCCCTTCTACTTTTACAATTACCCCTTCACTATCGAGAAAAACATTGGTGGGGTAGGTTCCGATTCGCAGATCTTTGGTAAAAGACCGGGCATCGACCAGGTGGATGAAATCAAAATCATGCCGGGTCAAAAACTCTTTCACTGCATCGTTTGACTCATAAGTGATCGCGACGAAATTCACCTTATCTCCAAATTCTTCAGCTATGCTGTTAAGGGTCGGCATTTCATCGATGCAGGGAGCACAGCGGGTGAACCAAAAATTGATCATGGTAGGTTTTCCTTTTAATTTTTCAAGATCAAAAGTGCCCCCCGATAAGGAACTCAGTTCAAACTCAGGAAATTCTTCTCCTTTAAGACTATATAACTTGTTCTTTTCCCGCAACCTTACCGTTTTTTTATCGGCGATTTCAAATCCGATAGTATTAATGATGGAATCCCCTGAACGGTACGCTTCCTTTACCTCAAAGTCGACAAAAACCTCTTTTGAAAACGCCTTGGAATACTTTTCCTTTAATTCCTTTAGCATCTCTTCCAATTCCGGTTGGGTGAATCTGTTCTTACCATCAGTAGTGAAATATTCAGTTTGGGCAAATGATCCGACAGTAAAAAAAACAGCTAAGAAAAAAGTCAAAGAAAGTTTCATGATCCTTAATTTTATTAGTCAATAACGCTCGTGCTATAAGAATACTCAGTATCGATAAGATCCTGATTGACTTAAAGCCTCTCTACGAATATAGGATAAATTCTCAACGTGAAGTCGAAATCAAAAGGAAGTATCCGGAAATATCTTGCGGAATTTTGACGGAAGCTCATCTTTCAGAAAGATTGGCCTGCCGGTAAAAGGATGTTCAAACTCCAGCGAGTAGGCATGCAGGTAAAGGCCCTTGCCCTTCAGAATCAAACCCTTCTGCCAATAATCTCTGTCGCCCAATATTGGATGGTCGATACTGAATAAATGTTTGCGCAGCTGGTGTCTTCTTCCAGTCTGCGGCATTAACCGTACCAGGTTAAGCGTGCCGAACCTTTCAGACGTCACAGAGCTTACCACTTCAAAATCTGAACGTGAATGCTTTTCCTCTATGTTTGAACCGATGGTTCCCCTGCCAGTCATTTTTCCGATGGTAACGGCATAGTAGATCTTTTTGACGGCTTTTTCAGCAAACATTTTATTAAGCAATCTAATACTGCTTCGGGTTTTCCCTGCCAGCAATATGCCCGTAGTAGGGTAGTCGAGTCGATGTACAGGCTGTGGTCTGGTCGCATCGGTATGGGAACTGGGTTCCATATTCTGTGACAACGCCTGAGCAATGGTTTTAAAACGATTCCCGCTCACCGCAATACCCGGAGGCTTATGAATCGCCGCCAGGTATTCGTCTTCAAACAAGACTTCCAGCGGCAATACCAGGCGCGTATCGGGAGCAGGGTGTTCAGGCAAAGCTATCGTAATGGTTTCCCCTCCCCTGATCCAGGTTCCCGTTTGGGCTATTTCTCCATTGACCCTGACATAGTTTTTCTTTATTGCCTTTTTCAGCGCTGATTTTGTAGGTGCCGCACTGAAGACCCCTACTCCATATTCCTGTATACGCAGGGCAACAGGTATTTCCGGAACGATATGAGATTCTGTTCTGTTCATATGGAGTGAACCTTAAATTAATAAAATAGGAGACAGGTAAAGATACGTCAATTCAACCGCCTGGAGTTAAATCTTCAAATGGCGTATGCTTTCATTTCAAAGAAAAGCTCAATAACGCTTCCTTTTAAATATCAAAGAAACCCCATAAAAAAGCAGGATAATCAAGGGGCCGACCCCGATAATCGAACTGAGATATCGGAAAAGCTTCCAGGCTGTTTGTCCGCCCTGAAATGCGGTTGTTTGGGAAAAGGAAAAAGACAGGTTCCCTGCCAGCAAATAAGAAAGCGGCACCCAAAGAATGGCCAGTACCAGAACGAAACGCAGCAATAAGGCCAGTATTTTATGAATCCCTGCTGCGGGTTCTCTGAGATCTCTGATCCCCGAATAGATGGTCAGTGAGAGCCCGATCATTCCCGCCCAGGTAATAAAGGTTCCCAGCGGAATGGTTCCTGAATCATTGAGGGAAATCGTCAATAAAGAAGAACCCGTAGCCAAAAGAAAAAGAGTCAATAAGGTCACCGACAAAGCTGTAATAAAGAGAATCCAAATCCTGTTCATAGATCAAATATATTCAGGAAAACCCATAAACCAGGACAATCATTAATACAAAATCTAATCATCTTGCTCCTTTCTTTCAAAATTGATACCTTTAAATACACGCATCTATTTCTGATTCAAGAAATGACGATTTCTTTATGACATCTTCCGAACCGAATAATACATCCCTCTCCCGCAGAAAGTTCATGACATCGGTATGTTACTCCTCTCTGCTGTTTGGTCTCCACCCTCTTTGGTCACTTTCCCCAAAGCTGGTAAAATGGCAGCCGGCTCCTTCCATGCCCTTTAAGTTACAGGAAATCTATTGCGCGGTTTTGAATCAGAATATCCACGTAGCCGGCGGACTCATAGCCGACACCCGCATAACCGGAGATTCATCCCATCACCTGGTTTATAACAGTAGGGAAAATACGTGGGGAATGGCAGCTAAACTCCCTGAATCCAGACACCACCTGCAACTGGCTTCTTTTTCCGGAAAGCTGTATGGGTTCGGTGGCTTCCGGATGCGGGCACCCGATGAAGTTTGGGTCATGCAGGATCAGACCTGGATATATGATCCCGGGGCTGACAAGTGGACCACCGGCACACCGGCCCCGGTTAAACACGGAGAAACTGTTGCCGGAGTAATAAATGACCGCATACATATCGTGGGCGGTCGTTACCCCAAGGCAGGAGGAAACAGCGTCTACAGCGATCATACCGATACCGGTCACCACCTGGTTTACGACCCTGAATCAGACAGCTGGGATCAGGCAGCTCCTGCACCCACAGCACGTAACAGTGCCGCAGGAGCAGTTATCGGTGATTTGTTTTATGTAGTGGGTGGCCGTACGGTTTCAGGAGGAAATGTGACCGATTTGGAAGTATACGACCCGCGTGAGGATACCTGGCGAAAAGCTGCTCCCATTCCTCAGGCCCAGGGCGGACTGGCAGCCGCCTCTGTAAATGGCAAACTCTATGCTTTCGGGGGAGAATACTTCGATGATGGAGGTGGCGTCTACAAGCAATGTTGGAAATATAACCCAGAAGCAGACAGCTGGGAACCATCTGTCTCCATGCGTTCTCCCCGTCACGGACTGGCAGGAACAGCCATAGGAAATACTATTTATGCTATGGGCGGCGCATTGAAAGCCGGTGGGGAGCAGACCAGTGATCTTATGGAAACCCTCAGCTTTTGACCTGGTAGCCACTACTTCATTCGAAGGTTCACACACCAATCTTTGTTACAAAACAGAATTTTAGTCGTTATAATTAAAAAATACATCGAATCACATGTTACCGGCCATCAACTCCATCAAAAGAAAATCCCTCAATTCTTTCCTGAGAATCTTACTTCCTTTAAGCCTGATTGTTTTCACTGCAGCCTGCGAAAACACACAACAACAAAGCCAACAATCAGACAAAAAACCATTTGATCTTCCTGACAGCCTTTCATCACACAGGATCGATTTTGTACTAAAACTCCGGGACACCCTGGGCAATCGCTACTGGGAAGGTTTTAACAAGAAACCCGTCGAAGGTACTTTCGTTTACTACAACGGAGATTATTCTGAGATCTTCTTTCCTGATTCCATCACCCGTGTCAGATTGAAAAACCTCGATTACTATAGTGAAGATTATGCTCTTGCTACCAGAATTGATACCATTCCGTATCATTTTGAAGTAATGATCAGCCTGGATCCTGTTGACAGCAATATGGTTTATTACAATCATCCTGTTCAAAGATTTCTCAGTGTTGAAGAGACCGGTAAGTACATTCCTTCTGTAAGATCGACCGAGATGTGGACCACCATGGTGATGCACGAAATGTTTCATCACTATCAGTACAATACTCCTGAATTAATCAAATATGTAAGAGAAGAGATCGCAGAATTACCCTTTGATTCCCGTCACATGAAACAAATCTGCGAAGAGGACCCCCAATTTCTTGCTATGGTTCAGTATGAAAACCAGTTGCTTTTATGCGCTTTGGAAGAACCCGGACAACAAGAAAAATATCGTATCCTGGAAAATTACCTGAAAGCACGCGAAAGAAGACTTGATCGATACAGCGAAGCGCATCCGCATCTGAAAAAGGTCGAAGACTATTATGTGTTACAAGAGGGCTCTGCCCGATATATGGAGTTTCTTACCATGAAGACTATGTATGAACTTCAAAATGCAAACCTGTATACAACTAAAGCCGACCCGGGTTTCAAAAATTTTGAGGAATTCAGAGAATTCGATTTAAGTATGCCTGATTTTCGTTATCTCAAATTTGCAGGCTCCAATTCCTACCATTATGCCATCGGTTTCAACCTGATGCGGGTACTGGACCAACTGGGAGTAGATTATAAACAGCGACTTTTGTCTCAACCTCAGCGTTCGCTCAGCGAACGCCTGGAAAATAAGCTTGATAGTTTTCACAAAAACTAGCGTAGGTACGTAAACCTGAATTTCATGTTTCTACTATTCCGTTGCATGAAGTCTCTTATCAGACCGGAATTCAAATGACCTTAATCATCTTTATAGCCTTGCAATATAATTGTGCATTAGGCGTTTAGATTTAGATATTCAACGAAAAAAGAATTTCTAAAGTAGGAAAAAACTTAAGTTTGATTTCGGTCAGGAGCGTCAATTATGCAAAATGAAGATTCATTACAAAAAAAAGCTGTTAGATAAGATCCGGATAATGGGTATTTTATGGATATGTGCAGGCTTATTACAGGCGTTCACTGTTTCACGCTCAGACATTGCTCCCTATATATTTATAGCCATTGGAATTTTATACCTCAGCTGGTATGTTTATCGCAGCAAAGTTCCCTATATTCAGGTAAAGGGAAACAAATTGGTCATCCACAATTTCTGGCGCGAAAATATCACATTAACCGAGCTCTGCCACCTTGAAGAAAATGCAGGAAGGGTGTATTTGAAAACGCATAGTAAGAAAATACGTTTTCAAACCTATCTGATCGAACCTCAGGCCTCTGAAGAATTACTGTCTTACCTCAGAACAGAACGTTAGCCGGCACACCCGAAAATGATAACTTCATATCTTATCCCGGAAATAAGGGATGAGATAAAATTCATTTAAACATTATTTTATGCGTATTGAACTGAAAAAAGGAGATATCACCCATCAGGAAACAGACGCGATCGTCAATGCTGCCAATAATGAGCTCAAGGGCGGAGGTGGTGTCGACGGGGCCATACATCGAGCTGGAGGGCCCGCCATCATGAAAGAGTGTCAGGAAATCGGTTATTGCGAAACGGGGCAGGCTGTGATCACGACTGCGGGGAAGCTGCCTGCAAAAAAAGTCATCCATACGGTCGGTCCGGTTTGGAAAGGCGGCGATCAGAATGAAGAAGCCCTGCTGTCTTCCTGTTATAAAACAAGTCTTGAGCTCGCTGCAAAGAACGATCTTAAAACCATCGCCTTCCCGAACATCAGTACAGGGGTCTACGGGTATCCCAAACAGAAAGCGGCCAAAATTGCTGTCAACACAGTAAAAGACACAGCGCCCCCTAAAATTGAGAGGGTGATCTTCGTTTGTTTTGACGACGAAAACCATGAGATCTATGAAAACCTGCTGAACAACTAATCAATGTCCTTATTTGAACGATCTTTCAGGGAAACTTCTTTAACCAAAAACGGGGAATTAAATTCTAAACCTCATCCTTTATTTCCTCATTCCGGATACCTGTTCCAGTGATCGAATTGCCGATGCAACACTCTGCATCTTTAACGATCGATTTTCAATTCTTCCCTATCAAACTTAAAAACCATAATGGTTACAAAGCTGCGGTATCTCAACGAATACACCACTGTTCTTACGCATCAACTTCATGGGAACGAAAAAATATAGATCGGTTTTAAACAGCAGGGAGGTTTTTTCTTCAGCAGTTGCGGGAATATGCTTAATTTTAAAACAGTGACAGTTGAACCGATCGTATCAAAAGAAACCATACGCGCTTTATTCAGGATGAATAACTCATAATGGAAATCATTTAAAGAAAGATCATGGAAAACCCGGCAAAAAAATTACTGAAGTCTTTATTTGAATACCACCATTTTTACAATCTGGAACTGGATAAGCTCTTATTGGCAGATCGGGAATCAGCATTCGAAAAACCTCAACAGCTTTTTTCTCATATGCTCAATGCCCACCAGATATGGAATGCCCGCTTATCAGGGGAAGGCCCATTTGGAGTCTTTCAACTGCATCGACCTGAGGATCGTGCGGCCATTGACCTTGAGAATTATCAAAAAAGCCTGAGTATATTGAAGGAAAGAAAATTAGAAGATTGGATCTCTTATGCCGATTCCAGGGGTCACAAATTCAGAAATACAGTTGAAGATATCTTATTTCACATCACCAATCACCATACATACCATCGCGGTCAGGTCATGATGTCATTAAGAGAACAGGGAGCAGAACCACTCATAAGTGATTATATCTACTATAAGCGTCGTTCATGATTATGTCGCCCCGCTATTTTCTTATTATGCTGTTACTGTTAGCAGCAGGTTGCAACAACACTTCAAATAAATCTGACCTGAAAGTTGCGACTGCCGCCAATATGCAATTTGCCATGAAGGAGATCATTGATGAATTCGAAAAAAAACACGATGTGTCCTGCGCCATGATCGTGGGCTCTTCGGGAAAGCTTACTGCCCAGATCAGCGAGGGAGCACCTTTTGATATCTTTGTTTCAGCCGACCTTAAATATCCCCAGGAAATTGAACGCAAGGGTTTATCGGCTTCCCCACCGGTAGTCTATGCGTTGGGAAAGCTGGCACTGGTTAGCAGTCGCCAGGATACAAAACCTTCCCTGCAAGCGCTTTCAAGTAAACAGGTGAAAAGAGTAGCGATTGCGAATCCTGAAAATGCTCCCTACGGAAAAGCTGCTGTCGAGTCTTTAAAGCATGCCGGCTTGTATGAGGCGATAGAGGATAAACTGGTGTATGGCGAATCTGTTGCTCAAGTCAATCATTTTATGCTTTCGGGTGCGGCCGATATGGGTTTCACAGCACGTTCGGTTATTAATGGTAAACCCTTTGCAGGGCAACAGTGGATCGAAGTTCCGCAGGAACACTACACTCCCATTGAACAGGCCATGATCGCCATTGAACGTAATCCGGAGCATCCATTTACCAGCGAATTCATAAAGTTTATGCGCTCTGAAGCAGCAGTCATTATTCTTAAAAAATACGGATACGATCCTTATGAACAACCTTAGGGCAACCATAATACAGGTGGAAACACACGATAAGCTCAGTCTGGTTACAGCCAGGACCGAAAAGGGCATTCAGTTACAAGTGATGGTGATCGACACCCCTCAGAGCCAGCCATATTTGCATGAAGGAAAACCGGTGAACCTGCTTTTTAAGGAAACCGATGTGATCATCTCCGGTCATGATGAAAGCAGTCTTGGCATTCTTAACAGAATCTCCGGCAGGATCAACAGATTAAAAAGGGGAATATTTCTGAGTAAATTGGTTGTAGACACGGAAGCGGGCAGGATTCATGTGATATTTCATACCGCAATAATCGAAAGTCTGAAGCTGGAGGAAGAGAAAAAGATCTGGCTGTACGTTAAATTTAACGATATTATGATTCAGCAATCATGAATTGGGAACCACTAATACTATCTTTTGAGCTGGCTTTTATTACCACTATGATACTACTGGTGATATCGCTTCCGATTTCATATTGGCTGGCCTATTCGAATTCACGTATTAAACCGATCGTTGAGACACTTGTCAGCATGCCTCTTGTATTACCTCCCACCGTTTTGGGATTTTATTTTCTCCTGGCTTTTAGTCCGACTAACGGAGTCGGAGCCTGGCTGGAATCTGTTTTAGGGATACAACTGGTCTTCTCCTTTCCGGGACTGGTGGTCGCATCGCTGGTCTACAGCCTGCCCTTTATGGTGCACCCCCTGCAATCGGGCCTCTCGACCATTCCCCAATCTACCAGGGAAGCTTCTTTTGTACTGGGCAACAGCAGGGTCAGAACGCTCTTCAGGGTTTTACTCCCCAACATCAAACCTTCTTTACTAACCGGTATAGTGCTGTCTTTCGCTCACACCATCGGAGAGTTTGGCGTGGTGCTTATGATCGGAGGCAACATTCCCGGAAAAACGCGTGTAGCTTCTATAGCTATTTATGACGAAGTGGAAGCCCTGAATTATGACAATGCCAATTACTACTCGCTGATTCTTTTCACTATCACTTTTCTGATTCTTCTAAGCGTTTACCTGGTGAACAGAAACTATCAAAAACAGTATTTTAAATGATCGAACTTAACCTGACTAAAAAGCTTGGAACCAAAGAACACGCCTTTTCCATCACCCTGGATACCACCATTCAAAAGGGTGAATTCGTCGTGCTTTATGGAAAATCAGGTGCAGGAAAGACATCGATTTTACGACTTATCTCGGGCTTACTGAAACCAGACGATGGTTATATCAGTTATGAGGGAATCCCCTGGTACAGCTCAGAAGGCAAAGTGAATCTTCCTCCCAAAAAAAGAGATGTTGGGCTTGTATTCCAGGATTATGCCCTTTTTCAGAATATGACCGTGAAAGAGAATCTGCAATTTGCAGCGCGTACTGCCGGTGAAAAGTCACAGATTGAAAATCTGATCGCTCTGGTAGAACTTACCGATTTGAAAGACCGTTTGCCTTCCAGCCTGTCGGGAGGACAGCAACAGCGAGTTGCCCTGGCGAGGGCGCTGGTACAGCAACCCCAAATTTTGCTGCTCGATGAACCCCTTTCTGCCCTTGATACCAACATACGTTCGAAATTACAGGACTATATACTCAAAACACACCGGCAATTAGGTCTTACAACCATATTGGTAACCCATGAATGGGGCGAGATTCACAAGCTTGCAGACAGGGTTCTGGTCATTGATCAGGGACGTATAAGCAGAGAAGGAAAACCGGAGGAGATCTTTGCAGGCCATCAGATCAGCGGGAAATTCAGCTTTCCCGGCATCATCACTGCCATAGAAAATCAGGATGTGGTATCTGTGGTTTCAGTAAAAGTCGGGAATCAGATTGTCAAGGTGATTTCAGACATCGACCAGAGCGACGATCTCAAGCCCGGTGACCATGTCATGGTAGCTGCCAAGGCGTTCAGTCCCGTAATTTACAAACTGGAGTAAAACCTCACCCTATTTGCATGATTTTCACTATCTTGATTTCAGGATACCAAATAAAATCTTTAGGAACAACCACTATGGAGACGATTAGAGATACCATGAGGGTCTGTGCGACTCCGGTATCTGCCTTCGGGTCATGATCAAAATCTGAAATCATAATTAACCATCCGCCTTTGTATGATGAATATCGACAGACTTTTAATCCTTGCCCTTATTGTGATCTTCGGCTCACACCAACTCCAATCACAGAACGACCATCAAAAGAAACTCGATCAAATGATCAGGCAAGGCATAGAAGACTGGAACATTCCCGGTTTCGCCGTATCGGTTGTTCACGAGGGCGAAACGATTTTCTATGAAACATATGGGGTTCGAAATATCGCAGATAAGACTCCTGTAGATGAACATACTCTCTTTACCCTGGGTTCGACGACCAAAGCCATGATAGCCATTGGCCTTGGAATGCTTGCAGATGAGGGTAAGCTCAGTTGGGAAGACCCTGTAAGGAAGCATCTGCCCTCTTTCAGGCTCTCTGACCCATATATCACCGAGGAGGCAAGAATACAGGATCTTCTGACCCACAACCTGGGTATCCAACCGGCCGATCTGCTTTGGATCATCGACAGCGTATCGACCGAAAAAACCATAGAGAGATTTCAACACGCTCCTAAAGTATACCCTGTAAGGGGAGGCTTTCAGTACAACAACATGATGTATGCCATCGCCGGTGAAGTGATCGGGTCTGTAAGTGGTTCCCACTGGACCGAATTTCTCAGGGAGAAACTGTTCATTCCGCTCGAGATGACAGACACCAAGGCTGTTTCTGCAGATATCATGAAGATAGAGAACCGGGTGACTCCCTATTCTCCGGGAAAGCAAGGTCCGGTAAAAGACATTTATATGCTAAAAGACCAGGTCGGAGCCGCAGGTATGATCTGGTCCAGTATTCACGATATGACGAATTACCTCAAATTTCTGGATCAGGACGGGATCTATAATGGCGATACCATTGTCAGGAGTCAGACCTTTGATAAGCTCTTTGAACCACAAACCATTATCCCTGAAAAAGAATTTTATCCGACCCGGGAACTTACGAACCCGAACTGGACCACCTATGGCCTTGCATGGTTTCAGCAGGATTACAAAGGCCTGAAGGTCGACTACCACACAGGCAGCATCACCGGCCTTATCGCATTGGCGGGACTGGTACGTGACAAAGATCTTGCCGTCTACGTTTTCGGTAATATGGATCATGCAGAGCTGAGACATGCCGTTCTCTTTAAGGCTATCGACCTGTTTGTATTCGATGACGACAGCACCGACTGGCACAAAGAGATATTTGCACTCTACGAACCATCAGGAAAGGAAGAATCTGAATTTGGAGATATGCTTGAAAAAAATCGTATTGAAAATTCCTCTCCTTCACTCGAACTTAAGGCATACGAAGGTATCTACGTGCATAAGATGTATGGGGAGATGCGGGTTGACGCCGTAGAAGATTCCTTAACCATCACCTCGAATGACCTATATAATTTTGAAATGGATCATCTGCATTTTAATACCTTTATTTCGAATAAGAACAATATGCTGAACAATAAAGTGCCGTTTACCTTCAATCTTGGAGATGACGGGAAGGTGGAGACGCTCAGGGTTTACGGGCTTGAGTTCAACAAAAAGCGATAAACGACCGGGAAAGATGAAATTATCTGTACAGTTCGCCAGTCACATCAGGCAGGTGTATTTCGGTGGCAACTGGACCGCAAGCAGCCTGAAGGAGATCACTGAGGAGCTCAGCCTTAAAGAAGCTACCACCAGGATTGAGAACCTTAATACCATCGCTGTGCTGGTCTACCACTTGCATTATTACCTGAGGATACAGCTAAAGGTGCTCCAGGGAGCCCCCCTCAAGGGAAGTGATGCTGAAAGTTTCAAAGCAACCCCTTTCAATACAGAAAGGGAGTGGCAGGATTTCATGAAACAGATCTTTAAAGAAGCAGAGCAATTTGCAGACCTGATAGAAAACCTGCCGGAAAACCGTTGGCAGGAATCCTTTACTGACGATAAATACGGAAGCTATTTCAGAAACATTCAGGGTTTTCTCGAGCACACCCATTACCATCTGGGGCAGCTGGTAATCCTGAGAAAGATGATAGCCAACAAAACTGATATTTAAAAAATTTTACAGGGCTGCCCCCATTTTAAGCAACCTGTTAATATCTACTGTATGAGTAAAAAAACCAAACTTTTTCTGTACCTCGGTATAGTTGCGGTGATTCTCAGAAACAGCTTTGTTTATGGAATCGGCTGGTATCGCCCTCAATATAGTCATACATCAGATTTCATAAGTGAACTCAGTGCAGAAGGAGCTCCCGGTGCAGGCCTGATAAACTTCTTCAGCCTTATTCTTGTGGGTATTTTCATCATTCTGGGAGGGATCGGTTTAAAAAGTTACTTTCTGAAACCCGGAATTCAAATGTCATCGATTTACCTGATCACAGGTGGTATCGGATATATAATAATTGGCCTTTTCCCTTGTCCTCCGGGTTGTAATATGGAAACCGATACCTTTCAGATGACACTGCACTTGCTCGGTGCATTTATCGCTACTCTTAGCATGGTCTTGTCTGCCTTGCTATATGGTCTTTGGTATTTTAAGGGTCATCCCACCGTCTTGCGCCTTTCGGCCTTTACCCTGGGTTGTGTCGGCTTTCTTGCCTTTACTGCATTATGGATAATGTTCTTTTATCTGGCCATGAACAAATCGATCATCTACGAACCCATCGGTGGTTTGGTTCAGCGTCTTAATGTGGCGGCCGGTGACCTTTGGTTATTTTTAGCTTGCCTTTTCGCTTTGAGAAACGAAAAAAGAACCCCTCAAAAACCCGGCGAACTTTAATTAAGTATCTTTATTCGCAAAGGACCAGGATCCTTCGTTTTAAGGCACTATTTTCATAAGACTAAATTCCATATTATGGACAGCAAGGGACATATCTCATTTCAATTCATCAGCGAACCCACAGACGTTAATTTCGGGGGTAAGGTACACGGTGGTTCGGTAATGAAATGGATCGATCAAACAGCATATACCTGTGCACGCAACTGGGCAGGTACTTATTGTGTGACGGTATATGTGGGTGGTATTCGCTTTTACAAGCCTATTAATATAGGCGACGTTGTAAAAGTAGATGCCTATGTGATCTATACAGGTAAAACGAGTATCCATATTGCCGTCGACGTTTATTCGAAAGACTTTGATGATGAGCGCCACGAAAAAAAGACGCATTGCGTGATCGTTTTTGTTTCGGTTGACGCAGATGGCAAACCCGTGCCGGTCAAAGAATGGATTCCCGAAAACGAAAGAGAAAAGAAACTGGCAGAATATGCCCGGAAATTAAAATCACTACGGGAAAAGATCAGTGAGGAAATGAGGCCTTTCTTCGAAGATTAATCCATATTGCTATCACAGCACTGTAACCTCCTTAAAATTGAATCCGCACCACCTTATGGTAATAACAGACACCTGTCCTGGTCGCAGCCATTCCGGGTGAACAAAGCTGTGTTCAGCCTTAGCTGTAATAAAAATAATCCTGAGCTATTCGAAAAACTCAGCCCTGAACCTGGCCAGTGGTGCCATTCGGGCACGGCTAAGTGACAGGGTATCTCCGTTGACGGTATAATTATCAAGAGTTTCAAGCATGGGAGCGAATTCTTTCGGGTACGTGCCATCCGGGCAAGCCATCATGGTTGTAGCCATCTTAGAGATATTCAGGCGATTTCCCTCCAACAGCTCATATGAACCGTTCATACGGTTGCAACCATCACTTCCCACAAGCCGTCCATCTTCCAGAAAAACAAGGTGAGGTTGTTTGCGTGCATTATCAAACCTTTCTATGACTTTTCCCTTTAACTCAAAAAGCACCCAGCGCCTTTCATTTATACCTTGTGCCTTTTTCAAAGCGTAATTCGATGCAAGGTCCCCCTCGATCCGGTTCCCTTCTGAGTCGAGTTTGAACAACACATTCTCACCCACAAAATAAGACTCTTCATTTCGGCCATCAATGGTCAAAGTGATCTTCTGATTGCTCTCATTCCATTGAAAAGAGCCTTCGGATTTTTCAATTTCCCCGCTCTTTCCCAGGTAACGATTCCTTTTTATAAAGGTTCCATCATCAGATAAAACAATCTCTGTTCTTATACCTTCGCAATCGGCACATGGCAGGGTTCCGTGGTAGGTACCCGCCCAGTCAAGTGCATTTTTACTGTTGTGTTCTGTATCCATATAGTCAGGTTTTTCAGCTACAGGGCTTGTTTCCTTTTCGGTTTCTTTACAACCAAAAACAGCAACCATCATGGTCAGCACTATTAGTATTCTGAGTCTCATCTCTATGTTTTTAATGTTTTGACAGGAACAGACCTGAAATCAAAGCGATTATCGCTTCCTTAAATTTACAAAAACTATTAATTATCAGATATTTAGTTTATGACAATGTAATTAAGGCGGCATTAAATATGGGATAGCCAATATACCCAGCCTTCGCACTTAATCGAAAAAAATATTTCGGTTTTTAACCGCTATTATAGATAAAACCTATAGCGTCTGATTTACATTGTAGTCGGGAATAGATCAAAGGCACCTCAGCATGAGGTTAACACTTAAAACCACAAGACCTTAGGCATGGATTCATCCGGAGAAAATTGTGATGTTTCAAAGTATAGCAAAAGGTTGCAGGGAGCACCTTATCACACTCATATCGAAAATAATCTTAGATCATCATCAAATATAACTATTTGACTACAAGTGATATATTGTGTTACTTTGTCTACAAATACATGTTATGTCTCTTATCAAAATCCAGCGAAAAACCCGATACGAAAAACGATATTCACCTAAGATGGGAAGTATTAATGTCAGGGTAACCTATATTAGAAAAGCCATTTTAGGAATGATTCCCTACATGACCCTGCATAAATACAGGGGCACCTATTACGGAAAGGTGAAGGATTGTGAAGAATGTGTTATCAAAGCATAATAAAAAAGAACCCGCTATTGCGGGTTCTTTTTTATTATAAGCTTTTGAAGATAATCCGATCAGGCATCATCTCCGTCGCCCATTTCTTCAACTTCTTCTTCAACTTCCTCAGCTCCTTCTTCAACCGCTTCACCGGTCTCTTCAGCAGCTTCTTCAACTTGTTCACCTGCGCTTTCAGGATTTTCACGGCAGCTAACGTTCATAACAGAAAGTGAAAAAATAAATATCAGCGCTAAAAATATACGTTTCATAATTTAAATATTTAAGGGTTAGTAATTTGTCTTTTACCTCCGGATCAATCTGCCTGCAAGAGTAATTAGAAACAGAGCGATAAAAACATAAAATAAGATCTTGGCTATACCTGCTGCAGCTCCGGCTATTCCGCCAAAACCAAAAACAGCAGCTACAACAGCCACGATCAGAAAAATAATTGTCCAGCGTAACATGAGTTTAAATTTATCGGTTCGATGTAATGTACTGATTATCAGAATCATATATCTTTCAATTTTGAAACTTTAACGCTGAAATGTTAATATTTGTTAACCCTCAAAAAACGATTCATACCTCAGCAGAGGCTACCTCTGCACTTCGGTCGATCTTTTTCACCAGGCCCTGAAGCACCTTACCGGGACCTACTTCAATAAAACTCCGGGCACCATCTGAAAGCATCTGCTGCACGCTTTGTGTCCACTTTACCGGAGCTGTAAGTTGAGAAATCAGATTTTCTTTAATACGTTCCGGATCGGTTTCTGCTTTAGTGCTCACATTCTGGTAAACGGCACAGATCGGTTTAGAGAATTTAGTTTCTTCGATTGCTCTGGCCAGATCTTCTCTGGCAGGTTCCATAAGCGGAGAGTGAAAAGCACCACCAACCGGTAAAACCAAAGCGCGTCGCGCACCTTTTTCCTTGAGCGCCTCACAAGCCAGGTTAACAGCATCGATCTCACCGGAGATCACGAGTTGTCCGGGACAGTTATAATTAGCGGGAACCACAATTCCTTCGGTATCTTCACAAACCTGTTCCACCACCTGATCTTCCAGCCCAAGAACCGCTGCCATCGTGCTGGGTTTTAGCTCACAAGCCTTTTGCATCGCCAGGGCTCTTCTGGAAACAAGTCGTAATCCGTCTTCAAATTTCAGAGTGCCATTGGCCACCAAGGCAGAAAATTCACCCAGCGAATGACCCGCCACCATATCAGGTTTGAAAGAATCACCCATCACCTTACTAAGAATGACCGAATGAAGAAATATGGCCGGTTGGGTTACTTTGGTTTCCTTCAGATCATCAGCACTTCCTTCGAACATGATCTCGGTTATGGGAAACCCAAGAATTTCGTTAGCTTCATGAAAAAGTTTCATGGCTTCAGGAGACTTATCGAACAGATCTTTCCCCATTCCTGTAAATTGAGCTCCCTGACCGGGAAAAACATATGCTTTCATTTCTTGATTATTTTGGTACCACAAAAATAGACTTTTTAAACAAGAAGAAAACACAGATTGGGTATGCAGTGCCCAGGTCTACTCCCGAAACCAGGAGGCGTAATGAATGTAATTGCTTGCTATTCTCTGAATTTCGCCTTTACTCAGGTCATCACTTACCGGTTTGATCTTCCGGGCAGGCACCCCGGCATAGATGAATCCCGATTCTACGCGGGTATTCTGGGTCACCACGGCTCCGGCCGCGACTATAGCGTTGCTTTCAACCACACAGTCGTCCATCACGATGCTTCCCATCCCGATCAGCACATTGTCATGTATGGTACAGCCATGAACAATGGCGTTATGACCTATTGAGACATCGTTACCGATATTAACCGGAGATTTGCGGTAAGTACAGTGAATCACCGCACCGTCCTGTATATTGACCCTGTCGCCGATAGCTATATAATGTACATCTCCCCTGACTACTGCATTGAACCAGACACTGCACTGGTCTCCCATCTTCACCTCCCCGATAAGGGTGGCATTGTCAGCGAAAAAACAATCCTCTCCGTATTCGGGAGTTTTACCGTTTACTGTTTTGATCAGCATATGATTTGTTTAATAGTTAACTGCGGGACAATTACAGTCATAAGGCTCCTTCCCTTTAAGGAAATCGTAACCCAGGGTGATCTGGTGAAAGCCTCCGTTATCGAAACGCACGTCGCCCGCCTGATAAGAATAATTATATGAGAACATGAAATTATTAACGTTCACTCCCACTATGGGGGTTAACAGTTGCAACCGCTGGTCCCGGGTTGTTCCGTCAAGTATATATTGAGCTCCGTCGAAGCTTTGTCTGAATGAAAGACCTCCCCAGATCCGGCCAAAATCCATATTCCGGTAGACCTTGGCATTAACATCTACTGCTGTTTCCTGGGTAAATTCTGCATATTGAAGCATGACCGAAGGTTCAAACTGCCAGAGCGATTTTCCAAACACATAACCAACAGAAAAAAGATATCTCCTCAGGTTATCGAATTCCTGAGCCGAATACAGGTCTCTGCCACTTCCCAAGAGATTTTTAATGGTAGCATGAGCATAGAATTCGAAGAGGTGGTAAGAGGCTCCCACATCGATGTTGAAATAGGTGACATTCGTGGCTGTACCGGTGATCACAGGGTCGGGAATGACCGACTGAAATTCAGATTCATCAAGCCTGCTTTGAATAAAGCCGACACTTAAACCAAATGAAAGCTGGTCCAGATCGACCGGGTTCCGTGAAAACATGAGATGATGGGCATAGGTAAGCTTCATTCCTGTTTGTGAATGGTACCCATTGCGATCATTGAATAAAATAGCACCTACCCCGCTTTTCTCTCCAACCCTCAAATGAGCATTCAAAGTTTGTAAGCTTGGCGCTCTTTCTACGTCAAACCATTGTTTACGAGCCGTAAGCCGTGCCTTTCCGGACTGTCCTGCACCGGCCATGGATGGATGGATAAGGTAATAGTTGTCAGAAAGGTAATCGAAATATACAGGTATTCCTTCCTGAGCACTGGCTGCGATCATAGATAACAGCGAACATATCAGGAAAAAGCACCGGTTAAAATCATTCATAGTGAGTCTCATATCAGGTATGCGGCTTGCGTAAATATAACCATAGATCACTTAGGTTTTCGTAATTTTGCCGGAAAATAGATGAAATGGAAAAGATTGAAATTAAAATACAGCCTACCAACAGGCCGGCCATTGTAAAGTTCGAGGCCAATAAGTTCATCACCCGTAAGAAAAATTACGAGTTCAAAAATATCGACGAAGCCAAGTCGTCACCCCTGGCTACTCAATTATTCTATCTTCCGTTCGTTAAAACGGTATATATCTCAGGAAATTTTGTAGCTATTGAGAAATTTGACATTGTAAGCTGGGATGAAGTTCAGGAGGAAGTAGCTGAGCAAATACAGAATTACCTGGAATCCGGCCAGGCAGTGATCAACGACAATGAAGATGCCCAGGGGAAGGTTCCGGTGACCGTATATGCCGAAAGCACCCCTAATCCGGCGGCCATGAAGTTTGTTTGCAACAAAAAACTGGTTCTTGCTCCCTACGAATTCAAGAACATTGAAGAAGCCAAAGATGCTCCCCTGGCAAGCGGACTCTTTCATTTCCCATTCGTCAAAGAGGTGTTCATCGATGAGAATTATGTATCGATCATCAAATACGACGTCATCGAATGGAATGAGGTTGCGATGGAGATCAGAGAATATTTGAAAGCATACCTCGAGGAAGGCAAGGATATTGTCAATGAGGAAGCTCTTTCTTCAAATCCGGCTTCCGGTTCTCAGAAAACCAATGGAAAGGCACAGCAGGATGCCAGGTTTGAAAGTCTTGACGATACTTCAAAAGAGATCGTGGCCATACTGGAGGAATATGTAAAACCCGCTGTTGCCAGCGATGGTGGAAATATTTTATTCGAGTCTTATGACAGCGAAAACAAGACGGTGAAGGTGATACTGCAGGGTGCCTGCAGCGGATGTCCCTCTTCAACCTTTACCCTTAAGAACGGAATTGAGACCATGCTGAAGAGCATGATGCATGATAAGGTTAATGAGGTGGTTGCCATCAATGGTTAATAAAACCAGGTAACTCATCATACCACAAACATAAAGAAGCCTCGCTGATTGCGAGGCTTCTTTATTTTAGGCCTGTTTGTTTGTGACTAGTTCCTGTTCTTTATCATTTTGAAATCGTCGTGAAACTCCTTGAATAATGACAACAGGTTAATAGAAGCTGTAATCAGATCTTTGGTTTCCAACAGAAGACTGAAATACAGTTTGGTATTCTTCGGACTCGTTTCAGTACTGCGAATACGCTCGATCTGTTTCTGGATCAGGGCAGAAACATTATCAAGCAGTTCTTTCTCCTGTTCGATGATATCTGCAATATTCTCAAAGCTCTCTTTATCAAAATCAGCTTTTACCGTATCGAACATCGACTGTAACTGATCATCTATACGTTTGAGGTCCCTGATCTGGTTAAACTTCAGGTTGCGGTGATTATTGTTTACATGCGAATAACTGTTCTTGGCGATATATCCGATCGACTGCACCATATCCTGGAGATAATCCAGGATAAGTATATAAAACTTACTGGCAGCCACCGATTCATCATCCAGGGATTTGATAAAATAGAAAATCTCACTTTTGAGCTCATCTACTTCCTCTTCCAGTTTTTTAAGGCTCTTTTTAGATTTTTTGAGCTTATTGAGATCCTGAAGCCCAAGGTTATCGATCACGTCTGAATAAATGGCGTTCACCCTTCCGATCACCTTTGAGATATTATCTGAACTTTCAGAAATGATTTCATTGATCGTAATGAGTGATGTACGATCGATCTTTTCCTGTGCCTTTTTCGCCTTTTCGGCTTTCTGGTAACTGAGAAAGCTTCTGACCAGCAACAGTACCGCTACGATAAGCAGGACGATCAGGGCAATACCCCTTCCGAAGTAAATAGCCGTAGCAAAAAGGGCCGCTGCACTAAAAGCCACTAATGCGGTTACAAACCACCCCCCTATCACATTAAAAACTCCTGCCACCCTGTATACAGCGCTCTCTCTTCCCCACGCCTTGTCGGCCAGGGAGGTACCCATTGCCACCATGAATGAAACATAGGTGGTAGAAAGCGGCAACTTCATCGAAGTAGCCACCGAGATTAGAATACTTGCCACCATAAGGTTTACGGCGGCTCTTACCATATCAAAGGCAGGCTCATCTTTTCCTTTATATTTTTTCGCCTTCTCCTTGTCGAAATTCCTGGATATCGATTTTCTAACACTTCGCGGAAGAATCATTCTAAGACCGGCATTCAGGTTTACCGATCCCCGCACGATCATTCTCGAGAGAAAATTAGGCTGGAATTTCTCAGTAGCGTCGCCACTTCTGGCCAGGTTGATCTCGGTATACATGACCGAACGGGCCTTCTTAGAAAGCCAAAGGGTCACAACCATCACCAGGCCGGCAGCCACCAGCATATATCCCGGGGTCTCCACCTTACCGCTAAGGCCACTCATCGCAAATTCAGAAGGTAGCACTCCCGAAGCCTCATAGGCGTTGTGCCATAGATCATATGACTGAAAAGCCGCGATAGGCACCCCGATAAAGTTCACCAGGTCATTCCCGGCAAAAGCCAGTGCAAGCGCGAAAGTTCCGATCAGGATGATCAGTTTCAGGAGATCCCATTTGGTAAAAGAAATGATGATCTGTGATAAGGCCGTAAACAGTACGAACGATATTACTGAAATGATCAGGGTATTGCTTTGTACGTAATCAGAAAAATTATCAGGAATGAAAGATACCCCTTTGATACCCTTGATCAATATGAAATAGGTAATCGAAGAAATGGCGAGACCTCCAAAAAGAGCTCCCACGTATTTGATACGCTTTTCAAACTGAAAAGAAAACAACATACGCGATACCCACTGTACCAGCGCACCTATGGTAAAGGCTATAACCACAGACAACAGGATTCCAAGAATGATCTCTGCTGCCTTAGCTCCGTTAATAAAGTTCGAAATTTCACTCAGGCTACCCTCTGCAGAAAGAATCTTAATGACTGCGACAGCAACCGATGCTCCCAATAATTCGAATACGATAGATACCGTTGTTGAAGTTGGCAAAGCCAGGGAATTAAAGAGATCCAGCAATAGTATATCAGTGATCATCACACAGACGAAGATGATCATGATCTCATCGAAGTAAAATTCTCCGGGCATGAAAATACCTTTACGGGCCACCTCCATTAAACCGGATGAAAACACGGCTCCTACCGCTACCCCAATACTGGCAATTATCAAAATGGTACGAAGTGAAGCCACCTTTGACCCCACTGCCGAATTCAGAAAATTAACCGCGTCATTGCTTACCCCCACTACGAGATCGGCTATTGCCAATACGAAGAGAGCGACAAGCATAAAAATATATAGTTGCTCCATAAAAGCTTTTAATAGACAGCAAAAGTCTGTTATGTACTCAAAAGTAAAGTTAAATAAAGGTTACCAAAATATTACATCATTTTGACATCTTATCGTTAGTAGCTGATTTTCAGTAGTTTAATTTTAATAGGGATGGTATTTTACTTATATTTAATAGAGAACCGATTAATTAACCAAAAAACCAAAATATCATTATGGCAGTATTAAAAGTTATCGAATTATTGGCAAACTCTGACAAGAGCTGGGAAGATGCGGCACAAAAAGCACTTGACAAAGCTTCATCGACCGTTAAAAACATCAAGTCCATTTATATCAAAGAACAAAGTGCTTCGGTAGAGAATGGGAAGATCGTGAGCTATCGTGTTAATGCGAAGGTAACCTTCGAAATAGCATAACTTTTTTGTACCTTATAAGGCGTCCTTTGCTATCAAAGGGCGTTTTTTATTATGGCAAACAAACTACAATACGAGAGCAGCACATATCTTTTACATCATGCCAATAACCCGGTAGACTGGCATCCGTGGAATGAGGAGACGCTTGAACTGGCAAAAAAGACCAACAAGCCAATGCTTATCAGTATCGGATATGCCGCTTGTCACTGGTGCCATGTGATGGAGCACGAGTGTTTCGAAGATGAATCGGTAGCCCGGGTGATGAACGAGCATTTCATCAATATCAAGGTGGATCGTGAAGAGAGACCTGATGTTGACCAGATCTACATGACCGCTCTTCAGATAATGACCGGAAGCGGAGGCTGGCCACTCAATGTAGTTGCTCTTCCTGACGGAAGGCCTTTCTGGGGCGCCACATATGTCCCTGCAGACAGATGGGTAAAGGTACTCTCACAACTGAGTGATCTCCTTCAAAATGACCCCGCCAAGGTTCACGAATATGCAGATAAGCTCAGTAAAGGTATTTCAGAAGTGAGCCTGGCTGTACCCGAAACCGGGCAAAACGAATCGCTGAATCCCGCCTTACCCACTGAAGCACTCATGAAGTGGAAACCTGACTGGGATCTGAAATGGGGCGGCAGAAAGGGTGCTCCGAAATTCATGATGCCGGTGAATCTGGAGTTTTTACTAACCCACAACTTTTATTTCAACCGGAAGGATCACGAAGAATATCTCAAAAAAACGCTTTACAAAATGTCGTTTGGAGGAATATATGATCATCTGGCAGGAGGCTTTGCACGTTATTCAGTTGATGAAAAATGGCATGTACCGCACTTTGAAAAAATGCTGTACGATAATGCGCAACTCGTAAGTTTGTATGCCAAAGCATATGCGCATGATCCTGATCCGTGGTATGAAAAGATCGTCATGGAAATCTGCGATTTCATGCAACGGGAGCTGGCTTCAGAGGAACATATATTTTACTCCGCACTCGATGCAGACAGTCTTGACGCGAACGGAAATTCTAAAGAGGGTGCCTATTATACCTGGACAAAAGAGGAGTTGACAGAACTGCTGGGTGACGAATATCCTCTTTTCAGCAGGGCCTTTCATATTGATGAGTTTGGTTATTGGGAAGACGGTCAGTACGTACCGATAAGAGATCAGAACGATGACGACCTGGCAGCATCAACAGGCATGAGTGCAGCTGACCTTCGGTCAAGTCTCAAAAAAGCCAAAGCCCGGCTTCTTCAATATCGAAATAAGCGACCTCGTCCCCAGCTTGACGACAAAAGCCTTACTTCGTGGAATGCCATGGCGATAACAGCCTTTACCGATGCCTATAAGGTATTTGGTAAAAAAGAATATATTGAAACCGCCCTGGCCGCCGCTTCATTTATACGGTCATACCAACTCACTGCAGAGGGCTCTCTCTGGCATACCTTCAAAGCCGGGAAGTCTGCCATCAAAGGATTTCTTGAAGATTATGCTTTTGTCATACAGGCATTCATAAATCTCTACGAAACCACCCAACAGGAGGCGTGGCTTTCTGAAGCTAGGAGTTTAACCCTTTATGTGATCGACAACTTCATGGATGATCGCAGCGGACTTTTCTTTTTTACCGATAAGAGCAGCCCAACGGTGGTCAGTAAAACGCTTGAGAAAAGCGACAATGTCATTCCCGCGTCCAATTCGGTAATGGCGCACAATCTTTTCGAACTGTCAAGATTTTATGACCATGAAAAATTTCGAAATATGGCAGTTCGCATGTTACAGGTGATGGAAAACGAAATGATCACCTACCCTTACAGTCACGGGAACTGGTTAAGACTCCAGTTGAAGATGACCCAGCCGTTCTACGAGATTGTGGTTACCGGAAAAAACGCTCTTGAAAAGGCCCGTGAGATAAACAGCAGATACCTGCCTTCCAAGATCATCGCGGCCAGCGCTACGCCTTCATCACTACCGCTGTTTAAAGGCAGACAGGAAAAGGAACAAACGCAAATCCATCTTTGTCTGGAAAATCATTGCAAATTACCGGTTAGTGAGGTTGAGGAAGTTTACCGGCAGATACCCGAACTGCAAAAACCAGAACACAGATAAAACTCTCATTTAAACGAATTCATCACACAGGAAGTAATTCTTCCTCTATAGAATTTCTTATTTTTAGCAATAGATCAAAAAAAAGGATAACTACTATGGAAACAGATAAGTGGATCAATCAGGGAATCGAACTGGTCATGGAGTATGGTCCGAAGATCATTGCCGCTATTGTCATATGGCTGGTCGGTCTCTGGGTAATTTCAAGAATTGTTAAAATTTTCGATCGTTTCATGCAGAAACGGGAATACGATGTCAGTCTCAGAGGATTTCTGCATAATCTGGTAGGCTGGGCGCTAAAGATTCTTTTGATCCTCGCCATTCTCGGAACACTGGGAATCGAAACCACTTCATTCGCAGCTGTTATTGCTGCTGCAGGTCTTGCCATCGGCCTGGCACTGCAGGGCTCGCTTTCGAACTTTGCCGGAGGCGTTCTCATCCTGATCTTCAAACCCTTTAAAGTAGGTGATTTTATAGAAGCTCAGGGGAATTCCGGAACGGTGAAAGAGATCGGTATCGTAAACACCAAGCTGAATACCTTTGGAAACCAGTTGGTGATTATACCAAACGGCAACCTTTCAAACGATAACATCATAAATTACAGCGCCGAACCCACCCGGAGAGAAAAAATAACAGCGGGGATCGGTTACGACAGCGATATCAAGAAAGCAAAAGAAATTCTTCTTCAGATTGCCGCAGACTGTGATAAAATAGATAAAAAGCCGGAACCACAGGTTATGGTCGCCGAATTGGCTAACAGTTCTGTAAACCTCGAACTGCGTTACTGGGCTACCAATGAAAACTTCTGGGACGCCAGATGGTTTGTGATGGAAGAGATCAAACTTCGATTCGATGCTAACGATATCGAAATACCATACCCTCATCAGGTCGAAATTCACAAACAAGAATAGCCCGCTTATCTCCATCTGAGACTATCCTTCTTATACCATGGTTTGAACATTAAATCTCTCAGACATGGAAGTAAACAATTGGATGGAAACCGCCATAGATGCGGTCATCTTCTACGGGCCCAAGATCTTACTGGCACTTGCCATCTGGATCATTGGCAGTTGGGTAGTCAAAAGGCTGGTCAAGACTCTTGACAAGGTTTTAAGCAAGAAAGATTATGACCCCAGTCTCAGTAAATTCCTGCTGAATTTGCTGAAATGGGGTCTTACCGTTTTACTTATCCTGGTCGTTCTGGGAACCCTGGGAGTAGAAACCACCTCTTTCGCTGCATTGATAGCCGCCGCCGGACTGGGTGTCGGACTGGCTCTGCAGGGATCACTGGCAAATGTGGCAGGCGGAGCACTGATCATGATCTTCAAACCCTTCGAAGTCGGCGATCTCATAGAAGCACAAGGGGAACTTGGCACGGTAGAGGAGGTTCAGATCTTTAACACTATACTCGTCTCACCTGAAAATAAAACCATCGTCATACCAAACGGTCCTCTTTCAAACGGTAACATTATCAATTACACCAAAAAAGGAACATTGCGAATAGACCTTGTGATTGGAGTGGCCTATGCCTCAGACCTGAAAAGAACCCGCGAGGTAATGCTCGAAGCCGTTCAAAATCAACCCGGCACCCTGAAGGAACCGGCTCCAACGGTAGCTGTATCAGAACTCGCCGACAGTTCGGTAAACTTCGTGGTACGACCCTGGACAGAAGCTAAAGATTACTGGGGCGTTCGTTTTGCATGTATTGAAGCCATAAAAGAAGCTCTGGATAAGGCCGGCATCGAGATACCATACCCTCACCAGGTAGAAATAAGAAAAAAGGGCTAAACCTTTTTCTTCGGTTTGGTCACCACAAAATCTTTCAGGTAGTAGGGCTCGAAGTAGGCAACGTCTTCCAGTTCGTTTTTCTGCCATTTTAATTCTGCAGGCAGGCACATATCAGTAGCCGAAGGAACCTCTTTCGATGCATGAAATACGGCCTTGTCATGTACGATCATCTCTTTTGCCTTTTCGGCACCGCTACCCAGAATGTGCAGCGGCTGATCTTTCATCCATTCATCATAGAGGCCGGACTCCAGAATTTCGGCACGTGTCTCCCGTTTGGTTTCATAATGAGCATCGAAAACAGCTGAATACACCTCCATTCGCCTGGCATCGATCAACGGCAAAATATGGCCATTATCAACCTGTATTGACCGGGCCAGTATCTCGAGCGTCGGCAAGGCGATGAGCGGCTTATTCAGGGCAAAACAGAGACCCTTGGCTGCAGAAACACCTATGCGAAGGCCGGTATATGAGCCCGGACCCATACTAACGGCAATGGCATCGATCTGTTCGAGACTGACCGATGCCATCTTAATGACTTCTTCTATAAATACATGCAGATTCTCTGCATGAGTGAAACCTTTTCCGTTAAATTCCTTTTGTGCGATGCACTTGCCGTCTTGACCTATGCTTACAGAGCAGTTGGTCGTTGCCGTTTCCAGATTTAAGATCAAAGCCATACGGCAAAGGTAGCAGCATAATTAGATTTCCCCTAACGGAATACCGAAATAAAACTCGAGTACTTTCAGACGGAAAATATAATTGTATTTGGTTCTGATCAATTCTGCTTCAGCGTTGTCAAGACGCGCCTGTGCCTGGCTGAAGTCAAACGAATTCATCAGACCGACATCATAACGATCCTTGGCATAAGCGTATGACAGTCTTCTGGCTTCAACAGCTGTTTCGGCTGCTTCATATGCCTTGAGAGAACCACGAACATCGGCATATGCCTGGTTCACATTAGCCTCAAGGTCCAGCTTATCCTGCTCAAACTGCAGCTGAGTACGTTCTAAATTGATCTTATTTCGTTTGATATTGTTGCTTACCCTGAAGTTGCTTAATATCGGTATGTTCAGCCTCAACCCGTAAGAAATACCATCGAAGACCCATAACTGATCAACAAACGGAAAAGGTGAATTATCTGCAAACCTTGTCTGATAATTCAAAAAGGCGTCTAAGGTGGGCCATCTGGCACCGCGGGCAATCTTCAGATCCTGTTCAGCCAAATCAACATTGGCCTCAGAAAGCTTTACGTTGTTGATCACCTCAAGTGACTTAGCAAATATCTGATCCGGAGTGTAGGCAAGAATATCTGAATCAGGTATTACATATCCTTCATCGACCACGTCAAAATTCTCATAATCGGTTATTTGCAATAATTGAGCAAGGGCAATGCGAGAGAGGATCACATCATTTTCGGCTGCAACGATCTGTTGCTCCTGGTTGGCTACGGTAGCTTTGATCTCCAGCAGGTCACCTTCCGGTAAAACACCGTTTTCAACCAGCTCCTGGGTTCGCAGTAAATCCTGTCGTGAGACTTCCAGCTGAGCCTTCAGCACATTTAATCGCTCCCTGTTAGACAATACCTGCAGGTAATTATTAGCAACATTCAGCCTGATGTCGTCTTTCATTCCTTCCAGACGATAGGTGCTCGCCACCTCATTCATCTTGGCTCTGTTCAATTGGTGTACATTTCGAAGTCCGTCGAATACCGTAAGTCCGGAGTTTACATTTCCGGAAATAGATGTAATGGTTTGATTTATAAAGGTATTCGTGGTCGGGTCTGCCGTCAAACCTGTATTGGCACTCAAGGTCGAGCTCAGGTTAAGCGTGGGTACAAAATTACCGATCGCATCTAAACGGTCGATCTTGGCGTTTTCCAGATCCAGTTCAAATTGTTCTACCGTAATATTGTTTTCAACGGCATACTCCACACATTCTTGAAGGGTCCATTTCTTTTCCTGGGAAAATCCTGCAAAAACAGAACAGAGAAGGGTAGCCGATAGAATTATACGTTTCATGTACATCTTGTTTCTGATATTAGTCAATTCCTTACGCATCATCTTCGTCTGTATCACGTTTTTCCGGCTCGGTCTTATTCCACACCTTTATTTTATCATTCTCATCTATCCCGGATAATATTTCAACATTGATTCCATCTGAGATACCGATCTCAACATCTCTTCTTTCAAATTCCTGGTCTCCCACCTGTACTTCCACATAGGGTTCGTCTGAATCCTTATCAAACTGCAGTAAGGCTTCTTTAATAGCCAGCACCTGCTCTTTCTTTTCGAGTACCAGGGAAGCATTGGCACTGTAACCGGCTCTTACCTGTATGCTGTCTGCTTCGGCCACGTTCACATCTCCCTTGATGGTAAACTGTACGGCACCCTGCTCTTCCACCCCTTTAGGAGCGATGAATTTCAGATCTGCTTCAAGTTCTTTGTCCTGAACAGCTCCCAGACTAATGGTAAGCGGCATTCCCAGTCTCAGTTTCCCAACTTCAGATTCGTCTACCTGCCCCTCAAAGATCATACGGTTCATGTCTGCGATAGTCGCAACAGTGGTTCCGTCGTTAAAGTTATTCGCCTGGATCACCTGAAAACCTTCTTTAACAGGTATTTCAAGAATGGTCCCCGCAATGGTAGCCCGAATATTGGTATTCGCAGTTGAAGTACCGCCAGCAGAACCTTCCTTTATGATCTGGTAGTCGTTTTTAGCATTCTCGAGCTCTTGCTTTGCCTGATTATAGGTCAGCTGTATGTTCAGGAAATCCTGGTTGGAAACAACGCCCCTGTCAAACAATTTTTTATTACGCTCGAATTCGGTTTGAGCATTCTTCAATGCGAACTCGGCATTACGCACACGTCCGCGGGCACTCACCAGTGCCTGTTCGTTAGGCACCACTTTGATCCTGGCGATCAGGTCACCGGTTTTCACCTTGTCCCCTTCTTCTACCATGATCTTATCGATAATACCTGATATCTGAGGTTTGATAAGAACCTCGTCTTCCGGAATGAGTTTTCCGGTAGCGACGGTTTTATCTTCGATATCGGTTCTGAAAGCCGTCTCGGTCTCATATGTTACGGGTGACTTGGCATTAGATTTCACAAAAAACGCAGCTGCAACCAACGCTCCGATCACCAGCAGTGCAATTCCTATGTACTTTACAATTTTCATCAGTTTTAATTTAGATATTAGTTGATAGTATGACTGTTTAAATAATATGCTATTCTTCTCTCAGGGCATCTATGGGTTTAATGCTCACCGCCCTTTGGGCCGGTATCAGCCCGATGAGCGTCCCGAGTACCACCATGATCAGTAAAGCTCCGATCACGAAAGGTATGGGAACGGTGGGATTCGTATAGGGGAAACCACCGTCTTCCGGGAGGGAGGCATTGATACCCATAAGCACCAGCGCACCCAAAATGATCCCGATAATCCCTGCTACGATAGTCAGGAAAACCGATTCGAGCAATATCTGTGAACGCACCTCCTTCGGAGTGGCGCCCAGGGCCCTTCTGATACCCAGCTCCTTGGTTCTCTCCTTAACCGAGATCAGGAGAATATTCCCGATCGCAATCACCCCGGCAATGATGGTTGCCAGACCAACGATGAGCGACAACAGGTTCAGACCCTTGGCAAAGCCCATGATCCGGCCGAACTGCTCACCGAGATTGAAGGTTCCCACCGCTCTTTCATCATCAGGATGTACCCGGTGAATTCGTTTAACGGTCTGTTTAATCTGGTCTTCCAGGGCAACGATATCGACATTATCGTAGGCAGCGATGGCGAACCATCCCACATTATCTCCCATATTGTATATTTTCCTGAAGGTGCTGAAAGGCATAAAGATCGAGCCGTCATCTTCAAACCCGACGCCTCCCTCATACTTATAAACCCCGATCACCTGGAAAAAAATGTTATTGATACGTATGAACTGACCCACGGCCTCTTCATCCTTACCGAACAACTCTTCCTCTACCCGTTCACCGATGACCACTACCTTGCGTTCATTCCTGATGTCTTCGTCGTTGAGAAAGCGTCCGCCGTCGTAGATCTTCTTTTTTGAAATCTTGTCTACCTCCGGAAAATCACCGTAAACCGAGTAAGCACCCGATTTATCTTTACGAACCACAGTAGGCGGAGCATCACCAAAGACCCCCTTCACGTTTCTCGGGGCTATGAATTCGATCTGCGGATGCTTTTGTTTAAGCTCTTCCACGTCGTTCAACTTCAGGTTGAAGGTACGTCCGATCTTAAATCCTTCATAAGGAATACTGGTTCGCTGTGTCCAGAGAAAGATAGAATTCTTGGCAATATCCTTAAACTCCTTATCAAAGCCGTTATCCATTCCTTTAGCGGCTCCTGAAAGGGCTATATAGACAAATATTCCCCACAGTACCCCTATCACCGTAATTACGGTTCGTATCTTGTTCTTGCTGATAGATCCCCAGATCTCCTGCCATGTATCTTTATCAAATATGAATCTAAACATATCAGTCGTCTCTTAGTGCTACAATTGGTTTGATTTTGGCAGCTCTTCTGGCGGGTACATACCCGGCCACAGCGCCAAAGAAAATCAGGATCAGGGTGGCTCCGATCAGGGTACCTGTTCCCACCGACGGGTTTACAATGAAATAATCTTCAAGGCTGTTACCGATCAGCCGAAGCAGCACGATACCCAGCACTAATCCGATATACCCGGCGATGGTGGTAATAAATATTGACTCCTGTAATACCAGGCCGATCACGTTACCGGGAGTGGCTCCCAGCGCCTTTCTTATTCCTAGCTCCTTGGTACGCTCCTTTACCACGAACACCATGATATTGCTGATACCGATGATACCTGCGATCAGGGTTCCGATCCCTACAAAGATGACCACCAGCTGAATCACATTGGCAAACATCATGTTCTGCTGCACCACATCGGCTATGTTTCTGATGAATATCCCGTTACGGTCATCAGGAGCTACGTTATGCTTATCTCTTAAATAGCGGTTCAGTGATTTATCGAAGGCCATGGCACCGGCATAACCAACCTCGAGTTTGTACCCGATTATTATCTGGTCGATCTTGTCTGTATTCAGTTCGGTGAGCTGCAATGTTGAATACGGTATGTAAATGTAGCGCTCTTCATTATCTCCCCCATCATCCTGAAATACACCCACCACTTTGTAGGCTATACCTCCCAGATCGATGTACTTTCCAAGTGCATCCCCTCCGTTTGGAAATAGGTCTTTCTCAACCAACCTTCCTATCACCACAGATTTAGCCTGGGTCTTCACATCGTTTTCATTGATGTAACGACCTTTCATAATAATGGTCTTTTCATTGAACTGATGTGCAGGCCCCACCCCTCTGGTGGAATAGGTGTTTGACTCTGTACCATATTTGGTAAGGAAACTCCGGTTAATACGAGGGGTTATATAATCAACGTACATGGGGAAATCCTTCTTCAGATCAGCTATGTCGTCGTTGCGAAACTGAACCCGTCTGCCTGCCTTAAAACCCCTGTATGGTTCTGATGTAGTTCCCGCGTATACAAAAAAGGTGTTGGTCGCATCATCTACGAAGAACTCATAGAATGCATTTTTAAGACCATTACCCATTCCGAAGAGAGCGGTAAAGATCAGAATACCCAGTGCAACAGTGAATCCGGAAAGAAAGGTTCGCAGCTTATTCTTTCTGATGGTTTCGAATATTTCCTGCCAGCGGTCTCTGCTAAACATAAGATGAAACCCTTACCTGTTCAACAACTTCATCCCGAACGATCACCCCGTCTTTTAAATGAACGATACGCTTGCACATATGCGCTATATCCTCTTCGTGGGTCACCACCAAAATGGTTTTCCCTTCATCGTTGATCTTTTGAATCAGATCCATCACCTCGTGTGAGGTTTTACTATCAAGGGCTCCTGTTGGCTCATCAGCCAGCAACACTTTGGGCTCGGCTGCCATGGCTCTAGCAATGGCTACCCTTTGTTTTTGTCCTCCGGAAAGCTCACTTGGCAGGTGGTCTGACCATTCTTTCAGTCCGACCGAAGCCAGGTATTTTTCGGCCTTGGTCTTCCGGTCTTTACGGCCAACACGCTGGTAATACAAAGGCAGGGCCACATTCTCCCAGGCCGATTTATAATTGATCAGGTTGAAAGACTGAAAGATGAATCCGAGAAATTTGTTCCGGTAATTCGCGGCCTTGGTTTCTCCCAAATCCTTGATAAGTACTCCATCAAGGGTATATTCACCCTCATCGTAGTTATCAAGCATTCCGAGTATATTCAGGAGGGTGGATTTTCCGGATCCGGAAGACCCCATAATAGCAACCAGCTCTCCTTCCTGCACGCTAAAATTTATGCCCTTCAGAACATGCAGGGAGTTGCTCCCCATTTTGTAGGACTTGTGTAAGTTCTTAATCTCAATCATGATGGTTAGTTTTCTTACCGCATCGAAAACGATACGGCTCTATAAATTCATAAGGCCGTGTAACCGACCTCCATTCATAAGACTAACCAGAAGGGAAAATGTTACCCTTTTAATGTGAAATAATTGTTAAAAGCCGTAAAAGGAAAAGATTCAGCACCGGAAATCCGATTAACGCATCTTTTTATAGATGAAATAACCCAACACTCCTATCAGGATATAAGGCACTGCCATCAGGTATATGATTCCGTTATTTATACCCTCGGCCACCTCCTGATTTTCGCCGCTTTCGAGCACGGCCCGGCACATGGCACATTGAGACCAACCCGGTTCAGGAATGAACAGAAGCAATAATAACAGTAATATGGCGCCCAGTTTCCTATTCATCTTCAGGCGTAATAAGGTGAGATCATAAGGTATACCACCACACCTGTTACAGCCACATACAGCCAAACAGGGAAAGTGATACGTGCGATCTTCCGGTGACGGTCGAAACGCTCTGTAAGGGCTCTCACAAAGGTGATCAACACCAGGGGAATCACTCCAATCGACAGCAGGATATGAGAGATCAGAATGAAGTAATACACATATCTGATGACCCCTTCCCCACCATAAGGTGTGGAGTCTGATGTCATATGATAGGCCACGTACATTACAAGAAAAGCGACCGAGAGACCTATACAGGTCTTCATCAGGTTCTCATGAAGATTGCGGTTACCGTTTTTGATGGCAACAACCGCCACTACCAATAAGACTGCCGTAAGACCATTTATTCCGGCATAGATTGGAGGCAGGAATGTCAGGGGCTCAGCATTGGGGATTTTTACGCCAAAAAGCAAAGCTACAACAACAGGTATAGCGATTGATAAAACCAGGATCCACCTGTTATATTTCTTTTCGGTTACTGCCGGGGAGTTCATCGTTACTTTAGGATTTTATTCGTTGAGTAAGGCTTTGATATCTTTCTTTAATTTGGCTACAGAATCAGGATCTGTCCCGTCATAATACACTATGGGGTTTCCAAACTCGTCTTTTCGCGACCTGATCTTTCCGTTCTTATCAATCAGGGCAAACATACCTGAATGCTCAAAACCACCATCGGCATTAGCGTTAACGCCGGCATACAGGTTAAAACCGGTATTAGACACCGCCATGATATCCTCCAGATCTCCGGTTAGCATATTCCAGTTAGATAATTCAATTCCATAGCGATCGGCGTAATCCCGAAGTACCTCAGGGGTATCGTTGATAGGGTCAATGGTAAAGGAAACGATTCCGAAATCCTCCTCTCCCTTAAAGGCCCTCTGCACTTTGACCATATTATTATTCATCACCGGGCAGATGGTCGGACAAGAAGTAAAAAAGAATTCAGCCACATAGACCTTGTCTTTATAATCTTCATTGGTGATGGTGTCTCCGCTCTGGTTTACAAACTTAAAGTCAGGGGCACTACCGAGGGTTACCAGATCATCGGCCGAAATATCCTTTAAGCCTACCTGGTGACGGTCATCATCGACCACTTCGCCTTTTCCAAGCCTGTCTACGATCTTTGGAATAAAAATAATTCCGAAGATTAGAATGACCAGACCGATCCATATGTATGATTTATTTTTCATCGTTTTGATTTATTTTCAAATAAGCATCACGCTTACTGCTTTCATTTATGTTATTCTTTTTCAAAGCCAGCCTGTATTCGGCAAGGATCACTTTAACGTCATCGACCATTTTATTATTGATCTCGGCCACAGAGGTAGCATCGTATCCTGCCAGCAAACCATGATCTTCGTCCTGAACTCTGCCACGCAATCTGCGTTCCTTATCGATTATAAAAACCCTGTCTGAACCAAGGTCTTCCCCGAGATCATAGGAAGTGTTCAGACTGCTGAAGATTCGTTGAATCTCTGAAGGTTGAACGAATACGAAATTCCAGTTACCTACATCGGCAAGGGGTGCAAGCTCCATTTTTAAAGCGGCAGCTTTATCTTCGGTGCCCTCAGGCAGGACCATCACAAACTGAAAATCCTCGAAGCCATTGAAACGCTTATATATCTTCTGATTCAGATTAAAGGCATTGGTCTTCTTCAGATCGAGGTTTTCACCGAGGAATCCCAGGATGGTAATCTTATTTCCAAGAGCAACCCCTTCATTGCCTTCGAGGGTGGTGTGTTCACCGAGTTCAGCAACCTCTTCAGTAACCACAGGAAGCTTCCCGAAGTTATTCACACCGGAGGCAAAAAAAACATAAGCCACGATAGGTAAAACGAAAAGAACAGCCAGCACCAGGTATTTCTTCATCATAAGCAATTTAGCAGGTACAAAAATAAAAAAAGACGGTTTAATAACCGCCTTCCTTATTGATATTTAGTCTCTTTTAGAAATCCCAGCTTACGAAGCTTTCAGAGTAAACGTCGTAAATATAATTCCCTTCTACCAGAAGAATAAAAGCCAGGTATGGAATCAGAATCAGCAGTGGCAGAACAATCGACCACTTGAAACTTCCCCTCTCACCTTCAAGGTGCATGAAAGACCAGGCGATATAGTAAGCTTTTACAATGGTAAGAATGATGAATATCCAGTTCAATATCTTCATTCCAAGAACCGATGCCATCAGTGATTCCGGCTTTATGATTCCCAGGATCACCTCTACGATGGTTACAACCGAGAGAATTCCGAATACGATCCAGATTCTTTTTGTATTTGATTCGTGTGCGTGTGCCATTTTATTGTGCTATTATTTTTTAAACAAGATAGAAGAATGTAAATACGAATACCCACACAAGGTCAACGAAGTGCCAGTACAAACCTACTTTCTCAACCATTTCATAATTCTTTCTGCGGTCGTAGGTACCGAGGATCACATTAAAGAAAATGATCACATTGATAACCACTCCTGAGAATACGTGAAATCCGTGAAAACCGGTAATAAAGAAAAAGAAATCGGCAAACAGACGGTTTCCGTATTCATTACGAACAAGGTTAGCACCTTCTACCACGTGCACTGCACTTTCCAGTCTTTCTGCGGTCTCTTCTCTTGACAGCATGATCTTCTCTCCATCTTCATTGAGCTTTTCAGCACGTCCGACAACATTCTCATTTGCCATAAAACCGGCTTTGATCTCGTTAACGGTATAGCTGGGCAGTCCTTCTCCGCTTTGATACCAAACTCCGTTACGCTCGAGGTGTACCACACGCTCATCTTCTATTGGCTGGGCAAATTCATCCAGAGCGATACGCTTACCTGTTTGAGCATCGACAAATTGAAGTATACGACCTGATCGCAGTTCAACTGCACCATAATCACCTCTGATAAAGGTCGCCCACTCCCAGGCCTGAGAGCCAACGAATACCAGACCACCGATGATGGTAAAAAGCATATACCAAGCTACCTTTTTCTGTTTCATCTGATGTCCTGCATCAACGGCAAGTACCATGGTCACCGATGAAAATATCAGGATGAAGGTCATCAGGGCCACATAGTACATCGGTGCTTCCACACCGTGCAGAAACGGGAAGTGAGTAAACACTTCATCTGCAATTGGCCATGAATCGATAAACTTATAGCGTGAAAAGCCGTAAGCAACCAAAAACCCGGAAAAGGTCAAGGCATCAGATACGATGAAGAACCACATCATCATCTTACCATAGCTTGCTCCTAAAGGCTGATTACCTCCGCCCCACACGTTCTCTTCTTCTGTCTGTGTATTAACAGTAGCTTCCATATATGTTAATTAGTCAATTTTAAAAAAGTGCTCAAATTTACGGTTTTTTTTATCTAAAGAAATAGAAAAAGACGATCAAATAAAGCCACAGAAAGTCCAGAAAATGCCAGAACATCGCACCAAGCTCAAAACCAAGGGTTTGTCCGTTGGCATATTTACCCCTGTACTGGTTGAACAACATGACGGCAAGCACCACCATTCCAGCGATCACGTGCACCACATGAGAAAACACGATAGCATATAGAAAGGAAGTGGTTATGGTACTTTCTTCCCCGGTAAAATAGTAACCATCTGCAACGATCTGAGAGAACCCCATGAATTGCAATATAATAAAAGTGATTCCCAGGGTAAAACCTCCGAGCAATAATAAAGTTGCAAGACCCGACTCCTGGTTTTTTGAGCTTCTCAGAGACAGATGCACCAAAAGACTGCTAAGTAATATGGCTGCCGTACTCCAGAAAAATGCGGTCGGAATCTGAAAGTCGATCAGCCAGTCAGGCCGGGATTTACTCACGACGTACGCGCTGGTAAGCCCTGCGAACATCATCGCTATACTGATCATCCCGAACCACAACATCATCTTTTTGGCACGGGCGGTCTTTTCATTAATTGAACCTTGTGTTAAATCCATTCTTAGTGTAAAAATTTATCTGCAACGTAAACGATCTGCATCAGGGTGATATAAGTTACGCTGGCCAGCATAAGAGCGCGGGCCGAACGATTGTCTCTTTTGTGATAAAGGCGGAAGGCATAGAAAAGCATACCAAGACCAAGCATCAGGATCAAAATAGCAGCTGGAACCGACAGCGTTAACTGACCGGTAAGTCCTGTCACCGGAAAAACCGATGCAATGATCATCCAGAAAGTATACATGATGATCTGAAGGGCCGTGGCCTTATCCTTACTCCCGGTGGGTAGCATTTTAAAGCCTGCTCTTTTGTAATCTTCATCAAGCACCCAGCCTATAGCCCAGAAATGGGGGAATTGCCAGAAAAACTGAATCATAAACAGTGTTCCAGGTTCAATCCCGAAATCATTGGTAGCCGCCACCCATCCCAGCATAAAAGGTATGGCTCCGGGAAAGGCTCCTACGAATACGGCAAGCGGGGTTTTTGTTTTAAGTGGCGTATATACACAGGTGTACAAAAAGATGGATATCGCTCCGAACATAGCCGTTTTCGGGTTAACCACATACAGGGAGATCACGCCCAGCAGGGTGAATACTATAGCGATGGTCATTGCCGTAGCAGGGGCCATTCTTCCGGAAGGAACCGGACGGTTCCTCGTTCGCTTCATAAGAGCATCCAGATCCTTCTCGATTACCTGGTTGAAAGCATTAGAAGCACCTACCATAAAATACCCTCCAAATGCAAGAAGAAGCAAAGATTGCAGGTTAATGGTATCTGCTCCGAGTAAATAACCGGCTACAGACGAAAAAACAACACTGAAAGCCAGTCCGACCTTAGTGATCTGCTTGAAATCATCAATGATCAGTGGAAGTGCGTATGTTTTGGAGGCAGTATTCAATGCGGTTTTCATCTAACGCTTAAAATTGGGGTGCAAAGATAACGTACAAATGCTTTTTATGCAATCATTTAGCTTTTTTAACCTTTTACTGCAGCCTGCAGCCTTGGTAGCGTCTTTTTTAAGTCGAACGCTACGAACCAAAACGAAAAAATCCCGGCTAATGCCGGGATTTAAATATCTATTATGGTCTTCTTAATTCAGCTTAAATACGATAGGATAAGCGAAGGTTACCGGTGTAGGTCTACCCCTTTGCTTTCCTGGGATCAGTTTAGGAAGGCTGTTAATGATTCTTCGGGCTTCCTGATCCAGGCTCTTATCGGGAGCACGTGTATTCAGAATAGTAATGGTACCGTCTTTATTAATACGGAAGTTTACGTATACCCTTCCCTGGATTCCCATCTCCTGGGCCATTTCCGGGTAACGGAAAGTCTTACGAACGTGCTTATCAAGATTTTCCTTGAAACATGCGAATTGCTGATTTTTTGGAACTCCTTCACAGGCAGGGAACATCGGCTTGTCTTCAATAACTGTAAACGGAACGTCAACATCAACTACCTCTTCCACTTCTTCGATCTCTTCAACTTCCACGATCTCTTCTTCCTGGTCGGTTTCAGTAGACTCGATAATAGTCTCCTCTACTTCCTCCTCATCTTCAACTACCTCGATTACCTCGGGTGCTGCAGGTGGCGGTGGTGGTGGCGGAGTTTTCATCTGTTCCGTGATCGGAACTTCTTCTTCCAACTCATCGTCAACATTCATTGTATATTCAAAAACCTCTTCTTCATCATAGGTTTTCCAGTCGATTGCAAGCCACGTTAAGCCTAATACAAGAGCCAATCCGATCGCGAAATAGAGACTGCTATTTCTGGTGAGATCAGCTTTTGGATTTTTCTTCGGTTCCATAATAATTCGATTTGATGTCGCTAATTTAACTATTTATTTGCATTCCTTGCAACTATCACCGGTCATTTTCCGGAGCAGTTTGCATTAAAAACAACTTTATCAACACGATAGCCGCTAAAATTCCTGTGAGATTGGCCAGCATGTCGTACCATTCAAATGCTCTTTGAAAAGGCATCACATATTGCAATACCTCAATAATCATTCCATATGCCAGTAATCCGACACTTATTTTAAAGAGCAAAGAATCTGTAAGTTTTTTTCGAAAATGATAGGCAAAAAACAGGGTGTTCATAAAATAAAACAAGACATGCACGATCTTGTCTGCATGACTCACCTGTATGTCTACCGAATCGCTCATCGGCATCAGGCTGGCAACAGCAATAAAGATTAACCAACCCAGAGCAAGAAATAAAAAGAAATTCTTCTTAAGCACCCACAACTTCCTTATAAGCTTCAGCGCTTAAAAGATCTTCGATCTCCGATTCATCAGAAATTCTGATCTTGATCATCCAGCCTTCGCCGTAGGGATCTGCATTTACCTTTTCAGGCTCTTCCTCCAACGATTCATTGAACTCAATAATTTCACCGGTTAGTGGCAGGAACAGGTCTGATACGGTCTTAACGGCTTCTACAGTTCCGAAGACCTCTTCTCTTTCAAGACTTTCGTCTACTGTTTCCACCTCAACGTATACGATATCACCCAATTCGCCTTGAGCAAAATCAGTGATCCCAACGGTGGCTATATCTCCTTCAATCTTCACCCATTCGTGATCTTTGGTATATTTAAGATCGGCTGGAATATTCATATTCTTACTGTATTTGAATTATTTGCACAAATGTAACCCAATTGTACATTTTTCAAAAGCAAAAGGCTCTAATTTCCGAAATTGTATCTAAGCGTAAACCCTGATCTGATGGTGGTTTGAGGAAAGGCTGTAGAGACCTTGAACCGCGAAAAGGTGTGGTCATAAAAGAAGAGTGTGGTCAGGTTCTTGGTCAGTGCCCAGTCTGCCGTAAACTTCAGCGCCCAGATATCCTGACCTGCCGTTACCTGGTTGGTATTGATATCGAGGTTACGTATAATGGTGATGTTGTCTCTCAGCGAGAGATCGGCTTTCAGGTTCAGATCTCCCCTTAGTATGGTCTGTTTCCCAGCGAACCTGGTAGGAAGCTTAAGATCGGCAATTCGGTATCCCAAACCTACCACATACTCATTACCTGAGACTTCGGTAAGCAGGTTATTATCAAAACTCAGCGAAAGAGCACGGTCTTTGCGCAACTCTGCCTGCATATTTATGGAATTCTTCATCTCGAAGTCAACCCTGACCAGCGGATTAAATTGCTCGACCAGGGTCGCGTTGGTATACAGCAAAGGATTTTTAAGGTTACCTGACTGATCAAAACTACCGCCCTCATCAAACTCCAGATTGGTTCTGAAATTATTGATACTGTAGCTGGAACGGTAAGCATGGGTCAGGGAGAATCTGCGAAACTTTTCTTCGAACCATTTGAGACGCATGAGGCCGGTGTATTTCATCGTCCAGTTAGGTATCGGGGTATCCCTGAATGCCCTCAGACTTACACTTTGAGCATCCTGCCCTGTATAGGCTGCTATAAAGGCGGGTAACAAGACCGCCTGATTCGTCGGACCATACCCTTCGGGGTATTCAGTGGCCTGCGGATCGACGGGTACGTTTGCCAGCCGTTGGGCGATCACGATACGGTTTTGACTGAACTCTTCAAAGGTTTCTGAAAAATCCAATCCCGAATCAGTAAAAGCGGTGGGAAGCATAAAAGACGAAATGGAAAAATCTCCGAAGCGGTTCTCGATTAGCGGATTGTAATCGAGCAAGCCGTCACCGTCGGTATCTGTCACACTGTAATTCTCGGTATAATTTTCTGAATATTGCCTGTCGGCCACCACATCTATAGTCAGATCTGCTATTGGTTCAACACTGGCCGCTATGTTCAGCTGGGTAGCCTCACGCTCCATATACTGTTGGTTGAACTCGGGAAAGGTTGTAAGCCATCCGCGTCTTGCCGCTTCGAATCGCACATCTGCCTGGCTTCCGAAAACAAAGCCCCACGAAGGTCTCGCAGTACCTATAAAACCAATTGACTCGGTATAACCCGGGAGCATTTTACCCGAATTCATCGTATAGGTAAGGTTGATGCGTTTAACCATGGTAACCAAATCGATCACCCCGTTATAAAAGCCATTCTTATCGGCAGCTTCGGGTTTTGTTTCCTGTGGGGCGTTGGCATTGGCCACCGGCAGAGCTCCTCTTGATTGTCTGCGCCCGCTGCCACTACTGCGCCCGTCTTTACGCACCAGCCCAAGGTAACGATAAAGGCGGTCCATGCCCAGTGAGGCATTAAAATCGTGGGTACTGGCATTCTGAACGGTATTCAGGTTCTCTCCCGACACCTCTCTCAACACTTCACTACCCCGTTGCCAGTCAAAATTCGAGGTATAACCATAGGTCGCATTTATGAATTCAAGGAATGGGATCTTATCGATCGGGATATCATAGTTCAACTGTAATTGCTGAGCATGACGGTTCGGCTCACCAATGTTCCAGAAATCGTCGTACAGCCCAAGCTCTGTATTCACCTCCTGCTCCCCATCTTCATTGTCCAACAGGTAATTTCGCACGATGAAGTTATTGGCAGCGGTGAAATTGAACTGAAGTGATTTGGTCAGGTTGTAGTTCACTGCGTATTGCCAGTCAAACATATAGTTGCGTTGCTGCAATTCAGGGAGCCCCAGCAGATCGGCATCACCTCCCACATTAAGCACCTCCCTGAAGGTTTGCTTATTCAGGGTTCTTGAAATGTTCGAATTTACCGATATCGTAGTAGGCAGCAGATTAAAATTAAAGTCCTTCAGCCATTTCCAGTATGCACCCCGCAGCAGGGAATCGGCATTCTTCAGAGGCACCACCTCAGCGGGCTGGAAGTTATAAGTATATACAAAACCGGTTTTCACATTCTCGTCCTGCAGCTTGGCGATCTCGAAATCACGATGTTCCACCCGGTTGTAGGCATAATTAAAAGTGAAGTTCGAAATATCAAAAAAGTTCGGAATCTCCTCTTCGCTTCTGTTTCTTCTCACTCCGATCAGGTTCACGCTTCTTCGCTTGGTGTAATCTTCAGCCTGTCTTCTGATCTGCTCCCGTTCTGCGACGGTTGCAGCTGCATCAAGGCGATCTTCCAGCTTCAGGTCCTGGTAAAGCGGATCGAATTCAGGGGTGATTAATTCTTCAGAAACGCTGTAATTGAGCGGCAATTGCAGACCCCATTTATTAGGAAATAACTGCCCCAGGTTCACATTGGTATTTACCGCATAGCGCACCGCATCTTCCCGGCTGCGCTCATTCGGCATTTCTTCAAGACTCCCGAAGCCGGAAGTACTCATATTTCCGGTGGCTGAAACATTCGCAAAATCAGCCATATTAGCATCCAGTGCAGCTACGGCAGCCCAGCCTCCCTGGTTATCGAGCTCTGCCAGACGCAATTCGTTGAACCAAACCTCCCCGCAGACCGTTTGACCGATCGCAGTGTTAGGGTTCTTGACTCCTACCATAACGGCCCTGATATTACCCAAACTCGGATTCCCCTTTACACCCACTCTCTGCTCCCCCAGTTCACGGGGAGCAAACTCAGCAACAGGGTTACCGTCTTCATCAAAAAAATTGAGATCCTGCAGGTTGCCGTTAGCTATCCCCTGTGATTTGATCACCGACAGCAACGAGAGCGGCAGATCGATATTGTTGACCGAAGGCCAGATGGTTCCCGGGTCTCCGGCCCCCGCAGGGGTCACCTTCAGCGGAACTTCGACCTGATAGAAATTCTCACTGAAATCGGTACCAAAACGAACGAAGGCCACCAGCTCACCGTCTGAAAGCGGTTGATTGTTATACTGCTCTGCATGAAGGAACATCTTCAGACGTTTATATTGCCTGATATCGATATTCACATTCTTAAATACAGCCCGTGAATCTTCCGGTTCCAGGTTACAAACGGCAAATGAAAGGGATTGCTCATTCTGTCTTACGATGGTGTTATTGTTGTTCAGCTGCTCCCTGAAAACTCCGGGAGGAAGCACGTAAGGGATGGGCTCTCTCTGTTCGTTTTCCAGAATATTCACCGTATTCACATCGACAAAGGTCATATCATCCTGAGGGTCGGGATCATCCTCGAACTGCAGACTTCTGGTATAATTACGCCAGTCACCCCTGACCAGATCCAGGGTACCGAATCTCAGGGTAACCGGATCGGTGAAGCCTGTCAGGAACATTCTCATATAACTGATCGAACGAATGTCTGAGATTCCGCCATAGGCCTGATCAAAATCTGTGATCGGCACCTTAAACTGTATCCATCTTACCTGGTACTGGTCGTTGTTAGGCGTCTCTACATCTATCAATCTGACATCAGTTACGTATTCATCGTCGCGCTGAATGCCCGGCCTGATAGGTATACGATACTCATAATAGCTGTCGATGGTATTCATGGTCAGGTCACGGTTCACATCTTCAACGTCGGGCAGTGTGGTTGCACCCCGGTTGGTATCGGTTACTGCTACCGGAGAATTTCCCTGGGGGTTGTTATAGTTCAGGTATCTCCGTTGAATATCCCCGTCAACATTGAGATAAAATTCATAATTATCAAGGGCCGGATCGGGACCGGGGTTGTTATAGAAAGCGCCTTCCTCATCATCTAAAATCCCGTCGTATCCGGCATCCTGAATGATACGGTTCGAAGTATCGGCATTAAAAGCATATACCAGAGACTGGGTAGATGGCACCTGCCCGAAATTGGTGGTGGTCACCAGGGAGGGGTCCGGCCCGGCCGGAAGTCCGTTCTCATATTGCTTTCGCCCGTCTTTTAATATATCCTCATTGATATTCCCCAGATTAAACACGAGTTCCCCGCCTTGTCCGGGCAACTGTCCGTCCTGATAATAAGGGTCAAGCACCCAGAACTGAATATACTCAACATTGGCCTGCTCAAAATTCGTACTGCTCACCGATCGTGTGATACCCGCCCACCGATCCTGGGCCGTCAGGTTCTCGAAGGTCTGGTTGGCATTATAGGGCCCTTTAATATTCGGGTAATAAGCGATATCAAGTGTCGGCTGCACCAGGGTCTGTCCCTGAGGCACATCCTGCTGAGGGAAGATCTCATCGATAAAAATACGACGGGTCTGGTTAAACGAAATATCATCATTGGTAATGCCTGCCGGCCGCTGGGAGCTATAAAAGATGGGGTCGATGGTATACCATGAAAGCTTCGCCCTCTTTCCTCCCGAGGCAAGGTTGTCGTTCTCGATCTCACCGCCATAACCCAGAGGAGCACTGGCAAGGCTCCATGCTAAAGCCGAACGGATATCGATAAAAGCCTGGGCTCCCTCAAAATCATCGAGGTATGAGGTCGTCTCTCCCTCGAAATCAGCATTGGCGGGAGACCCCGGTATCAGGTAGGCAAAATCTCCCCTGAGGGAAAGATTAGAAGGGGCGTCTGTATCTATATTTGGCAATTTGTTAGCCAATCGGGTTAAAAATGGCACTTCGGTGGAGAAGTTTCCGTTCAGTCCGACTATGGTATTGTTTACAGGCTCCACCCCGAAATTCGCCTTTTGAGTAAGCGGCCTTTCATTCAGGTTTAGGTAGGTCGCTCCAAGGGTGAGCTTTTCATTGAACATATGCTCAATATTCAAACCGGTGAAGCGACGGGTCTGCTGCCCGAATACGGCATTGTTTTCCACAGAGACCTCGATTGGAACATTCGATGCGCGAAGGCCCTCATCCAGTATCTGCACTGTACCTGCCTGGTAATTTACGGTATAGTCTATGCCTTCCTGCAGCACCCGGCCACCGGCAGTCACCCTTACCGATCCGCGCGGCACATTAAATGCTCCCAGAGGAATTCCTCCGCTGCCTTCGGCTTTGTATCGTCCTTTCAGCAGGAACTTGTTCTTTTCAGGCTCTTCCAGAGAAGCCGCTTTGGTAAGCTTATAGAGATCTCTGAAAACATATTGAGCCTGGTTGTCATTCGATGGAGAATAGTTCGGGTCATCGTAGTTGCCTCCGCCTCCGAGCAATTCGTAGAGATATTCCCCGAAGGGCTCGACCTTGGTAAAGATAATTCTGCCGTTCTGGGTATCTACAGTAATTCCGGGTAAAAAGTCAAAGAAACCGTCGCCCCCGCTTTGCGGGTCGTTATAGACGTTCAGGCGATCAAAATTGAACACATCGAGCAGGATACGGTCTTCAAGACCCTGGGGCCAAGTATCTGAATCGACCGGTGAGATATAATTCACCGGTGAGGGATCGGTATAAAGAATGTTCATCCGGAAGTCTTCCTGAGACAACTGAAAAGCCCCGGTAGAATAGATATTCTTCATCATCAGGTCCCAGATCGGATCACTCACATTGGTGATATTACTTTTTAGCATCTTTACGATCAACGCCTGCGGATTCACCTGGGTTACCACCCCGTTATTCTCTTCGAAACTGGTGGCATTTACCCCGTCGTTGGCAAATTCCCCGACCTGGTAGACCTGTCCGTTGAACGTATACTGGTATGCCACCCCGAGCACCTCATCATTACTCAGCCGCTGGTTAAGTGAAATATATCCAAGCTGGGTATCCAGCTGGTAATCTCTTCCCTGCTCCAGCTTTCTGGCATTCTCGAGTATGGCAAAATCGAAGCCCTGGTTAACATTATAGCCCGGTACATTAAAACCCTGTTTTGCGGTGGCAATATCCCGTACAGCAGCGTTCAGGGCTGAGCCTGCACCACCCAGGTTAAAAGGATCGTAGGCATTGGCGGCGTTTCTGGGAAGGTTGTTGCCGGCATTAAAGAATCCTGCAGGTGCATTCTGATCAATGCGGGTGTTTTCAGGTACAGCCTCTCCCAAATCCTGCACTGCTACAATGTTACGAACGTTCTGGGTGCGTTGTGAGCGGTTGGTCACCCACACCTCGATACGGGTCACCTGAACCTGGCTTCTTATAAACGGATAATTCTCAAGGGCCTGATTGTACTTGCTTCTGAAGAACTGCGAGAGGAAAAAGTGCCTGTCTTCATCATAATCAAGTGCCAGAATCTCAAATTCGTTGACCGTTCCTCCGCCCTGAGCTGTCACGCTTCTGCTTTGAGACCGCTGCTCTGAGAATACCCCGGTCACCCGGGTACGCCCGAATTGTAATTCTGTCTTAACCCCGAAGAGGCTCTGGGCTCCGCTTATAAGAGAACTGTTGATGGGCATGCTCACATTACCGATCTCTATCTTCTGTAAGATATCATCTTCTGTAGGGGTGTATTCGATCTTGATCAGGTTCTGAAAATCGAAGGTGGCTTCTGTATCGTAATTCGCATTAATGGTCAGTCTTTCCCCTACTTTACCCAGCAAACTCAAACTGATTCGCTGATCGAAATCGAAGGAAACATTGTTCCTGTTACGCGGAGAGAGAGCAGGGTTATCATTCTTCTGGTAGCGCACCCCCAGATCCATGGCTACCGAACCCTGTGGGATCACTTCAATGGTATTCCCACCAAATACACTCTCGAAAAAATCAGAATTGACATAGAAACTGGGAAGCAGGTTCTTCTGAGCTTCCTCGCTGGGCGCTTTCCCGGTAACAGCGTCGATCTTTTCTTTGAAATAATCGCGCATCTGTTCCTTCAGCACCAGCTTTTCGTATTCTTCGGGGGTAAGTATGAGCGGATATTTAATATCGTATTCGCCTACAGATTCTGTATAGATGTACCGGTCAAGTACCGGGTCATAGGTATATTTTGAAGTAATACTCTGAGGATCCTTCAACCGGATCTTTCCAAGATCATAACCTGTTTGTGTACTGTCTTGTTCCTGCTCACCCTCTTCCTGCGCATGCAATCCGGAAACCGAAAAAATTAACACCATCACCAGACATAGCTGTGACAGGTATTTAATCGATTTAGGGCTGAAAGATGGCTTCAAAAGTCTTACAAATTTTTAAGCGCGGTTTTAATGATATTTTCTACACTCAGGTCAGGCTCCTTCTTGAGAATATTGCTAACTGTCTTCTCGGCCTGTTTACGCGGATAACCGAGCACTTCTAAGGCTGATAACGCTTCTTCCTTATTCCTATTGCCCGCTGCCGGTGCAATTGTCTCTTCATCGAATAATTTCAGTACTTTATCTCTCAGATCTATGATCAGACGCTGGGCTGTTTTAGCACCGATTCCCTTGACCGACTTGATGGTGGCCACATCGTCATTAACGATAGCATCGCGAATCTGAAGGGGCTCAAGTGAACTCAGCATGGTACGGGCAGTACCTGCACCGATACCAGACACAGAGATCAGCAGACGAAACACCTCCCGTTCTGCTTTATCAAAGAAACCATAGAGGGTCTGTGAATCTTCTCTGACTATAAGATGGGTATATAATTTCAGCGCCTCCTCTTGTCCTATTTTTTCGTACGTATAAAGGGAAATATGTACAGCATAGCCTACTCCGTTACAGTCTATTACAACATCAGTAGGATTTTTCTCTATAAGGCGCCCGTTTAGTTGAGAAATCATTACAAATAAAACGTTAAAGTCCCAAATGTAGTAAAATTAATCACATTCGGGACCATAAGTGAATATAGGGTTTCAGCCTTATTTGGCCTTCTCTCTTTTTTCTTTTTCCTGGGCATCAACAACCGCCACAGCAGTCATGTTAACGATCTCTTCTACCCCGGCTCCCAATTGCAGGATATGCACCGGTTTTTTCATCCCCAGAAGAATCGGACCGATGGAGTCTGACTTATTCAGTTCCTTCATCAGCTTATAGGTAACGTTAGCTGAATCAAGATTAGGAAACACCAAAGTGTTCACCTTTTTACCGGCCAGTTTTGAAAAAGGAAACTTGCTTTGCAGCATTTCACGGTTCAGTGCAAAATCTGATTGCAATTCTCCGTCGACGGTAATCTCCGGACACTGTCGGTGTAAAATACTTACCGCTTCAGCCACTTTCGAGGCCTTGGGATTTCTGGACGAACCAAAGTTGGTATAAGATAGCATCGCTATCACCGGATCGAACCCGAACATCTTCACGGCATTAGCTGTCATTTTTGCTATGGTAGCCAGTTCCTTTGCATTCGGATCGATATTGATAGAAGTATCGGCCAGGAACATCGGACCTCTTTCAGTGATCATCACGTTCATTGCAGCAACACGATTTACCCCTGAGGCCTTCCCGATCAGTTCGATGATCGGACGAAAAACCGAAGGATAGGCTCTGGTATAACCTGAGATCATACAGTCTGCATCTCCTTCATTGACCATCATGGCAGCAAAGTAATTGCGCTCTCTCATTTTCTTTTCTGCATCATAAAGAGTCACTCCATGACGTTTTCTCGACTCCCAGTATTTTTTAGCATACTGATCTTTTTTATCATTGTGCTCATCGGTCTTGGTGTCGATTATAGGAATATCTGCATCGAAGTCAAGCTCCTGCATCAATTCAACTATGACCTCTTTTCTACCCAACAGTATGGGGTGTGCGATACCCTCGTCATGAACGATCTGCGCCGCTTTGAGGATATCCAGTTGATCTCCTTCGGGAAACACCACCCTTTTCGGGCTTGTCTTGGCTCTGCTTTGAAGCAATCGAACCAGTTTATTATCGTTTCCAAGTCGTTGTAACAGCTCTTCAGCATATACATCCCAGTCTTCGATGGTTTCCCGGGCTACACCGCTTTCAATAGCAGCTTTTGCCACGGCCGGGGGCACGGTAGCGATAAGCCTGGGATCAAAGGGTTTCGGAATGATATAATCTCTGCCGAAGGCCAGCTTGGTCTCGCCATAGGCTATATTCACCTGTTCGGGAACAGGCTCCTTTGCCAATTCAGCAAGGGCTTTTACCGCTGCCATCTTCATCTCTTCATTGATCTTGGTAGCACGTACATCAAGAGCTCCTCTGAAGATGAAAGGGAATCCCAGTACATTATTCACCTGGTTAGGATGATCAGATCTTCCGGTAGCCATGATGATATCTTCACGTGTATTGATAGCCAAGTTATAATCGATCTCAGGATCAGGATTGGCCATCGCAAAAACGACAGGATTATCAGCCATGGACCTCAGCATCTCGGGCGATACGATATTGGCAATTGAGAGTCCGATGAAGACGTCGGCATCATTTAACGCTTCTTCCAGAGTGTCGATCTTGCGATCGGTGGCGAACTCTTTCTTTTCGTTAGAAAGGTTTTCCCGGTCTTTACGTATCACGCCTTTACTGTCAAGCATGACCATATTTTCCTGCCGGGCCCCGAAAGCGCGATACAATCTCGAACATGAAATGGCAGCTGCACCGGCACCACTGATCACAATGCGTACCTCTTCTATTTTTTTATCAGCCAGTTCCAGTGCATTGAGCAAGGCCGCCGCAGAGATGATAGCGGTTCCATGCTGATCATCATGCATCACCGGAATATCCAGCTCTTCCTTGAGTCTTCTCTCAATTTCGAAGGCTTCAGGAGCTTTGATATCTTCCAGGTTAATACCTCCGAAAGTTGGTGCTATGGTTTTTACGGTCTCGACGAACTTATCGACATCTTTGGTGTCGAGTTCTATATCCATTCCGTCAATATCTGCAAAAATCTTAAAGAGAAGTCCTTTCCCCTCCATCACAGGCTTTGAGGCCTCCGGTCCAATATCACCCAGCCCGAGAACTGCGGTACCGTTTGAAATAACGGCAACCAGGTTTCCTTTGGTGGTATATTTATAAACATTGTCCTTGTCTTTTGCGATCTCCAGGCAGGGTTCTGCCACTCCTGGGGAATATGCAAGGGCAAGGTCTCGCTGGGTAGAATATCTTTTTGTGGGAACTATTTTGATCTTTCCAGGCTGTGGTTTTGCATGGTAAACCAAAGCTTCTCTTCTTCTGGTTTCTTTGCTCATAGTGCTCTTAGTTTATTGCTACAAAGGTATACCTTCTGGCCACTTATGAAACTTTTGGCCAATAAATAATCCCGCTATTCGCCGGGAAATACCACCTCTGCTTCCAACAGGGAGTTAAGCGACTCTATTTGATCCTTCTGCAGGAATTCCAGACCCAGCTGATACGATGCATTCATCCAGCCAAAACCCGATGTGGTGATATAATCGAACTCTGTACCTACATTACCATATTCTGCATATACCTTATGCGTACAATCCACCACATCATATTTTTCAGGAATGGTGCCGTTGTAATCGACCGCATTTCGGGTGATCATCCATAACCAGCGGTAAGCCAGTTCCCTGGCCTTTTCCCTGTAACCGTAGTTATCGAGCCCCTCCCAGATCATCATCTGATGGGGTGCCCAGCCATTCGGATAGTCCCATTGACGCTGTATATCATTGGTAGCATACTTCTGAACCGATTCTTTTGAGGTTGACAACACCCCGCAATGAGCCACCAGGGTTTCATTCATACGAGAGAGCATGCTTTCTGCCTGTTCAGGTGTGGCCAAACCGGCCCAGAGGGGATAGTAATTGGTAGCCGACTCAAAATCGGTCATCTCCTCTGTTACCCAGTTATAATCATAAAATCCGCCGGCTTCTTCATTCCACATCAAACGATTCATAAGCTCCCTGCGAGCCCCGGCCTTTTGAGACCAGTAATCGCTGTTATATTCCTTCCCCCGGGAATCGGTAAATTTTCCTCCGAAATATGTAGCAATCAGGTATTGAAAATCCTTTTCGTATTTGAAAAGCAAGGCGTTCAGTCCTACGGTATTGAGGTCAGCACAAATATCATCGAGCCTCCAGGAAGTGTCATGACCGCTTTCTCTCAGGCTCCGGTCATGAAGAAAGTACTCGTCGAGCTCCCTGTTGACAATCTCCCCGCTCTGATACCTGCCGGCATATTCATCGACACTTAGACCTTCTTTCTCAAAATCGCTTTGCTCCTCATTGTATCGGGTAGTATGCCATTTCAAAATTTCATCAAAATGCCCGGCTTCGGTCTCGGGAGGAATCCCGATCCCCTGGGCCCTGTAACTATTCAAGCCAGACGGGGAAAGCCTGACCCCTTCTTCCATCCAGACATTCTCATATTCGGCAATAGCTGTTTCGAGCACATAAGCCAGCCAGTCCTTATCTTTTTCCTCAAGAGCTTCGTAGGTTTCTCTGATAAATGAACTCAGAAAAGGGGGTTGGGTACGGGTCAGGTAATAAGAACGGTTTGCATTGAGTATCTTCCCGTAATTACGGATCTGATATACAAAATTATCAACCATGTTACGTGCCATTTCAACCCTGCCGTCTAAAAGAAGGCCGACACCAATAAAGTAGCTGTCCCAACCGTACATCTCATTGAATCTTCCGCCCGGGACCACAAAGGGAACTCCTGAACCGTTACGTATCTCGAGGCTGAGTATTCCAGGCTGATCATTGATCGACTTCACGTATTCAGGGCTTACTTTTTCAGGAAGTACTTCCATTTTGAAATTATCAAAACGGGATTCGAGTTGTTTGAAATATTTTTGAGCAAGGGTGTCTCCATGGGGCACATATACCCTTCTGGTCACCGTATCAGAAGATTTAGTATCTTCCAGTATACGGCTCAGACCTTTTTCATCGATAGTCCTGGTAAGGTCATCCCAGTACAATTCCCGAATATTTCTTGAAATACGATCAGCAGGTTTTTCTCTGATGCGGGAAACATCTATAGTGGTGGTGTCTTTACCCTTTGCCCTTGCCAGGGCCAATTCCTGCAACAGATTCGATAGATGATAGGTGCTCTCTATCTCCAGCTCTTTCCCGGAAAGACCGGTAAGTGTGAAACGTTTATCACCCATATCTTCTTTGGTAATCTTCTTGTCGCTGTCGGTATCTTCATCTTCTATAAGTGATTGAAGCGCCGCTTCTGTTTCTACAGTCAGCTTTGAAACTTCCTGCCGGGCACAAGCTGCTGAAAGGATCAGGGAAAGGGTCACCAGAAAAACTCTGTGATTCATATACATGTATTTTTTAAAATTTACCAAAATATCCCAACAATGATAGCGGTAGCCAGAAGCAGGATAACAGCCAGTTTCCTGTAATTCTTATACCAGGGAAGGGCGCGCAATTCTTTTGTTTCCTGCTTAAACAGCGCTATTTTATAAGTGTACTCATCTACCTTTTCATCTGAAGGAGGGGGAGTCGCCAGGCTCACCACCACATGAACAAGCAGACATATCACAAACATCAAAGAGGCTTTGGCCAGGAAATGGATGTCATTTATTTCAGGCATCCATCCATACACCTGCGAGAGTATCATCACAATCGCCAGAAAACCGCCGAACAGCAGGCTAACGATGGCTCCTGTTCCATTGGCTCTTTTCCAGAAAAGTCCCAGAATAAAAGCGGACACAGCCGGCGGACTGGTGTAGGCGATCACCAGTTGAAGGTATTGCCATAAAGAATCACTCACCCTTTCGATAAACGGAACCCAAGCCGAGGCCAATACCACCAGCACCAGTGTAGCGATCTGTCCGGCCCTCACCAACTGCTTGCTGGTAAGATTCGGATTAATATTTCTTACGAAGTCCATGGTTATAAGGGTTGAGGCTGAATTAAAGGTCGCTGAAACCGAAGACATCATGGCTGCCAGTAAACCTGCCACTACAAGCCCCAGTATTCCAGTGGGAAGCAATTGAAAGAGCAGTACGGGGTAGGTCAGGTTCGGGCAATCGGCCAACTCTTCACACAACCCTCCCCCCGGTAAGGGATAGTTCAGGTCAGATATATCGAGCTCGTTAAACAACAAGATAGCCAACACGCCGGGTACAACCATAATAAAGATCACAGGTAACTTCAGAAATCCTGCAAACAGCGCTCCCCACCGCCCGTGGTTCAGGTCTTTTGCACCCAGGACACGCTGCACCATGAACTGGTTGTTTGCCCAAAAATAAAAGCCCAGCAGGGGAACCCCTGACAACAGGCCCCACCAGGGGAGAAACTCATCATTGGAGGGCCTCACCAAACTGAAAACCTCATCTGAACTCTGGGGGATGTATTTCCCCTCTGCCGCCCGATCGCCGAAATCAACCGAACCTGAAGCGAGCATCCCATTCAGCTTTTCCATCATGGCATTCCAGCCACCTCCCAGCTGATCAAAAGCAAAATACGTAAGCAGACAAGAACCGATGATCAGCAAAATGGCTTGTATCACCTCGGTCTGAATAACCGAGTTAAGACCTCCGGGAATGGTATAGGCGGCAGCGGCAATGGCCAGAATAATGATAATGGTAGTTGAGGAGATATCAGGGAATAACAACTTCAGTACGATACTACCTACGTATAAACCGGCAGCCGTATCGACCAGCACATTTCCTACAATGGTAATAAAAGAAAAATAGTAACGGGACCTTCTGTCATACCTCCTTTCCAGAAATTCAGGCATGGTATACACTCCTGACCTGAGGTAAAATGGCAGAAAGAAAATGGCGAAGAAGATGAGCACCACGACCGCATACCATTCATAATTGTAAACATGAACATTGGTCTGGTAGGCATCTGAAGCAAGACCTACAAGGGTTGAGCTTGAGATATTCGCTGAAAAAAGCGCGATCCCGACTATCGGCCAGGTCATGGTTCTTCCTCCAAGAAAGTAATCTTCAGAGCTGCTTCGTTTTGATTTACTAATCCCGTAAATAATGATTCCGATCAGGTAGAAAAGAATGACGATAATGTCCAGAAGCTGTAGTGACCCCATAGCAAAGGTAAGGTTTAGTTAGTCTTAGTTTATCGAATCCCTTAAGAACAGTAAGGATCACTGATGATTCCTTAAGGTTTCAAGGGAATTTTTCGAATATACACAATAAAGAAAGATAAAAAAACACTTATCCGCAAGGGAAGCGCCTCATTCTGAACGCCTGATAAAATCGAGATTACGCTTCAAACCTTTGTATTTGGTTCGCTTCACCGCCGATTTCCTGAACACTTTCCTAAAGGTTTCTTCGGTGATCTCAAACCACTCTTCCCGGTCCATTGCAAGCAGCTCAGGATGGGGTTCGAACTCGGGAACTGAATGAGGTTTGCTGAAGCGATTCCATGGACAAACATCCTGGCAGACATCACAACCGAAAGCCCAGTCGTCCATTTGCCCCTTAAAGGAAGGAGGAATATTTTCTTTTAATTCGATCGTCAGGTAAGAAATACAGCGAGACCCATCGACCTGATAGGGTTCGATGATGGCTCCGGTCGGGCAGGCATCGATACAAGCCGTACAGCTACCGCAATGGTCGGTAACCGGAACATCGTATCGAAGTTCAAGGTCGGTGATCAGTTCACCGATTAAATAGAAGGAACCTGTTTGCTTGGTCAGCACATTGCTATGTTTACCCATCCAGCCTAAACCGCTTCTCACAGCCCAGGCTTTATCAAGCACCGGGGCTGAATCTACGAATGCCCGTCCGTTTACCTCACCAATCTCAGCTTTCATAAACTCCAAAAGGGATCGCAACCGGTCTTTGATCACGAAATGGTAATCGGTGCCATAGGCATATTTCGAAATCTTCGGAGCCTCCGGATCCTGCTGGGTTTTATCCGGGAAATAATTGAGAAGTACGGTAATCACCGATCTGGCCCCATCGATAAGCTTACGCGGATCCAGTCTTTTATCGAAATGGTTTTCCATATATCCCATCTCCCCGTGATAACCGCTTTTAAGCCATTGTTCCAGACGTGGAGCTTCCTTTTCCAGAAAGGCCGCCTCTGATATACCACAGGACAAAAAGCCGAGGCGTTTGGCCTCGGCTTTAATCATGTTTGTATGTTCAGCCTTTTTATCCAAGATTATTTCGCTATGCTTTCGTTCAAAGGTACAACATACTGGAAATTTACCTATTTGGTATTTCCGTAATCGATAGTAGTACGTGAGCTATTCTCATAGAGCGAAGGATTCTCAAAAGCGAAAATGCCATTCGGGTTTTCAATTCCTATCCAGACATTAAGTCTCCAGACATTTGCTTCGGTATCCAGTCTCCAGATATCATAGGCCCCTGAGAAACCGCTAGGGGCAGAGATACTGGTAGAAGTATACTCATTAGCTCCGGTTCTTACCGCATATGAAACACCTGCAAGCTGAAGCTCTCCCTTGGCGTTCGCAAGATAGATGAGCCCTTCAGGATTCTCCAGCTCGAAATGATAATCGACTGCCGAAGTATTTTCAAAATAAACCGGACCTGAAAGGTTTGAATTTATCCCTTTCATCTGATACCCCAGGTTGGCGGCAATCTTAGAATCGTTCATATCCTGCATTTGCAATCTGAGTATTTCCACTTCCTCAGCATAGGGTAAATCAGGACTTGGGGAGCTCTTTTCGTTAAACACATCGTCATCGCTGCAGGAGATCAAAAATAATAATGGGATCAGTAAGATAACCTTCCAATTAGCGATACATGCAACAGGGGCGGACTTCGGATTTTTTTTAAAAGTTTCCATAATTTTTCGTTTTATGATTAATGATTGAATGATGTTATAAAATTAAAGAGAGATCTCCGTCAAAGCCGGTACGCAGCATTCAAAAAAAACAACAAATCACCCGGGGGAAAACCCCCTGGAAAAACGAAAAAAGGCCGGAAAAGAATCTTCCGGCCAGTTGCAAATCACGCGCCTTATACAAACCTGATATATTATGGAATCATAGTGGTATTTGATGAAGATGCAGGTGCATTCCAGGCAAATACACCCTCAGGATTATCGATTCCGATCCAGACGTTCAGACGGTATGCAGATAAAGTTCCATCGAATCGCCATGCATCATGGTCTCCCGTAAATCCCTGCGGAGGTGTATACGCTCCATTGACGCCTCCATCTGAAGAAAACTCTTTCACCAGATAAGACACCCCGGCGAAGGTCAGCGATCCATCTGATTCCCGAATGTAAATGATCTCTTCCGGGTTCAAAAGATCAAAAACATTATCGACCAGGTCTGTATTCTGCATCTTGACAAGGTTTGCAGCAATCGGGCTTTCGCTATTTTGCAAATCATAGCCGAGTTTCTCGCAGTCGGCCGGATCAGGGAGGTCGCTATAATGAGCCTGTAGTTGCAGGAGTTCCCCGTAATAGGGAAGTCCGGCATTCTGATCTTCCGCATCATATATTTCTCCAAAGTTGTCAGATGAACAAGCCGTCAGGATTAAGGAAAATAACAAAACTGTCGTTTTGAAAAATGTTAATGAGCTCAGCCCCGAATGAGATAAATGTAATCGTTTCATAAATGTTCGTTTTTTGATTTGATGATTGATACTATTACGACGAATGAAAAAATAAAAAGTTACAGGAAGTAAGTTTTCACGTATCTCTACAGCTATGATCATTAAAAAAGCCGGAACATGATATTCCGGCTTTTTCGGTCAGATTGTTGGCCTGCTCAGATCACTGAATATTAACAGTAGCTACTACCGTGTTCAGCGCAATTGCAGGGTTCTCGTACGCGAATACACCATCAGGATTCTCGATCCCGATCCATACATTCAGCCTGAAGGTCGATTCTTTTGGTTGGTAACGCCAGACATCGTGGCTGCCTGCAAACCCCTCGGGAGCATTTTGAGGGGCAGTGCGCACCTGTTCATCCGGCGTCTGCCTGACAAGGTAAGATACCCCGGCAAAGGTAAGCGAGCCGTCTCCCTCTCTGTAATAGATCATCTCTTCCGGGTGCAACAGGTCAAAGGAATTATCAACCAATTGATTGTCCTGCATTCTGATTACTTCCGGAGCGATAAGACCATTGGCAAGTTGCTTGCTGTACCCCATTTTCACAGTTTCCGCCGCACTAACACTTTTTGCGAACCGCTCCTGCACCAATTGCAGTTCCTGGAGATAAGGTTGGCTTTCAACAGGATTATCGATCGGGTCTAATTCCCCGTAAATTTCATCTGAACATGCGATTACAGGAATAAGGACAGACAATAAGGCTACTTTGAGCAGTTTGGCTACGGTGGTACTCAGAATCGTTTTTCGGCTTGATTTAATTAAAGTTTTCATAACTGTTCGTTTTAAAATTGATGAATGATTGATGATATAAAAGTACCAAGGCCGGGAGGAAGTGACATGTTTGATTTGATCATAAATGAGAACAAATATTCCGGGGGAAAATCCTCCTTTCAGAGGGGGAAAACACCTGAAAGAAAATCAGGGGGGAATTAAATCAGGGAAGCTTTTTTCAGGTTCAGATAATCCAGAGGTCTCACCCCGTAACGCTCATTAAAGCATTTTGAAAAATAAGACGGGTTGTTAAAGCCTGAATCGTAGGCTACTTCTGAAACATTCCGGTCGGTAGCCTTCAACATCTTCAACGCCCGGCACAGACGATAGTCCCGAACCAACGCGTTTGGTGATTTTCCTATAATAGAGGTGCATTTTCGGTACAGCTGGGTTTTACTGAGTTGAACTGCATCAGACAGATCACTGAGTTCGAAATCAGGATCCTGCCAGTTTGTTTCGAGAACTTCGGCCAGTTTAAGCAAGAAACATTCTTCATTTCCGGTCATTTTATAAACCGGACTTATATAATCGCATACATCGAGAAGCTTGTTGGCTGCAAGTTCGTTAAAAGATGAAGAAACAAAGATCTTATGGGTTTGAGCGATCTTACCCAGAATACGTGACAATCTCAGTGATTGCCTGGTAAGTTCCCTTGCGTCTGAACACACCACTCCTGAATGAACCCCTATTTTCAGTGACATCGGTCTGTATGAATCTGATCGCACCTCATTAAGAATCTTTAAAAAATTAAGTGTCTTTACCAGGGAAGAGAATGCTATAAACTGCGTTCGCTCACTTATTTCAATAATTTCACCCAGGTATTCCCCGATAATATCCCTTAAAAACCCGGAAAAGGAAGCTTGTAAAGATTTTAATTCGTGTATGCCCAATTGGTGGGAGAGTAAGATATCGTCTTCAGACTCGATATATACCATATGTACCGATGATGGGGAGCTACCGGGACTTCCTGTTACAGGCTGACCTTCGAAGCGATCTATAAGAATATCAACCAGGGCTTCTTCAATCTCGGTGAAGCTGACATGCTCACAACCGGGAAGATCATCATGAATTTGTTGAATGACATCACGATCGGGTGCATCAATCAATTGTATTTGCAGACCTTTATCATGATCTTTCCATGAGAGCATGACCGTACAGTTCAATGCCATTGCCTTTTCCTTTTTGGCACTGCTCAGTCGTTCCACCTCTTCGGGCGACAAACCACGAATGATATGTTGATCCATGAACACAGGCATAATACAAATAACTATATGGTCGGAAGAAACACATTACATCAATAAATGTACTATTTCAACCACCTGTATTCAAGAGGGTTTTTCCCCTATTTAACTGTACAACAATTGATTACGTTTAAAAGAGTCCGGGCTGAGCACCCCCCTTGATACGCCCAAGATGCTTATATGCCAGGTCTGTCACTTCCCGCCCTCTTGGTGTTCGTATGATGAATCCCTGCTGAATAAGGAAAGGTTCATAAACCTCCTCTATGGTCTCGGCGTTTTCAGAAACAGCCGTTGCGAGCGTGGTAATACCCACGGGCCCTCCTTTGAATTTGTCAATAACGGTCGCCAGAATCTTATTATCCATCTCATCCAGGCCATAAGCATCAACGTTGAGAGCCTTAAGACCAAATTTGGAGATCTTGATATCGATGTTTCCGTCTCCTTTAATCTGAGCAAAATCCCTGATTCTTCTCAGCAATGCATTGGCAATACGCGGAGTCCCCCTGCTTCTGCCGGCAATTTCGATGGCTGCCTCCATGGTGATTGGCACCTTCAGTATACCGGCACTTCGCTGTACGATATCAGAGAGGATCTCGGTAGAATAATACTCCAGTCTGCTGCTGATACCGAATCGCGCGCGCATGGGTGCCGTGAGCAAACCGGAACGTGTGGTTGCACCTATAAGGGTGAACGGATTGAGATTGATCTGCACCGTTCGGGCATTCGGACCGCTTTCGATCATGATATCGATCTTATAATCTTCCATGGCCGAATAGAGGTACTCTTCCACAACAGGGCTCAGCCGGTGAATCTCATCGATGAAGAGCACATCGCGCTCTTCAAGATTGGTAAGCAGCCCGGCAAGATCTCCCGGTTTATCAAGAACGGGACCAGAAGTAACCTTAATACCCACCCCGAGTTCATTCGCTAGTATATGAGCAAGAGTCGTTTTTCCCAGCCCGGGAGGACCGTGAAACAAGGTATGATCCAGGGCTTCTTCTCTCAGATTAGCCGCCTGCACGAATATTTCAAGATTCTCCAGCACCTGTTGTTGTCCGGTGAAATCATCAAAGCTCAAAGGCCTGAGAGCTCTTTCGATATCCATCTCTTCAGAGGATAAATGGTCTCCGCTGGGGTCTAAAAATTCGTTCATAAGGCGTAAGTTCTGAGCGGGCTTCACCCGTTGCAACAAATATAACAAAGATCCTCACACCCGCCTTGAAATCATCAGGGCAGTTTCGACTCTTGATCTCCTTCTAAAAAATTGAAAGCTGTATAAAAACATCAGGAACATCAAAACAGAATCGTATTTTATTGATTTGATTTACAGAATCTTATCGAGTCTAAAGGTTATTAGGCTGAAAAATTACCCCTGATATTTTAAACGAATTAATTTACTTAAGGAAATCACAAATCAGCTAATGACACGATCATTTTAAAACGTATCGCAGTTCATGACGCTAACAAAAACATCTCTATGGAATTCACGCTCGAACAGTATGACATCCAAACAGAAAATATCTACCGCAATGCCAGCGCACCCGTATTGTATGAGCTTGCTTTAAAAAAGGAAAAGGGTACGGCATTGTCAGATAAAGGAGCTCTTTTAACTTATTCCGGGACAAAAACGGGTCGCAGCCCGAAAGACAAAAGAGTGGTTCGCAATGAAGCTTCTGAAAAAAATATCGATTGGGGGAGCATCAATATTGAACTCGATGAGCACACTTTTCTGGTAAACCGTGAAAGAGCCACCGATTATCTTAATACCCGGCAGCAGCTCTTCGTGGTCGACGCCTATGCGGGATGGGACCCTGAATATCGTTTAAAGGTCAGGATCATATGCACCCGGGCCTATCACGCCCTCTTTATGAGTAATATGCTGATCATGCCTGACACTGAGGAACTCAAAAATTTCGGGGAGCCCGACTATGTGATTTTCAATGCAGGCCAGTTCCCAGCCAACCGACACACTTCTCAAATGACCTCCAAGACCTCTATCGATGTTGATCTGGAACGAAGGGAGATCGTGATATTGGGTACCGAATATGCCGGAGAAATGAAAAAGGGCATATTTTCGGTGATGAATTATCTGATGCCCCTGCAGGACGTTCTTCCGATGCACTGCAGTGCCAACGTGGGAGAAAAAAATGATGTGACCATTCTTTTTGGCTTATCGGGAACGGGAAAGACCACACTGAGCGCTGACCCGGAAAGGCGGCTTATCGGCGATGACGAGCATTGCTGGAGCGACAGGGGTGTCTTTAATATTGAAGGCGGTTGTTATGCAAAAGCGATCAATCTTTCGGAAGAAAATGAACCCGACATTTTTCGTGCTATCAGATTCGGCACAGTACTTGAAAATGTAGTCTATGACCCCAAGACCCGGGAAGTGGATTACACAGACACCAGCATCACCCAGAATACCAGAGCCTCCTACCCTATCAGATTCATTGATAATATTCAACTACCCTGCCTGGCAGGTCATCCGGAAAACATCATCTTTCTTACCTGTGATGCCTTCGGGGTTTTACCACCGGTTAGCCGGCTGAATCCGGAACAAGCCTGTTATCATTTTATCTCGGGTTATACCGCCAAGGTAGCCGGTACCGAGATGGGAGTCACCGAGCCATCTGCCACTTTCAGCGCCTGTTTCGGAGCAGCTTTCATGATGTGGCACCCGAATGATTATGCCCGTCTGTTGGCCGATAAAATGAAAAAACACCGGGTAAATGCCTGGCTGGTCAATACCGGTTGGACAGGCGGACCTTACGGGGAGGGATCACGAATAAAACTCAAATACACCAGGGCTATGATAGATGCCATTCACAATGGTGATTTTGAAGGAGTGGAGACCAAAAAAGACAGCGCCTTCAAATTCGAGGTCCCCTTGCATTGTCCTGAGGTACCGGATGAACTGATGATCCCAAAAAACACCTGGAAAGACCAGGAAGCCTATGAGCAAACCCGGAATAAACTGGTAAAATTGTTTCGTGAAAACTTCAAACAGTTCGAAGAAAAAACCGACCCAAAAATCATCGGCGCCGGACCATAAAAAAACCCGCCTAAAGCGGGCTTTTTATTGAGCTTGTTGATCACTTGTACCTTATTTGGCTTCTGCGAACATTCCCTGACCGGTATAACAACCAATGTATTCATTGATCATTTGTATTCCATGGTCTTTATTCATTTCTGCGTCAATACGGATGGTTTCACCATCAGGCAGGTAAACCATGTTAAATCCATCTTCGAAAGAAGAAAGTTTAATGATTTCTCCTTCAGGTGTAATGGCATTCCATGATCTCTCACTTGGTTTGTAAAGAAGATCGATCTTATTGCCTTTTTTAGGACCTTCCACTATAGAGATCTGCATACGGTTCTTGGTAGCCACCATTTTATAGGTATTGCCATCATGTTCCACCATTTGCAGTTCTGACTCTCCTTCTTCCATCGCTACAGGGTTATTCCCGGTCCAGAATTCGAGTACGTTAAAAATAAAAACATCTCCAATCATGAAAATACCATAGACAGGTATGATATTTAGTCCCCAAAACAACAGGTTATTGATGAACTTACTATCAGACACCCCCATGTTCCAATCCTTCAGATTATTGAAGGCTGCAAAGGAACCCAGACAGCTCGTGAAAAGGATAGATGATGACAACAAACAGCATACGAGTAATTTTTTCATAATTCTGATTTTTATGGTTTATTACTCTAATTTATAAAAAAATACGCAGCAAACTATTTTAATTACCTAATAATTAGAATGTTGTGCGAAGGAAAAGTTTCGTATCGGACCACCGAATAAAAACGACGGTTAAGGCTTATAACAGGCGTAACTAGGAAACAGACAGGTCGCTTTTGAAAGATTGAGGCGTCAGGTTTGGGCACTGTCTTAAAATAAAAAATCCTTCCACCCCGAAGGTTGGAAGGATCCTTAATTTTGTATCGAAATCTGCTTAAGCCTGGAAAGGCTCTATAGAAACGTATGATTTATCGTTTCTTTTCTTTTCGAATCTTACGATACCGTCAACTTTAGCGTGTAATGTATGGTCTTTTCCCATGTATACATTTTCACCAGGGTTGTGAGCGGTACCACGTTGTCTTACGATGATGTTACCGGCAGTGGCAGCCTGACCTCCGAAGATTTTCACCCCGAGGCGTTTCGATTCTGACTCCCTACCGTTCTTGGAACTACCAACTCCTTTTTTGTGTGCCATTTTATTACGGTTTTATTCGGTTATACTTTATTTATTAAGCGCTTCGATCAATTCAGCCTTTTTCATGGATGAATATCCGGTGATTCCGGCATCCTTGGCCAATTCTCTCAGCTCTGCTACAGTTTTGTCTGAAAGATCAGCCTCGCTTTGCTTGGCTTCTTTCTTCTGTTCTGCTACCTTTTGAGGTTGTGGTGCTGGTACAGGGTTACTTTTGGCTTTGGCTGCACTGCTCTTTTTAGCACCGCTGGCCAGAATATCCTCGATCACTATCTCAGTAAGAGCTTGTCTGTGACCGTTCTTAACTCTGTAACCTTTACGTCTTTTCTTTTTGAAGACGATTACTTTGTCACCTTTCAGGTGCTTCAGGACCTTCGCTTCCACAGCGGCTCCGTCTATAGCCGGGGCGCCAAGGGTAACATCTCCATCGTTGTCAAGAAGAAGTACGTTGTCAAAAGTAACTTTCTGACCCTCTTCTCCAGCCAAACGATGTACGAATACCTTTTGATCTTTCGCAACTTTAAACTGCTGCCCTGCTATCTCTACAATTGCGTACATAACGTTATTATTAATGAATTATTTTATAGTATATGGTCTCCAAACTGAATTTTTGGAGGGTGCAAATATACTGCTAATTCATTAAACTCCAAACGTATTTAGGCCTTTTGAGCAGATTTTTTGCTGTTCCAGCTGGGTTTGAATTTCTGCATGAATGCCAGGGTGAGCACCACAGTGGAAGCAAAACCCTCTACGGTAAGAATAAAAATCAGAATTCCAGGTCCCTGGTTATAATCTTTCATCCAGGTGGTCATTATGCTTTCAGGAAAGTCGGGATCCAGGTGAAACATATACACGGCCATAAAACCCACAAAGATCAATGTCGCCAGAAAACCGGCATAGATACCGGTCTTAAAGCCTTTATAATAGCTGAAATCACTCCCTTCCAGTACTCTTCTGTAGCGTATGGCCGAATAAAGTCCATATGCCATGATAACTCCGTTAAGAAGACGCAACCAGGGATTTTCGTGCAGACCAAACAGCTTAACGATTAAAAAATAGGCAATAAGTGCAACGGCCATTACCAGGCCATATCGAATATGTATTCTGTCGGGATTCATTTAAGTTGATTTTTAGATTGATAAATTACAAAATTTTGAAATGGAGCAGGTTAAAATCATCTAAAATTTCCATACCACTCCTCGGTTCTGAGAGAATTTAAGTATTTTTACCCGTAGAAAAAAATCTGTAACATTGTAGTTTTTTTCATCAACTTAAAAAATAATGAATCATATGAAAAAGAAGTTTCTAGCCGGATTCCTGGCTTTGTTCACGGTCTGCTATGCCGGAGCTCAAAAAGTGGAGTTTGAAGAGTACGACCTTGATAATGGCCTTCACGTTATACTTCACCAGGATAATTCAGCTCCTGTAATCACTACATCGGTAATGTATCACGTGGGTGGTAAAGACCGCAAAGAGGGAAGAACCGGATTTGCACACTTTTTTGAACACTTGCTTTTCGAAGGAACCGAGAACATCGAAAAAGGAGAATGGGATAAACTGGTGTCATCACATGGCGGCAGCGGTAATGCGTATACCAGTCAGGACGTCACCTATTATTATGAATCCTTCCCTTCAAATAATCTGGAACTGGCGCTTTGGATGGAGTCTGAACGCATGTTGCACCCTGTCATAAAACAGGAAGGTGTTGACACCCAGAACGAGGTGGTCAAGGAAGAAAAACGCATGCGTTATGACAACAGTCCGTACGGTCAGTTATTGCCGGTTGTCTCCAAGGCCCTGTTCTCAGAACACCCCTATAAAGACCCGAATGTCGGCTATATGGAAGATCTCGACGCAGCCACCCTTGAAGAATTCAAAGAATATTTCGAAAAATATTATGCCCCAAACAATGCGGTACTGGTAATCGCGGGAGATATCGACCTGTCTCGTACCAAAGAACTGGTCGAAGACTATTTCGGACCCATACCCCGCGGCGCCGAGGTTCAGAGAAATTACCCTCTCGAAGATCCCATCGAACAGCAAATAAACCTTAAGACTTACGATCCGAACATTCAGGTTCCGGCACTTATCACAGCATACCGAACCCCGGGTCAGCAGTCCAAAGATTCATACGTGCTTAACATGATCTCAAGATATTTGAGCGGAGGCCGATCTTCAAAACTTTACAAGAAGCTGGTCGACGAACAGAAACAGGCGCTTCAGGTGGGTGCTTTTAACCTGGAACAGGAAGATTACGGCATGTACATAGTCTTCTCCCTTCCTTTGGGCGACACCCCTTTGGAAACCCTTGAACAGGAAATCGAAGAGGAAGTCAGTAAACTGAGAACCGAACTGATATCAGAAAAAGACTATCAGAAACTTCAAAATCAGTTTGAAAACAGCTTTGTGAATTCTAATTCGAGCGTTGAAGGCATCGCCAATAACCTGGCTAATTACTACATGCTTTACGGAGATACGAACCTGATCAATTCCCAACTGGAAATCTACCGAAACATCACCAGAGAAGACATAAGAGACGTGGCCATCAAATACTTGTTGCCACGACAAAAAGCCGTTATTGAATACTTACCTGAAAACAATCAATAAAAAAATCATGAAAAATATATTTTTCACACTAATTGCACTTTTAAGCATCACAACACTGCAGGCACAGGTCGACCGTACCGTTGTACCTCAACCGGGCCCGGCACCAGAGATCAACCTAAAGTCACCGACAAGCTTTGAATTGCCTAACGGACTGAAGGTACTGATCATCGAAGATCATAAATTACCACGGGTAAGCTACTCGCTGACCCTTGACAACCCGCCCATAGCCGAAGGAGAGAAAACCGGAGTTTCAACGCTGACCAGCAGAATGCTCGGTCAGGGAACACAAACCATCTCAAAAGATGATTTCAACGAAGAGGTCGATTTTTTGGGAGCCAGAATTTCCATTGGTGTGAATTCTGCTTTCGCCACCGGGCTGTCTCGCTATTCAGACAGAATTCTGGAGCTCATGTCAGACGCAGCGATCAATCCAAACTTCAAGCCCGAGTACTTCGAAGATGAAAAGAAAAAGCTGATAGAAGGGCTGAAGACCTCCGAAAAAGATGTCTCCCAGATTTCGAACACCGTTTCAAACGCTCTGGCTTACGGGAAGGCTCATCCGAAGGGAGAGTTCGTAACCGAAGAAAGTGTCAATCGCGTAGCTTTAAATGATGTGATTGACTTTTACCAGGATCAATTTGCACCTTCGAAAGCTTATCTGGTAGTGGTGGGAGATGTCGAATATGAGGCTATAAAGAAAAAGATAACCGATGCTTTCAGTACCTGGAAAAAAGCATCTCCGCTTTCCCTCACCTATTCAAAACCCTCTGATGCACAATACCGGCAGATCAACTTTGTAGACATGCCCAATGCGGTGCAATCTGAGATCAAGGTGCAGAATCTGGTAGAACTGAAGATGTCTGACCCCGATTACTTCCCTGTAATCCTTGCCAATTATATACTCGGAGGCGGATCTGCCGGCCGACTTTTTAAAACCCTGCGTGAAGAAAAGGGATATACCTACGGCGCTTACTCGAGCATAGGAAACGACAAATACAACCCTTCGCTGTTTCGTGCGGGCGCGAGTGTGCGTAACGAAGTAACAGACAGTGCAGTGATCGCATTCCTGGAAGAGATAGATAATTTCATAGAAAAAGAAGTAAGCAACGAAGAGTTAAGAACCGCGAAAGCGAAGTATACAGGAAATTTCGTCATGGCACTCGAAGATTCAGAAACCATGGCTAACCTGGCGCTGAACATAGAGGTGAACGACCTTTCAAAAGATTTCTACCGCACTTATCTTGAACAGATCGATGCCGTGACACGTGAGGACATCTCCAGGGTAGCAAAAAAATACCTGAACCCGGGACAGATGCGAATCGTTGTGGTAGGAAAAGGAAGTGAAGTAATCCCGGACCTTGAAAAGCTCTCTTATAAGGGCAGAAACATCCCCATCTTCTATTATGATAAAAAAGCAAATAAAACAGATAAACCCGAATTTGGTTCAGATGTACCTGAAGGAGTTACCATCGGTACCGTATTGAATAATTATATCCAAGCAGTTGGCGGAAAGGCTAAGCTGGAAGACGTTGCATCGGTATTTATGACGGCAAAGGCCAGCATGCAGGGAATGAACCTGGACCTGGAAATAAAGAAAGCACAGGGCAAGTTCCTGGTAGACACAAAAATGCAGGGCAATTCACTTTCCAAGCAGGTGTTTACCGGAGACTCGGCGTTCGTTATAAGCCAGGGGCGCAAGCAGGCACTTCCAAAGGAAAGGGTTGAAGAAATGCGAAAAACCGCCATGCCGTTCCCTGAACTGGAATGGCTGGACTCCGACCAGGTAAGTCTGGAGGGAATCAGTAAGATCGGAGAACGCGACGCTTACGTTGTAAAGGTATCTGATAACCAGAATTACTATTACGACGTGGAAACAGGCCTGAAACTGCGCGAAGAATCCACTGTTAAAATGGGACAGCAAACGATGCTGCAACAATCGAACCTGAGCGATTATCAGGATGTAAAAGGAGTCATGTTCCCTTTTAAAATGACCCAGACTGTAGGTCCGCAGGAAATCGAGATGAATGTGGTCTACGTCAAAATCAATGAAGGCATAAGCGATTCAGATTTTCAATAAAATCAAATCACAAACCTTAAAAAGCCGGCCCTTGATGGTCGGCTTTTTTTGTTTTATGAAAGTACTAGCGTCCGCGATTTACCTGGTACACCCCGAAGAGGATCACGGCAGAGCCAAGAACCTGGACCATGGTGAAACGCTCCTGGTCTAAAAGACCCCAGAAGATACCCACCACCGGGATGAGATAGGTCACCTGGGTAGAAAAAACCGCCGAGGAAATCTGTACGAGTTTATTGAACATGATCTTGGCTATCCCGGTACCTACCACCGCCAAAAGCAGCACATACAACAGGGAAGGGATAAAATCAGGAGAGCTCGTTACCTGGGGATCTGAAATTCCACTGAAGAATAAAATAATACAAGCCGGGATCACCATAAGGGCAAAGGTTCCCACTGCGATAGCCATCGCAGATACATTCTGAAGCCGTGATTTGATAATATTGGCATTTGCCGCATAAAGAATGGCTGCCGTAACCACCAAAAGAGCATAGAAGTAGTTCTGTCCGGGATTCACCCTTGAACCCTGCAGGATAAGGATAAGTGCTCCGGCCAGGCCAAGCAGCACCCCTATGAGCTGACTCTTGCTGAAACGAATTCCAAATATTACAAAACCGATCATAATCGTGAACAAGGGCACCAGAGAATTTAAAACCGATGCAATACTGCTGTCGATCTCAGTCTCTGCAAAAGCGAAGAGAAAGACGGGTAGAAATGTGCCGCAGAGAGCAGAGAGTGCGATCCATCTCCAGTCGGTCTTACTAAGCCCCCGAATCGAACGAAACCCGATGATAAAAAGGAATACCGTTGAAAACAGTATTCGTACACTTCCAAGCTGCAAGGGTGACAGACCTTGCAAACCTTTTTTGATCAAAATATAGGAACTCCCCCAAACCAGGGAAAGTATGATCAGATATATCCACTTTTTCTTTTCTTCTTCCATAGCAGTATTCAGCCTGCAAAAATCCTGATTTTTTTATCAATAACCTTTCCTGTGGTATTGTTTTATTCTATACCCCATTGCCGTCTTGCTTATTCCCTCGCCGTAAAAACAGGTTATGATCATTCAATCTTTCCATAGACTATTAAACCATGTACCCTTTCAAAAAAGAGACCCTTTGGTGCAATTAGGCCTGAGACAAAATCTAAAGCATGATTATGATGTATCTTTACACAAAACCGATGAACTCATGAGACATCTGATCATACTTTTCGTTATTCTATTTGTTTTTGGATGTAAAGAACAAGAATCCAACACCTCACAGGGACCTTCCCAAATGCAGCAGGTAATGACGATACACGATGAGGTAATGCCCAAGATGGGCACCATAGGAAGCCTTGTAGCCGAATTAAAACCCATAAGCGATACCATTGCAGATCCGGAACCCTACAACACTGCCATTAAAGATCTGCAGGATGCCCATCAGTCTATGATGGACTGGATGAGAGGTTTCGGCGAAAGATTCGATTCAGAAGAGATCATGAAAGGCAAAGAACTAAGTCAGCAAAAAAAGGAATGGCTGGACGAGGAAGAGGAAAAGGTTAAGGCTTTGAAAACTCAGATCAACTCCAGTATCGAACAAGCTCAAAATCTTCTGGATCAAACGAACTCACCAGATTAAAAACCTTCAGAAAACCAAGATCGGTGTACATCCAAAACCCGGCTCCTGTTTATTTTTCCTGCCAGCGCAGGGACTCCATGATCTTTCTGATATCATTTTCAAGGTAGATCGCGGCAGGAAATACCGAATCATAATTGGGTTTACTATTGAAGTACAGACTTCCGGTCAGGAAATGTCTGGTGCTGTCGGTAACATAAAACTGAGACTGAGAAGCAGCATCACCCCTGAGCTCATAGAACATGCCATATACCCGATCATCTTCATTGATAAAAGGTTGTTCGGTAATATTATCGGCCTTCACCACATGCTCATAAGTTAACTTCTGAGCATCGTTTAATAGGGCATTAAGGTTGTTATCAACCTCTTTATAAGTAATAAAAATACTGGCATTCATGGCGGGGTACTGCAGCACCAGGGAGCAGTCTCTCTGCCCGTCTACCTGTGCCCGGCTGTTCTTTTCAAAACGGTAAGGGCAGTCAATATCCAGGCTTTCATATGAGGCAGACTCATACTCGAGCCTTAATAACCCTTTAGGTTTCGGAGTAGGCTCTTCCCGGCATGAAGCCACTAAAAACAACGAGATCAGTATAAACAGTGAATTTCTCATATGGGATTCAGGGTCACTTTAATTTGTTTAATTCGCTTTTTATCGAGGGCTTCGACCACAAAGGTCACATTATTAAACACGATCTTTTCACCCTTTCTGGGAAAGTTCCGTGCGATCTCCAGCACAAAGCCGGCTATGGTTTCAGATTCTCCCTTATTTTCTTCAAAAGCTGAGTAATCATCAAGCTTGATCACCCGGTAAAAATCTTTCAGTGCCGTTTTACCTTCAAAAACGAAATTTCGTTCATCGAGCTTGGAAAAGATGAGGTCTTCAACATCAAACTCGTCGCTGATGTCACCCACGATCTCCTCGATGATATCTTCAAGCGTAACCAGGCCAGACGTTCCTCCGTATTCATCGACCACGATGGCCAGGTGATTTTTCATCTCCTGGAACTCCCGCAACAGGTCATCGAGCTTTTTATTTTCAGGCACAAAATAAGGCGGACGCTTTAATGAAACCCAATCAAGCGTTTTCCGATCCAGGTAAGGTAACAGGTCTTTTACATAAAGCACTCCTGTGACATGATCCATATTCTCACTGAAAACCGGAACGCGTGAATACCCGTTCGCAACGACTTCTTCAAGTACTTCAGGGTACTTCATCTCCTCATTAAGGGCAAAAATATCGATACGCGGCCGCATGACCTGCTTCGTATCGGTATTCCCAAAGGAGACGATCCCTTGCAGGATCTTCTTCTCCTCCTTGGTGGTATCTTCTTCAGAGGTGAGTTCAAGAGCATGTGAAAGCTGATCAACAGAGATATTCGCCTTTTGCTTTCCCAGGTGCTCATGAAGGTAAAGCGTCACCGAGCGCATGGGCATGCTGAGCGGATACAAAATCTTATCCAGCACATTCAGCGGGTGTGCCATCATCAATGAAAACTTGATCTTGTTCCTGCTTGCATATATCTTCGGAAGTATTTCACCGAAAAGCAATATCAATGATGTTGCCACCACTACTTCCAGTAAGAATCTGAGATCAAAGAAACCGATGGTCATCTGAAGACCTCCAAAGATAAATTCACTCAGGGAACTAAAAAGGAGTACAATGGCAATATTTATAAAGTTGTTGGCGACCAGGATGGTGGCAAGCAGCTTTTTCGGCTTTTCCAGCAGCCTTGCGATAATATCACCCTTGACTGCATCTGTATTCTTTGACTCGAGTATATCTGAAGGAGACAGCGAGAAAAGTGCAACCTCGGCACCAGAGACAAGGGCTGAACATCCCAGCAAAATCAAAAGCACGATCAGCTTGAGGACATTAGCGGTTTCGTAGGACAGAAATAAGGACAATAAACTCGCGGGATCAGGGTCCAATAGCGAAATATTTAATTAAACATGTATTAAAATGGTAGATCGTCGTCGTCTTCAGTTTCCTGTTGCCGTGGTTGTGGAGCCGGTCTTTTCATATCGTTCTGCGCTGACTGATTTCCACTTTGTGCACCTGACTGCGGTGCCGGGTTATTCGAGAGAAAGGTAAAATCTGTCACCTGAATCTCTGTAGTATACCGATTGTTTCCATCTTCCCCTTGCCACTGACGTGTCTTGATCCTTCCTTCCACATAGATCTTATCACCTTTCTTCAGGTACTTTTCACAAACCTCTGCCGCCTTATTACGCACCACTATATTATGCCATTCGGTATGTGTTACCTTTTCACCGGTCTGTCTGTTTGTATAGCTTTCATTGGTCGCCAAAGGAAAATTCCCCACACAATTACCGCCATCGAAGTACTTTAGTTTAACATCATCTCCGAGATGGCCGATCAACATAACTTTATTCAATGTTCCACTCATTTTTCCTTTGTTTATTTAACGTTTACAGGTGGTCATAAATGTATTTAAAAATTACTCAATCTAAAAATCTAATTCCCTGACAAAATTCGCAACCAGCACAGGCATGGGATACTCGTTGACCTTTTCTCTATCAACCGCCTTTTCAAGGGGAGAGTTGCAGTGTATGATCCAGAACCGTGTATGTATATGCTGATGTGATAATTTATGGATCAATGCCTCTTCATGGTAAGGCTCCATAATGAAGTCGTCGTCGGGGAGAATGGAAGATTCTCTGATCTTCTCCTGAAGTTCTTCACGCTCTGCCGGACCGGAGGTTTCGATCAGAGGAAACTCATACATGTTTTTCCATATATCGTTACCCGTGCGCTGTTGCAGGATCACCTTATTATCATACAGGGCTACCAGGTAATTAAAAAAACGACGTTTCACCTTATTCTTTTTGGTCTTCACAGGCAGGTCTGATACCCGGTCGGTCTGAAAAGCCACACACTCCTTACTCAAAGGACAATTCTCGCAATCGGGATTAGCGGGAACACACTGCAGGGCCCCGAACTCCATGATAGCCTGGTTATGGGTGGCCGGATCATTCTTGTCGAGCACTTCGGCGGCCTTCCCGGCAAAGAGCTTTTTCCCTGCCGTACTGTTCACAGGAAGATCAATTCCAAAGTATCTGGCCAGTACCCGGTAGACATTACCATCTACCACCGCCACAGGTTCGTTATAGCAGAAGGAGGCTATGGCATGCGCCGTGTACTCGCCCACCCCTTTCAGGCCCTTGAGTCCGGCCGCTGTACCGGGAAAATCCCCGTTCATTTCATGAGAGACCTGTCGAGCCGCATGATGCAGGTTTCTGGCTCTGGAGTAATACCCCAACCCCTGCCAAAGCTTAAGCACCTGCTCTTCTTCGGCTTCAGCCAGCGAATGCACATCAGGAAAATGGCTGATAAACCGTTCATAATAAGGCAAACCCTGAGCCACACGCGTTTGTTGAAGAATAATTTCAGACAACCATATTTTATAAGGATCAGATGACTGGCGCCATGGTAAATTACGCTTATTATCTGAATACCAGTTTTTTATAATTGGTGAAAAAGCCATATATTGGTGTGATTTTAGAACTTGAAGCAACTATATATGGTTAAATTTTAATCAATTACAGTTTATAAATTGATTATTTAATTTATATATTTGCAACCCCTAAATTATAACACTTAAACAAGATACGAAAATGACTAAAGCAGACCTTGTAGCTAAGATTTCAGAAAAGCTTGGTATGGAAAAAGGAGATGTACAGGCAACTGTTGAATCTTTTATGGAAGAAGTGAAGAATTCACTTGAGAGTGGCGACAATGTTTACCTGAGAGGTTTTGGAAGTTTCATCATCAAAACCAGAGCAGAGAAAACAGGCCGTAACATCTCTAAGAATACTACTATTAAGATTCCTGCTCACAATATCCCGGCATTTAAACCTGCCAAGGTATTTGTAGAGGGCGTTAAGACCAGTGTAGAAGTTAAGTAGATTTATTAATAAAAATTGATTTTAAATGCCTAGTGGTAAAAAAAGAAAAAGACATAAGGTAGCAACGCACAAGCGCAAGAAGCGCAGACGAGCTAACCGCCACAAGAAAAAGTAGTTAGACAACTACTTTTTCTTTTTTGGCCCTTTTGGGCCTTTTATCGTTCTTTGAAATAGGGATATAGCTAAGTATATCCTGCCGGGGTTAATAACCAATAAACCTGTCAAAAAAACCATGATGCGCCCTTTATCAGGTCGTATCCAACTATTGTTTAATCCATCAGCCAATTTTCCTGAGGGAAAACTGGCAGATATAAATTCATTCAGAGTGAATAAAGAATTAATCGTAAGATCTGGTTCCTCTGACGTTGATTTTGCCATATTAAAGGATGGAAAGCTTATTGAATTGCATAAGGAAGAAGACAGCAATGATTTTTCTGTAGGCGATATCATGCTTGCAAAAATCAGAAAGCCCGTCTCAGGACTGAATGCCGCTTTTGTGAACGTCGGTTATGAAAAAGATGCATTTCTGCATTATCATGACCTGGGTCCGCAACTGTCTACCCTACTAAAATTCGTTAAGCGTGTAAGCACAGGTAAACTAAAAGATTTCTCTTTAAAAAACTTCCCATTTGAAAAAGATATAGACAAAAATGGGGTCATCAACGATGTGTTGAAGGCCAACCAGTCTATATTAGTGCAAATTGTAAAGGAGCCAATCTCAACCAAAGGTCCCAGAATCAGTTCTGAGCTATCGATAGCCGGACGATTTCTGGTGCTGGTACCATTTTCTGACCGCATTTCGGTTTCACAGAAAATCGAAAGCAAAGAAGAAAAAGACCGGTTAAAAAGGCTTGTAATGAGCATCAAACCGAAAGGTTTTGGTGTTATCGTTCGTACAGTTGCCGAAGGCAAAAAAGTCGCCGAACTAGACAAAGACTTGAACAACTTGCTGAGCAAATGGACAGCATTGTGCAAAAAAATTTACAAGGGCTCTTATCCCTCTAAAGTACTCAGTGAACTAAACCGAGCCGCATCTATTTTAAGAGATGTATTTAACGACGAGTTCTCGGGGATTTATGTTGACGATGAGACCCTGTATTATCAAATCAAGGATTATTTGCAGCAAATAGCACCAGACAAAGAATCCATTGTTAAACTGTATGATTCTAACGTACCCATATTCGAGAAATACGGAGTAGAACGTCAGATAAAAACCTCATTCGGAAGAACAGTTTCAACCAGTAAGGGAGCCTACCTGGTCATCGAACACACCGAAGCGCTTCACGTTATAGACGTGAACTCGGGTAATCGATCGAACAAAGCTAAAACTCAGGAACAGACAGCTCTCGAAGTGAACCTGATCGCAGCCACCGAGGTAGCAAGACAACTCAGACTCAGAGATATGGGAGGCATCATCGTTGTAGATTTTATCGATATGTCTTCTGCTGATAACCGCAGAAAACTATACGATCACCTCCGCAACGAAATGAAAGATGACCGAGCCAAACATAAAATATTACCACCCTCTAAGTTTGGACTCATACAGATCACCAGACAACGCGTAAGACCGGAAATGAGCATCAAAACGCGGGAAGAAAATCCCAACGGCTCAGGGGAGATAGAAGCTCCCATTGTACTGATCAACAAGATCACCGCAGATCTGGAACGTATTGTTTCAAATAAAGGGCATAAGAACGGTATAGTGCTTAATACGCACCCGTTTATCGCCGCATATATTACCAAAGGATTTCCATCCGTGCGTTCTAAATGGTTTTTAGAACACAAAAAATGGGTAAAAGTTTTACCAAGAGATGCTTACACATATTTAGAATACCGTTTTAAAGACAAAGACGGAAAAGTATTAAAATAAAAAAACCACGCCAGTCGGCGTGGTTTTTTTGTTTATAGTCATTTCATTATTCAGTGGCATAGCCCGGATTCTGAACCAGTGCAGGATGTGTCTGCAACTCGTTACGTGGAATGGGAAGAATCTTTCTGAAATCTTCTGTAAGACCAAGAACTTCACCGGTCAGGTCGTAACGTACCAGGTCAAAGAAACGGTGACCTTCAAAATTCAGTTCAGCACGTCTTTCCTGCTGCATAGCAGCGATGTAATCATCCATGGTAGCAAATACTCCAAGAGGTAACAATCCGGCTCTTTCTCTGAGCACATTCAGATCATCTGTACCAGCGTTAGGATCATTCGAGCTCATAACCGCAGCTTCTGAACGAATGAGATACATCTCAGCCAAACGCAACACCTTAGCGTTGTTAGCGTTGGTATTGTCAAGATATTTAGCCGTACGGTCACGACTTCTGTCAACGACGAAAAGATCGGCACGTGCATCACCTTCCTCGAAGGAAACAAGAAGATCAGGGTCTACATTATACTCATCTCTACGAATGGTGTAGGTATTGAAATCACTCTGATCCTGGTCGTTGAACTCAAGATCGAAGATCGACTCAGAGGTCACATCGGTAGTGAAATAAACATCAGCTACATCGGGAACAAGGCTGAAAGGCCCCTCGGTAATCACCCTGTTGGCATCTGCGAAAGCCGCCTGGTAATCCATACGATAAAGGTTCACCCTTGCGCGCAGAGCCAGTGCTGCCCAGTAATTCATTCTTTCCTGGTCATCAAAGCCTTCCAGGAGCGAAATGGCCGTATTCAGATCTGTAAGGATCTGATTGTAGGTATCACTCACATTACTGCGCTCAAGGTTTGGTATCTGGTTAAAATCATTGTCAGGAATGGGTTCCAGCAACAATGGCAATCCGAACTGAGAAGTGGTATCATAAAACTCTCCGAAAGAACGCAGCAGGTCAAAATAAACCAGCGCTCTTACGGCATGAGCCTCCCCGTAGATCAGATCTCTGTCGAGAGCCGGATCATCTATATTATCGACACCATCGATCAGAAGGTTAGCCGAATTGATCACACGGTACATTTGCACCCATGCATCGGTTACCCAAAGGTTGGTGATCGGCACAGCTTGCTGATCGAACTCCAATTGAGAATCGTAGAATCCCTGAAAAACAGAATTATCTGCATACAGGTCGTTATTCAAGACGAATTCGGCCCCGTAATAGGCTATACTCTGCATTGAGGAGTAAGCTCCAAGCATGATCCCTTCAGCTGAAGCTGCATCTACCAGGGCATTATTGGCATCTAATGATGTCTGCGGTTCGGGCTCCAGCACGTCGCATGAAGCCAGCGAAATTAATCCTAAGACAGTTACTAATATTTTCTTCATGATATGTTATTCTTTTTATAGTCCAATGTTAAATCCAAGGCTCAAACTCTGCGACTGTGGCAGGGTTCCGAAGTCTGATCCGGCAACCAGTGGGTTTCTGGCATTCTGGTTAACTTCAGGATCAAAACCTGTGTAATTCGTAAGGGTCCAGAGATTCTGCCCCTGCAGGTAAATACGCAGACTTCTGAGTCCAACGCTTTCAATCACCTCCGGCTTAAAGTTGTAACCGAAATTGATCGTTTTCAAACGAAGGAAAGATCCGTCTTCCAACCATCGTGAAGAGTATTCTCTCCAGTTGATTCTTTCCAGGGAAGCTCGAGGGATGTCTGTAACATCACCAGGCTCTCTCCAACGATCTTCAACCCCGGTATAGTTATTACCATCAGGTAACGGGAAACCTGGTCCGATACGGCTCCAACCAAGGTTTTCATAGGTCGCCCGGCTATGGTTAAAGATATCATTTCCTACTGTAAACTGGAAGAACAGGTTCAGGTCAAATCCTTTATAGCTTAAGTTGTTATTCCACCCTCCGAAAAAGTCAGGCTGGGCATTACCAACGATCTGACGGTCTCCCGAGTTGATTGAACCGTCTCCGTTCAGGTCGTCCCAGATGATATTACCTGTCTGAGGATCCACCCCATCCTGATCGATAAGGAAGAAGGTACCTATAGGCTGTCCTTCAGCAAGAATGTGTGAATCGTTCAACACCTGGCGGTCAACAGCCAGTTTTTTCACTTCGTTCTCAATGAATGAAATGTTGAATGAAGAATTCCAGGAGAACTCACCATTTAAGATAGCACCTCTCAGAGCCATCTCAAGTCCGCGGTTTTCAACCTCTCCGATATTATCCAATACACTAGGGAATCCTGAGATACCGGGAATCAGTCTGCTCAGCAGCAGGTCGTCGGTGTTCTTGATAAAGTAATCAGCAGTAAAGCTTACCCTGTTATTGAACAAGCCAAGATCAAGACCTACGTCAAACTGGCTGGTGCTCTCCCAGCTCAGATTCGCATTGCTCAGCTGAGTAGGAACAAGGGCAGGTGTCTGACGGTATGCACCAATCCCGAACAATCCTCTGGAAGCAAAGTTCCCGATTCCGTCCTGGTTACCGGTAAGACCATAACTCACACGGAATTTCAGGTTAGAAACCGCGTCTACATCTTCCATGAATTTTTCGTTGCTCACTCTCCAGGCCAAAGATCCTGAAGGGAAGAAACCGAATTGGTTATTCTCACCGAAACGCGATGAACCATCGGCACGACCTGTAAGTGTTAGCAGGTAACGATCTGCGTAGCTATAGTTAAAACGGGCGTAATAAGAGGCCAGCCCCCACTCTGTACCGCTGGTAGAACCGGCAGTCACCTGAGACGCAACAGAAAGCTTTGTGAACTGATCACTTGGGAAGCCCTGAGCTGAGATAGAAGCAAAGTCTCTTGCTGAAGCCTGGTATGAAGCACCCACCACCCCGTTGAAGGTATGGTTCTTTCCAAAGGTGGTATCGTAGCTAAAGTAATTCTCTGTGATCCAGGTAAAATCCTGGGTTGAACCGTAGAAACCAAAACCATTGGCGTTGGCATTACGCGATTCTCTTGAAATTATCGGGGTATAAGCTTCATCGCTCAGACTTGTATAGTCGACAGACCATGATGATCTGAACTTAAGCCCTTCTGCCAGGGTGATCTCGGCGAAAATTGACCCAAGACCCCTTACAGTATTGGTGAATCGGCTATATTCGTTAGCGATCAATACCGGGTTATCAAGCATCCACCAACCGAAATAGTTGAATGGATCGGCATAACTTCCGTCTTCCTCATAAACCGGCATCAATGGATCAGCTGCCAGCGTATTAATTACGACCCCATAAAGCGAGTTATCATTGATAGTTCTGTCCTGAACAGTTTTGTTCACATTCAGACTTGAACCGAATTTCAACCATTCATTCGCCTGAACATCAAGATTGATACGTCCGCTGATACGCTCAAAACCTGTTCCGATCTGTGTACCTTCCTGGTTAAAGTAAGCGATTGAAGAGTAATATTTGATCTTCTCATTACCTCCTGAAATTCCAAGGTCATGACTTTGAATTGGTGCCGTTCTGAAGATGGCATCATACCAGTCTGTGTTTTGCAGGTTTGGATCATTAGGATCGTATCCCCAAAGATCACTCACATAATTTTCAGGGTAATTAGTACCCAGGTCACGGTTATCCTGTTGGGCGGCCTCGTTCATCAGGTTAAGGAACTCACTGGAGCTCTGCATCTCGATCACATTGGTAGGCTCCTGGAAACCGTAATAAGTATTGAAATCGATCTTAGGCGCACCTTCACGACCTCTTTTAGTAGTGATAAGCACCACCCCGTTAGCACCTCTTGAACCATAGATAGCGGTAGCAGATGCATCTTTCAGGATCTCGATCGAAGCAATATCGGCCGGGTTAATATCTGCCATAGAGTTGGTTCGCTGCCCTCCTGAGAATAGCCCGGAAAGATCTTCTGAGATCATGGGGATACCATCTACTACGTAAAGTGGTTCACTACTTGCTGTAAGCGAGGTGTTACCACGAATGTTGATGCTGATACCTGCACCGGGAGTTCCTGAAGGCGTACTAACAAACACCCCGGAAGCTCTTCCCTGAATGGCATTGTCAACACTTGCCACCGGCAGGCGAGCGATCTCATCTCCATCAACACTGGAAACCGCACCGGTCAGGTCACTCTTTTTCTGAGTACCATACCCCACGACGACCACTTCTTCGAGTGACTGGGAGTCGAGTTCCAACTGCACGTTGATCACCTCTTTATTTCCCACGTTCCTTTCGGTGGTCTTCATTCCCACATAAGAAAAAACGAGCACATCTTCTGCCTCTGCGGCAATGGTGTAATTCCCGTCAAAATCTGTTTGTGTTCCGGTAGTCGTTCCCTTGATCATGATGTTTGCTCCCGGCAGGGGCAAGCCATCCATATCAGTAACTTTTCCAGAGACGTTCTGCCCGATTGCCTGCGAAGTAAATCCCGCAAACAAAAAGGACATCATAAGAAAAATAAACGTTCTTTTCATTGTTAAGTTATTTGATTTAGAATTAATTAAGAGTTATTTATAGTTAACTTCTCCAATTTTTCAGAAGCCCTTTCAAGGGCCCGGTTAAATATTAAAAGCGCCTCCTGCATCTCCTCTTCGCTCACCACCAGGGGAGGAATGAATCGTATAACATTCCGGTAGCTGCCACAACTGAGCAACAACAATTTCTCCTCCAGACATTGAGCGATGATCTCAGAGGTTAGTTCCGGGAGGGGCTCTCCTTTTTCATCACATATCTCGGCACCCACCATGAGCCCGAGGCCTCTTATGTCTGCCAGAAATGGATAATCTGCAGCCATTTTCTTAAGACCGGTCATTAGTTGAAGACCTCTTTCCGAAGCATTGCTGCTGAGATCTTCATCAAGAAGCACATCGATGGTGGCAGAGGCCGCAGCCAAAGCCACACCGCTACCACCCCCATAGGTACCTCCGTGAGTACCCGCCGGCCATTTTTCCATCAGCTCCCTGCCAGAAGCTATGGCTGCCACGGGCAAACCACTGCCAAGGCCTTTGGCCATTACGAGTATATCGGGAATTACCCCTGAATGTTCGAAACAGAACATTTTTCCCGTTCGGCCAAAACCGCTTTGAATCTCATCGATAATTAAAAGGATTCCGTATTTGTCACAGATCGTTCTCAGTTCTTGCAAGAATGTCTGAGGTACAGGAATGTACCCTCCTTCACCCAGCACAGGCTCAATAATAATGGCGGCTGTTTCGCCGGGAGCAGACTGACTTTGAAGCAGCAAATGTAATTGTTTGAGGCAAAAATCCACAGTTTTTTCCTCATTCCATTCATAAATTCTCGAATGGGGAAAAGGCGCTGTAAATACTCCCGACGGAAGTGGCTGATACTTATATCTGTACACAGTTTTGGATGTTGTCATTGCCATTGCCATATGGGTACGGCCATGAAAACTTCCCTGGAAAACGATGATATTCGATCTCCCGGTCGCAGCCTTTGCCAGTTTAACGGCGGCTTCTGTTGCCTCTGCCCCGCTGTTGGTAAAGAAAAACCGGTCTAATTCCGGGGGAGTAATCCTGTTGAGCTTTTCTGCCAGGTTAACAGCCTGCGGTGAAATCACACAATTCATTTGTGCAAACAGCAAATCTTCAGCCTGGTCGCGAACAGCTCTCACCACCCGAGGATGGCAATGACCTGTATTGACCACCCCAATCCCGGAGGTGAAATCGACATAACGATTCCCCTGTTTATCATACAGGTGAACACCCCGGCCTTTCTCGGGTTGGATCTCCGTAAGATGTGTCCAAACGGGAGATAACAATTCGACTGACATTGGTTCTTGGTTTATGTTGTTATAATTGATTAAAGAGCAACCCAAATTGCCTTTTCACGGGTATAAAGATGCATGGCGCTACGCCCCATTTCTTTCCCTATACCACTTTGCTTAAATCCTCCAAAGGGAACAGCTGCATTAAAGCGGTCATATCCGTTAATCCATACCGTTCCGGCCTCCAGTTCCGAGGCAAATCTGTGAGCCAGGCTGATATCGCGGGTCCATACCCCTGCAGCCAATGCGTATTCACTGGCGTTAGCCCGTTCAAGAACCTCAGCATTATCTTCGAAACTGCTAATAGTCACAACGGGTCCGAATATCTCTTCTCGATTCAAAACCTGTTCATCGCCGACCCCGACGAAAACTTTGGGGGTCATGAAATAACCCTCATCAGGCACTGAGACCTTCGAGTCAAAGATCAGCTCTCCTCCTTGTTTTATTCCTTGTTCTATATAATTAAGTACTCTTTCCTGTTGTTGACGGCTGATCATGGGACCCAGGTCTGAGTCGTGAAAGCCATCACCAATTTTAAGCGCACCAGCGCCTTTTGACAACATGTCAACCACCTCTTCGTAGCGACTTTTATGCACAAAAATTCGTGAACCCAGGGTGCATTCCTGTCCGGTATTATAAAAGCTTGACCACGTAAGGCTCTCTGATAATTTGCTCATATCTGCATCGGCAAAGATCACATTGGCCGACTTCCCTCCCAGTTCCAGGCTTACATCTTTCAGATTAGAAGCCGCAGCTGTTTTCATGATTTCCTTCCCGACCGGGGTAGACCCTGTAAAACTGATCTTATCGACTCCATGATGCGAAGTCAGTGCTTCTCCGGTAGGAAATCCGGGTCCTGTTACTACGTTATACACCCCGTCTGGAAAACCACTCTCTTTAATCAGCTCTGCCAGGTAAAGGGCGGTGAGCGAGGTTTGCTCTGCCGGTTTTAACACGCAGCAATTTCCCGCTGCCAGAGCAGGGGCAAGTTTCCAAACAGCGATCATCAGGGGAAAATTCCATGGAACGATCAACCCGACCACTCCCAATGGTTCTCTGCGGGTATACACCATATGCTGATTATCTACCGGAATACCGCTGCCTTCAAACTTTGTCGGCCACCCTGCATAATATTTAAAGTGACTTATGGCGCTGTCTACATCATAAGCAGCATTCTCCAGGGGCTTTCCGTTCTCAAGAGTCTCAAGCTCCATTAAAACCTGCCGGTCACGCTCCATCAACAAAGCCAACTGATATAGTAAATCAGACCTCATGGCGGGAGTTATTTCCTCCCGCCAGGTCTGCCTGAAGGCTTTTCGTGCAGCCGCAACGGCCAGGTCTACATCAGCCTCATCAGCCAATGCGACCTGCGCCAATTCCTTACCGTTGGCCGGGTTCTCGGTACCGAAATACCGATTAGACCGGGGCTCCAACCATTCCCCTCCTATGAACAATGTATGGTTCCGTTCCAGAAAAGCCCTGGTTTTTTCATGTAGTACTATGTCAGATGGAATACTTTCCATATCAGTTTTTTTATTTATTGGTGTTTTCAGCCATTTTCAGAACTGCATGCAGCAAAACATCAGCACCGGCAATAATATGTTCCTTATCTGCATGTTCTGCTTCGTTATGACTTAGTCCGTCTTTGCACGGAATGAATATCATGCTTGTAGGCACTTTATTGGCTACGTACACGGCATCATGACCTGCCCCGCTGACCATCTCTTTTGCATCGAGTTTCAGTTCGACGACAGCCTGTCTGACAGCCTCGATACAGCCACTGTCAAAATGAACCGGATCGGCCTTCCAGATCTGTTGCAAGCCGAAATCCAATCCCGTATCTCTTTCCAGGTCTGATATTATTTTATTCAAGCCTTCCTGCATCTGTTTCAACTTTTCACCCGAAGGATGGCGTAGATCAATGGTCAGATCAAGGTTTCCCGGAACCGTGTTCACCACACCGGGTTCAGCATGGAGTTTTCCTATGGTCACCCTGGCCTCTTCTCCATGAGCGGCACCCAGTTGATAGATCGCCCCCAACGCTTTGACAAGACCCTGAACGGGATCCTTCCGCATGGACATAGGACACGGACCAGCATGGGTTTCCTGCCCCTTTATGGTAAGTTCATACCAAACAATACCCTGAACTCCTGTCACGATTCCGATCGGCACATCGTTTGCCTCCAACACCGGTCCCTGCTCGATGTGAACTTCGAAACTCGCTTTATATTCACGAGCACCCACAGGATCGTCTCCTAAAAAACCGATCCGCCCGAGCTCCTCCTTCAGAGATTTACCCTGATCGTCTTTACGACTGTACGCGTAATCGAGGGTGAAAGCCCCTCCAAATACTCCCGAAGCGATCATCGCCGGGGTGAAACGAGCCCCTTCCTCGTTAGTCCATGAAACGATTTCAATGGGTGAATCGGTGAGATGCTCATACCTGTTCAAGGTTTCGATCACCTCCAAACCCGCCAGAACACCATACACTCCATCATATTTCCCTCCTGTAGGCTGACTGTCAAGGTGACTTCCTATAAGCACAGCAGGAAGTGAAGAGTCTCTTCCTTCCCTACGTGCAAAAATATTTCCCAGGGCATCTGTATGTATGGAACAACCTGCTTCACGACACCATTTCACAAATAACTCTCTACCTCTTTTATCTTCATCGGTCAGGGCTACACGGCAGACACCCCCCTTGGGAGTACCTCCGATCTGAGCCATTTGCATGAGTCGCTCATAAAGTCTGCTTCCGTCAACCCTCATTCGCTCCCTTTTTCTTCCGAAACAAAGGCCTCAGTATCGTTCATCTGCCAATCTCCGGTATCATTAGAAGCCCACTTATAAACATTGTAATAAACGGTAGATTCAGTTCTGAAAACCCCTTCGATCGGGAACACCTTATTTCTCATCACTTCCATCAGATGCTTGTTATCCCGACAGATCAGGTTGATCTCTATATCGGCAGCTCCCGATGTAACCGCGAGGAAAGACACCTCTTCCACATTCATTAATTCCCTGGCAACCTTTTCTATAAGGTGTGAAGGACTTACTTCTATGGTGATTCGGTTATAAGCGTTCATTCCTGACTTGGTGGGATCAACCCACCCCAGAATGTGCAACACCTTATCGTCTACCAGGCGATTGTAGCGATTACGCACTGTGGAAACAGAAACATTCAGCCTGCCAGCGATGTCTGTAAAAGACATTCTGCCGTCCTTTTGCAGCAGATCTACCAAAGCCTTATCAAAATCATCCATAGTAGTTTTATTTTTCGTTGATTCAACAACTTATGCCAAATGCAATTTTTGCAATTAAATAGCATTTTATCTGCTTATTATGCAGCATTTGAGGTCAAATATAGCATTTTATTTTTTTTATTTGCATTTTTTGTACATTTTTACAATTGACAATAACGATACAATCTTATGCAGACAGTGAATAAAACAGTCATGAGCCAGCAAACTCATAAGATCTGGGAAAAGGACCGGAACCACATATTACATCCATACACCCACTTTGAAAACTTCGACAGGGAAGGGTCGGTGATCTACTCCAGGGGAGACAAGCACTTTATTTTCGACAACGACGGAAAGAGATACCTGGACGGGATCGCCGGATTGTGGTGTGTCAATATAGGACACGGTAACCAGGAGATGGCTGATCACATCGGCAGGCAGGCAAAAGAACTCGCCTATTACAACACCTTTGAAGACGCAGTCTCTCCCCCTACGGCTGAGCTCGCAGCTGAGTTGGCCCGATTGGCTCCGGGCGACCTGAACCATGTGTTTTTTGGAACCGGTGGATCTGTAGCCAACGATTCGGCCATAAAGCTGGTTCACTATTATTACAATATTATCGGCAAGCCTGAAAAGAAAAAAATTCTTTCCCGTGACCTGGCATATCATGGAAGCACTTATCTGGCTCACGCACTCACAGGAATTTCAGGAACCCACTCGGCTTTTGATCTGCCAAAAGAACTTATACATTATCTTTCTGCTCCCTATCCCTACAGAAGAAGAGATGGTCAGTCAGAAGAAGAATTCTGCGATGTTCTGATTGCCGAAATGGAGGAGGCCATAATAAAGATTAAACCACAAAACATTGCGTGCTACATCGCTGAACCCATCATGGGGGCCGGTGGAGTAATCGTGCCTCCGAAAGGATATCACAGACGCACTGCCGAACTTTGCAAAAAGTATGACATACTCTATATAGCCGACGAGGTTGTGACCGCCTTTGGCCGCTTGGGTAATATGATATCTTCGAAAGACACTTTCGAAGTTCAACCAGACATACTGATTCTTGCCAAAGGTATTTCTTCAGGCTATGTCCCGCTTGGTGCCACCGTTTTCAGCGACCGTATATATGATGCGATCTCAAAGGCAGAAAAAGAAAATCCCTATTTCTCTCATGGTTTTACCTATTCAGGGCATGCCCTTGCATGTGCAGCAGGATTGAAGAATATTGAGATTCTTGAAAAAAACAGGCTATGCGAAAAGGTAAGACAACTAGGACCGTATTTTGAAAAGGAATTAGCTTCCTTACAGGATCATCCCCTGGTAGGTGATGTACGCGGCAGTCATTACATGCTGGCGCTTGAATATGTCAAAGACAAGCACACCAAGGAAGCATTTGATCCGGCCATCAATATCGGAAAACGGGTTTACCGTCACGCCAAGGAAAAAGGTCTAATTATAAGACCCATCGCACACCTGAACATACTTTCACCTCCCCTTACCTATGACAAGAATGCCATAGACGAGACGGTGTCAATTCTTTCTGAAAGTCTCGACGCGACGCTCGAAGATCTGACCGCTGAAAAGCTGCTTTCTTAAAAGAAGATTTTAAACGAAATATCAGGAAGGATTCTTAAATTAACCACCCTATGAAAACCTTAATGCCGACAGGAAAATCATTGATCACCGGATTATTATTTTCAGGATTACTGGTCATAGCCTGCAATTCTGAGAAGAAGGATCTAAAAATTGAAGATCAGTTGGTGGTCGAAAGACAGGCTGCAGAATTTGAACCTCAAAGATCTGTGTGGCTAATCTGGCCCCCCACAGACCATAAAGCAACATTGAGCAATGCCTCGGTTGTAATCGAGATTCTGGAAAAGCTTACTCCGCATACCCCGGTAAACCTGACATTTTCTAACGATTCCCTGGTGAAAAACGCTCTTGAAATGATGGTCGCGAGAGATATTGACACCTCAAATGTTGATATCAGTGTTCTTCCTTCTGAAGAATTCTGGACCAGGGACATGGGACCAAACTTCGTAGAGCTGGAAGATGGCCGTAAAGCCATCGTCGATTTTGATTTCAATGCCTGGGGGTATACCCCGGCTGATTCACCGGATGCGTACACCATACGAATGGAACAATTCGACAGCCTGATCGCCCGAAAACTGGACCTGCCTATTATAAAATCTGATCTCATCAGTGAAGGAGGCAACCGCGAGGTAAATGGAAAAGGGGTTTTAATGCTTAGTGAGGTGGTTGAAAAAGGGAGAAATCCTGAATGGAGCCGGGAGCAAATGGAACATGAATTCCAAAGAGTTTTGGGAGTCGATGACGTCATTTGGTTAAAGGAAGGACTACTTGAAGACCGGCATACCTTCCTGGGTCCGCTAACCCTTGAAGATGGCAGTAATGCCTATACCGTGGTCACAACAAACGGGCATACCGACGAGTTTGCAAGATTTGTAAATGACAGCACCATCATGCTCGCAAGCGTAAAAGAGGAAGATCTCGAAGACCCCATTGCTGCAGAGAACAAAAAAAGAATGGATGAAAACCTTAAAATCCTACAAGCTTCAAAAGACCAGGATGGGAAGCCCTTTCACATCATACGTATGCCTTTACCCAAGACCGTCGTAACATCGATGAAGCCGGGCGATCCGGTTTATGATTATATCGAAACCCTGGAATTTACAGACGGCAGTAGCTTTCCGAAAGGAGAAACCGTTCAGGTGGTGGCTGCAGCCAGCTACCTGAATTTTCTGATCACTGACAAGGTAATCATCGGTCAAAAATACTATCGTGAAGGCATGGATCTCTCGGTCAGGGAAAGAGACCGTGAAGCAGATTCCATTCTGCGCTCTGCCTTTCCAGATCGCGAAATCATTATGATCGATGCCCTTCCGGTAAACCTGGGCGGAGGAGGGATCCATTGCATTTCCATGCATGAACCTCAGTAATTTTTTAAATAACCAATACCTACAACTACTCCATGAGAATTTTAGCCTTCCTCTTAATCATCACCAATCTATTATCCTGTACCGGAACCCAAAAAAAACAAATTCCATCAGAAAAAACTGATAACCCCGCATTGACCAAAGCTCTCGATAGTGTATTCCGAAAAAATGAGCTGCTGGGGCTAAGTGTCACCCTGATCGGAAACGGAAAGCCGGTTTATGAAGGGTATTTTGGAACAGCGAATATCACAACACAAAAGCCAATAGATAAAAGTACCATATTCCGTATCGCTTCAATTTCCAAGACCTTTACGGCCACGGCTCTGATGCAGTTAGAAGAAAAAGGCCTCGTAGACCTGCATACCGATGTGAGTGATTACCTGGGATGGGAATTGAAACACCCTGAATTTCCTGAAAAAATCATCACTCTGCACCAGCTGCTAAGTCATCAGAGCAGCATCAGAGATGGTGAAGGTTATGCCAGGTTTTCCAGTGAAATGATATCTGAAAAACTGGACATCAAAGAACTATTTCAGCCGGAGGGAGCATACTTCACCCCTGATATGTTTGCCGCTCATGAGCCAGGAAATTACTTTTCCTACACCAACTGTACCTGGGGCCTGATAGCCAGCATCATAGAAAAGGTCAGCGGACTCACTTTTGATGAATATTGCCGTAAAAATATTTTTAATCCGCTGAATATGAAGGCCGATTTCAATGTAGCCCGAATAACTGAACCTGAAAATCTGGCCGCTTTATATCGCTATAAAGATGGAGCATGGGAAGCTCAGGCAGATGAATATTCTGAAAAATCACCGGAATCCCGACTGTATCCTGAATACAGCCCCGGCAAAAACGGACTCATCTTTGGCCCTCAGGGGAGCCTGCGCATTTCAGCTCCCGATCTTTACACCTTTACCCAAGCCATTATGAACGAAGGAGAAATCGACAGCGTTTCGGTACTCACAAAAGAAAGCGTTGGTAAAATGATGCAAACCCATTGGCGATATACAGGTGATAACGGTGACACCTGGGATAACTTCTTTATGGCATACGGCTACGGAATACACCATCTCACCAATACCGAATCAGCAGATTTCATTTATCCTACCGAAAACATGAGTGGCCATCCCGGCATAGCATACGGTTTACTGAGCGATCTGTATTTCGACCCGGAAACCCGAAACGGGTTGATCTTCATAACCAATGGAAGTAAACAATCATTTGAGTACGGAAAAAAATCATCCTTCTACCAGGTAGAAGAAGATGTATTTCAATCCACTCTACCCTTTATGTCTGATTTCCTGAATAAACAACCCGAAACTGAAGGCAGCCGATGATTGACTACGGATTCATCAGTCTGATACCTACACTGGCGGTGATCGCCATTGCCTTATGGACCAAAAAGACCTTTGAGGCGCTTCTGGGCGGAACTGTTCTTGGTTACCTGATACTTTCGGGGCAAGGATTTTTCGGAGATTTCACTTCCGGACTCCTCACCGTGATGCAAAATGACACCATTGGCTGGGTAATCATGGTGTGCGGGCTCTTCGGTTCCCTGATCTTTCTTCTATCACAGTCGGGAGGAACGCTTGCATTCTCAAAGAGAATGCTGAAATATACCCGATCCAGAAACAGTGCACTGCTGGTTACCTGGTTCATGGGACTGGCTATCTTTATCGATGACTACCTCAACGCTCTTACGGTAGGAGCTTCGATGAAAAAAGTTACCGACAAGTATAAGGTGCCAAGGGAAATGCTGGCATACATAGTAGATTCAACAGCGGCTCCTATTTGCGTACTGATACCTCTGTCAACCTGGGCCATCTACATTTCAGGGCTTTTGGAAAACGAGGCCGTAGTAGCCCAGGGAGAAGGTCTACAGGGATACCTCAGTGCCATACCATTCATCATTTACGGTTGGGTGGCAGCTTTTATGGTTCCCCTGGTTGCCACAGGGATTATCCCTGCGATAGGACCAATGAAAAAAGCAGAAAAAAGAGCCGCCGCCGGTCAACTCATACCTGACAACTCAGAGGCCATTGCCTTAAAAATACCCGAACCTGAACACGATAAAGAACCCAGGCTACGACATTTCACTCTGCCTCTGCTTGTATTGATAGCGGCAACCATATTATTTGAAGTAGATGCCCTTAAGGGTATCATCACGGCCATCGTATTTACAGTAACATATTACGCCGTAGAAAAGGTAAGGCCAGTATTCAAGGCTGTGGAAGATGTCTTTTCAGGCTTTAAGACCATGCTATACGCATTGGCTATAGTAGTGATGTCTTTCGTATTAAAGGAGGTAAATGATCAATTAGGCTTGAGCCAATATGTGATCGATACCGTATCCCCTCTGCTGAACCGGGACCTGCTTCCCGTAATAACTTTTCTCGCACTGGCACTGGTTACTTTTGCCACAGGTTCATTTTGGGGAGTTTATGCGATATCCTTTCCCATTATCATTCCGCTGGCTAAAGAAATGGGAGTAGATGTATGGCTGGCAACCGGAGCAGTAATTTCAGCTGGTGCATTTGGGTCACACTCCTGTTTCTATGGCGATGCAACGATATTATCGGCATCAGCCACCGGATGCAATAATGTAGCTCACGTGATGACCCAGCTCCCTTATACCCTGATAGCAGGTTTTATCACAGCTGTTATCTACTTGTTTCTCGGTATGTATATCTAACAATTCAGCGTAATCTGAAACCAGTTATCTTATTTGTAAATTGCCGTCGTGAACGTGAAGAAAACCTATACTGTCGACGAGGCCCGGGCAAAACTTGAATATTATTGTGCCTACCAGGACCGCTGTCATAAAGAAGTAAGAGCAAAACTGAAAGATATGGGCATGATCCCTGCTGCCACAGAACAGATCATCACCCACCTGATACAGCATAATTTTCTGAATGAAGAGCGCTTTGCACGTTCCTTTGCAAGGGGAAAGTTCAACATAAAGAACTGGGGAAAGCTCAGAATTATCAGGGAACTCAAATTCCGCGAAATATCCAGATTCAATATCGATGCCGCTCTGAAAGAAATCGATGAAGAGGTGTATCTGGAGAAGTTACACTCATTAGCTGAGTGGAGGCTTGGGCAGATCGATGAACGAAATCCGTTCAAACGCAAAAAGAAACTGGCCGACTACCTTCTTTACAGAGGCTGGGAACCACACCTGGTATACGAGCTTGTGCAGGATTTGACCTGAAGGTATCTAAACAAGGTTTGCGTGGGTGTTCCTAATAGCCTTTTCATTTTTATAATCGATCCATCGCTGTCCGTGCCACCTTCTCATCAGCACATCAAAATACCGCATAAAAACCACGTTATAAGCCGCTTTACACAGGTGCTTAGGCGAACGGGGAAAAGCACGAAGGCTCATTGAAAACCCCGCAGTTTCATATTTCATGAAGTGCCAGTAACCTTCGGGCATATAAAGCATGTCTCCATGCTCCAGTTCGGCCACATATCCCTTCGCATGTTTTAGTGCGGGCCACCGATCAAGATCCGGTGATTCGAAATTTATATCCTCACGTGAAATCAGTGAATGAGGTACCTTATAAAGAAATGGCGTCTGGCTGGGGGGAAATATGATACACTTCTTCCTGCCATGGAAGTGAAAATGCAGTATGTTCGAATAATCGATATCATAATGCATGAATACCTTACTGCCTTCTCCTCCAAAGAACAACATCGGCAACTGCTTGACCAGTTTAAGCCCCAGATCAGGCCAATTAAAATCATGCTGTAGTTCAGGAACTTCCCTGAGGAGATTGAACAGAAAAATGCGGTAGTTGGTAGGCCCCTCCTTCAACAGCTCGAGATAATCTTTAAAGAGCATGCGTTTATGAGGCTCATTAAATCCATCTTCATGCGAAACAGGTCGGTCATCATATAGAGGGACCTCCTTTTGACCTGCCACCTCTTTAAAATGATCCAGATTCCATTTAGAGTAAGCAGGCCAGTCTTCAGTCATTCCACTCATTACAACAGGCCTTTGATCCCTGATATAATGCTGATGGAATTCATCCTTATCAGCCCGGTCGATTCGTGTGACTTGAGTAAGTTGCATGAATGTAAATTCGCATGAGATCAGAAAAGAACACCTGCCCTGAAAAGGAGGTTATTTTCGTGATCTGGCATTTTCGTTTCTTTCGATCTTATGACCGGGTCGACTCCAGCGCGGCTTTTCTCCCAAAGGCTGGTATTGAGATGCCTCAGCTTCGACGGTCTCCGGTTTCATTTTTTTGATAAAAGGCTTCTGAGGGTTGAGCCCCAACAGCTTGAACATTTCCATATCTTCGTTGACATCCGGGTTCGGGGTGGTAAGGAGTTTATCTCCAGCGAAAATAGAATTCGCACCAGCGAAAAAACAAAGTGCCTGTCCCTCGCGACTCATACCTGTACGACCGGCAGACAGCCTGACCTGTGTTTCAGGCATGACGATCCGGGTGGTAGCGACCATTCTCACCATTTCCCATATCTCTACCGGTTTCTCCTCAGCCATGGGAGTTCCCTCGACTGCCACCAATGCATTGATCGGCACTGATTCAGGCTGCGGATTCAGAGAAGCCAGAGCAACGAGCATTCCGGCACGGTCTTCAACCTTCTCTCCCATTCCTATGATTCCCCCGCTGCAAACCGTTACATTGGTCTTTCGAACGTTATCTATGGTCTGTAACCTGTCTTCATAACCCCTGGTAGATATCACTTCCTTATAATATTCTTCTGAGGTATCAAGGTTGTGATTGTATGCATAAAGTCCTGCCTCAGCGAGACGCTTTGCCTGGTTCTCTGTGATCATTCCCAGCGTACAACAAACCTCCATATCAAGTTTATTGATGGTTCTTACCATTTCCAGGACCTGGTCGAATTCAGGGCCGTCTTTGACGTTTCTCCAGGCTGCTCCCATACAAACCCTGGAACTCCCAGAAGATTTGGCGCGCAGAGCCTGTGCCTTCACCTGTTGCACACTCATCAGATCATTCCCCTCAACATCTGTGTGATAGCGAGCGGCCTGAGGGCAGTACCCGCAATCTTCCGGACACCCGCCGGTCTTTATTGAAAGAAGGGTTGAAACCTGAACGGTATTAGGGTCGTGAAATTGTCTGTGAACAGTAGCTGCTTCGTACAGCAATTCCATGATCGGTTTATTATAGATTTCGAGAATTTCCTCTTTTGTCCAATTGTGTCTGATTTCGCTCATAACCTTTATTCAGTTTTGAAGGGTTTTGAAACTGCTCTGCCCTTCCTTCAATGATTTACAAATGTAATAAAATGATTCACCCTGTGTTCGGTGAACTGTCTATTTTGAATATTTAGCCCCGCATTATATCAATCTCTTCCGATGAGTACACTAACCGCATTCCCTCCAAAACCCACAGCATTCACCATGATATACTCCAGTTTTTCAGGATTTTTTTTAGCTGAAACGAAAGGAACGGCAATGAATTCCTGATTTTGCAGCATCAATACCCCCAGTTCGAGACTCAGGCTGCCGGAGGCACCGAAGGTATGGCCCAGCTTCCACTTATTGGTTGTCAGAGCCGGATGGTGGTCGCCGAAAACCTTGCGAATAGCCGCCATTTCGGCCAGATCACCTTTGATGGTACCCGGAGCATGCATCACCACGGCATCAACCTTATCTGGTGAAAGGTCACCAAGAGCCATTTTCATGGAACGCTGAAAACAATCGGCCTCCGCAGAGATCGAAATATTGTGTTTAAGAGACTCTGTAGCATAACCCACTCCTGCTATCCTGGCCAGTTTTTTCCCCTTTCCGGGATTGGTCTCGATCGCGATCACCGAAGCTCCCTCACCCAGCACCATACCATTTCTCTTCTTAAAAGGATCTCCTGCTCTTGAAGGGAAGTGGCTTTCTGCTGCATCTGCATAGATCTTCAAGGCTTTCATCTGAGCAAGGGTGAATCCGGTCAAAGCGGCCTCACTTCCCCCTACCAGGAATTTGGAGGTCATCCCACTTCTCAACCAGGCAACGCCGTTGATCAATGCATGCAGGGCTGTCGAACAGGTAATGGAATGGGAAATCTCGGGCCCCCTGGTTTTAAGATCCTGAGCGATCCAAGACGAAAGATTCCCCAAAGTAGTGGTTGGTGAAGCCAGGGTGGCACATCTGCCTTCCTTTCGGTAATGATCGTAATGCTGTTCGAATAACTGTGTCGCACCACGAGATGAACCGATATTGATTCCAAAATCATCCCCGGCCTTCCACCCGGCATTTTCGACCGCTTTACGGGCAGCAATAATACCCAGCAAGACACTTTTATCGAGATCAGCATACCGGGAATCTTCATTTCTGAGAGCATCCAGCTGTTGTTGATCTGATTCAGTAAGCCCGGCAATCCATTCTTTCCGATTATCGACCTTCACCGAACTGAGATAATGCTTGTCATCCCGGTAAGCTTTCCATATGGCATCTGTGTCTGATCCCAAAGGAGAAACACTTCCCATGGAGGAAATAAATATTTCTGTATCAATCATTCCCGGCTGGTATTAGCGGTAAATTCATCAAGATGATCCAAACAGTCTTTAATAACTGCATAGATCTTATCCATTTCTTCTTTTTCAATAATGTAGGGGGCGAGAATATAAATCGTCTTGCCCAGGGGGCGTAAAAAGACACCGCGATTCATAAAGAAGTGAAAAAGGCGGTCCCTGAACGATCCGTATCGCTCTATTTTGATGTCGATATCAAGAGCGAAAATGACTCCCTTGTTGCGAACTGATGCCACCCTGGGGTGTTCCCCGATCTCCCTTGCAAATTCTTCATGCCAGCCTGAGATCTCAGAAATACGTCGCTGAATCTCATCACTCTTCAAAAGCCTTACTCCTTCGAGCGCAGCTGTGCATGCCAGGGGGTTAGCGGTATATGTATGCCCGTGAAAGAATCCCTTGCTTAGCTCATCACTATAAAAGCCATCAAAGATCTCTTTTGTGGTGCTGGTAACCGCCATCGGCATGAGTCCGGCCGTCAGAGCCTTGCTCATGCAAATGATATCAGGCTTATTCTCAAGGTGATCTGAAGCAAAAAAAGTACCTGTCTTCCCAAATCCTGTCATCACCTCGTCGGCAATGGTGATAATGCCATGCGCGCGGCAGAAAGCGATAAGTGCATCAAGCCCCCGGGCATCGTGCATTTTCATGGCGGCTGCCCCCTGAACCAAAGGCTCAAAGATAAAGGCAGCAATATCATAGCTCCCTGCAAGCTCTCTCAACCTCTCCAGCACCTTCTCGTTATTATCTCCAACCGGAACAGGTAATCGCAGCACTTCCAGTCCCATGCCTGAAAAGGGCCCGTTGTAAACGTCTAATCCTGAAACAGACATGGCTCCAAAGGTATCACCGTGAAATCCCTCTTCAAAAGCCAGCAGTACCCGTCGCTTTTGCCCCTGATTGTGATGATACTGTAAAGCGATTTTTACTCCCACCTCGACAGCCGTTGATCCATTATCAGAGAAAAAGAGCTTATCCTGGTTGTCAGGTAATACCGAGATCAGTTCTTCTGAAAGATTTACAGCAGGCTCGTGAGTAAAGCCACTAAAAACCACATGATCAAGCCTGGTCATTTGACGGGTGACGGCATCGGTAACCTGCGGATTACAATGTCCGTACATTGCGGTATACCACGACGATATTCCGTCGATATAGCTTTTACCATTCTCGTCTGTGAGATACACTCCCTGTGCCTTAGTAATACCAAGGGCAGAACCATGCGTTTTATGCTGAGTGAGCGGATGCCAGATATGGCGACCATCCCGCTCTGAAAGCGATATTTCTTTCACTGTCTCCATCTCTCTTCTTTTGTTCGGGCAAAGATAAGGGCTCCCGTCGGGTTCTGCCAAGATTCTTCAGGCAAGTTCTAAGAGATTCATGAGGGCCGGTCTGAACTCATCAGCATATTTGCTGATGATGCTCGGAGTAAACTCCCTTTCTTCTGCGATACGTCCCAGCATCCGGCACTTACTCATCTTCAGAATGGCCTCTTCTGTTGTTGGGTGCGGTTCTCCACTAAAAATGATCAGCGGATCAAAGCCCCGTTCTTTAAGGTATTTCAAAGTCAACAGTGAGTGATTGATACTGCCAAGATAATGCCTTGATACCACCACCACTTCGTAATCCTGATCGATCATATCGGCAATGGTGTCGGTTTCATTCAATGGGACCAGAAGTCCGCCGGCTCCTTCTATCACCAGGTGATTGGTCGTTTCCGGCTCTATGATCTCTGACAAATCTATGGTAACACCGTCAATAGCCGCCGAAGCATGCGGGCTCATAGGCGTATTCAAGGCATAACTGTTCTTAAAAAATTCCGATTTTGAATTTGTGATCAGGGCCTTCACTTTATCGGTATCTGAATAATCGAGGTCACCAGACTGTATCGGTTTCCAGTAGTCAGCTTCCAGTGCTTCAACCAATATCGCTGAAGCAATGGTCTTCCCTACCTCAGTAGAAATACCGGTAACAAATATCTTTTTCCTTTTCATGCTTAAAGGTGTTGTTCTAAAGTTTTAATAAGTGATTTGATCTCGTTTTCATCATTATAGGTATGCAGACAAATTCTCAGACGCTCTTTTCCACGAGGCACAGTCGGCGACAAGATCGCTTTGACATCTAAACCTTCTTTAAATAACTCAGCAGAAATCTTCTTTACCTGATCATTGCCGGACACTACCAGGCAATGTATGGCAGAATGACTTTCAATAGCACAAGACGACACCTGACTGCCGAAAAGTGTTTTTCTGAAGAGCCCGATCTGCTCCTTTATTTTTTTAGTCGCTACACCTGATAACAGCTTTTGATGGGCAGCAATTACAGTGGCAATCGTATGAGGCGGAAGAGCGGTGGTATAAATAAGACTGCGGGAAAAATTCACCAGATAATCGGTTAGCTCCCGGCTTCCTAAAACGGCAGCTCCGTTACCACCCAAGGCTTTGCCAAAGGTAATCACCCGAGCAAAAACCTCTCCTTCCAGTCCTTTTTCAACGACCAGCCCTTCACCCTTTTTTCCATGAATTCCTACTGCGTGTGCCTCATCAACTATGAGGCGGGCACCGTATTCAGCACACAATTCAGACATGACCCTAAGCTCAGGTGAATCTCCGTCCATGGAAAAAACCGATTCCGTGACCACATAGGTTTGCGAAGAAAATTCATCTGACGAAGCAGCATATCTGTTCAGCAGTCGCTTCAGATCCTGAATATCATTATGCCTGAATTTATAATTGCGGGCATGACAGAGTTTGATCCCCTCCCTGATAGAAGCATGGGCATACTCATCATAAAGAATCACATCATTTCTGTTCCCCAGGGCACTCAGAAGTCCGCTGTTAGCATCAAACCCTGAATTGAAGATCAGAGCCGACTCTGAAGAGTAATACCTGCCAAGCATTACTTCCGCCCTTTCATACAAGCTGTGATTCCCTGAAAGCAACCTTGATCCCGTACTGCCATTATATCGGGAGGATACATCCAGCACTAAATCACAGGCATTTTTGTAAAGTTCACGGTCACGGGCAAACCCGAGATAGTCATTGGATGAAAAATCTGCCACTTCGCTCTGCATACCGAGAGTTCTGAATGCTCCTTCCTCCCGACGGTCTTCAAGCATGGCAGTAAGTCTGGCAGGCAATTCTTTCATATCTCAAAAATACAACACTGATACGATTTGAGACATACCCTCGAACGATTAGACTCATTTTATTACCTTAGAAAAAATTAAAATCTCAAATTAACACCACATGAACATTCGATTAGTCATGCTGGCCTTCCTTTTGGCAGCTTTGCCGATAAGATCTCAGGAAGCCATACATTACCACATTTCATTCGATAACGCCATACACCACCTTGCAGAAATTGATGTTTCCTTCACCCAATTGGAAGGAAAAGACCTTTCTGTTCGTATGGCGAGAAGTTCCCCCGGAAGATATGCCATACATGAATTTGCTAAAAATGTTTTCGGATTCACTGCTGTCAACTCCAAAGGAGACACACTTCAAACAGAAAGGCCCGACCCCTACAGCTGGACCGTAAAGGAACATGACGGAACGGTAAAGGTGTCTTATTATCTGTTTGCCAATCGCGCCGACGGAACCTATAGCCAGATCGATGAAACACATGCACACCTGAATATGCCGGCAACATTCATGTTTGCTCCTGAATATGCCGAAAGACCAATCGACATATTCTTTGAGGTCAGGGAAGACCTGAACTGGAAAGTAGCCACCCAACTCAAACAAACAGGGCACAACAGATTTTCAGCACCCGATCTCCAGTACTTCATGGACAGCCCTACAGAAATCAGCGATTTCAAAGAGCGGAGCTTCATTGTTGAAGGTAAAACCGGAAAACAGGAGATTAGCTTCGTCTTACACGATAATGCTTCTGAGAGTACATTCGACGATTATTTCGAAAAGGTCAAAAAAATCGTACTTGAGGAACGAAAAGTGTTTGGGGAACTTCCTGAATTCGACTATGATCGCTACACCTTTATCGCATGCTATACTCCGGGAGTCTCAGGTGATGGGATGGAACACAGAAATTCAACCATTTTGACCAGCACCTTATCAATCGAAGAAGGTGATGGTGGTTTCGAAAGAAATATCGGGACAGTCTCTCATGAATTCTTTCATGCCTGGAACGTAGAACGCATTAGACCGGACAGTCTCGAACCTTTTGATTTTACCGGCGCAAACATGAGCGGAGCACTTTGGTTTGCTGAAGGCTTTACGAGTTACTACACCTCGCTGATGCTGATCAGGCCCGGCATCATCGATATTGAAGATTATTTAAGGCAACTAAACCGCACATTCAATTATGTATGGACCTCCCCGGCGAGAACCTGGTTCAACCCGGTAGAGATGAGTTACCAGGCCCCATTCGTAGATGCAGCCACTGCTATTGACCCCACCAACTTTAACAATACCTTCATCTCATATTACTCTTACGGAAGTATGCTCGGTCTTGCTCTTGACCTGAAATTAAGACAGAAAGGACTGACTCTCGATGAGTATATGAAAACAGTATGGGAAGCTCATGGAAAAAAGGAAGAACCCTACACCTTGCAAGACCTGCAAAGCCTTTTAGCGGAGTACGCCGGGAGTGAGTTCGCAAACGACTTTTTCAACAACTACATCTTCAAAAGCAGGATGCCTGATTACCACACTTTATTTGAAACCGTAGGTTTTGAACTCAAATTTGAAGAAGGACCTGGTGAAACAGGAGTGAAGTTTAAAAACAACAGGGTTACATCCACAGCGAAGATGGGTTCTCCCGCCTGGAAGGCCGGTATCGGAGAAGGAGATACGATTATCAGCGTGAACGGACTTGAAATTACTGATGAAGACGACCTGAACGAAGTGCTTAAGGACTATCAGGCTGGAAACACGCTGAAATTAACCCTTAAAAGAAATGGGCGTATCCTGGAAAGGGAGCTGCAGGTTGAGAAAAACAATGACTATATCATCACCATAGCTCCGGATGTCACGAAAAAACAATTAAAAGCAAGAGCCTCCTGGCTGGAAGGAAAAGATTAACCATAAAAAAAGCGCCTGTAAAAACAGGCGCTTTTTTATATGTGTTAAGGTGAAGCTTACAATGATCAGTCAGCTAAAACGATCACCTTATTATCATTCATCTCAATAGTTCCGCTCTGAATAGGAAGAATGGTTTCATTCTTATCACCTTTGGTAAACCTGTCGGCGAACTCTTTCTTAAGGGTAATATCACCATAGATCTTAACAGCGCCCTTACCGAGTATAGATACGATAGGAGCGTGATGATTCAGCATCTGGAAATCCCCGTCTACTCCGGGAACCGCGACCGAGGTCACCTCTCCTTTAAACAATGTAGCTTCAGGGCTTACAATTTCTAAAAACATAGGTCAATATCTAAATTCGGTTAAACTTGAAACCTTTTGGGTCCCTTTTATGCTTCCGCCAACATTTTCTCTCCGGCTTCTATAGCATCTTCTATAGTACCTTTCAGGTTGAAGGCAGCTTCAGGCAGGTGATCAAGTTCACCATCCATGATCATGTTAAATCCTTTGATGGTATCCTTAATATCAACCAGCACCCCGGGGATACCGGTAAACTGCTCAGCTACGTGGAAAGGCTGCGATAGGAAACGCTGTACCCTTCTGGCACGTGATACGGCCAGTTTATCTTCTTCAGAAAGCTCTTCCATACCAAGAATCGCAATGATGTCCTGCAGCTCTTTATATCGCTGAAGAAGCTCCTTCACACGCTGTGCACAGGCATAGTGCTCTTTACCCAGAATATCCGCAGTAAGAATTCGAGAAGTCGAATCAAGCGGATCTACCGCAGGATAAATACCAAGCTCAGCAATCTTTCTTGAAAGTACGGTTGTTGCATCAAGGTGGGCAAATGTTGTTGCCGGAGCAGGGTCAGTCAAGTCATCCGCAGGTACGTAAACCGCCTGTACCGAGGTAATCGAACCTCTTTTTGTAGAGGTAATTCTTTCCTGCATGGCACCCATCTCTGTTGCCAGGGTAGGCTGATATCCTACCGCAGAAGGCATACGTCCGAGTAGTGCAGACACCTCAGAACCGGCCTGGGTAAATCTAAAGATATTATCCACGAAGAACAGTACATCTTTACCTTGTCCCTCACCGGCGCCATCACGGAAATACTCAGCTACGGTAAGACCTGAAAGGGCCACACGTGCACGAGCTCCCGGAGGCTCATTCATCTGTCCGAATACGAAAGTTGCCTTTGATTCTTTCAGCGATTTTTTATCTACTTTGCTCAGGTCCCATCCGCCTTCTTCCATAGACTCCATGAAACCTTCGCCATATTTTATAATTCCTGATTCAAGCATTTCACGTAGCAGGTCGTTTCCTTCACGTGTACGCTCTCCAACACCGGCAAATACAGACAGACCACCGTGGCCTTTTGCGATGTTGTTAATAAGCTCCTGAATAAGTACTGTCTTACCAACTCCGGCTCCACCGAAAAGCCCGATCTTACCCCCTTTTGCATAAGGCTCGATAAGGTCGATAACTTTGATCCCGGTAAAGAGTACTTCGGTTGAAGTCGACAGATCTTCGAACTTAGGTGCTTCCCTGTGAATAGGCAGTCCGTTTTCACCTTCTTTAGGAAGGTTTCCAAGACCATCGATAGCATCTCCGATAACGTTGAACAGACGCCCGTAAACCTCATCACCAATAGGCATTTGAATAGGACTTCCCATTGCAGCAACCTCGGTTCCCTTGCTCAATCCATCGGTTGAGTCCATTGAGATGGTTCTTACGGTACCTTCTCCGATATGAGACTGTACCTCTAATACCAGCTTCGATCCGTCTTTTCTGTCAATCTCCAGAGAATCGTAAATTTTAGGAAGTTCTGACCCGGAATCAAATTCAACGTCGACAACCGGACCTATAATCTGTGCAACTTTACCTGTAACTTTTGACATTACTTAAGTGTTTAATGTTTAGCTTATTATTTGCTGAAAAAAACCTAAAACATCAGTTCAATAAGCAAGCTTTTTTCGCGCTGCAAAGATATATTTTTAATTGAAAAAATATCCTTTTTATAATTTTTTTTTACACCCCTTAACACCTCGTTCTTACCGAGATGTCCGGCATAAAAAAAGACCCCTGAAAACAGGAGTCTTTCTTCTATATTGATATGTTAAATGATCAGTTTGGCAGGTCGGCCGGATACAAGGTCGGAAAATCTGCGGCCTCATACCTGGGCAACACGGCGTTGTAGCTGGTCTCGATGGCACCCATCATAATATTTGCCACGTAGGCATTACCACGAGCAGTAAGGTGAATTCCGTCAAGTGAGAACAAACCTCCGAAAACCAAATCTCCGGTAAGGGTGAATTCATCGAAAGGAACTCCGCCCTGGCTGATATTCTCAAATTCGGCATTGGCATCAACAAACGCCAGGCCATACTGACCGGCCAGAGAAGATATCACCTGGTTAAAACTTGCCGTAGCTGTCTGAACCTCTGCGATCTCATCTGTTGTAAGCACCCACCTGTCTTCCAGAGGAACACTTACCCCATTGATCAGGGTAGGATCACCACCAACATTGGTACCTATGAAAGACGCCCCCGGCAATACCAGAAGGTCTTCAGGCTTGGTTTGGCGGTAGGAAGGCAACCCAATTGCTCCAAGATCTGTAAGGTATTCATCTACGATAACGACCGGGTTCTGACCTTCGGCAAACACTATGGTTCTTGCTTCACGCTCTTCAGCTGAGATGGCCTGCAACGCTTCTGCCTGCAGTAATCCCTGATTATAGGGTGCAAACTGTTGATTCAGAAAAGCTGCGGTAGCCGCATCTAAAGGAACAGGGTTGTAAGGCACCGTTGTGAAATAAGGTATTCCGGTAACATCAGGAATATTGGCTACCACCCCTCCTGCTCCGTTCGCTGTAAGTACGCTTAATAAGTTATTATAAACACTCGCAAATACCTGCGGATCACTTATATCATTTGATCCATAGGTAGAAGGGTCGAAATTATTGAGTTGATTATCACCGTCACCTCCTGAAGTCGCATACCCAAGCACGTCATTGGCTCCTATCCACAGTGAAAAGAAGCTGGGGTCCTGAACGGCAGCATCTTCAATAACCGAGGCAGATGCACTGCTGGCGAAGCGGGCATAATAAGGGTTCGCCTGCCCCAGGGGCACACCCTGAAGATTCCCGTAACCATTGGCCAGCAAATGAAAGCTCTTAGCGCCGGGAACACCCATATTATTGAAAGGACCACTGAGTTGTTGTGTAATATCTGTTGTAGGAGTCGCAGGAAGTCTTACCGGGGCCTGACCATTAAAATAAAGTCTCGGCTCCTGTATTTGAGTCCCTCCGAATAGCAGGCCTCCGATGTTATCATTCATGAGAGGTTGAGTAAACTCCCCTCCACCGACCACAGAGAACTGATTAGCCAGAAGATTCGGGAAAGAATTTTCCTGAGCAGCTATGAATAGCGCGCCATCTGAAAAACCTGCGGTAAGCGAGTTACCCAGGGATACATAAGTTGTAAAGTCAGCATCACCGGCACTGTATTCAACTTCTTCTGCCGGCGGCATACCCGTGGTTGCATCATCATCGCTCGAACAGGACACTATTGCGATCGCTGCAAAAGGTATGATCCACTTTGTATATAATTTCATGTTCTTAGATTTTATAGATTATTGATTGTCCAGGAAACGTAGAACTGTGAACCGATTCTACCGGTACCAAAGGCTGTAAAATACTCTTCTCCCGTGAGGTTGGCCGCTCCGGCTTTGAAGGTAGATTTGATACTGGGAACGCGGTAATTGATCTGCGCGTCAACAACATGGAAAGAAGGCACCTGTCCGTCTCCAAAGCTTGCCTGCCAGAAAAACGTATCACTCCATCGGTAATTCACACCGAAACCAAAATTCTCGAACAATTCATTATTGCCAAAAGAAGCTTTGAACTTATGCTTAGGCGTATTGAAGTTCGGTCTGAAATCAGGATCGTCAAGCTCAAAATCAGCATAAGTATAGTTCAATCCAAGATCGAAACCATTGAGTATTCTGGCATTAACAGCGATCGATCCACCCCATGACTGCACTCCTGATTCGGCATTTGTATAGGTTTGATATGCCTTAAAGTCTCCAAACTGTAATGCTCCTAGCGCCAGTTGATCCGGAGCTCCGCCGTTACCATCAACATCACCATAGAAAGGAACAAGTACTGTTTCATTGGCGATAAAGTCATCATACTCGGTATAATAACCGCTCAGGTCTACAGATATCTTATTGACCTGTCCGCGGTAACCCAATTCATATACTCTGGCTTTTTCAGGCTCTACCAAACCAACGCTGGCCGCGGTTGGGGCACCTGCCTGAACAGAATTCAGGGTAAAAGCATTTTCATAGGCTCTGCGCCCGAGAACGGTTTCAGTTGTTTCTCCACCGTTAAGCGCTGCATTATTCACATTATAGGTTCTGACGTCACGGTCAAGGTTTTCTTCAGCCGATCCAACCAGGATAGCGGCACCTGCATCCAACCCTATAAAAAGGTCCTGGGTAGTAGGGTTACGAAAGGCCGTCTGGAATGAAGCTCTGAAGTTGTGGTTTCTGTTTTCTCCGGCAGTATAACCCACAGAAAAACGCGGTGTTACCTGTCCGTCGAACAATTCAGATTTGTCATAACGCATTGAACCGGTTAGCTTAAGTCTTTCATCAAGCAATTGTTTCTGAATCTGGGTATAAAGCCCGTATTCTTTATAATCTATCGGTCCGTCGATATCTGTATAGATGGTTCCGAATGAATTAAGCACGTATTCTCTGAAAGAACCCCCTACCTGAATGTCTACAACATCGGTCAGGTGTCCAAAATTATAGTTAGCATCTACGTGGCGTAATTTAGATCCGTCCTGGAACTTTGAACCTGTGGTCAGGTCGGGATCATTAGTAACAGTTTCAAAGGCACTTTCAAACCCTGGAGTACCCGGCAACAATCTTCCGGAATCTGCAGCTCCACGAGCGATCTGGTGAGCCTGGTCACTGGTGGCTCCGCCAAGGGCAGCCTGAATATAGGCTCCTGCATATTCACCGAACCAGGTCGAATCATCTTTCCAAAGCCTGTTGATGTTGATCCCGGTAAAACGCATATCGTAAGAATCACCGGCGGTTTCATCGGTGAAGTATCCACGAACAAAGAAATTGTCATTGCGGAATTCCAGTTTATGTTGCTGCAAGAAGAAATTCTTGATGTTATAGCGGTTAGCACCCTGGTAGATGGTCGTACCCCTACCCAGTTTTGCCTGATAAATGATCTCAAAATCATCTGCAAAAGGCCTGTAGTGCAGAGCCGCATCGAATTTTACGCTTTCCGCGTTGTAGTTGGTCAGATCCTGCTCGGCATAACCCGTACGACTTACATTCTCGTTAGGCAGTAAGTTCACTGCACTTTGAGGAATCAGTCCCATAGCAGCCAAAGCGTTCCCCACACCTCTGATGTTGGTACTTACTTCATCACCATATATGTTAACCCCGTCATAATTCGGGTCAACTCTTCCGACCCCTGGATTATTCAGGTTTGAAAAATCGTTGGCAAACCAGTCTGTACCCCTGAGATACCCGAAGTTCACTTTACCGGCAAATTTCTCTGAAAATTTCTTTGCAGCACGGAAGCCTACGTCATAATATTCGTTATCACCGGCAGCTTCCTGAGAGGTCAATCCGGTTTTGATATAGGCGCTCACCCCTTCGAAATCGAACGGACTTTTACTGCGCATAAAAAGAATACCGTTAAAGGCATTCGCTCCGTATAATGCTGAAGAGGCACCCGGAAGTAACTCGACGCTTTGAACATCAAGTTCGGTCATACCCAAAAGGTTACCTAAAGGGAAGTTCAATGCAGGAGCTGAATTATCCATTCCGTCAACCAGCTGCACAAAACGCGTATTGGCAAAGGTGGCAAAACCACGGGTGTTGATAGACTTAAAGGTCAAACTGTTCACATTGATATCAACTCCTTTAAGGTTTTCGAGTCCGTCATAAAAGGTAGCCGAAGGAGTGGATTTGATATCTTCCAGTCCGAAGCGTTCTACCGTAACCGGCGACTCGAAAATTCTTTCCGGAGTACGGGAGGCAGAAATCACGATTTCTCCTAATTGAGTAGTCTCTTCTTCAAGTTTAATAGTGATCTGTTCAGTTGAAGAAGTCACCTGTACCGTCTGGGAAGTAAAGCCAATGCTCGACACCCGAATGGTAAATGGTGGTTCTTCATCTACAGTAAGAGTAAAAAAACCATCGAAGTCAGTAACAACTCCAACGGCTTTCCCTGATAGAATTACGTTAGCGCCCGGGATCGGTTCATTAGTTTCATCAACAACCTGTCCGGTAATTGTAGTCTGGGCATTAACGCTATATCCAATAAATAAAATCAGTGCATAGAGTAGCGTTCTCATCATATTAGTTTAGTTTTTTGATGAGCTCAATATACACCTTTTTTAATTATTTAAATAAAGGGCTCTATTTATAAGTTATTCACAAAATTACTACTCTACAGTAACAGATTTCGCAAGATTACGAGGTTGATCCACATTACAACCGCGCATAACTGCGATATGATAGGACAACAACTGTAGCGGGATGGTAGTAAGAAGTGGCGAAAGTCCTTCGTACGTCTCAGGAACCTCGATCACATGATCGGCGAGTTTCTTAACGTCTTTATCTCCCTCGGTAACTATAGCGATGATCTTTCCCTTTCGTGATTTGATCTCCTGAATATTACTCACGACCTTTTCATAGTGACCTTTTTTGGTAGCTATCACCACTACCGGCATATGTTCATCGATAAGAGCGATCGGACCGTGCTTCATCTCTGCAGCAGGATATCCTTCGGCATGAATATAAGAGATCTCCTTTAATTTAAGAGCACCCTCAAGGGCAACAGGAAAATTATATCCTCTACCGAGATACAGGAAGTTGGTAGCATCTTTAAAAATGGAAGAGATATATTTTACATGGGCATCTATCTGAAGACTGTCGGCCACTTTATCGGGAATGGTCTCCAGCTCCACCAGGTGATTATGGAATTCTGATTCACTCAACCTTCCTTTAGCCTTAGCCAGCTTAAGAGCCATGAGAGTCAATACGGTGATCTGAGTGGTAAAAGCTTTGGTTGAGGCCACGCCGATCTCCGGACCTGCGTGGGTATAAGCCCCCGCATGCGACTCTCTCGCAATAGAAGAACCTACCACGTTACAAACCCCAAAAACAAATGCACCATTCTCCTTGGCCAGTTTTATCGCAGCCAGTGTATCTGCCGTTTCCCCTGATTGAGAAATGGCTATAACCACATCATCCTGGTTAATAATGGGGTTTCTGTACCTGAATTCTGAAGCATATTCCACTTCAACGGGAACACGAACAAGTTGTTCAATGATATACTCCGATACGAGTCCGGCATGCCATGAAGTTCCGCAGGCAACTACTATAATACGTTTTGCGTTCAGGAACTTTTCAAGGTTATTATCAACCCCCGCCATCTTTATGATTCCGGAATTGATTCTCAAACGCCCTCTGTAAGTGTCCTTGATAGCCTTAGGCTGCTCGTGTATTTCCTTGAGCATAAAGTGATCATAACCTGCCTTTTCGATTTGTTCAAGATTCAATTGCAGCTCCTGAACATATGGCATCACCTGCTTATCACCTTTGATCTGCCGCACTTTCACATCGCGACCTCTTCTAATAATGGCGAGCTGCTCGTCTTCCAGGTATATGGCGTTATTCGTGTATTCTATAAAAGGAGAGGCATCTGAGGCGATAAAATATTCCCCTTCACCAACTCCGATAGCCAGAGGACTACCCAATTTGGCTACTACGATCTCATCAGGTTTGCGCTTGTCAAATACGGCGATAGCATAAGCACCAACCACCTGGTTAAGGGCAATCTGAACGGCTTTACCCAGCTTAACCCCTTCTTTGATCTGTATATCTTCGATCAGGTTGACTAAGACCTCGGTATCTGTATCTGAAGCAAACTGATATCCTCTTCCTTCCAAAGCCTCTTTTATGGAGGCATAATTTTCAATGATCCCGTTATGAATTATCACCAGGTTGCCTGAATTGGAATAATGCGGGTGTGCATTCTGATCGTTCGGCTCTCCATGAGTTGCCCAGCGGGTATGACCGATTCCCACATTACCGTGAATTACTCCGGCACTTTCTGCTTTGCTTTTCAGGTCAGCAACCTTACCCTGAGTTTTACACAGTTCAATGTCGTTATTGTTAAATAAAGCCAGACCGGCGCTATCATATCCTCTGTATTCCAAACGCTCCAGCCCCTTTGTAATGATTCCGTAGGCTTCTTTATCTCCTAAATAACCAACAATCCCGCACATAGTATTCCTGTTTTTTCGTTAGATCTTAAATGAAAGAAAAATTATTTCGGCTCGGTATATAATACTTCCAGCCTGACCCTTTTGACATCCATCCCATTGCCAGGCACGCTACCAAAAAGAATCGTTCCCCGCGGATCGACAACGCCGGCCTGAGCAGTAGAAACATCTGCTCCTTCAGCCGTTCTTGCGCGAACCACCGCTCCGTTGGAAATATTAGAAGTGAGAGAAAGTCCCAACCTTACATTAGTAGAATCGTTTCGAATAATATTATTCAGGTGTTCGGTGATTCTGAAACGATAACGTATTCCTGTTTCATCTTCCTCATTCTTTCTACCATCAAATATAGCATAACGGCGATCACCGCTTACATTACCTCCGACTAAATCAAAGGTATAATCTACCAATTGCCTCTGATTCTCAGCATCATACAGAAAAAGCCGGTCAGGAATATTCAAAGTGGCATTACCGGCAGTAGCCTCTTCGTCCAGGTAGAATATCAGGTTTGCTTCATTGATCAGCCAGTCTCCGGCGATGGCTTCTCCAAACACCTGCTCTATTGGCTGACCTCCGGTAATATCAATTTCAGCATAGGTCCCCGATCCACCGCGGAGGTATATTCTTTCAGGCTCCTGCTCACTGTTCAGAGCATTGACGATATCTTCAGGATAAGTCGATTCGTCGATATAATTTACGAGATTTCCTCCCATATTAAATCTGAAGGTATCTGTAACCGTATCTATAAAATCATCTGAAGTATCATCGGTGGTTCCGTTATTGCTATAATCATCATACTCATACTCCATCTCGACATAGGCAGATGGCGTATCAAGCAGCATAGCCAGATTATTATCCGGTATCTCTACCGAAATAAAAATACCCCGGAAAAATTCAAGGAAATTATTGGCGTTGGAAAGCACCAGTTCTCCTTCATTATCAAGTATCTTTTCCTGGAAAATAGCCGGATCAAGCTCAACACGCAAACGAGGCGTAAGTACTTCTGAAGGCTGCTGGGACTCATCAACATCGGGAGTCTCAGGATTATCTTCTCCTTCAAAGATCAGAATCTCCTCTTCCACTATACTCACCTGATCATCGAAAAGCAAGGTCGAAAGAAAGGGCGAAGGGTCTTCATCTGAAAAGTAATCCTGCGCATCCTGGAAATTGGAAGAGGGGTCAAGGCTTCTTAAATATTTGGTGAATTCGTATACTTTAAGAGTGAAAGCCTGATTCCTGTTGCCAAACACAGAATCGACGCGGTAAGGAATGGGCTCATTCTCTTCCCGCTGAGTCGTGTCTTCAAGTGCCTCAGCAAAAAACGGAAGGTTCAGATACACCCTTGTAACTCTTTCATTTTCCTGGATAATCGATGGGTCATTATTTCCCTCCGCAGTATCCTCACTGCTTTGAGAGAAGTTGCCAAAAATCGGGTTATAGGCGGGCATGGTTAATTGTGCCGCAAAGGAAGTTCGATACCGCCCGAAGATAGGGTGTGTCAAATCTCCCAATTGATAAGAATTCAGTCCGTTGGTGCGCACAGCACTGAGATCTGAATTGGTAACCGATACTTCATAGGTCACATTACGGGTCTGAAAGTCGCCTCCCCCGATAAGGTCGGCTCCGATAACCCTGAAATCATCTTCACAGGCATGAAAAAAAGCTGCACCACATAAAATCAGCAGCGCCTTAACAACATTACTCTTAAATATGTTCATGATGATCAGTAGGTTAACTTAAAACTTTTTGCTCGTAGAATTCGTGGTAAGCCTCTTCGAACTCGTAAATAGACATATGGGGCAACACGGGTTTTGACAGCTTGTCGATATATTCCTTCAGCTCTTCATTCAAATCTTCGGAAGCAACAACCACCGCGTCAGAATGATCAACAGCCACCTTTATCAAATTCGGGTAAGTCGGGTTTTCCAAAGGTGCCACGGCCTCATGATCGATACCGTCAAATTTGATCTTATCGATCATCTTCTCATCAAGGGAGCCTTTGAACCCTTTATTATAGACCGATGTCACGATCTTACTATCTGCAAACAGAGGTTCGTCAGAATAATATCTTCTCAGATATAATGGAAACAAGGAAGCCATCCATCCATGCACATGAATGATATCAGGGCTCCAATTCAATTTTTTGACAGTCTCTACCACTCCTTTGGCAAAGAAAATAGCTCTCTCGTCATTATCGGGAAAAAGATTCCCGTCTTCGTCAGTGAAGGTCGCCTTGCGTTTAAAATACTCTTCATTATCGATGAAATATACCTGGATCCTCTCTTTGGGAATGGAAGCCACCTTGATGATCAGAGGCATATCCATATCATTGATTACCAGGTTCATTCCAGAAAGACGAATTACTTCGTGAAGTTGGTGTCGACGCTCATTGATATTCCCGAAACGAGGCATAAAGATTCGTATTTGTCCCCCCCTGTCATTCACCATTCGCGGGCTTTCGTAGGCCATAGATGACACTTCATTCTCCGGCAAATAAGGGATCATTTCAGAAGCGACAAATAATACTCTTTTGTCTGTCATAAAATCAATTTGTTTCTTTTACACATTAGGTCTAAAGCATGCAAAATTACAAAAAATATGCCTAATTAGTTTAAAATATATAGCTTTGCACGCTGTTAATTTTTACTAAATGTTTGTTTTCAAGCATAAAAACGACCTGATTTCACATCTGGACAAAGAACGATCTTCGGGTCATTCCATAGCCCTGGTTCCCACCATGGGTGCCTTGCATGAAGGACATCTTTCTTTGATCAAAAGAGCCCTCTCAGAATGCGACCGTGCGGTGGTAAGCATATTTGTTAACCCCACCCAATTCGACAATCCTGAAGACCTCGAAAAATATCCGCAGAACCTGGAAAGCGACCTGGCTTCCCTGCAGGACCTGAGCGACGAGATTATCGTCTTCACACCCTCTGCTTCAGAGATGTACAATACCGATGTTAAGGCCCAGGCCTTCGATTTCGACGGTCTCGAGCACCAGATGGAGGGGAAGTTCAGAAAAGGCCATTTTGACGGGGTTGGCACCATAGTAGGGAAATTACTCGAACTGATCGAACCGGACCGGGCGTTTTTCGGTGAGAAGGATTTTCAACAGCTGCAGATCATCAAAAAGCTGGTCGAAAAACAGCAACTACCGGTTACCATAGTTGGCTGCCCTATTTCCAGGGAAGAAAACGGACTTGCAAGGAGTTCAAGAAATGAACGACTAAGTCCCGAGCAACGCGATCAGGCGGCTTTTATTTACAAAAGCCTTAGGGAAGCGCGTGAAAAGATCAAGACAGAAAACGCTGATTCTGTGATAGATTGGATTGAAAAATCGTTTAAAAGTCATCCTTTTCTAAACCTGGAATACGCTGAGATCGCTGACGAAAATACCCTGAAACCTGTTAAGGAACTGGAAAAAAATAAAAATTACAGGCTCTTTATTGCAGTATACGCAAATGATGTTCGCCTGATAGACAACATAGCTCTAAATTAATAACTTTGTACCATGCAAATTGAAGTTGTAAAGTCTAAAATTCACCGTGTTACAGTAACCGGAGCAGACTTAAATTACATTGGAAGTGTGACTATTGACGAGGCTCTTATGGAAGCCTCCAATATCATCGAAGGAGAGAAAGTACAAATCGTTAATATCAACAACGGCGAAAGACTTGAAACCTATGCCATAAAAGGTAAAAAGAACAGCGGTGAGATCACCCTGAACGGTCCTGCAGCAAGAAAGGTTCAAAGAGGAGACGTAGTTATCATCATCTCTTATGCCTTACTTGACTTTGAGGAAGCTAAAGAATTCAAACCGTCACTGATCTTTCCCGACGAATCTACCAATACCCTGAAATAGCCTTGAAAGGGAATGCTGCCAGGATCCTGAAACTAATACTCCCGCTTATGCTGGGAGTATTTCTGATCTGGTATACCTATCACAACACCTCAGCAACAGATCGTGCCAACATCCTGGAAGCTATCAGAAATGCCGATTATTTCTGGGTGATCATCTCTGTGCTAATGGGTTCGCTTAGCCATGTTTCAAGAGCCATGCGTTGGAACCTTTTGTTACAGCCCATGGGGTATAGCCCCAGGTTCTGGAACAATTTTATGGCCATACTTGCAGGGTACCTGGCGAACCTCGGTATCCCACGCTCCGGAGAAGTGCTTAGAGCAACTACCATTTCCGGATATGAGCAAATTCCCTTTGAAAAAAGTTTTGGCACTATCGTGGCCGAAAGAATCGTAGATATGATCATGCTCCTGTTGGTGGTGGTCATTGCAGCCATACTGCAAACCGATATCATTTTAGAGTTTCTCACTGCCCGGAATTATTCACTGAACAACCTTCTGCTGGCATTGCTGGCTGTCACTGTCTCGGGCATACTCTTCCTTTATGTGGTCAGAAATTCTGATCATAAACTTTTTAAAAGGATCAGGGTGTTCATTAGCGGCCTCTGGGAAGGGCTGACCAGCATCTTCAAAATGAAGAGAAAAGGGCTGTTCCTGCTACATACCCTGCTGATCTGGGGTCTCTATATAGGTATGTTCATCGTGATCAAATACAGTATTCCTGAAACCCGGGACGCAGGTATGAGCGCAATTATTGTAGCTTTTGTCGCCGGTGCATTTGCCATGAGCGCCACTAACGGGGGTATAGGTGTTTACCCCATTGCTGTAGCAAAAGTGCTTACCCTGTACGGAATTCCCGCCGCTGCAGGTGATGCTTTCGGATGGATCATGTGGACCTCACAAACATTAATGGTCATCATTTTCGGCGGATTATCATTCTTCCTTTTACCCCTATACAATAAGAGGAAATAATTCTTTATCTTAAGACCCCATAAACCGATCACCTATGAAAAATTTTGCTATTGTTCTGCTGGGACTATTGTTCTGTATTCCAGCTGCTTCACAAAAGACCACCACGACCATCCATTCATTCAAACTTGACGATCAAAGAAAAATTCACATCTATACTCCGGAAGACTACGACCAAGAGAAAGAGTATCCGCTGCTGGTTGTTTTAGACGGCGATGTGCTTTTTGATCTCGTGACCGCCAATGTAAAATACTATACCGGCTTAGACGAGATGCCCGGAAGCATCGTCGTGGGTATCGAACAGAAAGGCACGCGCTATGAAGACACATTTTATAGCGATGAAAACGGAATGCCTGATAAAACCGGCAACCAGTTCTTTGAATTCATAGGTATGGAACTCATTCCCTATATGGAGAAAAACTACAAACTGGCAAACTTCAAAGGCATTATCGGGCACGGTTCTACAGCCAACTACCTGAATTATTTCCTCTTTAAAAAGAGTCCTCTTTTTGACGCCTATATCAGCCTTTCACCTTCGCTGGCTCCCAATATGGAACAAAATATCCCGGGCCGAATGACGGGTATAGAAAAGATGCGTTTTTACTACCTGGCAACCTCAGCCAATGACGACAAGGAAAACAACAGGCGTATCAACATCCTGCATAACAATCTAAATCAGATCAAGAACGAAAATTTGTATTACTACTTCGGTAATTTCGAAACCGGGAATCACTATTCTGTCGCCTCCTATGCCATTCCCCAGGCCATGGATCAGATCTTCAAGATCTACAAACCAATCAGTATAGAAGAATATAAAGAACAGGTTTTAACTTACGACGGTCCGCCACACCAGTATCTACTCGACAAATACACCACTATCGAGAATCTTTTCGGTTTTAAAAAGCCGGTTACCCTGAATGATTTCATGGCTATCTATGCTGCCGTAAAGAAAAAGGAAGATTACGAATCACTAAATGAGCTGAGCGAGATCGCCAAGGAAGAATATCCCAACACCATGCTGGGTTTTTATCTGGAAGCAGAATACCTCGAGCAAATGGGGGAGCCTAAAAAAGCTATGCGCACCTATGAAAAAGCCTTTGGTATGAAGGAGATCGATTTCCTCACCAAAGATCATGCTCTTGAAAAAATAGACCGAATCAAGGCTGATTTCGGCTGGTAAAAATTTATTGAATACATGGCCAAGACCAAAACCGCGTTTTACTGTCAGAACTGCGGAACCCAATATGCCAAGTGGCAAGGACAATGTTCTTCCTGTAAAGAATGGAATACCATCGTTGAGGAAGTTGTTCAAAAGGAAGAGAAAAAACCCTGGAAAGAGGAAAGTTCAGGAAAAACAGCCAAAGTTCGTCCGTTAAAGATCAAAGACATCGACAGTTCGGGTGAAAAACGCATCAGAACTGGAAATGCAGAATTCGACCGTGTGCTGGGCGGAGGCCTTGTTCCGGGATCCATGACGCTCTTAGGAGGGGAACCCGGTATCGGGAAAAGCACCCTGCTTCTTCAGATAGCCCTTCAATTACCCCTTTCCACTCTCTATGTCTCAGGCGAAGAAAGCCAGAAGCAGATCAAGATGCGAGCAGACAGGATCTTTGCAGACAGCGAGAATTGCCTGGTGCTAACAGAGACCAAAACCCAGCAGATCTTTAAGCAAATTAGCGCTGTACAGCCTGACATCGTAGTGATCGACTCTATTCAAACCCTGCAAACCGAATACGTCGAGTCATCGGCAGGAAGCATCTCACAAATTCGGGAATGCACTTCAGAATTCATCAAATTCGCCAAGGAGACCGGGGTGCCGGTGATCCTTATCGGACATATCACCAAAGAAGGCCATATAGCAGGTCCGAAGATACTCGAACACATGGTCGATACCGTGTTGCAGTTTGAAGGAGACAGAAACTATGTCTACCGTATTCTAAGAGCCCTGAAGAACCGTTTCGGTTCCACCGCCGAACTGGGCATCTACGAAATGATCGGCAGCGGGCTTCGGGAGGTCAGCAACCCCTCAGAGATCTTATTGTCTAAATCTGAAGAGGAACTCAGTGGTACGGCCATCGCCTCCACCCTGGAGGGCATGCGACCCCTCATGATCGAAATACAGGCCCTTGTAAGTACGGCGGTCTATGGAACTCCTCAAAGAAGCTGTACCGGTTTCAACAGCAAAAGACTCAATATGCTGCTGGCGGTTCTCGAGAAAAGAGCCGGTTTCAGACTGGGTGCAAAAGATGTATTCCTGAATATTACCGGAGGGATCAATGTCGACGACCCTGCCATTGACCTGGCAGTGGTAGCTGCGGTGCTTTCATCTAATGAAGACACTCCCATTCCACGTGATATCTGCTTTGCCGGGGAGGTCGGGCTGGCAGGAGAAATTCGTCCGGTGCAACGTATCGACCAACGGATCAGTGAATCTGAAAAGCTCGGATTCTCAACGATCATCATTTCCAAACAAAGCAAGGTTAGTCTGAACAAACCGGGTATCAATATTCGCAAGGTCTCCCGTATAGAAGATGTCGTTCACTATCTTTTTGAATAAGTACCGGATCAGGGAGCCGGATTTGGAATCTCGTTATGAATCACACTTATCTCCTTAAGAATTTCAGGATCTAACTCTATATCTATACTAGCTATATTTTCCTTTAGTTGTTCCATCGAGGTGGCTCCAATGATATTGCTGGTCATAAAAGGTTGTTGATTGACAAAGGCCAAAGCAAGGTGAGTCAGGGAAAGTCCATGTTCCCTTGCCAGCTTATCATAGCGCTCTGTAGCCGCCACGCCCTGAGGTTTGCTGTAACGATTGTAATTAGGGAAAAGCTTGATACGTGATCCTTCCGGCATTCTCCCTCCCAGGTATTTTCCGCTGAGCGTCCCGAATCCAAGAGGTGAGTAAGCCAGCAAACCGATATTCTCTCTCATGGCTACCTCAGCATTACCCGTTTCAAACAACCTGTTTAACAGGTTATAGGGATTCTGAATGGTGATCATTCTCGGTAAATCATGATTCCTGCTTTCCTCAAGGAATCTCATCACGCCCCATGGATTTTCATTCGACAGCCCCACATGTCTGATCTTCCCGGCCTTTACCAATTCCTGCAGACTCTCTAGAACGCTCCTGAAATTATCATTCCAGCTCTCTTCCGGATCGTGAACATAGCCTCGCTGCCCAAAATAATTTGTATTTCTTTCCGGCCAGTGTAATTGATACAGGTCGATATAATCTGTCTGCATTCTTTGCAGGCTTTTATCTACAGCATCGAAAAGTTCTTCCCGTTTAAAGCCACCTGTTCTTATATGCTTTGTCATGGGAGCAGGACCTGCGATCTTCGAGGCGAGGATAATATCTTTTCGCTTTCCTGTCTTTTTGAACCAGCTTCCTATGATTCGTTCTGTCTCTCCCTGGGTTTCAGCCCGTGCAGGAACAGGGTATAATTCTGCCGTATCAAAAAAATTGATTCCCTGATCCACAGCATAATCCATCTGTTGATGACCTTCCTCCTCATTATTCTGCTGTCCCCAGGTCATGGTTCCAAGACAGATCTTGCTTACAGATATATCAGTATGTGGTAATTTCGTGTATTTCATATTTCAATTATGCGTTTAATCTAACTCCACTAAAACGGGACAATGATCACTGTGTCTGGCCTCAGGCATCATAACGGCCCTGCTAAGGCGATCTTTGAGAGAATCGGCGACCAGATTATAATCGATGCGCCATCCTTTATTATTATTGCGGGCATTAGCTCTGTAACTCCACCATGAATACTGGTGAGGTTCCTCATTAAAGAACCTGAAGCTATCGACAAAACCACTCTTTATAAAATCATCGAGCCATGCTCTCTCTTCCGGCAGGAAACCAGAAACCTTTGCATTTCTAACCGGGTCGTGAATATCGATAGCCCTGTGACAGATATTATAGTCACCCGAGATGATCAGATTGGGCACTTCCTGCTTAAGAGCGTCTATGTAATCCCTGAAATCATCCATATAACTGAACTTACGATCCAGTCTTTCGATATTGGTACCTGAAGGCAAATACATACTCATCACAGAGACATCATCAAAATCGGCCCTGATGTTTCTCCCTTCCTCATCCATATAACCGATCCCTGTGCCATACACTACACGATCAGGCTCTGTCTTTGAAAGAATAGCCACCCCACTATACCCTTTTTTCTCTGCGCTGTACCAGTAATGATACGGGTACCCGGCCTCCTCAAAGATATTCAGATCCAGCTGTTCAGGCCTGGCTTTGGTTTCCTGGATACATACCACATCAGGAGATGCGGCTTCCAGCCATTCAATAAAGCCCTTTCTAACCGCTGCTCTTATTCCGTTTACATTGTAGGAGATTATTTTCATAGCAATCAAGATTGAGTTCGCTAAAATAAGGATTATTAATGGCTTTCCCCACAGCCATCAACACCCCTGCGCCCCACAGGCTTTGAATTAAATATGTGTATTTTTATCTCATGAAAAAACTTTGCCTGCTACTTCTTTTTGCCGGGTTCCTGACCTGTGCCTGGTCGCAACAAACCACCGATACCCTGTCTGCCGTAATTCTGGAATCTGAAAAGCTGGAACGCCCCAGGCAATTAGTGCCGATGGCAGAAATATCGACTGCTTCATTTCAGCGCTATAATCCGGCCGATCTGATCAACCCATTAAATGAAACCCCGGGTGTATATGTTTTTTCGGGAAGCTTAAACACCAACCGACTAACCATAAGAGGAATCGGGTCCCGCACCCCCTTTGGAACCAACAAAGTAAAGGCATACATCAACCAGATACCCGTTACTAACGGCGTAGGTGAAACCTCCTTTGGAATTTTCGATCCCGAAGCCCTGCGATCAATCGAGGTAATCAGGGGGCCGGCATCAACCGTTTACGGGGCTAATCTTGGCGGTACCCTTTTGTTAAACCCTTTTCTCCCCGCCAAAGGAAGTTCTTTTATCAGCAGCAGCCAGACACTTGGCTCTTTCGATCAATATAAACAAAACACCCAGGCAGGGATTTATGAGAATGATATGGCCATACTGTTTTCCTATGATCACCTGCAGCAACGCGGGTACAGAGATAACAACCGGTATAACCGAAACGGCTACCTTCTCAATATCAGGAAATCATTCAGTGAAACCTTTAACCTGAAGCTGCTGATCAACCATATCGATTATTTTTCAGAAATACCCAGCTCATTAAACCGTGATGACTACCTGAATAACCCTACAAAGGCGGCAGACAACTGGGCGGCAGCTCAGGGATACGAAGATGATAACACCACCCTCGCAGGAATTACGGCTGAAACACGAATCGCTCCACGACTACTGAATACCACCAGCCTGTTTATGACCTACAACGATCATTACGAACCCCGCCCTTTTAATATCCTGGATGAAACTACACTGGGATCAGGATTCAGAACTCTTTGGCAATATGCGCTCTCCAACAGCTTACAAATCAATGCCGGTGCTGAATACCTGAAAGATCGTTATGAATGGAACACCTATGAAAATCTTTTCGAAACAGATAACAATGAAGGAAGCGTACAAGGCTCTCTTCTGAGTCAAAACCGGGAGTACAGGAGGTTCTTCAATACCTTTGCAGAGCTCAAATGGGAGCTGGAACGCTTTAGAGTGCAAGCCGGTATCAATTACAACAACACCCTCTTTGAATTCAATGATCTCCAGTCAGCAGGGCCTGACTCAATGATCGAACGAGATTTCAGCGGGGTTTGGTCACCTAACCTTACCATCGCCTATCAGATCACCTCGCATCTCAGTCTGTTCGCCAATACAGCGCACGGTTACTCATACCCCAGTCTCGAAGAGACACTTAACCCGGAAGGCACCATCAATCCCGAGATCAAGCCCGAATCGGGATGGAATCATGAGATCGGCTTTACACTGGAGGACTACGGATTCAACCTGAAGTCATCACTTTACTACATGAGAGTGAGCAACCTCCTGGTGGCAGAGCGCACGGCTGAAGATCAGTTCATAGGCCGTAATGCCGGAAAAACCGATCATGTCGGACTGGAATATTCACTTTTGAAAAGCCTTCTCTCACAACCGGGCTATAAGTTGGATGTCTTTATCAACGGGAGCCACAACTGGCACCGATTCAGCCAATTCGTCGACGATGGAAATGATTTTTCTGGCAATAACCTGACAGGGGTGCCTTCGTATGTTGTTGTTCCGGGCCTAATGGCTAACCTGGCGAATCACTACTACCTAAATATAACCGGTCAGTTCGTAGGTGAGGTACCCATTACTGATGCCAATGATCTGTACAGCGAGTCATACGGCATCATCAATTTGAGGGGCGGTTATACCACTTCGGTGCTTGAGAATTTATCTATAGTTATAAACGGAGGCATCAATAATCTGTTTGACAAGAAATATGCCTCTTCCGTACTCATAAATGCCACAGGATTTTCAGGCGCTGCTCCCAGGTACTACTATCCCGGACTGCCGCTGAACTACTTCATCAACTTAAGACTTCGATGGAACCTATAAAAAAACCCCGGGGTAACCGGGGTTTCTGAATTTACTTTGACTTACTGAATTCGCTTCAGCCAGCTGCTCATAGCTGTTTCTTCATCGATTATTCCTTTCAGGTCTGAAATAGGAACCCTTTTCTGCTCCATACTGTCACGGTGTCTGATAGTAACCGTTTCATTATCCAGAGTTTCATGGTCTACAGTAATACAGAAAGGCGTACCTGCAGCATCCTGTCTTCTGTAACGCCTTCCCACGGCATCCTTTTCGTCGTAGTCAACGTTGAAATCCCATTTCAGTTCATCAAATATCTTTCTCGCTATCTCAGGAAGGCCGTCTTTCTTAACAAGCGGTAAAATGGCCGCCTTGTAAGGAGCCAGTACAGCCGGAAGCCTCAGTACCGTGCGGCTTGTGCCATTCTCCAGTTCTTCTTCCTGAAGAGCACTGGAAAATACAGCCAGAAACATACGGTCAAGACCAATAGACGTTTCGAGCACGTAAGGTATATAGCTCTTATTTTCTTCAGGATCGAAATATTGCAGCTTTTTCCCACTGAATCTCTCATGGCTGGCAAGATCGAAATCGGTACGGGAGTGGATCCCTTCCAGTTCTTTAAACCCAAAAGGAAAACGGAATTCGATATCAGAAGCAGCATCGGCATAATGAGCCAGCTTTTCATGATCGTGATAGCGGTAATTCTCCTTATCGATTCCTAGTGACAAGTGCCATTTCATACGATGTTCCTTCCAGTACTCGTACCATTCCTGCTGAGTGCCCGGCTTGATAAAGAACTGCATCTCCATCTGTTCGAACTCCCGCATTCTGAAAATGAACTGACGCGCTACGATTTCATTTCTGAAGGCCTTACCTATCTGGGCGATACCGAAAGGAATTTTCATCCTCCCTGTTTTCTGCACATTGAGGTAATTCACAAAAATACCCTGGGCTGTTTCAGGCCTTAAATAAAGATCCATTGCCGACTCGGCGGTTGCTCCGAGCTTTGTACCGAACATAAGGTTAAACTGCTTGACATCTGTCCAGTTTTTACTACCTGTATCAGGATCAGCAATACCCAACTCTTCGATGAGAGCCTTAACGTCTGCCAGATCTTCCTTCTCTAGGGATCTTCCCAGTCGCTTTAAAATGGTATCGATCTCTTCCTGGTACCTGAGCACTCTTGGGTTGGTAGAGAGAAACTGCTCCTTGTCGAAATCAGCTCCGAAACGCTTTTCGGCCTTCTTCACTTCCTTTTCGATCTTAGCTTCGATCTTGGCTGCATGATCTTCTACCAAAACATCGGCCCTGTAACGCTTCTTGGAATCTTTGTTATCTATCAAAGGGTCATTAAAAGCATCAACGTGCCCTGATGCCTTCCATGTGGTAGGATGCATAAAGATCGCAGAATCAACGCCCACGATATTTTCATGCATTTGTACCATGGCCTTCCACCAGTATTCCTTGATATTTTTTTTCAGTTCAGCACCGTTCTGACCGTAGTCATAAACAGCGCTTAGACCATCATATATTTCACTTGAAGGAAAAATATACCCATACTCCTTGGCATGGGATATTACTTTCTTGAATGATTCTTGTTCGTTTGCCATGCCGCAAAAATATGGTTTTTAACAAAAAAGGAATCCTATTTAAGGGTAAAAACTGAAGAAGCAATCAGGTTTTCACCATAAAAGAGATTAACGCGATATTCCCCGGCATCCTGCAGATCATCAACAATGATATAATCGCAGATACCCATAGGCTTATTCTCATAATCGACCACGATCTTTTTGCTGTAGATCAGCTTCTTATTACCGATCATATTGAAATCCTTCTTACCCAGAATACGTTTTTTAGGGTCGATGAACTGAAGATAAAATTCTCTTTCTCCGGGTTTGATGAGGGTAGTGGGAGCAAGGTTGAAGCAAGCTCTGAGCCTTTCGGTTTTTGCAACCCGATCGGTCTCCAGGACTTTTCCGTTTGACCGAACCTTATAGGCTGTCCCCTCAAGAGAACTTACATTCAGCAGGTTTCCCCCCTTAACCCTGGCCGCCAGTTGTATATTCTCATTGATGAGTGAATCTGTAAACTGGGTAAGGTCTTCGTTCTCCGACTTCAGGGCATTACTGTAGCGTTCGAGTTCAATATACCGGAGATTGGTGCTGTCGATCTCACGGCTCAGCAGGTAATTCTGCCTTTGAATACTGTCTGTTAACCGCTTCAATTGCTTATTCTCTTCTCTCATTGCAGCCAATTCCCTCCTGTATCGCCCCAATATCTGGTAATCGACCTCCATATGCTCTATAGAGTCAAGAAGCAGGGCAATGCGTCGTCTGCTGTAATCGATCTCTTCGATATGCGACTCGTTCTCCCTGGCAAGGGTCTCAAGATCGGTCTCGATCTCTTTAAGATCTTCAACGATCATACCCTTGGCATTCTCCAAAAAGGATACCTTTTCTTCAGTCTCGATGTAGTTCAGATAGGAAAAAGCGGTCAGAGCGGCAATACAAACCAGCAACACCCCTAAGATCAATTTCTGGCCTAACTGCTTTCTTTGTACACTCATTAAAAAAATAAGTAGATTTGAGAGTAAGTTATTCCCTGACTCCGTGATTGATTCGGTAAATATAATAAATGATCTTCAATATCTGTTTTTCCCTGATTGCTGTCTGGGTTGCGAAAAGATCATCACCAAAAAAGCCTACCCCCTTTGTGTGCATTGCCGGCATGAATTACCCCTTACCTCGTATAATCGTCTCACCGAAAACCATACAGATCGTATTCTCTACGGGAGGGTACGACTGAGGCACGCCTACTCCCTTTTGTGGTATCACAGAAACAGCCTGGTTCAGCGAATCATCCATCAAATAAAATACAGGCATCAGGAAGCAGCGGGAGCGTTTTTCGGACGGTGGATCGGCCACCAATTACTGGAATACCCGGAACTGACTTCTGTCGATATGGTCATACCCGTTCCTTTACACCCTGAAAAGAAACGCAAACGAGGGTATAATCAGACCGAGAAGATGGCCTGGGCCATGGCTGAAGTATTGCAAGCAGAATTCAGGAAAGACATTCTGAAAAGAACCGCAGGCAAACGCACACAGACGAAAGTCAATCGCATCAACAGGAATTTCAATGAAGACAACCCTTTTATGGCCGAACCCCGCGTTGACCTGAGAGGAAAGCATATCCTGTTAACAGACGATGTGATTACAACCGGAGCGACACTCGAATTCTGTGCCCATGCACTCGCTTCACATCCCGAAGTCACCCTGAGTATTGCGACCCTTGCAATTACTGCCTGAATTGTGTTTCTGGAGAAAAATATCGTTATTTTGCAGCTCTAAATACATCTGATGAATTACAGTCGAGCCATACGAATACTGGCTGCATTAATGCTTTTTATAGGGGTCACCAATTGTGCCAAGAGAGGAAACCCAACCGGCGGCCCGAAAGACGAAACTCCGCCTGAAATCATTTCAGCACGACCTGAAAATGGTTCAACGAATTTTCAAGGGGATGAGTTTCGTATCAACTTTGACGAGTTCATCAAACTCCAGGACCTGCAGAAGAACCTGGTGGTATCACCTCCCCTTGCCTACCAGCCTATCATCTATCCGCAAAGCGGTGCAGGTAAATATCTCAATGTTGAGATCATAGACACTCTGAAAGAAAATACCACCTATGTTTTTAATTTCGGACAAGCCATCGTAGATAACAATGAGGGAAATCCCTACCCCTTCTTCACATATGTATTCTCGACTGGTGATTATATCGACTCTTTAACTCTCGAAGGGTTTGTATCTGATGTACAACTGAAACAACCCGACCCTTATATTTCAGTGATGCTCTGGGAGATGGACTCGACTTACACAGATTCGGTCATTTATAAAAACCCGCCAAAATACATCACTAACACCCTTGACAGTTCTGTCACTTTCAGGCTTACCAACTTAAAGGCCGGTCGGTATAAGATGATCGCACTGCTCGATGAAGCCAATAATTATGTTTTCGACCCGAAAACCGACAAGATCGGATTTGTAGAAGAGCCGATTACCCTTCCAAACGACACCCTTTATGAGATCGAATTGTTTATGGAAGAGACCGAATTCAAGGCACTGCGACCTTCCCTGCTAAAAAAGAACAAGATTGCATTTGGCTACGAAGGAGACCCTGAAAAAATGGCTGTCAACATACTTTCAGAAGTCCCCGATGATTTCAGAAGTAAAACCATCAAAAGCATCAAGTCAGATTCGCTGTATTATTTCTTTACTCCTTTTGAGACCGACTCTCTTGTTTTTGAAGTATCACGGGAAGTACCTGTCGACACTTTTACGGTACGAATCAGAGACCTCTATCCCGATTCATTGAATATCTCACAATACGAACAACAGAAGTTCGGAGTGAACAATCCCTTCCAGCTCCACGCCAGTATACCTGTGATAAAGGTTGAAGACAGCCTTATCGGCCTGATCGACCAGGATTCAACACAACTGGAGTTCACTTATACCCTTGACAGCCTGAAAAACCTGCTCATCTTCAACTGGAATAAGGAGCCTTCGCGTAAGTATAATATTTCGCTTAATCCGGGAGCCATCACAGATTTCTTTGGCAACACCAACGATTCACTCTCTTATCTTGTGAGCACCAAGAGTCTGGCTGACCTCGGAAGTATCACGGTTAACATCGGTAATGCAGATCAGTTCCCCCTGATACTGCAACTCACAGATGATAAAGGAGAGGTAAAGTATGAAGCGACCATTAGAGAAGAAAACCCGTCGCATTCTTTCAGAAACATTTCTCCGGGAAATTATCTTATCAGGGTCATACACGACACCAATGGTAACGGGAAATGGGATACAGGAAGTTTTTTAGAAAACCGTCAACCTGAAAAGATCAGTTACATGGCACAACCCGTCGAGTTGCGACCAAACTGGGAGATCGATCAGACCTTTACTTTAGAGTAAATTCATCGCGATCATTAAGGAATCGCAATTTCTTTCGTGTTTTCATCATTTTCTCATGATCGAGAGTTACCCTGAAAACACCCTCCTGCTCTGTATAAACCAGTGCATTTCCAAGCGGATCAATAGCGGCAGAATGCCCGGTATACAAATGTTTGTTGGGATCTTTTCCAATACGATTTACACCCACACAATACGCCATGTTCTCAATGGCACGAGCTCTTAGCAGGATATCCCAAGCCTGTACTCTCTTATCCGGCCAATTAGCCACATAGATACAGAGATCATAATCACAGGTGTTTCTTGACCATACCGGAAATCTCAGGTCATAACACACTTGTGGTAATATCTTCCACCCTCTGAGTTCGAGGACATTGTTGGATGCTCCGGGTTCATATACCTTTTCCTCACCAGCAAGGGTAAAAAGATGTTTTTTATCATAATAACCTCTGATCCCCTCTTCCTCGACCATTAAAAATCGATTGTAATACTTGCTATCTTCGGTGATTACCAGGCTTCCTGCTATAGCCATATCATAATCAGCAGCCATCCTGATAAGCCACTGTACTGTTTCGCCATCCATCTCTTCAGCCACCTCAGCAGGACTCATCGTAAAACCCGATGCAAACATCTCAGGTAATATCAACAGGTCAACAGAAGCCCCTTTCAGATCGGCATTTTCCATTAAAGCTTCTATATGATCGCGGTTGGTTTTTGCATCATGCCATTCCAAAGAGGTCTGAAGCAAAGCCACTTCCAGGGTTTTATTCATATTCATTTTATTTCGCTTAAAGATAAGCAAATCAATGTTCTCCCGGATCATAACCCACAGGTGCTGTCAGTAACGAATCTTGTGTCGCTCCGACAACCTCCCATTCAGACAGGTTAAAAATGTTGCTGCTCTGCAATATTCCTGCCTTACGTCTTGCTCTGCCATCCTGAAAATCCCATAGAGTACCGGTTCCGTCTGTTCCCGGTTGTCCGAATATATCCACGCGGTTTCCATTGCCGTCTATCAGCTCAATACTGTCATCACCGTTAGAATCTGCAGGACCTCCCGCATCGCCTTCGATATCGGGGCTGAAGCCATAGATCATTTCGAACTCGACAGCATTTGCAGCAATGACCACGGTCTCCTTTGGTTGTATATAACCCGACAATCTTATGACGCTCGAAGAAGTATACGAGCTATTCGCATTGGTATATCTTCTGAGCTCCCAGCGATCAAGACGAACACCCTTTTCTGACGCATTATATAATTCCAGGAATCTTCCGTTTGACCCGGATATGGTATTAGCCGGATCGGCGATCTCAGAAATCAAAACCGATGAACTAGTGCGTACCATACTGCAATCAACAGGTGGATCAGCAAAGTTCAGGTCATTCATGTTTCTAAGGTGAAGAAGATCATTCATGTAAATACCGCTAACATTTCCTGATCCTTCAGGGAAGCTCTGATCAGCAAAATTCGCCTGTTCAGGTACAAATAATGCCAGGCTATTGTAGCAATCTTCTACAGAGTTTGAACTCACGGGAAGTAATATATCCACAGCTGCAACACCGGTGATCGTTATTAATTCTCCCTCCTGCAAAGACCCTAACGAATCTTCCAAAGTCAGTGATCTCGGTTGAAAATCAACGAACCCTGAGCCCGCACTTATCCTGTCAATGGGAATTTCGTACAGATGAATTAATCCTCCGGTTTCATCAATTCTTACGTTCAGAAGGGCCAGCTTAATTTCTGAATCCTGTGCGATGCTATGAGCCTCATTAAAATGTACCAAAACGGGCTTTGTTCCCACTTGCATCATCATCATTTCCTGAGGAAAGTGACCTGAAACATAATCAGAGGTCACCACGCCCTCAATGACGATATTTTCAGTGATCCTGTCGGCTCCCACCAGCTCATCTAACTGTTCGCCACTGATTGATCCGGCTCTTTCAAATATATCACAGGTTTTGTTTGTCAGGCCTGAAAAATCACCTGTATTACGAACTCTTAAACCTATACCTTCCTCTGACCTGACCACTATACCCAAAACATTGCCGTGCAGATCAGGTACGGGCTCGTTCGATCCGCTAAAACCGTTTTCTATGATTACGGGCATTAAATCTCCTTTACAATCTGCCAACATCAGAGTGCTTTGTTGTTCAAATAACACGGTCTGAAAGGTCTCAAAATGCACATTTTTCAACATGGCCAGAGTACCGGCATGTTCTTCAGAGATCTGGTCGATCTCCAGTTGTTTCACGGTGACCGAATCAGTTTTATCACTGGTGTAGAAATTTCTGTAGTGCCTGGCTTCAGGCAACATCTCATACGCAGAATCTGAGGCATCCCTGTATCCAATTTGTAGTTCCTGATGCTCTTCGTATAACCATAAGTCATCTCCGGACACAACCATGGTTTCACCGGTTTTGAACTCTTTTGATCCTGTCCCACCCCTCTCGAGATTTAATCTGATACCCGAATTCTCTTCCTGCATATATACCCTATCAGGAAAATTGCCGAAATGATCAGTTGCTGTTACCGTAGCTTTGAAAACCATCCCATTCAAACTTAAAGGAGTCCCCTGGTAAAGCGACCTGATTTCTGCAAGGGATGTATTAACAGCAGGAGGCGAACAGGCATAAGCAAAATTATCACATCGCTTTCCTGCCAATTGAATGTCAGACTCCTGATTGATTTTTAAAAAGTAACCCCTGGAATCCCTTTTCAAAATGCCGTTAACTGAAAAACTGCCTGTTGGCGGAACAGCATTAAAAAATTCAGCGTATCCACTGCTTTCCAGGGGAAGAACAGCTCCATGACAATCGAGCAGCTTTAAACGGGTTTGCTCTTTTTCAACAGCAAAACTGCGGCAGAGATCTTCAGGTGCCAATTCTGCTTTTTCGATTTGTATCCAGGTATTTAGATAGGTATCAGATAAACGGGTAATTTCCACCTTTTCAGGAGCCAGATCGATAACAGGGTCACAAGAGAGTACCAGGTGTTTGTCAATGGCGGCAGCAGGCAGTCTTCCGACAGACGGCTGTCCGAAAAAGTGGGTAATCCCACCCACCTCAAGGGCACCATACCGTTTATCAATGTAAAGGTCTTTCATGTTTATCCAGATTCGTGAGCCCTTCGGATATCGCAGATGCAGATCGGGCAGGTCCAGCTTTATAAGTATCCCCGCTGTCTCGCCTCCTGAGTTATCCTGCATATACAATTCCCCGAAGTGATTCCCCGCAGCATCATCGGAAACAACCACCCCACTCAGCACCATATCCTCCATTATTCGTTCCGGACCTTCCTGATAGTCTTTTTCCAATAGCTGTAAAACACCGGTAACGGCATACTCCCCAACATCGCATGCAAAAAGGGGTTGATAGTCATCGGTTTTAATACACGAGCACAAAACAGAAAAAACAATAACAGTTAAGACCGGTTTCAGACAATGCTTCATCACTATTGTAGATTCAGGCTAAGATTTATAAAGAATGTTCTGCCGTAGCCCCGCCAATATTTATTACCGAACCGGGGTAAGCCGGTCAATTCATCTGACCGGAACTGAGCATAGTTCCCGTTTCTGTTTTGTTCAAATCCACCGGTAAAATACATCTGGTCAAACAGATTATTTATACCAATGAACAAACTGAGATAAGCAGAACCCATAAGCCATGACTTTCCACCTGTCAGATTAAGTAAATAGGCAGACGGTAATTTTTCCTGAATCAATGCATTCTGCAGCTGCAAGGAAGATACCTGCTCTGTATTTCCACTCTCAGGGTTAATAAGAAAGGCTGAGGTTCTGCGATTATAGGAGATCGCCACATAATTATCTTCCAGCAGATTCGCCGTCGCGGCGAACCACCAGTAGTCGGGAGACCTGTATTCAAGGCCGGCTGAAAAAGCCTTTTGCGGACCGGAGGAAACCCGGTAACCGGTAATAGCTGCGGTACCCAGAGATGCAAATCCTAGGTCATTGATAGACTCTGAAGAATCTTCACCGGGATCAAAATTCACAGCCACCTCCGGATCGCTTGTATAGCGATAGTCACCGTACCCTATCACCGCAGAGCATGATAAAGAGGAAGTGATCTGATATGATGCAGACCATTCCATACCGAGGTGTCGCTGACCTATACCGGTCACTACCTCCTGCACAAAATCGCTCCCCATCCCACTGTCCATATAGAAATAGTTGATAGCTCTGTGATCTGTGAGATTCGCACCATAAAAAGAGAACTTAGCGGTAAGATTTTCAAGCCTCAGGTAGTAATTAAGATCGATATAGGATACTTTTTCGAGTTCCGGCCCATCGACGATACGATCGTTTTCACGTACATTCACATAAAGGTCGGTTATGGGCGGGGGATCGTTTAAAACAGCCAGATTCACGTCAAATATATGCCGTCCTGTATACTTAAACCGTACTCCTGCCTTATATCCGGAAAAACCCATTTCCTGTTTTTCACCTTCACCAAATGAATCGTCAGGATATTTTTCATTTAAAAACATTCCCGTTCTCCGGTAGCTCGCAAGTCCGTATTTCCCGGCCATATAGGCCTCAAATTGATTGCCTTTGTAATACACCTGAAGAAAGGAGTGCCCTTGTTTATAGCCGATCTGATAGTGATACCCGAAAATATCGTCAAGATATTTTACATCAGACCCGTTCAGGTCATTACGACTTCCGCTGAACGGGTCAGAATCTGAGTGATACTCAGCACCCAGCAGATCGTTGATACGGGCATGTTGATCGTAGTTGTTGTTTCCAAGAATGATACCCCCTTCGAAATGAACCAATTTCCAGGGCCTGAAGAGAAAGCCGGTAAATGCCTTAATGTTATTGACCAGCGTACGATCGTCATAAATCATATAAGCTGCCTCTCCCTGTTTGTTTAAGTTTACCTGATAGAGAGAGGCCCAATCAATCTGAGGGGATTCCATCAGTGCGTTTCTCGCTAAATCAGCTGCTTCGAAATTTGCACCGGAGAACGCACTCAGATAAAAGCCCGGCATATACCTGTAATAAACAGGGTCAGGATTAGGAGCATTGTAATAACCTAACCGTTCACGATCCCGTGATCCGAATGTATAACTTACAGCAGAGCGCAGTTCAAAACCAGCTTTAACATATGTATAATTAAACTGAAAAAAAGGCTGTTTATATCTTCTCATACGGCTGCTTCTGATCTCGCCATCATGCAAACCCCAATAAGGATTATAGCGTCGTCCGAATAAGTCTATGCTCTCTTTTGTGAGCGATGCAGAGCCTCCCCTTTTTACCGGGGTGTACCATCCCAGAAGGGTGAATGTGTGCCGCTTCAGGCGAATCTCAGTCTGAGCAAAAAAAGCATGCGCATTGTAAGGCGTGCCGTCAACATAGCCCTGTTCTGCCCATCTCTTCGAGGCGGAAACAGTTTGAAACCAGGTTCCCTTTTCGTTTGCATGAGTATAGGTCAGGGCGATTCTGCCCAAATAGGTTCTATTGGCCGCAGAGGATGTCAGTCTGAGACCCGGACGTTGTTTTGAAGATCGGGTATCGATCGAGCTACTGCCTGTAAGTCCTCCAAATGTAAATGGTACATATTGCAGTCCGGGGGAATTCTCCCGCACACGGAAAACATCGTTCAATCCGCCCATTATATTCCATTCAGGACTTCCCCATAACAGATCGTTCAAAGGCAGCCCGTTCAGATTCAAAAGAGTATGTTTTCGATCCAGCCCCTTCACCCTGTAAAATGCCTGGGAAAAATCAAAAGCAGCTCTGCGGGTAAATACATCATCATTGGCATTAAGCATGAGTATATTGCCACTTACATCCTGTTCTGTAAGCTCTGCTTCACTGAGGGTAATGATCTCCGGTGATGCTAAATCAACCTTTAAAGGGGTTAGCAGTACCGGGCCCAGATCTGTGATCTCTGATTCATTGACCTGAGCAGATAATCGTAAGGTTTCATACCCCTCTGCTTCAACTGTGAGCACATAGGTTCCCCCGCTTAGCTGATTAATTTGAAAATAACCCCGCTGATCAACAAAAGATGAAACCATTGATCCCTCCAATTGCAACACGGCGAATGAAACAGGTCGATGGTCAAATTCACTTAGCACCTGACCTGCTATTAAAGCATTCTGAGCGAAACAGCAGCCTCCGGCAATAAAAAGAGATATTGAAGAAAATAAACGAAACATTTTACTATTTTACTGTATTAATGTAGTTTATTTTCTATATTAGAAAGATGAAATGGGATGTTATTTCGATGAAAAGTATTTATTTATCGCTTTTATTCGGTTTTACAGTGACCTGCTTACCCGCTCAAACAGTCAGGGAATACCAACCTTACCTCTTTGTATTTTATAACCTTGAAAATCTTTTTGACACGAAAGATGATCCTGAAACAAAAGATGACGAAAGAACACCGCAGGGGAGATACCGATGGTCTGAGAAAAAATATCTCACCAAACTGCATGCGATTGCCGATGCCCTCATGAAATTGGGAAAACAAAAGGAACAGATGCCATCTCTTATTGGCCTTGCAGAGATAGAAAACAGAAAAGTACTGGAAGATCTTACCACTCTGACCGATCTTTCTGCATATAATTATAAGATCATACAGTTCGATTCTCCCGACGAAAGGGGAATAGATGTCGCCTTGTTATATCAGCCTGATCATTTTATTGTGAACAACAGTGTACCGGCCAGACAGCTCATGCATAATGAATACGGATATATTGATGAAACCCGCGATCAGCTTGTCGTCACCGGTTACCTGTCAGGTACGCTTTTAGCTATTGTTGTGGTGCACTGGCCTTCCAGAAGCGGCGGAAGACAACGCAGCAATGCCATGAGAAACCAGGCAGCCTTTCGAACCAGTGGTATAGTTGATTCCCTCAGGCTCAGGCATGATCAAATTCCTGTTATCGTAACCGGTGACTTCAATGATAACCCGAAAGACAACAGCCTGGCGGTTATTTCCGTTTGTGACAAAGTAAGGGCACAAAAGTCAGATAAATTATACAACTTGATGTGTGCCCTGTATAACAAAGGAATTGGCAGCATCGGCTACAGAGACCAGTGGCATCTTTTCGATCAGTTCCTCGTCTCTCATAATATGATCACAGGAAGTGGCGATTTTCTTTATTGGAAAGCAGGGGTATTTAACGATATGTCCCTTCAGCAATCTGCAGGCCGCTACAGATCATACCCGAAGCGGTCATACTCCGGTGGGAGATTCACCGCCGGATACAGCGATCACTTTCCAATTTATATGTTTCTATTGAAGCCTGTCTCAGGAGAGCCAGATGTCGTAAGGAATACGCAGCAGGATCAATAAGAGACCAATACCGTAGAATAACCCGATACGGGCAAATTTCTTTTTGGAGGTCAGTGCCTTCTTATGCTTGCTCCAGCCAATGGTTATCAGGGCCACTGCAATGATATTGGTAAGGGGATGTTCCAGTAACAGCAGTCTGAGCAGACTATTACCCATCACCTCTCCGGTTCCCCAGGCGTTCAGGTTTGGGGTCACGAAATACAAAATCAGACCGATTACCAGCTGAATATGAGTGAAAATCAATGCGAAAAGACTAATTCTTAAGTCTTTTGCAAGGCTGAATTCCTTGTTTTTAAAATACCCGACTGCCGCATTTAATACAGCGATTATGAGTACAAAAAGTGTGAAATAAGCCCAGTATGAGTGAAGTACTTTGATGGTTGAATACATATCTTGAGAAATTAAGAAATTCAAATGTAATAAAATTCTAACATAAAAAACCCCGCACCAGGCGGGGTTTCTTGTAACTATATTTCAGATCAGTTAAATAAGTAACGTACTCCGAATTGAATCTGCCATCTTGAGCTTTGAATCCCTGCATCATCCAGCTGAATGATACGATCAGGCAGGCTTGGATTAAAGGTGAACTCAGGATCCGGACCACCTTGTTCTGTAGTGATCAATCCAACCTCTCCAAATCCAGGCACAAATTTCTTCTTACCCCAATCTTTATTGATCAGATTGGTGAAGTTGAAGATATCTGCTGAAAGCTGGAGGGTATGCGATTTCTGTCCGATGTTCAGGGTGAAATCCTGAAGCACTTTCAGGTCAATGATATTGCTCCATGGCCCCCATTCACCGTTACGCTCGGCATACTGACCTCTGCGGCCTCTCAGGTATTCATTCCCCTCGATAAAGGCATCCAGAGCCTCCCACTGCTCCTGAGCTGTGGTTACGGTAGCACCATTATCGAATGAGGTGTCGATCAGGTTGATCTCATCCTGGCTGGCAGGTACATAGATCAGCGCATTATCTCTTGAATCGTCGTTCAACAGGTCACGCCCTTCATTATAGATGTATGTGATCGGTTGAGACTGTGATCCTTCATAAAACAGACCAATGGTGGTCTTCACATTTTCATTCCAGTTCAATGCGTATGAAACATTGGCGATCACACGACTTCCCTGAGCAAAATCAGAACGGGTGGTTGGAAGATTCGAGTTTTTACCATTAACCGTCTGGATATTTCTCCATTGAGAACTGTTCTGTGAAGAAGTTCCGTCGAAGATAGCACGTGCATCTCCGTAGGTATAGGAAACACTACCACCGAACCCGTTACTGAATGGCTTGGTAAGCGTAAAGGTGGTGTTCCAGCTATAGCCTTCACTGGTATTCGAAAGCAGGTAAATACCTCCGTATGTAGGATCGATAAGATCGAATCTGTTGTAGAACGGTCGATTATCAGCCCCGTTTAGAGTACCTACAGGCCCCTTGATGTTTAGGTTCTCGTAATAAACGGCATTGATGTTGTCGTTCCAGATCCCCTCAGCTGTAAAAACAAGATCCCAGATCGGAAGTTTCTGATCGATCGCCAGGTTGGTTTTAAAAACCTGTGGCAACATAAAGTCTGAAGCGATAAGGTCGATATTTCCACCTGTTCCCCCTGAACCGGGCTCTACATTTACGGGCTGGTCATTAACATCAGGGTTGAAGCTGTCTACATCGGTATTAAATGAAGCGGCAAATCCACTGGTTATACCGTTGTTATTATAAGCTCCTCCTGGCCATACCAGAGGAAGTCTTGAAGTAAAGATACCGAACCCTCCACGTACCTGGGTGGTACGGTTTCCGAACACGTCCCAGTTAAATCCTGCACGAGGCGATACGTGAATGATGGTGCTTACCGGCTGACCGACTCTTGCACCCTGCAGGTCTTTCCCCTGAGCCTCGAGCAGATCTACCGTACGATTGTTAAAATCATTGTTTACCGGTCCTTGATCCCAGAAAGGAGTATCAAAACGAATACCCGCCGATACCCTTAAATTATCACTTACCTGCACCTGGTCCTGTACATAGAATCCTAATTGGAAAATTGAGAATTCTGCAGCACCGGCAGAGGCATCACCTACTGTACCGTCACCTACGAGTGAATAACCGTGCTGATAGAAATCGAGTGCATCAGGATCGTTATTTATGAATCCCTGTACACTGGTATAGGTATAGTCTCCGTAGTTGAAAGGGAAGAACAGGTTTTTCGAATTTGAATACTCATTGTGGGTACCCAGTGTGATGGTATGTCTTCCTTTATAGATCTCGAAGTTATTGGTAAAGGTAAAAATATCCTGGTCAAGCAGGTTCGCCGTAGAGAAAGGCTCAGACCCCAGGCTGATGAATCCTTCACCGTCGAAGATATCAACCGTTGGGAAAGGCTGCCCTGAAGGATCCCGGTCATCACGAACCTGGGTGTATCCCATGATCAGGCTGTTTGAATATTTATTACCAGAGTAGTTCCACTCTATCGAGGTAGAATTGGTCTTTGAAATAAATTCTTCTGATCCGTTGATAAAACCGATATTGGAATTCCCTGAACTTCTCGCTTCCAGGTTATCTGCTCCCACATAACTGTGTTTGAACATCAGTTTATTACGATCATTAATGTTCCAGTCGATACGGGCAGTGATTTTATCACTGACCAAAGTACGGGTATTGTCTGCATAACCACCCGGATCATATCCGTAAGTGTTTATAAGGAACTGACGAAGGTTTTCAAGCTCGGCAGCCCCGCTGTCTCCCCTGTAATTGGAAAGATTGAAGGGTTGAGGAGTCTCATCATCCTGACGCTCGTAGTTCACGAAGAAGAACAATTTGTCTTCGATGATCGGTCCGCCCAGGCGGAAACCATATGTCTGAGCTGAAAAGTCACTCAGCCTTTCACGGGTTTCACCCTCTCCGACAAGCGAAGGCGGGGTCTTACCAGCCAGCGATTCATTACGCAGGAAATAATAGGCAGACCCTTCAAAATTGTTATCTCCAGATCGGGTAATGGCACTGATCGCACCTCCTGAGAATCCGGAAATTTTCACGTCGAAAGGCGCAAGCTGCACCTGAAATGATTCGATCGCATCCACAGAAAACGGGTTTACCCCGGTTTGTCCTCCGTTGGTACCTGAACCTGCAAGTCCGAACACATCGTTATTCACCGCACCATCAATATAGATCGCATTGTAACGGTTGTTCTGACCACCTACTGAAATAGAGAATCCGTCGTTACCTTCAGTAATAGACGCCTGAGGAGTTACCCTCACAAAGTCAGCGATCGATCTTGAGGCAGCCGGAATGGTCTGCACCTCTCTGTTGGTAATGGTGGTTTCTGCACCTGTTTTGTTGGCACTGAAAATACCGGTAGAAGTCCCGGTTACAACAACCTCATCAAGCTCAGTGGCAGATTCCTGCAATTGCGCGTTGATTCTTTCTGTCTGCCCCAGTTGCAGGTAAAGATCTGACTGGGTTGCATCCTGGAAACCAATATAAGAGATGGTTACCTGGTAAGGTCCGCCCGGTCTCATACCCGAAAGACGGTAAAATCCGTCAAAGTCGGTAGTCGCACCATAAGTGGTACCTGACGGAAGGTGAACAGCTACGACATTGGCTCCCGGTAAGGGTTCACCATTATTGTCTTCTACCTGCCCACCCATAGAGGCAGTTGTTACCCCTTGAGAATAACCTGCGATTGCCGTAAAAAGCATTACGACCAGCAGGCACAATCGGTTAAAATTACTCATGTTAATCTGATTTTAGTTAGCGATGCAAAAATGCGGCTCAAAAATACGATAAGTTTTAACTTAACATTAACCATTTTAAAAAAAATAAAGGACTCAATGCCTGATAAGTATGACATTAAGCCCTTTCGTCGATGGATTTTTACAGAAGTTACTTAAAAGTTAAGCTTTCAAAAATCTCGCGATCAATTTTTGTGTTGAAGCATCATGATCATGTGTGGATTTCCCCTCAAACTCTTCCAGAATAACATTTGCCAGCTGCTTACCGAGCTCGACACCCCATTGATCATAACTGAAAATATTCCATACCACTCCCTGTACAAATATCTTATGTTCATAAAGGGCAATTAGCTCTCCCAGTGCCTGGGGGGTCAATTTGTCAAAAAGGAATGTATTGGTTGGCTTGTTTCCTTCAAATACCTTAAATGGTACCAGATCAGCCACCTCATCTTCAGATTTTCCTTTCTGCCTGAACTCATCAAGCACGGTGTCCCGATCTTTACCCGTAAGCAGGGCTTCAGTCTGTGCAAAACAATTAGCCATGAGCTTTTGATGATGCCCGCGATCGCCATACAGAGATTCACTGAAACCTATGAAATCTGCAGGTATCAACTTAGTTCCCTGATGAATCAACTGGAAAAACGCATGCTGCGAATTGGTTCCCGGCTCTCCCCAGATGATGGTTCCTGTTTGATAATCTACTTTATTTCCGGAACGATCCACACTCTTACCATTGCTTTCCATTATGCCTTGCTGCAAATAAGCCGACAAACGATGCAGATACTGTGTATAGGGTATAATGGCTTCGCTTTCTGCGTCGAAGAAATTATTATACCAGATACTGAGCATACCCAGTACCACCGGTATGTTTCTCTCAAAAGGTGTTTCCCTGAAATGCTGATCCATGGCATTGGCGCCATTCAGCAAGCGGTCAAAGTTATCATAACCAAGCCCAAGAGAGATCGAGAGACCAACGGCACTCCATAAAGAAAAACGACCACCAACCCAATCCCACATAGGGAATACGTTCTCATCGGCTATACCAAACTCCCTGATCTTTTCAAGGTTAGTCGATACAGCTACAAAATGTTTGCCCACATCCTGCTGTGTTCCGGCCTGTAAGAACCAGTTACGAATGGTTATTGCATTGCTCAGGGTCTCCTGAGTCGTAAATGATTTGGAAACGATAATAAACAGGGTGGTTTCCGGATCGAGATCCTTTATGGCTTCCATTACATGATCACCATCCACGTTGCTTACAAAATGTACCTTCAGGTGATTGCGGTAATAGGCCAGGCTCTCCATAACCATAGCCGGCCCCAGGTCAGAACCACCGATACCGATATTGACCACATCTGTAAATGCCTTCCCCGTAAAACCCTTTTTTTCTCCTGATATCACCGACTCAGAGAATGTTTTTATCTTCTCTTTCACTTCATAGACCTCAGGAATTACATTTTCACCATCAACGGTCACCTTTTCACCTGATCTGGCCCTTAAAGCCGTATGCAAAACTGCCCGGCCCTCGGTTTCATTGATGATATCTCCGGTAAAATATTTGTTGATCGCCTCATCCAGCTTGCATTCATTTGCCAGTTCGATCAAGATATCCATGGTCTTCTGATCGATCCTGTTCTTGGAATAGTCCAGATACAGATCGTTCCACTCGAGGGCAAATTTCTCTGCCCGCTGTGGGTCATTTTTGAAAAGGTCCATCATGTGGACCTCTTTCATATCTTTAAAATGCTCCTGAAGTGCTTTCCAGGATTTGGTTTCGGTGGGGTTAGTTGCTGCTAATGCCATCTTCTTCTTTTAATGTTATCAATTCAGATTCCAGACTCTCATCCTTTTGTACTGTTTTAAACTCAATCTTATCCAGTTGAGTTTTCACAGGTGCAATAAAGTCCAGGTAACGGGTCTTCAGGGAATCACTTATAGGCTCGGCATCAGGGAGGTCCTGTTTGAACGGGTCAACCTGACGACCGTTCTTCCAGAATCGGTAACATACGTGCGGACCACTGGTATTTCCGGTCATACCGACCGTACCGATCACATCACCTTGTTTTACAAAATCACCCACTTTAACCTTTCGTTTCTGCATATGCAGGTATTGGGTGGTATATGTAGCATTATGTCTAACCTTCACGTAATTACCGTTCCCTCCTCTTCGGGTTGATTCGATCACCGTCCCGTTGGCTGTGGCGAGTATGGGTGTTCCTACAGGAGCCGCAAAGTCGGTGCCTTTGTGTGGTCTGATTCTGTTACCGTAATACGCAATTCGTCGCTTGAGATTATATCTCGATGAAATACGGCTGAATTGTACCGGCGCCCTCAGAAAGGCTCTTCTCAGGTTCTTGGCATCCTCGTCAAAGTAATCGACAATTCCTTTGGTCGAATCGGTCATAAACCTGAAAGCATAGATCGGTTTCCCCCTATGTTCAAAATACGCCGCATGTATTTTATCAACCCCTGCGTATATGGTATCATCAATGTATTTCTCAGTATAAACTACTTTAAACCGGTCTCCCTGATCGATGCGGAAGAAATCAATGGTCCACGCATAGATATCAGAAAGTCGGTAAGCTACATTCACATCCATATTATTATCGGCCAATGTCTCATACAACGAACTGTTGATAACTCCCGAAGCCTCTCTTTGAACGAGTTTTACCGGCTTCTTTCCCTTAACCACCTGGGTGGAATCACTAAAATCGACAACCACGTAGTCAATACTGTTCGGCTGGTAGATAAAGCACCTTGGGCGCTGCAGGCTATCACCTTTGGAACACAGCAGGGTATATGGCTTACCGGCCTGGAGACTGGCAATGTTAAAAGAGTCTTTCACTTTTTCAACGATGTGATAGATCTCGGGATACTCCATCTTGTTGCGTTGAAGGATCTCTCCGAAACTGTCGCCAAACTTAATGGTATCCCTGATCACTATATAATCGTTCAGGTTATAACCAAACTCCCTGATCTCTACAGGTTCGGCCTTCTGTTCAGGCACCGTTACGGTTTCCTCCATTTCAGCTGATTGCTTTTCCTTCTTACATGCTGACATCAAAACGATCATCAGCAATCCTGCCATAACACTTCTTGTCATTTATTCATTCGTTTGAGGATTAAAAATATGCTCTACCCACTGTTTGCCCCAGTCGGCTTTTTCTTTTGCGCTCCAAAATTCAGGAAAAAAGATGATTTTCTGAAAACTGGGTGGTAAATATTGTTTCCAATTCGTTCCGCCTGTGGCATCTATGGTCTTTTTTTCCTTGCTGAGATGCCTGTAGGCCGCCCCCATATGCATAAGGTTCCAGTTCACATTGGCATTTACATCGAGATGCCTCATCGCTTCGATCAGCAACTCATTCTCCCGAACTTCTTTGGGAAGAGACAGGTATTTTTCATAAAGAGTCACCCCTTTTACTTCCTTTGCAATACGGATAAACCTGGGGGTATACCTGTATTCGAATTGTTTGAGGGTGAGTGTTTTTTCACCTGTCTTGCTATCGATCGCCCCTCTCTTCCAATAGATATTTTCGTAAAGTGTTTCTACCGGATCATCAGGACTGAACTCCCCCTGAGCAGATTCAGGCAAAAGATTATAAAGGGGAGTAGAATAAATCTCGATCATTCTGAACTGAGCCGACTGAAATCCACTGGCCGGTAATAACGACATTCGATACCTTAAAAATTGCTCACGCTCCATCCCGTTTATCATGATATCAAATGACGATATCAATACCCGGTAATAATTATTGATTCGATTGATCTTTTGAATGTAGAAGTCAGCTTTTTGCAGGCGGTCGTCGATCAGTTGCTTTTGCTCATGTATGATCAACTTGAAGTACAACTCAGTAATCTGGTGATACATGATAAAAATTTCCTCGTCAGGAAAATGGGTCCGGGGAACCTGTATGCTCAACAAGGTATCCAGGTGAATATAGTCCCAATACGTGAGATATCTTTGATACAGGAGGCCGTCAAGATAAGAACCCAGGTCCTGTCCCGAGTTCCGGTACTTTTCCTCCAGTTTTCTTATACGCCCTTCGATCTCGGGTTTTACAGACATTAATCGGCTACTATTTTAAATTGATGTTTCAGTCCCTTAAAAGCGTTGAGATCAGCCTTCAGAGATCCGATCATAAGATCAGCCTGTATTCTGACAGGCACACGATTTTCATCGTCAGATACCCAAAGGGTCACACTCTCCTCTTCTTTAAAGACCCTTCCTGATTGCACGTAAGGCCTGAATTTCAAACACTGAATTTTTCCGAATTTGGTATTGAGAGTCTCTCGTCCCAGAAATCTCAGTTTGAACTTAAAGGTCTCATCATCATCATAAAGCAGGTCCAGTTCAATCTCTTTCCCCTTGTAAAGGTCATCGGCCGAATACTGACTGCGCAAATAATAAAAGGCAGAAAGCAGATCCTGTATGCCCGAAGGGGTATGTATAACCTTCACTGTTCCCTTTTTATTGTTTGTCACCACGGCTTCTTTTTCACTGTGATCGAAATCGATCTCCAGGTCTTTGGTATAACCGCCTTCATCGATTTGCCTGATGAAACGATAGGGCTTCATGTCTTCCTTGCCGAAATAGCTTTCATAGTTGTCGTCAACCTTAAAGAACCAGTTGGCGATTCCGGTTGTTTTTCCCTGTCCGACCACGTGATATACATCACGACCATCCAGCTTTTCCTCAGTCAGGGTGAGACTTGCAAAACTGGCGTTCAATATCCCGTAATGTATGCGGAACTGAAACCATTCACCCCCTTTAAAATTGGGATCAATAATGGTCTCATCGCGCTGAACGGAAAATGACGTCAGTAACAAAATCAATAAAAAAGGGGCTGTTTTTTTCATGACTGAAAACTTGGCGTAAAAATAATAAATTCAAACACATCTATGATGCTAACGCTCTAATTTACAATTATTGTTCCAAGAAATACGGACAATAAAAAACCCGGCGTAAAGCCGGGTTTTCCATTAACCAACCAAAAACTTTAAATTATGAAAACTTTACTTAAAGTATGCAAAAGGGCACCACCCACTTTTGCGACTGCAAATATACACCTGTTATCAGGTTCTCACAGTCTTTACGGAAAGTTTAACTATGTGTCTGTGAATCTGTCAAAAGCTTCACTTTATAATTGTCGAAAATTCAATAATGAGCGTGTTTTTACAAAGTACCTCTCATTTCCTGTTCCCTTTCTATCGCTTCGAAAAGCGCTTTAAAGTTTCCTTTTCCGAATGATCGCGCCCCTTTGCGCTGAATGATCTCAAAAAACATGGTAGGCCTGTCAAGAACCGGTTTGGTGAACAGTTGAAGCAGATAGCCTTCATCATCTCTGTCGATCAGGATTCCTAATTCTTTGAGCGGCTCCAGGTCTTCGTCTATCTCACCAACACGATCCAGCACGGTATCGTAATAAGTCTCCGGCACATACAGGAACTCAACACCGCGTTCTTTCAGCTGTTTCACCGTTTCGATGATATTATCGGTAGCAACTGCTATATGCTGAACTCCGGCCCCGTTATAGAATTCGATATACTCCTCTATCTGAGATTTTTTGCGCCCGGTAGCAGGTTCATTAATAGGAAACTTGATCCTTCCGTTCCCGTTGCTCATAACCTTACTCATCAGGGCGGTATACTCGGTAGAGATATCTTTGTCATCAAAAGAAACCATCTGTGCGAATCCCATCACCTTGGCGTAGAACTCACACCATTTGTTCATTTCATTCCAGCCTACATTACCCACCATATGATCGATAAACTTCAGACCTACTTCTGAGGGTTTGTACTCAGGGTCCCACTTTCTGAAACCGGGCATAAATGCTCCTTTGTAATTCTTTCGTTCCACAAAAATATGAACGGTTTCTCCATAGGTATGTATCCCGGAAAGCACTATTTCACCATGCTCATCCTTTAAGGTATGAGGCTCCATATAACTTTCAGCTCCGCGTGCGGTGGTTTCTTTATAACTCTTTGCGGCATCATCGACCCAAAGGGCTATAACCTTAACCCCATCTCCGTGCTCTTCGATATGCCTGTTGACCTCACCTCCTTTTGTCAGTGGAGAAGTAAGCACCAATCGTATTTTATCCTGCTGTAACACATAAGATACACGGTCTTTTTTACCGGTTTCCAGACCTGAATAAGCCACAGGCTGGAACCCCCATGCCGACTGATAATAATGAGCAGCCTGCTTGGCGTTACCTACGTATAATTCCACATAATCTGTTCCCAGAATCGGCAGAAAGTCTTCCGCTTCCTGCATCTCTTTATTTAGTTTTAATGATGTTGTATCTGTTGCCATTGTTCTTTTATTTTAAAAAATTCATTCTGCACTTTTCTGTTTTCATGTATTCCCTATTCACACCTCACCACATGGCTCTCAGATGGGGTGTGATATCAACGCGATAAGCCAGCATATTATTCCAACCAGGATTTATAATAAGATTCATCTGCTATCTTCATGGCATCCTCTGTTACCATAAGCGGTTTAAAAGTGTCTACCATTACTGCCAGCTCATCGGTTTTGGTCTTTCCGATACTTCGCTCCACCGCACCTGGGTGAGGCCCGTGAGGAATTCCGGCGGGGTGCAGTGAAATGTGACCTGCTGCTATATCATTCCGACTCATGAAGTCTCCGTCTACATAATAAAGTACCTCGTCAGAATCTATATTACTGTGATTATAAGGCGCAGGTATACTTTCCGGATGGTAATCATACAGTCTGGGTACAAAACTGCATACCACAAAGGCATCGGTCTCAAATGTCTGATGCACCGGTGGCGGTTGATGAATTCGACCGGTTATAGGCTCAAAATCATGTATGCTGAGTGCATACGGAAAGTTAAAACCGTCGTAACCCACTACGTCAAACGGGTGGGTGGCATAGATCATATTAAAGATCTCATTTTGCTTTTTGATCTTCATAAGGAACTCACCCTTCTCATCATTTGTCTCCAGCTCATGTGGGGGCCTTATATCCCTTTCGCAATAAGGAGAGTGTTCCAACAACTGGCCGAACCAGTTACGGTATCTCTTAGGCGTATAGACAGGCCTGCGTGATTCAACAATAAACAGCCTGTTATCACTGGTATTGAAATCCAGCTTATAGATCACTCCTCTGGGTACTACCAGATAATCGCCGTATTTAAAATCGATATTCCCCAGGTGAGTCCTCAGCTTTCCTTCACCGCGGTGAATAAATATAATCTCGTCGGCATCGGCATTCTTAAAAAAATAGTCTTTTGTCGATTCCTGCGGAGCGGCCAGGTAAATGGTACAGTCGCTGTTCGTCAATACAGGCTTACGGCTCTGCAGGTAATCTTTTTCTTCAGGAACCTTAAAGCCATGAAAGCGATATGATTTGATATTGTTCTCAAATGCTATTTTTGGCGTCACATCGACCTTTCCTTCTATCTCCCTGACCTGCGTGGGCCGGTGAACATGATAGAGATTAGACGACATCCCGTCAAAGCCGATCGTACCGAAAAGCTGCTCGTAGTAGAGGTTACCGTCAGGTTTCTTAAAAATTGTATGTCTTTTATGGGGAATATCCCCCAACTTATGATAAAATGGCATTTCTCAATCGTTTGATTACTGACAAATATCGGAATAATTAATCGAGTTGTCAATTTTAGCTGTCTAAAACCAAAAACCTACATTGAAGACCCACAGGTCATTAGAAGCCTCCGGCGACCAGGTGTATTTCACCTCCAGTGGTCCCAGAAATGATTCGAAACTATAACCCACCGCATAACCGGTATAATCGGGCAGGGTAAACCATTCTCCGGTTTTAAAAATCCCGTCTGCGGCATTCGAGAAATTGGCCTTGAAGTTCAGGTGATTATTGCGAATGAACTCCCAGTCTGTGGTAAAGGTCGCTTTTACGTAACTGTCACCACCAAAGCTTATAAAATCATATCCCAGAAAAGGGGTAAAGTTATTGATAAGGTCATTTCCATAACCCCCAAGAATGAAATCGAGTGAGTTCACATCGGTATTCCCGATATAGAAGCCTCCTTCAGTAAAAAAGTTAAAAGCCAGGTTTCCTGTAATGGGAAAAGCAAATCCCATGCGGGCCTTTGCGATAGAGAACTCATTAAAATCCTGGTCATCGAAATCTGTTGAAAGAAAGTACAGGTGAAAGTCACCATCAAAAAAGAAACCGGTAGTGGGAAAATACTTGTCGTCGAGGGTATCCAGCTTTAAAAAGCCATAGGTACTCAGGTAGTTGCTGTTATTGAAGACTATGAAATCATCCTGCTCGTCGATGATGGTCTTGGTTTCCAGCTTCAGATATTTGTGCTCCAGACCCAATCCGAAAACGAACTGTTCTCCCCAGAGGGTCTGCACATAGAATTGATTGGTAAAATCACGTACTTCGAGGTCTATTCGATTCACCCCGGGTATGTCACCCCCGGGATTACGAACATTGGCAAAATTAAAATCTATATCCTGAACAAAGCTATTGAAACGGGAACGAAAGCCAAGACTCCAATAGGTTCCTTTATCTATAAAATACTCTAATTCATAACGTATCTGATCACCCAAAACAAAATCAAAAGACAGGGCATCATCACTAACGAGCAGGTTTTTTCGGGTAAGGTTGATCAAACCTCCGGTACCATATAATCCATCATAATGCACCCCTAGTTTCAGGAACATATCGGTCTGGCTCTCCCTTAATTTCAGATTGACATTATACCCTTCGCCCTCAGGCCGTATCACATAACGCACGCTTTCGAAATTATTGGTAGCTACAAGGGTGTTAATCCCGTTTTCAAATTCATCAAAATTTGTAGGTTCGTAGTTCTCATAGCGTATCTTTCCCTTTACGTAAGCACGGGAATATTTTTTATTCCCGTCGATAAGTACATGTGCGATTTGAAATGAATCTTTCAGCCTGGTATTTATCGAAATATCCCTGTTGAACCCCTGACGAGAGGCTATGCTCTCTAATTCACCCTTATGCTTTAAAGCCTGACGATACCCGCTTTTGATGATGCTGTCACTTTGACTAAACGAAATGACTGAGTATTCTTTTATATCAGGCTTGATGTAGAGGTCGGTTCGCGATCGCTTTTGTTCCATGTCCCGAACGGTCCGGTAATTATTGATCTGCATCAAAACTCCGGTTGCCGATTTAAGATCTTCTCTTTTAGCCAGGGCATCCTGTACATCGACCCCTATCACTATATCGGCTCCCATGGCCCTGACGCTGTCTATTGGATAATTATTAACCACCCCGCCATCAATAAGTAGTCTTCCGTCGATATCGACAGGTTCAAAAAGCGAGGGGAAAGCGCCACTGGCACTGATACTTAAGGGAAGGTATCCGCTATCCAGCTTAACGGGATCACCGGTCTCCACATCGGTAGCCATACAAAAAAATGGGATCGGCAGCTCATTATAATCCTCTATATCATTCACATGAAACAACACCTCAGCGAATCTGTTGTAGATCTTCTGTCCTGTAGATATGGACTGAGGAATGCTGATTTTAAAATTGTTAAAAGGAAGGGTCAATGCATATTTTTCAGCATTCTGCTTTTCGTAAAACGACATAGAAGATCTGGGTACATTACCCTGAATAAGTTCCTCCAGATCAGAATTGCTGAAAATGGAATCGATCTGTTTGGCACTGTAACCTGAAGCATACAGAGCACCCACTATGGCCCCCATACTCGTTCCACCTATATAATCAACCCGCACCCCGGCTTCCTCCAGTACTTTTAAAACACCAATATGCGCCAGCCCTTTAGCGCCTCCTCCACTGAGTACAAGCCCAACTTTCAGGTCTTCTTCCTGAGCGTTCACAAGACTTAAACACAACAGTAGGATCGATATGGTAAAACGAAGGCGTATCACAAAATACAAAGTTAGTTAATGAAAGGCCTCATAGACCTTTTGGGCTTTCGAAGGACCGATAATTTCAGTGAGATCGTGCAGGGAAGCCTCTTTAATTCTTTTCAGGGATTTAAACTCCCTCAGCAATTCTTCAGAGGTCTTTTCTCCAATTCCCTTTATAGTGGCAAGTTCAGAATTAATCGCTGCTTTACCGCGCTTATTACGATGAAAAGTGATCCCGAATCGATGTGCTTCATTTCTGAGATGCTGAATGATTTTAAGGGTTTCTGATTTCTTATCAAGGTACATGGGCACAGGGTCTCCGGGGTAAAAGATTTCTTCAAGTCGCTTGGCGATACCAATTATGGCAATCTTTCCTCTTAGCCCGAGGCGATCTAAACTTTTCAAAGCAGCATTTAATTGCCCCTTCCCCCCGTCAATAACAATCAATTGAGGTAATGAAGCGTCTTCCTCCAGCAACCTGCGGTAACGTCGATGAACGACTTCCTCCATGGAGGCATAATCATCGGGCCCTTCAACGGTCTTGATATTATAATGCCGGTATTCTTTCTTACTGGGTTTTCCGTCTTTAAAAACAACGCAGGCAGCAACCGGGTTTGTACCTTGTATATTCGAGTTATCAAAACATTCTATATGTTTTGGCTCGCGACTCAGTCGAAGGTCCTTTTTCATCTGTTCCATGATACGGCTAACATGACGATCGGGATCTGTGATTCGTATCTGCTTGAGTTTATCCTGTCGATAGAATTTGGCATTCCGCTCTGAGAGCTCCACTATACGCTTTTTATCCCCCAACTTGGGAACCGTCACTTTCACGTCTTCACCGATGTCTACGGGAAAGGGCACGAATATCTCACCAGATTTTGAATGAAATCGGTTGCGCAATTCAACGATGGCCAATTCAAGTAGCTCCTTGTCATCTTCCTCCAGCTTCTTTTTGATCTCAATGGTATGTGCCCTGATGATCGAACCATAGGAGAGCTGCAGAAAATTCACATAGGCGTATTTATCATCAGATATAATACTGAAAACATCCACATTGCTGATCTTCGGATTGACCACCGTAGACTTGACCTGGTAGTTTTCCAGCACCTCAATCTTTTCTTTTACCTTTTGAGCTTCCTCAAAGCGCATCTCCCCGGCCAGACTTTTCATCTGTTCTTTGAATGATTTTAGGGAGTCTTTAAAATTTCCTTTTATGATTTCCCTTATCGCTGCCACCTGTTCATCATATTCAGCCAGTGATTGCAGACCTTCACAAGGTCCCTTACAATTTCCAAGGTGATACTCGAGGCAAACTTTATATTTCCCCGAGGTGATTTTCTCTTCAGACAGATCATAATTACAGGTGCGAAGAGCATACAGTCCTTTGATCAATTCCAGCAGCGTTCTGATTGTCTTCATACTGGTATAGGGCCCATAATATTCTGAGCCGTCCTTTATCAGCTTACGGGTTGGGAAAATTCTTGGAAATCGTTCATTCTTTATGCAGATCCAGGGATAAGACTTATCGTCTTTGAGCATCACGTTATAGCGAGGCTGGTATTTTTTAATAAGATTATTCTCCAGCAGAAGGGCATCTGTTTCTGTTGGCACCACCACATGCCTGACTTCCTCGACCTTACGCACCATGACTCTGGTCTTCCCATATTCATGACGCTTGTGAAAGTATGACGATACCCGCTTCTTCAGATTCTTAGCCTTGCCTACATATAACAGTTTCCCGTTCTTATCGTAAAACTGGTATACTCCCGGTCCGGAGGGGAGTGACTGCACCTGGATATCCAACGAATCTTTACTCATAATTCTTTCACTAATATACTACAGTTATGCCACAATGAAGAAGGGTTTCGGAAGGCAATAATGGTCAATAGCATCTCATCATACCCCAAAGCTGTCAATATACCCCGCTTATGGGCCATCACTTGAAATTTCTCTTTATATTAGCAATAAGCCGGATGAAAATTGAATTGATAAGACTATGGACAGAACTATTGATTTAACCTGTATAGTATGTAATGACGAGCAGTACCTGGAGATCGCTTCAAGGTTTTACGATATCAATCAGTTTTTCAACCACATCACTACTTTTCAGAATCCCGAAAAAGCTTTGGAGTTCTTTAAGAATGTCCTGGAACAGCAAGCAGAGCCTCCTGCCAACATCCTTCTTGACCTCTGTATACACATTGACAAAGTTCCTGAGTTCATGGACGCTTTTTGTGAGATCGAGAACATATCAGGAAGTCCTGTAAACATTTACCTGGTACAATCAGGCATCAATCGGGTTGAGGTCGAAAGACTCAGGGAATATAATTCCAGAAGTCCTTTTAATCTTATGGCGGTAAGCCTGAAGGAGGTGCAGGGACTGGTCACTGAACTTCCATAAAAGACAATGATGCCGACTAAGCCTGAATTACGTAAAAAATACAGGGAATTAAGAAGTCAGCTCTCCCTCGAGGAAATCGAAAAGAAAAGTCTGGCCATCGCCAACAGGGCTCTTTCTGAAGATATCTGGAAAGGAACTTACTACCATCTTTTTCTCAGCATTGCGCAAAAACGAGAGATCGATACCGGTTTTATGCTATCTGTTTTACATGGAAAAGATAAACAGGTGGTGGTGCCAAAAAGCGACTTCCGAAATTATACTCTCGAACATCTATTACTGGAGGAAGAGACCGTACTTCGTATCAAATCGTATGGAATACCTGAGCCGGATTCAGGCGAACCCGTAGATCCCGAACTCATCGATGTTGTGTTTATTCCGCTGCTCGCCTACGATAAACGAGGCTACAGGGTTGGGTACGGAAAAGGCTTTTACGATCGCTTTTTAAAAGACTGCAGAAAAGATGTCATCAAGGTGGGGTTATCATTCTTCGGTCCGGAAGAAGAGATCCCAGACATTAATCCGCACGACATACCCGTTGATCTGGTCGTAACCCCTGACAGGTGTTACAGATTCTCAACCTGAGTCTCCTGTTTTTCTTCTTTCTTCGGAAAGGCCTTTTTGTTAAAAACCAGCAAAATACCCACTCCTACGCTGATGGCAGAATCAGCGATATTGAACACGGGCTCGAAAAACCTGAAGTTATTGCCTCCTATAACCGGAACCCAGTCAGGCCAGGTCGTATCTATCATAGGGAAATGAAGCATATCAACCACCTTTCCATGAAACAGCGAACCATATGGTTCCTCAGGAAATATTTCGGCCACAGTACCATAACTGTCACTGAATATCACTCCGTAAAATACCGAATCGATAATGTTTCCAAGTGCTCCTGCAAAAATCAGCGATACGGCCAGGGTTAGCGTAGTATTGCCATTCTTCCTGATGATATCATAAAGCCAATAACCGATCCCACAAATGGCAAACAATCGGAACACCGTAAGCATAAGCTTTCCTGTTCTTTCAGAAACGAATGGTAGAATATCACTGATCTTCGTGCCCCAGGCTGCTCCTTCGTTCTCTATAAACAAGATCTTAAACCAGTCGAAAACCTCAACGTATTCCCCAAGGGTAAAATGAGTCTTTATATAGATCTTTGAAATCTGATCGACCAGTAAAACAAGGACGATAAGTAATGTGGCTTTTTTTAGTGACATATCATATTCGTTGTAAATCCCGGCATACCGAAAAAGCAAAAGACGGTTAAGGCCGGCGCCAAAAATAAGAATATTATTCCTTATGGTTCAGGTAAACATCTCCCTGTACGGTCGAAAGTTTTACCCTGTCTGCTCCTGATTGAAATGGTTTCCCGTAAATACGACCGAATTTACTCAATACTTTCATATCGGCCCTGCCTCCATTCCAGATAATATCACCCGTAAGCGTTTCGACAGTAATTCTCCCTGAAACATCACGAAGCCTCACGGGTCCCGATTCATTCCAAATACTTAGCTGCTCAAAATCTCCAGAAGTTTCCACGGTGGTGTTACCTCCCTGAATTACGCACATACGGGATGCCGGAACATATATTATGAGATTGACTGAAATGACCTTATGGGCACTTAGCTTATCGCCTGGGTTCTCAAATGCCGGACTGAAAGACGTTCCCAAAACCAGTGTACTGCCTTCATGCTGCTGGCTCAGAATCACATCTTTCCCGATCTCGCCCTCGGTATGAGCCGTTATCTGAACCGTGTTCTTTTCATGAGTATGCAGCTCTATTCGGTAGGCCCTTCTCGCATCAATCTCCACAGTTCCGATTCCTGTGGCATCCAGTTCTTTATCATATTGCTGTTGTCCCCTGCAAAATGCAGCGAAAAACAACAAGAGCATTAAAATTCTTTTCTGCATAAAAAAACGCTCCCTCGAGAGCGTTTAGATTTTATCAGGTTTGTTAATGATCTATTTCGATTGCATATTTTTAGCCTCGATACTCAGTGTTGCGTGAGGAACGAGCTTTAAGCGTTCCTTATTGATGAGCTTCCCGGTTACGCGGCATATCCCGTAGGTCTTGTTTTCGATCCTGACCAATGCATTTTTAAGATCGCGAATGAATTTTTCCTGCCTTATCGCCAGCTGGGTATTCGCTTCACGACTCATGGTTTCTGAGCCCTCTTCGAAAGCTTTAAATGTCGGAGAGGTATCATCTGTTCCATTGTTCCCGTCATTCTTGTACGAGCTCTTTAATAGCTCCAGGTCCTGTTTGGCCTTTTCTATTTTCTGTTCGATAAGAACTCTGAATTCTTCCAGCTCCTTATCTGAGTACCTTGCTTTAACATCTGTGTCCATAGTACTAATGTTTTTGAATAAACAATTTGGTTTTCACCTCATCAAAAGCAACTTCGGTGCCTGATTCAAGATGATCTTCAAAATTGAGCTGGGCGGCCAGGGTCTCTGTTTTGATATATTCAAGATTACTCCTTACTGCGTTTTCTACAACTCCGTCTTTTTGAAGCTTAACATCGATCTTGTCGGTCACCTCAAATCCTGAATCTTTTCTCAGGTTCTGAATGCGGTTTACCAACTCACGGGCAACTCCTTCCTTTCGTAAATCTTCGGTAATGGTCACATCAAGTGCAACGGTTATATTACCTGAACTGGCTACCAGCCAGCCTTCAATGTCCTGAGATGAAATTTCTACTTCATCGATTCCTAAAGTAATACTTTTTCCATTAATTTCAATAGAAATACTACCGTTCTGCTCGATTTCCTGTATTTCTTCCTGACCGAATTTACTTATCTCGCTGGTTATCAATCTCATATCCTTCCCGAAACGAGGTCCCAAAACTTTGAAATTCGGTTTGATCTGCTTGATCAATATATCTGAAGCGTCATCAAGAAGCTCGATCTCCTTCACATTTACCTCAGACTTGATCAGGTCTTCAACAGCTCTGATCTCTGACTTCTGCAACTGGTCCCTGACGGGAATCATCACTTTCATCAGCGGCTGCCTCACCTTGATACCTTCTTTCTTACGAAGTGAAAGCACCAGGGAAGATATTCTTTGCGCTTTTTCCATCCGGCTTTCCAGCTGATCATCAATATACTTTTCTTCACTCACCGGGAAATCGGCCAGGTGTACACTCTGAAATTTCTCCTTTCCGGTGGCCTTTATCAGGTCGGTATATAAACGATCCATATAGAATGGTGCAATCGGAGCCGCCAGTTTGGCAACCGTTTCGAGACAGGTGTAGAGCGTCTGGTAAGCAGAGATCTTATCCTGACCATAATCACCCTTCCAGAACCGCCTTCTGCTCAAACGTACATACCAGTTACTGAGATTCTCCTGAACAAAATCAGAAACGGCACGTGCAGCACGGGTAGGCTCGTAATCAGAATATGCTTCATCTACCTTTTTGGTCAGGGTATTCAACTCTGATAATATCCAGCGATCGATCTCCGGTCTTTTATCAAAAGGCACATCAGGTTCTGTATAATCAAAACCATCGATATTGGCATAAAGACTAAAGAATGAGTAGGTATTGTATAAGGTTCCAAAAAACTTCCTGCGTACCTCAGCAACCCCTTCAAGGTCGAATTTCAGGTTATCCCAGGGGTTGGCATTGCTGATCATGTACCAGCGGGTTGCATCAGGACCATAGGTATTGATAGTCTCAAAAGGATCTACGGCATTACCCAACCTTTTCGACATCTTTTGTCCGTTCTTATCCAGTACAAGCCCGTTCGATACCACGTTCTTGTAAGCAACCGAATCGAACACCATGGTTCCGATCGCATGCAGGGTGTAGAACCAGCCGCGTGTCTGATCGACACCTTCGGCTATATAATCTGCAGGAAAAGCATCTTTCCCATCGATCATTTCACGGTTTTCAAAGGGGTAATGCCATTGAGCGTATGGCATAGAGCCTGAATCGAACCAAACATCGATCAGGTCGGCTTCGCGCTTCATGGGCTTCCCTGAAGGCGACACCAGCACGATCTGGTCGACCACATTCTTATGCAGATCTATATGATCATAGTTCTCATCGCTCATGTCTCCGATCTTGAAATCGGGAAATATATCTTCTTTCATCAGGCCGGCTTCCACCGCCTTGTTCATTTCTTCCTTAAGTTGCTTTACCGAACCGATGATCACTTCTTCCTTCCCATCCTCGGTACGCCATATAGGTAACGGAATACCCCAGAATCTGGATCGGGATAAATTCCAATCATTGGCGTTCTGCAACCAGTTGCCAAAACGACCTTCACCCGTAGCTTTTGGTTTCCAGTTTATCTGTTGATTGAGCTCGAACATGCGCTCTTTCACTTCTGTCACTTTGATGAACCAGGAATCAAGGGGATAATATAAAACAGGCTTATCGGTACGCCAGCAGTGCGGATAACTGTGAACATATTTCTCAACCTTGAAGGCCTTATTCTCTTCCTTCAGCTTGATGGCGATCTCAACATCAACCGATTTTTCAGGTGCTTCGAGACCTGTGTAATATTCGTTCTTTACGTATTTACCTCCTATTTCCGGCAGCTCTTCCCGAAATCTACCCTGAAGATCTACCAGTGGAACGGGGTTATTCTGATCGTCAAGCACCAGCATAGGCGGAACCTCGGGCTCTGCCTCTCTGGCCACTTTGGCATCATCTGCCCCAAAGGTAGGTGCCGTATGCACGATCCCGGTACCGTCTTCTGTGGTAACGAAATCGCCGGCGATCACTCTGAATGCATTTTCTGCATCGCGGTAAGGCTTTGCATAATCGAGCAGTTGCTCATATCTTACTCCAAGCAAATCAGAACCTTTAAAGGCTTTAATCACCAGGTAAGGCACTTTTTTGTCTTTCTCTGTATATGATTCCAGATCGGCTTCATCTTTGGCCTTTCTGAACTTACCTGAAAAGACAGAGTTTACCAGATTCTTCGCCAGCACTACATGAGTTGGCTGGTGGGTGTAGAGATTATACGTACGCACCAGTACGTAATCGATCTTTTTCCCTACGGTAAGGGCTGTATTCGATGGCAGGGTCCATGGAGTGGTCGTCCAGGCAAGCAGATGAACTTCTCCGTATCCACGCAGAATCTCAGGCAGGCTTTCATCGACAGTTTTAAACTGCGCTGTTACGGTGGTATCTGTCACATCTTTATAGGTGCCCGGCTGATTCAGCTCATGTGAACTCAGCCCGGTACCGGCCTTAGGAGAATAGGGCTGTATGGTGTAACCCTTGTATATAAGCCCCTGGTCATAAATGTTTTTAAGCAGCCACCATACGGTTTCCATATATTTGGGCTCGTAGGTGACATAAGGATCCTGCATATCGACCCAATAACCTATCTTCCGCGTCATGTCGTTCCAGATATCGGTATAACGCATGACAGCCTCCTTACAGGCCTTGTTGTAATCTTCAACAGAGATTTTGGTACCTATGTCTTCTTTGGTGATCCCGAGTTCCTTTTCAACACCAAGTTCAACCGGCAGTCCGTGTGTATCCCAACCGGCCTTTCTTTTTACCTGAAATCCCTTCTGAGTCTTATAGCGACAAAAGATATCTTTAATGGCCCGTGCCATCACGTGATGTATGCCGGGAAGTCCATTAGCTGAAGGAGGGCCCTCGTAAAAAACAAAAGGCTCTTTTCCTTCACGGGTGGAAACACTTTTTTCAAAGATGTTATTCTCTTCCCAGTATTTTAGGGTTTCTTCTGCTACCTTCGGAAGTTCTAATGTCTTGTACTCTTTGAATTTCATTATATTGAGATACCTTGTCGATTTTAAGTTGGCAAAATTACTAAATTTCAGCGAATTGATCGCCGCCACCCGTTGCAAACTGCAGTTTCGTCTGTGCTATCAGGCCGGAACGACCTAAAAACTATAATTCAGAGCCAAATAGAAGTTAAAACCGGGCGCAACAATTCCGGAAGAGTAGGTACGGTAACGCTGATCTGTCAGGTTTTCAAGTCCGGCATTCAGGCTAAGCGGAAAATCGAATCTGTACCGTCCTCTTACATTAAGGGTATACCAGGAAGGCGAATAAGGGTTTCCGTTTTCATCGGTTGCATAGATAAAGGGCTTTGACCTCTCAGAAGGAGCGAGATCTTCAAAATCGATACTGCCGTTATAATCAGCATACATATCCATTAACACCTTCCCTTTCTTCCAGATCAGGTGAGTGCTGCCGAAAAGCGGCGGAGCGTGCCTTAAGGGCGCCTGGGTTCCATCATCCTGCTCTTCTGTTCCTCTGGAAAGACTCAGCGCTGAGGTGAGATTCAAGGCATTGGTAATTCTTAGATCAAGGTTGGCCTCGAATCCATAGATTCTGGCCCTGGCAGCGTTCTGAATCGCCTGTATTCGACTTAACTCTCCGTTATACTCGATAAACTCTCTCCCGTCAAGAGAGTAATCCCGGCGTACCATGGCATCTTCCAGATAGGTGTAAAAAACCGCCATCTGAACCACCAGTTTGTTATTGAAATTCAGCTGCACATCAAGATCGGTATTATAGGCATATTCAGGATCAAGATCAGGATTGGGCACCACTACCGATCCCGGCTCTGAATCAAACACTTTCCCGATATCATCTACATTCGGAGCCCTGAATCCGGAGGAGAGGTTCAGCCGCCATCGCAGTAACCTGTTCGGCTGCCAGTTCAGGCCGGCACTACCTGTCACCGCTCCTGTCGAAATATCAGAGGTGACAAACGGAAAATCATAATATTGGTTGTTTTCACTGAAATCTGCGCCCACCCAGAAATGATTATAACGCACCCCTCCTACCAGGGTCAGCCGGCGTGAAGGTTTGTATTCCAGGTTGCTGTAGGCCGCCAGAGACTGCCAGCTCGCACCGTCGGGATACCTGGAAGCCGTAGGCAGTTGTTCTCCTGAATCAATGTCGGTGACATATCCCTCAGAATGCACTTTGTTGAAAATATACTCAAGGCCATAGAAAAGTTTACCCTTACTGCTTAGAATACGTTCCATATCCAGATTCGAAGAATAAACATCCAGCGCCTCTTCGGTGGTAAAACGTTCCACTTCGCCAAAATCCCGGTCATTACGACTTTCTTCATACCGCTGATACGCCTGGGTGAAGCGCATCTCATTATACCAGAAATTATTCTGATGATGGCTCAATTGCAGGCTTCCCAACAACCAACGCTGCGGACCGTAATACCATTCAGCCGAACGCAGCTGATCGCCCCGGTATCTGATCAGCCGGTCATAACGTGGATTATCTCCCGTAGCTGAATAATAAAGTGTCGCTTTATAATCCCAGTTCTCACTTGGTTTGTAGAGAAGCTTATTCAATGTACTGAACTGCTCGAAGCCTGTGGGGACCTGCAGCTCCGGATCTTCGTTCTCAACTACCCGGTCATTACCGTTTACGGTCACTACATATTCCGGTCTCAAATATTCTTCAGGACCATTACTACCCATTTTCAGATCTCCGTAATCTGAGTAGGTCCAGCTCCCCAGATAAGCCCATTTCTTATTTCCCAGGTTGACATCTGCATGCAGGGTAAGCTCATTATTTACGGTTGAGAACCGGGAGTAGGCATTTCCCGAAAATGCCGTATCGTCTCCCTGCGCCAGCTTCGGCTCAAGAAAAGAAAAGCTCATCACTCCCCCGATGGCATCGCTTCCATAAATGACCGACCCCGGACCAAACAACACCTCGGTATTTGCCACCGAAAGGGGATCTATCGAAATCACATTCTGAATATTACCCGACCTGAAGATGGCGTTGTTCATACGAACCCCATCGACGGCCAGCAATAAACGGCTGGTAGAAAAGCCCCTGATCATGGGACTACCCCCACTCAACTGGCTTTTCTGCACATATACCTGCCCACTTCTGCTTAAAAGATCAGCCGATGTTTGGGGACTGCTCAACAGGATCTCTTCCCTGTCGATCTGAGCAATTCTCTGCACGATATCCTGCTTTTCCTGTTTCCACCGGGAGGCCGACACCACTACTGCATCGAGTTCGTTAGACAGAGGTTTCAGGAACACTTTGAAATCCTGAGCCCGAAGGGTATTGATATCGGTAGTGTATGACCTGTAGGCTATGTGAGAGATCAACAAGGTCTGATCACTGCTAAATTCACTTACATCAGCGTTCCCGTTAAAGTCTGTGACTGCGTACAATTGATTATCGTAACTGGATACAGTGGCATTCACCACCGGGTAACCGCTCTCACTGTCAAGCACCCTTAGGGTTTGACCATAACCTTTCAGGAAAAGTAAAATGGCAAAAGCCGCTAAAAATCGTTTCATACTCAGTTAAAAACTTCATTCAGCACCAACAGAGACCTGGGGTTTTGAAATCCCTGCAAATGTAATTTAAAATACATGACCACTAAATTCAGAAGCTCCCTGCGTTCGGTTTTAGTCATATAGATCTGAGAAGATCCCTCAAAATCAGTGCCGAGAAAAGCACGGAAGACCCCGATAAGGTCTTCTGGAATCACAGTATTTTCTGCTGAATCGGTAAAATCGCCCTCTACCAGGTCGAAAAAAGGGAGATGCGGGTTTTGGTCATGTGGATAGAAGCCCAGAAAACGTGTAAGCTGCAATAAAAAACTCAGGTGAAAATTGGCGATTTTGTCATGACTGTCCAGCCAGATCACCGCTTCTGAAAGGAAATTAAATAAAGGGATATTAGATTCTTCCTCCCTCAGAGACTGCGACAATATCTCAGCTATAAACATAGCGACAGCCGTTTTTGCGGGCTGAAAGGGAATCGATTGAAAATGCGCGAGCAACCTGGCTTCTGTAAGGGCTTCCAGGGTTCCCTTGTCTTTGTGACGAGCCACGATATCAAGCAAGGTCAGTGGCTGAAAATAACCACTTCTCAATTTAGCCTTCCGCGAGGCACGTACTCCTTTTAACATGTAGGACCTCATACCGCTTTGCTCGGTAAACAACTTAACGATCAGGCTGCTGTCTCCATATTTCAGCGCACTGATCACAATGGCCCTGCTCTTTACGATCATGCTCGGTTTTATAGATCAAATATAAAAAAACTTCCCCTCAGAAGAGGGGAAGTTTGTTCTATAGATAGGGTTCCTTAGCGGTCTTAAACCACTCCCTGGGCCAACATGGCATCGGCTACTTTCACAAAACCGGCAATATTAGCACCTTTTACATAATTTACATAGTCGCCTTCTTTCCCATAGTCGATACAAGAACTGTGAATATTCTTCATGATATCCTGCAGTTTCTGATCAACTTCCTGACGTGTCCAGCTGTATCGCAGCGAGTTCTGCGCCATTTCCAGACCTGATGTGGCAACCCCTCCGGCATTCGAAGCCTTTCCGGGAGCAAACAGTATCTGCTTGTCATGGAAAACCGCGATGGCCTCAGGAGTACAAGGCATATTAGCTCCTTCACTTACACAGATACAACCGTTATCAACGAGCTTCTTGGCATCGTCTCCATTAAGTTCGTTCTGAGTGGCACAAGGAAGGGCAATATCACAAGGCACCTCCCAAGGGGTCTTCCCTTTATAAAACTCTGCAGACGGATATTCCTTAACGTATTCAGAAATTCTTCCGCGTTTTACGTTTTTAAGCTCCATGACGTACTTCAGCTTATCAGCATCGATCCCGTCTTTATCATAGATATAACCCGAAGAATCAGAAAGCGTAAGCACTTTCGCTCCGAGATGGAGTGCCTTCTCTACGGCATACTGAGCCACGTTACCCGAACCGGAAACCACAACGTTTTTGCCTTTAAAGCCATCACCTTTGGTCTCAAGCATGTTCTGGGCAAAATATACGGTACCATATCCGGTAGCTTCCGGGCGAATCAGCGATCCACCCCAGGATAGTCCTTTTCCGGTAAGCACTCCGGTAAATTCGTTCTTTATCTTGCGGTACATTCCGAACAGGAATCCTACCTCACGGCTTCCTACTCCGATATCACCGGCCGGAACGTCGGTATTAGGACCTATATGTCTGAAAAGCTCAGACATGAAACTGTGACAGAAGCGCATCACTTCGTCATCAGATTTTCCTTTCGGATCAAAATCAGATCCTCCCTTACCGCCTCCCATAGGAAGGGTGGTCAAACTGTTTTTAAATACCTGCTCAAAAGCAAGGAATTTAAGGATACTCATATTCACTGTCGGGTGAAAACGAAGCCCCCCTTTATACGGACCGATAGCAGAGTTCATCTGGATACGATATCCCCTGTTCACGTGTATTTCACCTTTGTCGTCTACCCAGGGCACACGAAACATCACTGCACGTTCAGGCTCTACCATTCTGAGCAGGATATTCTTACCGTTATAGATCTCGTGCTGAGCAATGTAGGGAAGTACGGTTTCTGCTACTTCCTGAACAGCTTGGAGAAACTCTGGTTCATGGGAATTCCTGGCTCGTACTTCAGCCATGAATGCCTCAATTTTCTTGTCCATTGCGTTCATAAATATGGATGATTGAAGATTTAAAAATATGAGCGTAAAATTATGTAATTAATATAATTCAGGAGGTCTTTTTTTCTGAATTTATTAATATGATAGCGAATTTATCCTATAGCCTGTTCCAGATCTGCGATAAGGTCTCTTTCATCTTCGATTCCCACACTCAATCGTATGAGTGAATCGACCACTCCTGATTTTTCACGCACTTCCTTCGGGATCGAAGCATGGGTCATACTCGCCGGATGACCTGCCAGGGATTCAACCCCTCCCAGGGATTCAGCCAGTGTAAAAACCTTCAGGCTTTCGACGATCCTGATGGCCTTCTGAAAGTCATTGTCTTTGGTGACAAAAGAGATCATACCTCCAAAATCTTTCATCTGTGATCGGGCGATATCATGATTCGGATGATCTTCGAATCCCGGCCAGTACACTTTCTCAATGGCAGGATGCTGGGCGAGGTATTCTGCAACGGCTCTTCCATTCTCTGAATGACGCTGCATTCTTATATGCAATGTCTTGATCCCGCGTAATACCAGGAAGCTGTCCATCGGACCGGCAACTGCACCACTGGCGTTCTGAATGAAATACAGTTTATCTGCCAGTTCCTTGTCTTTTACCACCAGGGCTCCCAGCACAACATCACTGTGACCTCCCAGATACTTGGTGGCTGAATGCATCACCAGGTCTGCTCCCAGATCAAGCGGCTGCTGCAGATAAGGTGTGGCAAATGTATTATCTACCGCCAGAAGAAGGTTATGATCCCTGGCGATTTCTGCTACCTTCCTGATGTCAATAATATTCATCATTGGATTGGTCGGAGTCTCGACCCATATCAGCCGGGTTTTTTCATTGATGTGCTCGCTTATTTTTTCGGTTTCACTCATTCCGACAAAGTGAAATTTAACCCCGAAATTCTCAAAAATCTTAGTGAACAACCGGTAACTCCCCCCGTAAAGATCATTGGTAGAGATCACCTCATCTCCGGGTTGCAATAACTTTATCACCGCATCAATGGCAGCCAGACCGCTAGCGAAAGCCAGACCGTAGTTGCCGTTCTCTATACTGGCAAGACTGTTCTCAAGGGCTGTTCTTGTGGGGTTGGCACTGCGGGAATACTCATAACCCTTATGTCCGCCGGGCGTAGACTGTGCGTAGGTAGAAGTCTGATAGATGGGCGGCATTACAGAACCATAAGCATCATCAGGCTTTTGTCCGCCATGTATCGTTTTGGTATTGAATTGCATAGATTTATCTTTCATGTCACTATTGATGTTTACAGCAAAAGTATAGTATGTTTTTACGCAATACAAAGAAGCGTGTATCTTTATGGCCCTAAACAATCTGTGATCTATGAAGCTGAAATACTACCTCCCTGTTCTGTCGTTATTATTCCTTGCCTGTAATACTGAAAAAAATATCAGCTTTAATGAGTATCTTCTGGAAGACCCGGCCTGTGAGTCATGCGCACGGGTTAGCCTTAAATTTCCGAAGACCGATGGAGGCAGCAGAAAGGAGAGAAAGATCGATCATAACGTTACTGAATGGGTGACCAGTATCCTTGCAGCCACCTCATCCAAAGAACCTGGATCGGTGGAGCAGGCTGCCGAAACCTTCAGAAAATCTTACGAAAGAGTAAAAGGTGATTTCCCGGAATATCAGCACAGTTGGGAAGGACAGATCGAAGGTTCTGTATGTTATCAGAATTCAGACATCCTGGCCATCTGCATGAATACCTACTTCTACACAGGGGGAGCACATGGAATTAGCAATACATATTACCTGTTTTTCGACAAGGCAACCGGAGACCGGATGAAAGCAGAACAGCTTTTTAAAGATCACAAAGAATTTGAAAAACTGGCCGAACAAAAGTTCAGAGCCCATTACAAAATTGCTCCCGATGCACCGTTAAACAAATCGGGATTTATGTTTAACAATGATCGCTTTCACCTGCCTGAAACCATTGGCATTAACGGGAACGGCCTGAAACTCATTTACAATCCTTATGAAGTGGCACCCTACTCAGAGGGGCAGATCGTTATCGACATCCCTTTTGCAGAGACGGGCGATCTGCTGAATATTGAAAGAAAAAGCTGATCTTAACTCATATTGACTCCAACCCAAAAACGTACCTTAGTCAGATGAAAAAATTCTATTACCTCAGAACCTGCGACACCTGCAGTCGTATCATGAAAGAGCTTGAATTACCCCAAGAAGTTGAGCTCAGAGAGATCAAATCAGATCCGGTAACTTCTGAAGAACTGCAACAAATGCATGATCTCACAAAAAGTTACGAAGCACTTTTCAATAAGCGTGCCCGCCTTTACAGGGAAAGAAACCTGAAGGAAAAGAACCTGGAGGAAACCGACTATAAAAATCTCATCCTTGAAGAATATACCTTCCTAAAAAGACCGGTTCTTATCATCGATGACCAGATCTTTGTGGGAAACAGTAAGAAGACGGTCGCCGCTGCCAGGCAAGCACTCTCATCATAAACTATGAATAACAGGGTAACAGCCTTATTGGCCGCTTTCGGAGCCAGCGCCATTTACGGAGTCAACCATACGGTGGCCAAAGAGCTTATGCCTGTTTACATCAAACCGTTCGGATTGATACTGCTGCGGGTACTGGGGGCAGCAGTGCTCTTTTGGTTGCTTTCTGTCAGGGGCCCAAAAGAAAAGATAGCTCCTCAAGACTGGAAAAGGCTGATCGCCTGCGCTATATTCGGAATGGTGATCAACATGCTCATGTTCTTTAAAGGACTGAGCCTTTCGACACCCATCAACAGTTCTGTGATCGTTACTCTCTCTCCGATTATTGTGTTTGTGCTTTCAGCTATCTTTATCAGAGAGCGTATTACATGGATAAGGGCCACCGGAATTCTCATGGGCTTCGCAGGAGCGATTTCCCTGGTTTTATTCGGGAACGAAATTCGCACAGATGCTCCTGATATTCCTTTAGGCAACCTGCTTTTCATCATCAACGCTACCAGTTATGCCATATACCTGGTGCTCGTAAAACCCTTAACAGCTAAATACCATGCCATTACCCTGATGAAATGGCTGTTCCTGATAGCTGTATTTATCAACCTGCCGGTTACCCTGAATGAATTTCTGGAAGTACGATGGACTTCCCTGCCATGGAATGCCATATGGCGTATGGGTTATGTCATTCTGGGAACCACCTTTCTTACTTACCTGTTCAATATTTACGCTTTGAAACACCTGAAGGCATCAACCATCGGAGCCTTTATTTACCTGCAGCCGCTAATCGGAATCATTTTTGCCATCGCTGCCGGAGCAGACGAGCTAACGATCGAAAAAACCGGAGCTGCATTATTGGTTTTTGCAGGGGTATACCTGGTGAGCCGAAAGGGAAAAGACTAAATGGGAGCTCCCGGCTTCTTAGCGTATTTGCGGGTATCTTCACGGGTAAGCACTTTGAAATCATCGGGCTTTTCAACCTCATCCAGATAAGCATGAACCTCCTCAGGCAAACCTGTCAGCTTACGGCTTTTCAAATCAATCCACGCCCCCATCATTTCGCAATGAGCCACATTATTTCCTTTATGATCATAATAATTGTGGTGAAACTCAAAAAACATTCCGTCTTCGCTCAGACCTTTGATCTCCAGGCTTACCCTAACCGGCTTTCCTGAAAATACCTCCTTGAAGTAGTAGATATGCTCGTAAAATACCACCGGGCCAAGATTAAATTTAGCCAGAAGTTTGTGGTCAAACCCGTGTTCTATTAAAAAAGACATGCGGGTATGAGCCGCAAATTCAATATATGCCTTATTAGCCAGATGCCGGTTGGCATCCAGATCATTCCATCTTATTTCAAATTCCTTTATATACATCGATCCTAAATTTACTATGCTTGCATAATAAACACAAAGTAAGTTATTTTTAGGCAAAAGGATCGTATCTTTAAATAAAATTACGCGAGCATTTATGCCCATCATTGATTCTTCGTATAACCCTCCCTTCCCTTTCACCATGGGTCATTTATCGACTGTTTATTCAGGTCTGATCAGGCAGGTCAAAGGCGTGAGTCAAATTCGTGAAAGAATAACACTTGAAGATGGAGACTTTATAGACCTTGACTGGAGTTATACCCGCAACAAGCAGCGACCAACAGCAAACCAATTGGTCATTATACTCCACGGGCTCGAAGGGAACGCACAGCGACCGTATGTTACGGGAACTGCAAAAGTATTCAACGAAAACGGCTTCGATGCCTGCGCAGTGAACTTCAGAGGCTGCAGCGGTGAAGACAACCGGCTCTATCGCTCTTATCATTCAGGGGTAAGTCAGGATTTAGAACAAGTGATCGGGCATATCATCAAAAACTATGACTATCAACAGATCGTTCTGAAAGGGTTCAGCCTGGGCGGTAATGTCATGTTGAAATACCTCGGTGAAACCCCGCAGGTACCTGATCAGATAAAGGCCGGGGTGGCCGTTTCTGTTCCCTGCTCCCTCTACCATTCCATGCTGTCACTGCATCGCTTTGAAAACACACTGTATGCACGCCGGTTCAGAAAACACCTGATTGAGAAGCTCCGAAAGAAACAGGAAAGGTTTCCCGATAAGGTCACCAATGAAGATCTGCGAAAGATCAAACTGCTGAAAGATTTCGATGATGTCTACACGGCCAGGGCACACGGTTTTAATAATGGTCTTGACTACTACGAAAAAGCAAGCTCTCTGCCCCTCCTCAGAAACATTACCATTCCTGTGTTGCTGCTCAACGCTAAAAACGACAGTTTTTTGAGTCCTGAATGTTTCCCTACCGGGATTGCCGCCTCTCATGAACATCTCTTCCTTGAAATGCCGCAAGCGGGCGGACATGTAGGATTCTACGAGCCAGATAATGTCTACTACAATGAAAAAAGGGCTGTTGAGTTTATCAATAAGGTCAAAGCCGGGGTAATCTGGAATAAGTCATGAATCTTTACTATGTCGCCATTGTTGTTCCTGAACCACAGGCTACCGGGATCACACGGCTGAAAGAAGAAATGGCCCACCGCTATCAGGCAAAACACGCTCTTAAATCACCACCACATATTACCCTGCAAATGCCATTCAGAAGATCTTCTGATGCTGAAAAAGAAATTTCACGTGTATTGAATCACCTGGCTCTTGAAATGCAGCCCTTTGAAACCCTTTTGAAAGATTTCGGTTTTTTTGAGCCAAAAGTTATATATGTGAAGGTCGACAATCATGAACCATACGAGAAACTTCATCAGCAACTGAGATCCAGACTCCTCAGCGAACTGAACTTTGCTAAAAAGGAAACAAGTCAAAGGTTTCACCCTCACTGTACGATCGCCCATCGGGATCTTAACAGGGAAGATTTCTACCTGGCTCAAAAAGAACTCAGGGAAAGACACTTCGAAACCACATTCATGGTAACAGCCTTGCATTTGCTCAAACACGACGGTAAAAGATGGCAGGTTCATAAAGCCTTCCCTCTTGGCTGAAAAAAGTCATTTATTCCTTATATTCGTGTTTGTAATTAAATCATTAAGGAATATGACATTACTGAATAAATTCATGACACTTCTGGCCATTACTGCGCTTGTAGGATGCGGTGAATCAAAGAAAAAGGAAGAAAACAAGGGCTTCGAATACGAACAACCTTCAAATGACGCCGGTACGGCCGAAGCACCTGACCTGGAACCTATCAGCAACACCGTTACCATCACCGGTAATGATCTTATGAAGTACAACAAAAAAGAGATCAAGGTAAAAGCCGGAGAAAAGGTTACTCTTACCCTGAAGCATGTCGGAAAACTCGACAAACAGGTAATGGGACACAACTGGGTATTACTCAAAAAAGGAGTTGACCTCGTTGACTTTGCCACCGAAGCTCAGACAGCCGTTGATAACGGTTATATTCCCGAAGGAACCGATGATGTTATCGCGCATACAAAAATGCTGGGCGGCGGTGAATCTGACACTATCGAATTCGAGGCTCCGGAACCGGGAACATATCAGTTTTTATGCAGCTTCCCAGGACATTATGGGGTGATGCAGGGTGAATTCATCGTAGAAGACTAAGAATCTTGTTTCACAGATATTCTTTATGCCTGTTCCTTTTACTACTGATCATCGGTTGTAAAAGGAACAGTTCATTTAAGGCTACTGAAAAGAGCATGCCAGAAGGCAGAGAACTTTTCAACGGTCGGGACCTTGAGGGATGGACTCCCAAGATCAGCGGGCAGCATGCCGGTACTGATTCTTTAAATACCTTTCGGGTGGAAGATGGAAGCATCGTGGTTTCTTACGACAACTACGACTCCTTTGATAATCAGTTTGGCCATCTGTTCTATAACGAACCGTTTACCTCCTATCTGCTCGAGTTGGAATATCGTTTTACAGGTGAGCAAATGGCAGATGGTGAGCCATGGGCAAACCGTAACAGCGGAGTTATGTATCATTCACAATCTCCCCAAAGCATGCTTAAAGAACAAGCTTTCCCCGTGAGTCTTGAGGGACAGTTCCTGGGAGGCGTCAACGAGGAAAACAGACCGACCATGAATCTTTGTACCCCTGGTACGCATGTCTTCATTGCAGATACCCTTTTCACGCCGCATTGCGTGAACTCGTCTTCTGAAACATATTTTGACGATCAATGGGTTCGAGCCTCCTTTCTGGTTCTGGGCGATTCCCTTGTTCAGCATTTTGTGAATCATGAAAAGGTACTGGAATTTACCAAACCTCAACGGGGAGGAGAACTGGCAGAAGATGCTGCTGCTGAATTCAAAAAACCCGCTCCTTTAAAAGATGGCTACATAGCTCTTCAGAGCGAAAGTCACCCTGTAGCATTCAGAAAAATTAAAATTTTCGATCTCGAGGGAAGAGAAAATGACACTGAACTGATAGAAAGTCTTCTTTTCTTGAGAGATTCTTCAAATGATTAAAAAAGTAAGGGGAAATCAGGAAATGAGATATCCCTTCTTGCCTAATGAGGCGATTTTCGGTATATCATCTCCTCCTATCATTCCGGGTTCCAGCAGAAAATTCTTCTCATACATCTTTCCATCATGAAAGAAGGTGACCAGATACTCATTTCTGAAGCTTAACAGATCATCGGGCAAATACTCAAGACGAGCAAGCGTATCGGGAGCCATACTGTCAATGCTCCTTCTTATGACCGAGGTCTTCCTCTCCTGATCAGCACCGCGGGAAAGAACAAGTATGGTTTCGATTGCCTCCTTACGCCGGTTCAACAGATATACCTGCCATATCTTGTCTTCAAAATCAGGATGATATTCATGTAATACCGCCAGGTACAAGCCTTCAGCCTTAGGTATTTCGATATCTTTTTTCATTTTCTCAGAGTTAGAACGAAGCCTTAAACTGTTGTAAAAAACGCAGATCGTTTTCGCTTAACATACGTATATCTGAGATCTGGTATTGCAACAGGGCAATACGGTCTATTCCCATTCCAAAGGCGTAGCCGGAATACTCATTGGGGTCGATACCGCAATTTTGAAGAACATTCGGATCCACCATACCGCATCCCATGATCTCCAGCCAGCCGGTTCCCTTGGTCATACGGTAATCGGTTTCGGTTTCAAGACCCCAGTAAACGTCAACCTCTGCACTCGGCTCGGTAAAAGGAAAATAAGAGGGTCGTAGTCGTATCTTTGATTTGCCGAACATCTCTGAAGTAAAATACTGCAAGGTCTGTTTCAGATCGGCAAACGAAACCCCTTTATCTACATAGAGCCCTTCTACCTGGTGAAAGAAACAGTGCGATCTGGCAGAAATCGCTTCATTCCTGTAGACCCGTCCGGGAGAAATGGTACGAATAGGAGGTTTATTATTCTCCATATACCTTGCCTGAACAGATGAGGTATGAGTACGCAAAAGCATATCGGGATTTGTCTGAACAAAAAAGGTATCCTGCATATCACGAGCCGGGTGATATTCGGGAAGATTCAGCGCTGTAAAATTATGCCAGTCATCTTCGATCTCAGGTCCTTCTGAAACATTGAAGCCAATTCGGGAAAAAATATCAATGATCTGATTCTTAACGATCGAAATCGGGTGACGGGATCCGATTTCTATCGGATATCCCGGACGACTGAGGTCCCCATAACGCTTTTCATCTGCCTTGGCATCGGCAAGGCGCTCCTTGAGTTCCTGAACCCGATCCTGAGCCAGGTTCTTCAGGCGGTTTATGGTTTGTCCGTATTCCTTCTTCTGTTCGTTGGGAACATCCTTAAAAGCGGCAAACAGGTCGTTCAGCACACCCTTTTTACCCAGGTATTTAATTCTGAAGTTCTCCGCTTCTTCCAGAGTGTGAGCATTGAAGCGCTCTACCTCTTCGATATGTTCCTTAATTTTTTCGATCATTTTTTATCTTCCCTTTGAAGCGGCAAATTTAACGAATTATTACAGATTTGAAACCCTGATCAGCTTGCGGTTTGCAGTTTCTTCTGATCCCTGTAAATGAAGGTCAGAAGATAAAATACAGCCAGGCCACCGAAAATATGCCACAGCCAGTGTGTGCCGATCTCCAGAAAATCCTGCCGCCGGTCAAAAAACCGGAAGCCCAGGGCGATCATAAAACAGAGAACAGCCCACAGAACGGGTCTCCAGTTACTCCATTGAGTCTTTCGCATATAAAGAAACAATGGCAGAAGCAAGGTAATAGCTGTTATCACATAACCGATGGTATGACTTACTTTTTCAGGAATCGGCAATGCCCGTACCCCGAGTGAAAGGCCGATGATCAGCAGGGCCAAAGTGAGACGCCAGTACCATTTATGAGTGATCTTATTGACAAAATAGATCACTGCAGCAAAGCACAAGACAAGTATCGGCACCCAGTCCATGAGTAACCAGATCTCGTGACTACGCGTGGCATGAAAGATCGTTCCTCCTATGAAACCAACAGCCAGAACCGGCAGTACAAAAGCCAGGAAAGGTTGTTTTCCCGGCGACCGGTATACCCTGACACCCCAATAGATCAGGATAAAGAGAAAGATCAGGTTGCTGGCCGTATTAAAAGGCTCCACCGGAAAGCCGGTCGGGTCGGTCTCTGTATAGATCGGCCCGGTATCGTTCACTTCATTTCTGAGAATCAGCATAAGATTATTCGATATATTTCTTTTCAATAAAGTACTGTACGATAGCTTCCTTCATAAGCACCGATTGCTCACCGGCCTTAAGTGTGGGAAGCGACTCCACCAGAGTGTAGTGCGGCCAGCCGTCTTCATCAAAAAAATCGAACTCATAATACCCGTAAGGCTCCAATAACCTGCAAATGGCAATATGCATCAGGTTAACCTTCTCATCCTTTTTAAACCGGCGGTTCAGTTGTCCGAGTTCCTGAACCCCTATCAGGTAAATCACCCCGTCAAGATCAAGGGGATCACCATCTGAAAATTGTTTGCTTAATTTTTGCAGCAGGGTATCCCACCGCTGTCTCAGAAGCTCATCTCTGGCCATAGCTTTTTACGCAAAAATAAAAACTATTAATCACTTATATTTGTTTTAAAGGCACACCTATGAATTTTATCGATATTGTAATGATCTGCCTGATAGCATTCGGGCTCGTAAAAGGAATCATGAAGGGACTCTTCGTTGAAGTGGCTTCCCTGCTCGGTCTTATCTTAGGCGTTTACGGAGCTATACACTTTTCACACTTCACCGGAAGTATCCTGAAAGATCATGTAAGCTGGGATGAGGCCACGATCAGCCTCAGCGCCTTTGCCCTCACCTTCATGGGAATCGTTGTTGCCGTGGCTCTTGCCGGAAAGATCCTTACTAAAATAGCTGATTTTGCCGCATTGGGATTATTCAATAAGATACTTGGCGGTCTGTTCGGCGCTGCAAAAATCACCCTGCTGCTCGCTATCATAATCCTTTTCTTTGAACGTATGAATCAAAATTTTGAGTTCGTTGAAAAAAATAAACTTTCAGAGTCGGTCATGTATGTACCGGTAAGGTCTATAGGAGCCTACCTTTTTGAAAGCCTGCTGGATAATAATTTACCCGCCGCATCAGATTTCACTGGCTGATCTCATCGATCATTTGTCAAAATTCAGGGAATCAGTAAAACGATGCCCCCGTCAAATACAAAAACCTCCGGTCTTAGCCGGAGGTTTTTTGTTGAACTATCTATGTATAAGCTGATCAATCCAGGTGATAGATCTCCATGATATTTTTAAGTATCCCCTCGAAATCTATCTTGAGGTCGATCAGTTTCCCGGTATGAATATCAAAAACCCATCCGTGCACCTTGAGACCTCTTTCACGATAAGCCTTTTGCACACAGGCGGTCTTGATCACATTCACGCATTGCTCCTGAACGTTAAGCTCGACCAGTCGGTCATATCTCTTTTCCTCGTCTGCAATACCATTTAACTCATCTTTGTGTATTCTGTACACATCTCTGATATTCCTGAGATAGGGATTCAGCAAGCCTAGATATTCAGATTGCATGGCGGCTTTCACCCCTCCACATGAATAATGACCACAAATAGCGATATGCCCCACTTTAAGGTGGGTCACGGCATACTCGATCACTGAGGCGGCATTCAGGTCAATACTGATGACCATATTGGCGATATTACGATGAACGAAGACCTCTCCCGGCCCCAGGCCCATCATTTCTTCGGCCGTTACCCGGCTATCGGAACATCCGACATATAGTAGCTCCGGGCTTTGTCCTTTCCCCAGTTCACTGAAGAAATCTTTATCGGTGGCTAATTTTGATTGTATCCATTGCTGGTTGTTCTCAAATACTTTTGCTAACTCCATTCCTGTATTTTTTTATTGATTAGTCGGTTGATGCTGTCATTTTATCTTTCAGATCCCGTGATTTGGATCGCATTCTGAAAAACTCGGTAACGCTATGAGGGTTATCGATTTCGCCGTGTTCAGATATCAGCTTGATATGGATATCCCGATTTCCTGCTGTTTTTCTGAAATCTTCAAATATCTCGATCACGTCATTATCCAGATAGGTTGTATTGGTAACGTCCAGTTCAAGATACGTTTTTTCAGGCAGTTGATCCAACTCTCTCAGGATGGCTGCTTTATTGAAGAAAGTCACCTCTTCTGCCAAAGTCATTTGTATACGGTGTCTGCCGTCATCACTCTTATCTTTGATATGAAGGAAGTGAGAATTCTGGTAACTTTTGATCAGGATCACAAAGATCCCCACTACCAGTCCCATTCCGATACCGATGAGAAGATCGGTAAAAACGATTCCCAGGATGGTCACCATAAAGGGTATGAACTGTTTCCATCCCAGTTTAAACATTTGCTTGAACAGTGAAGGTTTGGCCAGTTTGTACCCGACCAGAAATAAGATGGCTGCCAGAACTGAAAGCGGAATCATATTAAGAATGGTCGGAATCAGAATCACCGAAATCAATAACAGAAACCCATGCAAAATAGCCGACATCTTCGTCTTGGCTCCTGATTGAATATTGGCCGAACTTCGAACGATTACCTGGGTAACCGGAAGACCGCCGATAAATCCTGACAACATATTACCTGCACCCTGAGCCAAAAGTTCCCGGTTAGTGGGGGTGATTCTCTTTTCCGGATCAAGCTTGTCTGTTGCTTCCACACATAGCAGTGTTTCCAGGCTGGCCACAAGGGCGATGGTAAAACCAGTAACCCAGACTTCGGTCGATCCTATCACTGCGAAATTCGGAAACCTGAATTGGGCAAAAAATGAAGTGGCATCTTCAGGAACCGGAACGGTAACCAGGTGATCGGCACTGATGGCCAAAGAGGTATCACGGGTAAAGAGATAAAACAATATTCCCACTACCACAGCGACGAGTGGCCCTTGTATAAGCTGAAAGATCTTGGCTTTTTTTGATAAAACCTGCTCCCAGAGAACCAGGATGGCAAGACCGGCCATTGCAATGATCGTCGGGCCTAAGCTGATATTGCCAAATGCATTGATAATACTTGAAAAGGTATTCCCCTCATCGACCTGTATAAATGCAAAATCCCCTTCGGGGTCTGCATCATAACCGAAGAAATGAGGTATCTGCTTTAAAATTATAATGATCCCGATACCGGTAAGCATCCCTTTGATCACTGAGGAGGGAAAGTAGTACCCGATAATACCGGCCCTTAGCACTCCGAAAGCGATCTGTATCACTCCACCGAGCACTACGGCCACGAGAAAGTTTTCAAAGGAACCAAGGGTGGCTATAGCGCTGAACACAATAGCTGTAAGCCCTGCTGCAGGTCCGCTAACCCCGATATGTGATCCACTTATGGCACCTACTACGATACCTCCTACGATACCGGCGATCAATCCTGAAAATAATGGGGCTCCACTGGCAAGAGCAATTCCTAAACAAAGGGGAATGGCAACAAAGAATACAACGACACTCGCCGGTAGGTCGTTCTTTATATGCTTGAACATATGATATAAAATTTATGGATTAAAAAAGTATCCCGAACGATTTTCGGGTAAAAAACACAAAATCTATATCAGTGCTTCAGGTGGGGGTGAAAAGACGGGCAGAAAAATCCCGTAAGCCATTGCAGTATTTAGCGCAACCGGAAGCGGACTGTTACCTTCCGAAGAAAAAGAAACTTCTTCAGAGGAAAAACAGACAAATTCTTTGGTCTCGCCTTCATTTTCATTTTCCTTGTTTTCTTCTTCCTCCGCTGCACTGAAAAATGCGATCGTATCGGCCTCATTGTCTACTGTAAGCATTACAAGGGAAGGGCCGATAAGGAAAAAACAAAATAAGGAAAGAAAAATGCAGGCATATAAGCGCACATTATCTTTCAATTGGCCAGGCTTTTGGTCAAATATAAGAGAAAAGTGGCGCTTTAACGACGAATCACATGGTAAAATCTTTGATCTCGCGGAGTTCTGAAGCAGGTAACCAGCCGGTTTTTCCATCAGCCAGCCTGATCTCCTTCCAACGATCGAGAGAATTGATCACCTGCACCTTCGTACCTTCATGCAGGGTGAAGACCTCTGTACTTCCCGGATTCGGCTCAGACTGCACAGCCACTTCTTCGGCAAAAATGATCGCCGGGTTTCTCGATGCTTCATACCCGTACTGCTGGTAAGCGAATGTCACAGCTATTAAACAAAGGAACAAACAACTCATGGCCGCCACAAAAAATCCTCGTTTTCGCAGCTGTTCGGTAGAGAAATAATAGACCAGAAAAAAGATCACGAACAGGTTAACAAGTATGATCGCTGCAATACCCCATTGATTGTATGAAAGCGCCCCGATATAGTCTCTGCTGAAACGACTCCAGCCTGTCTCTGGTAATTCTTCAATGGCATCAATAGTCATATTGCGGGCAAATGCCAGGTTGTTCCTGACATCGTCGTTTTCGGGATCCAGCAACAGCGCCTTTTCATAGAAATAAATGCTGGGTGCTATTTCATTCAGTTTGTAATAACTATTGGCCATATTATAGTATACGGCCGCCGAATGTTCTCCCTGCTGTAAGATCTGCCTGTAGGCATCTATGGCCTTATCGTATTCCCCCTGGTTATACAGGTCGTTCGCCTGCTCAAAAAGAAGCCGCTCTTCCTGCTGAGCCTGAAGAGAATTCAGGGTCAAAGCAAAAATGAGAGTAAACACCGTTAAACATCTCCTGGCAATCATGCGTGTACCGTTATTTAATCTGTTTATCTATAGCTGAAATGACCTCTGCTGCCTGCTCATAATCTTTTTGCATAGCCGCATGCGACCCGGGGGTATACCGCGCCAGTTCGCAACTGTTCAGCAGGCCGGTAAATTCACCGATCTGAGGTTGATCAACGCCTTTTTCACTGAGCAGCAAACTGATTCGCTCTTTGCTCAGATCTGAGGTTTCCAAATGAAGCTTAGCTTTCAGGTAATTGTGCAATGCCCTTTCAAGCGACTCGTAAAAACCTTCCTTGTCCCCCAGTTTTTTCCTTGCTTCAGAAAGATATTTCCGGGCAAGCCGGTTAGCCTGCCGTCGCTTTCTTCCTTCCACATCCTGTGCCAGTGCATCCTTTCTTCTACCGATCAAAACAGCTACCGGAATGAGTAATAATGGAGAGAAGAACAGCACATAGAACAGATTCGAACCAAAGAAAGGTTCTTCCCCTATAGGTTTCAGGTCAGCGTCAAGCATAAGAAAGCGAAAGCTTGCCCCACTGCCCAGCACGGGTTTTTTACCCATGGCGGTTACGGCAGTACCTGTATCCTCTGTACCTGAAGGTCCCTCATAAACATTGATGAGTGACTGAGGAGAACTGATGGTCATGTACTTCTCCTGTACAGGATCGAAATATGAAAATTCAACCGAAGGAATGGGGTACTTCCCTTTCAACTGGGGTACTATGGTATAATTCTGGGAAACCTTCCCGCGCATACCCTGAATGGTGGTGGTTATCTGCTCTTCGAATTCAGGCTCATAGACTTCCAAAGCACTTGGCAGGCTGAGCTCCGGCAGCTCGAACAACTTCAGGTTTCCGTTGCCACTAACCACCAGCCTGGCGGTTAATGATTCATTGGCCTTCAGATCGTTCTTACTGGTGATCATATCAAAATCGAACTGCCCCACCGCACCCCTGAAACTGGCGGGTTTCCCCTCTTGCGGAAGGCTTTTCACACTGATGGTTCTCTTACCCGCTGCAATGGTTTTGTGAACCGGTTTGGTCACACGGTTTCCGAAAAAGCCCGGGCGATTGGTAGGCACCTCAACGGTAACATCAAGTGTGAGCGGCTCTATGGTAAGTTCGCCCGTCTTCTGCGGGTACAGCACCACTTTTTTGAGCACCACATAGCGATATTGTTCGCCTTTGTACAATCCTGTCTGGGCGTGCCACCTCTTCACCTCAATATCCTGAGACCAGAAGTTATTATATCTCGGATTATCAATGGGAATAAAGTTTGAAACACTGATGTCCGGACTCACATACAGCTTATATACCACGCTGATGGCTTCGTTGAGATAAGGGTTGGCATTTGAAACCTCTGCAACAAGGTGAAGGCTTTCTTCCGCCACATCATCTGCCGTACGGTCAACATTAGGATCATCTACCGCCGCGGTCACCTCGATCTGTACCGGTGTGGTCTTATAGGTTTCGCCATCTATCTCAATCTCTGCCTGCTTGATGGTAAAAGACCCCCTGGAGAGCGGACTAAGAATATAGGTATAGGTTTTGGAAAAGCTTTTCTTACCATTGACCCATGAACGGCTTACGGCCTGGTTCGGCCCCATCAAAACTCTGAAACCATCAAAGTCGGGGGGCACGAAATTATCGCCGTCTTTGTTCATATTGAAATCAACCCGAAGACGTTCGTTCACTCCCAGCCGGTCTTTACTTACTTTGGCTGTAAACACCACCGCTTCATCATCCTGTGCCAGCACAGAAAGCGAAGTAAACAAAAATAATATGGTTACAGTTAAAAAGCGCATCATCATATAATCCGGTAAATTACCAGTCTTTTTCCTTTTTTACGGGTTTGCCTTTAATTTTTTTCGCATTGATCTTCTCCTGGACCTTCTTTTCCTCATTGTTCATAGCCTCCAGTATATTTCTGATCTGCTGAGGCGACAACTCGCTTTTGCGTTCCTGAGAACCCTCCTGAGGCTGAGGCTGCTTATCTTTATTTTGCTGCTGCTGATTCTTTTTTTGTTCAGACTGATCACCCTGCTGTTCTTCCTGATCGCCTTCCTGGTTATCTTCCTGCTTGTCTCCCTGCTGATCCTGGTTCTTGTCTTTCTGATCCTGCTGATCATCATTTTGATCCTGCTGGTCTTTGTTATGGTCGTCCTTCTGATCCTGATCTTTGTTGTTCTGTTGCTGATCATTCTCGAGCATTTTCTTCGCCAGGGCAAGATTGTAACGGGTCTCCTCATCTTCGGGATTGTTGCGTAGAGCCTCCTTGTAGGCTTCCACTGCTTTGGCATATTCCTCATTTTTCATGAAGACATTCCCAAGATTATGGTAGGCTTTATGTCGACCGCTTTTATCTTCAAAAGATTCACCCGCTTCTTTAAAGCGCATAAACGCTTCAGACATGCTGCTGTTATTATAATAAGCGTTACCCATATTATACCGGGCTTCGGCATTCTCACCATATTTATCTATGGCTTTTCGATAAGCCATCTCTGCCTCCGTAAAATCTCCCTCCTGTAATTCCTTATTCCCTTCCCAGGTAAAATTACGGGAAGCACGAACAGCAGATCGTTCGATGGTTTCGATCTTTTCTTCAGAAGCCTCCTGTGAAAACAGGGGCCCAACCGGGGCGAAAAGCAAGAAAAGAATCGCTCCGGTCAATAAACGCCCGTAAACTGTCTGTAAATAAGTATTTTCAGCTCTCTTCCTTTTCATTGAATAAGTTTAGTTTTTTCAACCATGCTGTACGCCGCTCCAGCAGGAATATGTCTATAATAAGCAAAAGCAATGCCAGAGCGATAAACCACTGGAACTGATCTTTAAAATCTGCGAATTGCTTCGATTCGAATTCCTTCTTGTCAAGACCTGCCAATATTTCAGTCACGGTCTCTTTAACGGTTTCCGTATTGTCTCCGTCGATATAAACCCCGTTACCATTAGCCGCGATGGCCTTGAGGGTTTCTTCATCAAGTCTGGTGATCACCACGTCTCCCTTATTATCTTTCTTGTACGATTCGATCACTCCGTTTCGCCTCAGGGGAATTCTACCGCCCTTGCCGGTACCTACCCCTATTGTAAATATTTTGATTCCGTCTTCAACGGCAGCCTCCACGGCCTCCACAGCCCTCTGCGAATGATCTTCGCCGTCTGAAATCAGAAACAGCACCCGGTTGGTCTGATCCTGATCATCATAAAAGGTCTGGGCCAGTTCAATGGCCTGGTCGATCGCTGTACCCTGAGACGACATCATGTCGGTATTCATTCCCTGCAGAAACATCTTGGCCGCCGAGTAATCGGTTGTGATGGGCAGCTGCGGATATGCCTGTCCGGCATAGGCAATAATACCCACCCTGTCGCTGGCCAGGCTGTTAATTATTTCTGAAACGATACGCTTTGCCTTTTCCAGTCTGTTTGGAGCGATGTCTTCTGCGAGCATGCTTTTAGACACATCAATGGCAAAGACCACATCGACACCCTCGCGCTTCACCGTTTCCATTTTGGTGCCGACCTTTGGGTTGGCCAGACCTACTACAAGGCTGGCCAAAGCCAGGCATACGATCAAAAGCTTCAGCACCGGTTTGAAAAGTGATCTCTCCGGGCTGAGTTTGTTCAACAGCTCTGCACTGGCGAACTGCTTTTGCCTTCTCCTCTTCCAAAACTGGTAAATGAGAAAAAGCAGAACAACCGCCGGTATCACCAGCAGTCCGTAAAAATATATGTCATTATCGATCTGATACATCTTATACAAAGCTTCGGAAGAGTGTATAGCGCAAAGTAACTTCCAGCAACAGGAATATCCCGGCTAAAAGCGCCAGAGGTCTGAACTTTTCTTCCACATTATAGTACTTAAACTCTTCTATTTCTGTTTTCTCCAGTTTATTGATCTCATCATAGATCTGTGACAGCTTTTCATTATTGGTCGCTCTGAAGTATTTCCCTCCGGTTTGATCGGCAATGGTTTGCAAGAGCTCCTCATCGATCTCCACTTCGCGGTAATCGTAAATGAAACTCCCATCGAGATCATAAGCTACAGGAGTTTCGGCCTTTCCATTGGTCCCAATACCGATGGTATAGGTTTTTATTCCGAATTCTATGGCCAGTTCGGCTGCTGTCAACGGTTCTATGAACCCACTGTTATTCACCCCGTCTGTAAGCAGGATTATCACCTTGCTTTTGGCCTTGCTTTCCTTAAGGCGATTCACGGCGGTAGCGAGCCCCATTCCAATAGCGGTACCATCTTCCAGCTGACCGTAGCGAACATCTTCCAACGAACGCAGCACGATACTTTTATCGCTGGTTATCGGCGTCTTGGTAAAACTTTCGCCTGAATAAACCACCAATCCTATACGATCATTGACCCGTTCCTTAATGAATTGCGCCGCCACTTCTTTCAGGGCGCTCAACCGGTTTGGTTTGAGATCTTTGGCCAGCATACTGGATGAAACATCGATGGCCATTACTATATCGATACCCCTGGTGGTTTTGGTACGCGTTGATACATCCTCTGTCTGAGGCCTGGCAAGGGCCATCACCAGTGCCGCCACGGCAAGCAGGCGTAGTGCAAAGAGCAGCGGCCTGATCTTTCCAAGCCAGTTCGCTCCTCCTTTAAATCCTTTCAATCCGGGCATGCGAAGGGTTGCCTTCTCTTTCTTCCTGGTAAAGTAATACCAAACCAGCGCCACCGGGATAAATAGCAGCAGCCAGAAAAATTCAGGATTGGCAAATTCTATATCGTTAAACATTTCCTGCTATTTTAAATTCCAGAGACCCGAGAATACGGGAAACAATTTCAGGAGCATAACGGTCATTTTCCGGATAAACCAGCAGGATCTGCTGGTATCCGCCGTGCTCCACAAAATTCAGGATCTCGTAAGCCATGTTCTTGTCGTAATCGCTGTCTTCAAGCTGAAAAACCCCAAATACCTTGGTGCTTTCAGCCCCGGAAGGAGTCGTGAATTTATCATCTTTTACGATCATATTGGTAGCTCCTGCCTCTTCGAGTAAGGCTATGGTACTTTCCACTTCCTTATTGATATCAAAAGCCTCCTTGGTATTATAGGTCGAGGAGCTCATGCGCAAATAAAAACCTTCTTCGGGAGATCCAAGAGCAAATACCTGTCGGGTATTTACCCCCTCCTTCTCACCTTGATCCACTTTTGTATCAACGCGTCTGAGCACTTCAGGAGTTTCAGCATAAATGGCCGGATACCCGTACTCACTGGCTACCCATTCGCTGCGTAGCATACTTTTCAGTTCATTACCAAACAGGGTATCCCTGACATTTGAAAAACCGAAAATAGCTATTGACGCTGCAAACAATACAACCACTACCCCTGCGGCTGCCAGGGCAAATCTTTTAACACGCTTGCTCTTTCTTTCCTTTTTTAATTCAGCCAGATATGCTGCATCCTGCATCATTTCTTCTTCAGTGGGTTCTGGCAGAGCTGCTTTTGTCTTTTTCACCAGGTCTTCCACCACTCCACGGTCCCGGCTTATCACCTGATTATCCGGAACCTGTTTGGCGAATTTAACCAGGTCTGCTGTTTGCAGTACCTTCTTGAATTGCTCGATGCTATCTCTGTCGAGATCCAGATTACCTCCATCCCGCAGCATCTCAAGTTTGAATATCAGCTCATCTGTGGTACTCTCCAGAGCCGATATATGCACGTCATCTTCCAGGTACGACCTTATAATATTTGTAAGGTCTGTATAGTATCCTTTATAATTCGATTGTATCAGGTAACGGGATTCATCCAGCTTTTTCAGCTCGATGAGGGCCTTCTCATAGGGAGGCAAAGCCGCGATCTGCTCTTCCTCGGTCAATAACGATTTACGGTAGAAAAACCACCATACCAGAAAAGCGATCAATGACAACAACAAAACACCTGCTATGATATATGGCCAGAGAAATGCATAATTTCTTTCCACAGGAACAAAGTCCTTGATCTCATATAACTTTTGCTTGGTGGTATCGACCGCCACGTTGTTTACGTAAATATTGAGGGAGTCAGAATACACCGGCTTCCCGTTCACCAGAATCATTTGACTTGGCAATGCATAAGTTCCAGAGTCAAACTGAGTGAGTGAGTAGGCCTTTAAAAGTTTCATCCTGTCAGATAAGACGGTGGTATCGGTTTTAAATGATTCGACCATTTCCATCGGGAGAAAGGTTTGTCCCTCCGGAAACTCAACCAGGTCGGTAGAATCGGTAAGCACCTCCAGCTCCAGGCGAACCTGCTCTCCAATACGAATGGCCGTGGTATCGATACGGGTACGTATCTCCGTTCCCTCCTGAGCATAAAGAGACTGCCAACCCAGCAGCAAGAATAGCTGCAGGCAGGTCAAAAACACAATTTTATTAGCTCGGTTAAATATGGTTACCATTGTTTTACCCTCTTCTTTTAAAATACCCCAGCAACTTCTTCACATAACTCTCATCAACACGAGTATCGATAATCCCCGCTCCACTCTTACTGAAAGACTCTTTAAAGTAATCGACCCGCTCAAGGTAGTGAGCCTTGTAGGCCCGACGCATATTTTTAGATGCTGTATTTATATACTGAACTTCACCTGTTTCTGCATCTTCCATCGGCACCAGTCCGAGACTCGGAATTTCCTCTTCACGCTGGTCATAGACCCTGATCCCTGTAATATCATGCTTATTAGCCGCAATCTTCAGGGTATGCCTGTAATCACCGGCCATAAAATCAGAAAGCATGAAAACGATAGCCTTTTTTTTGGTCACACTGGATAAAAAACGGAGGGCTTCTTCTATATCAGTACCCTTGGTGTCCGGCTCATATTCCAGTAACTCACGAATAATTCGCAGCACATGGAATCTGCCCTTTTTTGGTGGGATATACAGTTCTACTTTGGAGGCAAAAAGTACAAGACCTATCTTGTCATTGTTCTGCAAGGCTGAAAAAGCAAGGGTGGCCGCAATTTCGGTCAGCACCTCCTTTTTAAAGCCTGAAGATGTGCCAAATAATTCAGAACCACTCACATCGACCATCAGGATCATGGTGAGTTCCCGTTCTTCTTCGAATACCTTGACATGGGGCTCGTTATATCGGGCTGTTACGTTCCAGTCAATGGTACGAACATCATCACCAAACTGATATTGCCGCACTTCGCTGAAGGTCATACCTCTTCCCTTGAAAGTGGAATGGTATTCCCCTCCGAAAATATGGTCGCTCAAGCGCCTGGTCTTGATCTCAATCTTCCGTACTTTTTTGAGTAACTCCTTGGTATCCATATAACAGCCTGGTGATTTTTAGGTATTTGTGAAAGCGGATCAATCCACTTAGCCTGCTATGGAACTTCAATTTCATTAACGATCTTGTTAATCAGATCTTCTGAAGTAACGTTTTCTGCTTCTGCTTCATAGGTGATTCCGATACGGTGACGCAATACATCATGAACCACTGCCCGTACATCTTCCGGTATTACGTACCCCCTTCTTTTGATAAAGGCGTAACATTTAGCAGCGATCGCCAAGTTGATACTTCCTCTTGGGGAGGCTCCGAAACTGATCAATGGCTTGATCTCAGATAAATTAAATTTCTCCGGATATCGGGTAGCGAAGATAAGGTCAAGTATATATTTCTCGATCTTTTCATCCATATACACCTCCCTTACCGCACTCTGCGCGCGCAGGATCTGTTCCAGGCTAACCACCTGGTTCACCTGGCTGAATTCTCCCTTCAGGTTGGCCCTGATGATAAGCTGCTCCTCATCGACTTTCGGATAATCAATAACGGTTTTGAGCATGAAGCGGTCAACCTGAGCCTCCGGAAGCGGATAGGTTCCCTCCTGTTCCACCGGGTTTTGCGTTGCCATTACAAGGAATGGTTTATCAAGGATGAAGGTTTCATCACCTATGGTCACCTGCTTTTCCTGCATAGCCTCCAGCAATGCCGACTGCACCTTTGCAGGAGCTCTGTTGATCTCATCAGCCAAAACGAAGTTGGCAAAGATCGGTCCCTTTTTGATCGAGAAATCGTTCTCTTTTATATTGTAAATGAGCGTTCCTATCACATCGGCAGGAAGCAGGTCAGGAGTAAACTGTATTCTGCTGAAGCTGCCGTGAACCGCTTTTGAAAGAGTATTAATCGCAAGGGTTTTTGCCAGACCCGGCACACCTTCAAGTAAAATGTGACCCTGGCCAAGCAATCCTATCAATAATCGTTCGACCATCTTATTTTGTCCTACGATCACCTTGTTCATCTCGCGGGTGAGCGACTCAATAAAAGCACTCTCCTGGGCGATCTTCTCATTGATGGCTGAAATATCAATAGTACTTTGTTGCTCCATTTATTCTTACTTTTAGGGATGAATATACTGTGCTAGCATATAGCACGCAAATTGAAAATTAATTTTACCTGATGCTGTTAAGGTTAGGTTAAAAAAAGAAAGAGTGGCCCTTTGCAGAACCACTCTTAATAAAAGTTTATGAAGTTTTAACGTTACTCTAAAGTAATCTCCCCAACCTCAGTGAGTTGACCCTCTGTTACTGTAACATTTTCCTTGGTGGCACTTAGTCCACTTTCATCCTGCGCAGCAATTTCAAGAGTATATGTTCCTTCAGGAATATTATAGATAGTGAATACTCCGTTTTCATCGGTTTCGGCGGTATATTCCTCCTCACCAATAACGATCTTGGCCTGTGCAGCTACACCTTCGTTGGTGATGCTTCCGGTAACGTTACCTACTCCGGTAAGCATTTCCAGTTCTACCGGCTCTAACTCGGTAACAACTCCGTTTTCAACGACAACACCTTCAACCACAGCCTCAGCATAACCTGAAGATGCCTCAGGGGTGAGGGTTACATCATAGGTGCCGGCAGGAACACCGTTAAGAACGAACACACCGTTCTCATCTGCATATGAAGCTATCGCTACGCCTTCACCTTCAATACTCGCCAAAACCTGGAAGTCAAAAGGAGTTACAGACCCCTGGATCTTCCCTGAAGTAGCAACTGAACTGGCATGGATCACAGGATTTAAAAGAATATTTCCTGAGCTTCCGGCTTCCACTATGATCGACTTATCCACATCAAGGTCGAGTATGATGTCATAGGTGAAACCTGCTTCCAGCGTTTCGTTAACATTGATCTTTAATCCCGATTGCTGGGAAGAAGGAGTTTTTAAAGGAAAAGTCTCCCCGTCCATTACAACCGTGTTATTCTCTCCGAGCAACAACCTGATCTGACCCAGCTCCCCTGTTGGAACTTCATTATCGGCCAAAACCGCAGAAACGCCACCGGTAAGCTTCAGCAGATCATAAACCCCGCTGTTGATCTCACCAATGCTTTGCCATCCGCTGTCTTCGCTGTCTTCTTCTCCTTCGGCTTCATCATCACCGTAATTGATCAAAACGTCAATCACTTCGATATTTACCGCGTCATAATCACCGGGTGCATCTACAAGACTTACCCTGAGATTGGCAGTACCGCCCATCCCGTTGTCGTTATCATCACTACAGCCGATTGCCAGAAAGGCGAACACTGCAGCCACAAAAAATTGGATTTTTGAATTTTTGAATACTTTCATAAGTAGTTTTTTAAGATTTGTAAGCACTTTAATTTACGTGAGAAAAACCTCTATGGACGTTAAGAAATGTTAAAATCGACGAATAACATGTTCAACGACCGCTAACTGACGCGAAGAGGTTTTTGCATTGCTGATCAAACGATCTATCCCCGTATATATTGTATCAGAGCAGGCAAATTGGCTTACCATAGGTATATACAACGGTACTGAAAAGGATAATAAAGCGAAAGCCTGATTATTCGAATCAGATTGGTTAATTTTAACTGAGAAAACAAAGCACGAGATGAATTTATCAAAAGTAATTGCGGGAACAATGACCTGGGGGAGCTGGGGCAAAGACCTAGACACCGGGCAAATGACAGAACTGATGGAGCATTGTTACGACCGGGGAATAACAACCTTCGACCACGCGGATATCTACGGCGGGTATACCACAGAGGCTGCGTTTGGAAAAGCGTTCAAAGAAAGTTCTCTGCAACGGGAACACCTGCAGCTCATTACCAAATGCGGGATTCAGTATATGTCTGAAAACAGAGATAATACGATAAAACATTATAATCTTTCGAAAGAGTATATACTCTGGTCTGTTGATGAGTCGCTAAAGAATCTTCAAACCGACTATCTTGATGTATTGCTGCTTCATCGCCCAAGTCCGCTTATGCGTGGTGAAGAAATAGCAGAAGCTATTGAGCAATTAAAACTAAACGGAAAGATCAAGTCTTTCGGCTTGTCTAATTTTACTCCTTCTCAAACCGACCTGATCAAACGGCATATTTCTGTAGAAGCGAACCAGATTCAATTTTCAATCACACATTATGATCCTATCTGGGACGGATCACTTGATCATATGAGACTGAATTACATTCAGCCGATGGCATGGAGTCCGTTGGGTGCTGTTTTCAGGGAAGAGACCCCACAGACGACACGTATAAAGAAACTGCTCTTCGAATTGATAGAAAAATACCGTGCCACAGCCGACCAATTACTCCTGGCATGGATACATCAGCATCCGGCCGGGATCATTCCAGTAATAGGCACCACTAATAAAGATCGCATCGATCATTCTGTAAAATCACTGGAGATCAAACTGGAAAGAGAAGACTGGTTCGCACTACTGGTAGCGAGCCAGGGACATAAAGTAGCATAAAAAATGAGCAATTATGGGTTCTAAGACCGCGTTAATTACCGGAGCAACCAGCGGAATTGGCAAAGCCACCGCACAAATCTTCGCAGAAAATGGCATCAACCTTATTCTGTGTGGAAGAAGAAAGGAAAGACTGGAAAAACTCTCCGGAGAACTGGCAAAAAAAACAAAGGTCTGCTTTCTGTCATTTGACGTCAGAGACCGTGAAAAGGTTTCAGAAAGCATTAACAGCCTGGATGAAACCTTCAGAGATATCGATATTTTAATCAATAATGCAGGGAATGCCCACGGACTTGATCCGGTTGATAAAGGAAGCATTGAAGACTGGGACGCCATGATAGACATTAACGTCAAAGGATTGCTCTATGTGAGTCGTGCCATCATCCCTCAAATGGTAAAGCGAAAGAGCGGTCATATCATCAACATCGGGTCTCTGGCCGGCAAGGAAGTTTATCCGCGGGGAAATGTTTATTGCGCCAGCAAACACGCCGTAGATGCCATCAATCAGGGAATGCGAATGGACCTCTATGAACACGGCATCAAAGTCGGAGCTATCAACCCGGGATTGGTGGAAACCGAATTCAGCGAAGTAAGATTCAAAGGCGACAGCGAACGCGCCCAAACCGTTTATCAGGGTTATGAACCGCTAAAACCCGAAGATATCGCCGAGATCATATATTTTACGGTAAGTCGCCCGAGACACGTGAATATAGCGGATCTCCTGGTGCTCCCCACAGATCAGGCGAGCTCATCACTTATCAGCAAGAACTTTAAGTAACCGGGACCTCCCGATCAAGGTTACTGTTATGTGGGTACCTTTATAAAATATCACCGAAATGATTAACAAACGCCTACTTGTAAAAAACCTCCTCGCTCATAGTGATGAGAACAGTTTTTATGATAAAAAGCGTTTTATCAACATCGGTGATAAAGAGGGTAAGGCAAAATTTTTAAAACACGTATGTGCCCTGGCCAATTCGAACCCTAAAAATAACTCCTATATCGTAGTCGGCGTCGAAGATGAGGACAATAAAATTCTGGGAGTTGACTTTTTTGATGACAGTAAGATCCAGAATCTGGTAAACGCCTATCTGGAAAATGCTCCCATCATCGCATATGAGAACATACAGTTCCCCCATCTACCCGAAGGAAAAGTAGTTGGTCTGGTCACGATCAGGGCCAGTGGAAAATTGTGCTCGCTGCGCAAGAACATCTGGAAATACTGGGGTGGCACGGTCTTTTTTAGGGAAGGAAGTATGAGCATGCCCAAAGTGTTCGATATCGAAATAAAAGATACGAATTCGAAAGTGGTGGCCGAAATAGAGAATCATGCCAAAAACAATATCGAACTCACGCTCGACGGGGTTTTTGACTTTATGAACAACAGGCATGCCGACCTTGAATCACATTATAAGGTTTTTAAAGAGCAATTTGTTGTCTGTTGGGCCGGCACCACCAAAAAGGTCAAAAATAAAACCTATTACTCCCGGGTCGATATCGAGCTTATCAATGAACAGGTAAAGCTCTTTTATTCTACCCTTGATGAAGTGGAGATCAATTATACAGAAGATGTGTTTACCACAACAGAATACGTCAAACTTGGTCTGAGCGAACAAAAAAAGTTCTATCCCCTGGAAAGGGTTCTGATCAAGTTTGCCAACAACGGTACTTATTCGATGGAAAGCAACCTGATCTTCGAGCCTCCCCAGTACAACCGAAAAATGTTATACCATATTTTTAATACCAATAATACCATCCTGGAAAAACTTAAAAAAGGTGTTTCACTGACCGATGCAGACAAAAAAGACCTTAAGAATCTTCCGGACACTCACCTGATCTGCTACCTGAACGGATTTGAGGGTGCCAAGCAAATGCTGGAAGATTACCGGCTCTACGTCAAATCATATGACGAGGACATCTATCAAACCATAAAAGAATCACTACGGGTACTGCGAAAAGTTCGTTATAATTAATAACCAATATCCTTCCTGTAGGGTAAGGAAGGAATAGCACCATAGCCCATAGTGGTCAGAGCTCCTGCCTTATTGGCAATCATGACCATCTCTTTCATGGCAGGATGGTCTTGAAGCAGTGCAAGAGGCTTATCAGATTCTGCCAACTGCGAAAGAAGACATCCGATAAATGCATCTCCGGCTCCTGTGGTGTCGACCGCATTAACTGCAATACTACCCACAACGCTGTGCTTACCCCCGCAGGCCAGATAGGTCCCTTCTTTGCCTAATGTAATCGTACAACATTGCAGTCCGCTATCAAGAAGTTTCTCCGCAGCCAGAGCTGTATCCTGCTCCCCTGAAAGCAACCGGGCTTCTTCAATACTGAATTTTGCCAGGTGAGCCTTTCCCAGAAAATCCTTGCTTTTATCGATGAACTCCCCTTGATTGTGCTTCCAGAGATCTCCCCTGAAATTCGGATCAAAACTGATCAGCGTTCCATCGGTGTTCGATAGAGATTCTAAATATCGGTGGTAAGTCGCTGCGAGGGTTCCTTCGAGAAATCCCGTGGCAGAACCGAAATGCACAACTGAGCCCTTCATTTTCCCGGCCAGCTCATCGTCATATGCAAGGTCGGCGTCTGCCCCTCTGTTAAAGACGAAATCCCTCTCTCCATCCTGATCGAGGGAAACAAATGCCAGAGTGGTAAATTCTCCCGACCTTTGAAGGTTATCGGTATTCACCCCATTCTCTGAAAGAGTTGCCTTAAGGAAATCGCCAAAGGCATCCTTTCCGACTGCTCCTACAAAATATGCCTTTCCCCCAAGGCGTGAAACTGCTGCCGCTACATTGGCCGGAGCTCCACCCGCCTTTTTTAAAAACGCAGCAGCCTCCGCTATTCCACCTTTGTGACCTTCACCTACAAAATCTATAAGCAGCTCCCCTATACAATAGACGTTTTTCATTACCGATGTTATATTGTAAATTCGAGATAAGATATAACAAAAAACAGCCTGGCCCAAGTGAGTAGAAAATCAAAATCGTGAGAAAGATGAATGAGAAGAACAGAAACACATTTGTGATAGGCGATATTCACGGGGCACTGAAAGCCCTGGAGCAGGTTTTAGAACGCGCTCCTGTTAAGGAAGGTGATAAACTGATCTTTCTGGGTGATTATGTTGATGGCTGGAGCGATGCCCCGGGAGTGATCGACAAGCTAATCGAGCTTCGGCCTGACTATGATTGCATTTTTATAAGAGGAAACCACGATCAGCTCTTTTATGACTGGCTGACCACCAAAAAAGATAACGAGCTCTGGCTATACCATGGCGGGGAATCAACGGTCAAAGCCTACGAAGAGATCGATCGGGAAAAGACCGGTATGCATACCGAGTTTCTGGCAGGGCTTGACAATTATCACATTGACGAAGAGAACCGCTTATTCGTTCATGCCGGGTTCACCAATCTCCACGGGGTCACCAGGGAATATTTTCCTGAAATGCTTTTCTGGGACCGATCTCTTTGGGAACTGGCTTTGGCAATGGACAAGGACCTGCGCCCGGAAGATGAAAATTTCCCGGAACGACTCAAGCATTATTCAGAGATCTATATCGGGCATACTCCAACCATCAGGCTGGGAGCCACCGAACCGCTGAACATAGCCAGCATATGGAATCTTGACACCGGGGCGGCCTACCGTAGCCCGCTCACTATCATGAACGTTGACACTAAGGAGTTCTGGCAAAGCGACAATGCAGATCAGCTCTACCCACATGAAAAAGGACGAAACCGATAAAAAAAGCCTCCCGTTACCGGGAGGCCACTAAAACCACGTTACACAGAGAAGGTCATAGACGTCCTCCGTCTAATTTTCCCTGCCACTCAAATAATTTCTTCCATTTCCCCTCATCGGCCAAACGTGCCTGTTCGGGCCATGTTTCAGGATCATGAATCTCAAAACGTTTGCCGCCTTTATCGAGTATCTCCTGACACTTACCTACAGAAGCAGCTGCCAGTTCTGCCCAGGTATTGATACCATTTCTGTGGAGCAGGTTTTCTATCTGAGGGCCGATTCCCTCAATGATCTTCAGATCGTCTTTTTTGACCTCCCGACCGAATACCGAACGCGCCAGTTCAGAATTAAAGGCATGTACTGATGCTGCGGCCACCGAAGCAGAAGCAGCCGCATTACTCCTGGCAGCAGATAATGCTGTTTTTAGTTTTTCATTCTCCTTTTCCAATTCTGCATTCTTATGCTTCAGAGTTTCATACTGCCGGCTAACAGCTCCTGATCTGATCACTCTTCCTAAAAAGTACCCGATGATGGCTGCGGTAATTCCCGTCAGCAGAGGTATAAGTAAGCAAGGGTTCATAATGGCATGTGTTTATTCTGTTATACTTATGGTAATTACGGTCCTTCTGTTTTTAGCCCTTCCCGCCCTGGTATTATTATCGGCTATGGGTTGGGTTTCACCCTCAGAAGCGATGGTGATACGATCGGCAGGAATCCCGTGAGTCACAAAATAATCCCTGACGAAAGCTGCTCTTTTAAGCCCCAGCTCCAAATTGAATTTTGCGGAACTGCTGTTATCGGTATGACCGATAATATGAAATGTAGCTGTGGTATCCAGATGTATATATCTGGAAATATCGGCGACCTTTTCCCGTTGCTCTTGAGTAAGTTCAATATCGCTTTCACCATAGTCAAAGTACACCACCAGGGGATTGTCCCTGATCTGTTTTCCCAATGAATCCACACCTGATGCCTCAGGGAGATCACCCGAGAAACTGAAACCCACCGGCCCGTAGTAGACACTGTCTTTTTTAAGCAGATTTGATGACGGCTTCCCCTCGTAATCGATCTGAGAGGCCGGTACACCTCTTGCTATGAAATAGTTCTTTATATGGGTAGCTCTTGCGATTCCGAGATTGGGGAATGGAGACCTGTTCTCTTCATCCTCCCCGAAATATCCGGTAATGGAGATTACCTTTCCGGGATTGGCCTCCAGATAAGCTGCCACCTGATCCACCCCCATCGCTATGCTGTCTGACAAAGGCCTCATGATGAGGTAATCAGAGACCAGGAAGTTGAAGTTTTGATTGGTGCGATAATCAAAAGATGCCTCAGGGTCACTAAAGACCAGGGGATTGCGCAATGCCGTGTTCTCTTTTTCCATGGTAGCCGCAGCAGCGGCATTGGGGTTACCACAACAAAGCCACCAATTAAAAAAGGTACCCACGATCAGCGTTAGTACGATCCCTACCAGGTAAGTCGACCTTTGCCTCATCTTAAGATGTAGTTTATTTACTCTATTAAATTTACAGAAAATAGTCTGCCCAAGGCCCGGATCATCGGGAAATTTATAACCAGATCTTTACATTTCGATTTACGGGATGAATTCATCTTTCAAACGACTCTCTGCCTACTCCCGGGGGCAGATAAAAAAAATCACCCGCTAAGGGCGGGTGATCTTCAACTAAACTATGTTATCTTGATTACAGGTCGAACTTTATTCCCTGTGCCAGCGGAAGCTCATCTGAATAATTGATGGTATTGGTCTGCCTTCTCATGTAGATCTTCCAGGCATCCGATCCGCTTTCACGGCCACCACCGGTCTCTTTTTCTCCTCCGAAAGCACCGCCGATCTCAGCACCACTGGTTCCTATGTTTACGTTGGCAATTCCACAATCTGAACCGGCATAAGATAGGAAACGTTCAGATTCCCTCAGATTTGTGGTCATAATCGCAGAAGAAAGTCCTTGCTTAACACCGTTCTGAATATCAATGGCATTTTCAACATCTCCACTGTACTTCATCAGGTATAATATCGGAGCGAAAGTCTCTTCCTGAACAATTTCAAAATGATTTTCTGCCTCGGCTATAGCAGGCTTTACGTAACAGCCGCTTTCATAACCTTCACCTTCAAGAACACCGCCTTCAACCAGCAGCTTACCTCCTTCTTCAACTACCTTTTTGAGAGCCGCCTGGTATTTTTCAACAGCATCTTTGTCGATCAGCGGACCAACGTGATTGTTTTCATCCAGAGGATTCCCGATACGCAGTTGCTTGTAGGCATCGACCAGTGAGTTCTTCACTTCATCATATACCGATTCGTGAATGATCAGTCTTCTGGTAGAGGTACAACGCTGACCGCAGGTTCCCACAGCTCCGAAAACAGCTCCGATAACGGTCATTTTCATATCTGCATCAGGAGTTACTATAATGGCATTGTTACCTCCCAGTTCCAGCAGCGACTTCCCAAGACGGGCAGCAACTGCCTGGGCAACGATTTTACCCATTCTGATCGATCCGGTTGCTGAAACAAGCGGCACACGGCTATCATGGGTCATCATTTCACCTACTTTATAATCTCCTGTGATCAAACATGATATCCCTTCCGGCATATCGTTATCCTTGAGCACCTCTGCAATGAGATTCTGACAAGCTACCGCAGTAAGAGGAGTTTTTTCAGAAGGCTTCCAGATACATACGTCTCCGCAAACCCAGGCGAGTGCCGTATTCCATGACCAAACCGCTACCGGAAAATTAAAGGCTGAAATAATTCCAACGATCCCAAGGGGATGATACTGTTCGTACATACGGTGACCGGGTCGCTCTGAATGCATGGTAAGACCGTGCAACTGGCGCGAAAGACCCACTGCGAAATCACAGATATCGATCATCTCCTGAACCTCACCGAGACCTTCCTGGTAAGATTTACCCATTTCATAAGAGACCAGTGTTCCCAAAGCCTCCTTATTCTTCCTGAGTGATTCAGCAAATTGCCTTACGATCTCACCTCGCTGAGGAGCTGTAACCGAGCGCCATTTCTTAAAAGCCTTCTCTGCTGTTTCAACCACTTTTTCATAATCTTCCCGGGTGGTCATCTGTACCGAACCGATAGCCTCTCCGTCTACAGGAGAATAAGAGGTGATCATGTCACCTCCGGCAAACCATTGAGAACCGGTCGAAGAACCCTTATTTTCACGTTGAACCCCCAAAGACTGAAGGGCCTTTTCAATATCTTTCACCACAGTCGCTGTTGTCATATTTGTAACTTTTTAGTTCTGTTTTGTTATATTTTGACGAATGTACAAAAACTTTAGGCAGCTCCCAACTTTACCCAAAAAGGGTAAAAACGACCTACTCTTCTTTTGATACAAATCGCTGGTCTACCGGCATAACCGTCCCGCAATTATCACAGGTGCGCAACTCTTCACTGTTATAAAAATGCTCAAAATGTTTCAAAAAGTCCTTTTCGATATCATTCAGCGGAAAATATACCTCATAAAGCTTGTGATTACAATTATCACAAAACCATAAAAGCCCGTCTTTCCCTGATTCATCGAGCCGCTTCCTTTCAACGACCAGACCGATGGATCCCGGCAGCCTTTCAGGAGAATGAGGAATTTTTGCAGGATGCAGGTACATGTCACCGGGTCCCAGTTCCATGGTGCTCTTCTGACCGTTCTCCTGTATATGTACTTTTATATTACCCTCTAACTGGTAAAACAATTCCTCTGTTTCATTATAATGATAGTCTTTCCTGGCATTGGGCCCAGCCACCACCATCACGATATAATCATCAGAATCTTTATAAAGATTTCTGTTTCCTACGGGAGGTTTCAGCGATTCACGGTTTTGTTCCAGCCATTTATTAAGATTGAAAGGTTTTTTAACAGACATAATTATTCGAAGTATTAGATCATAAAATTAGCCAATCATAAAAAGAATCGGCGTTAAAAATGAGTTATAAAAAAAGCCCCGCCAATTGGCAGGGCTTTATATTGATATTTTGATGGTTTAGGGTATGTTGGCGAACATCTGCACATAATAGACTTCACCGTCGGGATTTTTTACAACAGCAACTGCTGTATGGGTGTAGTCACCGATCATGGTGGAATTGTGAGAGATACTCAGTTTCCACTGTTCCACGGTAGCCACCGGATCGTCAAAATTCCTGGAAATATTCTCGGCTACATCAGTAGCTCCCAGTTTCTCATTAAGAAACTCGGCTCTTTTTACAAATTCGTGATGTGACAGGATCTTATTTTCGGCCATGTAGTGGGCCAGTTCAAGTGCTTTCTCATAAATAACCTCATCCGGATTAAGCCCGTTCAGGGACTTTTCCACTACGCGGTAATCATTTACCAGGTCGAGGGTAGTTTCTTCCAGGGTAGCCTTAATTTCAAGTTCACTTTCTGTAAAAACCTGTTCAACTTCATTTTCGGAGGAACAGGATAAATGAAAACATACAACAGCCATAACGGCTATTGTTTTAAAAATGCTCTTCATCAATGATATACTTTTTAATGATTAAAAAGTACATGCTAAGCTTGGGGCTTCGTTAAAGAGACTAAGTCTTAAAGTTTGGGGGGCTTAATAAAATGACATTGTCTTTTCGACAATAATGGCCTAACTTAGGCATTTTAACAAAAAACCAGAAAAATAATGAGGAAAATTCTTATGGTTTTCGGTGTAATAACTCTTTTTATAGGATGTAATGCACCCCAGAAATCTGAAAAGGCATCTAATGAGGTGTCAAAGACTCCCGAAACCAATCCTGAAAACTTTGGTATCGTCATACATGGCGGTGCCGGTACGATTTTAAGAAAAAATATGACCCCCGAGATGGAAGAGGCATACAAAGCCAAACTGGAAGAGGCTGTAAGAAAGGGATATGAGATCCTCGCTGCAGGAGGATCGGGGCTTGATGCCGTAGAACAGAGTATTCAGGTCATGGAAGAATCTCCGTTGTTCAATGCCGGTAAAGGAGCTGTTTTCACCAATGAAGGTAAAAATGAGCTGGACGCTTCTATCATGCATGGTAAAACCCTTAACGCCGGAGCCGTAGCCGGAGTAACAAGCGTAAAAAGTCCGATCGCCCTGGCGCGAAAAGTGATGGAAAATTCAGAACACGTGATGTTTGCAGGAGAAGGCGCCGAAACCTTTGCGAAAGAACAAGGGCTTGAAATTGTGGATCCTTCATACTTCTATACTGAGAATCGCTGGAAAAGCCTGGAAAGAGCCAAAGAACGTGAAGAGGTCGAACTGGACCATGACGGACAAGCGAGCCTTTACGATCCGTTCATAAAAGACAGCAAATTCGGAACCGTTGGTTGTGTGGTCCTTGATAAGGAAGGCAATCTGGTAGCAGGAACTTCAACAGGCGGGATGACCAACAAGCGTTGGGGCCGTGTGGGTGATGCCCCCATAATAGGAGCAGGAACCTATGCCAATAATGCCTCTTGTGCCGTCTCATCTACCGGATGGGGAGAATTCTTTATTCGCGGGGTGATCGCACATGATATAGCGGCCATGATGCAGTACGGCGGCATATCGCTGCAGGAAGCTTCCCAAAAGGTCATTCAGGAGAAATTGCCTGAAATGGGAGGAGACGGAGGAATTATTGCCATCGATCACAACGGTAATATCGCCATGGAGTTCAATACGGCAGGTATGTACAGGGCAGCCATGAACAGCAAAGGTGAATTAACACTGGGTATATACAAGGAGTCTGAATAAACGAACTTCCTTAAAATTCAATAAAGGCCCTTTGCGGGCCTTTTTTTATGAGCTGAACCTGCCAACTTTGAATTTAAGGCACTATAAAGTATCTTTAAGGATATCGACCACAGTTCATTATGCAAAAAAAATACATCGTTTCCCTGGACCAGGGAACAACCAGTTCCAGAGCCTTACTCGTTGACCGCAACGGTCAGATCTGTGCCATGGCACAGGAGGAATTCACTCAGATCTTTCCCCATCCGGGCTGGGTGGAACATGATCCGGAAGAGATCTATTCGACCCAGATCAAAGTTTTCAGGGAACTTTTAAAGAAAAACGATGTGGATCCCGGCGAAATAGCGGCCATAGGTATCACCAACCAACGTGAGACCGCTGTGGTATGGGACCGGCATAGCGGAAAGCCGGTATACAATGCTATAGTATGGCAAGACAAAAGAACAGCCGCCTATTGTAAGGAACTTAAAAACCGGGGATTGGAAAACTATATCAGAGATAATACAGGCCTGGTGATCGACTCCTACTTTTCCGGCACCAAAATACACTGGATACTGAGTCAGGTAGAGGGTGCAAGGGAAAAAGCCGAAAAGGGAGATCTCTTGTTCGGAACCATCGACAGCTGGCTCTTGTGGAACCTGACCGAAAGAAAGGTGCATGCCACCGACTGTACCAATGCCTCCCGCACCTTGCTTTACAACATAAAGACTTTGCAATGGGATAAAAAATTACTGGAAGAACTGGAAGTTCCGGAAACCATGCTTCCTGAAGTCAAAGCTTCTTCAGACCACTTCGGCGAAATGCTCTATGAAGATTATCGAATCCCCATAACCGGTATTGCCGGCGACCAGCAGGCAGCTTTATTCGGCCAGGCATGCATCGAAAAGGGAGATGCCAAAAACACCTATGGCACGGGTTGTTTCATGCTGATGAACACCGGAGAAAAACCACAGTTTTCTGACCACGGACTTCTGACCACGATTGCCTGGGGCCTGGACGGAAAGACCTGTTACGCCCTCGAAGGAAGTATTTTTATAGCCGGAGCGGCCATTCAATGGTTGCGCGACAAGATGGAGATCATTGAAAATGCCGAGGAATCTGAAAAACTCGCCATGAGCGTAAAAGGAGACAATCCTGTAGTCATGGTTCCGGCTTTTTCAGGCCTGGGCGCCCCGTATTGGGATATGTACGCCCGGGGTGCTGTATTCGGCCTTACCCGTGATACCGACAAGGCACATATCGTAAGAGCTACTCTTGACAGTCTTGCCTACCGTACCAAAGACATACTTGATGCCATGCAGAACGACGCAGGTATCAAACTGAAGACACTTAAAGTCGATGGCGGAGCTGCAGCAAACAATTACCTGATGCAATTCCAGAGCGATATACTCGGGGTTCCCGTTGAACGCCCCGTCGATGTGGAATCAACTGCACTCGGTGCTGCATTTTTTGCCGGCATTGGTTCCGGCTTCTGGAGCCTGGCTGATATATCAGAACAGAAGAAGGTCGACCGGGTTTTCCAGCCCGGTATTGACAATACACAAAGGGAGAATCTATACAAAAAATGGAAAAAAGCCGTGGCCAGAACTGCGAACTGGCTCGACGATTAAAATATTGCTATGATGAATAATATTGAGTTTTCAAACCTTCACCGGGAAGCCCGGGTCAAAAACCTGAAAGAGACACATTTCGACCTGGTGGTTATCGGCGGTGGTATTACAGGTGCGGGTATCCTTCTTGATGCTGCTTCAAGAGGACTAAAAACAGCATTGATCGAAAAAAACGATTTTGCTTCCGGCACGAGCAGTAAGTCTACCAAACTTATTCACGGCGGACTGCGCTACCTGAAACAATTTGATTTCTGGCTGGTTAAGGAAGTCGGTTCAGAAAGGGCTATCGTTCACCAATTGGCTCCACACCTGGTAATTCCTGAAAAGATGTTATTACCCCTGATCGAAAACGGATCGTACGGAAAGTGGCTTACTTCGGTCGGACTTAAGGTTTATGACATCCTCGCCCAGGTTGAGGGAGAAGACCAGCGCCAGATGCTGGATGCTTCAAAAGCCATCGAACTGGAACCACTTCTTCCGGAAAAGATCCTGAAAGGAGCCGGGTTCTATGCAGAATACCGTACCGACGATGCCCGCCTCACCCTGGAAAACATTAAGACCGCTCTGAATTACGACGCAGTTCCAATAAATTATACTAAGGTGACCGATTTCGTTTACGATGAAGACGAGATCATCAAAGGAGTCGAGGTCGAAGACCAGGTAAGCGGAGATAACTATTTCATCAAAAGCAACTATGTGATCAACGCCGCGGGGCCCTGGGTTGACGAATTACGCAGCCTGAACAAGTCGAAGAAAGGCAAACAGCTGCATTTAACCAAAGGAGTTCACCTGGTTTTTCCTCATGAAAAATTACCCGTGAAACAATCGGTCTATTTCGATGTCCCAGACGGCAGAATGATCTTTGCCATTCCCAGAGGAAAAATCACCTACGTGGGCACCACCGACACCAATTACAACGATAATAAAGATGATGTAAAAACAGACATAGCCGATGCCATATATCTCATCTCGGCCGTAAACAATATGTTTCCTTCCATTAATTTGGAGATGGATGATATTGTTTCAAGTTGGGCGGGTCTTCGACCCCTTATTCATGAAGAAGGAAAAGCACCCTCAGAATTATCACGTAAAGATGAGATCTTCACCTCTGCCACCGGATTGCTTAGTATCGCCGGAGGAAAACTAACCGGTTACAGAAAAATGGCCGAGAGAGTGGTCAACAGGGTTGCCGAACTGATGAAAGAAGAAGGAACCGAGATCAGAGAATGCTATACCGACAAAATTCCATTATGCGGAGGGCCGTGGAAGAGCTTCAGTGAGGTAAAATCATATATCGAAGAGCTTTCATCAAAGATCGAATCAAAAGGTCTTAAACCCTATCACGCCCGTTACCTGGTCACCACCTACGGAAAGCAATCTGAAAGCATTCTTACCCTATTTGAAAAATTCGAAGGAGAGCCGGAAGAACGCATGGTACGTGCCGAATACGAATTTTGCGCCACTTATGAGTGCATACAGAACCCATTCGATTTCTTCGTAAGAAGAACGGGGAGGTTGTATTTCGACATTGATAGTGTGAGGAAATATCAGGAGATCATTTTACAGGATCACCAGGAACTATTCGCCGCTGACAGCGAGGCGATCGATGATTTGCGCAGCGACCTGAAACATGAGATAGATATGCATTCAAACTTTAGCCTTGACAGAATATAATATCAGTCCAGTTTATCGGTAAGCCGTATGAAAACCTTCTTGGGCTCGGCGCCCTCGTATAATACTTTATAAACCGCGTCGATAATCGGGGTTTTGCTCTTGCGCTTATGCTGTTTGGCTATGGCATAAGCACTTTCAGCAGCATAATAGCCTTCTGCCACCATATTCATCTCCATCATGGCACTTTTGACCGTGTATCCCTTACCGATCATGTTTCCAAACATACGGTTGCGGCTGAAAACCGAGTATCCGGTAACCAGCAGATCACCCAGGTAGGCCGAATTATTGATATTGCGTTTCATCTTATGTATACGCTTGATGAATCGTCGCATTTCCCTGATTGCATTACTCATCAATACTGCCTGGAAATTATCGCCATACCCCAAGCCGTGAGCAATCCCGGCGGCAATGGCATAGATATTCTTAAGTACGGCTGCATATTCGGTACCGATAATGTCATCACTGATCTTGGTCTTGATATAATCACTGGCCAGCAAGGAAGCCATCAACTCGGCTTTTTCCTTGTCAAAACAAGCCACAGTTAGATACGAAAGCCTCTCAAGGGCCACCTCTTCAGCATGACAGGGCCCTGCAAGCACCCCGATATTTTCATAGGGAACAGCGTATTTATCGTTAAAATAGTCGCCCACAATCTGTCCGCTTTCAGGCACTATCCCTTTAATAGCAGAGAAAATGATCTTTTTTTCAAGGGGAAGCTCCAGCTTTTTCAGCTCTTCACCCAGGAAGGCAGAGGGAATGGCAAAAATCAGGTAATCTGCCCAGGCGACCAGCTCATTGATATCGTTAGAAAGTTTCAGCTGTTCGGTATGGAACTCCACAGCACTCAGGTAGTTCGGGTTATGCTGTTGATTCAGAATGTGTTCTTTGGCATACACACTTCGCATATACCATCCCACCTGTTCACAGTTTTCACATAACATTTTGACTATCGCTGTAGCCCAGCTGCCTCCTCCGAATACCGCGATCTTTTTCGTTTTTACCATGGGTTGAATATCTATGGGGTCAAAAGTAACAAAAATGAGCGATTCAAATTTTCTCAACGCTACAACAAAACTCTAAAGTGCTGAAAGAAAGACATTAACGAAATTCACTTCAAAACTTTAACTTTTCCTTATTATGAATCTGCACAATTTAAAAGCCCTGGGACCCGTTATCCTAATAAATCACTAATGGTTAAGCAGCAATTATGGCACGGTTTATGTTTAAAAATAAACATAATTTGAGTTAGCATTCTGCTTAAAAACTTAAGTTAAGTTAGTTGATTTTTTTGGTTGGTTATTTAGTTGGAAAACCGCTTCAGGTACTACCTGAGGTGGTTTTCTTTTTTTATTAATAATCCAGGATTTCATCGATTCTGCACAATGAAAGCCCCATGGTTGTCAGTATATACTCAGAATAATATTCGAAACACAGCTTGACCTTTTTTTAGCATCTGACTGAATTTGAGTATTTTAGCGCGTACCCCCTTCGGTAAAATAAAAACAATTATATGGGACTCATCACATTCATCACAGATTCAGGAGCAAAACTATTCAGCACCGGGAACAATGAAGATGCCGAACAAAATAAAGAGAAGCAATCTAAAAGCCCTGAAAATAAAAAAGCTGCCAAACGCTTAAAGGAAACCATCGCCGACCTGAAACTCGAAGTAGATGATTTTGAGATCAGCATCGAAGGCGATACGGCCAGGGTCGAAGGCAAAACCGCCGACCATAAAACCCGTGAAAAAGTCGTACTGGTCATCGGTAACCATAAGGGTATAGCGGTGGTTGATGATCGCCTGCAGGTTAGCGGGAATTCGCAACCGGAATCGAATTTCTATAATGTCATATCAGGAGACAGCCTAAGTAAGATCGCAAAGGAATATTATGGTGATGCCATGAAATACAACCTGATCTTCGAAGCGAACAAGCCCATGCTTAAAGATCCGAATAAGATTTACCCGGGACAGGTGTTGCGCATACCTTCCGAAGATTGAACAGAACAGTAAGGGTTTTATATTACGAACGGTAAAAATTATTATGATCGATATACTCCCATACACTTTCAGGCAGTAAGGGTCTGACTTCTTTTCCTTCACCGATCGCCTTTCTGATAAAAGTTGATGAAATCTCCATCTGTGGAGCATTTACAATGGTAATACCGGCTTGCGATTCGGGTATCTCGCTATCAGGCATCTCCCCGGCATTACGCGGATAGACATATATGGGGTGGTGCTCCAGTATATATTCAAAGTTCCTCCATTTGCTCAGACTTCTCAGATTGTCTTCACCCATGATCAGGGAAAATTGATACTCAGGGTATTTTTCTTTCAGATACGCCAGAGTATTAACTGTATAATTGGGTTGATCCAAACCGAATTCTATATCGCTGGGACGAAGTTTAGGGAAGGATTCTGTGGCCCTGTACACCATTTCATACCGATGCCGGTCGTCTAACAGGGTCTTCTTTTTTTTATGCGGATTATGGGGGGTTACCACCAGCCACACCTCCTCCAGATCACTGTATTCTGCAAAGTGATTGGCAATGATCAGATGTCCGATGTGTATCGGATTAAAGGTGCCAAAGTATAAGCCGATTCGCTTCATTGACCGGTACCGGTTTTCAGGAAGTCTGCCACAAGATCATAGGCCTCCTTTTTAGCTGTGTCCAGATCATAATTTTTGATAATGGTATCAAATTGCGGAGCCGTAGCCAGCTCTACCGAAGCCTTGGCAATTCTCATGTTGATCCGGTCTTCGCTCTCAGTACTTCGTTTCTTCAGACGCCGTTTTAGTTCATCAACACTTGGCGGCTTCACAAATACGGCGAGTGTCCGGTCGGGAAATTTCTTCTTTATTCTCAGACCCCCGGCCACATCGATATCAAAGATCACGTGCTTGCCCTGTGCCCAGATACGTTCCACCTCGCTTTTCAGGGTTCCGTAGAAATTATCACGGTAGACCTCTTCCCACTCCAGGAAATCCCCGCTTTTTATATGGTCTTTAAATTCTCTTAAAGAAATAAAGTAATAATTCACTCCGTCTTTTTCGTCACCTCTGGGCTCGCGTGACGTAGCTGAAATGGAAAATTCCAGCCCCAGTTCCGGGTGTTCAAGCAAATGTTTTACGATCGTGGTTTTCCCACTTCCTGAAGGAGCAGAAAAAATGATGAGCTTTCCCTCTTTGGTGTTTTTATCAGCGCCGTTTGTGTTATCTTCCATAAATACTAAAGCACATTGAGTATTTGTTCCTTGATCTTCTCGAGATCGTCTTTCATTTGAACCACCAACTGCTGCATGGGGGCATAATTGGCTTTAGAACCAATGGTGTTGATCTCCCGACCGATCTCCTGGCTGATAAAGCCGAGTTTCTTGCCGTTCGACTCCTTTGACTCCATGGTTTCCAGAAAATATTTCAAATGGTTGGCCAGTCTGACCTTTTCCTCTGTGATATCAAATTTTTCTAGATAATAGATAAGTTCTTGTTCGAAACGGTTCTCGTCTACCTCTTCTTTTACCTCAGCCAGAGCCTTTTCCAGTCGCTCCCGTACCGCAGCGGTACGATCAGGGTCGATCTTCTCAACCTCCTCCAGGCCGGTCATAATGCTTTTGATACGCTTAACAAAATCTGCCTCGAGACTGGCACCTTCCTGTGAACGGAATTCATTGATATTTTCAAGAGCCTCCTGCAAAGCCTTCTCTATGGTCTGAAATTCACTTTCATCGATCTCTTCCTTTTCGCTTTTGAGAGCATCGGGCATTCTGATCGCCATTTTAAGCAATTCCAATCTGTCGCTCTCGCTACCGGTATCTCCGATAACATGGCTTAACTGCTGCATGTAATTTCGCACCACACCGGGATTCACAGAGGTGGGTGCCTCGTCACCGGTGATCTCGACATACAGCGAAAAATCAACCTTACCCCGCTGAAGATTATTGGCAATCAGGTTGCGCAATTCCAATTCCTTCTCTCTGTAGTTGGAAGGAATCCTCGCATTGATATCAAGGTTCTTGCTATTAAGTGATTTGATCTCTATGGTGATCTTTTTGGCCGGAAGCTGAATAACGCTTTTGCCAAATCCGGTCATGGATTGTATCATGTTCGAAGAATTATTCCTGCAAAAATACGAAAATGATGTTTGCTGCCTAAAACAAAAAACCCCGTTAAAAAACGGGGTTCTTGAATATATGGAGGAAGTTATTAATCTCGTATTACAATTGAGTTAGCGTTGTCCCAGGTAGTTACACTGGCTACCCGGCTATCAAGATAATTTACCTCCTTAAGCTCTTCTCCACACCAGAATAACCACTTACCGGTTTTTTCACCCTGCTGGTACTCTCCCATAGCGATTTTATCGCCTTCCTTATTAAAGGCTTTCCATTCACCATGTACTTTCCCGTTCAGGTAAAAACCTGTTTGGGCGATAATACCGTTATCGTGAAAATAGGTGGCTTTTATTACGTTATTTTCCAGTACCTCGTACTGAGGTTCTATTTTGTTTTCCTGAGCTACAACAACAGCAGAGAACAAAAGGGCAAGGGTAAAAATGAAATTTTTCATGAGTTTGCTGTTTTTAAAAGTTACTTCATCATAATCTTAACATAACAAATATACTTAATAATTTACTTTCAGGCAACGTTGACATAACATTAAATTAACATTGGAGGTTAAAATCCTGATATCTAATGTATTAATATTGTTTTCACCCCGGAAAACCACGCTAAAAACCGGTTTCACCCCTTTATTTGTATAAAGTATACAGTCTGCACCTTACGATCTGCAATTCATCAAACCCAAAGCCGGTAATCAAAAGAAATACATAGCGGCAGAATCGGCAGTTCTTCTTAACTTTGCCCCCTGAAAATTGAAACTGCATCATATGTACAGAAGTCATACTTGCGGCGAGTTAAGAGCCACAGATATAGATAGTGAAGTTACCCTCTCGGGATGGGTTCAAAAGGTTCGAGATAAAGGATTTATGGTTTGGGTTGATTTACGGGACCGCTATGGTCTGACCCAGCTTATATTCGATGAAGAAAGAACGCCTGCCGAGGTATTTACCCGCGCCAAGGAACTGGGCCGTGAATACGTGGTACAGGTGAAAGGGAAGGTGATCGAAAGAGAAGCCAAGAATGATCTGATGGCCACAGGAGCGATCGAGATACTCGTAGAGGATCTTCAGGTATTAAACAGTGCCAAAACTCCTCCTTTTACCATAGAAGAAAATACCGACGGAGGGGAAGATCTGCGCATGAAGTACCGCTACCTGGATATTAGACGTAACCGGGTGAAAAACAACCTGATCTTCAGGCATAAGGTATCTATAGCTGTTCGCAACTATCTTTCTGAACATGGTTTTATTGAGGTGGAAACCCCTTACCTGATCAAGTCGACTCCCGAAGGTGCCCGTGATTTTGTGGTTCCTTCCCGCATGAATCCCGGTGAATTCTATGCCCTGCCACAATCACCCCAAACCTTCAAACAGCTGTTAATGGTGGGAGGTATGGATAAGTACTTCCAGATCGTAAAATGTTTCAGAGATGAAGACCTCAGAGCTGATCGTCAGCCTGAATTCACACAGATCGACTGTGAGATGGCCTTCGTAGACCAGGAAGACATTCTCAGCACTTTTGAAGGACTGACCCGCTTTTTGCTGAAGGAGATCAAAAATGTAGATGTTGACAGTTTTCCACGCATGACCTATGATGAGGCCATGAAGAAATATGGAAATGACAAGCCGGACATACGCTTCGGAATGGAATTCGGAGAACTTAATGCCGTTGCCCAAAATAAAGACTTTAAGGTTTTTAACGAAGCTGAACTGGTTGTAGGTATCGCCGTTCCCGGTGCCGCTTCCTATACGAGAAAAGAGATCGATGCTCTCATCAACTGGGTAAAGCGACCTCAGATAGGTGCCATGGGAATGGTCTATGTAAAATGTAATGAAGACGGTAGTTTTAAATCGTCTGTAGATAAGTTTTATGACCAGGAAGACCTTGCAGCATGGGCTGAAGCCACCGGAGCAAAACCGGGTGACCTTATCTGTGTGCTTTCAGGAGAAACCCACAAAGTACGCACTCAGCTCAGTGCACTGAGAATGGAGCTCGCCGAGCAACTCGGCTTGAGAAAGGCCGATGAGTTCGCTCCACTTTGGGTGGTTGATTTCCCGCTTTTGGAATTTGATGAGGAAAGCGGACGCTACCATGCTATGCATCACCCATTCACCTCGCCTAAAAAAGAAGATATCCCGCTGCTTGAAAGCGACCCGGGTAAAGTTCGGGCCAATGCCTATGACCTGGTATTGAACGGAAACGAGATCGGCGGTGGTTCCATCAGAATTTTCGATAAAGATCTGCAGGCAACCATGTTCAGGCATTTGGGCTTCAGCAAAGAAGAAGCAGAAGAACAATTCGGCTTTCTGATGAATGCCTTCCAATATGGAGCTCCTCCTCATGGAGGTATCGCTTTCGGTTTCGATCGTCTGGTAGCTATTCTTGGCGGACAGGAAACAATCAGAGACTTCATCGCATTCCCGAAAAACAATGCCGGAAGAGACGTGATGATCGATGCCCCTGCCAGAATTGACAACGAGCAACTGGAAGAACTGCAATTAGAGATCAAGCAGCCACAGCCCGAAGCATAATAAAACCCATCCCGATCTCCGTTTTCACGGGGATCGGGAATTATCTATCTTTAAGATCAGCAAAAGCCACACCGGTATCATATGGCTACTTCGAGCGGTAAATCTTTCCTGAGACGATTCCTGATATGGAAGTATAAACATATTTCTGAACAGAACTTTATCTATCTCAGCAGTATCCTGGTAGGTTTTACATCGGGTATCGCGGCGGTCATTCTAAAAAACCTGACTCACTTTATCCAGCTCTTCCTGGAAGATGGCCTCATTCAGGATTACCACCACGCCTTGTATTTTGTATCTCCGGTTATCGGTTTTGCCCTTGTCTACCTGATCATCAGATACGTGATTCGCCATAGGGTAAATCACGGGATTCCCTCGACGCTCTTTGCCATTTCAAAACGGAAAGGAGTTATGCGAAGATTCCAGATGTTCGGTTCCCTGCTAACAGCACCTGTTACGGTCGGTTTCGGAGGGTCTGTCGGACTTGAGGGACCCACAGTGGCCACAGGTGCCGCAATCAGTTCCAATCTTTCCCGATTGTTTCATTTCAACCAGGCCACCCGTACCCTGATGATCGGTTGTGCAGCAGCCGGTGCCATGGCGTCGATCTTCAAGGCACCTATCGCAGCCATTATCTTCGCGGTGGAAGTATTCAGCCTTGATCTTACACTGGCATCCATGATCCCCCTGGTCTTTGCATCACTCTCCGGAGTGATCACTTCGTATTTTTTCTTCGGAAGTGATATCCTTCTTCCTTTTAAGATCGATGAAAAATTCATGATCGCTGACCTGCCTCTGTATCTGCTTCTGGGAATCATCTCAGGTTTCGCTTCCATCTATTTCGCCCGGGTGTATGAAGAAATGAGTTCGGTCTTCGAAAAAATCGGCTCCCCCGGCAAACGTATAGCTATAGGAGGACTGGGTATCGGAATCCTGTTGTTTTTTATCCCTCCTTTATATGGAGAGGGTTTTGATGTGATCAACAACCTGGTACAAGGAACTCCTGAGGTGGCCCTGGAGAACAATTTTTTCGATCTGGATCTGGATAATGTGTGGGTGGTCATCGCCCTGCTGTTCGGTCTGGTCATCTTTAAGATCTTTGCGACTACCCTGACCTTTGGTGCCGGAGGTGTGGGAGGGATCTTCGCTCCCACCCTGTTCATGGGAAGCATCCTGGGCAATTGTGCCGCCAAGATACTCAATAACCTGGGAGCACCGGGAATCTCGGTTTCCGAAAGCAGCTATACCCTGGTGGGAATGGCCGGGCTCATGGCCGGGGTACTGCACGCCCCGCTTACAGCCATCTTCCTGATCGCTGAGGTGACCGGTGGATATGACCTGTTCATCCCCCTGATGATCACAGCCGCCACCTCTTATACCCTGACACGTTATTTTATTCCGCATTCGGTTTATGCTATGGAACTGGGAAGAAAAGGAGAACTTATCACTCACGATAAAGACCATGCCGTACTTACTCTTATGGACATTAACAGTGTGATAGAGACCAATTTCGTGCCCGTTTATCCCGACATGACCCTTGGAGAGATCCTGACAGAAGCGGTAACCCGTTCAAAACGGAATATCTTTCCGGTGCTGAACAGAAATACCAAATATCTCGAGGGTATTATTTTACTCGACGACATCCGACCGATCATGTTTGATCAAAAACTATATGATGAGCTCACCGCTGCCCAACTTATGAACAACCCGCCTGCTGTTGTCAAACTCGATAAAGACAAGATGACCCGGGTGATGAAAAAATTCCAGGACAGCGGCGCATGGAACCTTCCCGTTACCAAAGACAATCAATATCACGGCTTCATTTCAAAATCCAAGCTACTCACAGCTTACCGCAGAAAATTGATTAATTTTACACAGTAGATCATGAAAATCTTCCTCAAAATACTATTTATCAGCATCGTAGTGGCCGGTTGTGTGGGGTACTATTTCAAGTTCCGGGAAGATCACCTTACCGGTGACCGTATCATCGGAATAGCCGTACTCGCTTTCTCGTTTTTATTAATGCCTCTTTTCATATTTCACCGATCGAAAGGGAAACAATTAAAAGACTACACCTTTACCAAAGAAAACCTCGACAGGATGAACGAGAAAAAAAATAAAAATCAGTAAATCAGGAGGTTTTAATAAAATTTCATCTAAAAACTATTTGTATAGAAAATTAAAACCCTACATTTGGGCCTTTAATTAATTATTTATTTTATTTATTTTTTTTATGACTGGTACAGTTAAATTTTTCAATGAATCTAAAGGTTATGGATTCATTACCAACGATGACACCGGAAGAGATATCTTCGTACACGCAACATCTCTAGACGGAGTTGAATTGAACCAAGGAGACAAAGTAGAATATGTCGAGGAAGAAGGAAGAAAAGGTATGGTAGCCGCACAAGTGCAGGTTATCGGCTAAAACATATGTTTTATTTTGTAGTAAGAAAATGCCTCCATCCGGAGGCATTTTTTATTAGTTCAAATTGCGTTTCTCAATAAAAAACCGCTTGAGAAGAACCGCAGCCTCAGCCTCCAGTATCCCTGAACTCACCGTTGTCTTTGGGTGAAGCTTCCCTCCCATAGTGAGAAAACCGCGCTGTTCATCCCTGGCAGCAAAAACAATACGATCGATCTGACTCCAATACAAGGCCCCGGCACACATCTGGCAGGGCTCCAGGGTTACATACAGGGTACAGCCCTTCAGGTATTTCCCTCCGAGATAATTAGCCGCCGCTGTAATCGCCTGCATTTCGGCATGTGCCGTAACATCATGAAGCATCTCGGTAAGATTATGAGCCCGGGCAATGATACGATTCTCTGCCACGATAAGGGCCCCTACGGGTATTTCGTTCTTTTCAAAAGCCGCCTCAGCTTCCTGAAGCGCCTTTTTCATAAAGTATGTGTCGTCGAATGGTTCTATCATATCTGCAAAAATACAATTTATAATATGCGAACTTGTTATCTTTGACCTCTGTCTTCTGTTCAGCAGAAGACCTATTGCTTTACCGTATGGACACATCATTTCTCACCAGAATCAATGACCCGGAAGATCTAAGAACTCTTGGTGAAGATCAGTTAGCGTTAGTAGCCACAGAACTCAGGGAGTTCATAATCGATATCGTTTCCACTAAAGAAGGGCACCTGGGAGCCAGTCTGGGCGTGGTAGAACTCACCCTTGCCCTTCACTATGTCTTCAACACCCCCGACGATCAGCTGGTATGGGATGTGGGCCACCAGGCATACGGACACAAGATCATCACCGGCCGTCGTGATATCTTTCATACCAACCGCCAGGCGGGTGGTATAAGCGGTTTTCCAAAAAGAAGCGAAAGCATTTATGACAGCTTTGGTACCGGTCACAGTTCCACCTCAGTCTCTGCAGCTCTCGGAATGGCCCTGGCTTCAAAACTGCAAGGTGATACCGAACGTAACCATATCGCAGTAATCGGTGACGCCTCGATTGCCAGCGGAATGGCCTTTGAAGCGCTCAACCATGCGGGGGTAAGCGATGCTAACCTGCTGATCATACTTAATGACAATGCCATAGGGATCGACCCCAGTGTGGGAGCCCTTAAAAATTATCTCACCCGGGTTAAAAAAGACCGGTCTTTTTCCCAGAGCAATATCATAAAAGCCCTCAACTTTGATTACACAGGCCCCATAGACGGGCATGATATGAGTGGGCTTATTAAAGAATTAAAACGTCTCAAAGACAAGAAGGGTCCGCGATTTCTGCATGTGGTCACCACCAAGGGAAAAGGATTAAAAAGTGCAGAATTAGACCAGGTGCGCTATCATGCCCCCGGAAAGTTCGACAAAAGAACCGGAGACCTTATCAGGGATGAAAATTCCAAACACCCGCCTAAATTCCAGGATGTTTTCGGGCTTACGCTTCTTGAACTCGCCAGAAGCAACCCAAAGATCGTTGGAATTACCCCGGCCATGCCAACAGGCAGTTCCCTGAAATATATGATGGAAGCCTTTCCCGAAAGGGCTTTTGATGTAGGTATCGCCGAACAGCATGCCGTAACCCTCGCAGCAGGTCTCGCCACCAGAGGAATGATACCTTTTTGCGCCATCTATTCCACATTTCTGCAACGTGCCTATGACCAGGTGATACATGATGTCGCCCTTCAGCAACTTCCCGTTGTACTCTGTCTCGACAGGGCGGGGCTGGTAGGAAATGACGGGGCCACACATCACGGAGTTTTTGACCTGGCCTTTCTTCGTCCCATACCGAACCTGATCATCTGTGCCCCGAGAGACCTCATTGAACTGCGCAACATGATCTTTACCGCCCAAAGCGGAAGCCTGAAAGGACCCATTGCGATTCGCTATCCCCGTGGTCGCGGACAGATATCGACCTGGGAAAAGCCTTTTTCACCTATCAGAATAGGGAAAGGTGAATGCCTCCAGCAAGGCGACACCTATGCTGTCGTAAGCATCGGGACCATAGCCGACAACGTATCAAGGGCCATAAGAATACAGGAGAACCCCGATCGTTTTGCTCATTACGATCTTCGTTTTCTGAAACCTCTCGACAAAGAATTGCTGCATGAGGTATTCGGAAATCACCAGGGTGTTATCACGGTTGAAGACGGAGTTATAAAAGGTGGTATGGGTAGTGCACTGGCAGAGTTTGCACAAGAGAATGGATATCGCGTACCCATCAGAATGATCGGAATACCCGATCGGTTTATAGACCATGGAAGTACACATGAATTACAAAAAAATACCGGGCTGGACCCCGAATCACTGGCACAAGTATTGAGAAAGCCTTTTTCATAAAGCATTTTTTTTACACCTTTGCAGCTTAATAAACTCAGATGAAGTACGGTATAGCGCTGGTAATTTTACTCCTGACCTTTACTTTACATGCCCAGAATGACAATGAGATCCTGAGACCGCCACGTATCCCTGATACGGCACTGGTAATCAAAAGAGATACCATTAACTTAAACCGGCTGATCAGGGAATATCAACCCCCTCCACCGCGCTGGACAGAAAAGAACAGGATCGGACTCGACGTGAACGAGATAGCCTTTGTCAACTGGAATGCCGGTGGTAACAACGCTATCTCAGCAAGGGCCAATGCCCTGTTTTTACGCAATTACAAGTTCAGAAACGTTCAGTGGAACAATGAAATGATCCTGAAATACGGGGTCAATGCGCAGGAAGGACAATCCATTCGAAAAACCGATGATGAAATATCGGTAAACTCGACCATGGGATATAAAATGGATCAGCTTTCAGACTGGTATTTTTCAGGAAAATTAAATTTCAACACCCAGTTCTCAAACGGTTTCAGGTATCCCGACACCGAAACACCTATCTCAACCTTTATGGCTCCTGGCTATTTATTCCTGGGTATCGGAGCAGAATATTCTCCTGAAGACAAAGACTTCAACCTTTATGTATCTCCGGTAACCCAAAAGTCAACATTTGTATTAGACCAGCGCCTGGCAGACCAGGGGGCTTTCGGAGTCAGGCCTGCCCGCTTTAATGGCTTCGGAATGAAGATCGAAGACGGGCAGCGGGTGTATACAGAGATCGGTTTCCTGCTCACCAATTCGTATCAAACCAAGATTCTGGAAAACATCTATCTTTCGAACCGTATCAATCTATACACCGATTACCTGAACAATTTTGGGAATATCGATGTAAACTGGATCGTTGATCTGGAGTTCAGGGTGAACGAACTGGTTAAAGCCACCTTTGGCTTTCACGTGATTTACGATGACGATGTGAAATTCGTCGAAGTGACCAATGCCAACGGAGAGACTTCTAAATACGGCGCCCGTATTCAGTTCAAACAATTGCTGGGTATCGGCGTGGTTTATGATTTTTAGATCAGTGCACTTCCGTTGATCCGGTTGAACAGGTTCAACGCATTACCATCGGTCAGTCCTGCCACATACTGTGAAACCCCCAACAATACATCGTATTCATTATCTCCGGTATAATAATGTTCAGGTATGAGCTTCAGAACGAGTTTATGATAGTGGTCGGCATTTCCTGTAAATCGGTGCATGGCAGCTTCAGTAAAGGTTTCCAGAAGGGTTTTCAGTATGCGAAATCCGGCGATCTCTTTTTGAACTACTTCATCGCTCTGGTAAATTCGTTCCACACTGATTTTGATAATATCAGAAACCTGTGCCTTATAAGCCGAATGATCCATAAGTGACTGATGAAAATTCCCTTCCAGAATCGCTTCTTCGTTTTCAATAAATACCCGGCAGGCATCTTCTATAAGTGCACTTATAGCCAGGGCTCTCAGGTACCCTAACCTGTCTTCACGGGTATCAAGCGCACTGTACTTTTGGGTGTTGATCTTTTTCCGAACCAGTTTGATCAGGTATTCCAGAGCGTAGTCTTCGTCGATCAGCCCCAGATTGATCCCATCTTCAAAATCAATGATGGTGTAACAGATATCATCTGCCGCTTCCACCAGGAAAGCCAAAGGATGCCTGCTGAACGAAATACTTTCTCCTGTTCCGGTCGCAACCAGCCCCAGACTTTGTGCTACGTCACTGAACTTTTCCTTTTCAGACTGAAAGAAACCGAACTTTTTATCGGCTATACGATTACTTGGCTTTTTCGGCAGCGACTCCTTAGGATATTTCATAAAGGCACCCAGGGTTGCATAACTCAACCGTATCCCGCCATCGATACCTTTTCGACTCTGAGTGAGTATCCTGAAACCATTGGCATTACCTTCAAAATCGACCAGGTCCTGGTACTCTTTATCAGACAGTACCTTGCGGTACTGCTTCCCCACACCGTTTTTAAAGAAATTCCCAATAGCCTTTTCACCGCTATGACCGAAAGGCGGATTCCCTATATCATGTGCCAGGGCAGCGGCGGCTACGATGGCACCAAAATCGTTAAACCTGTAACCATGCACCTCTTTGAGGTAAGGATATTTAGTCAACAGTTTTTTTCCGACCATACGGCCCAGGCTTCTCCCGACTACCGAGACCTCAAGACTGTGGGTTAACCGTGTATGTACAAAATCGGTCTTAGAAAGAGGAATCACCTGCGTTTTATCCTGCAGGCTTCTGAAAGCTGAGGAAAATATGATGCGATCATAGTCGACCTCGAAGCCAAGACGGGTCTCATCCTGTTCCCTTCGCAGTCTTTTATGTGTATCACCGTATCGTTTAAGCGAAAGCAGTTCTTCCCATTTCATCTGTAGTGGTTTTAAGCCGCAAGATAAAAGAGATCGCTTTATTTCTCGGCCAGTATTCGATAAGTTCCCGTGTTTTTATCAACATTACTTAATACTAATTTAATTTTAGGTTTACCTCAGAATAACGCTAAAGCATCATTTTTGTCTTCGTCTATTCAGACAAAACAAATATTTCAACCACATTAGTTTTTGTCGACCAATTTTTGAAATGTTTGAGGCCACTCACCTGAGTGGCCTTTTCATTTGTAATCCCCTAATCAGCTGACGATTTAATATTTATATCGTAATCTTCACTTAACCTTAAATTAACATAAGGTTTGGTTCTTTGCCGCCGACAAAAACTAATGATTACCATGAAATATGTATGTATGGTCACAGTGCTATTCCTGGCATTGTGGACAGCCCCTGCACAAACTGTTGAAGCCCCTAAATTTGGTAAGGGACTATTAAAGATCACCGGGAAAGACAGTACCTGGACCATGAAGTTCGCAACACGTATGCAGTTTCTCGGGATGACTAACTGGACCGAGGACGATGGCAACTTCACCAATCCCACCACCAATTTTCTGGTTCGTCGTGCCCGTTTAAAGTTTGACGGTTACGCTTTTAGTCCGAAACTGAAATATAAGCTCGAGTTGGGTCTTTCCAACCGAGATATTGGCGGAGCCTCGCCATTCACCAATAACGCGCCAAGGTATATACTGGACGCGGTTATCAAGTGGAATTTCTATGAAAATTTTGTGCTCTGGGCCGGACAGACCAAACTTCCCGGCAACATTGAGCGAGTGATCTCTTCAGGTAATATGCAATTGGTTGACCGCTCTCTTTTGAATGCCCGATTTAATATTGACCGTGACATGGGTCTGCAGTTAAGACACCATATCAACCTTAACGACGATTTTGTCATACGCGAGATTGCCGCTTTTTCTCAAGGTGAAGGTCGTAATATCACAACCGGAAATCTGGGAGGTCATCAGTACACAGGCAGGATCGAGGTGTTGCCTTTGGGTCTTTTCAAGGGAAAGAATGATTATTTGGGGAGCGACCTCATACGTGAAGAAAGCCCTAAACTTTTACTGGCGGCCACCTACGATTACAACCAAAATGCTGTGAAAACCCGAAGTAACCAGGGAAGATTCATGGCAACCGATTTCGGCTTTTATGAAACCGATATCTCCACCATTTTCGTAGACCTCATGTTCAAATACCGAGGTTTTTCGCTAATGGGTGAGTTTGCCAACAGAGACGCAGATGCTCCTGTCGCACGAAACAGTGACGGGACCCCAACGGGAGACATCGTTCAGGTGGGTCATGGGTTGAACCTGATGTCTGGTTATCTCTTTAAGAACAACTGGGAGCTAACCGGAAGATATACCACTACCGATATCGACGAGCAGATTACAGGTGTGGGGAAAGAAGACCAATATACCTTTGGTGTTTCAAAATACATCGTAGGTCACAAATTAAAAGTTCAGAGTGACGTGACCTATATCGATCTGGCCAATGCACAAAATCGCCTTATGTGGCGACTGCAAATGGACATTCATTTCTAAAAGGCCTTGTTTCCCGGCCTGAGCGGAAACATTAACAATTAGTACATTTCTATTATGGAAAACATTTATTTACTGATGATCGTAGCACTGGCCGTTCTGGCAATAGCAGACCTTGTGGTTGGTGTGAGTAATGACGCGGTTAACTTTTTAAATTCAGCGATCGGTTCCAAGGCTATTTCCTTCAGAACCATCATGATCGTGGCCAGTTTGGGAATCTTTCTGGGTGCGGTATTTTCTAGCGGAATGATGGAAGTGGCCCGTAAGGGTATCTTTGTACCCGAGCAATTCATGTTCAATGAGATCATGATCATTTTTATGGCGGTGATGATCACCGACATCCTGCTTCTGGATTTCTTTAACACCCTAGGGATGCCTACCTCTACAACGGTGTCGATTGTATTCGAATTGCTTGGTGCCGCGGTGGCCATGGCCCTGATCAAGATATCTGCATCGGAAACTGAAACCATCGCAGACCTGGCAAATTACATCAATTCCAGTAAGGCGCTGATGATCATTTCAGGAATCCTGCTTTCAGTGGTGATCGCCTTTTCAATAGGAGCCCTGGTACAATATCTCTCGCGACTCGTATTCTCGTTTCACTATGAGCGCAAGATGAAAAACTTCGGAGCCATCTTTGGTGGACTGGCACTGACTGCGATTACCTACTTCATCTTTATGAAGGGTATGAAGGGAACTCCCTACTATGATGATCTTAAGGGTCTGCTAACCGGGAATGAATTACTGATCATCGCCGGAAGTATGGTTGTATGGACCCTGTTCTCTTTTCTTTATTCAAACGTCTTTAAAAAGAACATTCTGGCGCTGGTAATCACCGTTGGAACCTTCGGTCTAGCCCTGGCATTCGCCGGAAATGACCTGGTAAACTTTATAGGGGTACCTATGGCCGCCTACCACTCATTTGAAGCATGGAGTGCCTCGGGAGTGGCAGCTGAGGCCTATTCGATGGGAGCCCTTGCCAAGAAGGTACCTACCGAGCCCATGCTGCTTTTCATAGCAGGTGGTGTGATGGTACTTACCCTTTGGTTCTCAAAGAAAGCCCGTACGGTTACAGAAACCGAACTCGGACTGGCAAGACAAGATGAAGGGCAGGAGAAGTTTCAACCCAACCTGCTTTCCCGCACAGTGGTGCGTGCTTCGACCCGTTTCAGCGAAGGCCTGGATATGATCCTGCCTAAAAGCACCCAGCAAAAGATCAATTCGAGGTTTGAAAAGCCGCAGAACAACCCTGCCATTGCGAAACACGACGCACCGGTATTCGACCAGATCAGGGCTTCGGTAAACCTGATGATCGCAGGTGTTCTTATCTCTATTGCTACTTCAATGAAGCTACCTTTGTCTACCACCTATGTAACCTTTATGGTGGCCATGGGAACATCGCTGGCAGACCGTGCCTGGGGCCGTGAGAGCGCCGTTTACCGTGTTGCCGGAGTATTTAATGTGATCGGCGGATGGTTCTTTACCGCTATCTCAGCCTTTTTCGCAGCTGCCCTGATGGCGTATATCATATACCTGGGCGGACCGGCTGCTATAGCAGTTCTTATCTTCTTTGCCATCGTTCTTTTAGTGAGAAACTACATCACCTACAAAAAACGTTCACAGGAGACCAAAGAAGAAGACCGAATCAAAAGATCTGAAAGCAGCTCTATTCAGGGAGTGATACACGAGAGTGCCGATAATATCAGCGCCGTGGCTAACCGCAGCAGAAAAATCTTCAGAGATGCTATTACCGGTCTGGCCAAGGAAGATCTGAAACAACTCAAAAAGAGTAAGAAAGGAAATGATAAGCTTACTTCTGAGGTTGAAGAACTGCGCGATAACATCTTCTACTTTATCAAAAACCTCGATGAATCAAGTGTAGGCGCGAGTGATTTTTATATCACAGCCCTGGGCTATCTTCAGGATATGGCACAATCACTTGAATACATCGGCAAGGCGAGCTACAAACATGTGAACAACAATCACAAGAAACTGAAATTTAATCAGACCCGTGACTTGCTCGAAGTTCAGGAAGAGATCGAGAAACTGCTGGATCGCATTAATGAAACCTTTAAGAACCGCGATCTGGATAATATCGATGAAATTCTTCACAGTAAACAATTGCTGCTTGAAAGACTATCAGAGAAGATCCAAAAGCAAATTACAAGAACCCGTTCTGAAGAGTCCAGCCCCAAAAACACATCGCTGTATTTCAGCCTGTTGATGGAAAGTAAAGACTTTGTCGTAGCGGTCATGAACCTGATGGAACTCTATTACAGAGAACACGACAGCAGTATTCCTGCACCGGAGATCGTATCAGAATCCAACTAAATATAAAAAGCGCCATTCGGCGCTTTTTTTTATTTTGTACGAAACTCTTCAACCATGCCGAATAAATATCTGTTACTTGGTGCCGCCTCCCTGGCGGCACTAACTTCCTGCACCAGGGAGCAAAAGCCCACTGCCCAGCAACTACTTGACAAAACCATAGCATATCACGATCCTGATAATGCCTGGGAAAAATTTGAAGGTGAACTTGAGATCGTCTTAGAAATGCCCGAGTCTAGCGACAGAATAACCCGTATCACTTTAGACCGACCCGATGACTACTTCAGGGCAGAGACCATCAAAGATAGCACTGTAACTGTAAGAACGTATGATAAAGGCCAATGTACCTTCACCCTTAATGGCCGAAGCGAACTGAGCCAGGATGAGATTGAGACACATCGTGGCAGTTGCGAGCGCACAGCTTTCATGAAAGACTATTACAGCTACCTCTACGGGCTGCCGATGAAATTGCGTGATCCAGGCACACAGCTGCAACCTGAAGTGAAGCTTGACACCTTTCAGAACAAGACCTATTATGTTTTGAAGGTCTCTTACGACCCCGAAGTGGGTAAAGACACCTGGTCGTTTTATATTAACCCTGAAACCTATGCCATGGAAGCCTACCAGTTCGTGCATAACGACAATGGCAAAGGAGAATATATCCTGCTTGAAGGCCTTGACACCATAAAGGGAATGATGATCCCAAAAGACAGGCACTGGTACACTAACGAGGGAAAATTTCTGGGCTCTGATCGTCTCAGATCGGCTGAATAAAAACAAAAAAAGGGAGCTTCTTTGCAGAGCTCCCTTTTTCTGAAAACAGTTAAACTATGAGCCACACATCAGGCAGTCATCATCTTCGTTCTCTTTGGAACGCTTCAGCATTTCCTTTAACTCCTGTGGGGTAAGTGGCTCAACTGCCACAGGAGAATTCGCAGTTGCTGTTTTCACCTCAGCTGCTTCTTTTGGAACCTCTGCCGTTTTCTTGGTATTGTCAAGGGTGAATTTAATCGCATCCACCGCAGATTTCGTTCTCAGGTAATACATACCGGTTTTCAGACCGCTCTTCCAGGCATAGAAATGCATGGATGTAAGCTTTGCGAAATTCGCTCCCTCCATAAAGAGATTCAACGACTGGCTCTGGTCGATAAAGTATCCACGGTGACGAGACATGTCGATTATATCTTTCATACTCATCTCCCAGACGGTTTTATAAAGCTCCTTGATGTCCTGAGGAATTCCATCTATATACTGTATCGAGCCATTGGCTCTCATAAGCTCCTGCTTCAGCTCTTCGGTCCATAGACCGAGATTCACCAGGTCTTCCAGCAAGTGTTTGTTCACCACGATGAATTCACCCGATAACACCCTTCTGGTATAGATGTTTGAGGTATAGGGCTCAAAACATTCGTTGTTCCCCAGTATCTGTGAGGTAGACGCTGTAGGCATGGGAGCTACCAGCAATGAATTTCGTATCCCGTGCTTTTTAACGTCTTTACGCAGTTTTGCCCAGTCCCAGTTACCGGAAAGCTCTTCGTCTTTAATCCCCCACATATTATGCTGGAACTCCCCGTTTGAAATAGGCGAACCTTTGTAGGTCTCGTATGGCCCCTCTTCCTTGGCCATTTCCATCGAAGCGGTCACCGCTGCATAATACAAGGTCTCGAAGATATCCTGGTTTAATTGCTTAGCCTCATCAGAGGTAAAGGGCAGACGCAGTCTGATAAATGTGTCTGCCAGACCCTGAACCCCAAGCCCTATCGGACGGTGTCTGAAGTTCGAATTGGCTGCTTCAGGCACAGGGTAATAATTGCGGTCGATCACACGGTTCAAATTACGGGTCACCCTTTTGGTTACCCTGAACAATTCTTTATGATCAAAGCTTCCGTTCTTTACAAACATCGGGAGTGCAATAGAGGCAAGGTTACAAACCGCCACTTCGTCAGGAGCCGTATATTCCAATATCTCAGTACAAAGATTGGAAGACTTGATGGTTCCCAGGTTTTTCTGATTCGATTTGCGGTTGGCAGCATCCTTATACAGCATGTAGGGAGTACCGGTCTCTATCTGAGATTCCAGGATCTTCTCCCAAAGCTCCCGTGCCTTCACCTTTTTTCGTCCCTTTCCTTCTTCCTCGTAACCGATATAGAGCTTTTCAAAATCATCACCGTAAGCATCTGAAAGTCCCGGACATTCATTCGGGCACATCAGTGTCCAGTAACTGTCGGCTTCTACGCGCTTCATGAAAAGGTCAGGCATCCACATGGCATAAAACAGGTCACGGGCACGCATTTCTTCTTTACCATGGTTCTTTTTCAGATCGAGAAAATCAAAGATATCGGCATGCCATGGTTCGATATAAATGGCAAAGGAACCTTTTCTTTTACCGCCTCCCTGATCGACATAACGGGCTGTATCATTAAAGACCTTCAGCATGGGAACGATCCCGTTCGAAGTACCATTGGTTCCGGCGATATAACTTCCGGTGGCGCGAACATCATGAATAGAGAGACCGATACCACCGGCAGATTGCGAAATCTTCGCTGTTTGCTTCAGGGTATCATAAATACCGTCTATACTGTCTTCTTTCATGGTCAGCAGAAAACAGGATGACATCTGTGGTTTGGGCGTACCTGAATTGAAAAGGGTGGGCGTAGCGTGTGTGAAATATTTTTTTGACATCAGTTCATAGGTCTCAATGACACTGTCGATGTCGTCGAGATGAATCCCCACGGCCACGCGCATGAGCATATGCTGCGGACGCTCAACGATCTTCCCGTTCAGTTTCAGCAGGTAGGAACGCTCCAGGGTTTTGAAACCAAAGTAATCGTAGCCGAAATCGCGGTTGTAGATAATAGTCGAATCAAGACGGTCGGCATGTTCTTTAATCACCTCGTAAACCTCATCTGAAAGCAGGGGTGCCTTCTGATTGGTGCGCGGATTGATGTACTCATAGAGATCGGTCATTGTCTCAGAGAATAACTTCTTGGTATTCTTATGGAGATTCGAAACCGATATACGCGCCGCGAGTTTAGCGTAATCAGGATGGGTGGTCGTCATGGTCGCCGCGATCTCGGCTGCCAGGTTATCGAGTTCTGAAGTCGTCACCCCGTCATAAAGCCCTTCGATTACTCTCATGGCTACTTTTACAGGGTCTACGAGTTCGTTAAGACCATAACACAGCTTTCGCACGCGGGCTGTGATTTTGTCGAACATGATCGGCTCTTTGCGCCCATCTCTTTTTACTACAAACATACGCTACTAGTTTTTTGGTTACAGATGTCCCGGCCCTCATTAAACAAAAGGACGGAAAAGGTTATTTAGTGAATTATGATTCTGTAAGAGATCAGAAATCAGCGTCAAAGCTGATCTTCTGCTCGTTGTCATCTTTGTTGAGTACCCCTGCTTTCTGATATTCTGATACACGCTTCTCAAAGAAGTTTGTTTTACCCTGAAGTGAGATCATATCCATGAAATCGAAGGGGTTCGTGGCATTATATACCTTCTCGCATTCCAGTTCGACCAGCAGGCGATCTGTTACAAACTCCAGGTATTGAGTCATCAGCTTGGCGTTCATTCCGATAAGGCTCACAGGCAGTGATTCGGTAATAAATTCTCTTTCTATATCAAGGGCATCGATAATGATCTCCTTGATTCGCTCCTTTGACACTTTATTAACCAGGTGCTTGTTATGCAGGTGAACGGCAAAATCACAGTGCATTCCCTCATCTCTTGAGATCAGCTCGTTCGAGAAGGTGAGACCCGGCATAAGACCGCGCTTTTTCAGCCAGAAGATGGAACAGAAGGCACCGGAGAAAAATATTCCCTCAACCGCAGCGAAAGCGATCAGACGCTCGGCAAAACTCGGTGACTCGATCCATCGAAGCGCCCAGTCGGCCTTTTTCTTGATGGCGGGAAAGTTTTCGATCGCCTTAAACAAACGACTCTTTTCCTTTTCTTCCTTTACATACGTATCGATCAGCAGGGAGTAGGTTTCAGAATGAATATTCTCCATCATGATCTGGAACCCGTAGAAGAACTTGGCCTCAGAATACTGTACTTCATTGACGAAATTCTCAGCCAGGTTCTCGTTCACAATCCCGTCAGAAGCTGCGAAAAAAGCCAGGATATGCTTGATAAAATAGCGCTCATCATCATTGAGCTTATGATTCCAGTCATTCAGATCCTGATGAAGATCGATCTCTTCAGCAGTCCAGAAACAGGCTTCCTGTTTTTTATACCATTCCCAGATATCGTGATGTTGGATAGGGAAAATCACGAAACGATCTTTATTCTCTTGCAAAATTGGCTCTACAGCTTCAGACATGTCATTGTTGATTTTAAGGGATTATTAATTTCTAAAAAACAGACTTGATTGGGGACTAACAAATATTTAAAAACCCCCTTGAAATTGAAAGGTTGTTTACCTGAATAATACCAAAAGTTTTTAACATCAGTTGTTGAAATGTGGAGTCAGAGTTGATGTATAAAGGCTTCCTAATGTTTTGTTAAAGCCATCACGAAAGCTACTGCGCAACCCCCTCTTAAACAAAAAGTTAGCCCTCCTTTCAAGCCTTTAAAAACAGGGTCTAATCGATGTAATGTGTAAAAATGCGGATGTATGCACTCCTCCGGACTTCCTTTCTCGAGGAGATCTTATAAATGTAAAGTAAGCAGGAAAAAAAGACCCTATTTCTTCTCATCTCTGAGGCTACGGGCAACCTCTTCGAGTTCGTCATACCAATCCTGACCGAACTTTCGAATCAAGGCTTCTTTGGTAAACTTATAAACAGGTACCTGCAGCTCTTCTCCCAGGGAACAGGCAGGATCGCAGATATACCATTTGTGGTAGTTGACAGCGGCAAAATCCTGGTATTGTTTGACGCGTACCGGATACAGGTGGCAGGACACGGGTTTTTTCCAGTCTATATCACCTGCATTATAGGCCTCCTCAATTCCGCAAAGGGCCGTTCCCTTTTTATCAAAGGTGACATAGGCACATTCACTGCCATTCACCAGGGGAGTTTCCCATTCACCGTCTTCACCCTTCACATATATGCCTTGCGACTCGATGGCTTTTATTCCTTCCTCTCTAAGGTAAGGCTTTACCTTCTGATAGACCTTTTCCAGCACTTCAAGCTCAGACTCCTCAACGGGCGCACCCGCTTCTCCGTCTACACAGCAGGCTCCCTTACAGGCAGAAAGATTACAAACAAAGTCATTTTCGATAATCTCTTCCGAGACGATGGTTTTGCCTAATTGAAACATGCCGCAAAGATAACTCAATCATAATTTCCGCCCGGTTTTAAATCGGTATTAAATTTTTGATAAGACAGCTGGAGAATCAGATTTGGTTTCATAGCTTTGCACCCATTTTCTAAAGCCTTAATAATATGAACTTTAGCTTCAGAGAGACCATTACCGCCACCATGATCCTTTTTGCCGTGATCGATATCATCGGGAGCATTCCGATTATCGTGGATCTGAGACATAAGGTAGGTCACATTCAATCTGAAAAAGCATCAGTGGTTGCTGCCGTGATCATGACGGCATTCCTGTTCATCGGGGAAGAGATTCTTAATCTGATCGGGATCGATGTAAATTCGTTCGCCGTAGCAGGGTCTTTTGTGATCTTTTTCCTTGCCATCGAGATGATACTGGGTATTTCACTATACAAAGATGATGCTCCGGAAACGGCTTCTATTGTACCCCTAGCATTTCCCCTGATAGCCGGGGCAGGAACGCTCACTTCCTTGCTTTCATTGCGGGCAGAATATCATGTGGAAAATATCATTCTGGCTATTATCATCAATATCATATTTGTCTATCTCGTACTGAAATCTTCCAACCGTATCGGCCGCTTTCTTGGGAAATCAGGACTGGCCATCATCAGGAAGATCTTCGGGGTCATCTTACTGGCAATCTCTGTAAAATTGTTCACCAGTAATCTATCCATGCTCTTTTAAAAGCATACGGGTTTTTATAAATTGAGCTATCATTAAGAATGAATATCGTTACCTCATAATTGAATCGCTATGAAAATTTTCACCATTATACTCCTTCTGTTGGCTGTTGCCCTTATCGGCTACAATGCCACCCTACTAGATTTTGACAACCTCCTTCAGGGAGATAGCATGATTGCCCTGATCGGGATCGTAGCGGCTCTATGTGCCGTATTGTTACTGATCATATTCAACCTGTCAAAGAGAATTCAACAAAAACTAAAGGATAGAAAATGAAATACGATGCCCTGATCATTGGCGGTGGTGCTGCAGGTATGCAATGTGCCCTGGTATTGGGTTCAGCGAAAAATAAAGAGTTCGCTACCGGCAAAACCGTGGGAATCATCAAACATCAGAAAGCATCTCATCTTCATTCAGCTCTTTTGAATAATGTATTCGGAATTGCGCCGGGAACCACAGGAAAAGAGGTGTTGGAATTAGCCAATGAACAACTTACTTCCCTCTACCCCCATGTCGATTGCATCGAAAAGGAAAAAGTTCTGGAGGTGAGCGGAACTCCGGGTGAATTTATTGTACGAACCAATAAAAACAGCTACCAGGCTGCCCTCGTTGTAGTCGCCCTGGGATACACCAACAATTTCGATATAGAAGGACTCAATCAATATCTCGAGCCCCATGCCATGGCTAATCCATCGAAAGAACGGGTACAGCTCAGAAATAACAACCACCTGGTAGAGAAGGGAATCTATGTTGCCGGAACTCTGGCGGGGTGGAGAAGCCAGGTTGCCATCGCTGCGGGAAGCGGTGCACAGGTCGCCACCGATATCCTTACGCTATGGAATAACGGCGAGCATACCAAGGTTCATGATAAGGTATGACCTGACTGTGGGGAGAGTAATAACAGATTAAGGATTCAACTCAGGTTTTCTTTCGCTTAATTCCACCACCTTTCTGATCATCTCATCGTCTTTCCGCAACAGCCTTTCATAGGCGTTTTTTCCATATAGCTGCTCTGCGATGGTAGCTTTCAGATGATGCCTGAGGTTCTCGTCGTACTTATCCATATCGATTTGAAAGTTCAGTTCATCTGCATAGATCGTAAAACGGTCGATCAGGTTATTATCGACATCCACGTTTTCAGCAAACTCCTCGAATGAGAGGTCTTCGTACTTCTCACGATTTTCGTCAAGGTACTCGAATATAAACCGGGAAACGAATCCTGATTCAAGAATGGCGTTCAGGAAAGATTCTTCCTTGGATTCCTGCAGCGGCACGAATATATCGGGTATGATTCCGCCCCCTCCATATACGACCTTTCCCTTGGGCGTTCTGAAGACAAGAGAGTCGGCCACTTTTATACTGTCGGGAGACCGCAGCTCCCCGTTATTGTAACGGTCATAGAACTTTTCGTAATACGCATCGGTACCATCTTCATAAGAACGTTGGATGGAACGGCCCGTGGGGGTGTAATATCGCGACACCGTAAGCCGTACAGAAGATCCGTCACCCAGCCCCATCTCTCGCTGCACAAGTCCCTTTCCGAATGATCTCCGGCCAACTATTGTACCCCTGTCATTATCTTGTAAAGCCCCTGCGACGATCTCACTGGCTGAAGCCGATTTCTCATTGATCATCACGTAGACCTCGTTGTTTTCAAAGCTGCCCTTACGGGTAGCGAAAGATCGCTCTATGGCACCGCTTTTATTTTTGGTAAAGAGAATCAGCTTATCGTCTTCGAGAAATTCATCTGCGATCTCTTCAGCAATACCGAGGTATCCTCCGGGATTATCCCTGAGGTCAAGCGCCAGCTTCTTCATTCCCTGTTTTTTGAGAGACATGAGTGCGCTTCTGAATTCTTCGTAAGTAGTCTCTGCAAACCGATTCACGCGTATGTATCCTAACTCAGGCGTTAGCATGTAAAAAGCGTCAACACTCCTGATAGGCACCCTTGAGCGATTTAGTTTCACGGTAAGGGTTTTATCTTCCGACGGACGATAAACCTTCAAAGTTACTTTTGAATCTTCCTGCCCCTTAAGTTTGCTGATAATGGTTTCATTTGAGAGTTCTCTTCCGTAGAGAGTGTCACCATCGGCCACCAGAATGCGGTCGCCGGCCTTTATACCTGCTTCTATGCTGGGCCCTCCCTCCAGGGGACGAACCACAGCCAGGGTGTCACGGTACATGCGAAAACTGATCCCTACCCCGACAAAATCACCCTTCATGTTCTCTGCGATTCTCCCGGCTTCTTGTTTGGGTATATACACAGAATGCGGATCAAGCTTATCAAGAATATTATTGACCGTCACATCGACGATACTGTCTGTATTGACCTCATCAACATATTCATAGTCGATATAATCGATCAGACGGTTTAATTTATCTTTCTTGGAATTGGTGGTAAAGAGTTTCTCGGGGGTATCGTTAAAATTCAGCTTTCCGCCTATAAAGATGCCCAGCCCTACAGAAACTGCGATAACCAGGGGTAATAAATATTTTCGTTTTTTCAACATGAACTCCTATTCTTCAATTTCCTCCATATGTATCAGCTCTACGCCTGCCCTTGCGAGGAACTCAAGACCTGAATCATCCTTGTAGGCCTTGTGATATACCACCCGGGTAATCCCGGCCTGGTGAACCAGTTTGCTGCATTCCTTACAGGGTGAAAGCGTGATATACAGAGTTGCACCTTTACAGGACTGTGTCGATCCTGCCACCTTTAAAATGGCGTTGGCCTCTGCATGAAGCACATACCATTTCGTATATCCTTCCTCGTCTTCACAATAATTCTCAAATCCTGTTGGCGTTCCGTTATAACCATCGGAGATGATCATTCTGTCTTTCACAATAATTGCGCCAACTTGTTTTCTTTTACAGTAGGATAGTTTCCCCCACTCCATGGCCATACGTATGTAGGCTTTGTCGTACTTCCTTTGTTTTTTTTCAGACATAGAACATTCAGGGTCAAAAAAAGCAACACCCGGGGTTGCTTCATAACGAAGATATAAGGTTTGAGACTGATTTACAACCTTCTACAACTATTTTTAGAGACCTGCTGCGGTATCTCTTAATATCGGAATAGCCACCCCGATAACCACTGATGAAATGACCAGTACCCAGTCCCGTTTGTTAAAGCGAAAAACGGTCTGAATCAGGAATCCGAGTATCAATACCAGCAGCACGATAATGATCTGGGCAGCTTCAACTCCCAGGGCAAATTCCAGCAGGGTGAGCAGTTTATTGTCTTTTCCGTCGACATTCATTCTGAAGAAACTGGAAAAACCCAGTCCGTGGATCAGCCCGAAGAAAAGCGTGACAAAAAAATTGATGCCCATCTTCTCCTTTCGCGCTCCCTTTCCGGCAGTGAATACATTGAACAAAGCCGTAATCAATATCGTCACGGGAATCAGAAATTCCACCCAGGCTGAATTCACAGAGATTACGCCATAGGAGGCCAACAGTAAACTAAGGGAGTGACCTATCGTAAAAACGGTCACCAGCCATAAGGTCTTTTTCCAGTCTTTGAAGGTATAAGGCACCGTAAGTGCAATCAAAAACAGGATGTGATCGTAGGCATTTATATCGAGTACGTGGGTAAGTCCGAGTTTAAAATAAAACCAGAATTCAGACATGATAAGTGGGGTTTAAACGGCAGTTTCAAACTTACGATTATTTCTTAAAATACTTTTTAAGGTTTTATTAAAAATACCGCCTCCGACAGCATCAGAAACCACGCTCGCTTTGGATCTGCTCATAAGCTTTTTGCACTTCCCTGAATTTTTCCTCTGCACCACGTTTAATTGCTTCATCTGTGGTACGCACTTTATCGGGGTGGTACTTTTTAACCATTTTCCTGTAGGCCTGCTTGACCTCTTCTTCAGAAGCCTGCTCATCGATCTCCAATATCTTGTAGGCATTGCCGGTGGCGTCAACGAACATCGCCTTTATGCTTACAAAGTCACGCTGGGCCACATTGAGATACCCGGCAATTTCCTCGATCTTTTCCGCCTCAGCCTTACTCACAGCGCCATCGGCACGTGCGATATCGAAAAGAAAGTGTAAGAGTTGCAACCGCACGGCATAACGGGTTCGCTGATTGAGAACCATACAGATGCGGTACGCAGAGATCTCCCTTTTTTTAACCACCTCATTAAAAGTTCTGAAAATGGCATTGGCTTTCTCCTTTCCGTAATGGGTCAGAAAATAACGTCTTACATAATCCAGCTCAGACTGGCTCACACTGCCATCAGCCTTGATAACAATAGAACAAAGAGAGATAAGATGCAGTTCGAAATCGGCCGGAGAAACTTCCCGCTCCTGATTACCAAATACCCGGGTAGTGCCTGAGCCATTCATCATATTTTCAAGCATACTGCCCAGCAGGAAACCTATAAGGGCCCCGGGCAGCCTGAAAAACATATAGCCGCATAAAGCGACAATCCATTTCCACATACGCAGCTAAAGATTAAAAGGTCTAAAGGTTGCAAATATAGCCAAAGCGCTATTTACCGGACAACCTTCTGAAATTATGAACTTTCTGATAGGGTTGATTGGAGAGCTGTGCATTATTCGAACTGGTCAGGTGTTGGTTTTTACGTATATTTGCGACCAAAATTGTATTACCTAAAATACAGGTTGAACGAAAATAAAAATTGATATGTATCCGGAAGAAATAGTAAAACCGATGAAAGAAGACCTGACCTCAGTCGGGTTCAATCAACTGAATACTCCTGAAGAGGTAGACGTAGCCATGGCTCAGAAGGGAACCACCCTGGTCGTGGTAAACTCTGTTTGCGGCTGTGCTGCTGCCAATGCCCGTCCTGGAGCCAAGATGAGTCTGCAGAACGCCAGGAGACCTGAAAACCTTTACACCGTGTTCGCAGGAGTTGAAAGAGAAGCCACTGATAAGGCCAGAGCTTATATGTTGCCCTTCCCTCCTTCTTCACCCAGCATCGCTTTGTTTAAAGACGGCGAACTGGTACACATGCTCGAGAGACATCACATCGAAGGAAGACCGGCAGCAATGATCGCCGACAACCTTATCGATGCCTATAACGAATATTGCTAATACAGATCTATTATCTGCAAAAAAGAACCGCGAATAGCTTCCCGGTTCTTTTTTTGTTTATATCCCCTGAGAAATCACTATGCCGAAAACAGACATCTTATTTTTGTGTACCGGAAATTACTACCGAAGCCGGTTCGCTGAAATCCTGCTGAATGAAATAGCCAAAGAGGAAAACATTCCTGCAAAAATCTCCTCCCGCGGTCTGCGTATCTCTGCAAACAACAAGGGAGCCTTATCACCGTATACCACTATCTACATGAGCAAACTGGGAATCGATCTCGGGCCTTACCTGAGAATGCCTCTTGCTTTTGAACCCGAAAAAATAGACGCTCATACGCGAATCATCGCTCTTGATGAAGAGGAACACCGGCCCATGCTGGAAAAAAACTTCGCACAGATCGCACCCCGCGTTGAATACTGGAACTTTGTCGATGAGTATATCGTGGGACCGGAAACGGTGCTTCCGGAATTGGAAAAAAAAGTACGTGATCTTGTCATTGAGCTAAAATAACAGTAATTTCATTCAAGTCATGGCCAAGCTTTTCGCATATCCGCTTACTATTATTTACTACCTGGTCTTCGGACTCACACTGCTTATTTTTCACCCGATTCAGTGGATCTGTTATAATCTCTTCGGTTACCAGGCACATAAGAAAAGTGTCGATTATCTCAATTTCTGTCTTACAGCCTGTCTTTATATTCTGGGCCACCGGGTCAGATTTGACTATAAAGCAAAACCGGCAAGGAATATCCCGTCGATCATCGTGGCGAACCATCAAAGTATGAACGACATTCCTCCCATAATCTGGCACATGCGAAAGCTGCACCCGAAATTTATCAGCAAAAAAGAACTGGGCAAAGGTATTCCCAGCGTTTCCTATAACCTGCGACACGGAGGCTCTGTACTGATCGACCGAAAAGACCCCGACCAGGCGATCGCCGAGATTCGCAACATAGCAGCCTATGCAGAGAAGAACAAGCGCGGGGTGGTTATCTTCCCGGAAGGAACCAGAAGCAGAACAGGGGCTATGAAAAAATTCAGGCGTACCGGAATCAAAACCCTCATTCGAAATATGCCGACGGCACAGATTGTTCCCGTAACCGTTAACAATTCGTGGAAAACCCTGAAATACGGCAAATTCCCTATGGGTCTTGGAGCAAAGATTACCTTCACCGTTCACGAACCCCTGCTGGTAAGCAGTGCCACCCCTAATGAACTGATCGACCTTACAGAAGAAAAAATTGTATCAGCTATTGACCCTAATATCAAGCGTTCATGAGTAATTCAGAGATCATAGAAAAAACGATAGATTTCGTAAAGGTCACCCTGAAAAATGCCGAGGGAGGGCACGACTGGTTTCATACGGAAAGGGTTTTTAAAAGCGCTCTTTTCATCGCCAAGGACTATCCGAAGGCAGACCCGCTGGTGGTAGGCCTGGGTGCCTTGCTTCATGACATCGCAGACGCGAAGTTTCATGACGGGAACGAGAATATCGGGCCTGATAAAGCCCGGGAATTTCTCCAAAGCCTGAAAGTCAGGAAAAGGGTGATCTCTCACGTCGAAAAGATCATTCGAAATATTTCATTCAAGGGAGGAAACTTTAAGCAGAAGTTCAAATCACTGGAGCTCGATATCATACAGGATGCCGATCGCCTCGATGCCCTGGGCGCTATCGGTATTGCAAGGACCTTTAACTACGGGGGGTATAAGAACAGACCTTTGTACGATCCCGAGATTCCACCGCAAATGGATATGAGCAAGGAAGAATACAAGAAATCGAAAGCTCCCACCATCAATCATTTTTACGAAAAGTTGCTGCTCCTGAAGGACCGGATGAACACTGATACCGGGAAAAAACTGGCCGAAGAACGACACCGGTTCATGGAAGAGTTTTTAGAACAGTTCTATGCCGAATGGAACGGGAAACGATAGTCTAGTCCGGATTGATCCTCAACAGTGCCTGATAAGGATCGCCTGTCAGTCCCAACTCCCTGGCAAAGGCTTCCTCTGTTGACAGCCCCTGTAACTTCAATTCCATTATCTTTTCACGGAACCTCCAATCATGCTTACGAAGCAACACCTCTTCTGCGAGCATATGCAGATAGGCCGTCTGTTGCTCCACCTTTTTGTGCTGCCCAAAAATTTCCATTTCCATACCGTGATATTCGAAACGAATAATGGTCGCAAGCAAGCCCTCTTTAAATCGCTGTTTAAGCCGGAATTTACTCAGCACCCCGTAACGGGTTACGACATGCTTCCTGAAAGACACATGATCTCTAACCTCACAGAGTATATCAAGGTCGCTAAGCGAAGTGATCAAACCTAAGGGGTAAGTTCCGGCTACTGTTGCCTGAAACGGCTTCAGATATGAAAGAAGGCCCAGCTCCCTTAGAAGAAGCCAGGCCTTTTTTTGTTGTTTACATCCATCTGCCAGCCAACGCATTCTATCGGTCGGTTCGCTCTGCCACATGGAATTTATTTTCCGGTGAATTCGGGCTTTCTTTTTTGAAGAAAGGCCGTAGTTCCTTCCTTGAAATCTTCGGTGCCAAAACTGGCTCCGAAATTTTCGATCTCCTTTTCATAGCCTTTCTTTCCAAAGCCTGCATTGACGGCGTCAATAGCTGAAGCGATGGCTTTTGGCGAATTTTTAATGATCTTAGATGCGATCTCCTTACATAGAGGTATCAATTGTTCCTGTGCCACCATATGATTGATCAGTCCGCTCAAATGTGCCTGTTCGGTACCGATCATTCCGCCTGTCATGATCATTTCCATGGCGCGGCCCTTTCCAACCAGCTGTGGTAAGCGCTGAGTACCTCCATAGCCGGGTATCACACCCAACGACACTTCAGGCAATCCCATTCTGGCATTATCGCTGGCCACTCTGAAATGACAGGCCATGGCCAGTTCAAGGCCTCCGCCGAGCGCGAATCCATTGATGGCCGCAATAACAGGCGTGCTTAAATTCTCTATAAAATCAAACAAAAGCCGCTGGCCTTTGGCTGCCAACTGCTTTCCTTCTGCTGCTGAAAAATCTGAAAACTCGGCGATATCAGCTCCTGCTACAAAAGCTTTGGTACCCGATCCGGTAATAATGATGGCGCGTACCTGCTCATCCTGATCCAGGCTTTTCAACGCCTCGTGAAGCTCTTCAATGGTTTTTCGATTGAGCGCATTGAGCTTATCGGGACGATTCACCGTTACTACGCTGATATGATCTTCGGTATCTACAATAATATTCTGATAATCCATATGCGATATTTATAGTTGCTGATTATGATTCGTTTTCACAGCGCGGGAAATTTACGGTAAAGACCGAACCCTTACCCTCGACAGTTGTAAAAGTAATGGTTCCCTTATAGGTCTCCACGATGTTCTTCACCATACCCAGGCCAAGGCCCATCCCGCTGCTCTTCGTGGTAAATTTGGGTTCAAATATCTTTTGCCGGTTGATTTCACTGATTCCATGTCCGTTATCAGCCACCGATATCAATACCCGGTCAGATTCTCCATAAACGTTTACCACAACTTTCGGCTCCCGGTCTTCGGGTATTGCCTGAACGGCATTTTTTACCAGGTTAGTCACCACCCTGATGAGCTGCGTGCGGTCAAGTTTGGCGATCAGTGGTTTTTCCGGAGGAATGTACTTGATATAATCTTCATTGAAGATATCAAGCGCCAGTTCTGTGACCATGCCCACATCAAGCGTTTCATTTTGTTGGGCAGGCATCTCTGCAAAGTTACTAAATGCTGAGGCAATACTGCTAAGCGTATCGATTTGTTGGATCATGGTATTGGCGAACTGATCGATATGATCACCAGCCTTAGGATCTTCAGGGTTGAATTTACGCTGGAAGCTTTGCAAGCTTAAACGCATTGGGGTAAGCGGGTTCTTGATCTCATGCGCCACCTGTTTGGCCATTTCGCGCCATGCCTGCTCCCTTTCGCTCTTGGCCAGTAACGCGGCACTCTCCTCCAGATCATCGATCATGGCATTATAGGCATTGACCAAAGCTCCTATCTCTTCGCTGGGGTGTTCCAGATATATCTTTTCATTCCTTTTTGTAAGCCGGGTCTGATCCAGTTTCCTGCTGATCGCCTTCAGGGATCGGGTGATATAGGTCGAGATCAGATAGGCCAGCACCAGGGCTATGATCAATATAATAAGATATACCCCACCCAGGCGCCAGAGGAACTCGCGCAGTTCATAATTACTCAGGGAATCGTCTTCAAAATAGGGAATATTGAGAATTCCGATCGGTTTAAAGCGCTGGTCGAGTATGAAGGTGTAAGATGACTGATAGCGGTTACCGGCCGCGATCTTCTTCTGAACATACCGCTTGTCCTGACTGGAATTGAGCTTCTGTAAGATCTCTTCAGGAATATCGGCCACCACTGCCTCGTTCTGCAGGAAGGGCCGGGAACTTTTGATAAGTTTCCCATCGAGGTCAAAAATATTGAAGCTCAGACTCTGAACATCGGCGATCTCATAGATCAGGTCTTTAAAAATATACTGAAGGTTCTCGGTCGTTACTTCGTAAGTGGTGTTACGCAGTATATAGTCGATCTGATTCTTGATCTGCCGTTCCTTTCGTTCCAGACGCTCACGGTGGTAGTCAACGGCCTGCTCCTTATACTGGTAAATAGTCACCCCGGCTATAAGCACCGAAGCGATGACCACCAACAGGATCATGGTAATGAATATACGCGATCGTAAGGATAGCTTTCTGTACACCGTGGTTTATTTTTTGTCAATCGCCCGCAAGAACCAAGCCAAAGACCGTTATTTTATCAGGCCTCAGGATTCTTATCCCGGATCTTTTTATACAACCGAATTCCCAGCATCAGGAATACCAGTAATCCCAGTAATCCGAAAAGACCGAACATCCAGTCGATGGCACTCTTCAGAATGACCAGAAAGACCACGGCAAAAAGAATGATGGTCGCCCCTTCATTCCAGATTCGCATAAACGAAGAAGAGTAACGGTATTTATCCTGTTGCAGTTCCCTGAACATCAGGTGGCATTTCCAGTGGTATGCGAAGAGCAACAGCACGAAAAACAACTTCACATGCATCCAGCCCTGTTGCAACCATCCCGGAGAGATCCATAACAACAACACAGCCGTAAGGGTTGTAAGTACTGCAGAGGGCCATGTGATAATAAACCAAAGACGCCTGGTCATCAGCTTTAGCTGTTCGGTCAGGATTTCACGATCGGGCTGCGGTTTTTCACTGGCCTCGATCTGATAGATGAACAACCTGGGGATATAAAACAACCCGGCGAACCAGGTTGTTACAAATATCAGATGCAGTGCCTTTATGTAATTATAATATTCAATCATTATTCACCTACAAACAGGTAGTTGAGATTCTTTTGATTAAAGGCCTCGTTGAACCTGGCAACTTCTTCATCGAGCACCGAATTCAACTGATTCAATTCTTCTTCGATCTCGGTGGTGAGCTGGTTCTTAACCGCTATATCCTGTTCGGTGGGAGCAAAGTCTCCAAGGGTCACCAAACTGTTCAGATGCGCAAGCTTGTTGGTAAGCCTGATCGGAAAGTTCAACGGATCCTGTCGGCTACGGTTCTGGGTCTGGTAAAGAGCTTCTTCAACCTCGGTCAGTTTTTCCTCCATGGCTTTTGCCTGTTCGACCAGGTCAGAAACCGAATCATTCCCGGCATATTGAGTCGAAAATGCCTTTAACTGATCTTTTACCTTTCTGATCCTTTTGATCGCTTTATGCGCCTCATCAACGGTCTCATTCACGTCTGCCACAAAATCGAACTGTTGCTGCATTTCTTCAACGGTAGACTCTGCACGGGGATCAGGTACGATGGTGAAATCCTGTGACTGGTCATTGCCATTCACATTCAGTCTCACCTCATAGGTTCCCGGAACTGCCTTAGCTCCCTCCAGACTCGCCCACCAGAGAATCATTCCTTCAAAGTCGGTGGCGCCATCATAACGCGTATCCCACACAAAGGTATTACCCCCTTTGACAAGGTCAGGCAGTTTGTTCTCTTTGCTGTGATTCGAATACGACTTGATCGTATCACCTGCCTTATCCAGATAGGTCAGGGCTATGGTATCGTTTTCCTTATCAAACTCCTTCAGATAAAAATGAGTGATCACTCCGTTAGGGTGATTGGTACCGGCCGAATTCGACTTGATACCTCCACGGCCGCCCATTCGGTAGGTATCGGCCGGTTTAAACAAAATGGCATCCTTTTCCCGGCTGCTATCATCGAGCTGATGCAAAACACCCAGGTCATCGATGATCCAAAGGCTGCGCCCCTGAGTCGCCACGATCAGGTCATTGTCTTTTATGGCCAGGTCAGTAACAGGAACAACAGGAAGGTTCAGCTGGAAGGGTTTCCAATTCTTACCATCGTCGAATGAGATATACATTCCTGTCTCGGTACCGGCATAAAGCAAGCCCTCACGATTCGGATCGGCTCTCAGAACGCGGGTAAAATGCTCTTCGGCTATCCCGTTGGTGATCTTTTCCCAACTCTTTCCATAGTTGGTCGTTTTATACAGGTAGGGTGAGAAGTCGCCTTCTTTATACAGGGTTCCGGCCACATAACAAGTACCCTCATCGAAAGGCGATGGCTCAATGCTGTTGATCATAAGCCATTTGGGTGCATCTTTCGGAGTGACATCTCCCCAGTTTTGTCCGCCATCCTGAGAGATATGTACCAGACCATCGTCGCTACCCACCCACAGCAGTCCTTCTTTCAGCGGACTTTCGTTGGCGGCAAAAATGGTACAGTAATATTCCACCCCGGTATTATCCTGGGTGATCGGTCCTCCTGAAGATTTCAGCTTTTCAGGATCGTTACGCGTAAGATCCGGACTGATCACTTCCCAGCTTTGGCCTTCGTTCTCACTTACATGAACGTGGTTCGAAAAAGTATAAAGCCTGTCAGGATTGTGTTTGCTGAAAAGAATGGGGAAGTTCCACTGGAAGCGGTATTTCATCCCTTCAGCCCCGTAACCCATCGGGTTATCAGGCCATACATTGACGGCACGCACCGTATTTTTTTCGTGATTCACACGGGTAAGGAAACCGCCATAACTTCCTCCGTAAACGACATCGTTATTCTCGGGATCAACGGCTATATGAGCAGACTCCCCTCCTGCTGTAGGCTCCCAGTCGTCTTCAGAAATAAATCTGCCATCGGTACGGTGCTGTATTCTTACCGTCGAATTATCCTGTTGTGCTGCATAGATGCGGTAAGGAAAGTGATTGTCGGTGGTTACCCGGTAGAACTGAGCGGTCGGCTGATTGTGATAAGTACTCCAGGTGGCACCCCCGTCATAACTTACCTGTGCCCCTCCGTCATCTCCAATGATCATGCGTTGCGGGTCTTCAGGTGCAATCCAAAGATCGTGGTGATCTCCGTGTGGTGCATTGTTGCTGCTGAAGGTTCTTCCGCCATCTTCAGATTTGTGGTATGAAACATTTACCACATATACGATATCTTCGTCCTGCGTATCAGCATAAATACGGCTGTAATACCAGGCCCGTTGTCTCAGGTTGCGGTCATCATTAATATGGGACCAGGTTTTTCCTCCATCATCAGAGCGGTAAACACCCCCTTCTTCCTTATTTTCTACAATGGCCCAGACCCTGTCTGAATTCACCGGAGATACGGTTACCCCAATGATTCCAAGAGTGCCTTTGGCAAAACCTTCGTTTTTAGAGATCTCAGTCCAGGTCTCCCCGTTATCAGTACTCTTCCATAGTGCAGACCCTTCGCCTCCACTGCTCAGGCTGTAAGGTGTACGCTGCACTCTCCAGGTAGACGCATATAATACTCGGGGGTTGTTGGGGTCCATTTGCAGATCGACCACCCCGGCCTGGTCGTTCACGAACAGCTTTTTGGTCCAGGTATTACCACCATCGGTACTTTTATAAATACCCCTGTCTTCAGTTCCTTTATAGATGTTTCCCATCACCCCGGCAAATACGATATCGGGATTGTCCGGGTGTATAACGATACGCGGGATATGACGGCTGGAAGTAAGTCCTTTCTGTTCCCAGGTTTTTCCGCCATCGACAGTTTTCCAGATCCCGTACCCTGAAGAAACATTTCCTCTCACGGTCTTTTCTCCGCCGCCTACATAGATCACATTATGATCACTGGGAGCCACTTTTACTGCTCCGATACTTCCTCCGAAAAATCCGTCGGAGATATTTTCCCACGAACGGCCACCATTTTCAGTTTTCCATACACCTCCGCCGGCGGCACCGAAATAAAACAGATTAGGCTCTCCCGGCACGCCGGTAACTGCAGCAGAACGCCCGCCCCTGAATGGCCCAACCAGCCTGTATTCAAGTGATCCGTACAATTCTTCTGGAAAAGAAGCATCGCTCTTCTTGCGTTGCGCCTGTGAAGTGAAAACCATGGCCAAAGCCATGATCATGGTAAAAATGATCGGTTTTTTATTCATTACTTGTAGTTTTAGTCAGCGACTAAAAATAGAAATTTATTACGAAACCGTTGCACCCTCAAAGAGATTCCTTTTCACCTCGCGGTTCAGGAAATAAGCCGTAACCAGGGTAGAAAGCAGGTCGGCAACAGGAAAGGAGATCCACACTCCGAGCTCTCCGTACATTTTTGGAAGGATGAGTATGAGAGGGATAAAGAAAAAACCCTGTCGCGTCAGGGTCAGAAAAAGAGCCGGTATGGCTTTGCCCACTGCCTGAAAATAGGCAGACCCGATAAGCTGCACCACTACGATAGGGGTAGCCGCGAAGGCCCATCTCATAGCGTCTGGTGCTTCCCTGAGCACCGCTTCATCCTGGGTAAACACCCGGGTGATGATATCGGGAAAACTCATTATGAGCAGGAATATCACAAACCCCAGTAAGGCTGCGTATTTGATCGCCGTTTGAATAGATTCACGAACCCGGTCGTACTTCTCAGCTCCGTAATTATAACCGGCGATCGGGAGAAATCCCTGGGTAATTCCCAAAACAGGGAAAAGAGCAAACATAAGCATCCTGCCAATGATCGCATAGACCGTCACCGAATCGGCACCCCCCAGGTCGTAAAGAATATTGTTCACAAACAGATATGTGATGCTCACCACAGCCTGCCTGGCCAGGGTAACCCCTCCCAGGGATGCGATCTCACGGGTCACCGACAGATCAAGGTTGAAATGACTGAAATCAATCTTCAGTTCAGAGCGGCCCGAGAGAAAAAACCAAAGGATATACAGGAAGCAACACAGATAGGAGCCGGTGGTGGCCCATGCCGCTCCCAGCATCCCCATGTCAAGCACATTGATCAGCAAAATATCGAGCAGCAGGTTTCCTACAGAAGGAATGATCATGGCGATCATTGCAAAGCGCGGTTTACCTTCAGCCCGGATCACCGCATTTCCCATCATACAAAGTGCCAGAAAGGGAACCCCGTAAAGCACGACAGTATAGTAGATCTTAGCAGGCTCAAAAATAGGACCCTTCCCTCCGAAACTGGGAATGATACTATCTGCAAAAAGCAGCCCTAACACCACCAGGGTGGTGGTCAGGAGCAAGGTCAGGGTAAGCTGATTTCCGAAGGTCTTGAAGGCGCGGTCGTTATTGCGGGCTCCCAGGGACCTCGAAATGATCGATGCCCCTCCGATACCTATTGACATTCCCAGAGCAGCGATGAAGAAAGAAACAGGCAGAACCACATTGATGGCTGCGATGGCAACCGAACCGATCCAGTTACCAACAAATATGGTATCGACCAGGATATTGAGCGACATGACGAGTATGCCTATGGAAGCGGGAACAGCCTGTTTTACCAACAGCTTTCCGATACTTTCGGTTCCCAGCTCCTCAGAAGATACTCTCGCCATCTGCTTTCCTATCTGTCGTTAATTGGTTTCAGGAAGAATGCGCCCATTCATCGATCCATCTTGACAGTACCTTTACCCATTCCTGGTCATCGTTCAGACAGGGGATCACGTGAAATTCTTCTCCGCCGCGCTCTTCGAACTCCTCTTTGGCTTCCATCCCGATCTCTTCGAGGGTCTCCAAACAGTCTGAAACAAATGCAGGGGTAACAACTGCCATTTTTCGTACTCCTTTCTCGGCAAAACCATTTACGGTCTTATCGGTATAGGGTTGAAGCCAAGGATCAATGCCAAGCCGAGACTGAAAAGAAGTGGAATAACTGTCTTCCTTCAGCTCCAGGTATTCAGCCACCCTCTTGGTGGTCATATAACACTGATGCCTGTAACAGAACTGATGTGCCGGGGAAGAACTAAAACAACATTGTCCGTCTATTTTACAATGTGAGCGGGTGATATCAGATTTTTTGATATGTCTTTCCGGCACCCCGTGATAAGAGAATAAAAGGTGCTCCCACTCTTTATCTTTCAGATGCTCGTGTATAGAATTTGCCAGCACCCTGATATAATCATCATGATTGTAAAAGGCAGGAATGTTGGTGAAAGACATATGCGGAAAATGCTTTTGACGCAATTCTTCGGCCAGCACCAGGATGGTCTCGGTGGTTGCCATGGCGAACTGTGGGTACAAAGGAATAAGCAATACCTCATCAACTCCCTTTTTATCCAATTCATCAAGACCTGCCTTGATCGAAGGGTTACCGTACCTCATGGCCAGGCTCACCGGTACCGAGGTGAGATCCTGTACTTTCTCCTGCAATCTTTCGGAGAGAACGATCAAGGGAGAACCTTCGTCCCACCAGATTTTGGAATAGGCTTCTGCCGATTTTTTTGGCCGGGTGTTGAGTATAATACCTCTCACCACAAAAGTCCTCAGCCAACCGGGTAAGTCGATCACCCGTTCATCCATGAGGAATTCATCCAAATACTTTTTAACATCCTTGGGATCAGTCGAATCAGGCGATCCAAGGTTTACGAGTAAAACTCCTTTCATTATCTGAGCAATTTTTAATGCAAATTTAAGGGTTTAAACCGAGTATAAAACCCGGCTGCAGAGCAGTTATAGCAATTATGTGATAACGAATATCAATGCTTACTCCAAACACCAAAGCATACCTCCCCTAAGGTGCTGCACAAAACCGGGTTCGCTGTAGGAAGCAGCCGTGTGCCCTCCCGCAGTGTAAAAAACCCTGGCTCCTGCCGGTTCATGATACCAGGCAATGGGATGGTCGGGGCCGTTGGTTCCTCCTTCATAAGAGCTTTCTTCCAGATTCAGCAAAGTATTCACTGAAGGATTAAAATTTTTGAAATTATACCATTCGTCTCTCCGGGTCCATGTATCATTTAAGTGGGCGGTTGCCGGGTGGTCAGGATCGACTACGGTTATGAGTGCCTCCTGTATGGAAGGGTGACTATCAAAATAAGCACCGACCAGTTCTCCGTACCAGGGCCAGTCATATTCTGTATCGGTTGCCGCATGAATCCCCATAAAAGCTCCTCCCTGCCCGATATAATTTTCAAAGGCGGTCTGCTGTTCGTTATTGAGAATATCACCGGTAGTCGATAGAAAAATAACCAGATCGAACGACGGGAGATCGTCTGAATTAAACACCCCTGCGTTCTCGGTATGGGTAAGCGCAATATCTTCTTCCTCTGCAAGACCCTTGAACAGGGCCACCCCGTCTGAAATCGAGCTGTGTCTGAATCCTTCGGTTTTGGTGAAAATCAGAACCTGCTTCCGCGGATCATCCGGATCGACATTCACCTCATTCCCATCATCTCCGCAACCCCATACGAACAGCAATACAAGAAATTGCCAGTACATTTGATTCATAATTATGCATTTAGTGATAAAAGATATTTTTTTGGGGTAGTTCCGTATTTTTTCTTGAAGGCCGAAATAAAATGACTTGAGGTACTGTATCCGACCCGGTGACCTACCTCATTCACATTATGCTCTCCGCTTTCGAGCATCTTCCGTGCAAACTCCATCTTGTAATCGAACAGAAAACTATACACCGAATCTCCATACAATTGTTTGAATCCCTCTTTGAGTTTTTTGAGATTCAACCCGATCTCTTCAGAAAGCTCCTGCAAGGTAGGCGGTTCGGCCATTCGGGAAATAACGATGTCTTTCGCCCGCTTGATACGACGCACATTGTCTTCGTCTATCAAAAAAGGACATTGTTCCACATTGGCGTCTTCAGCCTTGTTAAAGTACAGGCCCAGCAATTCATACAATTTCCCCTTAAGGTACAGATTCTTAACCGTAGGATGCAGACCATAGTTCATGATCTGACTCAGCACCACCGATATAGCAGGGTTGAAGGGCGATATGTCGTAGTATTTCCGGTCCCTGTTCTCGAGACTTAAAAATGGTATATAATCGGCTTCCATAGAGATCAGGCTATGAAATTTTTTAATGGAGATAAGCACCGAAACCACCCAGGTACCCGGATCGATATGCAAATTCATCGGAAGGTCCCGCTGCGGATTATACAATAACAGCGCATCTTCCTGTTTTACTTCAAGCTGGTAGCGCCCCTGATTAAAATGGAAAGTCATATGCCCCTTGAGACAGAAATGGAACTGTATAAAGCTGCTGTCCACATTCTTTTCAATGCTTTGCAGCTCGTTACTGCTGTTCTGCAAACGAAGCAGCACCATATCGTCTTCAAAACACCATTCTTCAGCAACCCCTTCAGCGATATTTTTTTGAACGTCTTCCATAAATCTCTTTCTTGTTTTTATTTAGAATCAATCTAAACTATTTGGCTCAAAAGCCTTATAAACCCTAAATATGCCGGGATTTTACCAAAAATACTACGAAAAGAATTGCAAATCACTTTTAGCGTTATAAAAAGTTCCTATAGCGTTATTTTTTTTTAAAGAGCCCCCGTAATTTTGGAGCCGATTTCAGAAATAACTGGATGAAAGCATATAATATCTCTAAACATAACTCCTTTTATGTTGTTGGGTTGAGCTACAAGAAAGCCGATGCAGAGGTAAGGGGTAAATTCAGTTTAGGTGATCAGGCCCAGGATTCGCTGTTAAAGCAGGCTCATTCGTCGGGTATTGATGGCCTCATGGTGATTTCTACCTGTAACCGCACCGAATTATACGGGTTCGCTCAGCATCCTTACCAGCTGATTCAGCTGCTGTGTGGCAACACCAATGGTACTGTTGAAGAATTTCAAAGCGTGGGCTACGTATACAAAAACAACCACGCCATCTCTCATATCTTTAAGGTGGGTACCGGGCTGGACAGTCAGATACTCGGTGATTTCGAGATCATCTCCCAATTAAAGCAAGGATTTCTTAAGTCACGCAGCAATGAGATCGCCAACCCTTTTCTCGAGCGACTCATCAACTCGGTGATTCAGGCGAGCAAACGCATAAAGAATGAGACTGAGATCTCTTCGGGAGCCACTTCAGTCGCATTTGCATCGGTACAATACATCCTGGCCAGGGTACCCGATATTTCCAATAAGAATATCGTACTCTTCGGAACCGGTAAAATCGGAAGAAATACCTGTGAAAACCTGGTTAAACATACCGATAATGATCATATCGTACTGATCAACCGCACCAAAGACCGTGCAGAAAAAGTAGCCGGTAAATTCAATTTGCTGGTGAAGACTTATGAGCAATTACAGGAGGAGATCGCCAAAGCCGATGTGCTTATCGTAGCCACCGGATCTCAGCGGCCTACCGTCAATAAAGACCTCATTCACACCGACAAAGACCTGTTGATTCTGGACCTGTCTATCCCTAAAAATGTCGATGACAATGTGGAAGATCTGGCTAATGTCACTTTGGTACACCTGGACCGGCTTTCTCAGATCACCGACGAAACCCTGAAAAGGAGGGAGAAATTTATTCCCAAAGCAGAGAAGATCATTGAAGAGGTCGAGAACGACTTCAGGCAATGGCTGGAAACGCGAAAATTCGCTCCGACCATCAAGGCTCTCAAAAAGAAGTTGAAAAACATGAAAGATGCCGAGATCGATTTTCAACGTAAAAAGATAGATGGTTTTAATGAAGAGCAGGCCGAAGTTCTGAGCAACCGTATCATTCAAAAGATCACGACTCACTTCGCCAATCACCTGAGGGAAAGTCCGAATTCTTCTGATGAAAGTCTGGAACTCATCAAAAAGGTATTTCAACTAGAAAACAACAAATGAACCGACCTATACGAATCGGAACCCGCGATAGCGAGCTCGCTATGTGGCAGGCCCGACATGTTCAAAAAAAGCTTTCAGATGCCGGTTACGACTGCGAACTGGTTCCGGTTAAATCGACCGGAGATATCGTCTTAGATAAACCTTTGTATGAGTTAGGTATCACGGGTATTTTTACCAAGACCCTCGATGTGGCCCTGCTCAATAAAGATATAGATATTGCGGTTCACAGCATGAAAGATGTGCCGACGGCACTGCCCAAAGGAATCGTACAGGCTGCGGTTCTTGAAAGAGAAGTGACCAGTGATATCCTGGTACATAAGGGCGACCTGAGCTTTCTCAGCAAAAAAGGCACCATCGCCACGGGAAGTCTCAGAAGGAAGGCTCAATGGCTGCATCGCTACCCAAAACATCAGGTGGAAGACCTGAGAGGAAACGTGAACAGCAGGCTGCAAAAATTAAAGGATAATTCCTGGGACGGAGCCATCTTCGCTGAAGCCGGTCTCAAACGCATCGATCTTTTACCAAAGGAACATGAAGTGCTTGACTGGATGATCCCCGCTCCTGCACAAGGAGCCATGATGGTTGTTTGCCGGGGGGAAGACAAAGGCCTGTTCAAAGTGGTAAACAGCATCAATCACTACGATACCGAGATCTGTACGACCATAGAACGAGATTTTCTGAGAACGCTCGAAGGCGGGTGTACCGCTCCGATCGGCGCCCATGCTTATATCGACATCGATTACCTCCATTTTAAGGGGGCCCTTTTCTCCCTTGACGGAAAGAAAAAGGTCGATATCGAACAATCTGTCCTCATAGAAAACGTAGAAGGACTGGGCGTCATCAGCGCCAGGGAAATCCTTAACAACGGCGGAGCGGCTTTGATGACGAAGATCAAAAAGAAACTGGAGAAGAACGGGGTTAAACAATAGCTTTTATGCCTGAGAATCCTCGAATACTGAGCACCAAAATTCTCAGTCCTCCACAGCAGGAAAGACTGCTTCATGCGGGGTTTTCGCTGGTTCAGCTGGCCTTTATTAAAGTGTCTCTTTCTGCCATATCAGAGCCGGTACGGGCGAAACATGCCATTCTCACCAGTAAGAATGCGGTAAAGGCGATTCAGCAAAACCGGATTATCGTTGAAAACGCCTATTGCGTGGGAGAAAAAACCGCGGCTATGACAAGCAGCCTGGGCATTCCCGTGAAAGTAGTGGCAGAAACTTCCAAAGAACTGGCCGGCATTATCGCAGAACATTACTCAGAAAACAAATACGTCTATTTTTGCGGAAATCTGCGCAGACCAGACCTTCCGCAGATACTGAGAAAAAGCAAGGTCGATTTCGATGAAGTCACCGTGTACCATACCGAAAGAGTACCCCATGAAGTCAAGGGATCTTTCGACGGCATCCTTTTTTTCAGTCCCAGCGCTGTGGAAAGTTATGCTCAAAACAATAAATTTGGTAACCCGGTTTGTTTTTCCATCGGACCTACCACTTCTGACGCCCTGAAAAATCATACCTCAAGAATTATCACCGCAAAGAAGCCATCTGCTGAACATGTCGTTCTGGAGGTGTTAAAAGAGTTTAAACCCAATATGCTAAAAAAATAATGTCATGATAAAGAACGATCTATTTTTAAGAGCCCTGAAAGGTGAAACGGTTTCCAGACCCCCGGTCTGGATGATGCGACAAGCAGGGAGGTATCTCCCTGAATTCATGGCATTGAAAGAGAAGTACGATTTCTTCACCCGTTGCCGAACTCCGGAGCTGGCGGCTGAGATAACCGTACAACCCATTCGTATCGTAAAACCCGATGCAGCCATACTTTTTTCTGACATCCTGGTGATCCCACAGGCTATGAATATAGATGTTGAAATGAAACCGGGCGTAGGACCCTGGTTACCATCACCTGTGCGCACTGCTCAGGATGTGGAAAATGTGCGGGTTCCTGAGATCATGGAAACCCTGGGATACGTAATGGATGCCATTACCCTTACTAAGGAAATGCTTGAAGACGAGGTTCCCCTGATCGGTTTTGCCGGTTCCCCCTGGACCATCTTGTGCTACGCTGTTGAAGGAAAGGGATCCAAGAGCTTCGATCAGGCCAAAGGCTTTTGCTTTTCCAATCCGGAGGCCGCCCATAAGTTATTGCAAAAGATCACCGATACCACAATCGCCTATCTGAAGCAAAAAGTGGCCCATGGGGTCAATGCCGTACAAATATTCGATTCATGGGGAGGTATGTTATCACCCGAAGATTATCGTGAATTCTCATGGAAATATATCGACCAGATCATTGAAGCCCTTGCGCCGCTCACCGAAGTGATCGTATTTGGTAAAGGGTGCTGGTTCGCCCTTCCTGAGATGGCGAAGAGCAAGGCAAGTGCACTGGGGGTTGACTGGACCTGTTCACCTGAAAAGGCACGGGAGTTTACCGGAGGAAAGATCACACTGCAGGGGAATTTTGACCCCTCCAGATTACTCACACCCGTTCCGCAACTGAAGAACATGGTCTGGGATATGATCGACAGATTTGGAAAAGACCGCTACATGGCAAATCTGGGACATGGTATATTACCTAATATCCCTGTAGATCATGCCAAAGCGTTTATAGATGCAGTAAAGGAATACGAAAATCGCTGATGAGCACAGGGAAGGTCCTTCGGTCATTACGTCCAGAGGTCGTATGGAAGACCTCCCGGTATTTCCTCACCCGCCCTGCAGGAATGCTGGCCGCCTTTTTGGCTACCCGCAGCTGCCTGAAACTGTCAGGTGAACTCTTTGGAAAAGCCCATCACAGAAATGGAAAGGCCAATGCCTTCAGGCAGGCCCTTTGGAATATGCTCATCATTAAATACAGCATGAAGATGGGTTATTCTACAGAAAGAGCGCTGAAGTGGGCCGATGAGATCACCCTGCACCACGAAGACCTGTCTCCCAACCCACCCCTGGCCAGGATCATGGACCTGCACAATAACCGTATCGGCAGAGACCTCTGGACGGGTATCAATTGCACCGCCTCAGACCCTGACGGGTTACTGGCAGAAAACGTCATGAACTTATTAAAATCTGCGGTCAGGGTTAGCAGTCTTGAGGATACCGGAAAGCATCCGGAAAAATTGATTTATATTGAAGATTGAAATGAAAGAACAGTTTTATAAATACATCCAGAACCTGCAGAATACCATTACCTCTTCGCTGGAGAAGATCGACGGTAAAGCGGTATTCCGCGAAGATCTTTGGGAAAGACCAGGTGGCGGAGGCGGAAGAACCCGGGTGATCGAGAACGGTGCGGTTTTCGAGAAGGGCGGCGTGAACATATCAGCCGTACACGGAGAATTACCTGAGGCCATGCAAAAATATTTCGGGGTGGAAAACGCCGATTTTTTTGCCTGCGGACTCAGCCTTGTCATCCACCCCAAAAATCCGCATGTACCCACCGTGCATGCAAACTGGAGATATTTTGAGATGTATGATAAAAAGGGAAGTGTGATCGACAGATGGTTTGGTGGCGGCCAAGACCTCACCCCGTACTATCTTTATGAGGAAGATGCTATTCATTTTCACAAGGTCTGTAAACAAGCCTGTGATAAACACCAAGAAAGCTTCTATCCAGACTTCAAGGAAAAATGTGACCGCTATTTCTGGAATTCGCACCGGGAGGAAGCGCGTGGCGTGGGCGGACTTTTTTTTGATTACTGCCGAAAAAACGAAGATTTCTCCATTGAAGACTGGTATGCTTTCGTGACTGAGGTAGGAGACAGTTTCCTCGATGCCTACACCCCTATTGTACAAAAAAGGATGAATACGGCCTTTACCATGGAAGAGCGAGAATGGCAGGAAATACGCCGTGGCCGCTATGTCGAATTCAACCTGGTTCACGATAAAGGCACCCTGTTCGGATTAAAGACCAAAGGCCGTATTGAAAGTATTCTCATGAGCCTCCCTCCTCACGTGCAATGGGTCTACGATCATCATCCGGAAAGCGGATCCCCTGAAGAAAAATTATTGAATGTATTACAGCATCCACGCAGCTGGACAGAATAAAAACAACATTATGTATCCCACCAGAAGAAATCGCCGATTGAGAAAGAACAGTGCCACCCGGGACCTTGTAAGAGAGACCCTACTAACTACAGATGACCTGATGGTTCCCCTGTTTGTGGTGGAAGGTGAGAAGGTAAATGAAGAGATTCCCTCCATGCCGGGGTATTACCGCTTGTCGCTTGACCTGCTCACTGAAGAACTAAAAACCCTGCAATCCCTACACTTAAAAGCCGTGCTTCTGTTTGTAAAGGTCGATGATAAGCTGAAAGATAATGAAGGGACTGAAGCGCTGAATCCGGAGGGTCTTATGCAAAGAAGTATCAAGGCCATTAAAAAAACGGCACCTGAAATACAGGTATTCACCGATGTGGCCCTGGATCCATATTCTTCTTTCGGACATGATGGCATTGTCAGAGAAGGTGAGATTCTCAATGATGAAACCAATGAAATCCTTGCAAAAATGGCCGTTAGTCATGCCGAAGCCGGAGCCGATTTCGTGGCACCCAGCGATATGATGGACGGGCGCATCGGTGCTATCAGAGAGGCCCTCGACCAGGAAGGCTTCCAGCAAACAGGCATCATGAGTTACAGTGCAAAATACGCCTCTGCCTTTTATGGTCCGTTTCGGGATGCACTTGATTCTGCACCGGGATTCGGTGATAAAAAGACCTATCAGATGGATCCCGCCAATCGCAGGGAAGCTTTAAAGGAAACCGCAATGGACGTGGCCGAAGGAACCGATATTGCCATGGTAAAGCCAGGGCTTTGTTACCTCGACATCGTTTCAGATATCAAGGCGAATTTCGAAATCCCGGTAGCCGTATACCAGGTGAGCGGAGAATACAGTATGCTGAAGGCAGCGGCCGAAAAAGGCTGGCTGGATCATGATGCCGTGATGATGGAACAATTACTGGCTATTAAAAGAGCGGGAGCCGACCTGATCGCCACCTATTTCGCCAAAGATGCGGCTAAACTCCTGCAATCATGAAAGCCGTCAAACGATTACTGATTCTTTTTATCTGGCTTCCGATAGCAGGGCTACACGCCCAGGAGAATGTCAAGCAGGTATTTCTTGAAAAATGGGAACACTCCAAAACGTACCTCCTTGAGATGGCTCAAAACATGCCCGAATCTGCTTATTCGTTTAAACCGACGAAAAACAGTATGAGTTTTGCCGAACAATTGCTGCATATCAGAAAAAATATGCTGTGGCTGAGCTCTACCTATCTGGGTGGTGAGCCATGGGAGCTTGCAGCTAACAATCAGCAAGACCAATCGAAAGAGGCCATAATTAAGCTGTTGGAAAGCGCCTTTGAACAAACAGGCAGGGCGGTCAGTACCTGCCCGGCTGAAAGCTTTAATACAAAAGTTGATTTTTTCGCCGGGGAAAAAAGCAGATTGCAAATACTCAACCTGATTCAGGATCACGTTACCCATCACCGCGGACAGCTGATCGTATACCTGGCCCTAAATAATATTGACCGGCCGGAATATACCGGCTGGTGATCAAAAACGGTTTAAAATTCATAAATTCGTAGAAAGCATCGATCATGACCTTACTTATTATTTACGCCGTAGTGTCGATCTTGTTCTCGTTTCTCTGTTCGATACTTGAGGCCGTATTTTTAAGTGTGACCCCGACTTACATCAACGTAAAAAAACAGGAAGGAAAGCGATACGCCTTTACACTCGAAAATCTGAAAAAGGATGTAGACGAACCGCTTATAGCGATCCTTACCCTGAACACCATTGCCCACACCGTCGGTGCGATCCTGGTTGGGGTGCAAGCCGAAAAACTCCCTTATTCAATCGATATTTTCGGAGTGAACATCGTTGGAATCGTTTCGGCCATTATGACCTTTCTGATCCTGGTGGTTTCCGAAATCATACCGAAGACCATCGGTGCCACCCATTGGAAAAGCCTGGCCAACTTTACCTCCAAGGCCCTGACTGCCATGATATTTCCTCTCAAGTACAGCGGCATTCTCTGGCTGCTCAAACTCACTACCAAAGTGATCGGAGGCAAAAAAGCTCATGGTTCGGTATTTAACCGGGAAGACTTTTCAGCCATGGCAGAGATCGCTCATGAGGAAGGCGTTTTCCAGGAGTCGGAATCAAAAGTGATCAAGAACCTGGTGCGATTTAATGAAATCAAGATCAGCGATATCATGACCCCGCGAAGTGTCATGAAGACCGCTTCAGAAGATCAGCCGATAGAAAGTTTTTTCCAGGAGAATCCGAAATTACGTTTCTCAAGAATCCCGGTATTTAAAAACAAAGTCGATAATATCACCGGTTTCGTATTAAAAGACCAGGTACTGGAAGAGATGATCAACGGAAAGGGCAGCAATACCCTCGGATCGTTAAGGAGGGATATCATGGTGGCCAATCGCGACCTTCCCATCCCCCGACTTTTTGAAAAACTGATCGATAAAAAAGACCATATCGCACTGGTGGTTGACGAATACGGGTCGATCAGCGGGTTGGTCACCATGGAAGATATCATTGAGACCCTACTGGGTCTCGAGATCGTAGATGAGAGCGACAATGTGGAGGATCTGCAGGTTCTGGCCCGCCGGAACTGGGAGATCAGAGCAGAACGCATGGGAATTCTTGAAGACCTGAAAAAAGAAGAATTCGAAAATCATGAAAATCACCCGAATCCTGACCCCGCTGGGAACAGCGACGATAAAGGGAGACCATAACGGAATCGCTGAGATCAGTATACTTGACAGTTCTGATGTTGAACCTTCTGAAAGCGTAGCGCCAGAACTGGCATTATGTGCGCAGGAACTGCAGCGATATTTTCAAGGTACCCTCGAAAACTTCAGCTTTAAGATGAACCCCGCAGGTAGTGGTTTCCAGAAAGAAGTCTGGAAACAACTTTCGGCAATCCCTTACGGAAAAACCATTTCTTACCTCGAGCTGGCACAGAGAATGGGCGACAGCAAAAAAACCAGAGCTGTTGCAGCAGCCAATGCAGCAAACCCCTTATGGATCGTCGTTCCCTGTCATCGGGTGATCGGTTCAGATGGCAGTCTCACCGGTTACGCCGGAGGATTGTGGAGAAAGAAATGGCTGCTGGCACATGAGCAGGGATCTATACAAACCGTTTTGTTTGAGTAAACACAGCAAATAGTAACCTCCATATTTCAAAACAAATTATCTCTATATTTATTCTCCTGATTCATAGCCTATGAAATATTTACGCCAACTTCTTAAAGCTGTTTTGTTGCTTTTTGCACTTCTGGTTGCTTTCTTATACATCTTTGATTATGACTACCTTCTCAAAGCAGTAAGGGTCACCTATCTTACAGGACACAAAACAGCCTTCTTAGATGATTACAGCTATTTCGACAACAGACCTGTTTCTAATGAAGCAGCCGAAATACAGCCCTGGCCGGAACATAAGGCATATAACACCATAACGCCCCCTGACACCCTGCAACGCCTTCACGACGCATACGGCACTGTTGCCTTCCTCATCATTAAGAATGACAGCCTGTGGCATGAGTCTTATTTTCAAGGCTACCATGAAGACAGCATCAGCAATTCCTTTTCGATGGCAAAGACCATGGTCTCTGCCATGCTGGGAAGAGCCATCATGCAGGGAAAGATCAGCAGTCTTGAGCAGCCTGTGGGTGATTTCATTCCTGAATTCAAACGGGGTTCAGCCGGGGAGCTCACCGTGGGAGATCTCTCTTCAATGGCCAGCGGTCTGAATTGGGACGAGTCATACTACTCTCCCTTTTCAGTCACTACCCGTGCTTATTTTGACTCTGAACTGCGACCGGTCATTAAAGACCTTCAGGTGGTTGAAAAACCGGGAGTTTCCTTTAAATACCTCAGCGGGAACACCCAGCTATTGGGTATGGTACTGGAAAAAGCGACCGGCATGACCCTTTCAGAATACCTGTCCAGGGAGTTCTGGAGACCCATGGGAGCCGAACACCCTGCCCTGTGGCAGATCGATTCCCGCAATTCCGGGATGGAAAAGGCGTATTGCTGTATAGCCGCCACAGCCAGGGATTTTGCCCGTTTTGGTAAACTCTACAAAGACGCAGGAAATTGGAACGGCCAGCAACTTATACCGGCGTCTTTTGCTTCGCTTTCAACCCGGCCACGCTTTGAGGCATCTCCGGAATATGGTTACGGACTTTGGCTGGTACAACATCGTAATAAACACTTTTTTATGCTGAAAGGCCATCTGGGTCAGTATGTGATCGTTCAGCCGGAAGACAACCTTATCATCGTACGTCTGGGACGCAGTAATGCTGAAAAAAGCAATGAAAAGAAACATCGTACCGACATATATGGATACATAGATGCAGCCTATAAAATGATCGAAAATGCTTCATAAGATCATTCTTGAAAATCTGTTGTTTCTCGACATAGAAACGGTACCCGGACATGCTTCCTTTGATGACCTTCCCGAAGAGGAACGGGAATTGTTCAGCGACAAAACCGCTTATCGCAGAAAACCCGAGGAAACTGCTGCATCATTCTACCATCAGGCGGGAATCTGGGCCGAATTTGGAAAGATTATTTGTATTTCAGTCGGCTACTTCCATCACAAAGGGGGAACACTTGAATTCCGCACAAAGTCGTTCTATGAAGAAGAGAAAATCCTGCTGCAACAGTTCGCCAATTTGCTTGACACCCATTTTGCAGGAGACCAATTCCTAATGTGCGGTCACAATATTAAAGAATTTGACATCCCTTACATCGCTAGAAGAATGCTGATTAATGGTATTGCCCTGCCGGCTAAACTAAACCTTTTTGGTAAGAAACCCTGGGAAATACCCCACCTTGATACCATGGAACTTTGGAAATTCGGAGATTACAAGCATTATACCTCTCTGAAACTTCTTACCCACGTTTTAGGCGTACCCTCGCCGAAAGAAGACATCGATGGAAGCATGGTACGAAGTGTCTATTACGATGACAATGATCTCGATAAGATCATTATCTACTGTGAACGCGACGTAGTAGCCGTAGCACAGGTGATATTGCGACTTAAAGGAATGCCCCTTTTAGACGAAAGCGATATCAGACATGTTTAACGAAGAAGGAATTTCTTCCCTTCGAATCCTTCCAGATCTTCAATGGTCAGTACATACACCCCACGGGCATTACCCGAAAGGTCTATAGGTACAGAAAGATCATTTCCCGATTTCAACAGTTGTCCTGTCATGGTGTATATTGCGTAGTTAAGCCTGGTGTTGACCAGTCCCACTAACTCCAGGGTGTTGTCAAAAGGGTCATGTACCAGCTGAACCTCTTCGCTGACCGATTCAGAACCGGTTGCCTGCTGCCTTTCCAGCTTCCCGAGTCGGGTGAGCTTATCTTCAGGCATTGCCATATTCCGAACGCCATATATGGTCACGTCATCAAGCATCACTACGGTGCCGCGATTTCCGATATCTGTGTTTATTCTCATATAGACCTGATCCAGGTCTGAGTAGGTTCTTGCAGGTATGGAAGCGTATACTTCATACATATAGTAAGGCTCAAGGTCTTCTACCATGCGGTAAGAAGAAATGGCCTGCCAGGAGTAACCATCACCGATCTCAACCAATAAGCGGTCAAGGGGTGAAGAAATATAGGTAGCCACGTAGAACCTTATTTCAATAAAATCGTATTCTGAGGCAGGTAATTCGGGTGACATGACCCTGAATGAGCCAAGGCCTGAAGCAGCGGCAGAACGAGAACCGTCATTAGGAAGGTTGAAATTACTCATCGACCAGCTACCGGATTCGCTCCAATTCGACCATCCCGTTTCAAAGTTAAGGTGAGCCAGTTCATCACGAACAGCCATTGCGTTGAGGGTAGTTATAGTAACCTCTTCACTCATTTCGCTGACGTTCCCCTCACTGTCTCCGGTCTGTACCGAAAAGACATAGGTAGTTTCAGGAAGTAGCCCTGAGATCTGAAAACCATTGGAATCAGTCGAACCAATTAGCTCCCCGTTCTGATAAATATAGTAGGTCACCCCCTCGGTACCGCGCAGACTACTGTACCAGTACAGCTCTACCGAGGTCCCGGTAAGGTTCTGAAATACCAGGTCGGTTACCGGTGGCAATATATCGTCGGCAGGCGCAGCCGTGGTATAGCTCACAGGCTCACTGTATTCTGAGGCAAGAAGAGCCGAACACAGCGCTCTTACTTTAAACTGATAGGTGGTTTCGAATTCCAGTTCATCCAGATCCACTGAGTTGGTGTCACTCATCACCCCGGTCCAGGTTTCCCCATTGTCTTTTGACCACGCAAGCTCATACATGGCGTCTGGTATCTCTTCCCAGGAAACCCGCACCTTCCCGTCGGGCTGTGGTTCTGTTTGCAGTCCACCCGGGGTTACCACCTCACAGTCATCTGCCTTGATGCCCGATATGATCAGGGAATAATCCTGCTGATCGTTAAAAAGGCCGGCTTTATGACGCACTGTTATGGTGTAGGTACCTGAGGCGTTGGGTATTTCGATCTTTTCAAAAGGATCGACCGTATTATCACCCTGAACCGCGGCACCCCCAAGATCAGATTTGTCAAGCATCCAGGGATGATATTGCTTACCCCCCTGAGTCACGATAATATCAAGGTCGTTGATCAGCACAGATTCTGTATTGTTTTCCTCACCCATTCTTTTCTCAAAAGGCGCATCGGTCCATGAGAGTGAAACCATCAGGGTCTCCCCCTCTTCGGCCTCAACTTCCATGGTGAATGAACTGTCGTTCACCAGGGTCTGTTCCTTTAAAAGAGAGGTGTGTTCATTATTGGCGATCAGGCTGGCCGCTTTGCGGGCATTGAGTATACCCCAGCCGAATCTGGCATCAGGCCCGGGGTATGCTCCTGCCTCATCGGCTGTATGAAGAACCAATCCTTTCAGGGTGGCAGCTCTGAGCCACTCTCCGTAGATCGTATTATAATATTGCTGTAAAAGCAACAGGGATCCTGTTACCCCGGGGGCCGCCATAGAGGTTCCGGAAATACTTCGGTAGCTGTCTGATGAATCACCATAAGACGAATAGACATTTACACCGGCCCCGGTAATATCCGGTTTGATGCGACCGTCATCTGTGGGTCCATAATTACTGAAATCAGCAATACCGGTCTGTTGAAGATTTCCCTCCTGATCGATAATTATATCATCAGCAGCAGCGACGGTAATTCCGTTTTTGGCTACTGCAAAACCCAACAGCATGTCATAACCATCCTGAGTGGTGCCGTATACAGGTTTCTTATTGTAATTCATTTGCCGGGTATTCCCTGCTGCGGTAACCATGAGATAGTAGGGGGCGTTATACATAATCTCGTCCCAGTCCTGAGCCTGATAGATATAGGCTCCAAAATACCAGTCGGGTATGGTTCGGGCACTTAAACCATATGAATGATTGGAAACCAACATACCTTCTGAAGCTGCATCGGTCACTTCTCCTTCATCTCTTGTCCAGTCGTAAGTCAGACCAGAGGCATTAAAAGCCACTCCTCTGGCTTTCTGATCGACGCCTGAAGCCAAAAGGGTACCCATCACATGTGTCGCGTGTCCGCTAATTCGGGATGCATTGTCTGCAGAGGTTACGCGACCATCGAACTCCTGATGGTCTTCGAGAGCCTTCCCGCTATCCCATACACCTACCTGCATTCCGATACCATCGATCTGCATATCCAGAAAGATATCATCATAGAGAAAATTGGACCGGGATGTTTGTACCACAACATCATTATAGGTCGTATAGTACAATGGGGCGCCATCCGGTCCAATTCTTTGGAGCTCAACCATTCCTCCGTCTTTAAGTTCTTTTTTCAGTTTCCAGCCGTGCTTGAGGGCTAAAATCCGGGCTTTTTCTTTTTCGAAGATGGCGGTTTCATGAAGTTTCTTAGAAAGCGCTTTCAGCTTGGCCAGGTTCGATGAGCTATATGGCACCTTAGTCCATTTTCGTTCCTGAGCCGAAAGCGCTTGGGGTCCTAAACTGAACAAATAAAAAAAGAATAAAGCTGTAAGCAGATTAATTCTCATGATTAGGGGATTTGGTTGGCTTAACTAATGTAGGAGTTAGTTTACAAAAACAGATTAAGTGATATGTTTTTTCGATGAAATGCACTTGACATTTCGATAAAGTGCATATTTACCGAGATTTTGTAGTTATTTTCTGCATAATATTTACCTATAAATAACATATTTTAACACCATTTAGCTGAAAAATCGAACCGATCATCGATAAAAGTCCTATCGATATTAAACGCTTGTGAGAAAATCCACATTCATTTCTATTTGCCATTTTTGTTGTAATCGGTTAAGCTGCCAACTATATGATTTAGTGCTGCGGTACGGGTCAGACAGGTGGATGATAATTTTCAAATCATTACCTTTGTTTCATATATTTATGTATGCTAGAAAGGAAGAGTCTTGATTATGAAAAAGTAGTGCTCATCGGTATTATCAACCAGGAGCAGGATGAAGAAAAGGTGGAGGAGTATCTCGACGAGCTCGAGTTCCTGGCGTATACTGCCGGAGGAGAAGTGGTTGAACGATTCACCCAACGCATTGAGATCCCCAATCCGAAAACCTTTATCGGTACCGGGAAAATGGAAGATGTGCGCAAATTCGTCAAAGAAAACGATGTGGGTACCGTCATTTTTGATGATGAGCTCAGTCCGGCCCAGCAGAAAAATATTGAAAAGATACTCCGTTCCAAGGTACTGGACCGTACCTCTTTGATTTTAGATATATTCGCCCAACGGGCACAAACCTCATATGCCCGTACTCAGGTAGAGCTGGCCCAATACCAGTATCTGTTACCACGGCTCGCGGGACTATGGACTCACCTTGAAAGACAACGTGGTGGTATCGGAATGCGTGGTCCGGGTGAAACAGAAATCGAGACTGACCGCCGTATCGTAAGAGATCGTATCGCCCTGTTAAAAAAGAAACTGGCTAAGATCGATAAACAGATGGAAACCCAGCGTGGGAATCGCGGATCACTGGTCAGAGTCGCATTGATAGGTTATACCAATGTGGGGAAATCCACCCTGATGAACGTAATCAGTAAAAGCGATGTTTTCGCAGAGAATAAGCTATTTGCTACCCTTGACACTACGGTCAGGAAAGTTGTGATCGGCAACCTGCCATTCCTGCTGAGTGATACCGTAGGATTTATCAGAAAGCTGCCCACTCAATTGGTGGAATCTTTTAAAAGCACCCTTGACGAAGTCCGGGAGGCTGACCTCTTGTTACATGTGGTGGATATTTCACACCCCAATTTTGAAGAACATATCGAATCTGTTAACCAGATCCTTTCTGAGATAGACAGCATGGATAAACCCACCGTTATGGTGTTCAACAAGATCGATCAGTATACCCATAAGACCATAGATGAAGACGACCTGGTTACAGAGAAGACCGGTGAACACTTCACTCTTGAAGAATGGCATAACACCTGGATGAACCGTCTGGGCAATAACGTACTGTTCATTTCAGCTTTGAACCGCGAAAATCTGCAGGATTTCCGCAAAAAAGTCTACGAAGAGGTACGAAAGATCCACATCACACGATTCCCGTACAACAATTTCCTTTATCCGGAAATAATCGAAGAGGAAGAAGAATAGAAGTCAGGTTTTTTAAAAGCTGTAGTTCAGTCCGAATAACCAATAAGTCTGCAAATTGTTATCGACTGTGTCAAAGGTTTCATCAGGCATTCCCAGAGTGTTTACGGCATAATTCAGCGCTTCCTGTTTATTATCACGCAGGCCGAACTCGAAGCCCAGTCCGATGCCCTTCCAGATGGTATATCCAAATACATTGGTCCAGGTCCAGTTGGAGTAATTCGAATCGCGATAACTGTAAAAGCCCGAAAACTTCGAGTTTATCTTCAGTTTCCCGATCTGTTTGATATAATCGGCCAGAACTTTAGCACCGGCCGAAGAGTTGAAAATATCATCGCCATTATCACTGAAAACCAGGTTATAGTTCAGAGGATGAACCACAATCACCAATTCATTTTCAATAGCTGTCCACGTTACCCCCACACCAAGGTCAAGATAACCCGGGTCATTGAAATTACTGAGTATTGTGGTACGGTATTCTCCCAATGCTGATAGCGCTAACTTATCTGTTAGCTTATACCCATACAATGAAGTCAGGTTAAACACATCGGTGGCTTCACGGTATCCCTCTTCATCATCCGGATCATCGAGATCATCGAATTTGATCCACTGCAGGTTTATATTAGCCGAATTTCGCCAGAAAAAAGATTCCCTGTCAAGGTTCGCATACCCGTTAAAGGTAAACCCGATCTTTCCTGAATTCACATTGGGTGTTCCCTGGGCATACCAGTTATCGAATTGTGACAAACTAAAACCTACCGTTCCTATGGCACCATATTTCCAGCCAGGAAATTTTTTGATTCTGGCGGTCAGGTCATCTATATCAGATTGAAGAGCGTCGACCGAATCCTGTTTCCGGTCACGTATCTCCTTAAGTTCATCAACGGTCTGAGCAACAGAAAAAAAACTGCAGCCAAGAAAAGCCAGCAGGCAGATAATTCGTTTCATAGCTTTGGCGGTATTTTTTTATATCAAAAAAGAATCAAACAGCTGATTCTGTGTCAAATATACACAATACTGTAGTGCGAAACCCCGCAAAACATCGAATATTATTTACGTTTATAGAGTGGTACGGAAGAACACGCTTCGCCATACAGAAGACTTTTCACCAGGGGCTGAAGGTGTTGAATAAGCAAAAGATAGGCATTCTGAGGCACGGGCTTTTCTGAACATCCCTTAACGATCACCGGCTTATCCTTCAGGTGACTGAAGTCTGTGTTCGCCAGGGTCTCCTGGTAAATGGAAGCCTCAAGAGCTTCGAGATCACCATAAAAAACCCTTCTGGCATAGGGTGCTGCCTGTGCAGTGATGAGCATATAAGCCCAGGCGGGGATAATAGCATCAGAAGTGCAATACACAGCAAGGAATGCATGTTCATATTGTTCCCAATCATGCGCTTTTACGGCGTCCCTGAATTCCTTTTCCTTTAAAATAAAGCCTTCGTACAACCACTCACTGATATCGAGAGACCGGCGTGAACCAGGTTGATAGTAGTCTTCCAGGTTCACCGTTACGAGTTTGCTTTCTGCCACTCTGTTTCTAATCTCTTCCAAAACGCAAATCTTTAATTTTACTTATCAGATGTCAGGCTACCGCTTGCTGCTTCCGCCAGACAGACTGCATATGTGACTAATTACATTGTTGCTTGATTCGAAGCAGGAGGTTCATCGGGTCATAAATCTTACATTAAATCTTCTGTTTGCTGGAAAACACAGCACCCTCTGTAAGATCAAAAATTTACAACCGGCTTCAGATATTTTTGAGATCTAAGCTCATTGCAGCGACCTTTTGCATTACTGAATAAGGCAGGAAATCCTGCTCCTTCGTCACTACAAGACCGGGAAACATCATCCTCGGCCCGGTGTAACCTATAAAAGCCCCAGCTCCAGCTTCGCCTCCTCGCTCATGAGGTCCTGGCTCCATGGCGGATCAAAGGTGATCTCCACTTCAGCATCTTTTACCTCATTGATCGACTTTATCTTTTCTTCGACCTCCACAGGCAGGGTCTCAGCTACGGGACAATTGGGCGTGGTGAGGGTCATCAGGATCTTTACATCATAATCTTCATTCACAAAAACGTCATAGATCAGGCCAAGCTCGTAGATATCTACAGGAATTTCCGGATCGTAAATGGTTTTCAGAACCTTCACGATCTTTTCTCCCAGTTCTGTGGTATTTATGGTTGTTTCACTCATTTTTTAATTCTTTAACTGTTATTACCCGGCTGCTTAATTCAGCTGTGTCTGGTATGCTATGGCATACATTTTAAGCTCCTTGATCATACTGACAAGGCCGTTGGCACGGGTGGGCGAAAGATGTTCCTTCAACCCGATCTGATCGATAAAGGCCGTATCGGCATCTATGATGTCCTGTGGTTTCTGATTGGAAAATGCACGTATCAGAATCGCGATGATTCCCTTGGTGATAATGGCATCGCTATCTGCCGTAAATACCAGTTTATCATCATTCAGCTCAGCATGAACCCATACCCGGCTCTGACATCCTTTTATCAGGTTATCATCCACCTTGTATTTTTCGTCGATAAGCGGCAATGATTTTCCCAGTTCGATCATGTACTCATATCGCTGCATCCAATCGTCGAACATCGCGAACTCATCAACTATATCATCCTGTATCTCTGCTATGGTCATACCTGCGTTTATTTTTGACAAAAATACAACAACCCGGACTGGTATTCAACTGTTTCTGCTGATGCATCAATAGCCACAGCTAATGGTCGTTCTTGTACACCCTAACTTACACTGTCAATGCCGGGCACTGCTTTTCAACAACCTGCCATCACAGCAGCATCTTTCTTGCTCTTTCCACGGCTTCCACCAGCCGGTCTATTTCCTCCTTGGTGTTATAGAATGCAAAACTGGCTCTCACCGTTCCGGGTATCTTATAATACTCCATGATGGGTTGTGCGCAATGATGACCCGTTCTTACAGCAATACCGAGCTTGTCGATAATCGTTCCTATGTCGTATGGGTGAAGCCCGTCAATATTGAACGAAATAACAGAGGTCTTTTCAGTGGCGGTGCCATAGATCTTAAGCCCTTTTATCTGTTGCAATTTCTCTGTTCCGTAGTCCAACAGTTCCTTTTCCCAGGCTGCGATCTCATCCATTCCGACCTCATTGAGATAGTCGATTGCAGCGCCAAAGGCGATTCCCCCGGCAATATTTGGCGTACCGGCCTCGAATTTATGTGGAAGATCTGCATAGGTTGTCTTTTCCCAGGTTACCTCAGCGATCATTTCACCCCCTCCCTGGTAAGGGGGCAGCTTTTTCAGCCATTCTTCTTTTCCATAAAGCACCCCTACTCCGGTAGGTCCACACATCTTATGAGCAGAAACCGTATAAAAATCAACCCCCAGTTCCTGCAGGTCGGGTTTCAGGTGCGGACAAGCCTGAGCACCATCGATCAATACCGCAGCACCCACTTTATGTGCCTTCTCTATGATCTGTTTAATGGGATTCACGGTTCCCAGCGCATTGGATATATGGTTGCAAAAAACCATTCGGGTTCTCAACGAAAGCAACCTTTCGAAGGCATCCATTTCGAGCTCTCCTTTCTCGTTCATGGGAATCACTTTCAGTATGGCCCCGGTCTTTTCGGCAAGCATTTGCCACGGAACAATATTGGAATGATGCTCCATAGCCGAAACCAGGAGTTCATCGCCTTCATTCAACAAACTCGAAAAGCCCGAAGCCACCAGGTTGATACCGTGGGTGGTTCCTGAAGTGAAGATCACCTCATGTGTTTTCCGAATATTGAAATGTTGCTGAATCTTCTTCCGGGCCTCCTCATATTTGTCTGTCGCTTCCTGTGAAAGCGTATGTACACCCCGGTGAATGTTCGCATTGTAATTGGAATAATAATCGACTATAGTGTCGATCACCTTTTTAGGAGTTTGTGAGGTGGCTGCATTATCAAAATACACCAGCGGATACCCGTTTATCTCACGTTTTAAAATCGGAAAGTCGCTTCTGATTTTCTCGATATCGATCATAACAATTCTTTGCACAAAAATAAAAAGTTAATATGAGTAGATTGGTTATATTAGGATTTATTTAAACCCTTAAAAACCGGTACTTTGAAAAGAGTTTTGAAATATCTGCTCTTATTATTCGTTTTCTTTGGCCTTGTGGTGGCAGGTCTGGTCATTATCAAATATCCTCAACTTGACATCCTCACCGGTTATGCTTCAAAGAATGCCTGTTCCTGCCTGTTCCTTGCTGACCGTGATCCGGCACTTATCGACATACAGGACAACGGATTCATGCCTGTTAAGCTGGCTGAAGAAACCGTAAATCCTTCCGAAGGGTCGACACAATCTTCGGTTATCGGTGTAAAATCCCGTAAAGCTGTTTATCACGAAGGCCTGGGCTGCACCCTTCTCCCTCCGGGATTTAAACAATACGACCCACAAGCAGTACCTGAAAGATCACAAACCGATAGTCTGGCCGACTTCCCTTTTAATCTTGACAGCTTGCCAGGATCAGAACTTTCTCAGGAACACTTGAACGATATTCGTTCGATTGCCGACCAGGCTTTCGAGCACAATGACGAAAAGCAAACCCGGGCATTGCTGGTTTGGCACAAAGACCGTCTGATCTATGAACGATATGCCAAGGGCATCGACGAAAACACACGGTTGCTGGGCTGGTCGATGACTAAGAGCGTTTTGGCTACGCTTTACGGCATTCTGATCAGTCGCGGCGAGCTCGACATGGATGAAAAACCAGATATTCCCGAATGGCAGAATGATAAGCGCAAACTTATTAGTTACCGCAATCTGTTGCAGATGAGCAGCGGACTGGCATGGGATGAAAATTACAACGCCCTGTCTGACGTAACACGAATGCTTTTCAAAGCCCCTGATATGGCAGCAGTACAAAAAGGAAAACCTCTTGAACATGTTCCGGGCGATTTCTGGCTCTATTCATCAGGCACCACCAACCTGTTATCCGGCCTGCTGGCCGAACGCTTTGACAACAGACAGGAATACCTGAATTTCCCCTATAAGGAGCTGATCGACCGCATAGGAATGAACAGCATGGTCATGGAAACCGACCCCAGCTTAAATTACGTGGGCTCCTCATACGGCTGGGCCAGAGCCCGCGACTGGCTGAAGTTTGGTTTGCTTTACCTCAAGGAAGGTGACTGGTACGGAACCCGTATATTCGACCCGGAATGGGCAGAATTTGTTCAAACCCCCGCCATCGATTCAAAGGGGACCTACGGGGGGCATTTCTGGCTGAACAGCTCAGGAGTCATGCCCGATGTGCCCTTAGATGCCTATTATGCGAATGGTTATCAGGGACAAAGAGTTATGATCGTACCTTCAAAAGAACTGGTGATCGTCAGACTCGGACTTGGTGATGAATCGGTATTTGATTTTAATTATTTCTTCGGGGAAATCTGCAAATCCCTGCCATAAAAAAAGCCTGTGATCTGCAAAGATCACAGGCCTTTAAGCCTTTATCGCTTATCCTGATGCTCAGAGATCGAATCCAAGGCTCACACCTAATTTCATAGCGATTAGTTTGTTTATACGATTCTTCAGTTCGGGAATCTTAACGCTGTCGAGTACACTGTTTGAAAAAGCATACATAAGAAGAGCCGTAGCTTCCTTTTTCGGAATACCCCGTGAACGAAGATACAGAAGTGCTTCATCATCAAGCTGACCGATTGTACATCCGTGAGAACACTTTACATCATCTGCAAAGATCTCAAGCTGTGGTTTGGCATTAATGGTGGCAGTGTCATCGATCAGGATATTGTTGTTCTGCTGAAAACCATTGGTCTTCTGAGCTTCCTTTTCAACGATGATTCTACCATTAAATACCCCCGTACTGTGGTCGGCATAGATGCCTTTATAGTCCTGATGCGATTCACAATTAGGTTGTGCATGATGCACCAGGGTACTGTGATCAACATGCTGCTTGTCTCCGATCAGCGTAATACCTTTCAGGGTAGAATCGAGTCGCTCTCCCTCGTGGAAGAACTGAAGATTGTTACGGGTTAGTTTCCCGCCGAGTGAGAACGTGTGTACCGAAACATGACTCTGCTCCTTCTGAGATATGAAGGTGTTATCGATAAGCGAAGCATTGAGACGATCGTTCTGTATCTTATAATAATCAACGATGGCACGTTTCTTCGCAAAGATCTCAGTGACTCCGTTGGTTAGTACTTCGTTATCTGTGAGGCTTTGATGCCTTTCGATGATCTGAACATGTGAATTTTCTCCTGCAACGATCAGGTTTCTCGGCTGAACCAAAAGATTTGCTTCATTCCCGGTCGAAAAATGCAGGATCTGAATTGGTTTATCTACCACCTTCCCCTTCGGGATATTGATGAATGCTCCCTCTCTGGAGAATGCAGTATTCAGGGAGTTCAGACTGTCTTTGGGAGCCACCTTATTGAAATAATTCTCAATCACCAGCCTGTATTTAGGCTTGGTAAGGGCAGCACTCATCAGACAAACATCCAGTCCCTCGTGAGTAGTCTGACTCAGATAGGAACTGTACACCCCATCTACAAAGACAATTTTGTAAGAATCTATCTCATGAATGAAATACTTCTTTACATCTTTAAATTCCAGAGCGCTTTCCAGCTTAGGATACACACTATACTGTTTTTTAAAGTAAGGGTTCAGGGAAGTATACTTCCAGAACTCATTCTTTTTAGAGGGCAGATGTTCCTTTTCAAATTGCTTTATGGCTTCAGTTCTGATATCATGAATGGGGTTTTCCACATCCACATGATCTTCAAAAGCCATAAAAGACGATATCATGTTCTCTTTAAAATCCATTTCTGTAGGGGTTTTAGACAGCATGTTCCTGCTTGATCCAGTCATATCCTTTTTCTTCCAGCTGCAGGGCCAGTTCTTTTCCTCCTGATTTAACGATTTTCCCGTTCAGCAGTACATGCACATAATCGGGAACGATGTATTCCAGCAAACGCTGGTAGTGGGTGATGACCACCACGGCATTATCAGCACGCTTTAGTCGGTTCACTCCGTTTGCAACGATCTTGAGAGCATCGATGTCAAGACCGGAATCTGTCTCATCAAGTATGGCAAGCTTCGGGTCAAGCATAGCCATCTGGAAGATCTCATTTCTCTTCTTCTCCCCCCCTGAAAAACCTTCATTCAGCGAACGTGACAAGAACTTACGGTCGATATCAAGCATCTCTGCTTTCTCCCTGATCTGTTTCAGCATTTCATTGGCACGCATCTCCTCCATTCCACGCGCTTTCCGTGTTTCATTTATCGCTGTCTTCATAAAATTGGTAACCGAGACTCCGGGAATCTCCACCGGGTACTGAAAAGACAGGAATATTCCCTTATGAGCACGCTCTTCAGGAGCGAGTTCCTCTATATTTTCACCTTCGTAGTAAATAGCTCCTTTGGTGATCTCAAAATCTTCATTCCCTGCGATCACTGAAGAAAGTGTACTTTTTCCGGAACCGTTCGGTCCCATTATGGCATGAACTTCTCCGGGCTTCACCTCCAGATTAATACCTTTCAATATTTCCTTATCCTCTACGCTGGCGTGTAAATTTTCAATCTTTAACATATACAACTATTAGTTCTCTGTTGAGAAAAGTTTTTTATTAATTATCCTACAGACCCCTCCAGGGAGATCTCCAACAATTTCTGAGCTTCCACTGCAAATTCCATAGGAAGCTTATTTAGTACCTCTTTGCTGAAACCGTTTACAATAAGGGCGATGGCCTTTTCGGTATCAATACCTCGCTGATTACAATAGAAGATCTGATCTTCTCCGATCTTACTCGTAGTCGCCTCGTGCTCTATCTGAGCTGTTTTGTTTTTAGCTTCGATATACGGGAAGGTGTGAGCACCACATTTATTGCCCATCAGCAGCGAATCGCACTGGGAAAAATTACGGGCATTGGTTGCCCGTCTATTAATCTGGACCAATCCACGGTAACTGTTCTGCGACTGTCCGGCCGAAATTCCCTTCGATATGATGGTACTCTTTGTGTTTTTACCCAGATGGATCATCTTGGTACCGGTATCAGCCTGCTGCCAGTTATTGGTCACGGCTATTGAATAGAACTCGCCTATGGAGTTATCTCCCTTCAGAATACATGAGGGGTACTTCCAGGTAACGGCTGATCCGGTCTCTACCTGGGTCCAGCTGATCTTCGAATTCTTCTCACATAATCCGCGTTTGGTCACGAAGTTATACACCCCGCCTTTCCCCTCTTTATTTCCGGGGAACCAGTTTTGTACGGTAGAATATTTGATCTCGGCATCGTCTAAGGCGATAAGCTCCACCACCGCTGCATGCAGTTGATTTTCATCACGCATCGGGGCGGTACAGCCTTCGAGGTAACTCACATAACTTTCCTTATCTGCGATAACCAGGGTTCTTTCGAACTGTCCGGTTCCGGCCTGATTGATCCTGAAATAGGTAGAGAGTTCCATCGGACACCTGACTCCTTTAGGAATATAACAGAAAGACCCATCTGAAAAAACAGCGGAATTCAATGCTGCGTAGAAGTTGTCGGTTCGTGGTACGACCGTTCCTAGGTATTTCTTAACCAAATCAGGATGCTCCTTTATAGCCTCGGATATCGAACAGAAAATGATGCCCTTTTCAGCAAGTGTTTTCTTGAAGGTGGTAGCCACCGAAACAGAATCCATTACGACATCAACCGCAACTCCGGCAAGCTTCTTTTGTTCCTCAAGAGAGATACCCAGCTTATTGAAGGTGTCAAGCAGTTCCGGATCGACCTCATCAAGACTATCGTACTGCGGCTTCTTTTTAGGAGCCGAATAATAAGATATCTTTTGAAAGTCAGGCTTGGTATACTTTACGTTCGCCCATTCAGGCTCGACCATCTCGCTCCAGATGCGAAAAGCCTCCAAACGCCATTCTGTCATCCATTCGGGTTCATTCTTCTTCTTGGAGATGGCCCGAACGATGTCTTCATTCAGCCCAACAGGCAGGGTATCGGATTCTATATCAGTATAAAAGCCGTACTCATACTCCTTGGTCTCCAGTTCTTTTTTTAACTCTTCTTCAGTATAAGCCATGATAGTTTTTTAAAGATTATAGCGAAAAGCTTTCCCCGCAACCGCAGGTTCGCTGAGCATTCGGGTTGTTAAATACAAACCCTTTACCATTCAACCCTCCTGAATATTCAAGAGTGGTGCCTACCAGGTACAAAAAGCTTCGTTTATCAACGATGATCTTCACATCGTTATCTTCAAATACCTTGTCGCCTTCAGTAGTTTCCCGGTCGAATTTTAACTCATAAGAAAGGCCGCTGCAGCCACCGCTTTTTACACCGACTCTAACAAAGTCGTTACCAACGGTATAGCCATCGTCGCTCATCAACTCAGCAAGCTTTTTTTTAGCCGTTTCAGAAACCTTTATCATTTTTAACTAGATTATTTCTAAATAGTCCACAAAAATAAGACATCTGCCATGAATAACCATAGACAGTGACATCAGATTATACAATCTGTTCATAATAATTTGTTATCAGTTATGCAGCAAAAAATATACCAGCACTCAATAAACTGACAAGTCCTTGTCAAAGAGTGTCAAATAATTGTTCAATTTTGCCGGAATGCCGGTGTCGTTTGTATTTTTGCAATATGTTAGAAGATAAGAATCCACAGCGCACCCCTCTATCTGAATACGGGGAATTCGGTCTGATCGACCATCTTACCCAAAATTTTGAATTGCAGCAGGAATCAAGCCATACAGGCATTGGAGACGATGCTGCCGTTATTGATCCCGGTTCTGACAAGATTGTCGTTTCAACCGACCTCCTCATGGAAGGGGTACACTTCGACCTTGGGTTTGCTCCCCTGAAGCACCTTGGTTACAAGGCAGTAATGGTCAATCTTTCCGACATCTATGCCATGAACGCCACCCCGACTCAGATCACGGTCTCCATTGCGGTTTCCAACCGGTTTCCTGTAGAAGCCCTTGAAGAGCTTTATGACGGAATTCACCTGGCCTGTAAGATTTACAAGGTTGATCTGGTAGGAGGTGATACAACTTCTTCACAACAGGGTCTCGCTATCTCGATCACGGCCATCGGTAAGGCCGGCGAAGAAACCCTGGTCTATCGCAATGGTGCCAAACCAAACGATCTGCTGGTGGTAAGCGGCGATTTGGGTGCAGCCTATTTAGGGCTACAAGTTCTGAAAAGAGAACAGGAAGTATTCAAGGTAAACCCGCAAAACCAACCTGACCTTCAGCCATATACCTACCTGGTGGAAAGACAACTGAAGCCTGAAGCCAGAGGCGACATCAAAGAACTGCTGGCAGAACTTGGCGTGAAACCCACCTCTATGATCGATATCAGTGACGGTCTTTCGTCAGAGATCATACATCTTTGCAAGTCATCAAAAGTTGGTTGCAACCTGTTTGAAGACAAGATTCCGCTCGATCCGCAGGTTATCTCGACCTGTGAGGAATTTCAGATGAGCAGTTCGACCGTTGCTCTTGGAGGCGGTGAAGATTACGAATTGCTTTTTACGATAAGCCAGGACGACTATCAGAAGATCAAGGCAAACCCGAACTTATCGGTTATAGGCCACATGACCGAAGAAAAGGAAGGAATACATCTCATCACTCGAATGAACACAAAGATCCCTTTGCAGGCACGTGGTTGGAACGCCCTGAATGATGAGGGGAAAGAAATCTCAAAAGACGATTAAATCATGCGACGGTCTTGAGGCTGTAGCGCTTTCTGTAGAAATGCGCAAGGGTCTCATTGATCTCTTTCAGCTCCGGGGTAAGCGGATCTAAACGACCGTTCACTGTTGAAGTGATTTCCTGCTTACAACAGCTGCATTGATATTCCGTAATGTGATGGGTGATTTTTCGTGTAATTCTGTAGCGATGTCCGAAAACATTGCACAGCATTCTTGCGAATGGATTTGTAGGTGTTTTCATGGTTATTAGTTTTGGGCCATCTAATTTAATTTTTATATCAACAAAATCAAATTTTTTTTAGGAAATTTCCAATATTTTCTTTAAGAGCTTCCCTGTTTTCAATAAAACTCATGTGCCCATCGGGCAAAACCACGATATCTGCAGCAGATCTTTTTAAACGCTCTGCCAGCGAGTTAGCATCTACCACCGGATCTTTTGCCCCGAGTATAACCATTTTAGGATAGGGGGTGAAATACATGATCACCTCTCTGTCGAGCCTGATCTTCATACCTTCCAGGGCAGCGACGATTCCCTGAAGGGGCGTTTTCAAAGCCTCTTCTTTGAGGGTATTGATCTCTTCCCTGAAAATTTTCCGGTTCTTAGGCCGGAACAGGTTGGAGACAGACACCCTTATGAAGTTTTTATGATTATGCTTCACTGCGGCTATAGCGCGATCGCGGTTCTTTTTCTTTTCTTCAGAATCTGCCAGGGGCGTCGAATTTATCAGAATCAGTGCTTTGGGCAATTCAGGGTATTTTTCCGACAGCGCCAGTGCAACGTAGCCTCCCATGGAATGCCCGGCGAGTACTGCTCTTCTTATACGCAGATGATCCAACACAGCTTTGACGCTCTCTGCCATAAATTCCATGGTATGTATATAGCCATTGCAACCGCTGTTTCCGTGTCCGGGCAAATCGATTCGAATAACCCTGTATCGATCGCTGAAGGCCGCTGTCAAATCATCCCAAATACCCGAATGTTCTAAAAAACCATGCAACAGAATCAGTGCGGTTCCTTTCCCTTCCTCGCGGTAAAAAATCGGAGTTCCCTTATACTTCAATTCCATAATTATACTATCTTTCGAAGACCATTTTAAGTTCGTTTCTCCTTGCCTCAAAGATACTGCGCTTATGAACAAAACCCAGCAGACCCTGGCCACCGGCTTTACTCTTTTCGCTCTCTTTTTTGGCGCAGGTAATCTGATCCTGCCCCCTTATCTGGGTTTACAGGCAGGAGAATCATGGTTTTTCACAGCCATGGGATTTGCGGTATCGGCGGTCTGCATTCCCATACTCGGGATCTATGCCCATGCCCGTCTTCAGGGCACCATGCTTGATTTTGCCAACAAGGTTTCTCCCCTGTTCAGCATTGTATTCTGCTCGCTCATATACCTGATCTCTGCGACCATTCCTTCCCCCCGAACAGCCTCGGTCACGCATGAAATGGCTGTTGCCCCCTTATTCGATATTCCATCATGGGTTACCTCGGGTATCTATTTCACCCTCGTATTCGCCGTAGCTGTGAAGCGCAACAGCATCATCGATATCGTAGGCAAGTACCTGACACCGGTGATACTGACCCTGCTGGCGGTCATGATCGTCCTGAGTTTCACTCTCCCTCTCGAGACTGCCGGTACCGCCCTGATGTCTCCGGGATTCTCCGGCGGATTGCTGGAAGGCTATCAGACTTTTGATGCTATGGGGGCTGTGGTAGTTGGAGCTGTGATCATTATATCGTTGAGCCTGAGAGGAGAAGATTCATTCGAATCCAGAAAAAGGCTGATAACCCGTGCAGGCATTCTGGCTGGAAGCGGCCTGCTGATCACTTATGGAGGTCTGATCGCTGCAGGTGCCCTCTTCAGTGGCAACACAGGAGCTGAAATCAGCCGAACCGAACTATTGAATTTGATCGCCCAGCAAACCCTGGGTGCCCCGGGCAGAATTTTCCTGAGCCTGCTGATTTCCCTTGCCTGCTTCACCACCGCCGTGGGTATCGTCACAGGTACGGCAGATCATATTCAGGGGGTATTAAAAGGTGGCAAAGGTACGTTTACGATCTCAGCGGCCCTGGCGAGCCTGATCGGCATCCTGGTAGGTTCGCTTAATGTGGGTTTTATCATCGATGTGGCTTACCCTATCCTGCTGCTCATTTACCCGCTTATCATCGTATACATTTTTCTGAACAGCCTGCCCGATTTTATGACCGGCAAAACAGTGTTCAGAATACTCACCTTTGTCGTTGTACTATTCAGCATTCCCGACGCACTGAAAGCTATTTTATCTCCCGAACAGGTTCCGCCCTGGCTTGATCTTATGCCCCTCTCTGAGTATCAGATGGGGTGGCTGCTGCCGGTGGTGGCCACATATGTATTTTTGATCATAAAAAAACCGGCTGACAAAAATCAGCCGGTCTGAATCAGTTTAATTCAACTGATCATTTATTCATCCACTCTTCGATCTCTTCGGTTTCGATAGGAATATCGGCCATCAGGTTCTTAGGCTCTCCACGTTCCTGTATCACCACATCGTCTTCCAGTCGAATTCCCATATTTTCCTCAGGAATATAAATTCCGGGCTCAACGGTAAAGACCATATTCGCGGTCATCGGGCGCTTTAAAGGCCCGTAATCATGGGTGTCAAGACCGATATGATGACTGGTACCATGCATAAAATATTTCTTGTAAGCAGGCCAGTCAGGATCTTCATTCTGCACATCTGCCTTATCAAGCAGACCAAGACCCAGCAGCTCGCTGGTCATCAGCTTACCAACCTCCTCATGATACTCTTTCCAGAGCGTTCCGGGAACCAGCATTTTAGTCGCTTCGTTCTTAACGCGCAAGACCGCATCGTAAACCTCTTTCTGTCTCTTGGTAAAACGACCGTTCACAGGAATGGTTCTGGTCATATCGCTGGCGTAAAGGGCATATTCAGCTCCGACATCCATCAAGAGCATATCACCGTCTTTACACTCACCCTTATTTTCTATATAATGCAGCACATTGGCATTATTTCCTGAGGCGATAATCGGGGTATAAGCAAACCCCCGGGAACGGTTGATCAGAAACTCATGCATATAAGCCGCTTCTATTTCATACTCCATGACGCCCGGCCTGACCATTTGCAATACACGCTTAAAGCCTTTTTCGGTGATCTTGCAGGCTTTAGCCATGACCTCGATCTCTTCAGGTTCTTTGGTCCCTCTTAGCTGTTGCAATATCTGATTGCTCTTTTCCCATTTATGTGCCGGAAATTTTTCCTTGCACCACTTTATAAACCGATCTTCGCGGGTTTCTGTTTCTACCGACTGCCTGTAATGTTCGTTGGTATTGAAATAAACCGTTTCAGCCTCGGTCATAATATCAAAAAACACCTTATCAAATTCCTTCAGCCAGTACACGGTTTTAATACCACTCACTTCAAAAGCCTTCTCCTTTGTGAGCTTTTCGCCTTCCCATACGGCAATATGGTCATTGGTTTCCCTCAGGAAAAGAATTTCACGATGCTTTTTTTCAATCGCATCGGGAAACAACACCAGTATACTTTCTTCCTGGTCTACCCCGCTCAGATAGTACAGGTCTCTGGCCTGTTGAAAAGGCATGGTACTGTCTGAACCGATTGGATATATATCATTTGAATTGAATACAGCTATGCTGGAAGGCTTCATTTCAGCCATGAATTTCCTGCGATTCTTTATGAAAAGATCGCTGCTGATAGGGTCGTATCTCATGTTTTGTGAATTTTTTCAAAAGTAATAAGATTCAAAGCCTCATCTGTTAAACTTCATTTAAATGTTTTGACACTATTTTAACATATGGTATTTTCCGAAGCAAATACCTATCTAATTATGAAATCAATATCCCTGACCTTCGGGTTTTTCATGTGCGCATTAATTGCCTACGCACAACCTGAACCCACCTCTCCCGGGACGATCACCCAGGCTCTCGAGAAAAAAGAACAAATGGAGAACGAATCCCTGATACGGGATCTGCCTGCCCGCAATGCCGGACCCACTATAATGAGTGGCCGGGTGGTAGACCTGGCTGTCAACCCCGATAATCCAATAGAGTTTTATGTGGCCTATGCCTCCGGAGGTCTTTGGTACACCAATAACAACGGAATCAGTTTTGAGCCGGTGATGGACAAAGCCCCTACTCTCATAATCGGAGATATCGATGTGAACTGGGAAACCGGTGACATCTGGGTCGGAACCGGAGAAAATAATGCCTCCCGTTCATCATACAGCGGTGCCGGTATCTTCAGATCATCTGATCATGGGGAAAGCTGGGAATACAAAGGTCTACCCGACTCCCATCATATCGGGCGTATTCTGATCAACCCGGAAAACCCTTCAGAAGTGATTGCAGGGGTTACCGGACACCTGTATTCAGTTAACGAGCACCGGGGAATCTATAAAACCACCGATGGCGGAGAAACCTGGGAAAAAACCCTTCACATAAATGACAGCACCGGGATCATTGACCTGGTGATGGAGCCCGGAAATTTTGAAACCCTCTATGCCACAGCCTGGGAAAAAGACCGTAAGGCGTGGAACTTCAAAGGGAGCGGAGCCGCTTCAGGGATCTATAAAAGCACCGATGGAGGCGACACCTGGACGCGGATTTCAGATGAGAACAGCGGATTTCCGACCGGAGACGGGGTAGGCCGTATCGGGCTGGCCGTTTTTGATCAAAACACCATATATGCAGTACATGACAGCCAGTTCCACCGGGAAAAAGAAGAAGATAAAGAATCTTTTGCCGAAGATGGTTTGAAAAAGGAAGATTTCAAAGACATGACGGAAGAGAGATTCCTTGAACTGGACAATAAAAAACTAAATGATTTTCTGAAGACCAATGGCTTCCAGGAAAAATATCGGGCCGAAAATGTAAAACAACTGGTTCGCAGCGGATCGGTCAAGCCGGCAGACCTGGCAAAATATCTGGAAGACGCCAATGCCATGTTATTCGATACGCCGGTGATCGGAGCTGAGGTCTATAAAAGTACCGACGGCGGAGAAACCTGGCAAAAAACTCATGAAGGCTATATCGACGACCTTTTTTACAGCTATGGTTACTACTTTGCTCAAATCGCCGTAGACCCAAGAAACGCTGACAAACTTTATGTTGGTGGTGTTCCTATCATACGCTCAGATGACGGAGGTAAAACCTGGAAATCGATCAATGGCGAAAACGTACATTCAGACCATCATGCCATCTGGATAAATCCAAACCGCACCGGCCATATCATAAACGGAAATGATGGTGGGGTCAACATCAGCTACGACGATGGAGAAACATGGTCCAAGCACAATTCGAATTCGGTAGGTCAGTTCTATGCCGTGAATATCGACCATCAGAAACCTTATAATATTTACGGAGGCCTGCAAGACAACGGCGTTTGGAAAGGACCCCATAATGCCAGAGAATCTGACGCATGGCACGGTGAAGGTGAATACCCGTGGAAACGTATCATGGGAGGCGACGGTATGCAGGTACAGATCGATTCCAGAAATCCTGATATCGTTTACACAGGATTTCAGTTTGGTAATTATTACAGACTTGACCTGGCGAACGGGAAACAAACCTATATTCAGCCAAAACACGAACTGGGAGAATCTCCCTACCGCTTTAACTGGCAGACACCTATCCTGCTATCTCCCCACAACCAGGATATTTTGTATCTCGGTGGTAACAAATTAATGCGCTCGATGAATCAGGGCGATGACTGGACTGCCATCTCACCCGATCTGACCAAAGGGGGACGACCCGGAAATGTGGCCTACGGGACCATCACCAGCATCAGTGAATCACCTTTCGACTTCGGTCACATCTATGTGGGCACTGATGACGGTCTCCTGCATGTGACAAGGAATTCGGGGGGTGACTGGAAAGACATATCAGAATCTTTCCCGGAAGATCTTTGGGTAAGCCGGGTGATCGCTTCAGAACATGATAAAGAAAGGGTTTACGCAACGCTCAACGGATACCGATGGGATGACTTCACACCTTATGTTTACCGCAGTGACGATGGCGGAAATACCTGGAAAAATATCGGCAGCAACCTGCCCCAATCTCCCGTAAATGTCATCAAAGAAGATCCGCACAATGAAGAGCTGCTTTACCTCGGTACCGATAACGGTTTGTATGTGTCGCTGAACGGAGGTGATAGCTGGGTTCCCCATGTAAAAGACCTGCCTTATGTAGCGGTTCACGATCTGGTTGTTCAACCCGAGGCACTGGATCTTATTGTGGGTACCCACGGCCGCAGCGTATATGTGATCGATATTGCACCCCTGAGCGGGTTCAATGAAGAAGTACGCGAAAAAGAGCTACACCTGTATGCCCCTGAAAAAATAAGGCATTCTTCAAGATGGGGTGCTTCCTGGAGCAGCTGGATGGAACCGTACGAGCCGGAGATTCATTTTGATATCTACAGCCGCAGCGAAGGAGCTGCCACCATCACCATCGTTCATGAAAGCGGAGTTGAAGCTGCAAGTCTGAAAGAAAATCTGACTAAAGGCTTTAACAAGATCAGCTACGATCTGACCATTGATGAAAAGGCATCGAAGGCACTGAACAAAAAGAGTGTTGAGACAACCACCTCATCCAATAAAAAGATCTACCTGCCAAAAGGCTCGTATACCGTAACCGTTAGCCGCAACGGAAAGCAGGATCAGCAAACACTGGTACTGGAGTAAAAAACACTGGTTTAACAGAATTTAACACCTCTTGTTTAAGAATTACCGCTCAATTACATCGTTTGAGGGGTCCTGATTAAACAAGAGGTGTTTATATTTTAAATTCATTCTAAATTCCCTTTAAAAGCAGAGTCAAAGTTTGTTAAACAATAGGCTGTACAGTATTTTTGTGTGTCTTAAATAAAAAAAACTAATGAGCGGATTATTAAAATCTTCGATTGCCAGGAAAGTGGCTATGGCTTTATCTGGTCTTTTTCTTATAATTTTTCTTATACAACATTTCACCATCAATTTCACATCGGTCATAAGCGCTGACCTTTTTAACGAATTCTCCCACTTTATGGGAACCAACTTTGTAGTGCAGGCGCTTTTGCAACCCGTTCTGATATTTGGTGTTATCTTTCATTTTGTGATGGGCTTTATGCTGGAGATCAAAAACCGTCAGGCCCGGGGCGTGAAATACGTTCAATTCAACGGTTCAGCCAATTCCAGCTGGGCTTCAAGAAACATGATCATAAGCGGTGCTGTGGTTCTGGCCTTTCTGGCCCTGCACTTTTACGATTTCTGGGTGCCTGAAATGCTCTACAAATATGTAGAAGCCAATCCCGAAGATCCTTCCCGTTATTATGCTGAACTGGTGCATAAATTTGAAAGCCCCGTGCGAACCGGCATCTACGCCCTGGCATTCGTTCTTCTGGCCTTTCACCTCTGGCATGGATTCAGCTCTGCCTTTCAGACGATGGGAGTAAACAACAAGTATACTCCTTTCATCAAAAAATTCGGCTATACCTATGCCGTTGTGATTCCTGCCGGATTCATCTTCATCGCCCTGTTTCACTATTTTAATCATTAAAGAAAAAAATTATGTCAGTTCTAGAATCACATATTCCTGAAGGCCCTCTGGCCGAAAAATGGACCAATCATAAAAACGACATCAACCTGGTAAACCCGGCGAATAAACGTAACATCGATGTGATCGTTGTGGGAACGGGACTGGCAGGCGGATCAGCAGCAGCTACCCTTGCAGAACTCGGTTACAACGTTAAGACCTTTTGCTACCAGGATTCACCCCGCAGAGCGCACTCTATTGCAGCCCAGGGAGGGATCAACGCCGCCAAGAACTATCAGGGTGACGGAGATTCGGTTTACAGACTGTTTTACGATACAGTAAAAGGAGGCGATTACCGCTCAAGAGAGGCGAATGTTTACCGACTGGCTGAAGTTTCAGCCAATATCATTGACCAGTGCGTGGCGCAGGGAGTACCCTTCGCCCGTGAATACGGCGGATTGCTGGATAACCGTTCGTTTGGTGGTGTGCTCGTTTCAAGAACTTTTTACGCAAAAGGGCAGACCGGACAGCAATTGTTACTGGGAGCTTATGCTGCCATGAACCGCCAGATAAACAGAGGAAAGATCACTCCTTTCAACCGTCATGAAATGCTCGACCTGGTAGTGGTAGACGGAAAAGCAAGAGGAATTATCGCCAGAAACCTGGTGACAGGTGAGATCGAAAGACATTCTGCTCACGCAGTGGTAATAGCTTCAGGAGGCTATGGAAACGTATTCTTCCTATCGACCAATGCCATGGGAAGCAACGTAACCGCTGCCTGGAAAATTCATAAAAAAGGCGCTTTTTTCGCCAACCCATGCTTTACCCAGATTCACCCGACCTGTATTCCGGTATCGGGGGATCATCAGTCAAAACTGACCCTGATGTCTGAGTCTTTGAGAAATGACGGACGCATCTGGGTTCCGAAGAAAAAAGAAGATGCTGAGGCGATCAGACAAGGGAAACTCAAACCTACCGAACTGTCTGAAGAAGATCGTGATTACTACCTTGAGCGCAGGTACCCTTCATTCGGTAACCTGGTACCAAGAGACGTGGCTTCAAGAGCTGCCAAAGAGCGATGTGATGCGGGTTACGGCGTGAACAAGACCGGAGAAGCGGTCTTCCTTGACTTCGAATCTGCGATCATGCGTTACGGCAGGGAAAAAGCCGTTTCATCAGGAAACCCCGACGCCAGCGATGCCGAGATCAGAAGACTGGGAGAAGAAATCATCGAATCAAAATACGGAAACCTTTTCCAGATGTATGAAAAGATCGTTGATGAAAATCCGTATAAAACACCTATGAAAATATATCCTGCCGTTCACTATACCATGGGCGGTGTATGGGTTGATTATAACCTGATGACCACCATTCCCGGATGTTACGCGGCGGGAGAGGCAAACTTCTCAGACCATGGTGCCAACAGGCTTGGAGCCTCGGCATTGATGCAGGGACTTGCAGATGGTTATTTCGTACTTCCTTATACCATCGGTGATTACCTGGCAAAGGATATCAGAACGGGCGAGATCTCTACCGATCTTCCTGAATTTGAAGAGGCCGAAAAGAACGTAAGAGATCAGATCGACCGACTGGTAAACAATAACGGAAAGCATTCCGTTGACTATTACCACAAGAAACTCGGGAAGATTATGTGGAACAAATGCGGTATGGCCAGAAACGCTGAAGGCCTTAAGGAGGCTATCGAAGAGATCAAAGCTCTTCGTGATGACTTCTACGCAAATGTAAAAGTTCCGGGAGAAGGGAACAGCAAGAACACAGAACTGGAGAAAGCCATGCGTGTGGCAGACTTCCTTGAACTGGGCGAACTCTTCGCTAAAGACGCACTTCACCGAAACGAATCGTGTGGAGGGCATTTCCGTGAAGAATACCAGACGGAAGAAGGAGAAGCCCTTCGTGACGACGAGAATTTCAAGTACGTAGCCGCCTGGGAATACAAAGGAGAACCCAGTGAAGCCGTATTGCACAAAGAGCAACTCGAGTACAACAATATCGAATTAAAAACAAGAAGCTATAAGTAACAAACCAAATACAGGAATAGCATTTGGTTGAACTATCCCGGATCACCGGGGCTTTAAAACAAAAAAGATATGAACTTAAAACTCAAAATATGGCGTCAGAAAGATGCCAATACCAAAGGAAAAATGGTTGATTACCAGATCAGCGATGTTTCTCCCGACATGTCTTTTCTCGAAATGCTCGATGTCTTGAACGAAGAGCTTATCGAAAAGGGAGAAGATCCGGTCGAATTTGACCACGACTGTCGTGAAGGAATCTGCGGCTCGTGTTCCCTTCAGATCAACGGGGAACCACATGGCCCGGATCGCGGTATCACAACCTGCCAGCTGCATATGCGCATGTTCAAAGATGGCGATACCATAACGATAGAGCCTTTCAGAGCAAAAGCATTCCCGGTAATTCGTGACCTGATCGTAGACCGTTCTTCTTTCGATCGTATTCAACAGGCCGGGGGATATATTTCAGTGAACACCTCCGGAAACACTATTGATGCCAATGCCATCCCCGTGAACAAGCACGATGCCGATAAGGCTTTCGACGCAGCGACCTGTATCGGTTGCGGAGCTTGTGTGGCAGCTTGTAAAAACGCAAGCGCCATGTTGTTTACCTCGGCTAAGGTTTCACAATTCGCCCTGCTTCCGCAAGGTCGGGTTGAAGCCACTCAGCGTGTTTTGAACATGGTGAAGCAAATGGATCTTGAAGGATTCGGAAACTGCACCAATACGGGTGCCTGCGAGATAGAATGTCCGAAAGGAATCTCTCTGGAGAATATCGCAAGAATGAACAGTGAATACCTCAGCGCTAGTCTGGAAGGATAAGAATAGAAACTCTATATAACACAAAAGGCCCTTTCGGGGCCTTTTTTTATTCAGCGAATCTTAAACCGCATAATCCAGTCGGTCTGAATATCTGTACCTATGGCGTAGGGATGTTCGCCCGTCTTTTTGAATCCATACCTCTTATATAGTTCGATAGCACGTGTGTTGTGCTCCCAAACCCCCAGCCATAAATAGTCCAATCCTCTCTCCCAGGCCATTTGCACCACCCTGTCAAGTAGTTTGGTTCCATAGCCAAGGCCCTGAAAAGCCCCGATAACATAAATACGTTCCAGTTCCAGGGCATCTGTTTCCTCCAGATCACTCTGTGCGCCCGGCATATTGATCTTAAAATAACCGATACGTTCGGCTCCGGCATAACAAAAATAAAACTCACTGCCCCGGGTATTTAATTCAGACTTCAGCCTTTCCATGCTAAAGGCCTCCTTCATATATCGTTCGAAATCTTCAGGGATATTTTGTTTCTCAAAGGCCTCTCTGAAGGTATCCGAAGAGAAACGCTGCAACACCTCAAGATCTTCTTCGCCGCAACGCTCAATAATAAGCGGTTTAATCTTCGATGGCATCGTATACAAGATCAATAAATTCATCTATTTGAGAAGGTTCCAGCCAGCGGGTTACCACTACTAGCTTCCTTTCCTGGTCTACTATAACGAAATTTCCGCCGAAACCAGCAGCATAAAAAACCTTATCGCCTGCCTTCTTCCATTTACGGTCACTGTTGAGCCACCACATGAAACCATAATCTTCCTTAGCCTTTGAAGGAGTGGTCGCCATTTCGATATACGAGGGGTCGATGAGTTGCTGATCAATCCACTTCCCGTTATTCATAAACAACAAACCGAAACGGGCATGATCTGCCGTGTTTATGAAGATCCCGCCACCCGAATGGCCGCCGCCGGTAACAGATTTCATCTGTAAGCCGTCTACAACGGTCCATGCCTGATCATAACCAAACCATCGCCAGGTTGCACTGGCGCCAATGGGATCCATTATGCTTTCCTTAAGCACCATAGGCAGGGGCTTTCTTAAAACCTGCAACAGGGAATAGGCCAGAAGATTCACCCGAACGTCATTATATTCAAAAAAACTACCCGGTTCCCGCAATTCACGGGCCCTCCAATCATCGATAGCGCCATCCCGTGGCGGACGATCGGCCCAGTCATGACCTCCCCATAAAGTTCCGTACCAGTCAGAAGACTGGTTCAAAAGATATCTCCAGGTAATCTTACTGTTATGCTCGCCATCAAAACTTCCGTCCCAGAGATATTCTGAAACAGGATCATCTACCGAACGAATTGCTCCGGTTTGAAGTGCGATTGCAGCCACCGTAGACAAATAGCTCTTGGTGACGCTGAAAGTCATTTCTACGCGTTCGGTATCGCCCCAGGAGGTTACCAAATAGCCATTCTTCAAAACCATCCCGGCCGGACCACCTCTTTTCTTTACCGGCCCCATAATTTTGTGATAGGGTTCCCGTTCGAAACCCTTTAATATGGCAATCCTAAGGTCTCTGGAACCCGAATACTCATTTTTAAGGGCATATTCGACGGCTTTCTCCAGCCTGGATTTATTAAACCCGGCTTTCGAGACATCTATCTTTTCCCAGTCAGCATTTCTTTCAGGGAAATAAAGATCACTTTGAGCGTGAAGATCAACAGTTATGGTTCCTAACAGACCGAGGAAAATGAAAAGTATACGAAGCATTCTGAATTGCATAGGTTTAGTTTTAAGTAAAAATAACGATTCATAATGAGTGACCGAACACCTTAGAGAAAATACGGGATTACTTGTCTGATTATTAGCTCTTTATATGCTCTTTTTCAGTATCTTAGAAGAAATAAACAAAAGTAAAATGAAAACAATCACACATTACCTGCTTGCATTTCTTATGATAAGCACCTCCATGTTTGCTCAAAATGGAGACGGTATCAGCAGAGACGATAAGAAAAGGGCTGTTAATTCACTGGAAAAAGCCAAAGAAGAAACTCTTGATTTGGTAGAAGGCTTATCAAAAGAACAACTGAGCTTCAAACCTTCAGAAGACTCCTGGTCTATTGCCGAGTGTGTAGAACACCTTGCTATTACTGAGGAAATGATGCTCGATATGATAGCCAAAACCCTGGAGCAGGAAGGAGATCCTGCTAAAAAAGCACAGATCAAAGATGATAAAGACATCTACGGTATGATCACCGATCGGTCTCAGAAGGTAAAAACTTCAGAGCCCATGGAGCCATCGAACAAATACGGTTCATTTAAGGATACAAGAAAGGCCTTTGCCAAGAACCGTTCGGCTACGGTGAAATACCTCGAGAAAACCGATGCGAACCTCAGAAATCATTTCCAGGATATGCCTTTCGGTCCTGTAGACGCTTATCAGCTATTTCTTTTCGATGCCGGTCATAACATACGCCATAACGAACAGATAAAAGAGATTATGGCGCACTCAGAATATCCCGCCAAATAACATCAGAAAGATTAATAAATTAAAAAGGAGACACGAACCGCAGTCAGTGTCTCCTTTTTTTAATGGCTAGTCAACTTTTGGGGCAATGCTTAATGGGGCTTAAAGCATAAATAGTTTTCTAGCGACCTGTGACAAGTTTTTTAACAGTTCGACCATGTCGTTTACATTCTCTACGAATCCTTTGACAAATGATCTTTTTGGGGCCTCGTCACGGCTGTAGGTTAATTCAAATTCACTCATAGTCATAAGCAGTCATTCAGTATTCAAGATTAAAGGCGAAATAAATATAACACAGCTTTTTCAAGTCACCACATAATTGTTGTGAAGCCTACAATTCTTGTGGTCAGGCTATTATCACCCATAAATTATGAACGATTCAGTTCAGGTATCAACCTTTCTCAAATCTAGAATATTTTTTGAATCATACGTTAATCTGTATCATTTTTTCGATGAAATGCACTTTTGAGTATAAAATATTGTAAACAGACGCTTATCTCCTTACGTATAACCTTATGCCTGGCCACGGTTTCACTGTAGCGGGAAGGCAGACTGCATGAGTCATGCAATACGCTCACCGCTGTTCAGGGGCCTTTATACCGACGGTAAGGCTCACCCATAGCAAACCACCGGATCGCTACTGCAAAAGCATACCTCAGCAGCACGAAACTCGAGAAGGGTCTCAACATACAGTTGACACAAAAAAATAAGGCAGAAACCTGCCTTATTCGATCTGAGATATGTTAGTACGATTATAATTTCATTTCCGGTACCTCATCAGGAATGACCAGTCTCCCGGCTGTAGCCTCTTTGATTTCTTCAACACTGACCCCGGGGGCTCGTTCCAAAAGAAGAAAACCTTTATCGGTCACCTCAAGCACGGCAAGGTTGGTCACAATCTTTTTAACGCACCTGACTCCGGTCAGGGGAAGGGTACATTCTGTTAGCAGCTTTGATTCTCCCGCTTTATTGGTATGCATCATCGCCACGATAATATTTTCGGCCGAGGCCACCAGATCCATGGCACCTCCCATACCCTTTACCATTTTTCCAGGTATCTTCCAGTTTGCGATATCGCCATTATCGGCTACCTCCATGGCTCCCAGTATGGTCAGATCAACATGTTGCCCCCTGATCATGCCAAAACTAAGTGCAGAATCGAAAAAGGAGGCTCCCGGAAGTGTGGTGATGGTTTGCTTACCCGCATTGATCACATCGGGATCTGCTTCCCCCTCTAAAGGAAAGGGACCCATACCCAGCACGCCGTTCTCACTTTGAAATTCGACAGAGATATCGTCACGCACAAAATTAGCTACCAGGGTGGGTATTCCGATTCCCAGGTTTACGTAATACCCGTCTTTAACTTCTTTGGCAATACGCTGTGCTATTTGTTCTTTGCTAAGGCTCATGATGTGGCTTTTCTTACGGTTAACTTTTCGATTCTCTTCTCATAACGCTCTCCCTGGAAAATTCTTTGCACAAAAATTCCCGGAATGTGAATCCGGTTCGGATCCAGCGTACCTGCCGGAACCAATTCTTCAACCTCTACCACGGTGGTTCTGGCTGCACCGCACATATTCGGATTAAAATTTCGGGCGGTTCCCTTAAAAATTATATTCCCTGCCTCATCCCCCTTCCAGGCTTTTATAAATGCAAAGTCGGCATCAAAAGCATGCTCCAGTATATGCATCTTTCCGTTAAACATACGGCTTTCCTTCCCCTCTCCTACTTCGGTTCCATAACCGGCAGGAGTAAAGAAAGCAGGAATACCTGCCTGGGCTGCCCGGCATCTTTCCGCCAGGGTACCCTGTGGCATGAGCTCCACCTCCAGTTCCCCGCTGAGCATTTGCCTTTCAAACTCATCGTTCTCTCCCACATAGGAGGAAATCATTTTTTTTATCTGGTGTTTCTGTAAGAGCAGTCCGAGTCCGAAATCATCTACCCCCGCGTTGTTTGAAATACAGGTAAGGTCTTTAACTCCAAGTCTTACCAGCTCTGCAATACTGTTCTCGGGAATACCGCAAAGGCCAAAACCTCCCAGCATGAAGGTCATTCCGTTTTGAACACCCTTCAGGGCATCCTGTACAGAATCTACTTTTTTTGAAATCATCTATTTCTAATCTTTTTTAAGTTGGATGGGAATATATTTTTCATATTCGCAAAACAGAAGCCGAAAATTACGAATATTTCACCAAAACGAAGAAAAGGCGGCATCCCTTTTTCAAGAGAAGAACCGCCTTTTCATAAATCTTGATCTGAGATCAGAAGTCGATCTCTACCGGTTTTTCTTTTTTGACTTTTATACTGTCCTGTTCTTCCCCGGGCTTTTCACAATCTACCCGTATGGTCAGGTCTTCAGGCGCCTCGAAATCTTCTGCAGACACTCCGAGATCTTCGTTTTCATAACATTTTCTCATATAGAGCGCCCATATAGGCAGCGCCATACTGGCCCCTTGCCCGTAGGTAATGCTTGCAAAATGGGTTGCGCGGTCTTCACCACCTACCCATACTCCTGTGACCAGGTTGGGCACCATTCCCATAAACCAGCCGTCACTTTGATTCTGGGTGGTTCCGGTCTTTCCGGCGATGGGGTTTTCAAACTGATAGGGGTAACCCGTTATGATCTCTTTATATTCCGTACGATCTGCTGCCCAGTTATGACGTAGTCGCATACCCGATCCTGCCTCGGTAACTCCCTTCATCAGGTTTACAGCCGTATAGGCGATCTCAGGACTTAAAACATCTCTTGTTTCAGGAACATATTCATAGAGAACGGTCCCGTGCTTGTCTTCAATTCTGGTGATCATCACCGGTTTTACATATACACCCTGATTTGCAAAAGTACCGTAGGCGCCAACCATTTCATATACCGACATATCAGGTGTTCCCAGGGCGATGGAAGGAACGGCCAGCAGATCAGACTCAACTCCCATTTTCTTGATCAGGTTCACTACCGGTTGTGGGCCTACCATATCCATCAGTCTCGCTGTGATAGAGTTTACCGAATTAGCCAGAGCATTCTTAAGGGTTTTATATTCTCCCGAATAGTCATCATCTGAATTTTCAGGACACCAGGGTTCCATATTGCCGTATTTCCCGGCCTCAATACAGGTGAGTATGTCAGGCAGGGAGTCACAGGGAGAAAGGTGTAACTGATCGATGGCCGCGGTATAAACGAAAGGCTTAAAGGTAGAACCTGCCTGTCTTTTCGCCTGCTTTACCTGGTCGTATTTAAAATGCCTGTAATCGACACCGCCCACCCATGCTTTCACATGACCGGTCTGAGGCTCCATAGACATCATACCCGAGCGCAAATAGTACTTGTAGTACCTCATTGAGTCTAACGGAGTCATGACCGTATCTTTTGAACCTTCCCAGGTAAACACCTCCATGGGTACTTTCTCATGAAAAGAAGCTTCGATCTCTTCATCAGATTTTTTCAGGTCATATTTCATATGTCTCCATCTCTCCGAACGCCTCATGGATCGCATCAAAAGCGTATCGATCTGACCTTTTCTCAAATCCTGGAAGGGTGCGGTAGGATTTCGCTTTTTGGTATTTTGTACAAAGAATTCAGCCTGCAGTCGCTTCATATGTTCATTGGTAGCTTCCTCTGCATACTGTTGCATACGCGAATCGATGGTGGTAAAGATCTTCAGACCGTCCAGATAAATATTGTATTTATCGCCATCAGGCTTACGGTTTTTCTCATCATTGGTCCAGTCTTTCAGCCAATCTCTCAGGTACTCCCTGAAGTAAGTTGCAATTCCCTGACTGTGTGTCTCAGGATGATAATCGATCTCAAGAGGCATGCTGCTCAATGAGTCCAGTTCTTCTTCAGAAATAAAATCGTTCCGGTACATTTGTCCCAGAACAACATTTCTCCGGTTGGTCACCCCTTCGACATTGCGGCGAGGGTTATAGAGAGATGAATTCTTGAACATCCCCACCAGCATGGCCGACTCTTCGATGGTCAGTTCTCCCGGTTCCTTTCCGAAATAAATTCTTGCCGCAGAACGTATCCCGTCTGCATTATTGTTAAAATCATAGATGTTGAAATACATCGCTATGATCTCTTCTTTGGTATATTGTTTTTCCAGCCTGACTGCAATGATCCATTCCTTGATCTTCTGTGTTACCCGTTCGATCTTGTTTGATGATACCTGTTGGGTGAACAACTGCTTGGCCAGCTGTTGAGAGATGGTACTCGCCCCTCCTCTGGTTCCAAGAAACACGGCGGCTCTCAGGGTTCCCCAGGCATCGATACCTGAATGATCAAAATAACGCTCATCTTCGGTTGCGATCAGGGCATTTACCAGGTGGTCAGGCAGATCGTCGTAAGGCACGGGAGTTCGGTTATCGCTCAGATAATATTTTCCCAGGGTTTTCCCGTCTGATGATATCACCTCTGAAGCGAGATTGGTCTGCGGGTTTTCGAGGATCTCAAAAGTGGGTAAGGGCCCGAATACCCCCCATGAAGCCAGAAGGAATATAAGCACCACTGCCAATACACCTGTAGCGAACAGTCGCCAGAACCATTTTATATAGGGCTTGAATCCCGTTGCTGCCGGTTTTTTCTTTTTAGATTTTTTTGCTGTCATGTATTAATCTCCTTTACGCTCTATAGCAATACCTACGTCAGTAATCCCCTTCAGGGACGTCACGCCATCAACATTTCCATTCTTTCTCATTGCTTGCTCAATACTTATGCCATATTCTCCCGTATCGGGAAATACCACCGCTTCTTTGTACCACAACTTATTTTCCTTTACCGAAGAAAAGCCTTTCCCCAGCCATTCGCCGTCAGGTCGGGCCATTTCATATTCCAGGGTGTCGGCCACGATCTTTCCGTCGGGAAAGTTAAGATTGACGATAAGGTATAAGTTGCTGTAACGGTATTTTTCATCATTGCGAAGATTGATGAAAAGGTCGTATTGACGGGTGGTATCAGGTGCCTTAAAGTTAAAGGTCACCGGCTCTTCACGATTCCAGCCGTTATCTATTCTCTTGTAGTCGCTGTAAACGAGGTCAGAATCACAGGACATCAGAACTAGACCCGTAAGGATCAACATAAGGGTTTTAGCCATTTTTTGGTCTTCTCCTTTTTTGTTTTGGTTTATGCCTTCGGTTTTGATTTTGGCTTTGGTTCTTGCTACTCTTCTTGTTGTTATTGTTGCTCTTGCGTCGTTTTTTCGGACGATCAAATCTCGTAAGACTGTCCTGACCTACAACGTTTTCAAACTCCTTTTTATTATTTTTTTCCTCAACCTCAGCACTGAACTCTTCCAGGCTTGCAACCTTCTTTTTCTTCTTGTTATCGCTGATGATCGACTTTACCTGATCAAGGGTCAGCAGGTGCCACTTCGCCCACTCACCGTCATAAGCATACCATAGCAGACGCTGAAAGATATCGATCTTCTGACAGACCGCTTCGCCCTTCTCGGTCTGAAGCCTTACGTCCTGGTTGGGAAACTCCTTAAGGGCATCCAGATAGGCATCCAGTTCGTAATTCAGACAACATTTGAGTTTTCCGCATTGCCCCGCCAGTTTCTGGGGGTTCAAAGAAAGCTGCTGGTATCTTGCAGAGGCTGTGCTAACCGACCTGAAATCGGTAAGCCAGGTGGAACAACAAAGTTCCCTTCCGCAGGAACCGATACCTCCCAGGCGGGAAGCTTCCTGCCTGTAACCGATCTGTCGCATTTCGATACGAACATTAAATGAACGCGCCATATCTTTGATCAGTTGCCTGAAGTCAACCCGTTCTTCGGCTGTGTAATAAAACGTCGCCTTGGAGCCGTCTCCCTGAAATTCCACATCTGAGATCTTCATCTGCAACTTCAGTCCGAGAGCCAGCTCACGGGAACGTTTTTGCACATCGGCCTCCCGGTCGCGGGCCTTTTGCCAGATATCTATGTCTTTTTGTGAAGCCTTGCGGTATACCTTCGGCAGATCTTCGGCATTGGGATCCACCCCTTTTTTCTTCATCTGAACCTTGACCAGTTCCCCTACAAGGGTAACGATTCCCACATCATGGCCCGGGGAGGCTTCGGTAGCCACCACATCACCAATTGAAAGGGTCAGGTTATCTTTATTTCGGAAAAATTCTTTCCTGCTGTTCTTAAATCTTACCTCCACACAGTCAAAAGCCTGCTGACCGGAAGGAAGTGTCATATTAGACAGCCAGTCAAAAACAGTAAGCTTGTTACAACCATCACTCCCGCAAGTTCCATTGTTCTTACATCCACGTGGTTGCCCTCCCTTACCGGTTGAACAACTGCTACATCCCATAATATAATATCTTGTACCGGCAAGTCCCTTAAATTCAGGCACTCCGGTTTCAATTCATAATAAATTTACTTCCTCGTAAAGATAGTATTATTTCCGAACAACCGAAACGAAGGTTTAAATGTCTCAGCGCTTGTATTTAAGCACTTCTGAGCGACCTTTTTTAAAGATGAGATTGCTCTTTGTCTTCCCTCTTCTCAGGCTTTTTTGCTCTTCATAAGGCAAGGAAGCGATGTGCTGACATTCTTCAGAACAACACTGGTCCATTTTCTCTGCACATTCCTCACACTGAATAAAAAGAAGGTGACAGGCCTCATTGGCACAATTCACATGAGTATCACAAGGTTTGCCGCACTGATGACAGTTTGCGATCACATCTTCTGAAATGCGCTCTGCCCGTCTTTGATCAAAAACGAAATTCTTGCCTATAAACTTATTCTCAAGATTTTTTTCCTGTACCTGCCGGAAGTAATTTATAATACCACCTTCAAGCTGATAGACATTTTTAAAGCCCCTGTGCTTATAATAGGCACTGGCTTTTTCACAACGGATACCTCCGGTACAATACATCACCAGATTCTTGTCTTCCTTATGTTCCTTCAGATCTTCTTCAATGATCGGAAGGGAATCTCTGAAGGTATCGACATCAGGAGTGACGGCATTTTTGAAATGCCCGATCTCGCTTTCATAATGATTGCGCATATCGACCAGAACGGTGTTCGGATCTTCGATGAGCCTGTTAAAATGTTCCGCATCGAGGTGTACTCCCTTGTTGGTAACATCGAAGGTGTCGTCTTCCAGTCCGTCGGCAACGATCTTATCCCGCACCTTTACCTTGAGTTTGAGAAAAGAGAAATTGTCCTGCTCTATCGCAATATTCAATCTCACATTTTCCAGAAAGCTTATACTGTCGAGATGCGTTTTGAATTTTTCGAAATTTTCAGAAGGAACCGACAGCTGGGCATTGATGCCCTCATGAGCTACATAGATCCTGCCCAGCACCTCGAGCTCATCCCAGGTGACGAATAAATGATTTCTGAAAATTTCAGGGTTTTTAATGTGCGCGTATTTATAGAAAGAGATGGTAAGGCGGTCTTTGCCGGCACGTTCGATCAGTTCAGCTCTTTCCTCTGCGCTTAATGTATTGTACAGTTGCATGCTATACCAATATTTTAAGTTCAAGAAAATTTGTGCAAAAATAGGTTTTTTTAATCAACCGCAATAACGGTTGCCTTTATAACCTTAAAAATGAGGAAGAAAGAGGGCGGTTATCTGGAATAGCCCTAAATACAAAAAGAGCTCCTGTAGGGAACTCTTTTCGCAGCTAATTCGTTGTTAATAATTTTAATTTATGTCATCATTGCTTATCGATTAACAACGAACTTAGCCTCCATCAAGCTTGCCAATACAACATATTACTATGGAGAATAACGAATTGATCAATAAGAGTTTTCTTGAAAATTTCATCTAATTCGTTTGATTCTACCTGTATGATGCGGAGAGTCTAAAAAGGTTGCGTATTAAATTGATTGCTTTGAAATAATTGGTATTTTAGCGAAAATCAAACTAGCGAAAAGACACAGATGAGTTCTGAAAAAGAAGCCAAATTAAAAGCCTTAAAACTCACCCTTGACAAACTCGATAAGACCTACGGAAAGGGTGCTGTAATGAAAATGGGTGACAGTGTTGTTGAAGATGTGGATGTCATCCCTACCGGATCGATCGGTCTGGATATCGCGATGGGTGTGGGAGGATACCCTAAAGGAAGAGTGGTAGAGATCTACGGGCCCGAATCATCAGGTAAAACAACCCTGACACTGCATGCCATAGCAGAAGCACAGAAAGCCGGTGGAATAGCCGCCTTTATTGATGCTGAACATGCCTTTGACCGCTTTTATGCTGAAAAACTCGGAGTAGATATCGACAACCTGATCATTTCTCAGCCCGATCACGGTGAACAGGCCCTTGAGATCGCCGATAACCTGATACGCTCAGGAGCGATAGATATCGTTATTGTTGACTCGGTGGCTGCATTGACACCAAAGAGTGAGATCGAAGGAGAAATGGGTGACTCAAAAATGGGACTACACGCCCGTTTGATGTCACAGGCACTCAGAAAACTGACCGCCAGTATCAGCAAAACGAAATGTACGGTTATCTTCATCAACCAGCTAAGGGAAAAGATAGGTGTGATGTTCGGAAATCCTGAAACAACTACCGGTGGTAACGCCCTTAAATTCTACGCTTCGGTAAGACTGGATATTCGCAGATCTACTCAGATCAAAGATACCAGCGGAGATGTTTCCGGAAATAAGACCCGCGTGAAAGTAGTAAAGAACAAGGTAGCTCCTCCCTTTAAATCGGCCGAATTCGACATCATGTATGGAGAAGGAATCTCACGGGTAGGAGAAATATTAGACCTCGGAGTCGATTTTGACATCATTAAAAAGAGCGGCTCCTGGTTTAGCTATGGAGACACCAAACTCGGACAAGGTCGCGATGCGGTGAAAGCCCTGCTCAAAGACAACCCGGAACTTCTGGAAGAACTGGAAGAAAAGATAAAAGAGGCGATAAAGGCCCTTCAAAACTAAAAGAAATCTTCCCGAAGCCCCGCTTCGGGATTTTTTTTACGCAACCTTTTGCCCCGATTCGCATCTAACAAACAAGTAGGTTATTTGATATGATGAAAAGAATTGGAATTTGGATGACAGCCATCGTGGTGTTCATAAACCTGAACGCCTGTGATCTGTCTGATGATGACGGGGTGAATTTCTTTTTTGAACCCCTACAGGTGACAGCGGCCGAATTCCCCGAAAGCTTTGAGCTGGGAGAGGTGTACCGCATACAGGTCGATTATTTAAGACCGACCGATTGTCATTTTTTTGAAGGTTTTGATTTCAGTGTTAATGCGCAAACCGAACGTACCATCATCGCGGTTGGACTGGTTGAAAACCGCGAGGATTGCGAAGTGTTAAGCAACGAAGAGCTCACGCAGTTCTTCGACTTCGAAGTGAGGTTTACAGGCACATATACTTTTAGGTTCTTTACAGGCAAAAACAGCAATGGTGAAAATGAATATTTAGTTTATGAGGTACCCGTAATCAGTAACTAGAGATCGATGACGTGAGTTTGGAACAACTCATAAAACTATGTAAGAAAGGAAACCGAAAGGCCCAGGAACAACTGTTTCGTAATTACAGCGATATGTTGTACAGTGTTTGCCTGAGGTATTCCCGAAACCGTGCAGAGGCCGAAGACAATCTGCAGGATAGTTTTTTGGTCATTTTTAAAAAAATCGATCAGTACAGATTCAGGGGTGCCTTTGAAGGATGGCTCAGAAGGGTTACCGTGAATACCATCTTGCAAAAGTACCGAAAGCAGGGGGTTTTTGAGATCATCACCCCGGAACTGGAAGAAATGCCGGCCGAGGTCACGATCGAAGACCAGGGATTTTCGCTCGATTATTTGCTGCAGATAGTACAGGAGCTTCCCGATCGCTACCGGTTAACTTTCAGCCTGTACGTACTTGATGGTTATTCTCATAAGGAAATAGCCTCCATGCTGCGCATCAGCGAAGGCACCTCTAAATCAAACCTGTCGAGAGCTAAAATCGCGCTTCGCAAACGTATCGAAGGCGATCATTATCAAAACAGTGTGAATTCACTCGAAGGATGAATGAAAAAAAAGATATAGAAAGACTTTACACAGAAAGGTTCAAAGACTTTCAGGAACGACCGCAGAAAGATCTTTGGAGCAGCATAGAAGCTTCGTTGCCAAAAGAGGAATCAAAGCGCAGAATCGTCCCTCTGTTGCGCACCCTTGCTTCGGTCGCCGCTGTCTTACTGCTGTTAATAGCAGGGACTTTGGCCTATTTCAACTCCGGTGAAGCTGTAAATACCCAACCGGTAAATCAAAGATCAGATACTGCTCCGGTTGTAAATAATGAGGTGGCCACTCCTGAAATGGAACCACAAAATGTGACCGAGCCTTCCGGGGGTCCCGCGATCGTGAAAAGCGAAGTCACACCTGAAAACGAGACCGGAATTCAAAACCCTGAAACAACTACTGAGTCAGGGATCGCTGCCGCCGGGGAGAATGAAAGCAACAAAGAGCCTTTTTCGGCCTACGGAAATGAAATTCTTAAAAAATATGCCCGACTGCAGCTCATACAGGGAATCTCGTCAGTGTCTGGCAATGAATTTATTTCAAAAGACGGGAAAGATGATCGCGAATTGGCGATCAGCATAGAAAAAGCCCGGGAAGAACTGCAAGCCGATAATACAGAAAGCAATACGGCAGAGAATGATAAGGCACAAAAAAACCGCTGGAGCCTGAATCCTTTTGCGGGACCCGTTTATTATAACTCTTTGGCTACAGGATCACCCATCGACAGGCAATTCTCAGACAATACTAAAGAGGGGCGCATCAATATGAGTTACGGACTCAATGTTACCTATGAAGTAAGTAACCGATGGTCGCTGAGAACCGGAGTCAATAAAATCGATATGGGCTACAATACCGCCGGGGTGGAATTCTCTCCTGAGGTAAATGCCAGCCTGATGGAAAATATAAGTTACAACGGAAATGTACCCTTCCTTACCATCAGCGATTCAGGATCGCGCCCGAAAGGAGGTACTAACGAAGTCTCAGCACGAACCCCGGTATACAACGGCTCCCTGACCCAGCAACTGGGCTATCTCGAAGTTCCTCTTGAGATCAAGTACCGAATGGTCGACAGTAAATTCGGCGTTAATCTGATAGGGGGAATGAGCTCTCTGATACTTACCGATAATGAGATCGGGCTGACATCAGGGGAACTGCAGACCACCGTGGGAGAAGCAAACAATTTAAACCCCTTCAACCTGAGTACCAATCTGGGAATCGGATTCGATTACCGCGTCACCGAAAGAATGCTCTTTAACCTGGAACCCATGTTCAAATATCAATGGAACACCTTTTCAGGCAACGACGGAGGTTTCAGACCTTATATTCTCGGAGTATACACAGGATTTAGTTTCAGGTTTTAAAATTTTAGTTGGTTAGGTTAAAAATTGCAAATCGGCAATTGAACCGGAAACTCCCTCCTCACGAGGGAGTTTTTTTTATTCCTTCAGACCTGATCGTATACGGTTCCAGGCCAGATTTTTTATCGCTTCTTTCGCCGTGGCATCCAGCTCCCTTGTTTGAATGAATTCGTGAAAAACAACCCGCATCTTACCGGGGCTGCAACGCATAAACTCATAGGAAAAGCGGTTCTTATTATCCGGAAAGCTCATTGGCACAACGGGAATCTGGTGCTGAATGGCAAGCCTGAATGCGCCGTCTTTAAACTTGTCAAGAACCACAGAAGTATCGTCGGGCACCCCACCCTCTGGAAAAATACAAATGCTCAGCCCCTGCTTCAGTCTTCGCTGTGCTCGTTTATAAACCGCAGACCTGCTGCTTTGCGAGTTTCTGTCAACCATGATACAAACCCGTTTATAGAAAAAGCCAAAAACGGGTATTTTAGCCAGTTCCTTCTTACCTACAAAAACAAAGGGGTTCTTTGAGGCCTTTAGCATAAGCATAATATCGACCATGGAGGTATGATTCGCAATCAGCATATAGCTGCGGCCCGGCTCTAACTTCTCTCCTCTTTTTATTTCAGGGATAAACCCCATTCCATACAGAATAATATTGGCCCAGATGTTTCGGGCCACCCAAAAGAACTGAGGATAAAACTTCTCGCGGGAACTCAGGACCAGGAGAACAGGAAAAAACAGAATAATAGGTACAGCGACCAGGAGATAAAACCAGATCCGGTAGAATACCACGAAAATTCCCTTGATTACAGTTATCATGAGGCCAAATTTAACATTTTAATCGAATAGCCTCCCTTTTTGTAAATACCATCAACTGTTCACCGGCATCAGAGGCTCAAAAAAGGAGCCGATGAAAATTCGGATTATCAGCCATGTTGTGTAAATTTGCTGCTTTTAGAAAAAAGCTATGGCACGAATACTAACAGGAATACAAAGCACCGGAACCCCCCATTTAGGCAACCTGCTCGGGGCCATCGTACCGGCTATCGAAATGGCCGGGAATCCTGAGAACGATTCTTTTCTCTTTATCGCTGACATGCACTCGCTGACACAGATTAAAGACGGAGAACAACTCAGGGCGAACACCTATGCCACCGCAGCGACCTGGCTCGCTTTCGGGCTTGATACAGACAAAACCGTTTTTTACCGCCAGAGCGATGTGCCTCAGACCACTGAACTCACCTGGTATCTGAGTTGCTATTTCCCCTATCAACGTCTAACCCTTGCTCATTCTTTCAAAGATAAGGCTGACCGTCTGGCAGATGTCAACGCCGGACTCTTCACCTATCCCATGCTAATGGCAGCCGACATACTGCTCTACGATGCCGAAATCGTTCCGGTGGGTAAAGATCAATTGCAACACCTGGAAATGACCCGTGATGTGGCATCCCGAATTCACAACCAGGTCGGAGAGATATTCGTTATGCCCGAAGCAAAAGTCCAGAAAGAGACCATGTATATTCCGGGTACAGACGGACAAAAAATGAGTAAGTCAAGGGATAACATTATCAATATCTTTCTTCCGGATAAAAAGCTGAGGAAGCAGATTATGGGTATTGAGACAGACAGCACACCTCTTGAAGACCCGAAAGATCCCGATACCTGTAATGTTTTTGCGCTCTACAGGCTCCTGGCCGATGACGCTCAAATTGCCAAGATGCGTGAGAACTATGAAAACGGAGGCTTTGGATACGGTCATGCCAAGCAGGCACTGTTCGAGCTGATCATCGAAAAATTCAGTGAAGAACGAGAAAAGTTTAACTATTACATGGAAAATCCGGAAGAAATCGACCGGATCCTGGAAGAAGGTGCTGCCAAGGCAGCCGGTGTGGCCAATAAGGTTCTTGACAGAGTACGCAAAAAAATGGGGTATTAAGCCATCACAGGCTCGAAACATTTACCGGGCAGGGGATTGACCATCCCTTTCATCTCCAGTGACAACAGGGCCGGCATAAGCTCTGCCTGAGATAGTCCGCACAATAAGGCTACCTCATCACCCGGCATTTTTCCTTTTTCAAGGAGCAACTCATAAACCGACTTTTCTGCTCCTTCAAGTTCAGGAAAGATCATTCGCTGCTGTTTCGGTGTCTTCTCAATATTCCAACCAAGCATATACACCAAATCTGCTGCCGAGGTCAGCATATGAGCTTTTTGCGATTTGATCAGGTCATTACAGCCGCGACTGTACCTGTCTGCGGGTTTTCCCGGAACCGCAAAAACTTCACGGTCATAAGAATGGGCGATATCTGCGGTCACCAGGCTACCACCTTTTTCTCCCGACTCAATAACAATGGTCGCCAGAGAGAGACCTGCTATTACCCTGTTCCTTTTCAGAAAGTTGTTACGTTCGGGCTTATCGGTACTCCAGAAATCGGTTATACAACCACCGTTCTCATTGATAAGTGAACGATCTTTACGATGGCGCGACGGATAGGTAAAAGGGAGACCATGAGCCAGACAGGCTATAGTCTGCAAGTTATTGTTCAAGGCTGCCCGGTGAGCACAAATATCGATCCCATAAGCAAGGCCACTCACGATCACCGGATCAAAAACAGCCAGTTCGGCTACCAGTTTTTCACAAAAATCCATACCATAGCGGGTGGCATGTCTGGTACCTACAATACTGATGATCTTTTTATTCTCAATGCTGTAATTCCCTTCTGTAAATAGTAAAAGCGGACCGTCGATACTATGCCGGAGTGCGTCGGGATAATCAGGATCCTGAAAACTGTTACAATGAATGGCATGATCACAAATGAAAGATAATTCCTGCTCAGCTTCCAGTAAATTTTCCTTTCTGAATAAAGAATTCACGGTATATTCCCCAACTTTTTCTATATTTAATAAGTTTTTCCGGCTTTCGCGAAAAACCGCCTCAGCGCTGCCGCAGGCAGCGATCAATTTCTTAGCCATAATATCACCTACATGGGGAGCCCGATGAAGGGCCAGCAGATAAAAAAGATTTTTTTCGGGCATTAGCAGCTGATTTTGAGTATACAAGAAACAAAATTATCCCGGCTGTTAATAAAATTCCGAAAACAATCTAAAACCCTTTTACAAAATTTTACATATTTGCCTTATGCGTATAGAAAAGTACATCGGAGATCTGTTATATCGTTATCAGTGTGTAACCATTCCTGAATTTGGCTCATTTTTAACCCGTTACCAGCCTGCCAGGATTCATGAGACCACCGATGCCTTCTACCCGCCTTCAAAGGAATTATCATTTAATTCTCAGCTCACCTCAGACGATGGTCTGCTTACAAAATATGTGGCTGAGGTTTGTGAAAAGACCTATGAGGAAGCCTCTGCTGAAATCAAAAAAACGGTTGCTTCCTGGAAAGAAAGTCTTGAAAAGGAAGAAACAGTAAAACTCGACAAAATCGGGGAACTCGCCCTGAACGACTCGAAGCGTATTGTTTTTCAACCCTCATACCAGACCAATTTCCTCACTTCCTCCTTCGGACTTTCAACCTTCGTCTCTCCCGGTATTACAAGGGAAGAGCTCAAGAAAGAAGTTCAAAAGCTGGAAGAAAAAGCGCCTATCAGCATTACCCCGGAAGCCAGAAGCTCCCGTTCATACCTGAAATATGCCGCCATTGCGTTGCTGGCCATATCTGCGGGAACCCTTGGATACCGTTTCACTGAGCAAAATATGGCTGAACGCATGGAACTGGCTCGTCAGGAAGCTCAGGAAGAACTGGAAAAGAACATTCAACAAGCCACATTCTTTGATGACTCTCCCCTGGAACTTCCGGCCGTTACGCTCAAACTTTCTAAGAAGGAGCGTAAATACCATATCGTAGCGGGCGCTTACCGTGTTGAAGCCAATGCCGACAAGCGTGTATCACAACTTTTGAATAAAGGTTACGATGCTCACAAAGTCGGAGTCAATAAATTTGGTTTACACCAGGTTGCCTTTGCCAGTTTTGCAGAGGTGAATGAAGCTCTTGCCTATCTTCGGAAGATAAAAAAGGAGGAGTCAAAAGAAGCCTGGTTACTGGTGGATAAAAAGCAGGATTAATTCCTTCCTCTTCATTTAAAAAGGCAGGATGACCAACGACAAAATCTTAAATGCCTTATCAGAAATTCATCCGCTGCATGACACGGTAAAGAAGAAGCTTATCGCATGTATGAGCGAAAGAACCTTAACCCGTCATGAACATTTACTTTCACTAAACGAGACCTGCAAACACCTGTACTTCATCAATGAAGGCTTCGTTAGAATCTACTATTACAAACACGGAAAAGACATCACAGAGTATTTTGCCGGAGAAAAGCAATTTTGTTTTTCTATCAATAGTTATTTCGCTCAGTCTCCCAGTAAACTGATGATACAGGCACTGGAAGACAGCCGCATAACCTTAATCCCCAAAAGTGAGCTTGACAGGCTACGTGCTCAATATCTGGATCTGGCAAATCTGGTAACCGAGATGTTCTCTCTTTCACTCATGCTGTCACAGGAAAGAATGGATAGTATTCAATTTGAAAGTGCCGCCCAACGGTATCGGAGATTGTTAAAAGAGCAACCGCAAATACTCAACAAAGCTTCCCTTCAACATATTGCTTCCTATCTTGGAATAACCGCAGAAACACTAAGCAGGATCAGGACTCAGGTTTTTTGATATATATCAAAGGAATTTCTTCTCATAATTAAAACCTTGCAGATTAAACTTGGTAACTATGAGACATCTGTTAATTATAGTATTAATGGTCTGCACTTTTCCGGCTCTTGCACAAACCGGCACCAGTGCTTTGATCGATTCGCTAACTCTTGAAGAAAAGATCTATTTGCTTACCGGCACAGGGATGGATTTACCCGGCATGGATGGAAATAACGAGCCTGTACAGGCTACAGTGGGAACTACCAAAGATAAAGTTCCGGGAGCTGCAGGTACCAGTTATAACATAAAACGCCTGTCTCTTCCCTCTGTGGTCTTTGCCGACGGTCCGGCAGGAATTCGCATCTCTCCCGAAAGGGAGTCTGCACCGGGAAAAACCTTTTATGCAACGGCCTTCCCCACAGCCACTTCCCTGGCCGCTTCCTGGAATACGACCCTTGCAGAAAACATCGGTAAAGCATTTGGAGAGGAGGCACACGCATATGGCGTGGATTTTCTTCTGGCCCCCGCGCTCAATATTCACAGGAATCCCCTGGGAGGAAGAAATTTCGAATATTATTCTGAAGACCCGGTGATATCAGGAAATATGGCCGGTTACTTTGTTCGTGGCGTTCAATCAGAAAATATCGGAGCTACCCTGAAACACTTTGTCGCCAATAATTCTGAAACCAATCGCACTGCCCTTAACACCATAATAGGTCAAAGAACCCTCAGGGAGATATACCTGAGGGGATTCAAAATTGCCATCGATATCGGTGAGCCATGGGCTATCATGTCTTCATATAACCGCATTAACGGCACTTTCACCTCAGAAAGTCACGATCTGCTAACCAAACTCCTGAGAGAGGAATGGAACTATCAGGGTTTCGTAATGACCGACTGGTACGGAGGCAGAAATCCCGTCGCTCAGATCAGGGCAGGTAATGACCTGTTGATGCCGGGGACCCCTCAACAACGAAAGGCGATTCAGGAAGCACTGGAAGCAGGAGAACTGGATGAGAACGTGATCGATAAAAGCATCATGAGAATTTTAAACCAATATAAAAAGACCTACTCCTTCAATGGTGCAGAGCCTTCTGATTCCCCCAACCTTCAAGCTCATGCCGAGCTTGCAAAGAAGGCTGCTATTGAGGGTATGGTCTTATTAAAAAACGAGAACGCCCTTCCTGTCAACCCGAAGAAGAAAATAGCACTGATGGGCATCACTTCATACCAAACCATCTCAGGAGGTACAGGAAGCGGTGATGTGAACAAAGCCTATATGGTGTCTGTGTCGCAAGGGCTTTATTCAAAAGGATTTGTAATTGAACCCGATCTGCAATCACAGTACGAACAATACATCGCAGAAGAGGAAGGAAAAATCCCTCCCAAGAATTTTTTCTTTGAGCCTGATGTCCTCCTTCCTGAAATGCCACTTGAAAAAGAGCAACTCAGGCAGCTGGCGAAAAACAATGACATGGCGGTCTTCACTCTGGGCAGAACCTCGGGAGAATTCCAGGACCTGAAACCTCAGGACTTTGAGTTAAGGAAGGAAGAAAAAGAGCTGATAAAGAATATTTCGGAAGCTTTCAGAGCCCAAGGGAAAAAATTTGTTGTGATCATTAACTCAGGAGCAGTGATAGAGACAGCAAGCTGGAAATCATTCCCTGATGCTATCATTATGGCCTGGCAACCCGGTCAGGAAGCTGGCCATGCAGTAGCCGAGTTGATTTCAGGAACTGCAAATCCGAGTGGCAAATTACCCACTACCTTCCCTGTTGAACTTTCAGATCATCCATCAACGAAAAATTTTCCCGGTTCGGTGAATGATCCTTCAGCCCCTAAACCGCAAAATCCCTTGCAAGGACAGGAATCAACAGAGATATATGAAGAAGGTTTATATATCGGCTACCGATACTTTAACAGCGTTCAGAAGCCGGTTTCCTTTCCTTTTGGATATGGTCTCAGCTATACCACATTTGAAACAAGGCTCATGGAAGTTAAGGTGAGCGATAACGATGTGATTTTAAGCTACACTGTTAAGAATACCGGAGATACGCCAGGGAAAGAAGTTATACAGGTTTATTTAGATGCTCCAAAAGGAGTCTTGTCAAAACCTAAAAGAGAACTCAAAGCTTTCGATAAGACACCGGAACTGGGATCTGAAATTTCCCACAGGGGTACGATCAGGATACCCATTGAGAGACTCGCGTTCTATAATGCAGATACCGATGAGTGGATCCTTGAGGGAGGTTCGTATGAAATAGGCCTGGGAAAAGATGTAGAGACCATCATCGCCTCGTCTTCTTTTCAACTTGAGGAAAAGGTGATAAGGGAAAGTTCAGATCTGATGGCACCCGAAAAACCGGTCGAAACGTTCATTGAACAATAGAATGCTATCTGTTATTTCGATTTTAAGTATCTTAATAAAGACAAAATCAATGATCTCATGAAAGTAAAAATACTGATCTGGATACTCGCTATGCTCCTGTTCAATCCCATGGATTCGTATCTCGCAGCACAGGTAGTCACTGAAAAGAATTACAAACTGGAGGAAAATGTGACCTGGGGTGAACCGGAAGAAACGCCGCTTTCCCTTGATATCTATACCCCTGATCAGGCCGGGGATCAATTATTACCGGTGCTGATTATCTACCACGGTGGCGGATGGCTTATAAACGACAAATCGATCATGAACGACATGGCATCTTATATCGCCAATACCGGAAAATACGTGGTATGTAACGTCGACTATCGCCTGCTTACGGCTAATGACAATACGGTGACATTGAACGAAATTGTAGAAGATGCTATGGGCGCCTTGCTTTGGGTCAAGGAAAACATTGTAAAGTATAGTGGCGATCCTGAGAAAATAGCGGTTACCGGAGACAGCGCGGGTGGACAACTCGCTTCCCTGGTGGTAAATGGCTCCTATCACCTGGGTCTGGAAAGGTTTAATAACAATTCAACCGAATACTACCCCTCATACCTTCCTGCCGGAAAAAATATTGAAAATCTGCAAGCACGCGACCTGAAAGTACAGGCAGTATTGCTCAGTTATCCGGCTGTGGATCTCTATGCCGCTGCACTGAATGGATTCGAAAGCCCTGAAAACCCCTTTTGGGCCATGGGTAACGGAGAAGCAAGAGGTATGTTCGGCCCGGGTATCGACGCCATGTCACATCCGCATTTCTACAAAATGGTCTCTCCAATCTATACGGTTCCCGATTCGTATACACATAAATTACCCCCGCACTTTGTTCAGGTCGGCACCCAGGACAATGTCACCCCTCCATTTATGGTTCAGCGATACGTCGATTCACTTGAGATAAACGGTCAGGACGTGATCTACTGGATGCATAAGGATCGCGGGCATGCTTATCTTGATTCCGGCTCTAATGAAGTACTCAATGTAAATTTTCGGGATGATGCCATCCCCGCCATTGAAAGAATGCTGGATTTCATGGACAGTGTTTTCTACAACTAAACAGTAAGGGATTGCTGATTTTTTTTATTAATCCTCGTTTTGCTGGTATCTTTGCCGGAAATCAAAAGACAACATGAAGGCTAAGACACCCGCTGAATCACGTACCGTAATGACCGATCTGGTTTTACCCAGTGAAACCAACCCACTCAACAACCTGTTCGGAGGCGAATTGCTGGCCCGGATGGATCGGGCTGCCAGTATCTCGGCCAGAAGACATTCCAGGCGCGTAGCTGTTACTGCCTCTGTAAACCACGTGGCTTTTAACAGGGCGATCCCGCTGGGAAGTGTAGTAACCGTGGAAGCACATGTCTCCAGGGCTTTTAACACCTCCATGGAAATCTACATAGATGTATGGATCGAGGATCGTGAAAGCGGACAGCGCTCAAAAGCCAATGAAGCCATTTACACCTTTGTGGCTGTCGATGATATAGGAAGACCGGTCGAGATAGCTCCAATCAAACCCGAAACCGATCTTGAAAAAGAAAGGTATGCTGCAGCGCTTAGAAGAAAACAGCTGAGCCTGGTATTAGCAGGGAAGATGCAACCGAAAGATGCTACTGAACTGAAAGCATTGTTCGAGTGATCATATATTGGCAATTCAAAACCAGGAAAGCCTACATTCTGTAGATCCAGTTGGCAGGATTATCGATCTTATTGTTTTCATAGATCATGAACTTCAACAAGGTTTCGTTGGTTGTGGTACTGGTGAAGACCTGACCAATCTCCTGTTTTGTAGCCACATTATCCCCTTCCTTCACATAGACTTTTCCCAGGTTGTTGTAAACCGAAATATAGTTACCGTGCTGTATGAGTACGGCCTTATTCCCACCTTTTATCGCCTGTACAGCCAGAACCTTGCCATCGAAAATAGAACGGGCACTGGCTCCTGCCTCGGTGGCGATACGCACTCCGTTGCTGCGTATGGTTACCGAACGCACAACCGGATGGGGTTGAGTACCAAAACGCATTTTCAGCACTCCTTTTTCGACCGGCCATGGAAGTTTGCCCTTGTTAGCCCTGAAGTCTTTATCTACAAGCCGCGCCTCTTCCGTCAGGCTGAAGTTACTTGATTTGGCTTCATTACCCTCCCGCTTATTGGAGCGGGCAATCGCTTCACGAACCAGCTTTTCAATCTGCCGGTCAATGGCATCGGCTTCGCGCTGCTTCTTCTTTATCTGGGCCGCGTATACATCTTCCTGCTTCCTGATACTGTTGATCAGTTCCTTTTGCATACCGAGTTCCCTTTCCAGGGTTCTTTGTATCTCACGGTTTTCAGCTATAAGAGTTTCCTTTTCCTGGCGTTGGGCGATCAGATTCTTGTTAAGGCGTTGCAACTCTTCAGTGATCTCTTTTATTTGCTCCCCCTGTTCTTTACGGTATGCAGCATATTGCTGCATGTATTTAAGTCGTTTATATGCCTGAAAGAAATCTTCAGAAGAAAGTATGAACATCAACCTGCTTTGCTGGGACTTACTGCGATACGACTTATTGATCATCGCTGCGTAATCGTCTTTCAGCTCCTGCAGCTCTTCTCTCAGATCTGAAATTCGATTCTGATTGGTATTGATCTCCCTGGTGATAAGATTCGCCTGCTGGTTGGTCACCTTGATCAGCTCTCTGCGAACCCTGACCTTCTGATCGAGGTCTTCCAGCTCTTCCAGTATATTAGAACGCTTCTTCTGTTGTTGAGATAGCAGTTTATTGATCTGCCTGATCTCCTGTTCCAGCCTGTTCTTTTTTGCCTCCAGTTCCTGTTTTTCATCAGACTGTCCATAAGTGAGGGTCAGGTTGCAGCAGCAGAAAAATAATACGATAATGTTTAGGGCACGGGTCGTGAACATATTACTCAAATTCTACCGGTTTAAAACCATCGGGTATGGAATAAGGAAAACTTACCCGCTGGTTGAATTCGATATTTCTGTATTCTATATTGATCCTGGTTTGTTCGCCCTGGTCTGTCGCCGTGAGGAGGATCGTATTAGGAATAACCCGGCCTTCAACCTCCTGGTAGTCCCGGTAGCTAATATTTAATAATCTCCTTTTCTCAGGTTGTGCGAGCTGTTGTAACGACATCTTAAAGTTGTTAGGCTCAAGCAGTAATAATATTTTAAACAGTTCAGCTTGCTTTTCCGGCTTCAACTGATATTGATTCTCGTATACCGAAGCATAAAAGTCACGGTCATTCAGGTCGAATATCGATTGACCCAACAACAGGTTCTGTACCATGTCAAAGTCAAGATCTGCCCCGAGCATATCATTGAGAAACCTGAAATCGCCATCAAAATAGGTGTTATCCAGCTTATTGTAAAAAGTTACCCTGTCAGGAGTGATCATTACTTTCACCAACGATAATGTAGCACTGAGCCATATGACTTCGTCTTTTTTCATCCGAAGGCTGACCGTTGTTCCCTGTTCGTCATCACTGTTGCTGTAATCAACTTTGATACGGCCGGTAAGGGTTTCAAATTTGGTGGCGTTTCTGTAGTGATTTTTGATAATGGCTCGGGCCGACAAATCACTTTTCACCTCTCCTTCGGCCAGAACCCTTTTGGTTCCGCAGGAAACTAAGGTGAGCAATAGTATTGCCGGTATGATGAAAATGTTCTTCATGTGTAGGTTTTTCCGGTATTCAGGATCTGTTTTGCTCCAATTTTTTCGTGTATTCCCTGATCTTCTCTTCATTGCCTTCTGCCTGATACGCTTCTATCAATGCTTTATAAAAGCGATTCTCCAAAGCCCGGTCATCGATGATAAAGTCAAGACCTGTGGTCAGGTAACCTATCGCTTCAGAGGAATCTCCCGTTTTAAAAACCGCAACCCCCCTGTACAGATAAAACTCCGGTTGAGCCGGAAAATTGTCCAGGGCCTCAGCACTAAGCTCAGAGAGTGACACAAAATTACCCGCACCGAGTAAGGCTTCCAGCTCCTTCCTGTATGAATCGGGACCATCCTCATCGTCGTCCGCAACGGCTTCAGGGGCTGTTGTATTGTCTATATTTCTTGTTCGACGAGACAACTGTATACGCTCCTCCAGTTCATAGAGTTCAGATGAAACAAGGCCTTGCTCCTTCATTCGCGTTAAGATCTCCTGTGCTTTATCGAATTCTGCCATTTCGGTATATACCGCAGCAACTTCCAGTTCATAGGCAGGAGATTGTGATGCCAGCTGTTGCGCAGTGGTCAGAGCCCGGTCAAATTCCCTCAGCATGATAGCGCTTTCGATCACCCCTCTCGCATACCATGGATTGGAAGGTTCTCCCTCCCAGGCCTGTTCAAAATAACCTATTGCCTTGCGAAAATCCTTTTGAAGGAGGTAATTTCTTCCCAGTTCATAATCTACAGCCGGGTTATCAGGATCCAGTGTTTTGCATTCCATAAGATGTGCGATAGCCCGGTCATAATTCTCTATCCCCTTGGCTTTAAGGGCTTCAAAAAAGTTTTCCTGAAACCGGTCAGTGTATTCATCGGTAAACAACGATGCATCTGAGGGTTTTTCCTGGGCAGAAAGCATGAAGGCCGCTGATAAGCAGAGCAGTACAATTGCTGATTTAATGCCCGAAAACCTCATGACTTTATCCTTATTCACATCTTCTGCCTCTTACCGATCTGTGCTTATCAGGTCAGGGCTGAATAATCTCCTATGCTCACATCGGTAAATTCCCCATCGAACCGGGCATGATTTCCGATCATTGCATTATCTAAATTAGCGTTTTTTATGGTCGTAAAGGTTTGAATTAAACTGTTTTTAACAACGGAATTGTCAACAACCGTTCCCTCTCCCAGTGAAACGTTAGGACCAATCACCGAGTTTTTCAAAACCACGTTCTCTCCGATATAGCAAGGCGGAATGATCTCTGAATTCTCCTTCATCACCGATTGAGCTACCAGCTGTTCACTTCCACCGGTTAAAAACCCGAGCATTTTGCTGTTTGTCTCTACGGTCACATCTTTATTTCCGCAATCCATCCACTCGTCAACCTTGCCGGGTACAAACTTTTTTCCCTTTTTCATCATGGCTTTGATACCATCATTGATCTGGTATTCACCCCCATGTATAATATTCTCATCAAGTACGGTTTGCAACTCATTCTTCAGCTCTTCGGCCTTTTTAAAGTAATATATCCCGATTACCGCCAGATCTGACACAAAAGACTCAGGCTTTTCCACAAGGCCGGTGATCTCCTGATCATCATTGAGTTGCACCACCCCATAAGCCTGTGGGTTCTCCACTTGTTTCACCCAGATAACACTGTCTGCCGTCTGATCCAGATCAAAATCGGCTTTAAAGAGGGTGTCGGCATAGGCGATCACGCAGGGTCCGCTGAGGGAATCTTTGGCACACATAATCGCGTGGCCTGTGCCCAGAGGTTTATCCTGATAATAGATCGTACCTTTGGCTCCCTGAACCTCGGCAATTGATTTCAGTTTTGCTTCAATTTCAGCCCCGAAATCATCTTTTATAATAAATGCTATCTCTTCTATCTCTTCATTCAGTACGCTGGCAATCTCTTCGATAAGCCGTTGCACAATGGGTTTACCCGCTATGGGAATCAAAGGTTTCGGAACTGTCAGGGTGTGTGGTCTCAACCGGCTACCACGGCCGGCCATAGGTACAATGATCTTCATAAACTATGGATTATATTGTTCTTTATTACATTAATTGGTTCCCGTACTGCCGAAGCCGCCAGCTCCGCGTGTGGTGTCTGAAAGTGCATTCACCTCTTCCCAGGAGATGTGCTCATGACGGGCAATAACCAGCTGAGCGACCCGTTCACCATTTTCTATGGTAAAGGTTTCGTTTGAAAGATTAACCAGTATCACCCCGATCTCGCCCCTGTAATCGGCATCGATAGTACCGGGCGCATTTAAAACCGTGATCCCTTTTTTGGCTGCCAGTCCGCTGCGCGGTCTTACCTGGGCTTCAAATCCCACCGGTAATTCGATAAATAAACCGGTTTTGACTATGGTTCTTTCCAAAGGCTTTAAGGTTACCGGCTCGCTGATAGATGCTCTGAGATCCATTCCGGCACTGGCCTCTGTGGCATAAGATGGCAGATCGTGTGCTGACCTGTTGATGATCTTTACTTTCATATTTTCAATAAAACGGTTATTTCTTCGGCTTGATATACCTTTTCAGGTCTTTTCGCTCCTTTTGGTATATTATGGCCAAAAATAAGAAAAGAAATGCCGTTCCTATAACCATATTCCGGTCAAAAACATAAAAACTCAAACAACCGAAACCGCCGGCCAGGCTCATGTAGGTAAGTATCTTTTTAACATCGTAAGGAATTGGATATTTTTTCTGACCCATCAGGTACGATATAACCATCATACTTCCATATGCAGCCAGGGTGGCTATAGCAGAACCCTTATAACTTATATATGGGATCAGAATGAAGTTGAGGGCAAGAGTTATCACAGCTCCGGTAAGGGAAATATAGGCACCATATATGGTTTTATCTGTGATCTTATACCAAACAGAAAGATTGTGATACACCCCGAGACAAAGGTTGGCCATCAGAATAAAAGGAACCACCCAGAGCGCTCTCCAGAAATTGCTGTCAGGAAGCAAAACAAGTTTGATAAGGTCGGTATAGACCACTACACCCAGGAAGATCACACAGGCAAAAATCACAAAGTACTGAGTGATATCGGCATAGGTTTTGGGAGCATCCTTCTTATTGGCCTGACTGAAAAAGAAAGGCTCAACCCCAAGTTTGAAAGCCGTCACGAACAAGGTCATAAAAACTCCCAGTTTGTAAACTCCTCCATATACCCCTACCTCCTGGTCAGCAATCTCAGCAGGGAGCAGGTATCTCAGAATAAGCTTGTCGAATCCCTCGTTGATGGCAAAGGCGATACCGGCCAACAGCACAGGATACGCATAAGTGATCATTTTACGCCATAGGTACGAATCAAATGAAAAACCTATTCTGTGGTACAAAGGCAGTATCCATAACAAGGTTGTAAAACTCGCGATAATATTGGCGATAAAGATATAATGAACCTGATTATCAAAATGTAACCAACCCCAGGTTTCGTTATCAGGTTCCAGGATCACCGGCAGCAGGAGGAAAAAGAACAGGTTGAAAACCAGGTTGACAACAACACTGAAAATCTTGACAAACGAATAACGAATCGGGCGCTCTTCTTTTCTGAACCATGCAAACGGAATCACCGCCAAAGCGTCGAGGAAAAGAATAACCGCACCGTACATCACGAATGGCACCTGATAATCAAACCAGTCGGCCAGGTGGTTTCTCAGCATCAATGCAACGATCAAAAACACGATCGAAGTAACAGTTATGGATGTTAGAGCGGTAGATTGAACAAGCGCCTTTCTCTCACTTTTATTTATAAAACGGAAAAATGCCGTTTCCATTCCGTAGGAGAGCATTACATTTCCTAAAATGAGCAATACCATGAGGCTGGTATAGATACCATAATCGGCCTCTGGTAATTTATAAATGTAAAGGGGAGTCAGCAGAATTCCCAAAACCCTGGGCAGCACAGTGGCCAGGCCATAAATGAAGGTCTGCTTGAATAATCTTTTAAGGGCACTCAATAGTTTAGGGTTTGAGAGCTAAAAGTATCGAATTTCCACAAGGCGTACAACCGGGGATTCAATTAATTAAAAGGGCGGTTTCTGGTTATAATGTACCGGAGGCGAAGGCGTAAGATCAGTGAGGCGATAGTAATATCGCTCTCCGTTCATGCTGTAACTCACAGCCGCTTCTCCCTCGTCCAGGTCGAGATCAGATCTGGGTATCAGACGTGGCGGACGATTTCCTCCTTCCTTACGCGGATCGGCATGCATAATCAGATCAGGCTTGGTTTCATCATATAACCTGCCGATATAGACGACATAGCTCCCTTTCTCCATACGGTGCAGAGGCACCCTCTTACCCCGGTAGTGCAAACTGTCGAGCTCCACCCCGCCTTCATCCTTCATAGGGATCAGTACATTGGTACCTGACAAAGACCGATCTTCACCTGCAGTCCAGGGCTCCTGAGCAACCTCTCCGTGAGTGAAAGGCGGTTCGGTAACAAACACTTGTGAAGAGCCGCACTGAGCAAAGGTGAATATGGTTATTCCTCCGAATATAAAATGCAGAATATGTTTCATATAGCTAGCGGTTACATCTATAAAGATACGTATTCAAAATTGATGCCAGATAGAGGGTTATGGGTTATGGGTTATGGGTTAAGGGTTAAGGGTTAAGGGAAAAAATTAGGACAAATTACGATGCAAAATGCGGCATATGTTTCAGATTGCATCAGATATCGAAGTCTTTGAGCTTAATTTCATGAGTAAATGAAATAAAAAAAGCCCCATGCAGAGCATGAGGCTTTCCGTTTAAATATTATTATCGTTAACCGTTAAGTGCCTCGGCACCACCAACGATCTCCAGAATTTCATTAGTAATAGCAGCCTGTCTTGCCTTGTTATAAGTAAGGGTCAGATCTGCTTTCAGATCGGCGGCATTATCAGTCGCCTTGTGCATGGCGGTCATACGCGCTCCGTGCTCTCCTGCATAAGAATCTCTGATAGCCTTAAACAGTTGCATCTTCAGAGATTTAGGAATCAGGGTCTCTACGATCTCTGCTTTGCCAGGTTCAAAGATGTAGTCCATCTGAGCGGGCTTTTCAGAAGCCACCGGTTCAATAGGCAGGTAATCTTCTGTAAGCACGACCTGAGTCCCTGCATTTTTGAAGTGGTTGTAAAGAAGAACGATCTTGTCAACCTTACCTTCTGCATACAACTTCATAAGCTCTTCAGCGATCTCAGCAGTATTTTCGAAGGTTAGTGCGTCGAAAATATCATTGTGATTAGAATGAACCTCGTATTTCTTTTTCAGAAGGTCATTTGCCTTTTTCCCGATGGTCACAAAGGAAACGGATTTGCCGGCAAAACGATCGCCAGCCAGTCTTTGAGCTTCCTTTACCACATTCGAATTAAAGGCACCACATAACCCACGGTTAGAGGTTACAGCAACGATAAGCACATTTTTAACCTCCCTTTTTTCTGCATACACACTTCCGGCATCTCCTTCGAGCGTAGCACTGAGGTTCTGCAGCAGTTCGGTCAACTTATCAGCATAGGGTCGCATTGCGGTGATTGCATCCTGAGCTTTTTTAAGCTTTGCAGCAGATACCATTTTCATGGCACTGGTGATCTGCATGGTAGATGACACCGAATTGATCCTGCTTCGTATCTCTTTTAAATTTGCCATATTCCTTGATTAAGAATTCAGATCAGAAACCCTTAGGTTCCCTTTCCAAACCGGGATACCGGTTAACCGGGCAGGCCTGCGCCCACCCGGATTTCCGTATGATTATCCTTTATATTTTGCTGAAAGATCTTTTGCCACTGCGGTCAGGGTATCGGTAACCTCGTCGGTTAACTTACCTGCCTTCAGGGTATCAAGCACATCTCTGTGCTTGGCATTGAGATATTCCAGGTAATCTTTTTCAAATTCTTTCACCTTTTCAACCGGCACATCTCTCAACAGGTTCTTAGAACCGGCATAGATAATGGCGATCTGGTCTTCAACGGTGTAAGGATCGTTCTGAGCCTGTTTCAGGATCTCCACGTTACGCTTACCTTTCTCGATAACGTTCTTAGTCGCTGCATCAAGATCTGAACCGAATTTAGCGAAAGCCTCCAGCTCACGGTACTGAGCCTGATCAAGTTTCAGGGTACCGGCTACCTTCTTCATCGACTTAATCTGTGCTGAACCACCCACACGCGATACCGAGATACCTACGTTAATTGCGGGACGTACACCTGAGTTAAACAGGTCTGATTCAAGGAAAATCTGACCGTCTGTAATCGAAATTACGTTGGTCGGGATATATGCCGATACGTCACCTGCCTGTGTCTCGATGATAGGAAGTGCTGTAAGCGATCCCCCACCTTTAACAACCGGCTTTAATGACTCAGGAAGGTCGTTCATGTTCTTGGCAATTTCATCATCGTTGATAACTTTAGCCGAACGCTCAAGTAGTCTTGAGTGCAGATAGAAAACGTCTCCCGGATATGCCTCACGTCCCGGAGGTCTACGAAGAAGCAGGGACACCTCACGGTAAGCTACTGCCTGCTTAGAAAGATCATCATAAATGATCAGAGCAGGACGACCGGTATCTCTGAAATACTCACCGATTGCAGCACCTGCAAAAGGAGCATATACCTGCATAGGAGCAGGGTCTGAAGCATTCGCTGCAACGATTACGGTATAATCAAGAGCTCCCTTATCTTCAAGGGTCTTGGCGATACCCGCTACAGTCGAGGCTTTTTGTCCGACTGCCACATAAATACAAAATACAGGTTCTCCGGCATCGTAGAACTCTTTCTGGTTGATGATGGTATCGATACAAACCGTGGTTTTACCGGTCTGACGGTCACCAATCACCAACTCACGCTGACCTCTGCCTACAGGGATCATCGCATCTACCGATTTGATACCTGTCTGAAGTGGCTCGTTTACTGGCTGACGGTAAATTACACCGGGAGCTTTACGTTCCAGTGGCATTTCGTACAGATCACCACCGATAGGTCCTTTACCATCGATAGGGTTACCAAGGGTATCTACCACACGGCCAACCATCTCTTCCCCTACCTTGATAGAAGCGATTCGCTGGGTACGCTTTACGGTATGTCCTTCCTTCACATCAATAGAAGGCCCCAACAACATGATACCAACATTATCTTCTTCGATGTTCATCACAATTCCTTCCAAACCGGAATCGAATGATACCAACTCCCCGTACTGAGCATTGTTCAGTCCGTAAACACGTGCGATACCATCACCGATCTGTAAAACTGTACCAACTTCGTCTAAAGAAGCTTTTGCCTCAAACCCTGATAGTTGCTTTTTCAATATTGCTGATACCTCAGCAGCTTTAACTTCAGCCATCTTTATTTCTATTTAATTGTGACAGCGGAATTCCCGCTCTCTTTTGAAATTCTTAATTTACTTATGCGGAAGTACTTTGGTAAAACTTCCTTTTTAATGTATTCAGTTTATTGGAGATGCTGGCATTATACTCTTTATCTCCCACTCTTAAAATGAAGCCGCCGATCAGATCTGCATCCACTTTCTTTTTAAGAATCACTTCTTTTCCGGTCAGGGTACTGACCTTCTCAAGAATCTTATTTTCCATCTCCTGTGATAAAGGAACCGCGGTGGTAACAGTTGCCACCTGCTTTCCTTTCAATTCATCGTACAACTCGGTATAACGTTGCGCTACCATAGGCAACAGTTCGATACGGTTATTAGCGATCAACAGGTCGATCAGGTTGAATGACGCTTTATCAAAAGCGGCGAAAACGCTCTTCAAAGCATCGTTCTTAGTCTCAGACTTGACGATCGGGCTTTGAATCAGTTGCATTAATTCTTCGCTCTCTCCCAGGGTTTTCACCACATGATTCATGTCGTTGAAAACACCTTCCAGGAGGTTATTGTCTTGTGCATAGCCGATAAGGGCCTTGGCATATCTGTTAGATGCTCTGTTTCCGGTCATCAGTGACTTAGTTTAACTTTACGTCGTTCAACATATCGTCAACCAGCTTCAGCTGCTTGTCTTTGGAAGAAAGTTCTTCTTTAACAACTTTCTCAGCGATCTCTATAGACAATGAAGCCACTTCCTTCTTAAGCTGAGAAACAGCAGCCTGCTTTTCACTTTGAATAGTTGCCTGCGCCTGTCTGATCATTTTATCAGCCTCTTCCTGGGCCTGTCCTTTAGCGTCTGCGATCATTTTTTCCTTGATCTCACGCGCTTCCTTCAGCATACTCTCTCTTTCAGCTCTTGCCTCTTTCAGCAATTGCTGGTTATCAGCCTGCAGGTTTTCCATTTCCTTTCGGGCCTGTTCAGCTGACTCCAGGGCACTTTTGATTCCTTCTTCACGCTCGTTTACGGCATTCAAAATAGGTTTCCAGGCATACTTTCTCAATACCAGCACCAGCAAAACAAAAATAAGTATCTGCCAGAAAAACAGTCCGAATGAAAATTGCTCTATTAACTTTTCCATGAAATATGTTATTTGTAATGTTTAATCAAAGTATAACGAACAGCTACAACCAACCGTTGCAGCTGCCCGTTGTTGTTTTAAGCTGCGAAAAGTGCAGCAAATCCAATACCTTCAATAAGAGCAGCTGCGATTAGCATAGCAGTCTGGATCTTACCAGAAGCTTCAGGTTGACGTGCGATAGCGTCCATTGCTTGTCCACCGATTCTACCGATACCAAGACCAGCACCAATCACGATTAAACCAGCTCCTACAATAGTTGGGATTTCCATAGATATATAATTAAAAATTAAACATTCAGCTTATTAATGATCGTCGTGTTCTTCTTTCGCCATTCCGAAATACAGGGCTGAAAGCATGGTGAAGATATACGCCTGAAGCGCAGCCACCAGCAGCTCAAGAATGGAAAGTGCAAACGCCAGTCCGAAGGAAAGCGTACTCCCGATCCAGTTCTTAAACAGGAACATCAGCCCGATGATACTCATCAATACCACGTGACCTGCGGTCATGTTAGCATAAAGACGTATCATCAGTGAAAAAGGTTTGATGAACATACCCAGCACTTCAATCGGTGCCAGAACGATTCTCATCAGTTTAGGTACTCCGGGCATCCAAAAGATATGCCCCCAGTAATTTTTATTGGCGGTAAAGGTGGTAATCAGAAAGGTCAAAAGAGCCAACCCGAAAGTCACCGCTATATTTCCTGTCACATTCACTCCAAGCGGAGTCATTCCCAGCAGGTTCAAAAACCAGATGAAAAAGAATATAGTGAGCAGGAAACTCATGTATTTTTTATAATGCTTCTCTCCGATATTAGGAATGGCGATCTCATCACGTACAAAAACAACCAATGGCTCAAAGAAACGACCCATTCCTCTTGGCATTGGCCCTGAGGAATAACTCTTAGCCAATCCGCGGAAAAGTATAAACATCAATATAGACACCAATAACATGGTTACCACGTTCTTGGTGATAGAAAAGTCCAGAGGCTTAACATTGGTAGGGTGATGATCTTCATCGAAATTCATCGTTCCCTCAGCATCTGTCTTATATATTTTGTTGTGGTAAAGCGCGTAATATTCTCCGTCTACTTCAGCAACTGTTTCGCCGTGATGAAATTCAGAGGCAGAAAAAACCTTTACCCCGTTATCCCAAAGTATAACAGGTAAGGGTATACCAATGTGAGAACCCGACTCTTCATCTTCAGTAAGGGTAAAATAATGTGAATCCTGCAGGTGGTGTTCGATAAATCCCTGGATTCCTTCTTTCTGCTGTTCGCTGCCAGCTTCTGTCTCGGTTAGTTCATGCTGCGCCCATGTCATCATAGGGGCAAAAATCAACATTAAAACCAGGATCTTCTCGATAAAATCTCTTCGCATATCACTCAAATAATAGTGGCTTAAAAATCGGTGCAAATGTAACGCTTTAAATGAAAAACAAAAACAATTTTTTTTGATTATTTGAGGCTAATTCCCTGAAACATAGAAAGCCTATGAGCGACCTTCCAAATTTAACATTCTGGAAACCGCAATTGTTTCAATCACAAGGCTTAATGCATAGGGAATGAAGAAGGTGATGAATTCGGTTCGGTCCAGATTTCCGTCATTATTATACGGTGGGTAAAAAAGCAAAAAAAACATCAGGAATTTTAACATGCTCCCGGCCATAAAAAGGAAGCCTGTCTGGGCAAAAAGTTTCTTCCGCAGTACATAGATGATAGTGAATATGACTATGGCCAGAAGTCCATTCCAGAAATAAGCCCGGAAAAGCAGCAGGTCTTCCGGGCTGAGATTATATGAATAAAGCAAATTTCGGTGCAGGTAGAAACCGGTGACAAGCACCAGCAATAAAATCAAGTAGAAAGGCAGTAACAACTTTCGCATACGAGATCAATCCTGCAAACGCTTTAATTGTTTTATCACTACGTAAATGGATATCGCTACTCCTGCAAGGGTCAGAATGATCAGGTACAGTTTTTCGCCCTCGTTATACCGTTCGTCGAGCCAGCGCCCGAACCAGGCGAAAAGAAAAATGGTCACTCCCATTTGTATGGCGACCCCTGAAAAAAGAGCGAAATTCTTAAGCTGATCGCTCGGCTTCTTTTTCTTTTTGTTTTCCGTCACCTTTTATCGATTTAACGGCAGAGCCTTTCATCGTACATGAAGCATTGAAATTTGCTCCGGGCTCAACCGCCAGTTTACCGACGGTAACATCACCCTCGATATTGGCAGAATTTTTAAGGCTAAGCACATTTTCAACAACCAGCTCTCCATCGAAATGTCCTTCGATATCGGCGTTGGTGCAATTGATCTTTCCTGTGACTTTTCCTGATTTACCGATAACGACCTTTCCTGAGGTGGTCACGCTTCCATCGAGCGTACCGTCGATGCGAATATCGGCCTCGGCAGTTACATCTCCTTTGATCTTGGTGTTTTCAACGATTCGGTTGGTCATTCCGGTAGTAGGTTCCATCTTGTGTTTTTTAGATTCGGCGAACATGGCAATTATTTTAGATTTGGGTTAACAGCCTGAAATTTGTTCAGGTATTCATCAAGGTTTTTCTTAACCTGTATGACTTTATAGTTCGGTCGCGAAATTACAAAATTCTCATTATCAATCAAATAATCCTTATTGATGTGTAATAATTCGGCGTACCCTTCTGCTCTTAGTTTTGATCCCAGGCCGTGTACGACCAAAAATACGGAATCTTTTGTATAAAAATCCTTTGAATAACGAACCTTATCATATTCCAGCTCCACCAGTGACCTTTTTATGACCTCTTCCAGCTCGGTCAGGGCCGATTCATCACCTGATCGGAAAGGAAAAATCAGTTTCCAGTGCTCATCGCCGGGGTCGGTAGCCTCCAATGCCAAATCTTCCAGTGCCGGAATGGTTTGCTCAAGAATTTCAGCAGCAGCTTTTCCCTCTTCAGTATTGGGATGGTTCAGGGCGATATAGTTAAGAGCCTCCTTGTACGCCCCCAGACCCTTAAGCCTGGCAAGCGCATTGGCCTTCATCAATTCGAATTTGAGTGCTACAGGCCTGCCGTTGTAATCTGATGCATATTTTTCAGCAAGTTGAGCCACCCTTTCGTATTGCTGGGCCTCCATAAGACGTCTGAGCTCCCGGTATTGTTCCTCAGAAGCGTTATCGTCGCCTAAAATGGCTTGCGGATCCCGAATAATTGCCGCGTATCTTGAATCGGGATGATTTTCAAGTATGTCGTTTCGAACAGCATCTTCAAGCGGAACCTCTAAAGCCTGGTAGATCTTAAACAGGTTATATTTTGCCGGTACGATCAGTCGCTCTTCCGGATAACTGTCAAGTAAAGCCTCCAGCCTGGAAGCCGCCAGCCCATACTCCTGAAATTTCTCCTTATACAACAACCCCAGTTGATAGTAGGCAAAGTTTCGTTCGTTCTGAATGCTGTCAATAGCTTCGGGCGTCTGTGGTAACTGATCTGTGTAGTAACTGACCTCGTAAATCTCTTCTGAGCTTCCACCGATAGTTGCGGTAGAGGTGTCGATCACTGAAGTATTGGCCAGAGTCACATTTCCGCCATAACGCCAGTTATCCTGCAGCTCCCGGTTTCCCCATCGGCTTCTGAACGCTTGAATACCGTAACGAACGGTCTCCTGATTATAGAAATAAAAACCTCCATTGCTTTTAGGACCTGAACCGGCAATGCCTCCGCCTTGATTCATCTGCTTCAGGGCTTCGAGTTTGGCTTGTTCCAGGGCTTCCTCTTCAGCTTGCTGAAGAGAGTCTATGTAGTTGCGAAAATAGGTCTGCAGCTCTTCATCTTCCATGGCCAGGAGATTCAGGATACTGTCGTTTCGCTGTGCGACGTTTTCGTATACGATCACCTCCTCCAGGTTCTCCCGTTTTCTTTTTACCGATCTGAATTCTTTAGTATTTCCTGTCATGTGCGCCAGCGTGCTGTCATAATAGGCTCCGGCGGTTTCGTAGCGGCGTTCATCGAAAGCCAGTTGTGCCAGTTCCCGGTAATTCAGTGATTTGAGAATACTGTCTGCATCTTCACTTTGAAGAGAACGGTCATAATATTTTCGAGCCAGCTCAAGGGTATCCTGCTCTACAAAATAGAGGGCTTTCTGTCGGTAAATACGGGCCAGGTAAGGTCTGTTCTCCCGGTTCCTTTCCAGATCACTGAGCATTTCCAGAAGTTCTTCCTTGTTGTGACCGGCCTGATTCAGGTTGTTGATCTTCTCCACCCATGCATTCATATAGTAGGGCCGCAGGGTACGACGATTCAGATCGATCACCTTTTCAAAAGCCATGTTGGCGCTGTCAGGCTTTTCCATCTCGTTATATAACTGCCCGATGATATAGAGGTACCTCCCCTCCTCTTCACTGCTTTTCGTATAATTGGCCGCCAGTTTCAATCGTTGCACGGCACTGTCTTTACGCTCGAGATTCATATATGCCTGCCCCATGGCTGCATTGGCATCGGCATAATCCTGATCGTCGAGATCGGCATACTTCATCAGTTTTTTCAGATTGCTCAGCGCCAGCTCGTCGTTATCAAGCCGCATATAGGTCTTTTCCCGCCAGATCCGGGCCTTGTTCATCACCTCTTCTTCAGAGTAGTGATTCAGTATGTAATTGAATGCCTCTAATGCCGGAATGAACCGCTGATCATAGTAACGCGCCTTCCCCAGTAAGAGGTACGCCTCGTCGATCTGACTGTTCTTTTCTTCCCCCCCGATGTACATCCCGTGCTTCTGAACGGCTTTCACCGCCTTTTCTTCGGCGCGCTCAAAATCAGGGTCCAGATCTACACCGTCAAGCTTGACCTGTTCGCTCACCTTCATTCTTTCTACAGGCAAGACCTCCCAGAAATTATCTGAATACTGATCGATAAGATCCTGTCTTCCTTTCTCCAGGGCATTCTTCCCGTTGTACATGACGTTGTACTTGGTATTCAGCCCGTGCCATTTGCGGTTCAGCATGGCGTCTTTACGCGTGCTGCAGGCCGCTGTTACCAGGAATACCAGAAAAACAAGAGCAGGTATTTTTGATAGAAACTTCACCGGTAAGTTCATTTGTAATAGGTAACTGCAATAATACCAGCTTTATTGCTGAATTGTATAAAAATACGGTTCTTTTTTGATCTGATGGGTATGGGGGTATGGAGGTATGGGGGTATGGGGGTATGGGGGTATGAAGGTATGAAGGTACATAGGTGCACAGGTAAGGGGTAATTAGTCAGATGACCGTTTCCAGAAATTCTGCTCGTGTTACACTGCCCTGAAGTACCGGGGGCGAAGTGGACTATCGGGATGAGAGATGCGTGGGGCTAGCTAACGGCTAACGGCAATCAGTGAACGGCCGAGGCCTTTCAGTGAGTTAGGTGAATTTTGTGAGTAGTGGAGGTTAGAGGTAAAAAGCTAGAAGGTTTCAAATTCGACCTAATACACTAATGACACAAACCTGGAATAAAATAGATAAGTATGAAGTTAGTTGCCACCCTACTCTCCACTCTCCATTCTCTTCTCTCTACAACCTATCACAACACAGCGACCCTTGTCACACTGCCCCGAATTACCGGGGGGCGAAGTGGACTAACGGGATGAGAGATGCGTGGAGCCGGCTAAGAGCTAACGGCAATCAGTGAACGGCCGAGGAATTTCAGTGAGTGAGGTGAGGTTAGAGGTTAGAGGTTAGAGGTTAGAGGTTAAAAGCTAGAAGGTTTCAAATTCCACCCAATAGGTTGTGTTCAGTTAAGTGTGTCATTCTTTATTTTTAGGGTAGGCCTAATCTTTCCTTGTGAGTCATTGATAATATACTAATGACCTTAGTCCAACTTACTGGTCTTGACCATTTCTTAGTGGTTC
>NZ_JAINZS010000001.1 GCF_020166495.1 Robertkochia aurantiaca
CGAACAGAGCAGTTAAGCCCGCCAGCGCCGATGGTACTACGCAAGTGGGAGAGTAGGTCGCCGCCTTCTTTGAAACCCTCATCATGAAAATGATGGGGGTTTTTTGTTTTAAGACCCCTCCGTTCTGGCGCTCTCGCGCCAGAACACCTCCCCTTGAAAAGGGGAGGGTATTTCAAGGGCTTAGTTGGCAGTAGGCAGAAACTCTACGAAATGATTATTTGAATTCCTTGATACGCTCCCCTTTCCAAGGGGAGCTGGCCGAAGGCCTGAGGGGTTATGCTATGGCAGTAACTAAATTTTACTTAAGGGGAGCTGGCCAGCGCAAGCTGGACTGAGGGGTTGAGCCTAAGGGAGTACATACATTTCATGTTAAGGAGTAGGGTAAGTGAAGGCTTTAATGAATGTGCGATGTTGCTTTCTACTGGAGTTATTGCTATAACAAGCATAACCCCTCCGTTCTGTCGCTCTCGCGACAGAACACCTCCCCTTAAAAAGGGGAGGGTATTTCCTGTTTTAATTAGCATTCTGCATACCTCCTTGGAAATGATCCTAAGAAATCCCCGATACGCTCCCCTTACCAAGGGGAGCTGGCCAGCGTCAGCTGGACTGAGGGGTTTATTGTGAAATTTTAGTAGAATGCTTATTCTTCACCACCTGACCACCTGACCACCTGACCACCTGACCATCTGACCATTGATTTTATCCAACAATACCTAAGTCGCACTTCGACAAGCTCAGTGTGACATAGGATTTCGTTTCACTACCTCACTACCTCACTACCTCACTACCTCACTACCTGCCTACCTACCTGCCTACCTGCCTACCTGCCTACCTGACCACCTCACCAAAAAAACACTATCTTTAAAAAGACCAACCTGTAAGAAGTGAAACCTAAAATCCTGTTATTACCCGATAAATTCAAAGATGCGCTTTTAGCGACCGAAGTTATTGCAGCCCTGGAAGAAGGTATCTTACAGGTTTATCCTGAAGCAGAGATACACTCAGCCATACTCTCCGATGGGGGAGACGGCTTTCTGCAGGCTGTGTCAGGTACCCTGCCTCATGCTGAAAAAAGAGAGACCCTGGTTCAGGATCCCCTGGGGCGTTCCATAAATGCCGGTTATCTTTACGATTCTTCAACCGACACGGCTTATATAGAAATGGCCATGGCGTCAGGAATACAGCTTTTACAACCGAATGAAAGAGATGGCGCAAGAACCACCACTTATGGTACCGGCGAATTGATACTGCATGCAGAACGTTCGGGTGCCCGTAAGATCTATGTGGGGCTGGGAGGAAGTGCTACGAATGACGGGGGTATCGGACTGGCCGAGGCCATCGGTTATACTTTTATAGGGCAGGATGAGAAGCCGTTAAGAGCCGGAGGCAGAAACCTGAAAGAGCTTACCCGTATAATTCCACCAAAAAATAAGTTACAGGCAAAGGTTTATGCGGTACATGACGTTATGAATCCGCTGTTCGGACCTGATGGAGCGACCCGTGTTTACGGACCCCAAAAGGGATTGAAAAAGACGGATCTTGATCAGATCGATAACGGCATGAAACATTTGCATCAACAGGTCAAAAGCACCCTGGGTTATGATGAAGCCACCACACCCGGAAGTGGTGCTGCCGGAGGAACCGCATACGGTCTGAAGGTATTTGCCGATGCCTCGTTTCTTTCAGGCACGGCATTTATTCTGAATATAACCGGGATCAAAAGCTTACTTGAGACCCATGATTTTGATTTGATCATTACAGGAGAAGGTAGAATCGATTCTCAAACGATCTATGGGAAAATGATCTCCGGGGTATCACAGATCGGGAAGAAACATGCTATTCCCGTGGTTGTATTCTGCGGGGTATCCGATATATCGCAAAAAGACAGCGAAACATTAGGGCTCAAAGCGGTAATACCGGTTTCTGATCCGGATATGCCCCTGGCTCATAACCTTAACAACGCTTACAGATTGCTGCGGGAGAATGCACTCGAATACTTTAAAGCGAATCCTCTTTGAACATAATGCCATTATTTAATTTCTGACCTTGTTCCTTATAAATCGATTAAATCCTGTTATATGACCTCTCTGCTACTGATTTTTATAATTATCGTACTGATCATAGTTGCCACTGTAAAATTCAAAGTACATCCTGTTTTCTCGCTGATCATTGCCGCTCTCATCAGTGGACTTGCCACCGGCTTAGGTGGAAATGAAGTTATGGAACTGGTTACACGCGGTTTTGGAAATACTTTGTCAGGAATCGGACTGGTCATAGCTTTCGGAACCATTATTGGAATTTTTCTGGAAAAAAGCGGGGGAACAACGGTTCTTGCACAAAGGGTACTGCGGCTATTTTCCGCCGATAAATCTCCGGCTGCCATGAACCTTATCGGCTTTATCATTTCGATTCCTGTTTTCTGTGATTCGGGATTCATCATTCTGTCTTCCCTGAATAAAGCACTGAGCCGAAAAACAGGTATAGCTCTGGTCGCATTCGCTGTTTGTCTTTCCACCGGACTCTATGCAACCCATGTGTTTGTTCCTCCGACCCCGGGTCCGCTGGCTGCTGCATCCATCCTGGGAGCTGACCTGGGAAGGGTGATACTGTTGGGTATTTGTGTAGCTATTCCTGTAACGATAGCAGGAATGTTATGGGGTATGTTCCTGGGCCGCCGTCATGATAAGTTACCCGGAAAATCTTTGGAAGAACAGGAAAATTCCTTTCTCGGAACAGCAAATGCCGAGGGTAATATTTATTTGATACTGAGTCCGGTGCTGTTACCAATATTTTTGATAGCTCTGAGGTCTGTGGCTACTTACCCTTCTTTTCCATTAGGACAGGGCTGGTTCTATGAAATAATAACAGTGTTGGGAGAACCGGTACTGGCTTTGTTAACCGGTGTGGGAGCGGCCGTTGTGGTGACCTGGAAGGAAGCCTCGGGCAAGCGTGGTGAATGGACCGTAAAGGCCCTGAAAGAAGCCGGACTGATTATTCTGATAACTGGCGCCGGCGGGGCATTCGGGGAAGTCTTGCGTTCTGTGGGCATTGAGAAACTTTTTGATGTAGAGAGTATGAGCCCGACAGCGCTGCTCCTTTCAGCATTCGCGATCTCGGCCATTCTCAAAAGTGCTCAGGGATCTTCTACGGTGGCTATTATCACTGCAGCAGCCATCATGGCTCCGATCATTAACGTTACGGTTCAGCAGGAGCTGATGAGTGTATTGACAGTACTCAGCATAGGTGCCGGTGCCCTTACCGTATCACATATCAATGACAGTTATTTCTGGGTGGTATCACAGTTTTCAGACCTTAGCGTAAAAGAGGCACTGCGCTCTCATACCGTGGGAACCCTGATTCAGGGAGTAAGTGGAATACTAGTGATCGTATTCCTGTCATTTATTCTGCTTTAGTCCTTTCCGAAAAAAGAACGAATGATCAATTTAAGACTGTAAAAGCCCATTACGATGGCAGCAACCGCCAGTATTAATCCTATGATGAGCACGGGCCAGAAAAAGGGATGGCCCTGGTTTTTGAATGCCTGGTAGATTACGGCTGGTGCTGTAAACATGAGCACTACAGTGTAAGCGAAGAATTTTAAACTTTTAAAGAACAGATCTTTGTCGGTACCCATAATATTCATTGAAATGCTGAGTCACAAAAGTATCCAGAATTTCTCATCCCGTAAAACCCAGGCGTTTTATTTCTCCTGAACGATCAGTGAATCGCTAAATGTTTCTGAGACGATAAAATATCCAAACGCAAAATCTTCGGTGGTGTCCTGCTCACTCTGAATATTTCCTCTGAGGGCAGATACCGGGGTTGCGAAAGGGGTAAATCCATCACCTCCGCTTTGTTCGATCACCTGGTTCATATAGTTATAAAAAGCCTGGTCGATACCTAAAAGGTTCACCCTAATTACCTCACCGGGCTGCAGTTCCTCATAGAAATAGGAAAATTCAAATTGCTGCCCCTGGTAGAAATCATCCCGGGAGGTGAGATATTCTCCAAAGTCGAAATCGAAAAGGTAGAAATCATCTGTGGTACCATCATCGGTGAACCGCACCTTGACTTCAATATCTGTCTCTTCGAACAGGATATCATTACCCTGTTCAAGATTATCGATAGGTACAGAAGGGAAAAATGATGACGTAGCTGTATACGTTCTTCCTTTGTGTTCAGCCTGTAAAAGAAAATTTCCGTTTGTAATGAAATCTTTTGGCACGACCGCTTCATAAGCCGATGAACTTTCACCGCTTCGCTCGAGGCTGATTGCAGTACCCGAGTTCAGATTGGTGATGCTGATCGTGTTCAGCCGGGCGGGTTGCAATTCTTCAAAAAAAGATGCTGTCTCCAGGGCATTGACCCGGATCAGATTGTCCGGCTGAGATGTGTCAACCCGTATCAGGGCATCGATAACCAGCCTGCTTTCTGTTTTAGGTAAATCCACATCAACCACTTCTTCACAGGATTGAAAAAGCAGCCATACACCTAACAGGGAAAAGAAGATTTTTTTCATGATCCTTAAAATTTAAAATTATAGGTGACCGAGGGTACGATTCCGAAAATGGAAGTTTTTACGGCTTCATTGACCCCTGTATCCTGGTTCCTCCTGAAATTGATGGAGGCAGCATTCATACGGTTATAGGCATTATAAATACTGAATACCCACTCTGATTTCCATTTTTTGTTGCGGCTTTCAGCAGGCTTCAGAACCGCAGCTATATCAAGTCTGTGGTAGGAAGGCAGCCGCTGACTGTTTCTTGCACCGAAATAAGGAACGGTGACTCCCTGAAATTCGAACTGTCCTTCGGGATAATTGGTGGGTTGTCCCGTCTGAAAGATGAAGTTAGCGTTGAAACTCCATCGCTTGTTCAGTTCATAATTACCGTAGACCGCAATATCATGAGTTTTATCAAATGGGGTTAAATACCATTCTCCGTTATTTATTCCCGTCTCTTGGCGGAGGGTACCTGACTCGTCGGTAAAACTTCTTCCGGGTGTCCGTTGTTCCGAACGGGAAAGGGTGTAGGATAGCCAGCCGTTCAACCGACCGCTTTCCTTTCTCAAAAGAACCTCCAGGCCGTATGCCCGGGCTCTTCCGTTAAGAATAACCCTTTCAACTGCTTCATTCGCGATCAGATCGGCACCGTCGACATAATCGATGCGATTGCTGATATTTTTATAAAACACCTCTGTCTCCAGGCTGAAGTCATCAAAAATTCTTTTGAAATACCCCATCGCATATTGCGTTCCCAGCTGCGGTTTGATATAAGGCCCGCTTGGCGTCCATACATCAAGCGGAGTGGGGGAGTTGGTGTTTGATAACAAGTGCAGATACTGTGCCACCCGGGTTACGCTGGCCTTCACTGAGGTGTTGTCATCGAGTATATAAGAAAGTGAAAATCGTGGCTCGATATTCATAAACGACTTGAGGGACTCGCTTCTGGAGAGATTCAAGGTATCAACGGGCTCTGCTTCCCTGTAGATCTGCAGGTCTGCATCATAGATCAGCGGATTATCATTCTCATAAACGAAGAACTCTTCCTGTCCCAGTCGTGTAAAATGAGAGATCCTTATCCCGTACTGAAGGCTTAGCTTGTCGTTTATATCGTGCTCTGCTCCGATATAGGCGGCAAATTCGTTAGCATATTTTCTCGCGATCTGATCTTCGATGATACCTGAATCAGGGCGGTTCGGTTCGATCTTTCCAGGGTTAAAGGCATAATAGATATTGTTTACCCCATAGTTCAGCTGAAACCTGTCTGAAATGTAGTGTTTCAGGTCATACTTTATATTGGCATTTCGAATGCCTGAATCCCATTGAAATCCTACAAAATCCAGGATCAGGCCGTAATAATAATCTGAGTAGATCAGGGAGAGGTTGGAAAACAGCTTATTGGAGAAAAGATGATTCCATCGAAGATTGAAAACAGAATTACCATAGGTATTTACAAACCTTTCGTCTAAGCTGAATTTGTCCCTTCCGAAATACCCGGAAATAAACAGGCTGTTATTATTGTCTATCCTGTAGTTGAGCTTTGTATTAAGGTCGTAGAAATAGGCCGCATTATCGATATCCAGCAGCGGTAGAAAAAGATGGGCATATGAAGCCCTTCCTCCCAATAAAAAGGCACCCTTCTCTTTGACGATGGGCCCTTCAGCCAGTAATCTGCTCGCCACGGCACCTATCCCTCCGTTCATTTGAAACCTGTTGCTGTTCCCCTCTTTTTGGTAGATCTCCAGTACCGAAGATAGTCGACCTCCGTACCTGGCGGGGATACTTCCTTTATATAACCTGATGTCTTTAATAGCATCAGGATTAAACACTGAAAAGAAGCCGAACAAGTGTGACGAATTAAAGATGATGGCTTCGTCAAGCAATATAAGATTCTGATCTGCAGCCCCTCCTCTTACATTGAAGCCGGAGGCCGCCTCCCCACCACTTGATACTCCGGGAAGCAGCAGCAGTGATTTGATCACATCTGATTCTCCCAACACGACCGGGACTTCCTTGATCGTCTGAGATGACAGGGCGTTTACACTCATCTGCGGTGCCCTGAGATTGATTTTTTCAACATTTTCTGTCAGTACCACCTCTTCAAGCTCTTCGGTCATTTCTTCCAGCTTGAAATCGACCCTTCTGTCCTGATCGAGCACGACTTCACGTGTCTGTTGTCCCAGACCGATAGCGCTCACGGTTACCTCATAAGTTCCTTCGGGTAAGGTAAGGGAATAAAAACCATATTGATTGGTGGCTGTACCTCTGTTGAGAGAGGTAACTATGATCGAAACCCCGATCAGAGTCTCGTTGGTGTTGGCTTCGGTAACTGTACCGCTCAAAGTGTACCGTTCCTGAGCCCTGACCGTAGAAACAAAAAAAAGAATCACCATGATACCCATCACGGATCTGCAGAAATCCATAGCAAATTTTTCAGTAAAAGTAGGGGAATAGATACTTGTTTAAAACATTTTATGAAAATTTAAACAAAAAACCCTGTCTATTTCAGACAGGGTTTTACCAGAATTTATTCCGTACAGCGGCTTACAAAGCCTTAAGAATATTGTTGAAAATACCACTGGGTCTCATGGCCTTTTGAGTGAGCTCTTCATCAGGGAAGTAGTAACCTCCGATAGAGACCTCATGGCCCTGGGCATTGATAAGTTCTTCAAGAATAAGGGCTGATTTATCGTTTAATTCCCTTGCGATAGGGGTGAACTGTGCTTTCAGCTCTGTATCATCTTCTTGTTCGGCGAGAGCTTCTGCCCAGTAGAGAGCCATGTAGAAATGGCTACCCCGGGTATCAAGCTCATTAACCTTTCTGGAAGGAGAACGATCGTTTTCAAGGAATTTTTCGGTAGCTGTGTCAAGGGTCTTTCCGAGAACAACTGCTTTTTTGTTGTCGGTACTTTTCCCGAGGTGGTCCAGCGATACAGCGAGGGCCAGAAATTCACCCAGGGAATCCCATCTCAGGTGGCCTTCTTCCAGAAACTGCTGTACGTGTTTCGGAGCAGAACCTCCGGCGCCGGTTTCAAATAAACCTCCTCCGTTCATTAGGGGAACGATCGACAGCATTTTTGCACTGGTACCTACTTCCAGTATTGGGAACAGGTCGGTAAGGTAATCGCGAAGCACATTTCCTGTGACGGAGATCGTATCCTCTCCGGCGCGCATTCTCTTCAGGGTGAAAAGTGTCGCTTCTTCCGGTGACATGATATAAATCTCCAATCCTTCTGTATCGTGGTCTTCGAGATATTCGTTAACTTTTTTGATCAGTTCGGCGTCATGGGCACGATCTTCATCCAGCCAGAAAACAGCCGGGGTTTTGGTTTCGCTGGCGCGGTTTACAGCCAGTTTCACCCAATCCTGCACAGGCTCATCTTTCACCTGGCACATTCTCCAGATATCACCAGCTTCAACCTCATGCTCCAACAGTACGGTACCTTTACTGTCTGTGACACGAACGGTACCTGCCTCTTTCATCTCGAAGGTCTTGTCATGAGAGCCGTATTCTTCGGCCTTTTTCGCCATAAGACCTACATTAGGTACGGTTCCCATGGTTTTAGGATCGAAAGCTCCGTGTTTTTTACAGAAATCAATAGTGGTCTGATAAACGGCAGAATAACTGCTGTCAGGTATTACTGCTTTGGTATCCTGTGCCTCTCCTTTGGCATTCCACATTTTTCCGGAATTTCTGATCATGGCAGGCATGGAGGCATCTATGATCACATCGCTGGGAACATGAAGATTCGTGATGTCTTTATCTGAATTTACCATGGCCAGATCAGCCTGCTTATCTCTGATCGCCTGAATGCTGTCTTTGATCTCTTCACGTTTGTTCTGATCGAGCTCATCCAGTTTTTCCATCAGGTCACCAAGTCCGTTATTCGGATTGATACCCAGTTTGTCAAAGGTTTCGCCATAGGTATCAAAAAGCTCACTGAAATACGCTCTCACCGTGTGCCCGAAGATAATCGGGTCTGACACCTTCATCATGGTGGCTTTCAGGTGAACTGAGAATAAGACTCCTTTATCATGGGCATCTTTTACCTGCTTTTCCAAAAATTCGACCAGTGCCTTTTTACTCATGACAGTAGCGTCGATAATCTCTCCGTCTAATACAGGCAGATCTTTCTTAAGGAGGCTCTCTTCACCTTTTTCGTTGATGAATTTTATTTGTAAAAGATCACCTTTATACATGGTCATCGATTTCTCGTTGTGACGAAAATCCCCTTGTTCCATGGTGGCGACATGAGACTTGGAGTCTGAGCTCCATTCTCCCATGCTATGCGGATGCTTTTTTGCGTAATTTTTTACGGCCTGAGGTGCTCTCCTGTCTGAATTACCTTCTCGCAGAACCGGGTTTACAGCACTTCCTTTTACAGAATCGTATGTAGCCTTAATCTTTTTCTCTTCATCATCTTTAGGATCATGCGGGTAATCGGGCAGTTTATAACCTTGATTTTGCAGTTCCTGAATGGCATCTTCAAGTTGTGGTATGGAAGCACTGATATTGGGAAGTTTAATGATGTTGGCTTCTGGTTGTTTAGCCAGTTCTCCAAGGTATGCCAGGTCATTTTCGACTCGTTGTGATTCTGTAAGGTATTCAGGGAATACCGCCAGGATGCGTGCGGCCAGTGAAATATCTCGTGTTTCCATCTCGATATTCGAGGAGGCAGTGAATGCCCGAACTACCGGTAACCATGAATAGGTTGCCAATGCAGGTGCTTCATCTGTTTTCGTATAACGAATTTTTGAATATTGTGCCATATGGTAAAAGAACTGTTTTTTGAATTAAACTGCGCAAATATACAATTTTAAGAGGGTTTTCGATAATTTTCATCATCCTCCCCTTAAGAGGCTGGAAGCCAAATAAAAAAAGCCATATCATCACAAAATGAAATGATATGGCTTTCAGGAAAGGGGCCATACAACAAAAACCGTATGAATCCTTTCACTAATTTGAAACATCATCAAAATTCTGTGAAGAATTGTTATTTGATGCTTCGGAGAATTGCGTTGTCAATTTCCTACTTTGAATCCGTTCTTCCGATCAGATTCGATTCGGCACTGGACAATAGCAGAACTATTGACTCAAACTTTCTGTGGAATCCTTCACTACTTAACGTAGCAGAAATTCTTCGAGACTTAACTAACAAGCAATATACTTTTTTAAGAACGTTTACAATAGCTAATATAGTAACTATAAGCCTGAAAACCAAATATTTAGAGACTTAGTTATTCACCGGTTATCAAATTCAGGTATCCACAATTGTTCATAAAAAAAGCCCCGATAACGGGGCTTACAAATATTTCTTATGCTATGGTTAAGAACGCACTTCTTTGATACGTGCTTTCTTACCGGTAAGTCCTCTGAAGTAGAAAATTCTCGCTCTACGAACCTTACCTCTTTTGTTGATCTCAACTTTTTGAAGAGCGGGCATGTTGACAGGGAAAATTCTTTCCACACCTACAGTACCTGACATCTTGCGAATAGTAAAGGTTTCTGAAGCACCGGTACCTCTTCTTTGAATAACAACTCCTCTGAAGAACTGGGTACGGGTTTTTTCACCTTCTTTGATCTCATAATAAACGGTAATAGTGTCACCGGCTGAGAATTCAGGAAAGTCTTTTCTGGTTACAAACTCATCCTGAACAAATTTTACTAAAGCTTCCATTTTGTGATAACTGTTTACGTTCGTTCAAAACAACATACACGGACCTCGCCAGAGGTTGATCTGAAATCGGATGCAAAAATAATTATTAAAGAGGAATAATCAAGCAAATACAGCTTAATTTTTGATTTAGTCGTCAGAGAGCAGGTCAGGGCGTAATTCCTGAGTGCGTTCCAGCGCCTTCTGCTCCCTCCATTTTTCGATTTTCGGGAAGTTGCCGCTCAGCAGAATCTCCGGAACCTTGTGGCCCTTATATTCAGCCGGACGGGTGTATACCGGGGGAGCCAGAAGATTGTCCTGAAAGGTGTCGGTCAGGGCAGAGGTTTCATCATTGAGTACGCCGGGGATCAGCCGTATTACCGCATCACACAATACAGCGGCCCCGAGCTCTCCACCTGAAAGCACATAATCACCGATAGAGATCTCGCGGGTGATGAACAGATCCCGTACCCTTTGATCCACTCCCTTGTAATGTCCGCACAGGATGATCAGGTTCTCCTTCAGCGACAGTTCATTGGCGATCCCCTGATTCAGCCGTTCTCCGTCGGGTGTCATATAGATCACCTCATCATACTTCCGTTCGCTTTGCAGGGCAGTAATGCATTTATCAATGGGTTCGATCATCATAACCATTCCTGCCCCGCCCCCGAACTGGTAATCGTCTACGGTGCGATACTTGTTGGTGGTGTAATCTCGCAGGTTGTGAAAATGAACCTCAACCAGCCCCTTATTTATAGCTCTTTGCATAATGGAACCTTCAAAAGGACTTTTTATAAGGTCAGGCAATACGGTAATGATATCGATTCGCATCTTTCTTGGATTTTCGACGGACAAATTTACTTATAGTTCAGGGAATCTCAGCTCCCCTTAAAATAAAAAACTCCCTATATTATAAAGGGAGTCTTTCGGGTATCGTTTTTATGGCCTTACCTATTTGCTTTTAGCCATTTTCTGTTTGTTGATCTCATCCTGAAGTGCTCTTCTGGCTTTCTGTTCCCGTTCAAGAGCCTTTCTCCTGTGTTCCTCGTATTCAGATTCAAGTTCTGCCAGGTTCTGACGTGCCTCCCGTGTAATGGTATTGGCATTTTTAAACTTATAGATGAATAACAATAATACAAGAGTCAGCAGGGCAATCAGACCCCACATGATCGCTTTATAGGTGGGTTTATTGATCAGGGCTCCAAAAAACGAAATACTGTCTTTTTCGTTGGTTACCTGTGCCAGCTGATCGTTACTGCTGGCCAGATCCCTTTTCAACCCGTCAATCTCAGCATCCTGCTTGGCTGTTATAGCCGCCTCGGAAGCTAATTCCTTTTCAAGCCTGGCTACCGTATCGAGCACGTTTCGGCGCAACAGGTTTAAACTCTCGGTTTTAATAACCTTATAATTCTTGTACCGGTTCGATTTGTTGATAACGAATTCAAATTGATCGTCTATGTCTCCGGTCTGAAGCGTATTTTCATCGTCGGCTTCAGATTGAGCAAAAAGGCTTCCGGATGCCAATAACAACATCGTAAGTACAGTAAAAAGGTTCTTGATCGTCATCTTCATGTCCTAAAAATTTACTTGGGGTGCAAAGTTAAGTTTTTAGTTGGTAACGGCCACATTTATAAGTTATTGTTTTTCGACGGTAAAAATATGCCATTAATAGTAAGTAAAGCGTCTTACCTTCGAAATGTACTTGGCCAGACGTACTACCTGATGACTGTAACCGAACTCATTATCGTACCAGATATATAATACGGTGTTCTTTCCGTCTTCTGATACTATGGTGGCCTTGCTGTCGAATATGGCAGGAGCCGATGTGCCGACTATGTCAGACGAAACCAGCTCGTTATTCATCGAATACTTGATCTGTTCCACCAGGTCACCTTCCAGGGCTGCCTTGCGAAGCAGGCTGTTGATCGTATCCTTGTCAGCGCCCTTTTCGAGTTCCAGGTTCAGTACAACCAGTGAACCGTTTGGAACCGGAACCCTGATGGCGTTTGAAGTTAATTTACCCTCCAGGTCAGGCAGGGCCTTGGCAACAGCTTTTCCTGCTCCGGTCTCGGTGATCACCATATTCAGGGCAGCAGCTCTTCCACGACGATATTTTTTGTGCATGTTATCAACGAGGTTCTGATCGTTGGTATAGGCGTGTATGGTTTCCAGGTGGCCTTTTACGATTCCTATTCCATCATTAACCACTTTCAGAATAGGGGTGATGGCATTGGTGGTGCAGGAGGCCGCCGAAAATATATCGATCTTGTCAGGATTATAGGCTTTGTGATTTACCCCGTGTACAATGTTCGGAACGCCTTTACCCGGAGCAGTAAGCAATACCTTTGCCGCTCCTTTGGCTTTCAGGTGTCTTCCGAGTGCTTCATGATCACGAAAGGCACCGGTGTTGTCTATGATGAGCGCATTATCGATACCGTAAATAGTATAATCGATATCTTCAGGACGATCGGCGCTGATCATTTTAACCGTACTGCCGTTGATGATCAGGGACTGTGAGGAAGCATCGATGTCGACTGTTCCCGGAAAGTCGCCGTGAACCGAATCGTTTTCCAGCAGGGAGGCTCTTTTGAGCAGTACCTCTTCGTTGATCTCTCCACGGGTTACGATAGCTCTCAATCGCAATTGAGAGCCGCTTCCGGTTTTAAGCATCAATTCCCGGGCCAGCAACCTGCCGATTCTCCCGAAACCATAAAGTACCACATCTTTGGGTTCGATGTCTTTTGCATTCTTTGCGTCTCTGAGTTTGTGCATCACAAAGGCATTGGCATCTTCGTACCGGTTGTCGTCCATGTGAAATTCATAGGTCAGCTTACCGATATCGATCTTTGCCGGTGGCAGTTTCATGTCCTGAATAGCCTGGGCGATCTGAACCGAATCATAAATGGAGATCGGTTTACTCACGAAATCACCTGCGTATTTATGTAAATTCATAACCTCACTGATGCTCTTGTCGATCAGCTGATTCCTGAAAAGTACCAATTCGATGGAGCGGTCATACCAGAGATCACTTACGATTTTGATGAATTCGACGGTGGCCTTGCGGCGGTCTGACTGCAAAGCGAGTTCTCGATCATAGGAAGTAATAGAAGCCATTGCGTATGATATTGTTTAGAAATTTCGGGCAAAAGTATATATTTCAAACGTTTTCGTAAAATAAAATACAGGAAATAAAAAGGCCGCCTTTTGGCGACCCTTGATTCGATTATTCGATAAGTTGCAGCTGCTAATCCCGAAAGATCAGTCGTTCGCGTTCCCCGCTCTCATCCATGGTTACAATACTTACCACCCCATAACGCCGGGCTTCTTCCATAGCTTCTTTTACGTCATCAACGTCTTTAATAGCAGTATCATTGATCTGTATAAGCAGCTTGCCTGTAAAGGCCTGGTTTCTCAGATTCCAGCCTGCATCGACTATCTTTACACCATCCTGGCCTCCGAATCGCTTACGGTCGTTACGACTTTGTTCCTTAACAGAAAGATCGATGGCCTCTATTTTATAAGTGGTATCCTTTAAAAGTGTCACCGGCACTTCTAAGGTTTCATCGTCCCGCAGTATGGTAACCACCACTTCATCGTCAGGTCGTTTACTGCGCAGGTAGCCGGCAAGGTCAGAGAATTTTCTGATCTTCACCTGGTCGATCTCCTTGATAATATCACCTGATTGCAGTCCGGCACGGTCTGCCCCTGAGTCTTCGACCACGTCGGCAATATAGATACCCTGTGATTCAGTTACTCCAAGATTCTCCGGATTTACCACGCCGAGGTCAGATCCGTTGATCCCGAGTATTCCGGTCTGAACATTTCCGTATTCCATCAGATCTTCCACCACTTTCTTGGCAATGTTGCTGGGAACCGCGAAAGAATATCCCACGTAAGAGCCTGTAGAGGAGGTGATGGCCGTGTTGATCCCGATCAGCTCTCCGTTGATGTTAACCAGGGCTCCGCCACTGTTCCCGGGGTTTACCGCCGCATCGGTCTGTATGAAAGACTGAAATTTTGTGTCGTATTCATTCAGATCCCTCGCCTTGGCACTGATGATCCCTGCCGTTACGGTTGAAGTGAGGTTGAACGGATTTCCTACCGCCAGTACCCATTCTCCTATCTGGGTGTAGTTGGAATCTCCGAATACCAGGAAAGGAAGTTCTTCTTCCGCTTCCACCTTTAACAGGGCGATGTCGGTTTCAGCATCAGCTCCTATCAATTCGGCCTTATAGGTTTTGTTGTTATTAAGTGTGATCTGTAATTCGCTCGAGTTGGCGATTACATGATTATTGGTTACGATATAACCATCGGGAGATATAATCACCCCCGATCCTGTTCCCACCTGAGCTCTGCCACTTCCGCCATATCCGTAGATAAAGTCGCGAATACTGGAAGGACCTCTGTTTATGGTCAGGTTTTTAACGTGAACTACAGCGTTCACTGTTTCTTTTGCAGCCTCTGTAAAATTGATGTTATCAGGTGCCTTCAGGCTGTTGGGGTCGTATGATGCCGTTACAAATTTCGCTTCAGGTTCTTCTCTTTCGAGTATCACATCTTGCTTTCCGAAGAAGAAGATATAAGCGCCAAGAGTAAGCGCACCACTAAATAAAGACACCAAAAACAAACTTGAAATTCTTTTCATAGATTCTTCTTTATTTTTAGCAGTTCTACTTTAAAATTACTTTAATATTGGGGTCCGGGACCGTTTTTAACCGGACTTTAACAATGGCAAAACACTGAACATTATTGTATATTTGCCGCATTATGCCAATGGAAATAAAATTTTATAAATATCAGGGTACCGGTAATGATTTTGTCGTTATCGATAACCGACGTAACAACTTTCCCAAAAATAATACCAAACTCATTTCGGGGCTTTGCAATCGTCGCTTCGGAATCGGGGCAGACGGGTTGATCCTGCTCGAGGAATCGTCGCAGGCTGACTTTTGCATGGTCTATTACAATGCCGATGGCAGGCAGAGTAGTATGTGTGGTAACGGGGGGCGCTGTATCGTAGCTTTCGCAGCTGATCTCGGGCTTGTTGGTAAGAGCTGTAGTTTTATGGCGGTCGATGGGCTTCATGAGGCAAAAATAGCAGCAGATGGAACGGTTTCTCTGAAAATGATCGATGTAGATACGGTCGATGTTTTTGAGCATTATTCCTTTCTGGATACCGGATCGCCGCACCATGTTCAGGAAGTCAATGACCTGCATACCTTCGATGTGAATAAAGAGGGGAGCCGTTTGCGCTATGGTAAGTATGGCAAGAAAGGCAGCAATATCAATTTTGTATCTGAAGTCGATACTGACATTTTTGCAGTGAGAACCTATGAAAGGGGTGTTGAGAATGAAACCTATTCCTGCGGGACCGGTGTGACCGCCGTGGCACTGGCGATGCACAGAAAAGGAAAGACTTCATCTGAGCGTATCATTCTGAGAACCGAGGGAGGAGAGTTGGCGGTAAGTTTTATGCCACAGGATGATACATATACCGATATCTGGCTCAGCGGCCCGGCTGTTCAGGTTTTCGAAGGACGAATGACAATTGAAGGATGATCACTCTAAAGGGAAATACCATTTATTTAAGGGCGCTGGAGCCTGAAGACATCGATTTTCTCTATTACCTGGAGAATGATGAAAACGTCTGGGAAGTCAGTGAGACGGTGGCTCCCTATTCCAAATATGTGCTAAAGGAATATTTGGCCAACAGTCATCGCGATATCTACGAGGTAAAGCAGCTGAGACTGGCCATCGTTACCCTCGAACAAGAATTGGTGGGTTTTATCGATCTGTATGATTTTGATCCGCGTAACCGCAGGGCGGGAGTGGGGATCGTGGTATTGCGGGAAGGACACCGTAATAAGGGGATAGGAGGAGAGGCCCTTTCCCTCATTATAGATTATGCCTTTCAACACCTGAATCTTCATCAGTTATTCGCAAATATTGGTGAAGCGAACCAGGCCAGTATTCATCTCTTCTCGAAAATGGGTTTTGAGAAGGTAGGAGTCAAAAAAGACTGGAACCTGAATGCCGGAAAATTTACCAATGAATTGCTCTATCAAAAAATAAACCATGTACATTAGAAAGATCTTAGTTGCGGTAGCCCTGTTGGGGTTGGTGGCCGGAGGGGTATTCGTTTATCATATCTATACCTCCATTTTCACACCCAATACCGCTTTTCAGAATGAAGAGGCCTACATCTATGTGGGTACCGGGGATTCGTTTACCGACGTAAAAACACAACTGGCTCCTTTGCTTAAAAACCTGAGCTCATTCGAACAGATCGCCCGGAAAAAAGGATATGTGAGCAATATAAAGGCGGGGCGATTCGGTATCAGGAAAGGAATGAATAACAATGAGATCGTTAACTCAATACGCAGCAGAAATATTCCTCTTACGCTTACCTTCAACAACCAGGACCGGCTTGCTGATCTGGCAGGACGCATCAGTAATCAGATCGAGGCAGATAGTCTTGAACTGATTAAATCTTTTACAGATGGGGAGTTCCTGAAGGCCAATAATTTTGACGAGCATACCGCGCTTTCGATGTACATACCCAACAGTTACGAGTTTTTCTGGAATACTTCAGCTGATGAATTCAGAGATCGCATGCTCAAGGAATACAAGCGTTTCTGGAATGAAGAGCGTACAGAAAAGGCCCGATCCCTTGGTCTCAAGCCGAAGGAGGTGATCACCCTTGCCTCGATTGTTCAGAAGGAAACAGCCATGCCTGATGAAAGACCCCGTGTTGCAGGCGTTTATCTCAACCGGCTTAAAAAAGGAATGCCGCTGCAGGCCGACCCTACCGTCATTTATGCGGTAAAAAGACAGTCTGGTGATTTCGATCAGGTGATCAAAAGGGTGCTTAACCGGGACCTTGTGGTTGATTCACCTTACAATACTTACAGGTATTCAGGTCTGCCACCCGGACCTATCAGTATGCCGGATATTTCTTCCATTGATGGTGTTTTGAATGCCGAGAATCATGATTTTTACTACTTTGTTGCAGATGTGAACAATTACGGGTATCATAAGTTTGCCAAGACCCTGTCCCAGCATAATCGCAACGCCAATGAGTACCGTGATTGGATTAACAAGCAAGGAATTAACAGGTAGGTATTTACAGCTTACCGAAGGGTTTTTGCAGGTTAAATAATTTATAGTACTTTTGCGGGCTCAATTTCAGAATCTTGACTTTTAGGGAGTTGATATTCTGAAGAATTGTAAATATATGAGAAAACTCAGGTTAAAATTAAAGACAGGAATTGTCTTTTTAGTTTTAATTGCAAGTGTAGGATTTACTTTCGACAACGATTACTCCCCCGAATTGATTTTTAGCGCAACCGATGATCTGCTGGATTACACTGTGACCAGAGAGAACGACATGGCCATGGATTTGAAGAAACCTCCTTTCCTTGGTAAATCGTTCAACGGATTTAAGGAAGCACTTGCATACAATGAATCAAGAGGAAATTACTTTGTGGTAAATTCTCTGGGTTACATGGGGAAATATCAGTTTGGATCAGCAACTTTGAGAACCCTTGGGGTCGAAGACAGGATCGCATTTCTGAATGACCCGAGCTTGCAGGAAAAGGTATTTATTGCGAATCTGCAACGAAATAAATGGGTACTGCGTAAATATATCGACCTGTATGTAGGGAAAACCATAAGCGGAGTTCCTGTTACCGAATCCGGTATCCTGGCAGCAGCCCACCTGGCGGGCCCCGGAAACGTCAAGCGTTTTCTCAGAACCTGGGGATCCAACGGTTTTGAGGATGCTAACGGAACATCTATCAGGTATTATATGAAGCGTTTCGCCGGCTATGATGTGTCACATATTCAGGCAGATCGGGCAGCCAGGCTGTAACTAATCCCTGGCATACTAAAAATATACAAGCCTCTGAGAGATCAGGGGCTTTTTTTATCAGGCATGAATGATGAATATCGCAGGTCTCTTATGAAGACTCACCTCCTGCTTCTCCCACTCGGCTATCGTTTTGGTTTTGATGTATTGAGTGGAAAGCGTGATGTCTGCAGCAATGCATAATCGTGTGGTGGGTTTCAGATTCTTTACCAGGTCATACATGAGTTTATCATTCCGGTAGGGAGTCTCGATAAAGATTTGCGACTGCTCTGATTCTGCTGATCGCCTCTCGAGTTGTTTTATGCTATTGCGCCTTTCGTTTTTGTCGATGGGCAAATAACCATTGAAAGCAAAGTTTTGTCCGTTCATACCACTGGCCATCATAGCAAGCAAGATCGAAGAGGGACCAACCAAGGGTACAACCTCTATCTTTTTCTGATGAGCCAGGTCCACAACAGAGGCTCCCGGATCTGCCACGCCCGGACAGCCGGCTTCTGAAATAACCCCCATATCTTCACCTTGCAGGCAGGGATCCAGATAGGTAGGGATCTCAGTCGGATCGGTGAACTTGTTCAGCGGATATAGCTTTAATGAGGGCTGGGACTTTCTGGGGCTGACGTGTTTGATGAAATGGCGTGCCGTTTTTTCGTTTTCCACGATGTAGTGGTCTACCTGCTCGATGACTCGTTTTACAGAAATGGGTAATACTTCGAGGGGTTCTACCGCTCCCATGGTGGATGGAATAAGGTAAAGTTTTCCGGTTTTTCTGTCGTTTGACATCTGAATATTGCTTTGTTTAGCTCTGCCTTCCGGCCTCAGGATAGTGATTCCTCAGAAAGCCGTCGCATGCCCGGGTTAAAAGGTCATATACTTTCTCGAAGCCGTCTTTTCCACCGTAATAGGGATCAGGAACTTCCCTCGTCGAGGTGTCAGGGGCATATTCCAGTATCATTCGAACTTTTTTGCGGTCTTCTTCATCTCGGGCTTTAGCAATGACATCGTTGAAATTGCTTTGGTCCATGACCAGAATATGATCGAATTCGTCAAAATCTGATGTTTTGAATTGTCTGCCCCGCTGTGAGGTGATGTCGATCCCGTATTTGCGGGCTGTTTCTACCGAGCGTTTATCGGGAGATTCTCCAATGTGATAATCAGAGGTGCCTGCAGAATCAATGATGAAATCCTCGGGTGCGATACTGCTCATGATACCTTCTGCCAGGGGAGATCGGCAAATATTTCCCAGACAGACCATGAGTATCTTCTTTTTCATTACTGTGCGAATTTCTTGTTCAGGTCTTCGATATATTTTCTGAACTGCTTATCGGTTTCAGCCAGGTTGTCTACCGTTTTACAGGCGTGTAAAACTGTAGCGTGGTCACGTTTCCCTATTTGTGAACCAATGCTGGCCAGAGAGGCCTTGGTATATTTTTTTGCAAAGAACATGGCGAGTTGACGGGCCTGTACTATATGACGCTTACGGGTCTTTGATTGCAGGGTGGCAACATCCATTTGAAAATAATCAGAGATAACCTTCTGTATATAATCGATGGAAACCTCGCGTTTGGTATTCTTGACAAATTTCTCAACGATCTGACTTGCCAGGTCGAGTGTCACTTCTTTTTTGTTGAATGAAGACTGAGCGATCAGGGAGATTACCGCACCTTCCAGTTCCCTGACATTGGTCTTTATATTCTGAGCCACGTATTCGATGATTTCTTCAGGCATTTCAACTCCGTCACGATAGAGTCGGTTCTTCAGAATGGAAATACGGGTTTCGTAATCAGGACTCTGAAGTTCAGCCGAAAGACCCCATTTGAAACGGGAAAGCAGTCGTTGTTCAATATCCTGCATATCTACAGGAGCTTTGTCGGAGGTCAGTATTACCTGCTTGCCGTTCTGGTGGAGGTGATTGAAGATGTGAAAGAACACATCCTGGGTGCCTGATTTTCCCGAAAAGAACTGTACATCGTCGATGATCAGAACATCGATCAATTGATAGAAATGTATAAAGTCATTACGGGTGTTCTTTTTGACCGATTCGATATACTGCTGGGTGAATTTCTCAGCACTGATATATAATACGGTCTTCTCCGGATATTTATCTTTTATCTCAACCCCAATAGCGTGAGCGAGGTGTGTTTTTCCAAGCCCCACACCACCGAAAATCAACAGCGGATTGAAAGAGGTGCCTCCGGGTTTGTTGGCAACCGCCATTCCTGCCGACCGGGCCAAACGATTGGAGTCTCCTTCCAGGTAATTGTCGAAACTGTAATTCGGATTTAACTGAGATTCGATCTTTATATTTCGAATGCCGGGAATTACAAACGGATTCTTTAATTCAGGATTTTTATGTTTAACGGGAACATCGAGTTCCTGCGGCTGCATATTCGCTCGATTCGAACTGGGAATGCTTTCAGTAAACGGTTTTTTGTTTCCGTAGGTGTTCTCCATCCGGATCACATATACCAGCTTGGCATTTTCACCAAGCTCCCGGGTGAGCGCTACTTTAAGAAGTTTAACATAGTGCTCTTCCAGCCATTCGTAAAAAAATTTACTGGGTACCTGAATGCTCAATGCGTTATCAGTAAGCTTCACCGATTTGATCGGTTCGAACCAGGTTTTGTAAGCCTGGGGTTGGATATTATCTTTTATGAATTCCAGACAATTATTCCATACTGATTCGGCAGTCAAGTTCATTACCAGTTAAAATTTTTTATCAGTTAGTTTAGGATTGAAAGCTATGAGGAGATAGCTTTGTCTCACCGTTTAGGTTGAAACAAATATGTGAACAAAAAATTGAAAAAAAAAATACAAATCGGGTTGACTTACTGGTTTTTTTTTCGCATACCTGTTAACGCTAACTTAACACTTTTTTAAACTACGAAAATTTGCTCTTAATATGAAGAAATCAGACGAAATTAACATACGGGTGCGTTATGGAGAGACCGATCAGATGGGGGTGGTGTACCATGGTAATTATCCTGAATATCTGGAAGTTGGAAGAGTCGAATGGCTTCGAAAACTGGGGGTTTCATATAAGTCGATGGAAGAGAGTGGTATCATGTTGCCGGTCATCTCACTTTCCTTGAAATATCGTAGATCTGCGCGATATGACGACCTGATAAAAGTGGTTACCACCCTGGTGAAAACCCCCTCTGTCAAGATCGAATTTGATTATGTTATTTTAGACGAAAAGGGTGAAATTTTAGTTGAAGCGAATACCCAGTTGGCCTTCATAAATAAGGCCAGCGGACGCCCTGTGAAATGCCCGGATTATATACTGGAAAAATTGTAGTTATTAACAATCTGTCAGTCAGGTTGTTCGTTGTTGATGTAAGGTAATCCTGCATATATTGTAATCGCCTTCTTCTTTTTCTCCTGCCCGGCAAACAAGACTATCTCCATATTTCAAAGTGCTTTTAAAAACCTGTATAATCCTACAAATTCTGTTTATTTAGATGACTTTTCTTTAGAAGCGTAAGCAATGGTAGGATGAATGCAGAATGATTTCTCCTAATACTTACTTTAGTAAGCCAAAACCCTACATTCAATGAATCGTTCTCTGCAATTTTTCATCTTCTTTTTTTTGCTTATCAATCTTTGTACTGCTCAAACCGAATCGGCCATTCGGGTGAACCAGGTGGGTTACCGCCCGCATGATATAAAATCAGCCCTCCTCATCGCCTCTGCAACTTTTGATAAAGACAGCCTCGGGTTGTATGATCAACTTACCGATGCGCTCATCAGGAAGATCGCAGTTTCAGACGCCCCGGAGGCTTATTATGAGCTCGAGAGTGTTTACCAGGCAGATTTCAGTGATTTCAAGGAGCCGGGTGCGTACTACCTGGGAGCCGGGTCTCTGCGTAGTCCGGCCTTTTACATATCTGAAAATGTGTATGCGGGTACGGCAGATTACCTGTTGCATTATCTGCGCTCAAGAAGATGCGGGTATAATCCCTATTTCAAAAAGAGTTGCCACGTCGACGATGGTATAATTATCTACCATCCGGATCGGGAAGGGGAAAAGATCGACGTGAGTGGCGGCTGGCACGATGCTTCAGATTATCTGCAATATGTGACGACTTCGGCCAATGCGGTCTTTCAGTTGCTGTTCGCCTATGAGCAGAATCCGCATGCTTTTGACGACCGCTATCAGGCGTCGGGTTTGCCGGGGGCTAACGGTATTCCGGATATACTCGATGAAGCGAAGTGGGGGCTTGACTGGCTGGTGAAGATGAATCCCGAGCCCGGGCTGATGTTTCATCAGATAGCAGACGACCGGGATCACCGCAGTTTTGATCTCCCTTATAAAGACACTCTCGATTACGGGTATGGAAAAGGAAAGGAGAGGCCCGTTTATTATGTGACCGGTAAACCTCAGGGTTTGATGGAATACCAGAATAATTCTAACGGAAAAGCCAATATTGCCGGTAAGTTTGCTTCAAGCTTCGCCCTGGGATCAGAGCTGCTCAAGCCTTTTTACCCTGAATTTTCACAGCTGCTAATCGAGAAGGCCCGTTCAGCATATGTCACGGGAAAAGAATATCCCGGAGTTTGCCAGACGGCTCCCTGTCGTGCTCCTTATTTTTACGAGGAAGAGAATTGGGAAGATGATATGGAGCTGGCAGCCATGCAGCTCTATCAGCGAACCAAAGAGGTGAATTATCTGTCTGATGCCTTGAAGTTTGCTGCTCAGGAGCCGGTAACACCCTGGATGAAGCAAGACAGTGTCAGGCATTATCAGTATTATCCCTTTGTTAACCTCGGGCATTATTATATGAGTAGTGCAGGGGCGAAGGATGAAGGTCTTAAATATTACCGCCAGGGAATCGATCATTATAAAAAAAGATCGTCCAAAAATATCTTTCTTAACGGGTTGCCATTCGTTTGGTGCTCCAACAATCTGGCAGCAGCCATGCTGACCCAATTAAGTCTATCAGCCCGACTTCAGCCTGAAACTTCTTCAGTTGAAACGGAATCGGCTCTCAGAGACTGGCTTTTCGGAAGAAATCCCTGGGGAACCTCCATGGTGGTGGGCTTGCCTCAACATGGGGATTATCCCGAAGATACACATGCGGCCATTTCTCATTATACAGATGAAGAGCCCTGGGGCGGACTGGTCGACGGTCCTGTTTACGGTAGTATCTTTAAGAGCCTGAAGGGAGTGAAGCTGGCCGAGGAAGATGAGTATGCTGCCTTTCAGACCTCAAGGGTGGTGTATCACGACGATTGGGCAGATTATTCAACCAATGAGCCTACCATGGATGGAACGGCCAGCCTGACCTATTACCTGTCTTCGCTGGTGCCTGAAAACCGTACCGATAATAATACCTATTACAAAGATGCCCTGATCAGGGGTGATTCTACCAAAAAACAAATAGCCCTGATCTTTACGGGCCATGACCGGGCAGAAGGATTTGACAAAGTGAATAAAGCCCTGAAAAAACATAATGTGAAGGCCTCCTTTTTCCTTACGGGTGATTTTTACAGAAACCCGAAATTTAAGAATATCATCAGTACCCTAATCGATGAGGATCATTACCTGGGGGCCCATTCAGACAAGCACCTGTTGTATTGCAGCTGGGAAGATCGCGATTCACTACTTGTAGACAAAGCCCTCTTCCGTAAAGACCTGAAGGCTAATTATGCCGCTATGGCGAGTCATGGCATCAACAAGAGCGATGCTTTTTTTTATCTGCCACCCTACGAATGGTATAATGAGAAAATTTCCCTGTGGACGCGTGAAAACGGACTTAGGCTCATAAATCATTCACCCGGAACGAACAGCAATCAGGATTGGACCACCCCCGACCTGGGTGACAGGTACTATTCAAATGAAAGACTATGGAAGGGTATAACGGGATATGAAACCGAAAAGGGACTCGAAGGGTTCCATCTCCTGCTGCATTTCGGTACAGATGAAAAACGTCAGGAGAAATTCTATGATCGACTTGACCAACTGATAGAGGAATTAAAGAAGAGGGGTTACAGCTTTGTGCGTATCGACCAGATGCATGAAAAAAATCTTCAGCCTGTTTTTGTACCGGGCGGGGATGACCTATAGAAGTGTTACTTTAACTTCGTAAAAGGGCTTGAAAGCTTCCACGAGCTGATCAGCATCTTTTTTTCTTATGCTGACCTCTATCTGGCATGTCAGATGCATGTTCTGTTCAATGATGTTCAGGTTTTTTTCTTTGATCACACGCATCACATTGTTCATGTCTGCATATTTAAAGCTTAGTAAGAAATGCTGATCTATGGTCTTTTCGATAATGGTGCTGTTTTCGATGGCCGCCTGGGCTGCCGTTCGGTAGGCATTGATCAATCCGCCAACACCCAGTTTCACCCCTCCAAAGTAACGCACCACCACGATGAGTACATCAGTGAGGTTGAATGATTGGATTTGTCCGTAGATCGGCATACCGGCAGAATTTGCCGGCTCCCCGTCATCGTTGGCCCTGTATCTTTCACCATCTGCTCCCAGGCTCCATGCATAGCACCAGTGACGTGCAGAAGAATGAGCTGCTTTCACTTCTTCCAGTCGCTCTTTGATGTCGTCTTCGTCTGAGACGGGAAAAGCATAGCCGAAAAATTTACTGCCCCGGTCTTTAAACAATGATTCTGTACCCGCTTCCTTTAATGTGAGATAAGCATCGGTTTCCATGTCTGAGTCAAACTTTAGCGTAGGTTATTAATATAATGCTGATAATGGCCAGTACAACACCGATCCAGTTTTTTAATAACAGGCGTTCCCTGAAGAGCAGGATACCGAACAGGGTGGTAAGCATCACTATGGCAACATTGTTAATAGTGAATATAGAGGAGCTGTCGAGAACTGAATGGCGAAGCGCCTGTAGAATAAAGTAAATAGAAAAATAGTTCGGAATGCCAAGTACGAAGCCGGCGACGATATTTCTGGGTTTGATCGTCAGTGTTTTACTACTCACTGAACGATAAGTCATTACCAGGGTACCGATCCATGCAGCATTGAAAAAAATGGCAGAGGAGTAGAGGGGTATGTCCTGGTCATTCACAAAGTTCACCTCGAGGTATTTTAAAAGGGTGTCGATAATTCCGGAGCCCAGGAACAGCAGGCCCGGGTATAAAAGATTGTCTTTTGCCGTGAGCATGCCCTTTTGTCTGGCTGAAGCCAGGTAGACAGCCAGGAGTGCGAAAACAATTCCGAGAATCTTCATCCAGCCCGCTGATTCGCGGTAAACGATAAAGGCAAAGATCACCGGTATGACTACCGACATCTTCCCGGCAATGGAAGCCACCGATAAACCGTTTTTCTGTGCTGTGCGTGCCATGACCAGAAAAATTGAAATAAAGAGCACTCCCAGGATGATGGTACCCACAAACCACGGTTTAAAGAAGGTATCCATCAGTTTTCCCTCCGGTGGGAATAGCAGCAATCCGGAGATAAAGGCAACGAAATAATTAAAAACGATCGCCTGGAAATTATCTACCCGATACCGTTCAAATAGCTTGAAGATGACAAATAAAGAGCTGCTTACCAGTACGCTTAGGAAGAGATAGATCAAAACCGGTAATTCTTTTCGAACAGTTGTACAATATCTTCTTTCCCGGGTATGAGGTTCCAGGTTTGTAAGCCCGTTAGTGCTGCAGCCTCTGTATTTTCGGGGGTGTCATCGATGAACAGGGTGTTTGCCGCCTCGAGCTGGTTAGTATCGATAACGAATTCAAAGATCTCCTTGTCTGGTTTTCTCATGCCCATTTCGTGTGACAGGTAAAACACCTCAAAAAAAGACCTGAATTTCATGAACTGATCTTCTCCCATGCTTTTTCTGACCCATTCGATATGCATTTCATTGGTGTTACTTAGCAGAAAAAGCCTGTATTTCTCGCTTTTAGCGATCGATTCAAGAAATTCCATCCGGTAATCCGGAAAGTCTTTCAAAATGGCATTCCAGCAAAACCTTAAGTCTTTTTCGCTGAGTTCTCCGGTGTGAGTGCGGTAAAATGCTATAAATTCAGAGGTGGTTACCCTGCCTTTTTCATAGCGCTCATTCATGTCTGCCACCTCCGGGCTAAGGTTAAAATCAGGTAGCAGTTTGCAAATTTCTCTCAGGGAAGCCGGTTTATCCAGATTGATGAAGATGTCACCAAAATCAAAAATGATATTTTTTATTATGTTCATATTACCGGGGGGGTGTTATTCTTATTGAGGTATAACTGGTAAAGATCTCTGTCATAATGCTTTTCTTCCTTTAACTCACCATGAATTACAGGAGCCTTTACCCCATCTTTTATAATCGTTTCAGATCTGAAAATACGGGCTTCGTCCCAAAGGTTTTGATCGGAAAAGCGCTGAAGGGTTTTGGAGCCTCCCTCGACGATCAGACTTTGTATCGATTCTTGGTAGAGGAGGTCCATGATGGTTTCGAGTATATCTTTATCTCCCGGAACCTTTAAAACCGACAATTCATGATTTGCGATTCGCTGATTCATTTCCTGTTCCCTGACCACCCAAATTGTTTTGACCTGGTCGTGAAATATCTTCGAAGACAGGGGTATTCTCGCATTAGGATCGATAATTACCCGCATTGGGTTACTGCCATTCCAGTCTCTTGTGGTAAGGCCCGGATCGTCATCAATAACTGTTTGCGCTCCCACCAGTATGGCCTGTTCTTCGCTTCTCCATTTATGAACCAATTGCCTTGATGCAGGGCTGCTAAGCCAAACTGGCTTTTTTTCCTCTCTTATTAAAGGAGCAAGAAAACCATCCTGGCTTTGTGCCCATTTGAGTATCACATAGGGGCGTCTCTTTCGATGGAATGTGAAGAAACGTCGGTGTGACCAGTCACACACATTTTCGAGTATTCCGGTCATGACCTCACACCCGGCAGCTCTGAGTCTGGCGATACCTTTTCCAGAAACCAACTCATTGCTGTCAGTGCTGCCGATGACCACCCTGGGTATGCCATAGCGAATGATCAGGTCTGAACAGGGCGGTGTTTTGCCAAAGTGGGAGCAGGGTTCAAGACTCACATAAAGGGTGGATTCCTTAAGCAAGGATTTATCACTAACCGACTCTATAGCGTTTACCTCTGCATGATTACCTCCGGCAGGACTGGTGTACCCTTCTCCGATCACCTTATCATCGTGTACGATAATACAACCGACAAAGGGATTCGGATAAGTGTTCCCAAGACCATTTTTGGCAAGCTGAATACAGCGGTTTATGTAGAATTCGTGTATATTCACCTTGGCAAAAATACTATTTTAATTCAGCTCATTATAAAAATGACCATCAGAGAGATTAGACCTGAAGACGATCCCTTGTTAGCCAGGGCAATACGCGATGTATTGATAGAAATGAACGTTCCCAAGAAGGGGACTGCCTATGAAGATGCAGCCCTTGATCAGATGTATGAGACTTACCAAAGTCCGAAAAGCGTGTACTACGTGGTCAGTGATGAATCGGGAAGTATTTACGGCGGGGCTGGTATTGCTCCCCTGATGAATTATGAAGGGAATGTTTGTGAATTGCAAAAGATGTACTTTCTTCCGCAGGTTCGCGGAAAGGGAATAGGTCGTAAAATGATTGAAACCTGTCTGCAGGCTGCCCGTGAGTTCGGTTTTGATCAATGTTATATAGAAACCATGCCTAACATGAAAACCGCTCAGCAATTGTATCTGAACAATGGATTTCATTATATAGATCAACCGATGGGAGATACAGGTCACAGTTCCTGTCCGGTCTGGTTATTAAAAGATCTTTGAGATGACTCTTGGCGATCTAAGAAAGGAATTCGTTGACCTCCTCGAGCCGGTCTATGGCCAATCAGAAGCAATTAGTCTTTTTCGTATTACAGCCGGATACCTGTTGCATCTTAAGCCCTATCAGCTGAGTTTGGAGCATCAGCGCATGCTTACGCAAGAGCAGCAGAATCAGTTTCTGGATATCCTGGATCGCTTACGCGATGAAGAACCGGTTCAATACATCTTCGGAAAACAGGAATTTTTGGGAATGGAGCTTCAGGTCACGCCCGACACGCTTATTCCAAGGCCTGAAACAGAGGAGTTGGTGTATTGGGTCATCGATCAGGTGAAAGGAACGGGCACAGGAAGCATACTCGATATAGGAACCGGCAGCGGATGTATCGCTATTGGACTGAAAAAGCAACTTCCCGGCTTCGGTGTGACGGCAATTGACCGGTCTTCGAAGGCCCTGGATATAGCCCGGATGAACGCGAGGAATCAGGATGTGGACGTAATTTTTGTACAGGCCGATATACTGGAGGCAACAGAAACAGACCGCGAACTTGAAAAATTGTCTGTGCAGGGCTTCGATGTGATCGTATCGAATCCGCCATATGTAAGAGATCTGGAAAAGCAGGAAATCCGAAAGAATGTTTTGGAATTTGAACCCGACATCGCCTTATTTGTGCCTGATAATGACCCTTTGGTTTTTTACAGAAGAATTCTGGTAATGGCAGATAAGTGGCTGAGATCAGGAGGAAGTATCTATTTTGAGATCAACCAGTACCTGGGGGCAGAAATGACCGATTTATTGCATTCATTCGGGTATCAGGAGATCAGCTTACGGCAGGACCTGAATGCAAATGACCGTATGATCAGGGGAACTAAGCCCTGACAGGTCTGATTCTGAAGCCCTTGTTGTATATCGTCTGTCAGGGGAGGTCATTTGTTCTGCAAGCCTTACAGGAGTTTTTACCAGTGTTGTTGGTTTTGCTTACGGTATTTGATACTTTAGACCGGCCATTTTAACCGGCCCCGTAAGTAGCTGAAATCGCTACAGCTTTTTCTGCATTAAAGAATGAAAACATATGACCACAGCTGAAAAGATCAAAAACCTGAGGGAAGAATTAAGGGAGCATAATTACCGTTATTACGTATTGGATAAGCCGGTGATTTCAGATTACGACTTCGATATGAAGCTCAAGGAACTGGAGAAGCTGGAAAGGGAGCATCCTGAATTCGACGATCCGAATTCTCCGACTCGCAGGGTTGGGGGAGCGGTTACCAAGAATTTCGAAACGGTCAAACACGATCTTCCCATGTATTCTCTTGATAATTCTTATTCCAAGGAAGAATTGAGCGAATGGGAAAAGAGGGTGGAACGACTGTTGGGAAGCGATGATCTTTCATTTACCTGTGAGTTGAAATACGATGGCGCTTCGGTGAGTATTACCTACCAGGAAGGAAACCTGCTGAGGGCGGTAACCAGGGGTGACGGAATACAGGGTGATGACATTACCAATAATGTGCGAACCATACGTTCTGTGCCTTTAAAGTTACAGGGAGAATATCCGCCTTATTTTCATATAAGGGGAGAGATCATACTTCCTCTGGATGGTTTTGCCAAAATGAATCAGGAGCGAATAGAGAACGGGGAGGAGCCATATATGAATCCCAGGAATACTGCCAGCGGAAGTCTGAAGTTACAGGATAGCGCTGAGGTGGCCAGAAGGCCTCTTGATTGTTTTCTTTACAGTCTTGCCGGGGAGCGGCTTGGGGTTGAGACCCAGTACGAGAGTTTGCAGAAGGCAAACCAATGGGGCTTCAAAGTGCCTGAAACAGCCAGGCTATGCCAGTCACTGGATGAGGTGATGGCGTATGTGCAATACTGGGAAGAACACAGACACGATCTTCCCTATGAGATCGATGGGGTTGTGGTGAAGGTTAACTCCCTCTACCACCAGGAAGAGCTGGGCTTTACCTCCAAATCGCCCAGATGGGCCATCGCTTATAAGTTCAAAGCTGAACAGGCCAGAACCCGGCTCAATAACATCACGTATCAGGTGGGGAGAACAGGAGCCATTACCCCGGTGGCTAACCTCGAGCCCGTGCTTCTTGCCGGTACCACGGTGAAAAGAGCCTCATTGCATAATGCCGACCAGATAGCAAAACTGGATATCAGGGAAGGCGATATGGTCATGGTTGAAAAAGGTGGTGAGATTATACCAAAAATCACAGCGGTTGATTTTACGGCACGTGACCCGGAGTCTGAACCCACACGCTATATTACCGAATGTCCGGAATGCGGTACTGCGCTTGAGAGAAAAGAGGGCGAGGCACAGCATTATTGCCCCAATGTTTACGGTTGTCCGCCGCAGATCACCGGAAGAATTCAGCATTTCATTTCAAGAAAGGCCATGGATATCGAAGGTCTCGGTTCAGAGACGGTGGAGTTGCTTTTTAAGGAAGGACTTATCGATGACTATGCTGATCTTTATGAATTGAAAAAGGAAGATGTGCTTCCCCTGGAGCGCATGGCCGAAAAATCTGCAGAGAACCTGGTAAGGGGAATCGAAAAATCAAAGGAAATACCTTTTGAAAGAGTGCTGTTTGCATTAGGAATACGCTATGTAGGTGAGACAGTGGCCAAAAAACTTGCCCGTGAGTTTCAGTCAATCGATAAACTCAGAGCTGCCGGTAAAGAAGATCTCACGGCCGTGGATGAAATAGGCGAGCGTATCGCTGAGAGTGTCTCAGAATTTTTCGAAAACGAGAAAAATCAGGTCATTATTGAGCGTTTGAAAAATTACGGGCTTCAACTGGAAATTTCGGCAAAACAACTGGAAAATACTTCAGAGAAGTTGAAAGGATTTACTTTCGTTGTGTCAGGAATTTTTGAACAGCTGAGTCGTAACGAGATCAAAAAACTGATCGAAGACAATGGGGGGAAGGTTTCTTCCTCTATCTCAGGAAAGACTTCTTATGTGGTAGCCGGTGAGAATATGGGGCCCAGCAAGAAGGAGAAAGCTGATAAGCTGGGAGTTCCTGTTATTTCAGAATCAGACCTGCTCGATATGGTATGAGAGACAAACCCGTTTTATATGCATATTTGATTGCTTCTGCGATTTTCCTGGCAGGGGTGATATCAGGTATGCCCTGGGTTGAACATACCGGCAGGTTGTTATTAGTGCCTATAGCTTATTTGTATTACAGCCGGGCTGTGATTAAACGTCATTACCTTCCTTTGGTAATCATGGTTCTGTGCTGGCTTGGACTGTTCTTCGGTTATGTGCTGAGTCAAAAATGGCAGGTGGTTTCTTTTATCAGCTATTCGTTGGCCTATATAATACTAACGGTTATCTGTTTCAAGTCTATCAGGCTCCTTCGGGTCAAACGCCTCCTTTATTCGGCCCTTCCGGTAATTATCTTATGGTTCGTTTATTTTATCTATAGCATAAAAGATATCTTCGGAAACCAGATGGGCAAACTCTACCCTTACGTGATGGGATACAGCATCATACTCAGTCTGTTTATGATCGTAACCCTGGTAAGCTTTTTTAATAAGGAGACCAAGATTAAGCTGTTTGCTGTTATCATCGCTTTGTCATTTGTAGTGGGCGATATCATGATCGGTTTCTATAATTACCTGGAGGCAGATTTCCTTTTTAAGTTTGTCAACGCCGTGGCCACTGTGGCAGCTTATTTCTTCCTGGCGAGATTCATCACCGCCTTTAATTTCAGAAGGCTGGAAATAGCCTGACAGATTTGTTATATACGTAACAATTAGTTTTATTTTGTACACTCATACTTCTTTACCTTTGAATCGTTGAAGCTTTTAAAATCTTACCTTTGCGGGCAATAACAGTTATGGTATGATTTTTAACAGCCTCAGGGAGAAATCCATTAAAAAGATCATTGACAGGCATTTGGGTGAGCGCGAAACCCTGGTAAAACAGGGAAAAGAGGGTATTCGTTCCCTCGCAGTGATCATCAATTATGACGAGCTTGTAGATTACCGGCCTTTGATGAACCTGGCCGCAGCACTCGGAGTGAACAACGAAGAGGTTTACATACTTGGGTATGTGGACAAGGTGCACAGGGGAGTGAACTATATGATACCGGTGTTCTCCAGGGGAGATATCGGTCAGCGTGGAAAGTTGAAAAGCTTTGTTCTGAACGATTTTCTACAGCGGGAATATGACCTTCAGATCAATTATTTCACCGACCAGGCTGCTGTCGAAATGTTGCTTGTCGCAGCGCTCTGCAAAGCCGACTTTAAGGCAGGTATCAGCGGAGAGGTGGAAGAGCTTAACGATCTGGTGCTGCATTTGCCTGAAGGTGATTTCAGCGGATTTCAAAACGAATTGATCAGATATTTGAAAATTTTAAAAAAGATCTAATGACACAGTTTGTCGGAACCGGAGTAGCCCTGGTAACACCGTTTAAAAATGATTTAAGCGTCGATGTAAACGCATTGGAGCGATTGGTAAACCGCGTGATAGAAAAAGGGGTAGAGTATCTGGTGGTTCTCGGAACCACGGCAGAATCGGCTACCCTCGAACATGAAGAGAAGCAGTTGGTCATCGATACTGTTAAAAGGGTGAACCAAAACAGGCTACCCCTTGTTCTGGGTGTGGGAGGAAACAATACAGCTGCTGTAGTAAGAGAATTGCAATCGGGTATTACGGAAGGCTTTGATGCCATACTTTCTGTATCTCCTTATTATAACAAACCAACCCAGGAGGGTATTTACAGGCACTTTGGTGAAATTGCCAGGCATGCTGAGGTCCCTGTTATATTGTATAACGTTCCTGGGCGTACCGCCTCGAATATGCAGGCGGCCACCGTTTTAAGACTGGCTAAAGAGTTCGATAACATCATAGGGATAAAGGAAGCCTCAGGCGACCTTATGCAGGCCATGCATATTCTGAAAGACAAGCCTAAAGATTTTCTGGTGATATCAGGAGATGATGCTCTTACCCTGCCAATGGTACTTGCAGGGGGTGCAGGTGTTATTTCTGTGATCGCTCAGGGAGTGCCTGACAGATTTTCTTTTATGGTCAGGGAAGGTCTTCGTGGAAATCTTGATGTCGCTAATCACTGGCATTATCAGCTGCTTAATCTGATGGAGCTGATATTCGAAGAGGGTAACCCGGCCGGGATCAAGGCGGTGCTGGCCCAGCAGGGTATTTGCGAACCAGTGGTCAGATTGCCTCTTGTTGAAGCTTCGGAGGCGCTGCATCTCAAACTGGCAGACGCCCTTTCTCTGTTGACTCCTGAGAATAGTCAGCCATTATAACCCAATAGCATCTCAGTATTTCAGGTTCTGCCCGACAGGTTTTAAAAGGGCGGAACTTTTTCGTATTATGGCTTCCTGAAATCCGGGGTCTAAATTGTTTTTTTAAATCCCGGATAATTACCTAATTTTGCCCGATGATTATGAAATTCAGCAATTTTTTCGCGATTCTCATTTCAGCCCTGATCCTTACCTCCTGCAGCGAGTATCAAAAGGTGCTGAAAGAAAGTGATGTAAAAAAGAAATATGAATACGCAGAGAATCTGTACAATGAGGGGGAATACAAAAAAGCCATTCGCCTTTTTGAACAGATCGTACCGAGCTACATAGGTAAGCCTCAGGGTGAGCGTATCATTTATTTCTATGCAGATGCCTACTATCAAACGGGTCAGTATTATCTTTCTTCCTACCAGTTTGAAAGATTCTATAAGTCATATCCCCGAAGTGAGAAGGCTGAAGAAGCGGCCTTTTTAGGAGCCAAAAGCGAATATCTTACTTCTCCGCGCTACAGTCTCGATCAGACCGCGACCATGAGTGCATTGAACAAACTGCAGGTTTTTATCAATATGTATCCTGAATCTCAGTATGTTGATGAGGCTAACGCAATGATAGAAGACCTGAGGAGTAAAATAGAGAAGAAGGCTTTTGAGATCGCAAAACAGTATAATCGTATTTCAGACTATTTTGCTTCCATCAAAGCTTTTGAGCTCTTTCTGAAAGAATATCCGGGATCGGTCTATCGTGAAGATGCTTTGTATTACCAGTTTCTGGCATCTTATAACCTTGCGGTCAATAGCGTGTACTCCCGCAGGGAGGAGCGTCTTGAAACAGCTAAGGAAAATTATCTTACCTTAGTAGAGAATTATCCTGAATCAGAGTATCGTAAAGAAGCCGATGCCCTGGCCAGTGATATTGAATATCAATTAGAAAATTACAGTAAATAATAAGTTTAATATGAGCGATTTGAGAAACTCTAATGCCCCTGTTTCAACCGTTACCTATAACAGGAATGAAATAGATACTCCTACCGAAAATATCTATGAGGCGATCTCAGTTGTAGCCAAAAGAGCTAACCAGATTAATGCTGAGGTAAAAAAGGAGCTGATTGAAAAGTTAGAGGAATTTGCCACTTACACAGACAGTCTTGAAGAGATCTTCGAGAACAAGGAGCAGATCGAAGTTTCGAAGTTTTATGAAAAACTTCCAAAGCCTCATGCCATGGCTATTCAGGAGTGGCTTGAAGATAAAATCTATTACAGAAATACCGAAAAACAGCCCTAAGCTATGTCGGTACTGAGCGGCAAGAATATACTTTTAGGGGTCTCCGGAGGTATTGCCGCCTATAAAACCGCATTTTTGGTGCGGTTGCTCGTAAAAGCAAAAGCCAGCGTTAAAGTTGTAATGACTGAATCTGCTAAAGATTTCATTACTCCTTTAACCCTTTCTACGTTATCTAAAAATCCCGTTCTTTCTTCCTTCACCGATGATGAAGATGAAAATGCGGTCTGGAATAACCATGTGGAACTCGGGCTGTGGGCAGATCTGATGATCATAGCTCCTGCGACGGCCAATACGCTTTCAAAAATGTGTCATGGTACGGCCGATAACCTGCTGCTGGCTACCTATCTTTCTGCTAAATGTCCGGTTTTTTTTGCTCCTGCCATGGATCTGGATATGTATAAACATCCCAGCAGTCAGGAAAGTTTCAGAAAGCTGCAGGAATTTGGGAATATCATGATCCCTGCCGGCTCAGGAGAGTTGGCGAGTGGTTTGAGCGGACCGGGCCGTATGGCTGAACCCGAAGACATCGTTTCCTTTGTTTCTGAACATCTGCTCACGGGAATGCCGCTTTATGGAAAGCGCGTTCTGATCACGGCAGGTCCAACATATGAAGCGATCGATCCGGTTCGTTTCATAGGGAATCATTCCTCTGGCCGCATGGGTTTTGCCCTGGCCGGAGAAGCCGCAAAACTTGGAGCTCATGTGGTGCTGATCACGGGGCCCACTCATCTTCAGCTCGATCACGATCAGGTAAATATCATCAGGGTGGTTTCTGCAGCCGATATGTACGATGCTGTACATGATAATTTTGAATCGTCAGATATCGCGATCCTTTCAGCCGCCGTTTCAGATTACCGGCCTAAGCATGCGGCAGACAAGAAAATAAAGAAGAAGGCAGATGCTCTTCATATCGAACTGGAGCCAACAAAAGACATACTTGTATCGCTGGGAGAAGCCAAAAAGAACCAGTTCCTGGCGGGATTTGCCCTGGAAACAGATAATGCCCTGGAGAATGCGAAATCAAAACTCCGCCGGAAGAACCTCGATGCCATTGTTCTTAATACGCTGGAAGATGAGGGCGCGGGTTTTGGAAAATTGACAAATAAGATTACATTTATAGACAGGGAGATGCGGGAAAAGGCATTTGCCCTGAAGGCCAAGGAGGCCGTTGCTCAAGACATCTTCCATGAGATCAATCAACGTTTACTTTCAAAATAGCATTATCTGGTTTTTACTGCTTTCGGTAAGCTCGTTACTGTATGCACAAGAGCTGAATTGCACCATCATCGTCAACTCAGAACAGGTCGAACAAACCAATCAGCAGGTATTCAAAACCCTTGAGCGTTCCCTGAATGATTTTGTGAACAAATCGAAGTGGACCAACAGGAACCTGGAGCCTGACGAACGAATAGACTGCAGTATGCAGCTGACCATTACATCTTTTGATGCCAATACTTTTACGGCTAATTTGCAGATACAGTCAAACCGGCCGGTTTATAACTCGACCTATCAGAGTCCGGTGTTCAATTATCAGGACCGGCAATTTACCTTTAACTATCTCGAGTTTGAACCCTTATTCTTTAATCCGAATGTTTTTGAATCAAACCTGACGGCTGTTATCACCTATTACATCTATATTATTCTGGGGGTAGATGCAGATACGTTTGAAAGAGAAGGAGGAACTCCCTTTTTTAAAAGAGCCCAAAGCATTGTGAACCTGGCCCAGGGAAGTGGTTACAGCGGATGGCAGCAGACAGACGGGAACAGAACCCGGTGGGAGCTGGTCGATAACCTTTTGTCAAATACCTTTCGGGAATACCGTCTCGCTCTGTATAACTATCACCGCCTGGGGATGGATAATATGACTGATAATGCCATGCTGGCGAAGCAATCAATTGCAGGGTCTATGAAGCTGTTCGAGCGACTCAACAATACCAGGCCGAACTCCTTTGTATTGCAGACCTTTTTCGACGCCAAGGCTGAAGAAATAGCCGGGATTTTTTCCGGTGGTCCGAAAATGGATATCGTCAACCTGGTCAATACCCTGAACAAGGTGGCGCCACTTTACGGCGAGACCTGGTCGCGTATAGAATATTAAAGCCTTTGCAGGCATTTTCCATTAAATCTTATATTTGGACCCTAAAAATTCGTGAACATTGCTGAAGGTACTTTCCATTAAAAATTATGCCCTGATCGATCAACTGCATGTTGATTTTCATGATGGTTTTACCACTATCACCGGTGAAACAGGTGCGGGTAAATCCATATTGCTTGGAGGACTCTCGCTGGTGCTGGGAAACAGGGCCGACTTAAGTGTGCTCAGGGATGCCGAACGCAAGGCTGTCATAGAAGCTTCATTTGATATAAGTGCGTATGAACTGGAGCCGCTTTTTGACACGGAAGATCTCGATTACGAACCTGTGAGTATTCTGAGACGCGAAATACTTCCGGGGGGAAAATCAAGAGCTTTCATAAACGATACGCCGGTGACCCTGAACGTGCTGAAAACCCTGGGTGATCGCCTTATAGATATTCATTCGCAACATCAGACACTGAGACTTACCGATAATGACTTTCAATTTAAAGTGCTCGATGGCTATGCAGGAAATCAAACCCTTTTGACTGCATACCGAAAGGATCTGAAAGAATTTCAGCAACTGGGCAGGCGACTTGAGGCGCTCAGGAATAAACGTGATGAGATGCTTAAGGAGCAGGATTATCATGCGTTTCTTTTGAATGAATTACAGGAAGCAGATCTGCAGGCAGGTATGCAGGAAGAGCTGGAAGCCGACTATGAGAGATTGAGCAATATCGAATCGCTAAAGGAGGGTATGGGGCAGGCAGCTCAATACCTGGGTGAAGAACAGTACGGAGTCGTGCAGACTCTTGCCCAGCTCAAGGCTTTGCTCAATCGCAGCCGTGGTTACGGTGATGATTACTTGCAGATATATAACCGGGTGGAGGCTTCGTTTATCGAACTGGAAGATACCTACCAGGAGATCGTTCGCCTTGAGGAAGGCCTGGAAGCCGACCCTGCTGAACTGGAAAGGGTAAATGCCCGCTTGCAAAAGCTCTATGACCTCCAGAAAAAACACCAGGCAGTTGATGTGGAGGAGTTATTGGCGATAAAGGCAGACCTGGAACATAAAACCGGGATGAGTGAGGATCTTGAAAAGGAGATCAATCAATTGTCATCCAGGCTAACCGAACTGGAAAAGAAACTGAAGGAAGCCTCTGAAGAGCTCCGAGCCAAAAGACAACAAGCGATACCTGAACTTTGTTCGCAATTGGAAAACGTGATGGCCGAACTTGGAATGCCCAATGCCAGATTGCACTTAAACCTCGATGAGAGCAAGGAATTTCACGCTTATGGTATGGATGAACTTTCATTTGGTTTTTCGGCCAACAAGGGTTCAGATTTCAAAGACCTCAAAAAGGTGGCCTCAGGAGGGGAGCTGTCTCGTATCATGCTGGCGATCAAATCGATTATGGCAGGGTATACCAAACTTCCGACCATTATGTTCGATGAAATTGATACCGGTGTTTCAGGGGAGATCTCCAACAGAATGGGATTGATTATGAAGCGTATGGCCGGTAATATGCAGGTCTTTGCCATTACCCATTTACCTCAGATAGCCTCATTGGGCGATGCCCAGTTTAAAGTTTTTAAAGAAGACGCAGACGGAATCACCGTTTCCAGCATGCGGAAACTTTCTGAAGAAGAACGTATAAGTGAAATAGCGGAAATGCTGGGTGGAAAAGACCTTAGTGATTCGGCTCTTTCTCACGCCCGTGAGCTTCTCAGCCGACAGGAAGACTTACATTTGTAAGGAAAATGAAAGCCGTTCTGGATAAAATCAATATTTTTGAACTACGAATTCAAACCGACAATAAACTAACATTTCAAACATGTCATATAACTTATTAAAAGGAAAAAGAGGGATTATATTCGGTGCTTTGGATGAGAACTCCATCGCATGGAAAACTGCAGAAAGAGTTCATGAAGAAGGAGGAACCTTCGTGCTGACCAATGCACCCATTGCAATGAGAATGGGACAAATCAAGACCCTGGCTGAAAAGACCGGTTCAGAGATCATTCCCGCAGACGCCACCAATATCGATGATCTGAACAATCTCGTAGAAAAGTCTATGGAGATCCTGGGAGGAAAGATCGATTTTGTTCTTCACTCCATAGGGATGTCTGTAAACGTTCGTAAGGGACGTCATTATACAGACGAGAATTATGATTTTACCCAGAAGGGGTGGGATGTGTCAGCGCTTTCTTTTCATAAGGTGTGCCAGACCCTTTACAAGCAGGACGCTATGAATGAATGGGGCAGTATCGTTGCCCTTACCTACATGGCAGCCCAACGAGCATTTCCTGATTATAACGATATGGCAGACAATAAGGCTTACCTGGAGTCTATAGCACGTAGTTTCGGTTATTTCTACGGAAAGGAAAAGAAAGTTCGTGTAAACACTATATCGCAATCTCCTACACCTACAACGGCCGGTACCGGGGTGAAAGGTTTCGACGGATTTATCAATTATGCTGAACAGATGTCTCCTTTGGGGAATGCCAGTGCTCAGGACTGTGCAGATTATACGATCTCGCTTTTTTCAGATCTTACCCGAAAAGTGACCATGCAGAACCTGTTTCACGATGGCGGTTTCTCCAACACAGGGGTAAGTCAGGAAGTGATGGAAAAATTCATGCCCTGATAATATATAAAACTGAAGAAAAGCCACCTAAGGGGTGGCTTTTTTGATGGATTCAAAAGCAATATAAAATCCATGACAGATCTTGACTTTTCCTTTATCGTGCCCGTTTACAACAGACCTGAAGAGATCAGGGAACTGCTGCAGAGTCTGGCACTAATGCGGTATGATAAGCCCTTTGAAGTGGTCATCATCGAAGACGGTTCTGAAATAAGCAGTGCAGAGGTGATTTCAGCTTATCGGTCACAGCTTACTATAAGTTACCTTACTAAACCGAATACAGGCCCCGGAGACAGCCGGAATTTCGGCATGCTTCGCGCTAAAGGGAATTATTTTTTAATTCTGGATTCCGATTGTCTGCTGCCGCCCCATTATCTGGAAGAAGTGGAGCGGGAATTACAGGAGGCGTATGTCGATTGTTTTGGCGGTCCCGATGCAGCACATGCCGGTTTCACCGACCTGCAAAAGGCTATCAATTATGCCATGACTTCTGTGCTGACCACCGGAGGAATTCGCGGCGGAAAAAGGCAGGTAGGTAAATTTCAGCCCCGGAGTTTTAATATGGGGATCTCAAGGCAGGCGTTTGAACGCACAGGAGGTTTCGGCCGGATACATCCCGGAGAAGATCCCGACCTGACCATCAGAATCTGGAAGTCCGGATTTGATACCCGGCTTTTTCCTGAAGCCTATGTATATCACAAGCGGCGAATCGACTGGAAAAGCTTTAAATGGCAGGTGACTAAATTTGGTTTGACCCGGCCCATACTCAATCAATGGCATCCCGAGACTGCTAAGATCACCTACTGGTTTCCCACCTTGTTTACAGCAGGTCTTTGTTTAAGTATCGTTCTGGCTGTTTGGCGAATGCCTTTCTTTCTTCTGCTGTATGTCGTATATTTTACGGTGTTATGGTTGGATTCGTGGATAAAAACAGGAAAGCTTACCATCGCATTTAAAGCGCTGTATGCGGTACTTGTACAATTTTTTGGTTATGGGTGGGGATTTGCAAAATCTACCTTTTTTGTTACCTTTTTAAAGAGAAAGCCTGAGGAGGTCTTTCCGCAGTTATTTTTTAAAGATTAATGATCTGATACCGAATGAGTAATATTTTGAAACGATATATCAAGAAACCAAAAGCAGTGATCTTTTTGCTGTTTCTGATTATCTCTGCCTTTATTTGGGTGGTCATTACCCTCTCTGACCGGTATGATTCACGTATTGCTATGGACCTGGATTACATCAATATTCCGGAAGAAAAACTGCTTATAGGAAATCCCCCCGAACAGATCAATGTCAACATAGAGAGTTCCGGTTTTGGTATTTTGTACTATCGCCTCTTTCGTCAGACCCTGTTTTTGAATGCAGCCGATTTCAAGCCTGACAACAATGCTTATTACCTGCTGGGGGAAGAGGTGCAGGAGGTGATATCTGAACAATATAAATCTCTTGAGATCAACAGGGTGGTGAACGACTCTATAAAGATTCGCTTCGGTGAAAACCAGACCAGAGCGGTGCCGGTGAAAGCACGCATCGATCTGTCATTTGTCGAAGACTATGAACTGGTCGATAGTCTGGTGGTGGAGCCTGATTCAGTATGGATTCATGGTCCGGAAGACATCGTGAATTCGATCGATACCATACCTACTGAAATACTCAGTCTCAAAAATGTTCAGGCTGATTTTGAGCACAGAATGACACTTTCCATACCCGATACCATCCAAAAACTTTCATATGAACCAAGAGCCGTAACGGTGAGCGGGAAGGTGGAACGTTTTTCTGAAAAGATCGTAACCGTACCCGTGCAGGTGATCAATGCTCCTGAAGATGTGACTGTCAAAACCTTTCCCGGAGAGATCAGGGTATTGTGTAAAGCTGCCATATCTGACCTCAAGCGGGTAAATCCTGCTTCTTTCAAGGTGGTGTGCGATTTCAATGATACCAGAGAGAATGCTTCTTTTCTGATACCGAGAATTGCAGAGAAACCCTCGTTTATTATTTCGGCAAACCTGTTGGAAACGAAGGTTGAATATCTTATCAAACGCTTATGAAAACAGTGGGCCTGACCGGTGGAATAGGCAGCGGGAAATCGACGGTGGCGCGGATGTTCGAAGAACTGGGTGTGCCGGTGTATATAGCCGATACCGCAGGCAAACGCCTCATGGCTAAATCTTCTGATATTCGCAAAAAGGTGATCGATTTGCTGGGAGCGGAGGCTTATGAGGGAGAGCTTCCCGACAGGAAGCATATCGCATCTAAGGTTTTCGAAGACCGGGACCTTCTTCGGTCACTGAACGCGATCATTCATCCTGCAGTGGCAAAGGATTTTTCCAGGTGGAAGTCTGAGCAGGACGCTCCTTATGTGATCAAGGAAGCAGCCATTCTTTTTGAAACGGGAGGCGACAAAAATTGTGATTATGTAATTACAGTGACAACGCCGGAAAATATTCGTATCGAACGTGTAAGAAAGCGCGACAATGTTGCTTCTGAGGATGTTAAAGCACGGATGCAGCACCAGTGGGACGAAGATGAAAAAGTAAAAAGAGCAGACTTTGTTATAGAAAATACAGAAATCGATCAAACTTCCTTATTTGTTGAAAACATTCATGAAATTTTGCTTAATAAATGTAAGTAAAATTGGAATTTTAACATTTTTGTTAATGTAAGGTTAAATGGTTAACGTTCCTGATATCAATGCCTTAATTTTGAAAAAATGAGTAGACGCTTATTTGTTCTTCTGGTTATCCTGATGAGCTTATCCTTGATGGGTATCATTTTCGTTCAGGGTTACTGGATAAAAACAGCCGTAGAAGATAAGGAAGAGGTTTTTTCGAATACCATCTCGCAGGTTTTGCAGGATGTTTCAGAAACCATAGAGCAGAGGGAGATCAGATATTATCTGGATAAATCTCTGAACCTGATCGATAGCGTGGGAGACTTCAAAGGCGCAAACCTGAGCGAATACTTTTTTGTAGAGCGAAATCTTAATAATAATGAAACCTTTATATACCGGCATGGTATTCTGGAGGAAGATTACGGGATTCCCTCTTCGTTCTTTGATAGCAATTCTGACACCATTGTTAAAAATTTCAGCAGTCGGCGAACGACACAGATTTTTAAGGAGGAGGTCGGAATAGACGGTAAAGTGTATTCACCGGTAGAACGGTATGAGAAAATAGGCGGGTTCTCTCAATTGGAAAGAGCGGTGTTTGAAGATATGTTGCGGGAAAGGGCTAACAGGGTCCCCATCCATAAGCGTATTAGTCCGCAGGAGATCTCCCTGGCCTTACAGGAAGAATTACAAGACCGGAACATCGACCTGAGCTATGAGTTCGGGGTGTTCAGTAACGGTTTGCCTACCAGGGTGCGTTCAGGTGATTTTGAGCAGCTGGAAAGCGCGATGTACAAGATTCCTGTTTTCAAGAACAGCGACGGGAACAGCAGTTATGACCTCCTGGTCAGTTTTCCTAAGAAAAAGCGTTTCCTTATCTCCTCGATCCTGGAGATGGCGTTGTTAAGTGTTGTTTTTACCCTGATCATAATCGTGGCCTATTCCAGTGCCCTCTATCAGTTGATCAGGCAGAAACAGATCTCGGAAATCAAAACAGATTTCATCAACAATATGACCCACGAGTTCAAGACTCCTATTGCAACGATCAATCTGGCTCTTGACGCGATGAAAAACCCCAAGGCACGGGAAGACAATGAACGCCTGCAGCGGTATTTGCAGATGATCAGAGATGAGAACAAGCGAATGCATGCACAGGTTGAAAATGTGCTTCGTATCTCCAAACTCGAAAAGAACCAGCTCGATATCGCAAAAGACCGGGTAGATGTTCATGAGATTCTTGAAGAAGCTGTGGCGCATGTAGCGCTGATGGTAGAGAACCGGGGCGGGATCATCCACCAGGAACTGAATGCTCCGCGTTCAGAGATCCTGGGTAATGATTTCCATCTCACCAATATTTTCGTGAATATACTTGATAATGCTAATAAATATTCTCCCGAAGCACCTGATATCACCTTAACCACGGAAGTGGTCAAGAACAGTATCGTTGTAAAAATAGCCGATAAGGGAGCCGGGATGAGCAAGGCTGTGCTGAAACGGATTTTTGAAAAATTCTACAGGGAGTCAACCGGAAATATACATAATATCAAAGGACATGGTCTCGGACTGGCTTATGTGAAGAGCATAGTAGATGACCACCAGGGCGAAGTTTACGCCGAAAGTGAAAAAGATAAAGGAAGTACCTTTTTTATAAAGTTACCTTTAATATAAAAATATGGAAACTGTCAATAAGAAAATTTTACTCGTAGAAGATGATCCTAATTTCGGAACCGTTCTTAAGGATTACCTTACCATGAACGATTTTGATGTCACTCTTGCCAAGAATGGTATGGAGGGGTATGAGAAATTCAGGAAAGACAACTATGATCTCTGCATACTCGATGTGATGATGCCCTATAAAGACGGCTTCACACTGGCCAAAGAGATCAGGGAGAAGGATGAGAACGTCCCGATCATTTTCCTTACCGCCAAGACCATGAAGGAAGATGTGCTCAAGGGCTATAAGGTAGGAGCCGATGATTACCTGAATAAACCTTTCGATTCAGAAGTACTGCTTTTTAAGATCAAAGCCATCCTGCAGCGTAAATCGACCGAATCGCTGGCAGACAGTAAGCAGTTTGAATTTGAAATCGGTAATTTCCACCTCAATTCCAAGCTTCGCTTTTTGACTTATAAAGATGAAGAGCCTATAAAACTTTCACCAAAGGAAAACGAATTACTCCGCTTGCTGGCCCTGCATGAGAATGACCTTATGCCAAGGGAGCTCGCATTGACCAAGATATGGCGGGATGATAATTATTTCACTTCCAGAAGTATGGATGTGTATATCGCCAAGCTCCGTAAATACCTGAAAAAGGACGATGATGTTGAAATTCTCAACATTCATGGAGAAGGATTCAGATTGGTGGTAAAGAGTGAAGCTGAGAAATAAAAACCAGGATAAACTTTTCAACAAACCCGGGTAAAACCGGGTTTTTTTATGCAAAATTCTGAAAACCACCCTTTTGTTGATATGCAAGATGCGGCAGAAATAGGGAGTTATTAACTGATTTTTAGCAGTTTTTTTACAATTTAATTGCAGTAAACTGCAGTTTTTTTGTAGGAATATGTATCTTTTCGCCACAAATTTAAACTCAAACGTATGAAAAGACTGCTATTCACGATCCTCCTGCTGGGGGGTATTTCGTTGGGAATGGCTCAATCAGTTTCAGGAACTGTGAGCGACCAACAGGGAATACCGCTGGCCGGAGTGTCGGTATTGATCAAAGGTACCACAGAGGGTACCTCGACGAATTTTGACGGGGAGTACAGCATTGATGCTTCCGGCGATGATGTGTTAATTTTCTCCTATGTGGGGATGCAAACCCTGGAAGTGCCTGTGAACGACAGATCACAGATCAATGTAACCCTTCGTGAAGATGCCCAGGCTCTTGATGAAGTTGTGGTAACAGCCCTTGGTATCGAAAGAGAGAAAAAAGCACTGGGATATGCCTCCCAGGAATTACAGACCGAACAAATTCTTCAGGTTCCGGAAACCAACGTGGTAAGTGCCTTACAAGGAAAAGTGGCCGGTGCACAGGTCACCCGTAATGGTGGTGCTCCCGGACAAGGTTCGCGAATCGTTATTCGTGGTGTAAATTCACTTTCTCCCAACGCTCCCAACCAACCGCTTTTTGTAATTGACGGAATTCCGATCAGTAATGACACCTTTACCGCAGGCGGAGGAGGATTCAGAGGACTGACCAACAGGGCTGCTGATATCAACCTTAATGATGTAGAGAATATTTCTGTTCTAAAAGGAGGTGCGGCAACGGCTCTGTACGGAGTGCGTGGTGCCAACGGGGTGATCGTGATCACTACCCGTTCAGGCCGTGAAGGGCGTACCGAATTCAACCTGAGTGCTACTTCAGGGATCGATTATGTAAATAAGTTTCCTGTAGTACAACGTGAATATACTCAGGGTTATGCCGGTGCATATGATACCAACAGTTTCTGGCCTACATGGGGTCCCACGGTAGCAGAGGCGAGGGAGCTAGATCCTGAGCATCCTGATGAGATCTTTAACAACTTCAGAAATGCCTACCAGACCGGTTACAACACCAACCTGCACTTTGATGCTTCAGGTGGTAACGAAAAGGCAAGCTTCTATGCTTCAGTAGGGCATTTCAACCAGGAAGGGGTACTTCCTTTTGCAGATTTCACCAGAAATTCTGCTAAGATCAATGGTAAGATCAAAGTGGCTGATAACTTTACCATCAACGGTTCTGCCAACTATATCAATTCAGGAGGTAACCGTGTGGATGTGGATCTGTTCAATACACGACTGATCTACTGGGCTCCTGCCAAAGATGTGACCGACTTCGAATTTACCGAAGGACCACTTGCCGGGACCATGAAAGGGTACCGTTTTGACGGACAGGTTGGAAACAACCCGATTTACGGGGCTAAAACCAATCGTTTCGTTGATGATGTTGATCGTTTTATCGGAAACATCGGATTTGACTTTCAGCCTTTTGAGAAGGTGAACATTACTTACCGTTTTGGTATCGACAGTTATAACGACAGCCGTTCTGCCTTTGCTCCCGGGCCTACCGGAATTGAAGGAGAGGCTATTTTTGAAAACAACGGACTCGGTTATGTGAGGGAAACACGTATCAATAGTGAAGATCTTACATCAACCCTGATCGCTACATACCAGACCGATCTGGGCGAAGATTTCGACCTGACGATTCGTGGTGGACTTGATGTATTCCAGAGGGAATATAACAGGGTGACTACCAATGGTAATGAACTTGACGTATATAACTTTTTCGCGTTGCAGAATGCTTCGGTCATCACGGCTGACCAGTTCAGAAGCCTGAGAAGGCTTTATGGAATCTACGGGGAACTGAGTATGTCTTACCGCGATCTGCTTTACCTGACCATAACAGACCGTAATGACTGGTCTTCGACCCTGGGAGAAGACAACCGTTCTTTCAACTATCCTTCTGTGAGTGTAGGTTATATCTTCACTGAGCAATTCAATACACCTTCCTGGTTCCAGTATGGTAAACTGAGAGGTTCATGGTCTCAGGTAGGTAAAGATGCCTTCCAGGCTTACCTTACAGCAGACGGATATGCTCCTGCCAGTGGCTTCCCGATCGATGAAACTACAGGGTGGACCCGTTTCAACCAAAAAGGCGATCCTAACCTGGTGAACGAATTGACCACTGAGATCGAATTCGGTGGAGAGTTCAGAATGTTCGATAACAGACTGGGGCTCGATATTGCCTATTACAAATCGAATTCTGAAAACCAGATCTTAACCGTGCCGGTAGCACTTTCTTCAGGATACAGCGTTTTTGCCACCAATGCCGGGGAGATCCAGAACCAGGGTATCGAGATGATCTTTAATGCCGCTCCCATAAGAACCATGGATTTCGGCTGGGATGTGCTGGTGAACTTCTCTACCAACGATAACGAGGTGATCTCGATCAGAGAGGGATCAGAAAGCATTCCGCTTGGAAGTGACTTCGGGTATGCCGGTAGTACTGCTACTCAGGCCCTTTACCCGGGTCAGTCGTACGGAGCTATTCTCGGTACTTCATACGCCCGTTATTACGAGAACCCGGAAGATGAAGATCCGCTGGTATTGGATGAAGATCGTCCGATCCTGATAGGTGAAGATGGTTTCCCTGTGATAAACCGTGATCAGAAGATCCTGGGTACTTCAACTCCTGACTGGATCATGAATATTCAGAACACCTTCAGGTATAAGAATTTCTCTCTGAGCTTTGCCTTTGATTTCAGGGAAGGTTTCCAGAAGTTTAACAACTTAGATAACTTTATGTCTGCCTTCGGTATTTCTGATTATACGACCAACAGAAATGACGTGGTGGTTTTTGAAGGTGTGACTGCAGACGGACAACCTAATACCCAGGAGGTATTTCTTGGTCAGGCAAATGCTCCTGACGGATTTACTGCCCTGAATGGAGGTTTCTACAGAGCTAACTACAGAGCTGTGACCGAGAATTTCGTTCAGGATGCATCATGGGTGCGTCTTCAGAACCTGAGTCTGAGCTATAATGTTCCTACCAGCCTGATCGATAATATCGGACTGACGAGGGCTTCCCTGTCGTTATCTGGTACCAACCTGTTCCTATGGACCGATTACAACGGTTGGGATCCCGAAGTGTCGATAAATCCGGGTAATGTTGATGGATTTAACGGTCTGGCCGCTCACCCCGGTTTAAAGACCTATGCTGCGACCCTGAAACTATCATTCTAAAAAAATATGACTATGATCAAACGAATAGTATATACATTCATGTTGTCGGTGATCTTCTTCTCATGTGACGATTACCTTGACATTAACGAAAATCCCAACGGGGCTACCACGCCTCCGTTAGATGGATTACTGGCGAACACCACGCAGAAATCAGGTATCAATGTATACAATGTTGGGGGTACCACTTCATTTTACACCCAATATCTCGCTTCGCCAAATGAAGCCAGTGCCACCGATATTTACGAAAGGATCAATACCGATGGTGCCTGGGGAAGTATTTATGATATCCTTTCCGATCTTTACGATATGGAAAGATTCGCCGAGGAATCCAGCTCTGTTTATTATGTTGGAATTGCCAAAACCCTGACTGCGCTGAACCTCGGAATGGCTATTGATGTTTGGGGAGATGTGCCTTTTAATGCAGCTCTTTCATTTGAAAACGTAAGTCCGGCATATGACGATCAGGAAGCTCTCTACGGGCAGCTGATCACCATGCTGGATGAGGCGATAGTAGCCTTTAACCAGGAGAATACCGGAGCCATATTGAGCGGTGACAGTGATTTTATGCATGGCGGTGATGTGGCTGCCTGGATCAAAACAGCCAATGCACTTAAAGCCCGTTATCTGAATCATTTGAGCAACACAGCCTCATATGATCCTGCAGCGGTTAAGTCTGCTCTTGCCGGGGCATATGCGTCGAATGACGATGATGCACAAGTGGTGAGATTCCAGAACAGAAGCCCATGGGGGCAGGTAGCTGTTAATAACCAAAATCTGCTGTTAGGCGGATGGTTATCTGAACAGGTGATCGATGCCATGAACGGTACTACTTTTGGAGTGTTCGACCCGAGACTTCCGCTTATCACCAATCCGCTTCCCGACGGAACTACCTTCAGAGGTACTGTTAACGGAGAAGGACGTATTGGAGACGGAACTGTACAGCAGGAGTGTTACCTGGTGCCGGGTGGTTTTTATTCTTCGGAAGATTCGCCACTACTGGTAGCCACCTATGCAGAGATGAAATTCATCGAGGCTGAAGCCGAACTTCGTTCAGGAAATTCAGATGCCGCTTATGCTGCCTATCTGGAAGGAATTGCTGCCAATATGGATAAAGTGGGTGTAGATCCCGTTGAACGTGATGCATACCTCGCCAATCCCGTTGTAGCGGTTGGAGCAGCAGCTTTGACTCTTGACCTGATCTTCAAGGAGAAGTATGTTGCCATGTTCCTGCATCCGGAGTCATGGGTAGATGCAAGAAGGCATGATTATAACTATGCTGACTTCACGCTTCCCACCAACGCAGAATTAAACGATTTCATACTGAGATTTGATTATCCTGATACAGAATATCAAAGAAACAGATCAAATGTGCCTACTGTTGATCTGCTGACCAATATTTTCTGGGATGTTAATTAATTTGTATTGTAAGTAGAGCAAAAGGCCTTTCCTGTTGGGAAGGCCTTTTTTTATTTCTGCTTTTTTAAAAACTCTGCAAATGTTTATTCAAACTGTATCTTTTTGTCTGGAATAGCCTGAAATCTGAGACGAAAGAATAAGTCCTGTTACCACAAGGTGTGTTCAGGAATATCATCATAGCAATACCGGGGCTGAGCCGTGACTTAATTATCGGGTATCAATTACACTTTAAAAAGGAACAGGGATGCCTGTATGCTCATAGGGTCATTAGTATCCAATGGCTGTCAATGATTTATTTGTGCACAGATGCTAATAAAACAGGCCTCTCCCGATCGGAAAAGGCCTGTTTTTACGGTGTTTAAAATATTATAAAAGGTAATGTGTGGCTATGGTATGAAAACCGCAGAATCTTTCAGGCGAATGATGCCCTGACTGTTCTCATTAAGCAGTCGCTGACTTCTCAGATAGCGACCTGTATTGTACGCATCATAATTCGTTCGGGTGCTGTCGGTACTGCTTATGTGTACATCTCCTGAAGAATGGATGAACTGATTGTCTCCGATCCACATACCGACATGAACGATTTTCTCTGGAGTACTGTCAGTGGCTTTTCTTCCGAAGAATAAGAGGTCACCGGGTTTCAGACTTTCAAAATTACCGGTTGAATCGATTGTGATCCCCTCGTGTACCTGTTGTGAGGCGTCGCGGGGAATGATCATTCCGTTGGCGAAATAAATGGTTTTGGTAAACCCGCTGCAATCTACCCCTTTAGCCGATGTTCCACCCCAGAGATAGGGGAGTCCCATCAGTTTTTTTGCCGTGCTGACAAACGCTTCGCTGTTCTGAGAAGTACCTGCGATCCATTCATTGAAGGGTAAAGCCTCATTCTTTCTTATAAAAGCCTCACGCCCGTCGGGATAGTTAACATGGTAATAGGCATCAGTTTCATTTTTAAGAACCAGGACATCGCCGATAACAAGATCAGAAACCAGGGCTTCCTCCTGCTCATTTGCATAGGAGTGTCCATATTGTTGATTATATATGATCTTAGGAGCTTTCTTCCAGGTGGTAAAGTGCTCAGTTGTCATCAGGCTTATGCCTCCGTCATCTACCCACGCGATATATCGGTCAGGAGTTTGTACCAGGTACCAGCCGCCCACTTTCTTAAGCACCTTAACCGGCGTACCCAGGGTTGCCTGGGTAACAAGTTCAGCGGAATGACGCGGTTCACCTCTTAGGTTGGCCGCCGAAATCTTAATAACGGCCTGGTGTTTGCCTTGCAGTTCAGCTTCAGGGAGTTCTCTGATACTGTCTATAAAACTGACCTGTTCTTCATTTAGCTGCTTGAGAAGGTTGTTCTTGGCTCCGGGGAGATTCGTTTCTCCTTTTAACAGAATCCCGTTAGGTTGTTGTTCGGCGATCACGTGAAAGAGAGCCACTCTTTTATCGGGAGCTTCCGCCTGCTTTATGGAATCGATGATACGGGTTACAGCTTCGTTGCTTTTGTTTTCTTCGGTGCAGGACACTACCGACAATACCAGGGAAGCACCCAGAAGCATATATTTTAAATTTCTATTGATCATGGGTTATTTTTCTGTTTAATATAAGCGTTGAGTAATTTCGTCAGGTTTTTTATATCTGCTACCGTATGGGCGGCGCTGAGCACGATTCTGCACATTAGAGGAGAATCCGGGTCGGGATACCTGAAGTTGGTAATGATCACTCCATTGTCTTCAAGATAACGCGGAAGTTCTTCATCCTGGGTGGTAAAACAGGGATAATCGTCAACGTAGAGAAAACGGGATGGAGTGTTCAGTTCATTTAAAAATAAGCTTACGTTTCTGAACAGTTTACTTCGTTGTTCTCTGATTAGGGGATAGGCTTTCTGCACCGTTCTCAGGTTTCCCGGGTTTGCAGGACTGGCACCTCCTGTCCAGCCGTGAGCCATGATCTTTTCGATGCGCTCATGCTTTCCGGCGATAAAGCCTGCCTGGATACCAAAAGCCTTCCCCAGGGAACTGCAGCAGATCAATTCTGAAGGGCTCAGGGATAACAGTTTTTTGAAATTACCTCCGCCATCAGGGCCTGTAATTCCCAGACCATGAGAATCATCTGCAATCAGGAGAAGTTTTTCCACCGGAAACCTTGTGAGCCACGAAAAATCCATGGGCTTTTTTCCGGCAAAATCGATGGTGTCAAATACCACCGCGGTTCTTATGCCGCTTTCAAGGCTTCTGCTGACCCTGTTATATAATTCTTCCAGGTCATTAGCCGTGAATTCCTGAGTACCGTTCCAGGCGATATGTGTACCGGGTGCGCGATAAACAGCTATGTTCTCTTCCTCAAGTACCTGCAGTAGCAAACGGCAGGCCAGAAAGCCTGATGAAGTACTGATTCCGGCTTCGGAACCTGTGATACCAGCCAGGAATGCCTCGCTTTCTCTCAGGGCGGGAAACTGCACGTTGGCCTTCCTCGAAGCGGCATATACCGTACCATACCTTCGTATGGACTCTGTGTAAACTTCCAGAAATCCACCGTGGTGCTGGAGTCCGAGATAAGACGTTCCGCCGAAATAGAGAAACCTCCTTCCGCCGGAAACTATCTCCCTGCCGGGAAATTGATCGATCTCATGAATCATTATAACAAGTTTACTCCGCAGCCGGGCTCATCAGGAAACAATACCCTGGCATCTTTGGTGATTTTTACACCGGTTGCAATATCGGTCTTTAACAACATGGCGCCGTCCATATCGACATAATCGAGTTGTGGCAGCAATTGAGCAATGGCTGAGATACCCACTGTTGACTCGGTCATGCACCCCACCATGACCTTCATGTTCAGTTCTTTGGCTTTTTTTATCATTCGAAGAGCAGGGGTGAGGCCTCCGCATTTGGTCAGTTTGATGTTGATTCCATGAAAATGGCCGTGACATTTTTCGACATCTTCTTCAACGATACAGCTTTCATCAGCAATTACAGGAAGTACCGATTCTTGCATCAGTAATTTATATCCTTCCAGATCATCGGCTTTTAATGGTTGCTCCAGGAATTCGACTCCCAATTTTTTCAATTCTTTCGCATATCCTATGGTGTCTTCTGCGGTCCAGGCGCAATTGGCATCGATTCGAAAAACGGCATCAGAAGCTTTTCGCAATTCTCTGACAATGGCCACATCATCATCTGTTCCCAGTTTAATTTTATAGAGAGGCCATGGTTTAGCCTTCATTTTCGCTACCATTTTTTCAATGCTGTCGATTCCGATGGTATAATTGGTAAGAGGGTATTGGTCGTTATCGGTACCCCAGATCTGATAGAGGGGCTTACCTTTTAATTTTCCGTAGAGATCGTAAGCAGCCAGATCAAGAGCACAAATGGCAAAATTACTGAGGCCTTTTTCCTTGAGAAAGCTATGAAATACGGCAGGGTCATCAAGATCCCAGGCTTCGATCTGCGGACGAATAGCTTCGATTTCTTCTTTCATCGATTCGACCGTAATTTTATAATAGGGATTCGAAGTCGCCTCGCCGTAGCCCGTTTTACCCTCCTGGCTCAGAGCAACGATAAGGCTGTCCTGATAATCATGTGATTCCCGGGAAATACTGAAGGTGTACTCCAGCTCCAGCACATATTTTTTTAATTCTACGTTCATGAAGATAGTGTGATTAATTTAAAGTTTTTTATTTACCTGTTCAACAAAAGTAACGGATAAAATTTGCACTATCAGCGCCAAAACGCAAAAAAATATTGCAAAATATTGCAAAAGGAATCGTTGAAAAATCCGGCTGGTCTTTGTGAAATAAGCTTGATTCAGGCTTTTTGTATGATTACCGGCACAAGGGGCTTTAAGGAGTTGCTTCTATCCGAAAAGAAGAGATGTCCCGGAACGGTTTGACCTTAACTATCATGTTATCAGGAGGAATTATGAACTTAGAATTCTCTCCGGTCCCGCCAGTCATAATCACTTTTGATTCGTTCGTTTTTAAGATGAAGCCTTTGAAGCATCTGTTGAATTTCGTCATTCGACAGGTATTTACCATCGACAAATATACCTGCCATTTTTTGCAGGTTTTCCAGATTTTTCAAGGGGTTGGCTTCCAATATCAAAAGGTCTGCCAGCTTTCCTTCTTCAACGGTTCCGACCTTATGGTCTATTCCAAGCCACTCTGCAGGAAGTCTGGTCGCGGCAGCAAGTGTCTGTTCCGGGGATAATCCGGCCTGTTCTAACAGATGTAATTCGTCGTGAAGGGCATAACCCCATATCACTCCTGATGAGCCGGAATCGGTGCCGGCAACCATGGGTACACCGGCTTTATGAAATGCCCCGACGAGTACTTTATTAAATTCTGCCAGGTCTTCCAGGTGGTTAACGCGTTGGGGGCTGCTTCCGATGTAATTTTTATTGGAAACAATCCACTTGCTTTGCATGAGAGGGTGCACCAATTCGAAGCCTGCGAGGGATTTTGTTGTTTCAAGTGTGCGGGCCTGCTCTGCCATACGTTCCATTACGATCAGGGTAGTAGTAAGCCAGAGATCATGTTTTAAGGCCATTTCTGCAAATTCTTCTGCTTTCTCAAGGTTCAATGTGTCAGCCTGCTTGGCAAACTCTTCGGCATGAGCGACCATACTGATTCTGGAAACAGCTTCTTCGGTTCTGCCCTTAAAGGTGTCGGGGATGTGACCGATTACCTTCATGTTCAGCTCACGGGCTTCCTGAACGATGGCATTAAATGTACTTTCAGAAAGATGTGAATATACCTTTATAAATTCATATCCTTCTGCTTTAGCACTTCTTACAGCCTGTTTTCCGGCTTCGGGAGTATTTACCCTGTCGAAACCTCTTCCTCCGTCGAGGAGTTTGGCAAGAGCCATTCTCGGACCGATCGCTTTACCTCCGGCGATCTCATTTCGCTGAGCTATGTGTTCAGCCCGGGCATTCAGTTCAAATGTTGTGGTAATTCCGTTAGCGATATACAGCAACATGAAGTCCTGGGTGTCAAAAAATATGGTGGCCGGTTTAGTCGGATATTTTTCACCGAAGTCTATATCAGCCAATCCGTGTACATGCATGTCTATGAGACCGGGCATAACCCATTTTCCTGTTGCTTCGATAATCGTTGCGTTCTTCGGCACGGGTTTATTGATACCCGTGATAACGCCATTTTCGATAAGCAAGTTGACGTTTTGTATAATCTCATTCTTAGGTTTAAGGGTGATAATATTCACGTTTCTGATCACATATGCAGTAACTTCACTCTTCTTCATGCTGTCACTCTGATGGGTGGGATTATATATCGACTGGGCCTTTGAATTATGAAAGCCAAGAAACAGAAAAAGTATGCAGCCTGATATGTTTATATATAGATTCATTTTTGATTTTTTAGTTCAAGTACGAGTTTGTCGGTTGATTTTTGGGTGAGGCTATTCTGCAGTGCCGTTGATCTCTTTACCCAGGGAGAGATGTTGTTCTATCAGGTCGAAATAGAGTTGGTTTCCTGAATCGCTATTGGTGAAAATAACGATGCCTTCGCCGGTTTCCGGAAGCATCATCACCAGGGTATTGACTCCGATGTCTCCTCCGGTATGAAGAAGTGCAAATTGATCGTCTTTCAGACCTGGAAGCATTTCCCACCCGAGGGTCATGGCCACAGCTTCCTGAGAATTATTGGCCTGCTTTGCCATCTGGCTGTACAGGGAATCTCCCTCTGCTATTTTTCTCATGATATAGCTGGTGAAAAGTCCGTAGTCATAGATAGTGGTCAGCAGGTTGTCTGCAGCACTTGCCGTTGCATGTTTTTCGGTGGGGTAGGTGTCTGTTCCACCGGCTTTATGCCAGCGGGCAAATTTTTCATCATCTATTGATTCATTCCATACCAGGCTGCTGTTATGCATTCCCAAGGGTTTAAAAACCAGTGAATCAACCAGCTTTTCAAGAGGTTGATCAAATTTGGCTTCCAGGGCATGCTTGAGGTATTCGAACCCTTCTCCGGAATAACCGGTGTCAGTTCCCGGTTTGAAAATGAATTTCAGTTCGTTGTCTTCGTTTTCCCACCTCCAGTTTTGAAACCCTGATTGGTGGGTTAGAATATGACGTGTGGTCAGCAGTTCACTGCTGGGGTCATTTTTCACATCGGGATCGGTGTAATAGTCTGCCAATGGTTGATCGAGGGACCATGAACCATTTTCGACAAGCCTGAGGGTTGTGAGGGTGATTATTGGTTTGGTCAGCGAGGCTACATTGAATACGGCATCAACGGGGGCCTGTTCTCCCTTGTATATTTCTCCTGCCACCTGTACGCTTTTGAGCTCCCCGTCTTTTATCAAAGCCAAACCAAGAGTCGGAACCCCGTGTTTCTTTATTAATTCCTGAAGTGGCTCATTTTTACTGACAGGCACTTCTTTGGTTTTGTCGCCCGGGGAGAAGTGATCATAGCTGAGAACTGTTTGTAATACAAAATCTTCATCTTGTTTAAGCCACAGATGGGTGAAAAGAGCGGTGCTTGTGAGGTAGGTGTCGCCCGCACGCTCTCGGGCATAAAATTCATGAATCCCCTTTTGTATGGCTGCATATACCTTCCCGTTTCTTTTCAGGGCATAGACCTCGGTATATTCGGGCAGTAGTTTACGAAGGGGTCTGTACGAGATGCCGCATATGTTCTTGCGGGTGGTTTCCATAAAGGCATTTTTTCCTTGGGTGATGCCTGACTGATCATGATAAAAAGTGATGCTGTCAGACACTACACCTGAAAGTGCCTGTATATCGCAATTGTTAAAGCCTGCATCGAACAATAGGCTGTCGGCTTTCATGATTTGCTGAAATAAACCGGTATCGGATTTGACCTGGGTATGGGCAACCTGAACCGATATGAAAAGTATGAATGAAAGAGAGATATTTCTAAACATGATGATTGATGATGAAAAATATGAAAGTTGATGAAGCTCAGAGAGCCAAACGGGATCCTGCTCTCTGATTGTGATAAAAAAAAGGTATGTACTCCTGTGGGAATACATACCTTATTGGTTGGTTGTGCTTTAGTCTTTGGCAATTCGCCTTGCCTGTCCTGCATTTTTTACATCGCCACCTGAGCTGGTTTCGACTTCGAGGCTTTCAGAACTGTTGAGCAGGATGTCTGCTCCACTGCTGGCCTCGGCGCGGGCCGTTCGGGCCTGTAATTTATCAGCATTGATATCGCTGCCGCTGCTTGCCTCTGCTTCAATACGGTCTGTGGTGCCGTAGATAAAAATATCTGAACCACTGCTGGATTCTGCATGTACGTCTGTTGCTTCGACTTCTATTCTGATATCTGCACCGCTGGATGCTTCCAGATGCAAGCTGGAAACCTGAAGACTTCCCATACTCTCCACATCGGCTCCGCTGGTCGATACGACCCCTGTCAGATCAGGTAACTGTACATATACTTTTTTGGATAGCGCTTTTCCGATAGGTTTTTCGCAATGTATTTTCAGCTCCCCCTCTTTGACTTCGGTGATGATCAGGTCTGCGATGTTTTCATCGGCTTCAATACTTATGGCATGTTCATCTCCCTGAGAGATAAATACGTCCAGGCCTTCGTGGGCGCTTACTACAGAAAAGTCTGCTGAAGGCTGACGGTCTTCGGTTATTACATTTCCATTTCCTTTCACTCCGTTTGAGAAGGAGAAATCTGTGAGACAGGAGGTCGACAGGATCGACACTATCAGAACGGTTACTATTTTAATTAAGGTACTCATGATTTTTGATTTTTTGATGATGATTATTATTTACTTATGCGTTGGTTGTGTCTGTTTCGATCGCTAATGAATCGGATGGATTTTCTGTGCCTGATTCATCGGTATCAGGAATTCTGCTGCCCGGGCAATCGAGACATCTTAATTCTCCGTCTTTCTCAACTTTCCAGTAATGCCCGGCCATCCGGCGACCGTAATAGTCCATATTGTTCGGGGTGCTGACTATATGACCTCTAACAGATGGTTTCAGATAGATCACGGTGTTCACCGGCAGGTGAAGAGTGATGTTCACCTCTTGTTCCCTGAACTTGTTATCGATATCTGTGGTCCAGTGATCATCAAAGGTGAGCAGGTTCCCGCTGAAACTGTGGTTAAACTGAATTTTTTCCGCTCTTTCCGCAGCATCCTGGAAGTCTCCCCCCTGAGCCTCTTTTGTGATCTTCATATAGGCTGTGCTGTCTTCTGATGACCTGATTCGAAAATCGATGTCGTCTGAGTATATCATTTTCTGCTCCCCGTCGTAAACAATATCAAAATCAGAATCGTTAAAGATGCGATTGGTAAAGCGGTCTCTGGTATTCATACCAATTTCAAGGGTATCAACGGGAGCCGTGTACAAGGTCACTTCGTTGGTCGAGTTTCCGGAGAAACTGTGTTGTGTGGCACTTGTCACTCCTAAAACGATCAGGCCGATCAGTGAGAGCAACCAGATTCCCAGGAGGGAGAAGCGTGCGACATTCCCCATTGATTTAAGATTGTTTACAAGTATCTTCAGTCCCAGGTAGAACAGCACAAAAAAGGGAATCCCCACTGCGAACAGTGATAACAATGACACCAGCCATACCGGAGCATCTACCGAGGTATAGACCAGGTCTGTCCAGGGGCCGCCTCCGAAAACATCAAGGGTTCCCGCAGTGAAAAGACCGATAAACAAGGCTACCATGGCGGCACCTCCGATAATCAGCAGCAGGATTCCGATAAATTTACCGGCCACCTTCAGCAGAAAGAACAGGATGTCACCCAAGGAGTCGAAAAAATTCCTGGACCCCTTTTTTACGTTCTCGCCTACCTGATCGTAATCGACGCTTTTTACACGGTCGGTCACATTATCGATCCCTTCTTTAATTTTTTTTTCAATGTTCGTGATGTTCACCGGCTCTCCGGTCATGGCGATCTTCTCGGCCGTGGTGGTGGCTTCAGGTACCAGGATCCAGAATAAGATGTAGGCAAGAATTCCAAAACCTGAAGAGAATACGGCGAAAAGCAGGAAGAACAAGCGAACCCAGATAGCATCGATCCCCAGGTAGTGTCCCAGACCTGAACAAACACCTGCTATATATTTATGATCTGTATCGCGGTATAGTTTTTTTGCCGGCTGGGTGCTTTTGCTTCTGGTGGCCCGGGGCTGGTCGTCAAATATCTCATCATCGACCAGGTAATCTTCGGGCTGTCCCATGATCGTGATTATTTCGTCTACTTCCTTCACCGAAATCACCTGTCTTTCATGCTGCATTCTCTCGGAGAATAATTCAGCGATTCTGGCTTCGATATCGGCGATGATCTCATCTCTTCCCTGCGAATCTGTAAAGGAGCGTCTGATGGCATCCAGATAACGCTGCAACTTTAGATAGGCATTTTCATCTATGTGGAAGAAAGTGTTTGCCAGGTTGATATTTATAGTCTTATTCATCGTTGTTGTTTTTTTGTCGGGTTACGGTATTTACTGCGTTCTTCAGTTCTCCCCAGGTACTATCCAGTTCCCGGAGGAAGATCTTACCATTTTCGGTAAGTGCGTAATATTTGCGGGGTGGACCAGAGGAAGACTCTTCCCAGCGGTAATTAAGCAATCCCGCATTCTTTAATCTGGTAAGCAAGGGATAAATGGTTCCCTCTACGACCAGCATCTTGGCGTCTTTCAGCGTATCGAGAATCTCAGAGGCGTATTTATCTTCTCCTTCCAATATGGAAAGGATGCAATACTCCAGGACTCCTTTTCGCATTTGCGCCTTTGTGTTTTCTATATTCATGGTTTCATAATGCTTTAAATTAAACTGTTCGTTTTTTGATTGATAAATGACTCATTGGCTGAATCTGATTGATTGATTGATTGATGAATTTTAATGCTATTATCGTATAAAATTAATGGTCGCCGGATATCGGTAGGCTTCTCCTTCATTCGCCCTGATGGCGGCCAGAATACTGCAAACCACATCCAGCATGAGCAAGACCAGGCTTAGCAGGCCGGCGATTCCTACCGGAATGATCAGGAACCCGAGGTCGCTCAGATGGCGTAGCTGAAAATCAACCTCGTGTACGTTGTGATCCAGGATATCGAGGTGACCGATAAAATCCCAGGCTCCTGCTATAACGAAAGGAATGGTTACAAGCCCGAGTATAATGCTGTAAAGCAAAATGCTGATCTGGAAGTTCAGGGCCTGCTTTCCGTGATGATCGACAAAGGCTGCCTTATTCTTATTGGAAGTCCACAATATCAGGGGTATGATAAAGTTTCCAAAAGGGATGAAATATTTCGAGAAAGTTGAAATGTGAATGATGCTCGAGATATTACGTTCGTGTTTGTTGATTGCGGTGTCCATTTTTTGATTGATGATTATTAGGTTTTATAAGATTACTTGGTTTACCATGTAATTTCTTATACAAATATATATCTAAAAACAGGTATTATGCAAAACATAGTACCTAAATTTAACAAAATATTATGATTTGAGAAAAAACGGCGGGATCGGGATTAATTCCCTAATTTTGAAGGAAAGCGAAAGAAACACATGATAATTACAGCGTCTAAACTCAATAAATTCCTTATGATGAAATTGCCTGCTGCATGGATGTGCGGGGTACGGGTAAAACAGATGGATGAGAATGGTTGTACCACCGCAGTGCGATACAGATGGATCAATCAAAACCCCTTTGGATCCATGTTTTGGGCCGTGCAGGGCATGGCAGCCGAACTCGCAACCGGGGCACTGGTCATGGGAAAGATCAAAAGCAGTGGAAAGCGTATTTCCATGCTGGTGGCCAATAACAAGGCCAGCTTTTCTAAAAAGGCAAAGGGGCGTATTATTTTTAGTTGTCAGGAGGGCGGCAAGATCGATTATGCTATAGCCCGCACCATTGAGACCGGTGAAGGGCAAACGTTCTGGATGCAGGCCAGGGGAGTTGACGAGGCAGGTGATACCGTCTCGGTCTTTGATTTTGAATGGACCATAAAACTGAAATAATAATCAACTTATAAGATCACATGATGACATCACACGAAATAGATTATACAATCTACGGAGAAGAAATGCAGTTCGTTGAAATAGAGCTGGATCCTCAGGAGGCTGTAGTGGCTGAATCGGGTACCTTCCTGATGATGGATACGGGTATAAAAATGGATACCATCTTCGGAGACGGGTCCAACCAGGATAAGGGGGTACTCGGGAAACTCTTTTCTGCCGGTAAACGCTTGCTTACCGGTGAGAGTTTATTCATGACCGCATTTCTTAACCAGGACAATGGTAAGCGAAAGATCAGTTTTGCCTCGCCTTACCCGGGAAAGATCATTCCTTTAGATCTCTCAAAATACGGCGGCAAGATTATCTGCCAGAAAGATGCATTTCTTTGTGCAGCCAAGGGTGTTACTGTAGGCATTGAATTTTCCCGGAAACTCGGCCGCGGATTTTTCGGAGGGGAAGGTTTTATCATGCAAAAACTGGAGGGTGATGGAATGGCTTTCGTGCATGCAGGAGGAACTCTGGCGCGCAGAGAGCTAGCCGAAGGCGAGGTGCTGCGGGTAGATACCGGATGTATCGTTGGGTTTACGCAACATATCGATTATGACATCGAATTTGTGGGCGGGATAAGAAATACTGTTTTTGGGGGTGAAGGCATATTTTTTGCCACCCTGCGAGGTCCCGGAGTGGTATATATACAGTCCTTGCCTTTTAGCCGTCTGGCAGAAAGGATTTTTGCCTCCATTCCCAGCAAAGGCGGAAAGCAAAGGGGAGAGGGTAGTGTGTTAGGCGGATTGGGAGACCTGCTTGACGGTGATAACCGGTTTTAATGAGTCAACCGGTTGCATGCCTGGTCTTTGGTGGTGGATGCCACTGGTGTACTGAAGCGGTCTTCCAAAATGTCAAAGGTGTAATCAGCGTGATTCAGGGCTATGTTTCCCAGACGAGAAATCCCGATCATTACAGCGAGGCGGCCATGGTTTTTTTCAACAGGGAGCAGGTGTCCATGTCAGCTCTGATACTCATTCACTTATATTCCCATAGCAGTACTGCCCATCATAAATTGCGGGACAGGTACAGGTCTCAGGTAGTCTGTTTTGATCCTGAGGCGCAGAGGCAGGTAGAAATGTATCTGAAAAAGGCATCTGCCGAATATATGAAGAGTGTCATCACTATTCCGACCATCTTCCATCGATTCCGCCCCTCTGATGAGCAACTTCAGGGATATTATAAAAAGGATCCGGAGAAACCCTTCTGCCGTCGCTATATCAGTCCGAAATTACATGTGCTCAAAGAAAAATTCCCCGGGCTGATCGCTTAATAGGTCTTTTTGATATGATAAAGGATGGGTTCCATTTCCTTTTTTACAGGTATGCTTGAGCCCATATAGTGATTATTCATAAAGCTGAATATCAGTGTTTTTCCGCTATCGGTCAACAGGTATCCGCTCAGGCAGTAATTATTGCTCAGGGTTCCTGTTTTCGCATATACATAAGGCGCGCCATCACCTTTAAAATAATTCTTCAGTGTACCTGAAACGCCTCCTGCTGGAAACAATTGCAGCAAGCGTTCTTTTCCGTAGCATTTGTAAAGTTTGAACAGCACATGAACCAGTGCCTCGGGGGTTATCAGGTTATAGCGCGACAGGCCTGAGCCATCGACCCATCTGGGCTTTTGTGACAGATCAGATAGGGGCCCTTCAAGTATGTAATCCCTGGTCTTTGCTCCGCTGAGTGTGTCAGAAAGCATACCGGAAGCCTGGATAAGCAATTGTTCAGCAATAAAATTATCGCTTACCATCATCATTCTTTTATAGACCGAGTCTGCCTTGATCCCATAAAGTGTTCGCCATTCATCGGTTGTGGTATGTTTCATTTTCAGATGAACCTCACGCTGCAGAGCCTTTGAAAGTATATTTTTAACAGCAGTACTGTCTGTTATATAGGGTATCTCAAGGGTATCTCCGGCTTTGGCATTCAGATAAAAGATGTTCTGATGCCTGTCTCTTTGAAAACCTGAAGGATTAGCAGTGTTACGGTAGGTAAAATTCCTGGGAGATATCCAGCCCTCTCCCTGATCATCCAGTCCGCCGAGAACGATATTTCCGTGAAGAGGTAAGGCACTGCGCTCCGGAGAATAGTAGGCATCGAAATCACCCCATGACCAACCCGGTCCGAGGGGATTTTCGTCAAAATTGTTCCATACCAATGCCACCGGGTCAAAATTTCTCACAAATTCGAAGGGTGTCTTAAGCTCGAAATACGGATGTAACAGGGTAGGGTCTCCTGTGCCCCTGAGCAACAGGGTATCATTAATGTACTGATATTGAAGAGCAGGAAGCTTTTCGGGCAGCAGTTCCATGGCTGAGAAAAGTGTCAGTATCTTGGTATTGCTTGCAGGGGTGAAATACTTATCAGCGTTATGACTGTAGACGGTATCACCGGTCTCCGGATCGAAGACGAAAAATCCGGTGAACTGGTTTTTAAAAAATGGAGATGAAACCTGACGGTCGACCTCCTCCTTTAGTTTTTTATGCGGTTTAACACCGCAAGAGACAATAAATAAAAAGACCGAAAGCAGGAATAAGAGGTATTTGTTTAACATGATAATCGGAGGCTGGTTTTATAATACAGCCACTAAAATAAGTAAACCCGAAAAGCTGAAGAAATAAAATAGTTTGACAAATATGCAATAAATTCATGCTATTATGAGTTTTTGTTAAAAGATCATCAATTTTAAATTTTATGATTCCTGATTTGGCAAAAAATTAAAATTATTTATAAATTTAGACGTCGAATTTCGAAAGAGTTTTGACAATTTTATCCTAACCAAATTAATACAGTTATGCCCAGAGCTATGTATGAGTATACCAAAACGGTTCTTCAAAAAGTCAGTTTTGACGTGAAGCTCTTCAGAGTGGAATTGGAGAAGGCCATGAAAAGGTTATTGCCTCATGAGCTTGACGAATTAAGGATCTGGCTCACACAGTTTATTCAGGGTAAACCTGAACTTACTCAATGTTTAACGTATTTAAACCCATAATGAAAAAGCCCCTGAAAAGGGGCTTTTGATTTTTTAAGACTTCTTACTCTTACGAAACTCTTTTTATTTTCCGAGCGGACTGACGATCTTCACGTTGTGAAAGGCGATTGCCCCGCGTATCACCCCTGCGATGGTGTCTTTCAGGGCTTCGGTGATATGCATTTTTAATTCGCTTTTATGATAGATAATACTCACCTCTCTGGCTGGATTGGGCTCCTCAAAATATTTCAGATTCTTTTTCTGATCCTCACAAAGATCCAGGGTGTGAAGAAAGGGGAGTAAGGTCATTCCGAGGCCTTCATCGGCCAGTTTCAGCATGGTCTCAAAACTTCCGCTTTCGAGATTAAAACGTCTGCCCGCCATATCCCGATTCGCATTGCAAAGATTGATCACCCCGTCACGGAAACAATGCCCGTCTTCCAGTAAAAGAATATCGTCGAGGTCCAGGTCAGGAACGCTGATCTTATTCATATCTCTTAACCTGTGATCTGCGGGGATGTAGGCGACAAATGGCTCATAATACAAAACCTTTTCCCTGATGTTGTCTTTTTCAAGAGGAGTGGCTGCAATGGCGGCATCCAGGTGACCGTCTTCCAGCTTTTCAATGAGGGTTTCAGTGTTTTCTTCTTCCACCTTAAGATGGATCTTAGGGTACTTTTTGATAAAATTTTTCAAAAAGAGGGGTAACAGGGTAGGCATGATGGTTGGAATAACACCCAGACGGTATTCTCCGCCGATGTAGCCTTTCTCCTGGTCTACGATATCCTTAATACGAAATGATTCGTTTACGATATTTCGGGCCTGTTCAACTATTTTATGTCCTACCTCAGTAAGTTGAATGGGTTTTTTACTGCGATCAAATATCAGAATGTCAAGTTCATCTTCCAGCTTCTGAATTTGCATGCTAAGGGTTGGCTGGGTCACAAAACTCTTTTCTGCCGCCAGGGTGAAATTTTTGTACTCGGCAACAGCCAGAACATATTGCAATTGGGTAATGGTCATATACAGCTTACTTTTTCGGTCATCAAAATTAATAAAACTATCAGTATTTCTTATAGTAATATAAATTATTAATCAAATGAATCTATTGGATTGATAATCAGTAAATTGGGTGGTTAACTTGAAGATCTTCTTCTTTTCTCAGCCATCTCAGATACCTCAAATATAAGCTATGCCCAGGATAGCGATATGATTTACACATTTCTGCAGGCGAAAATTGCTTTTGCCTTATATTTAAACCCGTAAATTCTGAACACCTGAATTCATGCTATACTTTACCATTGAAATCCTGGGTACCATTGCCTTCACCTTATCCGGAGTATTGGCCGCCATGCATAAGAAGCTGGACCCCTTCGGAATCTTTATCATCGGTTTTGTGACCGCGCTGGGAGGGGGTACCCTGAGGGATCTCATACTGGGGGTGCAACCTGTATTCTGGCTGGTCGATCTCAGTTATATGTATGTGATCGTAATCTCGGTCCTTTTGGGTATGGTCTTCAGAAATCAGTTAAGATACCTGCGTAGTTCACTTTTTCTGTTCGACACGCTGGGAATAGGATTGTTCACCATGGTAGGACTTGAAAAAGGACTTGCCGCCGGCCTTGAACCGATCATGTGTGTGGCGATAGGTACTATTACGGCCTCCTTTGGAGGAGTGATCAGGGATATTTTGTGTAACGAGATACCCATCATTTTCAGAAAGGAGATCTACGCCACTGCCTGTATAGTGGGTGGAGTTAGTTATTTTTTACTGAAACTTACCCCCTTGAGGGAAGAATGGGTTTTTGCGATCCCGATTGTGATCGTTATCCTGATCAGGTTACTTGCCGTGAAATACCGCCTTTCGCTTCCTACTATTTACAAATCGGAAAAATAAACCGGTCAATCCAATATTTGAACCGAATCTATAATCACGTTCTTCATGGGCCATTCACCGTCGTCTGTAGGAACCTGGTTGATTTTATCAACTATGTCCATTCCTGATACCACCTTGCCGAAAGCTGTGTATTTTCCATCCAGATGATAGGCGCCCGGGTCTGAAACCACGATAAAGAATTCGTAGGGTGAGGCCAGTTTGTGCGGATTGTTCACATTATCACTGCTGGGCATTGATATGGTTCCCCGGTCATGCCTGTACCCCTTTTTAGTATCGGGAGGTAACAGGTAACTGCCTATATCCATACGCTTTTCTGCCGTAGACCTGAGGTCGGTATTTCCGCCCTGAATGATAAAATCAGGAACCACACGGTGAAAATAGGTATTGTCGAAATAGTTCTTTTTGGTCAGATAAATAAAATTGGAACGGTGATACGGGGTTTCGTCATAGAGCTGTATGACAAAGTCTCCAAGAGAGGTATGCACCTTTACCCGGTTCTCCTTATGTTTTTTTTGATATTCGAAGAAAAAGGGAATGGCGTTTTCGTCGGTCAGCTTAAAAGCTTCCTCCTCTTTTTTCGCCTCAGCTTCTTTCGCCTGTTTAATAGAATCTTCTTTTTTTGCAAGGGCCTGTGCTTCTTTTTCTTTTTTAGAAATCTTATTTTTGGAAGCGCTGTCATTGCAGGAAACAGTGAAAATCACTGCGAGCATAAGCAGGAAAATACAGATGATTCGATTCATGAAAATAGATGCTTTTTTCGAGTTGGTTCCAAAAATAAAAAATCTGCCCTTGCCCGGCCAGGATTCTCATTATAAAATGACTCCCTCTGAGCGCGTAGAAGCCCTTAAAAACAATCAGTACGCTATTGAAAAGGCCAGGAGAGCAGCTGTCTTAAGTCTTTTTTATCCTGACAACAACAAAGACACCCATCTGCTGCTCATCCTGAGAAAGACCTACAGGGGAGTTCACTCTAACCAGGTTGGCTTCCCCGGAGGCAAGGTAGAGCCTCAGGATAAGGACCTCAGGCAAACAGCCCTGCGGGAAACCGAGGAAGAGATCGGCGTACCCGAAAAAGTGGTCACGGTATTTAAAGAACTTTCAGACGTCTATATTCCTCCGAGTAACTTTATGGTCACCCCTTTTATGGGGTTTACTTCAGAGACACCACGGTTCATCAAACAGGAAGAAGAGGTGGAACAGATCATAGAAGTGCCTTTCCAGGCGATATTGCAGGAGAATAACCTGGCACACGCCACCCTGAACACTTCTTATGCCACCAATGTGAAAGTACCCTCTTTCAAATTAAATAACTACACCGTTTGGGGAGCGACAGCCATGATGCTCAATGAGGTCAGGGACCTGTTTCATAAAGTTTTGTAAAGCTTTTTATATACTACGCTGAAGGCTTATCTTGCAAGGGAATCAGATTTTTCACATAAATTTCAAAATTCATGATTATAAAGAAAGCTGTGCTGGCGGGACTGGCGTGTTTCCCATTGCTGACATGGGCACAAAAAAAGCCATTGACACCAAAAGATTTTGACAACTGGAGACGTATTGAAAACCGAACGATTTCATCAGACGGAAATTATCTGATGTATGAGTATAGTCCGGGTATGGGAGATGGTGACCTGATTATTTCTGATCTGAGTACCATGCGTACCGATACCGTGCGAAGGGGGCAAAAGGCCGGTTTTAGCGGGACTAACCGTTTTGCGGTGTTCAGTATAGGGGTTCCCCTGCAAACAAGGCGGATCGAGGAAACCTCAGGGGTATCTGCCAAAAAAAGACAGATGGATTCGTTAGGAATATATCTGTTTAGCAGCAGGGAGATCAGGAAGATACCCGATGTCACATCTTTTAAAATGCCTGAAAAGGGAACTGACTGGCTGGCTTATAAGACAGTGGTCGACGCAAAAGAGGGAGATAAAGGTAAAGAACAGACACCGGAAGATGAAAAGGCCGTAGATTCGGCTTCCTCTGCACAAAGTGCAGACACGCTTCTGGTGGCTTATAATCCCGTTACTCTTGACAGCGTGGCTTTCGAGAATATCGAAGACTATAAATGGGCAGGAGCAGCTGATGTTTTACTGATGTCTTCCAAAGAGAAGGATTCTGCTTATGAAGGCGCTCTTTTAATTCGTTTTGATGCCACTGAAAATAAAATTGACACCCTTTACCGGAGCGAGGGACAAATGAAACATCCTGTTATCACTGAAGATGGTGAGAAAGTGGCATTTATGTTCTCCAAAGACACAACGAAAATAAAGACGTATCACTTGTATAGTGTTATCGACGACCAGGTAAGGGAGATTCCGGTTGAAAAAACCGAGAGGAAGCCTGGGCTATGGACGCTGTCTGAACACCGGTCTCCGTTCTTTTCAGAGAATGGGAAACGCCTCTTTTTCGGAACCGCCTATCCTCAGCAAGAACCTGAAAAGGATACCTTACTAAATGTTGAAAGAGAAAAACTCGATATCTGGTCCTGGACCGACAAGCGGTTACAGCCGCAGCAAAAACTTAGTGTTAAGCAAGACCAGAATCGTTCATTCCTCGCCGTGTACCATCTGGATCAGGGTCGTTCGGTACAGTTGTCAGACAGTATTTTACCGGAGGTGCGAATACTCGATAAGGGTGACGGATCCTTTATTATCGGTACTTCTTCTGAAGCATATGAGAAAGCTCAGTCGTGGAGTGGTCTTTGGATTCATGATTTTTATCTTATCGACTTGCTGAGTGGTGAGCGCAGGCTCCTGATGGAAGGGCAAGGTGATATTTCGGTCGGCCCGGCACAGCGGTACGGGGTGTACTATGATCGCAATGACAGTATCTACTACAGCATTTCTCTGAAAAATCTAAAACGTACAGCACTTACAGAAACCATAGAAACCCCGTTTTATGATGAATTAAATGACAGGCCTATGGAGCCCAGGCCTTACGGTGTGATGGGATGGGCACAGGATGACGACTACATTTTCGTTTACGACCGGTATGATATCTGGCGACTGGATCCGGAAGGGAAAAGAGCCCCAAGGCGGGTGACCACCGACGGCAGGGAAACGAAGACCGAATACAGGTATATCAAACTCGATGACGAGCAACGCTTTATCAATACCAGGGAAGAGGTGCTTTTAAGGGTATTTGAAGAAAAATCAAAGCGTTCCGGACTGGCATGGGCTGATTTGCGAAGATCCGGTGACCTTACTAGACATTTAACAGATGATCACGGTATTTATTCCGTTTCCAAAGCTTCAGATGCCGATGTGCTGGTTTATCAAAAGCAAAGCTTTGCCGATTTTCCCGATATCTTTATCAGTGACATGGATTTTGAAAAGCGCATGCAGGTTTCCAACGGCGGCAGTCAGCTTGGTGAATTCAAATGGGGAGATGTACAGTTGGTACAATGGCAATCCTATGACGGTGACAGTCTTCAGGGACTTTTGTATACCCCTGAAAAAATGGTTCCCGGTAAGAAGTATCCCATGGTTACTTATTTCTATGAACGATCTTCAGACGGACTACACCGTTTTGTTCATCCAAGTCCGAGCAGGTCAACTGTAAACCGTAGCTTTTATGTGAGCAATGATTACATACTATTTGTTCCTGACATCGTTTATCGTGAGGGGAAACCCGGCCAGAGTGCTTACGATTGTATCGTAAGCGGGGTAGAAGAGATGGTAGCGGCTCATGACTTCATCGACGGGTCAAAGGTGGCTTTGCAGGGCCAGAGCTGGGGCGGATATCAGACTGCATATCTGATCACCCGGACCGATCGTTTTGCGGCAGCCATGGCAGGAGCTCCTGTAAGCAATATGACGAGTGCCTATGGGGGTATACGATGGGGATCAGGACTCAGCCGTATGTTCCAGTACGAAAAGACCCAAAGCAGACTGGGGGCTACCTTATGGGAAGATCCTGATGTCTATCTGGAGAATTCACCGCTTTTTTATGCCGATAAGATCGAGACGCCTTTACTGATGATGCACAATGACAATGATGGCGCTGTTCCCTGGTACCAGGGAATCGAATTCTTTGTTGCTCTCAGAAGACTGGATAAACCGGTATGGATGCTTACCTATAACGATGAGCCACACAATCTGAAAGGGAGCAGCTGGGGCAACCGTAAAGATCTCTCTATACGGATGAAACAGTTCTTTGATCATTTTCTCAAAGATGAGGCAGCGGCAGAATGGATTGAGAAGGGCCGCCCCGCGGTTGAAAAAGGAGTCAATCGTGCTTACTGATTAACAAGGCTGCCAGCAGGCAGCCTTTTTTATTACCGCTATTGGTGACAGGTATGTATTTGTCTTACCGCAACTTGAATCACATATGGCGTATAAACCGTCTCAAAAGCTTGGTTTTTCGGCCATATCGGCGATATTTTCTTATTTTTACATGCTGTTAATCCTTAAGTACAAAATGGGCATTTTTAAACGAAATCCTTTCGGGCATATACTGCTGTTCAAAAAATGGCTGATACGAACCGCCGGTTTGCTGACCCACCGTCGTTATCGGGGTTTTAATGAATTGCAGATAGAGGGTTCGGAAGTGATCAAGAACCTGCCCGACAGAGGTGTTCTTTTCGTTTCGAATCATCAAACCTATTTTGCCGATGTGGTGGCGATGTACCATGTTTTTAACGCCAGCCTGAGTCACAGGATCGATAGTATTAAAAACGTGGGATACCTGTGGAATCCTAAACTGAATATCTATTATGTGGCTGCCAAGGAAACGATGAAGGCAGGCCTGCTTCCGAAGATCATGGCTTATGCCGGTGCCATTACCGTTGAAAGAACATGGAGGGCGAAGGGCGAAGACGTGAAGAGGGAAGTAAACCCGAATGATACTGAAAACATCGGTATTGCGCTGGAAGACGGTTGGGTAATCACTTTTCCGCAGGGAACCACAAAACCATGGAAGCCCATTCGCAAGGGAACGGCTCATATCATTAAAGAGTACCGTCCGATAGTGGTTCCGGTTGTGATCGACGGATTCAGACGATCTTTTGACCGCAAGGGCCTTCGTATCAAAAAGAAGGGGATACTGCAGTCTATGGTGATCAAAGAACCACTTGAGATCGATTATGAGAATGAGTCGATCGAAGAGATTGTAGAGCAGATCGAATACGCCATAGAGCAACATCCTTCTTTTCTGAAAGTGTTACCTGAAGAGGCCATCTCAGAGATCGAAGAACTCAATGAAAGAAGGCGTTTCAGCTATAAGGAAAAGGAGGATCGTCGCTACTGAAAGGCTCCTTTCACCATTACTTCAAAATTTTTTCATGTCGGTTAAAGATCGAGATCTTCAAGTTCCCGGTAATTCTTATGTAGTCTTTTCAACAATATTCCATAGATCAATCTGTAAAATAACCAGATAAGTACTGAGAAGAACAACAGGGTCAAAACAATGGAAAGGATCAGTACCATGTAAAAGTTCAGACTTTCATTTCCGTTTAAATCGAAGAATGTTGGGTCGTACTTGAAGAGCAGCAGGTATAAGATTCCGCTGAAGAGGAAGAAAAAGATCAGGTTGAACCATACATATTGCTTCACTGTTTTTCGTGTTTTAATAATGCTGTTCATAAGACCTTTGACATTGTCGGTGGTGTTTATTCGGTTGTAGTTCTTGTAAAAGGAATAGATGAAATACAATATGACCGGATAGAATATGGCGTACATACTCCAGAGAAAGATATCAGAATTAGGGAAATCAAATTGCGGCCTGAAACCGGTCAGGGTGGCAACCAGGTCGAGCGAGATCCAGAACACGAACTCGATCAGACTGATGTAAAATATCCATTTTACGATCGAGGAGGATCTTTTCCAAAGCATTTTGTAGATCTCCTCATAGGAAAGCTTCGGGAGGTCTTCTCCCTTTTTTTGCCATTCCTTTTTAAATAGTTCTAGTTCATCCATCTTAAGGATTTATTATAGCTTTTAATTTTGTTTTTATTCGGTTCATCTTCACCCTTGCATTCACTTCTGTAATACCCAGGGTGTCGGCGACCTCCTTGTAACTTTTATCTTCGAGATACAGAAAAACCAAAGCCTTTTCGATATCGTTGAGTTCTTTGATGGCTCGGTACATGAGGTTGAGTTGTTTGTCTTGCGTATCATCGTAGGGATCAGATTTGATCCTGAACATGACCGAATCAAAATCCTGTGTCTTTACCTGCCTTTTTGATTTGCGGTACAGCGTAATCGCTGTATTAAGTGCTACCCGGTACATCCACGTACTGAACTTTGAATCTCCCCTGAAATTCGGATAAGCCTTCCAGAGCTGAATGGTGATTTCCTGAAACAGGTCATTGTGAGACTCCTGATCATGGGTATAGAGCCGGCAAATCTTATGTACTATATTCTGGTTTTTCTCAAGACTTGTGACGAAACTATGTTCCAGCTCTTTTTTCAACAGTGATTTTTGATTTTACAGATAAGTAGCTAAAATATCATTTATGTTACAGCTTTGGGAGGATATTTTTTCATGTTGGCTTTTAAAAGGGTTTCTGAAGTTGTAAATTTGAGACAGAACCGATTCTATGAATATACCCAAATCCAGTTTACCCCGAGTGATCATTATTGGTGGTGGCTTTGCCGGAATTTCCCTGGCAAAGAAATTAGCCCGCCAGAAGGCCCAGGTGATCATGTTAGACAAACATAACTATCATACCTTTCAGCCATTGCTTTATCAGGTCTCAACAGGTGGCCTTGAACCTGACTCCATTGCATATCCCATACGAAAGATACTTTCGAACTATTCCAATTTCTTTTTCAGACTTGCGGAAGTGAATGAGATCGATACCGAAAATCAACAGGTGATCAGCGATATCGGAAATCTTGAATATGATTATCTCGTACTGGCCACAGGATCTGTCACCAATTATTTCGGTAATAAAGAGGCTGAAGAGCATAGCATGGGAATGAAGACTATTCCTGAGGCTCTTGATCTCAGAAGTCTAATTCTTGAAAATTTTGAGCAGGCTTTGCTCGAAGACAGCAAGCAGAGACGGGATGCCCTTATGAATTTTGTGATCGTTGGAGCAGGGCCCACCGGTGTTGAGCTGGCCGGTGCTTTGGCGGAGATCAAAAAGGGGATCCTGCCACATGATTATCCTGACCTTGAGGTAAAGAACGTTCAGATCAACCTTTTACAGGCGACACCCCGGGTACTGGATGCCATGAGTGAGCATGCTTCCCGGAAGGCTGAGGCCTTTTTGACCGACCTTGGAGTCAACGTATTTGTCAATACTCCGGTGACATCATACGACGGAGAGATTGTGAAAACGAACTCTTCACTCACTTTCAGATCGGCTACGGTGATCTGGGCGGCAGGAGTAAAGGGTGCCACGGTAAAGGGACTGGATGCCGATGATTTTATCACCCGAATGAACCGGATCAAAGTCAACGAATACAATCTGGTCAAAGGGTTCGAAAATATTTTTGCGGTAGGAGATATAGCCTCCATGGAAACCGAAGATTTTCCTCAGGGTCATCCAATGATGGCTCAGCCCGCGATACAGCAGGGGCGTCACCTTGGAGATAATTTCGAAAGATTGTTATCAGGAAAAGCCATGGAGCCCTTTAAATACAACGATAAAGGCTCTATGGCCACCATTGGTCGGAACAAGGCTGTGGTTGATTTTAATCGCTATAAATTTCATGGAATGCTGGCCTGGTTCCTCTGGATGTTCGTACACTTATTTTTCCTGATCGGATTCAGGAACAGGCTGGTAGTCTTTGTGAATTGGGTGTATAACTACATACGTTTCGATAAGGAAGCCCGCCTGATTATCAGGCCCTACAGAAAGAACCGTGATCTAAAGATCTGAGCGTAATTTCTGGTTGAATTTCATTTGAGCGACTTCACGGCCTTCTGTCATAGCTCCGGTTACCAGGGCATACTGGGCTCCGGCATAGGTGATCATAATGACTGCAGTACCCCAGGAAAAACTCATATAGAAGAGGTCGAAGGCCAGAATGGAATCAGAGATCATAAAGAGAATTCCTCCTGATAGTGCTGTCACAAAACTATCATTTGATACATTTCCCTGTCGCATAAATAGTGTAATGACCAATGAGATCAGTACACCCATATAAATGACGATATAAGGCAACATTTCACCTGTGTGATCAGCTATTAAATTGTAAAAGATAATGGCATAAAGCATCAGTAATCCGAAAATGGGAAAAAATGCCTTTGTTTTAAAATGATCCTTTTTGAAAAAGAAGATCGTATAAAACACATGTGCAATCAAAAAGGAGAGAAGCCCTGATATGAAGAAACCTGATCCCTTTTCTAAATTGTATAAAAGCATATCTCCGGCAAGAGAGAAAATAAGAGCCAATACGACCAATATACCTTTGCCATTGCCTACTGTTTTCCGATTTACCAGAAAATAGATAAGCAGGGAGCCCGCAACCATGGGTTTGGAAAACCTTCTGATTTCATTCAGGTTTTCATGATAAGCAGCAAAAGACTCAATGGCGACGATCAGAATAAAGATCAGAGGGAAATATTTATTTATTTTCATATGGTATGATTGGCTTGCGGGCTAAACTAATAATATTTTTCATTAATGCAAACCACAAAACTCATAGCTGAAAGCTATACTTTTTTAAACGGCATTATTTTGAACCAGGTAAGACAACGCCATACATATTCAAAAGGACCGTAATAAAAATGTTCGAGCCACCACCGGCTCCACCACATCTGCAGAAATATCACCGCAAGGGCGATCAGAATCATCAGGCTGTTGCGTATGCTTCCTATGTAACCTAGACCCCATCCGTAAAGAATAAAGGTGCCTATGATGGTCTGCAGGAGATAATTGGTCAGGGCCATTCTTCCGTAGGGTGCAAAATAACCCAGAAAGCGTTTCCCTCGCGATTTATTCCATCCCAGGGTAAATAATCCAAGAATTATAAGTGTAAGGAAAAGGTTAGCCAAGTCATAAAAGGTGAGTCCCAGCATAGCCACCCATGATCTGAGATCAGCCTGCTCTCCCAGAAGCGAGAACATAACCCCTGTCATAACTAGTGAGAGAAGTAAGCCGCCGGAGGTGATTAACCAAAACTTCTTTTTTGGTACCAGCCCCTCTTCAACAGCATTAAAAAGATCTTTTCGTCCAAGCAAAAGCCCGATGAGAAAAAAGCCGTAGGTAAGAAATCCACGATAGAATATATTGAACTGAAATTCCAGTTTGAGAAGATGTCCTTCGGTGGCATTCGTCTTGAATACATCGGTAAGGCTTCCTTTGGAGAGGGTATTATAATAATCTGAAATCATTTCCTGATCCGGATCGATCACCGGCATTCCAAAGATAGTATCACCTCCTGTGAGGGCATAGACTGCATAGCGGAAAGTGCCGGCAAAAATAAGTGCGATCAGAATAATCAGGGTTTTGTCTGAGGCTCTGAATACAGGGATCAGTAAAAAGCCAAGCAGCGCATAGATCGTAAGTATATCACCCCTGTAGAACAGGTGATGCATAAGTCCGAATCCCAGCAGCAGCAAAAGTCTCCAGGCAAAACGGGCAGCATAAGACTCATCACGGCGTTCTGCATTCTTCATCTGAATGAAGAAGCTCAAGCCAAATAGCAGGGAGAACAGTGCAAAAAACTTCCCTCTCAAAAAAAATCCCGACAAGCCTTCAATGATTTGGTCAATGAGGGCAGGGTTGACTTGTTGATTGAAAAAGTCGGGTGCGGGACCAGCTATGTAATTTTCCAGCATATGAACGATTACGATCCCCGCCAGAGCGAAACCACGAAGTGCATCGATGCAGGCTACCCTCTTTTTTTGTATAACAGGCATTATTGGTTGGTTATCAGATATGTAGCTAAGATATGCGTTTCCTGGTAACAGTATCTATTTATCTCTAAAAACAATTGCATTGGTCGCGACTCCTAATACCTGCTTATAACAAGTTAGCCATGTCTGCAACACTGCCGATGGTGCTTACCGGTACAGCCTGTAGATCACAGCCTGGTAGGGAGACAATACGAATACAGGAGCCTTGATTTGTTTTTTCGCTTCATCATTACTGATTAGCAGATCACCACGGGTAAATGAAAGTTCTTTGCTGAGATCGATTGTTGACGACTTTTCAAAAAAGCTCAATAATACCAGTATTTTTTCATCGCCCAGGGTTCGCGTGTAGGCATAGATCTCTTCGTTATCAGGATCAAGCAGCCGGTAGGAGCCGTAAGTAAGCACCGGATTGTTTTTCCGCAATTTTACCATACTCCTGAAATAATTAAGAACCGAATGACTGTCTTTTTCCTGACTTTGAACATTGATTCCTTGGAGATAATTCTGATTGACCCTGATCCAGGGCTCACCACTGGTAAACCCGGCATGTTTTTGGGCATTCCATTGCATAGGAGTTCGCACATTGTCCCGGCTGGCCTCTTTTTCATTTTCAATAAAGGCCTCCAGATCATCACAGTTATGGGCTGCGATCTGGTAGGCAGTCAGCGTATTGATATCGCGATAATCTTCAATGGAATCGAACCGGGCATTGGTCATACCGATCTCTTCACCCTGGTAGAAGTAGGGGGTACCCCGCATGCTCAAAAGAAACGTCTGCAGCATGGTGGCAGAATGGTACCAGTGTTCCGGAGAATCATTACCCCACCGGCTTACGCTTCGCGGAAAATCATGATTGTTCAAAAAGAGACTACCCCATCCCTTTTCAGAAAAAACCTCATCCCATCGGGTGAAGATCTCTTTGAATTCTGTGAGTTTCCAATTGTCTTCGCGCATTTGAAATACCTTGCCGGGCGCCCGGTCAAGGGCGAGAAGATCAAAATGGAAGAACATATTGAGCTCGTTACGATGCTCATCGACAAAGTCCAGAGCATTTTCGATCTTAACTCCTGGCGCCTCTCCGACGGTCATGACATCATATTTGGAAAGAACCTCGCGGTTCATTTCCTGCAGATATTCATGCAGCCTTGGTCCATTGGCATAATATGCGATGAAATCCCCCTCGTATTCTTCAGGCAACTCAGGATATTCCGGATCTTTTGATATGAAGGGAATCACATCCATGCGGAACCCGTCGATACCTTTTTGAAACCAGAAGTGCATCATATCGTAGATCGCCCTTCGAAGTTCAGGGTTCTCCCATTTAAGGTCCGGTTGTTTTACCGAAAAGTAGTGCAGGTAATACGCATCTGTCTGTTCATCGTATTGCCAGGCATTGCCTTCAAGATCGAAATAACTCCAGCGTTTAGGGGGTTTTCCTTTTTCGGCCGGCCACCAATGATAGAAATCTCGGTAAGGGTTATCGCGTGATTTACGGGATTCCCGGAACCATTCGTGTTCGTCACTGCTGTGATTTACCACCAGATCTAAAATTACTTTTAGCCCGCGTTCATGTATCCCCTCCAGCAATGCGTCAAAATCATCCATAGTGCCGAATTCTTCCATAATGGCACGGTAATCACTGATATCGTAACCGTTATCATCGTTGGGAGATTTAAAAATCGGATTGAGCCAGATCACGTCTACTTCCAGGCTTTTGAGGTAATCCAGTTTTTCGATGATCCCTTTAAGATCGCCGATACCATCTGCGTTGCTGTCTTTAAAGCTTCTGGGGTAGATTTGGTATACCACAGCCTCTTTCCACCATTTTCTGTCGTTGATGTCGTGCATAAGTTTAAAGAAATAGGATAATTACTCGTCAAATACGTTTTTATACGAGTTCCCTTCCATCTCAAAGAACTTTCCATCAACAAAACGATAGCCTTCATTCATTTCTGAAATTTTCAGCATGTCTTCGTTGCTGAGGTTGATGTTCTGACTCTCCAGATTTTCTTTGATATGCTTTTTACTGGTAGACTTGGGAATTACGATATTCCCTCGGTTCACATGCCAGCTCAGCAGAATCTGCCCGGCCGTACAGTCGTGTTTATCTGCCAGTTCAGTTATTGCAGGGTGTTCTAAAAGGCTGGGTTCATCATCTTTTTTCATTTCCTGCTGCCGATCGGTCGATCCCAGAGGTGAGTACCCGGTTACTGCTATATGGTTGGAGGTACAAAAATCCAGCAATTCATTTTGCTGAAGGAAGGGGTGCAGTTCCACCTGATTCATCTCCGGCGGAATATTGGCTTCGTCCAGGAGGGACTTAAGTTTTTTAACACTGAAGTTGGAGACTCCGATGGTTTTGCTGAGCCCCTGTTCAACGGCCTCTTCCATCATGCTCCACGTTTCTGATATCGGCACCTGAGAAAGTGGGAGAAACTGGTCGGGACTCTCAGGAAATCCGACATCTTTTTTGAAAGCTACCGGCCAGTGTATGAGATAGAGGTCCAGGTAGTCCAGCTGAAGATCCTTTAAAGTCTTTTTAAGGGCCGGTAATACATCACCCTTCTGATGCGAATCGTTCCAAAGCTTTGAGGTGATCCACAGTTCATCTCTTTTCACCAGCTTATCTTTCATCGCTTTTTGAAGGGCTTCTCCGATTTCTCCTTCGTTTCCGTATATGGCAGCACAATCGATATGGCGGTACCCGCATTTGATCGCCTCAAGTACAGCATCACCTACTTTTCCGGGATCAGATTTCCAGGTTCCCAGTCCTATGGCAGGAACTTCATTCCTGCTTCTCAATTGTACAGTTTTCATGATTTTTTGAATTTTATGGTTCTTCCTTGAAGTTAATGATTTTTCAAGGATCGGCAAAAGGCAATCAGCCGTCTTTTCTGGGGTGAAAATTCATAATGCTGCGAGCCAGGTCAGAACGGTTCAAATGTACATATACCTCGGTAGTGGTAATGTTCTCATGGCCCATCATCTGCTGAATAGCGCGAAGATCTGCTCCTCCGGTCAAAAGGTGAGTGGCAAATGAATGGCGCAGGGTGTGGGGAGAGATCTTTTTTTTGACGCCTGCCTTTTCTGCAAGATTCCTGACAATGGTAAAAATCATGGCCCTGGTGAGTTGTCTGCCTCTGCGATTCAGAAATACGTAATCTTCATGCCCTTTTGCAATGTTGAGATGTACCCTGACCTCATAGCTGTAGGTGTTAATATATTTTTGGGCGACCCTTGTAATGGGCACAAATCGCTGTTTGCTGCCTTTTCCGCTAACCCTGATGAATCCTTCCTCGAAAAAAAGATCAGAGAATCTGAGCCCCGTAAGTTCAGAGACCCTTAGTCCGCAACTGTACAAAGTCTCGATCATGGCCCGGTTTCGCTCACCCTCCGGTGTCGAAAGGTCAATAGCCGCGATCATCTTATCGATTTCTTCTTCTGCCAGTACCTGTGGTAATTTGCGGCCCGTTTTAGGTGATTCGAGCAAGCTGGTCGGATCATCTTCCCGGTATCCTTCAAAAATGAGATATCCGAAAAACCCCCTGAGACCCGATAACACCCTGGCGCGAGAGTTTGCACTCAGGTGATCTGAGGCATCATAGATGAAATGCTGCAGATTTTCGGAACTTATCTTTTCGGGTTTGGTATGAATTTCTTTGGTCTCAAGAAAGGTGATAAGTTTTTCAAGATCCCTGCGGTAGCTTGCGATCGAATTTTCTGCAAGTCCGCGCTCGATACGAAGGTAATGCATATAATCTGTAAGGGCATCAGACCATTTCATATGATAAATGTATATAAAAGCTTGTTAGCTTCTCACATTTACCATAATTTTCTTCTCACGAATAGGAAGCTCACAAATTCACTTTAACATTTTCATGAAATTAATAATTATAAACGGTCCCAATCTGAACCTGCTGGGTAAAAGAGAACCTGAGATTTACGGCAGCCTTGGCTTCGATGAGGTGCTCGCCCGTCTCAGAGAAACGCATCCCGACACGGAAATCGAATATTACCAGTCGAATGTCGAGGGGGAGATTATCAACAAGTTGCATGAGACAGGTTTCAGTTATGATGGAATCATTTTAAATGCCGGAGCTTATACACATACTTCCATCGGTATAGGCGATGCGGTTAAGGGAATCGATACACCCGTTATAGAAGTGCATATTTCCAATACTTTCGGCAGAGAATCATTCAGGCATCAGTCATTTATCAGTGCCCATGCCAAAGGGGTTATCCTGGGCTTCGGAATACAAAGCTATGAGCTGGCCATCAGGGCTTTCAAAGATGCGGGATAAAAGAAGATTTCTTAACTGGAGTTCGGGAAAAGACAGCCTGCTGGCCTTACATGAGCTAAGGGTTTCTCAGGGTTTCGGGGTTGATCAGCTGGTTACAGTTCTTGCAGGCCATTCCCAGCGGGTATCCATGCATGGAGTGCCCAGGGAACTTGTGACCCGGCAACTCCAAGCAGTCAACCTGCCCTTTCGGTTTATTGAAATCCCGGTTGCGGCCGATCTTACCACATATAACAGGATCATGGAGGAGGAGTTTCGTTCGCTGAAAAGTGAAGGATTCGAACAAGCCGTATTCGGAGACATCTTTCTTGAAGATCTCAGAAGGTTCAGAGAAGATCAGTTAGAGAGGGTAGGGTTAGAAGCTGTTTTTCCACTCTGGAAACGAGATACAAAGGCCTTGTTGTCTTCTTTTATAGACCTTGGATATAAGGCGATCACGGTCGCGGTAAATGCCAGGATACTGGGTGCAGAATTTTGCGGGAGAATACTCGATCATGAATTTTTAAAGGATCTGCCCGAGGGTATTGATCCATGCGGTGAAAACGGCGAATTTCACACCTTTGTCTATGACGGTCCGATTTTCTCTGAACCGGTTCAGGTGCATAAAGGGAATGTTTTCAAACGAGACCTGGCAGGTGATGACAATACTTCCTGGGACACTTCTTTCTGGTACTGTGAGGTGTACTAATGCGGAATGATTTGGTAGGTTCAATTCTCCGTAATCGGAAGAAAAAAAACCATCCCGAAGGATGGTTTTCATGAAAGTATTTTTAGAAATCATTTACAGGTGAATAACCTCATCATAGGCATCTGCCACGGCTTCCATCACCGCCTCACTCATGGTAGGGTGGGGGTGAACCGCCTTCAATACCTCATGACCGGTGGTTTCCAGTTTTCTGGCTACCACGGCCTCTGCGATCATATCGGTAACTCCGGCTCCTATCATGTGGCATCCGAGCCATTCGCCATATTTCGCATCGAAGATCACTTTTACGAATCCATCAGAGCTTCCTGAAGCTTTGGCCTTTCCGCTGGCAGAGAAGGGGAATTTGCCTACCTTGATGTCATAGCCCGCCTCTTTCGCTGCTTTTTCGGTATATCCTACTGAAGCTACTTCAGGGATGCAATAGGTACAACCGGGAATGTTGTTGTAATCGATCGGGTCAACATGCATACCGGCGATTTTTTCCACACACAGTATACCTTCAGCAGAAGCTACGTGAGCAAGAGCTTGCCCGGGAGTAACATCACCGATGGCGTAATAACCGGGAATATTGGTTTCATAATAATCGTTTACTACGATCTTGTCTTTTTCGACAGTAATACCAACCTCTTCGAGTCCGATATTCTCTATATTGGTTTTAATCCCCACGGCAGACAGTACCACGTCGGCCTCGAGTACCTCTTCTCCCTTTTTGGTTTTAACGGTGGCTTTTACCCCGTCTCCTGAGGTATCCACCTTGGTCACCTCAGCAGAGGTCATGATCTTAACACCGGCCTTTTTAAAGGTGCGTTCCAGTTGCTTTGAAACATCCTCGTCTTCAACAGGCACGATATTAGGCATAAATTCAACCACGGTTACTTCTGTTCCCATGGCATTATAGAAATAGGCAAACTCGATACCAATGGCACCGCTTCCCACCACGATCATCTTTTTGGGTTGCTTGGGCAGGGTCATTGCCTTTCTGTAACCGATCACTTTTTCACCATCCTGTGGCAGACTCGGCAGTTCGCGGGAACGGGCTCCTGTTGCAATAATTATATGATCAGCACTGTACTCGGTGGTTTTACCGTTTTTATCTTCAACAGATACTTTTTTACCCGGCTTCAGTTTTCCGAAACCTTCAAGTACGTCTATTTTATTCTTTTTCATCAGGAACTGAACACCTTTGCTCATTCCTTCAGCCACTCCACGACTTCGTTTTACGACCTTATCAAAATCTTTGTCAAATTCCTTAACGGTTAGTCCGTAATCATCGGCATGTTTCAGGTATTCGAAAACCTGTGCAGACTTCAGCAGTGCCTTTGTAGGTATACATCCCCAGTTCAGGCAAACTCCTCCGAGACTTTCCTTTTCGATTACGGCTGTTTTGAAGCCTAACTGAGATGCGCGAATCGCTGTTACATAACCACCTGGACCACTCCCCAGAACGATAACATCGTATTTACTCATATCGTAGAATTTTAGTTTCTTTTTTAGCGGCTACGAAGTTACGCAATAACTTTGGAAAGCATAAATTTTTTTATACCCGCAAGTACGGGTATAAGCGGTGAGACTCATGTATTCTGACGGTCTTCCCTTCAGAATGTGACAGATGAATTTTTGATAAGCACAGATCGCAGCAGGTGCATCTTATTGGTCTTCTCCTTTCTCGAAATCGAGACTCAGAGAGTTCACACAATACCTGCGGCCTGTTTCGGTAGGTCCGTCATCAAAAACATGTCCGAGATGACTGCCGCAATTAGCACACAGAATTTCAGTTCTTATCATTCCGTGTGAGTTGTCCCTAACATATTCTACCGTGCCTTCGATGCTCTGGTCAAAGGAAGGCCAGCCACAGCCGCTCTCAAATTTTTGATCTGCCGTAAAAAGTGTGGTTCCACAGGCTTTACAGGAATAGGAACCATCTTCGAAGTGCATGTTGTATTGGCCGGTAAAGGGCCTTTCGGTGCCTTTTTTCCTGAGAACATAATAAGAATCCGGATCGAGTTTTTCTTTCCACTGTTCTTCACTCAAGGCATAAGGGTATTTCGATTCTTTCATTTCTGATCGGGTATAAAGTCAAGGGCGGCTCCATTTATGCAATGTCTCTTACCGGTGGTTTCAGGAGGCCCGTCGTTAAACACATGACCCAGGTGGCCACCGCAGCGGGCGCAATGTTCTTCGGTTCGGGTCATTCCGATTTTGTTATCTGTTGAATAGGCGACGTTACCTTCTATGGTTCTGTCGAATGAAGGCCATCCGGTACCCGAATCGAACTTATGTTCACTTTTGAAAAGCGGATTGCCGCATCCTGCACACACATAGGTTCCTTTTTCCTTTTTGTTTAACAGATCACTGGTGCCGGCTCTTTCAGTACCTTCCTCGCGAAGTACGTAATACTCCAAATCGGTAAGCTTTTCTTTCCATTCTTCTTCGCTCATACTAACAGGATAATTTTCGTTGCTTTTATCGGCTACGTAATTGGTTTTGTTTTGGGCCTTAGAGTTTTCATTACAGCCCACTACAACCAGAAGTAAGAGCATGAATGCCAGATTTTTCATAAAATGCAGTTTTTAGTTAAAGTTACAAGCATTCAGTCGTAATTCACGTTAAAGAATTTCAAAAAAATACCCGAAACCAGCGTTTCGGGTATTTATTGGTGATAATGGAGGTTTGAAAATTAGTCCACTTGAATTGTTTTGATATCCTGTGCCAGGTTCAAAATATTATTGATATCACTAGTGTCAACCCCCTGCAGCAGATCTGCCGGGATTATGGCTACCCTGAATACAACGCCGTCTGTGAATATCGGGTCAAGGGTAGACAGATCGATATTTCCATCCATAAAAAACTGGATATCGGCAAAGGTGTGATCAAATCCATACAGCAATATACCGTCATTATCAAAGAACAGAGTTTGCGGTAAGGGTTCCCAGATATCAACACCATTATCGACGTCATTCAGGATGTATGCCAATACCACATCAGACTCGAATACCTCTATTTCAGAAGGAAATTCGAAAATGGCGGCATAATTATTCGCAGCGTTAAAATCTACCTGGTACTCGAATACGGAACCCAAGAGAGCATCTCCAGGAGGTCCTTCAGGTCCGATTGGTCCCGGAGGTCCGGGGTCTCCTTCACATGATAGAAACAAAAGGGCTGTAAGGCTTAGTAGTGATAAAACTTTTTTCATAAGAGTCATTTTTAATGATTTCTGATAATTATGCAATTACTTTGCCAGAATTTTCAGAATCATTTAAAAAAATAATGAAAACTATGATAAATACCCACTTAAACAGTTGATTTTAAATATTTTACAACTAATTCTGATTTAAAGTCACCTCCGGGCTTCCACCGCTTAATTCAGGCATCAGCACCCATAATTCTCTGCTTGAGCCCTCTGTAAGGTCCATGAATTCTCCAAGATCGCGGTCGAAACTACCTTCTCCATGCATGGCATCGTATTTCTGTGGCCATTCAGGATTATCATTCCCCAGCTCTGCGAAATTATCGATAAAACCTACAAATGCGATATCGCGGCCTTCATTGGTAGAGGAGAATTGATTCGAGTACACCCCGTATGGCTGGTCTCCATAGTTCTCTTTGTTCATTTCCAGAACCTTTTTAAGAAAAGCCTGAACTTTTTCGAAATTCCCCATTCCTCTTTTGATGTCGAAAATTGAGATATCGAGTTTGTCAAGGGTCAGGGTCTCAGGCATGAGCGAGAGTTCGGGGTGAAACTTCCAGTAGGTGGCTGCAACGGCTCCCTTGGTATTGGGCATAACAGCCGTATCCCAATGCTCGTCATGTCCGTCTCCGGCAGCTGGTCGGCTATCGAACGCTTCCCATGGCAAGGCACCCATACTCCATACGACCTTACCCGCATTTTCTCCTGCCATGACACTGTAAATCCTGGCTTGGTAACTGTCATTGTGGAATTTCTTGTTATGCTCGGCCATATTCTTTTTAAAAGCGGCGAGCTTTTCAGGATTGGGGGTCAGGTACACATTTTCTACCACTACTGTGGAGCTCTGCTGTGCAAAACAGAATGATCCCAGAAGGAACAACGCAAATGCAAATGATTTCATGTTTTTGAAATTTTGGTTACTTACTTAGTTAATAACCATAAATAAAGGCAAGTAAGACCCAAAGGGTGGGATTTGAAAGCAGTTGACTAATATACGTTAAAAAATTGTTAACCAGAGGCTTAGGCGGTTTATTATTTAAGAAAGTCAATGATTTTGTCAATCACCCTTGAATCGCCCAGAATTTTGCGGTGCCCCAGTTCACTGGTAGTCATAAGTTCAGCCTGCGGCAGGTGTTTGGCTATATTCAATCCGGCACTCAGGGGAACATCTCGGTCGTCTTCATCGTGAATTACCAAAACGGGTATATCTACCGTTCTGGCGGCGATGCTGGCAGAGAGCTCATGGATGTTTACTCCTGATATTTCATTGAAACGATCGACCATCAATTCTGCAATGTCATGGTTTAAGCCTATTTTCAGGTTGAAATCCAGCACGATATCCCATACCTTATCCCCACTTCCAATGGTCACCAGTTTATCGACCCTGAGTCCCTGATTATAAGCATTTAAAAGGGTCATTCCTCCCAGGGAATGTCCTATTCCTGCCTTAAATCCGCCATATTTTTCATTGAGAAGAATGACGGTTTCAATGAATTCAAGCATTTGTGTCTGGCTGCCGGGGGCCTTTCCATGAGCCGGTGCATCAAAGCTCACCGTGCTGTATCCCTTTTCGATGAGCCGTTCGGCTATTTTCGAAAGTTGGGTTCCGCGACCGCTCCAACCGTGTACCAATAAGATACGGTCTTCGCTGCTCCCGTATTCATATACCACGAACTCCTTATCGGCAGATCGCAATTTCATACGATATTGATGGCTTTCCTGATCCATCTTCCGCTCGCGCTTCGGCATCTTGTGTTTAAAAGGAGTACCGAACAACCTGGCGGCGAACCGACTTGCCAAAACCGGAGAAATAAACTTCAGAACCTTGGCTGTAAAACTGATATAAACCGGGATCTCAATATTCTGCTGATGCTGTACCTCGGGTTTGTCGCTCATGTAAGACGTTTTGGCGCCCAAGTTACCGATTTTAATTCCTTTTTTATATTTTTAAAAGACTTAAGAACCTTCCCACATGCTAAATCAAAAACGCGTAATTATTGAAAATGTAATTCCTCAACTCAACAAGGGGAATTTTTTTATAAAGAAAGTTCCGGGCGAAACCATTCAGGTTGGTGCCGACCTGCTGGCCGATGGTCACGATATATTGGCCGGGGTGGTGAAATATAAACACGAGAAGGAGCGTCGCTGGTCTGAAGTACCCCTGAAACTGGTGGAGAACGATTACTGGACGGCCGGTTTCCGGGTAGAAAAACAGGGATACTATACCTATTTCGTCGAAGCATGGATAGATTATGCACTCACCTGGCAATACGGTATCGAACGCAAGATCAATGATAATCAGAACGTGCGGTCTGAGTTACTCGAAGGGGTGAGCTACCTTGAACCCATACTTAAAAAGACAAAAGGTGATCTTAGAAACTATGTAAAAACCCTGATCGCCTTATTTTCTGAAGAGCAACAATATCAGCAGGCGGTTAAGGAGGCGGTTTCTGAAGAACTCAAAGGGTTGCTGAAGGCATATCCTGAGCGCTTTCTGGCCAATACCAGTGACCCGCTTACTGTCTATGTCGATCGTCTGAAGGCTCGTTTCAGTACCTGGTATGAGTTCTTTCCAAGGTCTGCTTCCGCGCAGCCGGGACAACATGGTACCTTTAAAGATTGCGAACGCTTGCTTCCCCGAATAGCCGATATGGGATTCGATGTGTTATATTTCCCTCCCGTGCATCCCATAGGAGAGGTAAACCGTAAAGGGAAGAACAACAGTACCCATGCTGAAGAGGGCGATGTGGGTTCTCCATGGGGTATCGGTTCGGAAAAGGGCGGACATAAATCGTTACATCCCGAACTGGGCGATGAAAAAGATTTTAAGTCATTGATCAGTAAGGCTCAGGAACACGGGATCGAAATAGCGATGGATTTTGCGCTGCAATGCGCCCCTGACCATCCCTATGTGAAGGAACATCCCGAATGGTTCAAATGGCGACCCGACGGAACCGTACAATATGCAGAGAACCCTCCGAAGAAATACCAGGATATACTTCCTATTTATTTTGAAACCCCCGACTGGAAGAACCTCTGGAAAGAATTACTGAGTATCGCCATGTATTGGGTAGAAGAGTTCGGAATACGAATATTCAGGGTTGACAATCCTCATACCAAGCCTTTCCCTTTCTGGGGATGGCTTATCAGTGAAGTGAAAAAGAAATATCCCGATGTGCTCTTTCTCTCTGAAGCTTTTACCAAGCCAAAGGTAATGCACCAGCTGGCCAAGCAAGGGTTCACTCAGAGCTATACCTATTTCACCTGGCGTAATAACAAGTTCGAACTACAGGAGTACCTCACCGAACTTACCAGAACTGATCAACGTCATTTTTTCAGACCTAATTTCTGGCCTAACACCCCTGATATCAATCCTTACGGACTCCAGGGTGCCAATGAGGCCATGTTTTTACAGCGTTATTTTCTGGCAGCCACCCTGAGTTCCAATACCGGGGTATACGGGCCGGTTTACGAACAAATGGTGTCAGATGCCATTCCCGGAAAAGAGGAGTATCTGGATTCAGAGAAATATCAGATCAGGCACTGGAACTGGGAATTGGAGAATAAGCTTACCAGCGTTATGCGAAAGATCAATTGGGCACGGCGTGCCAACCCCTCGTTACAGCAAACCAACAACATACATTTCTGCGAGACAGATGATGATATGCTAATGGCCTATTATAAGTTCGATGACCTGAAAGAGAACGAAACCATCATGGTGGTCAACCTGGATCCGTATTACAGCAAACAAGGCTGGGTAAAATTACCGCTCGATATGCTGGGAATACATGAAGGGCATCAAATGCAGGTGAAAGACCAGATCACCGGAAGTACGTATGTCTGGGATAAACACTGGTGTTACGTAGAACTGCATCCTTCGCTTCCCTTTCATCTATTCGAACTAAATAAATAACCCTATGGCCAAGAAAAAAGAAAGCACCCGCATCCAGTTGTCATATGAGTTCAATACTGACTGGGAGGGGTTGATGGAACACCAGGAGTTCCGCAAGGTTTTCCTTTCTGACGTGCTTGAAAATTTTATCATTCAGCAACGTTGGTATGGCGGTAAGTCCAGTAAACTGAAATACATTGAACTCCAGGAATACTTCAGAATACAGCAGGCCGGTGAGGTATATTACGGACTTCTGCTGGAAGTGAATTTTTATGAGGCCTTTTATCAGCATTACTTTTTGCCCATTGCCTTTGTCACCGATGAGGATTTTGCGAAAGAAGGACGAATTCTGGAGATATCCCTGAACGGAAATCAAGGGTATCTTATCGATGCTGTACATCTTGAAGCCTTTACCCGTGTGGTTTACGAACGCATTCAGTCATCCACACCGGTTGATACGACTAAAGTGCAGTATCACAAAAGTGAGTTCCTGCCTGAAGATCTCTTTGAAACTTCCCGAAAGATGGGACTGGAGCAGAGCAATACCTCAGTTATCATCAACGGGCGTTACGTGATCAAATATTTCAGACGTATTTACGCCAGTAAGAATCCCGATTATGAGATGAGCCGGTTTCTATCAGAGAAGAAAGGCTATAAGAATACGCCGGCCTATATGGGTAATATGAGCTTCAGAGATCATGAAAATGTGAACATCACCATCGCCTTGATGAATGAAATGCTCGAGAATGAAGGAGATGCCTGGGATTTTATGATGAAAGAGATGCACAAGGTATTTTGCAATCTCGAGTATAAAGGCATACAAACGGGATCATTACCTCATATCGAGATGTTCACCAGGCTTAAGATCAGAGATGTGCCGCCTGAGATCATCGACTGGGCCGGACTCAATATCTTTCTGAAGCTACAACGCCTGGCACAGAGAACGGCTGAGATGCACATAGCATTGGGGTCTGAATTTGAAGATACGGCATTTACGCCCGAACATTATAATGGAGATTACGAGGTCTGGTTAAAGAACCGCTTGCTATACCAGTTGCAGAACAGACTAAACATGGTCGAGAATAACATGCATAAACTGGAGGGACGCGCCCTTGACCTTGCCAAAATTTTACTAGAGAGAAAGAACGATATCAGGAAACGCATCGTTAACTTTGACTGGACAAAATTAAAGGGTGAACGAATTCGCATACACGGAGACTATCACCTGGGTCAGGTATTGGTGCGTGATGATGATTTTTACCTGCTTGATTTTGAAGGGGAGCCTGAAAGTACCATCAGAGACCGAAAGGTGAAACAACCCCCTTTGAAAGATGTGGCAGGTATGTTCCGTTCATTTCATTATGCGGTCTATGCCACTATTTTCGGCCATTCGGAAGAATATCCCTATGACCAGGATTCGTTGTTCGAAGCCGGCGAATTGTTGTACCGCTATATGATCGGGGTTTTTCTGGATACCTATACCCAACTTATCCAGGATAATAATCTGAATATAGGCTACGTACAGGAAAGAAGATTCCTGCTTCAGTATTGCCTGCTTGAAAAAGCAGTCTATGAACTGGGTTATGAGATGAATTCCAGACCCGTATGGGCTGTGATCCCTCTTGAGGGAATAATGAGTATTTTAAAAAAGACCGACTAAATCTGCTTAAGCTTAATTTATGGAAAACGTACTACCGCATTCCCTGTTTACCGATTTCGACATCGAACTCTTCAAGGGAGGAAAACATTATAAATTATACGAGAAATTCGGCGCGCATCTGATCGAAAAAGATGGGGTCGAAGGCTGTTACTTTGCAGTTTGGGCGCCCAGTGCCAAGGCTGTTTCGGTAGTAGGTGACTTTAATTACTGGCTTGAGGGGGAGCATCCGCTGAACGTAAGATGGGACGCCTCGGGTATCTGGGAAGGCTTTATCCCCGGAATCAGTAAAGGCGATAAGTATAAATTCAAGATCCATTCGAATCACCGGGACATAAAAACAGAAAAGGCCGACCCGTATGCCTTTTATGCTGAACACCCACCGCAAACAGCCTCCATTGTATGGAATCATCCGCATGAGTGGAAGGATGAGCGCTGGATGAAGACTCGTAAATCGGTAAACGCCCTTGATAAGCCTTTCTCTGTTTACGAATTGCACCTGGGGTCGTGGAAACGCAATATGGAGGAAAATGGTCGGAGTCTTAACTACACGGAGCTGGCAGAAGAACTGACACGCTATGTAAAAGACATGAAATTCACCCATGTGGAGTTCATGCCTATTATGGAATATCCTTATGATCCTTCATGGGGGTACCAGCTAACAGGATATTTTGCACCAACATCCCGTTTTGGTAAGCCGGAAGATCTGATGGTACTCATCGATCGGTTACACCAGGAAGGAATAGGGGTGATCCTTGACTGGGTGCCTTCTCATTTTCCTGAAGATGCTCACGGTCTTGGATTTTTCGACGGAACACATCTTTATGAACATCCCGACCGGCGCAGAGGCTACCACCCCGACTGGAAGAGTCTCATCTTTAACTATGGAAGAAATGAAGTCAAATCGTTTCTGATCAGCAATGCGTTCTTTTGGTTTGATAAGTTTCATGCCGACGCTTTGCGTGTCGATGCAGTAGCATCCATGCTTTATCTTGATTATTCAAGAGAAGAGGGAGAATGGGAGCCCAATATTCACGGGGGCAGAGAGAACCTTGAGGCCATCGCTTTCCTAAAAGAGCTGAATGAGGCCGTGTACGGGACTTTTGAAGGAATTCAGACCATCGCAGAGGAGTCGACCTCTTTTCCCGGGGTGACCAAGCCGGTATATCTCGGCGGACTGGGCTTCGGAATGAAATGGATGATGGGCTGGATGCATGATACCCTTGAATACTTTAAGAAGGAATCCATACACCGTAAATATCATCATAACGAAATCACCTTCAGTCTGACCTATGCCTTTAGCGAAAATTTCATGCTGCCACTGAGCCACGATGAGGTTGTTTACGGCAAACGCAGTATTTTCGGGAGAATGACAGGTGATGAGTGGCAGCGATTTGCCAACCTCAGAACGCTCTTCTCGTACATGTTTACCCACCCGGGAACCAATTTGCTGTTTATGGGGGCAGAATTCGCCCAGTCTGAAGAATGGAACTTTCAAAACAGCCTGGACTGGCACCTGCTGCAATACGATTACCATAAAGGCATTCAAAAATTATTGACAGATCTGAACGGGTTCTACCGAAGTCAGCCGGCCTTGCACGAGCTGCAGTTCAGTGAACAGGGTTTTGAATGGATCAATTACGGAGATTCTGAAAATTCGGTAATGTCGTTTATTAGAAAAGGAAATGATCAGCAGGAAGATCTGTTCGTCATTTGTAATTTCACGCCTGTGGTTCGTGAACGTTATCGTATCGGGATGCCCCGGGCCGGAAAGATCAAACAGGTGTTTAACAGCGATTTCAAGAAGTATGGAGGTAGCGGCATAAGCAACTCTAAGGAGATAAGTGTTTCAGATACAGGCTGTAACGGCCGGGATCATTCGGCAGAAATCACAATACCGCCTTTATCAGTGATCATTTTTAAATATTTTTCATAATAACCGTTAAATGTTGAGGTGAATTTGTAGTATTTTGTGGCACTTTGAACAGATGAAGAAATGATAACGAATACAGAACTCGAATACAAAGGAAATTTATACCCTACCCATATAACCGAATATAAAAAAGATGTTGACAAGGTCACTTTCAGGACCGAGAACGATGTAAACCTTCAAATATCCATTCTCAGAGATAGCGTTTTGAGATTCCGGTATGCCACGCAGGAAGGTTTTGACTCAGACTTTTCATATGCCTTGTCAGACGATGCCACTTATGGCTATAACCATCTTTCGGTAGATGAAAAAGACCATTACTTTTCCATTCAAACCTCCAAACTTGAAGTGCGGGTAAATAAAAAGGATCTGCGTATTGCAGTTCTCGACCTGCAAGGAAATGTCATCAATGAAGATGAACTCGGCTTTCACTGGGAAGAGAGTTACGAATACGGTGGAAACATCGTCAAAATGAGTAAGCTTTCACAGGAATCTGAAAGTTTCTATGGCCTTGGCGATAAGCCTTCCCAGTCAAATTTGCGCGGGAAACGCTTAGAAAACTGGGGTACCGACCAATATGCTTTCGGAAAAGATCACAACCCTCTCTATAAGAGTGTGCCTTTTTACATCGGACTTCACCATAAAACGGCTTACGGAATCTTTTTTGACAATACGTTTAAAACGCATTTCGATTTTTGCATGGAGCGCAGGAACATCACCAGTTTCTGGGCCGATGGGGGAGAGATGAACTATTATTTTTTCTACGGTCCGAAAATGGCAGACGTGGTCACCGGTTACACCGATCTCACGGGAACACCTGACTTGCCACCTCTCTGGACACTTGGTTTCCACCAGTGTAAATGGAGTTACTACCCCGAAGCCAAAGTGAAGGAAGTAACTTCGAAATTCAGGGAGCTGTCGATACCTTGTGATGCAATCTACCTGGATATTGATTATATGGATGGTTTCAGGTGCTTTACCTGGAACAAGAATTATTTTCCCGATCCCAAGGGGATGGTAAAGGAGTTGCTGGATGATGGTTTTAAAACCGTTGCCATTATTGATCCGGGTATCAAAATCGATAAGGATTACTGGGTTTACCGCGAGGCCCTGGAAAAGGATTATTTCTGTAAAAGAGCAGACGGGCCATATATGAAAGGTAAAGTTTGGCCGGGAGAATGTAATTTTCCCGATTATACCAATCCTGAAGTGAGGGAATGGTGGGCCGGTCTGTTTAAAGACCTGATAGCTGATGTGGGAATCAGGGGTATCTGGAACGATATGAATGAGCCGGCTGTTATGGAGGTTCCCGGTAAAACCTTTCCCGATGATGTGAGGCATAATTATGATGGTCACCCATGTAGCCACCGAAAGGCCCATAATATTTACGGGATGCAAATGGCTCGGGCCACGCATGAAGGTGTAAGAAGGTTCATATTTCCCAAACGGCCTTTTGTGATCACCCGGTCGGCTTATTCAGGAGCTCAGCGTTATACCTCGAGCTGGACAGGTGATAACGTGGCGACCTGGGAGCACTTGTGGATCGCCAATCTGCAGGTACAGCGCATGTGTATGAGCGGTATGTCATTTACCGGATCAGATATCGGGGGATTTGCTGAACAACCCTCAGGTGAATTATTTGCCAGGTGGATACAACTCGGCGTTTTTCATCCGTTCTGCAGGGTGCATTCCAGCGGCGATCACGGTGATCAGGAACCCTGGTCTTTCGGCGATGAGGTAACCGACATCACGCGAAAATTCATCGAACTTCGTTACCAGTTGCTCCCGTATATCTATACCATGTTCTGGGAGTACATGAACGAGAATGTACCTATGCTTAAAACCCTGGTATATTACGATCAGGATGATCCGCATACGCATTATAGAAACGACGAGTTTATCTTCGGGAACCAGATCCTGGTATGCCCTATACTGGAGCCTAACTCCAAGGGAAGACGCATGTACATCCCGCGTGGGAAATGGTACAACTTCTGGACGGGTAAGCTGGTAAAAGGGGGAAAAGAGTGTTGGGTGGAAGCCGATATCGATACCATTCCGATCTTTATTAAAGCCGGTTCAATTATACCGAAATATCCCGTACAACAGTATGTTGGCGAGAAGAAGATCGACCAGCTTACCCTCGATGTATATTACACAGAAGGTGTGGAGGTTTCAAGGGTGTTCGAAGATGCCGGCGACGGATTTGATTATAAAAAAGGAAGGTATTGCCTGAGGAAATTTAAAATGACAGGTCGAAAAGATGAAATGGTGATCAGTCATTTTAAGGAAGGTAAGTACACCACTAATTATGAAAGCTTCAAATTCAACCTGCATGGTTTACCTTTTAAGGTGAAAGCCATTGAGATCGATAACCTGGAAATACCCTTCAGTGAAGTGAAGCTCAATGGTGATAACAGCATGATCATCGAAAAGGAATTCACCGAGCTGCATATTATCGGAGAATAATTTTTAGTAAATTCAGGGAAATAATAAGATCCATGAAGCATTTTCGAATATTTGCATTATTTATATTATTTGTAACAGCCTGTTCGACCAATCCCTTTACCGGGGAGTCAACCTTAAACTTTCAGTCGAATCAGGAGATCTTTCCGGTAGCTTTTCAGCAGTATGAGCAGTTTCTTGAACAAAACCAAGTTATCAGGGGTACTGAAGATGCTGAAATGATCAAAGACGTCGGACAACGAATTAAGAATGCCGCCGAGAAGTGGTTCCAGGCCAACGGTTACCCTAATTATCTCGATGGATATCAGTGGGAGTATAACCTGGTCAAAGACGATGCGGTGAACGCCTGGTGTATGCCGGGAGGTAAGATCGTTTTCTATACCGGGATCCTTCCCATTTGCCAGGACGAAACAGGTGTGGCTGTGGTAATGGGGCATGAAGTGGCCCATGCTTTGGCTAATCACGGAGCCCAGCGAATGAGTGCCGCTCAGTTGCAGCAATTAGGTGCCATCGCCGGAAATGTGGCTCTTTCAGGTAATGCTCAAACTGCAGAGATCTTCAACCAGGCGTATGGTCTGGGTACCCAGCTCGGAGTCATGCTGCCATTTTCCAGAGCGCATGAGAATGAGGCAGATATTATAGGACTACGGCTTATGGCTATAGCGGGCTACAATCCTGAGGCAGCTCCCGAATTGTGGAGACGCATGCAGGCCAGGGGAGGTGCTGAACCACCTGAATTCCTGAGCACGCACCCATCGAGTGTGACACGTATAGAAAACCTGCAGTCTAAAGTGGAGGAAGCCAAAGAGGAGGCCCGTAAGTACGGAGTTGAAAGCTTTCAATAATATACACTCACGTAGGAATAGCAGCTAAATATCTTTATATTCGAACCGTTCTTAAATTATGAACGGTTTTTTTATCCCCGCTTATGCCTGAACTTGAAAAAGGAAGTAAGAAACTGCTGAATGCCTGGGCGTTTTATGACTGGGCCAACTCGGTTTACAGTCTTACCATAGCCTCGGCTATTTTTCCGTTGTATTACGGAGCTCTCTTCAGAGATGCCGGAATCGAGAAGATCGAGATCTTCGGAGGGATGATCGCAAGGGGGCCGCTGATCACCTACGTCACCTCGGCAGCTTTTCTCCTGATCTCTTTAATTACGCCATTCTTATCGGGAATCGCAGACTACATAGGGAATAAGAAGGTATTTCTGAAGATTTTCTGTTACCTGGGGGCGCTATCCTCTATAGGTTTGTACTGGTTCAGTCTCGAGGCGATCTACAGTAGTTTGCTGATCTATTTTTTCGGTTTGGTGGGCTTTTGGGGAAGTCTTGTTTTCTACAATTCCTACCTGCCAGACCTTGCTTATCCTGAGCAGCAGGACCGCATCAGTGCCAAAGGCTATTCATGGGGATACGCAGGTAGTGTGCTATTGTTACTGGTGAACCTGGCCATGATCATGAAATATGAGTGGTTTGGTTTTGAAAGTGCCGGTGAGCCTACCAGGCTGGCTTTTGTCACAGTAGGGGTGTGGTGGATCGTATTCAGTCAATACAGTTTTTATTACCTGCCAAAAGGGAACGAGAACCGCGGCAAAATCACCCGTGACATTCTCTTTAACGGGTTCAGGGAATTGCGCCAGGTCTGGCGGCAACTGGGTAATAATATTCGTCTGAAACGTTATCTCGGAGCCTTTTTCGTTTACAGTATGGGAGTGCAAACAGTCATGCTGGTGGCGTCTTATTTTGCAGAGGAAGAACTGGCCTGGGAAAGTGCAGAACAACGAACCTCCGGTTTGATCATCAGTATACTGTTAATACAACTGGTCGCCATCCTGGGCGCCGAACTTACCTCAAGAGCCTCCGGGCGTTTCGGAAATCTCAGAACGCTTATAGGTATCAATATTATCTGGGTAATGATCTGTTGTTATGCCTATTTTGTGATCACCCCTTTTCAGTTCTATATCACCGCCGCCATAGTTGGTCTGGTGATGGGAGCCATACAGGCCCTGTCGCGATCGACCTATTCGAAGTTTTTACCACAAACACGGGATACAGCCTCGTTTTTCAGTTTTTACGATGTGGCTGAAAAGGTTGGTATCGTTATCGGTATGTTTCTGTATGGTTTGATGGCTCAGCTTACGGGCAGTATGCGGCAGGCTATTTTTGTGGTGGGTGCTATTTTTGTAGCTGGCGTGATCTTATTACTGCGGGTACCCGGAAAGAAAGAGGCCATAAAGCCATCTCAATTCTGAGCCACGATCTTTGCACCACTGGAGGTGCCCAGGCGATGGGCGCCGGCTTTAATGAATGCCTGAGCTGTTTTCGCGTCTTTGATCCCTCCTGAAGCCTTAATCTTAGCCTTTGAGCCGATGGCCTCCTTGATCAGTTCTATATCTTTGAGACTGGCTCCCCTGGGACCGAAACCCGTAGAGGTTTTTACAAAATCTGCCTTTGCTTCAACTGCCAGTGCAGCACCCTTTTTGATTTCTTCAGGTTCGAGTAAACCTGTTTCCAGTATCACTTTCAATACATGATCTTCACAAACTCGTTTTATCTCGCTAATCTCTTTGAGAACGGCGAGGTCACGTCCCTCCTTTAAATAAGCGATATTGATCACCATATCGATCTCATCGGCACCCTGTCTGATGGCCGTTCGTGCTTCTTCGATCTTTGCATCGGTAGCCATTGCTCCCAGAGGGAAACCGATCACGGTGCAGACATTTACCCCGGTATCGAGCAGTAAGGCTTTGGCGTAAGGAACATGGCAACCGTTCACACAAACCGCATGGAATTGTTGTTCTTTGGCCTCCCTGCAGAGCGCTTCCACGGCTTCGGTGGTGGCATCGGGCTTTAAAAGCGTATGATCGATATAAGATGCGAGCTTCATATTATTTAAATCTTTGGTTTATTGTATCGACGATGACTCCCATGCAGTCCTTGAGATAAAAGGTATAGTCGGTTACATAAGTCATATAAACCGCTCCTTGTATCAGGCTGAAAAATCGTCTTGAAAAGGTTTCCGGGCTTATACTGCGTCTTATCTGTCCCTGCTCACGTCCCTGTTCGATCAGGCGGTGAAGGGTACCCTGCAGGGTATCGATTCCTTCGCGTACCAATGCACATACCTCCTTGTTGTGATTTACAGAATCCACACCGAAGTTCAGCAGGGGGCACCCACCCCAGGGAGCGGCCAACTCGTAATAATTCTTATAGAACTCAGTGAACTGCATTAGTTTTCCCATAGGGTCAGATTCCTTTTCAAGGTAGTCATTAAGACGCCGGGTCATCTTCCCGAAAAGATAGCTGAATGATTCGATATAGAGCATGTCTTTATTTTCGAAATTGCCGTAAATGGCTCCTTTGGTAAGCCCCGTAGCACGGGTCATTTCACTCAGGCTGGTTCCCTCGTACCCCTGTCTGCAGAAAATAGGGGCTATGGTCTCTATGATAAAGCGGGAAGTGCGTTCGGCTTTGGTAATCATCGGTTTAGCAGTTTATTCAAATATAAGAATACTGACTGGTATTTTTAACGGTATGGGTAAAAAAACACCCGCAACATGAAATGCTGCGGGTGCTTAACTAACCAACCAACTTAAAACTAAATAATTCAAACATGAATTATCTACCTTTATCTTTATCTGACTCTCTGTAAATTAGTCGTTTAAATCTTGAAAAACTTACAGGTTTTCGTTCTCATTTTCAATAAGATCTTCCTGGTTTCTGAATACCAGCTGATCATCAAAAGCATCGAGCAGTATGATGCTGTCAGTATGGATATTACCGCTCAAAATTTCCTTCGACAATTGATTCAGCACTTCTTTCTGAATCACCCTTTTTACAGGTCTGGCTCCGTATTGCGGATCATAACCGGCTCGGGCCAGGTAATCGACAGCCTCTTCAGTTGCATCCAGGGTGATCTGTTGCTTGCTTACCATCTTTGAAACACCTTTCAGCTGTAGTTTTACGATCTTTCTGATATCTTCCCTGGTCAGCGGAGTGAACATAATGATATCGTCAATTCGGTTCAGAAACTCCGGTCTTACACTTTGTTTGAGCAGACCGAGCACCTCAACTTTAGCAGCTTCCATGGCGCTGTCTGTATCTGTGGCATTTTCAAACTTTTCCTGTATGATATGGCTTCCCATATTACTGGTCATGATGATAATGGTATTCTTGAAATTTGCCAGTCTGCCTTTATTATCGGTAAGTCTTCCTTCGTCCAGTACCTGCAGTAATATATTGAAGGTGTCAGGGTGTGCTTTTTCTATCTCATCGAGGAGTACCACTGAATACGGTCGTCTTCTCACAGCCTCGGTGAGCTGCCCGCCTTCATCATAACCCACGTATCCGGGAGGGGCACCCACCAGGCGGCTAACGGCATGACGCTCCTGGTATTCACTCATATCGATCCTGGTCATGGCGCTTTCGTCATCGAACAGATATTCTGCCAGTGCTTTCGCTAATTCGGTCTTACCCACACCCGTAGTACCGAGAAAAAGGAACGAGCCAATCGGTTTTTTACTGTCCTGCAAACCGGCACGACTTCTTCTGATAGCATCAGAAACCGATTGAATGGCCTCATTCTGGCCTACGACCCTTTGATGTAATTCATCTTCCAGGTTCAGTAATTTTTCCCTTTCGCTTTGCAGCATTTTTGTGACCGGTATTCCCGTCCATTTGGCTACTACCTCGGCGATATCTTCGTTAGTTACCTCTTCCTTAATAAGGCTTTTTCCTGAGCTTTGCTGTTCAGAAAGTTCCTTTTGAAGTTTTTCCAGCTTCTCCTGTTCTTCCTTGATTTTTCCGTATCTCAACTCAGCAACCTTGCCGTATTCCCCTTCACGTTCGGCTTTTTCGGCCTCCAGTTTAAAGTTTTCGATAGATTCTTTTGCAGACTGTATCTTATCAACCACATCTTTCTCTGCCTGCCATTTGGCGAACAGATCATTTCTGTCTTCCTTGAGATTTGCCAACTCGACATTCAGGGATTTAAGTTTCTCTTCGTCGTTCTCCTTTTTGATTGCCTCTATTTCGATCTCCAGTTGCATGATGCGTCGATCCAGAACATCGAGTTCCTCGGGTTTTGAATTGATCTCCATGCGGAGTTTTGAAGCGGCCTCATCCATCAGGTCGATCGCCTTATCGGGCAGGAACCGGTTGGTGATGTAGCGCTGCGAAAGCTCTACAGCAGCGATGATGGCTTCATCTTTTATACGTACTTTATGGTGTGTTTCATATTTTTCTTTTATACCCCTGAGAATCGAGATGGCACTGTCGGTGTCGGGCTCATCGACCATCACTTTCTGAAAGCGCCTTTCAAGGGCCTTGTCTTTTTCGAAATACTTTTGGTATTCATCCAGCGTGGTGGCACCAATAGCTCTCAATTCCCCGCGGGCAAGGGCCGGCTTAAGAATGTTGGCGGCATCCATGGCGCCTTGTCCGCCTCCGGCTCCCACCAGGGTATGGATCTCGTCAATAAACAGAACGATATTACCATCTGAAGAGGTTACTTCCTTGATAACTGCTTTCAGTCGTTCTTCAAATTCACCCTTGTATTTAGCACCGGCGATCAAGGCACCCATATCGAGCGAATAGATCTCTTTGTTTTTCAGGTTTTCGGGTACATCACCCTGAATGATGCGATGCGCCAGCCCTTCGGCAATGGCTGTTTTACCTACCCCTGGTTCACCCACCAGCATGGGATTGTTCTTGGTTCTTCTTGAAAGGATCTGTAATACCCTTCTGATCTCTTCATCTCTTCCGATCACCGGATCCAGTTTACCGTCGTTGGCAAGCTGATTCAGGTTCTTGGCGTACTTGTTCAGTGAATTGTAGGTTTCTTCAGCACTGGCAGAAGTAACCCTGTCGCCTTTTCTGAGTTCCTGTATGGCTGCGGTAAGCGACTTTTCGCTTACTCCCTGGTCTTTCAGAATTTGAGCGATCTTGCTTTTTGACTTGAAGATGGCCAAAATGAGATGTTCTACAGATACGAATTCATCATTCATTTTTTTGGCCACATTAACAGCCTCATTGAGCGTATTACCCGCATCTCTGGAAAGCATCAGGTCAGCCCCTTCAACTTTTGCGAAACTGGTCAGGGTGCTGTCGAGTACCTGCTGAAGCAGGCTTACGTTGACGTTTAGCTTTTTCAGCAGAAAGGGGAGTACATTTTCGTCTACCTCGAACAATGCCTTGAAGATATGTTCGTTCTCTATTTGCTGGTGACCGTACCCCTGAGCTATTTGCTGAGCTCGCTGAATGGCCTCCTGCGATTTAATGGTGAAATTATTTAAATTCATATTTTTAAGCTCTAAATGGTTTTCTTATTTACATGAAGACGTAGTCAAATTATATTCCAATACATTCGACAGGTCAAAATGTCTGCTAAACCATTAATTTACAGGACAAATTGTCTGCTAATCTTAAAAAAAGGAACATCTGATGGGAATATTCAGCTGGGGAAAGAAAGACTCGGAAGAATCAGGAAAGGGAAGCGTTAACTGGATACCTCTTACTGATAGATCGACCATAGAAAGCCTGAGGCAGCGCTCGTACGAAAAGCCCGTGGTTATTTTCAAGCATAGCAAACGATGCGGTATCAGCACTATGATGTTGAGCCGCTTTGAACGGGAAGTCACCGATGGTGATAGCCATGACTTCTACTTTCTGGACCTGGTCGCCAATCGTGAGGTATCGAACCAGGTTGCGGCTGCCCTGGATGTCAGGCATGAAAGTCCGCAGCTCATAGAACTTTGGCAAGGAGTGGTGAGGTATCATGCCTCGCACGGTGATATATCAGCATCAGCCCTTAAGGACTGATGCTGTTTCTGCTTAAAGCGTATTGAAACGTTGACGGGTAACTATGGCTTTGATTCTGGCTTTTATATCCTCGCCGGCATCATAGACCATTTGCTCATCGGAAGGGAAGGTAACAGGGCCGAGTTCCAGGAGCCTCCGGTCATCAAGACTCAAGGCACGAAGGTCTCCGTCTTCGGTGGCATAGATATGTTCGAAAATGAATTCGCTGCTCAGAGGGTATGACCCTAATTTTTGCTGGGTGTTCAGGTCGAGATAGGTGATAGCGCCTTGTACCTGAACCGCCTTGAATTGTCTGACCTCTCTGAAAACACAGGTAACATCGGTGAATTTATCTACCTTTATGTCATTGCCCAAACTGTCTTTTTTGACATTCCCGTTGCGGTCGTATTCGTAACGCCAGCCGTCTTTTACAGTTTTTTCCCTGATGATTTGTGTCTCCTTTACCTGTTCCGGACTCACTAAAATTTGAGTGAAGGCGATTTCCATTTCATAATCATAGGGATGCCCTTGCTGAGGCTCAGTGTGATAAATGGTCCATAACTCGTTTAGGCCGTAGGTGTTGAAATTGAGCAATTCCTGCTCGAGTCGCTTTGGAAGGATTGTTTCAGAATCGTTGTACAGGTTTACCATCACATAGTCGACTCCTTTTTGATGTGCGATATCCATCTGTAGGGGAACATCGCGGAAGGCAGGATTGATCGCATTGATGTAATCAAGGTCTTCATAGGCTGAGCGAAAATCACGCTTGGTGCGGGCGCTGCTCATTTTCTCCAGGGCCACTTCGTACAAATGATCAGAAAGATCATTTTTAAAACTGATGATCTCGGCAGAATAGTCCCTGAACCTGAAACGGGCATCCCGGTTTTCATCACGAATATATAAGGGGGTAAGCGGTTTGATCTGCCTTTGTCGTTCCTGCAGCCTGCTGTAGGTTTCGTATATCTCGGTTAGGTTGGCGGGATTGTTATCCTTTACCAAAAACTCTATACGTGAAAGATCTCTCTTTTCAGCCTTGGCATAGGCCTCTTCGAGGATCAGAATATATTCCTGGTTGCCTCTTTTGTCTTTATCCTTTCTGAGTTTCTCAATGGCATTGTTGATAGCCTGGTCGTAATTTCCTGAATTAAGGGCTACCTGAGTACGCTTTACGCCGCTGCAACCTATAAGTAATATGGTGAGCAGACCCAATAGCAGGTTTTTCATAGTAGTAAGAGATTGGTTTGCTGGACCAAAAATAAATAAAAACCCCGATAGGAGACTACCGGGGTGCTATTATTGTCGATTAACGGAAGTTATTTTCGCTTTTTCGGACTGAACGGAGGCATCAGGGTGGTTCGAACCTCCCCAAAACCTATTCGTTGTTTCCCGTTATCGCAGTAACCTCTCATGATGACGGTGTCACCATCGTTTATAAACTTTCGCTCGGTACCATCGTTGAGTTTGATGGGTTTTTCACCTCTCCAGGTAAGCTCCAGCATGGATCCGTATGAGTCAGGAGTAGGGCCAGAAATAGTTCCGCTTCCCATCATATCTCCCGAATTGACCTTACAACCGTTGACCGTATGGTGGGCCAGCTGTTGTGACATATTCCAGTACATATATTTGAAATTGCTTTTAGCTATGGTCTGTGGCTCACTTTCCGGGGCTTTCAAATCTACCTCCAGTTTTATGTCAAAACTTTTCTTTCCGGTATATCTCAGGTAGGGAAGAGGTTCTGGGTCCTGTTCGGGCGATTTCGTTCTGTAAGGCTCCAGGGCATCAAGGGTTACGATCCATGGCGAGATGGAAGATGCAAAGTTTTTTGCCAGGAAAGGGCCCAAAGGCACATATTCCCATTTCTGAATATCCCGGGCGCTCCAGTCATTGAAGAGCACCAGTCCGAAAATATAATCTTCTGCCTCATCCACGGGTATAGGTTCCCCTAATTGATTGGCATCAGTGGTTATGAAAGCCATTTCCAGTTCGAAATCGACCAGTTTAGACGGACCGAAAACCGGCTCGTCCTGACCCGCGGGAAGCGTTTGTCCCACCGGCCTGTGAATAGGGATTCCGCTGGGTATGATAGTGGAACTTCTGCCGTGGTATCCAACAGGAATATGAAGCCAGTTTGGTAACAGGGCGTTGTTCGGGTCTCTGAACATGCTGCCAACATTGGTGGCGTGCTCCTTGCTGCTGTAAAAATCAGTGTAGTCACCGATCTGTACAGGTAGCTGCATTTCGATCTCATCAAGATCAAACAACACTATAGAACGGTGTTCCTCGTGATCTCTCAGTTTAGCATTGTCGGCATCAAAGATCTCAGCGATACGGTTTCTTACCAGTCGCCAGGTCTTTTTTCCGTCTGAAATAAAGTCGTTCAGAGTATCCTGTAAAAAAATATCGTCTGTAAGAGGGATCCCTTCAAAATATCCGAGTTGGTGTAAAGCTCCAAGGTCGATCGCCTTGTCACCTATACGCGTACCGATGGTGATTACATCGTCGCGCGTTAGAAAAACCCCGAATGGTATATTTTGTATCGGAAAATCGGAATCTGCCGGGGTGTCGATCCATGATTTTCTTGAAGGGTCATTTGCGTATTGTGGCATAATAGAATTATGTTGATAGAAGGTTGATATTATTAAGATTTAAAGGTATTAATTTCTGTTAATTTACCGAATGTATTTGCTATTTTTGGGCATTCTTTAACGAAAAAAATCGAAATGAATAGAGACGAGCAAATATTCGATCTTATCGAGGCTGAAAAAGAGAGACAGCTTAACGGACTGGAGCTTATCGCTTCTGAGAATTTTGTAAGTAACCAGGTTATGGAAGCTGCAGGCTCCGTATTGACCAATAAATATGCTGAAGGGTATCCCGGGAAGCGCTATTATGGTGGTTGTGAGGTTGTCGATGAAGTAGAGACTATCGCCATCGAACGTGCCTGTGAACTTTTCGGTGCAGAATGGGCCAATGTGCAGCCTCATAGCGGGTCGCAGGCGAATACCGCTGTCTTTGCTGCCTGTCTGAAGCCCGGAGATAAAATATTAGGCTTTGATCTTTCTCACGGTGGACACCTTACGCACGGTTCTCCTGTGAATTTCTCAGGAAAACTCTACAGTCCTGTTTTCTACGGGGTTGAGAAGGAAACTGGTTTGCTGAATTATGACAAGATCGCAGAGATCGCCGAAAAAGAAAAACCCCAGCTGATCATTGCCGGTGCCTCGGCTTATTCAAGGGATATCGATTTTGCGAGATTCAGGGAGATAGCAGACAAAGTAGGGGCACTGCTCATGGCAGATATTTCTCACCCTTCCGGTCTTATTGCCAAAGGGGTGCTGAATGATCCTCTACCGCATTGTCATGTGGTAACCACCACTACACATAAGACCCTCAGAGGTCCGCGTGGAGGGTTAATCATGATGGGGAAGGACTTCGAAAATCCATTCGGACTGAAACTTAAGAACGGAAATCTTAAAATGATGTCAAGCCTTTTTGACAGTGCGGTTTTCCCGGGTAACCAGGGTGGTCCTCTCGAACATATCATAGCAGCAAAGGCCATCGCCTTTGGGGAAGCTCTTACAGATGAATTCCTCCACTATATTGTCCAGGTTAAGAAGAATGCTGCGGCCATGGCTAAAGCTTTTGTTGAAAAAGGCTATGATATTATTTCCGGAGGTACAGATAACCACATGATGCTCATCGATCTCAGAAATAAGAATATCACCGGTAAACTGGCTGAAGAGGTACTTGGTAAGGCACACATCACCGTGAACAAGAATATGGTTCCTTTTGATGATAAAAGTCCGTTTGTAACCAGCGGGATCAGGATTGGTACAGCTGCTATTACCACCAGGGGAATGAAAGAAGATGATATGGAAGCAGTGGTCAACATCATCGATGACGTATTGATGAATCATGAAAATGAAAGTAAACTCGACGCAGCAGCAAATCACGTATACAGGCTGATGCAGGATCGTCCGCTTTTCAAGGGATGATCTCGTTTTCATTATCTTAAACAAGATGCCCTGTAATTGGATACAGGGCATTTTTTATTTAGTCAAGCGTATGAAAAAACTTCTGATCATTGGTCATCGTTGGCCCGACCCGACCGCCTCTGCAGCCGGTAGCCGGATGCTGCAATTAATTAAGGCCTTGCAGCAGGGAGGGTACGAGATTACTTTTTCGACCACTGAAACAGACAGTCCTTTCAGGGAAAAACTCCTGAACGTGGGGGTGAAGAGTCAGACCATTTCGGTCAATGATGATGGTTTTGACGTCTGGGTTCGATCATTGAATCCGGATGTTGTGGTCTTTGACAGGTTTATGATGGAAGAGCAGTTTGGCTGGCGGGTGGCTGAACAAATTCCCGAAGCTATGAGAATACTGGATACGGAAGACCTCCATTTTCTAAGGGATCTCAGACGCAGGGAAGTGATGAATCTTCATCCGTACTCTCTGAAACCATTATCTGAATTAGCCAAAAGAGAACTCGCCAGTATTCTGCGGTGCGACCTGAGTCTGATCATTTCAGAAAAGGAAATGGAACTTTTGACCACCGAATTGAACATAGACGGGAAACATTTGCATTATATACCCATAGTTTTCGATAAGGCGAGGTCTCCCGGTAATATACCCGGATTTTCAGCCAGGTCAGATTTTATGTTTATAGGGAATTTTAAACATGCCCCGAATGTGGATGCCCTCCAACAATTGAAGACCATATGGCCGAAGATCAGGAAGCAACTACCAAAAGCCTCCCTGAATGTTTACGGAGCCTATGCGGGAGATAAGATCATGTCTTTGAATGACAATGCCGGAGGATTAAAGATCAGGGGCTACATTCCTGAAGCCTCTGAGGCCTTCCTTTCCCATAGGGTGTTACTGGCTCCCCTGCGATTTGGAGCGGGACTTAAGGGGAAATTGCTGGAATCGATGTATTTCGGTATACCTTCGGTCACCACCTCAGTAGGCTCAGAGGGAATTGCAGCTGCAAATGACTGGAGTGGTTTCACCCTCACTCCCGGAGATCATAATTTGTTTGTTGAGAAAGCCGTTAAGCTGTATTCAGAACCGGAAGACTGGAAACGGGCAGCAATAAAAGGGGAAGAGATCTTAGAGGGTCGTTTTCTGGAATCAGGACATCTAAACAGATTTTTAGGCCGACTGGAGGAGCGCCGAGAGACACTGGAGGCATACAGATCTTCTGATATTATAGGCAGTATTCTGAATACCAATCACCAACTGGCATACAGGTATCTTTCAAAATATATTACCCTCAAGAACCTTCAAAAAAATTAATTCTCAGAAATCTCGTATGCTCCCATTTCAGGTTCAGTTACCCGGTTAACTCCTCTGATATCGAGAGGAACCTGAAGAGAGATTTGTGCATCTGCAGTTCCCCGTGCCGGAGATTCAGCCTGTAAACTGAACTGCGCCTTCTGCGGATCGGTAAAAAGAGGGTCTGCGTTAAAAAGGCAATTCAGGTAAAAATCGGTGTTTGTGGTATCGTAATAAGGCAGGCTGTTTAAGTCTTCATCAGAGCTTTCAAAGCGTAATAGGGAATTTTGAAACAGCAGTTCGGAGGTATCAATATCAGTAAACTCTAATTGGTATTCCACTGCATTTCTTCCGTAAATGATACTGTTGGCAACAAACAGACTGAGTTGACTGCTGTTGCCCATCAGGTCATTGTCTGACACATAAAGAGCGGGAGTGCTTCTGAAAGAACGGTCCCAGTAATTGGCGAGCGTATTATGCAGCAGGGTGTAGTCACCTCCCCGGTCGATGTACATGGCGTATAAACCGGCATTGCCCACCACCAGATTTTGAGCAGTGAGATGTGCTCCCCTGGCAAGCAACCCGATACTGCTGCTGTTCAGGATTCGGGTGTTCTTTATGGTGCTTACAGACTGGCTTCCGGGTTCCTCTATGATGAGGCCGACGGTGGCATTTTTAATGGTAAGATTTTCGATTTGATGAGACCCGCTCCCGCCTCGCAGCCAGATAGTACCCCATTGCCCTGGAATGTCTGAGAATTCCGGCTCGGGGCGGTCTCCTTCGAATATGACCTCATTTTCGAGCAGTTCCGGATCGTTGCTCAGGCTACCGGAGACCAGCAGGGTGCCGCCGGGTTGTATAAGTATGCCGGATTCCCTGTGAAAATACAGCCTGCTGCCGGCCAAAATTCTAAGGGTGTCTTCCGGTTTTACCGTTGCATAGCCATAAATAACATAAGGTTTTTCATCGTTCATTATCAATTCATCAGAATCCAGTTCGAAACCCTCTATGCGCAACTCTTCTCCTGATTCATCCATGCCGAGAACAACACTTTCTTTGATGCCGTTACTGCGTTCTGGAAACAATAAATGTGCGTCTCTGACCAGGGTGATCAATTGCACGAACTGGTCATTCTCCGTACCGTAAAAGCGCACACGGTCTTCGTAAAGAAACTCTCCGCTGTTCTGACTGGTTGATTCTGCAGTGACCTCTACAAAGACAAAAATGCTGTCATTTGCTTCGATGATAATATCACTGACAGTGGGTCCTGTTTTTCCATTAACGTTGATTCTGAATCGTGAATTTTCCTGCTTTTCTAAAGAGACTGAAGGTATATTGATCGCTTCATTCTGCCGATTATAGACCTTAAAGCTATAGGTGGAAGAGCTGATATCTGAGAATATCGTATCGAGAAACAAGGTGTCTGCAGAAAAATGAAGCTGTCCGCTATTATCTGAATATTCAAAGTCATTCCGGCAGGAGAACATCACCATTGTCAACAGCAGGGTCAGTAATCCGGCAGTACGGAATGTGTATGTGTATAGCAAGGTTTTCAGAAGAGCTCTTTTATTTCCTGCGGAATACGCTGAGGCTTTCCGGTGTTTTTATTAATCAGGCACCATTCGGTTTTGGCACGAACAAGAAGGGCATCGTCTGATGAACGATACATTTCCACCACCCGGGTGGAGGTGACCCCTTCTGATTGTGTGACATAGGTTTTCAATCTGATGACATCACCCATTACCGCTTGTTTCCGATAGGAAATATGATGGGTAAGCACCATCCAGACAAAGTTGTTTTGCATTTCAGCGGTTGCCTTCATTTGCCAGTGTTCCCTGGCTATATCCTGCACCCACTCGACATAACGAACATTGTTGACATGGTTCAGTTCATCCAGGTCCTGAGCTGCTACTTCGACAAGGGCACTATGGTATTCCATTTTATTTTTCACTAATGGTGACCTCGAACATCTTATTCCAGTTCTTTCCGGTTACAAAGAAAGTTTTCCTTTCCGGGTGATAGGCAATCCCGTTCAGCACATCGAGATCGTCGTGCTGAGCCACCTTGTCTTTGAGTCCTCTAAAATCGATAACGCCGATAATCGCACCCGATCGGGCATCGATTATCATCGCACTGTCTTTTAACCAAACGTTGGCATAGATCAGACCGTCGACATATTCAAGTTCATTGGCTTTATTGAAAACCGAGGTGTTGGTAACCGATTGGATGAAGTCTGTTTCCTTTAGCGTTTCAGGATCAAGAATCCAGATTTTGTCAGAACCGTCACTCTTATAGATCTTTGTTCCGTCGTTTGTTAGTCCCCATCCTTCCTTACTTTGGCCATATTGAAAAGATCCCTTGCGTTCCAGGGTTTCAAGATCATAGATGAAACCTGTCTTTTTCTGCCAGGTAAGCTGATAGATCTTGCCGTTCATTATAGTGATGCCTTCTCCGAAGTACTGATCTTCCAAAGGGATCTCCTCGAGTACTTCCCCCGTTTTAAAATCGGTTTTACGCAGTGTCGACTGTCCTCTGCGACCCGTACTCTCAAATAACACCCCGTTGTGAAACTCAAGTCCCTGCGTATAGGCATTGCGGTCGTGAGGAAATTCATTTACGATGCTGTAGGTGTATACCTTAGGTGAATTTTTTGCAAGGATAGTGATGGGTTCAGCGATTCTGACCGTGTCTCCATCGGTAATTATTTCTGCTTCGAGGGTATGTTCTCCTAACTTTTCAGGGCTTAGCGATAATGAATCCTGTTCGGGCATTAGCTGTTGCCCCATAAAATAGTACGATATTTTTTCGACCGGTTTGTTTCCGGGATTCCCAAGAGATACTTTAAACGGTTCTCCTGATTGAATTCTGTTGTTTTTTAACCCTGTTTCAAGGGAAAAGAGATTTTTTTCTGACGAAGGCGCACCATTGCAGGATAGCAGCACTGACGCTATAAAACTGGCAATAAGGGGTTTATTCAAATGCATGTTCAAGCTAAAAATTTGCTCCAAGGTATTTAATTAATTTAAGATTGTAAAATCATTGTATGATCTCAAAAAGTTTGTAAATTTGCACCCGGCAAGTCCTACACGACCAGCTCCTGCAGAATCCCCCAGGGCGGGAACGCAGCAAGGGTATGTGGTTGAGCGGTGCGATGTAGGTAGCTTGCCGTTTTTTATTGACTTCAATTTTCCCGGATAAGGGAAGTCCATTTATAATAAAATGTCTAAGGTAGTTTTGATCACAGGAGGTTCTTCGGGAATAGGAAGGGCTGTATGTACATATCTCACCGACAAGGGTTACACTGTGTACGGTACCAGTCGAAATCCGGAAAAGCTCCCTTCTGAAAAATTTCACTATACCCTCGAAAGGTTGGATGTGACCGACCCCGGCCAGGTGCAGGATCTGGTCGGAAGGATAAAAGAGAAAGAAGGTCGAATCGATGTGCTTATCAACAATGCAGGCGTGGGTATTACGGGACCCGTTGAAGAAACACCGAGAGAAGAGATCGAAAAGGCCTTCGATACAAATTTTTACGGCCCCCTGAACCTGATAAACGCTGTTCTTCCCGTCATGAGGGAACAAAAAAGCGGATTGATCATCAATATAACCTCCATAGCCGGTTATATGGGGCTGCCCTATCGCGGTATTTACAGCGCTACCAAGGGTGCTCTTTCGTTGGTTTCTGAAAGTCTTCAGATGGAAGTGCATGAATTCAACATCGATATTTGTAATATAGCTCCGGGAGATTTCAATACCGATATTGCCAACAGGAGGTATCACGCTCCCATGCCTGCTTCGTCTCCTTATTCTCAGAACTACGAACAGGTTTTGGATATTGTAAATAAACAAGTGGCTGAAGCGGGAGAACCTCTTAAAATAGCTAAGACGGTTGAAAAGATTATAAGGAGCAAAAACAGGAAAATTCATTATAAGGTCGGGGCGTTCATGGAGAAATTCTCAGTGGTGCTGAAAAAGATTTTGCCCGACAAAGTGTTTAAGAAATTACTCTTAAACCATTATAAATTATAACTTTGCCCGCATTAGAGCAAAGGCTTTATTTTAATTAAAATCTCAATTTTTCATTCATGAAATTTTTTATTGACACCGCAAATCTCGATCAGATCAAAGAAGCTCAGGCTCTTGGTGTTCTCGACGGGGTAACCACCAATCCTTCGCTAATGGCCAAAGAGGGCATCAGCGGAAAAGAGAATATTCTCAAACATTACGAGGCGATTTGTGAACTGGTAGATGGTGATGTTTCTGCCGAGGTGATCGCGACCGACTTCGATGGAATCGTTAAGGAAGGGGAAGAGCTTGCCAAACTGCATGAGCAGATCGTGGTAAAAGTACCTATGATACAGGAAGGGGTGAAGGCTATCAAATATTTTTCAGATAAAGGAATTCGTACTAACTGTACCCTGGTATTTTCTTCAGGACAAGCTTTACTGGCTGCTAAGGCCGGAGCTACCTACGTTTCTCCCTTCATCGGAAGATTGGATGATATTTCAACCGATGGTCTGAATCTGATCGCCGAGATCAGGCTTATTTATGATAACTACGGTTTTGATACACAAATTCTGGCTGCTTCGGTAAGGCATACCATGCACGTGCTTGAATGTGCCAAGATTGGTGCTGATGTGATGACAGGACCCCTGAGTTCCATCACCGGACTGCTGAATCACCCGCTTACAGATATTGGTCTTGAAAAGTTCCTGGCTGATTATAAAAAAGGGAATCAGTAATATTTGAACAGAAACCATTAAAAAGCCCGCTTATTAAAAACAGCGGGCTTTTTTATTTCCAGGTATTATGATATGAAATACAGCTCTTGTGTTATTGGACGGATGTTGCCAGGGACTCCCTTTTATCCCGCAAGGGTTCTTCGTCAAAAATGTTTCCGAAGCCGTCGACAATTAAACCGTTTTCGCCAATAACGATCATTCTGTTGAGATATCGTATGTCTAAGAGTTTCACAAGTTGATTAAAATTTTCAACCCGGTAATGTTCGATGCCGGGGATGCCTTGTTCCCGGTGTACCATGGCTACCCAACGATCGTGATCATTGTCCAGGTTGATCCCGACAAAATTGTGATCAGGATATTGCTGCCTTAACTGATCGATTCGTTTGCGAAGAATATCGTTCCTTCTGTTCTGATGCAGTCTCCAAAAATAATAGACCGTATTTGTTTTGTAATCATCAGCTTCGATCTTGTGGGAATTGCCGACCAGGTCTATCAGGTGAAGGGTTGGTGCCGCTTTTCCTTCCTGTAAATTGCTGATGTTGGTGTGTATGCTTTCTGCGTATTCATGTACCTCGCTGTTATCGCTGTAGCTGTAAATGGCTTCCATGAAACGTTGATTGTTCTCCGGATCATGGTTCATCATAAAATAGGAGGTAGCCGTGTTTTTAAAAAGATGTTCTTCCAGATGCGTATTGTTGACCATGCTATCGATCACCTTCAGCTTGTGAATACCATAGTGAGAAGAATTGAAAAAACGCTCATGCGCATCGCAATGCTTCTTACAGTATTCAAGAGCTACATTGGTAAAATACATGGTGAGGTAATCCCTGTAAGGCACATAGTGAGCAAGCAAGGAGTCATTGACATCAATGTTATCGTGGTAGGTATAGAAGTCTTTGGGAATCTCTGAGAACTCTTCCGGCGCCTTGTTAAACTTGTATTTTTTATACTTGTAGGGATATTTTTCCAGGTAGAGATAATGAGGGAAGTCTATGGAGGCTTTGGTAAGCCGCTCTGCTTTATCAGAAAGACTGTTTTCGTTTATCAGATCTGTGTACTGATCGAGCTTCATCTGATGGAGGGAATCGATTTTCTTTCTGAATTCGGCAGGATTCAGCTTGTAGAAGGATTCCCTGAGAGAGGCTTCATCTTCACTTAGAAGCCACATATCGATCAGGAAATTATTCTTCGTAGCGCCAATTCCTGAAAAAATCAGGGATTCGTCAAAATCCATGGTGTTCAGTCGCATCATCACGCTGTCTCCTTTTTCCAGAAGGACATGCTGATACTCAGGATTATGCTCGAAGGTATACACCCCGTTCTTAGGGTCTTTGATGGTAAACAAAAAACGACCTTGCTCATTGAGAAGGGCCGAATCGATCCTTTCTTCCCCATATGAAAGGTAAACATAAGGAGCTCGGGGGTTGACGATTTCACCCCCAAAATACGCCTCATCTCTACTTTTCGTACAGCTAAGGGTAAGTATTACCAAGAAGGTTATTAAATATTTACTCATTTATTACGGGCAAATATGCTTTTAAATGATAGAGATCGATTCATTTTCAATTAAACAAATCTAAAAAAGCACCCTCAGGTAGATTGTTAAGGCCGCGTTAAATAAGACTTTTTAACGTTTGATTCCCGGCCTGTTATGTGGTTTTATTTTGTTACTTTTGCAGCTCAAAATTAAAAAGAGAGGATTTTAATGTTATCAGTATCAAATCTTTCGGTTCAATTTGGCAAACGCGTTCTTTTCGACGAAGTGAACGTTAACTTCACCCATGGTAACTGTTATGGTATCATCGGGGCCAACGGGGCCGGTAAATCTACTTTCCTGAAGATCATTTCCGGGAAACAGGAAGCCACCAGTGGGCATGTTCACCTGGAACCGGGTAAACGAATGTCTGTTCTTGAGCAGAATCACTATGCCTATGATGAGCATGCTGTGCTCGAAACGGTACTAATGGGGAACAAACCTCTTTTTGCCATTAAAAAAGAGATCGATGAGCTTTATGCTGATTATTCTGACGAAAACGCAGAAAGAATCGGGGAGCTCCAGGTAACCTTCGAGGAGATGAATGGGTGGAACGCCGAGAGTGACGCCGCAGCCATGCTTTCAAACCTAGGAATATCTGAAGAGCATCACTATACCCTCATGAAAGACCTTGACGGAAAACAAAAGGTTCGTGTGTTGCTGGCGCAGGCCTTGTTTGGCAATCCTGATGTACTGATTATGGATGAGCCTACTAACGACCTTGATTATGATACCATAAGCTGGCTTGAGAATTTCCTTGCCAACTATGACAATACAGTAATTGTTGTGTCTCACGACCGTCACTTTCTTGATGCCGTATGTACCCATATTGCTGATATAGACTTTGGTAAGATCAATCTTTACAGCGGAAATTATTCATTCTGGTATGAAAGCAGTCAGTTAGCTGCCAGACAACGGGCACAACAGAACAAAAAGGCAGAAGAGAAAGCCAAAGAACTCCAGGAATTTATTCAGCGTTTCAGTGCAAACGTAGCCAAGAGTAAGCAGGCCACCTCGAGAAAGAAGATGCTTGAAAAATTAAAGGTCGACGATATCAAGCCGAGCAGCAGAAGATACCCGGCCATTATATTTGACCGTGAAAGAGAGGCGGGTGATCAAATACTTAATGTGGAGAAGCTGACCAGTAGTTTAGATGGCGATATGCTTTTTGACAATGTGTCGATTAACCTGGCAAAAGGAGATAAGGTTGTGGTATTTTCACGTGACTCCAGAGCTACCACCGCTTTCTACGAGATCATAAACGGTAACATGAAAGCCGATAAAGGAGAATACAAATGGGGAGTGACCACCACTCAGGCCTACCTTCCTCTGGATAACGCCTCATTCTTTGATAACGATCTCAGCCTGGTTGACTGGTTGCGCCAGTGGGCAAAGACTGAAGAAGAAAGAGAAGAGGTCTATTTGAGAGGTTTTCTCGGAAAGATGTTGTTCAGTGGAGAGGAAGCTCTTAAAACGGGAAGAGTACTTTCAGGTGGTGAGAAAGTTCGATGTATGTTAAGTCGAATGATGATGATTAAAGGAAATGTGCTGATGCTCGATGAACCTACGAATCACCTTGACCTTGAAAGTATCACGGCCTTCAACAATTCGTTAAAGAAATTCCCGGGAACGGTATTATTCACCACTCATGATCATGAGTTCGCACAAACAGTGGCCAACCGGGTTATCGAACTAACCCCTGCAGGGGCTATCGACCGATACCTGAGTTTTGATGACTATATGAGCGATCCGGCTATTCGTGAGCAGCGTGAGAAAATGTATGCTGTAACAGCCTGATCAAGAGTGACAGAAGTATAAATTAAAAATCCCGTTCGTTGTATCGAACGGGATTTTTTTTATTTGTGTTGCGAATGTCTTTTAATCATTGTCGTTGATCTCCTTTTCAAGCTCTTCCAGCACGGGTATTGCTTTGCTGTGTTCATCTTTATGCACATAAACCCGTACCTGGTTAAAAACCGGAGGGGCGAAACCGGCCAGTCTGCCTGATTCACCTTCATTCTTGATGATCGGGGTGATATCCAGATTTTCCAGTTTTTCTTTAAGTCGCCCGGCATCGATTTCGGTGCCTGTAAATATTCTTATGTACTGATCGTCATTCATAGTCAGGTTTGGTTTTAAGATTGGTTGTTATTTGATAACTGGGTCATGCATTGAAATATTTGCTGTTCCAGATAGCGGTATTAAAGTTTTTCCCGAGGGCAAAACCATAAAAGATCACAATACTCGCCACCATTTTAAAAACAAAGAAATACAAGAGCCAGAATGAGGCTGCACTTTCATCTCTGGTAAAAATTTCAAGTGGCATCACAGCTGTGATCAGGTAGCTCAGCAATATGATGAGTAATATAAGGTTTCCCATGCTTTTGAACGGCAGCACCAGTAGTTTTCTTAACGGATGCAGATCGTTACCCCATTTGTGTACAAGGTAGAAATAATCATTACCGATGGGAGCAAAGAGCAGCGGGTCGTCGGCATTTTCCAACTTAAAAAGTTTTGAGGGGGCCATTATTTTGAAGCCTTTAAGCTGGGTATCATGATTCTTTTCCAGCTCCTTGATCTGTTCTAATGCTTCTTTAGGAAACTTTCCTTTAAAATACTTGGTTGATAAGAATCGAAGCCTGTAATCGATACAGATCTGCTTTATCTGATCTATGTGATAGATCCTGTCGGTTTCCAGCAGTTCTGCATTAAAATCATTAAAGTGGGAGGGATGTGGCTTTTCCAGTTTCTCCTGAATGAGGGAATCACTTGTTCTGTGATTTTGCAGTATGTCTTTGACCTGTTCTAGTACCGACTCCTCCAGGCTACCCTTATTTCTGTAACGACGTAACTTATCCTCTACATTGACCTTCTTGAACATTTTTCTTTTCTTTAAGCAATTACAATCCTCTCAAATTTAATGAATTACTCGTATGGTTACAAGGGGCGCACACTGGTTTTTAGCAGTGTAATTGTTAAAAAACCTGTAATATCTTAAAATATCAGGAACCTATTCAGGGGTAAGAAAAGAAAAAGCCCGGTGTGTTCCGGGCTTTTAAACTATCGCAGTTCAGCTTGTATTTTGGTCTGCAGGCTTTGTTGCAGCTTTTGCATTACCTTGTCGATCTGCTTATCGGTAAGGGTCTTCTGATCATCTCTGAGAATGAAACTTACCGCATATGATTTTTTGCTATCGGGTAATTTTTCGCCCTCGTAGACATCGAATAGATTTACCGATTTCAGGAGTTTTCTCTCTGTCTGAAATGCTATCTCACGAATTTCGTCGAAGCCAACTCCTTTATCGACCAATAAGGCCAGGTCTCTTTTTACCTCCGGGAACCTTGGTATATCGCTGAAAGTGATCTTCTTGTTTTGAACCAGGTCAAGAATTCGATCCCACTTCAGATCGGCATATAGAACAGTTTGTTTCAGGTCTGCCAGTTTAAGGATCTCCGACCTGACTGATCCGAATTCAGCGATGGTTGTTTTACCCGCCGAGTAGGTCAGGCCTTCACTGAAGAATTCAGATTTAAGGGGTTTATTCTTCACCTGCTCAATACCGAGGCGTTCCAGAATGCCATCTATTACACCTTTGAGGTAGAAGAAATCTGCCTCCTGAGACTCCTGAATCCAGCTTTCACGATGCCGTTTCCCGCTCATGAAAATTCCCAGGTGCTGATTCTCTATCCACTTATCATTGATGTTTTGGTACGATTTACCAAACTCGAAGAACTTCAGGTTGTCGTTTCTGCGGTTGATATTATAAGATAAGGCTTCCAGGCCACCGAAAAGCAGGGTTTGTCTCATCACAGATAAGTCCCCGCTAAGTGGATTGAGTATTTCAACATTTCGTTCGCTCTCCAGTTGTGTTGAAGCCTTGCTGTAGGCGGGAGTAGTCAGGGAATTGGTCATGATCTCAGAGAAGCCCTGAGCCACCAACTGATTACCTGCTATATTCTCAACCTTATGGGCTTCATAAGGAGATGAGGGTGCGATCGAGGCGCTTATTTTAGAACTGAATTCTATATTGTTATAGCCGTAGACCCTCAGGATCTCTTCGATTACATCTGCCTCCCTCTTTACATCTACCCGGTATGAAGGTATGGTTAACCCCAGACCTGTTTCTGTAACATTATTGATCTTGATCTCGAGGGAGCTCAGGATGCGTTTTATAATGTCGGTAGGTATCTCCTGGCCGATAAGGCTGTAGATTTTTTCGAAGGTCAGAAATACCTGAAAGTCTTCGAACTTCACAGGGTAGAACTCTTCGATCTCGCTTGAGATCTCGCCGCCTGCCAGTTCTTTGATCAGCAGGGCGGCACGCTGAAGGGCGTATCTTGTAATATCGATATCGATACCTCTTTCATAGCGAAAAGATGCATCGGTATTCAATGCGTGGCGCTTGGCGGTTTTGCGAATACTTACCGGATCGAAATAGGCACTTTCGAGAAATACCTGCGTGGTATTTTGAGTAACTCCAGAATGCAAGCCGCCGAATACCCCGGCGATACATAAGGGCTTCTCTGTATCACAGATCATCAGATCGTCTTCGTGTAATTCCCTCTCGACCTCGTCCAGGGTTGTGAATTTCGTTCCTGCAGTAAGGGTCTTTACTTCAATTTTGTTGCCGGTGATCTTTGCAGCATCGAAGGCGTGAAGAGGTTGTCCCAGTTCATGCATCACATAATTGGTGATGTCAACCACATTATTCTTAGGGGTAAGTCCAATCGATTTTAATCGGTTCTTAAGCCATTCAGGTGATTCCTGCACCTTAATCCCGTTAAGGGTCACTCCGCAGTATCTCGGACAAGCATTTTTATCTTTTACATCAACTTCAATACGCAGGGTTCTGTTGTCTACATGAAAACTGCTTACAGAAGGGGTGATGAGTTCAGGCTGTTGACCTTGTTGAATGAGCCCGGCTCTGAGATCTCTCGCCACTCCGTAGTGAGACATGGCGTCAGCACGGTTTGGGGTGAGTCCGATTTCAAAAACCTCATCCTTCTCGATTTCAAAAATTTCTGCACAGGGGATTCCCGGTTCGATATCTTCAGACAACACCATGATCCCGTCATGATCGTCACCGAGTCCCAGTTCATCTTCGGCACAGATCATCCCTTCAGAAACCTCTCCGCGTATCTTTCCTTTTTTGATTTGCCAGGCTTCTCCTTTATCATCATAAAGGGTGGTGCCTATGGTAGCTACGGGAACGATCTGCCCTTCGGCAACATTAGGGGCCCCGCATACAATCTGCAGGGGGGTGCCATTTCCAATATCGACCCTGGTTAGTTTTAACTTATCAGCATTGGGGTGCTTAGTACATTCGATGACCTTTCCTGTCACGATACCTTCCAGGCTGCCTTTGACCGATTCGAACTTCTGTATTCCCTCTACTTCAAGGCCAAGGTCTGTGAGTAATTCTCCCGCCTTTTCTGCTTCCCAGTCTATTTTAATAAATTGCTTTAACCAGCGATATGAAATTTTCATGCTTAAGAATTATTGAAGCGCAAAGATAGTAATACCCTTAAAAAATAATAAGAATTCCACGGTTACTTTCAGGGTGTTTTCTGCAGGGTTACTTCGCCCGCTTGTCAGGCGTCAGGAAATATAATTCCAGATATTCTTTTTCTTCATGAGGCGGGCATAAACCCATCTCAACACGCTGTTCTTTTCCATCTGCAGTCCGGGGTCTTCTCTGAGCACCTTCATGGCATAATAGCGGGCAGTCTTCAGGATCTCGTTATCTTTTACCAGGTCAGCAATCTTTAAGGAAAGAACACCGCTTTGCTGGGTGCCCATGAGATCTCCGGGTCCGCGTAGCTTGAGATCGACCTCCGCTATCTCGAAGCCGTCATTGGTTCTGACCATGGTTTCCATACGGGTTTTTGAATCATCTGAAAGTTTATGTCCGGTCATAAGAATACAATAACTTTGTTCAGCGCCTCGTCCCACCCGGCCGCGTAACTGATGAAGCTGAGACAAACCGAACCTTTCGGCACTCTCGATAATCATCACCGAAGCGTTTGGCACATTCACCCCAACCTCGATCACAGTGGTAGCTACCATGATTTGTGTTTCACCCTTTACGAACCGGGCCATCTCATAGTCTTTATCGGCGGGTTTCATCTTTCCGTGAACGATAGAAATCTGATATTGGGGCTTGGGAAACTCACGTTCGATACTTGCATAACCGTCCATCAGGTCTTTATAATCCAGCTTTTCAGATTCTTCGATCAGGGGATAGACTATATAAACTTGTCTGCCCAGGGCGATCTCATCCTTCAGAAACCTGAAGACTTTCAGGCGATTAGTATCAAAGCGATGCACCGTTTTGATGGGTTTTCTTCCGGGTGGTAACTCATCGATCACTGAGATGTCAAGATCGCCGTAAAGACTCATGGCCAGGGTTCTGGGGATGGGAGTTGCTGTCATCACGAGTATGTGTGGCGGACTCACATTTTTATGCCAGAGTTTTGATCGTTGGGCCACGCCAAACCGGTGCTGTTCGTCGATAATGGCAAGGCCCAGGTTATTGAATATAACCTTGTCTTCCAGCACGGCATGGGTACCAACCAGGATGTGCAGGTCGCCTGATGAGAGGTCTTCGTGGATCACTCTTCTCTCACTGTTGGGAGTGCTGCCGGTTAGCAGTCTTATACCTATATTCATTTCGCTCAATAACTCCTGCAGTCCGGTGAAGTGTTGCTGAGCAAGTATTTCTGTCGGTGCTACCAGGCAGGCCTGATACCCGTTATCGATCGCCAACAGCATGCTCATCAGGGCCACAATCGTCTTTCCTGAACCGACGTCTCCCTGCAGTAATCGATTCATCTGTGCATTGCTGCCCAGGTCGTTCCTGATCTCTTTCAAGACCTTTTTCTGAGCCCCGGTAAGCGAAAAAGGTAAGTGGTTCTCGTAAAAGGAGGTGAAGTTCTCACCGACCTTTTCAAAGGGAAACCCTTTTATTTTATGCTTGCGAATGATATTTTTTGAGATCAGCTGCAACTGAACAAAAAACAGTTCCTCGAATTTAAGTCGATACTGAGCCCTGGCCAGTATGGCAGGATCTTTCGGGAAGTGAATTTTAAATAAAGATTCGGTTTTAGAAAGCAGCTTGAGCTCATTGAGCAGGTCGCTGTTCAGGGTTTCCTGAAATCTTCCACCGGTTTCAGTAAAGAGTTGCTGTTGTAATTTGATGATAACCCGGTTGGTAATTCCTTTATTGCTCAGTTTTTCTGTAGAAGGATATACGGGCTGCATTCCGTTACTGAGACTTTTTTGATGATCTTCAAGAAATTCCATTTCCGGATGCGGCATGGAAAAGCCATTATACCAGTTCACTTTTCCGAAGATCACATAGGTTCGGTTCAGACGCAGGCTTTCACGAATCCACTTATGCCCCCTGAACCAGACGAGTTCCATTTCTCCGGTTTCATCTCTGAATATGGCTACCAGCCGTTTCCCCCGCTTTTGTTCCACGGTTTTCAGATGCACGATCTTTCCCACCAGCTGCACCTCGGCATTATTGCGCTGCAGTTCGGCTATCTTGTAGTATCGTGAACGATCAATGTACCGGTGAGGAAAAAAATTAACCAGGTCACCATAGGTATGAATGCCCAATTCACTGCCCAGCAGATCGGCACGGTTGGGGCCCACACCCTTGAGATAGGTAACAGGAGTTTGCCAGATATTGGAACTTGCCATAGCACGAATATAAATATTTAATCAAAAGAATTCCGGGGTCAGCTATTTTTCTAAGCTCAGTTAAAAACGCTATTTTGGTAATAGAAAGCCGGAAACCTATGAAACACATACTGGGCGCCCTATGCCTTATTCTTTATTTTCAGCTAAACTCTCAGTCAGTACCCGTGCCTGATGTGCAGAATGGCCGGGCAAGTATCACTGTCATACCCGACAGTTCACTGGTGAGGGGAGAGGTCGAATATTTAATCGATAATGCGGCTCAGACAGACAGTTTCTATATCGACGCCCGGAATATGACCATTAAAAAGGTTCTGGTCGACAACAAGGTTGTTCCCTTCATTTACGACAGTTTGCGAATATCAGTTCCTGTTGAGAAAACGCAAAAGGAAACGAAGGTCTCTGTATGGTACGAGACGCAACCTGAAAAGGCGATGTATTTTATCAACTGGAAAGATGATAAGCATCAAGCGGTCTTTGATTACCCGCCGGTGCGAGGAGGTGCGCAGGTATGGACCCAGGGCCAGGGAAAATACAGTTCACACTGGATCCCCTCTTTTGATAATATGAGTGAAAAGCTCATTTTTGATCTTTCTGTCATGTTTCCTGCAGACTATACTGTGGTGGCGAACGGCACTCTGAAAAAGGTGCAAAAAGAAGGTGGCCAAAGGGCATGGCATTATGATATGGATCTTCCCATGAGCAGTTATCTGCTGGCTATCGCAGCGGGGAAGTATCGAAAATCGGAAACCCGATCAGACTCCGGAATACCGTTGATGAATTATTATTATCCTGAAGACAGCCTGCGTGTCGAGCCAACGTACCGGTATACAAAAACCATTTTTAATTTTCTTGAAAAGGAGATCGGGGTGCCGTTTCCTTGGCAAAACTACAAACAGGTGCCGGTTAAAGATTTTCTCTATGCAGGTATGGAGAACACCTCGCTTACGATTTTCTCTGATATGTATGTGACAGATTCTGTCGCGTTTAACGATCAGAACTATATCAATGTGAATGCACATGAAATGGCGCATCAGTGGTTTGGGAACCTGGTGACCGAAACCGATGCGGCCCAGCACTGGTTACATGAAGGTTTTGCGACCTATTATGCCTGGCTGGCAGAACGCCGGATCTTTGGGGAAGATCATTACTATTGGAAACTGCTGGAAGCTACTGGCCGATTGCAGCGCCTTAGTGATCAGGGGGAAGGGGAGTCCCTGACCGATCCCAAAGCTTCAAGTCTTACATTTTACGAAAAAGGAGCTATTGCATTGCACATGCTCCGTGAAAGGCTGGGTGACGATGCCTTTAAAGCAGCTGTTCGTTCCTTTTTGAATAAATTCAGCTACAGAAATGCCACGGTTGATGATTTTTTAAGAATAGCTGAAGGTACTTCCGGAGCCCGTTTGCAGGATTTTCAGCAACGTTGGCTCACAGATTCCGTATTTCCGGTGGAGGAGGTCATGACGAGTCTTATAGCCAACGATTTTGTCAAAGCCTACAAGCAGGTACAGCAGGAAGCTGAATCTGTGAGGAAAGGTAGTGCCCCGGAGCAAACCGCCAGGATTGCTGCTTCCTGGAAAACAAAACTGAGAGATGACTCCCTGTATCACCCTGTAAAACAACTGATTGTAAGCTCTGCGGGGATACTCCCGCAGGTGCAACAAAAAGATCTGTTAGAAACCGCTTTAAAGGGAGGACTATATACACGGCAGGCAATAGCGCTGAGCCTGAATGAAGTGCCTCAGGATCTGAGAAAGCCATTTGAATCGCTTCTAACGGATGCGAGCTATTTGACTATCGAGCAGGCCTTACTAAAGTTATGGATCAGCTTTCCGGAGTTCAGAGAGACCTATCTTGAACAAACTGCCGGGGTATTCGGTTTTAACTCTGCAAACATTCGTACGCTTTGGCTCGCCTTATCCCTTGTTACTGAAGGGGTCGGGGAAAAGGAAAAGGAAAAGCGCTATGCAGATCTTGTTCACTATACAGATGATCGGTACCATTTTATGATCAGGCAGAATGCCTATGGTTATCTCAAAGAATTATCAGCCTTTGATAAGTCAAGTGTCAGAAGCCTCATCAGAGCAACCAGGCATCCGGTTTGGCAGTTCTCCAGGTTTTCAAGAGACATGCTTCGGGATTTGATGGAACAGGACGAGTTCAGGTTCTTTCTTCAGCAGTTCAGGGACGAGTTGTCAACCGATGAATTGCAGGCCCTTAACGAGGTGCTGAACAAAGACAGTCAATAACTACTATGAAAGCACTTGTTATTTCGGGAGGAGGCAGCAAAGGCGCTTTTGCAGGCGGGGTTGCCCAGTTTCTGATAGAAGACGGAAAAAGAGATTATGAGTTGTTTCTTGGCACTTCTACCGGCAGCCTTCTGGTCAATCACCTGGCATTGCATGAAGTGGGAAAGATCAGGGAGGTATATACCTCGGTTACCACCGACGATATTTTTAACGTAAGGCCTTTTGTTTTTAAAGAGATACACGGGTCTGACCAGATCGCTATTGATCACCTGAACGTGCTGAGAAACTTTTTGAGAGGAAGCAAAACCTTCGGAGAAAGCGAGAATCTGCGAAAACTCATAAGGAATACGTTCACGAAGGAAGAATTTCATCGCCTCCGCGAATCCGGAAAAGAGGTCGTGGTTACCGTAGCGAATCTCTCGCTGAACCAGGTCGAATATAAGTCTGTAAAAGATTATAGTTATGACGAATATTGCGATTGGGTATGGATATCCTGTAATTACACCCCTTTTATGTCACTGGTACGCCGGCAGGGCTGTGAATATGCCGATGGAGGCCTCGGAGTTATGGTGCCGGTTGAAGAAGCATTGAAGCTGGGGGCAACTGAAATAGATGCGATAGTTTTGCAGACCGAGGTTACCCAGCTTAACAGGATGCCTTCCCGAAATCCCTTTTCCCTGCTTACCAATATGTTCGCCTTTATGGTCGACAGAATTGAAAAACAGAATATCAGGATAGGGAAATTTGTGGCCTCGCATAAAGGGGCTATCATCAATTTTTATTACACACCAACGGTGCTGACGACCAATTCCCTGATATTTAATTCTGAAAAAATGAAAAAATGGTGGCAATCGGGTTACGATTTTGCTAAATTTAAAAGCCAGGAAACGAGTCAAATCGAATAAGTATGCGCGCATTAGTGATTAGTGGTGGAGGAAGCAAAGGAGCTTTCGCCGGAGGAGTAGCTCAATACCTCATCCAAAATCAAAAAAAAGAATACGACCTGTTCCTTGGAACTTCAACAGGAAGCTTGCTGATTCCGCACCTGGCGGCCGGACATATTGAGAAAGTTTATAAGATGTATACTTCGGTGAATCAGCGCAGTATTTTCAGCAACAATCCCTTTGTCACACGAAAGCGTGGCGATAAGGAATATGTTGCCATCAATTACCTGAACGTCTTGTGGCAATTGATCAAACGAAAACGAACCTTCGGCGAATCTAAGAACCTTCGTAAAAATATAAGAAGACACTTGTCACCCGGCGACTTTAAAGGCCTGAAGGAGCGGTCCCTAGATATTATCGTTACGGTTTCCAATCTCTCAAAGAACCGGGTGGAGTACAAGTCGATCAAAGATTTTGGTTATGATGACTTCTGTGACTGGATATGGATGTCTTGTAATTATGTTCCCTTTATGTCTTTGGCTCAGAAGAACGGTTGTGAATATGCCGATGGCGGCTTAGGCTGTGTGATCCCCATCAGGGAAGCCATTCGGCGCGGTGCAACCGAAGTCGATGCTATCATACTGGAAGCCGAAGATATGGATCATAATAAGGTGCTCGGTAAGAACCCCTTCTCGCTGATGGTGAATCTTTACAGTTTTGTATTAGACCAGCTTGAGTCTCATGATATTGTCGAAGGCCGCCTTGCTGCCATCAATAAGGATGTAAGACTCAACACTTTTTTCACACCTACCAGACTTACTGAGAATTCTCTTTATTTCAATAAGAAACTGATGAGATCCTGGTGGAAGCAGGGTATCGGATATGCCGAAGAACGGGTAGAATTCCTGAAAAATCAGAGAGCCAAACATGTTGATCTGGCCGGCTGATAAATTTACCAGAGCTCGCCTACTTCTTTTTTAATATACGATAAGGCTGCATATGAAGGGGGCTGCTTATCAAGCAAGTCGTTCAGAACACCTTCTCTTAATTTATCTGCGGTTTCTGCATTCATGGCTGCCTTCCTGATAAGTTGAATGGTAGCGTTTTTAGAAGCTTTTATCACATTCCAGCACTCATCGCTCAAATAGATCTGCTGGGCGAGGTTATGATCGAATTCGCTCTCCACAGCATGGATTAACTGACTCTCATAATGTTCCTTGTCGGCATCGACCGGGGCAACACGTAACAGGAGTTTGGAAGGGTTGATTCTCTCCAGAAAAAGAGCCATACGTTCATACGCCTGTAACCTGATAGGCAAGGTGCTTTTTTGCGATTCCCTGTGAACGAGGTAGCGTCTGCGGCCCTCTTCGTTTTGGGTATGAAGCCTGAAAAAATAATAGGCGATCAGACCGGTGATCAGTGCAGGTAAAATGTAAAACAGGAGCTCAATGAATTTTGATTCTTCCATAAGGTAAGTGGGTTAATATCTGATTTTTGATTTATCCGGTTCTTTTCTTGCTTTCTTGCGTTTATAACCGACACCAATATACTGACATTTGCTTAAATTCTTCATATCGGTTAAGGGAACTTCTTCATTATCGTAGCCATAAACTAATGAAAGGGTCTTTGTCAGGCTGTTATCTCCCGGGCTTATAACGATTTCCCTCATGGTCTGCTGGCAGGGATGTACGTATCCCCAGACATGGGAGTTCTCAGAAAGCTCCTTGTTGAAATTTTTACAACAGGTACAAGTATCCAAAGTCGCCAGGGCAGATCTGCGAGCCATTCGAAGATTCTTTCCTTTACGACCTGTTAGATGTATCAAGATAATCGAATACCAGTTGTGAAAAAGCTTTCACCCCCAACAGCATTCCGTTGTCATCTACATAAAAATCAGGAGTGTGATGAGGGAAATAGGCATCTTCAGGTGCATCAGCGGGTTTTCCTCCTAGAAAGAAATAGAGTGCTGGTATTTCACGAGCGAAAAAGGAAAAATCTTCTGCACCTGTGGTGGCATTCATCTCGATGACCTTTTCTTCACCGGCAGCTCTTTTCAGCGATGGCACCATTTGTTTGGTAAGTTCCGGATCGTTATAGGTGATAGGCACTCCTTCAGCGATTTCTACAGTCGCCTCTGCCCGATAAGCAGCAGCTATGGCAGGTACGAGTTCTTTCATCCGCTGGTTTAGTTTTGACTGCATGTCGTAGTCGAGCGTTCTGATGGTCCCGATCATTTCCACAGATTCTGGAATGATGTTGTTGCGAACCCCTCCGCTAATTTTACCTACAGAGATCACCGCTGCTTCTTTGGTCAGTTCCATTTCCCGGCTAATTATCGACTGTAAGCCGTCGATGATCTGGGCAGCCGTAAAGATCGGGTCAACTCCGCCCCAGGGAGCGGAGCCATGGGTTTGTTTTCCTTTTACGTTGATCACGAAACGTTGAGCAGCGGCCATGGTACCTCCGGGTTTGTAGGCGATGGTACCTACGGGCAGGTATGAGGCTATATGGAGCCCGAATATGGCATCGACATCCGGATTCTTAAGTACTCCTTCGCTGACCATAAGTTTAGCGCCTCCTTCTTCTCCGGGAGGCGGACCTTCTTCTGCCGGTTGAAATATGAATTTGACCGTTCCGGCAAAATCATTGTTTTGAGAAAGAACTTCTGCCACTCCCATAAGAATGGCGATGTGGGTGTCATGGCCACAAGCATGCATCACCCCGGTTTCTTCGCCCAGAAAAGTCGTTGTCACTTCAGACTTAAAGGGTACGTCGGTGCGTTCGGTTACAGGAAGGGCATCAATGTCTGCACGCAGGGCCAGTACCTTTCCGGGGCGCCTGCCTTTCAGGGTGGCAACCACCCCTGTCTTGGCGACTCCCGTGGTCACCTCCATACCCAGCGATCTGAGATGGTCTGCGATCTTGCGGGCTGTTTCGAACTCACGATTTGAAAGCTCCGGGTTCTGATGAAAATCATGACGCCAGGAAATGACCTTCTCTTCGATGGCAGCGATGTCTTTTTCAAGGTTTTCCTGGGCCTGTACAACCGTTGTCAGGCAGAGAATCAAGGCCGGGAACAGTTTTCTTACTATCATATGTCAAAATTTTATGGGTCGGTAATCTTCGTTTTGAAATTTCACTAAAGCCATCATGGCAGAGGGCGCAAATTCCACCTCGGGAACAAGCATTTCCCTTGACAATTTGCGTTTTGCCACCGACTGACCGCAAACGACAATTCGAACGTTCTTTTCACTGAGGCTTTTGATCAAATCGGTATTGGGATTGCTGATCCCGAATTTCCGGCTATATGCCGTATTGTTCATCAGATCGAAAACAGCGGTACCGTGAATCACCAGTATCAGCGACTGCCGGTCTTGAGAAATACCGCTCTGAGCATTGATGTTTAAAAAGCGGGCCCCTGATTCGATCCTTCTGTTGACCGTACCGGGGGTTTCTGCCGAATCACTGATTTCGAAAATGGCCTTTAGTTCTTCCTTTTCCGAGAGGGCGATCTCGGGCTCAGGTATCTTATATACGGCTCCGAAATCATCGATCACGGGTCCGGTCTCAGCATGCTGAGCTGTAAGGCTCATGGTTGCTCCAAGCAGGGTATAGGCGAGTATGTGTTTTAGCTGCATCATCAGAATTTAATAAGCCGGTATTGATCATTTTGAAATTTCACCAGCGCTGTCATGGCCGAAAGTGCAAATTCAACCTCAGGTAAAGCGACAGCTTTGGTCAGGTTCCTGTTGGCGGCCGATTGGCCGCAGACCACCACCCGAACTCCCAGGTCATGCAGTTCTGCGATAAGTTCGGCATTCGGGTTGGAGATCCCGTATTTTTTGCGATATGCATCATTATTCAGAAGATCGTAGACCCCGCCGCCATGAATAATCAGCACTACCGCCTGCTGAGAGGTGGGAATATTATTCTGGGCGTGCAGGTTCAGATAACGGGCCGCCGATTCTATTAATGGATTTGGCTTATCTCTGTCATCGAATTGTCTGTTGATTTCGAACAAAGCCTTCAATTTTTCATTCTTGCCAATGGTTACATCCAGTTCAGGAACCGGAAAGACCGCTCCGTAATCATCTAAGACAGGTCCGGTCTTGGTGCGCTGGGCAGAAGTGGCTAAAAAGGTCAGGGTAAAAAGTAAGGTGAATAGGTAAGCTCTCATATAGATTTATGGTTAATACGTGTTAAATATACCATTTTCTGTTATCCCTGATTAAATTTTAAAATCGATCTTTACAGATCGCTCACATTTGGTTAAATTCACGCAGAATTTTTAACGGCGTTCTTGATCATCGAATTTCCGGATATTTTCAGGACAAATTCCGCCTCAAAACCTAGCACAGCATTGGAAAATTATATCGCAGAACTCAATGAAGCACAACAGGCACCCGTTTTACACAAAGACGGAGCCCTTATGGTCATAGCCGGAGCCGGTTCGGGCAAGACCCGGGTGCTTACCTATCGCATCGCATACCTGATGAATCAGGGAATAGACCCGTTTAATATTCTTGCTCTTACCTTTACCAATAAGGCGGCCAGGGAAATGAAAAAGCGAATTGCCGATATCGTGGGTGATAGCGAGGCCAAGAACCTTTGGATGGGAACCTTTCACTCGGTATTCGCCAAAATTCTGCGTATTGAGGCTGATAAACTGGGCTACCCGTCTAATTTCACGATTTACGACACCCAGGACTCCCAGCGATTGATCAATTCGATCATCAAGGAAATGGGTCTTGATAAAGACGTCTATAAGTACAAACAGGTACAAAACCGTATTTCATCGTATAAGAATAACCTGATCACCGTTAAAGCCTATTTTAACAACCCTGAGCTAATGGAAGCCGATGCCATGGCAAAAAGGCCGAGGCTGGGGGAGATCTATAACGAATATTGTGAGCGTTGCTTTAAGGCGGGAGCGATGGATTTTGATGATCTCCTGCTGAAGACCAATGAACTGCTGAATCGGTTTCCGGATGTACTGGCCAAATACCAGGAACGTTTCCGCTACATCCTGGTCGATGAGTACCAGGATACGAATCACTCTCAGTACCTTATCGTTAAGGCATTGTCAGACCGGTATCAGAATATTTGCGTGGTAGGTGACGATGCCCAGAGTATCTATGCTTTTCGTGGTGCGAACATCAATAATATCCTGAATTTTCAGAGGGATTATGACGATGTGGCTATGTATCGTCTGGAACAGAATTACCGTTCGACCAGAAACATAGTTAACGCTGCCAATTCGGTGATCGAAAAGAACAAGACCAGGCTGGAGAAAGTGGTTTGGACCGACAATGAAGACGGAAACCCGATTAAAGTACACCGATCGTCTACCGATGCCGAAGAGGGCCGCTTTGTGGCTTCCTCCATATTTGAGCATATGATGCAGCAGCAATTAAGTGAAAGCAATTTTGCTGTTTTGTACCGAACCAATTCTCAGTCGCGTGCCATAGAAGATGCCCTCAGAAGGAAAGACATCCCTTATCGTATCTATGGCGGTTTATCGTTCTATCAGAGGAAAGAGATTAAAGATGTACTGGCCTATCTCAGACTGGTATTGAATCCGAAAGACGAAGAGGCATTGGTAAGGGTGATCAATTACCCGGCTCGTGGAATCGGGCAGACCACCCTTGAAAAACTTACCGTTGCTGCCAACCACTACAAGCGATCGATCTTTGAGGTGATGTCTAATCTCGATAAGATCAATCTGAAGATAAATAGTGGTACACGGCGTAAGCTGGAAGATTTCGTCACCATGATCGAAAGTTTCAGGGTTACGAATCAATCGGCAGATGCCTTTGTACTGGCTGAACACGTGGCTAAAAAAACCGGATTGCTTCAGGAGTTTAAAAAAGACGGGACTCCCGAAGGAATTGCCCGAATGGAAAACGTTGAGGAACTGCTGAACGGTATACAGGATTTTGTCGAGGGGCAAAAGGAAGTGGCCGATGCCGAGGGCAGCCTGTCTGAATTCCTGGAAGATGTGGCCCTGGCAACCGACCTTGATAACGAAACGGGAGATGAAGATCGCGTGGCATTGATGACTATTCACCTGGCGAAAGGCCTTGAATTCCCTTATGTTTATATCGTGGGTATGGAAGAAGATCTTTTTCCATCAGCTATGAGTATGAATACCCGTAGCGAACTGGAGGAAGAACGCAGGTTGTTCTATGTGGCGTTGACCCGTGCCGAGAAACAGGCATATCTCACATATACCCAGAGCCGGTACCGTTGGGGAAAGCTCATCGATGCAGAACCCAGTCGTTTTATCGAGGAGATAGAAGAGAAATACCTCGAACACCTGACTCCTCCGGTTGACAGCAGTTACCGGTATAAACCACTGATGAACACCGATATTTTTGGCGATGTTGACAAAAGCAAACTCCGGCAGACAAAGCCGGTTTCTGGCACGCCGCCACAAAAGCCGAAACCTTCCGAAGAGAAGCTCAGAAAACTTCGCAAAGTGAAGCCTGATCTGGGCAATCCGAAACCTTCTAACAACAAAATTCCGGAGAACCTGGTGGAAGGAGCCCGCATAGAGCACACCCGTTTTGGAAGGGGAGAGGTATTGAAGCTTGAAGGCGTTGGCAACGATAAAAAGGCAGAGATTCGTTTTGATAATGGAGATGTGAAAAAGCTGCTGCTAAGGTTTGCAAAACTGGAGGTGATCAGTTAAACTTATTTGACTGGGTTTGAGTATCTTTACCATAAGCATTTTTACTTATGGCAGAACTTATACGCATCTACGAAGAGAACCCCAACCCGAAAGAGATCAAGAAGGTGGTCGACGTTTTGAGAAAAGGCGGACTCATCATCTATCCGACAGATACGGTTTATGGTCTGGGTTGTGATATCACCAATTCAAAGGCTTTAGAAAGGATCGCCTGGATCAAGGGTGTAAAATTGGAAAAAGCCAATTTCTCATTTATATGTGCAGACCTGAGCAACCTCTCTGATTATGCCAGGCAGCTGGATACGCCTACTTTTAAAATTCTCAAAAGAGCCCTCCCGGGACCTTATACCTTTATCCTGCCCGGGAATAATAACCTTCCTAAAGACTTCAGAAAAAAGAAAACAGTGGGTATTCGTGTACCTGATAACAATATTGCCCGTACCCTGGTAACCCAGTTGGGAAATCCGATTGTATCGACTTCCATCAGGGACGAAGATGAAGTGATCGAGTATACCACAGATCCCGAGTTGATACACGAAAAATGGGATAAGCTTGTCGATATAGTGATCGATGGGGGCTATGGAGATAATGCACCTTCTACCGTGATCGACCTTTCAGGAGATGTTCCTGAGATCGTCAGGGAAGGGAAGGGAGATGTCAGTGTGATCAGCTGATCACCGGTTGAATATAGACAAGACAACCCTTCTGCTTAGTTGATGAAAATAGCATAGAATAAAAAAAGCTGCCCGAAGGCAGCTTTTAATATATTATCTCAACAACTGTGATTAGTTGATGTTAGGATCTTTCATTCCTTCTTCGATCATGCTGTAGAACTGATCGATTTTTGGAAGAACAACGATTCTGGTTCTTCTGTTCTTAGCTTTACCTTCTCTGGTAGAGTTATCAGCTACCGGGATGTACTCTCCGCGACCTGCTGCGGTCATTCTGGCAGGAGATACCCCAAAGTCATCCTGAAGAATTCTTACTACGGCAGTAGCACGAAGTACAGACAGATCCCAGTTATCTTTGATAGCAGCTGTGCTGATAGGATCGGTGTCGGTGTGTCCTTCAACCATGAATTCGAAATCAGGCTTGTTTTTAACTACGGTAGCAACTTTACCAAGTACTTCTTTAGCTCTTGGAGTTACAACGGTACTACCACTTCTGAATAACAGCTTATCTGAAATATTTACATAAACCACTCCTTTTTCTACGCTGATGTTGATGTCTTCGTCATCAAGATTTCCAAGCACTCCTTTCAGGCTCTGTACCAACGCAAGATTCACAGAATCTCTGCGGGTTACGGCATCTTGTAGTTTTCTTATGGTAAGGTCTTTTTCTCTTAAGCTTTCCAGTGATTTTTCAAGGTTTTCTGCTCCTTTGGTAGTAAGGGTGGTCAGATTACCCATATTGTTGATAAGTTCCTGATTGTTTGCTTTCAACAGGTCGTTTTGCTGCTTCAGGCTTTCCATTTCAGCCATAGCAGAAGCTTTTTCTTCAAGACAGGTGTTCAACTTTACAGTAGCAGAATTAAGTAGGTCCTGTGATTCTTTGTATTTGCTCTCAAGTTCAGAGTATTTCTTAGAAGACACACAAGATGTTAGGATTACCGCACTTAGGGCACCTAATAATAGAATTCTTTTCATAATTGTGATTTTACTTATTTATAGGGTTTACTGATATTAACGCAAAAATATGTAAAAAGCAAGAGGGCCTTCCGGCAAATTAGTTAATTTTTTATTAATTGCATTGTGCTCACTGGGGTGAACGGGGATCGGACGAAACCACCTGCTTGTACAACTTCCTTCTATATACGAAATAGCTTAGCACTATGGATGTGCATTTGTAATATTTTATGTCCTTATTGACGAAGTCTCTTTTTTTCAACATTTTACCGAGGTTGCGGTAGAAACTCAGATGAGCTTTGAAAACAGCAGCGAAGTGTCTGACTTTCAGCTGAAAGAGAAAACGCGCAGCCGCAATTCCATCGAGAAGTAACCTGGCGATGAGAAGAGGTAATACTTTTCTGCGCGGAAGATTTTTAGTGATCGAAAACAACGAGTTTCTGAAATTCAGAAACGTTTTTTGCGGATTCATGGCATTCAGAGTGGCTCCCCCCACATGATACACCACTGAGCTCCCTATATATCTGATCTGATAGCCTCTGTTGATGGTTTTCCAGCAGAAGTCGATCTCTTCCTGGTGGGCAAAATAATCCTCATCAAACCCACCGTTGGAAACGAATACTTCCTTCCTTACAAACATACAGGCACCGCTGGCCCAGAATATCCCGAAGTGATCGTTGTATTGTCCGTTATCCTTCTCAAGTGACTGAAAGATCCTTCCCCTGCAGAAAGGATAACCGAGACGGTCTATGAACCCACCCGCAGCACCGGCGTACTCGAAAAACTCAGGATTTTTATAATCGAGAATTTTGGGCTGAGCAACGGCCAGGTGTTGGTCCTTTTCAAAGGCTTCAATGATCGGTGTAAGCCAGCCCTGCGTTACTTCGACATCAGAATTTAAAAGGCAGAACAGATCTGCCTCAATATGTTGAAGGGCGTCGTTGTAGCCCTTGGCATAACCACCGTTTACCGAATTCTGAACAAGTTTTACTTCTGGGTAATTTTCCCTTACAAAGGCAACAGAATCATCGGAAGAGGCATTATCTGCAACCCAGACGGTCGCTTCCTTACTGTGATTCACGACTGAAGGGAGGAACTTTTCAAGCAGTTCCTTGCCGTTCCAGTTCAATATGACTATTGCGATCTTCATGCTTATGGGGCTTGGCCGCGTGCGGGCCGGACGTACTTTTAGGGTGATGCAAATTAACGCATATATGGCGGAATAGCCTTAAGGAAAACATATTTTTCTTTCTCGTAATCCATCTGTGCATAGATATGTTTTAATCCATTGGTAACCATGAGGTAACGACCGTTCAGCACACGGTTATAACGGGCGATTTGATCAAATACTTTCTGATCTACCGCCACATCCGGCTGTTTACATTCGACAAGCACCTCGATATCTCCCCGTGTATTAAAAACCACCACATCGTATCTTCTGGATAGTCCGTTAACCTTTAGTTCCTTTTCAACATTGATCAGTGACATGGGGTAACCGAGCTCCTGGTTCAAAAACTGTATCACGTGCTGCCGAACCCATTCTTCAGGCTGTAGCACGATAAATTTTTTGCGTACCGGGTCGAAAATGTGGATTTTATTTTCCCTATTTTTGAATCGAAAGTGGTAGGGCGGAAAGTTTAGATCTTGCATATGGCAAATATGTAAAACGGCCGTCGCTTTTAAAACAATATACCCTTAAATTTTCAAATTCGACTTTAACCTTTCTCCATGGATCAGGTAAAAAAAATCGTTTCAGATATCAAAAAGGGGCAGATCAGCCCCGTATATTTTTTATTTGGTGAAGAACCTTATTACATAGATCGTATTTCAGACTTTATCGAAGATAATGTCCTGTCGGAAGAAGAAAAGGGCTTCAATCAGGTGATTCTTTATGGTAAGGAGGTTACGGTAGATGATATCGTGGCTAATGCCAAGCGTTATCCAATGATGGCCGAAAGGCAGGTCGTGATTGTAAAGGAAGCGCAGCATCTCGCCCGGAGCATCGAAAAGCTCGAACCATATATTAACGATCCGCAACCCACTACGGTTCTGGTGTTTTGCTATAAGCACAAAAAACCGGATGGAAGGCTGAAGGTGTTTAAGACCTTAAAGAAAAAAGGGGTCTACTTCGAAAGTAAAAAGCTTTACGAGAATCAGGTAGCCGACTGGATCAGGAAGGTATTGGCCGGGAACGATTACAGCATCACGCCGAAGGCGGCACAAATGCTCGTTGAATTTCTGGGCACAGACCTGAGTAAGGTGCATAATGAACTTGAAAAACTGAAGGTGGTGCTGCCAAAAGGAAGTAATATAACTCCTGAAGTGATAGAGCAGAATATCGGTATCAGTAAAGACTATAACAATTTTGAATTGCGAAATGCCATAGGAGGCAGGGATTTTAAGAAAGCGATACAGATCGTTACTTATTTCTCACAAAACCCAAAAGACAACCCGGTGGTGGTCACACTGGCATTGTTATTCTCTTACTTTTCTACCCTGATGCAATATCATGCGCTGGATGATCACTCGAATAAACATGTGGCCTCAGTTCTGAAAATACCTCCCTATTTCGTAAAGGATTATCAGCAGGCGGCTCATAATTACCCTATGAAGAAAGTGAGTCGGGTGATCAATTATATAAGGGAGGCAGATATGAAGTTTAAGGGAGTAGGGGCTCACAGAATATCACAGGAAGATCTGCTGAAAGAGCTAATGGTGAAAATAATGGCATAAAAAAACCCCGGAGATGCCGGGGTTTTGTTTTATCTGTGATCTTTACTTAGGTGAGTTCCGGATATTTTTCCGGGTTTGTTTCATGCATGATCGCGTACACTTTTTCGAAGATATCTTCTGCATTAGGTTTGGAGAAATAGTCTCCGTCACTGGCGTAAGCCGGTCTGTGAGCTTTGGCTGTAAGTGTTTGCGGTGCACTGTCGAGGTAACGGTAACCACCCTGGTTCTCAACAATCTCCTGCAGCAGGTAAGCTGATGCTCCTCCTGGAACATCTTCGTCAACAACCAGCAGGCGATTGGTTTTGGCCAGGCTCTTTACCGTATCATGATTGATGTCAAATGGCAACAGGGTCTGGGCATCGATCACTTCAGCATCGATTCCTACTTCCAGTAATTCCTGTGCCACCTGCTCGACGATTCTCAGTGTGGATCCGTATGATACAATGGTGATGTCTTTACCTTCCCTGATCGTTTCAATTACTCCTATAGGCGTTTTAAGCTCTCCAAGATTGGAGGGCAGCTGTTCTTTCAGTCGGTATCCGTTGAGACTTTCGACCACCAGAGCAGGTTCATCGCTTTCCATCAGGGTGTTATAGAAACCGGCAGCTTTTGTCATGTTTCTGGGCGTGAGTATGTACATACCTCTTAAAAGGTGGATAAGTCCACCCATTGGTGATCCGGCATGCCAGATTCCCTCCAGACGATGACCGCGCGTTCTGACGATCAGCGGAGCCTTTTGCTTACCGGCGCTTCGGTAGAGGAGGGTAGCCAGGTCATCGCTCAATACGTGCATCGCATAGAGTATATAGTCCAGGTACTGAATTTCTGCGATGGGTCGCAGACCTCTCATAGCCATTCCTATACCTTGTCCGATTATAGTGGCTTCCCGTATTCCGGTATCTGAGATACGTGTTTCACCGTATTTATCCTGCAGGCCTTCAAGCCCCTGGTTTACGTCTCCGATATTACCGCTGTCTTCTCCAAAGATCAGGGCGTTCTTATGTTTTTCGAAAAGCTTATCGAAGTTATCTCTCAATACAATACGACCATCGACCGTTTTGGGCTCGGCGTCATACTTCGGCAGCACTTCTCTTACGTTGGTCGCGTTGAGTTTTGTCTCGCTGTAAAGGTGAGAACTGTAATCAGGCTGGGTGCGGGCATAATAGTTCTTGATCCATCGCTTCAGTGCCGTCTTCGCAGGACCTTCTTCCGTACGAACATACCGAAGGGCTCTTCTGGCCGTTGTGATCACATGACGCTTGACCGGTTCATCTTTGGCGATCAGATCGTTCTTTAAGCGGTCGATAAAATTCTTGTTGGCACTTTCCCTGGAAAGGTTGGTCAACAGGTTGACCACTTCTTCCTTTGAGGCTTTTATGGGTGCCAGGAACTCTGACCAGGCTTCTTTTTTCTTTTCCCGTACTTCTTTTTTAATGCTTTTTTCAAGGGAGCTGAGCTCTTCTTCAGTGGCGAGATTGTTTTCGATCATCCACTGTCTCATTTTCAGATTGCAATCGTGCTCTTGTTCCCATTCAAGGCGATCCTCAGATTTATAACGCTCATGTGAGCCTGAAGTTGAGTGCCCCTGGGGTTGCGTAAGCTCTGTCACGTGTATCATCACCGGGACATGTTCCTCTCGGGCGATCTTACCGGCTCTTTCGTAGGCCTCGATTAAAGCAGGGTAGTCCCAGCCTTGAACCACGATGATCTCATAACCTTCATCACTCTTGGTACGCTGAAACCCCTTTAAGATCTCTGATATGTTTTCTTTGGTGGTCTGATGTTTTGCATGAACCGATATCCCGTATTCATCATCCCAGATGCTGATAACCATTGGGACCTGCATGACCCCGGCCGCGTTGAATGTCTCAAAGAAAAGGCCTTCACTGGTACTGGCGTTTCCGATGGTACCCCAGGCGACTTCGTTTCCGTTAACTGAAAACTTATCTGATGGAATATCCTTCTCGTTGCGGTAAACCTTAGAAGCCTGAGCCAGACCTAAAAGCCTCGGCATTTGTCCGCCGGTCGGTGATATATCTGAACTGCTGTTTTTTTGCTTGGTCAGATCCTCCCAGCTACCATCAGGTCGTATGCTTTGCGTAAGAAAATGCCCTCCCATCTGGCGCCCTGCACTCATGGGTTCCTTTTCGATATCGGTATGTGCATATAAGCCGGCAAAGAAATTTTTGATATTCAGTTCGCCGATAGCCATCATGAAGGTTTGATCACGGTAGTAACCGCTTCTGAAATCACCATTGCGAAAAGCTCGGGCCATCGCCAGTTGCGGAACCTCTTTCCCGTCACCGAAAATACCGAACTTCGCTTTACCCGTAAGCACTTCCCGGCGCCCGAGTAAACTGCATTCGCGGCTTGTCACGGCTATTTGATAATCGTTAAGTACCTGTTCTTTGAAGGTGTCGAAAGATATATCTTCCTGTGTTTGGGCTTTTGTCTGCATAGCATATTCTTGTGAGCTCAGCAAAAATAGCGAAAAACATCAAGTTTTGCAACGGCCGGGTTTATGGGTTACTAACAATTATTCAATAATTTGCTCCGATTGTTTAAAATCATGCATAATTTTCAGCATATGGAATATTTTGTTGAATTATTCATAAATTTTAGAAGATTGCTGCGCTGTATGGCAAAATAAATTTAGCAGCAAATTAACGAGTATGGTACTCAGAACCATTTTCGGGTGAACAGCCCGATCAGGGTCTTGGGACTCAGGGTGATAATGAAACGAATTCGCGAACTGTAGTTCTCGGCTGAAAGTTCCCAGCCGTTATTGGAGTACACAGGGAAGTACAATTCGAAATAATCGGTTACCAGGTTCGCTCTGATGCCCGAGTCGTAGACAAAACGACCTTCCTGATCAAGGTCTTTTATCCAACCTACATCACCGTATACTTCCACCCACCGCCAAAGGTTCACGCTGGCATTGGCCGTGACCATAAGGTCACTGGCGAAGGGGTTTGTAAGCCTTGATTTGAAACCTCCCTCAGCAATGATTATCTGCTGGCTGGAAAGACCTGTGTCTTCTGATCGTCCGAGATAGTTATAGTCAAAGAGATAATCGGTAGGGCGGTCAAGAGCAAAACTGAAAAAGTCTGAATTGGTCTGGTTGTAGATAAACTTACCGGCGAAAAGGCGCAGGTTAAACTGCCGGTTGTTTTCGTAAAGCTTTCTGAACTCCCAGTTGAAACTGATTTTGGCAAACTCATTCGAAACCTGAAGGTCAGCGAACCATGATTTATAATCAATGATACCGTTGTTGGAATAAACATATCTCGCGTTGAATACACTGTAATCAGGGTCGGTGTCGATTATGGGAGATTCCTGTCGCAGTACGTTGACAAACCTCAGGTTCAAAAACTCACGTTCGTTAGACCTGAGGTCTTTCCCCCTGAATCCCATGGTCAGGGCAGGGGTGATAGTGCTGTACCTCGCATTGGGGGCATAATGAAATGAGGATCCCTGTAACGAGGCGGTTACCACATACATGCTTCCTTCTTCGAGATATTTTCTGTATCGCAGGGAGCCTGAGCCAACCAGGCTCTGTTCTCTGATAGCATACGAGGGCTCGAGATCATAGATAAATGGTCTTTCGAGAAAGGTCTTATTGTAGAGTCTCAGTCCGGGGGTGAAACCATCATAGATATTATACCTGAAGACCGGGACATAAAGCACCTGATAGTAAAAAGGATCTTCGAGATCTTTGAAGAATCTGAATTGAAAACTCTTATTGGTGCTGAAAAAGCCTTGGGTGGTTCGCCAGTTATCCCTTTCGTTGAATTCGGGTATGACCCGGTCATAATTCAAAGCCAGCCGGTCAATGCTGTCACGGGGAATGGCGACCGTTTTTTCATCGATTATGTCGTCATACCATTGTTTGAAAACCACTGAATCCCGGTTATCGATTCCAAATAGGGTTATGGGGGCATTGGTCTTGCGTTTATTCTTCAACGTGACAAAAAGGGAATCGTCGGTTTTCTGTAGCTTTTTAATGTTGAAGTCTATTTTTTTCCGGGTAGCGATATAGGTGTCAAAGAACCAGTCGAGTGGTTTATTGCTGTTTTGTCTCAGGATCGCCTCAAAATCCTTCGGATAGGATCTATTACCTTTGAAATTTTCATAGAAGGTTTTAATGCTGGTATCGACTACATCTTCCCCCAGGTAACTGTCGAGATAAGAAAGCCCAACACCCACCTTGTATTTATTTGCGATCTTTTCGTTAAACTTGATCAGTGAGTCCCGCGGCTGACCGAGTGGTTGATCCAGGTTTCTTCGGGCCATAAGTGTATACAACAGCGGATATTGATCGTTGAAATCAAGTTTTGCGAAATTAAAGCCTCTTACAAGAAGGTTATCAGACAGGTTTCCAAGAAGCTTCATGTCGGGATAGAATGTTTCGACATATTTCATCATAAGAAAGGTCTGTATACCATCTGCCACCCAGTTGTTTTTTCGGTAATCCAGGAAGAGACTGTTCTCCAGGAAATTGTTCAGGGTGGTTTTCAGCAGCTTAAGCTCGTATTGAAAAGACTCGGGAAAGGGTCTGATAAAGGAGGGCAGCTGATTGAGACCGTAGAGAGGGTTCTTGTCATAGTCAATCTGGGTTACCAGCAGCTTTTCATGCGGATAGGCGCCTAAATTTTCAGTGATGAACCGAACGATCTGGTCTGCCGCAACTGCCTTACCCACATCACTCATATCTTTGGCAGCAAGATCGGTTATAAGGGTAAGTTGTTCATTTCTGAATGCCTCGAAATTGCTTTCCTGTCTTAGAAACAGTCTGGCGTCTGAACGATCTTCCCCGTAAAGCACGGTTCTGGTATTCAGGTTTTCGGTATTCCGGGTCACGATTTCGAGATCTGTAATTAGCGTGTACTTTTCAGGATAAACAAATCGTATTTCCAGAGATTTGGTATGCGGGGCCAGGTCATCCAGATCTTTGTTGCTGTAGATTTTCCATTCCCCCTCGTCATAAATCCCGGGTATCAGATACCAGTACCTAAGGTTGTAGTTTCCTTCAGACGTAAAGCCGTACCCGGTAAAAGAGGCATTGGGCAGATCGTTGATATAGGAAAGGCGTAAGAGGAACTGTTGATCAGGATAGACGGGGAATTTTAATTGTATCCTGATGATATCTGCCTCCGTTCGTTCCCAATCCAAAAAATTGTAGTTCCGGTCGGTGATGGTGTTGATTCTTGTTGATCCGCGGTCTTCCTTTTTGGCAAGATGCAGGCTTTTGTTGAACTCCTCCCCGAAACGAGCTGCCAGAGCGGTATTCTTGTTGGAATAGGAGTGGTTCCAGTCGTAGAGATAAATCGAATTTAGCGTATCTTTACTGGTATTATGAAACAGGATTTCCTGTTGAATCTGCAAACTTCTTGAATTCGGAAGTAAATGTGCTTCAATGCTGTGGCTGCTCTGTGAAAAACCGGTATGCAGGATCATGAGTACCAATCCTGCGATCAATCTTTTCAGAAAAGAGTTGTTGACATAGACGAATCGGCCGCCATTGTTGGGTCTTTCGGGCATAAAAAGGAAAAGTTGTTGATTCAAGTGCCTTTGTTGCAATATTATTGAAAAAAAAGAATGTAAATAAGTAATTACCTAAAAGAAAACAGCCAAAATAATTTCTCATATCATGTATCTCTCCAGTGTAAAACCTAACGAATATTCTGATTTTTATAAGAATTACATCAGAAGCCTTGATGAAGTCGATCTTGTGGAGGAGCTCAGGGCCAGAAAGAAAGTCTTTAACGATTTATTGAAGGAGGTGCCGGCGCAAAAATTTCTTTTTGCATACGCTGAAAACAAATGGACTCTGGCAGAATTAATCCTTCATATTACCGATGCTGAACGTGTGTTTCTATACAGGGCCCTGCGCTTTGCCAGAAATGACAATACCGATCTGCCCGGATTCGACCAGGATGATTATGTTTTGACCGGTCGTGCCAATACGCGCTCTCCTGAGCATCTTCTCAAAGAGTTCAACAGCGTTAGAGACAGTTCAATAACCCTGTTCGAATCTTTTGATGAAGAAATGCTGAAGCGAATGGGTAATGCTAACGGATTTCCCATGTCGGTAAGGGCTATCGGTTTCGTGATAAGCGGGCACCAAAAGCATCATGAAAAGTATATCAGGGAACGTTATCTTGCAGATGAATAAAAAAAAGAGCCCTTTTAATCAGGGCTCTTTACTTTTAATCTTCGTCGTCGTCATCGTCATCATCAGGGATCTGGACCTCGTCATCTCCGAGATCAGTTTCCTCTGAAGAGAACATGTCATCGTCGTCGTCTTCGTCAAAATTCTCCATAGTATTGGCCAGTTTCGTACTGACCTTGACAAGGTATACGGTATCGTCGGTTCGTACCTCAACGGCCTCTACCGATTCATTGTTCGCGTTTCTGAACCGAATGATATCATCGTCACCGTAACCGTCAGGATACTTCTCTACCAACATTGACAATATGTCGTTGGTAAGTTTCTTATAGTCAACAATTACACGTCTCATAGATTGATTTTTAGAGCTGGTTTCACGTGTGCTTACAGGTTTTCAATATAGCAATGTTTTTTAATTTACATATCTAAAAGATACGCAAATATAAGTGGGGCTACTATGGTCGCATCTGACTCGATAATGAACTTTGGTGTATCGATATCCAGCTTCCCCCAGGTGATCTTTTCGTTAGGAACCGCACCCGAGTAGGAACCGAAACTGGTGGTTGAGTCTGATATCTGGCAAAAGTAGCTCCAGAAAGGAATCTTCTCCATTTCCATATCCTGATAGAGCATGGGAACCACGCAGATAGGAAAGTCTCCGGCGATTCCTCCTCCGATCTGGAAGAAGCCAACTCCATTATCAGAGTTTTTGATGTACCAGTCTGACAGATAGGTCATATATTCGATCCCGCTTTTCACCGTTGAAGCTTTTAATTCGCCCTTAAGCACATACGAAGCGAATATATTACCCATGGTGCTGTCTTCCCATCCGGGTACAACGATCGGAAGATTTTTTTCTGCTGCTGCGTACATCCATGAATCTTTGAGGTCGATCTCATAATACTCTTCCAGTACACCTGACAACAGAAGTTTATACATGTATTCATGAGGCAGGTAACGCTCTCCGGCATCATCTGCATCCTTCCATATACGGTGTATGTGTTTTTGTAATCTTCTGAAAGCCTCTTCCTCGGGGATACAGGTGTCTGTAACCCTGTTCAGGCCTTTTTCCAGTAATTCCCATTCGTCCTGAGGAGTCAGATCCCTGTAATTAGGAACCCTTTTATAGTGAGAATGCGCTACCAGGTTCATGATGTCTTCTTCCAGGTTTGCACCTGTACAGGAAATAATTTGCACTTTATCCTGCCTGATCATTTCAGCCAGTATTTTTCCAAGCTCTCCTGTACTCATGGCTCCTGCCAGTGTGATCATCATCTTGGCACCACTATCCAGTTGCTGCTCATAAGCTTTGGCGGCATCGACCACCGTAGCGGCATTAAAATGGAGGAAGTATTTTTGAATGAACTCTGAGATAGCCCCTTTGTTATTCTTCTTCATCTTCTTGATTTTTTGCGTTTTGGTATTTGAATTTATAGGCGAGCATCTTATAATACAATTTAGCAGCCAGGAAGTCTGATGACTTGTCGATCTCATTAGGACAGAGCTCAACGATATCAAATCCGACTACCTGCTTCTTTTTGAATACCTTCTTCAGGTAATCCAGCATTTCGTACCACAACAAACCACCCGGCTCCGGGGTTCCGGTGGAGGGCAGAACAGAAGGGTCGAAGGCGTCAAGGTCGATCGTAATGAATACCTTGTCTGTCATCTGACTCAGGGAATCTTCCATCCATTCGTCATCTGTGGCAATATCGTGTGCAAAATAGGTCTGATCCTCGACCATATGTTCCAGTTCAGAGATATCCATGCTTCGAATACCCACCTGTATCAGTTTGGTTTTCTTACTCGCCTCATGAACTGCACAGGCATGGTTACAGCTGCTTCCTTCATATGATTCCCTCAGGTCTGCATGAGCATCGATCTGAAGAACGGTCAGGTCTTCAAAGCATTCATTGAAAGCTCTTATACTTCCTATGGAAATAGAATGTTCGCCTCCGAAAAGGGTGACAAACTTATCTTGCTTGATATAGTTTTTGGTGGTTTTATAAACCGCTTCGACCATTTTTTCCGGGCTGGAGTTCTCGGTAATGGCCGGTGCCAGGTAAACACCTTTACGGTAGGGTTCACTTCTGGTTTCTATATCGAAAAGCTCCATGTTTTCAGAAGCATCAAGAAAGGCCTGAGGACCTTTGTCAGAACCTTTTTGCCAGGTACTGGTTCCGTCGTACGGAACGGGTATAAGAACTACGTTAGCGTCGTCCAGGCGTGCATATTTCTCCGGTATGCCCGCATAGGTTGATTTATTCATTGTATCCTAAAATTTTTAAAAAGTCTTGAGCCGATTGTTGTTCGGCAAATAATTCGGTTGTCATATTTCCTTCTTCATCGCGATCGATCAGCACGTGTTTCGGCGAAGGTATCAGGCAGTGTTGAAGACCGCCAAAACCACCAATGGTTTCCTGGTAAGCGCCTGTATTGAAAAAGCCTATGTACAGAGGTTTGGTCTTTGAAAATCTGGGCAGGTAAATGGCGTTCATATTCTGCTCAGAGTTATAATAATCATCACTGTCGCAAGTCAAGCCTCCCAACAGAACCCTTTCGTATTCATCATTCCAGCGGTTTACGGCCAGCATGATGAATCTTTTGCTAATGGCCCAGCTGTCGGGCAGGGTGGTAATGAATGAAGAGTTTATCATATTCCATTTCTCACGGTCATTTTGCTGTTTCTGATAGAGCACCTGGTAGATGGCTCCTCCGCTTTCTCCCACGGTGAAGCTTCCGAATTCTGTAAAGATATTCGGCACATCCACGTCTGCCTCTTCACAGGCCACCTTGATCTGGTTGATGATCTCATCGATCATGTATTCGTAATCGTACTCGAAAGCCAGGGAATTCTTGATGGGAAAACCGCCTCCGATATTCAGTGAATCTAATGAAGGACTGACCTTTTTTAGTTGAATATAGACTTTAAGGCATTTCAATAATTCATTCCAGTAGTAGGCGGTGTCGCGAATCCCGGTATTTATGAAGAAATGCAGCATTTTCAGGTTTACCTTCTTGTTGTCTTTGATCTCTCTGTTGTAGAAGGGAACGATGTTTTTGTAACCTATGCCTAGTCTGCTGGTGTAGAATTCAAATTTTGGCTCTTCCTCTGAAGCGATTCTGATACCTATATTGTATTCTCCGTCTATGGCTTCGTTTAAAAGCGACAGTTCTTCGAAATTGTCGATAACCGGAATACAATTCTTGTGTGAGTTGTTGATAAGGTCGGCTATGTTCTGAATGTACTGATCGCGTTTGAATCCGTTACAGATGACATAATTATCCTTTGAAAGCTTGCCCTTGGCTATAAGGTGCTTTACGATGTCAATGTCAAAAGCAGAGGAAGTCTCTATATGGATGTCATTTTTTAAGGCTTCATTCAGCACATGTTCAAAATGAGAGCTCTTGGTACAATAGCAATAATGATATTCTCCCTTGTAATCATGTTTTTCCCTGGCATTCTTAAACCAGAATTTGGCACGCTTAATATTGTCTGAAATTTTAGGAAGATAGGTGAATTTCAGGGGAGCTCCGTATGTTTCTATAAGTTCCATAAGATCAATGCCATGAAAAGACAGGTTTTGATCTTTGAGGGTGAACTCCTCCTGAGGGAAATAATAGGTCTGATCGATCAGGTCGATATATTTGGTTTTCATCTAGGCGTTTTGTCTGTAATTAATTATTTAAGGCTTTATCTGTTACTTAAAGATTATAAAACCAGATTCAAATACGCAAATTTGATTGCAGCAGGATAGTATTCGGGCGGTATTTATTTAATAATTCAGAAGAAATATTTGGTAATCTCCGGTTTTCCGAATACGGAACAGAACACAGATACTTCTTCCAGATATAGGTGCTCCCGGACAATATGTTGAGGTTCACTTAGTCGAACAATGGAGTACAAAAATGAACAAAAAAAGAAATTTACCAAACAAAAAAATCAATTATTATAATATTCTAATGATTTAATTATCAGGTCTTTATCTGCAGTCCTGTCCAGAACGGGTTTTCCGATTTCCTCCAAAAGCACAAAATTTATTTTTCCCTTTTCATTCTTTTTATCAAAACGAAGAAGATTCAGGATCTCAGGGTAGGCAGCTTCGGGTATTTCGGTTTTACCGAAATAATCAGTTATCACGCGGGTAATTTCTTCAAGTCGGGCTTGGGGAAGGCCGCAGATTTCGTTTGAAAGAAAGGCTTCTGTTATCATTCCGATAGCCACTGCTTCGCCATGGAGCAGGGTGTTGAGATCTTTAGACTCGAGAAAATAGGTTTCAATGGCATGCCCAAGGGTGTGCCCGAAATTAAGGATTTTACGAAGGCCTGATTCTCTGGGATCTTCTTTTACCACCTCATTCTTCAGTGTAACTGAATGATGTATAAGGCCGGCCAGATCATCTGTGGTGAGTTTATTCATTTGGCAGAGTGTCTCCCAGTAGGCAGGGTCTTTGATCAGTCCGTGCTTCAACATTTCAGCCAGTCCGCTTCTCAGTTGTTCCTGCGGAAGGGTTTCCAGGTAATTCACATCGACAAGTACGCTCAGAGGGTCCAGAATCACACCTACCTGATTCTTCAGTCCTCCCAGATCGACTCCGGTCTTTCCCCCCACAGAGGCATCAACCATGGCCAGAAGACTGGTAGGGATGTTAATAAAGTCGATTCCTCTCATATAAGTGGCTGCCACAAACCCCCCAAGATCGGTTACTACCCCGCCACCGAGATTGATCATGACCGATTTGCGGTCTGCACCCAGATCTGAAAGGCTTTGCCATACACCTGCGCAGGTTTCAAGTTGCTTGTTTTCTTCTCCCGCAGGTATTTCGATAACCTCGACGGGCAGCTCAGTCTGCAGCCTGGCCAGAAAATAAGACAAGCAGTGTTCATGAGTGTTTTCATCAACCAGAACAAACAGGCCTGAATACCTCTTAGCCGATAGTAAGCTGCTTAATTCAGCATAGATATCTTCGTTGAAAAATACGTGATAAGTCCCGGCATCGATTGGCTTCAGCATAAGAAACGGCTTGTTAATATTAAAAGCAAAATAACGGGAAATTGAATTAAAAAAACAGTTTTTCAAATACTATATTTGCGAAACATTTGAAGTTGACTATGGAAAAGATCTTTAATAACACCAAGGTCGCTTTCGAGTTGAAAAGCGACTCTGAACTGGAAAGAGCCTACTTTTTATTTCGCATGATCGCCAACCAGCCTCTGGTGCGAATCGGTACGGCTATGACCAATTTTGCCATCAAAGCGAATCTTCCCGTAGAGGGATTGATCAGGGCTACCGTTTTCGATCATTTCTGCGGAGGGGTCAATGAAAAGGATTGTATGACCGTAGTCGACAAAATGTACGATACCGGCGTTTGTTCTGTGTTGGACTATTCTGTGGAAGGAAAGGAAACCGATGAGCAGTTCGATAAGGTTACCGAAAGATCCCTGAAAATACTTGATTTCGTTAAGGAGAAGAACGCCATACCTTTTGCGGTGTTCAAGCCTACTGCAGTAGGAAGATTCAAGCTTTATCAGAAGGTGGGAGACGGGGTGAACCTGACTGCTGAAGAGCAGGCAGAGTGGCAGCGCATCATCAACCGTTTTGACAGGATTTGTAAAAAGGCACACGATCTGGACCTGGCCCTGCTGATCGATTCAGAAGAGAGCTGGATGCAGGATGCCGCCGATATGGTGGTGGAGCAGATGATGCGTATTTACAATAAAAAGAAGGCCGTGGTGTGGAATACCCTGCAGTTATACCGTTGGGATCGTCTGGACTATTTCAAGGAGTTATTGGAGCGGGCTAAAAAAGATGACTTTTACGTCGGAATGAAGCTGGTACGCGGGGCTTATATGGAAAAGGAGATCGCCAGGGCAGAGGAGAAGGGGTATCCCAGTCCTATTTGTGCCTCAAAGCAGGATACAGACAGAAACTTCAACAGCACCATATTATATTTAATGGATAATCTCGACCGTGTTCGGGTTTTTCTGGGTACACATAACGAAGACAGTACCTATTATATGATGGAGCTTATGGAGCAAAAGGGGATCGCCAAGAACGATGACCGTATCTGGTTCGGACAGCTCTATGGAATGAGCGATCATATCACCTTCAACCTGGCAGCACAGGGCTATAATGTTTCAAAATATCTTCCCTTCGGGCCGGTGAAAGACGTTATGCCATATCTGATTCGCAGGGCTGAGGAAAATACATCTGTTGCAGGTCAGACCAGCAGGGAGCTCAGTTTGCTCACTGAGGAAAGACGAAGAAGAAAACTCCCCTGAAAACAGGGAGAATTACTTTTCTTTCGGGATAAGTTGAAGGGTTTTAAGAACTGATACCGAGTCGCAGCGATCAACAGTAATGGCCACTTCGGCTTCATCGAGATTTCCTTCGATATAATATTCTTTACAGGGTTTGTCTTCGGTATTGCTTTTAGAGAAATCAACCGTACCATTTTGGAGTATGGCTTGTATATCTTCTTTGCTCACACGACTCAGCTGCATCAGTTTCTCGAATTCATCTGAATAGGTCAACTCGTTGGCGCGAATATCTTTTAATACCCGACAATTCGGGAAATAGCAGAATTCTGTATTCTTTCCTTTAAAAAAATAAGCAAGGAAGATAATTCCCAGGGAAAGTCCGATTAAATAGAAACCGATTTTTTTGAGTAATGGCATTTTAAAAGATCAATAGGTTGATATCCCGGTATGAAAGACTGAACCAGTCTGCTACCGATTTACTGGTTAGTATCCCGTGGTAAAAGTAGAGGCCGTTGCGCAAGCCTTTATCAAATCTGAGGGAATGTTCCAGGCCACCGTCTTCTCCGATTTTCAGAAGGTAAGGGGTGAAAATATTGCTGATAGATACAGAGGCTGAACGGGCATAACGGGCAGGAATGTTGGGTACACAGTAATGAATGACCCCGCTCTTCACGAATGTAGGATTGTCGTGGGTTGTTATCTCGCTCGTTTCAATACAGCCACCCATATCGATACTTACATCGATGAGAACGGCCCCTTTCTTCATGTGGTCGACCATGGCCTCTGTGACGATAACAGGAGCTCTTTCGATCCCTCTTACGGCTCCGATAAGAACATCGCAGCGTTTGAGAGCTTTGAGTAATACTTTTGGCTGAAGGGTTGAAGTATAAAGTATTCTGTTCAGGTTGGCTTGCAGCTTACGTAGGCGTGTGATCGAATTATCAAAAACCTTCACGCTGGCTCCAAGACCGATGGCAGAGCGGGCAGCAAATTCGCCCACGGTGCCTGCGCCCAGAATCACGACATCGACTGGAGGAACCCCTGTAATGTTTCCAAACATCAGTCCGTTACCGCTGTTGGCATTGGTCATCAGCTCGGCTGCGATAAGAACCGATGCGGTTCCGGCGATCTCGCTCAGGGCTCTTACGGCTGGGTAGTTCCCGTCGTCGTCTTTTATAAACTCGAAAGCAAGCGCGGTAATGCGCTTATTGGCGAGCATTTCGAAATATTTTTTGCTGCGTGTCTTTATCTGCAGGGCAGAGATCAGGATTGATTGCGGATTGATCAGTTCAAGTTCCTGCAGGGAAGGGGGTTCAACCTTCAAAATGATCGGACAGGAAAATACTTTTTTGGTATCGGAGGTGATCTCGGCGCCGGCTTCGCTATAGTCTGAATCGCTGTAATTCGCACCTTCTCCGGCTTTTGATTCTACGATAACTCTGTGGCCGTGTGCGGTCAGAGCGTTGACCGCATCAGGAGTGAGGCAGACGCGGCTCTCCTGGAAAGATATCTCCTTCGGAAGGCCGATGAATAGTTCACCCTTTTGTTTGAGTACCTCGAGGGTTTCTTCCTGGGGAATTAATTCCTGTTTGGTGAACGGTGAATTCGGGTATGACATGGAATTCGGTTAAAAACCCTAAAGGTAGCGAAAGTTTTAAGAATTGTAAAGACTAGCTTCTTGCTTGAGTTCTTTTTCCTTCTCTTCATATTCTTCCAGCTCTCGTTCGATCTTCTTAAGGTCGATCCCGTGAACTACTTTGTCAAACAATTTTATTCGTATGAAGTAGACAATAGGTATTACCACCATCATTATAGGTATGATGTAATAGAGTTCCACCTCATCAACATAATCTATATCCTCATTTATAACCGAGATTGTTTGAAAAATATACATAGCAATTGGTATAAGTAGAACATGATACCACCAATGTTTACAGGTTACAAACCATATTATAAGAAGGTATAGTGGGACAAACTTCCCAAGAAAAACCCACATAAAAACCAGTACACTTCCATTATAATTACTTGTAATAGAAAAAAAAGGGGTTTCCCAAGTTTTTGAATTAGGGAAACTTTCGTAAGCGTAAAAGAGATAGGGAGAAAGGGCAATTAGAAGGGCAACTATACTTCCCAGCCATAAGGACTTATAGCCCTGTTCTCTCAAATTGAAAGGTAGGTGATTCATTTGTCTAAAATTTGGGCGCTGCTATTATACAAATAAATGTATTATTTAGTTTCTAAATATACTTTTATTCAGTTTAAAAACCAAAAAATCGGACAAATGGTCAAAATAGCCATTAGTCCGATTATAAACGTTATTCGGATGTATCTAGAAGGTTATCCGTTAGTCGGAACTTTTATTTGACTTCTATCTATTCCAGTTGGATTGATATATAAACTATCTTCATCAGCTACGCTGTTGGGAGAACAAGAAGTTACAGTTAATCCAAGAGTGAAAACTGCGGCTAAGGCGATAAAGATTTTTTTAGTAGACATGATAGTATTAGTTTTTTGGTTTTCAGTTGATCAAACATAAGCCAAAAAAAAATACGGACAATAAAAACCTTTGTCGTATATTAGTAAGTTTTTTAATACACAACGATTTGAGGCACTAGTCTAACGGTTCCCAAAGTACCGATTCAATCGATCTTCAATTCTCTTTTACCGTTTAACTGCTTATTTATTTCGACAAAGGTAACATTTTCCGGTAAAACTTCCATAATCCGTTCCGGCCACTCGATCAGGCACCAGGCGCCACTATCGAGATACTCATCTAACCCTATAGCATATGCTTCCTCGATATCTTCCAGTCGGTAGAGGTCAAAATGATAGATCGGACCATCTTTTCCGGCATATTCATTCACCAGGGAAAAAGTAGGGCTCGAAACCACGTCATCACTGCCTAAGTTTTTAACGATTGCCTTGATCAGAGTGGTTTTACCCGCGCCAAGGTTTCCCTTAAAAGCGATTAATTTGTTTTCTGACTTATTAAGGATGTGTTTAGCGACTTTTTCCGTTTCGTTCAAATCGTATTTCATAACTATAAAAATAATGTACAATGTTTTAGCGATGTTTTCTTTGACCGATTTAAATCATCCATTGGATAATTCTTTTTGGCTAAAGGTGGTGTTATTTGGGTTAATTCTCCGAAAAAATGATTATTAATATCGAAAGTTTCCTTGACTCTATTTTATTTAATAGAACGCAAAATTGCTTAGCTTTTTTAAAATCTTCAATTGGGAATATGATATTCCACCGATGTTTTTCTGACCAATTTAGGAATGAAGCAAAAATCATTGACTTGTTTTTTCACTGCATAAATTCTCTATTTACTTATTATCTTCTATGTTAGCCAACTTCATAAAACATTTTTATGAGAATTATGGAAAATTATTAAAATGGAGGCTTATTTTTGAAAATATTAAAAGTGTAGTCCCAAGCTATATTGTATTCCATGAGTAATAATTTCACTAGCCGTAAAAAGATATGGTTTTTTGACCTGCTGATCGTATTCTCCATCCTATTTCTGTCTTATCTTCCGTATTTACATGTATATGTGCCAGATGTTCCTGAGTTGGAAATTTTTGGTCTTGATGTGAAGATTTACTTTTGGGAAACTTTCCTCGTCTGGGCCTACGTAGCATCGGTCAGGCTTGTCTTAATGCTTCTTTCTTCTATCTGGTTTATTACCAACAACCGTTGGTGGGGGTATGGATTATTGGTTCCCGTTTCAGTACTTGCCTATCAGTTTTGTACGGTGATTTCAGAAGGGTTCAATTTGAAAATCACTAACATGGAATTAGTTCTTAGTTCGCTGGCATATTCTGCTGTATTGATATTTATACGATACAAGTTAAAATATAATTCGAAAAGCGTGATGCAAAAGTTTTATATACACGCAGATAATATTTTTCATATTCCTTTTCAAAAACTATCTTGGGTTACAAGAGGTGGTGAGAAGGAATCAGATAAAGATCTTAATGTCCTAGTGGCGGAATTGGAAGATATTAATGCACGATTTGATAAAAATAGAGAGTACAACGGTAATGCTTTCGTAAAGAACAAAAGAAATTATCGCATTGTACTCTTTGTCCTACTTATAACATCTCCTTTATTCCTCTACGTCTTTCGCTTGTTTCCTGAAGAAGGAAATACAGTTCAAATATTTGGATACGATTTTACAGCTGAAAGTTACCTGTTTGTGCAGGCATTCGTATGGCTTTTATTCCAGAAACTTTATTTAGTATTTTTTTTAAGTGCATGGTTTTTGGTCGAGAGGCATTGGTGGAAATATGCCATATTACTTCCGATAAGTTTTGGGGTTTTTGAAGCGATTGAGATTGCGTTTCCTTCCCCAGATGGTAGAATCAATGAAGATGAATATTTATTAGCATTCCCAGTAATCATATTAGTAATTGTCATTCTGATCTTTACCTCTTATAAATTAAAAGGCTATTTTGAGATAGGGAATTATAAAGAGCTGATCGAAAGTCGTATTACCAAGTTGATTGCTAAAATTTCCGGTTTTAAAAAAATGCATGGTTTTAAAATGGAATTTGAAACCATCAAAAGGCTAAAATCTGAATTAAATGAGGATGAATATCTTGCAGCCCTACATCTTTTTAAAAAGAAGCTTTTAAAAGCTGCAAAAGAATAAAGAATAAAAAGGCAGCCAGTTAGGCTGCCTGTATATTTTTGTTGGGGAAACTGCCTGCATCGATAGTAATAAACACAGGTCTTTGGCATTAATTCATAAAGATTAGCAACGCTGCTAGCTGTCCTTTTCAGTATCGTCGATCTCGTTCTGAATTTTACGTATCAGCGCCTTGAGCTCCTCATCTTTGTGAGCTTTGATCTTTTCATCTATCATCGCCTCGATCTCTTTTAAAGAATAGTCTTTCGGACTTTTTTCTGCTTCGTCGACGCCAAACATGTTACCGCGTCCGGTGACGATCCAGTTGATATTCACAAAAGGATATTTTTCCACGATCCGTTCAAGAATATCACTCCCGACTGAAGCATTATTCTTTTTCATGCGCAGGGTATAACCGTTTGAAGCGCCTATCGACATATCGAACTGACGGGCACTCATTCCAAGAGATTTGATAATAGAGAAAATTCGGTCAATTGCTTTAGCCATATTAATTTTTTAAAAAGTTTTTTTCAAAAATAGAAAAAAATCTATATACTTGTAAAGCCAAATCTATTTTATTTTTAAACTAATTAACCTACTTATGCCAATCTTACATCTTGATTTAGAAAACTTCAACGGAAAGAAGCTGCTTTTCGTGCTGACTCTGGAAGAGTATCACGAGCAGGATTACATCACTTTTTTTATCGACAATAGCGATGATCTCTGGTTTCAGGACCGTACCGGACTGCAACCCATCGAAGAATTATCGGCCATTGGGATAATAGCCCTTTACGAGGCGCTTCCTGAAGAGGTGAAGACCACCCCGCAATATGTACACGTGCCCATGCTGGACCTGGTCGAAGATTACCTGAAGATCACCTTCGGTAAGGGAATCACTCACAAGCGATAGGGCAATAACTTATCGCGGCTCCAGTACCGCAAAAGGAATGATCATTTCCTCCAGTGAAATACCACCATGCTGATAGGTATTCTTGTAATAGCTTACATAGTGGTTGTAATTATTGGGATAAGCGAAAAAGAACTCGTTCCTGGCAAAAATATAGGAACTGCTCACATTGATAGTGGGGAGGTAGATGTCTTTTGGCCTTTTTACTGCATAGACCTCTTTTTCCTCAAATGTCAGACTACGCCCTGTCTTATATCTCAGGTTCAGGCTGGTATCGCGGTCTCCGACTACTTTTGAAGGGTTTTTTACATTGATGGTTCCATGATCTGTGGTGATCAACAAACGGAAACCGAGCCGCTGCGCTTGCTGTATGATCTCCAGTAAGGGTGAATTTTTGAACCAGCTCAGGGTTAAAGAACGGTAGGCCTTATCATTCGAAGCCAATTCTTTTACCACCTCCATTTCGGTCTTGCTGTGTGATAGCATATCTACAAAATTATAGACCAAAACAGTCAGATCATTGTTTTGCTGAGAAGCGAAATTCGAGGCAAGATGCCTGCCGGATTTGAGGCTCGATATTTTATGATATTCCCATTTGAGATCAAGCCCGAGTCTTCTGATCTGATTCCTTAAAAAGGCTTCTTCATTCAGGTTTTTTCCTCCTTCATCGGTATCATTCTTCCAGAGCTCAGGATATAATCGTTCCATTTCCGAAGGCATCAGTCCTGAAAAAATGGCGTTTCTGGCATATTGGGTCGCTGTAGGCAGAATACTGTAATACGGCGCCTCCTTGGTCTTTCGATAATAGGTGCCCACGGTCTTTTCAAGAACTCTCCATTGATCGAAGCGAAGGTTGTCTATGACCACCAGCAACACGGGGCCCTCCTTTTTGACTTCAGGCAGTATCAGGTCTTTAAAAAGGGTATGAGACATGGTCGGTGGCTCGTCACTATCGAACCAGTCCTTATAGTTCTTCTCGATGAATTTCCCGAACTGCGAGTTCGCCTCGGTTTTTTGAGATTCCAAGATTTCCATCATGCCTGCATCTTCAATTTCCTCTAACGCGATCTCCCAGTAGATCAACTTTTGATAGAGGTCAGCCCACTCATCGTAAGTGTTTACCATAGCGAGATCCATGGCGATCTTTCTGAATTCCTGCTGGTAGCTGGAGGTGGTTTTTTCTGAGATCAGCCTGGAATGGTCCAGGTTCTTTTTAAGGCTTAAAAGAATCTGGTGCGGATTTACGGGTTTGATCAGGTAGTCAGCGATCTTCGATCCGATGGCCTCTTCCATGATATATTCTTCCTCGCTTTTGGTGATCATTACCACGGGAAGGTTGGGCTTTTTTGTCTTGATCTCAGACAAGGCTTCCAGCCCGCTGATCCCCGGCATATTCTCGTCGAGAAATACGATGTCGTAATTCTTGTCATCGACGGCTTCGATTGCTTCCGTGCCGCTTTTGCAGGTGTCGACCGCGTATTGCTTCTTTTCCAGAAAGAGTATGTGTGGTTTCAGTAAGTCGATTTCGTCGTCTACCCAAAGTATCTTAATCTCATTCATTCGATTGCTTTATATTTGTATACCTTATTATAATTTAATCGAAGCGCTTGAAGTCTACCAATAAATTAAAAATATTTAACGATCCAATTTACGGTTTTATTACCATTCCCAACTCTTTAATCTTTGACCTGATCGAGCATCCTTATTTCCAGAGATTGCGAAGAATCTCGCAGATGGGGTTGTCTTACATGGTCTATCCGGGAGCTCACCATACCAGGTTTCATCATGCACTCGGTTGTATGCATCTGATGCAGAAGGCCATACAGGTGCTTCGTTTTAAGAGAGTTCCTATTTCTGCGGAAGAGGAAAACGGATTACTGATCGCTATCTTGCTTCATGACATCGGGCATGGTCCGTTCTCACACGCGATGGAGCACAGTATTGTGGAAGGGATCTCCCATGAAGATATTTCCCTGAAGTTCATGGAAAGCCTGAACAAGGAATTCGATGGCGCCTTATCGATGGCAATAACCATTTTTAAAGGTGAACATCCGCGTAACTTCTTCAGGCAGCTTATCTCAGGTCAGCTGGATATGGATCGTATCGATTACCTGAAAAGAGATAGTTTTTATACAGGTGTTTCAGAAGGAAACATCAACAGTGAGCGTATCATCACCATGTTAAATGTAGTCGATGATGAACTGGTGGTGGAAGAAAAAGGTATTTATTCGGTAGAGAAGTTTCTTGTTGCCCGAAGATTGATGTATTGGCAGGTTTACCTGCATAAGACCGGACTGGTGGCAGAGCAGCTGCTTATAAGGATGTTGAAGAGAGCGAAAGAACTGCATCAGAATGATCAACGACTCAGCGCTGGAAGGGCGCTTACGTACTTCATGGATCACCGTATTGATCCTGACCATTTCGATGAAAATACCCTTAACCGCTTTGCTCAACTCGATGACATAGATATTATTTCAGCTATGAAAGAGTGGCAGTACGATGACGATTTCATATTATCACATCTCAGCAAAATGCTTTTAAACAGAGACCTGCTGAAGATACAGATCAAGAAAAAGCCTGTTTCAGATAAGAAGATCGAAAAGCATGTGAAAGAATTCATGGATAAACACGGGGTAGACGAGCAAACAGCCCGCTATTTCGTTTTTGAGGGTGAAATCGCCAACCAGGCCTATAGCATTGAAAAACAGAATATTCATATACTTACCAAGAATCGCAAAATGATCGACGTTGCCAAAGCTTCAGACCAATTTAATCTGGAAGCGCTCTCACGGCCGGTAACGAAATATTACATTTGCCATCCCAAATAATATGGTGAGTTTTTATACTTTTGCGAGGAAATGAAATTTACAGCAGCACAAATAGCAGGAATTCTGGAGGGTGAGGTAGTCGGTGATCCCGACGTAGAGGTTTCAAAACTGGCCAAGATCGAAGAGGGGAGTGAAGGTACTCTTACCTTTCTGGCCAACCCGAAATATACACCTCATATCTACTCAACCAGGGCTTCCATCACGATAGTTAATAAAGACTTTGATCCTGAACAAAAGGTAAAAACCACACTTATAAAGGTGGAAGATGCCTATAAGTCATTTTCAAAACTCCTGGAGTATTACAACCAGGTAAAACTGAATAAGACGGGCGTTGAGAAGCCGGTTTTTATATCAGAGACTGTCAGTCATGGTGAAAACATATATATCGGTGCCTTTTCTTATATAGGTGAAAATGTGAAGATCGGAGATAATGTAAAGATCTTCCCCAATGTTCATATTGGTGATAATGTGACTTTGGGCGACAATGTGATCGTTTATTCAGGAGCTAAGATCTATTCAGAATCGATAGTAGGTAATTATTGTGTTATTCACAGCAACGCAGTGATCGGTGCCGACGGTTTTGGTTTTTCTCCTGATGAGAAAGGAGAGTATCAAAAGGTTCCTCAGACCGGGAATGTCATTCTTGAAGATCATGTAGATATCGGAGCTGCCACGACCATTGATCGTGCAACGCTTGGCTCTACGGTTATTAAAAGAGGAGTGAAGCTTGACAACCAGATACAGATCGCCCATAACGTCGAAATAGGTGAAAATACCGTGATTGCCGCTCAGACAGGTATTGCAGGTTCTACCAAGATCGGGAAGAACTGTATGATAGGAGGGCAGGTCGGTATTGTTGGCCATATCACCATAGGTGACAGGGTACGCATACAGGCCCAGTCAGGTATAAACCGAAACGTAAAAGACGATGAAGTACTGCAGGGTTCTCCTGCATTACCATATAATAATTTCAGTAAATCGTTCATCCATTTTAAGAATCTGTCTAAAATGGCAGACAAACTGCACCAATTAGAAAAAACGAAAAATCAATGAGTAAAGAGGCGGTTAAACAAAAGACCATCGCTAAAGAGGTTACTCTGAAGGGGGTGGGACTGCATACCGGTAACCAGGTTACCATGACCTTTAAGCCTGCTCCGGAGAATCATGGTTTTGCATTCAAACGGGTGGATCTGGAAGGAAAACCCGTTATCGAAGCAGATGCCACCTATGTGGTTAATACCCAAAGAGGAACCAATCTCGAGAAAAAGGGAGTGATGATTCAGACCTCAGAGCATGTGCTGGCTGCACTTGTCGGGATGGACCTTGATAATGTGTTGATCGAACTGAACGCTTCTGAGCCTCCCATTATGGATGGTTCTTCCAAATACTTCGTAGAAGCCATTGAAGAAGCCGGAGTGGTGGAGCAGGAGGCTGAAAGAGAAGAATTCGTGGTAAGCGAGGTTATTTCTTATACCGACGAAGATTCAGGAAGTGAGATAACAGTGATTCCCTCCGATGAATACCAGGTGACCACCATGGTCGATTTTGGTACCAAGGTGCTGGGAACTCAAAACGCTACCCTGAAACACCTTGATGAGTTCAAGACAGAGATAGCCGATTCAAGAACGTTTAGCTTTCTGCATGAACTCGAAACCTTGCTTGAGCACGGACTTATCAAAGGAGGTGATCTCAATAATGCCATCGTTTATGTAGATAAGGAGCTTTCTCAGGAGACCATGGAGAAGCTGAAGGTGGTATTTAAAAAAGATAATATATCGGTTAAGCCAAACGGCATACTTGATAACTTAACGCTGCATCATCCCAACGAAGCTGCCAGACATAAACTGCTGGATGTGATCGGGGATCTGGCTCTGGTCGGAACCCGTATTAAAGGGAAGATCATCGCTAATAAGCCCGGGCATTATGTGAATACCCAATTCGCAAAAAAGCTCAACAAAGTCATCAAAGCGGAGAAACGCAATAAGGTGCCCAAGTTCGATCTGAGTCAACCTCCATTGATGGATACGGTTCAGATCATGAATATGTTACCGCATCGCTCTCCCTTTCTGCTGGTAGATAAGATCATTGAATTATCAGATACCCATGTGGTCGGGTTAAAGAACGTGACTATGAACGAGCCGTTCTTCGCGGGTCACTTTCCGGGAGCTCCGGTTATGCCCGGAGTTCTCCAGGTGGAGGCTATGGCGCAGACCGGAGGGATACTGGTGCTGAGCACGGTGCCCGATCCTGAAAACTATCTGACCTACTTCATGAAAATAGATAACGTGAAGTTCAAACAACAGGTACACCCGGGTGACACCCTTATTTTTAAACTGGAGTTACTCTCTCCGATCAGAAGGGGTATATGCCACATGCAGGCCTATGCTTATTCGAACGGGAGGCTGGTAACGGAGGCCGAGTTAATGGCCCAAATTGTAAAAGTTAAAGACACATAACATTATGAATCAACCCCTGGCATACGTCCATCCGGGCGCTAAAATAGCCAAGAACGTGGTTATTGAACCGTTTGCCACCATCCATAACAATGTGGTTATCGGTGAAGGTACCTGGATCGGCAGTAACGTGACTATCATGGAGGGAGCCCGAATCGGAAAAAATTGTAATATTTTTCCGGGAGCCGTTATTTCAGCTGTTCCTCAGGACCTTAAATATGACGAAGAAGACACAACCGCTGAGATCGGTGATAATACAACCATCAGAGAGTGTGTGACCATTAATAAAGGTACCAGTGACAGAATGAAAACCGTGATAGGCAAGAACTGCTGGATCATGGCTTACAGTCACATCGCACACGATTGTGTGGTGGGTGATCACTGCATTTTTTCTAATAACAGTACTCTGGCCGGGCATATTACCGTTGGTGACCATGTGGTGCTGGCAGGAATGACCGCCGTGCACCAGTTTTGTTCGATAGGAAATCACGCGTTTGTGACGGGAGGATCTTTGGTTCGTAAAGATGTTCCTCCTTATACCAAAGCGGCCCGGGAACCACTTTCATATGTGGGGATCAATTCGGTAGGTCTGAGAAGACGAGGGTATACCACGGAGAAGATTCGTGAGATCCAGGATATTTACCGCATACTTTATCAGAAAAATTATAACAATTCCCAGGCTGTAGAGATCATCGAAGCCGAAATGGAGGCTACCCCTGAAAGGGATGAGATACTCCAGTTCATCAAAGATTCGCAACGCGGAATCATGAAGGGATATTTTAGTTCAGGTTCTAATTAAAATTTACCATGGCAAATACTTCAGACATCAGAAAAGGATTGTGTATTCGATATAACAATGATATCTACAAGATCATTGAGTTTCTTCATGTAAAACCGGGAAAGGGTCCTGCTTTTGTTCGTACAAAACTGAAGAGTGTAACCACAGGAAAAGTTCTGGATAACACCTTCTCTGCCGGTCACAAGATCGAAGATGTGCGTGTAGAAACCAGAAACTACCAGTACCTGTATCCTGAAGGTGAAGTTTTTCACTTTATGAATACAGATGATTACACTCAGATTCCGATCCAGAAAGATGCGATCGATACGCCCGACCTGCTTAAGGAAGGAGAGGTTGTGACCATAATTTTTAACGCCGAAGATAATATGCCGCTTTCTGTTGAAATGCCTGCTTCTGTCATACTGGAGGTAACGCATACAGAGCCGGGTGTAAAGGGAAATACTGCTACCAACGCTACCAAACCCGCAACCCTGGAAACGGGAGCCACTGTTATGGTACCTCTCTTTATTAACGAAGGAGATAAGATCAAGGTCGAGACCGAAAAAGGTACCTATCAGGAACGCATGAAAGAATAGCGCCTGACTGATGAAATTCGACAAAACATATCCCCTGGAGGCCATAGCCGCTATTATCGGTTGCGAATATGTAGGGCCTGCTGATTTTCCGGTTAGCGGAATGAATGAGATCCATGTGGTGGAAAACGGCGATATCGTTTTTGTAGACCACCCGAAATATTACGACAAGGCTCTTTCTTCCGAAGCAACCATTGTACTGATCAATAAGGAGGTGCCCTGTCCGGAAGGAAAGGCCTTGCTTCTGTCTGATGACCCGTTCAGAGATTTCAATAAACTTACCGCGTATTTTAAGCCATTTAAGGCAGCAGAAAGTTATATCGCGCCTTCTGCCCGCATCGGCAAAGGGAGTATTATCCAGCCGGGTTGTTTTATAGGCAATAATGTGGAGATCGGTGAGAACTGTCTTATACATGCCAATGTGACCATCAATGATAATTGCATCGTTGGTAACGAAGTAATCATACATTCAGGAACCGTATTAGGCTCAGATGCCTTTTATTACAAGAAAAGGCCTGAGGGCTTTGATAAATTGCTTTCCGGAGGCAGGGTCGTTTTACGCGATAAGGTAGAGTTGGGAGCTGGCTGTACCCTTGACAGAGGGGTTACGGCAGATACGACCATCGGTACCGGTTCTAAGCTTGATAACCAGGTGCATGTAGGTCATGATACGGTTATCGGTTCAAATTGCCTTATCGCCTCACAAACAGGAATTGCCGGTTGTGTTGTGATCGAAGATGATGTGACCCTGTGGGGGCAGGTTGGTATTGCCAGCGGTTTAACAATTGGTAAAAAAGCTGTAGTTTTGGCACAGTCAGGAATCAGCAAATCCCTTATGGGAGATAAGACCTATTTCGGTTATCCTGCTGAAGAAGCCCGAAAAAAATATAAGGAGCTTGCGGGGATCAGGCAGATTCCTAAAATCATTGAAAAACTAAGTTAACTCAATTATGTCGTCTGAAAATAAAAATATCGTAAAGCGATTCTATGATGCCGATAATCTGAAAAAACCGGAAGTGCTTCAGTCTTTGCTTCACGATGATTGTCAGCTTTTCTGGAACAGCTCTAAAGGATTTCTTAATCTGGGAAGAACAGAGCTTCTTGAAATGGCTGAACGACTAAACGCTTCTTACCACAGTATACGTGCTGAGATCAGCCATATCATCGCTGAGGGTAATGAGGTGTCGCTGCGCTTTACCTATTACGTGACGCCCATCGAAGATCCGGAAGAAGAAACAGCCCTGGCTCACTTCATCACTATTTGGGAGATCAAAGATGAAAAGCTCTATCGGGGCTATGAGATCAGTCAGCTTGCTGATGATCATCCGGTTAACCTGAACTCCTTTTTGCGTTTCAACCTTGAGAGCAACGAATAACAGGAATTAACTGATGGCATCGTTTCGTCAATCCCGATCAAAAAACTATTTTTGTCTAGCTTAAAAAATTACATACATGAGTGTTCTAGTAAATAAGGATTCTAAAATAATTGTTCAAGGGTTTACCGGAAGTGAGGGGACCTTTCACGCTGAACAAATGATCGACTATGGTACCAATGTCGTCGGGGGTGTTACTCCGGGTAAAGGCGGGCAGGAGCATTTGGGGAAACCCGTGTTCAATACCGTTTCTGAGGCTGTTGAAAAGGCCGGTGCCGATGTGTCTATCATCTTTGTTCCTCCAGCTTTTGCAGCAGACGCTATCATGGAAGCTGCAGATGCAGGTATCAAGGTCATCATCACCATCACAGAGGGTATCCCTGTGGCTGATATGATCAAAGCGAATAATTATGTTAAAGGAAAAGATTGCAGGCTGATCGGACCAAACTGTCCGGGTGTTATCACCCCTGGAGAGGCGAAGGTTGGGATCATGCCGGGCTTTGTTTTCAAAAAGGGTAATGTAGGTATCGTATCAAAGTCAGGTACTTTGACCTATGAAGCTGCTGATCAGGTTGTAAAGCAAGGGTTGGGAATTACCACAGCCATTGGAATCGGGGGTGACCCGATCATCGGAACCACCACCAAAGAAGCGGTTGAGTTGTTGATGAACGATGATGAAACCGAATGTATCGTAATGATCGGTGAGATTGGAGGTCAGCTGGAAGCTGATGCCGCCAGATGGGTAAAGGAGAACGGAAATAAAAAGCCTGTGGTTGGATTCATAGCAGGGGAAACCGCTCCTAAAGGAAGAACCATGGGACATGCCGGGGCTATCGTCGGTGGAGCCGATGATACTGCTGAGGCGAAAAAACGCATCATGAAAGAATGTGGAATACACGTGGTAAATTCACCTGCAGAGATCGGAAAGACCGTGGCTGAAGTACTCGGTTAATCCATAACTATACAGAATATTTGAACCCGCCATCAGGCGGGTTTTTTTATGTGCCGGAAGTATCACTAAATTAAAGAAGACAGGTAGTGAACATAGGTAGTTTTTTTATCTTTGAACCAGACTAATCCAATTAACAATAATCTCAATGCAATTATTAGAAGGAAAAACCGCCATTATAACCGGAGCAAGCCGGGGAATAGGAATGGGAATTGCCAAAGTGTTCGCCGACCACGGTGCAAACGTCGCTTTTACCTACAGCTCATCTGAGAAGCCTGCTCTGGAACTCGAAAAGGAGCTTGAGGAAAAAGGAGTGAAGGCAAAAGCTTATAAGAGTAATGCTGCCAGTTTCCAGGAAGCTCAGGATCTTGTAGATGCAGTTTTGAATGATTTCGGTGCAATCGATATCCTCATCAATAATGCCGGTATCACCAAAGATAATCTTCTGATGCGTATGACGGAAGAAGACTTTGACAAGGTGATCGAGGTCAACCTTAAATCGGTTTTTAATATGACAAAAGCGGTACAGCGTACCATGCTGAAACAGCGCAAAGGCTCTATTATAAACATGAGTTCGGTTGTAGGAGTGAAAGGTAATGCCGGACAGGCTAATTATGCAGCCTCAAAGGCCGGTATCATCGGCTTTTCAAAGTCAGTAGCCCTCGAACTGGGATCCCGCAATATCAGAAGTAACGTGATTGCTCCGGGCTTCATCGAGACCGAAATGACAGCCTCTCTTGATGATAAGGTAGTAGAAGGGTGGAGGAATGCTATTCCTTTGAAAAGAGGCGGCTCTCCCGAAGATATCGCCAATGCATGCGTTTTTCTTGCATCAGACCTTTCGGCATATGTCACCGGTCAGGTGCTTAACGTCGATGGCGGAATGCTTACCTGATAGACCGATATGTTATTTGTTACCACACCCGAAATTGTCGGCTTCGAGATCACGGAAACCCTGACAACAGTTAGAGGGAGTACTGTCAGGGCCCGTAATTTCGGGCGTGATTTCTTCGCAGGCCTCAAAAACCTGGTAGGAGGTGAGATCAGTGAGTATACCAAATTATTGGCACATGCCCGGGAAGAAGCCATACAGCGAATGATCGATGATGCCCGTGAACAGGGTGCAGATGCTGTTGTGAATGTACGTTTTACCACCTCACAGGTGGCTCAGGGGGCCGCTGAGATCATGGCCTATGGAACAGCCGTCAGAGTTAAAAAAACGTGAAGGCTGAAACCTTTGTAATAATATTCAGTATACTTATAGCAATCTTCGTACTGCGATACCTTATCGGTTTCATCTATGTAGTGATCAAACGCATAATCGATCGCCGTCACGAAGATTTCGATAAACGCGACCATTAATGAAAGAAACCACCCTGTTGCTGGTAATACTTGCTGCCTTAATATCTATAGCGGTGGCGTATGCCTATTACCGCGATAAAAAAAATCAGGGCTCATTCAGGTGGTTGTTCACCGGGCTTCGTGCGCTCAGCATCTTCTGCCTTTTATTATTGCTCATCAATCCGTTGATAAGTAATACCTCTTACATCAGCGAAAAGCCTGAGCTCGCCATACTCGCAGATAATACGATTTCGATCAGAGCTCTTGACGCGGGTGTTACCGAGCTCTCAATTCTAGAAGAATTTAATAATCACCCCGAGCTGTCAGAAAAGTTTGATCTGAAGCGCTACCGGTTTTCTGAATCCCTGGAAACTTTAGATACTCTGGACTTCTCCGGAAATCAGACTGATATCGGATCGGTACTGAAACAATGGGGAGAATTATCTCAAAATGAAAGGGGAGTGGTGATGCTCCTGACAGATGGTAATCAGACCTTCGGAAAGGATTATCAGTTCTTTAAAGATAACTTCAGGATATATCCCGTGGTGTTGGGTGATACCACAGCCTACAGTGATCTCCGCATCGAACAGGTGAATGTCAACCGGTATTCCTACCTCGGGAATGATTTTCCCGTCGAGATCTTTGTGGGGTATTCAGGTGACCGCACGATAAACAAGACCCTTTCGGTTTACTCCGGAACCAAAAGGCTTTTTAGTAAATCGTTGAATTTTTCACCTGACAAGCGGGGAGAAAGAGTCGAAGTCATTTTGCCGGCATTTGAAAAGGGCATCATAAAATACAGGGCTCTGGTTGAGGAAGTTGACGGAGAAGCTAATACAGACAATAACAGCCGGAGATTTGCAGTTGAAGTAATAGATACCCGAAATAAGATCGCTTTAATAAGTGCGATCTCCCATCCAGACCTGGGAGCCCTGAGGCAAGTTCTCGAGAGTAACGAAAGGAGGGAGGTTGTTTTCCTTTCCCCTGGCGAGACCTTCGAAGTAGCAGATTTTAGTCTGTTTATCGTCTATCAACCCGATAATCGATTCGATAAAGTCCTGGATGTCATTCAAAACAGCCGTTCGAATTTCTGGGTATTCGGCGGTAAAACAACCGACTGGAACTTTCTTAACAATAAATTGTCAGGATTCGATTTCTCTTTCGGGTATCAGTCTGAAGAAGTTCAGGCGATCAGAAACCCCGACTTCAACGAATTGCAACTGGAAGGTCTGGATTTTACCGATTATGCTCCGGTTGAAAAGCCTATTGGAGACCTGATTCTTCCGCCGGGCTCTCAAACTCTTTTATATCAATATATTGCAGGGGTTCAGACCTTTCAGCCTTTGTTGTTTTACAAGGAGGAACAGCAACTGAAGCAGGCCTTTTTCGTGGGCGAAGGGATATGGAAATGGCGGGTTAACCATTACGCGGAACACGGAAATTTCCAGCGGTTCGACAATTTCTTTTTACAGCTTACCCGCTACCTCTCATCAGATTCCAACCGTTCCAGATTAACAGTCGATTTTGAACCTTTTTATTATGGTGGTTCCAATATCACATTGAAGGCTTCCTACTATGATAAGTCCTATACCTTTGATCCTAATGCCACTCTCAGATTGGAGCTGAATAACCGGGAAACGGGAAGGAAGCTGTCATATCCTTTCCTTATTCGCGGAAATACCTATGAGGTAGGTATCAGCGATCTTTCGCCCGGGGAATATGATTTCCGTGTAAACGTGGAAGGAGAATCCCTGGCTGAGAATGGTTCTTTTACCGTTATCGACTACCAGGTGGAACGTCAGTTTGTTTCTCCTGATATCGAGCGGCTGAGACGATTGGCAGAGAACACCGGAGGATCCCTGATCTTCCCCGAACAGGCCGACAGTTTGCTGACTGCTCTTCAAACGAATGATACGTATCGTCCCGTTCAAAAAAGCCGTACCGAGTTAAGCCCGTTGATCGATTTCAGGTTGCTGCTGCTGCTTATGGTGCTTAGTCTGGCTGCAGAATGGTTTTTGCGGAAATACCGGGGTTTGATATGATTCCTGTTACTCAATAATGTATATTTGAGTGAACTTTAAAAATCATATGTTACACTATGGATAAATTACCTAAAATTGGAATTCCGGTAATCATCATTATTATTTCCCTGATCATTTTTGTATCGAAATCAACCATCACTATAGATTCAGGAGAAGCCGGAGTGCTTTATAAAAGATTCGGCGGAGGTGTTGTTACCGAAGAGCCTCCTCTTTCAGAAGGGTTTCACCTGGTGGCACCCTGGAACAAAGTTTTCGTTTACGAGGTGCGTCAGCAGGAAGTTTTTGAAAAGATGCAGGTGCTTTCGTCTAACGGTCTGGAGATCAAACTCGATGCCTCTGCCTGGTATCAGCCGGAGTACGAGAACCTGGGGAAACTTCACCGGGAAAAAGGAGAAAGCTATGTTTCAAGAGTCTTACAACCGGCTATCAGGTCAGCCGCAAGAAGTGTGGTAGGAAGGTATACTCCTGAACAACTCTATTCCAGTAAGCGTGATGCCATTCAGAGCGAGATCTATACAGAAACCAGAAACATCATCGACGATCAGTATATACAACTCAACGAGATTCTTGTTCGCGATATTACGCTTCCTCCGACCATAAAGGAGGCTATCGAGCGTAAACTGCGACAGGAGCAGGAGTCACTGGAGTATGAGTTCAGACTGGAAAAGGCTGAAAAGGAAGCTGAGAAACAGCGAATTGAAGCTCAGGGTAAAGCCGATGCCAATAAGATTCTGAGTGCATCTCTCACCGATAAGATTCTGCAGGAAAAGGGAATAGAAGCTACTCTGAAACTATCACAGTCTTCCAATACAAAGATCATTGTGGTCGGTGGTGGTGAATCAGGCTTGCCTATCATTCTTGGAAATCAGTAATACAGGGTTCAGAGCCCTTTCAAACCTCCGGAAACCCCGGAGGTTTTTTTATTCCTTATTTTCTTCTACAGAAGGGAGGGGTTCCGGTTTTTCAACCTGCATCATCTTGCCGCTTCTTCCCCGGGTCTGAACCGCTCTGACAGAATTCTGGGTGTATTCTATGCATTCCTCATTTTTAAGCGTATTCAGCAACATGCTTTTTTCGACCAGACACTTGTCTAATTGTTGTCTGTAACGATTCTTCATAAAGACTCTTCCGGCAACATAGCCAATGAGAAAAGCGAAACCTAAAAACAGAACGAAGGTGGTGAGACTGATCGGTAATGACGGATCACCTGGCATCATGGATAAGGGTAGCATAACGATTGGTTAGTAAGAATTATAGTATTAAAAGTATATATTTTCTGACAAATAACCATTTTTTTATGACTGATCCTTTTTAACAAAAAAATAATTAGGGGTTTGGTTATTCTGATTTTTATACATTAAATTTGTGCTGACAAAATCAAAAATGAGAAACAACAACGTACATCATCATCATATTCATTACTCCGCTCAGGCGAGGTGAGATGATTATGTATTTGATCATATTGAAAACCCGTTTGAGCAATCAGGCGGGTTTTTTTATTTTTCAGCTGCCTGACCTCAAACCAAACTAAATCAAAAACCAGATGAAAGAAAAAAAATTAAAAATTGCTATTCAAAAATCAGGCAGACTATTCGAAGACTCGATAAGGATACTCAAAGACTGTGGGATCTCTATCGATAACGGAAAAGATCAGTTAAAGGCTTCGGCCCGCAATTTTCCTCTTGAAGTCATGTATCTCAGAAACGGAGACATCCCACAGTATCTTACCGACGGGGTGGCAGACATCGGAATTATCGGTGAAAACCTGATCGTAGAGAAAGGAGAAGACCTGGAGGTGATGCAGAAACTGGGTTTTTCAAAATGCCGGGTGTCTCTGGCAGTTCCCAAAAAAGAGGCTTTTGACGGATTGGAATCGCTCAGGGGTAAAAAAATTGCCACTTCCTATCCAAATACCGTTCGACAATTCCTGGACCAGAATAAAATAGAAGCCGATTTGCACATCATTAGCGGTTCGGTTGAAATAGCGCCCAGTATCGGGCTCGCCGATGCCATAGTAGATATAGTTTCGAGTGGGAGCACCCTTTTTAAGAACAATCTGAAAGAGGTAGCTACGATCATCAAAAGTGAGGCGGTTCTGGCTGCTTCTCCCAAGATGGATGATGATGTCAGGAAGATTGCCTCCAAGCTGCAGTTCAGGCTTCAGTCTGTATTAAGGGCCCGGGAATCGAAATATGTGTTGCTCAATGCTCCGAATGAAAAGGTCGATGAGATCATTAAGGTGCTTCCCGGGATGCGAAGTCCTACTGTACTCCCTTTGGCTCAGGAGGGATGGAGTTCTCTCCATACAGTTATCGAGCAGGAGAAATTCTGGGAGATCATTGACGAATTAAAAGCCATAGGAGCAGAGGGTATCCTGGTATGTCCAATCGAAAAAATGGTATTGTAAAAGATGAAGAAGTATATAAATCCACCAGCAAAAGAACTCAGTGATATATTACGCAGGCCTACTCAGACGGTCACCGATCTGGAACCCCTGGTAAAACAGGTTTTTGAAGAGATTCAGGAAAAGGGAGATGAGGCATTGTATAAATACACCAGCTTATTTGACGGGGTGACACCCGACTCACTCGAGCTGTCTGCCGAACAGATCAGCTCAGCAGCCGAAAAAGTTCCTGAATCTTTGAAAACGGCTATTAAAAGAGCCTACGATAATATTTCAGCCTTTCACAGGGCTCAGCGCACAGAACGGGTAGAGGTAGAAACCGCTCCCGGCGTGAGTTGCTGGCAGGAAAAGAGACCCATCGAAAAGGTAGGTCTGTATATTCCGGGAGGTTCAGCACCGCTGTTTTCCACGGTTTTGATGCTTGCCATACCCGCACAACTGGCGGGTTGCCGTGAAATAGTTTTGTGCTCTCCTCCAGACAAGGAAGGAAAGATTCATCCCGCCATACTTTATACTGCAAATCTTTGCGGGGTGACCAGAATCTTTACTTTAGGGGGTATTCAGGCGATAGGAGCTATGACCTTCGGTACAACAACTGTTCCGCCGGTATATAAAATATTTGGTCCCGGAAATCAGTACGTGACCGTAGCCAAGCAGCTGGCCACCCGTTTCGGTATAGCCATTGATATGCCGGCCGGTCCTTCAGAGCTGATGGTGGTAGCCGATGACTCGGCCAGGCCTGAATATGTGGCTGCAGATTTGTTGTCTCAGGCAGAACACGGCCCCGATTCTCAGGTGATCCTGGTTTCAACCTCCTCGAAGCTGATAGGAAGTACCCGGGAAGCTTTGGATGCCCAGATAACTTCCCTTCCACGCCGGGATATCGCCGAACAGGCTATTTCGAATTCAGTGGCCATACATGTAGGTTCACAGGAAGAATGTCTGAAGATCGCCAATCTGTACGGACCAGAGCACTTGATCGTTTGCCTGGAAGATGATACTGACTTTGTAAAAGAGATAAGTAATGCCGGTTCGGTTTTCCTGGGTAACTATACTCCTGAAAGTGCAGGTGATTATGCCTCGGGTACCAATCATACCCTTCCCACCAACGGCTATGCCCGTCAATACAGCGGGGTGAACCTTGACAGCTTTCTGAAAAGCGTAACCTTTCAAAAGATCAGTAAATCAGGTATCAGAGATCTGGGGCCGGCCATAGAAACCATGGCCGAGGCTGAAGGACTGAAGGCGCACAGCCTCGCTGTAAGCGTACGATTAAAAGATCTGCAGTCATGACGAACAAGACCATTTTTGATCCCCTGGCTGTTTGCAGGGAAAACGTAAAGAAGCTCAGCCCATACAGTTCAGCACGTGATGAATTCAGTGAACATAAGCAGGGACTTACTTTTATCGACGCTAACGAGAATCCGTATGGCGACGGATTAAACAGGTATCCCGATCCCTATCACGGAGAACTGAAAGAGAAGTTAAGTGTTGTCAAGGAGGTGCCTGCCGGGAAGATATTTTTCGGTAACGGGAGTGATGAAGTGCTGGATCTTCTTTTCAGAGCATTTGCCGAGCCGGGTTCCGATAATGTGATCACCCTGCCTCCGACATACGGAATGTATAAGGTTCTGGCCGGTATTAATAACGTTGAAAACCGGGAAGTACAGCTTTTGGATGGTTTTCAGATCGACACCGAAAAGGTTTTGAAAAGTATCGATGAACATACCAAAATGATATTCATCTGCTCTCCCAATAATCCCTCAGGGAACCTGATGAGCGAGAATAGCGTTAAAACCCTCCTGGAGAATTTTAACGGCCTGGTAGTGATCGATGAGGCATATATCGATTTTACTCCTGCCGACAGTTGGAGTAAAGCTTTAAGTGAATATGCAAATCTCGTGGTTACACAGACCTTTTCCAAAGCTTACGGGTTGGCAGGAATTCGCTTAGGGATATTGTATGCCTCACCGGAGATCATCGGTATCCTGAATAAGATCAAACCCCCGTATAACGTCAATTCCCTTTCAGCAAATACGGCCATGACCCGACTGGAGAACATCAGAGTTGTTCAAGATCAAATCACTGAAATAGTAGCGAATAGGGAACAGTTAATTAAAGCTTTACTTGAAGTTGATTTCGTTACAGAGGTCTTTCCTTCCGATGCGAATTTCATCTTAGCCAGAGTTGATGATGCGACACTTCGGTACCGGCAACTTCTGGATAAAGGTATCGTCGTAAGAGACCGCTCTTCTCAGGTATTATGTGAAGAAACACTGCGTTTTACTGTGGGAACCACCGAGGAAAACCAAAAATTACTCAAAGCCTTACAAGAACTGAAAACAACATGAAAAAGATTTTATTTATAGACCGGGACGGAACCATTATCAAGGAGCCCGGTGATGAACAGATAGATTCATTCGAGAAACTGGAATTTTATCCGGGGGCTTTGCAATATCTTCCCCGTATCGCTAAGGAGCTTGACTACGAGCTGGTGATGGTGACCAACCAGGACGGACTGGGAACCGATTCATTTCCGGAAGAAGATTTTTGGCCTGTTCAGAACTTTATGATGAAAACCCTCGAAAATGAAGGTGTAAAATTCACTGAAGTATTGATCGATCGTACTTTTCCGAAAGATAATGCTCCCACACGTAAACCCGGCACGGGTATGCTGACCTCTTACCTGAACGGGACATACGATATGGCAGCATCATTCGTAATCGGTGATCGTTATACCGATATGGAGTTGGCCAGGAATCTGGGGGCTTATGGTATTTTTCTTGACGACCATCCCGAATTAGGTGATGGTGAGACCTCCCTTCCTTCTGATGCCCTCTCTGAAAATATCGCATTGCGGGCAAGGGACTGGAAATCGATCTTCGAATATCTGAAGATTGGGCAACGCAAGGCAAAACTCGAAAGGAAAACCCACGAAACCGACATCAGTATATCTCTTAATCTCGATGGGGAGGGATCGCATAAAAATGAGACCGGCATACCCTTCTTTGATCATATGCTGGACCAGCTGGCTCGTCATGGAGGCATGGATCTGCAGATACGTGCCATTGGTGATCTGCACATTGATGAACACCATACCATTGAAGATACAGCTATTGCCCTGGGCGAGGTGTTCGCTAAGGCCCTCGGAGATAAAAGAGGAATCGAACGCTATGGCTTTACCCTTCCGATGGATGACTGTCTGGCTCAGGTTGCTATTGATTTCGGAGGAAGAAGCTGGTTGGTTTGGGAAGCAACATTCAATAGGGAAAAGATCGGTGAGATGCCCACAGAGATGTTCTATCACTTTTTCAAGTCTTTTGCCGATGGTGCCCGGGCCAATATCAATATCAAGGCAGAAGGAGCCAATGAACACCACAAGATAGAGGCTATTTTCAAAGCCTTTGCCAAGGCGATCAAGGCTGCGGTGAAGAGAGACTCAGAGAAGATGGTATTGCCCACCACCAAAGGAATGCTATAAGATGAAGGTAGTTATTATTGATTATGGAGCAGGGAACATTCAGAGCCTGAAGTTCGCCTTTCAACGATTCGGGATCGAGGCTGAGCTCAGTAAGAATCCTGAAGTGGTCAGCAGTGCAGACCGGGTCATTTTTCCCGGGGTGGGTGAAGCCAGCAGTGCCATGCTGAAGCTTAAGGAGACAGGCCTTGACCGGCTGATACCTGAACTGACCCAGCCTGTGCTGGGCATCTGTCTGGGAATGCAACTCATGTGTGAACATTCTGATGAAGGAAATACCAGGGGGCTGGCAATCTTCAAGGACCCCGTGGTGCGTTTCGATAATGCCCTTAAAGTGCCTCAGATAGGGTGGAACCAGATAGAGGAACTGCAATCACCGCTGTTCAGGGGGGTGCCCGAAAAGTCTTATATGTATTTGGTACACAGCTATTATGTGCCGGTTTCTGACCACGCAATAGCCCGCTGTCTGTATGGTGACTGGTATGCCTCAGCACTGAGGTACAAGAATTTTTACGGCACTCAGTTTCACCCGGAGAAGAGCGGAGAAACCGGACAACTGATACTTGAAAACTTTATTCGAACGAAAACAGAAGAACTTATCTATGAGAATAATACCGGCAATTGACCTGATCGATGGAAAATGCGTGCGTCTTGAAAAAGGAGACTACGATAAGAAAAAGGTATATAACGAAGATCCGCTTGAAGTGGCCAGATCATTTGAAGACCACGGAATCGAATACCTCCACCTTGTCGATCTTGACGGGGCCCGGAGCCAGCAGATCGTGAACTATCGTATTCTTGAAAAGATCGCTACCAAAACCGCTTTAAAGATCGATTTCGGAGGTGGCCTCAAGAAAAGTGAAGATCTTCGAATCGCCTTTGAAAGCGGTGCCTCACAAGTAACCGGTGGAAGTATAGCCGTGAAAGACAAAGAGGTTTTTACCGGATGGCTTGACAGGTATGGGGCTGATAAGATCATTTTAGGGGCTGATGCCCGTGATGGTAAGATCGCTGTTTCAGGGTGGCAGGAAGCCACAGATCTCGAACTCTTTGATTTCGTGCAATCTTATTATGAAGAAGGAATTCGATATGTGATCTGTACAGATATCAGCAAAGACGGTATGTTGGGTGGTCCTGCCTTTGACCTGTATGCAGAGCTGCTGCAACGCACCGGGAACGAAGAAAAAGAAGACCTGAAACTGGTAGCTTCAGGTGGGATATCTGATATCTCAGAGCTTCCGAAGCTCGCAGCTATAGGGTGTGAGGGAACCATCGTGGGCAAGGCTTTATATGAAGGTCGTATCGGCCTGAAAGAGCTTGAGAGTTATATCCTGGGAAATCGCCCTGAGTGAACTTAACCGCTGCCGGTATGCGCTGAATGGCTTATTAAAACAAAAGGATTCAGTGTTTATAACAGCATTTTTTAAAATCAAATAAACAGATGCTTACAAAGCGAATCATACCCTGTCTTGATATAAAAGACGGAAGAACAGTAAAAGGAGTAAATTTCGTCGGTTTACGCGATGCAGGAGATCCGGTTGAGCTGGCCAGTCGGTACGCAAAGGAGGGAGCTGATGAACTGGTGTTTCTCGATATATCTGCAACTGAAGAAAAGCGACGAACCCTGGCAGACATGGTGCTGAGAGTAGCTGAAGCTATCAATATTCCCTTTACCGTTGGTGGGGGAGTAAGCTCAGTAAAGGATGTGGAATTATTGCTGCACAGCGGAGCTGATAAGGTAGCGGTAAATTCTGCCGCAGTCAGAAAACCGGAGCTGATCAACGAATTGTCAGCTAAGTTTGGCAGCCAGTGTATCGTGGTGGCTATCGATGCCAAATATATTGATGAACGGTGGGTTGTACACCTGGTAGGAGGGAAAAAGCCAACCGATGTGGAATTATTCTCATGGGCACGGGAAGTGCAGGAACGCGGTGCCGGAGAAATACTGTTTACCTCCATGGACCATGACGGAACTAAGAACGGTTTTGCCAATGAAGCCCTGAAAAGGCTTAGTGAGGAGTTGCATATACCTGTGATCGCCTCGGGCGGCGCAGGCAAGCCTGTCCATTTTAAGGATGCATTTGAAGAAGGACATGCCGATGCAGCCCTTGCAGCCAGTGTTTTTCACTACAAGGAGATTCCGATCCCTGAATTAAAAAGCTATTTAAAACAAAACGGCATAGCCGTGAGAATCTGATACCTATGGAAATAGACTTCAACAAGAATAATGACGGCCTGGTCCCGGCAGTGATACAGGATTCAGTAACCGATAAGGTACTCATGCTGGGTTATATGAATCAGGAAGCTCTGGATAAGACCCTGGAAACGAAAAAAGTAACCTTTTACAGCCGTTCTAAAAAGCGCTTGTGGACCAAAGGTGAAGAAAGTGGAAATTTTCTGCACCTCAATGAGATCACGACCGATTGTGACCGCGACACCCTGCTGGTGAAGGTACGTCCTGAAGGCCCGGTATGTCACAAGGGCACCGATACCTGCTGGGAGGAAACCAACGAAAGTTCGTTTGGGTTCATCGGTTACCTGGAAAACGTGATCACCCAGAGAAAAGATCAGGACGATGATCAAAAAAGCTATGTTAAAAGTCTGTTTAACTCCGGGATCAATAAAATAGCCCAGAAAGTAGGCGAGGAGGCTGTAGAGACCGTTATAGAAGCCAAAGATGATAATGATGAGCTTTTCCTGAATGAAAGTGCCGATCTGCTCTTCCATTACCTGATATTGTTGCAGGCAAAGGGCTTTACCTTGAAAGATATCGAAGGGGTTCTGAAAGAAAGGCATCGGTAGTATAAGCATTACAAGGCTTTTAACATTTCTGAATTAAATGTAACTTAAGCCCTAAATAGTCTGAAGTGAAGAAAAAAATCAACCTGCGGAAAGTGATCACCAAGACCTTCCGGGCAGATAGCAAGATCGGAAAGGCCCCGGGAACGGTCATCTATCAGGGGATGAAGGGAGACGGAAAATATTCCGTCGAGATCATTACCTACTCAGAAGATAGTTACGAGGAAAAGATTATCGATAACTTTAATAACGGCATACCGAAGACCAACGGTGATAAAGTTTGCTGGATCAATGTGCGCGGGTTAAGCAAGGAAAAGGAGATCGAGAAGCTGGGTAAATCCTATAATCTGATCCCTTTGACCATGGAAGACATCGTTAATACCAATTCACGGCCCAAGGTTGATGAATATCCCGATTATATATTCTGTATCATGAAAATGTTCTACCTCGACGAGGATTATAACGAGGTTATGGAGCACGTGAGCCTGGTGCTTACAGGGAATACGGTTTTGCTGTTTCAGGAGGCAGAGCATGACGTATTCGAGGGGGTAAGAGACCGGCTGAGAAACAGTTACGGTAGAATCAGAACCAGGGGAGCAGATTACCTGCTTTTTGCCCTGATCGATGCGATCATCGACCAGTACTTTCTGATCTCTGAAAATCTGCTTATGAAGATCGAGTCGCTGGAAGACAAGATCTACAGGGAGGCGAATCAGGATACTGCCATCGAGATCCAACGCCTGAAGAAAGAGGTGCTCACAGTTCGGAAACCGATCGCGCCGGTCAAGGAGATGATCAAAAGACTTTATAATACCAATAACAGCCTGGTTACCGAAGACACCAAGGTATTTTTAACCGATGCAATGGATCACAGCATTCAGATTCATGAGAACATCGAATTGTACCGTGAGATGTCTGTGCACCTTATGGAAACTTATATGAGTCATATGAGTAACCGGATGAACGAGGTGATGAAAGTTCTGACGATCATGGCAACGATCTTTATTCCTTTAACCTTTATCGTGGGGGTCTATGGTATGAATTTCGAGTATATGCCCGAGCTGGATGAACGCTACGCCTATTTCGTGGTATGGGGAGTGATGTTGTTTATTTTCTTTGCCCTGCTGATATATTTCAAGCGTAAAAGATGGCTGTAGTCATTCAGATTTCTTCAAAAGGGAAAAGGTCTGAAGACAGATAACGGTCACCCCGGTCACAAACGATCACCACGACCACACCTTTTTCGATTTTTTCGCATACTCGCAAAGCCGCTGTTACCGCACCGCCACTGCTCATTCCGGAGAAGACACCCTCTTCAGATGCCAGTCTTCTGGCCATAACCACCGCCTCTTCTTCACTGACTTCGAGTATCTCATCAACCTTTTCTGCATTGAAGATGGAAGGCAGGTAGGCTTCAGGCCATTTTCGTATCCCGGGAATTCTTGCATTATCAGTGGGTTGTACCCCGATGATCTGTATATCCGGATTCCTTTCTTTCAGGTAGGTGGATGTTCCCATGATGGTGCCCGTAGTGCCCATGGAAGAAACAAAATGAGTGACCTCACCATCGGTATCCCGCCATATCTCAGGTCCTGTAGTCTTATAATGAGCCTTCCAGTTATCGTCGTTTCCGAATTGATTCAGCATATAATACCCCTCCTCCTTTACTTTGCGTTCGGCATAATCTCTGGACCCCTCGATGCCTTCATCTGCAGGGGTCAGTATTACCTTGGCGCCATAGGCCCGCATGGTCTGTACCCGTTCCCTGGTAGAGTTCTCAGGCATGATCAATTCAAGGTTCAGGTCGTAGAGACTGGCAATCATGGCCAGGGCAATGCCCGTATTTCCGCTGGTAGCCTCGATCAGCTTTGTATTCCGATCGATTTCACCTCTCTCCAGCGCACTTTTGATCATATTGAAGGCAGGTCTGTCTTTAACACTGCCTCCCGGATTATGACCCTCTAATTTAAACAACAGGGTTACATCTTTGTTTTTGATCAGTTTCTCAGAAGCTATCAAAGGGGTGTTTCCGATCTGTTCAAGCACAGAGCTATGATTCATGGGCAGTCGTTTTGATTTTTATATCAGGCGTATGGGTTACGATTGAATTTGCCGCCACCGATGATGTAAGCCAGACGTTACCACCTATGATACTGTTGGCTCCTACGACCGTTTCTCCTCCTAGAATGGTGGCGTTGGCATAAACCGTAACGTTATTTTCCAGGGTTGGATGGCGTTTGGTGTTTTTGAGTTCCTTTTCAACATACAGGGCTCCAAGGGTGACTCCCTGGTATAACCTGACTTCGTCTTTGATAACCGCGGTCTCTCCGATCACAACTCCTGTGGCATGGTCAATAAAGAATGATTTTCCTATTTTGGCCCCCGGATTGATGTCAACGCCTGTTAGTTTGTGAGCGTATTCAGTCATCAATCTCGGAACAAGCGGAAAGCCATAAAGGTAAAGCTCATGGGCCAGGCGGTACATCGCGATGGCGCAGAACCCGGGGTAGCTCATATAAACTTCTTCCACGGAATTGGCCGCAGGATCATTTCTGTATATGGCATGTGCATCCTGATTGAGCAGGTCGAGTATGCCCGGCAGCATGTCACAATATTTCTCCCAAACCTGTCGACACGGATTATTTGTTTCCCAGCATGCGAGGTCAACCAGTTCAGAGAACAGATCTCCAAGCTTTTTCAGATTCGGTTCCACCGGGGTTTCGGCATCGAAAAGCGTGAGAAAAAGTGAACGGGTGAATTCTTCGGTACGATCCTTTAAACGAAACCTTAGATTAGGATTCCTTTTATTTGCCTCGATCTGTTGTATGATACTCTTATTCATAACAGGATTACTCTCTCAAAAGTAATGATAATTCAAGCTCACTCCTTGTTTTTATACTAACTTTAATACCGCTTTAAATATCATTCTTTATGAGTAAAATTCCCGATTCAGCCATACAATTCCTTCAGGACTTGAGAAAAAACAACAACAGGGACTGGTTTAACGATCACAAAGATCGTTTCAGGCAGGAACAAAAACAGGTAAAAGGATTTTTCCAGGAACTGCTGAACGAATTACGCAAACATGACGAGATCGATACCATGAAAATGTTTCGGATCTACAGAGATGTGAGATTTTCTAATGACAAAACCCCTTACAAGTCCCATTTTTCCGGAGCTTTTCACCGCTTGAAACCCCGTTTGAGGGGAGGGTATTACCTGCATATCGAACCGGGAAGCAGTTTTATCGGCGCCGGTTTCTGGGCTCCTGAAAAGGAAGACCTGTACCGCATTCGAAAGGAATTTGAAACCGATGACCAGGAGATCAGAAAAATTCTGAACGACAAAATGTTCATCAAGTATTTTGGTGAACTCACAGGCGATGAACTGAAAACCGCGCCAAAAGGATTTGACAGGGAGCATCCGGCCATAGATCTGATCAGAAAAAAGCAGTTTATCGTTACCCGGAAGTTTACAGACGCAGAGATCACTGCCAACAACTTTCTTTCAGAGGCTGATGAAACTTTTCGTGCGATCAGGCCTTTCTTTGACTATATGAGCGATGTACTCACCACCGACCTGAACGGGGTCTCCCTGATTGAGTGATCATGCCACGCAGTCACGGTCGATCAGCTGAATCTGGTCTTTTAATCTCTCGATAACGATCTTCATCATACGTTTATTAAGCGCAGAAGAATTCTCTATATAATGCAGGTATTCCTCCTGGGTGAATTGACCGATTACCATACCTTTGAGAGAGTTCCTGAACTTGATGTCTTTTTGAATCGCGTTGTCAATGTATCGCAACTGTTTTTCAAGTGAAAGGGTGTAAAAGACTCCCTTGTGCTTATTCGCATAGTTGCGAAATACCTCTAACAGCAGGTCATTCTGGAGTTTGATAACGGGTCTTAAAGTCTCATTCTGGAATCGCTCCTCCTGGCTCATCGAATCGTAAACTAAGGCGTTGGCAATGGTAGGACGAAGTTGGAGAAGGTCCTTTGTTCTGCTTTCCATGATAACGAAGTTTTCTTAAAGATACTAAATAGCAGAGGTGCTTAATTGGGTAAAACGTTAACTTTTCAACGGGGTTATAAACATTTGGTTAACTTTGAATGACTAACCTGAATAATCAAGAAATGATCAAGTCTGTTAACCCTTATAACGGTAAAGAATTATATGAATTTGAAGAATTCTCTTCTGGGCAGATCGCGGCTGCTGTAGATCAGGCACATAAGGCCCATTTAGAGTGGAGAAATTCTTCTTTTGATCACCGCCGGAAGCATCTTAAACGCGTGGCTGAACTGCTTCGTGAAGGAAAAGAGAACTATGCCCGTACGATGAGCGTGGAAATGGGAAAACCCATCACCCAGGCTATCGCTGAAGTTGAGAAATGTGCATGGGTATGCGATTATTATGCCGACCATGCCCAAACCTTTCTGGCTTCAGAACTAAAAGAAACCGATGCGGGCGAAAGCTATGTATCCTATGAGCCCCTGGGTGTGGTACTTGCCGTAATGCCTTGGAATTATCCGTATTGGCAGGTGTTTCGCTTTGCAGCTCCCGCTGTGATGGCCGGTAATACAGGCTTGCTGAAACATGCGTCAAACGTGATGAAGTGTGCCCAGAATATCGAGAAAATTTTTCTTGATGCCGGATTTCCTGAAGGTGTATTCAGTCAGCTGCCTATCGGAAGTAAAAAGGTAAAGGAGGTCATAGAAAACGATAAGGTCAGGGCAGTAACTCTTACCGGGAGCGAACCCGCCGGAAGATCAGTAGCGGCAGATGCCGGAAATCAAATTAAAAAAACCGTTCTGGAACTGGGAGGCAGTAATGCCTTTATTGTGATGAAGGATGCAGATATTGAAAAAGCTGCTGAAACGGCATTACAGGCACGATTTCAGAACACCGGTCAGAGCTGTATTGCCGCCAAGCGATTATTGCTACATGAAGATATAGCAGAAGCCTTTATCGATAAATTTAAAAAAGGTATGCTTAAAATGAAGAGTGGTGACCCTCTGGAGGAAGATACTTATATCGGGGTGATGGCAAGGGAAGATCTGGCAGAAGAACTGGAAGATCAGCTGAAAAGGACACTTGATATGGGAGCTGAACTGATCCTGGGAGGAAAGCGTGAAAAGGCATGGTTTGAGCCTACCCTGGTAGATAAGGTTACTCCGGAAATGCCTTTATTCAGGGAAGAAACCTTCGGACCGGTTATCGGAGTTACCCGTTTCTCAACCGCAGATGAGGCGATTAACTTATCGAACGACAGTAAATTCGGACTGGGCGTAAATATCTTCACGAATGATATTCAGCAAATAAAGAAAATGGTTCCCCGTTTTGAAGAAGGCGCCGTTTTTATAAATGAAATGGTCAAGTCTGATCCCAGATTGCCTTTTGGCGGAGTGAAAGCTTCAGGCTACGGAAGGGAACTCAGCGAACACGGAATCAGGGAATTCGTAAATATCAAAACGGTATATATCAATTATTAACCGTAAATACAGGTTTTTGATTCTTTAGGAATACAGGGTTTCTCCTGTATTTGTATGTGATCTGTCTGCTCAGCCACTGCTTTTTCACCGCATTGACCTATGGTAAGAATGAAGTTCACCGAACTGGATACAATAAGGAGAACCAGGTAAATGATTGTTTTCATGATGCTGTAATTGGTTAAAGGTTACCTGAAGGTATGATTTAACTGTAATACAGCTGTTTACGTTAAGATAAAATTATCATCAATTTAACCTTACCATAAGATAATGTCGTATGATATCTTAAATTATTTTAAATCTCTGTATCTATTCTTCTGATTCTTTCGGACTGTCTTCATACCAGTTATCGAAGGTCTTATCGGTGGTATATGTATCTGTGAGTACTTTCCAGGTCATAAAAATGACCAGCAATTGACCGACGATCATCATATAAAAGAGAAATCCGAAATCCAGGTTCATCTGGATCAGGCTAACAAACAGAACCAGGAAACCGGTAACTCCGATCACCAGGGGTATGGTATACGATTTCATCTTTCTTTTTACTAAAAGATAAGAAGATCGCAGGATGAGAGCTCTTAATGAAAAGCTAATTTTATGGCTTTAAGCTCTTTACATCGGTTCCTGAAGGAGTCTCGAACAACTCGAGATCGAAATAAGGTACAGCCGCAATTATGTGTTCAAAGATATCGGCCATAATTCGTTCATAGTTCTCCCACCGTTTGTCACTGCTGAAAGCGTAGACCTCCAGAGGAATACCCTGTGGGGTCGGTGCGAGGTGGCGGGTCATGAACATCAGATCTTTGTTAATGGCCGGATGGTTTTGAAGATAGAGATCGCAATATTTTCTGAAGACACCGAGGTTTGTCTGGTTTCTTCCGTTCACGATCAGGCTCTTATCGATATCATTCGCCTTGTTGTAGGCATCTATATCGTCTTGCCGGTGTTTGATATACGGTGCTATCGATTGTATCCTGGAAAATTTTTTCAGGTCATCTTCCGTTAAGAAGCGAACGCTTCCCGACTTCAATATGATGGCACGCTTGATTCGTCTGCCGCCGCTTACCTGCATGCCCCTCCAGTTTCTGAATGAGTCAGAAATCAGGGCATAGGTAGGTATGGTGGTTATAGTATTATCGAAGTTTTGAACCTTTACAGTAGTGAGCGTGATTGCGGTCACATCACCATCAGCTCCATATTTATCCATGCTGATCCAGTCACCCACACGAACCATATCGTTAACAGATACCTGAATGCTGGCCACGAACCCCAGTATAGTATCTCTGAATATGAGCAGGATCACAGCCGAAGCGGCACCCAGTGTAGCCAGAAATCCGGTAACAGATTCATTAGTGATCTCTGAATAAATGAACAGCAGGGCGATGATCCATACGATGATCATGACTACCTGTGCATAAGAGTCGATTGGCTTGTCTTTGAAATAAGGCTTTGTTTTTGCGTATTCCCTGCTTGATCTCACAAAGCTTCTGAAGATCCATACCAGTACGAAAATTAGATAGATATCGGTAACCAGTAAGGTGAATTTGGCATAACCGGGATACCCCGTGAAGATATAGGGTATGAGTTGCTCAAATAATATCAGGGGTACGATATGAGCAGTATACTTCGGAAACTTACTCTGCGCGAGGAAATCATCGTACGTGGTCTTTGTCTTGTTAGAAAAGATCTGAAAAGCCTTGATGATCAGTTTTCTGAGCAGCCGGTCAAGCAGCCAAACCACCGTTACAACAATAATAACATTGAATATGAGGTTTAAAGGCCGGGCTGTGGCTTCGGCATAGCCATGATCGATCAATAAGCGGTAGAGGGTGTTTCCCAGTGATTCCAGAAGATCTTTGTTTTCCAAAGCAAGCAGTTTAATTTCCCTGCAAAATAACTCAAATTTTAACGATCAGAAAAACGCTTTACTGTGCGTCGCCTTTTCTCCTGAACTTTTTCTTTTTGATCTTATCGGGATTGCTGAAAAGTCTTTTGAAAAAACCATCCTTTTTAGTAGGCTCGCAAGCCAGGCTTTCCAGAATCTCATCAGGAACTTCTTCAAATGTAGCCCGGGTGACCTCCGGAGCTGTCCCCGTATTGATCAGGGAAGAGAACCATCCTGCAAAATAGGGAAGGGCAGAGTGGGCGCCCTGACCGGTACGGGTATCTTTAAATCCAATTCTGTGATCGTCGTTTCCCACCCAGGTGACGCTGATCATTTGAGGGTTCATCCCGATAAACCAACCGTCTTTATTGTTCTGTGTGGTTCCTGTTTTTCCTGCCAGTACCTGTTTGATCCCATAAACACTTCTTAGTCTTGAAGCGGTACCATCTTGTGTGACTTTCTTCAGCATCTCGAGCATCAGCAGGCGGGTCGATTCTGAGAAAGCGGTTTCATATTCCTTTTTTTCATGGCGGTAGATCTCATTGCCTTCCGCATCGGTAATATGGCTGATGACATAAGGTTCAACTGCCTTCCCTTCATTGATGAAACTACTGTATGCCCTGCCCATATCTATAAGGCTGAGCTCAGCGGTACCCAGGGCAAGAGAGGGTACTGCAGGCAAATCAGAACTGATGCCCATTTTGCCGGCCGTTTCGATTACATTGCTGATACCGGCATCCTCTAGAACTTTGACCGCTACGGTATTTACCGAATTACTCAGGGCGTGTGCAAGAGAATAATTGATATAATCTTCGGATTTCTTTTCACCGGCATTTTTAGGAGTCCAATCTTCCATGTTCTCGTAAGTTACCGGCTTCAGCGAATAGTAGGAGCAAGGCTCGATGCCTTGCTCAAGCGCCGTTGCGTACACCAGTGGTTTAAAAACCGATCCGGTTTGTCTTTTGCTCTGACTTACGTGATCAAATTTATAATGATCGAAATCAATTCCTCCGATCCAGGTGGTGACCGCTCCCGAACCCGGATGTATCGATACCGAACCGAAGTTCAGCATTTTTCTGTAGTGGGCCAGGCTGTCGAGCGTACTCATCATCCGGGTGCTGTGGTCGTTCCAGTCAAAAGTCGTTACCGGTTTTGGGGTTGAAAGGCTGTCGATGATCTCCTTATGTGTAAATCCGCTTTTGCTGAGTTTCTTATAAACGGGCAGCTTTTGAACTTCTCCCTGCAAATACTTTTCAGACAACCATAGTGCTTTTTTTCCGTGGCTTTTTTCAAATTCGTTCTGCAGAGACTTCATATGTTTCCGCATGGCTGCCTCGGCCAGCAATTGCATCTCAAGATCAAGAGTGGTGTGAATTTTCAATCCGTCGCTATAGAGATTGTAGTTTGTACCATGCTGCGAATTGTAGGCCATTAAAATGGTTTGTGCCTCTCTGCGTACCCGCTCTCTGAAGTAGGGGGCGATACCCTCTGACCCTGATAGCGGCGTAAGGCTAAGGCTAAGGTCTTCAGCCATGAGCGTTTCCAGACTGTCGGCCGATAGTTTTCCATACCTTTCCATCTGGGCCAGGACCACATTTCGGCGTTCCCTGCTTTTTTCCGGAAACAGTCGGGGATTATAGGTGTAGGTCGCCTTGAGGCTACCGATAAGGGTGGCAGCTTCAACCAAAGTAAGTTGAGCGGCAGGCTTCCCAAAAAAATGTCGAGAGGCGCTTTCTATTCCGAACTTATTGTCTCCGAAAGAAACGGTATTGAGATAGGTTTCCAGTATTTCTTCCTTAGTGAAGGCTTTTTCAAGCCTGCTGGCGATGATCGACTCCCTGAGTTTATGAATCACGATCCCTGCAGACCCTAGGTCCTCGCGCGGATACAGGTTTTTGGCCAGCTGCTGTGAGAGGGTACTTCCCCCTCCGGACGAACGGTCCTGTAAAAGAAGGGTTTTAAAAAACACCCTGAAAATACTGCGGGTGTCCACTCCGTCATGCTCGTAAAACCTGGCATCTTCGGTAGCGATAAGGGCATCTGTGATATAAGGAGGAAGGCTGTCTAAAGAAACGGGCAACCGATCATGTATGTATAGTTTTCCAACCAATTCGCCCTCGTTATCTAAAATCAGGGTCGAGCGGTCAAGCTCTCCTGCACGTAATTCCTCAGATGATGGAATTTTACCCCAATATCCAAGGTACACCGAAGCAAAAAGAGAAATAAGTGCCAAAAAAATAACCCCTGCAAAGAGTAGTAAGGGCTTTTTAAACCGCTTGAGTTTGTCAAACATAGTGTTGCATTAGTTTCCAATGATATACGAGCAGACAGGTGATCGTGGTTGTTAAAGTTTTACGAATAAAAAAGCCGGCAAAATGAGCCGGCTTTTTTATTTATCTGTATGGAGATTACCCCAGGTACATCTTTAAGATCTTGCTTCTCGAATTGTGTCTCAGTCTTCTTATCCCTTTTTCACGTATCTGTCTTACACGTTCGCGGGTGAGGTCAAAGATCTCTCCGATCTCTTCTAAAGTCATGGGCTGTTGTTCGCCTATACCATAGTTAAGCTTGATCACATCGGCCTCCCGGGTGGTAAGCGTATCAAGCGCTCGGGTTATTTCGATATTTAATGAATCATGCAATAACTTTTTGTCAGGATTGGGAGATTCACCATGACTAACCACATCATAGAGGTTAGAGGTTTCTCCTTCTTTAAGTGGCGCATCCATTGAGATGTGGCGACCTGAATTTTTAATAGATTGCTTCACATCATTCACGGTCATATCCAGCTCTTTGGCTATCTCTTCGGCAGAAGGCGGACGTTCGTGAGCCTGTTCGAGAAAAGAATAGGCTTTGTTGATCTTATTGATAGATCCGATCTTATTCAGCGGAAGTCTTACAATTCTTGACTGTTCTGCCAGAGCTTGTAGTATAGACTGTCGAATCCACCACACGGCGTATGAAATGAATTTGAATCCGCGGGTTTCATCAAATCGTTTTGCTGCCTTGACCAGCCCCATGTTTCCTTCGTTGATAAGGTCAGGCAGTTTTAATCCCTGATTCTGGTACTGCTTGGCTACCGATACAACGAATCTCAGATTAGCTTTTGTAAGTTTCTCCAAAGCCAACTGGTCTCCCTTTTTGATACGCTGAGCGAGCTCGACCTCTTCTTCCGGGGTGATCATGTCGATCTTGCTGATGTCTTGTAGGTATTTGTCCAGGGATTTAGATTCGCGGTTTGTAACCTGCTTTATAATTTTGAGTTGTCTCATCAAGTACTTATTAAGGATTAGATTACCTTAATAACATTTTTTTTTCTAAAAAGCAACTTTAACCCCCTTAAAAATCAAATGACTAGCATATTTTATGAAATATTTAAGAAAAATGACGTTTTTTATGATTAATCGCCTCTATCAAGTAAGGCTTTCAGTTATTCAACTGTTAAATTTCCCTTTTATCAGGTTATAATTTCGGGGTCGGTTTAAAACTCATTATTTTTGCTCGTTTAACGCCGTTACAAAGCTATGCTAGCAACTGAGGAAGTAGACAAGAAAGAACTTTATGCCTATCAGAAAGATGCTATTGATCAGATCTTCGATCGTATTGTCAATAAGCCGTCGAACTACCATCTGCTGTACCAATTACCGACAGGAGGGGGGAAGACTGTTATTTTCTCAGAGATCGTAAGGCGTTATATACTTGAAACCCAAAAAAAAGTGGTGGTGCTGACACACCGTATCGAACTGAGTAAGCAGACCTCAAGAATGCTCAGAGGGTTCAATGTAAAGAACAAGGTCATCAACAGCAAGGTGAAGGAATTACCTGATCAGGATGAATACATGTGCTTTGTGGCTATGGTCGAAACCCTGAAAAACAGGCTCAATGATGAGAAGCTGGAGATCAAGGATGTGGGGCTGGTTATCATTGATGAAGCGCATTACAACTCATTCCGAAAGCTCTTCTCCTTTTTTAAGAACAGCTTCATTCTGGGGGTGACAGCCACGCCGTTGAGTTCCAACATCAAACTGCCGATGAAAGACAATTACAATGAATTGATCATCGGGGAGGCCATCAGAACACTTATTGATAAAGGTTTTCTGGCCAAAGCAAATATTTACAGTTATGATGTGGGGCTGACTTCACTGAAGATCGGTATCAATGGTGATTATACGGTCAAATCTTCAGAGGCCCTTTATTCCAACATGGATATGCAGGAGAAACTGCTAACGGCCTATGAGGAAAAATCGAAGGGAAAGAAGACCCTTATATTCAATAATGGTATAAACACCTCCTGGTACGTTTATGAATTGTTCAGAGAGGCAGGATATCCTGTTCGCCACCTGGATAATACACACAGCTCGAAGGACCGGAAGGAGATCCTGAGATGGTTCAGGGATACACCTGATGCCATTCTTTCTTCTGTGAGTATCCTCACGACCGGTTTCGACGAACCCTCGGTAGAAAGCATTATACTGAATCGTGCCACCCGTTCCCTGACGCTTTATTTCCAAATGATAGGGCGAGGGTCCCGTATCTGGAAAGATAAGGATGAGTTCACCGTTATCGACCTGGGTAATAATGTGGCTCGTTTCGGGCATTGGAGCGAACCAATAGACTGGCAGCACATCTTTAAGTTTCCTGATTATTACCTGGAGAACCTTAAAGATGATGAAGAGATAGAAAGGAATTTCGTTTATGAAATGCCAAAGCGTCTCCGTGAGAAGTTCGCCAATACCGAAGATGTAAGTTTTGATATAGAAGCCGAATACGACAAGGTGCTTAAGCAGGGGTTGCGATCAAAAGCAATACTTGAGAAATCGCTAAAACAGCACACCGAGATGTGTGTCGACAACAGTGAAGATGCCTATGAGGCCCGCATGCTTGCCATAGAGCTGAAGGATGATATCGATAGCCGTATCAGACGATATGCTCAGTGTATCAGCAAGAGTACCAAGAACTACAGAGAATGGCTCGCAGAAGACTATCTGCGGAAGCTGAGGATCAATATTGTAAAAAAATACCAAAACTGAAAAAGGCACCCTCGGGTGCCTTTTTTTATGAGATATGGTTGCAGAAATTTTACTGACAACCCGCTGTGAAACCGGTAGCATCAAACTGAGTCTGAACCGCTCCCTGGCGGTCACCATCGATCGCCTGTATCACCAACTGATTGATTCCGCTGCCGTCTCTTTTCGGACTGCAATATTCAAACAGGTAGAAGCTGTTGGCTTGTCCTTTTACCTCTTCAGAGATTTCCACGAAAATATCTTCCAATTCTTCCTTGTTACTGGCAAAAGCACTATTGGTGGTTCCTATGTTGTTGAGAACCGCCTGGTCGATCTCAGCTCCCAGTCCGATGGTAAACCAGCTTACATTATCGTCAGAATTACGCACCACTTCAAGCGCCTGATTTTGGGAATAACGGGAAGCCTGGTCGGTACCGTCTGTAAAAACCACCACCGAGGCTGCCGAAATTATATCTTCCCCCGCTCCGGCAGCTACGATCTGCTGTGCTACTTCTCCGGCCTTGATCACCGCTCCGTAAAGATCGGTAGAGGGGTCATTGCTGATATTTTCATCGATACCCTGTACTGCGTTAACCAGTGCAGCTGCGTCTGACGTAAGTTCCTGTAAGAGGTGAAGCTCATCTTCGCCATCGAACCAGTAGATAGCCATATTATAAGAATCGCTGGGCACGGCCGGCATTACATTATTTATAAAACTGACAGAAGCATCTTTAAGTTCTTGAAGACTGTTGCTCAAAACACTGTTACTGAGATCCAAAAGGAGTATAGTGTTGCTGTTGAATACCTGGGCTTTCGGTGAAATACGAGCTGCAGACTCCGAAGCAGAGATCGTATTGAAACAATTGTCGTTACGTCCGCTTTCATAAATGGTGAAATCAGAGGCTGTAAGTCCTGAAACAGGCTTTCCCTGCAGATCATTCACCTTGAAAAAAACAGAAACCTTACCGGGTAAGGTAGTAAACTGGTCCTGGATGCTAAGTCGCAACTGTGCAGCTCCCAGATCCAGACAACCATCGACCCCGCCGGGGTTATTGAAGTCGTCATCGGCATTGCCACAAGCGGCAAAAGCAAGTAGTATACCTATTAAGCCTAAGCAGATTTTTATAGTACGCATAATAATGGGTTAAGGGTTTGTCGAAATAACGAATAAAAAACCAAATAAGTATCCGGGGTAGAGCAGGCTTATAAACAAATTGCTGTTCATAAGCATTTTAGGTAAGAAGTTACTCTAAAAATTTCGCTTTTAATTCAGGAGTAGGAATCATACAACTGTCTTTTTTTCCAAACCAGCGATACCTGTTCCTGGCCACAAAGTCGTACAGGGCATCCCTGACACTTTCAGGCAGGATGTATTTGAATACGGTAAAAATCTTCCACGCACCACCGAATTCCCTGGCGATTTCGATGGCAGCTGTTGAGCGGGTATAGTATGCAACACCGGGTTCTATCAAAATGATAGAGTCGGTTTTTTCTGTATCTATACCTCTTTCAGCTATGAGCTCCTGTCCAACCTCACTTTGCAGGGCAGCGTATCGAAAAACATCTTTATCATCTCTTCTGATGATGAAGGTTACGGCGCCATTACACAGGTTGCAAACACCGTCGAACAGGATGATCTTTTTCTCTTTCTCTTTCATATTGCTTACGTGAAACTAAAAGTACGAATTATTTCGACGCTTCAACAAGGTCCAGCTTGTCGGTACTGACTTCGGTGGTGAACATGCCATAGTTTACAATAGCCTTATTCTTTTCAAGCGTGTCGATGGTACCAATAGCCCTGCCATCAATAAGCCTGACCCGGTCACCAACCTTGAATACCGGACGAGGTTTGGCCGCAGGTTGCTTTTTGGCTGTTTCCTTTTCCTTTTTCTTTCGCTGCCTGATCTCCTTGATCTCCCTGCTCACTTCTTTCTGGGCGATTTCCTGTTCTTTTTTACGCGCTTTTCGCTCTTCGCTCTTCTCTTTCTTTCTTTTCGAATTCTCGGTTTCGACAATTCTTAAAAACTCAGAGATCAACGGTCTTTTTTTCTTATTGATAAAATACTTTTCGGCAATATCATTGATCTTATTCCCCAGGTAGATCATACGCTGGTTATGATCATAGAGTTCCTGGTAACTTTCCAGTTTAGACCTGATACGGGTATTCAGCTCTTCGAGGCGCTTGTTTTCTTCACGTGTTTTCGCTTCTTCTTCGCGCAGGGAAGAGGAGGTTTGTCGTACCTGGCTTCGTTCCTTTTGCAGCTTGGCTATGGTCGCATCGAAACGAACCTTTCCTCTTTCTATTTTCTTTTTGGCTTTATTGATCAGACCGTAGGGAATACCGTTTTTTTGAGCCACTTCGAACGTAAATGAACTTCCTGCTTCCCCCAGTATAAGTTTGAATACCGGCTGAAGGGTCTTACTGTCAAATAGCATATTGGCATTGATGGCGTAAGGCAGGTCGTTCGCCAGCATTTTTAGGTTGGCGTAATGCGTGGTGATAATGCCAAAGGCTTCCCTTTCATAAAAAACCTCGAGAAAGGTTTCGGCAAGTGCTCCCCCCAGTTCAGGATCACTTCCCGTTCCGAACTCATCGATCAGAAACAGGGTCTTTTCGTTGCATTTGCGCAAAAAGTAATTCATGTTCTTCAGCCGGTAGCTGTAGGTGCTCAGGTGGTTTTCGATCGACTGATTGTCACCTATATCGGTAAGGATCCGATCGAACAGGCAGGTGACACTTCGTTCATGCACCGGGATCAGGATTCCTGACTGCAGCATGAGTTGTAACAGACCAACTGTTTTCAGGGTGATACTTTTTCCCCCGGCGTTCGGTCCTGAAATAACGATGATTCTTTTTTCAGGTTCCAGTTCCACGGTTTGCGGGTAGGTGATCTCACCTTTTTCTTTGTTGGTCAGGTATAACAGTGGGTGAAAAGCCTCTATAAAGTGCATTTTACGCTCAGAGGTTATTTCCGGAAGCAATCCGTTGATGTCCTGGGCATAGCGGGCCTTGGCCGAAAACACATCCATATCGGTCAGAAATACCTGGTATTGTGCGATCAGATTTTTAAAGGGTCGCAAAATATTGGTCAGTTCCTTCAGGATTCGTTGAATCTCTTCCTTTTCCTCCAGTTCCAGTTCCTGGTATTCACGGGTATACATCTGAGTCACTTCCGGCTCTATGTAAACGATACTCCCCGTTTTGGATTGCCCCAGTGGGGCTCCCTTTACCTTTTTGCGGTACATAGCCTTTACGGCCAGCACTCTTTTATTGTCTATAACGGTTTCCCTGATATCATCGAGGTAGCCGGCCGATGCGTAAGAACTGAGCGCTGAACTGAAGCTCTGGTTGATCCTCGTTCTCACCACGGCTATACGCTTTCTGATCTCTGCCAACTCATCAGAGGCGTTATCTTTAACCTCTCCGAAACGGTCGATCACCTTGTCGACCGCCTCTATAATCTCACGCGTATAGTAGATGCGTTCGGCCTTCTTAAAAAGAGTGGGGTAATACTCTGTAAATTTCCTGAAGAAATCAATATGTCCGTTTACCGAAGATGAAAGTGCAGCAACTGATCTGAGTCCTTCGATACTCAGAACTGCATTCTCGATACCCAACATTCTCAGTTCGTTGTCTACCGCTTCAAAATAGTGATTGGGTATACGGTTGTTGTTCTCGAACGATGCGAGGTATTCATTCGTCTGAGACAGGTTCGTCATCAAAGTATCTTCCTTGCTGAAAGGGCTGATTTTCAAGGCAGCTTCCTTGCCGTGATCAGTGGTGCAGTGTGCCGAAATCTGCTGTAATACCTTTTGCAGTTCAAGGTCTTGTATGGTCTTCTGGTGTATTTTGTTCATAGCTTTTTAAAGCCCTAAATTTGAGCATTGCAAAGGTACAAAGTTAATAAGATCTTGTGCTGTGTATGTCCAAAGCTGTTTAAACATGAATTTCGAACTGCATCCCGACTGGGAAGACTTTCTGAAAGGTTCCCTTGATAAGGAAAATATGGCCCGGCTTAAGGCTTCCCTCAAAAAAGAATACAGGGATCACAACTGTTTTCCCCCCGAAAATAAAATTTTCGCTGCGTTTGATTATTTCCCTCCGGAAGAGGTGAAAGTTGTTATACTCGGCCAGGATCCGTATCATGGCCGGGGACAGGCTCACGGACTGGCATTCTCGGTAAATGAAGGGGTGACGAATCCTCCTTCCTTGCGCAACATATTGAAGGAAGTACATGCCCAGGAAGGAGAAATTCATGCTCAAAGCGGTTGTCTTATCCCCTGGTCGAAGCAGGGGGTGCTATTGCTCAATACGATACTGACCGTTCGCGAAGGCCAGCCCGGTTCTCATGAGAAGCTGGGATGGCAACAATTTACAGATACTGTTATTCAAAGAGTAAATGATGCCGCTGAGGGAGTGATCTTCATGCTATGGGGAGGGCATGCACGAAAAAAGAAAAAGCTTATCGATTCAGACAGGCATAATATACTGGAAAGCGGGCATCCATCACCCCTGAGCGCCAACAGGGGGCTGTGGTTTGGAAATGATCATTTCAGTCAGGCCAATGAACTCCTGAAAGCCCGGGGAAAGGTTCCTATAGATTGGTGACAAAAAGTTCGTGAGGATTCCTGTTTTCTATCATATTCAAACGCATCAGTTCATCCTGCACGGTTTTAACGGTCATTGGAGCTATCTGTTTCTGGCTCCATCGGGTAATCGATAACCATTCCCTGATATCATCCAGCTTTTGGCCGTATCGATTGGCAAGCATCCGATCGATACTTGGTATGTTCTTGAATTCTTCTGTAAATACATTCAGAACCTGTAAAACATGCTTCAAGGCACCGGCATTTTCTGAGAGTCCTTTTTCAGAAGCTGCGATCACAAAACAGGGCCATGGGGTAGGGCAGTCTGATATTCTTCTGAATATACCCTTATCTACCAGGGGTTTTGTGGTAAAATGCTCCCACATGAAATAATCGGCCTCCCCGGCGGAAAGCGCTTCGACCGCTCCCTCGATATTATTAACCACTTTAAACTTGAGATGCTGATGATGCCAGCCTTCTTCGCTTGCATTGATGTAGGCCATGAGATGGCTGCCGCTCCCGTACCGTGAAATAGCTGCTGTTTTCCCCTCGAGTTCAGGCAGCAGGCGATAAGGGGAGTGGGTACTCACATGTATTCCCCAATACAAAGGTGACTCCACATATACCTGAATGATCTTTGAGGGATTTCCGGCAGAGATATCCTTGATGATCCCTTCGGTTAATATGACTGCGAGATCGGTTTCATTATCCCTTAACATCTGGCACATCCTTCCGGTTCCTTCAGGGATATCTTCCCATTCAACATTAATGCCCCGCTCTTCAAACGCACCTTCGTCAACCGCCAGATGCCAGGGCAGGTTAAAATGCTCAGGAACGCCTATCACTTTGATGTTCTTCAATATCTTTCTCTTAAGTTCTTATAAATGTAGCGCCAGTTTTTTAGTTGTACAACTATGGCAAAGAAAATTGTTATGCTATCTATAATCGGCTTAAAATATATGTGATCAGTCGATCAACGGCATTTCCGGGCTTTTCAGAGAAGGTACCGAGTGGTCTATTGGCCAGAATGACATTGGCCGATAGCGCCCTGTGGTTCAGCATGGCAGACATGCCATAAATACCTGCGGTTTCCATTTCCATGTTGGTGATACGTAATCCTGAGGCTTCGAAGCGGCTCATAAGATCAGGCAGATCTGATACAGAGGAATCCAGCCTGAGTTTGCGTCCCTGAGGCCCATAAAAGCCACAATTGGTCGCGGTACACCCGATATGTGTTTCTGAAGAGGCAAATTGATCCCTCAGATCCCTGTCGCCTTCGACGGCATAGGGTTCAAGGCAGGAAGGCAGCTTAAGTTGTTCCTTCACAGCCGATTCAAGATTCAGATCCCTGACCTTTTCGCTTTTGTAAAAATGTAACAGGTTATCAAATCCAAGTCCGAATTGACTCAGCAGGAATTCATCAACACCGATATCCTTTTGTAAAGATCCGGAAGTACCAATGCGAATAAGGTCGAGCTGTCTGAGCTGTTTCCGGTTGGTGCGGGTATCAAAATCGATATTTGCCAAAGCATCCAGTTCATTGATAACGATGTCGATATTATCGGTGCCTATGCCTGTGGAGATAACTGAAACACGCTTCTTCCCGACAAAACCCGTATGGGTGACAAATTCTCTTTTTTGCTTTTTTATCTCACAGGAATCGAAACGATCTGAGACTCTTTTAACCCTTCCGGGGTCTCCGACCAGAATAATAGTGTCGCCGATATCTTCCGGGAGTAGGTTCAGGTGATAGATACTGCCATCGGGATTCAGGATCAACTCAGATGCTTTTAGATTCATATCACATTTTTAGCAGTCTGGAGGTTTCGTTGATAAACAAAAACGAATATTTAGGAGTGCCACCAAAATATTCGTTGTCGTTCTTAAGTTGAGAATATACATTGAGATTATCTTCCATCACACTTTTCCCCATCCTGGTAAGTTTAACGGGATTAAAAGTACGGAAAAGCGGGCGTAGTTTCTTTGACATGTGTTCAAATTGCACATCTCCGAATCCATAGATGCCCTGGTTGTTCAGCATAGAGGTGATCAGTTGATTTCTGCTTTTATGCTTTTCCTGATAAGCCGATTGTAACATGGAGTATTCAAGTTCATTCATACCCGTGTTCACAGAAGGAAACCTTCTCAGATGTGCCTCCATGGCTTTAGACAGGTAATGAAGTTTGCTCTTATTCAGTTTGATGGCCTGTTGTAACTGAAAGGGGTTATTCTCACAATACAACTGCCAGATATAATCGGCATATTCAATATCATCCCGTTCCAGACTGATGCGGTCATCGTACAGTTCTTTAAGTTGTTCACCGCTGAGAGAAGATAATTGGAAGAACTTTTCAGCACCATCTTCTTTTACCGCATTCACAACGCTTATATGAAGGTCTTTACGGTGATTTTTAATCCAGCTTAATACAGCTATCTGGTTGATCTGGCAAAAAAGATCCGGCTCGAACCATAAAATGATCTCATTTTGTGATTTGTGATTACAAAGCTTTCGATATTCTTTCAGGGTAAAATCGATAAAGGTATTCTTGGTTACCTTATATGATTGACTCAGAAATTCATAACGTTGTCTCCAGAACTTCTCAGAACCTACATGGTTTAGGGTTTTCCCTTCACACAGCATCTCCCTCCAAGTGATGATTTCGCCTGCTATATCAAGCTCTCTGAGCTTTGATGTGAGGCTGTCTCCATTGGTAATGTGCAGCGTATAAGACATGATGTTTAGTTAGTTAGGTTTACTTGTAAATGTAAAAAGAAACCTTTAAATAACAATAATTTAACTTAATTAACCACCTACCCGTTTAACCTTGAATCCTTTTTCTTTCAGAAAATCCATGATCTTGTCACGGTAGTCACCTTGTATGATAATGGTTTCATTTTTAGCGCTTCCACCTACGCCTAATAAAGTTTTCAGCTCTTTCGATAACTTTTTAAAGTCTTCTGCCGCTCCGTTGTAACCGTCGATAATGGTAACAGGCTTTCCCTTGCGTTTTTCATATTTGCAGAGAAGTGGCTCATCCTGTATCCAAAATTCAGGTTCAGGTTTGGTTTCCTTTTCCTCTTTAAATTCATGATCGGGAAACATCGACCTTAATTGATCCTGCAGATCCATATAAGTGTATTTATTCTTTATTTCTTAACCAGTCCGAGTTCGATCAAACGTTCATGAAGAAATTCCCCGGCGGTAATATCGGGATACAGCTTTGGATTTTCTTCATCGATACAGCTGTCGAGTACATCCAGGGGCATATCGCTTACGGGGTGCATAAAGAATGGGATGGAATAGCGCGAGGTGCCCCAGGCTTCTTTTGGTGGATTCACCACCCGGTGTATGGTCGATTTTAATTTATTGTTGGTATGCCTTGAAAGCATATCACCCACATTGATCATCAGTTCATCGGGTTCAGCTATGGCATCGATCCATTCTCCTTCGTGATTCTGAACCTGAAGACCCTTGCCCTGAGCTCCCATCAGCAAAGTGATCAGGTTGATGTCACCGTGAGCGGCTGCCCTTACAGCTGCCTTGGGTTCTTCAGTGATTGGCGGGTAATGAATGGGCCTCAAAATAGAATTACCGTTCCTGATGTATTTATCGAAGTATTCTTCCTCTAAACCAAGATGAAGCGCAAGTGCACGTAGTACATATTTCGCGGTTTTCTCGAGCATTTGATAGGCCTCTTTACCCACCGCATTGAATTCAGGTACTTCACTGACAATCACATTGGCGGGATATTCTTTTTCCAGTTTGGGATCATCTTCAACGTATTGACCGAAATGCCAGAACTCCTTAAGATCTCCTTCTGTACGACCTTTAGCATGTTCCTTTCCGAAGGAGGTATATCCTCTTTGTCCGCCGATTCCTTCAATCTCATATTTCTTTTTTACATTTTCGGGAAGATCAAAGAACTTCTTAACTTCGGCATAAAGCTTATCAACCAGCTCATCAGATAAAAAATGTCCCTTCAGGGCTACAAATCCAATATCTTCATAAGCTTTTCCGATCTCATCGATAAATTTCTGTTTTTCTTTAGGATTTTCTGAAAGAAATTCTTTCAGATCTACACTGGGTATACGGTTCATTTTCTTATAATTTTCAAGAGAACACAAAGTTAACGAATTATTACAGCAATTTGCAGAAATTACAATGGCAAGACTTCTGTTCCCAATACAGTTTTGATGTAATATTTTTTCTACTTTTGATTTAGTCCTTCAATGAAACCAAAAATGAACCGTACAGATTTAGACATACCCTTTACCTTCGACAACCGGGAGGTATCAGATAAAATGCAACTGGAGCTTTACCGCCAAATGTTATTGTCGCGTATGATCGAGGAGAAAATGCTCGTTCTGCTGCGACAGGGAAAGATCTCAAAATGGTTTTCCGGCATAGGTCAGGAAGCCATAGCAGTGGGGGTGACCCATGCGCTTCAGTCTGATGAATATATTTTACCCATGCACAGAAACCTCGGGGTATTTACCAGCCGTGGAATTCCCCTGCACAGACTTTTTTCACAATGGCAGGGAAAGGCAAATGGATTTACCAAAGGAAGGGATCGCAGTTTTCATTTCGGAACGCAGGAATACAAGATCATTGGTATGATCTCTCACCTCGGACCACAGATGGGGGTAGCCGACGGAATTGCACTGGCGCATAAACTGAAAGAAGAGAAAAAGGTGACCGCTGTCTTTACCGGGGAAGGAGGTACCAGTGAAGGAGATTTTCATGAAGCACTGAATTTGGCAGCTGTATGGGATCTTCCCGTTCTGTTTTGTGTTGAAAACAATGGCTACGGACTCTCTACGCCGACCAGCGAGCAATTTAGGTGTGAGCACATTGCTGACCGTGGAGCGGGATATGGCATGGAGTCTTATATAATTGATGGCAATAATATTTTGGAGGTTTATACCAAAGTTTCAGAACTCGCAGCTTCGCTGCGTGAGAAACCCAGGCCTGTATTGCTGGAATTCAAGACCTTCCGGATAAGGGGTCATGAAGAAGCCAGTGGAACTGCTTACGTGCCTGATGAACTTATAGCCAGCTGGCAGGAAAAAGATCCGGTGATCAATTTTGAAAAGTTTTTGCTTGAGGAGGCCATACTTTCTGAAGAGCTGAAAACTTCCCTGGCAGATCAGCACCGGGCCCTTATCGATGAAAACCTTCAGATGGCTTTCGCCGAGAAGAAGATAGAGTCGACAACCGATAAAGAATTGGAAGACGTGTATTTTCCTTCCGAAGTCAAACCTGTAGCACCGGGAAAAACAGAAAAGGAGCTCCGATTCGTTGACGCTGTTTCTGAAGGTCTCAGACAAGCGATGGAACGGTTTCCTGAGTTGGTCCTCATGGGGCAGGACGTCGCTGAATACGGCGGGGTCTTTAAAGTGAGCCAGGGTTTTACTGAGCTATTCGGTAAAGAAAGGATTCGCAATACCCCGATATGTGAATCGGCCGTGGTCTCATGTGCGATGGGCTTGTCGATTAACGGTATGAAAGCCGTGATGGAAATGCAATTCTCTGATTTTGTCACTTCAGGCTTTAACCCAATTGTTAATTATCTCGCCAAGACACATTATCGCTGGGGAGAAAAGGCCGACGTGGTTATTCGTATGCCTTGTGGTGCAGGAGTAGGGGCCGGACCCTTTCATTCTCAGACCAACGAGGCCTGGTTCACAAAAGTACCGGGGCTTAAGGTGGTCTATCCCGCTTTTCCTTTTGATGCCAAGGGTTTGCTTATCGCAGCAATAGAAGAGCCTAATCCTGTACTTTATTTTGAGCACAAGGCTCTGTATCGAAGCCTTAGACAAATGGTTCCGGAAAGCTACTATAATCTGCCCCTTGGAAAGGCAGCAGTTCTCAGTGAAGGCAGAGACCTGGCAATTATTACCTATGGAGCGGGAGTTCACTGGGCACTGGAGGCTACGGAGCATTATAAGGATACAGACATCACTCTTGTTGATTTGAGAAGTTTGCAACCCCTTGATACGGAAACCATTTTTAAGGTGGTTAGGGATACAGGAAAGGTACTGGTATTACATGAAGACACTCTCTTTGGCGGACTTGGCGGAGAGATTTCAGCGCTGATTAGCGAAAACTGTTTTGAATACCTTGACGCCCCCGTCAAAAGAGTGGGAAGTTTAGATACGCCCGTTCCCTTTTCGCGCTCCCTGGAAGAAAACTTTCTTGCGAATCATCGCCTCTATGATGCCATAGATGATCTCTTGAGATATTAAGATACAGTCATTTTTGAGGCATCCTTTTTGCCAGAATTCGCGAATGCCTTAAATTTATGAAATTGATAATCAAATATTTATGAAAATTATATCAAAACTAATTGTAATCACCCTGGGTTTCATCACCTTATCATCATGTGGTTCATTGAGCAAGGAAAACAGAAGCAGCCGTGATCTGCTTGATGGTACCTGGGAACTCACTGAGGTTTCCTATGGAGGTGAGGGATATTTTAAGTCAACGATGTTCAATGATGTGGATGCCAAATGTTTTGAAGGAAGCGAATGGTTTTTTCGCTCGAACAACAGCACGGGGTATTACAACATTATGGACCCTGAATGTCAGACCGGACAACGTTTTATACGGTGGTCTATTCAGGATGCGAACGGAGTTCCCACAAAATTCACCTTTAAATTTACCGACGAAGACAGAAAGGATCTCTACGGAGGGGTCGGATTTGCGATGGATATCGTGAGCCTGGATCCCAGCTCGATGGTCTTGAAAACTACTGTCAATGTAGAAGACAGTCCTGTCGATCTTATTTACCAATTTAATAAAACAGCAGCTTTAGAATGAAAAAGATACACCTTAGAAAGATACGATTAATAGCCATGTTAGGTGCGACACTTGCCTTTGCCGGATGTGACGCCATACAGAATGCCAACAATCAGCAAAAAGGAACCGCCATTGGTGCCAGTAGTGGTGCTGTTCTGGGGGGAGTAATCGGTAACCAGATCGGGGATGGAAATTCTGTCCTGGGTGCCATAATAGGAGCCGGTGTCGGTGGCCTTGTCGGAAACAAGATCGGGGATAAAATGGACCGGCAGGCCGAAGCCATTACCGAAACCGTTCCGGGAGCCGAGGTTACCCGAATCGGTGAGGGGATAAATGTGACCTTCGATGAGAACAGCGGGGTTAAATTTGAACTGAATTCTTCGGCGCTCACCAACAGCGGAAAGGAAACATTGAGCAAAATGGCTGAAGTTTTTACCGAATACGACGACACTAGAATTCTGATCGAAGGACATACCGACAGTTCAGGACGAGAGGAATACAATATGAGTCTTTCAGAGAAAAGAGCCAAGTCGGTCGCCGATTATCTGAAGCAGGCGGGGGTCGATGCATCCCGACTTACCATAAAATGGTACGGAGAAACCCAACCGAAGTATGACAACAGCACAGAAGAGGGAAGAAGCAAGAACCGAAGAGTGGAGTTAGGTATTGTAGCCGGAGAGGAGATGATTCAAGACGCCCGTGAAGAGGTGAAGCAGTAATCACTTTTTTTAACATTAACATAAAATTAAAGCCCGAATTTTCGGGCTTTTTGTATTTTCATATATCCTTAAAACAAATATGATCAATGAGTTATCTTAAACGCAGTTCCGCCATATTATTTCTTCTGACAATTTTTTTTACATCCTGTAAAGAGCAACCTAAAAATGAAAGTGAAGGCGATATGAATGCCCAAACCAAGGAGGTATCAGTCATAGGTGAAGACCTGACCTACAGAGCAGACACCACCCAGTTAAAGGGATATATAGCCTTTGATGAGAATGCGACCGGAAAAGCACCGGGTATACTGGTTGTACATGAATGGTGGGGGCACAATGAGTACGCAAGGGAAAGGGCTGAAATGTTAGCAGAACTTGGGTATGTAGCACTTGCCGTTGATATGTACGGTAACGGGAAAACGGCAGATCATCCGGAGAAGGCCCAGGAGTTCTCAGGGATGGTTATGCAAAATATTGATGTCGGCAGACAAAGGTTCGAGGCTGCCATGGAAGCGCTGAAACAACATCCCCGTGTAAACGGAGAAAAAATTGCTGCCATAGGTTATTGTTTCGGAGGAAGTGTGGTCTTAACCATGGCAAATGCCGGTTATGACCTTGATGCAGTGGCCGCCTTTCACAGTGGGGTACAATTACCTATCATGCCTACTGATTCTCTGACCGCAAAAGTACTCATCTGCAACGGTGCAGAAGATCCTTTCGTAACTCCTGAGTCTGTGGCTGCTTATACCAGAGCCATGGATAGCCTGGGGGCTGACTACAAATATGTGGCTTACGAAAATGCACAACACTCTTTCACCAGTAAGGCAGCAGATTCGCTGGGTAAAAAATTTGAACTTCCGCTGAGTTATAATGCAGAGGCAGATGAAAAATCACGGAGTGAATTGAAAGAATTGCTAAATCGATCCTTTTAATAGTTTGTCCTGAATCACCTGCCTGAACAAACACCTTTTTTACTGAGAAAGATTTACGATTTATGACTTCATGTGATATCGTCATCGTTGGTGGCGGACTGGCAGGGCTGACCGCAGCCATTGAACTGTCAAAAAATTATAGCGTAACGCTGATAGAAAAGAACGATTATCCCTCTCACAAAGTATGTGGCGAATATATCTCAAGGGAGGTTGAGCCCTATTTGAAAACTCTGGGAATCGACCTTAATGAAATGGGCTTGCCCATGATCAGCAAGTTCAGCTTGTCTACTGTAGATGGAGAGGCGGCTAAATTTGATCTTCCGTTAGGTGGATTCGGCATAAGCCGTTACCTGCTTGATCTGCGTCTTTTTCAGGAAGCGGGATCGAACGGGTGTCATATTGTAAAAGACTCTGTGGAGCGTATCAATTTTGAGAATAACTCCTTTACGATTCATACCAAGGCAGGAAAATCTTTTCATTCTGCCGTATGTCTGGGAGCCTATGGGAAACGCAGCAACCTCGACCACGAACTGGAGCGGGATTTCATTTCCGATCGCAGTTCCTGGCTGGCGGTCAAAGGGCATTACCGGCTTGCTCACTTTCCCGATAACCTGGTGGCATTGCATAATTTCAGAGGTGGTTACGCAGGTATTTCCAAGGTTGAGAACGGCAGGGTGAATTTCTGCTACCTGGCCGACTACCAGAGCTTTAAGCAGGAGAGAAACGTGAATAATTTCAACAGGTACGTGCTGCGACAAAATCCCTTTTTGGCCAATTTTCTGGATCAGGCCACTCCCATTTTTGAAAAAAGCCTCACCATAGCACAGATATCATTTCAGAGAAAGGAGTTGATCAAGGATCATGTAATGATGTGTGGAGACAGTGCCGGACTGATTCATCCTCTCTGCGGAAATGGGATGGCCATGGCGGTTCATGCAGCAAAAATCGCATCAGAAGCTATTAAATCATATCTTACCGATGCCAAAAGGGATCGCAGTAAAATGGAAAGGGAATACTCTTATCGCTGGAATCATACCTTCAGGTCACGACTCACCTGGAGCAGAAGGCTTCAAAGCGTCATGCTCAATCGCAGGCTGGCTTCTGCCGGAATGAAAATGCTTGCTGCTTACCCTTTTCTGGCCACCAATCTGATTAAAACCACCCATGGAAAACCGGTTGTATGCTGATAGATCTTGAAAAAAGACAACACGGCCCTGAAGAAATGGACAACCCCGATCTGGCTGAAGCCGATATAAAGGCAGTTCTGGAAGACATCAACAAGGTGAACAGACTTTTGAACGGGCATGCACCCCTGGTAAAATGGCTCATAAGAGATATAACCGAAAAGAACCTTCAAAATGTCACCATACTTGATGCCGGATGCGGCGACGGTGAATTGCTCAGAATTCTTTCCCGAAGACTTGTTGCTGCGGGGATCCGGGCACGGTTGCTTGGGGTTGATCTGAATGCCAAATCGCTGAAGCTCGCCAGGCATCGTTCAAAAGAATCACAGATTACCTATATAGAACACGATCTGAATCATGAATTTCCCGACACGTGGTCACCGCATTATGTCATTTCAAATTTAACACTGCATCACTTTAAAGACAATGATCTCGAATCGGTTACCGCAAATTTCTTAAGAAGTGCTTCAGAGGCCGTAGTAATATTCGATCTGCACCGGTGCAGAAGGTCCTATTATTTATTTAAAATATTTAGTGCTATTTTTATTAAGACAAAAATTGCTGTTCATGACGGTTTGGTATCGATCAGATCAGGCTTTAATAAGCCTGAATTAAGAAAGCTCTCTGAGCGATTCACCCAGGCCGATTGTGAACTGAGATGGAAATGGGCCTTCAGGTTCCTGATGGTGCTGAGGCCTACTAAGAACTAAAACCAGTTACTATGCCCGAAGTGCGCATTGCCGCAGTCGATACTCTTCTGCCTCCCTTTAGCCGTAATACTCCTGAAATCCTCCCTTATGTAGATGAATGGCTCAGTGAAGAGGATGATCGTTTCAGGAGAAAGGTGCTTAAAATATTTCAGAATGCTGCTGTAGACAGGCGTTATGGTATTATGGACATAGCCGATGTGTTTACCCACACTTCCATGGAAGAAAAAAACCAGATATATGTCAGTGAGGGGAAAAAGCTGGGTTCAGGAGTACTGAAAAAAGCACTGGATAAGGCAGGATGGCTTCCCGATGAGCTTGATGTGATTATCACAGTCAGTTGTACCGGGATCATGATACCTTCCCTGGATGCCTATATCATTAATGACCTGCAGTTGAGACAAGATGTGTTGCGACTACCGGTAACTGAAATGGGGTGTGCTGCCGGCGTGTCAGGGCTTATCTATGCCATGAATTTTTTGCGTGCCAATCCCGGAAAGCGTGCGGCGGTTATCGCATACGAAAGCCCCACCGCCACATTCCAGCATACTGACTTCTCCATGGCTAATATGGTAAGTGCAGCCATCTTCGGTGACGGGGCTGCATGTGTGCTTCTCAGTTCAGAGGAAGAAAGTGACGGACCTGCTATGATAGGAGGGGAGATGTATCATTACCCTGATAGTACACACCTTATGGGTTTCGACCTGACTAATGAAGGGTTACGAATGATCCTTGATCCGGAGGTACCCAATGCAATCGCTTCGCATTTTGAGCAGGTATTACTGCCATTTTTGGAACGCTATGGAAGCAGCCTGCATAAGGTGGATCATCTTATCTTTCATCCCGGAGGCAAAAAGATCGTACAAACCACAGAGGAGCTTTTCGGAAATATGGGCAAGCAAATAGACGATACCAAGGCCGTATTAAAAAATTATGGTAATATGAGCAGTGCCACGGTCTTATATGTGCTTAACAGATTCATGAACCGGAATATCCCCAAAGGCGAGCAGGGACTGATATTAAGCTTTGGTCCCGGATTTTCAGCCCAGCGAATACTAATCGAATGGTAATGGATAGAGATAACAAGCAAAGAAAACTTGCACTGATCATCGGTGGCAGTACCGGCCTCGGATATGCTTCTGCCAGGAAGCTGGCGATGAATGGGTTCGACCTCTTTATCGTACATCGAACTCGAAGAAATGAAAGGGAGGAGGTAAATGAACGTTTTGCTGAACTCGAGGCTGCAGGTGCCGAAGTTCGACAATTCAATGCCGATGCTGTGAATCGTGATAAGCGCAGGGAAATTCTGAGATCCCTTAAGGAAGAATGTACGTCAGAGCGAAAGGTGTCCTTGTTACTTCATAGCCTGGCAAAGGGAAATCTTAAAAAAATGACCGATTCAAACGAACAGTTATTATCGGGAGACGATTTTAAGGTTACGGTCGAGGCTATGGGGATCAATCTTTATGAATGGGCCCGTTCCCTCTTCGATATGGAGCTTTTTGATTCAGACAGTCGTATCATTTCATTTACCAGCGAAGGCAATCAGAAGGCCTGGCCCTATTACGGGGCGGTATCTGCTGCAAAAGCAGCGCTTGAAGCGATCACAAGGAACCTGGCTCTGGAATTCGCGCCCTATGGAATAACCTCCAATTGCATTCAGGCCGGTATAACCGATACCGCTTCCCTGAGAAGAATTCCCGGTCATACCGAACTGATCGAAGCTGCCAGGAAAAGAAACCCCATGAAACGGCTAACCAGGCCTGAAGACGTGGCAAATGTGGTATATCTGCTAACACGGCCTGAAGCCCGGTGGATCAATGGAAGTATTTTAAAAGCCGATGGAGGAGAGAGCCTGCAATAACTATAGCGATATTTTGGAGCTCTTGCCCTATGCAAGCCCTTTCCATTTTGTCGACGAGATCGAAAGCCTCAGTGCAAATTCAGCGAAAGGGTCTTATACCTTTCCGGAAGATGCCTTTTATTACCGGGGGCATTTTCCGGGTAACCCGGTCACTCCCGGAGTGATACTCACCGAATGCTGTGCACAGATCGGATTGGTCACATTGGGGATCTATCTGATAAAAAAAGATCATGATTCACTGGGTAAGGATGATTTTCGGCTGGCTTTCACTCAGGCAGACATACAATTCCTTTCACCGGCATATCCCGGGCAAAAGGTGCATGTGGTCTCTGAAAAAGAATATTTTCGGTTTCATAAATTAAAGGCGGCTGTAAAAATGTTTGATGAATCAGGTACTATAATCTGTAAAGGTGTTCTGTCTGGCATGCTAAAATTAAAGGATGAGAAATAGAGTCGTTATTACCGGAATGGGAGTATGCGCGCCGAATGGTGTCGGACTTAAAGCCTTTGATGAAGCGCTGGCCGAAGGTCAAAGTGGCATTCGTTTCAGCGAGGAGTTGGAGAAACTGAATTTCGGTTGCCAGATAGGAGGGACCCCCCAGGTAAACCAGGAGCTTACTGACCGGTATTTCAGCCAGCTGGAACAAAAAGGACTGAATTCCACCGGAATGATTTACGGCGTGATCGCAGCCACCGATGCGTGGGAAGATGCCGGCCTTCCCCCGGCCAATGATGAACCGCTATGGAATACCGGAATTATTTTTGGTACCGGAATACTGGGGGTTGATAAATTCAGGGAATCGATCTACCGCGTAGACGAAGGCAATGTGAGACGACTGGGTAGCACTGCTGTTATTCAGACCATGGCCAGTGGTATCAGTGCATTTCTTGGAGGGAGATTCGGTTGCGGAAACCAGGTGACTACCAATTCTTCAGCCTGTATCACCGGCACCGAAGCCATCATTATGGGGGCAGAGAGAATCAGAAATGGTTTGGCCGACAGTATGCTTGTCGGCAGTACCAGTGAAGGAGGACCCTATGTCTGGGGTGGTTTTGATGCCATGCGGATACTTCCTCGAAATTACAACGATTCACCGGAGCAGGCCAGCAGACCGATGAGCGCAGAGGCAGCGGGATTCGTTCCCGGAAGCGGTGCCGGTGCCTTCCTGATCGAGTCTTTGGAAAGCGCCCTGAGCCGAAATGCGGTTATTTACGCTGAAATAGCAGGTGGACACATTAATAACGGCGGACAAAGAGAGGGGGGAAGCATGACCGCTCCCAACAGCAACGCCGTACAACGTTGTATTAGAATGGCGCTTGAAGATGCCGGGGTCAATGGGTCTCAGATTTCTGCCATCAACGGGCACCTTACCGCCACTGCAAAAGACAGCACGGAGATCAGCAACTGGAAACAAGCCCTGGAATTGGAGGGCGGTGACTTTCCTCTTATCAATTCATTTAAAGGCAGCATAGGCCACTGTCTTGCAGCTGCCGGAAGTATTGAGTCTGTCGGGACCGTTCTACAGTTGCACCATGGCCGGATTTATAAGAATGTAAATGCTGAACCCCTGCATCCCGAAATAAAGGAATTGATAGACACAACTAAAGTGCCTGTCGAAACCCGGTACGTTCAACCGGAAATTATTGCCAAAGCCAGTTTTGGTTTTGGTGATGTCAATGCATGTGTTATTTTTAAGAAATACAACCCGTAATTGCTACTCATGGACCAACAACATTTAGACCGCCTTAAAAAGATTATTGCCGTATACCTTCCCGAAGATGTGGATCAGGGTGCCATTACCCTTACAAGTGACCTCACCTCTGAGCTGAATATCAATTCCTCTCACCTTGTCGATATCATACTCGATGTGGAAGATGCTTTTGATATCACCCTGGAAAACGATGATATGGATAATATGAAAACAGTGGAAGATGCCCTGCGAATTATCAAAAAAAAACGGGCTGAGAGTACAGAATAATTCGAATAATTGAGTGCGTAATTTCCTGTTAAAATTTTAATAAGTACGCGTTAAAATACCTTAATGTCTGGTGCAATTCCTTAGGGGGTTGTAACTTATAGGGATGAGCCGATATTGGCTTTAGATTCTTCATAGGTACTTATTAAAAGATGGAAAAACCTTTAAACGCAGCACAGAAACTTATTCAATCCCATTTACTGGAAGGAAGCATGACTCCGGGGAAAGAGATCGGTTTAAAGATCGACCAGGCCTTGCTTCAGGATGCGACCGGAACCATGGTACAGCTCGAACTGGAAGCCATGGGGCTTAAAAAAGCCAAAACAGAAGTTGCCGTACAATACGTCGATCACAACCTGTTGCAAACCGACTTCAAGAATGCAGATGACCATTTATTTCTTCAGACTGCAGCCGCCCGTTTCGGGATGTGGTTCAGCCGACCGGGTAACGGGGTAAGTCACCCGGTGCATATGGAACGTTTCGGGATACCCGGAAAGTCTCTGCTCGGTTCAGACAGTCATACTCCTGCTGCCGGCTCCCTGGGGATGCTGGCCATAGGTACCGGCGGACTGGACGTTGCTGCAGCCATAGCAGGTGAGCCATATTATGTTAAAATGCCTGAGATCATGGGAGTGAAGCTTACCGGCCGTCTTCCGGACTGGGTAAGTGCCAAAGACATTATTCTTGAGATGCTTCGCCGATATGATGTTAAGGGTGGAGTAGGGAAGATTATTGAGTATTATGGTGACGGTCTCAAACAACTCAGCGCGATGGATCGGCATGTGATCGCTAACATGGGTGCCGAGCTGGGAGCAACGACTACAGTTTTTCCCAGTGATGAGATCACCCGTGAGTTTTTAAGATCACAAAAAAGAGAAGATGACTGGGTGGAACTCAAAGCAGATGAAGGGGCCGAATATGATCATCATGCAGAAATTGTATTAGATGAACTCGTGCCTTTGATCGCTACGCCATCAAGCCCCGGTAATGTGGTTCCGGTTAGTGAAGTATCGGGCAAGGAAATCAGCCAGGTAGTTATCGGTTCTTCGGCAAACCCCGGTTTAAGAGATTTCTGGATAGCAGGGGCCATTGTCAGCGGAAAAACAGTGGATTCTGAGGTGTCTTTTGATGTGAATCCGACTTCCCGGCAGATCATACAAAACATGATAAAGAACCGGGCTTTTGCCAATCTGATTCAGGCGGGTGCCCGTTTTCATCAGTCCGGTTGCATGGGATGCATAGGAATGGGGCAGGCACCGGCAAGCGGAACGATTAGTTTGCGAACCATGCCGCGAAACTTTCCTGACAGATCAGGTACCAAAGATGACCAGGTGTACCTGTGCAGTCCTGAAACAGCAGCAGCTTCGGCCTTGACAGGAAAGATCACAGATCCCAGAGAGCTGGAGTCTCTTTTCGATATGTCATATCCGAAATACGAAGCCCCTGAAGAGATCATTATCAATACTGAAATGCTGGTAGCCCCACCTGATTCCGGAAAAGAGATCAGCTTGAAAAAGGGTCCGAATATCCAGTCATTGCCAGAATTTGAAAAGCTGTTGGATGAATATGACTTACCGGTTATACTGAAAATGGGCGATAATATTTCGACCGATGAGATTCTGAAAGCCGGTGCAGAGGTGCTTCCATACCGGAGTAATATCCCGGAGATCAGTAAATACGCCTTTATCGTGGTTGATGAGGGATATCACGAGAAGGCCCTGCAGGCCAAAAACAGTAAAGGAGGGCATGTGGTTGTTGCGGGTGAAAACTATGCACAGGGTTCCAGCCGGGAACACGCTGCCATAGCCCCCAGATATTTAGGTCAGGTGGCCGTGTTAGCCAAAAGTTATGCCCGGATAGCCTGGCAGAACATGGTTAATTTCGGCATACTCCCCTTACATTTTAAAGATCACGCTGATTATGAACGAATTCCGGAGGGAGCCAATATCATTCTCAGTGATATGCGCAAACAGGTGCAGGAACAAAATGAGATCACGGTTAAAGTGGAGACAGAAGATCAGAGCTTTACGATTCAAACCAAGCATCAGCTGAGTCCGCGTCAACGAGAGATGATACTAAATGGAGGTTACATCAATACCTTTAAGAAAGAAAAAGTTTAATTTAAATACAGAAGAATAATGGACGATTTAGAACAGTTAAATCTTGATAAGATACCCAATACCGATCATGAAATTTATCCTTTACTCAAACAACGGTGGAGTCCCAGAGCTTTCAGCGATGACGAGGTGGAGGAAAAGGAATTGCAACGATTATTCGAGGCCGTACGCTGGTCTGCCAGTTCCTATAACATACAACCCTGGAGGTTTATTTATGCACATAAAGACAGTGAAGGCTATGATAAGATCAAAAGTTGCCTGACCGATTTTAATAAGAGCTGGGTGGTAAATGCTCCGGTCTTAATGCTGACCTTCTATAAAACAGATAATGACAAGGGAGATGATAACCGCGTAGCCATGCATGATCTCGGGTTGGCAATGGGATCGATGACCATACAGGCGCAATATATGAATATTGCCCTGCATATGATGGCCGGAATAGAGATTGATAAAATAAAGGAAACCTTTGATATACCTGAAGGTTTTGAACCGGCTACCGGGGTTGCTATCGGTTACTACGGAGGCGATCTTGACCAGCTCAACGATGAATTGAAAGAGCGTGAAAAAAAAGAGAGGCAACGAATGCCTCAGGAAGAATTTGCTTTTAAGAACAGCTGGAACAGCTGAACCTGATGATCATGGAATGGGAACTTCTCCCGTATCCGGATCGATCAGATCCAGTATGTCAGCAAAACTTTTTGCCCGTACGGCCCTGTCACCACGCAGGGCAATCGGGTAAACAATACATTGAGGATTCTTGTCCAGTATCTTGAAGGCATGTTCCTCATCCAGTTTAACATTTTCGCCGTAAATGGTGGTGAAGGTGGGATGATCGGTTGCAATCAGGTCTGTTACTTTCATTCCAAGCCTGTCTGCTATATCAGCCCATTCGGTATCGGCTATTTTGGTTTTATTTACATCGATGGTCTGGATCCTTGCCTGGGCAGATTCGGCGTAGGCACGACATTCTCTGCCAAGTTTGGTCGACGGGTCGAAAATCAGTGTTATTTGTTTCTTGTCTGTAGCGATAATTCCCATATTTTAATGATTAATAAAAGCGGCTAAATACAAAGGGGCTTTTTTTCTCTATCTGGATCTCATCTTTTCCTTGCGTTTGCGTAATTGATTTTCCAGTTCATCCACACTTTCTGCAATAGAGGTTTCAAAATTCTTGCTGGAAGATTGGGCAAACAACCTGGGTCCGGGTGCACTCAATCTGATGTTACATATCATTCCGGTTTCCGGGGACGAGGTATTCTCTTTTTTAAAGAAGACATCGGCTCTTACTAAAAAATCATATTTGTCAACCAGTTTATTGATGCGTTTTGTGGTCATTTCTTCTAATCGGCTGCTCGCCGTTACCCCATCATACTCGAAATTAATTTGCATAGTGAAATATTTAGTTGATTAAATTATTAAAACGTAATTCTGATCTGTCTTAAAATTAAGAAGCATAGCAGGATAATCCTTCTTTTATACGTTAAAATATGCAAAAAAATAGTGGCTAACAAGATATTTGGTATATTAATGAAAAGTGATAAATCAAAAGACCAATACGTATGAATTACCTTAGAATTCTGGTACTATTACTATTAATTTCCGTGCCGGTTACCGCTCAGGATGTCTATGAAAGAACTCCTGACCAAAGCACGGAGGAGAGAGCCAAAACTCTCACCCGCATGTATGATAACGAATTGGGTATTACCGATGATCTGCAGGGGGTCTTTGAACAAACTGTTCTTGAGTACCTCTTAAAAAGGCAGGAAGTAATGGAGATGGATCTCCCTGCTGAAGAGAAAATTTCATTATTACAGGCCCTTAGTGAAAAGGAAACCGGTGAAATGGGCAATATACTTACCTTACCTCAGTTGCGATACTACAGCGATCTTAAGAAAGAATACCAGCCTGTTGTGATACAAACCAAACAGGAATAAAAAAACCGCTGTTTCCAGCGGCCTTTTGCTTTACTGCGATTCAATGAATCAGGAGTCCTGACCCTGCAATTCCCGGGCTACATTCTCTACCTCGCGAAGTACCCGCATCAGGTTCTCACCCCATAGCTTTTTGATCTCTTCTTCGGTGTATCCTCTTCGGAAGAGCTCCAGGGTAACATTGAATGTTTCAGAGGCATCGCTCCATTTGTAGACACCACCTCCGCCGTCGAAATCTGAACTGATCCCTACATGGTCGATACCCAGTTTTTCAACCAGGTAATCGATGTGGTCGACAAAATCTGAAACATCGACGGGATCAGCCACTTTTCTCAGGGAGTCTATTTTGGGTGCCGCCTCGGTTCTTATGGCCATATACCTGTTATAGTATTCGGTTCGCTGCTCAGCCGGTAAGGCTCTGGCGTTATCACGTGAAAGTATTTCAAAACCCGATGCAGAAGCCGCATTCCTGTAGATCTCGTCGGCTTTTTCCTGAAAAGCCTCATGCTTTTTACCGTCTACATATGCGCTGAAAGCAACCGTCTGTACCACTCCTCCGTTTTGACTGATCCATTCCAGCTGTTCGTCATCCAGATTTCTGCTGTGATCGTTCAGTCCCCTCGCAGATGAATGAGAGGCTATCACCGGAGCTTTACTCAGTTCGATCATCTGTCTGATGGCTTCCTTAGAAGGATGAGAGACATCGATCATCATCCCGTAATAGTTCATTTCCTTAATGACCTCTTTACCCAGCTCACTGAGTCCGTTATGCAGCCATTCGTCATTTTCTTCGCCGGTATTTGAATCGCTCAACTGGCTGTGCCCCTGATGGGCCAGCGACATATAGCGTCCGCCTTTTTCATAGAATTCCTTTACCCTCGAGATGTCTTCTCCCACAGGGTAACCGTTCTCGATTCCGATCATGGCCACTTTTTTACCTTCCTTCAGGATACTGTCGACATCATTTGCGGTATAGGCGAGAGCAATTTTATCGGGTGCTATCTCTTCACAAAGCCTGTGAATGGCTTCAAATTTCGAAATTGCATTTTCGTAAGCTTTATCATAGCCTTTTTGGTTTAGCTCCTCCTGACCGGTATAGACGATGAACCAGGCCACATCAAGACCTCCTGTATCCATTTTGGGAAGGGTTACCTGTGTGTCCAGGTTCTGTGTGTAGTTTACAGAATCGGTGAAGTTCTTAACATTGATATCACAATGCGTATCGATAGTAACCGCTTCTTTGTGGATTCTTTTGGCAATGGTCAGGGTGTCATTTATTGTGCCGTTAGCGGCTGTATCACGGCTATCGGTTTTACAGCTTATAACGGCTAAAGCACCCATTAGAAGGAAATAGTAGTGTTTCATAGTTTCATAATTTCAGCTCAAAATAGCAGATTTCCTACAATTCACAAAGAAAGAGAAAACCGGGGAAAGGGTGTTATCTTGTATATAATTGATTAACAGATTATTACTCAGGTGTAACAAAGTGTACCAGATCTTATCTTTATCAGAGAAGTTTCATTTTAAAAAATTATTTATCATGTTCATAAATGCATTACGCGTCTTTATCCTGTTACTTCCCGGTTTTTTGCTTTCTCAGAAGAGCGAACAATTATATGACAATGCCTTTGACAGCCTGAAATCTGAACAGGCTGAGTTGCTCATATTGGGAACCTTTCATTTCAAAGATGCCGGACTGGATAGCTATAAACCACAATTCGATATCGATATATTTTCAGAGCAACGGCAAAAAGAGCTCAATGAGGTATTGCAGGATCTTTCTGCCTGGGCTCCCACCAAAATTGCTGTAGAGATAGATGCCTCAAGGCAACCGTATCTCGACTCTTTGTATCAAGCCTATCTCAATGGCAACTTTGAGCTTAAAGCGAATGAAATTTTCCAGATAGCTTTTCGCCTTGGTAAAATCATGGGACATGATAAACTTTATGCTGTCGATGCAGGTGCAAGGGGGTACGAAAAAGAATCAGATCCTGATTATGCGAAAAAAAAGATAGCCGCCTTCAGGGCTGAGGCCTCTCCGGAGCAGATTACCTATGAAACAAGGCTGGATAGTGCTTTCTACGATTTATACGCCCTGGAAGATAAATGGAAGGCAACAACAGATCTAAAAACAATTTTCAGGTATAAGAATTCTGAAAAAAGGCTTTCTATTGGTCATGGTCACTATCTCACCGGATATTTTAAGATGGGAGGGGAGCAGGATTATTTTGGCCCTGATGCCGGGATATGGTGGTATAACAGGAATCTGAGAATATTTCATAACCTTTTAAAGCTCAAAGAACCCGGAGATCGTGTATTTCTCCTGATAGGGTCTGGTCATGTTCCGATCATTGATTTTTTGGCTGAAGCCTCTTTTGATTATGTGAAAAATACAGTGGATCAGGTTCTGAAATGATCATCAGGCATAATCAGGGTTCGGTTTCGAGCTTAAACGGTTGATCCAGAATAGAATCAGCAACGATAATGACCCGCAAATCATAAATCCTGCGAACAATGGGAGAGCGGTGTCATCAGCGACATATCTTCCTATAAAGGTGCTGATGGGAACGGCCATTAAGGTAGAGATCAAACCGGTTATAGCGGCGGCGATTCCGGCGATATGACCCACCGGCTCCATAGCCAGCGCCCTCAGGTTTCCGAAAAGGAACCCAACAGAAAAGAATTGAACGGCAAAAAACGCGATAAGGATCTGTACGGGTGGATTGGAACTTCCTAAAAAGAAAAGCAAGTACAAGGCAGAGGTCAGAAAATAAACCCAAAGCGCATAGGTGACCAGTCTTTTCATGCCTAATTTGACCACAAGGGTTCCGTTGGTAAAGGTTGCAATACCTACCGAAATGGCAAGACCTGCAAAAATGAACGGAAATTCATCGACCAGGCCGTACTGAGTTTGAAAGATATATTGAGATGCACTGAGGTAGACCAGGAAAGACCCGGTGATAAAACCTGATATCAAGGTATATAAGATGGTTCTCTTGTAGCGTAACAGCTCCCTGACTCCATCTTTGAAAAGGTGGGAACTCAGAGTGATGCGGTTTTCAACAGCAAGGGTTTCAGGTTGTCTTTTATAAAACCAGAAACAGACGATAACAGTGAACAATAGCTGTGCGTAAAATATAGCCTGCCAGTCGTAAAGATCAAGGATCAGTTTTCCGAAGGCCGGAGCAATAATGGGTACCAACAGGAATACCACGGTTATGAAAGACATGATGCGAGCCATATAATCACCACTATAGGAATCACGTACCATGGCAATACTGATGGTTCTGGGAGCCGACAGACCGATTCCCTGTAATATACGGCCTGCAACCATCACTTCAAGTGTGTGAGCATAAACGCATATAATACTGGCGATTATGAAAATAATAAACCCCATATATACAATGGGTTTTCTGCCGAGGCTATCTGAAACGGGTCCGAATAATATCGGACCAATACCAAGCCCGAGAAAGATCATGGTAATAAGGAGTTGATTGTTGGCAGCATCCTGTACGCCAATATCCAGCCCGATCAATTCTAAAGCAGGAAGCAAGGCATCGATGGCAAGAGCCACAACCGACATCAGGGACGCCATCAATGCGATGAATTCGAATTGGGAGGGAGCGGTGGAGGTTTTGATCATGAGACAAAAATACACCGATTATCATGTACTTAGAAGTTCATCTGTTTATTTTACGTAATCAAATAAAGCTCTCGTCGGATAAATATTTGGTTTGAAGAGATTTATTGATGCCTGACTCTCGGCTGTTGTATTTTTAATAAAACATGATCTCAACAGTTAGACAGGATGTATGATGTATTGAAAGCCAGGTTGATTATTCTGATAATTATTTTAATGAACAGTAAAAATTCACTGTATGGTCAGGATATAACCGAAAAAAGAGTGGATTTGAAGCAAAATAAAGTAGAAATTATCCAAGATCAGCTAAAAGGCTATAAAATCAGGGACTATCTGTTTAATGCAAGAGCAGGCCAGCTCCTCGAAGTGGAAATGACAACCGATAATTTGGCGAATTATTTCAATATCATGGAGCCACAGGAAGAGTTTGTAGCTGTTTTTAACAGTTCGATCGATGGAAATGAATTCCGGGGGACTCTTAATGGCACTGGTGAGTATAGAATCAGAGTGTATCTTATGCGCAGTGCCGCCAGGCGCGATGAAAATGCTCAGTACGAGTTGCGTCTGAAGCTGGAGGATTCTGTAGTTTTTAAACGTTCATCAGATGTTAGGGTACCTGGAACAGAATTTCACGCCATAGGTCAAATACCTTGTAGCAACAACGGGATATCGGTTCTGGGCTCATGTGAATTCGGTGTTATTCGCGAAGGGAATGGTAATGCAAAGGTTTATATTACAAAGGATGATGGATCGATGCGGCTCATCATATTTAAAAATGGAATGGTTGATTTGAAGGAATCAGCTGAAACACCAGAAGAAAACTGGAAGGTCTCAAAAAGATCAGGTACCTTTAATATCGTTGTAGGGGAAGAGCGCTATGAGATACCAGAGGCCGTGATCTACGGAGGATAGGGTTGGGTTTGATGGAAATGTTAAGGGGCTTTCCCAAATATTCTATTTTACATAATATAAATTATAGAGCATTTATAGCACACATCGTACAGCTTGGTTATGTAGCATAAGATCAGTTCTGAGGTGCAGTCTCCATAACGACACCGATCTTATGTCAAAGATATTTGCGTAGTACAGATCATTATTATTATCCGGCGTGTTTATAGAGCAAGTGCCAAAGCAAATATCAAATAACATAGCCATACTGAGGGGCATTTTCATATGCCGTATTTGTGGAGAAAAAAATTAAACCAGACCTATATTCACGTATAGGCCTGGTAATAATGAAACCTATTTCTGATTAACCAACTGCGTGTCAACCGGTTTTTCAAAAGCTATGAACAGCACGCAGGGTTCGTCGCCTATACATTCAGCTTTGTGTGGCTTTTGTGCGGGTCCGTAGGCATATGTACCTGAAGTCATCGTTTTAGTTTCTTCCCCCTCATAGGTCACAGCCATCTTGCCCGAGATGAGCACCATACGTTCGGCTGAATTATGCCAGTGTTCAGGCGCGGTGGTACCGGGTTGCATTCTGAAAAGTATATCGGAATTCGCCTTTGCCGGATCACCGTTCAGTACCGTGATATGACATCCCTCGAAATCGAGTGGTGACGGACAAGGTGACCATTCCAGGTTTTTAAAGTTCTGGGAGTCTACCTTCTTAGACATTTCTTCCTGGGCTTGTACTCCCATAATAAACATTGTCATTGCCAGGCAACAAAGCATTTGGCGTAAACTGATTCTTGAAATTTCCATGATTTCCTGTATTTATTGGTGATTAATTGATTTTACCAAAACACAAGAAGCTGAACCATAAAAAAATCCGGGTTCGGTTTGGAAGGAACGATCTAAGTTACGAAATATTTATTTAAAGCATTGTTAATCAGATCTTTGTCGTAAGTATCGAGACTGCCTGATAGGCATCTGTTTTGTTTTTATAAAGGCCAATCCTGCAAAGGCAGACTATTTTCCCTGCTTAAGATTATCGAGGGCTTCCTTTGCTTTCGCCTTGATTTTAGTGTCTCCGAATTGTATGGATTGCTGGAAGCATTTTTCAGATGATTCAGTATCACCGAGCTCATTCAGTGCGGTCCCTAAACCGAACCATCCTTCTGCGTTATCAGGATAATGTTCAGTGATCAGTCCGAACACGAAGGTCGCTTCCTTAAAACGATTATCCTGCAGCAAATTGTTCCCTGCCCTGTTAAATTGACCCTCGAAGTCTGTGTAGGCGTAACGGGGATCATCTATAAATCTCTTGGTTTCTGAACGAACCAAGTCAACCTCGCCCCTCATGAATAGTTCTGTGAGATAGTCCATAGGGTCAAGAATAAAACTTTCATCATTAAAACTAAGGGCTGTCTCAAGCACCGGATCTCTGTTATTTCTGAAATCTTCAAAACTGACCTCTTCAGAAAGATGTGGTGCCATCCATGGTCCATTTTCCCATTGCGGCTTGTCCTGCCACCAGGCGAATGAAAGATAGGCTTTCAGCTGACTGTTGGGAAGAGAGACTTCACGGTTGTCTCCGTAAAAATTGATATTCTCTCCAGTGGGTTCCCCTACAAAAACCACATTGGTATAATTATCGAATTCATTTACCAGGTTCTGACAGGCAGAAAAGGTTCTCCGACCCAGGATGACAAAAAGGGCGCCTATTTTATCGATTTGTTTATTTCTGATGATCTCTTTAATGACATCTTTATTTTTATAGTTATTACCCCCTCCGTTTAGCCTCACGTCTATGATTAACCGCTCCAATTCAAGGGCAGTTACCGTATCCATGACTTCCATATAAAATTCAGAAAGCACTTGAAGTGAATCATCCTGAACTTCATTTTGCTGGACATAGAGCGCTTTTTGATCAGGTAAAATGGTATACGAATATTTTTTATCCAGGTTAGCCAGGTATAACGGCACCTCCGGTCCCGATGGCCGTACCGAAAACCAATCGTCTTTCTCCCGGGTCCACCCGTAATCGAGGGGTGGCCTCTCCCCTTTCTTCATAGGTTTGAAGTATCGCTGATAGGTTTTATCATCTTTCTCCAGAGTGAGCTGAATGCTGTCTTTGAGGTCTTTGGTGATGCCCGCCGCAGCCAGGATTTCCGGGGTAATCAGATAGTGAAGTCCGTATCCCTTGAAGAACTGTGAATTCTCTGCGGGAAAATAAGGATATACCCCTCGAACAACCTCTTCAACGGGAACCTCCTCAATGGCCTTTAAGCGCGCCCCCAGATCCTGTTCATAAGGAGCGCGAATTCCTTCGATATATATGTCATCACCAAACTGATATAGATTCATTGGTAATTGGCGAAACGCGAAAGAACCCTTACCGGCACTGAGGGCTGTATGACCGTATTCAAATGAGGCTATCAGCTTTTTCAATGCCGCCACAATTTCAAAGTCCTCCAATTGCGGAATGTCATCAGCTAAACGGCTTACTTCGGCATCAAAGATCTCTTTATCGGTTTTCCTGAAAAGAAAACCATAGTCGTTATGAATGGTCTCAGAGAGAAACTGAAGGTCTTCCTTCCATTTTCCAGAGGTCATTTGCTGGGCACAGGTATAGCCGGTACTGCAAATAATGAGTATAAAAGCAACTAAGGTTTTCATAATAATAGAAGTTGTGGTGTAAACCATTGGTAGCAGTATTCAGCAAATTGTTACAAAATGCATCATGAGCTTACTGATTACCAGACAAAAGTGTGGCCAAGCACCTGGTGTAAAATCGGTTTATAAGTATTGCTTTGACAGTTCATTTTTCATGATGCACTGTGCGCCTTCAAACAGAAATTAACAGCTTGTATAATGAACGGGTCATGGCAATATGATTTCCCCGGTCCAGTCGTGATCGGTAATATTGCTGTCGCTGTCTACCTCGGCAAGTATATCAAAGAAGCCGGAAGCGTTATTATATATGCCTGAACCTCCGGTAATATCCCAGGTTTCAAAATATTCGAGTTCATAGAAATCATCTTCGAACGTATAGATCTCCCCCTCTCCTTCAAAATAGATTTCGTTACCATCTGCATCGATAATGATCCCTTCTACATTTCTGAATTCCATGGTACCCGGATCAAAGCAAAAAGACAGAATAATTTCAAACTCTCCCACCTCTCCGTCAAATCCGCTACCCTCTTCCACATTTAAAAACCGAAAAGGAACACTACAGGAGCCTCCTTCGAAGAATTCAATTCGTTCAGTTGAAAATTCAGAGGAAAATTCAAGAGTTTCAAACGAACCACTGTCATCATCGCTGTCGCAGGAAAGCAGACAGCTAATTAAGGCTATGCACAAAAAATAAATACCTGAAGTTCTCATCTATGCTGATTTAATATTTTATTAAAAATACAAATTTATATCATTGTATATCAGATGATTAAACCTGTATCGACATACTCCTTTCAAAATATTGGGGATTTTTATCTTATGGTTGACCTTATCAATGTCGTCTTTGAGTTTTTGCTTTAGAAGGAAACGGGTCTTGTAGAAAGTTCCTTCATAATTTTAAACTGATATCATCACGCAACATTATGTATCAGAAAATATTATAGTCATAACAACCGGCATCGATTTAATTTATTTATGCTGAATATCAGTTTCTTATAAGAAATAAAATCATTTCACTTTAGTTGTTTTTAAGATAAAAGGAGTGATTTTGCCGACATACTGCATTGTCTTCTAATTTTAGAAATCTATTTGCCAGAATTGCCCGTAAGTATTACAAACAATTTTAACACACATTATGAAAAGAACATTTGTTACCTTATTAACAGTAGCCCTTTTAACCTCTTGTGTTTCAAAAAAGAAATATGTGGCCTTGCAGGATGAGAACAGTCAATTGCAGAGTCAGCTGACCAAGACTGCCGTTGAGAAGGAAGAGCTCGAGGCTAAATTTGCCGCTATTCAGGAGAGAGTCGATGAGTACAACTCTAAGATCAACACCCTGACAGAGGAAAACAACTCAAGATATGTTTCTGTTGGAGATGATGCGGCTGTTATTTCGAATGACGCCAAGGAAAAGATGCGTGCAACCCTTCAAAAGGTAGATCCTTCAGTACTGGCCGGAGCTACCACCCTTAAAGACTCGATGGATATTGCTATCGCCTACAACCTTCAGCAGAAGATGGAAAACAGCAATTTCAATGAAGATGAAGATATTTCAGTAAATATCGATGAGACCGTGGTGATGATCTCAATTTCAGATAAATTGTTGTTTAACACAGCCAGTTATCGCGTAAAAAATGCTGCTGATGATATCTTAAAGAAAATCGCAGATGTTGTGAACTCAGAAGAAAGCCTGGAGATCATGGTAGAGGGTCATACCGATGACGTTACCATTCACAATGAACAAGTCGAAGACAACTGGGATCTTTCAGTACTGAGAGCGACTTCTGTGGTTAGAAAGCTTCAGGATGAATTTGGTGTAGCACCCGGAAAGCTGATCGCTGCCGGAAGAAGTGCCTACCACCCTGTGGTACCTAACGATTCTAAAGAGAACCGTGCCAAGAACAGAAGAACAAGAATTGTTATTCTTCCCAACATCGATAAGTTCTTTGCACTGATGGATTCAAATAATTAATTTTCCATTCAATTTCAGGAAAGGAGAAAAGTCACCCAAACGGGTGACTTTTTTTATACCAGATTTTTTCTGAAACTCTTTTTAACCGCATCGAGTATTCGCTCCACTCTTACAATCTCTACATTCTTAACTTTTGCTATCTCTTCAGTACTCATCTTACCGAACATATAAAGATCCAGTACATTTGATGAATGAAAAGGCAGCCAGTGATAAATTTTATTAAGTACCAGACGTTTATTTTTATCGAGTTTGTGTTGAATATCCTGAAGACCTAAAGATTGTATGATATTCTGCTCTGCATCTTCATAGACAAAGGCTGTTTTTTTGAAGTCATCCTGATGATAGGAGATGTCATCCAGTTCATCAAGCATGACAAGGTCTTCATCGAGTTCTGACGCAAAGCGTTCCTCAAGCAGATCCAGTTCGTTTTCAAGAATCCTGGAAGTACTCATACTATCACGGTGGAAAGATTCCTTTTCATACAAATCATCCAGCTCCTTGTCAACATAGGAGAATAATCTAAGTCTCAGTCTGCTGCTGTCAAGTTCGCGTGTTGATGCATCTTCATATAGTTTCACTATGGCATCATCGATCACTCCGTTCGATTTATACATATTCCTTGGAATGATGCCTGTGGCCTCGGCCCGGTAAATACGATGTTTTACATAAGGAACCACATGAGGGATGGCCGACAGCACTTTTTTCTCAAAGGCCTTCTGATCTGAGTTTTCAATTGATTTGTCCATAATCCAGTCGTTAAAGGTCTGTTATTCAAATATATAGCAACTACAATATAACGAATACTCCTCTTATTTCCATCGATAAGAATAAAAAACCCGGTTGATGATCAACCGGGTTCTTAATAAAACAATAAATCTTTTGTTTAACTGTTTGGATCGAGCGTCTCATCGATACGGTCTCTGAGATCTCTCAGGTGATATTTGCTCATCGTATCATTGGTTCGATTGATAGCATTGCTCACCAGTGAACGTAAGGTATTCAGTTCAGCTCTTGAGATCGCTCTGATATCAGACTGGCTGGCATCGATCTCGCTGGCTGTTCTCCGGCTCTGCTCCTGCTCTTCCTGTAAAAGATATCCGAGTCGTTCCACGTAGGCGCGTTGCAGATTTCTGCGATAGGTATCTATGGTCTCTCCCCTTCTCAGTTCACTGAACAGACCTCCTCTGAGTTCACTCATCATCTCCTCCAGGCTGTATGCTTCATCGCCGTACAAGGCTTCATTTTCAATAATTCTTGCTAGTCTTCCGAAGTCTAACAGATTATTAAGGGTTCTGGTCTGCAGCCTGCGCATACGCTCCACACTACCGTCGTGCTCGATTTTATTCACGATCTCATTTTCCAACATCCAGGTGGGGGTGGCAAATAGTTGTCTTTGCAGGAAATCCATACATTTTTGCTGATGATCCTTAGATACGTGGGTGTAAACGGCACCATCCTGATCGTAGGTCTTGTAATATTCATAAACCCCGCCGATATTATTGCTCACATGCCCCATATACCTGTTGAATTGTGAAAATACTTGTCCGTACATTTGGTCCAGCTTCTCATAATTCTCGCCCTTCTCATAGGTCCATTTGATAAGGTTAGGCACGATACGCTTGAGATTTTCTATTCCGTAATCACTCGCTTTTACCGCATCGTCACCAAGATCTTCTGTTTGAGAGCTCGGGTCAACCACCACTCGTTGCTGGCTTCCGAATCGATACATAGGGTCCCCGGCGTGTTCAAGTATCCAGCTGTCAAGAATCTCTTTTTCTTCTTTTGCCGATTTATCGGGAATGGGCTTGTATCCCCATTTGATAGCATATTTATCATAAACCCCGATACCGGGCATCAGTGCTACGCCTTTATCTTCAGGTTGGGCCACGTAATTAAATCGCGCATAGTCCATGATAGAAGGGGCTGTTCCGTATTTCTGGGTGAATTCAGCCGATCTGAGAGAGTCTACAGGATAGGCTACGCTACTACCCATATTATGGGGTAAACCAAGGGTGTGACCTACCTCATGAGAAGAGACAAAACGAATCAATCTGCCCATGATCTCGTCATCGAATTCAACTTTTTGCGCATCGGGGTTGATGGCTGCTGTTTGTACAAAGTACCAGTTTTTAAGAAGGGTCATCACATTGTGATACCAGTTGATATCAGATTCCAGAATCTCACCACTTCGGGGATCGCTTACGTGAGGTCCGTTAGCATTCGGTATCGGAGACGCCAGGTAACGTACCACCGAATAACGTACATCTTCAGGAGACCAATCCGGGTCTTCTTCCTCAGAAGGCGGGTCTTTAGCGATGATGGCGTTTTTAAATCCGGCCTCTTCGAAAGCCACCTGCCAGTCTTCGATACCCTCTTTGATATATTTTCTCCATTTTACAGGGGTTGCTCTGTCAATATAGTAGACAATTGGCTTTTTAGGCTCCACCAATTCCCCGTTCCTGAATTTCTCCAGATCTTCTTCTTTTACTTCCAGTCTCCATCGATCCAGGTATCGTATGGTTTTACTTTCCTGCACATCCAGACCGTAATCTGTCTGCCCTCTGGCAAACCACCCTACCCTTTGATCGAAGTACCGTCTCTTCATAGGTTCCTTTGGTAGCAGGACCATCGAATTATTCATCTCAACGGTAATAGATCCAAGGCTTTCGTTCGAGGGTGGATTTTTGGAATTATAGGTTTTTACATGTCTCGCCTCAATATTGAGCGGATAACTTCTGAGGTTTTCGATATATGTACGGTCTCTGTCAACATTGGTCACCTTAAAACGGTCACGATAGTATTCTGGAAGCCCTAGAGGTTTGACATCGTTCTCAAAAAGATCGTTCACCTGTATCACTACAGAGGTAGAATCTTTCCCGAGGGCTTTAATATCAAAACTATGTAGTATGGGTTCCAGGTTAGAATTAACCACCGCTTCGTGAATCGGCAGGGAGTCGGCAGCATAGATCTCGTGAGATACCACTCTCAGCAACACTTTTTTGGGCTTTTTTTCCCAACGCAGAACCTGGGTATTGGCTTTTCCTCCACCAAACCCGATATTAGTTGCGGTTTTGGCAATTCGGGTAACCATGAGCATTTCCCTGCCAAAAAGACTGTCGGGTATCTCATAGTACATCTTATCATTGTCGGTGTAGACCGTAAACAGGCCTTCGTCTTTTTGAGCATCAGCAGGAATTACCTTTGAAAAAGGTTTGATTCCGTTCTTATCTTCTTTTTTGGTTTCTGCCTGCCCTTCTTTCTTGTCTTTCTTCTTAAACAACTGAGCTTCAGCTGAACAGGAAGAACCAAGAAAACAGGCAGCCATAAGCAGGGAGATGCCTAATCTTGATTTCATAGATTTTAGTTTAATTTTTTCCAAATAACCTGATTATTTGCCAAAATACTTGTTAAATACTTCTTAAGGTTACTGCCTATGAAATGGTTATTGCGGGAAATCAAAAAAAGGACAGGAATCTTCCGGGATGTTTAATTCTTAGGAATGAAAATCAGGACTAATATTTTCAGCCCTTTGAAGTATCAGTTATAAATGATTATAGGAATTCGTCTGAACTGTCGGAGGTACTATTCCCCTTCTTTGACCACTATCATGGTGGCTTTGACTCCTGTGGCAAGATTCCACATATTGGATGAAAGAACTAAGTTGTTTTCATCATAAACAGCAAAAGCCGCGGTGTTCGGACCGGAGGTACCCTGGTTAAGCGCCTGAAAATCGATTTTGTTAAAACCCGGTTCGAGCTCCACATAAAAAGCCTTGAAATTACTGTCGAGTAATATATTGGGTTGAATAATCCTGTCATTGATGAATACGCGAACCCGGTCACCATCTACATACTGGTGATCCCGGCAAACGATCTTCACCAGTTTACTGTCGGTTTTAAAGTCTCCTAAGTATTGGGTACTGGTGGCTCCTGCAGTTCTGTCTTCATCTTTTGTAAGTTCCCGGTTTGCCTTCTTTTTATAACGGGTTCCGGGATCGAGAAATTTTTCGTTTTGCATCATATCGACCTCTTTATTGGCCATATCGAGCAGACTTTTGGCGGAAGACCCTTCTGTATTCAGGTCGGGAAGCTTCATAATGTCGGGAGTCATCAGGGGGTTATTATTCTTATCTGCCTCCGGTTTAGGCGCAGATTCCATTCCCTCGATCTTTCTCGGGGTTTTGGGCAGATCGCCCTGAGCCTGAAGGGTTCCCAGGCTGAAAAACACAGTGATGATGGCCAGATATAGTCTCATTCCTTATTTCTCTGATTTCAAAGGTACAGCCAAAAGTGTACCAAACCATGTAATCATTTGTTAATTCTTACTTCTCCATATATTCTAGTCATTCCTTATTTCCCGTTGTATCTTATCAATAGCCGATTCGATCGATTTATCGGGCTCAATCACATTATAGGCTCCCCAGAAATCAGGATCTGAAAACCCCGAAATCTCATCAGCGATGATAACCGAGGGTCTTAGCTGATCCCTTCTTCTGATAATATCTTCATCATCAACAGGAGCCCAGTCTGTCACGGCCATTTCACTGCTGACGTAATATTTCGAATTGAACAATTTACCTTTCTCATCGACCACGAAGGCCAGCTGTACGTTTCCATAGCCATAATACCACAGGCCTTCCTTGATTCTGTAATCGACCCTGTAGGCAGCTTCTGTTGGCCAGACCTCATAGTTCGCCGGCTTTTTACGTACCATGAAACTGGCGGCTTCCTCCCGGTTTTCAAGATTCAGGTTGTAAACGGCACTGATGAGGGCGTAACTCTGCGCATCGATGAAGAGCTTGCCGTAATGCAAGGGTTCTTCGATACCCGGCCGTTGCTCAAACTCTACAACATAGGCATTACGGCCGTTTATAACAGAGGGATTGCCATAAGTGAACAGGTAATTATTGATGAGATTCTGATCGAAGATATACTGAGGGTATTTCATCATATCGGTGTACAGAGGTGTATAGGGTCCGCCCTGAAGTTTTAGGGCTATTGTATCCAAGCGGTCATAATTGGTACTCTTCCTGGACTTATAGAGTTCTATGGCATCGTTTCTTCCTCTTTCATTGGGTTGTTTGTAAATGAATACCACCGCTTCGGCTAAGGAAGCATCTCTTCTTCTTTTCTTGATGGTTTCTCTGTAAAATGCAGTCATTTTAACAGGTTGATCGATATAATTGGTGGCTTTTCGTTTGAGCATTTCCAGGACGAGGTCCCTGGCACTTCCGGCTCCGGAAAGACTTACCTCTTCCAATTCGATGGCCGCCGGCCTCAGGGAGATCTCATTTCCTGCAGGGCTGAGTTCGGTCACCGGCATACTTTCCTTATAATAGCCTAAAAAGGAAAAAATAACATTTTCATCTTTCAGCTCATCAGGAATCTTCAGCAGAAATTCTCCGTCTGCATTGGTAATGGTGCTCAGATTTGAATTGGTGACAGCAATAGTGGCAAATATCAGTTCATTGCCGGTTTCTGCATCTCTTACCACCCCCTGATACTCGGTGAAGCTATTCTGGGCAGCCGAAGATAAAGCCAACAGGAAGCATATTGCCAGGAAGAAGAATTCAAAGCATTTACGAATGGATAAAGTATGGATATTGATCATCTTTTTATAGCTTTTTTACTATGAAAAGATACAAAAAAAGGACGTTAATATTCGTTAAATAAAAGGTGATGTAGTTGATTAATTATCGATGAAACCACGCTCATGCAGTGAGATATCACTGAAATGAGGCTCTCAGATTTCTAAGAAGAAAGGGATATTGATCAATAAAGATGTTAAATAACCTGATGATCTGCCCCATGTTGGAGCGGGTGCGGCTAAGAAACACCATTTCGCTCATCAGTTCATTGATACCATCTAAACGGAAAAAGCAAATATCTTCCAGCAATGAACGGGCCGATGATCCTATTCCCTGAAAATCGTTACGGTAAATATAATCTGAAGTTTTATGTATGAAACGCTGAATGTTTTGCTCTATTAAAGGAAGAAATTCTTTAAGGTATTCGTTCTCCCCGCTGCTTCCTTCCGGAGAACTAAGTAGATCCGGAAGGCGGCAGGAAGACAAGTAGGATTCAGGTAAGACTTGAAGGTCTCTCATAACATTTGAATTAGTCTGCAAGTTTGGGGCTTGCTTCTCAAATACATGGTAAACTTATATAAACCAGTCGGTTATGAAAAATTAATGTTGCGTATCACGGATATTTGTATGTTAACATCACCATAGCATACATAAGATGATTTAACCGCCCAGAAATACCTTTTTGGCAAGCAGCATTTCCTCTATTTCAGAAATGAGCAGTGCGGGGGTTACGGGTTTCAGCATATAAGCATCGGCACCCATTTCCATCAGGTCGGTTATCCTGTTCTGTTGAGCCCTCTCTCCTATTATAAGGAATTGGGGAAATTGTGACCGGGAATCTTTAAGGGAGAAGAGATGATCGAAATCCTTAGTGTTTCCCAACTGTGAATTACAAACGATCAGGTCTGCCGAACTTTCCTTTAAATGATCTTTCAGACTATTCAAATCCCTGCATAAAATGACCTTAAATCCTGAATTTCGTAGCCTGTAAGCCATCAGGCTGGACAGCATCCTGTCTTGATCGGCCAGCAGCACTGTTGCGTTCTTATCCATGTATTTTATTGATTTGCCTGTTAAGGTCACTGTGTACCAGCAGGTATTCATTTTTAAAATCTTCCAGCAGTTTCTCGACATAATTCAGGGTGTCGAGGTGCTGGCACTCCCTCTCGATGACATCCAGGTAATCAAGAAGCCCGTAAGCCTCGATCATTGAAAGCAGGTTCTTTAGTTTATTACCGGCACGAACGATAGAAAAACGATCATTGGCCTTCAGGTACATTTTTGTAGACGTGAGGAAGTCTTCGATGTTGGTGTGCAGCATTCGAATGAGCTCCTCCAGTTGATTTCGGCTGTTCAAAAATTCTCCGGAGAGATTATAGATGCTAGCCCTGTATGAAGTCGGTTTTGTGCTCAAACTAAAAAATTCTTTCAATGTTATTCTTTTGAATACGTACGATTAACAGTTAGGTTACCGGGGTTGACCTTTACCCATAAAAAAAGCTTCCAGTGTTTACCATAGCATGGAAGCTTTCTTCGGTTAAGCAGGGTTCAGGTAAGATTTGCAGGCCATATTTGGGAAATGGAACCTGTGGTTCACTTTACTGTTTCTCGATTAAATTCATTTTAAAACTACAGAGCATTTTCAGCATTATGAATTTTATGTTGTGTAGGGGGTGAATTTTGTGGTAAAAAAAGCCAGCTGCGATGTTTGAATTTTAAAGTTCTTGTGTGTATGCAACAACCTGTTATTTCGTCCGAAAAAACCTCACTTTTACCGATAAAAAAAGCCCGGGTGTTATTCCCGGGCTTTGATATCAATGTCTTTATTTATGTTCAGATTTCTACTGTCTCACGTTCTACCTTCTTAGGTTTGTAATTGAACATGCCTTCACTTTTCGCGATCAGGGAAGATACGGTAGCATCTCCTGTAACATTGACCACTGTTCGGCACATATCCAGAATACGGTCTACGGGCAGGATGATTCCGATCCAGGCCGGATTCAGATTCACAGACTGAAGAACGATAATAAGCATCACCAGGCCGGCACTTGGTACGGCTGCAGAACCTATAGAAGCCAGGGTGGCGGTGAGTACAATGGTAAGCTGTTGAGCCAGGGTCAGGTCGATCATGTGCATTTGAGCCAGAAAGACCACTGCAACAGCCTGGTAGAGACAGGTTCCATCCATATTTACGGTCGCACCTATCGGCAGAACAAAACTCGTGATTTTCTTATCTACCCCAAGGTTATCCTCCACACACTCCATGGTAACGGGCAGTGTGGCAGCGCTGCTCGAAGTTGAAAAGGCCAGGGTTTGCGCAGGGCTCATGGCTTTGAAAAATCCGCCGTAAGACACTTTCCTTATGAATATTTTAAATATGGCCGGGTAAACGACAAATATCATGAGAACCAAGCCAACGAAAACGGTAACCGAATACCAGCTTAACCCTTTGAATATTTCAATGACCTTACCCAGGTTATCTCCCGCCATCTTGCTCACAACTCCGGCCAACAGGGCAAATACGAAGAAAGGGGCCGCTTTCATAACCAGATCGACCATCTTGAGGAATACTTCCATGGTGCCATCCATAAAATTCTTCACGGGTCTGGCCTTTGCTTCCGGAATAAGCAACAGGCTGATACCGAAGAACAGGGCGAAAAATATCACCTGTAACATCAGTCCGTTGTCTCCAAGGGAGAGAAAAATGTTTTCAGGTACCAGATCTACCAAGGGCTGAAGCGGGCCGGCTTCCTTGGTTTGATTAGCCGTTTGCATTTTTTCGCTTACCGAAGCGTCCTGCAGTTGCTGTTTACTGAGGTTTGAAATTTCCCGGGCTCTTTCCATAAAAGCCGGGTCCTGCAGGTAGTTAATACCGTCTTTTATCTGATAATTATTTTCACTGGCCCACAACTCGTAACTGATACGGTTGTCGATGCGGCTTTGCTCATCGATGAGTTTCCCCGGATTCACAAGATTAACCAGGGTGAGTCCTACTGCCACCGCGAGAACAGTGGTAAGCAGGTAGGCTAAAAGGGTTTTTCCACCCATACGTCCCAGGCTGGAAGGATCTCCTATATTGGCCACTCCCGTAATGATAGAAAACAGCACCAGTGGAACGGCGATCAGCTTAAGCAGGTTGATGAAAATGGTACCAAAAGGGGCTATCCAGTTATTGGTGAACTCGCTCCACCCCAGTTTACTGGATAGTATCGCCCACACGATACCTAAAATGAGTCCGATTATAATTTGCCAGTGTAATGCTATTTTCTTCATTCGATACTTCGTTTAGTTAACGTTTGTTTGATCTCGCCAGCAACAGATGATCGGCCAGCACCAGAGCGGTCATCGCTTCAACTATAGGCACGGCACGCGGTACCACGCAGGGGTCATGCCTGCCTTTCCCTGTCATGGTGACCTCCTTCCCTTCCTTATCGATGGTTTCCTGGTCTTGCATAATGGTCGCAACCGGCTTAAAAGCCGTTCTGAAATAGATATCCATCCCGTTGCTGATACCTCCCTGAATTCCTCCTGAAAAGTTGGTTTGGGTGGTTCCGTCTTTATTGATCCTATCGTTGTGTTCGCTTCCGCGCATGGCAGCTCCGCCGAAACCGCTTCCGTATTCAAAACCTTTAACAGCATTGATCGAAAGCATGGCTTTGCCCAATTCAGCATGCAGCTTGTCAAAAACAGGTTCTCCAAGCCCGACAGGCAGATTTTTGACCACGCAGCTAACCACGCCGCCAACCGTATCGCCTTCTTTCCGGATTTGTTTGATATACTCCTGCATTTTTTCTGCAGTTTCAGGATCAGGACATCTTACGATATTCTTTTCGGCCTGCTCCAGGTTATAATCCATATAGTTTCCCGGCAATGCCAGGTCACCCACAGCAGAAACATACGCCTGTATCTGCACTTCTCCAAGCAACTGCTTGGCAACAGCTCCGGCTACTACTCGACAGGCGGTTTCACGGGCAGAACTCCTTCCGCCCCCGCGATAATCCCTGAAACCGTATTTCTGATCATAGACGTAATCGGCGTGAGAGGGTCGGTAAGCATCCTTGATATGGGAATAATCCTTTGACTTTTGATTGGTGTTCTCTATGATAAAACCAATGGGCGTGCCGGTGGTTTTACCTTCGAATATTCCGGAAAGGAATCGCACCTGATCAGGTTCCTTCCTTTGGGTTACGATTGCAGATTGCCCGGGTCTTCTTCGGTCAAGATCGTATTGAACCTTGCTTAAATCGATACTGATTCCTGCAGGACAGCCGTCAATGACACCGCCCAGAGCCTCGCCATGTGATTCTCCGAAAGTGGTTAAGTTAAATAGTTTTCCTATGGTATTCCCAGGCATAGATCTGATTTTGAACAAATGTAATTTTTTACCTCACAGAATCAAAAAATAAATTCTTCGTAATCCTTTGGTAATATCAGGCGATACGGCTGATGTAAATTTAACGAAGGTTTTAGCAAAGGTTAATCTGCACGTAATGATAGGGTTACATAGTTGCCGTTATTTCGTAAAAAACATTTCTCTCTTGCGAAAACGAAAAGTAGAACTGGTTGTGATTTCCGATGTACACCTGGGTACCTATGGCTGTCATGCCGGTGAGCTCCTCTCCTATTTGAACAGTATCAATCCTGAAAAGCTGGTGCTTAACGGTGATATCATCGATATCTGGCAGTTCCGTAAACGATATTTCCCCAAAGCTCACCTGCAGGTCATCAAAAAAATCATAGACCTGTCGACCAAAGGAACCGAGGTGTATTACATAACGGGAAATCATGATGAAATGCTCCGCAAATTCACCGATGTGACCATGGGTAATATACATGTGCTGAATAAATTAGTACTGAAGCTGGATGGGAAGAAAGCCTGGTTTTTTCATGGCGATGTCTTCGACGCCTCTATTCAACATACCAAATGGATCGCAAAACTCGGAGGTTGGGGATATGATCTGCTGATTCTTATCAATCGGGTGATCAACTGGTTTTTGGAACGCTTCGGAAAAGAACGCTTTTCGCTTTCCAAAAAGATCAAGGCCAGTGTGAAAAAAGCTGTGAAATATATAGGTGATTTCGAACGGGTCGCAGCTGATCTTGCCATCGAGAACGGCTATAAATACGTGATTTGCGGTCATATTCACCAGCCACAGATGTTGCGCAAGGTCAATAAGCATGGTACCTGTCTGTATCTGAATTCAGGAGATTGGATAGAAAATCTCACCGCGCTGGAATACCACAACAAGCGCTGGGAGCTGTATCATTTTCAAAATGACAAACTCAGTCCGTTCTACTCAGATGACGATATCAAAACAATGGATTATAAAGATTTGTTGGCCGCTATAACGATTACCGGGAAACGTTAGAGGCAAATTACTTACCTTTAGTCAAAAGACTGATTATGAAACGATTGATGCTTTTCCTGGGCTTTGTTATCAGCCTGTTGCTTCCCTCCTGCTCTAACGACGATGATACCGGAAACACCCCTTCTGTTGATGAGAACGCCAACTACTTTCCCGGCAACCCGGGTAATTACTGGATCTATGATGTGATGGCTGCTGAACCGGGAACTGACAGCCTTTATGTTGAGAAAGATACCGTGGTAGATGGTCTTAGCCTTACAAAGCTTAATGCCAGAATACCACGCTATGGCGTTTTTACCCAACTGGCATCAGGATCACTCATCCGGATCGATAATGACCGGCTACTGCTTACCGGATTGCTGGAAGATCTCGGTCTTGGTACCGATCAGATCGTTTTACCATTTTCCAATGTGGTCTTGTACGATACCAATGCTGCTGCGGGCACTGTTCTTTTCCAGGATGACGGAATGCAGACGGCCGATATTGAAGGCCTGGAATTGAATTTTGAATACCAGGTGGTAACTTCTCAAAACAATATCCTTTCAGAATACGAGGTGAACGGAACGCTCTACAATAATGTGATCGAAACAGCACTGACTGTAAGGGCACAGGCTGCAGTCACAGGTGATCTGGAGGGATTGCCGGTAACCGTTCCCATACTGATAGACCAGGAACTGATCAACGGGTTTCTTTACTTTGCACCTGACGTCGGACTCATTCGATCTGAGATACTGCTACAGTATGAACTGAGCAACGCTGCGGAACTTCAGGAGTTCATCACCCTTCCGGCTCCTACCGAATTCTCTGAAGTCAATATTCAGGAGCTGGTCGATTACAGGGTTACTTTACAGGCTCCCTGAGGGCTTCCTTTAAAATACTCACAGGGTGCAGCGCTTTTCTGCCTGTTCCATCTGAGATCTGGTGCCGGCAGCTGGTGCCATTGGCAGCTATAATGGTTTCAAACGGTGCTTTTCTTACGGCCGGAAATAACCGTTGCTCCCCGATCTTCATACTTACATCATAGTGCTCCTTTTCATACCCGAAAGACCCTGCCATACCACAACACCCGGAATTGATGATGGTTACTTTATAATTTTCAGGAAGACTCAACAAATCGAAAGTGGGCTTCAGATTACTCTGTGACTTCTGATGACAATGTCCGTGAAATTTGATCGTTTTGGCCTGATCGGTAAAAGCATCGGGAGATAATTTACCGCCTTGCAGCTCTTTTGACAAAAATTCTTCAATAAGAAAGGCGTGCTCTCCTACTTTCCTGGCTTTTTCGGGATCTTCGACAAGGCGATAATACTCATCTCTGAAAGACAAAACAGCAGAGGGTTCTATTCCTAGCAGAGGTGTGTCTGCCGACACTTTGCCCGAAAGTGCTTTGATATTTCCCTCAGCGATCTCACGGGCTTGTTTTAAGAACCCCTTTGAAATGAAGGTTCGTCCACTTTCACCCATAAACAATTCTATTTCATACCCCAGGCTGCTTAAGAGATCTATGGCATCTTTGGCTATGTCAATATCCATATACTGACTGAACTCGTCGACCATCAGTATCACCTTTCCTTTATCGCCTGAAACATTCCTGGAATTCAAATAATTCTTAAAATCGAACGCACCTAGTTCGGGTAATTTGCGCTGCGGTGCTATACCCAAAACAGTTTTGGTCAAACCCATTCGCAGCATCATATTGGATATACCGGAAAAACGACTCCCCAACTTGTTTAAGCTGGTGTTGTACGCAAAGATGCGATCTCTCAGTCCGGGAGGATTTTCCTTATGATACTGATACAGGAATTCTGCTTTCATCGTCGCTACATCTACATTGCTGGGGCATTCACTGCTGCATCCCTTGCAGCTGATACACAGGTCGAAAGCCTGCTTTAAGGCCTGGCTGTTGAAACGGTTGCTTTCGGTGCTCTGCGTCAGCACTTCCCTCAAAACATTGGCTCTTCCTCGCGTGGTATCTTTTTCATTTTTGGTGGCATGATAGCTCGGGCACATAACTCCGCCAGACTTGTGAGTCTTCCGACAGTCGCCGCTTCCGTTGCATTTCTCGGCCAGCCTGAGGATTCCTTCAGAATCAGAAAAATCCATGAGGGTACTGATAAGCGGTTCCTTCCGGTCTTTTTCATACCTGAGGGAGGTATCCATGGGCACAGGGTCGATGATCTTTCCCGGATTAAAAATATTTTGCGGGTCGAAGATCTTTTTGATACCTCTGAGAAGCTGGTAGTTTTCAGACCCGATCATCATTTCTATAAACTCAGAGCGGACCCTGCCGTCTCCGTGCTCCCCAGACATGGCCCCATTGTATTTTTTCACAAGGTTTGCCACTTCGGTGGTGATATCCCGAAACATACCTACATCGCTCCCCTTTTTAAGGTCGAGTATTGGCCTTAAATGCAACTCCCCTGCCCCGGCATGAGCGTAATACACAGCTTTTTGACCATAGCGGCTCATAATGGCACTGAATTCCTTTATGTAAGCGCTCAGATCTTCAATTGCCACAGCGGTGTCTTCAATACAGGCCACTGCTTTCTTATCACCCACCATATTTCCGAGCAGACCGAGTCCGGCCTTTCTCAATTCGAGAGCCTTGTCGGTATCTGTGCCATATAATGAAGGAAAGGCATAGGCCAGTTCCTGCTTCTCAAGGGTTCGTAAAAGTTCTGACCTTTTATTCTCCAGGCCTTCCTCACTTTTATCCCTTAATTCGAGTAACAATATCGCCTCAGGATCTCCTTCGATAAAGAAGCGGTTAGGAAGCTGTGATTTATTGTTCTTTGTACAATCCAATATAACCTTATCCATCATCTCACAAGTGAACAGGTCGTGTTGCATCAGATCATACACCGCATCGCAGGCATCGGTTACCGAACGAAAATGCGCTGCGATCATAACATTATGTTCAGGAGGCAGGGCATCAAGCTTTAATTTCATGGAAGTGATCAAGCCCAGTGTTCCCTCACTCCCGGCGATCAGCTTGGCCATATTGAAAGTATCTCCCTTCGCGTTAAAAGGCTGTTGCTCTATAAGGGCATCTATGGCATAACCATTATTTCTTCTGTGAATTTCAGGCCGCGGAAAGCCTTCCCTGATCTGATCCTGAGTTTTTTCAGGAGACAGGGTCTGTATGATATGCCGGTAGATATCTCCTTCCAGGCTGTCCAGGGTTAATTTTGCCTTAAGTGTTTTTTCATCCACAGGACCGAAGCTTACTTCACTGCCGTCGCTGAGTATCATTTCAAGCTCGATTACCTTATCTCTGGTCACCCCGTATTTGATTGAAGTGGAACCTGAAGAATTATTACCCACCATTCCGCCAAGCATACAACGGTTACTGGTGGAAGTATTAGGGCCAAAGAACCATCCATCGGGCAAAAGTTCCGTATTGAGTTCATCTCTGATCACTCCCGGTTCCAGTCTCACCCAGCCTTCCTCTTTATCAACCTCAAGAATACGGGTGAATTGTTTGGAAACGTCAACTACGATGCCTTTTCCAACCACCTGACCGGCCAGCGATGTACCGGCGGTTCTGGGAATGAGTGAAATACCGTTTTTTCGGGCAAAACCGATCAGCGATTTCAGGTCATTTCTGGATTTTGGAATAGCTACGGCGAGGGGAAGTTCGCGGTAAACTGAGGCGTCTGTGGCGTAAAGATTCTTATATAGGTCGTCGAAATATAACGCTCCCTCAAGGCGGGATTGTAGTACTTTTAGAGCTGCTTTATGATGCATTTAACAAGCAATAAAATAAATAATGTTAATTTTAGTTTCGAAAGTAAACAAATCTAAATCAAATCTACATGAAACGTTTTATTTTATTTGGCCTTCTACTGGTAGGCGCAACCATGGGTCTTAAAGCCCAGGATATTTCAAAGCATGCCTTGGGTCTTCGATTGGGAGACAGTGATGGATTCGGTGCAGAAATCTCCTATCAGCTGGGACTCAACCCGGCCAACAGACTGGAATTCGATCTGGGTTGGAGAGACAGTAATGATTATGACGCCTTTAAACTGACCGGTCTCTATCAATGGGTTTTCCCTCTTGATGGAAACTTTAACTGGTACGTAGGTGCCGGTGGTGGTCTGGGAAGCTACGATTATGATGATGATCGCTTTGACCCTGCTTTTGATTTTGACGACAGCGGTTCTTTTTTCTTTGCTGCAGGAGATATCGGGATAGAGTACAATTTCAACATTCCTCTTCTTTTATCACTTGACTTCCGTCCGGAACTTGGTTTCGGTGATTTCAATGATGATTTGGATTTCGATATCGCGTTGGGTATACGATACCAGTTCAATTGATCATAAATAATAATATGATGTTAAAGCCTTCGGTATTCCGGAGGCTTTTATGTTAATAGGCTTTTCCCTTTGACGGGAAATTTTAACTTTGTGCGAAATCATAAAATAAATTACTGAATGAAAAAAATTGCTAGTATTCTTTCGCTGGTCACCCTGATTGCCTGTGGTAAGGCCGAGAAAGATCAATATACGGTAAGCGTGAACGTTTCAGGTATCGAAGACGGTAAGAAGGCTTATCTCCAGAAGATGGGCGAAAACAATCAGCCCGTGATGGTCGATACTCTGGAAGTTACCAACGAAAGTTTCACCTTCTCAGGAAAAGCGACTCAGCCTGAAATGCACCTGCTTTATATCGAAGGTGTTCAGGGAGGGCTGCCCTTTATCATTGAAGAAGGAAATATTGCAGTAACGGCCTACAAAGACAGCATCAATATGTCTAAGATCGCCGGAACACCTTCAAATGAAGACCTGAGCAGTTTTATGGCCAACAACAGTTCAATCAGACAGAAGGTGTCAGATATTCGGGCTAAAGCCATGGAAGCACAAAGAGCTGGTGATACTGTAACGCTGAACGTTTTAAGCGAAACCTTCGCCGAAGTTCAGGAGGAAGCCAGAGAGTACGGAAATACTTTTGTTAAGGAGAATCCTGATTCTTATGTATCCCTGATACTTCTGCAACAGATCATTCAGCAAAAGAGTGCTGAAGCTGAAGAAATTCAAACTATGTATGAGGCCATCGATCCGGAGTTGAAGAAAACCACACTCGGACAACAGGTGGGAGAAACCATTGAAAATCTTTCGCGTCTTTCTGTAGGTGCAGAAGCACCCGATTTTTCCGGCCCTACACCTGATGGAGATACACTTTCTTTAAAGGCATCGCTTGGAAAGGTGACCATTCTTGATTTCTGGGCTGCCTGGTGTAAGCCATGCAGGGCAGAGAACCCGAACCTGGTTGCTTTGTATAAGGAATATCATGACAAAGGTCTGAACGTAGTCGGGGTTTCTCTTGACCGTACCAAGGAGGCCTGGGAAAAAGCGATAGAAGAAGATCAACTTCCCTGGAACCACGTATCAAACCTGCAGTTCTGGCAGGATCCCATAGCCAGGCTTTACAATATCACATCCATTCCGGCTACCTTTATTCTTGATGAAGAAGGGCGAATCATTGCCAAAGATCTGAGAGGAGAAGCCTTGAATGCGAAGATAGAAGAACTGTTGGGTTCTTAATCGTAACCATATAAGCGTAAAAAAAGCATCGGTTTTCCGATGCTTTTTTTTTTGGCTTTTAGGAACTATACGAAAATATCACCTCGATCTCTGCTCTTACCTCCAGTTCTCCGGGTGCTATCGACTCTTCAGATTTCCCCATAGCATCAGCCGAAGAACGCATCATGGCTTCCTGCCTTATGATAACGGGGGTACCATGATGAATTTCCTGAATATGAACAGGCTGCCCCAGCGTCAGACCGAATGATTCGGCATAGACTTCGGCTTTTTCCAATGCATTGTTCACAGCGGCCTTTCTGGCATTTCGTTGCAGTTCCTCCATTTTTGAACTCTCAAAACTCAACTGACTGATCTCATTCACACCATTTTCCAGCAGCACATCATTGAGGCGAACATATGTTCTGAGATCTTTCAAATGCAGGCGAAACTGTTGCTCGGCGATATACTGATATTCTTTTTCATTGTAGTCATATTGCTTACGCAATGCGACCCGGGTGGTGGCATAATCTTTTGCATCTATTCCGAGAGATTTGATTGCCGCTATGAGGTCGTTAGCCTGGGCATCGTTACTTTTCTTTACATTCCCGGGGTCTTTTCCGGATGTGATGATCGAAAAGCTCAGGCTGGCCTGGTCAGGTGCCGCTTTAATAGTAGCTTCCCCCCTAAGTTGTAATTTTCCCGGTTCCTGGGCAGCGACCGGCATGCACATTAAAAAGGAGATCAGCAAGAAATAGAATGGTTTCATAAAAACAGGATTTTTAAGTTACAGGGAACATGAAGTCAAATCCTGTGCCAAAATCAGATTTTACCTGTCTTTTCAAGTATGAAAAGTATTACGATCGGAATTGCCAATAATATCACCATCAATGGTTCTTCGGTAATCAGCGAGGGTCTGAAGAACAGGGTGGCGATATAACCGCCAACCGCGCCACCAAAATGAGCGGTATGACCAATATTCCCCAGGCGATTCTTCATTCCGTATATTGAGTAAAGCAGGTACCCGATACCAAAGATATAGGCAGGAATAGGGATCGGAATAAAAAAGAACATGAGTTTCATTCCCGGCTGAAGAAGGATAGCTGCATACAACACTCCCGTTACAGCACCGCTGGCGCCAACTGCGCTATAGTGGTATTCATCTTTATGAAAGAAAATAGCCAGCAGGCTGCCAAAAAGCAGGCTTATGATGTAGATGAGAACAAATTTGGGATCACCAAAATTCCTGACAACTATCGGGGCAAAGAAGTAAAGGGTGATCATGTTGAAAAGCAGGTGGGTGAAATCTACATGTAAAAAACCTGACGTAATTGTTCTGATCTGCTCTCCCCTTCTGATCGCTCCTATGTTGAACTTATAGCGTTCAAAAAAAGAAAAGTCGTTAAATCCTTTAAGTGAGGCAATAACATTGGCAGCTATTATTATGATCGTAGCAATGCTTAAATTCATGTTTGTTCAATGGTTTAGCCTCAAATATAGCTATATTTGCCCAAAAAATTCAGGCATGCAATTATTGGCTTATTTAGCGGTTTATCCCTTTATATGGTTTATCTCTATCTTACCTTTTCGCCTGCTGTATGCTCTTTCAGATTTTCTGTGCTTCCTTATATACAGGGTGATAGGTTACCGAACCAAGGTGGTCAGACGTAATCTTACCCTTACTTTCCCGGAAAAGACCGATGCTGAGATAAAAGAGATAGAAAAGCGATTCTATTCGCATATGTGCGATCTTTTCCTGGAAATGGTAAAAACCCTTACCATTTCTAAAAAAGAGATCAGCAAGCGATTCACCTTTAAAAATATCGACCTTTTTAAACAGTATGAAGATCAGAACCGGAGCATTATGCTGATGGCGGGTCATTACGCGAGTTATGAGTGGTTGGTATCCATGGCCAGCCAGATGAACCATGAAGGTTATGTGATCTATGCCCCCCTCTCAAATAAATATTTCGATAAACTGGTTCAGCGAATTCGAAAGAAGCATGGGGTACAGCTTGTTTCCCGCTATGACACTATGAAACTGATGAGAAAACATCAAAAGGAAGGTACGCTGGGGGTTTACGGTTTTGCCAATGATCAGTCACCACAACCCCATAAGACGCATTATTGGCGTAAATTTCTTGGAATAACTGTACCGGTGCATACCAACGCAGAGCGTATCGCAAAAGATATGAACCTGGTAGTCATGTTTATCGATATTCAAAAGGTGAAACGAGGATACTACCAGGCCACTTTCAAATTGATTACAGAGGCACCTGACCTTTACCCGGATTACGAGATCACCGATATCTTTACCGAAATGCTGGAAGAACAGATCAGAGAAAAGCCGGAATACTACCTCTGGACTCATAATCGGTTCAAGCACAGCGATAAGGTTCCGGCCAAATTCAAGTCTTAAGATCAGCCTTTGGCGGCAATCTCTTCGAGCTCCTTTATAAAACGATCAGCCAGCTCATCAGCTGCCTGCTGTGACTGAGCCTCCGTGTATACCCTTATGATGGGTTCGGTATTTGATTTTCTCAGATGCACCCAATTTTCGGGAAAGTCGATCTTGACTCCGTCTATCGTAGTAATATCCTCGTCTTTATACTTGTTTTTCAAACTCACCAGGATCGCATCCACGTCAAGTTCGGGTGTGAGCGTAACCTTTTTCTTGCTCATGTAATACGAAGGGTAACTTGCCCGTAATTCACTGACTTTGATCTTCTTCTCTGCCAGGTGCGTCAGAAACAAGGCTGTTCCAACCAGAGCATCCCTTCCATAGTGACTGTCGGGGTATATAATTCCGCCGTTTCCCTCACCTCCGATCACGGCCTGTACCTCTTTCATTTTGGCCACTACATTCACTTCTCCTACGGCTGCTGCGTGATAGGTACCTCCATGCTTCTCGGTAATATCTCTCAGAGCACGTGAAGAAGACAGGTTGGAAACCGTATTGCCAGGATTTTTGCCCAGGATATAATCTGCGCAGGCCACCAAAGTGTATTCTTCTCCGAACATTTCCCCGTTCTCGCTGATAAATGCAAGGCGATCCACATCAGGATCAACTACGATACCAAGATCGGCCTTTTCAGCCGGTACTTTCTCCATGATCGCGGTAAGGTGTTCTTTTAAGGGCTCTGGATTATGCGGGAAGTTCCCGTCGGGGTTGCAGTACAGTTTGACAACTTCCACCCCTAATGCCTTCAGCAGGGCCGGAATAGCGATCCCTCCAGAAGAGTTCACCCCATCGACCACAATTTTAAAGCCCGCTTCCCTGATCAGATCGGCATTCACCCATTCAAGATCCAATACTTCGTCAATGTGAATGTCGATATAAGCATCATTCTGATGTATCTCTCCCAGATCTTCTACCGGGGCAAAATCAAACTCTCCTGATTCGACCAGCTCAAGAATGCGTTCCCCCTGGGCGGCATTAAGAAATTCACCCTTTTCGTTCAGCAGTTTAAGAGCGTTCCACTGAACCGGGTTATGACTGGCAGTAAGAATAATTCCCCCGTCTGCTTTTTCCTGCGCAACAGCGATTTCCACCGTGGGAGTGGTCGAAAGACCGAGATCGGTTATATGAATGCCCATCCCGCTCAGGGTGGCAGACACCAATTGCTGTATCATGGGGCCCGAAGGCCTGGCATCTCGGCCAATAACAACGGTTAAATCATCCTTATCATGATATTCGCGGAGCCATTGACCATAGGCTGCAGCAAATTTAACGGCATCTGTGGGGGTCAGGTTCTCCCCTGCTTTTCCTCCGATGGTTCCCCGTATTCCGGAGATCGATTTTATTAAGGTCATTCTGAGATTTTATGGTTCCCTGCAAATATACGAAGCTGAGAAACCTATCTTACGTTTGATTTTGTAAATTTCAGCGATGAACTTTCTGGCCCATATCTATTTATCTGGTGATGACCCCGGAATTACCGTTGGTAATTTTATGGCAGACAGTATTCGTGGCAGAAAATATCTGAATTATCCGGAACCCATTAAAAATGGGATTCTTCTGCACAGGGCGATAGATACATACACCGATAAGCATCACGTTTTCAGGCAAAGCACCAAAAGGCTGCACGCAAATTACAGTCATTACAGCGGTGTGATTGTTGATATATATTACGATCATTTCCTGGCTGCCAACTGGTCCCGTTACAGCGAGATCCCGCTTGAAGAATTTGCCGGCTCTTTCTACCGTTTGCTTCAGGAGTATGAAGACTGGCTAACGAGCCAGGCAAAAAGAATGATGCCATATATGATCGCCGATGACTGGCTGAGCAGTTATGCCCATCTTGAAGGAATCGAAAAGGTTTTTCAGGGTCTGAACCGGCGTACCGCCTATAAATCAGGCATGAATCATGCTACAGAAGATCTCAGAGCCCATTACGATTTGTTCGAGCAGGAATTCTTTGAATTTTTTGAAGACCTGCAGGCCTACAGTCAGGAATTCAGGAAAAACCTTTAAGGCTTTTGAAAAGTTATTTATTTTAGAATTTCATAATTAAGAATACTACTATCAGAAATATGAGAAAAATCGGAATCTATCTTCTCGCAGCCACCCTTATGGTAAGCGGCTGCCGCCGTGAAAAGGAAAAGATTACAGGCCTGGTTGCAGAACAGGCGATGGTTGTGACGGCTCGTGAAGAAGCCTCGGCTATCGGTTTGAAAATGATTCAGAAGGGAGGAAATGCTTTTGATGCCATGGCTGCTACAGAATTGGCTCTAGCTGTTGCCTATCCTTTCGCCGGAACCCTGGGTGGAGGTGGCTTTATGGTTTATCGCATGGCCGATGGAGAGACCGGCGCTTTAGACTATAGGGAAAAGGCTCCTATGGCCGCCCACCGGGACATGTATCTCGATTCTCTGGGGAACGTGATCGATGGAATGAGTCGCACCGGTGCAACGGCAGCCGGAGTTCCTGGTGTTGTGGCCGGGGTGTTTGCTGCTCACGAAAAATTCGGAAGCCTGCCTATGTCTGTGATCATGGATGAAGTTATCGCCCTTGCCAAAAGAGGGGTGGTCGTAACAGAAAAACAGGAAAAAAGACTGGAGAATTACCGGGAGGAAATAATCGAAGTTAGCGGTGATACCGTGCTGTTCGCCCAAGCGTTCAAAGCAGGAGATACCATAAGATATGATGCACTGGCAAAAACTCTCTCTGTTATAAAGGAACAGGGTAAAGACGGTTTTTACCGGGGGGAAATTGCAGAAGAACTGGCTTCCTTTGTACAAAAAAACGGCGGCTTTATCACTGAAGAAGACCTGGCGGCCTATGAGGCTGTGTGGCGCGACCCGGTGAGCTTTCAGTATAAGAACCTGAAAGTGATATCCATGCCTCCTCCAAGCAGCGGAGGTATTACACTGGGGCAGATTATGGGAATGATTGAACCCTACGAGTTATCTGAAATGGGACATAATGAACCCGAAAGCATACAACTGATCGTTGAGGCCGAGCGAAGGGCTTACGCCGACAGGAATCATTACCTGGGCGACCCTGATTTTGTGACCATACCCAGGGAGGAACTGTTGAATAAAAACTACCTCAAAGACCGAATGGCCGGCTTCAGCCTGGAACGGGCAACGCCTTCCGAAGAAATAGAAGAAGGGAAGATCATGTTTGCTGAAAGCATGGAAACCACCCATTATTCGATCGTTGACAATCAGGGAAATGCGGTTTCTGTAACGACCACCCTTAACGGGGCCTATGGATCAAAGCTTTACCATGATGACCTGGGGATTTTTCTTAATAATGAAATGGATGATTTCAGCTCAAAGCCCGGAGTGCCGAATATGTTCGGACTCATTGGAGGCGAGGCCAACAGCATAGCCCCGGGAAAGCGAATGCTAAGCAGCATGACACCTACCATAGTTGAAAAAGACGATGATTTATTCATGGTGGTGGGATCACCGGGAGGTTCTACCATCATTACCACTGTCTTACAGGTAATCCTGAATGTCTATGAGTACGAAATGGGAATGCAGGAGGCAGTGAACCAGCCGAGATTTCACCACCAGTGGCTGCCTGATGTCGTGCTGTTCGAACCTGACAGTTTCGAACCTGAAACCTTAAGAACCCTTGAAAAACGGGGGTATCATATTAATGAAGATCGCTCACCCATTCTGGGAAAAGTGAATGCCATACTCGCCCTGCCCGACAACAGGCTTGAGGGAGGTGCTGATCCGCGTGGCGATGATAAAGCCGCAGGCTATTAACAATTGTCTATGAAAATTCTAAAAAAGATCGGAGTCGTACTCCTTCTGGTGCTCTTTGCAATGATCATTGGTTTCGTCATTTATAATGAACCCCTGCCGGAAGGAACCGAATCAGACCAGGCTGAAGTACTGGCACAGCGAATGTTACGCACACTCAATCATACCAACTATGAGAAAACCGGTACACTTACCTGGTCTTTCCCGGGAGGGCACCACTACAGATGGGATAAAACCCGGCAGCAGGCAGAGGTGGCCTGGGATGATAACCGGGTGATCCTGAACCTGAACAATTACGACAAAAGTGAAGTTTATCAGAATGAGGTTCGAATCTATACCGAGCCCAGAGAGGAACTCATAGAAACCGCGGTTTCCTATTTTAATAACGATTCTTTCTGGGTAGTGGCTCCTTTTAAGATCTATGATAAAGGGGTGGTGAGAAAGTATGTGACTCTTGATGACCCAGAGCTGGAAGGTTTATTGGTTACCTATACCACCGGGGGAAATACCCCGGGAGATTCGTATCTATGGATGATCGATCAAAACGGATTCCCGGTGGCTTATAAAATGTGGGTTCAGATCATACCCCTGGGCGGCCTTAAAGCCAGCTGGGATGATTGGAAGCTTATGGAGTCGGGAATATATCTCCCTCAATCACATAAGATAGGCCCCTTTTCCCTGAAGATAGATAACCTGAAAGCCTTTCCTGAAGAAAAGAATCGTTCATGAATCAGGGTGCCTGCACTTATGACGTGGTTATTCTCACAGATGATCGCTATGTCAATCCTGCCGAACTAAATGCGTACACCAACAACGTTCTGAAAGAAGACATGCTGGTGCAACAGGCCCTGGAGGCAAAAGGGTTGAAGGTGAGCAGAAAATCTTGGAGCGACCCTAATTTTAACTGGAACTCAGCCGGTAAATGCCTATTCAGATCGACCTGGGATTATTTTGAACGCTTCGATGAATTCAGTACCTGGCTGAAAAAGGTAAACGGGCAAACCGAATTATGCAATCCTGAACATATCATACGATGGAATCTTGACAAACACTATTTGAGAGACTTGGAAGGCAAGGGTATACGCATCGCTCCCACCCTCTTTCTGGAGCGTGGCAGAAAGGAAGGCATCAAGGATTTGATGCTTGCTGCCGGATGGGAAAAATGCGTGTTAAAGCCATGTATTTCAGGTGCCGGCAGACATACGTATCTCATAACGGAAGAAACAGCCTCAAATTATGATACCCTACTGCATTCGCTGCTGAAAAATGAATCCATGATGTTACAGGAATTTCAGCATCAGGTGGTCAGGCAGGGTGAAATATCCATTATAATTATCGATGGAAAGGTGACTCACGCAGTGCTTAAAAAGGCACGGCCCGGGGAGTTTCGCGTTCAGGATGATTTTGGGGGCACTGTCACCCTTTATGAACCTACTAAGCAAGAGATCGATTTTGCTCTGAAGGTAATGGAAGCTGTTGATCAGCCGCTTCTTTATGCACGGGTTGATATATTCAGGGATAACACAGGAGAACCGGCACTGGCAGAACTGGAATTGATCGAACCCGAACTGTGGTTCAGGCTTCATCCCGGGGCTGCAGAGACGCTGGCGATGGGAATCGACAAATTTTAATGTTTGATTAACAGGCTGGTCTCTTACCTCCTTTCTGATTTAAACAGCAATATCGTAACTTCGCAGTTTTCAGATTGCTATGACCAAATTCGAAGAAAATATAGAGGTTAAAGGTGCGAGAGTACATAACCTGAAAGATATAGATGTAACCATTCCGCGTGAAAAACTGGTAGTGATCACAGGGCTTTCAGGCAGCGGAAAGTCATCACTGGCGTTCGATACGATTTATGCAGAAGGCCAGCGAAGATACATCGAAACCTTTTCTGCTTATGCCAGGCAGTTCCTCGGCGGACTTGAAAGACCCGATGTTGATAAGATCGACGGTCTTTCTCCTGTAATCGCCATCGAACAAAAGACCACTTCAAAATCTCCACGCAGTACCGTAGGAACCATCACCGAGATCTATGACTTCCTGAGACTCTTGTATGCCAGAGCCGGCGATGCTTACTCATACAAGACCGGTGAAAAAATGGTGAGCTACAGCGATGAGGCGATCAGGAGCCTGATCCTCTCTGAATTCAGCGATAAAAGGGTCAATATATTGGCTCCGGTGATCAAAAGCCGTAAAGGGCATTATCGCGAACTCTTTGAACAGATCGCTAAACAAGGCTTTGTCAAGGTTCGGGTCGATGGTGAGATCAAAGACCTGGAACCGGGTATGAAACTTGACCGCTATAAAACCCACGATATTGAGATCGTGATCGATCGCCTGCAGGTGGGTAAGGGCGAGGAAACCGAAAAGCGCCTGAATGAAAGCATCAATACGGCTATGTATCACGGTGACGATGTGATGATGGTACTCGAACACGGTGCCGCTGAGCCCCGATATTTCAGCCGTAACCTTATGTGTCCCACCACGGGAATATCGTATCCCAACCCCGAGCCCAACACCTTTTCTTTCAATTCACCCAAAGGCATGTGTCCTGAGTGCAACGGCCTCGGAAAGATTCACGAAGTAAACCTGAACAAGATCATACCTGATGAAGGTCTGAGCATCAAATCAGGTGGTATTGCCCCCCTTGGTAATTATAAAAAATCATGGATCTTTAAACAGCTGGAGGTGATAGCTCAGAGATATGACTTCGATCTGGCTGATCCTATTGAGAAAATTCCTGAGGAAGCCATGAAGGTTATTTTGTATGGTGGAAAGGAAAAATTTTCAGTGCCTTCCAAAGCACTGGGTATTACCCGGGATTACAGTATTGATTTCGAAGGAATTATAAGTTTTATCAAGAATCAGTTCGATGAAAGCAAATCGACCTCCATCAGGCGCTGGGCAAAAGGCTTTATGGATCGTGTCAACTGTCCTTCCTGTGAAGGGTCAAGGCTGAAAAAATCATCTCTTTATTTCAGGATCGGTGAAAAGAATATCGCCGAACTGGCCGACATGGATATCGTAGAGTTATCTGAATTCTTCGAAGAACTGCCAGGGAGCATGAGCGAGAAGCAGTTTAAGATAGCAGAGGAGATTCTTAAAGAGATCAATGCACGAATTCAATTCCTCCTCGATGTTGGCCTGGACTACCTCTCTTTAAACAGAAGTTCAAAATCCCTTTCAGGAGGCGAGGCTCAGAGAATCAGGCTGGCTACTCAGATCGGCTCACAACTGGTGGGTGTACTGTACATACTCGATGAACCAAGTATAGGTCTGCACCAAAGAGATAATGATCGTTTAATCCGGTCACTGGAATCTTTAAGGGATATAGGAAACTCAGTGATCGTGGTGGAACACGACAAAGACATGATACTCAGGGCAAACCATGTGATCGATATAGGCCCCCAGGCCGGGCGACATGGCGGGGAAATTATTTATGAGGGAAGTCCGCAGGAAATGATTGACCGTGAAACTATGACAGCGGCCTATATTACTGGAAAGAAAAGCATTGAGATACCTGAAGAGAGAAGAAAAGGCAACGGGAAAACGCTTAGCCTGTATGGTTGTACCGGAAACAATTTAAAGAATATCGATGTCGATTTTCCCCTGGGGAAAATGATCGGTGTAACAGGAGTTTCGGGAAGCGGAAAGTCGACACTGATCAATGAAACCCTCTACCCTATTCTCAACACTCATTTTTTCAATGCTGTAAAAAAACCCATGCCGCATAAAAAGATCGAAGGGATGGAGCATATCGACAAGGTGATCGATATTAATCAGCAGCCTATCGGAAGAACTCCCAGGTCAAATCCTGCCACCTATACCGGGGTGTTCAGCGAGATCAGAACCCTTTTCACCAAAACACCTGAGGCTATGATCAGGGGATACAAGCCCGGACGCTTCAGCTTCAATGTCAAGGGAGGTCGCTGTGAAACCTGTCAGGGTGCAGGACTCAGGGTGATAGAAATGAATTTCCTGCCTGATGTTACGGTCGAATGTGAAACCTGCCAGGGGAAAAGATTCAACCGTGAAACCCTGGAAATACGATACAAAGGGAAATCGATAGCCGATGTGCTTGATATGACCATTAATGAAGCGGTACAATTCTTTGAAAATATTCCCAAGATATACCGGAAGCTTAAAACCATTCAGGATGTGGGACTGGGGTATATCACCCTGGGGCAACAATCCACAACGCTTTCCGGAGGTGAGGCTCAAAGGGTCAAACTGGCTACCGAACTATCGAAAAAAGACACAGGAAACACCTTTTATATTCTTGATGAACCCACAACAGGGCTGCACTTTGAAGATATCAGGGTGCTTATGAACGTGCTTAACAAACTCACCGATAAGGGGAACACGGTTCTTATAATAGAACACAATCTCGACGTGATCAAAATGGTAGATCACATTATCGATATCGGCCCTGAAGGTGGGAAAGGTGGCGGAGAGGTTATTACAACGGGAACACCCGAAGAAGTCGCTCAGTCAGAAGATAGCTTTACAGCCACGTATCTTCAGAAAGAACTGGAAAATGAAAACGCAGTCTCAAAATCATCTGCCTCCTGAGAGATTTGTATAGCGGGCAGCAATCTGACCGATTGCTCCAGGCAGATTTTGACGTCTTTGTATTCAGTTTTTGAGCAAAAGTGTCGTTTACAGAACCGCGCTGATTTACAGCGGTTTCCAATCTCAAAATCGGAAAATATTGGTTAAATTGTAGTTAAATCAAATTTCCGGAGTCTTGGCATCAAATAACGACCACCAAAAATTCAGCACTTTCAAAGGGGTATTCGTACCCACACTACTCACCATACTTGGTATCATCTTATTCTTAAGACTTCCCTGGGTGGTTGGTAATGCCGGGGTGGGCGGTGCGATCCTGATTATAGTGATATCGATACTGATCACTTTTCTGACCAGTCTTTCCCTGTCATCGATCATCTCAAACATACGCATAGGCTTTGGCGGAGCCTTTGCGATCATCTCCCGTTCGCTTGGCCTGGAGATCGGGGGAAGTATTGGGATCCCTCTGTATCTTTCACAAGCGATTGCAGTAGCCATGTATATTTTCGGTTTCAGGGAAGGATGGGTATGGATCTTCCCGGACCATAATCCCTTGCTGGTCGATTTGGCCGTCTTTATAGTGGTTTTTGTAGTGGCCTATCTGAGTACGGCCCTGGCCTTTAAAATCCAGTATTTCATACTTGCTGTCATAATTATAGCGCTGGCTTCTATAGTCATCGGTTTCTTCCAGGTGGAGAACCTCACCCAGCCCAAGATCATCGGAGACTTTGTGCAGGCTAAGGAAGGGAGAATGATCGGTGCTAATTTCTGGCTTGTTTTTGCGGTATTCTTCCCTGCTGTTACCGGGATCATGGCAGGATTGAACATGTCTGGTGATCTGAGAAATCCAAGACAGAGCATACCGCAGGGAACTCTCTGGGCCGTGGGTCTCACCGCCATAGTGTATATCGTACTGGCTATCATGGTGGGATATATGGGTGAAGTAGATGAATTGGTCAACAACTATACTTTTTTTGTAGATAATGCCTTTATTCCCACCCTTGTACTGATCGGGTTGCTGGGTGCCACCTTTTCTTCTGCCCTCACCTCTTTTGTGGGTGCCCCACGTATACTTGAGGCCATAGCCAGAAAGAATATTTTACCCTTCTCCGGAAAGCTTAAAAAAAGAAATAAGAAAGGAGAGCCCGCTGCAGCAATTGTTCTGAGTGGCGGGATCGTTCTCATCGGCCTGCTTATCAGGGAGCTGAATCTCATCGCCCCCCTGATCACCATGTTCTTTCTGATCACCTATGCGATGATCAACCTGGTGGTTCTAATCGAACAGAGCCTCTCGCTGCCGAGTTTCAGACCGACATTCAGTATTCCCATCATCATTCCTTTCCTGGGAACAGTTGGTTGTATTTTTGTAATGTTCGTGGTAAACCCTGTCTTTTCCCTGATAGCCATAGTGGCCGTCATAGCGATCTATATTTACCTGATGCGAAAACGCCTGAACTATGACGGAGGTTATGCCCGTAGCGGTTTGTTCACCGCTCTTGCAAAATGGGCCACCGAACGTTCGATCTCATATAGCGGAAAGAACGAGCCCCGATCCTGGCAACCCGATCTACTCGTACCGGTAAAAGAACCCAGGGAATTGAGATCTTCGTTCAGACTGCTGTATGCCATCATTCATCCCAAGGGTTCTCTGAAAGTAATCGGTATAGGGGTTGACCCCATGCTGAGACGTATGAAACGTGAGATCCCGAGAGTGATGCAGGAACTTAAGAATACCGGCGAAACGGTGAGTTATTCTTTTATCGAGAATGACCAGTTCGCTAAAAGTGTGACGATCGGGATAGAAGCTCTGGATGCCGGCTATTTCAAACCGAATTCGGTTTTTTTGAGAATCGACTCCCGGGTAAAGGAGTATGATTCTTATGCCACTATCATCAGAAAGGAAGTCTCCGAAAACAGGGGTGTATTGGTGTATATTCCTTTCGCACAGGTGGGTCTCGGACTGGAAAGAACCATCAATGTTTGGTTAAAGGAGGTGCCTGATAACTGGCAGGAAAGCAATGAACTGGGCAATAACGACCTTGCTGTTCTTATGGCGCTGTTGATCATTAAGAACTGGAATGGCGAACTGAACATCATATTGGAACAACGGGAGGAAGAAAATGAGGACGATGGTTATAAAATGCTCGAAACCCTGCAGGATAATGCCCGTTTACCTAAAAGGATCGACAGGTTCGTAATCAAAGAATCGGCAAAGGAAAAATGGCGAAAGGTACCAAGGGCCGATCTGAGCATTGCCCCCTTTCATACAGAAAGCGAACTTTCTGATCTGCTGACCGTAGTAAGAAACCATCGCTCCTCTTTTCTATTCACTGCTGATTCCGGAAAAGAAAACGTACAGTTATAATTGGGAGACACCTCACTCAGGTAACCATATAGATTCTGATCAATCTGCAGGATCAGCTAAACTCGCTCTTGATTTTTAGTATCTTTAACAGCCGGTCAGCAAGGTTACGAGAGTAAATTTCATCAAATAAAATGAGCCTCCAGACTTGATGTCGACCGTTATACTAATTTCGCATTAACCTTAAATAATTCAGTGATACGTGAGAAAAGAAAGCAGCCATAAAGGATGGAATGAGATAAAGACCAATGACTCATGGGCCATTTTTAAGATTATGGGAGAATTTGTCAGCGGCTATGAAAAATTGAGCGAGATCGGACCATGTGTGTCAATATTCGGTTCAGCCCGAACCAAATCAGATCATCCCAATTATAAACTTACCGAAGAGATCGCAAAGAAGATTGTCGAGTCCGGATATGGAGTCATTACCGGTGGTGGACCCGGCATTATGGAAGCCGGTAACAAAGGTGCACATTTAGCCGGAGGAACTTCGGTGGGCCTGAACATCGACCTGCCCTTCGAACAACATGACAATCCTTATATCGACCGCGATAAAAATCTGAATTTCGATTATTTTTTTGTGCGAAAGGTGATGTTTGTGAAATATTCTCAGGGCTTTGTAGTAATGCCAGGGGGCTTTGGTACCCTCGATGAACTGTTTGAAGCCATCACCCTGATACAGACCGACAAAATCGCTAAATTTCCCATCATTTTGGTTGGAACTGATTTCTGGACAGGCTTATTAGACTGGGTAAAGGTCACTCTGTTGAGTAAATACGCCAATATCAGTGAAGGAGATCTTGACCTGATCTCAATCGTTGATACGCCACAGGAAGTCATCGATATACTGAACAGTTTCTACAAAGAGTTCAACCTGGCTCCGAATTTCTAAAAAAAAAAGCCACAACCCTAATAAAAAAGGGTGTGGCTTAATTTATTTAAAGCAATACTTTAAGCAGAATTACGGCTGGCATTGATGTTTCCAAAGAGCGACCGGGTCACCATATTTTCAAAAACACGAATTTTTTCCGGATCTGCATCTTCAGATCTACGAAGGTGTTGCAGCTGGAGCAGCGCAAATTGCTGAATGGTAAGTAAGGGTAAAACGATCTTTTCTCTGACAGCGATCGAAGCTTTCATCGACCTCGAGTCTTCCATCAGTTCTTCGTAACCGGTTACCTTCAGTATCATTTCCTTACTGCGCTCGTATTCTTCATAGATGATCTGCCAGAATTCACCGAATTCCTTATCATCTTTCATATAAGCGGTGAGTTTGAAGAATGATTTTGTCAGGCTCATCATACTGTTCTCCAGGAGAGTTCTGAAAAAATCAGAATTCTGATAGAGATGTATGACCTTATCCAGTTCTCCCGCATCTTCGAACTCTTTGATAGCGGTACCCACGCCGTAGAATCCGGGCACGTTTTGTTTCAGCTGACTCCAGCTTCCTACAAAGGGGATGGCCCTTAGATCATCGAAATTCAGTTTATCTGATTTCCCTCTTTTTGAGGGACGGCTACCGATATTGGTCTTCGCATAGTACTGAAGGGTACTCATGCGTTCCAGATAAGGAAGGAATTTCGGGTGTTTTTTGAATTCTGTGTACTTTTCATAGCTGATCTCAGCCAGACGGGTCATGGTCTTTCGGTCATTTTTATCAAACTCCTGTTCCTTGTCTTTGAATACAGCATTGACCGCTCCCGAACTTATCAGTTGTTCCAGGTTGTACTGACAGGAATCCAGGGTTCCGAAATTAGAACTGATGGTTTGTCCCTGAATCGTAAGCTGCACCTCTTCGTTTTCAACAGTAGGGCCTAAGGACGCATAGAACTGGTGTGTCTTACCTCCTCCCCTGGCCGGTGGTCCGCCGCGACCGTCGAAGAATATTACTTTGATATCGTGCTTGCGGGATACCGTGGTAAGCGCTTCTTTTGCCTTAAAGATGCTCCAGTTGGCCATCAGGTACCCGCCGTCTTTCGTTCCATCTGAAAAACCAAGCATGATGGGTTGTTTATTCCCTCTTCTCTTCAGATGCGCTGCATACGTCTTGTCTGAATAGAGCGCTTCCATTACCTTATCGGCCCCCTGCAGGTCATCGACGGTTTCAAAAAGAGGCACCACATCAACATCAGGTTCTTTCCAGTCACACAGTCTGATCATGGCAAAGACCTCCATCACGTTGAGCATATCCCGGTTATTACTGATGATATACCGGTTACACCCCTGTTCTCCGTTGTTATTCTGAATGGTTTTGATCGCGTAGATCGACTCAAGGGTTTTCCGCGCCATTTCATGTTTGAAAAGATTCGGATTCAGCTTGCCCTCTACTTTGGCGAGAACCTTGATCTGTTTTTCCTTTGAAAGCTTTTCATAATCAGGCGGGAAAATATCCAGACCGAGATCCCTTGATTCCTTTACAATATTGGTGAACACATCATGATGCACCCTGGAATCCTGGCGTATATCGAGACTGGCGAAATAGAAACCGAAGAGTTTCATTTTATTCAGCAGGTCATCCACCTCACTTACGAAAAGCGACTGATGCCGCGTAACAAGTATTTCCCTGACCTCCTTCAGGGTATTGATCGACTCTTCAGCAGTAATAGTGGTTCTTCCGTTTTCAAGGAAAATATTTTCATAAAGTTTTGATTCCAGATCGGTGATCAGCTCTTCCACCATTTTGAAGGTCAGCCTGCGACGCAGTTTCCTGACATCTCGGTAATAGTTTTTCAAAATGGTACTTCTTAAACGATCGGCCACCTTTAGGGTGATCTCTGTTGTGACAAAAGGATTTCCGTCCCGATCACCTCCCGGCCAGAATCCCAGATTTAGCACCTGGTTTTCAAGTTCATCCCGCTGGAAAAGATTTTGATCGATATAGTTGTAAATAGTACTTATCGATTGATAGAACACATTTTCAAGATACCATATCAGGCTTACGGCTTCATCGTAGGGCGTTGGCTTTTCCTTCTTAAAAAAGGGGGTTTTGCCCAATTGAGCCAAAAGCTTTTTAATATAAACCAGGTCATTCTGGCGAATGGCTTCAGAAAGGTCTGTAATGATCCCCAGAACAGAACCGGGATAGAATTGGGTCGGGTGTGCCGTAAGCACCGGTCTCACCTTAAAATGACGAAAGAACTCTTTGAGTCGCTCCTGCTTATTGCTCCCTTCGGCCTCCTCCTTGATATTCCGGAGCGTTCCGCGGCCATCCATGTTATTAACCACAGGGAAAGCAGCATCTTCAATAGCATCAAAAAGTACAACCTGTCTTTCTATATACTGAATAAACCTGAATAACAGGTCATAGCGTTCTTCGTCATTGGGGTTTTCCAGATATTTCGAAAAGAACTGTTCTACGATCTCTTCAGGGTTATTATTGGCTTCATACCCCTTTTCACAGATCTCAGTGAACAATGGCAACATCACCCCTGTGTTGGTGATCTCATCGAAGGGAAGGGTGATGAAAATACTGTTGTATATCTGGTACTTAGAAAGCACATGTTCATTGAATCGTTCTATCTTTGGTTTTCGAAGCATAGTATATTTTTTAAAAATTAAAAAGCCCTCTCAGGCATATTAGCTGAGAGGGCTGAAATTCGTTAAAATTCCCAGTCAGCTTTATAAATTGCTGAAAATTGTATGCATGAGTCTTTTCTTATCGTTCAGACTCTCTTCAAGGGAAATCATTGTCTCTGTGCGACTTACGCCGTCAATGTCATCGATTTTGAAGATGATTTCTTTGGCATGTTTGGTGTCTTTAGCTCTGACCTTGCAGAAAATATTAAATTTCCCGGTTGTGATATGAGCTACGGTAATATAAGGAATCTCACTTAATCTCTCCAATACAAATTTGGTCTGGTGTGTCTTTTCCAGAAAGATACCTACATAGGCTATGAAAGAGTACCCCAGTTTCACATAATCAAGTGTCAGGGAAGATCCCTTGATGATGCCTGCATCTTCCATTTTTTTAACCCTTACGTGCACTGTACCGGCTGAGATCAGCAACTTCTTTGCTATATCTGTAAAAGGCGTTCGGGTGTTGTCGATTAACATGTCAAGGATCTGATGATCAACCTCGTCTAGTTTAAATTTCGCCATTATTTTTAATAATCTTTAATTAAAACACAAATTAACTAAGAAAATCGCAAATTATAACTAAATAAGCTGTGGTTTTTTACCGAAAACGATGTAGTAACATTGAATTATTCTCAAAAACCTCCTCTAGGAAGTCGGGAGTGATCTCTGCCGCCGCTCTGGATTCCATCCTGATCAAATCTGAAGAGACCTCAGAATGCCCGTATTTGTCATTCAAAGAACCAAAATCGGCCAGTTCGGGCCTAAAGATGATATTGTTGTTTTTCTTGACTTCTTTTAACTGTATTCCCAGGTTGACCTCCTCCCCCTCACTGAACCGGTATCCAGTGATGATCAGATCGTAGAATCGTTTTTCATTTTCGGGTATGGAAAAATAAGCTGTATGAGGAACCTGCAACGACTTTATCTCTATAAAGCCTTCCAGTAGCCGAACCAGGCTCATAGCTACATATTTGCGTGTATTTTCACGCATATAATCCCCGGGAAAATGACCTGCTTCGAACAAAATGGTGGGAATACCAAGAGACTGAAACTGGTCACCCACACAATTATCGTTAAATGCGTCGTCATATCTCCCTACGCATCCCGGGATAAATTTCTCAAGGTACTCTCTCATAAGTGCGATAAGCCTCATACTTTGCTTGCGAACCTCTGTTACACTTCTGTCAGGATCGACCGATGGCGAAAGAAATGATACAGTTGCCGGCTTGCGTGCACTACCTGCGCTAAAGATCGTACGCTGATCATGCAGGTTTAAACAAAGTTGCGGATTAACCAGGTCAAGGGCTTTTCTGAGAAACCGGCTTTCCGGCTGTGTCAGATCTTTGGCATCCCTGTTCAGATCTACTCCGTTTGCATTGAACCGTGTATAGGCATTGGCTCCGTCAGGGTTTAAAACGGGGATAAAATAAAAGCTGATGTTTGATTCGAAATAATCTCTGAAGGCCTCATTCTGACGTATAAAATACAAGAGATCAAGAAGCGCTTTCGTGGTGGTGCTTTCATTCCCGTGCATTTGAGACCAGGCCAGTATACGACGTTCACCAGAACCTATACGATAGAGATATAAGGGTTCATCCTCTACAGACTGTGCCTGCAATTCCGGGTTCAGGAAGTCAAAAATTTGAAGAGCCTTGTAGATTTCGGAAGATGGTAAATAACGCCCGTATACTTTCGGGTGTCTGAAATCATTCTCATATCCTTGTTCAAAGTATGTGGTGTGTGTCATATATGTTACAAAGGTAAACAAGCCTTCAGTTACAATTGTAAACGAAAGAAATTGACAAATGTAAACCTATTTAAAGCGTTGGTGATAATATTAAAACGGGGTACTGTTACATTCGTAAACACTTGAGCAGCAATGTCTTCGATATATCGCTAATTTTAGTTTATTAATTTGATAATCAATAAGTTAGGTGTGCTTATTTAAAGCTGCTATTCAAATATTTAACTAGTGTTTGTTAGTGATTTATCTACTATTTACAATTGTAATTATTTATTTTATTACATTTGTAACATACTAACGCGCTTAATTTGTTTACAATGGTGAACAGTGATGAATTTACAACCCGACTGGAAAAAATACTTGAATATTATGGCCTTACTGCCTCTGCCTTTGCAGACAGGATCGGTGTACAGCGATCTTCATTATCTCATCTTCTCTCAGGCAGAAATAAACCCAGCCTCGATTTCGTAATGAAAACCATTGATGAATTCAGAGAAGTAGATCTTTACTGGCTTTTAAATGGCAAAGGATCATTCCCGAAATCTCCGGCAACGGTGATTCAAAATAAGGCGGGCACTGATCTCTTTTCTGATAATACTGATGAGAAATATGATTCTGAAGCGAAAGATTCAAACGATCTTCCTCCTGCCGGGACTGCTGAAAATAATGCTTCCGGTGAGACTACTGAAAAACAGATAAGCCGCATTGTGATATTCTACAGTAATGGTACCTTTGAGGAGTTCAAAAAATAATTCTTATGAAGTATCTGTGGCTGCTTTTACCGGCAGTATCACTGTTGTTGACCGGTTGTTACCAAAATGAAAGGAATTGTACAAAATTCCATAACGGCACCTTTGAATTCTCTTACACCATAGAAGGGGAAAAACGAAGCAGTACCTTTGTTCGCAATGATTCCATGGAAATTGATTTCTATGAGAACCGCACTGATACCAACAGCGTTCGCTGGCTCAATGATTGCGAATTCATCGTTAAAAAACTCAATGCAAATTCTATCAGGGAAGAAAAGCCGATTCATATAAAAATTTTAAGTACCTCAGATAATTCCTATATTTTTGAATATTCCCTGGTGGGAGACAATAAGAACAAACAGAAAGGAAAAGCTACTAAAATCAATTGATCATGTTTGAGATCTTCGCGAGCGCAGATGCGTGGGTTGCCCTTCTTACACTTACCTTCTTAGAGATCGTTCTCGGTATTGACAATATCGTTTTCATATCGATCGCGGCCAATAAATTACCGAAGGAACAACAAAGAAAGGCTACCAATATCGGATTGTTGCTGGCAATGGTCCAACGTATACTGTTGTTAATGGCCGTCTCTTTTCTGGTAGGACTTAAGAATCCCTTCTGGTACATCGACAGTTCCTGGTTATCTGCGGGTATCAGCTGGCAAAGCGTCATCTTGTTCGCAGGAGGGTTATTTCTTCTATTCAAAAGCACCTCAGAAATACACGAAAAAGTAGAGCTACCCAGGCATGATGAGAAAGAACTAAAGAAAAAGAAGATTTCTTCCCTTTCCCATGCTATTTTTCAGATCATTATCATTGACTTCATTTTTTCGATAGACTCGATCCTAACAGCAGTGGGAATGACAAATGGAATCAGTCCTGATCCCGACGACGCCCTGGTGATCATGATTATAGCCGTTGTGATCTCTATCCTGGTAATGATGATATTCGCAAATGGTATCAGAAATTTTATCAACCGTCACCCATCTATGCAATTGCTGGCGCTGTCATTTCTGATCCTGATAGGATTTATGCTCATAGCTGAGGCAGCTCATCTTTCGCATACGGTCATTTTCGGACAGTCGATCGGGGCAATCCCAAAAGGTTACCTGTATTTTGCGATAGCCTTTTCTTTAGGGGTTGAAGTTTTAAACATGAGACTGTGCAAACGTACCGAGGTCTCTGGTGCTCTCGAGGAAGTCGATCATTAATCTGCTAACATCACTTTTCTCCCACATCAGGCTCAGTAAAAGATCCGTCTTTCAACACTTGTTTGGTGACCATATGATTTTTTACATCTTCGGGATAAAAATAAACCTTGCGCAATTGTTTTTTGGAGAACAGCTCCAGCTGATCACCGAAATGAGGAGAGTCTCTTTGTGTCGAGTTCCCGTAACTTAACAAGGCATTTGCTTTGATCTTTTCCCCGAACTCGATAACCGAAACCCAGGAATCTCCCCCGGTCACCCAGGCTTGTTTCTCATTAGAAGCTCCCGGCCAGGCGACCCGGTAAATGCCCAGGTACCCCGGGCTTCCATTTGCGGGCAGGTTCTTACCGGCGTATTCAATACGGTAATAATCTCCCCATGCTACGTCGATCTTTCCAAAATTCTCTTTCAGCTGAAGGGCAGCATTCTCCAGAACTTCCAGGGCTCTTGCAGGATCGGCGATTCCGTCAGGCGTATTTACAGGGTCATTCATGTTCCACGGTGTCGTGTAATTATTCGGGTCTTGTAAACCATAATTTCTTGCCCAATTGTAAAACAACAACATGCCTTTGCTATGCGTGTCTGCTTTCCTGTCCCATTTCTCAAGTACTGATACAGCCTCCTTTACTACGGGCGAGGTGGTTCCTGATGCTGCAAGGAAAAGATCATCTAAAAGCCGGTCAGCAGATTCAATATGGGTAGAATGTTTATAGTCAATCAGCTCTTCAAAGCTGATCTTTTCGTCGTTCATGATCATTTTGGCCGAACGCTGCGGTCTGAACCCCATGTAAACGGGGGCGAAATAGCCGGGGTAATCATCGGCATTTAGAACGGAAGGAATAGTGCTCGTCCACGGAGGGTCATTTGCATTCTGCAACCAACCGCTTACAGGATTTTTTAGTTTCGGCAATTCTTCATAGCTGTGATATCCTGTCCAGATATTTTCAGAGCTGTTCCCCGGCACGATACCAGACCAATAGTTCCAATCATTAATATTCCTTTTCGGGATTCGTCCATTATAGAGATAATATATATTTCCTTCCTTATCTGCGTATAGAATATTCCAGAAAGGAATCTGTGTTTTGCTTACCGCAGCCTCGAAATCCTGAAAATTTTCTGCCTGTCCCATTTCCCACCATTGCATTAGCATATTTTCTGCATCATACCCCGTTATCCTGATAGCCAGAGCCTTATCTCCCTCCTGCTTCACCACCGGACCGTGTCTCGAATTGAGCACAACAAATTCATGTTCTTTGGAGGATCCATCAGCCTGGCGTACTTCAACCGTTTTCACCTGCTTGTCGAAAGCAACTTCTTCCCCATCGATTACATAACCATTTTCCGTCAGCGTTAATTCATACAAATCGGCATTATCGATCGTGTTATTGGTATGTGTCCATCCCAGCTTGTCGTTGAACCCTATTCCGATACCCGGTAATCCCACCAGGATACTGCCGTAAAGATTGGTGTTGTCAAGATTCAGGTGATTTTCCCAGAACATGAATTCATCAGACCACGGGAGATGCGGGTTTTGTACCAGCATAGCATTACCGGTGGTTGTTCGATCAGGGCCTATTGCATACGCGTTTGACCCCAGTTCAGGCCATCTCTGACTGATCTGAAGCTCTCTTCCTGCAACAAACCTTGTGAAGATCACAAAGTGAGCATGCATAAGAATATCTTTCGGTGCTAGCGGAAGAATCCCTTTGTTTTCTTCCAGTATTGCCTCCGGATGCGAGCTCGCATAGTCGTTCAGACCCTTCACGAATGATTCGATCATTCTTTTCTGATCCGGATCCTGTGTTTTAAGCCATTGGTCTGCCAGTTCTGAAAAACCAAGCGTACTCACCATGATATCACCGGGCAGATATTCTGCACCCCAATGGCTGGCGGCCTCTCCTCTTGAATTCCCGAGTAATTTCAAAATGAGATTTGCGTGACTGTGCATCTGAGCCCAGCCCTGGGCATAAAACAATTCTTCAAAATCCTGTGCATAAATATGGGGTACTCCCCATTCATCCCATATGATATGCGTGCTCTTATCGTTCTGACCGAAAAGCGCCCCGGAAAAACACAACAAAGTGATGATCCCGAAACTAAAAATGAATAATTTCTTCATGATTTGGTGATTATTTACTATAAATATAGTAAATTATATTTGCTGTAATGGAGGTCGTATTAACCTCCTATATAATCTGGTTAACATATATCATATAAACTTATACTTTAATTAAAGCTTTACTTTAATATCAACCTATGCCACCGATATGATAGAGGAAATCACAATGGACTGGGTGTTAACGAAGGAATTTATTCTAAGGGCTCTGCTGGCCCTGCTTTCAGGATTGCTCATCGGATTGGAAAGAGAGTTTAAAGGGAAAAGTGCAGGTCTGAAGACCAATGCCCTGGTGGCGTTGGGGGCTGCCATATTTGTAACGGCCTCCCTGAAATTCGCCGGTGAGGATTATGTTGACATGACCAGGGTGCTCGGACAAGTCGTGGCAGGTATCGGTTTTCTGGGAGCCGGAACCATCATTCAGCAACAAGATAAGGTGAAGGGGCTTACCACAGCTGCCACCATCTGGTGCAGTGCAGCATCAGGTTGCCTGTCGGCTCTTGGTATGTATGCTGAACTTTTATTTATAACTGCTATCGTGGTTGTTTTTAATTTCATCTTTGGCATAATCGATAAAAAGATCGGCCCTAAAAACTGATAGAAGTATATGAGAACAAAAAGGATCGTTGCCAGCACGAAATATTTGATCTTTATTTTACTTAGTCTTGGCATGGTGTCGTTAACCGCAGGGCAGAACGATTATGCTGCTGAAAGAAATGAGATGGTTGAGGAACAAATTCGAAACAGGGGTATTGCTGATAAAGATATTCTACGCGCCATGAAAACAGTTGAGCGTCATAAACTGGTACCTCCGGAACAAAGACGTTTTGCCTATGATGACCGCCCCCTGCCCATTGGTCACGGTCAAACCATTTCACAACCCTATATAGTAGCTTTTATGACCGATGTTATCGATCCGCGATCAGATATGAAAGTACTGGAGGTGGGAACGGGATCAGGGTATCAGGCGGCCGTGCTGGCAGAAATCGTTTCTCACGTTTACACCATTGAAATTATAGAGCCTTTAGCAAAAAAAGCATCTGATAACCTTAGAGAGCTGGGGTATGATAATATCACAGTAAAACATGCCGACGGTTATTTTGGCTGGAAGGAACACGCACCATTTGATGCCATTATCGTAACAGCAGCAGCCTCTTACATTCCCCCGGAATTGTTCGCACAACTTAGAGATGATGGCAAAATGATCATTCCGGTTGGTGCAAATTTTGCTCCTCAGCAACTCGTTCTGGTCACTAAAAGAAAAAATGGTAAGATGAAAACAAAAAACCTGATGCCAGTAAGGTTTGTTCCCTTTACCAGGGATTAGAACAGATTATGAAAATTGCTTCCCGATTAACCATAAGCATTTTATTGCTTTCCATATCCATGATTGCATATCAGGTTACTCTTATGCGTCAGCTTTCTATTACCCAGTGGTACCACTTTGCTTATATGGTTATAGCCATTGCCATGCTGGGATTCGGTTTTTCCGGCACCTTCCTTGCCTTATTTAAAAGATGGTTATCGGCGACAGACCCGCAAAAGCAGTTATACGTGATCTCCATTATCATCATGATGTCGGGAATAAGTATGCCCCTCTGCGCAGAACTTTCAACACTTGAGCCAATACGTTTTGACAGTTATGAATTATTCGTCGATCGGGCTGTACCTCTGAAACTCGTCATAACCTGCCTGCTGCTAATGGTGCCGTTTTTCTTTACCGCGCTTGCCTTGGGACTCAGCTTTTACAGGTTCCCAAAAGATATTGGTAAACTGTATTTTGCCAACCTTTCCGGTTCAGGCCTGGGCGCGATAGCGGTGCTTTTTCTTCTTTCGCAATTGCCGGTACGCCCTATCATTTACTCCCTTGCATTGATTGCCTGGATTTCGGGCTTCTTATTGCTGCCATTTAATAAAAGATTCGTTATCAATAAAGGAGCTCTGTTCTCTTATTGTATCGCATTCATCACTTTCACCACGATATTCTGGTTGCCTTCCCGGTCGGTGAACTCTCCTTACAAAAGTATCGAAACAGTTCTGCAGCTTCCTGACTCAAAAAAAGTCTATAGTAAGAACAGTATTTACGGACTAATCGAAGCAGTAAGGGCTCCTTCCCTGCGTTATGCTCCGGGTATCAGTATGATTTACACAGATACTATACCAAGGGTAGAGGCTCTGTTCAACAATGGTAATTGGCAGGGAACTATTCCTCTGGAACCTGCTTATGCTAAAAGAGCGCTCAGGTATACCACGCCGTTTATCCCTTTTGAATTGGCCGGCAAAGACAGGGCTCTCATCTTAGGTGATGGCACCGGAAACCGCAGTCTTTTGGCACACGAAGTGAGATACATTGGTATTACCGGAGTAGAAAGCATGCGTCCTGTTACAGAGCGGTATCAGGCTATAGTCGGAATTGTCAATAATGAACAGCATGCGGTATTCACCCGACATTTTCTCAATAAGACGAAAAACTCATACAACCTTATCAGCTTTCCTACATGCGGGGTTCCCGGCGGTGGAAGCGGGTTGAATGCTATCCAGGAAAACTACCTGTATACACGCGAAACTTTTAAAGAAGCAGCCGAAAGGTTGACTGCTGATGGGGTCATAGAGGCAAGCAGCTATATAGATTATCCTTACAGGGTTCCCTTGCGGTTACTTTCAACCATGTTCGAAGGAATTAAGGGAGAAATACCTGAGAATACTGATCCTGAAGATTATCTTCTGGCGGTAAGGAGCTGGAATATGATCAGCTATTTCTTTAAAAAAAATGGTTTTTCTCCTCAGGAATTAACTTTCGTGCGGCAGGAATGTGAGCAAAAAGGGTTCGATCCCCTGATATTTCCTGATTTGACCGTTGAGGAGCGTAGCTACAATAACGAGTTGGAAGATGAAAGTCTTTTTCGGGCTACAGACGCTATTTTGAACGGGCGGCTGAAAGAGTTTCAAAAAAATTACCCTTTCAAGATAGAAGCGGTTACCGATAACCAACCCTATTTCGCTCAATTTCTCAAGATCGAAAACCTGAGAGCTCTTTTAAGTACCTTCGGATTTCAGGGCACAGGCTTTCTGGAATTGGGCTACCTCATTCTGCTGATCACGATATTACTGTTGATTTTCCTGGCTTTTTTAATGATCCTTCTCCCACTGATATGGAAAAGGTCGGCCGAGAAGTTACCCCTGTGGGTTGGGATCTATTTTCCGGCTATTGGCATCGGTTTTATGTTTACTGAGATCGTGCTCATACAACGCTTCATTCTCTTTCTTGAAGATCCGGTAATAAGTGTCTCAGTTGTAATAGGTTCCTTGCTCGCAGCATCTGGAGCAGGCAGTTATTTCTCAGAAACCGTCTCTTCTTTCGACAGAACAGGATATGGAGTCTTCCTGATCCTGGTATTGATTCTCTGCGTCTATCCCTGGCTGCTTTCAACGGGTTTCGAGGCTCTTCATATGCTTAACAGCTGGCAGAGATATGCGGTATCTGCCGTATTGATCAGTCTTCCCGGATTTTGCATGGGAATGATGTTTCCTAAGGGTATGAAACAGCTTACAGGTTCATCTGTAAACCATATTCCATGGGCCTGGGGACTGAATAATTATTTTTCGGTGATCGCTTCTTCTGTGGCGGTTTTATTGTCGATAAACACAGGTCTTACCACGGTGTTTTACCTTGGCGCCGTTTGTTATCTTCTGGCAGCTTTCGCAATAAATCATCTTCAAAAAACCTCCCGATGAGTCAGTCGCAATTAGTCAAGCTCCATACTGATTTGTGAATCTGCACCTCCTTTTTCATCACCCTGAGAATCGACTTCCTCTTCATCTACCACATCGTAATCGGCAGCCTCCTTTTTCTCCGGTTCCTCGTAGGGTATCGGATCCAGAAGATTGATGTTTTTCACCTTATCAGGTGTAAGCTGATTCCCCAATGCCTTAATTCCTTTCACAGCGATGAACTCTTCGAGATCTACCTCCAAATTAGGTTTCGGATCTTTTCCTCTTGGCTTGACGAACTCCACCTCAATACGAGGTTTCCAGTCTGTTGAAACCAATTCTAAAAAGGACTTGGGATGCTCTGATATTATTACTTCTTCCTTTCCTTCGTTCTCTATCAGGAATCGCTTAACATGATAGCGCTCCTTTTCACCTTCATAATGCACGGCTGAAACTGGCTTTTCAGGATTCCATTTCTCGAGAACAACCATATTATCGTCGAAATGGGTGGTCAGCTCAGGAACGATGGTCTTCACCAGTCCGTCAGAATTTATGACCAACAACCTGTCTTCGCCCTTGAAGGCTCCCAGTAATTCTCCCCTTCCGTCTACATTGAGACGTTTTACAGTCTCATCGAACCATATTTTACGAGGTTTAAGGGTTGACACGCCTTTCTCCTTCAGCTCTATGCGTTTAACGGGATACTTGGTCACTATATTACCCTTGGAGTTACGGCCTTTGATCATGATATCGGCAAAATCGATATCCCATTTCAGTTTCTTGATACTTCCTTTCTGTCTCAGGTGAACCGTTACCACCTCGGCCTCACCATTCGGATTGGCGGTAAAATACAGAACGCTGGAACCGGCTTTACCTGTGGTCAGATCATACTCCCGGTCACGGGTCATGCTGGACACATAAAATCTTTTGATATATGTGGCTCCGCCTTTACCATCTCTGTATATCATGTTGTAAATGGTGCGCTTGTCTTTCTTTTTAAAGACAGCCACATGAATAATATCCTTACCTACGAAGGTCTTGGAATCAACCTTGGTGACCATCATTTTACCGCTGGCGGTAAAAACTATAATATCATCTATATCGCTGCAATCACAGACATATTCGTCTTTTTTCAGAGAGGTTCCAATGAACCCTTCTTCCCGGTTCACATACAGCTTGCTGTTTCGTATCACTACCTTTGATGCCTCGATATCATCAAAGATTCTGATATCGGTCTTGCGCTCACGGCCACTGCCATAGTTCTTTTTCAGCTCCTTAAAATAATCTACGGCGTAATCGATCAGGTTATCGAGGTTAAACTTCACCTTTTCGATCTCTCCCTCCAGGGCTTCAATTTTCTGCTGGGCCTTATCGATATCGAATTTGGAGATACGTTTGATCCGTATCTCGGTAAGTCTAGCAATATCTTCTTCAGTGACTTCTCTTTTCAGATGGCCGATATAAGGCTTTAACCCTTTATCTATCGCTTGTATAACACCTTCCCAGGTTTCCTCTTCCTCGATATCGCGGTAAATACGGTTTTCTATAAAGATCCTTTCGAGAGAAGCAAAATGCCACTGCTCTTCCAGTTCCTGGAGCTGTATCTCCAGCTCTTTTTTAAGCAATTCCACCGTATAATCTGTTGACCTTCTGAGAATTTCAGAAACCCCGATGAACAGCGGTCTGTTATCTTCGATCACACAGGCAAGTGGTGATATAGAGGTTTCGCACGCTGTAAAGGCATACAGAGCATCGATGGTCTTATCAGGAGATAAACCTGAAGGCAAATGAACCAGGATCTCTACTTCGGCAGCGGTATTGTCTTCAATACGTTTTACCTTGATCTTCCCTTTGTCATTGGCTTTAAGAATAGAGTCGATCAGGGAGGATGTATTTGTTCCGAAAGGTATTTCGTTGATCACCAGGGTGTTTTTATCCATCTGGGAGATCTTGGCCCTGACGCGTATACGACCGCCACGGTTCCCGTCATTGTAATTGCTTACGTCCATCTCCCCTCCTGTCGGAAAGTCGGGATACAGTTTGAACCGTTTACCTCTTAAGTGTTTGATCGAGGCATCGATCAGTTCATTGAAATTATGCGGAAGAATTTTGGTGGAAAGACCTACAGCGATACCTTCAGCTCCCTGGGCCAGTAAGAGCGGGAATTTAACCGGCAGATTGATAGGTTCTTTCTTTCTCCCGTCGTAGCTCAACTGCCAGTCGGTGATCTTCGGACTATACACTACATCCAGGGCGAATTTTGATAGCCTGGCTTCGATATACCTGGATGCTGCGGCGCTGTCTCCGGTAAGAATATTACCCCAGTTTCCCTGAGTATCGATCAGCAGATCTTTCTGTCCGATCTGTACCATGGCGTCTCCGATACTGGCATCACCGTGAGGGTGGTATTGCATGGTATGCCCAACGATATTGGCTACTTTATTGTACCTGCCGTCGTCGAGTTCTTTCATAGAGTGCAGTATTCTTCGCTGCACGGGTTTAAATCCGTCTTCAATGGCTGGAACGGCTCTCTCCAGAATTACATAGGAGGCATAATCGAGAAACCAGTCCTTGTACATGCCACCAACTTTCGTAATGGTGTCTTGCTGATTATGATTTTCTTCGTTGTTCAGATTGTTTTCTTCAGACATTCGATCAGTAAGATTTTATGAACGGGTTTTTCGGGCAGAACTATTCCTCGATCACATCGAGCTCTACCTTCAGGTTTTCAATGATGAATTTTTGCCGGTCAGGGGTGTTCTTTCCCATATAGAATTCCAGCAGGCTTTCTATAGACATCGCTTTGTCGAGCATGACAGGATCCAGGCGGATATCGTCACCGATAAAATGCTGGAACTCATCAGGTGATATCTCACCAAGTCCCTTAAATCGCGTAATCTCCGGTTTTCCCTTGAGCTTTGCTATGGCAGCTCTTCGCTCTTCTTCACTGTAACAGTAAATGGTTTCTTTCTTATTACGCACCCTGAAAAGCGGGGTTTGAAGAATATACAAATGTCCTTCTTTGATCAGCTCGGGGAAGAATTGCAGAAAGAAGGTGATCAGCAGTAACCTGATGTGCATCCCGTCGACATCGGCATCGGTAGCGATCACGATATTGTTGTATCGCAGATCTTCCATCGATTCTTCGATGTTAAGTGCCGCCTGCAGCAGGTTGAACTCTTCGTTCTCATAGACGATCTTCTTGCTCATACCATAAGTATTGAGCGGTTTCCCCCTAAGACTGAACACGGCCTGAGTATTCACATCTCGCGACTTGGTGATCGATCCTGATGCTGAATCTCCCTCTGTGATGAAAAGGGTGGTGTCCAGCCTGCGATCTTTTTTCATATCGCCCAGGTGAATTCGGCAATCCCTTAATTTTTTATTGTGGAGACTCGCTTTTTTTGCTCTCTCCCTGGCCAGTTTCCGAATACCTGAGAGCTCTTTCCGCTCTTTCTCGGCCTGCATGATCTTACGTTGGATCTTCTCAGCCGTTTCAGGGTTTTTATGAAGGTAATTGTCCAGTTGAGTCCCAATGAAATCATTTACATAGGTTCGCACAGTAGGCAGGTTTCCTCCCATATCTGTAGACCCCAGCTTGGTCTTTGTCTGGCTCTCGAAAACAGGTTCCATTACCTTGATGGAAATGGCCGAAATGATCGACTTCCTGATATCGGAAGCGTCATAATTCTTACCAAAAAAGTCCCTGACCGTTTTTACCACCGCTTCTCTGAAAGCAGCCAGGTGCGTTCCTCCCTGGGTGGTGTTTTGCCCGTTCACAAAAGAATGATATTCTTCGCTGTACTGGGTCTTACTGTGTGTAATGGCCACCTCTATATCATCACCTCTCAGGTGTATGATAGGATACAGCATATCTTCAGCATTGGTACTGTCTTCAAGCAGGTCTTTCAGTCCGTTTTCTGAATAGAACTTTTCTCCGTTGAAGACAATGGTCAGGCCCGGATTGAGATACACATAATTCCTGATCATGCGTTCTATATACTCATTCCGGTATTTGTAGTTTTTGAAGATGCTTTCATCGGGAACGAAGGTAACCTTGGTCCCTCTTCTTCTGGAGGTTTCATCAAGTTGCTCTTCGTTCACCAGGTTCCCCTGCTCGAATTCAGCAGCTCTTGATTTACTATCACGGTTTGATTCGACTCTGAAGTAGCTCGACAAGGCATTGACCGCCTTGGTACCCACCCCGTTGAGTCCGACAGACTTTTTAAAGGCCCGGGTATCGTATTTCCCCCCGGTGTTCATTTTCGATACTACGTCGACTACCTTTCCCAGCGGGATACCCCGGCCATAGTCTCTCACCGTTACCCGTTCGCCCTGTACAGAGATCTCGATGGTTTTCCCTGCTCCCATGACGAACTCATCGATACAGTTATCCAATACTTCCTTTACGAGAATATAGATCCCGTCATCGGCAGAAGAACCATCACCCAGTTTCCCGATATACATACCGGGACGCATTCGTATGTGTTCCTTCCAATCGAGCGATCGGATATTCTCTTCGGTATACTGTGTCGTTTCAGCCATAGTTCTTTCGAAATGGGTTTGTGCTAATATACTGTTTCGTAGTATAAAATAAAATACACCTTAAACAAAGTAATTAACAAGGAAATGCTGATTCCTGTTAAGAACCTGACAAAAAGTTGGTTAAAATAACAGAAAGCTGATAATATCCTAAAACAAGAGATCCGTAATCCGGAAATCAGGCGCTGAAATGACCTTCTGAAGATCAGACGTTAAAACGGAAATGCATCACGTCGCCGTCTTTGACGATATACTCCTTCCCTTCTACCCGCATCTTTCCGGCTTCTTTCACTTTGGCCTCACTGCCATAAGAAGAATAATCGGCAAAGCTGATTACTTCGGCACGAATAAAGCCCTTTTCAAAGTCGGTGTGTATCACCCCTGCCGCCTGTGGAGCTGTCGACCCTACAGGAACCGTCCAGGCCCTGACCTCCTTTTCACCGGCCGTGAAATAAGTCTGCAGATCCAGCAGCTTATATGCAGCCCGAATCAGTTTTGAAACCCCTGCTTCTTCCAGGCCGATATCTTCAAGAAACATCTGTCTTTCTTCGTAGCTTTCCAATTCTGCGATATCTGCTTCTGTAGCGACTGCCAGCACGAGTATCTCAGCATCTTCATCTTTCACTGCCTCACGAACCTGGTCGACATGGGCATTGCCTGATTTTGCTGAAGCCTCATCGACATTGCAAACATATAGTATTGGCTTTGCGGTAAGAAGCTGCAGACCTTCAACGAAAGGCTCCTCTTCTTCGGTCACCTCCACTGCTCTTGCAGAAATACCGCTTTCGAGGGCTTTTTTAAATTTGTCGAGTACGGCCTTTTCCTTCTGGGCTTCCTTATCTCCGGTCTTTGCAGCACGATTCACTTTATCCAGTCGTTTTTCAACCGTTTCAAGGTCTTTCAACTGCAATTCGATATCGATGGTTTCTTTATCTCTTACGGGATTCACATTTCCATCAACGTGTACAATATTGTCATTTTCAAAACAGCGAAGCACATGAATAATTGCATGACATTCGCGAATATTCCCAAGGAACTGGTTTCCGAGGCCCTCTCCTTTCGAAGCTCCTTTTACCAGTCCTGCAATATCAACAATTTCAACGGTGGCAGGAACCACTTTCTGAGGATTTACCAACGATTCCAGTTCTTCCAGACGGGTATCGGGAACGTTCACCACTCCCAGGTTGGGTTCAATGGTACAAAAAGGGAAGTTGGCACTCTGTGCTTTTGCGTTCGATAAACAATTGAACAGCGTTGATTTACCTACATTGGGCAGTCCTACGATACCGGCTTTCATATATTCTGATTATTTGGCCGCAAAAATAACATTATTACATAAAAAAATCCCCGGGACTCCGGGGATTTTAGAATTATTTAGTATACAACTTATTCGTCGGGATGCATAAAGCTTTGTTTGGCGAGCAGTTCCTCCTCTGTTTCCACATGATCATCATCTGGCACACAGCAGTCTACCGGACAAACGGCGGCACACTGAGGCTCTTCATGAAAGCCCTTACATTCGGTGCATTTATCCGGAACGATATAATAGATCTCGTCGCTTACGGGAGTTTGTGCTTCATCGGCATCTACCTCTTTCCCATCGGGCAGCACCACCTTTCCATTCAGGGAAGTCCCGTCGCTGTAGCGCCAGTCATCTGCACCCTCATAAATAGCAGTATTCGGGCATTCAGGCTCACAGGCGCCACAATTTATACATTCATCGGTTATGATAATCGCCATATTTTTTCTTTTTCACTGTTTCTAATGCGTAAATTTGCTCATTCAAAAATAAAGAGCACCTTATATATACGCAAATTTATGGATGATATTCACGGCAGAATAGAAGCTTTTGTCAGATTGGGGAAATTTATGTCGCAATTTTCACAACCAACTCCTGAGAAAACCGATGATATTGCTGCTAACGACGAATTCTTTGAACGTTTTGACCAGGCAATAGAAGCTGCCTTCCACGCCAACTCCTGGTTTACCCGTGAAAATGTGGCGCACGCCTTGAAATCATGGTCTTCGGTTTTAACCGAAAAAGAACTCAAATCATGGATGTCATCTTACTTGCTGGAAGATTCAGAGCCTAAAAAGGTGGCCCTGATCATGGCCGGAAACATTCCTCTGGTGGGGTTTCATGATCTTTTATGTGTGCTTATTACCGGTAATACAGCGCTTATCAAACCTTCATCAAATGATGAAAAGCTGCTTCCGGTACTTTTGGAGTATCTGCAGGAAGTATACCCTCCCTTCAGGAAGCGTATAATTATACAAAAGGAGAACCTCAAGGATTTCGATGCCGTTATTGCGACGGGAAGCGATAATACCGCCAGATATTTTGAATATTACTTCGGAAGTAAACCCAATATCATCAGAAAGAACCGCAATTCTGTAGCCGTGCTCGACGGAAGCGAATCTGCAGAACAGCTGGAAGCACTCGGAGAAGACATCTTCAGGTATTATGGCCTGGGTTGCCGCAGTGTATCAAAACTCTTTGTACCGGAAGGGTATGACTTCGATCCTCTTTTTCAGGCTGTTTATAAATTCAGGTATCTCATCGAAGAAGATAAATATGCCAATAATTACGACTACAATAAGGCCGTCTACCTCATGAGCCTCTTCTCTCTCACTGAGAACGGATTTTTGATGCTGAAGGAAGATGAGTCATATGCCTCACCCATCGCCAGTGTCTTTTACGAAACTTACACAGATAAGAACAGCCTCAAAGAAAAGATCAGACAAGATGCTGATAAGATACAGTGCGTGGTCAGTAATGACTTTATCGAGGGAGAGGTGGCCTTCGGGCAAACCCAGCAACCCGGATTAAAAGATTATGCAGATGGGGTTGATGTGGTTCGATTTCTTTTAAGCGTGTAAATCAACAGAATCCTGCTATAATGTATTTGAGAACATTATGCATGAGTGATCTGTAATTCGAAGTGTATTAAAGCCCAAAATCCATTCATGTCAGAATTCCTCCAAGAAGAATTCTGAGTATTCACAGACTCTCCGAAGTCAATTTCCTGTTAAGTTATAGCTTTTTGAATTATACGGTGCAATGACCTTAATTTGCTATTTTAAATGTGGTTTTAACGTCTGATTTTCAGTAACTTTAATAGTCATCTGATCAAAAAATAATCATTATGGATACTGTTTCAGTTTCCATATCGTCAAACCCCATTATTGACAAACTCTCCAGGATTGTAATTGAGAATTTGGATCGTGAAGATTTTGATGTACATACCTTCGCCCGATTATCGGGAATGTGCAGGTCAGGCTTATATCGAAAAATTAAGAAGTCTACCGGAAAATCGGTAACTGAATTTATACGGGATATCCGTTTGAAAAAGGCCCTTGAATATTTAAGAACCAGACAATTCACCGTCTGTGAGGTATCTTATATGGTAGGGTTTCACAGTCCGACATATTTTAATAAGTGCTTTAAAGACAAGTATGGTTTCACCCCGGGAGAAACTGTATTACATGAAATGGAGGTCGATGAACTACTCTGTCACGAAGAAGTAAGCGCTCCTCATACAGTGACCATTCGATCAACTCCATGGGAACACCTATGGTGGTGGGTAGCTATCATCATTCTGCCTTTGGGAGCCTGGTATAACCTAAAAGCTCCGAATAAGTCATTACCGGTAAGCGAAGCGGTTTCGCAAAATATCAATAACCGGTCGATTGCGGTATTACCCATAAAGAACTGGACAGGGAATGAAAAGCTCGATTATATCTGTTATGGTGCAACCAATGCAATAATTTCTGAGTTGAGCCGAACCGGTTATTTTGAAAATATCTCTTCCATGCATAATGTTTTAAGCCTTAAAGATTCTGTTACCAGCAGTCGGGAAATTTCAGAAAAGCTTGGAGTAGCAAACATTCTTCAGGGAAGCCTGGAACAATCAGGGAATAAACTGAAGTTTTCTGTTCAGTCAGTAATTCCTTCCACGGAAGAGATACAGTGGACCCACGATTATATCATCGATTGGGAGCCGGATGAAACTTTTGCCATGCAGAAACATATAGCTGAGGAGGTGATCAAATCGCTGGGAGCAAAAAAATATGCGCGAGATTTTTGGGTGCCTGAGCCCTATCTGCCTGAAACAACCTCCGCTAAGGCCTACGAGCTAAGAACCAGAGCCCTGTTTCAGGTTAGCAAATTTACAAAGCGCGGGTGGAAAAACGGGATAGCCTTATATGAAAAGGCCATAGAAGAAGATCCTGATTATTACCAGGCATATCGCGATCTGGCCTATGCCTGGAAATACGGAGGACTGATCTGGGCTTATTGCAAGCAAGATGTCGCCTGGAGGAATTTAAAAAAATACCTGGCCAAGGCCATGACATATAATCCCGATAATGAAGAGTTCCTGATTCTATTAAAGGAGGGTTATTTTTATTTTGAATTAAACTCTGATCCTGATCACAGAGACTATCCCCGTCTGAAGGAAATAAGGCTCGAAGATCATATAAACGATTTCGCCAAAAAAATGGGCCAGTATCACAGGTCTATCGCGGTATTGGAAAGATCTTTGGAATTAGACCCTACCCTTTCGGCAAATAAAGCCTACCTGGCCATCAATTACCTCCTGTCAGGAGAGGAAGAAAAAGCAAGAAAATTAATCGATGAAAATTTTGAGTTTGGCAAAGATCAGATCGACTTTTTAAGAGAAGCTGCAAAGGTATATTTTTTGTTAGGTGATTACTCGAAAATGAGTCACGCAGTAGACACTTTCTACGCTACCTTCGAAGAACGTCCTCCTGCCATACAGTTCCTGAAGGCAATTAGCGCCGATAACAACCGAAATCCTCTTGAAAGAGATCAGGTTATCGGTGCCTTGCGTCAAGCATATCTGGATAAAGAATCAGGTAGTCCGGCCTGGTTTTTGGCACTCTATTATGCTCATAACAATAATATAACCGAAACCTTGGTATGGTTGCAACGATCTTACAAAGCGAGAGAGGTTGAAATGACCTGGCTGGCTCAGGAACCCTTACTTGAAATAGTCGGAAATCACCCGCGTTATATCGCATTACTTGACAGCATGAATTTCCCGAGAACCGCACGAAGATTCGTTTCTAATAATAATTCCCTTTAGTTAATAAATCTTGATCTGATCAGGTTGAATTTTGTGAGCTGCGTTTTAAAGAATTTTCAGCTATAATTCTAAAACAGGAACTCATCAAAACTATTGATTTACAGTGTATTAGAAGCTTATCAGGGCCGATTTTAAGCAAATTTTCAGTAACTTTAAGGTTCATCAATCAAAAATCTATCGCTATGGGTAATCGGCCGGTTTCCATGCAATCTGATGTCTTAATAAAAACCCTTTCAAGAATTGTAAACGAGAATCTGGACAGGGAAGAATTTAACGTGGAAACTTTTGCCCAACTCTCAGGTATGTGTCGGTCTGAATTATACCGCAAAATAAAAAAGCATACCGGAAAATCTGTAACTGCGTTCGTGAGGGATATTCGCCTGAAGAAATCTCTTGAATACCTTTCCCAGGGAAATCTGACCGCTTCTGAAGTTGCTTACAAAGTCGGATTCAGCAGTCCGACCTACTTTAACACTTGTTTTAAACAAAAATATGGCTTTACCCCCGGAGAGGCTACCCACCACCCCAAAGAGGTAAAAGAAATTCTAAGGAAAAGTCCCTTAGAAAAAGGTAACAATTCCAGTCTGGCTATTTTGAGGCTGCCAGAAATAGTCATAGCGGTTATTTCAGCGCTTACCCTGGCATCGATTCTTTTACTTGTACACAAATACAGCTCAGAACAAAATCAGACCGACATCCCGGGTTCTGCCGTTTCTTCTGAGATAAACATGAATAAATCCATTGCGGTATTACCCCTGAAGAACTGGACCGGGGAAGAAGATCATGAATACATCGCATACGGGATCACCAATGCATTGATTACCGAACTAGTTCAAACAGGATACTTTGAAAGAGTCGCTCCCATCGGCTATGTCATGGCTTATAAAGATTCTCTGTTAGATATCAGCCGAATAGCCAACAGTCTTAAGGTTGAAAATATTTTGCACGGTAGCGTTGAAAAGGCTGGTGATCAACTGAAATTTTCACTGGAATTCATACACCCTGAATCGAACCATGTATTTTGGACAGATCAATTCATTATAGACTGGAAACCTGAAGAAACCTTCGAAATGCAAAATATCATCACTTCCAGTGTTCTTATTGCTTTAAATCAAGATCAGGAATATCAACAATCCCCAATGTTTCCTGACGAAAGAAGAATCCCTGAAACCCCTTCTTCCAAGGCTTATGACTTAAGAGCCAGAGGCATCTATCAGACCACTAAGTTCACCAAAAGCGGATGGGAGAACGGGATACAACTACTTAAAAAGGCCGTAGAGGAAGATCCTGATTATTTACAAGCCTATCGAGATCTGGCCTATGCCTGGATGTATGGCGGATTTATATGGGCCTATGCCACTCAGGAAGAAAGTTGGTTGAATGCCAAAAAATATGCTTACGAGGCATTGTCCCTCAACCCTGATTTTACAGATATCCTGGTCCTTCTGAAAGAGGGTAGTTTTTATTTTGACCTGAAGGTTGATGCAATATCTGATGAATTCCCCGCTATGAATCAGATCAAACTGGAAAAATTTAATTTTGATGTAGCCTATAAACTGGGATATTTCGAGGATACAAAGAGAGCTCTTGAGAACTCTTTAAAGGTTAACCCTAATTTATCTACCAATTATGCCATCCTGGCCCTTACCTATTACCTTGAGGGAAATGATCAAACAGCCACCATGATACTTGATAACAATTACGAACTTCATAAAGACGATATTAATTTTCTCAGGGAATCATCGAAAACCTATTATTATTTAGGCGCCTACGATAAAATGCAGATCGCGGTAGATGATTTTTACCAGACCTTCGTAGAAAGACCGTCTATTATTTTATGGTTAAAAGCCATACTATCAGACCGAAATGGTGATCATCTCGACGTTCGGAAGATAATAGAAGAACTTAGAACGCGCTTTGAAATGAAACAACCCGGAAGCCCGGGCTGGTTTCTCGCTTTATACTATGCTTATAAAGGTAACCGAGAGCTTACCATTGATTGGTTACAAAAATCGTATAAGAGAAGAGAGGTCGAAATGACATGGCTGGCACAAGAGCCTCAGCTTCGTTTCCTGAAAAATGATCCTGATTACAATGCGCTGCTCGACAGCATGAATTTTCCTGATTATGCCAGAAGACCTGAAACAATCAGGAAACCTGTCATAGACTGAGATTATTTTTTAGTTGAAGGCAGAGTATGCGCTGAGCTTGTAAATAGGCTATACTTCATAAGTACTTTTTCACAAAAGCAACATAATTTAAAGGTTTCAATAAAATCTTGAAGTCCTTAGTTTATGTCTGCAATGATAATCAACTTAATTGATATGCAGGCACTTACTTAATATCGCAACTTTGTTTCTCAATCATTTATTAATCAAAAAACCAATTATTATGAAGACTTTAATGACAGCAGTTATCGCTTTCCTGTTAACAGGAGCGATCTATGCACAGGAAACGGCAGTAGAGCTGGAGGATGTAACCGTCTCAGCAATAAACGACCAATTCCTTCGCCTTGTGAACGATGATTACACTCCTGAGGTAGCCAAGGAGGTTCAGCTACAGGCTGCCATGTACGACCTTTTCAGAAATGCCCAGTACAGGATTTCGGCCAGGCCTTTGACATTTGCTGAGTTCACCTGTTCAAACGGAAGTATGTATACCAATTTTAACCATGACGGTAAAATTGTAAGCTGCAGGGAACGTTACAAAGATGTTGTTCTTCCCTTATCAATTCGCGAAATGGTATTCGAAGATCATGACGGATGGAGCCTTGAAAAAAATCAGTACCAGAGCTTCTTTAAGAATGATGAACTGATTAAAAGGGAATATCAGGTTAGTCTGGTCAGAGGCAAGGAAAAGAAAACCATGACCATCGATCTCAAAAACGAACAGTAATGAACAGAACTCTTTTTATGTTACCTGTAAACAGATCCGGGGAGCTTTTCAAATCTCCGGATTTTTTTATTTCTTAAAACTCAATAATTCTGTTAAAGATTTCATTTAATTCGATTGTCGTCGGTTTCTGATAAAAATCTGTCAATACCGGAACGGAAAACAGGGTGAAAATTATGAATTTCTTACACCGCTATTCCCATATTTATTACCAAATTTGTAGATGAGAGTAAACACAAAACCGACCTCGATTTTATGAAAAAACACAACTTTAGCGCAGGACCCTGCATTCTTCCGCAGGAGGTCTTTAAAAAAGCCTCTGAAGCCATCATCGATTTTAACGGATCAGGCTTGTCCCTGATAGAGATCTCACACCGCTCAAAAGATTTCGTAGCCGTCATGGAAGAAGCCATGGACCTTGCCATTGAGCTGCTCGGCCTGCAGGGAAAAGGTTACAAAGCCCTGTTTCTTCAGGGAGGCGCCAGCCAGCAATTCCTGAATGTCGCCTATAATCTGCTGGAAAACAAAGCCGCTTACCTAAATACAGGAACCTGGTCATCAAAGGCCATTAAAGAGGCAAAATTATTTGGTGACATAGTAGAGGTGGCAAGCTCGAAAGACAAAAATTTCAATTATATCCCAAAGGGTTATTCCATACCCAAAGATGCCGATTATTTTCACTGCACCTCGAATAATACTATTTTCGGGACACAGATCAAGGATTTTCCTGATACAGAAATCCCCATGATTTGCGATATGAGCTCAGACATTTTTTCAAGGGAACTTGATTTCAGTAAGTTTTCGCTGATCTACGCCGGTGCTCAAAAGAATATGGGCCCTGCAGGTACTGTTCTTGTGGTGGTTAAAGAATCCATTCTCGGAAAAGTTAGCAGGACCATCCCATCCATGCTTGATTACCGGGTTCATATCGAAAAAGAGAGCATGTTCAACACCCCTCCGGTTTTCGCTGTCTACACCTCTATGTTGACCCTTCAATGGCTGAAAAACCTGGGAGGTATCGCTGCTATCGAAAAGAAGAACGATGAAAAAGCTTCTCTCATCTATAATGAAATAGACAGAAACCCTCTTTTCAAAGGTTTTGCTGCAACAGAAGACCGTTCGGTCATGAACGCGACCTTCAACCTGACCGATGAAAGCCTTAAGCCGAAATTTGATACCATGGCTAAAGAAGCCGGTTTAAACGGAATTAATGGCCATAGAAGCGTAGGAGGCTATCGGGCTTCCATGTACAATGCCCTACCCCTGGAAAGTGTCGAGGCCTTGGTTTCGGTCATGCAGGAACTTGAAAAACAAGCATAAATCATAACATCAGAAATATTTTTTACATGAAAGTTTTAGCTAATGACGGAATTTCTGCCAGTGGAATAAAAGCGCTGGAAGATGCCGGATTTGAAGTGATCACCACCAAGGTTGCCCAGGAGCAACTGGCCAATTATATCAATGAAAACAACGTAGACGCCCTGCTTGTTCGCAGTGCCACCAAAGTGAGAAAAGACCTGATAGATGCCTGTCCTGATCTGAAACTGATCGGTCGCGGCGGGGTCGGAATGGATAATATCGATGTGGAATATGCCAAAGAAAAGGGCCTGCATGTGATCAACACTCCCGCAGCTTCATCGGCTTCTGTGGCAGAGTTGGTGTTTGCCCACCTGTATGGCGGGGTACGCTATCTTTTTGATGCCAACCGAAATATGCCTCTTGAGGGAGAAAGCAAATTCGGACAGTTGAAGAAATCATATGCCGGCGGAACCGAATTACGCGGAAAAACCCTTGGTATTATTGGTATTGGCCGAATCGGTCAAGAAACAGCCAAGATCGCGATTGGTGTGGGAATGAAGGTGGTTGCCTATGATCCTTTTATAGAAAGCATCGACATCCCACTGCATTTCTTTGACGGAAGATCGATGACCTTCAAGATCGACACCATCAGTAAGGAAGATCTGCTGAAACAAGCTGATTTTATCAGTGTACACGTTCCTGCACAAAAAGATTACGTGATCGGTAAAAAGGAACTTGAAATCGCTAAAGAAGGTGTAGGTATCATCAATGCTGCCCGTGGCGGAGTAGTTGATGAGGAAGCCCTGCTTGAAGCCCTTGAAAAAGGAAAGGTCGGATTTGCAGGTCTGGATGTTTTTGAAAACGAGCCAAACCCGGCGATCAAGGTACTTATGAATAATAAGGTATCTCTTACTCCTCATATTGGTGCTGCCACCAAAGAGGCCCAGGATCGAATCGGACTGGAACTCGCCGACCAGATCGTTAGCCTGCTTAAAAAGTAAGTATTCCTTTATTTAAAAAGTTGGGAGGCCGTCGGTTTTAAGACGGCCTTTTTTATTGGCTAATCTTATCATTACCAGAAAATAGCCCTGATTTTGATCTATCTTTAAATATCAGCCCACTGGTAATTACATCTATGCACACTACTCCATCTTAGCGCTTTCATCAACCACCTGTTGGCAGACTCTATTTTCATTGAAAATCAAGAGCTTATATGGCATTATTATTGATCCTCTTCCAAATGATTCGTATATTATAATAAACAGCAATTAATCAAATGAAATACATACAAACAATAATCCTCTTACTGTTAGTCATCATCATAGGCTGTGATACACAGAAAAGCGCTGTGAATGCCGATTCTGCAGATCTGGCCATCAGTGAGAAAGAAAAAGAAATTTTCCGGAGCAAGGAGCAGGATACCGTCACTATTGCAAACGATAGTGTCGAGTATGAGATAACCATAATAGAGCCGGGGTTTTACGCCTGGTTAAACAGTATCGCACAACCCAGGGGTTATTATTCTAAGGAATTCATGGAAAACAGGAACGATGTCTATGTGACAAACTGGAATATCAGGGCAACCCAACCCACCATCTACAATACCGACCTGTACCTGTGGCCCATAAATTACGACCCGTCAATCGATTACGGATACGAGGTTAACTACCAGTTATACAATTACTTCCTGTATTTTCAACGTAAATACAATCAACGCCTGGGGCCCTTTTTACCTAGAATTAATTGATTATCTTTGCAGCGAAATTTGATCAGATGAAAAAATTGAAAGCACGCTGGGGAGTTGAATCCAACTTCCAATTAGTCATCATTTTTATCGTTTTTGCCATTACCGGATCAACTGCTGCGAAGTTCGCCACGCCCGTAACCGAATTATTCGGGCTGCATGCCGACAGCGCTTCCCCATGGGTATACTGGCCGGTGCGTATTCTGGCTATTTTTCCACTTTACCAGATTCTTCTGGTGTTCTTCGGCTGGGTGTTCGGTCAATTTGCTTTCTTTTGGGATTTCGAAAAGAAAATGCTTTCCCGACTTGGCCTCGGATTCATTGTGAATAAAAAATAATTTGTTTTTTTTTAACATTTACAAACCGTTTAAATACATAGGTTTGTAGTGATGAAAACTGTACCAACCATTCGGTTTTATGCTTCATTGCTCCTGTTGCTGTTTATTTTCACTAAAACAGCAGGAGTTCATGGCTTTACGCATCCTTCCGATGAAGATGGTACGGAACAATGTTTTGTCTGTGAATATGCGGTTATTCAAGCCGTGACTCCTTGCGATCATGAAGGAGAACAGGATTACCTCTCACAGCCGCTCACGACTATAGTTTCTATTGAAAAGACCTTCCATCGTTTTTTCTTTGTACGCAAATCCACTGAGAACAGACTTTTCAGTCGCCCTCCCCCTGTCGGATGATCTAACCTGATCTGCGCTGACAATTAATAATTCCGAACCGGAAACCCTTTAACTTTTATGAGATCAATTTTGTTATCTGTCATCAGTATGTTGACAGGATTAACCCTATACGCACAGGATTGCGATGCCATCCTGATCGGAGATGTGGTAGATTTTCACGACGGTGATCCACTTGTCGGGGCTGTGGTTATTGCCATAGGAACCGACAAACAGGCCGTTACCGATTTTTACGGGAAATTTACCATAGACGGGGTGTGCAATGGAAAACTCAGCCTGCAGGTCTCCCATCCCCTTTGCAAAACCATTATTAAGGAAGTCATGATCGAAGGAAACAGCTATACAGAGATCAGGCTGGAGCACCATCTGGAGGAGCTTGGAGAGGTCGTTGTTACCGGGGAGTCTCTTGATACCGAAACCCGTACGGCCCAGGAAGCCGTATTGAAAACCGAAACCATCGAAAAGTACAGTGCAGGAAACCTGGGGCAGGCTCTTAAGGAAGTGAGCGGCGTCTCATCTCTGAGTACGGGAAGTACCATCGTCAAACCCGTTATTCAAGGCCTGCACAGCAGTCGTATTATCATTATGAATAACGGAACCCGCCTTCAAGACCAGGAATGGGGTATCGACCATGCTCCAAACATAGATGTGAATACGGCAGGTCGTATTTCTGTGATCAAGGGAGCAGCAGCTCTTCAATATGGAGGTGATGCTGTAGGAGGCACAATCGTGGTTGAACCCGGGAGAATAAATATGAACGATTCGATCTATGGAAAGACCATACTCACAGGAGCCAGCAATGGACGCGGTGGCGGATTGACCAGTCAGATCACCAAAAGCTACGACAATGGCTGGTTCGTGAACCTGCAGGGAACCCTCAATCGCTACGGTGATTTCAGATCTCCCGATTATTACCTGACCAATACCGGTTTTTACGAAAAAAACTTCTCCATTCGAACCGGTTTGAATAAGTTCACATACGGGTTTTCTGCCAACTATTCTTACTTTGATAACAAGATCGGCATTTTAAGAGCGTCTCATATAGGGAACCTCCAAGACCTGGAAAGAGCTATCAACAGCGATCAGCCACTGAGAATCGATCCTTTCTCTTATGATATCAATGCTCCTCGTCAACGGGTGATACACCGCCTGTTCAAGCTGGATTTCTTCAAGAGGTTCAGCGGCCTTGGCAAACTGGAATTACAATATGATTATCAACAGAACAATCGCCTGGAGTTCGATATCAGAAGGGGTGATGACAGCAATAAACCTTCGATCGATCTGGAGCTGACCACTCATACATTCATGGCCGACCTCGATTTTGATTCCGGAAGGAACGTACATATGAAAACCGGGATACTTCTCAGGTATCAGGAGAACTTTCCCGATCCTGACACAGGGGTGCGAAGACTCATACCCGATTACGAAAAATACGAAGCGGGAGTGTATCTCACCGGATTGTGGAACCTGAGTTCAGACCTTCTCCTGGAAGCCGGAGGGCGTTACGATTTTGTAAGAATGGATGCCCTTAAATTTTATGAGACCAGCCGTTGGAACCAGCAAAATTACCAAAGTGATTTTGCAGGGATCATCATTGAAGACCTCGGAGACCAATTGCTAACAAACCCCGTTTTTGATTACCATAACCTGGCAGCCTCAGCAGGAGCCCGGTATCATTTTTCTAATGAAGGGCAGCTTTCTCTGAACTATACCCTCTCACAAAGAGCCCCCAACCCGTCGGAACTTTTCAGCGACGGTCTGCACCACTCCAACGCGACCATCGAGCTTGGCGACCTGAGAATAGATCAGGAAGTTTCTCATAAAGTTTCTCTGACAGTGGAAAAGAATATTGGAAAACTTTCCTTCAGTGTGGCTCCCTACCTGAATTATATCAATGATTACATATTTCTTGAACCTACCGGAGCTGAGCAAACCATACGCGGAGCTTTCCCGGTTTGGTCTTATAAACAGACCAATGCCCGGTTTTTAGGGGTTGATCTCGATGCCGCCTATAGCTTTAACGAACACTGGAGTCTGTCGAATAAAACCGCCTTTCTGAAGGCCAAAGATGTAGGTCAGAACAGAGCTCTGATCGATATTCCTGCAGTGAATACCAGCACAACCCTGAGCTTCACCAAAAGATCATGGAAAGATCTGAGCATTAACCTGACAAGTGATTATGTATTCCGTCAAAATGAATTTCCTGATAACAATTTTACTATAGAAGTTATTGAAAACGGCTCACTGGTTGAGAAGGAAGTAGATATCAGTACTCCTCCCGATGCCTATCACCTACTGGGTATCGACGCCAGGACCCGTTTTGAACTGGGGAATAACAGCGATCTCACACTCGGATTGATCGCTACCAACCTGTTCGATACAAACTACCGTGATTATCTGAACCGATTGCGATATTATGCAGATGATCTCGGAAGAAACGTTCAATTACAAATTAAATTCACCTATTAATTAAATTCAATCACTATGAAAAACAGCAAATTATTAGCACTTATGTTCCTTGGAACAAGCCTGTTCACCTCCTGTTCAGATGACGATACCCCTGAGGTAATCAACGAAGAAGAGCTGATCACTCAGGTAACTCTTGACCTGACAGAAGTCGGTACCGGAACCACCCAAAGCGTGGTTTGGAATGTGGGCGAAGCCGCTCCAAACATTACCATAAACAGCGGTAGTTCATACGAGGTCGAAGTCGGATTTTTCGATGCCTCTACCCCCAGCGATGTGGAAAACATCACCGAGGAGGTCATTGCAGAGGCCGATGAGCACCAGGTTTTCTACGAGATTGCAAACGCAAGCCTGGAAATCGATCCCGCTACAGATGATTTCGAAGACAGCAGTAATAATCCCGTGGGGATTCGTACCGTATGGACAGGATCAGGAACAACTGCGGGTGTGGTTCGCGTATACCTGATTCATGAGCCGGTAAGTAAAACAGGAAATACGCGTGGAGATTTCGGCGGAGAAACCGACGTTGAAGCCGATTTTAATATCATCATCAACTAACTCCCGGAAAGCATAAAAAAGAAGATCCCCATTTCCCGGCGAAATGGGGATTTTTTTATGTAGTTGCCGCTTTGGCGGTCTTTTTACTGAAAACATAGGTATAAAACCACATCAGGGTAAAAGTGGGAATGATATCCAAACCAGGCACCAATTCTTCAACAAAACTGACTATCCCGGCTATCTGCCCTTTTCTGCTTTTGTACATTCTGGTCATAAGCCAGCCTGCTACGGGGGCCCAAAGAAAATCTGCAAACTCTCCTATTCCGGGATAGAGGTAAGAAGCCATTCCTACCAGGTCGAAAAGGATTCCCAGTACAAGGAGGGAGTATTTTTTTCTTTTAGAATCCATTTATCAAATGTAAAAAAAGCAGGGGGTATTTAAAAACCCTGTGAACAGTCTATCCGAGATCTGAGCTGATCAATTTCAGGAACTCATTACGGGTTTCCTGCTTCTCGAATTGTCCTCTGAAACCTGAAGTGGTGGTTACCGAATTCTGCTTTTGAACACCGCGCATCATCATACACATATGAGAAGCTTCGATTACCACAGCCACCCCTTTTGGTTTTAGCGTCTTATTGATACATTCAAGTATGTCATGGGTAAGGCGCTCCTGAACCTGCAGACGACGGGCAAAAACATCTACAATACGAGGCAACTTGCTCAAACCCACAATATATCCATCAGGAATGTAGGCGATGTGAGCCTTTCCAAAAAAAGGAAGCATATGATGCTCACATAAGGAATATAATTCGATGTCTTTAACGATTACCATCTCGTTGTAATCTTCACGAAACATGGCGCTCTTCAATATGGCAGAAGCATCCTGATAATATCCCTGGGTAAGAAACTGCATGGCTTTTGCCGCTCTTTCCGGCGTCTTTACGAGTCCTTCCCTTTCAGTGTCTTCTCCGAGTTCCTCTATGATTTGCTTGTACCGATTTCTTACTTCATCGGTTATTTTGATATTGTATTCTTCGAAGGTTTTATACGGCATTAGTGGTGTTCTTTAGTTTTGATTTGTATAAGGTACGTAGTTTTTCCAATTTAGGATCGATGATCACCTGGCAGTAAGGCTGTGATCTGTTGTGTTTATAATAATCCTGGTGGAAGTCTTCAGCAGGATAAAACGGACCCGCAGGACTTAGTTCTGTTACGATCTTACCGTTAAAGATGCGCTCCTCCTCCAACATCTCTATGAATGAACGGGCCTGCCGGCGTTCCTCCTCGGTATGATAAAATATCGCTGAACGGTACTGACTTCCGATGTCATTGCCCTGCCTGTTCAATGTGGTCGGATCATGCGTGGCAAAAAAGATTTCGAGTAAACCCCTGAAGCTTATCACATCAGGATCATAGGTGATTTTAACTCCCTCGGCATGTCCCGTTCTTCCGGTACATATCTCCCGGTAAGCAGGATTCTTTATGCTTCCGCCCGTATATCCCGAGACCACTTCGTGCACTCCTTCCAGGCGTTCGAAAACCGCCTCAGTGCACCAAAAGCAGCCGCCGGCCAGTAAGGCTGTTCTTAAATTGCTTTCTTCCTTCATAGCATTTTTCCAGTTTTGTTTAACAAATTTATCAAATTGATAAACATTATAAGTCTTTTTAACTAAGTATTGGCAATTCCCTTAAACCAGGCCGCTTTTAGTCGTGCAATCAACAAGGGTATTTCAAAAAACATGCCTTTTGTTTAATACTCAGGGTTTGCTTATTTTCACGGGCTATTACATACTACATGATCCAAGCCACTAATATACATAAGTCGTACGGCGATTTAGAAGTTTTAAAGGGTGTTGACATCAACATCGGGAAAGGAGAAATCGTCTCTATTGTAGGTGCTTCAGGAGCCGGTAAAACAACGCTTTTACAAATTTTAGGCACTCTTGATAAACCCGATGACCCTGCCGGTTGTTCCATACGTATCAACAAACAGGAAGTAAACAGACTCAATGATAAACAGCTGGCGAGATTCAGGAATGACCATATAGGTTTCATTTTTCAGTTCCACCAGTTGCTCCCTGAGTTTACAGCCCTTGAGAATGTTTGCCTCCCGGCTTATATTCAAAAGAAAAGCAAAGCTGAAGCAGAGGCTCGTGCAAAAGAACTTTTGGAGTTCCTGGGGTTGGCAAACAGAATAGATCACAAGCCAGATGCCCTTTCAGGAGGGGAACAACAACGGGTAGCCGTTGCCAGGGCCCTGATGAATAAACCCGATGTGGTGTTCGCAGACGAGCCCAGTGGTAACCTTGATTCTGAGGGAGCTGAAAAACTGCACCGCCTGTTCTTCGATCTGAGAGAGCAGTTCGGACAAACCTTTGTCATCGTTACTCATAACCGCGAACTGGCTGATATGGCCGACAGAAAACTGGTTATGGTCGATGGGCTGATCGAACAATAAAAAGGTTGCCAATATGTCAATACCCAAGGGGAAGGATTTAAAGTTATTTTTAGACCAAAAAGCCGATTTTTACAACCGTCCGGATTTTATTGATACTGATCCTATTCAGATACCCCGCTCCTTTTCTCAGAAGGAAGATATAGAGATCTCCGGATTCCTGGCAGCTACCATCGCCTGGGGAAACCGAACCAGCATTATCAATAATGCTAAAAAAATGATGGAGCTGATGGATGGAGCTCCCTTTGATTTTATTTCCAACCACACAGACGATGAGCTTCAGAAGCTTGTACCTTTTGTGCACCGCACCTTTAACGGTTATGATTTCATACAGTTCGCTCAAAGTCTTCAGCATATTTACCGGGAGCATGGAGGCCTTGAAACCGTATTTGCCTCTGCAGCCTCAGGTCAAAACCTCCAGCCGGCGATCAGTACATTTAAAGCCATATTTTTTGAAAAGGAACACCTCCCCAGAACGCGTAAACACATCTCAGACCCCGTAAGGGGATCAGCTGCCAAGCGAATCAATATGTTTCTCAGGTGGATGGTAAGAAAGGATGACAAGGGCGTCGACCTTGGTATTTGGAACTCCCTTTCCCCTTCACAGCTGTCTTGTCCGCTTGACGTGCATTCAGGTAAGGTTGCACGAAAGCTAGGTCTTCTCAAGCGCAAACAGAACGATGCCAAGGCAGTGATTGAACTTGATAAGGCCCTGAGAAAATTAAACCCCGAAGATCCGGTAGTTTATGATTTTGCACTCTTCGGTCTCGGGGTATTTGAAAAGTTCTGACAACAGGCTTTACAATTGCTTTACCGGCACGTCTGTGAGGGATTTCATAAATGCCACCAGGGCCTTTTGTTCTTCTTCGGTTAAGTCAAGTTTATCAAAGGGAAGGGTTTGATGAGGCAGGTCCATTCCCAGTCCGGCTCCCCCACCCTGATTGTAAAAATCAACTACCTGTTCAAGGCTGTCATAGACCCCATTGTGCATGTAAGGTGCCGTCAATGCCACATTTCTTACGCCTGGGGTTTTGAACATACCCTTATGTATCGGCTGTTCGAATTTCCAGAAAAACCCGAGATCGGTATCAAGACTGTTATTCGCTGCAGTAGCCGGCACTCCTATCACCTCTTTTTCGGTTTCCTTATAAAAAGGCGGTACCGTTCCGTTGGTCAGGGGTATGAAATGACAGGTAGCACAAAGAGCTTTTCCGGTAAACAGATTGAAGCCCTTCTTTTCCAGTTCGGTGTAAGTATCAGCTTCACCCCTGATATTACGATCAAACTTTGAATTGAATCCGTTCAGGGTACTTATGTAGGAAGCTATAGCCTTTACCACCTCTGTGTTTCTCGCAGATACCCCTCCATAGGCTTCTTCGAATAATCTGATATAAGCGGTATCCTTAAGAATTTCATCAGAAAAACGATGTACAGGAGTGTCGAATTCCTTTTCGTTGGTAAATACCATCCCCACCTGATCGATAATATTTTCGGCCCTTCCGTCCCAGAAGAAATTTTGCTGAAATGCAGCATTCACCAGCGTTGGAGTATTTCTTTGAAGAAGCTCTCCGCGATTATCAAAATTGACCCTCAGTTGGTCGGTCCACGCTTTCGACGGGAGGTGACAGGTGGCACAAGACATCTTTCCGTCTTGTGATAAGTTCTTTTCGAAAAAGAGTTTTTCTCCAAGGGCAATCTGTTTTTCGTTTGGATCAGCATTTCTTGCAGGCGTAAAATACTTCAGGTTAAACGAATTGCTCTCAAAGAAAGTTGGTGCGTCAAAATTAAAAGGAAAGTCATCTCTTCCTTTCCATAATCCTGAACGCTTTCTCATCTCTACCCAACTACGAGTTAGAGGGTTCATATATTCCCTTATGAATTCATAACGATCGAAATTTTCAAAATCGTCTGATTTTTCAAGATATGTGACTGCCCTGGCGATAGTTTCTTTTAGTTTACCATCAAGTTCAGGATCTTTCTCTTCCATTAAAGGCGAAAGGCTGGCACTGTAAACATCATTTAGAGAACGCAACGATTCGGCAGATTCGGTTATTCCGGCCTGACTTACCGGGGTATCAAATCCCGTAATGCCATGTGTGATGATACGCAATAATTGCTGATGTGTGCTTATAAAAAAACGCTCAGCATTGACTTCTCTCTTTTTTACCTGCCTCAGCAGGTTCTGCATCAAACCTCTGGTCACAAATACCTCATGCCTGAATAACCGATCATCATCGATGCCTTCATAGATACTTTCCTCTATTTTTTGAAGTCCGACGGGAGGCATGGTTCTGAGATTATCTTCCTTGAAAACAGGCAGTGCCGGTCCGTTTACACGATGTCCTACCTCCGGGTTCAGATAAGCTATAAAAGGCTCTGCCCGCTTAAAATTTATTCTTACCCGATGAAAGAGCTCCCTGGAATTCGAATGACTTGCAGTCATCTTTTCAAGGCTTTCAAGATCTTTAATTGCCTGTTCGAGGCTGGATTGGTAGTAGTCGTGTGCCGCAGTCCAATCGGGACCCAGCATAGTCTGAGGATTATTTCGGCATCCCGCGATGAGAACAGATAGCAGTAACAGTAAATAGGCTTTATTCATGACGATTTCTTTTAATAAAGAGATCCCCGTATCATACGGGGATCCCTGGTTGGTTGATTGGTTGGTGGTGGTGAGTCACCTAGCGGGGTAACCCCTGCAGGATCACGATCTGTGATGCCTGGTCGTCTTCATAAACTGATGAGAAATCGTGCCCGTCAAGACTTTTAAAACTTTCATCTTCCCAGTAATGCGGCTGCAGAGCCAGAACGAAGGTATCGGGCTGACCGATTTTATCGCTGATATCTACAAGAGACCCGAATTCACCGCTGAAGCCGGTACTGAAATCATTAGCCAGGTCTTGTCTTACTACCAGCTCAAGCACCTTCTGAGCGTTATTGCCATTCAGGTCTGTCTGGTAGATGTACGCAGCATGACCTCTGCTGAAACTGTTCGGATCTTCCTGTATGTAAACAAAGTTTTCAGTAACACAGATATTATCGGGACTTTGCAGCAAAGGCAGGTTTCCGTCCATATTATTGGTGTCGGTATTTCCGCTTACCACCTGGGTAAGCTTGCCCGTCAACGGAGCATCGGCATCCAGCTGAAGCCTGTAAACAGTGCCCCAGTCGTTATAAGTACCGCGCCCGGGCCCTCTTCCGGTTACGGCGAAGTAGACATTTCTTCCGTTAGCATCGCTTCCTTTTTGATAGTCAACATCTTCTACCCTCATAAAATGAGAAGCAAAAACCGCTTCTGAAGCATTTTCCATTTCTTCCTTGGTCAGGTCCTTTCCGTTAGGAATCTCAACAAATTCCACATCATAGGTACTTCCGAAATCGAGATGTTCTTCGGTATAAGTAGTATTGGCAGTAGCATCAGTAACACCCCCGTTACCATCTGAAACCTGCTTCAGACGTAATACATAGATCTTCCCGTTCTCCAGGTCATCATCTCCGTTTTCTGAGTAATAAAGGGTTACCTGCCCTTCAGAACCTGAAGAATCATCATCACCTCCAATAATCACGGTTTTCCCGGCATAGGCATTTTGAGGAAGCGGAACGGCATTCTCCCACGAAAACTCACCTAAGGCATCAAGGCCAAAATCAGCATTCGGCCTAGGGTTTTCTACAAAAGGATCGATACCCTTTACATCGTAATTAATACTTTCTGAGGCAGAAAGGAACAGGTCCTTAGATCCTCCGTGAACGGCTGCTTCCCACATAGTACCGGAACATTGGCGCGCGTAGTCTGCTACTCCTGAATTCAGAAGGTAGTCTCCTGAGACCGGATTCATAAATTCATCGAAACGAATGCGGGCTACGGCATAGCTGTCTTCACAGTTCACCACGTACATATACCCGTCACCATCTTTCAAAAAACCGGCTCCGTCTGCTGAACCCGCAAGCTGAAAATCCTCTCCGATGATATCAGGTGTACTGACCAGTGAAAAAGCTTTTACATAATTGAATTGGGGTGCAATGGCTACCAGGGGATCAAATCCTGATTTATTCTCGAAAATGGTCGGTTGGGGTTCAAAATCTTTCCCGTCGGCTCCGTCCTGTCCGTCAAGACCGTCAATACCGTCACGACCGTCACGGCCATCAACACCGTCTTCAGGGCTACAGCTGAGCACCATTAAACCTGCTGTTAGCAACAGCCCGGCTTTCATAAAATTGGTAACATTCAAAGTCATTTGATTAGTTTTTTGGTTTTATGCTGCCAAAATTATGTCACCTCCCCCTAAAGGGTGTTAAGGGGTTTTAGTCAATACATTATGTAAAGCTTATTCTAATGTTAAAACGTTAAGCCGAGGTTAGTATTTAGACTCATTCCTGATTGTAAGAGCATATTCTGTCGATGTTTTCAAATCTCATACAACTGTAATCAATTGACCTTCAGCACATAAGTGTTTTGCCGGAAATCATAATCATCGCAGCACTCATGAAATGCCGCATAATTGGTTATTTTTAGCTGAGAATAAAATCAAAAACATATGAAGCATACTTTATTTACGCTCGTTCTGGCATTCTTATGTACGGGTCTGCTGGGCGCGCAGGAACGAAAAATTCCTGTTGACACCATGGTTGTTACCAGTCATGAGGTCAATATCAAGGGAAACAGTGTCAAATACAACGCAGCTACCGGTACTCTTCCTGTATGGGATGAGGACGGAAAGCCCATTGCAACCCTTTTCCACACTTATTATTATCGCACCGATGTGAAGGATCGTACAGAAAGACCGCTTATCATTTCCTTTAACGGAGGCCCCGGTTCAGGTTCTGTCTGGATGCACATTGCCTATACAGGTCCGAAAGTGCTGAAAATAGATGAGGAAGGATATCCGATACAGCCTTACGGAATAAAAGATAATCCCCACTCCATATTGGATGTGGCAGATATCGTTTTCGTGAACCCTGTCAATACCGGATATTCGAGAATGATCGCAGATAAAGAAGGTAAGTACCCGGACAGGGAGAAGTTCTTCGGGATACGGCCTGATATCAAATACCTGGCAGAATGGATCAATACTTTTGTAACCCGAAACAATCGCTGGCGTTCACCTAAATATATTATCGGTGAAAGCTATGGGGGCACACGGGTGGCCGGACTTGCACTGGAATTACAAAACAGCCAGTGGATGTATCTCAATGGGGTGATCATGGTATCGCCGGCTGATTATACGGTCTTACGCCGTGGCGGACCGGTGGCAGAAGCGATGAACCTCCCCTATTATACCGCTGCTGCATGGCACCATAAGGCACTCCCTTCAGAATTACAACAGAAGGACCTGCTGGACATCCTTCCTGAATCAGAAGAGTTTACCATAAACACCCTTATTCCTGCTCTGGCCAAAGGTGGGTTCATCTCACAGGGAGAAAAAGAAGCTGTAGCCGAGAAGATGTCATATTATTCTGGTATCTCGAAAGAAGTCATTTTACAGCAACACCTTTCTGTACCCAACCGGTTTTTCTGGAAAGAACTTCTGAGAGATAAGGGATATACCATTGGAAGATTGGATTCAAGGTACCTGGGAATTGATCGTAAAGAAACCGGAGACGGACCCGATTACAGTGCTGAGCTGACCTCATGGTTACATTCGTTCACGCCTGCGATTAATTATTACACGCAGGAAGTGCTGAAGTTCAGGACAGATGTGAAATACAATATGTTCGGACCTGTAAGACCGTGGAACAACGACGACGACAACACAAGGGAAGACCTGCGCCAGGCGATGGCTCAAAACCCATACCTGAATGTTCTTTTCCAGTCAGGGTATTACGATGGGGCCACCACTTATTTCAATGCGAAATATACCATGTGGCAGCTTGACCCCTCCGGTAAGATGAAAGAAAGACTTTCATTTGAAGGATACCGTAGCGGTCATATGATGTATCTCAGAAACGAAGATCTAGAAAAGGCCAATGACGATCTGAGAGCTTTTATCGAAAAGACCAAAACAGAAGGAGAACCGGCAAAGTATTAAGACCTTGAATGATTATTCCAAATACCGCTATGGTTTTGTGCTCAGCGGTGGCGGGGCCAGAGGTTTTGCTCACCTGGGTGTTGCAAAAGCCCTGGAAGAAAAAGGGATAAGGCCCTCAGTGATCTCCGGCGTCAGTGCCGGAGCCATCTTCGGGGCTTATCTCGCCTCCGGAACCCCGATCGAGGAAACGATGGAGATTCTCAAATCCCATCGTTTTCTTGATATAAGCAGACCCCAGCTGCCAAAAACCGGCCTCTTCAATATGGATAAACTGGAAGGAGTACTGCAGTCGACTCTTGGGAATATCAATCTGGAAGAATTACCGGTTCCTCTGGTGATCGCTGCAACAGATATTCGAAAGGCCAGAATCAGATATTTTACAGAAGGAAGACTGTCCCGGTGTGTGGTTGCTTCGGCCTCCATACCGGTGGTTTTCACCCCGGTAAATATCGAAGGTGAATTCTATGTCGACGGCGGGGTCTTCACCAATCTTCCGGTGGCCCCGATCAAAGATAAGGTCGATTACATTATTGGTTGTAATGTAAGTCCTGTCGAGCAAGTAAATAAACTCGGAAATATTATCGACATCGCTGCACGTACTTTTCAGCTTAGTGTTAATGCCAATACCGAAAACATCAGTAAGCTATGCGATTTATACCTGGAGCCTGAAGGACTTGCTTCCTTTCCGCTTTTCGACACCTCAAAGGCCGATGAATTGTTTAAGATAGGTTATGATTACACCAAAGCTCAGCTGGAGCATACAGAACCCGTACCAAATACCGGTTTCTGGGAGCGATTAAAGAAATGGTTTAATTTCACCTCTCTTACCATACCGGAACGATAAAACATAGTATCTTTAAGTGCTAATCGATCACCATGCAATTTAAACATCCTGAACTATTGTGGGCCCTGCTTTTGTTGGTCATTCCCCTGTTGGTTCACCTGTTTCAATTACGAAAATTCAGGAAAATTCCCTTTACCAATGTAGCCTTCCTGAAAAAGATCAGTATACAGACCCGTAAAAGCTCGCAGCTGAAGAAGTGGCTTGTACTCTTCTGTCGCATGGGGCTGCTTGCTTCTCTCATATTCGCATTTGCTCAACCCTATACCGGAGTTCCTGCTGATGAAGCAACTGAAAATTCGGTGGTGATATACCTCGATAACTCCTTCAGTATGCAGTTACCCGATGAAAACGGCAGCGAATTGCTTACCACCGCTGTCAATCAATTGATCGGCACCTACCCTGAAGATGTACCTGTGGTGGTCTTTACCAATGAAGAGACCTACCGGGGAAATGACATATCTGCGATTCAGAATGAACTGATCGATCTTCCCTACAGCCAGAAACAGCTTAGCCCTGAGGCCATAAAACTGAAAGCGCAAAGTCTGTACAGTCAGGAAAAAGATCGCAAGAGGGTCGTTCTTATTTCAGATTTTCAGAATAAGCACGGCGAAAAAAACCGATTTAACGACTCTCTGGCCAGTACCTCATTTATACGAATGATCCCTGCCAACAGGAACAACATAAGTATTGACAGTGTTTATATCAAACAGAGAACTCCTGAAAATATAAGCCTGGCAGTACAATTAACCGGAACAGGTGAGAATCCGGGGCTTACTCCCATCTCTCTTTACAATGGCGATCAGCTGATTGCCAAAAACGGTATTGATATGAGCGAACGCCTTACTGCCGAAACCACTTTTATCATTCCGGTATCAGAGGAATTTAAAGGGAAAGTGCTCATAGAAGACAGTGGCCTGAAGTATGATAATGAACTCTTTTTCTCATTCAGCAGCCCGGAAACCATTCATGTAACAGCCATAAGCGAAAAGGATTCCGTAAGTTTCCTGTCGAGAATCTTCACAGCTGATGAATTCAGCTTTACCCGCGTACAACCGGGCAAGATCGACTTTGACGAACTTTCCAGGCAAGATCTTATCATACTGAACGAACCGGAGCAAATCTCAGTCGCCCTTCGTAACAGGCTTGTAGAATTAAAGGAAAACGGGGCCTCAGTGGTTATAATTCCTTCAGTGAACCCCGACTTGCCAAGTTATAATGCGTTGCTTACCGAACTCGGCCTCCCGGTGTTTGATAATAAAGGCCAGACCGTAAAAGTCATTACCTCCATTGCCTATGACCATCCCTTATTCGATGGTGTATTCGACGAGCGCACCGACAATTTTGAGTATCCTGAGGTTAGCATCAGCTACACGCTTTCAGCTTCTGCCATTACGGCTCTTGATTTTTCTGACCGCAGCCCTTTTCTGGTGTCTGATGAGAGAAGCTATCTCTTCACGGCTCCCCTGAATCAGGAAAACAGTAATTTTCAGCGTTCACCCCTTGTGGTCCCGGTTTTTTACAATATGGGCATACAAAGTATACAATTGCCGAGACTATATTACTTAACCGGACGACAGAACACCTTTGATGTGGCTACCACCCTGGAAGAAGACCAAATACTGAGCATGCAGTCTGACCAGGCTTCTTTCATACCCCTTCAGCAAAGTTTCTCCAACAAGGTTACCGTTATCACTGAAGAGAGACCCGAGAGCGATGGTCATTTCTACGTCACAAGTGACGATCAACCCTTGCAAACGATAAGCTATAATTTTCCCAGAGACGAAAGCATCCTGGAATACTCTGATGCAGATGCTCTTATCTCGCAGTCTGTTGAAACCTCAGTCGCAGGTGTATTTACCCAGTTACAATACGATTACAGGGAAGGTGCGCTTTGGAAATGGTTTGTTATTTTTGCATTGATATTCTTAGCAACCGAAATGCTTGTTTTAAAATTTTATAAATGAATCTTCACTTAAAATCAGCCAAATTAATCGAAGCCGGACATCCTCAGAACGGGGAAAAGGTAGATATCCTGATCACTTCAGGTAAGATCTCTTCGATAAAAAAGAATATTGAAACCCCTGATGGTTACGAGGTGTATGAACATGAAGATCTGCACGTTTCGAGTGGTTGGTTTGACAGCAGTGTAAGTTTTGGGGAGCCGGGATACGAAGAGCGCGAAACACTGAACAACGGTTTACGAACCGCTGCCCTCAGCGGATTCACCGCAGTGGCCGTGAATCCCGAAACCAACCCGGTCACTGACCATAATGCTGCCGTTAATTTCCTGAAAAGCCATTCGGGCCTTCATGGAGTATCCTTATATCCGGTAGGTGCACTTACTATGAAAAGTGAAGCGATCGATCTGGCTGAACTTTTTGATATGAAAAATGCAGGTGCGGTTGCCTTTGGAGATTACAAAGTACCTGTTAGCAATGCGAATCTGTTAAAGATTGCCCTGCAATATGCCTTGGGCTTTGATGCCCTTGTCATGTCATTTCCGCATGACCTGTCTATTGCAGGAAAAGGTGTGGTAAATGAAGATGCCTCCTCTACCCGTCTCGGTCTCAAGGGTATCCCGGCACTTGCCGAGGAACTCAGAATAAGCAGAGATCTCTTTATTCTGGATTATACCGGAGGGAAACTCCATATTCCCACTATTACCACAGCGAGATCGGTTCAGTTAATCAGAGATGCTAAAAAACAAGGATTGAATGTTAGCTGCAGCGCAGCGGTACATCACCTTTTCCATACCGATACCAAACTGGAAGAATTCGATACCCGTTACAAGGTTTTACCACCACTTCGAAATGAAGACGATCGTAAAGCACTTATAGAAGGGGTAAAAGATGGTACCATCGACTTTATCACCAGCGATCACCGACCAATCGATATCGAAAATAAAAAAGTCGAATTTGACCATGCCCTTTACGGTACCGTAGGGCTGGAATCGGCATTCGGGGCTTTGAACACCTTGTTGCCGGCAGAAACCTGTGTGGCAAAATTGACTGCAGGGAGAGAAAGATTTACCGGAAACAGCCTCTCGATTCAGGAAGGAAATGAAGCAGATCTGACCCTTTTTGAAACCAAATCAGAATATACATTCGATAAGGATCATATCTTATCTTCATCATTAAACAGTGCCTTTCTCGGGGAATCGCTAAAAGGTCGTGCCCTCGGTATTATCGCCAATCAAAAATTCACCGCCTATGACCGTTAAAGACGCCGCTGCCGGGAAAACCACGGCTATAATAGCCTATTGCACCCTCATCGGTACACTGATAGCACTTTTTATGAATCTGGAAACCAAAAACGATTTTGCCCGCTTTCACATCCGGCAGGCTTTCGGTATTCATTTGCTGTTCTGGCTTTTAGGATATGTTGTCGGGAATTTCGATTCGCTCATGGTCTCAACAGCATTCTGGTTAGGCATCTTTGTGCTTTGGCTCTATGGATTTATAGGTGCCGTACAGGAAAAGGAAAATCAGATACCTGTTATAGGAGAGTATTTTCAGCGATGGTTCACCTTCATTAAATAATTAAAAACAATTTACATTTTGACCCAAAAATCTCTGAGTCTCGAACATCTTGTAAGACCTTCATCTATCACAGATCAAAAACCTCCGGTACTTTTTATGCTGCACGGATATGGCAGCAATGAAGAGGACCTCTTTTCTTTCTCCGGCGAATTACCTGATGAACTTTTCATCATCTCGGTAAGAGCTCCCTATGACCTCATGCCTTTTGGACATGCCTGGTACTCTATCAATTTCGATGCAGCTGAAGGGAAATGGAGCGATGATGAGGAAGCCAGGAAATCACGAGATTTGATCCTCCAATTCATTGAAGAAGCTTGTGAAGCCTATGGCCTTGATACAGACCGGGTCAGCCTGCTGGGTTTCAGTCAGGGAACCATACTCAGTTATGCCGTAGCTCTCAGCTATCCGGAAAAGATCAGAAATGTTATAGGTCTGAGCGGATACGTGAACGAGCGTATCTTGTCACCCGGTTACGAGAACAAAGATCACAGTCATCTGCAGGTATACGCCTCTCACGGTTCGGTTGACCAGGTGATTCCCGTGGAATGGGCACGCAGAGTACCTGGTATCATGAAAGATCTGAATATTTCCCATGAATATGAAGAATTCCCCGTGGGTCACGGTGTGGCTCCACAGAATTTCTATTCCCTTAAAAACTGGTTAACAAAGAAGATCTGAACATGCACAAAACACACCTTCTGCTCGTATGTATGATTTTGACGGCTTTTTCGGCTTGCCGAAATGAAGACTCGTCTGATAAAACAGCTAAGAATATGTATAAAGGATTTGAATTCTACGTAGGCACTTATACCGAAGGAGAGAGCAAGAGCGAGGGGATCTATAAATACCGGATAGATGCAGAAGGTCAACTGGACAGCATGGGTCTTTGGGCAGCAACACCCAACCCTTCCTTTCTGAGCCTGGCTGGAAACGGACCTTTTTTACTGGCCGTAAATGAAATGGCTAATGCTGAAGGACAGGGCACCGTTACCGCATTTAGAATTACTGACAGCAGTCTTGTGGCCACATCGTCTGTGAGAAGTGGCGGGGCTCATCCCTGTTATATACAAACGCGCGGCACCCTGGTTCTGGTGGCAAACTATACCGGTGGAAATATCATGGCTGCCCGGCTTGATGAAAAGGGCGTGCTTACTGAAGCCCTTTCAACCGTGGATTTTGAAGGCTCCGGAACGCATGAAAGGCAAGAATCTCCGCATGCGCACAGCATTCAGTTTCTCGGTGCTACTGATACCATTTTAACAGCTGACCTGGGAACAGACAAAATATGGTTGCATAAACTGGAAGATCAGAAATTAGAACCGCTTTTTGATTCTCAAAGTTACATCAGTCTTAATTCTGAATCAGGCCCGAGACATCTCGATCGTCATTCAAACGGTCAAATCTATGTATTGAATGAACTCAGTAATACCATAAACGTATTGCAGGAAGCCTCTTCAGGCCGTTTTGAGATTACGAGTTCACATGAGCTGCTCAGGGAGACAGATACGGTTAACTCCTTAAGTGCAGATATTCACCTGAGCCGTGATGAAAGATTTTTATACGCCAGTACGCGTGGAGCCAATACCATTACTGCTTTTGAAGTAAAAAACGACGGAGATCTTTTTAAAATCGCCACCTATGATTTGCCCGGAGACTGGCCGAGGAATTTTGCCATCACCCCTGATAACAACTTTATCGTGGTAGCCCATCAGAACAGCAATGATCTGGTGAGTTATCGCAGAGACACAAATACAGGTGAATTGACCCTGGTTGACCAAATCCATGCCCCCGCCCCCGTTTGTATTCGATTCAGTGAATGATCAGGTATATCGGGAAGTTCGAAATTGCTGCTGATAAGCTCCCGGAGAAAGCTCTTTGATTCTTTTGAAAACCCGGTTGAAATAGGACCGGTTTTCGAAACCACATCGCATAAATACCTCTTTCACCTTCACTTTGGGATCTTTCAACAGGCTTGCTGCGAGTTTAATACGTTCGTTATTTATGAAATCGGTGGGCGACAGACCAAGCTCATTTTTAAACACCCTGTAAAAGTTTGAAGCACTCATACAGGCCTTCTCACTCAGGTATTCAATGCTCAGGGATAAATGAAGGTTATTGCGAATATGATCGACAATAAAGGCCATGCGATTCGAACTGCTTAGCTGCAATGCCTTTTCATCATAAATCTTTCGCGTATTTGTCTGCATGATCCTTATGATCAGTTCCTGAAGCATATTATTGACAAAGAAATCTTTAGAGGGATGGTTTTCGGCAAACAAAAACAATAAACGCTGAAGTATCTGGTAGATACCGGCGTCATTGGTAAAATGAAAGTTGTAATCGACCATGCTCCATTCCTGCTTTTCTGCCATTGGCATGTTCTCATTCATAAGTCTGATCACTTTTGCGATCTTTTCCTTGCTTACCGCCATTGCCAGACAACGCGTCGGATCATCCTGACGGGCCTCCGGAAAATCAATACACATAACTTCTCCTGAAGGAAGAATGAGTGATTCCCCTGGCAGAAAATCGAAACTGTTATGATCTCTCAGGTGCATGACCTTTTTACCTCTGATCATACTTGCCAGTACAGGCTCGTCGAATTGTAACATAACACGCTCTGCCCTCTTATGCGTTTCGAATATATGCATGGCAGCATTCTCGAGTGTGTAAGAGGTTTGATTTTCAACCAGGTGCTCCAGCTTCCTGTTTTTAAAAAATCCTTCAGGTAATTCCATTGTAAGAATCTATCATAATAAAATATGCGTATTAAATATGGGTAATATTTGAGATATTATAAATAAAATAAGGCGATAATTATGAATATCTCGACTTATAATACGATTGTTCACAAAATTGATAGAATAGTTCACATATGATATGCTATATATGGGTAATTTCCACAGTAGTCATAATTGACTTATAACCAGACATTAACAATTAAAATCAAACATTATGAGCAATGTTAAAACACGGGAAGCCGGTACAATCAGCAAACCAGAATTTAAGCCCAGGTACGACAATTATATCGGAGGGGAATGGAAAGCTCCGGTAAAAGGAAATTATTTTGATAATATTTCACCGGTAGACGGAAATGCTTTTACCAAAGTTGCCAGATCCACTGCTGAAGATATAGAACTGGCTCTCGACGCAGCATGGAAGGCGGCTCCTTCATGGAACACTTCTTCTGCTACAGAACGCAGTAACATGTTGTTAAAAATCGCAGACGTAATCGAAAGAAACCAGGAAGGACTGGCGCGTGCCGAGACCTGGGATAATGGTAAACCCTTCAGAGAAACCATGAATGCTGATATTCCTCTTGCTGCTGATCATTTCAGGTATTTTGCAGGGGTTATTCGCGCTGAGGAAGGAACAGCCAGTGAACTGGATCATAATACCGTTTCGATAAACATTCCTGAACCCCTGGGTGTTGTTGCCCAGATCATTCCATGGAACTTTCCGATTCTGATGGCAGCCTGGAAGATCGCTCCGGCACTGGCTGCAGGAAATTGTGTGATTCTTAAACCTGCCGAACAGACCCCTACGAGCATTCTGGTTCTTGTGGAACTTATCGAAGGAATACTCCCTGCAGGAGTCTTGAATGTGGTAAACGGATTTGGTACCGAAGCCGGTAAGCCCCTTGCCTCGAATCCCCGTGTCAATAAAGTGGCCTTCACGGGTGAAACCACTACCGGACAGTTGATCATGCAGTATGCATCAAAGAATATCGTTCCGGTTACCCTGGAACTTGGTGGGAAATCACCTAATGTGTTTTTCGAAAGTATTATGGAGGCTGATGATGAATACTTTGACAAGTGTCTGGAAGGAGCTGTCATGTTTGCATTTAATCAAGGTGAGGTATGCACCTGCCCCTCCAGAATGCTGGTACAGGAAAGCATTTTTGATCAGTTCATGGAGCGGGTGGTAAAAAGAACCAAAGCCATTAAACTTGGTCACCCTATGGAACAGGATACCATGATGGGAGCTCAGGCATCTAATGATCAGTACGAGAAAATTCTCAATTATATCAATATAGGTAAGGAAGAGGGATGTGAGGTACTCACCGGCGGCGAGGCAGCCTACATAGAAGGCCTCGAAGGAGGATATTATATACAACCCACCATCCTGAAAGGAAACAATAAGATGCGGGTCTTTCAGGAAGAAATCTTCGGACCCGTCGTATGCGTGACCTCCTTTAAAGATGAAGAAGAAGCCATTGCGATCGCTAACGATACTCTTTATGGTCTTGGTGCAGGTGTATGGACCAGAGACACTCATCAGGCATATCAGATATCGAGAGCCATCAAGGCCGGCAGGGTTTGGGTGAATTGCTATCATGCCTATCCTGCGCATGCACCTTTCGGTGGCTATAAAAAATCCGGTATTGGTCGGGAGACGCACAAAATGATGCTAAATCATTATCGTCAGACCAAGAATATGCTAATCTCCTATGACAAAAAAGCCCTTGGCTTTTTCTGAAACCATCTAATGACAGAAAGAGTTCTGATAAGCAAAGAGGCCGAAGAGGTTGTAAACCGGCTCAGAGAAGAATATGGTGAACTCATGTTCCATCAAAGCGGTGGGTGTTGTGACGGCTCCTCTCCTATGTGTTTCCAAAAAGGAGAATTACTGCTCGATGACAGTGATGTATGGCTGGGAACCATTGCCGGTTGTGATTTCTTTATATCCAAAGACCAGTTCGAGTACTGGAAACATACTCAACTAACCGTTGATATCACTCAAGGAAGGGGCTCAAGCTTCAGCCTTGAAATCCCCCTGGGCCTGAGATTTGTAATCAAGTCCCGCTTATATCACAAGGAGGAATCAAATAATTTGACTCCTGTAAAGAGTGCTACTGAAATAAATTAACATTGGTTTGGTGTTTGGTAAGAAGACCTGTCCCGGGTAAAAAGGACAGGTCTTCTTTAATTTATTACTATCTCCCTAGGTGATAGTTAATTGATATATCTTTAATGTTAGAAATCTGAGCACAATGAATCCCATCCTCAAGCAGTATATCATAGAAAGACTCCGAAAGAAACACCTGGCTGAAAAAGACCGGAATAAAGCAAGCGAGGAACGGATTCGCAAAAGAGCCAGAGAGCTGGAGATCGAGATCTCTCATGAATTCACTGATTTTATCTATGGTATGATCGGGATACTGTCGGCAGCCTTCGGACTCAAAGGGTTTCTCATACCCAACAAATTCATCGATGGCGGGGTCATGGGTATCTCACTGATCGTAAGTACGGCAGGTGATCTGTCCTTACCCATACTGATCTTTCTTTTCAACCTGCCCTTCCTAATACTAGCCTATTATGCGATTGGTAAACGCTTTGCCATTAAAAGTATTCTTGGGATACTGCTGCTGTCATTGCTGGTGTACCTGCTTCCGGTACCCATGATCACAGATGATAAGGTGCTGGTAAGTACATTCGGAGGGTTCTTCCTGGGGCTTGGTATCGGTATGGCCATTCGGGGGGGTGCCATTATCGATGGGACCGAAGTACTCGCCATCTACCTGAGCCGAAAATCGTCGTTAACCGTTGGTAATATCATTCTGATTTTTAACCTGTTCATTTTTTTGAGCGCGGCCTATATTTTATCCATCGAAATCGCCCTGTATGCCATACTCACCTATTTTGCAGCTTCGAAAACCATCGATTTCGTTATTGACGGGATTGAAGAATACACCGGAGTTTCCATCATTACCGACAACTGGGAAGAGATGCGACGAACCATTGTTGAGAAGATGGGGCGTGGGTGTACCCTGATAAGCGGTAAGAGAGGTTACGCGCCTGAGGGCTACCCTCTGAAAAACACCATGATCGTCTATACAGTAATCTCCCGGCTGGAATTGTCACGGCTTAAAACCGAGATCGACAAGGTCGACAAGAAAGCCTTCGTCGTGATGACCACGGTAAAAGATACGGTAGGTGGCCTCGTCAGAAGAAAACCCATCGAGAAGATTAAATAAATATAATCATAGCTTTTTATTGCATTGCTTTGAAATGAAGCCCTTAAGATCTTCTTTAAAACTTTGATTTAAACCGGTTCCTTCTGGGTTCAATAATGCATGTCCTGCCTCCGGATAAACATGTACCTGCAGGTCTTGCAGCCCTTCTTCCCTGATCCTTTCCAAGCTTCGCTCCACCGGGCAATTGGTATCACCTCCTCCGTAGGCAATAAATACGGGTGAGGGTACTTCTTTCCAGTAAGGAAGCGGATCAAAATCGATCAGAACAGAAATATCTTCCCTGTTTTTTAGTTTTTCAACAGTAAGAGGCGCCAGAGCTTCAGCCACAAACTCCCATGTATATTGTCCGATATTATGCACTTCTTCAAAGTGTAACTGGTATTTGGCCGTACTCAGAGTACCCGAAAGATCGATAACAAAATCTACTCCCGGTCTTTGCAAAGCTGCAACCGGAGCAACCCACCCCCCCTGGCTCACTCCCATAAACCCCACACAATTAAACTGGTCTTTATAGTTCTTCATTATAAAATCGTAAGCTGCGGTAGTATCACCGGCAAGCTCTTCAATACTGCTGCCTTGCCAGCGACCCTCTGATCTCTCACTGCCACGTTTATCAGGAAGTAATACAGATATTCCTGAAGATTGCAAAAGCTGAACCAGGCTGAGGTACCAGCTATTGTCACGATGGCTGCTACCCGAACCATGTACCATTATCACAAGAGGACCATTTTCAAAGCCATTATCAGCTTCAAACAGCATCCCTCCAAGACTGAGATCCGACTCATAATTTCGAAATTGTACCTCTGAAAAAGTTAAAGAATCAAGCGAGGTACCTTTAAAATATTTAAGAGGCTCTTCCGCACCTTTAATAATTAATGGGAGAATTAGAAAGATAAAAATGACGGCTCCAAAAATCCATACCCATTTCTTCATCTTAAAGTGCTGATTTTTCCAGGTTCCGGCGATAACCCGGTCCCTTGACAAAGCGACCCGGTGTTTTTCCGGTATGCGAACCGTTATCAAGCACCTGCGTACCGTTGACAAAAACATGGATCATTCCTTCCGCCAGTTGATGAGGATCCTCAAAGGTGGCTTTATCAGTAATTTTTTCAGGATCAAAAACCACAACATCGGCATAATAACCGGGCTTGAGAACTCCACGGCGTGATATATTGAGTTTGGAAGCAGGCAGCGCAGTTAGCTTATAGATCGCTTCCTCCATGGGGATCACCTGTTCATCTCTCACATATTTTCCCAGCAGACGGGCAAAATTCCCGTATGCCCTCGGGTGGGTACTGGATTTTAAAAATACTCCTTCAGGTGCCATGGAACCGGCATCTGATCCAAAGGTCATATAAGGCAGTTGAATCTGTCGCTTCACATTGTCTTCGTTCATAAGAAAATAGACGGTTCCTACCCTGCTACCATCTTCTATAACGAGGTCCATGGCCGTCTCTTCAGGACTCATGCCTCGCATTTCTGCTACTTCGGCCAGCGTTTTCCCAGTCAGATGTTTAAGGCTGTCATTCTTAAAACCAACCAGCAGTAATTTGTCGGCACTGCCCGCTGCATGATAGAGGTTTTCCCAATCGGTTGCCTTGGTTTCCATTTCGGCTTTTACTTTTTTCCTGATCTCAGGGTCTTTTAGTCTTTCTGCCCAGGCCTCATACCCGCCTTCCTGCACCCAGGGAGGCATGGAAGCATCAAGGCCGGTCGCACCGGCTGTATAGTTATACATATTTGCAGCTACCTCCAGTCCGGCGTTTCTGGCCGAATCGATCTTTTCAATGACCGCATCCAGCTTATTCCAGTTTGATTTTCCTCCCTGCTTCAGGTGATAGATCTCTGCAGGTATCCCGGCTTCATGAGCGATCTGTATCAGTTCGTCTATGCTCTCGAGCAGCTTTTCGCCCTCACTCCTTATATGCGAAATATACATCCCGTCGTAGGCTGCTGCCTCTTTCGAAAGTGCGATCAGTTCTTCTGTATCAGAATAGAATGCAGGGGCGTAGATCAGTGATGAGCCTATCCCGAGTGCTCCTTCTTCCATGGCCTGCCTCACGAGTAGCTTCATGCTGTCCAGCTCTATTGCGGTAGGTTTACGATCTTCGAAACCAACAGTATGAATACGAAGGGTGGTGGCTCCGACAAAGGAAGCCACATTGGTGGCTATGCCTTTATCTTCCAGATACTGCAGGTACTCCCCCAGAGTGGTCCATTCGATATCGAACTGAATATCACCCTGCTCTTTCTTTTGCTGCTTTTTCATCTTTTCAGTCAAAGGGCCCATAGACCATCCTTCACCGAATACCTCCAGTGTCACCCCTTGTTTTATATCTCCCATAGAACGACCATCTTCGATCAGAGATATGGTGGCCCAGCTCAGCATATTGATAAAGCCCGGGGCCACAATATTCCCCTGGGCATCGATCACCTTTTCACCGGAACCTCCACCGGGCTCACCTATATAGGCAATGGTGTCGGCGTTTATCCCGATCTCGCCCGAAAAAGGTTCCCGTCCTGAACCATCATAAACAGTGGCATTGGTAATAAGTATATCGTATGTGTCCTGCTCCCCACATGCAGTGAGCAATGTTGCTGATAAAAGACAGAGAATAATAAGGTCTCGCATGGTTGGTCGTTTTTATAATGACCCTTAAATATACAAAACCGCCGCGATCTTATGAGAAATTTTCTACATAAGCCTCAGAGGGGCCAGAACATAACCAACGAAAACTGAATGATAAAGAACAACAAAAATGGTACGATCAGGTACCCCATGATATCCCTGGCCTGTATGCTGATCCCTTTAGCCATCACAGGAATTACCAGAAGAAGAAAAAATGGCTGGAGCAGGTTGCTCAGCGATTCTCCATATGCAATCGCCATGGCAGACCGCGCAATCATTGCATTGGCCGAAGGGCCGCCCTGTGCTTCGGCCATGGCTTTTACCGCATTAAGAATACTGGGGCCTATAACGGCAAATTCACCCCCGGCCGAGGGAATGGCAAAATTCACCAGCCCCCCGGTGACAAAGGCATAACCGGCGAAATTTTCCTGGCTGGCGAAAGTTGCCAGTAACTGAGCAAAGCGGTCGGCCAGACCTGTATTGATCATAATTCCCATGATTCCCGCATAGAAAGGAAATTGAAAGAGTATAGCTGAAACATTACTGCTGGCTCTTTTCATCGCAATTCCGTAACGCAAGGGCGTTTGATGCAAGAGCATTCCTAACATGAGGAAAATAAAAATCATAATATTCAGGTTCAGATCGGCCCCACGATTATAAAAATGCCAACTGATATAACTAAGACCTGCCAGGGCTATAAGTGCCTGTAATAAAATACTGTTATTCAGTCTGTCTGAAAATACCGGTTCGGGCATACTCATCGCATCTGCTTCTTCTCTGATACTTGTTTCCTTTAGTGCCCCCTGTCGTTTATCAAGTAATTCGGGAAGCTCCTTTCCCCTGCTCTGTCGCGGCCTGAGCAAAAACATAATGGCAGGAGTCAGCAGAACGATAAGAATGATCATCACCAGATTTAAGCCGCTACCGAGTGTAAGGCCCGTATCAACCGTTTCTTCCAGAATGCCTGCCTCGATTATAAAGTTGCCTTCTGTATTGAGCAATAAGGGTATACTGCTCGAAAGGCCTGTCACCCATCCTATGAATGAACAATAAACGCATGCTATGAGATAGGGATAATGAACTCCTTTTACCCGTAAGGCCAGCTCTCTACCTATAACGGCCGGAATAATGATCCAACCCCAGCTCACCATGCACAATAAGGTTCCGGACAGGGTTACGAATAAATAGACCTGCCAGGGTTTGCTCACGGCTCTGCCCAGGCGATCGATCTGTTGGCTCAGAAACGGAGAGAGAGCGATGCTGTAACCCGTAATGACCAGAAGCACCATCTGCATCCCGAATTCCAGTAACAGCCAGAAACCGTCGTACCAGCCTTTCAAAATATCGATCATATCTACCGGCATGGCCCATAAGGCTGCCACTGCGGTTATGATAGTTAGTAATAAGGCGAAAACGAAAGCATCAGGCATGCTTTTACGGTAAATGTCAGTAAAGAGGTTGCCGATTCGTTCAATCATAATCCTTTAACTTTCAGGGGTTGCTTTTCAACAAGTATAAGAGCATTGGCCACCGGCCTCTCCCCTTCACTGTCACTGGGTTTGTTCAGCACCCCTCTGTGTTGCATCCAAAGGGTGGTTGACCCTCCTCCATCAAGATTAAGAGCATCTTTGCATCCCAGCCCAATCATAAAGCCCTGCAGCTCTTTAAGGCTCATTCCGGCAGCTCCCGGTTGCCTTCCGTCAACAGCCACCAAATACACAAACTGCCCGTCACTTCCTATGGCAGATCGCGGATGCCTCTTATCGACAAATGCCGGTCTTTTCGGCAGACCGATGAATTTTCCTTCCTGCAATAAACGTGGGCCTGAAGCAAGCACGGCTTTTTCCTTCGCAGACTGCCTGTAATACGAATCGGGTTGTTTCTCTTCCAGCCATACCTCTCCTTCCTTACCAATGACCACAGAGGCATTTATAAGATCATTTTCCCTCGGGGGAAGAGAACGACCAAAAAACTCGTCGTTACGCTCTGCATAGGTAACGAGCTGAAAGGTTTTTGTATTAAAAAAGCTTCCGTTTATAGCAGCCAATGCTCCGGCTGACTTCGCAAACTGAGAAGTGGTCCTGGGTTGCAGGGTGTCAAAAACCACCTGGAATTCATAGTCCCTCAAAAGATCGGTATCTATGATCAAAGCGGTAATCTGCTGGGGGGACCCGTACAAAGAATCATTGAAACGATACATTTGAATCTGATCAGAGCCTTGTGCCCGTAACAGATCAAATACAAATACGACAAATAGTGGTAGCAGCTTATATTTCAGATAAGGCATATTTCGATTAAAATGCTTGGGTTCGGTATAAAAAATAGAAAACGGCTATCAGAACAAACAGTATGATACCGGTTACGGTAAACTTCTTCATGTCTTTCGGTTTCATTTCCTTTCCTTCAGCCCTTGATTTGGCTCTTTGCTGCAGAAATACAAACAAGAGTACGACTGCGAGTACGATCAGTGCGTATATCAAGTATAATACATTCATAAGTCTGCGTACTTTCTTTTCAAAATGAGTAAGTTAAAAATCTGATATTAAGCGTGTTATTCACGCTTAAACAAATTGATCTGCCGTATCTTTATCAAGCTCTACACCTTTCTTAGGCACCATCTGACTAAAGCCTGCTTACAAAGAACCGGCCAATGCAGACTAAAGATATATTTTTTTGCTTATTTCTGATCCTGAGCACAGGATTAATCGCGCAAACGATGAATGAAAAGCCTGAAGTAGATATTCATAATGATGAAGGCCTTACCCTTTCAATTCTGGGTAATCTCGCGATGGAACATCAGGATATGAAAAGAGCTCACATGCTTTTTCAGCAAAATATCGCTGTCGACCAGAACGATCTGCTGGCGATCGATGATCTTCTTTGTTATTACAGAATAAAAGCTTTAAAGGCTCAGATCAGCTATTACGAGAAAAGAAAAAGGTCTGCAGAAGGCCCTGGTTTCTATTTCAGGTAATAATTTGAGTTATCTAAATGGCCGGCGTATTTTATTTTTCTCCTGTAGAAAGGGAACCAAGGCCCGTAAACTCAACTTGCTGTAATCAAGAGAAGAGCCTCAGCGTTACGCTTTTCTTTTCATCACTACAAAAGTGAACTCCTGAAGACTTCCGGAAGGAGTCTGGTGTTTTACCACTTCTTCAGAGAGGGGAGAAAAGTTTTCCTGAAAGAGCGAAAAAAGCTGTTCCGGGCCGTATCGTCGAATGGTCAATCCGCTGCATTTTTCCGGACCGTTCACCCCGAAGGTTCCCAATATGAGATATCCACCTGGAAGTATATGTGCTGTTGCTCCATCCCGATAAGCGGTGATAGCATCATCATCTGTAAGGAAATGAAAGGAAGCCCGGTCATGCCAGACCATGAATCGCTTTTCTGTGGTGAATTCACTGGAGTCTGCCCGGAGATAAGTGATCTTATCACCCAGACGCTCCCTGACCCTCTTCAAAGCCGTTTCTGAAATATCGAGCAGGGTGATATCGGTATAACCCTTGTTAATCAAATGGTCAACAAGGCGGCTGTCTCCGCCACCCACATCCAGTATAGAGGCGTTTTTTGCAATGCCGGTATTCTCTATAAGCGCCATAGACTTTTCAGGCAATGCCTCGTACCAACTTACCCGTGTGGTATCCTTAGTCTGGAAAACCTCTTCCCAGTGTTCCTTCCTTTCATTTGGTTTCATGAAAAAAATAATTTTTAAGACGCTAAAGGTAATTTAAATCAACCGAACATCATTCTCCGGTCATACGGGAAATATATTGCCACATCCGGTCATGCAGTTCCAAAGGAACCTCGGAACCATCGGGAGAATCACCCAACCGTATCACCACCAGATTCTGACTTGGAACCACGTCGATGTATTGTCCGTTCAGCCCCGCAGCAACGATCATATCTGCAGGACCTGAAGGGGAAAGAGAGCTTTGAAATACATTATTGGAACCCGGTAGCTTGATTTCCTCTTTCCCATTGAGCCACCAGAGATACCCATATGAAGGATTCAGTTCCTGAGAGGTACTGATCATTTGCTGAAAATATTGAGAATCACTCATGATCACCTGTTCTTCCCAGTTCCCTTCATTCAGGATCAGGAGTCCGAAACGGGCTGCATCCCTGGCAGTGCTCCAATAAACATTGTTATAACCAAAAGGCTCCCAATACCCCTCCATCCCAATTCTGGATTCCAACTGGGTTTCAGACCAAGTTTCGAATTCTGTTCCCGTGGCGGCACTGATAACCGCGTCAAGTAAGGTATAGGGAGCATTGTGATAGTACCATTGTGAACCGGCATCTGTACGATATTCCAGGCACTCAGGGTCGGTGCAGAAAGGATCCTGTACCCGATAATCCAGTCCGGTAGTCATGGTAAGTTGATTTTCTACGGTTATGAGAGATTCCTTATCTGGTTCCATACTTGTCCATCCCTCGCCCAGATAATCAGAGGTTGGATCCTGAATGGAAAGATATCCCTGCTCCTGAGCCAGTCCTGTAAGAAAAGATGTGATGCCCTTTCCTGCCGAAGCCCAGTACCATACGGTCTGGCTGTCAAAGGTATCATTCCCGCCAAAGTTTTGCCCCCAATATTCTTCTATCACGATACGACCGTCTTTGATCAAAAGGAAAGCACTACTTTGCTCTTGTTCCATAAAGTCTAACAATTCGTCCCGCGCGTTAAGGTCCCATCCCAGTGATTCAGGGCTCAGGGTTTCCCACGCTTCCGAACCAAGAGGCGGAAAATAAAGGGTTGCCGTATCAGGTGAGTCATCATTATCCTGATCAGGCGGCGTTTCCGGTGTTTCGGGAGTTTCTTCATCTACCGGGACTTCAGGAGAGATAAATGCCTCATCTACAGATTCTGTGCTGCAGGACGATAAAGAAAAGAACAGAATACTGATAATATAAAATGTAAAAGGGAAATGTGGTGTTCTCACGAATAATGATGCTTCTGTAAAATAATACTTCTTATCTAACTTCAAATCTATTAATTAATTGTCTTTCAGACCGTTAAAAAGAAGTGAATTACTCTGAATCATATTAGAAAACCATCATCCAAACCCGTTCTTACCCGCTCTCAGGTACCGCTATTTCATGGTTTATCGGGGTGATATACCCTTCAAACCTACCTAATTTACGTGATAGCTCTGAGCCATGGTTTCCCTGGCCCTGAAAATGGTATATCTTTTCTGATCGAGAGGATAGTCCCAGCATCCCATACGGTGATGCATTTCTCCACCGAAGCCGTTTTTGAAACGATACAGACCATACATAGGGTGTTGCGGATCATTGTTTGGTGCCGTTCCAAACATATCATATTCCGTACATCCATGTGCCTTAGCTTTCTTTATACCCTCCCATTGTACCGCATAACTGGCCATCAGATTTCTTTTTTGACCGGAAGTTGCTCCAAAAAGATACGTTCCCCTGTTACGTGAAAGGAGCAGAAACATGGCCGCAAGGGGATCTCCCTCATGTTCTGCAATGAGAAGACTGACATCGACGCACGATTGTTTTTCCGATTCGAACACCTGTTCAAAACCTTCTTTTCCATGCAGGGTAATTCCGTTGCGTCTGGCTGTTTCCCGGTACAGGTCATACCAGGTATCGAGTTGTTCTTCACCGTATGAACGAACTTCCACGCCCTTTCGTTGAGAAACGCGAACGTTGTAGCGGGTTTTGGCCTTCATTCGCTTGAGCAGCTGTTCTTCGCTCTTATGCAGATCCAGAAAGAAAGTGTTAACAGGTAGGTTATCACTTTGACATTTAACCAGATTCCAGTTTTCGGTATTGAAGTTTAACCTGAACTCCTGGCTTCGGGATTCGGGTGGCCCCATCCACTGGCCTTCTTCATTATAATAATCTTCTTCCCTGCTCCATTGGTTTTCCCACGGCAGGTCATAACGTATTAGAAAACATTCCGCAGGCAAATGTTCTTTCAGCACTTCTGAAAATTCCTCCAGAAAATAGCCATGGTTTTCTGCATCAGGTTCCAGCTTGGGTCCGTAAGGCACATATGCAACACAATGATCTTTATGGGTATACTGCAATAAGACCAGAATATCTTCGGTCGCCTTGTTACCATCGGCATTTACCTTTAGCAATCTTTCATCGGCTTCATAATGAAAAGCCAGGGGACGAATACCCTGCCTGCTTTTCAGATTCGCCCAAAAAGATGTTTGCTGAGGCACGTTCGAAGATCTTAATTCCTGAACAGGCTTTTCAAGGAAACTACAACTCATGTTTAATTGTTTTCAAAGAGCGCCAAACTAAATTTATTAACGAGAACCGCAATGAAAAATCATCGTCACAGCTTATCGATTTATAGACAAGACTTATATCCATCAGCTTTGCAGCTGATCAAACGTTTGAAATATGAGCTGGCAACCGCATCAGTTCCTTGAAACGGTCATTGATTGTTCTTATGAAAACTGTTCAAAACATAAAGATGGATAATGTCTGCAAAGAATCGTTAAGGCCAACTTTTTATTGAACATTCTTTATGAAATCAGAGGGCCTGTAGCTTTTGGTTTTGTTCATTAGAAGGCTGTCTTTTACAAAAGGGACATTTCTGAACTTTTCTTCCACAAAAGTTTCCATCTGGTCATTATAATGTGGTGAGTTTCTCTCATTGGTGGCAGCCCCGTACTGATGTATGGCCTCTGAGCTTACAAGTCCGTTATCATCCCAGCTAACGACCATGGTGAATCCATCTCCTGCCTGGTCTGCTCGTGTTCCCTCTTCGGTCATAACACCGGGATATACGGCTCTGAGAACATCGGGACCTCCTGCTATCGGCAAACTTTTTGTGCCTCTCTCCAATCTGCTTATCCTCCCATATGCTACTTCTGTAGTACCATAATGATCAAATAAGAGAGACACACCCTTTTCAAAGGCCCGGCTCATCTCTTCGTACGTGGCACGATTTCCTTTGCTTTGAACCGGTTCAAGAATAAACAGGGCAAGGGCAGCGTTTTTATTATCCTTATCGAAACTGAGATCCCACTGTTTCAGCTGCTCAACAGCTTTTAAATATACGCTGTCTGTAAACTCATTTTGCGGCTGTGTTTGCAACCATTTTGAGAGCATCGTTGCCTGTACCGATTCCTGGTGATACCTTTTATCAAACTTTACCCTGATCAGGTCTTCCCTGCTTATATGCTGCTGCTTTCTCAATAAGGCTTCGATCTGTATCGACCGGTTGGTTTGATTTAGTTCTATACCCATCGAAGACGGGAAATCATCTGCATCAGGCTCGTCTGTTCCATCGGTGGCATGAAAGGGGGTGTTATTGGCATTAAATACCAGGCCGCTCTCCGGATTAACGGTTTTAGGCATTTGCCCGAATGACCTGTAATTTTTCCAGATCAGTTCCTCTCGATCTCCCGGCAGATGTTTTTGCCATTCCCACTGCCCGACTCGTTCAGGAAACATCGCATTGTAATAATGGGCTATATTCCCTTCTTTATCGGCATAAATATAATTGATACTGGGCATGGCCTGCATTTTCAAAGCCTCTTCGAACTCCTGCATATTGCTGGCTTTGTTAAGACGATACATAAACTCCAAAGTTCTAACTTCTCCTTTCCCGGCCCATTTTATGGCAAAGTTCCCTGCATCGGTTTGCAAAACGGGACCATGACGGCTGATCTTGATATCTTTTTTGAATGTCCAACGTAACGGACCCAAAAACCGGATCAGTATGGGTACGGTGCGATGATCAAAATCCAGCCATTTTCCTTCAAAGAGATATTGGTTTTCGTTTTCCGGATTCAATTCCAACCTGTATATATCTACCAGGTCAGGCTTGTTTACCGTATTTGCCCACCCCAGTTGATCGTTATGTCCGTGTATGATAACCGGGGAACCCGGAAAGGTTCCGCCTGCCATATTCCAGCCTTCTTCAGAGTGCAGCCTTGCTTCATACCAGGAAACAGGACCGCTGAGAGGTTGATGAGAATTGATAAGTAAATGGGTTTGTCCCTCTTTTCAGCGGTGCGGTGCGATCGCGATTCCCTGACTTCCTAACTGTAAATCCTGAGTTTCTCTCCACTGAAAGCTTAGCGGTGGTGTTTTCGCCAGCTCGTGTGTTTTGCGCTGGTCATTTAGTTCACCAAGTATCTTATCAAAACCATAAAACATGGGTGTTTTAAAGGTGAAGCCGGCAACGATGTCTTTCCCGGTGACAGGAAAAAGAAATCTGGAAAATTCATCTGCACGGGTGGCGGCATAGAGATTTACACCATCTGCGTAGGCGTCAGCTATCGCCTTAATTTCAGCAGGAACCTGTTCATCATAATTCGTTTCTATGGCCTCCCACACCCCCATAAACCCCACCACGTAATCGGTTTTAGCCGCACTGTAGCCATATTCAGATGCCAGTAAGCCCCGGGTGGCAAGAAGTACATCGTGAATGGTGGCAAAATCATCTTCACTATGTGCAAAACCCAGCCCAAAGGCTACATCTGTATCGGTTTCTCCGTATATATGTGGTATTCCCAGTGAGTCACGGATGATCTCAACACGGTAGTCGGAAGCTTTCTCAGTATAATAACTCAGATCTGCTGAGGCAGGAAGCGTAATCCAGGCAATGCCTAAGCACAACCCAAAAGATGCTGCAATAAATAGAAAAAATCGGGTGATAATTCTCATCAGGCTTTATTAGAAATGCCTAATATCTGAAAAATATTATGAAGCTTACGGTACAACTAACACCTGAAAATGATTTTTTCTTTATCTGAGCTAAAAGGTTTAATCTGCAGTAGTGGGATCAATCACCGAACTGACACGGTTTATAGCATTTGCTGGGAAACCACCTTTTTGTGCATGTTCCTTGATATGTGCCTCGTCGGGTGCTATATACACACAGTAGACCTTGTCACCTGTGACGAAACTTTGTACCCATTGAATCTCGGGTCCCATTTCACGCAATACTCCGCATGATTTCTGTGAGATACCCTGAAGTTCTTCCTGAGAAAGATATCCGGCTCCCTGGAGTTCTCTTTCGATAATAAATTTTGGCATGATGAACGTTGTTTATTGGTATTGGGCTATGTAATTCCTTTAGCCTTTTGGCGCATGTAATCACACGGCTCCGTACCTGATTATTGGTTTTCCTAAAGTTACAATAATCTGTTCAAATAAACCGAATCAAACAATTGAATAACAATTAGTTAAGCAGGATACGTCACTTAAACTAAAACTTTAATCAAAGACAGCAATTGCTCTGACCGGTGAACCTGTTCCTCCTCTCAGTTTTAATGGAAGTCCGATGAATTGAAAAGTCCCTCTTCCCAGAAGAAGTTCAAGGTTGATCAGGTTCTCATAATGGGTAAATTTACGATCCCCGCAGATTCGGTGCACCTCCTTGTTCGATACTCCAGAAACCCCCGGGGCCATGGTTTCCACTCCAAAAGAAACGATCTCCCGGTCGGCGAGCCAGTGTGTGGCCGCAGCACTAAGTCCGGGTCCGTTTATCCAGTTTTCTGTATGAAAATATTTGGCATAATGCCCGGTACATATCAATACGATACTGCCGGGAACTATTTTTTGGCCGCTTTTTCTGAGCGCCTCCTCCAGATCGCCGGGCTCGATAAGTTCTTTAAGCCCCTTATGCCTTAGGTCCAGACAGATTGCCTTATTATAAAACGTACGCAAAGGCATTGAATCTATCGAAATTCCTGAATTCTCTTTAGTCATGTGATTGAGGGCATCTACATGACTTCCGGTGTGTTCTCCCATTTCAAGACGATAAACGCTGGGTGTCTTTCCGGCAGATTCATCTTCTCCTGCCCATTCTTCGTGAGTGGCGTGTACCTGTATTTTTACTTCGGGCAATCCTTTATAAACCGGCATTCCGTCGTAGATCTCCTGGCTGAGGTCGATTATTTCCATGTTCAGATATTTTTTACCATTCCCTGTACACCGGAATAAGATTCCATTCTTTATCCATATAAGGCGTTTGCGTATAGAACCAGCGAAAGATCGCATCAGGATCATTGGCGAAGCTTGAATCTTTCTCCTTCTTTTCCAGAAATCGTGTTTTCAGGTCTTCGTTGTTCTTCAGCATTTTTGCTGCCATCGGTTCCATGATGTATGATTCGATATATTCCGTACGCGAAAGCACCTGATGCAAATACCCCCACTGGAAAAAACTGTCAGGCGACCCGGGCTCAAGCAGCAGGGCTGCCAGTTCCCCTAAGGGCTGGTCAGCGGGTACCCGAACCGATCCTGCAGGTAACCTCACCTTCCTTTTTACCGGTGTTATCTCAAAGTCGCTATATCGCACACGGCCTTCGTAAGGGGACGTAGCAAGGGCAAATCTTTGAATGCTGTCCTGCTCCAGTTCCTTTTCGACCATGGTTTCTGTCGTTTCCATCTTAATACCGTGGGTTTTAAGCTTGTTTATGATATCCTGCCATTGAGCCGGGATCCAGTAGGCCTTTGGAACGCTAACCTCCTTCATAGGCTTGTTCATCCTGAAAACCGGTATTTCTTTTTGCATGGGCTCTCCCAGCCATTCCACATACGACCTGCCGGTTATGTCTGAAATCCTCGCTCTGCTCTTTATTCCTCTGAAAAGAATAGTATCTGAAGCCGTCGGGTTGTAGCCATATTCCAGTACCAATGACTGAGGCCTTAGATTTTTATCACTCTCGATGGCAGCACGGAGTTGCTCTTTTTCTGCTGTCAGTAATCTGAGGCTTCCTTCGATGAGCACGTAAGTGCCCAGTACCCTTCTTCTGAATGGCTTCAGACTGTGATTTTCAATGAGAACGGTGGGAAGGTGACGGGCATCTCCATAGGCATTGGAAAACCTGGGTGAAAAGGCAAACTCCACATTACCGTCACTGAAATCTTTTCCGTTTCTGGCAAACAGCAAAGGTCCCGGGATATGACCATGATCAGCAAGCACCCGGTCTATCTCTGTTCGGTAGCTTTTCTCAAGCCATTCTTCAACAGCAGGTGAATACCCGGTATCGCCTGTATAACCGTAGGTGATGTCGTATTGATAGTCAGCCCCGTCGGTTACATGAACATCGATATACAGATCAGGATCATACTGGTTGATAACCCCGATCACGGCCTGAATCCCTTCGGTTTCCATTTTACTGTAATCCCTATTCAAATTCAGATTCCTTGAATTCGTACGCCAGCCCATTTCCCTGGGACCGCGCTGGTTCACACGACCATAACGGCTTCTTCTCTCATGACCGTCGGTATTGAGAATGGGAATAAAGAGCAGTCGGCTGTTTTCTAAAATTTCCTTTTTGTTTCCGTGAGCCATGTCTCTCAACAGCATCATGCCGGCATCTTTTCCGTCGATCTCTCCCGAATGTATACCAGCCTGAACCAGCAGAACAGGCACTTCAGATGCTGCGATCTCTTCCGCAGAGAAAAGACCGTCACCTGAAGCTATAATCATTCTGATCTCTCTTCCCTGGGCACTCTTGCCTATCACTACAGATCTCAGAATTTCTGAACTTTCACAAAGCTCATTCAGCCAATTCATGGTTTTCTGGTAATCGGGCGATTCGATATATCCCGATATTTCGAAAGGAGTGGCCCATTCAGCATCGGCTGTTTTGAGAAGTTTCTCGCTTTCTCCCTCCCAATTTCCCAACGGAGGCATCACGTCTTGAGCCAAAACCGGGCTGGATATTAGTACACAAAAGAGGTATATGAATAAAAAAGTGACGAACGTAAGAAACCGGGATAGCATGTAAGTATTTTTCTGAATTTCGGCTAAAAGTACGATAAATTGAAAAATGAATCAGATCACGTACATTCTGCTTAATATTCCTCGTGGGCGTGAAAGAGCAGGGTTAGCTACAATGCGGGGATCCTGGTTCAGCAACGAACATAGTGCTTTAAACAATTTCTTTTCTTTGGAAATGAAGTCATGAGGCTCTTCAAAAAAGCTTTCAAGTGAAACAGCAAATAACTCCATCAGATTGGTTCCTGCATATTTACGCAATACCTGATGATCTTTTTGTCTTACCTCCTCCAGCTGAACACGGGCTTCTTCCAGCCAGTCATATAATTTGCTGTCGCTAAAGAATTTCAGAAATCCTGCACGCTTGGCATTTTCAATGACCAGGCAATGCCCGAATTCATGTATTGCCAGGTTGATCGCATCAGAGGTATACCTGAATCCATGTGCCACCTCCGGCCAGGTCATTGTAACCTTTTTGAACCTTGCATTTACGTCGCCCGTGAAATAGTGGGGAATATTCGCATATGAATATTCTTTGGGAGTCACCACTATGGTTTTAAAGCTCAGAAGTCGAAAATTACTGTATCCGAAGGTTAGTTGTACAAAAGCACTGGATATCACAAATTGAATCTCATTGGTCAGTCTGAGTCCGGGAAGAGCAACGAAATTCATATTCTTATTGAACAGAAGTGTACGAACAATAAAAACCTGTTGATTGGGCACAGAAAGCATGCGAAAATAATGATTGTATTTTCGCAATACCCGGTGGCATTCTTCCTTTTCAGAAACCGTAAAGAAGGAACTGAACAATCTGTAACCCAATGACCCCATGATAATTACCTGATCGGATTCTCTATAAAACTACGGTTTTTTATTCTTACCTGGTGTTAAGCCCGTTCTAAAGCATCAGCAACGGAGCAAAAGCAGATCGCCGTAAAACAACAACAATAACACTAAAAGTACACAGGGAAGAAAAGTCGTCGATATCATGGTCATTATTCCGGTGGTAAAGATCAGAACCAGTGAACAAATAATCAGTCCCGTACCAAATTTCAGCACTCTCTCTGTTCTGTTCATTTCGCGAAACATGCTTGATATGAAGAAGGGAACCAGATAAGCCAATAAAAATGCCCCTGCGCGACTGTTGAGATTGGCATTTGCATCCAAGGTCAAAAATGCAAAAACACCTGTAATGAGAGAATTAAGAATAATTAGAAATGAATAATGGGCGATATAACTCAGGAAGTTTTTGGAATAAAGAAAATTCATAGATTATTTCTTTCCCCTATCATGCTTTCAGCGTACCTGAAGATACGGGCATTATCTCAAATGTAGGAAATTCTGACTTCAACTACATATGGATATCCGTAAAGGAAGCCCGTTTTCATTTTGTGGTAATTGCTAAAAGTTAAAGGTATCCTGAATTGGCGCCGGCAAAAATTTGATAACGCATTAATAATCATTATATTATTAAGTAAAGATTTCTATAAGTAAGAAATCCCGCTAACCAAAAACTAAAAAATAAATTTTATGAAAAATCTTATTTTCTATGTAGGATTATCGATTATACTTCTGATATCCTGTAAGGAAGAGGCACAGATCACCTCAGGTGATGAATCAGAGGTGCCATCTGTAACCCGTATAACGAACAACAGTGATAATGAGACGAATGTCTCGTATTCTCCAGACGGAAGGCTCCTGGCTTATGTATCAGATAAAAACGGCAAAGAAGCCATCTATGTGCAGAATCTGGAAACCGGGGAAACCCGTCAAATCAGTGACCCTGCGAATTGGATAGGGTCCATCGACTGGTCGCCTGATGCTACCAAAATAGCCTATTCTGCCGACCTGGGTGATATACCGGATATCTATGTAAGCTCAGTGACCGGGGATGCCAGTTCAAAAATGATATCCTCTCCCGGGCTTGATATGGATCCCAATTGGTCGCCTAACGGGCGCTACCTGGCCTACATCAGTAATTCAGGGGGGCGATTCAACATCTGGGTGGCTAATACCGAGGGAGGAGACCCCATACAGTTGACCCGGTCAAAAACGCAGGCTGTAGATCCGGAATGGTCTCCTGACAGTGATCGTATTGCTTATGCTTCAGAGGACAACGGAAACTGGGATGTTCATATTGTGAATATAGATGATGCCAGTCTTATTGATCTTACTGATTCAGCCATCGATGAGAATCGCCCGAAATGGTCTTCTGATGGTGATCAGATAGCTTATTTTGCCAATATCGACGGCAACTGGGAATTGATGGTCACAGAACTTCGGGATGAAACCACCAAGCAACTGACAGAATTCGAAGAAAACGCTTTTGGTCATCAATGGTCTCCCGATGGTGAATTAATCGCCTTTCTAAGTGATGAAGGCGGTAAAAGAGATATTTGGCTTGTTCCCGCTATTGGCGGAGAAGCCACCCGCCTGACCAATACAAAAGAGATGGAATCATTTCTCGACTGGTCGCCCGACGGACAAAAACTCGCTTACAGAACCGTCGAAGGGAATTCACACATTTACAGGGTACCGGCAGCCGGTGGCGAAGCGGTAAAACTTACAGATGGCCTTACGAATGAAGGAGCACTGGACCTTTCATCAGACAATAAATATCTGGTTTATGCCATGGAAAAAGACCGGAACTACAATATTTACAAAATGAACCTTGAAACCGGAAACAGTTCAGTGGTTTTCGAACATTCGAATGATGCCTATGACCCTGTTCTTTCCCCCGACGGAAGCAAAGTCGCTTTTACCGTCTACAGCGGAAGTCAAGGAAATATTTATACAGCACCCCTTGAAGATGGAGAAGCCACCATGCTCACAGATTCGACCCTCAATGCATTCTCTCCACGTTGGGCACCTGACGGAGAGCACCTCGCATTCATTGCCGATACAGAGAATGGAAATGATGAAATATTTGTGATAAACTCATCAAACGGCGAAGCGGAACAATTAACGGAGGGGCGGAACGCCTTTGATCCCCACTGGAGTCCCGATGGAAAAATGATCTACTTCAATTCTTTACAAGACGGTGGTGACGTGGCTCAGGTATGGGCGGTTAATGTCGATACAGGTGCTATAAAGCGTATTACAGAAACCGAAAGGTATACGGTAATCGATGAAGTCTCCAAAGATGGAAAGACCATTTGGGTAAATATTCATGAAGGAGACGGATTTAACATTGGGAAAGTAAGCTCCGCCGGAGGTCCTGTTGAAAGTGTTATCCAGTCTGAAGGATGGGATACCCAGGCAACCATGGCTGAAGCAGGAGACAGGATCGCCTTTGTTTCCAACCGGGAATCGAAAAACCCGGAATTATATACTTCTGACGCCAAGGGAGCAGCCCTGGTTCGTCTCAGTACTGACGGTAATATATCTGAACCGGTATGGTCGAAAGACGGTGAATATATCTACTATATTCATACAGACGAGACAGCAGATATCGAAACCATCGATATGAGCATGGCGTTCACTGATAAGAATAAGGATTCAGAATAAATTCAGTTGTAATATAAAAATCTGAAAACGGCAGAAGTTGTGATTCTGCCGTTTTTTTAATTATTGGATTTCGCCGAGGAATAGGATATCCTGTGAAGGCTCCCACCCCATTCTGCTTTAGCACCCCGGTGCATGGCATTGAAGTATCCTTTGACGATAACCCTTTTTTTCAGGTTCCTTTTTACGAATAATTTCCAGGGCTCATCATACTCAGGATAAATCAATACAGCCTCCTTACGTTCTGCACCCTTTAAAGGCTCCAGATATAAAGCGTATTCCTCACCGGCTTTTATCAGGAAGGCTTCGACGGTCACTTTTTGTCCGTGATATCGTTCAGGATTTGAGGTGATCTTTTTAATACTCACCTTATTGGTTTCGTTGTGATCGGTCAGACCCGAGATCTGTGAAAGGGAATTAATGCTGAGTAACAGCAATAAGATACTGACATAAGATTTCATGGTTGGTATTATTAATGGGCTACCACAATAAACGAAATTTATTTGAAAGTATTGTACTACAATTATATTAAAATAATATGAATATAATGCAAAATGAGGGTTAAGCGAAGAGAAAGCTAAGGTCTGATTACATGAATTCGTTCGATCAGATCATTTTGAACCTCGTAAATTAAAACGAGTTCTACCGGATCAGTATTCCCGTTACGTCCGGTTATATACTCATGATCAATGACTTTATTTTGAAATACGATCCTTTTTAAGATTTCAGAATGCAGATCGGGAGAATTGGCAAACAAACGTGAATAAAGCTCTCTGATCTCCTCCTTTCCCCTGGCTACGGCCTCACCCCCATTAAAATTCAATATCACCGCATTCTGGGATATCGTTTTGAGAAAACCCTCGATATCTCTTTGATTATAATGGTCAAGATTATTCTGTACCACTGTCTCTGCCTTTGGTTGCGCTTTGCTGTTCATAGAGAAGAAAATCAGGAGTAAAAAAGGGATATATACCTTCATATCGATAGCTTGATGTCTGTAAAAATAAACAAAACCCTACATAAACAACTCATTTTCAGAGACAAACATATATTTCAATTAATTTCTTTACTATCTTTAATATTCTCCTTCCTTACCTGCCAAAATAATATCACTAATTTAAATCAACCAATCATGAAATTCAAAATTTCGCTTTTATGCATGTTAGCCCTTGCATTTTCCTGTAAGCAGGAGCAGAAATCAACCCCTGCTGAAGAGGAGACCACCGAGGTTTCAATAACAGAGACCGACCAGGGAGAGGGCCTTTTTGATGAAGAAGGTATCGAAACAAATCCTGAATACTCCCCTGACGGAAATTTCCTTGCCTATATTTCTGATAAGGAAGGAAAACGAGCAATTTTCAAAAAGAACCTTGAGACCGGAGAAACGATACGATTAACCGAGCCTGTAAACTGGCTGGGAAACCTCTCATGGTCTCCCGACGGTACCAAAATCGCTTTTTCCTCAGATGAAGGAGCCATTCCTGATATATTCATCGTGAACAGTGACGGAAGCGAAAAAAAGCGAATTGTTGACCTGGAGGGCCTGGAGTTCAATCCGAAATGGTCTCCTGACGGCTCGAAAATAGCATTTAACAGCAATAAGGGCGGGACTATGAATGTATGGATGATCGATCTGAATGGCGGCGAACCCCTGCAATTAACTGAGGTGAGCACCCGTGTAAACCGCTTCTCATGGTCTCCCGACGGGACTTCTATTCTATTTGATTCAAAGGATGGAGGAGACTGGAATGTTCATATGCTGAACATTGCCGACGGAACCATCACCACGCTCACCCAGTCATCTGAAGATGAGAACCGACCTTCATGGTCTCCGGATGGGAATCAGATCAGTTATTACTCGAAAAAGGACAGTGTCTGGAACCTGGTCATTCAACCACTCCGGGCAGGAGAGCCGAGGTTTATTACCAGCCTTGAGAGAAATGTTTTCGGGGAGCAATGGTCTCCCAAGGGAGATCAGATCGCATTCATCTCACATGATGAGGAAAACAGGGATATATGGACGGTAAGACTTACTGATGGCAATCTGACAAGACTCACCGATGACATGGAAGAAGAATACGATCTTACCTGGTCTCCTGACGGAAACACCATCGTTTACCGGAAACAAAGCAGCGATGAGAATCTTTATAAGTACACCCTGGCAGACAATCAGTTAAGCCCATTGACAACCACAGCGAATGATGAGTTTGATGCGCAGTTGACCCCTGCAGGAGACAAACTCGTTTTTACAAGGGAAGAAAACGGTCGTGAAGATCTAATGGTTATGAGCCTTGAATCGGAAGATATCCAGACGCTGGTAGACACTGAAGATGATGTTTATGACCCACAGATCTCTCCTGACGGGTCACAGGTGGCTTATGTCAAGATATCAGGAAATATTCCCAATGTTTGGGTGGTTCCTATTGATGGCGGACAGTCTGTACAGCTCACTGCCTCCCTGAAAGGAGCCTTTTATCCAAGATGGTCTCCCGACGGAAATTATATGGCATATATCGGAGTCACGCCTGACGGACATGAAGAACTCTTCACCGTCGAAATGAATGGTGGGCTGCCCATCAAGATCACCAATGCCAGAATGGTATTCGGTGCCGTATGGAGCAATGACAGTTCCACCCTGTATTACAATACCGGGTCTGCGGAAAACAGTAAGAGCCAGGTCTGGAAAGTTCCCCGTAATGGTGGTATTACCACCCAATTGTCAACAACCGATGATTATGTGGTGGTTGAAGGGGTCTCTGATGATGGTTCTACCCTTTACCTTACCCTTCATAATGGTGAAGCTTTCAATATAGGTACCATGCCTGCTTCAGGCGGACCGATCAGCACCCTGGTGGGCTCTCCGCATTGGGATGTGGATCCCCTGCTCTCTCCGGGAGGTGAAAAACTGGCCTTCGCATCAAATCGGGGTGGGGCGTTTTTTGACCTTTATCTCATGCATATGGAAGGAGAATCACCTGTAAAAGTAACCGATGGCACCGGAAATATCAGTGAACATGTTTGGTCTGAAGACGGGAATTTTATCGTTTTCACAAAACAGAATATTTCGGCAGACCTCAATGCGATCAATCTCTCTGCTTCCTTATAATATTTTTCACAGAACAATTTAAAACAGCCGGTTTAATCCGGCTGTTTTTTTATATCTGTTCTGCCAAAGATGGAAGATTCACAAAACATTGTAAGTATTTAACTATTATTTAAGAAGAATCTGCGGCAGCCCTGATAGTGCAGGATATGGCACTAAACTACAGGTTTACAGCCCGTTTCAACTCCTTCTGAACCTATCTCACTATTGATTGAGAAGGTAAAATACGCTATCTTTAAGAGACAACGATAACTGCTTACTGATTACAGGTTACGCCTTCATAACTAATCATTAAGAGAGATCTCTGTGCCAATTGAAAAAGTTCATATCAAAGAATTACCAATCACCCCGACAGTTTTTGAAGTAAGAACGATATTCGTTCCACACTTCATATCCTTCTCGCTTTTGATCATCTTATCACTTTTATTATTGGGGTCTTGTGTTCCCAAAATGCAGCAGGTAGAACCGCCTGGAGAACCGCCGGAATCCTTTTCCGTGAATGGGAACGAGGCCATACCTGATCAATGGTGGAAAGCTTTTAAAGATGAACAACTCAATTTTCTGATCGACAGTGCGCTGTCAGGCAACCTTGATCTTAAAGCTTCTTACCAACAGATCCTGGCTGCAGAAGCCGTTTTAAAACAAAGGGCCTCCTTTTTATGGCCTGAATTCAATTTTTCAGCACGGAGTGCCGTTAGCAGGCCTGAGCCTGACTTCGCGGGTGGTGAGAACCTTCAGTTAGGAGTTTCAACCAACTATGAGATCGACCTGTGGGGACGTATTAAATCGGCCAGGGAAGCCGCCGGATTCAGAACCGAAGCCTCCTTGTATGATTACCAGGCAGCGGCTCTAAGTCTCTCCTCCCAGATCGCCATTAGCTGGTATCAGTTATTGACGGCTAGGCAGCAGATCGCTTTACTTAATGAACAGATCGCAACCAATGAAAATATTGTCAGGCTTATTCGGGCCCGTTTTGGAGGGGGACAGACAGGAGCTGTCGATATATTAAGGCAGATGCAATTACTGGAGAGCACCAGAAACCAAAAAATAACAATCGAAAGAGACCTCGCACTGATTGAAAATCAATTATCGGTCTTACTGGGGCGTTATCCGGGTAAATCACTGGATGTGGCTTATGATAGTTTACCTGAATTACCCCCTCTCCCCGATGCCGGATTGCCTTTGGAGCTCATAAGAAGACGGCCTGACGTTAAGCGCGCATACAGCCTGGTGCTGGCTGCTGACCGTGATATGGCTGAGGCGGTACGAAATAAATTCCCCAGACTCTCCTTTAACCTGTCTGCTCAGATGCGCTCAAACAACTATGAATCCTTGTTTCAGGATTGGGCCTATACCCTGGCGGGAAATATTTTTTCACCACTGTTCTATGCCGGGCGATTAAGAGCGGAGGTAGATCGAACCGAAGCCGTAAAAAACCAGTTATTACATCAATACGGCCAAACAGTACTCATCGCGTTCAGGGAAGTCGAAGACGCCCTTATCAGTGAGCAAAAGCAAATAGAACGCATCGATAACCTGAAAAGGCAGCTGAAACTGGCACGACAAACCAATCGGCAGCTCAGGCTTTCGTTTATCAACGGCCTGGTGAATTATCTCGATGTACTTGTAGCTCTCGATCAGGAACAACAGCTCAGAAGAGACCTTTTATCGGCTCGCAGACAACAGCTGGAGATCAGGATCAACCTCTACCGGGCACTTTCAGGTGCCTTTGATGATGAAAGGATCGCTGAAGAATCTTAAAAACAAAAGCATGACAACAAAGAAGACCATATTGATCAGTGTAGGAATCCTTGCAGCTGCTGCTATAACAGTTCTGACCATATTTCTAACAGAACCTGAGGCACAACGGGAGGGGGCGACCAAACAAACCGCCATGCTGGTCGATGTGATCAGGGCAGAACACGGAGATTTCTACCCGGTCATACGCGCTACGGGAACCGTGTCACCTGTAGAAGACGTTTTGCTTAGTCCCCTGGTCGGCGGACAGGTGATCCGGAGATCGCCTGCGTTCATTCCAGGTGGGTATGTGAAGAAAGGAGAACTGTTATTGCAGATAGATCCTTCTGATTACCGCAATACCCTTGAGCTTCGCAAAAGTGATCTGATGCAGGCCCAAACCCAGTTGAAGGTTGAAATGGGAAGACAGCAGGTAGCCGAACAGGATCTGCAACTTATAGGAGGCGACACCTTATCAGATGAAGAGCGCGCCCTTGTCCTGAGACAACCCCAGTTAGAAGCGGTAAAGGCTACTATAAAAGCTGCCGGGGCAAGTGTACAGCAGGCAGAGTTAGACCTGCAAAGAACCAGGGTAACGGCTCCATTCGATGCTCATATTCTTACACAGAACGTCACTCTCGGAAGCCAGATAGCACCGGGCGATAATCTGGGAAGATTGGTAGGAACCGATTATTACTGGGTTACAGTGAATATACCTGTTTCCAAACTGCGATGGCTAATTTTTCCTGATGACCGGAACGAACAAGGTTCCCCGGTACGCATCAGGAATACCTCTGCCTGGGGTGAACAGGCATCTAGGAAGGGCTATATCGACAAACAGGTGGGAGCTCTAGATAATCAAACCCGCCTGGCAAGTGTTCTGGTGCGCGTTCCCGATCCCCTGGCCAAAGAACCGGAAAACGAAGGGCAACCCCGTGTAATGATCGGTTCCTTTGTAGAAGTAGATATGGAAGGTGAAAAGGTAAAGAACGTTATTCGAATCGACAGGAGCCTGATCAGAACAAACCAGACCGTTTGGGTGATGAAAGAAGGCAAACTGGATATCAGGGACGTTGAAATCGCACTTACAGATGCTGAGCATGCCTATATCAGAAGCGGCATCGAAAAAGACGAATCTATCGTTACCACCAACCTCAGTACCGTTACAGATGGCATAGCACTGCGCACAGCAGATGATGCCATCTCAAATGAAACGGCAAAAAAATAAGGAAAGCATATGAGCCAGTCAGAAGGAGATAAAAAGCCACGCAAAGAAGGAGCTATTGCTTATATGGCGCGGAACAGTATTGCCGCTAACCTTCTCATGATCATACTTCTTGGTGGAGGAATCTGGACCATGTTCAACATTCAGAAGGAGGTTTTCCCCCAATTCCAGCTGGATTTCGTGGATGTAAGAGTTGTATATCCCGGGGCCTCGCCTGCCGAAGTGGAACAGGGTATATTGTTACCCATAGAAGAGGCCGTCAGGGGTGTTCAGGGTATAAAGGAGATCGTATCGACCGCCAATGAAGGCTCCGGACAGGTAGCCATAGAGCTCGTTGCAGGCGCTGATAAAATGAAAGCCTTTCAGGATATCGATCAGGAAGTGAACCGTATCAGAACCTTCCCCGACGATATCGAACAACCGGAAGTCAGGTTGAGAGACCAGCAAAGGGATGTCATGGAAATAGGTATCTACGGGAGTGTGGATATATGGACCCTCAGGAAACTGGCAGAACGCATGAGAACCCTTTTGCTGAGCAATCCGGAGATCACACAGGTCGAGATCGGGAATGTTCCCGAATATGTTACTCATGTTGAGATCCCCGCAAATACCCTCAGAAAATATAATCTCACCCTCGGTCAGGTCGCCTCGATCATTTCACAATCAAGCCAGGATGTCCCTGCCGGAGCTGTGGAGACAAAATCAGGTGAAATTCTGTTGCGAATGCAGGAAAGAAAGCAATGGGCCGAAGAATTCGGAAATATTACCATTCTCTCCTCCCCTTCTGGTGCTAAAGTGGTGCTGGCCGACCTTGCTAAGATCACCGATGGATTTGAAGAGACAGGGTTTCACGGTCAATTTAATAAGACTCCCTCAGTAGAACTCTCGATCTATCGTATCGGTGACCAGTCGCCTTTAGTTATTGCAGAAACGGTTGAAAAAATAATGGAAGACTTTCAGCTTCCCCCCGGGGTAAAGTTCCGGGTCGACAGCAACAGGGCCGAAGATTACCGGGAACGCTTGTCTCTGTTGACTGAGAACGGTATACTGGCGATCATTATCGTACTGGTGATACTTACGCTTTTTTTAGAGTACAGGCTTGCCTTTTGGGTAATGATGGGCATGGCCATATCATTTATAGGTGGTATGGTGTTTCTTCCAATGATCGGAGTTAGCATTAACATGATATCCATGTTTGGATTTTTGGTGGTTCTGGGAATCGTTGTAGATGATGCCATAGTGGTGGGTGAAAACATTTATGAATTCAGGCAACAGGGCATGAGTTTTATGGATGCGGCAATAGCCGGTACCAAAGATGTTTCTAAACCTGTGATTTTCAGTATTACCACTACGATCATCGCCTTTGTACCCCTGCTTTTTATGCCCGGCGAAACCGGAAAGTTCTGGTGGCCCCTCCCCGCCGTGGTTATTGTAATCCTGGCTGTATCGTTGCTGGAAGCCCTGTTCATACTTCCTGCCCACCTGGGTCATATCAAAAAGAAGAAAAAGAGAAATGCAGTGGTCGAGAGACTGGAAAAATGGCAAAAAAGCTTTGCCAACGGTTTTGATTTTCTGATCGAACGCTATTACCGGCCGTTTTTAGACCTTTGTTTAAAACATCGCTATATCACACTAAGTCTGGCAGTGGCGCTGCTCATCATGGTAGGTGGATATGGTTACAGCGACCATATGGGAATGATCATGATGCCAGAAGTCGCAGCAGATGAAATAGAGGCCGGTGTTATGCTCCCTGTTGGAACGACCCCGGACCAGGCTGCCAAGGTTGCTGAAGATATTACCCTTGCCACCCAGAAAATGTTCGAAGAGCACGACCTGTATAAAGTAGCCGAGGGTATCAAGACCAATGTAAGAGGTCAGAACTTTATCGATGTCGAGATCGTTATGTTGCCTCCTGACCAGAGAGACGTTACCGCCAGAGAAGTGATAGAATTATGGCGGGATAATATAGGTGATATAGAAGGTGTTGATCAGATTACATTTGAGGCAGAACGAGGCCCCGGAGGTTACCAACAGGATATAAGTGTCGACCTGAGTCATGCTGATATCGCCGTGCTGGAAAGAGCCAGCCAGGATTTTTTCAACCGTATGGAATCGTTCGAAAATACCCGCGATGTCAACGATAATTATAACAAAGGCAAGCTGCAATACGATTTTAAGCTGTTACCCGAAGGACGTAATCTCGGACTGACTTCCAATGATGTGGGACGACAGGTGAGAAATGCTTTTTTCGGTGCTTTGGCCTTACGCCAATTAAGAGGAACCAATGAAATAGAGATACGGGTGAAATTGCCCAGGGAAGAACGGAAAGACATTCAGAATCTCGAAGATTTTCTGATAAGAACCGACAATGGTGTTGAGGTTCCCCTGCTCGACGTGGTAGAAGTGGTACCCCGTGAAGCCTTTACCAGCATCAACCGGAGAGATGGCAGGCGGGTGGTGAATGTAGGTATGGATGTCGAACCTGCCAATGCCGTATCCAGGGTTCTGGCTTCCATTCAGGAGGAAATTCTTCCACAGTTACGAGCTGACTATCCGGGTATCACCTGGACTTTTGAAGGAAGCCAGGCCGATATGAGAGAGTCTACCCAAACCCTGTGGGGAGGATTTTCTATGGCGATGCTTATCATTTACGCCTTGCTTGCTATCGCTTTCAGCAGCTATACGCAGCCACTGATCGTAATGACAGCGATTCCTTTTGGTATTGTGGGAGCTGTTATCGGACATATTCTTTTAGGTTACGACCTGTCGCTGGTCAGCCTGATGGGGGTAATAGCCCTTTCAGGGGTGGTGGTCAACGACTCGCTGATCATGATCGATTATGCCAATAAAAAACGTAATTCTCTGGGCATATATGAATCCATTCACGAAGCAGGTCTGCGAAGGTTCAGACCTATTATGCTGACCACCCTGACCACTTTTGGCGGGTTAACCCCTATCATACTGGAGACCTCTACCCAGGCGATGTACCTGATTCCAATGGCTATATCTCTGGGATTCGGGATCGTTTTCGCTACTTCGATCATCCTGGTGATCGTTCCCTGTCTCTATTTGGCACTGGAAGATCTGAAAATGTTGTTTCAGAAAGGTGAAACCGTTGACCGGGAACCCGAAGTGCTGGAGGTAGAAACCTGATCAGCAGTATTTCCCGGATAAAAAGCCTGTACCTGAAGTCTCATTTATTCCGTACGTATAATGAATGTGCTTCCAGAGAAGTACTATGATATGGATTTTCAAGCGGGTGATTTTCGTATGCCAACAAACGGAATCCGGCGCGGGTCATTAAAGCAAGAATATCTTCCCTGCGATAATAATGCACATATAATCCCTCTGAATCATCAGATGATCGTTTTTCAAAGCCCGATCTTGAGGGGTCATCCTCTATAAAGCTCAGATAAAGCAAGGCCTCTCTTTCCATCAGTTCAGAAAGGGATGTAACGGTTTCCTCAAATACGGCCGGTGACAAATAGGGAGTACAAAATGACATGACGACCCCCTTATAATTCGTTTTAAGAAGGCTGATGTCCCGACAATTAAGAACCCGAAAGTCACCATCAGGAATATTTGATTTGGCTAAACTGATCATCCCGGGAGCCAGGTCGATACCCGTATAACGAATCTCAGGTGATCGTGACTTCAGGTAAATCCCGTTGATTCCCGGTCCGCATCCTATATCCAGGACAGAAGCGTCATGCGGCAAGGCCTCAATAAGACGGTCCAGGTAGGGTGAAGCAGTTCCCGGATCGCGGTATTTCTCTAAATACTTCTCAGCGTATTTACCGAAGATATATGCTGTATTTTCAAAACTATCATTCATCTTTTTTTAGCAGGCACCCCCTTTTTTATGATTTTTTGAAGATCAGCAGCCTCGATTTAAAACCTTCGCTTCTTATAAAACCGGCTTGCTGAGCTTCTAAAGTTAGCACATTAAAAGCTTAAAATCAGTATCTTTAATAAAAACACAACATGGCAATAGTAGACAAATTCAATTATGTTCCTCTTTCTGAACTGGAGGATCCTGATGATTTCAGACCTAAGTCAAAACTGGCCCTTATCACTGATCCCGGAGATGCTGAAAACGGTCACGTAGCAGATATGGTAGTCTTTCAGGAGCAGATCGCACCCGGCGATTCCATTCCGTTGCACAAACACACCATAGAAGAGGTCATGGTGGTTGTTCAGGGGCAACTGGAAGTCAGATTGGGAAGCATTAAAAAAACAGCTGAAAAGGGAGCTGTGATCTTTATTCCCGCCAAAACGGCTCATGGTTTTAAAAATACAGGTTCTGATCCGGCTCAGATCACAGCGGTATTTCCTTCACACAATGTTGATATACGATACCTGGAGCGCAATCCCGCCCCGGGAACCGAGAAGAACTTTCCGGGAGCGCCTGTCTCTATCGACGTGAGAGAATTTGTTCACGGCAATATGGCTGAGGCAGTAAAACCCCTATCACCTGAGGCTTTTGATTAAAAGATTTTGAAGCCTTTCATTCAGGAAGGGGTTTCATGGCTTCCAGCACCACATTGAGGGCTTCAGACCAGGCTGATAACACCTTAGAATTACCATCTTCCTCTTCTCCCAAAACTTCTTGTATTGTGGAAATTAAAACAGTTTTCACTATCGGATAATGCTCCGGTTTTACCCCGTATTTCTGGTGATTAATTCCGAGGTTCTTTAATCCGCTATGAAAATAGTCAGGCCTTGACATGGAATAGACCAGCCCTCCAAGCATATGTGTCAATAAACGACCCTGCTCGGTCATATCCCTTTTAAATAAAGCTCTGACCGAAGGTGCGGTCTGGAACAACTTTTCATAAAATAAGGATGCAAATCTTTCCTGGTCTTCTAAAAGCTGATGGAGCGAAGCCTGCAATTCCAGTTTCATGTCCATTTCTTTAAAGCCCAAAACCTCAAAAAGGTTACAGATGTTCTCCTTCCCGCTTAATAAGGTCTTGAAGGATCTTGCGATTTCCACATCCTGCTCCCTGATACCCTTCAGCACCGATTCAGAAATAAGAATGCGTGCATTATGAACTTTGGTTTGTTCCTGAATTCTGCTGGCGACGTTCACCGGGTCTCCGATTACCGAAAACTGTCGGTGAGTGGGATGACCTAAATGACCCACATAAGCTTTTCCAAAATTGATCCCTATACCTGATTTTAATTCTACTTTAAAATCTTCCAATTCCATCTTGTTCAATCTGCTCAGGGCAAACTGCATTCCGAGGGCAGCCCGTATGGCATCGGTGCAGTTCTTTTCCCTGTTTCCCCCGGTAGTTCCGAAAACCCCTACAATCTCATCCCCCACGTATTGATAAATAATTCCGTTATTCATAAGTATGGGCTCTCCCAATGCCGTATAAAATTTGTTTAGCATAAAAGCGAGGTCAAAATTGAGGTTCGCTGAAGATAATGAAGTGAAATTTCGCAGATCGCAGAACAAAATGGCAATGCTTCGCTCTTCTGCCTTACCTTCAGGTGCAAGTTCCTTCTGCAGCTGATTAACCTCCCCCATAGACCAGATTAGTCTTTGCAAACTTACATTGCCTTTTAAATAGGTCTGACAGGCCAGCCTGATGGTAGGATCCCAGTTTCGACTTTGGGCCATCTCCTGTTCAGCGCGGTTTCTGCGACTCAGGTTCTGAGAGCCTTCAACGATTCGTACCCTGCAGGTAGTACAACGGCCGTAACCCCCGCACTCATGCATATGAGGGATTTGATTATCTAATGATATATCGAGTAATGAACTGGCATCATCTTCCACCAACACCGTACGGTTTAAACCCATATAAGTTACAGAAGCATTCATTACAAACCACCTGGATTAAATAAATACAGCAATAAATAGTTATGCCGTATATAAATGTACGAATAGTTTGCAACTATCTGGCAAACAATTAATTATATGCTTTTTGATTGTTGGTTGTATTGTCGAACTTCATGATAGCTGTGATATCGGTTTTCAAGAAATGATTAAAGCATGTTGCAAAAGTTTTATTTCTCTTAATCCATTCACCAGCTAATCCACATTCCCTTATTTACCGACCTTGTCAAATTCTAATGTAATATGTAAAAATCCTCCCTTTATATCGGGAAAAAGATAACCCGTAATTAGTTCTTTAGTTCCTATTTCCAGGCTGTGTGTTTTAAGTATCTTTTTGGTTCCCCTCAATTTCACCTCAATGTGCCAGTTTCCACTTTCCAAACTTTTTGATGCGGTTAAATGTGGATATTTGAGATGGTTGTACCTGAGGGTATCTTTACTAACCGCATTCACCAGTGTTATATCCACAGGGTAAACACCGGGAATAAGATTTCTAAATCTCAGCTTCGACTTTTTATCTGCTACAGTGAAGAAGTTGTTTTCTATCAATAGTTGCGGACGAAAATTATTTGCCGTTAGAGCTTCTGCCCCTTCGACTATATGGAGAAGCCGGTTCGAAGTGGTCTCTTGATATCTACCATCTGAAAAGCCTGAAAGAACAAGATTATATGAACCATCATTGGCAACACCATATCGTTTGCTTAATAACTGCCCGTTTTTGTCCCGATATGAAAAAGTATAAAGTCCGGGTTCAAGGTAAACGGGCGTACCTACTGATCCATATGCGCAATAAAGGGTTTCCGTTAATTCTTCCCCCTTCATGATTCTTATATTGACAGAATCGTTAAAGACCAGAAACTGGGAAACCTTTATAACAGGTAATTGTTTTTGTTTCTCTTTGCATCCGGCAATGATTACAAGAACCGCTATGATGACCGCAAAATATTTCATGAGATACGCTTTAAGATATAAGGCCTAACGAAGATGATGATGAACATGAGAGCCAACAGGAAAGCCAGTGACCAGGGTCGGGCGATCAGTAACCGGAACAACAGTGCGATGGCCGTTATAGCACCGAACGCTATCCCGATTATCGGTATCCACTTCTTTGAGCCTTCTTCTTTATAAGCCAACCAGTTAACAATCCCAAAGGTGATAAGAAATACAAGACTGGCAGCTTCGACCAGAGAGCTCAAAGACCCTATAACGGCAAAAACAGCCGCAAGGGTGCCCCACATGATAACAGCCCGGTCGGGAACATCATGACTATTGGTATGATCGAACCACTTGGGAAGTTCATTTTTGTCTGCGATTTTCCTGGAAAGATTGGAGGTGGAAAACAAGGTTGAGTTAATAGCCGCTGCTGTGGCCAGGCCCGCTGCTATGGTCATTACGATGATGCCAGGGGTGCCTATGGCTTTCATAGCCGCAACCGATAAGGCGATCTGTTTGAAATTGATCATGTTAGCTGCTCCTCCTAAAAAGGTGGCTCCCAAGGCTACTAAAATATAAACAAGGATCACGAAAGTCACAGCAAGCAGCAATACCGGCATAAAGTATTTCCCGGGTTCCTTGATTTTATCATATTCATAACTCAGCAACTGAAAACCTTCAAAAGCCATAAAAATAGCGGCGCCGCCAAAAATGCCAGACCAAAATGGTCTTGGTTCCATACCCGCGATCAGTTGAGGTTGATCCCAGTTCGAGACTCCATATATTCCAAGAATCAGCAGTACCAGTAAGTTCAGGCTCACAATAACGATCTCAACCCGGGTCAGTTTTCCCACTCCCAGCAGGTTCAGCCCGATCAGCAGAAGAAGTATTGCTGCGGCCAGGATTCTTATTATAAGCGTACTACCGTGAAATGAAAATGAAATATAGTGCCCGAAGGCATAGGCATATACCGAGATGGTAAGAATATAACCCAGGATCAGCAACCAGCTTAAACCTCCTGCTAATGATTCGTTTTCGACCTTTTCAAGGAAGGCGAAGGCGCCGCCGCTTTTAGAAAATTTATTGGAAAGAAATACATAACTGTATGCGGAACAAAGAGCGATGATGCCCGTAAATAGAAATGAAAACCAGGTCCATTGCCCGGCTACAGCTATGGCTACCCCCAAAACTGTATAAATACCACCACCTACCATTCCTCCTGCTGCTAATGCCCATACCCCTGCTGGTGATAATTGTCCGTTCGATTTGCTCATTCCTTAAATCCTTTGGTAAAAGAAGGCTGAACATGGGTCACTTAAAGAGCATTAATAATTTACTGAATTTTCGGCAAAATCGGAAGCGCATAAAAAAACCCGGCGCCAGGCCGGGTTTTTACTATTCAGAGGCAGAAGCTTAGGCTACTTCTACCAATTCGATATCAAATACAAGGTCTTTCCCTGCAAGAGGATGATTAGCATCCAGTACCACGTCTTCTTCTTTAACTTCTTGGATCAGTAAGATCTGTCTTCTTCCATCTTGCTGACGTGCTTCCAGCTGCATACCAACTTGAGGCTCCATTCCTTCAGGGAGTTGGGTTTTAGGCACGGTAAAAATAGCTTCATCCACACGAGGTCCATAGGCCTTATCTGCGGGAATGGTCACTTTTTTAGATTCACCTACCTTCATTCCGTTAACGGCTACATCAAAACCTTCAATCATCTGTCCGGCACCTACTTCAAACTCTATCGGCTCGCGTTCTCTGGAGCTGTCAAAAACGGTGTCATCAGTTAATTTTCCGGTATAATGAACCTTTACTTTACTTCCTTTTTTTGCTTCAGACATAATGTCTTAAAATTTTGATTATTAATTATTTTGTGCAAAGGTAGCCCGAATTTATGGCGCATCCCAATGATAGCACTCTTTTTTCCCATTCCCTGCCAACTGCATTTATCAAAACCACCCCCTTTTACCCCAATTCTTTTTACGGTTTAAAGAATCTTCTATCTTTAGGAGACCTACAGCTTTATTATGTCAAAAAACAACAACAGTCTGAAACGCACCCTTGGATTTTGGGATGTCTTATTCTTTGGCATCGGAGGTATAATCGGTGCCGGAATCTATGCTATTATAGGCGAGGCAGCTGCCCTGGGTGGAAATCTGCTCTGGCTGAGTTTTTTAATTGCCGCGGTGATCGCTCTGCTTACAGGACTTACCTACGCCGAATTCGTAAGCAGGTTTCCCGACGCCGGTGGTAGTTACGAATATATAAAACAAGGTATGGGTGAACGAACAGCTTTGTTCATGTCTTTCTTCATGACTTTTACAGGTGTGGTGGCAGCTGCCGCCATAGCCATCAGTTTTGCAGATTACCTGGGCAGACTTCTTGATATACCGCTTCGGTTAACCATCACAGGCATTATAGCCCTGATGGCATTGTTCAATATAGTCGGAGCAAAATACAGTTCGAATTTTAATCGTTTGGCCACTGTCATAACCGTACTGGGACTCCTGCTGGTGATCATTGTTTGCATACCCGATATTGGAGATACCGACCTTTTAAAAACTCCCGAAGAAGGGATAACCGGAATCTTCGCGGGCTCGGCTCTAATCTTTTTCAGTTATATCGGTTTTGAAGACCTTGTTAAACTGGCTGAAGAAACAAAAAAACCACGAAAGAATCTTCCGAAGGCAATATTGCTCAGCGGGCTGATAGTTCTGGGAATCTATGTGCTTATCGCCATCAGTGCTGTAAGCAGCCTTGGAGCCGAAAGACTTGCTTCATCTCCAGGTCCCCTCGCAGCGGTCATCGAAAAAAAGCTGGGGAAAACAGGTGCCATCATTCTGGTGGTGGTAGCGCTTTTTGCCACCAGCAAGACCATACTCAGCAATATACTCGGTACTTCAAGGTTATTGTTCGATGTGGCTCGTGACACCGGTATCAGATGGCTTGAAAAATTTACAACCCTTGAAGGGATGGGTGAAAAGACTCCTAATTACGCAATCGTGGCTATAGCTCTGATTGCCATCGGCTTCGGACTGATCGGGAATCTGAAGATCGTTGCTTCCATCAGCAATATCTTTATATTTATAGTCTTTGGCATGGTCAATATCGCTTTGATACGATACAGGTATAAGAACAAGAACGCCGAAAACTCTCATAGAGGGTTTCGTATTCCATTAAACATTTCCAATGTACCTATTCCAACCATACTGGCCCTGGGAAGCCTGGCGGGTCTAATGGCTTATAATATCTACAATATGTTGTAGGTATGACCTATTCGGTCTTTTTCTTAACGGGTATGAGAATCGTTTCTTCTGAAAGGGGATCTTCTCCGCGATACTCTTTTCCCATTACTGCTAGATGCGGTCTGTTATCCAGAAGGTATTTACTGCGGGGTAACCAATCACTAAAGATCTCCCTGTAAAATGCTGCAGCTTCACTGGCTTTACCCTGGTACAAAAACTCAGCATAGTATCCTGCAGGAATGTGCAACAGGTCCAGATCAGAATCTTTGGCTGTCTTTTCAGAAGCCTGAACCCCTGCCCATTTAGTAAACTCCAGGGTGGGGTCAAAACCTTCAAAATAGTTTTCAGGATAGATATCTACTGAATACAACATATCAGGCCGTCGGCCTGACAAACTGAGACCGGTCATGAACGAATTCCACAAAGTCCGTGTATTGTTCTGAACGAAAGAAGTGCCGGTCGAAATGCCCTTAATCTGTATCGAATCGAGGTATTTTATACTAGGTGTCATAACAGTCTGCCTGAATGGGTTTAAATAAAAAAGCATGGGGCTAACCCATGCTTCTAACTGGTGAAAATATTATTTACAAGCCGTTCTTAAGATGCTCTCTCATCCAGAGATAGAAACCATCAAAAGCCGGATGGAGTCTGATATAAGTCCCTTCGGCCAGGCTTACACGACCCATGGCTCTCAGCCTTTCCTGGGTCACCTCATACTCTGTTGCCATGAATTCGGCTAGGGCTCCTGCCCTTCTGGCAAGGATCTCCTGATTGTCGAGTCCTTTGGTCTCAATGGTTACAGACAATGACTGGTATTTCTTGATGATCTCAGAGATCTTCTGAAGATATGCCTTTTGAGATTCAGCGATCTTAGCCTCTGCATTATTAGTCCCGAAAAGATCCTCGTTTTCGATCTTGATAGAGATCTTTCCGTTCTCTACCCCCATCTGAGCATCTTCTCCCAGTGTTTTTTTGAGGTCTGTAAGCACTTTAAACGCCAGTGAATCATGACTGCTGAACTTGTCTCTGATAGCTTTCAGTTGTGCTTCTTTCTGCTGCAACGACTCCAGGGTTTGTCCGATATTATTCGTTCTTTCTGTAGAAGACTGAATAAAATTATTCAGGTTATCCAGTAATCCCTGGTTGGTTTCCCTCAGCTGTTCCATTTGCATTTCAAGGGTAGACACCCTGGTTTGTGCTCCGGCCAGCTTTCGTTCGCTTTCGGCCAATTCAGATTTGGTGGTACGCAATTCTGCATTCAGTGTATCTATTCTTGCAAAGAGCTCGCTTTTTCTCTGAGCCATCACAGAAGTAGTGATCAGTAGGAGCATTAAAACCGGTAAGATTCGTTTCATAATTTTCAGTATTGATAAGTGCTGTATTTTCTAAGGGCGCAAGATATTAATTTTTATCAATCATCCCATCCCGAAACGGATTCCCCTTTCTTGTTTCAAAGTCATAGGTTTTTCGTTCTGCTGGCTTTGAGCGTATATACCATCGGCAATATACCCTCATACCCTTTGATTTGATATTTTCCGGCTGCTGTTTCCCTTAAACCTTTAAAGCAATTATATGGTGAGTAGTCGTATTCGTGAAAGCCATCGATCTGAAGATCATTCTTTAAAAGGCTGTCAAATACTTCTCCCAGTCCATGATTCCAGCAGACATATTCCTGAGTGATCGCAGCCTCTGGATCGGCGTAGGTCCCGGTCTCTGATTCCTGAATGGGACCCTTATTGAAATAGCTGTAATTCAACTGCTGGAAATCATCGTCGAACATCCAGAGCACAGGATGAAATTCTGCCATGATAAAAACCCCGGAAGGTCGAAGAAAGTTTCGTATCAGCCCTGCCCATTTATTCAGGTCATTCAACCATGGCAGGGCACCGTAGCTTGTGAAGATCACATCGAAACGTTCATCCAGCACTTCTTCCAAAGCATAAACATCACTTTGTATAAAACGGGCAGAAAGATCACTCTTTATCGCCAAATCTCTGGCGGCGGCAATTGCCTTGTCAGAGAGATCAATGCCGGTAACTTCGGCTCCAAGACGGGCAAGGGATAAGGTGTCAAGTCCGAAATGACACTGCAAATGAAGCACCTTTTTACCTGAAAGGTTGTTTTTCAGCAGTGGTAGTTCTATATCCTTTAATGAAGTCTTGCCAGATAAGAAACCGGCCACATCATAAAATTCAGATGCCATATGCGCCTGCAGTCTGTTATTCCATGATCTCCGATTTATTTCCTTATAATCCATTTTTATCCTTTCCGGAAGACTTCCCTATGAATTTTTTTACTGCTTTAACCAGCAGCAGGACTATTATACCGGCAACTAATCCGAAAAGCAGATCCTTCAGTAATGCGGGAAGCTGCGGAAACAAATGATGTAGCGCGTCGATATTGTGAGTGAAGATTCCACCTGAAACAAGCAATAAGGCAATGGTACCGATCACGCTGAGCGATTTGACAACCCAGGGTAATGCATTTACAAGTACCTTCCCTATGCTATCACTGATCGAATTGGTTTCCTCGTTCATATTGATCAGACGGTATCCGAAATCGTCCATGCGAATGATCAATGCCACGATCCCATACACCCCTACTGTTGCTACCAATGCGATAAGGGTTACCACCGGGATCTGTATTCCTATGGTTTGATCAGAAACGGTGCCAAGGGCAATAATGATAATCTCCACCGATAGAATAAAATCGGTGATCACGGCAGAACGTATCTTATCTTTTTCAAGCTTCAGCAGTTCTTCTTTTGAAAGACCGGTTTTTTTAACCTTCACTTTATCATCGTCGTGGGGTACCAGATACTCATAGACCTTTTCCGCCCCTTCATAAGCCAGGTAAAAACCACCTAAAATCAGAATGATCGTCACCACAGACGGCAGGAAATAACTCAGCAGAAAAGCCAGTGGAAGTATAATCACCTTATTGAGAAAAGAACCCTTAGTAATGGCCCACAAGACGGGAAGTTCTCTCGAGGAAACGAATCCCATCGCCTTTTCTGCATTGACAGCGAGGTCGTCACCGAGAATCCCGGCGGTTTTTTTTCCTGCGATCTTACTCATGCTGGCAACATCATCCATGAGTGTTGCTACGTCATCTAAAAGGGCAAAAAATCCTGAAGCCATTTGTGTTCTTTAAATTGATCAGTGTTGATTAAGTTGTAAAAATAGCGTTAATATAAATGGTAAAACCCTGCTTAATTTCTCAGTATCTCCGGTGCAACCCCGTTCTCATGTAATATGCCATTCATTTTGAGAGGAGTTAACAGTGGTTTTTCTTTCATCCGCACCAAAGTTAAATGGTCAAAGGCCATGGAATCTGCAGGATTCTGATACCCGCCGGTGGTTCCCATGACATAATAGTCCTTTTCGTTGCGCACCCGGTGTGAATAAGAGTGCAGATGACCATTGATGACCGTATAATTTCGTGAAGCAAGGGCTTGTTCCAACGAACCGAGACCTTTTTCATCATCTCTTTCCCAAAGTGGCTTATGCATGAATACAAAGGTCCACCTCGGATCAGGGAAACTGTCCAGCACTTTTTTGAAATATTCTGTTTGCTGCTGACTTATAGCTCCTGTTCGGCTTTCTTTCATTTGAGCATAAGGTGTTTCTTCAAAAACCCCCGGCGCTTCTCCCCTGATAATCTTCATCGCTTTTTCCCGTTCCCGGTTGATCTCCAGAAGCTTTTGCTCTTCAAAATCTTCTGAATCCAGCATGAGAAATAAAACATTACGGTAGAGAAAATAATAATAGGTGGCTCCATACCTCTCTTTCCATACTTGACGCATAACTGGATTCGTCAGGTCATGATTTCCCCCAAGGTAGAAAAATGGCATTTCCAGATGCCGGGTTCGACTATCAAAAGATTCCCATTGATTTTGCAATGTGTCACGGTTATTGGTTCCTCCTTCTATCAGGTCTCCCACACTAACCACAAATGCCGGATCGAGATGGTTGAGCTGTTCAACTGCTGTACTGTATATTCCTTTGCGTTCTCCCCCGGTAAGATCCCCTATAACAGCAAATGTAAAATCATCATTCGTTTCTGAAAATGATGTATGGGTCCACGGTCGCGAGCCGGTATCCATACCATGTTGAAAAAACCGTGGCTCTGTTCCCTGCCCACAGGCGTGTAACAGCAAAATCGCCGGGATAAAAACTAATCGGAACAACATTTCTGCTTTTTATATTGATCGGTCATGCAAAATAAAACAATGCTTTACATTAAGCACTATTGCTGCGGGTAAAACTCGCTCTCCTCTACCGTTAAGGTTGTAAGTTCGACGGTATGACCATCAGGGTCACTGGTATAAACAGACTTAAAATAATGATGATTCTGAATATTAAAATCAAGTTCCAGCTCTTTAAAATGAGCTATGGCCAAACTGAACTGCTCATTGTTCAGGTTAAAGGCAAAGTGATCGATCTTCACATTTTTTGATTTCTTATCGAGTTTCGGGTCATCTTTTCTTGCCGGAAACAGGGCGACCCCAGAGCGTTTTGAAAGCATGAAAACAGGAAACGACCCCCACTTGGGCGGCTGGTGTCTTTTCAGGCCCAAAACCTCCTCATACCAAGCAGCAGACCGTTCCATATCACTGACCCGAAGGGCCACATGATCCACAAAATCAATAGTAAATGCCATAGATAATTTTCTTTTCTTGAGATACGTCATCAAATTAGGATTTTCCCGGCAGATAATAAAACCCTGAAAACCTTATCGTCTTTGGTAGCGGCAAATTCATTATCAATCAACATCATAACCTTCTGATAGTTATCCGGTTGAAAAATCTCATCAATTCTCATTAAAAATTCAGCCCTGTTAAGGGTGATATTTCATCAAGTGATATAACAGGTCTTGTTTTTGGCATTCCCTTAAATTTTTGGTATATTATTTATAAACCATAAGAAAAAAACTATGATACGATTCACCACCATATGCTGCATGCTGTTATTCCTGTCATGCCAGCCGGATAATAAAGAAAAGATAGCCACCTTACAGGCTGATCACCAACAAATGAAAACCGTACACGCTGAAATGCAGCAGTACCACGACAGTGTAGCCAGAGAACATCAACAATGGATGGAAGAACACAAGGAAATGGTAAACGAAGAGAACGATTCTGTTTTCCAGCTGATCAACAACCAACATCAGGAGTACATGGATAAACATCAGGAATTATTGGATCTTCATGCTTCCACCCTCGATAAACACGCTGCCATGCTGGCCGATGAAGAAATACAATCCTTATCAAATGAAGAGCTGGATACACGCTTTAAAGACTTTAATGATCAGCATCAGGAAATGACCATTCAACATGAGGAGATGATGAATGAGCATCAACGAATCATGGAAGAACACAACCGCATGATGCAAAAAGAAGATGACGGCGAAATGGAATAGCGGTTTTTTCGATAAATCGGTCCCTTAAAAAAAACACCTGGTACCGATGAATAGCTTCTCATGCAGTGCCTTGTAAGAGCTATAAATCATACCGGTTATTAAAGAACTATCTATTGTGGCTTTACTTCTAGGTTAAATCAGTAGTATTCCAAATCAAGCATTGACCCTGGCAGGAAACTGCCCGGGTTTGTTTATCACTTTCAAAAGAGGCTCAGAAAATTCTGTCATTTTTTTCATCTCATTTATCTTTATCAACAGAACATTTTAAATATGCTGAAAATCTCCCTAAACTCCCCTTTTACAATTGTCTGTTCCGTATTTTTTCTTTCGCTTTCTACCTGCAAAGAAAAAAACGATTTTCAGGATCAATCAGGTCAGACCATACCACCCGGCTTCACTGAGATTTCCTATTCCTATAACCCCGATCAGATCTATCCTAAAGCGAAAGGGTTGAGACTTCCTGAAGACGGGTTTGCCCTCTCAACCGATTCGATCGTGGTAGCCGATGACAGCCTGGGATTATTATTGGTAACGGATGACGGAGTAAAAAGGCAGTTTGCGAATCTAACAGCAGCAGGTTACCGTAATGACGGAGCCAGAGGGGTTTATTTAAATTCACAAGACCAAAAGGCATATGTAAGTTGCATGAATACCGGTAAGATTTTTGAAGTTGACATACGTAAAGAAACAGCTCGCTTGATTTACCAACATTCCCACGGTGTAAATAATATCTATGTTGACAAGCGAAATTTTTTATGGTTTACGCAATCATTTGAAAAAACATATGGTGACCACCGGGATCAGGATAGTGCCTTTGCTACACCGGTCCCTTCAGGAATGCTATACCGCCTGGATCTGTCTGAAAAGAATAAACAGGCAAAAGTAATGGCAGACAGCCTTTATTTTGCTAACGGGATCACCATGAATAAGGAAGAAAACAAAGTATTTGTTTCTGAATTCAGGATGAACAGGGTAATCGTCTTTGATTTGGACGAAACTTGGATTCCCACAGCCAAAAAATTATTTGTTAGCGTAATATCGCCTGATAACTTGGAAAGAGGTCCTAACGATGGTATATGGATCGCTTCTTTGGTCTCTAATTCTGTTTTTAAGATTCATGAATCAGGTAATCACCAACAAAAGATATTCACAGCACCATCTGTAGTGAATAATGAGGTCCAGCTGGAATGGTCTGATAAAGGTCAAAGGGGGTTGTCAGTGATCGACGTGGCCCGCCCGGGAATGTTTGACCCGGTTGGAATGCCCATTACTGGAATGTTCTTTTCACCAGAACACCTTTATATCACCGGTTTATCAGATCATTTATTACGAATAAAAATGACTGAAAAACTCTAATTAACTGGTTTTTAAAACATTGACCATGAATCAGCAATTAAGAAAAGCCCCTGCTTAATTGAAAAATAAATGCTTTATCAGCTTCTGAGATAATCGTACAGCCTTTTCTGAATGAAATATTCCCATCCCCGCCTACAGCTTTCAGGATGAAACTCCGGAATGTGCTGGGGAAAATTCTGCACTCCGTAATGCTTCACCACTAATTCGGTTTTTGAATTATTCCGCAGTATAAAATGTACGAATGAGTGACCGCTATAACCCTGATAATCCCATCGATAAACAATTTCTTCGGCAGGTTCTACCTTTAGCAGTTCCCATTGATGAAAGAACCGCCTTTGTCCGGCATCTACCATAAAACCGGTAGAAAACCCCACTTCAGCCTTGAAATCGGGAATTTCGGGAAAAAACCATTGTTTCATCTCCTCCAAGCGGGTAAGGGCTTTCCAGAGCCTTTTAGCGGAAACATGAAATTCCTGGCTAACTTCAATAGCCTCTTCTTCTTCTTTTTCGCTGTAATTCATCTCCTTTGTTTTGAGTGACAGCGGTACTAGTTTCGGGTATAAAGCAAGTGATCGAGCACTGTAAAATCAACGCTCAGATCATCATTTAATTGATATTCGATCATCAATTCCCCCCAATATTTTCCATCGGAGAAATCTGCGATGAGCCATTTATGATTAAGTATCTTGATCTTATTGATCTTCATGGGAGCCCCTGACATGCCATCGTAGGGAACCAGCGGATTATTCCCGCTGTTCTCATTGCTTTCGATCAGCTTATCCCGCACATAAGCAGCCGGATCGGCTATTTCGAGGTGCTCGTAATAAGCCAGGGCATCATCGTTTGTTTTGAGGTCAAAATACCTCAGGTCCATATTTTCAAGCCTGAGTGCTTGTATGGTATCGTTCAGCTGTGCAAGCTCAGCTTCTTTGCTTTCCATTTTTTGTTTTTCGCTTTCGAAATATTTCTCAGCACTTACATACTGGTAAAGTATAAATAGTACCGAAAAAAAGAAGAGATACATAAAAATCTTATTCTTCATGTAAAGGATGATTTAGGGTTAAATATTCAAAATCAGGTTATCATAGGCCAAAAATACGTTTTCCGGAAGGTTTTTCTGTACCTCGCTATGAAAACCCATCATATGACTAATATGGGTAAAATAGGTTTCTTTGGGACCGATCTTCTCTGAAAGTTCAATGGCTTCCCTGATATTGAGATGCGAATGATGCGGCTCTTCCCTGAGTGCATTAAGAACCAGATATTCCACTCCGTCCAGTTTTTCCAGCTCTTCGTTGTCTATGGTCTTGATATCTGTAAGATAGGCGAAATTCTCAAACCTGAATCCCAGTACAGGCAGGCGGTTATGGTGTGCCTCGATCGGTATTACGGTCATCCCGTCTAACAGCAGGGGTTCATGCTTATCGATCCGGTACTCTTTAACCGCAGGGGCTCCCGGGTACCTGTTCTCAGTAGCAAAGACGTAATCGAACTTTTTTCTCAGAGACTGCAAAACGCGCTCCTGGGCATAGATGGGTATGTCTCCCTGCCTGAAAAAGAAGGGGCGTATATCATCTAATCCCATAATATGATCGGCATGCTCATGAGTGAATAGAATACCATCGATTCGGTCAACCTGATGGGTAAGCATTTGTTGTCTGAAGTCTGGACCGCAATCAACGATATAACGGTGCTTACCCCATTCTACCATGATAGAAACGCGTAATCTTTTGTCTTTAGGGTCGGTGCTTCTGCAAACAGGATGATCACTTCCTATAACAGGGATGCCTTGCGAAGTACCGGTACCCAGAAATGTGATTTTCAAACCTCTTTTTTTATCAAATTTATCATTTATTATCCGAATCGCTTCATGAAACTTTTTTAACTTTGCTCTAAAGAAAATTGACTATGCCTGTTGTTGTAAAAGGTGACAAGAATTTTGAAAATGTCCCTTCCCTCAAAGCGAAAGCTTTACGAATCAATCTAAACGAGAACATCTACGGTACCTTTGCTGAGATCGGAGCCGGGCAGGAAACGGTCAGGCATTTTTTCAGGGCCGGTGGTGCTTCGGGTACCATCGCCAAGGCTATGAGTGCCTACGATAAGGCTTTCAGTGACGCGATTTATGGTACGGAAGACGATGGACGGTATGTAACTGAGGCAAGATTGAAGAAGATGCTTACCCATGAGATGCAACTTATGGAACAGCGGATCGACCGGAAAGAGAATCCAAATAAAATATTCTTTTCTTATGCCAATACGGTCGCAACCATAGACTTTGCCAAAAAGTATAAAGGTCACGGCTGGTTGGGGATACGCTTTCAGCTGGAGCCCGATGAAGACTACAATGAGATCATTCTTCATATTCGCTTTAAGCAAACGGAAGCCAGGCTGCAGCAGGAAACTCTCGGGATAGTCGGGGTAAACCTGATCTACGGAGCCTTTTATAAACATCATAAGCCAAAGAAATTACTGAAATATCTCTATGACCATATCGATAAGGATACCATAGAGATAGATATGATGAACTTTTCAGGTCCGCGCTTTGAAGAGGTTGATAACCGCCTGATGAGTTTGCAACTGGTTAAGAACGGAATGACCGAAGCGGTTATGTTTGGTCCTGACGGGAACAACATCCTGCCGGCGGCCATTCTCTACAAAAAGAACATCCTTGCCTTAAGAGGAAGTTTTCGCCCGGTGACCCTGGTGAATATGGACATGTTCAAGAAATCATATGAGATCTTCATCAGAGAAAACAAGGTCGATGTCGATAATGCGGTGGTGATCTTCGAGATCACCCTGTCTAACCTCAGGGCTGAGGGAGAGATCGATGAGGAAGATTTCATGGACAGAGCCAGACTGCTGTGCTCCCTGGGTCAGACTGTTATGATCTCCAATTTCCAGGAATATTACAAACTGGTCGAATACTTCTCAAACTATTCACGAGAGCGTATGGCACTGACCATGGGTGTGAATAACCTGGTAGATATCTTTGATGAGAAATATTATCGTCATCTGAGCGGTGGTATACTCGAAGCCTTCGGAAAATTGTTCTACAAAGACCTGAAGGTATACCTGTATCCTATGATCGATCCGGAAACCGGCCTATTGGTAACCAGCAACAACCTGAAAGTACACCCAAGAATGAAGGAACTCTACAAGTTCTTCAAATATAACGGGAAGGTGGTTGATATTTTCGATTACGACCAGGAGATTCTTCACATCTTCTCGAGAGAAGTACTCAAGAAGATCGCAGAAGGAGAAGAAGGTTGGGAAGAGATGCTTCCCGCCGGTATTGCTGACCTTATTAAAGAAAAGCAGTTGTTTGAATACCGTTCAAAGGTTGCTGAAAAGGAAAATTCCAACTCCTGATATTCAGAAAATATAAATAATAAAAACTCCGTGACACCTCAGTATCACGGAGTTTTTTTATACGTTTCACCGAATTACGAATTCAGTATCTGAGAAGCATGGTCTTTGGTTTTTACCTTTGAGATCACCTTCTCTACCTTACCTTCCTCATCGATGATAAAGGTGGTTCTGTGTATGCCATCATATTCCTTACCCATGAATTTTTTAGGTCCCCATACCCCGAATTTTTCGATTACATCTTTATCTTCATCGGCGAGCAAAGGAAAAGGGAAATCATATTTTTCCTTGAAATTCGATTGCTTTTTCATGGAATCGGCACTGACCCCCAGCAATTCATATCCCTCTAATTGTAATTCTTTATAGTGATCCCTTAAATTGCAAGCCTCTGCCGTACAACCTGGAGTATTTGCCTTCGGATAAAAGAAAACAACGAGTTTCTTTCCTTTATAATCTGAAAGACTTATTTCATTACCATCCTGATCTTTGGCTTTAAATTCCGGCACTTTATCTCCGGGCTTAAGTGTGTTCATAGTCAATTTTTTTAGTTTAATTTGTTCTTCATTTTCAGATTAAAATTACACAAAAATGACCAAAGCAGAAAAGGTTGAGTTCGTCATAAACAGTCTTGAAGAGTTATATCCCAAAACACCGATCCCGCTGGACCATACCGATCCCTACACCCTGCTGATCGCTGTGCTTCTTTCTGCTCAGAGCACAGACGCCAAAGTAAATCAGATCACGCCTTTATTGTTTGAAAGGGCCAGCACCCCCTGGCAAATGGTGAGATTGAGCGTTGATGAGATCAGGGAAATAATTAAACCCGTAGGACTGTCTCCGATGAAATCGAAGGGAATTTATAAGCTATCACATATACTTATTGATAAATATAATGGAAAGGTGCCTGAAAGTTTCGAAGCCCTTGAAGAACTGCCAGCCGTTGGTCATAAAACCGCCAGCGTGGTCATGTCTCAGGCCTTTGGAGTTCCTGCCTTCCCGGTAGACACACATATTCACCGGCTCATGTACCGCTGGAATCTTTCAAGCGGAAAAAATGTGGTTCAGACCGAAAAAGATGCCAAAAGACTCTTCCCGAAGGAAAAATGGAACAAGCTGCATCTTCAGATCATTTATTACGGAAGAGAGTACAGCCCTGCCAGAGGGTGGGACCTCGAAAAGGATTTTATCACCAGAGAGATCGGGAGGAAATCGGTTATTAAGGAATACGAGAAAAAAAAGACCGGTAAATAAACCGGTCTTTGCTAATTACTATTAATTAATAATCGTCTCAAAAGCTTTGTCTTTCACTTTTGTTACCCTTAAAGCCCTTGAATAGTCTAAAAGGAACCGTATGGTCTCCTTTTTAGGCTTCAGTTTTTTAGTTTCAGAAGAATTCGTAGCGTAAAGATTTGCCATGTTGTTAGTATTGATTATAAACCTATAACGCTGCGAATCAGACTTTATTATTTAATTCGTTAGTATAATCTTGTTTTTCTCTATGATTTTACGAAGGTTAATGATGGCGTAGCGCATCCGGCCCAAAGCTGTATTAATACTTACATCGGTCTTTGCGGCTATTTCCTTAAAACTCATATCCTTGTAGATACGCATGATAAGCACCTCCCTTTGATCTTCAGGCAGTTCCTTTATGAGTTCCCTCACATCATTTTCCACCTGATCTTTGATCAGCTGTTTTTCTGCATTCAGCGAAGGGTCTCCCAACACGGTAAAGATATTGAAGTCGTCTGTTCCCTGGAATTTCGGCATTCTGGCATTTTTCCGGAAATGGTCGATAACCAGGTTATGTGCGATCCGCATGACCCAGGGTAAAAACTTCCCTTCTTCGTTATACGAACCGGCCTTGAGCGTACGAATCACTTTGATAAACGTATCCTGGAAAATATCTTCGGCCACATCACGGTCATAGACCTTTGAATAAATAAAACTGTAAATTCGGTGAGAGTGTCGGTTAATGAGTTGTTCTAGTGCCTGTTCATCACCCTGTATATACTTGGATACCAGGGTCGCATCCTGTAGTGTGTTGTCCATAGAAATTACTTTTAATAACATCAGGCCGCTTAATAGCAGCAGGTTGTATTTTCAATAAATTATTAAAAGTAATTGTGCGGAATAGGCGCGATATTTTAAGTCTGGTTGAATCAAATATAAGATTATTCTTTAGAGATGGACAAAAAATTTTTAGCATTTTTTTATAATTATCGATAAGCTGCACGGCTTCGTCGTGCTTGATTAACTTCTTATCTTTGTGGTTTGTAGAATTGCTATGACCACAATAACCACCTTAGACCCAAAATCATACATCCTTATAAAAGGAGCCAAACTGCACAATCTGAAGAATATCGATGTGGCCATTCCCCGGAACAAACTGGTGGTGATCACCGGGCTTTCGGGAAGTGGGAAATCAAGCCTTGCTTTTGACACCCTTTATGCTGAAGGACAGCGCAGATATGTAGAAAGCCTTTCCTCCTATGCCCGTCAGTTCCTGGGAAGACTCGACAAACCAAAAGTCGAATATATCAAGGGGATAGCTCCGGCTATCGCCATTGAGCAGAAAGTGAATTCAACCAATCCCAGGTCGACCGTTGGTACTTCTACAGAGATCTATGATTACCTCAAATTACTGTTTGCCAGAGTTGGAAAAACCTTTTCTCCTGTTTCAGGAAAGGAGGTGAAAAAACACACGGTTACCGATGTTATCCAATATGTAAAATCTTTTGAGGAACGCACCAAGTTATTACTGCTGGCTCCCGTTCACATTCCGGAAGATCGCAGCGTGATAAAAACCCTTGAAATACTGCAACAACAGGGATATGCCCGTATAAAATACAGGGGAGAGGTGCTTCGTATCGATCAGATCAAAGATGAGATCGGTCACGATTTCTTTCTCGTGGTAGACCGGGTGATCGTTAAAGATGATGAAGATTTTTATAACCGGCTTGCAGATGCGGTCGATACTGCATTTTTTGAGGGTAAGGGAAGTTGTATCATCGAAAAACTGGATGATGGCAGTCAAAAGCATTTCAGCAATCGCTTTGAGCTCGACGGTATGAGCTTCATGGAGCCCAATACTCACCTTTTCAGTTTTAACAATCCCTACGGGGCCTGCCCGAAATGTGAAGGTTACGGTGATGTGATCGGGCTTGACGAAAGTCTGATTGTTCCCAACACTTCTCTTTCAGTCTATGAGAATGCCATTTTTGCCTGGCGGGGTGAAAAGCTAAGCTGGTATCGCGATCAGCTGGTAGACAATGCTTATAAATTCGATTTCCCCATCCATAAACCCTGGTTTGAACTTTCTGAAGAACAAAAACAACTGGTATGGGATGGTAACCGCTATTTTACCGGGCTGACCGATTTTTTTAGTGAACTGGAGGAAAAGAGCTATAAGATACAGAACAGGGTTATGCTCTCAAGATATCGCGGCAAGACACGCTGTTCGGTTTGTAAGGGAAAAAGACTCAGGAAAGAGGCCGATTATGTAAAAATTGGCGGAAAGACCATCACCGATATGGTTGACCTTCCTATCACTGACCTTCAGCAATTCTTCCATTCTTTGTCTTTCAGCGACCACGACAAGAAGATTGCCGCCAGGTTGCTGAAAGAGATCAATACCAGGCTGCAATTCCTGCTCGATGTAGGCCTGGGATACCTGACCCTGAACCGTAAATCGAATACCCTTTCCGGAGGAGAATCCCAGCGTATAAACCTGGCCACCTCTCTGGGAAGCAGCCTGGTGGGCTCGATGTATATACTTGATGAGCCCAGCATCGGCCTCCACCCCAGAGATACCCAGAATCTGATCAGGGTACTGCTGTCTTTACGTGATCTGGGCAATACCGTGATCGTGGTGGAACACGATGAAGATATCATGAAAGCAGCCGATGAAATCATCGATATCGGCCCTGAAGCAGGAACTCAGGGTGGAAACGTAGTAGCCACGGGATCTTATGAGGCCATTCTTGAGCAGGACAGCCTCACGGCTCATTATCTCAGGGGAACAGAGGAGATCACAGTTCCTCAAAAAAGGCGTGGCAGTCACAAGGAAATAAGGATCATCGGGGCACGCGAACACAATCTGAAAAATATAGATGTTACCTTCCCTCTTAACACATTAACCGTGGTTACCGGAGTATCCGGAAGTGGAAAAAGCACCCTGATACGAGACATACTGTACCCGGCTGTTTTAAAGGAAACAGGGGGATATGGCGAAAAGGCCGGGCAATTTACGCGCATCGAAGGAGATACCAAGGCGGTTTCCAGTGTTGAGTTCGTAGATCAAAACCCGATAGGTCGCAGCTCACGCTCGAACCCTGTCACCTACATAAAAGCATATGACGATATTCGCTCCCTTTATGCTTCGCAGAAGATCGCCAAAATAAGAGGCTATAAGGCTAAACATTTCTCATTCAATGTAGACGGAGGCCGTTGCGAAACCTGTAAGGGAGAGGGTGAAGTCACCATCGAAATGCAGTTCATGGCCGATGTACATCTCGAATGTGAAACCTGCCAGGGAAAACGGTTTAAGAAAGAGGTACTGGAAGTGAAATTTCAGGATCGTAATATCGATGACATCCTGAACATGACAGTTGACGATGCCGTTGATTTCTTTCAAAAACATAAAGAAAAGAAGATCATCAGCAAACTTAAGCAACTTCAGGACGTAGGATTGGGATATGTGACCCTGGGGCAGTCTTCTTCTACCCTGTCGGGCGGGGAAGCGCAACGTATTAAGCTGGCATCATTCCTTGTTAAGGGGAGTACAAAAGAAAAAGCCTTGTTTATTTTTGACGAACCCACTACCGGTCTTCATTTCCACGATATTAAAAAACTGCTTAAATCTTTTGACGCCCTTCTTGACAAAGGCCATTCGATCATTGTGATCGAGCATAATATTGAACTGATCAAATGTGCAGACCATATCATTGATCTTGGGCCCGAAGGTGGTGTAAAAGGTGGAAATTTGCTGGCTACAGGAAGTCCGGAAGATATCGTTGCTGAAAACAAGGGCTATACCGCTTCATTTCTCCGGGAAAAGATTCAATAACTTTTCCCCTGCCCTGTGTAATGACTGCAACCTGAAACGACCAATTCAGGGAATCATAAAATAACAATCGTATGTCATTAACCCAAGATTTAGCAATTCTTAATAAGGCCAACCGGGAAAAGATACCCGGAGAAGCTCTGGAAATAATGGATCGTGCCACAGAAGAACTGAAGGAAAAACACCTGGCCGAAAGGAGTCTTAAAGTGGGTGATCAGTTTCCTGAAGCAAATTTGATCGATGCGAATAAAAATACGGTAAACGTGGCTTCACTATACGCTGAAACTCCCCTGGTGGTATTGTTCTATCGCGGTGGCTGGTGTCCTTACTGTAATATGGAACTACGGGCCTTTCAGCAACATCTGGAGGAAATCAAAAGTGAGGGAGCCCGTCTGGTGGCTATAACCCCGGAAACCCCTGATAATTCTCTGACCACAGCTGAAAAAAACGAGCTGGAATTTGAAGTGCTAAGCGATATCGATAACCGCTTCGCCAAAAGTCTCGGACTGGTATTTTCACTACCGGAATCATTGAAACAGATTTACGAACAATTTGGTATCGATCTGAAGAAACACCATCAGAATACAGACTTTGAACTCCCAATGCCGGCCACTTTCATCATCGATAAGGGAGGTAGCGTTCGATACAGTTTTATCGATGAAGATTACACCAAAAGGGCCGATCCGGCTGAGGTAATTACCGCATTAAAAAATATGTAACTCATAGTCAAAGGGTTATGCCTTTTAATGATTTTTTGGCACGCTGTTTGGAAATCCTTATTCAAAGCGAAAGCCGAAAAGCTTATGAGTAGGCATAACCCTAATCTTACTACTATGAGACCACTTCTACTTCTTTTTACCGTTTTATTCAGCCATTCTTTTGTCTTCGCCTCACCCCCATCATGTCATTTAGAAAGGAATTATGAGGCTCATCCGGGATTTTTTACCGTTCCGGAGCTGAATTTTACCATGAATCAGGTTCGGTTCTATATCTACAGCGACGGTTCATTTGACTTTGAACCGCTTCAATTACTGACTACAAACCGAAGGGAACGAGCCAGATCGTATCAAAGCCATCTTCCTGTAGGTTATGATCGCTTTGGCCGGATTTCTAATGTCAACGGCGTCCTGATCACCTATTACCGCAACGGAGCTTTGAGATCTCTGGGTGATCTCTTTATGGAGTACAAGGGTAAATCAGGAAAACTTCACAAGGTAAACGGACATAAAGTAGCCTGGAAGAAGTCGGCCAGAAAGCAACATAAGCATGGGCACATTTATGTTCATCGGCCGATGTCTCACCTGAATCATAAGATTAGAAACGTGAGATTGCATCAATAACACCCGATTAACAATTTGAGACTTATAGTTGAAAATCAGGTTTTTGCGTGTATTTTCTCATCATCAGCGTAAGACATTTGAATTGATTTTCGGATTTTGGCACGCTGTTTGATTCTTAATAAGTGATCAGCCAAATAAACTAAAGTTGAACCTTAACAAACGTGTATTATGTCTATGAAAAGTATTTTTACGGTATTAATAGTAATGCTTGGTATGACGGGTCTTCAGGCCAGCGTATCAGAAAGCATGGCTGATGTGAATCGCTACGGATATAACAATTCCATCATATTCGTGGAAGACGGGATCACCTTTTCGGTTTATCCTGATGGAGAATTTGATTTTTATATCGATAATCCGAACGTTATCGGTGCCCACGTAGGCAATGGCAGCGTAGGAATCACCTTCAATGCGGGCTTTAATTACAGTCCCTGGGTACAGTATGATGATTACGGAGCAGTTATCCAGGTTGAAAACACCCCGGTCTATTATGATTTTTATGGTCGCGTATCCAGAATAGGGAATGTCGACGTATTGTACAATAACCGTAGGGTCGTACAGGTGGGTGGTCTGAATGTTTTTTATGATCCGTATGGAGGGTTTGCCCGATTTACAGGGTTTATCAATATCTATAACCGCGGATATTTTTTCAGACCTTACCACAGGTTTTTTGTAAGACCTGCCGTAAATCTTTGCCTGGTAGATTACAGACCGTACAGAAGGTACTATTACCCGGTCAGGTATACTTATTACAGACCGTACAGAAATAATTACAGAAGACCTTATGCTCAGATTGGCAGACCGTACCATTATAAAGGGAATCACAGAGGAAAGATCTATCAGAACGATCGCCGGGTTGCCGCCCGTAATGACCGAAGGGCTGTAAAGAACCTGAGAGACAGAAGTCTGAAGTACGAAGCCAGACATCGCAACCAGGTACGAAAGAATCCAGGAGCGATTGCCAGGGAAAGAGCCGGAAGGAAAGCATACGGGAACAACCGTTCTGATAATCGGGTGAACCGATCTCAGGGATATCGTAAACCCGCTTCCGGAAACCGCGCAAATGCTCAGGCAGGTAACGGTAATTACAGAGGTTCTAAATCTGTCACCCGCTCTGCAAATAACAGGAGTCGAAACGACGGTGCCCGGTACGGTCAAAGAAAATCGAACGAACGCAGCAAGAAGGCTTACGCAGAAAGATCTCCGAGAACCCAAAAAGCTCAGAAAGCAAGAAGTTCTCAGCGTAAATCGGGATCATATGCCAGGAATTCATCTGCCGGAAGAAAAAGTTCGGTTTCCCGTAAGGCTAATGATAGCAGAACTAATAAAAGGGTAAGCGCCCCGAACAACAGCCGAAATACGGCTAAAGCCCGAAGTTCAAGAGGAAACTCAAGGGGAGGAAGAAGAAACAATTAAGATTTATCTTCATATAGTTTGTTAGTTATTTAGTTAGGATGGGTCTCGCCTATAGGCGGGGCCCTTTTCTTTTTACGTATTTAAGAAAAAGCCCGTGAATGTCTTCAGAGAGGTTTAACCAGATCACAGCGACACCATAAAAAGCCGCCATAGCCGCACTTTTAATCATTATGGATATCACCGGCAAAAAAGGCAATGACATAAAATAGAAAGCGGGTAACAGTGCCCCCAGCAAAAGAAAGGTTTTCAATGTATTCTTTGTAAAAGGCTGCATCTTCAGTTTGGTCTTAACAAATATTATTTTACTGATATTATATATCAGGAAAGCCAGTAAGGTTGCAAAGGCTGCCCCTTCAATACCCCACACAGGTATAAAGATTATATTGAGTATCACGGTAAGGATGGCCAGTAATACCCCGAAAAAAAGTACCATCCGGTAATAGTTGGAATTAAATATGATGGCATTGTTGATACCCAGTAAGTTATCTGAAAGTTTCGCTAGCGCGATAAGAAATACCACCGGGATACCTCCGGCGTATTGCTCCGGGATAAGCGCATAAAGCTCCTTAATATTACCAAGTATCAACAAGAACACTAAGCCGCTTACAATCAACAGGTTGATCGAACTCCTTTTATACAGGTCGCTCAGTTCATCCATCTTTCCCTGGTTCATGAGCGTTGAAGTCAAGGGATAAGTGATCTGGTGAAGCGCCCTTGCGGGAACGGCTATTACAACCGCAATGAATACGGCCACATTGTAATAAGCAATATTCTCTATACTCTTGAATTTTCCCAACATCACCTTATCTATATCCAGTAAGACCACAGCCACAGAGCCGGCAACAATAATCAAAAAGGCATATTTGACCACCCTTTTAAAATCGGGCGGTAAAGCAAAAGACAAGGAAAGGTCTCCATTTCTCCAGATAGCCAAAAGCATGAGCAATCCGCGCAATATATAAACCAGGGTCATTGCTGCCACGAAATGCGGTACAGACAGCCAGTTCAGGTACACGCCAAACAACAGAACGGCAATCAACGCCCGGTGAAATACCTCTTTCAGGAAATTCCCGTATACAGTGCGATATTTCACCTTCGCCAATGCAAAAAATATCTCAAAATAAGCCATTGCTATGGCCAGGAAGAATATATACCATACGTAGTCTTCAACGATATCATTTTTCGAAGAAAGAAACGATGATATCTCATCATACCCCACAAAACCAATCAGCGCAACAGGGATGATGAGCAGTAAAGGCATCAGCAGCGAAGTAGTAATGAAACGATGCTTCTCCTCTTCATTTTCATAAGAAGAATAGAACTTTACAATGGTATTGTGAATTCCGAAGCTCAGGAAAGGCATCAGAATATTGGCAGCAGACAACAGAAACCCAATCAGACCGAAATAGGCGGCAGAAAGAAAATTGGTATAGAGGAAAAGCGTATTAACCGCTCCTATAGCAAATCCGATATAGGTCAGAATAAGATTTCGGGCTGATTGTTTTATTACGATTCCCATGCGTTAAGGTATGAGGGCTGCCAGTTTCCGGGTCAGAGCCGACCGACTGTAGGCAGCTATATCGGCATCGGGTCCTTTGAGGTTGCCTTCTTTATAACTTATAAAATACTCTCTTATTTTTGATTTAAGCAATTGATAGTCTTCATAAGCATAGGCCTGGCCATACTCTGCCTCTCTAAGCAATCGTCCCGCATCCCATGAGGTGGGTCCAATTGCCAGGATCGGACGCCCTGATGCCATATACTCAAATATTTTTCCGGGAATAATACCCCTGGTGATATCAGAATCGATCTCCAGCAATAAAAGAACCTGAGCTGCATGCTGTAATTTCAAGGCTTCGCGATGCTCTACATATCCAAGAAGAACAAGGTTTTCTTCCAGTCCGAAACTTTTGATGGTATCCACAACTTCATCACTAACCACCCCTGCCAGTTCGATCTTTAAACTTTCCCTGAATCCCTTCATTTCCCCTGACAGCTCTTTCAGCACGCGCCAGAGGTTCTTGGGGTTTCTTCCACTCAGCAGAGAACCGATATGCCTTAATGTAAAATCCCGGGTGAGGCTTACTTGTACCTCCTCGGGCTCATAGCCATTCGTGATCATTGAGACCGGCTTAGAAGTCTTTTCCTGCAATTCCCGTCGGGTTGAATAGCTCGTGGCGATGATTCTGTCTGCCAGATTGAGCACTTTTCTCTCCAGGGATTCGTGTTGTTTTCTTGCTTTGTTACCCAGGAAAAGTTTCTCATGATATCCTATCGATGTCCACGGATCACGAAAATCGGCCATCCAGTACATCCCGGTTCGCTCTTTCAAAGCCATTCCAATAAGATGAAGACTGTGAGGAGGACCTGTGGTGATCAAAGCATCGACATGGTGATTACCAAGGTAGTTTTCAAGGAAACCTGAGACAGGCTCAACCCATGAAACACGCGCATCCGGAACAAAAAAATTTCCCCTCACCCATAACAGGAATTTCTCCGTCATCGACTGCCGCTTATCTTCAATAATGCCGCGACTGATCTTTTGAGTCTTTTTGAAACTGAACAATTTGGCCCATTTATAAGGCTCCCTGATCGGAACACGATGAATCTCTGCTGCTTCAGGAACCTCTTTCAGAAAACGGGGGTCCGTGATCGGATAAGTGGGGTTTTCGGGAATGATCACCACCGGCTTTATCCCGTGATCGGGCAAATGGGATACAAACCTGAGCCACCGCTGTACCCCGGGACCTCCGGCCGGCGGCCAGTAATAGGTTACTATGACCACCGTTTTTTTGGCATCCTTATTCTGCGGATTCATCGGTTCGGGATCGCTTACGGTTCAGACTGTATACCAGCCCCCCGAGAAAGAGGAGCGCAAGCAACACATTTCCGGCCAGGGAAATGGTACTTCCGGTTTGTACTACTTCCGGTTCAAAAGTAAAGCTGATCGTATGTGCCCCTGCAGGAATCTCTAAAGCTCTGAGGGCGTAATTGACCCTGAAACTCTGCACCTCCTGACCGTCGATGGCCACTTTCCAACCGAACGGATAATACATTTCAGAAAAAACAGCCAGTCCCTTATTGGAATTTACACTCTCATAGACCAGTTTATCGGGGGCGTAAGAAACCAGGCTGATACGTGCTAAAGAATCTTTTTGATACCGGTCCGAAAGCTCTTCAGGCAGACCTTGCTGATTCATATCATAAACCGCTGCAGATTTGGTTTCAAGCGTATCGAGTGCCTGTATCTCAGCATCAGGAGTATCTACGGGAATAAGTCGGTTAACGAACCAGGCGTTCCCGTTTGCATAAGGGTTTCTGGCAGGATAGCTTTGACCCTTTTCATTTTGTTGAATAATATAACGTACGTTCAGCATATTGAGCACCGACACATTGTTCTTGGCAATGTGGAACTCATAGAGATTTTGCATCCGGCGGGGCTTAGCGGCATGATAACCACCGATGGAACGATGAAAATATGAAGTGGCTGCTCCGTTAAGTCCTTCTGCAGGATTAAAAACTCTGAAATGAAGGGCTGTATCTTTTTTTATTTCCTGTTCCGGATATCCGGCCTGGAAAGGTTTGTTTATTCGGCGGGCATTTACAAAATCTTCATTATTCACATAACGACGGTCAACCGGCACCAGATCGGTTAAGATCAGCAGCCCTAAAGCAAAAACGAGGTAAAGAGGCTTCATTCCCTTTTTCAGAAAGAACCATAAAACCAGTGCGGTGATTGCAAGGAGGCCGAAACTACGCAACAGGTCAGACGTATAGACCGCTTTCCGGTCTGCCTTTATCACCTCGATAAGTTCCTGACCAAATGACTGTGCGTAGTAATCATCATAGGGACCGACAAAACTGAAGGCTCCACTGAACACAAACAGAGCCGTAAGCACCACACCTATACCGATAAAGGCATACTTAAGACTGTTCCACTTTTCTGATTCCCCGTATTTCTGGGAGATGAACTGTGACACCCCCAGCATGGCCAGAACCGGCACACAGAGTTCAAGAATGGTCTGAACCGAGGTTATTGCCCTGAACTTATCATAAAGCGGGAAATAATCGATCATAAAATCTGTAAGCAGGCCGAAATTCTTACCCCAGGAAAGAACCAGAGACATGAAGGCTCCGATAAGCAACCACCATTTTAAACGCCCCTTTACCAAAAATGCACCCAGCAGGAACAAAAAGAAAACCGTTATTCCTACATAGGCCGGTGCAGCTACTCCCGGTTGGTCGCCCCAGTACAGAGGCAGATTACGTGCGAATTCAGATGCCTGCACCGGTGAAACACCCTGGTTAGTGAGAAACCGGTAGGTCTCAGAATCAGATCCAAGGTTTTCGCGGTCTGCTCCACCAAACAAGCGGGGAACGATCAAATTCAAAGACTCAGCCAGTCCGTAACTGTACTGAGTGATATAATCCTTATCCAACCCGCTACTGATCTCTTTCGTACTTCCGTCAGGGTTCACTGTAAGTTCCCCCGGCCCTCTCGTACTCCAGGCAGCATATTCCCGGGTTGCCATAAGATTAGTAGCATTGGTTACCAGGGAAAGCACAACAGCCACCGTAAGCAATCCCACTGTTTTGAAATAATGTGGCAGCTCTTTCTTTTTAATGGCATCGACCAGGTAAACCACCCCGAGAACCACCACAAGCAGCAGCAGGTAATAGGTCATCTGGAAGTGATTCGCATTGATTTCAAGGGCCATGGCAAGTGCGGTAAGCAGAAAGCCCCATATATAATGTTTTCGAAATGCCAGTATGATCCCGGCCAGCACAAAGGCAAAATATCCGATGGCATGAGCCTTGGCATTATGTCCGACCCCTAAGATAATGATGAGATAGGTAGAGAAACCAAAAGCCAGGCTTCCGATTGCAGCTAACTTCCAGTCTACCCGAAGTACAAGCAGTAACAGGTATATCCCTGCAAAATAAAGAAAGAGATAGTCTGCCGGTCTGGGCAGAAAACGTATCAGCCTGTCAAGATCTTTGATGTAATTATGAGGGTAGTTGGCTCCAAGCTGATAGGTGGGCATCCCGCCAAAGGCACTATTGGTCCAGTAAGACTCTTCGCCTGTCTGATCTTTATAGGCATCCCTTTCGCTGGCCATACCGATATATTGAATGATATCGCTTTGAAAGATCTTTTTACCTTGAAGTACCGGAGAGAAATAAAGAGTTGCGGCTAGAACAAATAAGAAAAATACCGCCACGTGTGGCAATACATTTTTTAATTGGTTAGTCATTAAATAGGGTTTAGTTAGTCAAGTTCTTCAAAATCGATATATTCTCCAACTTTTTCAGAAGAATTTTTATCGGGGCGCTTCACAGAACCCTTGTCGATCACAGTTTCACCTTCCTTGCGGGTTTCCTCTCCCGACCGGGCACGGTTCCCGCCGAAGCGTTTTTCCATTTCCTTTTCCATTTTCCTGGAAGCGAATTTGATCAGAAATGGGGCAAAAAGACGTGATAATATCCTTAAACCGAAGAGGATTAACAAGATGATCAGGATAGTTCTCAAAAACTGCATCAGAAGTTACTTTAGAGCGCAAAAATACAACAGTTCCATCTTTTAAAGAGAACCTCTTGACTTAAATTAATAATAAAATCCAGTTACAGCGTTAACCTTAATCCAGGCTTAGCTTTGCAATTCCTGTATGAATTATGCCCCCTGAAAAGGAGGGTTGAAATAATTATCCTATTTTAGTTCTGTCAAAAATCCCAATCGTGATGAACAAAAAACTAATACCCCTGCTTATCACCCTCCTTGTTGCGACCATCAGCCATTCGCAGTATACAGAGGTCATCAATTCGAACAGACCCGGAGCCTCCTACAGTGCTTTTTCTGTGGGAACAGGCGTTTTCCAGCTCGAATCAGGCTTTTCCTATGAACAAAGAGAGCATAGCGCGCTGAGAACCGAGTCTAACCGTTTTGGTGTTGATTATGTATTCAGATACGGACTCTTCTTTGAGCAACTGGAGCTTATCATCGATGGAAGCTATGCATTCGAAGGGGTCACAGACAATTCGACCCTCCCTCCTTCTGAATACAATAATAATGATTTCTTATACAACACCATAGGTGCCAAATTTCTCTTGTTCGATCCCTTCAAGGATCCTGATCGCAACAAACCTAATTTATACAGCTGGCGAGCGAATAACACATTCCAATGGAAGAATCTTATGCCTGCCGTAGCAGTATATGCCGGGGCCAATTTTTATTTCGGCGACAATCCCTTCTTTCCCGAACAACCTCAGGTCACCCCGAAGGTCATGGTCGCCACCCAGCAACATCTCACACCTCGCTGGGTACTGGTATCAAATATCATTTATGACCGGTTTACCAGCGATGACCCCATGTTCAACTATATAATTACCCTTACCCATGCCCTTAAAAATCCCAGATATACGATATTTGCAGAACATCAGGGATTCAATAGCGACACTTATGCAGACGGGATATTCAGAGTCGGGGGTGCCCGCCTGATGAATAAGAATCTGCAGATCGATGCCTCTTTGGGGATGAATATTAAAGACACCCCCTCAAGACTTTTCGGAGCTATCGGGATGTCTTTCAGGCTCGACCATCATACCGACCCCGAACGAAAGGTAGACAACACGCCTGATTACGATAAAAAGGCGCTTCGAAAGAACGGCGCCTTTAATAAGTTTAAAAACAAGAACTAAAGCAAGAAGCCAGCATGATCACGGTTAAGGAAGTGAGGAGTAAAAAAGACCTGGAGACATTCGTGAAGTTTCCGTTTTCCCTGTACAAAACATCAGACAAATGGGTTCCGCCTTTAATACAGGAGGAGCTCAGCACGCTCGATGCAGCAAAGAACCCCATATATCGTGAAGCTGAGTCGAGGCTTTTTCTGGCTTACAGAGATCAGAAAGTGGCCGGCCGTATTGCTGCGATCATCAATCATACCGAGGTAGACCAACTGGGAAAGAAAAAACTTCGCTTTGGTTGGTTTGAAAGCATCAACGACAAAGAAGTAGCTGAAGAGCTTTTCAGGCATGCCATGAATTTTGGAAAGGAGAAAGGCCTCTCCTACATCGAAGGCCCTTCGGGCTTCAGCAATATGGATAAGGCAGGAATGCTCATCGAGGGTTTTGACCGCATCGGCAGCATGTCAACCCATTATAATTTCTCCTACTACCCCGAACTAATGGAGAAACTGGGGTTTGAAAAAGAAGTCGACTGGAAGGAATACCAGATACCCGTTCCTGAGGAAGTACCTGAAAAAGTAAGGACCTTTTCAAAACTCATTCAAAAGAAATTCGGGCTCAAATTACAGAAGTTCAAATCTACCAAAGAATTACTGCCCTGGTCTGAGGCCATTTTTGAATTGATGAATCTCTCTTACGGGCAACTGGAATCATTTACCCCGATCAAGCCTTATATGGTCGAGCATTACAAGAAGAAATTCCTGAAGTTTCTCGATCCGGATTTTGTTGCGCTGATCACAGATCAAAACGATAACCTGCTTGGGTTTTCAGTGGTTATGCCCTCATTCTCCAAGGCCCTTCAGAAGGCGAACGGGAAATTATTTCCCTTCGGATTTTATCATTTATGGAAAGCCCAGAAAAAAAATGACAAAGGTACCCTGCTGCTCATAGGTATTCATCCTGAATGGATGCGTAAGGGGCTTACAGCATTGATCTTTGAGGAAGTGACCGACACCTTTTTAAGGCGTGGTATAAAGTATGTCGAGACCAATCCGGAGCTGGAGACAAATATTCAGGTGCAGGCGCTGTGGAAGGAATACGGACCTGAATTGATCAAAAAATGGCGTACTTACAAAAAAGAACTCTGATACTGTAATTGATTAAATCTTGAATATCCTGAATATTATACCATTGCTGAAACGACTTTTGCGATCTCTGTGGTATTTCTATTCAAGATTTCTTATCACTGCGATCATTATTTCAGGGTTACTGGCCTGGTTCATCGGGAATCATTTCAAAACGTTTTTTATTTCCATGGTTATATTGGTTCCGGTTATGCAGTTCATCACTTACGAGTTACGCTTTCCATCTGAATATGGCTTCTACAGAAACCTGGGGCTAAGCCGGCGTTTTCTTTGGACCATAACCCTTTCGGTAATATTTTTAATGTTAACACCCTTTCTGATTTGAACCACCTGCACATTGACAGTATACAAATGCGCTTTGGTAACAAGCTGTTGTTATCTGATATCTACCTGGCTTGCAAAAAGGGTGAAATACTGGGAATACTGGGAAGAAACGGCTCAGGGAAGTCGACCCTGCTGAAGATCATTCATAAAAGTCTGACCGCAGAAAACCGTTTTGTAAGGGCAGGCAAACACGTACTGCTGTCTGAAGCCGCCACCATCAGACACCTGGCCTACCTTCCGCAGGAAAACTTTCTTCCCGGACATTTGAAAATCATCAAAGCGATCAGAGCATTTGTTCCTCCTGAAAACCTGGATAAGGTCATAAACTTACCTTCTGTCAAGGCCTCATTAAATAAAAAGCCATATGAAATATCGAAGGGAACACAAAGATTTATAGAAACAGTTATCACCATTCACGCCCAACAGGACTATATATTACTGGACGAACCCTTTGCCGGAAATTCCCCGGTAAACTGTGAGATTCTGGCCGGGCTTATTAAGGAACAAAGATCTCATAAAGGTTTTATCATTACCGATCACAACTACAGAACGGTTTACGACATCGCCACAAGGATCGTGTTGCTTCACCATGGAAGCATCAAACAGATCACAGAAAGGAATGACCTGGTAAGATGGGGTTACCTGCCCGGGTAACACGCAAAAAAAAATCCGCCGGATTTCTCCGGCGGATCACAAGTTTTATTTCAATTATGACCTGTTTACTCTCCCATAGCCATAGCCACGGCCTGAGAAAGTCTCTTATAGGTTCCATTCTCCAAACGGGTTCTGATAGCTGAAAATGCTTCCAGAGTCTCCTGTATATCCTCCATTGTGTGAGTAGCAGTAGGGATCATTCTCAGAAGGATCAATCCTTTAGGAATTACCGGGTATACGACGATCGAACAGAAAATACCATAGTTTTCACGCAGGTCTTTTACCAACGCCATGGCTTCAGGAATACTTCCGTTAAGGTAAACCGGCGTAACACAGCTCTGAGTCGTTCCGATATCAAACCCTCTTTCCTTCAATCCGTTCTGAAGAGCATTCACATTCTCCCATAATTTATTCTTAAGTTCGGGCATGGAACGCAACATCTCAAGTCGCTTAAGAGCTCCTTTTACGAAGATCATAGGAAGGGACTTGGCAAACATCTGAGATCTCAGGTTATATTTAAGATAATCGATCACCTCTTTATCCCCGGCCAAAAATGCTCCGATACTGGCCATTGATTTGGCGAAAGTTGCGAAATAAACATCGATACCTTCCTGTACCCCCTGCTCTTCACCTGCACCTGCTCCCGTAGCACCCAGGGTTCCGAAACCGTGAGCATCATCTACAAGCAGACGGAATTTAAATTTCTTTTTCAGCTCAACGATCTCTTTAAGACGTCCCTGCTCTCCTCTCATTCCGAAAACTCCTTCAGAGATCACCAGGATGCCGCCACCGGTTTGTTCAGCCATTTTGGTAGCTCTCTCGAGGTTTTTCTCCAGGCTGTCCATATCGTTGTGCTGATAGGTGAAGCGTTTCCCCATATGCAAACGAACCCCGTCGATAATACAAGCATGAGAATCCACATCGTAAACGATGATATCATCTTTGGTCACCAAAGCATCGATACAAGACATGATTCCCTGATAACCGAAGTTTAAAAGATATGCAGCTTCTTTCTTTACGAAGGAAGCGAGTTCATTCTGCAACTGTTCATGCAGGTCAGTATGACCGCTCATCATTCGTGCTCCCATCGGATAGGCAGCTCCGTGCTCTGCAGCAGCTTCAGCATCTATTTTTCTAACTTCAGGGTGATTGGCAAGACCGAGGTAATCATTGATACTCCAGGTGATGACTTCCTTTCCGTTGAACTTCATTCGGTTAGAGATCTGACCTTCCAGTTTTGGAAAGACAAAATAACCTTCTGCTTGTGAAGCCCACTTTCCTAAGGGTCCCTTGTTTTCAATGATCCTATCAAATAAATCTCTCATGTGTAGGCGAAGTTTATATATTATATGTTTTTCAAATTCGAGCAGGCAAAAATAACCAATTCAAAGCAGTTTTCACAATTTAATTTCAGCCGTTGACCAGCCTATTGAACTGTTTCTGAAACATTTTGTCCAGCATTCTGTCGGGCATCACATGAATGGCCAGCCAGAACAACCATCGTTTTGGAGCGATCAGATAGCGGGTTTTTCCCTTTTCTCCTTCAACAACTCCGTAAATCAAAGCGGCCACTTTTTCGGCATCAAGGGCTATCTTTTCCATATTTGACACCATGACCGGAAGTTTCTCATAAATCTTCCCATAAGGGGTGTCTGCATATTTTTCCTCGGTTTTACCCGATTTTGCTTTAGTCCAGATCTCAGACTTGATAGGTCCCGGTTCGATGATCGTTACCCCGATACCAAAATCAAGCAATTCCCTTCTGAGCCCGTCAGATAATGATTCCAGCGCAAACTTAGATGCAGAATAAGGCCCCATAAACGGGCGGGTGACCCTTCCCGAACCGGAACTTATATTGACGATATGCCCTTTTGGCCGGTCATTATTAAAGCCCAGTAACGGAAGAAATGCCTGGGTAACCCTTAAAACCCCCAGTACATTTACATCAAGCTGTTTTGAAAATTCTTCAGGCTCTATATAAGCCAGCGGCCCGTTGACCGAAATTCCTGCGTTGTTTACCAAAGCATCCAGGCGTGCATCACCAATAATATCATGCACCTTCGAAGCGGCTGATTCGATCGCTTCCGAATCCTGAAGGTCGAAGACCAGCGGAACAAACCGCTCACCCCATTCTTTACTGAGTTGACGGGCATCTTCTTCCTTTCTCACACTACCGAATACCCGGTAACCCTTCTTGAGAAAGTATTGTACACTTGCTTTTCCAATTCCGGAAGAAACTCCGGTAATGACGATGTTTTTCATTCAAATTATTTGAGTTATACAAGCAGGCGACTCGCATTTCTTTTCGCCTGGTTCTCTTTATATTTTTTCCAGCTTTCCCCGGCCAGGTAGTTCATACCCGTATCAACGGTGAAAAGCCTCACCAGGTTCCAAAGACCTCTTGCCTTTGTGGCCACCGAATCATTGGCCCTTAAAGCCAAAGAGAATCCGCCTTCGACATAGTGAACAAAGTGCCACCACAATTTAGGAATAAAAAGGGTTTCTCCATGCCTGATATCAGCTACCATTCCCCTGGCCTTTTCATAGGCCGGAAATTCTTCCATGTCCGGTTGTAAGACGTCGAGATGTGAATGATTCGTGAATGGCAAATGATACAACAGCTCACTCTGGTCAGGTGAAAACAGATAGAGTTTTTTACGAGTCTGGAAATGGGTCAGGAAAACGTGCGAACAATCGATGTCGTAATGCAGGTTCAGCGTAGAATCTTTTCCCCCGAAAAACATCAGGGCGAATTTCAAAAAGCCGTTCATGATTCGTGGAGTATGGTAATGCTCTGCAAGTTCAGGAGCTTCCTTCATTATCTGAAAATTGTGAAAACGAAGGTCTGTGGGCTCGTGCTCAATAATATCGAGGTATTCACCAAATCTCTTATAGGTGGCAGGCTTCATATATCCGGCTCCGGGTTCATGATATGACTTATCATACATCGGTATCATCCAGTGACCGTAACGAGACCTGAAATATTCAAAACTCCAAAGATCAGAGGCCGGCCAGTCTTTTGCCAGATCCTCAAAGATCACCGGCTTTCCCGGTTTAACATAACATTCATGAAATTCCTTACCAGAGATATTACTAACCTTATCTACAGCCTGGAATTTCATATATGTAAGCCGGTTTAATTATTTGACATACTCGATCTTTCTCTCTTCCTCAGAATTTACAGTATCAAAAAATCCCTGCTCACTCATCCAGTCATCACTGTAAATCTTACTCATATAGCGCGAACCGTGATCGGGGAAGATCATTACCACTTTGCTGTCTTTGGTAAACTCACCTTCTGCAGCCAGTTGCTTTACAGCCTGCATAACAGCCCCACTGGTATAACCAACAAAGCACCCTTCAGTTTTAGAGATCTCTCTTGCCGTATGAGCACTGTCTTCATCATTAACCTTGATGAATTTGTCTATGATCTCAAAATCGGTAGCCGTTGGGATCAGGTTTTTTCCCAGCCCTTCGATACGATACGGGTAAATCTCTTTCTCATCGAACTCTCCCGTTTCGTGATATTTCTTGAGAACCGACCCGTAGGCATCAACCCCGATAATTCTTACTGAGGGATTCATTTCTTTCAGAAAACGCGCAGTACCCGAAATCGTTCCTCCGGTTCCGCTGCATGCCACCAAATGGGTGATCTGCCCTCCGGTCTGTTCCCAGATTTCAGGCCCTGTTGATTTATAATGAGCTTCGGTATTCAGTTCATTGAAGTATTGATTTATATAGACCGAACCTTTTATCTCTTCGTGTAATCTCCGGGCTACCTGGTAATAGGATCTCGGATCATCAGCGCTGACATTTGCCGGACACACATATACATTTGCTCCCATGGAACGCAACATATCGATCTTATCTTTGGAAGACTTTGAACTTACCGCCAGTATGCATTCATAACCCTTGATTATACTGACCATAGCTATACTGAAACCTGTATTACCAGAAGTGGTTTCGATGATGGTATCTCCCGGTTTGATGAGTCCTTTTCGCTCAGCCTCCTCAATGATATGAAGCGCTATTCGATCTTTAGACGAATGTCCCGGGTTGAAAGCTTCTACTTTAGCGAAGTATGATCCATTAAATTGATCTGTAATCTTGTTCATTCTGATGAGAGGGGTGTTCCCAATCAGCTCTAAAACGTTGTTGTAAGCGTTTATTTTTTGTTCCATAGAGATGCGGGTTAGGATCAAAATTTGAGGATTTGAACCGTTGCAAATTTAGAATTTTTTTTTAATTACTCTCGTATTCCCTCAAGGTCAAGTAAAAAGGCATACTCCATCGCTACTTCCCTCAATGCTTTAAACCTCCCGGAAGCCCCGCCATGACCGGCTTCCATATTGGTATACAGGAAAAGCTTTCCATAGCCTTTTTTAACATCTCTCAACCTGGCCACCCACTTGGCTGGTTCCCAGTACTGTACCTGAGAATCATGCAGTCCGGTAGTGACAAGAAGGTTCGGATAATCCAGAGGTGCCACATTATCATAAGGGGAGTATGACTTGATATAATCATAATACTCTTTCTTATTCGGGTTCCCCCACTCATCATATTCTCCGGTGGTTAACGGAATGCTCTCATCCAGCATGGTGGTTACTACATCGACAAAGGGTACCTGTGCCACTATACCATTATAGAGTTCAGGTGCCATGTTCATCACCGCGCCCATCAGAAGTCCGCCTGCCGAGCCTCCCATGGCATAAAGGTGCTCAGGACCTGTATAATTCCTTTCGATCAGGAATTTTGAGCAATCTATAAAATCTGTAAACGTATTCTTCTTCTTCAGCAGCTTCCCCTCATCGTACCATTTCCTTCCGAGATACTCCCCTCCCCTTATATGTGCAATCGCATAAACAAATCCTCTGTCAAGCAAAGAAAGGCGCACACTTGAAAAATAGGGATCGAGGGTGGCACCATATGAACCATACCCGTATAGCAAAAGCGGGGTTTCAGAAGATAACTGTGTATCCTTTCTGTAAACCAGAGAGATTGGGATCATCGTGCCGTCTGTGGCCTTTGCCCAAAGACGTTCCTCCTTGTAATTGGATTTATTGAATTTCCCGCCCAGCACTTCCTGTTCCTTCAGAATAAATTTTGACTTCGTTTCCATATCGAACTCAATGGTACTGCTGGGTGTGGTGAGTGAGTTATATATATACCGTAATTTTTGCGTATCGAAATCGAGGTTGGTGGCTGTAAAGGCAGTATAGGTCTCGTTATCAAAGGGGATATAGTACTCAGAACTGTCTGACCATCTGATCACTCTTATCTCATTAAGTCCGTTCCTGCGCTCGCTGACCACCAGAAAATCCCTGAAGATATCGATATCTTCCAAAAGCACGTCATCGCGATGACCAATGACCTCCTCCCAATGCTCTTTTCCGGTAGTTGAGACCCGCGTTTTCATGAGCTTGAAGTTTCGGGCCTTATCGGCATTGGTGATCACATAGAAATGATCCTTATAATGTGAAATTCCGTATTCAAGCCCACGTATCCGCTCCTGGAAAACCCTGGGCTTATCCATCGGGCGGTCAGCATCTAAAATACTGTATTCGCTTGTAAGGGTGCTGCCTGATCCAAAAATGATATATTGCTGTGATTTCGATTTATAGACAAAGGCATTGAAGGTCTCGTCTTCTTCATGGTATACTACCTGATCATCTTCTACAGCAGTTCCCCAGATGTGTCGGTATATCTTGTCAGACCGAAGAGTTTGATCATCTTTACGGGTATAGAAAAGCGTTTGATTATCATTGGCCCAGGTACTGGTGCCGGTTGTATTCGTAATTTCCATGGGATAGATCTCCCCTGTTCTAAGATCTTTTATCTGAATGGTATACTGCCTTCTTCCCACCGTATCGGTTCCAAAAGCAATTAGGTTATTGTCAGGACTTACATTCAGGCCTCGCAAATTAAAATATTCATAGCCTTCTGCCAGCTCGTTACAGTCGAATAAGACCTCTTCGGTTTCATCTTCCAGCTCCTTCTTCCTGAGGTATACCGGATAATCTTCACCTTCACGGTACCGGGTTATATACCAGTATCCGTTATACTTATAAGGAACCGATTGATCGTCTTCCTTGATTCGTCCCTTCATTTCTTCAAACAGAGACTCCCTGAAACCCTGCAGATGTTGATTCATCTGTTCGTAATAATGATTTTCTCTTTCGAGATAATCGATAACCTCAGGGTTTTCTCTTTGGTTCAACCAATAATACTCATCGTACCTGATGTCACCATGCTTTTCAAGTTGTGTTGATTTTTTATCGGCCATAGGAGGCCTTAGATCGCTTTCGCTCATGTGTGCTGCTTCGTTTTGGCATGAAAATGCAAAAATACAAGCTATAGCCAAAATACCGGGGTGTATTTTCATCATTTTTAAGCATAGGTTAGCTTTACAATTTAGTAATTTTGTCAGGTATTATAACTAATATAAAGATCATGTTTGGAGATTTGATGGGTATGATGGGTAAGATCAAGGAAACCCAACAGAAAATAGAGGAAACCAAAAAGCGACTGGATACCGTAATGGTGTCTGAAGAAAGCAGCGACGGTCTGTTGAAGCTTACCATGACCGCCAACCGAAGACTGGAAAATATAAGTATCGATGACCGGCTTCTTGAAGACAGGGAGCAACTGGAAGATTATTTGGTTGTTCATATGAACAATCTGATCGAAAAGGCCGGGAAGGTGAACGAGGCTGAGTTAGGCGCCGTGGCGAAAGAAGGCATGCCCGATATCCCCGGACTCGATCTTTTTAAATAATCGTCTATGATTTCAGTATTTCATCGTTAACTCATTCATTCTTAATATTTTATTGGTTTTTTCTTTCAGGAATTTGATATATTTAAAACACCAATCAAAATATTTATTTACATGTTTGAGATATTTCAAAGCGAGAAAAACGAAAAATACTACTTTCACCTTAAAGCCAGAAACGGTCAGGTTATCCTGGTAAGCCAGGGATATACCGATAAATCAAGTGCCAGGAAAGGAGTCGAATCAGTAAAGACTCACGCGGGTGATGAATCGCGGTTTGAAAGAAAAACAGCTTCCAACGGGAAGTTTCATTTTAACCTGAAAGCTTCGAATGGGCAAATTATCGGAAGCAGTCAGATGTACACCTCTGAAGCGGGACTCGAGAACGGTATTGATTCTGTGATGAATCATGCCACAGATGCCGATATCAGAGATCTTACCACCGCCTAGGCAATCAATGTAAAGCAGAAAGGGGCCAGCCACCGGCTAACCCTTTTTACAAAGCAAAATCATTTTTCCCTCTGAAAATATTAATCGTCCAGATTTTTTAGTTTTTTGAGTAAGGTGGTATGCATCTCGTTTGTATAATCGAGATGAGTGACCATTCTGAGTTTTCCCTGTCCCATACTGATGATCCTGATGCCCTCTTTTTTCAGTTTTTCAAAGAAGCTGTTTTCATCGACTTCATCCCTCAGCTGAAAAATAAGAATGTTGGTTTCAACGGGCTCGACCTTTTTCACTATGTTAAGGGTGTTCAGCATCGCGGCTATTTCGCCGGCCTTCCGGTGATCTTCTTCCAGGCGATCCACATGATTATCGAGAGCATACAATACGGCGGCCGCCAGGTATCCTGCCTGTCGCATCCCTCCACCCAGCATTTTTCTCACTCTCAGGGCCTTGTCGATGAACGCCTGACTTCCGACCAACATCGATCCCACAGGACACCCTAAACCTTTGCTGAAGCATACAGAAATAGAGTCAAACACCTGACCATACTGCTCTGGCTTTTCATTCCTGGCCACCATGGCGTTCCAGAGTCTGGCGCCGTCAAGATGCAACCCCAGATTATTACGATCACAGACCTCTCTGATCTTTTCAATCTCTGAAAAATCATAACAGGCCCCTCCCCCTTTGTTCGTGGTATTTTCAAGACATACCAGGGTCGTAAGCGGACTGTGATAGAAATCTGGCGGATTGATTGCAGCCTCAACCTGTGATGCGGTGATCATGCCCCTGTCTCCATCGAGCAGTTTACATGAAACACCGCTGTTGAAACTCACCCCTCCTCCTTCATAATTAAAAATATGGGCATATTTGTCAGCAATAAGCTGCTCCCCCGGTTGAGTATGCACTTTTATAGCCGTTTGATTGGCCATGGTTCCGCTGGGGAAGAAGAGCGCAGCCTCCTTCCCGAACATTTTCGCAACACGCTCCTCCATTTCATTGACGGTAGGGTCTTCTTTGAATACGTCGTCTCCAACGCGGGCCTTCATCATGGCCTGCAACATTCCCTCGGTTGGCCGGGTTGTGGTATCACTGATCAGATTGATTTCTTTTTGCATTATTTCATTTCATTTCAATTCATAAAACTGCTTCCGATGGGAGATCCATCGGGAATTTTCTTTACCGGGATCAATTCGAAAAGTTCCGGTTTTTCCCTGAATCGTTCGATACGATCCAAATAAGCCTTTCTGTAAGGATAATTATCGTCTTTTTTCAATTCTGCATCGATACGATCGATCTGCTCAAGAGCAAGCCCCTGTACCTGTGGATAAGCCTCGTTATTTAAGGCCAGGTTCATAAGATGATGCAACACCCTGAAATTGACCATTTGATTTATTTCTTTGAGGTATTCATCACGCTCATCATTTTTGAAGGTCGCTTTGTATAACTCATCAAACATCTCAGCAGCTCCCAACTGATCCCGGTCTATGGATTTCTGCTGAACAAGTCGGTTCACCCGTGCCGGGTGTAATAAGAATCCAAGACTGAAGTCAGCGGCGGTCTCGGCCACACTGAAGGGATCGAAAGCTACATCCAGGCGACTTTTAAATGATTCTCTTGTTCGTGAATACCCGCGGGCTCTGGGTGGAAACAATGCCAGTTTTTCTGTAGGAATGGCAAGAATCTCAGGGTCGAGGGTTCTGAGAACAGCACGGAGAGCATCTTTCTGCATCTTACTGTCAAGAAACTCCGGACGGCTGTCTCCTCCACCTCTTACACTGTATTCATAGGTCATCCCGCCAACCAGCTTTGCAGTCGCTTCGGTTTGGTATCTGTGGAAGAAATAAAGCGGCACGAACACATCTTCAAGCACAGTGTAAGGTTCACCAATTTTAATGTTTTCCTCCGAAAAATTCTCAATAGCCTTTTCTCTGATTCTCAATACTTCTTCGAGTTCCTCGGTCGCCTCTTTTCCATTATCCCATAAATGGGCAAGGGCATGAGCACCTCCTGCAGACCGGGCATCGGAGTCAGAAATAAAAACTATATCCTTTTCCTTGGCGCGTTGTAAGATCTCATCAAGAGCCTGCTTCTCATCGGCACCTTCAGGAAAATCCTGATATGCATAAGCTACCGTGATTTTATCCCATTCGCCAATTCCGGTGTCGTAGATATTCTCAAATTTAATATCCCCGTTGTCAAGTTCATATTGCGGGTGCGGATAATCCATCACCGAAGCTCTCTCGGTAGAACTGGCAGCAAAGTTATGGGCAAATCCAAGGGTATGGCCTACCTCATGAGCCGACAGCTGTCGTATTCTCGCCAGTGCGATCTCGAGCATATCCTCATAATTCTCCTCATTTTCAGGGTAAGGACTCTCAAGCAAGGCCTGGGCAATCATGAAATCCTGTCTTATTCTAAGACTTCCAAGGCTCACGTGACCTTTAATGATCTCTCCCGTTCTCGGGTCGGTGACCGAAGCTCCGTAGCTCCAGCCACGGGTAGACCGGTGTACCCATTGAATCACATTATATCTTACGTCAAGCGGATCTGCATCATCGGGTAAGATCTCTACCCTGAACGCATTCTTATAGCCTGCTGCCTCAAACGCCTGATTCCACCATTGAGCTCCCTCCAGCAGGGCAGAACGCACCGGCTCAGGGGTACCGTTATCCAGATAATAGACAATGGGCTCGACCGCTTCACTTACAGCCGCTTCGGGATCCTTCTTCTCCAACCGGTGCCTGTGAATGAACCGCTTTACAACAGACTCCTGAACCGGCGTGGCGTAATCCATGTATGTAAAGGCATTTAGCCCGCTTCTTGGGTCATATGGCCGCATTTCAAAACCTGTGGTATCGGGCAGTTTTACGAAAGAATGATGCTGCACCACTGATACCTTACGCGGATCAGGGGCCACAGACCTGATATAGCTGCCTGAAGGCTCCCCGGTAAAAGTCAGCAAGGCCTCGAACTCTGAATTTTCAGGAAAGGAACGGGTTCGTTCCAGCCAAAGAGCACTTTTCTTTTCATCCAGGCTGTAATTTCCCTGCCTACCTGATTTGAGTCGTTGGGCCACCCCATGCATGTCTTGCATCAGGAAAGGCGTAAAATCTATAATAAAGTTTCCGTTATCAAGGGTATCTTTGATTTCAAAACCAAATAGAACCGTTTTAGCGAACGCCTGCTCTACCGAGGTTCTTTCAAGTCTGTTCTCGGTAATGGCACGATACCTGAGGTTTGGCTGCATGAGCAGCATTTTATTACCTGCTTTTTTAAAGTATACAACTTGTTCATTTCCTAATTGTCCGCGATCCAGTCCGATATCATTGCTTCCCAGTCCGTGACTAAGGGAGTAGACATACAGAAATTCTTTTTCGGTATCATCGGTCTCAAGGTATATCTTGTCTTCCGAAGCATCGTACCAGAAATCGAAAAATCCTTCGTATTTCTTCATGTCTGCCTTCTTTTCAGAGAACTGAGCCTGAAGACTGCTCATCGTAAGACATATAAGCGTCAATAAGTAATAGTATTTCATAGTTTAAGTGTTTTTGGTAGTATAAAGCCCGGCTCATGAAAAAGTTCGACTCTGAGCAGAGCCTTTTATGATGGCCTAAATTTAGCCAAAAAGTAAGAATATCACACCACCATCGTTTCAAGTGTAAGAATCAGACAATTAGTTCTAAAAGATTGAGAAAGTTGTTTTAAATAACAGAAGATTTTCCTATTTTTTATACATATATGAAAATCAAAAGCAAGCATCCGATCTTTTCTGATTATGAAAAGGACCCAAAACTCTTTGACGAAATCTTCGACGAGGAGGGAAAGGTGAAAAAAATCTACAAAAAACTATTCGAGATCTATGGAAATCATTCCATTGAAGATTTTGAAGCCCTTAATAAAAAGGCTAAAGCTTCATTCTTCAACCAGGGAATCACTTTTCAGGTCTATGATGAGCATCAGCAGAAGGAAAAGATATTTCCCTTCGATCTTTTTCCGCGTATTATTCACCCAGATGAATGGGAGATCATCGAAAAAGGCGCTTTACAAAGAAGCCGTGCACTGAATCTCTTTCTGTACGATATTTATCATGACAAGAAAATACTGAAAGACGGGATCGTTCCCATGGACCTGCTGGCTTCTTCAAAGAACTATCTGCATCAGATGATGAATATAGACCCTCCCGGAGGTATCTACAATCACATTTCAGGTACCGATCTGATCAAGCATTCAGACGGAAAATATTATGTGCTGGAAGACAATATTCGTTGCCCTTCGGGGGTAAGTTACGTGATCTGTAACCGTACAGCTCTGAAAAGAGCCCTTTTTGGTGTTTTTGACCATTACAGCACCCATACCGTAACAAATTATGCAGAAAATCTCCTGGAGATTATTGAAAGTGTCAAACCACAGGGCGTCGACCAGCCGAATTGTGTTGTGCTTACTCCGGGAATGTTCAATTCTGCCTACTACGAACATTCATACCTGGCTAAGGCCATGGGTGTTCAGCTTGTCGAGGGAAGGGATTTGTATGTAGACAATAATTTTGTGTATATGAAAACGATCAGGGGACCCGAAAAGGTAGATGTGATCTACCGGAGAGTCGATGACCTCTTTCTGGACCCCTTTGTATTTCATCCTGATTCAGCTCTGGGCGTACCCGGCCTTTTTTCAGCCTATCAGCATGGTAATGTGAACATCGTAAATGCGCCCGGCACCGGGGTGGCAGACGACAAAGCAGTTTACACCTACATGCCTGAGATCATCGATTATTATCTGGGTGAAGAGCCGATACTCAATAACGTGAAAACCTACCGTTGTGGTAACCCTGATGAATTGAAGTATGTGCTTGAACACATACCCGAACTGGTGATCAAACCGGTAGACGAAGCCGGAGGCTATGGAATATCTATCGGAAATCGCCTAAGTAAGAAGGAGATAGAAGCGGTCAAAGAACAGATCAAGGCCGACCCGAGAAAATATATCGCACAACCCATTCTTTCACTCTCTGTACATGCCACTTACATCGAAGACAGCGGTTCTTTTGAACAGCGACATATCGACCTGAGAACCTTCAGCCTGCTCGGGAAAGACAAGGAATTCGTACTGAAAGGCGGCCTGACCAGGGTAGCCCTTCAAAAGGGTAACCTGGTGGTGAATTCATCACAGGGAGGCGGATCAAAAGATACCTGGGTTTTAAAGAAATCGAAATAATATATGTTAGCAAGAGTTGCCAATAACCTGTTCTGGATGGGTCGTTATATCGAACGTTCTGAACATACAGCAAGATACACCAATGTCAATTACTTTTCATCGCTTGATGCACCTCGTCAATTATCACAGTCCCGACAATTTGTGCTCCGTTCTATACGGTTCATGACGGGAGATATGCCTGATGAGTCTGTAAAGTCTCTCGACGAAAAAGAAACCCTGTTCAATCTCAGCTTTAATCAGGATAAGAACTATTCGATCATCAATAATGTAAGGGCTGCCCGGGAGAACGCCAATAGTGCAAGGGACCTTATCTCGACCGAATTGTACGAAGCTCTGAATAAATTTTACCACTATGTGACCAATTATCCGTCTGAGGTCTTTGTATCAAAAAGCCTGTATGAATTCACGGTGTACGTAACAGAAATGTCTGCCATATTACGCAGCAAGATACATGGAACACTCCTTCACGATGAGATCTATGCCATAATCATGCTTGGCATCAACATTGAAAGGGTTACTCAATTGGTACGCATCATCAATGCAAAGTATAATGATGCCAAGAAGACCGAGAGCGATAACCCCAGGGCTATGGAAAACAGCTATGAATGGACCACCCTTCTAAAGTGTTGTGAATGTTATGACATGCACCGAAGACTGAACAGAAAGACCCCCCATCAGTTATCAACCCTGAAATTTCTGTTGCTGAACCCGAATAATCCGCGATCTGTGATGAACAGCCTTGATAAGATCTATGATCATATCAGGTTGCTGGATCCCGACGATGATCCTGATCATGAATCAACAAGATTCGTTATAGGAAAGTTGCGTTCCACTCTTGAGTTTACACATATCAGTGAGATAGGAATTGACACTGAAGGTTATATAGAAAACCTGTTGAAGAAGATCAGTGACATAAGTCATCTGATGGAGGAAGAATATTTTAATTACTAGGAAAAAATGGCATTTGAATATCAAATAAAATATCAGGCTGAAAATACATATGAAATGTCTGTATCTGAAGCCCAATGGAAATTCCTGATCATGCCCGAGAACAAGGAGCGGCAACAATTGCTGAGTTCAGAATTTTACACTTCAGAACCTTGTCATCATTATCGGGGTGCGGGTCTGTTCGGGTTCAGCAGCATTATGGTAAGCTGCGATGTACCGGTTAAGGAAATCACCTTTACCGCTGATTATCGCGTGCTGCGTGAAGAAGAAAATCCGTTCGATTTTACAGAGCAACCCCCTGCAGATCAATTCAGCGCACTTGACAGCATGGCGTTTAAAGTAGAACATATGTTGTTTCTTTATCCCACTGCCCTGACCACTCTCCCCGCTTTTTCAGAATCAGAATTCGAACCCGACAGAAAGAAATCGATCTTTGAAAACCTTCAGGACCTGAACCACTGGGTACGTTCAAAACTTCATTTTAAGCCCAATGTTACGCGTGTGGATTCTACGCTCAATGATGTACTCTCGGGTGACGGAGGCGTTTGCCAGGACTTCACCCACCTTTTCTGCGCGATGGCCAGACATCATGGCATACCGGCCCGGTATGTCTCGGGGTATTTACACCAGGGCCAGGGCTTTAGCGGAGACATGCATATGCACGCCTGGGTAGAAGCGTTTATACCCGGAAACGGATGGAAGGGCTTTGATCCTACCAATGACCTGCTTTGTGATCATCATCACATCAAGGTCTGCCACGGAAGAGATTATCAGGACTGTGCTCCTATTCGGGGAGTCATATTTACCAGCGGAAGAAACGAAACCGAATATTCGGTACAGGTACAGGCTCAACAATAGAAAAATCACCCGCTGCTATTGAAAAAAGTGTGTTACTTTTGGAAAAATTTACTGCATGATTACCACAGACCAGGTGAAAGATCTGAAAGAGCGAGTTGAGCTTCTTAAAAAATATCTCAATATCGAAGCCAAAAAGATCGAGATACAAAATGAAGAAGAGAAAACCTATGCTCCTGACTTCTGGGATAATCCCAGAGAGGCAGAAGCTATCATGCGCTCTTTGAGAACGGAGAAAAAATGGGTGGAAGATTACCGTAAAGCCAAAACGCTAACCGGTGACCTGGAAGTGCTTCTGGAGTTCTACAAAGAAGGGGAAGCCGAAGAAGAAGAGGTGATTTCTCAATACTCAACCGCTAAAGAGCAGATAGAAGCTCTGGAGTTCAGAAACATGCTTTCTGAAGAAGGTGACTCTATGAGTGCCGTACTACAGATCACTGCGGGTGCAGGTGGTACCGAAAGTTGTGACTGGGCATCAATGCTTATGAGAATGTACCTCATGTGGGGAGAAAGAAACGGGTACAAAATAAAGGAACTCAACTTACAGGAAGGTGATGTGGCAGGTATCAAGACGGTGACCCTTGAGTTCGAGGGTGATTATGCTTTCGGTTGGCTGAAGGGTGAAAACGGCGTACATCGTTTGGTACGTATTTCGCCGTTTGACAGTAACGCCAAAAGACATACTTCCTTCGCTTCGGTATATGTCTACCCCCTTGCAGATGACAGCATAGAGATCGAAATAAACCCGGCCGATATTTCATGGGATTTCGCCCGTTCAAGCGGTGCAGGAGGACAAAACGTCAACAAGGTCGAAACCAAAGCTATTCTGACCCACCACCCTACCGGAATTATTATTCACAATTCAGAAACCCGATCGCAACTTGAAAATCGTGAAAAAGCCATGCAAATGCTTAAATCACAATTGTATGAGATCGAACTCAAGAAAAGGCAGGCTGCCAAAGATGAGATAGAAGCTGGTAAAATGAAAATCGAATGGGGATCACAGATAAGGAATTACGTCATGCACCCCTACAAGTTAGTCAAAGATGTTCGAACCGGTTATGAAACCGGAAATGTTGACGATGTGATGAATGGCGGTATTCAGGAGTTCCTCAAAGCCTACCTGATGATGATGGGTCAGCAGGAAGAAAGTGAACTTTAACATTCATTAACCAAAAAAATTTAACAATGATCAGAATCTATCACAACCCCCGTTGCAGAAAGTCAAGGGAAGGCCTTAACCTGGTTGAAGAATCAGGTCAGAAATACCAGGTGATCAAGTATCTGGAAGAGGTGCCTGATGAGGCCGAAATCAGGGAGCTCCTCGAGTGTCTTGAACTGAAGCCTATACAGCTGATACGCAAGAATGAAGCCGTCTGGAAAGAAAAATTCAAAGGCAAAGATCTTACCGATGAAGAGATCATCAAAGCCATGGTCGATCACCCAAAACTGATCGAAAGACCCATCGTTGTAAAAAACAAAAAAGCGGTGCTCGGAAGACCTCCTGAAAACATAAAAGAATTGCTGTAAACAGTATTCAAAACCGGTCTGAGACCGGTTTTTTTTTAACTTCTCCTTAACCCCGCGGAATATGCTAGCCGGTTACTTTTGGTGGCGAGAAAAGTACAATAGAAATAGCCATCAACTGACAACTAAATGAAGTTAAATCTCTACCCAGTATTATTATTAATTCTATTCATCTTTACATTTCCTGATTTTTCTATTGCGCAAAGTGCACCCGGTGAGGTGCAACGTCAGGCAACGATCACGGGAACCATAGTCGATAAGGACAACCGTGCACCGCTTGAATATGCGACCGTGGTCTTAACCAATACGGAAACACAGGATGTTACGGGGGGCGTTACAGGTCCCGAGGGTACTTTCGAAATCGAAGCCCCCGCCGGAACCTATAATGTCAGGTTCGAATATATCTCCTATAAGCCCGTCGTCATGGAGAATCAGCAACTGAAGGGAAAAAGGGACTTCGGAATAATCTCTTTAGCCCTTGATGTCGCGCAGCTTGAAGCGGTTGAAGTAACCGGGGAACGAACTACGGTAGAAGTCAGACTGGATAAAAAAATATACAATGTTGGGAAAGACCTGACCACCAGTGGCGCTGTGATCACCGATGCACTTCAGAACATTCCTTCTGTAGCAGTTGATGTAGAGGGAAATATCAGTCTGCGCGGTAATGAAAACGTTCGAATACTGATCAATGGCCGCCCTTCTGCACTTGCCGGTTTTGGTTCAACTGAAGCCTTGCGTCAATTACCTGCTGATGCCATTGAGCGGGTGGAGGTTATTACAAGTCCTTCAGCTCGTTATGATGCGGAAGGTACTGCAGGTATCTTAAACATTATTTTGAAGAGAGAAAAGACCCTTGGGGTGAATGGAACCGTAAACATGAATATCGGTTATCCTGCCTCCGGTCAGGTTACTTCTAACTTTAATTTCAGAACCGATAAGTTCAATATATTCAATACCCTCGGTTATTCCTACAGAGAACCGCCAGGAAACGGATTCTTCGACAACCAGTACTTTCAGGGTTTATACAGTAGAATTATCGAAGATCGTGCTATCAACCGGCGTGATAAAGGTTTTAATATCAACCTGGGAGCTGAGTACTTCATTACAGAAAAACAATCGGTAACGGCCAGCTTCTTCACCAGGCTGTCTGACGAACAAGACAATACCACCAACGATACGCAGCGATTCATCGATGGTGACCTGGCTACCAGTACCCTAAGAAGCGAAACCGAGAACGAGGATGACAAAAGCTGGCAGGTTTCCCTGAATTACAGAAACCGATTCAATGATGACGGACATCAACTTACAGCAGACCTGCAATATTCTTATGATGACGAAGATGTAAATACCGACATATTCGAAAACAATACTTTCCCAAATGACCTGTTGGTAGCCCAGGAAAGAGTTTTTGAAACTGAAAAACAGGATGACTGGCTTATTCAAGCTGATTATGTTCTTCCAATGGGTGATCGACAATTTGAGGCGGGTTACCGGGGTACCTTTGAGACCGAAGTGAATGACTATCAGCTCGATTCGCTTGACCGTGCATCGGGGGAATTCGTCACGAATCTTAATCTTACCAATGTATTTACATATACAGAAAATGTGAATGCTTTTTACACCCAGTATGGAGACAAATTTGGCAAGTTTCAGGTACTTCTGGGGTTAAGACTGGAAAACACCCAACTGAAAGGAAAAGTCGAATCTGATATTCCTGATGCCAATCTCGAAGAAGAACTGGGATTTGATTTTGACACAGATTTCGACAGAAATTATTTGGGTCTGTTCCCAACAGTGAATCTGGTATATGAGTTCAATGAAAGAGAAAATATCAGTTTAGGATATAACCGGAGGATTAACAGGCCCAGAGGATGGTTCATCAACCCCTTCCCTTCACGATCGAGCCGTACCAATATCTTTCAAGGTAATCCTGATCTCGATCCGGCATTTGCCAATGCCTTTGATTTAGGCTATCTAAGAAGATGGGAAAGTATAACACTTACCGGTTCCGTTTATTATCAGCGAGAAACGAATTCCTTCGAGAGGATTCAGGAAGATACCGGGGTGACGACTCCTGACGGAATCAATATTATCAGGACCATCCCGATAAACTTATCAACTAATCAGCGATATGGGGGTGAAACGGGAGTGTTGTGGAATCCTTCAAAAAAGCTTCGATTTAATGGTAGTTTCAACATTTTTAAATTCATTACCGATGGTTTCTACAACGGTACTGATTTCGGTGCTGAAAACCTGAGTTACTTTGCTCGGTTCAGCTCAAAGGTTACTCTGCCCGCTAAAATTGAATGGCAAACCAATATGTTTTATCGCGGACCGAGCCAGAATGCTCAAACAGAAACGGAAGGAATATTTTCATTGAACCTTGCTTTGAGCAAAGATGTACTGAACGACAATGGCACCCTTACTTTCAATGTAAGTGACCTGTTCAATTCCAGAAAGAGACGTTCTTTCACCGTTACAGATCAGTTTATTTCCGACAGCGAATTTCAGTGGAGAGAACGACAGTTTACGCTTTCATTTATATATCGGTTTAATCGTTCTAAAAGAGACGATGGTCGCGGTCGCCGAGGAGAAGATTACGATGATGATGGTGGCGAGTTCTGATTACTGGGCTTACTCCCGAAGATAAGACACAAAAAAAGGAAGCAAATGCTTCCTTTTTTTATTCTTCTTGTTTTGCCTTTCGGGCTTCTCTTTTCTCCTTGATCATTTCCATGATCGAACCTCCTACCCAGTAAGGAATAACGAAGATTAACAGGAAAATCATCAGCCAGAAGCCGATGGTAAGGATGGTTAAGAAGGCTAAAAAGCCAAGATACTGATCAAATTCAAACATGATTTCCGGAAATTTCTGAATTCGGCTCAAAGATAGTCACATTTTTAGAACTATTCGAAGCGCAACCAAATAAATTTGAATGACCAATCTGGAGATTTACAGATATTCTGTGTTAAGTTGCTGTGACCATACCCTGTAATCAGATAATACGGGGCTACAAACCCTCGAAATATTCATTGGAAATGCTGTTAAAAATGTAAATTTGCCATACAAAAATCAATTGTACACCAATGGAATTCAGAATCGAGAAAGATACGATGGGGGAAGTGGAAGTTCCCGCCGATAAGTTATGGGGTGCTCAAACCGAACGCTCAAGGAATAATTTTAAGATCGGCCAACCGGCTTCTATGCCCATGGAGATCATTTACGGTTTTGCCTACCTGAAAAAGGCAGCCGCTTTTACCAATTGCGAACTCGGGGTGCTACCCGTTGAGAAAAGAGACCTCATCGCAGCTGTGTGTGATGAAATCCTTGAAGGGAAACACGATGAACAATTCCCACTGGTGATCTGGCAAACAGGATCAGGTACCCAGAGTAACATGAACGTGAATGAGGTGATCGCCAACAGGGCTCATCAGCTGGCCGGTAAAAAGATCGGAGAAGGCGATAAGACCCTGCAGCCTAATGATGATGTGAATAAATCACAGTCATCGAACGATACCTTCCCTACCGGAATGCATATCGCTGCCTATAAAATGATCGTTGAAGATACCATACCCGGCATCACCCAGCTGCGAAATACCCTTAAAAAGAAATCAGAAGAGTTCAGAGATGTCGTAAAGATCGGACGAACCCACCTGATGGACGCCACCCCTCTAACCCTCGGCCAGGAATTCTCTGGTTACGTTTCCCAGCTTGATCATGGATTAAAAGCGCTGAACAATACCCTTGACCACCTTTCAGAGCTGGCCCTCGGCGGTACTGCCGTAGGAACCGGTATCAATACGCCGAAGGGATATGCCAAGAGAGTGGCTGAATTTATTGCGAAGTTCACCGGCCTGCCTTTCAGAACTGCTGAAAATAAATTCGAGGCTCTTGCCGCCCACGATGCCATCGTTGAAACACATGGTGCCCTTAAGCAGATCGCGGTTTCTTTGAACAAGATCGCCAATGATATCAGAATGATGGCTTCAGGCCCCCGAAGCGGGATCGGAGAACTTATCATTCCTGCCAATGAACCGGGAAGCTCTATCATGCCCGGAAAGGTGAACCCTACACAATGCGAAGCCCTGACCATGGTATGTGCTCAGGTAATGGGCAATGACGTAGCCATTACCGTAGGAGGTACGCAAGGTCATTACGAGCTCAATGTATTCAAACCTGTCATGGCAGCCAATCTGCTGGAATCTGCGAGACTTATAGGTGATGCCTGTGTTAGTTTTGACGAACATTGTGCCCAGGGAATCAAACCCAATAAAGAAAGAATAAACGAGCTGGTACGAAATTCACTGATGCTGGTGACCGCACTAAATACCAAAATAGGTTACTATAAAGCCGCAGAGATCGCTAACAAAGCTCACGAAGAAGGCACCACGCTGAAAGAGGCGGCTTTGGCATTAGGCCATCTTACAGAAGAAGAATTTGAAGAATGGGTAAAACCTGAAGATATGGTTGGTTCCAACAAATAATCTGCCGGGGGCTTAGCTGTAGAAACAAACCTGACCCCTTCGCTGAAAATCAGAAAAGCACCGTGAACTAACGGTGCTTTTTTTTATTCATTGTTTGGCGCATGATTCCGCTGTAGGATACTGACAGATTCTGTTGATCAGTCTCTCGCCATAATATAGGTCTGTTTGGCTATTTCAAGCTCCTCATTGGTGGGTACTACCAGTACGGCCACTTTAGAGTGCTCTTTGCTGATCACCCGCACCTCTTTTGAACGAATTTCATTCTTGTAGTCTTCCAGCTCTATCCCCAGGTAGTCCATTTTACGACAAACCAGTTCCCGAAGGATATCGCTGTTCTCCCCTATCCCTGCTGTAAAGACAATGGCATCTACCCCATTCATGGCTGCCGCATAGGCACCGATATACTTCTTGATCCGGTAAGCATTCATTTCTAAGGCCAGCTGACAGGCTTCATTCCCTTTCTGAGCTTCCTCCTCTATATCACGAAGATCACTAAAGCCGGTTAATCCCAGCATTCCGCTTTCCTTGTGCAGGATCTCGCTCACCTGCTCTGACGTATATCCGAGGTTTTCTACCAGGTAAAAAATAACAGACTGATCGATATCACCGCTGCGCGTTCCCATGATCAAGCCATTGACGGGTCCGAATCCCAAAGAATGATCGATGCTTTTTCCGTCTTTAACCGCCGTCATACTGCAACCATTTCCCAGGTGAATGCTTATGATCTTAAGTTTGTCTCTTTTCAGATACTCCGTAGCTTTCGTTGTAACATATTTATGACTGATCCCGTGAAAACCGAACACCCTGATGTGATGATCGGAATAGAATTTTTCAGGAATAGCATATTTATGTGCCCGTTCAGGAATACTCTGGTGAAAAGCCGTATCAAAAACAGCTACCTGTACCGCATGCGGGAAAATGGCCTGTGAGACTTCGATTCCTTTATAATTGGGTGGGTTATGCAAAGGCGCCAGTGAAAAAAGATCTTTGATCGCCTGTTTCACCTCATCGTTGATTACGATGGTATCAGAAAACAGGTTACCACCATGCACCACCCTGTGCCCGACTGCATCGATCTCGGCTATGGAACCGATTACCCCGTTATCTTTATCCATCAGCATGCCGGCAACCAGTTTCAGGCCGGTTTCATGATCGGGAATATCGTGCTGAAGACTGATCTTTTCTGCATTACCCGGTGTGAAATGTACGGCAGCCCCTTCAAGACCTATTCTCTCTACAAGGGCGCTGGCAAGCACCTTCTCTGCCGGCATTTTTATGAGTTGAACTTTTATGGAAGAGCTTCCCGAATTAATTACTAAGATCGTCTTCATATTGGTATGATTAGCGTATTTCAAAAATGTTTAAAGCCCCTGAGCCTGTATGGCAGTTATAATCACCGTATTAAAGATGTCATCAGTTGTACAGCCGCGACTCAGATCATTAACAGGTTTGTTGAGTCCCTGCAGCATCGGCCCTATAGCCAGGGCTCCCGTTTCTCTCTGAACGGCCTTATAGGTATTGTTCCCGGTATTCAGGTCAGGAAAGATCAGCACGTTTGCCTGTCCTGCAACCTCAGACTCCGGAAGTTTTTTCAAGCCCACAGTGATATCTACAGCGGCATCATACTGTATAGGGCCTTCCACCTTCAGATCAGGTCGTTTTTCCTTCACGATCTCAGTAGCCCTTCGCACTCGGTCAACATCTTCTCCTTTCCCTGAGGTTCCTGAGGAATAGGAAAGCATGGCTATCTTCGGTTCTATTCCGAAGGCCTTGCTGCTTTCAGCAGATGAGATGGCTATCTCTGCCAGCTGTTCTGCGGAAGGATTGGGGTTGATGGCACAATCTCCAAAAATTGCCACCCTGTCTTCCAGACACATAAAGAAGACCGACGAGACCACAGATACCCCGGGTTTGGTTTTTATAAATTGTAAGGCCGGTCTGATAGTATGTTGGGTGGTATGTACCGCTCCCGACACCATTCCGTCTGCATGGCCCTTATAGATCATCATAGTACCGAAATATGACACATCGGTCATCCAGTCCCTGGCAATATCCATATTCATATTCTTGTGCTTCCGAAGCTCATAAAAGGTCTCCACATAATCTTCGAAACGCTCAGAAGCCACCGGATTCACGATATTCACCTTATTGATATCAAGTGAAAGTGCGAGCTTTTTGATCTTGGCGATCACCTTCTCAGGTTCTCCCAGCAGAGTAATGTCAACGATATCTATAGCTTTGAGACGGGCAGTGGCTTTTAATACTCTTTCATCTTCACCTTCAGGCAGAACGATGTGCATCTTCCTTTTCTGAGCTCTTTTGATCAGTCCGTACTGGAACATTCGCGGTGTGATACCACGGGGTTTGAAGTTTATAAGCCGTTCAGCCACCACATCTATGGAAACATATTTCTCAAAGGTATCGATAGAGGTTTCGATCTTTTGAATACTGTCTGCATAAATATTCGACTTGATATTTCCGATCTTATTGGTCACATTGAAGGTGCCTTCATTAACAGATACGATAGGCACGACCTGGGTCAATCCTTCAATAAGCCTGATAATGGTAGGTTCAGGTATTAGTCCGCCGGTAAGTATGATCCCGGCGATCTTCGGATAATTCAGGGAAATATTGGCCTGTAGGGCTCCCAGTATCAGATCGGCCCTGTCTCCGGGTGTAATCACCAGGCTGTTATCTTTAAGATGAGTGAGGTAGTTTCTGAGTTGCATGGCCCCTACCCCGAAATGACTCACCTGGTTCCCGAGAAACGATTCCCCGAACAAAACCTTTCCCTCCAGGGTATCAACGATCTCTTTCATAGTGGGATCAGCCAGACTTTTGATCATAGGAATAGCGTAAGCCTCAACGTCTTCAGGCAGAAACTCGTTCATCCCCTCAACCGCGATCTCCAGGTTCTTTTTCTCGATCTTATTGGCTATCAGTGCCATTACCTGAACATCTTTCCCGGTAAAGGTCTGATATGCCAGTTCCATACTGCCCATCAGCTCTTCCTTCGTCTTGTCTACACCGCTGGCAACGATAATAGTCGGAAGTGCCAGGTTTTTGGCGATCAGAACATTGACGTCGAATTCAAACACGCTTCCTTCTCCGGAGAAATCTGACCCCTCAACAAGTACAATATCAAAGCTTTCTTCCAGTTGTTTATACTTTTCGATGATCGTATCGATGATCTCACCCGATTCACCTTTGTTCCTTTTCTGTATCACCTCGCTGCGGGTGAAGGCATAGGCCTGGTGCAAAGGGATATCCAGCTTAAAATAAGAAAGTACGGTTTCCAAATGATTATCGTGATCACCGCGATGTCTTTCAACTATAGGTCTGAAGTACCCTACCTTGGTGGTTTTACCCAAAAGAGCTCTCATCAGCCCCAGGGTGATCAATGATTTTCCGCTGTCAGATTCTAATGTTGCAATGTAAATTCCCTTGTTCATAATACCCGTTTAGTGCCTATTCAAAAATACTTTATCTGAAGAAGCTTTCCTAAAATGTTTAATACCTTTACAGTATAATAAAACAGTTATGTCGACGGTTCTCATCAATATTCGTGAATTATTACAGATACGCAGCAAAATGGAACGACCCCTCAGGGGTAATGAGATGTCTATTCTCCCCTCTCTAACTGAGGCTTACCTTAGAATTGACAATGGCAGAATCTCTGATTTTGGGGAAATGCGTTACTACCAGCCACATGAAAATGAAGAGGTTATCGACCTGCAGGGAAAAACGGTACTCCCCGCCTGGTGCGACAGCCATACCCACCTGGTTTTTGCAGGTAACCGCGAACAGGAATTCGTGGACAGGATCAACGGGTTGTCTTATGAAGAGATCGCTTCAAGAGGCGGCGGTATTTTGAATTCTGCGCAAACCCTAAGAGAAACTTCCGAAGAAGAATTATATCTGCAGTCAGCCAAAAGATTGGAACAGGTAATCGCCATGGGAACCGGAGCCATCGAGATCAAGAGCGGTTACGGCCTTACCCGTGAAGCTGAGCTTAAAATGCTTCGGGTCATTGCCCGTTTGAATAAAAACTATCCGGTTACGGTCAAAGCCACCTTTTTAGGTGCACACGCGATTCCTTCTGAATTTAAAAATGATGCAGATGGTTATATCACTTATATGATAGAAGAAGTGCTTCCCGAGGTGGGAGCTGAAAACCTGGCTTCCTTTATCGATATCTTTTGTGAAAAAGGTTATTTCACCGTCGAACAAATGAACAGGTTTCTGGAGGCAGGAGCGAAATACGACCTGCGTCCCAAAGTACACGTCAACCAGTTTAACGCCTTCGGCGCTGTGCCTGCCGCTGTGGAACAGCATGCCCTTTCGGTAGATCATCTTGAGGTCTTGGAAGAAGAAGACCTCCAGGCCCTCTCCAGATCGGAAACAATCGCCACAGCCCTGCCTTTATGTTCTCTTTTTCTCAGTATTCCCTATACTCCCGCCAGAAAGATCATCAAGGCTAATATTCCCCTGGCATTAGCCACTGACTTCAATCCCGGTTCATCTCCCAGTGGAAATATGAATCAGGTGGTTTCCCTGGCATGCATAAAGATGAACATGACTCCTGAAGAAGCGATCAATGCAGCCACCCTGAATGCAGCCTTCGCTATGGGAGTGGAAAATGAAGCAGGTAGTATTACTATCGGGAAAAAAGCGAATTTGATCATCACCGAAGAGATTCCTTCTTACGCCTTCCTTCCTTATGACTTTGGCCACCTGAATATCGCAGAAGTCTGGCTGGAAGGCAAACCGGCAGCCCGGAAGGCAGATGTTATCTTTCAACCGTAATCACGCCTCTATTTAACCCACAGAACCCATTTATCGGCTGTGTAGGTCCCGTTGAAGTCTGATCGCTGCAGTCGTTTTACATTGAGGTAACTGTCTGAACGCGACAGATACACGTAATAATAGTCATTCTTCGGGTGTATAAAGAACTCCGGCTCGAACCCTTTCAGATGCAATTCTTTGACAAAGGCATCGAAATAATGCTTTTTGGAAAATACGTTCACCACGAGGTAGAACCCCTTTTCGATTCCGGCAAAATGATCAATGGTCTTATACTGACTCAGCTCCCCGAAGATCTCTCTGGTTACGACGGTGGAGTCTTTTATCCCGTTCATAAGGGCATTGGCCTCATTTAAGGTTTTCTCCAGAAAGTCTTCGTAGGTGTTATCATGCACGCCGTTCTCGGCGATAACCGGCCCTGCTGTTTGATCGGAATACCCACTTTCTTCCCTTGTTTCATTAGCGGTTACATTAGGCCCCGTGATAGTGGTATCAACCCTGTTAACTGTATAGGATTCTGTGTTATTAGCCGAATTTTCATCTGCTGTTGGTTCCTTTTGCGCCTGAGGATTTAACAATGCCAGAGTCTCCTGTCCCCTTGCGGCTGTTTCGGCCCCGGGTTTCCGCTCATCCTCTGATGAAGAAATTTGAACCTCTTTGGAAGTTCCTTCGGTTATGGTTACGGTTGATTGCTCTTCCATCATAATTTCTGCGGTATGATCACTTCCTCCATAAACGGCATATTTGTCATTAGCTGCCGCGGTTTTCTGCCCGGCAGCCTCCTTTGCCTTACCTGAATTTCCGGATCTTTTTTCAGAAGTGCTTTCCTCATTTTCATCTCCCTCTGCCTTAGCTAGCCTTCCGTTCCTTTTCAAACGATTCTTGCGCATGATCACAGGACCGAGCTCCACAGTAGCCAGCGCTTCTATGGTCGGACCGAAGGCATTATTGGTCTGGGCCGAACCGTTTTCGTAGTTGATCCCGACACTGATACCATCTCCCAGTACAACCCCTATTCCACCGCCAATACCGTAGACACTGTTATAATCAAAGTGCATCCAGCCATAATACGGCAGGTCGATCATTGAATTGATACCATATTGTACCGATTCACCGGGGAGGCTCTTCCCGTAGGCCATGGTTCGCAAGGAAGCATCTTCCATGAAACCCACACCGTATTTAAATTGGTGGGTGTATGCAAACTGGGAAGAAAAGATCTTACCGGAGAACTCGGTAACAGAACGGGCATCATTAAAATTGTAATCAAAGAGGTTCTCAGCATAGACACCGAGGTCAAAACCACCTATACTCAAATTCATACCCGGCATAAATAATAGCAAAAAGTCATCCTGGTTTTCCAAAATAGCGGGATCCGGCTCTGTGGCGTTGATGGCATTCCTGTTCAATCCCCTTCTGAATAGGGTCGTATTTAATCCCATTGCCAATTTTACCTTCTCTGAAAAAGTGACGCTGTAAGCATAATTCAGCAACAAGCCTGAATCGACCAAAAGTCCGAGGTTCTGCTGGTACAGAGCCAGACCGGCACCCGAATTTTCTCCCACCTTACCCGAATAGTTCAGCAAATAGGTTTGTGGTGAATTCTCAATACCCGTCCATTGCACTCTGCTCCAAAAACTCACAGCCTTTGACGATTCTCTTACATAGCTGTAGGTAGGATTCACCAGAGACTTGTTGTATTTGGTCAGGTTATGCTGTCGCCAGTCTATAATGGCGCTATTCGTCATATCCTGTGAATAAAGAAATGCAGAAGCCATAAGAGCTCCGCATAGAAACAGGAGGTTGGCAGGTTTCATAGGTTTCTTTTTTAGGCTAGTTCACAAGAGTTATTGATCCCTTTTTAATGTTCTTACCCTGCTTGTTCAGGAAATAATAATAGATAGGCGTGTCAACATCATGTGAAAGCGATGACTCAGGCCAGTTGTTCTCATATTGATTTGTTTTCAGTACAAGACTACCGTAAGCGTCATAAATAACCACTTCTACTTCGGGATCATCCACGAATTTCTGAGGTAACACCCATCTGTCGTTGATTGAATCGCTGTTAGGACTGATAATATTGGGAATCGAAGTCACCAGGTTTTCTTCAACAGTAACCGTCTTATCAACCACACACTCTCCCAGTGTAATTTCAAGATTATAAATACCGGGCTCTTTAATAGTAAGCAGTGAGGTTTCACTCAGGATATTGCCATCGGCATCTTTCCATAAATAGGAGTCTCCACCCGATGCCATTGCCTCGACCGAGGCATCAGCAGCAAGCGTTATATGTTCTCCCGGATATACATCTATCCCCTGCGGAAGTTCCTTTTTTATCGAAATGGTTTCAGAAAGACGCTCGCATCCGGGTATTTGAATACTTACGCTGTACGCTCCTTCCTCTGCTGCTGTAAGGCTGTTCGTCGCTGTGGTTTCAATCAAATCTCCGTTATAATACCAGGAGTATATCGCTCCCTCTGCCTGGGTGGCTTCGAGCATTGCATCATGGTTGCAATTAAGCGCCCTGGTTTGCAACAAACTGACCTCTCCTGTTCCCAAAAGAAGGTCGATACCATTAGATACGAACAAACTTTCTTTATACCCTACCTGTAGTTCGTACAAACCGTTCTCAGAAAAATGATCGAGGTTCAGTTCAGAGGTGGTTTGCCCGGTCACCTGGGCATCCTTCAGCCATTGAAAAGAAAAATTGTGGTACATCGATGCATCTATCTGTATTTCATCTCCATTGGTAAGAATCCCGCGAAGGGAAGTGAGCAAAAGATTTGTAGCGCTGCTTTCGCAAGCCTTATAGCCGGAAGCTGTATCTACCTGTACCTGAAAATCAGTCGGTTCGTGAACCGTAAAAACCTCAGACGACACCTCTGTCAGGCAGGGCTCTGTCACTACCACTAAGGCGTGATACTTGCCCGGAGCAACAACCCCTATCACCGGTTTATTATCGTATTCAGGCAGGTGTACCCCGTCTCTGTGCCATTTTATCTGAGCTTCTGAACGGCTTATTTCAATTGCCAGGGAGGCTGTATTAGAACCAATGATCACCGACTCAAGACGCGACTTAGTGATAACTTCCAGAGGAGATGAGGGTTCTATACTGACCACCTGAGAAACGGCCGTACAGCCTTCCGGATTCTGAAGTTCCAAATGATAGATTCCGTAAGTATCAGGGCCTGCGCTGATCTCCAGCTGAGGCTGATAGTCAGGAAGATCAATTAACTGTTCTCCGCCTTTATACCACCGGTAGATATAAGACGGGTCATCGACCGATGCAGGTAACAAAAGAGTATCTCCGGAACAGGCGGTAAGTGCCGCCGGACTTTGAATGGAAACATAAAGGGCATTCCCTGCGCTCACCTGCACCACATTTGAGAAAAGCGATCCGGTACAGTCACCCAGATAAGGCTCTACAAAATAATCTCCGGGTTCGTTTACCGCTAACTCGGGGGTTGAGTTTATCGCATAAACCTCATAATCCTTATACCAGATGTATTCATCTGCGATATCTTTATTGAGAACGATAAGGGTTTCTGAATTTTCACATACGCTTGTGGTTTCATAATTATTCAGAATGAGATCTGTATCGGGTACGAACCAGGCGTGAAACGGAGCAGATGAGGGTCCTGTGATCGCGGGTGAAGTCGAACGTAAACGCAGCCTGTACCCTTCTCCTCCAACTGTTTCAGGTAAACCGATGGCCGTGGTGAACGAAAAGGTATTGTTCTGATCGCTTATCGTTTTCAGAACAGTAGCATTGGCAAAGGATCCTTCGGCATCAGACAATTCGATATAAAAGATATTGTCTGCATTAAAACTTTTTTCACTGTAGGTATAGGTCGCTTCAAATGAATTGAAACCGGCGCTTAAACAGGCTGAATTAAAAGCGAGCTCAGGGCTGTTCAGTTGCTGCGCAGACAGCGTGCTGATAACCAGCAAAAACATGACTATCGAGGGGAAAAGCAGGTTTTTCATGGTCTTTTTCTTTTTGGTTGGGGTCAGAAATAATCAGTTTATACAACTAAATATTGATGTATTTTCTGATATTTTTCTATTCCGAATATAGGAAAACAGTTTTACAAACATCGACTAAATACTAATTTTTTCGATGAAATGCACAGTGACAATTTTCGCCGGAGAAGTACAGACGCCAGGGAAGTTTTCTGTATCTTTTTGCCGAAAATTGATTCTGACATATGAAAAACCTCGCCAAACTACTTGTGATTGTTAGTGCCTTTACCATGCTGTTCAGCTGTGAAGAAGGGAATGAACAAAACAAATTCACCCCTGAAAAAACCACCTTCTTTCTTGTCAGGCATGCCGAAAAGGATCGGTCTGATCCTGAAGAAAAAGATCCTGCCCTGACCGATAAAGGCATAAAGCGGGCGGTAAAATGGTCAGAGATATTAAGAGATGTAAAAATTGACGCAGTCTATGCCACCGATTACGAAAGAACCAAATCGACGGCAAAGCCAACAGCAGATGACCAGGGAGTTCCCGTAACGATCTATGATCCCGACTCCCTTGTATTTTTCGATGATTTCGCCGCGAAAAAACCGGGCAATTACCTTGTGGTAGGTCACAGTAACACGATTCCCGTTCTGGCGAATCATCTCACCGGTACCCGAAAGTATTCCCAAATAGATGATCGCAACAATGGTAACCTTTACATAATTACCATTGATAAATCAGGAACACAGGACCTCTTGCTTCATTGCGATTAGCAGTCTGTACAAGGGTTTACTTTCACGTTTTTCAACTCGATCAGTGAAAGCAGTTCAAGAGCGTCTTCCTCGAAAAGACTATCGAGCTCCATCAATGATGCCTCTTTTGAGGCCGGTTTGAAGTTGCGGTAATCCACGAAATCAATACCTCCTATATTTCTTCGGTTATACACTTCCCTGAATCGCATTCCTCCACCGTTCGTATGGTATTCGTATGCCAGGTAATCGACTTTATAGCTTTTTTTATTGATCCAATACAGAAAGACATCTTCGAAGTCTTCACCTCCCCCCTGTTGGTCAAAGGTAACCTTGAGTTTATGGTAAGGCTCGCCCTCAATAACAACCTCGCCGAGGTATTCTTTATTTACGGCCGGATCATTAAGGCCTTTGGGCAAATAAGCAAAGTAATGCACTGAATTCACCGAGTTCCTGTATTTACCGGCGGTGGTATCTTCCAATTCCACCAATTCCCCATCTTTCAATCGCGTAAAGCCCTTATTGTCTATACGATCTGTAATGATCCCTGAAGAATCAGGGATGATGCGTTCCAGCTCAAATTCAGACCCGTCATGAACCGAACGATATGAATATTCCCTGAAATCAAATAAAACTTCTTTCTGATCGAGCTTATCACTTCCGGCTGCTTCAATGGCCCGGTCTACGATCTCCTGAGGATCTTCCTTACAGGAAACCAACATAAGAAGGATAGCGAATAAGGGGGTTATGTATTTCATAAAGCTTCTGTTTAATTCAGGTATTTAGGTCGCAAATATATCATTAAGTTTACATTTTAAGCGAATACCCTGCCTTGGTGAGTAACCCGTTCAGGTGATTCACCCAATTGTTCATACATTTGTTATCGATTATGCAGAAAAACATCAACATCAAAAATAAAAAGGCCCGCTTCGAGTACGAGATACTTGACACCTATGTCGCAGGTATCGTTTTAGCGGGTACCGAGATTAAATCCATACGCGAAGGCAAAGCCTCTATCGCTGAGAGTTTTTGTGAATTCAATGACCGGGGTGAACTTTTTGTCATCAATATGACAATTCAGCAATACAGTCATGCCACCCACTTCAATCACCAGCCAAAGAGCGAGCGTAAATTATTGCTGAATAAGAGAGAACTGAAAAAACTGCACAAAGAAGTAAAGACTTCCGGAACCACTATAGTTCCCTTGAAACTGTTCATCAATGACCGGGGCCTGGCAAAAATGCAGATCGCCCTTGCCAAAGGTAAAAAGCTTTACGACAAAAGAGAGTCGATCAAAGAAAGGGATTCCAAGCGAAACCTCGACCGTATCAAAAAGGCTTATAACAATTAGGTGGTTAGTGGTTAGTGGTTAGTGGTTAGTGGTTAGTGGTTAGTGGTTAAAGTAATGAATCAACTTTTTGCAGTCGGCAGCTGTTTAGAGTATTTATTAACTTGTACACTCCATCACCTCATCACCTCATCACTCCATAACTTCATAACCTCATCACTCCATAACCCCATAACTCCATAACCCCATAACTTCCTACCAGCTACATTAGTTCCGGTCTTCGAGCAGGGGTACAAAGCGAAAGTCTCCGTAGGTCTCTTTCTTGAATTCTTTTTCTGATGTTCTGGTGAAGCGAGTCATGGTCTGAATCTCATCTCCAACCGGGATAACCAGCTTTCCTCCCACCTTAAGCTGTGACATCAGGGGTTTGGGCACGAAAGGAGCTCCTGCGGTTACGATGATCCCGTCGAAAGGAGCCTCATCAGGTAATCCCTTATATCCATCGCCGAAAATGATCTTTTTGGGTTTATACCCGATCTTCGAAAGAAACCGGCTCGTTTTCTTAAAAAGCTCGTTCTGACGTTCTATGGTATACACCTGGGCGCCCATTTCTATCAGTACCGCACATTGGTATCCGCTGCCGGTTCCGATCTCAAGTATCTTGTCGCCCGGCCGAATCTCAAGCAATTGTGTTTGGAAGGCCACGGTATAAGGCTGAGAAATCGTTTGATTGGCAGCAATAGGAAATGCTTTGTCCTGATAGGCATGATCTTCAAAACTGCTGTCCATAAAGAGATGACGGGGTATCGATTTAATGGCCTCGATCACCTTTTTATCAGTTATCCCCTTAGCCGCCACGGTTTTGGCGAGCTGATTACGCATTCCCTGATGTTTTAAGGTATCTTTCACTGAAACTATCTCTTTAACGACATCACAAAATTATAAAATATACCACAAAAACCTCATCATTCAGCCGGCAGATCGTATGGAAAATCTGTCGTGCTTTAGGTTGAAAGAATGCTTCAATAACCGTATTTTTGTTAAAAATTAATCGAATATGCTAAAAGCCGGAGTACTGGGTGCTGGTCATCTGGGTAAGATTCATTTAAAGTTACTGCAACAATCTGACAAATATGAATTGGTAGGTTTTTATGACCCCGATAAAAAAAACGCTAAAAAGGTATCTCAGGAATTCGGCTATAAATACTATGATTCGATTGACGCGCTGATCGATGCCTGTGACATGATCGATATCGTGACTCCTACCCTTTCCCATTACGATTCGGCTGTCAAAGCGATCGAAGCTGGAAAGCACGTCTTCCTCGAAAAACCAATTACCAATACGGTCGATGAAGCACTGGATATCATCAAGAGGGCTAAGGAAAAGAACGTAAAAGGTCAGGTAGGTCATGTGGAGCGATTCAATCCGGCCTTCATGTCTGTCAGGGAAAAACTGGAAAGTCCGATGTTCATCGAAACGCATCGTCTGGCTGAATTCAATCCCAGAGGTACCGATGTTCCGGTAGTACTCGACCTGATGATCCATGACATCGATATTATACTCAGCGTAATCCCTTCTGAAGTCTCCTCTATCGAAGCTTCAGGTGTTTCAGTCATCAGTCAGTCTCCTGACATCGCCAACGCCCGTATTCAATTCGAAAATGGTGCGGTGGCCAACCTCACCGCCAGCAGGATCAGTCTGAAGAACATGCGCAAGTCGCGGTTCTTTCAGCGGGATGCCTATATCTCGGTTGACTTCCTCGAAAAAAAGGTGGAAGTGGTGAAGATGAAAGATGCTCCCGAACAGCCTGATGATTACGCTCTGGTATTACAAAATGCCGAAGGCGAGAAAAAACAGATTTATTTTGAAAACCCGAAAGTTCAGACCAACAACGCCATTCTCGATGAGCTGGAATCATTTGCAACAGCCATTGAGAACAACACCGAACCGGTGGTGACCCTGCAACAGGGCGCTGAGGCACTACGGGTAGCCAAACGCATCGTAGAACTGGTCGAAAAGAAATAATCACATCACTATAAACGACGACAAATGACGAATATCACAGTTATCGGAGCCGGTACCATGGGCAATGGCATAGCACATACTTTCGCCCAGTTCGGCTACCAGGTACATCTTGTTGACATCAGTGAAGATGCTCTGAAAAAAGGGCTCGGTACTATCGAGAAGAACCTTGACCGAATGGTTAAAAAGGAAAGCATCACAGAAACTGACAAAAAACAAACACTGGCTAACATCAAAACACACACCTCCCTGGAGGAAGGAGTAAAAGGTGCTGATCTGGTGGTTGAGGCAGCTACAGAGAATGAAGATCTTAAACTCAAGATCTTTTCACAGTTGGATAAGCTTTGCGATGAATCCACGATTTTAGCCACCAACACCTCCTCGATCTCCATTACCAGGATCGCATCGGTCACAGAAAGACCGGAAAAGGTTATCGGAATGCATTTTATGAATCCGGTACCTATCATGAAACTGGTGGAAGTCATTAAAGGATACAGCACTTCAGAAGAAGTTTTAAACACCATACTGGAGCTCTCAGAAAAACTTAAAAAAGTTCCCGTAACCGTGAACGATTACCCCGGATTCGTGGCCAACCGCATCCTGATGCCCATGATCAATGAATCCATCGAATCCCTTTACAATGGGGTGGCAGGTGTAAAAGAGATCGATACCGTTATGAAATTGGGAATGGCACATCCTATGGGGCCGCTTCAATTGGCAGACTTTATTGGTCTTGATGTATGCTTGTCGATACTCCAGGTTCTTTACGACGGATTTAAGAACCCTAAATATGCTCCATGTCCCCTGCTGGTGAATATGGTGACGGCCGGAAAACTGGGCGTTAAATCCGGAGAAGGCTTCTACGACTACTCAGAATCACGTAAAGCAGAAAAAGTCGCTGATTCTTTTTCAGCATAACTAAATCACAGGAAATCATGAGCCATATCATACCCTTTAAGGCCGTTCGTCCGAGTAAGGATAAGGTACAGCTCGTGGTTTCCCGTTCTTACGAAGACTACCGCAAAAAGGAACTCAAAGCCACCCTGACCTATAATCCGTTTTCCTTTCTGCACATCATCAATCCGGGCTTTAAATTTCATCGTGAAATAGCCGGACCCGAACGTTTTTTACTTGTTAAGAACCGCTTTGATGAATTCAGGGAAGAAGATATCTTCATAAAAGATACGCAACCTTGTTTTTATCTTTATCAGATGCGAACCCGCAATCATGAATTTTGTGGATTTTTCTGTGCGGCAAGCGTGGCAGATTATCGCAATGACGTTATTCGTAAACACGAATCTACCATCAAAGCCAGGGAGATTTTGTTCAAGGACTATCTGAAGACCGTAGGTTTCAACGCCGAACCGGTGCTGCTTACTTACCCGGATCATGAGGGAATTGAGAACATCATGAACGATACCCGGAAAAAACAGCCCGAGTATCATTTTACAACCACTGATAAGATCAATCACCAAATGTGGGTCATAAACGATAAGACCAAAATCGAAGCCATACAGGCTTACGTGAGGGATCTGAGCGTGGTATATATCGCCGACGGACACCACAGGTCTGCTTCTTCCTCTCTTTTATCAGAAGAAATGAAGGAGCTGGATCCGGAAAATGAAAAGTATCATTACTTTATGAGTTATATGATACCGGAGTCGTCACTGCGTATTTTCGAATTCAACAGGATGGTAAAAGATCTGAACGGGCTTTCGGTAGAAGATTTTCTCATCAGACTTGATAAGGTATTCAGAATAGAATTCCGCGGGCAGGAGCCCTATAAGCCCGAACAGCCACATCACTTCTCGATGTATCTCGACGGAAGTTTCTATTCCCTGTATCTGAGAAAGAACTATAACTTCAGTGATCCGCTGAGTGAGCTCGACACCCAGATTTTATATACCGAGGTGCTCAAGCCAGTACTGGGTATTAAAAACCTGAGAAAAAACAACCGGATCGCATACGGTTATGGGAAAGATAACCTGATCAGAATGAAAGAACAGGTAGATAATAAAAAGTTCGCCGTTGGCTTTAACCTCTATCCAGTGTCGGTGGAACAATTGAAAAGAATTGCAGACGCCGGACAGGTAATGCCGCCAAAATCAACTTATATTCAGCCCAAACTGAGAAGCGGACTCACTATATACGAATTTTAAAATCACTCCAACCATGTCGAACATCAAAGAGAACCTGGAAACCTTGTTAAAAGAAATTCCTGAAAACGTGGATCTGGTCGCCGTATCAAAGACCAAGCCCACCGAAGATATCATGGAAGCCTATGACTATGGCCATCGAATCTTCGGGGAAAACAAGGTACAGGAAATGGTCTCTAAATGGGAAGAGCTCCCTAAAGATATCGAATGGCATATGATCGGCCACGTTCAGCGAAATAAAGTCAAATACATGGCACCTTTCGTCAGCCTGATACATGGGGTCGACAGCCTTAAACTACTGAAGGAGATCGAAAAGCAGGGTCGTAAACAGGATCGCGTGATCCCATGTCTGTTACAAATGCATATAGCTTCTGAAGAGACAAAGTTCGGTTTGGATGAAAATGAATTGTTTTCCCTCCTGGAATCAGAACAACTGGCCACTTTTAAGCATGTTTTTATTCGAGGCTTAATGGGAATGGCCACTTTCACTGACGACAGGCAAAAGATCGAAAAAGAATTTCAGTATCTTAAAAAGCTCTACGATCGATTAGGAAATGAATACTATCAGAAAGGAAAGGTAGAGATGCAGGTACTTTCGATGGGCATGAGTGGTGACTACCAGATCGCCATAGAATGTGGCAGCAACATGGTACGTATCGGAAGCAGTATCTTTGGGGAAAGAAATTATAATTAATCATTTGAAGCACCTTATTTGTACGCAATATTAGATATAGAGACCACCGGGGGTAAATACAATGAAGAAGGTATTACAGAGATCGCCATTTACCGGTTCGACGGCCAGCAGGTAACAGATCAGTTCATCAGCCTGGTCAATCCTGAGAAGGAGATACAGCCGTTCGTGGTCAAACTCACCGGGATCAATAACAAAATGCTCCGTACTGCCCCGAAGTTTTACGAGGTTGCCAAACGCATCGTCGAGATCACTGAAGACTGTACCCTGGTAGCTCACAATGCCCAATTCGATTACCGGATACTGAAAACAGAATTCAGAAGGCTGGGCTTTGATTATATGCGTAAAACCCTTTGTACGGTAGAACTCTCTAAAAAACTTATGCCAGAACAGCCCTCCCACAGTCTCGGAAAACTGGTACGCTCTCTGGGGATTCCGGTAAGTGACAGACACCGGGCGAATGGTGATGCCCAGGCCACTCTTAAGCTTTTCAAGGTGCTGCTTGAGAAAGACCGGTCAAAATCTATCATCACCGACATGGTTCGAACGGCATCTACCGGCATTCTATCGCCAAGGCTGCTGGATATCGTGGAACAACTACCCCCTGAGACCGGGGTCTATTATATTCATAATGACGATGGGCAGGTCATTTACATCGGGAAAAGCAACAACCTTAAGAAAAGGGTGAATCAACGATTCACAGGTCACTCCCGGCGATCGAGGGCCATACAAAAGGAGGTAAGGGCTGTAACCTACGAAAAGACCGGAAATGAACTCATCGCTTCACTAAAGGAATATGCCGAAGTGCTTAGCAACAAACCTCGCTACAACAAATCAAAAAGGAAAAGACCTAAAAGATTTGCTTTTCAGTTAGAAACCGACGACCGGGGCTTTTATCATATAAGCATTCATCCTTTAAAAAGAGGAATACCCTCTTATGGAATCTTTAACAGCTTTTTTGAAGCAAGCAATCACCTGAGGTACATTACAGAAGAGTTCGAGCTCTGCCTCAAACTTAACGGTTTGTCTGAAAGTCGTGGCAGTTGTTCAGCTTATCCCGATGGTTTTTGTCATGGTGCCTGTGCCGAAAAAGAGCTGCCGGAAACCTATAACCAAAGAGTAATGGCTGCTTTGAACCGATATGGTATAGGTGAGAATTCATTCGTGCTTTCCCTTAAAGGAAGAACCGTAGACGAAAAAGCTGTGATCTTCGTAAAAGACGGTAAACTGCAAGGTTACGGTTATGCCAATTTGAATTTCCAGGTCGACAACACCAGGATTCTGAAAAGTATTCTCGCACCATTACCCGCAACAGACGAGGCCCATTATATCATCGAATCCTATCTGAGAAAGAACAAGTCTTATAAGTTGGTAAGTGCGCTCTCTGAATAACACAAACAGGAATGAAAATAATTTTCGCTTTAATTCTTGATATTACCATTAAAAAACCAATAACTTTAAGTATTCCCAAAAACTAATCGGAAACTGGAAAACAGCTCTCCAAATACCAACAACTGGCGTGACAAGCTGCACGAAGTCATTTACGAAGCCGATACTCCTGCGGGTAAGGCATTCGATATTGGCCTGATCATCGTTATACTATTTAGCATCGTACTGGTTATGCTTGAAAGCGTTCAGGAGATCGATGAGCAATATCATGACAAACTGATCATGGCTGAATGGGTGGTTACTATCATATTTACCATCGAATACTTCCTGCGTATCATCTGTATCAGAAAACCAAGCAGTTATGTTTTCAGCTTTTACGGTATTATTGACCTGCTATCGACCATCCCGCTCTATCTCTCCTATTTTATCGCAGGCTCTCAGGCTTTACTGGCAGTAAGAGCACTACGGTTATTACGTATATTCAGAATACTGAAACTGGTTCGTTTTCTGGGAGAAGCATCCATGCTGAAAAAAGCCCTGCGTGAAAGCCGTGCAAAAATTACGGTGTTTATCTATACCGTACTTATTCTGTCTGTTATCATGGGAACCCTTATGTACCTTATAGAAAGCAGAGAGGCCGGTTTCACCAGTATCCCCAGAAGTATTTATTGGACCATCGTAACCCTGACCACTGTCGGGTACGGAGATATCGCCCCCCAGACAAATCTGGGCCAGGTGATCGCCACCTTTATTATGATACTCGGTTATGGAATTATTGCCGTTCCGACGGGTATCGTAACCTCTGAAATGGCCAAACAAAAAAACAATAAGGAGGAAGATACCCACCGCAATACACAGGTATGCCGGTATTGTGCCGAAGATAAGCACCTGGAAGAGGCGAAATATTGCCATAAATGCGGAAATTTGCTGCATGAATAAACCCTGTCTCATCACTGTAATCGGTCCCACAGCCATTGGCAAAACTGCTCTGGCTATTGATCTTGCACAACACTTTGGAACAGAGATCATTTCTTCCGATTCCCGGCAATTCTTCAAGGAAATGCGCATCGGTACTGCCGTACCCGAACCGGAAGAACTGCAGGCAGCAACGCACCATTTCATTCAGCACCTGAGCGTGACCGATCCATACAGCGTAGGGGATTTTGAAAGAGATGCCCTGGAACTTCTGGAGGAGCTGTTCAGACATCACGACAAGGTGATCATGGCTGGTGGCAGCGGACTCTACGTTAAGGCCGTTACCGAAGGCCTTGATGATTTTCCCCAGGTAGATAGTCTGATAAGGGAAAAGCTCAACCGAAAATTGGAAAATGAAGGCATTGAAAGCCTGCAATCACAATTGAAAAACCTTGATCCGGATTACTATGAACGCGTAGATCTGAATAATCCGCACCGGCTTATTCGGGCACTGGAGATCAGCCAGGGTACGGGTCGACCCTATTCCTGGTATCTGCAGAATAAGACAAAAGACCGGCCATTTCAATCTCTTCTGGTGGGCCTTACTGCAGATCGTGATGTGATATATGAGCGAATCAACGAACGCGTTGACCTGATGATGGAAAAAGGATTACTGGAAGAAGTCAAGACCCTCAAGTCTCACAGTCAGCTCAACGCCCTGCAAACCGTTGGGTATAAGGAACTGTTTGAGTATCTTGAAGGAAATTGCAGTCTTGATGAGGCCGTAGGTGAGATCAAGAAGAATACACGCAGATTTGCCAAACGCCAGCTGACCTGGTTTCGCAAGCTACCCGATGTACTCTGGTTCGATTACCGCACGCCACGGCAGGATATCATATCGGCAATAGAAGAAAGATTACAACTAAAAGAATGAAAAATGAGAGCCATTAAAAAGATTCACCAGGCAGAATACCGCCCCATAGCAGACCTGGTGACCTATTCTCCACTTCCTACCCGGAATTTATCACAGGTAGATCCCTTTATCTTTTTAAATCACCACGGACTTCAAACCTATCCTCCGAACAATAATGGCCTTCCATTTGGGCCTCATCCACACCGTGGAATGGAGACGGTTACTTTTATAATTGAAGGTGATATTGCCCATTTGGATTCAACAGGTAGCAAAAGTGTTATAGGACCAGGTGGGGTACAATGGATGACCGCCGGATCAGGACTGATCCATGCCGAGGTATCTTCAGAATTATTTAAAAAAGAGGGCGGCGAACTTGAGATTTTACAGCTCTGGTTAAATCTTCCCGCATCTATGAAGATGACGCCCCCGGTTTACAGGGGTTTACAAAAAGAAGATCTGCCTGAATTTGAAACCGATAAGGGAGCCTTTATCAAACCTGTTTCAGGAACATTCGGTCAGCATATAGGGCCGTTCAAAGCCCTTACCAATGTGAGCCTGGCAGAGGTCAGGATCCCGGCTGGTAAAACATTTGAATATGAAGCCCCATCTGAACACAATATATTTTGTTATGTGGTCAGAGGTAAATTAACCATACAGAAAGAAGAGGTGGTCAAAAGGCATCTGGTCGAGTTCGAAAATCAAGAAGGAACCATAAAAATGGAAGCTGCAGAAGACGCATTGGTTCTGTTTGGTCATGCCCAGCCTTTTAACGAGCCCATGGTAGCCAGAGGTCCGTTTGTTATGAACACTGATGAAGAGATCACCCAGGCATACCGCGATTTTCATGAAGGTAAAATGGGTTCCTGGGAATAGCGAACGAACGAATAAAAATTTAAAAAGCCTCCCTGCTGAACAGAGAGGCTTTTTTTTTGCAACATTTAAAACCTAAGAGAGTATATAAGATCTAAGGATTGATCTCTATAGTGAATACTTTCAGCATATTCTTCGATAGAGGATCAGGCACTTCTGATACGAGCGCATACATCCCGGGGTCAAGGTTCAGATCAACGTAGGCCGTACTTCCTTCGGGCATATCCTGGGTACCCCCGATAAATGTTACGGGGGCAGGGGTTTCCAATCCATTGATATCGATCCAGTTCATCCATGCGTTCACCGCCGCAGCATCACCCTCATGTTCCAGTTTTACTACATGAACATCATGACCTAATAAATGTTCATGAGCCTCCTGGTCTTCAAAGAAAACAGCCATGCGTTGCTGACCGGCTTCCGGCTTTCCGTCAATAACAATTCCCTTTTCTTTTGAAATACTTACGGTAAAATCAGCCTCAGGTTCCTCGCTCATATTCCCTGAATCGGTCACAACAAGAGGAGCTCTCATCGGATGAAATACCCCGTCTGTTTTAACATAGCATTCAACTACATAGGTGCCGGGTTCCAGATACAAAGTGGTTCGGGCAGTTTCTCCCGGTGATACCAATCCGACACCACCACTGAAAACAATATTGGAGAACCAGGCAGGTAAGTTTCCGAATTCTTCAAAACCCTTTTCCATTTCCCCGGCTTTAATGAGATCATAAGCATCGTAGAATACCTGAGGCACTTCTTTTGTGAAATCGGTAAAGGTCAATTGCTTTCCTTCGTATACCGGCATACGGTCGACCAGCATAAAATGCGACCAGGGCGATTCGTTCTTGTATTCGAAGGTGGTCCATCCCGACGGAATGGATTCCGGAAGAATAAAGTTCATCCCGGTTGTTTTTACCTTTACAACTGCAGACCCGGGATGTTGAATCTCGTTTTCAACAACCTTAGCCTGGTCGGTGTTCTCATCTTTCTTATTTTCTTTACAACCCACAAAAATCAGCAGGAATGCAGTCATCGACAGAAGGATTAATTTTTTTTTCATCTTAATAAATTTTGGTTTTAGCTTATTTTATTGATTCGATTTGAGGTTATGCAAAAGTTCCCAGGATTGCTGACCACTAAGATGGTATGGATTACGAAAGCATGAAATTCATCCCGTGGATTTTCTGAGGGGGTTTCTTTTGATCACAATAGAGCAAGTGCAACAGAATCAGGGCTGCCATGTCTCAAAAGATAATCTTTCTCATAAAATGGTTTGGTTAGCTGATATTTCCTTCAATATATAAATCAAAAGCTTCAATCCCATATATATATCGGTATATGAGGCTATTATGGGGAAAAATCCCCAGCCAGGTATACCGCGGTCATCAGGACTCATTCAGGGATTAAGAATTTTATATCTTTAAACCTTAAGACTTCTGTTATGAATTTACAACGGCCACAGGCTATCATTCTCATGGGGGTATCAGGATCAGGTAAGACAACCATCGGAAGATTATTATCTGAACGCACCGGTATCCTATATTATGATGCCGACGACTATCATCCTCGTGAGAACATAAATAAAATGAAGAACGGGCAAGCGCTGAATGATGATGACAGATTGCCATGGCTTTCAAAGCTAAATGAACTTCTGAAAGAGAATCTGTCAAAAGATAAAAGCTGCATTCTGGGGTGCTCTGCCCTGCGGCAGTCCTATCGCGATATTCTGACCTCAGGACTCGGCCCCTCATTTAAGTTTATTCATCTGAAGGGTTCATTTGAAACCATTGAGAAGCGGCAGAAAGAACGAAAAGATCATTTCATGCCGGCCAAATTACTGAAATCTCAGTTCGACACACTGGAGGATGCTCCGGAAGCTTTCCAGGTATCTGTAGAAGCCAATCCCGAAGAGCTGGTCAACCTTATTGAAGACCACCTGTTCAACAAAACAGAGTTTGGAATCGTAGGGATAGGAACTATGGGGAAGAGCCTGGCAAGAAATCTTGGCAGGAAACATATTCGACTTTCGCTTTATAACAGGCATGAAGCAGGAAAAGAAGAAAATGTGGCCCGTAATGCGAAAAACTCCTATGCTGAATTAAAAGAAAGTCTTGCTTTCGACGAATTACCCGCTTTTATCACCTCCCTACAAGCCCCCAGGAAAATCCTGCTGATGATACCTGCAGGACCGGTCATAGATTCTGTAATCGATGAGCTTTTACCTCTACTGCAACCCGGTGATGTACTGATCGACGGGGGTAATTCTCATTATCGCGACACTCTGGAACGAAGCCTTAAACTGAGTTCCCTGGGTTATCATTTCATCGGTTGCGGTATCTCGGGAGGAGAACGTGGCGCTCTTGAAGGACCATCCCTAATGCCCGGTGGTGACCTGAAGGCCTACCGAATCATAGCGCCATACTTAAAGGAGGCAGCCGCTAAAGACCGCAATGGTGAGCCTTGCTGCTCGTGGACAGGTGGAGACGGAGCAGGACATTTTGTCAAGATCATTCACAACGGGATCGAATACGGTGAAATGCAGTTGCTGGCTGAGATTTGTACCCTGTTGAAAATCTCAGGGCATGACAATGACGAAATCAGCGCCATACTTTCTGCCTGGAATGATACATTTCTTGAGGGGTATTTACTGAAGATAACAGCCCGGATTTTTGCCTTCAGAGATAAAAAGGGCTGGCTTATTGACCGTATTCTTGATAAGGCGGGCAATAAGGGTACCGGCAGCTGGGCCACAGTTGCTGCAACCGAACTTGGAGTACCTGCAACTATGATCAGCACTGCTTTATTTGAGCGGTATCTTTCATTTTTCAAGGAGCGACGTATGGTACTTTCAAAAAGCTATAATCCTATCATAGAAAAAACAGGATTTGATACTTCCGAAATTAAAAAGGCCTTCAGGGCCGCCCGTCTCATCAATCATGCCCAGGGATTCGAGCTTATCGCCGAAGGTGGTAATAAACATGGTTGGCCATTGAATCTCTCTGAGATCGCCAGGGTATGGACCAATGGCTGTATCATCAGATCAGAACTGATGGAAAGACTGTCAGAGCGACTGAAAGTTCAGGAGGATATCCTGCAACAAACAGAAACCAAAAGCATATTGAACAACACGGCGGGATCCCTGAAAAATACGGTAGCGAGGGCCATCACCTCAGGTGTTTCTGTTCCTGCACTCAGTTCTGCAGCCAATTACCTGAACGGCATTACCACCGCTGAAGGATCGGCAGGTATCATTCAGGCTCAGCGAGACTTTTTCGGCGCACATACCTACCAACTCAAAGACGACCCCAATCAAAATTTTTATCACACCCAATGGGAATAAACTCCGCTTATGTTTAATATGACCCTACTACTGGCCGTACTGGCAGGTATCGCCATTTTACTGATCCTTATTCTTTTATTTAGAATTCACGCCTTCCTCTCATTACTCATCAGCAGTATCGCGACAGGGATATTGGCCGGAATGACGCCGGAAGACATCATAGAAACTGTTGAAACCGGTATGGGTGGCACTCTGGGCTTTGTGGCTACGGTCGTAGGACTCGGGGCGATCTTTGGTGCCATTCTGGAACAATCAGGAGGAGCCCAGGTGATTGCAGAACACCTTTTAAAAAAGGCAGGTGTAAAGCGGGCTCCACTGGCCATGACCATTACCGGGTTTCTGATCGCCATCCCGGTGTTTTTCGAGGTGGCTTTTATCCTTATCGTTCCTATGATTTATGCCCTGCAGAAAAGAACAGGAAGATCGCTATTGCTTTTTGCCATCCCCCTACTGGCCGGTTTGGCAGTCACCCACGCATTCATCCCTCCGACCCCCGGTCCCATTGCGGTGGCAGAGATCATCGGTGCCGATCTGGGTGCGGTGATCCTCATCGGCTTTCTGGCGGGAATACCCACTGTACTGGTGAGCGGGATACTATTCGGAAAATACATCGGTAAAAAGATTTTTCTACCTGTTCCCTTTTCTGAATATGAAGAACATGAACAATCTGATAAAGTTAAAAAGGCTCCATCTTTCAGACAGGTGCTTTCTCTGATAGCTATTCCCATTGTACTCATTCTTTTGAATACCCTGCTTAATACCGATGTAACCGGCTTACAGGGAACACGCCTGGCAGAAGTATTTTCTCTTCTGGGGCATCCCTTTACCGCTCTGATCATCGCAAATATCATCGCCTGGTACGTGCTGGGAATAAAAAAAGGCTTCAGTAAGAAGGAATTACTTGATATGAGCGGGAAATCTCTGGCACCAGCCGGGATGATCATACTGATAACAGGAGCCGGTGGGGTATTCAAGCAAGTGCTCGTCAATACAGGAGCAGGAAATATGATCGCGCAGGCCTTATCTGATATCGGCTTCCCGCTGCTGCTTTTCGCCTTTATCATGGCCGCCCTTATACGGGTCATTCAGGGGTCTGCCACAGTGGCAATGATCACCGCTGCCGGGATAGTATCACCCTTATTGCAATCAAGCGGGGATATGTCTGCCCTTACCCTTGGCTGTGTGGTCATAGCTATCGCTTCAGGGGCATCGATCTTTTCTCATCTGAACGACAGCGGATTCTGGCTTGTAAGCCAGTATCTTGGAATGAACGAGAAACAAACCTTCCGTTCCTGGACACTGATGACCACTATTTTGGCATTCACGGGATTAGCTTCGGTAAGTCTGATTCAATTTTTCCTATAAAAAAAGCCGGGTAAACACCCGGCTTTAAACAAATTTCTAATACTGCTGTTATCTCAATTCAAACTGAGAAGCTCCGAGTTCACGTAGTTTTTCATCGTAAATCACAACGTTATAAACCCCCTCAGGGAAATTATCGTCACCTTCTTTACTAATGAAATCGCAAACATCAAGCAGGGTATTTTCGTAATAAAAGCTTGAAGCTTTACTGTAGGTAATGCTCTTACCTTCTTCTTCGCCCTCAGCCTCTTTAGCTGCAACAGCTCTCTCTCCCATAATAACCCCTGACGGATCTGTTACCTGGATATAGAATTGCTTGGCTCCGGGCTTGGCAATACGGTTCGCACCAACGGTGTAGCAGATTCTGAACTTGTCTGCTCTTCTGTTGTTGGTTACACTAACAAGTTTACCGCTGTTTCTTTCTTTCACAGCCTCAACATTGAACTTGGTTAACCCAAGGGCAGCTCCGGTCTCAACAACCTTGGCCAGCTGAGTATTCTGAACGATCAGAGAGTCGGTGAACATCGATTGCTCTTCAAGTGCTACCTTAGTGCTGTCTACCTCCATGGCAAGCAGGGTGTTTGAAGCACGCAGTGAATCATTCTGAGCAAGCAGGTATTCACGCTCCTTGGTAAGCTGACGAACCTGTCTGCGGTATTTTGATAAAGCGCCGATATCGGCCTTCATTGTTTTTACAGAATCGATATATGCGGCAATTCTGTTTCGGGCTTCCACCAATTCCTTGTTGGTCTCTTCACTTTCAGAAATAGCACGATCATAATCTGATTGCAGGTTGTTCAGGTCTTCGATAACCAGGTTCTTCTCCTGGTTCAATTTGGCTGTGGTTTCCTTTTTGTCATTGTAAAGGCTAATGGTATAGATCAGGGTCCCGATAAAGGCGGCAGCCAATAACCCGGCGATCACTTTCAAACCATTATTACTTTTTGTTTCAGTCATAATTTGTTTTTTAAAATTTAGGATGCGCAATTTAATCGAGCGAACTTTCTTAAATTGCTTCTTGCTTATATATACGGTGTAAACATTTTTTTAGATTATTTTCGCACTTTAGAAATAAAAATTTTTATGCAAAAACCCTCATTTTTAAAGGTTTATGATTTAAAAAAAATTCATGAACAAATAAAGATCCGTTCAGGTGAGACCAAACTGGGTGAGAAATTTCAGTTCCTGGATCCTGAGGGTGACTTCGAAGAACAACTGGAAAATTCAGACAGTAAATATGTGCTCTTCGGCATTGAAGAAGATATCGGAGTCATTGGAAATCATGGTGTTGCGGGCGCCAGAAATGCCTGGAAAGCCGCATTACCTTCGATACTCAACCTGCAGTATAACGATTACATTAAAGGTAAAAAGGTATTGCTTCTCGGCCATATGGATTTTGATGAGCTGTACCATCAACTAAGCGGGTTGGAAGGTGAAGAACGAACAGAAAAAGCAAGAGAAATCACCAACTTTGTAGACAAACAGATAGTCATTGTTGTAAATCGTATCGTCAGTGCAGGAAAAATACCTATTGTTATTGGCGGAGGTCATAACAATGCCTACGGAAATATAAAAGGAGCATCCCTGGCGTTAGGCAAACCCGTCAATGCCCTCAACTTCGATGCGCATACCGACTTCAGAAAGAGGGAATCCCGGCATAGTGGTAATGGTTTTTCATATGCGTGGTACGAAGGATTCCTGCAACGGTATTTCATTTTCGGATTACACGAGAATTATACCCCTAAGAAAGTATTCAAAAAACTGCTAAAGGAGAATAATATAGCCTTTAATACCTTTGAAGAAATTTCGGTAAGACAGGAAAAAGGATTGGAATACCAGATATCAGAAGGCATAGACTTTGTGAAATCGAACAGCTTCGGTCTGGAGATCGATCTTGACGCCATAAGCGATATGCCGAGCAGTGCGATGACGCCAAGCGGGTTTGACCTCAATGTCGCCAGAAATCTTGTTTTCAAAGCTTCCAGAAGCAAAAATATTGCCTGGCTTCATATCTGTGAAGGTTTACCGGGAGAAGAAGGAAGCACCGATTTTATTAAGGTAGGAAAAGCTATTGCTTTGCTGGTTGCTGATTTTCTTCGGAAATAGTCATGACCCATTTAAATGTTGTGAATTCAGAGATACAACTATGCTTAACCAACTATTTTTCAATCGTTTACATATAAACTTACATCATAGACAACAATTTTCGAGACCACTGCATGAAATTTCCTATATTTGAACCATAAAGAACCCCAATTCTTTAACTCTAATTAGAACGATTATGCATAACCTACTTTTGGCGATCAACGTTTCCAAACTTACTTCTCTGCTCAGCTCCGGCTTTCTTATCTGCCTGGTTCTTCTGATCATAGCTCTTTACAGGAACCTGAAACTCAAGGCTGAAAATGAACGCCTGAGAAACAAAACGGAGAAAAGCCGGGGATAGTTATTGGATTTTTCATATCGATGCTTATATGTATCTTTAAGAAAAACCAATGATATGAGAATCGTACTCTTTTTTCTTTTTTTATTTGCTTCCACGCACCTGCAGGCTCAATTACCCGAGCCAGACATGTATAATAATATTACCGTTCAACCCGTCGTTCACGGGTCTCTGATGCTCGAATATAACGGAAAAGTAATCTATGCTGATCCATATGGCGGAGCGGAGCGCTATACGTCTTTGCCAGAACCTGACATTATTCTTATCACAGATATTCACGGCGATCATTATAATGAAGAAACACTCCGGGCGGTTTTCCACGAAGATGTTTTAATCGCTGCCCCATTAGCTGTGCGCCAGATGATGCCTTCAGAAATAGCTGAGAAAACGGTTATTATTTCTAACGGAGAAACCAAAGATATTGGAGGTGTAACTGTCGAAGCCGTACCCATGTACAATCTTCCGGAAGATGAAGAATCACGGCACCCGAAGGGTCGGGGAAACGGCTATATTCTCGATCTGGACGGAACCCGGGTTTATATCAGTGGTGACACCGAGGATATTCCTGAAATGCGGGCCTTACAAAATATCGACCTTGCTTTCGTTTGCATGAATATGCCTTATACCATGACCGTCGAACAGGCTGCAGATGCCGTTCTGGAATTCAAACCAGAGGTGGTCTACCCTTACCATTACCGGGGAAGACCTGAAATAAGCGATACCTCAGAATTCAGACAGCTCGTTAAAGCTGAAAACAATGACATCGAGGTTCGACTTAAGAATTGGTATACCGGCGAATAAAAAAGGGAGGCTTGATGCCTCCCCTTTCCTTTGATTAGTCTCTGATAAGTTTTTTGTATTTGATACGCTTGGGAGTAAGATCTTCACCCAGACGTTTTCTTTTATTCTCTTCATATTCTGAAAAACTACCTTCAAAGAAATAAACCTGAGAGTTTCCTTCGAATGCAAGTATATGAGTACAGATACGATCAAGGAACCATCTGTCGTGAGAGATGACCACGGCACAACCCGCAAAATTCTCCAGACCTTCTTCCAAAGCCCGAAGCGTGTTAACGTCGAGATCGTTGGTTGGCTCATCAAGCAGAAGTACGTTACCCTCTTCCTTGAGTGTCATGGCCAGGTGAAGACGGTTTCTTTCACCTCCTGAAAGAGTGTTCACCTTCTTGTTCTGTTCGCTTCCGGAGAAATTAAAACGGCTGAGATAAGCTCGCGAATTCACCTGTCGGCCACCCATCATAATCAGATCCTGTCCGTCAGAGAAGTTTTCCCAGATCGATTTTTCAGCATCAATATCTTTATGGGACTGATCGACATAAGCGATCTTCACGGTATCTCCCACCTCGAACGAGCCCTTATCGGGTTGTTCCTCACCCATGATCATGCGGAATATGGTCGTTTTTCCAGCTCCGTTGGGTCCTATGATTCCGACGATACCTGCCTGCGGAAGTTTAAAATTCAGGTCCTCATACAGGAGTTTATCTCCGTAGGCTTTGGCAACGCCTTTCGCCTCTATAACATTGGTACCCAGCCTGGGACCGTTCGGAATATAGATCTCGAGCTTCTCATCCAGTTTTTTCTGGTCTTCGTTGAGCAGTTTATCATAGTTGTTCAGACGTGCTTTTTGCTTGGCCTGTCTTCCCTTCGGTGCCATACGCACCCATTCCAGTTCCCGCTCCAGGGTTTTCTGTCTTTTCGAAGCCTGCTTCTGCTCCTGGGCCAGTCTTTTTGACTTTTGCTCCAGCCATGAAGAATAATTCCCTTTCCATGGAATACCTTCTCCCCTGTCAAGTTCCAAAATCCAGCCGGCCACATTATCCAGAAAGTACCTGTCGTGCGTTACGGCGATGACCGTTCCGCTGTATTGCGAGAGGTGTTGTTCCAGCCAGAGCACCGATTCTGCATCAAGGTGGTTGGTGGGCTCATCAAGCAGTAATACGTCAGGTTGCTGCAATAGCAGACGACACAAGGCCACCCTTCGGCGCTCTCCTCCGGAAAGCACGCTTATTGGCTTATCGGGTTCCGGAGTACGCAAGGCATCCATGGCGATCTCCAGTTTGGTATCGAGTTCCCAGGCGTTGGTAGCATCGATTTTATCCTGCAGAACAGCCTGCCGGTCCATTAGCTTTTGCATCTTATCAGCATCCTCATAAACCTCCGGTACTCCGAAACTATCGTTGATCTGATTGTACTCATCCAGCACAGCGGTGATCTCTGCCACCCCCTCTTTTACCACTTCGATCACGGTTTTTGATTCGTCAAGTTGTGGTTCCTGCTCCAGATATCCCACAGTATATCCCGGAGAAAATACCACATCACCCTGGTAGTTCTTGTCCTCTCCTGCAATGATGCGTAAGAGAGTCGACTTACCAGAACCATTGAGTCCGAGGATTCCGATTTTGGCTCCGTAGAAAAAGCTCAGGTAAATATTATTAAGTACCTGCTTATTTGATGAGGAGTAGGTTTTAGAAACCCCCGACATGGAGAATATGACTTTTTTATCGTCAGACATCGTAAATGTTTTTAATATTAATCAATTGAGTAATTCATCATTGGATACAGCACAGATCTATACCCTTCCTTTTAACGCATTGAAAACCCAGGCAATGGCAAAGAAGCCTACTCCAACCGCAGCAAAGCCGTAACCTGCTACTTCCCGGTATTTAAAGGCGCCCAGGGCGATCAGTCCCAATCCGACCACGATCATGATCCAGGTTGCCCAGGCCAAAATGGTATTCTTGTTCATTCCCATGAATAAATTTTTAAATGTTCTTGTCTAGTAGTTAAAAAGAGGCCAAATATCGTACAATTTAAGGAAATATTGGGGATTTAAATAAGACTTGTTTTCGTATTTTAGCGACGCTTGCCCGGAAGTTACCCGAGCAAATTACTGCCCGAATTGCCCCCTTCGGGACCGCTAACTTAAATTAATCACTACCAAAATTAGTTTGATGGATTTAAAATTCAATAAGAACGAAGATCACAATAAGCTTAAAGTATCTGAATTAAAATCAAGACTACAAAAAATATCGCTGGGAGGCGGAGAAAAACGCATCAAAAAACAACACGAGAACGGGAAGCTCACTGCTCGTGAGCGTATCGATCACCTCCTGGATAAAGACCGACCGTCTATCGAGATCGGGGCGCTTGCCGGATATGAAATGTACGAAGAGCATGGCGGATGTCCTTCAGGAGGGGTCGTTGTCAAGATCGGCTACGTTAGTGGAAAACAATGTATCGTCGTTGCCAACGATGCCACGGTGAAGGCGGGAGCCTGGTTTCCGATCACAGGAAAGAAAAACCTGCGGGCACAGGAGATCGCGATGGAAAATCGTTTGCCGATCATCTACCTGGTCGACAGTGCTGGTGTATACCTGCCTATGCAGGATGAGATCTTCCCGGATAAGGAACACTTTGGTAGGATCTTCAGAAATAATGCGATCATGAGCAGTATGGGAATCACCCAGATCGCTGCGGTGATGGGAAGTTGTGTGGCAGGAGGAGCTTACTTACCCATCATGAGCGACGAAGCGCTGATCGTTGATAAAACAGGAAGTATTTTCCTGGCCGGGAGCTACCTGGTAAAGGCTGCCATCGGTGAGAATATAGACAATGAAACCCTTGGCGGGGCAACCACTCACAGCGAGATAAGCGGGGTCACCGACTACAAGGCTAAAGACGATAAAGATGCACTGAATACCATCAGGAATATCATGAACAAGATCGGTGATTTCGACAAGGCCGGTTTTAACCGTGAAAAGCCCAAAAAACCCGGGAAAGATCTCCAGGAAATTTATGGGATCATCCCCAAAAGCCGGGCAGATCAGTACGATATGATGGAGGTCATCGAACGCCTGATCGACAAAGACAGCTTTGAGGCTTATAAGGATGGCTACGGAAAAACGCTGATCACCGGATATGCCCGCATCGATGGTTGGGCCGTGGGAATCGTGGCGAACCAACGGAAAGTTGTCAAATCAGGGAAAGGCGAAATGCAGTTTGGCGGTGTGATCTATTCTGATTCTGCCGACAAAGCCACCCGATTTATTGCCAACTGCAACCAGAAAAAAATTCCGCTGGTTTTTCTGCAGGACGTGACCGGTTTTATGGTAGGCAGCAAATCAGAGCACGGAGGAATTATCAAAGACGGAGCGAAGATGGTGAATGCCGTTAGCAATTCGGTGGTGCCTAAGTTCACTGTCGTCATCGGAAATTCTTACGGAGCAGGAAACTACGCCATGTGCGGAAAAGCCTATGATCCCAGGCTGATCGTTGCCTGGCCCAGCTCAGAACTGGCGGTGATGGGAGGTTCCCAGGCTGCTAAGGTTTTGCTGCAGATAGAAACCGCGGCCATGAAGAAAAAAGGGGAAACCATCACTAAGGAAAAAGAAGAAAAGCTCTTTAACGAGATCAAGTCACGATATGATGAGCAGGTGTCTCCTTACTACGCAGCGGCCCGTCTATGGACCGATGCCATTATCGATCCGGCCGACACCCGAAAATGGATCAGCATGGGAATCGAAGCAGCCGATCATGCTCCCATTGAAAAGAAATTTAATCTGGGAGTGATACAGACGTGATTTGGTTTTTGGGTATGCAGTTATACGGTTATGCAGTTATACGTGGTTAGCTAACAGCTATCGGTGAACGGTTTTTATTATAACAGAACCATTCTCTTATCTCTTATATCAGGGATACGGTCCTGCCGGCAGGCAGGGATGCGGTGATAGCTAACGGCTAACAGCTATCGGTGAACGGGATTTTCTCATAATAAACCATTCTCCACTCTCTATTCTCTATTCCCCACTCTCCATTCTCTATTCTCCATTCCCTATTCCCTATTCCCTATTCCCTATTCCCTATTCCCTATTCCCTATTCTCTACTTCCCTCCTCCAATCAAAAACTTTTAAAAAAGAACTTGATTATCTCATACGATTTTGCGTATTTTCGCAATCCGTATCGGGTCATTAACTCAGTTGGTTTAGAGTGTCACCTTGACAGGGTGGAAGTCATTGGTTCGAGTCCAATATGACCCACTAAAAAAGCCGTTCCTTCTAACAGGAACGGCTTTTTTTATTTTCGCTTATGTTGATGAGATAATTATCAATCACTCAAATGGTCATTCACCCTGGGGATCAGCAGAAACTCCGTCTGCCGGCCATCTACATAATTAAAGCCGTCATCGCCATAGAACCCTGCCTCTTCCAGCATGATACGGATATCGCGATTCCATTCCGGTATGTTCACCGTTGCATTTAATTCTATAGCATAGACGGTATTCGGGTACAGGGGATAATCACCATCGCCTTCCACTCCCCCCTGGGAATCCCACATCCCGATGGTCGGACCGGCCGAATGACCGTAACTTCCGAGAGGATGGGTATAAATCGCAGGTTGCAGTCCTTCTGCCTTGGCTTCCCCAAGAGATTTGAGAAGGATCTCATTGCCTGTTTTTCCTTTTTCGAAATTACGAGTGAGGGCATCCTGCACCTGGTTTCCTTTCTCAAAAGCTTTCTTTAAGAAGTCAGGAGCTTCCTTTTCTCCTCTTCGCAGTACATAGGCCAGCTCCTGGCAGTCGGTATTCAAACGCAGGTAGGTGATCCCAAAATCACAATGAAGCAAATCTCCCGGCATGATCACCTCATTTTCAGGTCTCCCGGAAAATGAATACAGGTGGCCGACCAGTTCCTCGCTGGTACGCTGCACATCGACCGTTGGGTGAAACCAGGTTTCAAGACCAAGACCGGTCACCTTTTCCCTCATCCACCATTCCACATCGGTAGTGGTGGTCACTCCGGGGGTGATCACTTCCTCAGAAAAAGCTTCTGCAATGATATCGTGCGTAATATCTACCAGTTGTGTGTAAATGGCCATTTCTCTTGGGGTACGTGTCTCTATCCAGGAAACAGCCAGTTCTTCTGCAGAGGTAATTCTCTTTTTATAGGTATTTGGAAGATATTCCATAAACTCATTATAGTCGGTAAGAACCAGTCCGTCTGCAATATTGAAATGCTCTGAATAGTTCAATCCGATGGTCCGGGGATCCCGCTCTTCGATGATCTCGACCAGTCGTGCCCACTGATCAGGTTGTTTTTCTTTATCCCAGGCTGAAATGATATTCTCTCCGAAATTATAGCGGGCCACAGCCAGGCGTTCTAGGGTATCTGCCGCCTTATCGCGATAGAAGACCAGGATGGTTCTTCGGCGCGCATTCAGCCAGGTCGCAGGTAACATTGTCTTTAATACCGGATCTTCGTTATATTCCCTGGATATAACTACCCACATATCGATTCCCGCACGGTCCATGAGTTCGGGTAGCAGGTAGGTAAACCGTTCTTTCAGGATCTCATCAATAACCTCGGCTCTTTCGCGTTCAGGGAGAATGCGCTGTGCATTCAGGCAAAGGCCGGCCATCACAAAGCTTAACAACAGAATTTTTTTCAGCATGTGTTTTCAGATTTTCCGTACAAATTACATCAAAAGAACGATTTGATGAAATGAAGCAAAATCACTTTTACAAGTGGCTGTTTTTCAGTATATTAATAGATAGTTTAACCAATAAACAAACCAAAATGGAAACTGTTAAGAATCTTAATAAGTGGGCGAACGCGCACACTTATTATCCCTTGGATCTGCTCCGGGTGGCTCTGGGAGTATTTCTGTTCATAAAGGGAACCAAATTCATCGCCAACAGCCAATACCTGATCGATCTGATCGAACCCTTTCAGAATCTTGCGGGGTCGATGATCATGATACATTATGTGGCGCCGGCTCATATGGTAGGAGGCCTGCTCATTGCCTTCGGATTGCTTACCAGATGGTCAGTGATCGCACAGCTTCCCATACTGATCGGTGCTGTAGCCATTAATTTTGCAGGAGAAATGCATGCAGGCAATCTGATACTTTCAACAGTGGCACTCCTCTTATGTATTTTCTTCCTCTTTTACGGAAGCGGAAAACATTCGGCCGACTATTATTTTAAAATGCAACAGTAGAACCCGATCAAAGACCTTTCTGGTCCAGTTCCAGAATCGTATGTAACAGAACATTGGCACCCCTGGCGATGTCTTCAGGAGAACTGTATTCTTCCGGAGAGTGACTGATACCGCCTTTGCTGGGAATAAATATCATTCCAACCGGACCGATCACAGCCATTTCCTGGGCATCATGCCCGGCCCCGCTGGGCATTTCCTTATGACTGTAACCCAGATCAGAAGCCACTGATGCAATGGTCGATTTAATAAGCTTATCGGTAAGAGCCGGATAACTGTCTGTAGAGAGATGTTCAAACGCTATTTCCGTACCGGTTTCGGCTTCTATTTGCTCAGCGCGCTCTTGTATCATTTCAAAAAGCTGCCTGATCTTTTCCTTGGAAAGGTCCCTGATCTCGAGGCTCAGAACGACCTTGCCGGGTATGACATTCGGTGCCCCGGGTTCGGCCTTTATTCTGCCCACTGTTCCTACCTGCCTCCCTTCAACGCTGTTGATCACCTCATTTACGGCAATGGTAAATTTAGCTGCCGCAAGCATGGCGTCTTTTCGCATGTTCATAGGAGTTGTCCCGGCATGATTTGCAGAACCGGTAATAGTGACATCCCACCATTCAATACCGACGATTCCTTCCACGATCCCTATATCGATCTGTTCATTCTCAAGTATGGCTCCCTGCTCGATATGCAATTCCAGAAAAGCAAGCATAGATCCCTTTTCCCGGGCCACCTCACCAATCCTGTCTGGGTTTCCTCCAATCTTTCTGATTCCTTCTCCCATGGTGATTCCTGTGATGTTCTTTTCACCGAGAAGATCTGTATTTAAATGCCCTGCAATGGCACTGCTGCCAATTACCCCTCCTTCTTCATTTGCAAACAAAATGACTTCAAGAGGATGGTTAGTCACTACATTTCTTTCATCGAGCGTCTTTATCACCTCGATCGCTCCCATAACCCCTACGCAGCCATCATAATCACCTCCATCGGGTACCATATCGATATGGGAACCGAATATGATAGGTTTGGATTTCGAATCCTTCCCATCTCTTCGGCCGATTATATTACCGGCATAGTCGATACGGGTTTCCAGACCGGCATCTTTCATGAGTTGTAAGACAAAACCTCTGGCTGCCACATCTTCATCAGAAAATGCCACACGGTATGAGTGACCGCTGCTGTCGCGACCAAAGGTCGATAACTTTGTAAGGTTTTCATTTATACGTTCCTTATCAACTCTCAACGCTTCCGTATCGCTTTGTGAATAAACGTTTACCAGGGCTAAAAGAAAAAACAGTAAGGCTATATTTTTCATAAGCATCAAATAATATTCTCACTAAGTTAAGAAAACCATGTATTTATTCACCTCCCCCTGTAATCTATCACAAAGGCTATGAAATAAAAAAACGTCCATATCGGACGTTTTTGTATGAAGTTTTGAAAGCCGGTCAGGCCTTTTCAAGAATCTTTTCAACGGTGACTTCCCTGATCACCTTGCTGTTTTCGGTTTCCTCAAAACGCGAGGTAAAGAGTATATCTTTGGGTCGTTCAAACTTTTCAAGGTTTTTAACCCGTGAAATTTCATCTTCTATTTCTTCCCTTTGATTCTCCATGCCTTCCACTACCAACACCACCTTCTGACCCAATTCCTTATCAGGAATACCGTAAATAAAGAAACGATCCCTGATATAAGGGGCAAATTTTTCTTCCACCAGTTCAGGTATCACCTTCACCCCTCCTGAATTGATCACATGATCCACGCGACCAAGCCACTCGAAGGAATTATCTTCATGAATCTTTACCAGGTCATTTGTTATCACGGGTTCCTCGGCTAAATCAGGAGCCTGTATTACCAGGCAGCCCCGGTCATCAAGTTTTATTTCAATATTTGGCAACACTTCGAATCGGGCCGATTCAACCTCTTCTGCGTTTCTGAAATTATTGATCTTCTTAGCAGCGATATGAGTAACGGTTTCGGTCATACCATAAGTTTCAAAGATCATGGTGTGTTTGTTCTGAACAGCCTCTATCAGGTCACGGTTAACAGGAGCTCCGCCAACGATGAGTTTCTTGATCTGATTGAGTTTATCGAGCGAATTCATCACCTGAAGGGGAATCATGGCCGAAAAATCATAAGACTTATTCACTTCAGACAAAGGTGTGAGGCTGGGTTCCACCAGATCGATCTCTAAACCGAGTATCATAGCTCTCACCAGCATCATTTTACCGGCGATAAACCCCGCAGGAAGACAATGTAATGCCGTATCACCAACCCTGATACCAAAAAAATCTCCTGAAGCCAGGGCAGAATTTACCATGGCCTGTTTTTGAATTTTTATCATCCTGGGGTTTCCGGTCGATCCTGAAGTACGTACCTGTATATAGTCCTTGTCATCTACCCAATCCATGAGGAAATCCCCCACGGCGATCTCAAAATCTTTACCTTCCTTGACAAAACTATAGGCTACCTCTTTAAGCTCCTCGCGGTTAAAATGAATACCATTGAGCTTGAACTTCAGGTGTAAATTTTCGTATGTTGGTTTCATACTGTAAAATTAATGCTTTCTGTGCGAATAGAAAGATAAATCGTTAAGCCCTGATATCATCCGGTTTAACCACTTTTCCTGTGAGTCTTTCCTTCCAGTTCTTCCATTTATATCGCTTTGAAAATATATATAACAACAAAGGAAAAACCACGAAAACGGGTACCAACACGTCAAAACCAAGAGCAGGAGTCGCTATGTCTTTCAATACTGATGGGGTCTGAAAGGCAGTCCAGCTGGCGGTTACCAAAAGGGCCGTAAAAAGGTTGTTTGCAGCGTGAAATCCGATAGCCAGTTCAATTCCTTCATCCATGAGTGTTATAATCCCCAGAAAGAAACCGGTACCTATATAATAGACCAGGATACCATACCCCAGTTTCCCGACCTCAGGGTTACCCAGGTGCATCAAACCAAAGAGAACCGAAGTTGCGATCAGAGGAACCAAACGGTTACCGGCCCATATCCCGATACCCTGCATGAGATATCCCCTGAAAAGATATTCTTCAAAGCTTGTCTGAAGAGGGATTAGGAGAACTCCTACCAGGAGGAGGTATAAAAAAGGTTCCCATTCAAAGTTCCACTCATAATTCTCAGGACCCAGCTGGTAATCCAGAAAGATCATCAGACCTGTTATGATCCCCCAAAGAAAAAAAGCGAAGAAAATCCGTTTCCAGTCAATCTTATTGCGGGCAGTGGTCAGAGAGGTGATCGATTGCTGATGAACCAGTTTTACCCATCCTAAGAGAAAAACCAGGCCAAAAGCCAGAGGAGCCAGTAATTCTATCAATACCCTGATTTCTCCTTTTTGTTCAATCTGTTTGGCCATCAAGGCTTCTACATCGATATTAAGAACCACTACTGCCAGGTAATTCAACACCATTAAGGCAAAAAACAAACCGGGTATGATCAGGTATTTCCACAAACCGATATCACCCTTGTAACCTTGAGCTACGTACATATATTAATAGAGATTAAGTTTCATTCCTTATTTGTTTGAGCACAGCATTCAAATCCCATGCTGCTGAACTGTTATAATGAAGCGCTCCGTCCCGAACCTCTAAGGGAGCAGGAATGTTATTGGTAAACAGGCTACCCGTTCCCAGGCCCTGGGGCATTCCATTATTCAGCGTAAAGGTCCATTGTGCAATGGCGTTCAGCCCTATGTTGCTTTCAAGTGCACTGGTAATCCACCAGCCTATATCGTATTTCTCAGCCAGTTCGATCCATTGCCCTGCTCCTTGAAATCCACCTGTCAATGATGGCTTCAGGATGATATATTGCGGGCTGACGATTTGTAGCAGTTCTTCCTTTTTTGTTACATCGGTGATGCCTATCAATTCTTCGTCAAGGGCTATAGGAAGAGGGGTCCCTTTACAAAGCGAAGCCATGGCCTGCCATTGGCCGGCTCTGATGGGCTGTTCTATGGAGTGCAGGTCAAATTCAGATAAACTCCTGAGCTTATCGGCTGCTTCCCCTATTCCGAAGGCTCCGTTGGCGTCGACCCTTAGCTCTACCTGCTCTTTGCTGAAGTTTTTCCTGATACCCCTGATCAAAGCCATTTCCTTATCAAAATCGATGGCCCCGATCTTCATTTTTATACAATCAAAGCCCTGATCGAGCTTCTCTTCGATCTGTTCAAGCATGAATCCAGGGTCACCCATCCAGATCAATCCGTTTATGGGTATGGCTTTCTTTCCTTCAGTGAATTCACCGGGAAACAATACAAGGTTTTCAGCTGCATGCAGGGATCGGATGGCCTGTTCGAGACCAAATTGAATCGAAGGGAATTCCCTTAGGTAATGCAGCAGCTCCAGTTCAGGCAAATGTATATTTTGGCAGAGCCATTGCAGCTTTTCTTCGTAATCAGGCCTGTCGTCAAAGCTCAGACCTCTGAAGATACCACACTCTCCCACACCTGTACGCCCATTATTTTGAAGTACCAGGAACCAGGTTTCCTTGGTGTTCATGATCCCTCTCGATGTGCCGCTGGGTCTTTTGAACTCTAACGTATATCGATGGTAAGTGGCCTTCATCAGAGTTCGATACTTTCGCCTATATCCAACAGCATCAGGTCTCTATTCTTCTCATAGAAATATTTCTTGGCTGCATCATGGTCGATTTCGATAAAACCAAAAGTATCGTAGTGATACCCGAGCACCTTATCACATTCCAGGAAATCAGAAGCAATAGCCGCATCTTCATACCCCATGGTGAAATTATCGCCCACCGGCAGGATCGCAAGATCCAGTCTTGTACGCATGGGTATCAGTTTCATATCCATGGTGAGGGCTGTATCTCCGGCTATATAGATATTCTTGTGTTCTCCTTCCAATACGAATCCTCCGGGTTGCCCCCCGAAACTGCCATCACCAAAGGAGGAAGTGTGAATGGCATTGACATATTTAAGGTTACCAAACTCGAAATCCCAGCTGCCGCCATGGTTCATTGGGTGGGTTTCAAAACCCTTTTCACCGTAGTGATTGGCGATCTCATAATTCGAAACTATAACAGCTCCGGTTCGTTTGGCGATCGGTTCCACATCCAGGGTATGATCCTGATGTGCATGTGTTAGCAATATGTAATCAGCTTTCAGTGAATCGATATCGATATCTGAAGCTTTTTCATTTCCCGATATAAAGGGATCTACTAAAATATGTATATCATTGATCTGTATTCCCAGACAGGCATGTCCGTAAAAGGTGATTTTCATAAAAAGAAATTTTTGTTCACCTTTAAAAGTAGGAAAATTTTAAGTGAAATTAAACCAAAAGCGCACCCCCCGGGTTTCCCTGTCGATGTTCAGTTTGGAACGCAGCTGGTTAGCCAGGCGCTGAATAAGACTGAGCCCCATGGATCCTTTAGATACTTCACCAAGATCTTCAGGCAATCCCACCCCGTCATCGGTATATTCGAAAGACACCTCTTCACCTTTTTTCTTCAGGTAAATATCGATATTTCCTGTTTTACCGTCATTAAAGGCATATTTAAACGAATTTGAAACCAGCTCATTGAGAATAAGACCTATGGGAATAGCCCTGTCTACATCGAGCTGAGTGCCTTCTGCATGCACATTGACACTGATATCGTAACCCTCCTTTTTGTAGACTGATTGTATACTGGCTACCAGTGATTCTATGTATTCCTGCATCTCGATGACAGAAAGGTCTTCGTTCTGATATAGCTTCTGATGAATAAGGGCCATTGCCTTAACCCGGTTCTTTCCTTCTTCCAGAGCATTAATGGCTGATTTACTGCGTGTACTTTTAGACTGCAGACTCAAAAGGCTGGAAACCATCTGCAGGTTGTTCTTTACACGGTGATGTATTTCCTTAAGCAGCGAATCTTTTTCAACAAGAGATTGCTCGATGAACTTCTTCTGGTTCTCGATAAGGCGTTTGTTCTTAATACTCTTGATATAGGCGATTATAAGGGCAATTACACAGAGAACGCTGAAAATAAGGGCTACGATACTCAGGTAGATGGTCTTCTCCCGTTGCAGTATTTCTGAACGGTTGCGTTCCAGGTCCATACGCTGTTGCTCGATAATCGACTCCTTTTGGTTGGTCAGATCGAAAGAAACCACAAGGCCGAGTAATTGTTTTCTGAGCTGATTGTATTCCAGAGAATCTTTCAACTGCATGTACCGGTTATAGTAGGTGGCTGCAGAATCCGGCTGATTCTTTCTCAGATGATAATTAGCCTTCAGTCTGTTAAATTCAGCTATCTTATTATTCACAATACGCGGTTGCATATCAATACTGTCAAGATAAGCCTTTGCCAGCCTGAGATCATCATTCTCCATATAACATTTAGCCAGTTCTGTCCAAAAGTCAATAGCGTTCTTCTGGTAGCGTCCACGATCATATTCCCTGCTGGCAGATATTCCGGCCTCTATATACGGAATAGCTTCTTCATATTTTCCCTGGTCAACAAGACATTTACCCATGTTACCCAGAATCATTCCCTTTAGAAAAATAGCTTCCCTGAAGTCTGATGGAGTAAGTGTCATTTCATGATCCATGTAACTTTCAATGGTTTCAAGAGCTTTCTCATACTCTTTCAGCGCAGAATAAACAGATCCGTCTTTCCTTAGAAAAGTGGCTTTCTGATTGAAATATGCCGCCTTTTCAAATCCGTTTCCTTCTTCAAGTACATCTCCATAGGTATTGGCATAATCTATCATGGCCTGCCTGTGCAAGCCTATATTGGAGTAAATATCATATAAGGGAACATCAACCCCAAGTTCTTTCAGCTCCATACGTGTTTCCAATTGTTGATTATAGAGCTGCATCGCTTCATAGCTATCATCAAGCACCCCCAACATGCGACTTTTGACCTCAAAGTCCATCATGTTTAATGATTCTGAAAGCGCTTCGCCGATCTGTATGGATTTTTCGTAATTCCCCAGGTCGTTATAGATTTGTGATTCTATGGTTTTATAGATAAAATAATCCTGGGTGTTTTCTGCTGATTTTGCAGAATCTATAGCTTTCCCGACCCATTCGAGCCAACGGTAAGCAGATCTTCTGTCGTATCTGTTAGTTGTTTCAAAGAAGAATTTCAACTGCCCTTCAGAAGAAGACAGCCCCGTGAAACGTTCATAACTGTTATCGGTTATCCCGGCGCTCTGGCCAGAAACGCTTATAGTAACCGAAAAGCTGCCTATGATCGATAAAAATAAGGTTGTAAAAATGCTTCGATACATATTTCGTTTGGGGTTGAAACTTGCTGGTGGGATATCTTCAGGTGTATGGAAAAAGCCTAAATTTTCATTTAGGCTTTCTATTCACTGAAAACATATAACTAAAAGCATGTCTTACTTTTCGCTATACGATTAACATCTTAACAGCGGGATAAACATAGGTCTTTTCCCCAACCCAGATAAATAATTGTTGTATAAAGGCGGCATTTTGTTGTGTATTCAAAATATCAGGAAAAGCGGCAAATACTTTATAGCATATAGTCTCAGACATCACTTCCCTGAGAACATTCGTGTCTTAAACGGGATCGACAAAAAGCAACTTAAGCACCAGGTATCGGTGTATAAAAAAAACGAGCCTTAAGGGGTACTTAAAACTCGTTTTGGGGCATCATTATGAAACAAGTTGCTTAGGCTATTAATCAACTTTTTCTAATCGATGGAGTAAACTTAGCATTTTAGCAGCTTTCAGGGCAAAACTTTGTTGTCAACCTGGCAGGAGATGTTGTAAAACATAAGATATGAGCCTTTTAACTACTTTCGATACGGGTAAAAAATAAAAAGAGCCCCGGAGATCCGGAACTCTTTTCACGAAAACCATTAGTGTAGGTGTTAGGTATTAGTTTATTCAGGGCTATTTGAACTGATAACATTTAGGGCATCGTATCAGTCATTAATAACTAACAACACTGTAAATGTATATCAGCACTTGCGCAAAGAAAAATTATTGTTGCCAGTCAAGACTATGTTGTTGCGTAAAACACTCTGAATGTGGTTACTACTTTTTCAGGAGTTCATATTTGAGAGGATAAAATCCTTAAAGTCTTTGGAAATAGGAATGGTCTGACCGTTGATAACAATATCACGGGAATTAATCGCCTGAATGTGGTCCAGGTTCACGATATATGACTTATGAGCCCGGTAGAATTGGTGAGAAGGCAGTTTTTCCAAATAATCCTTTAAAGCGGAACGTACCAGGTAGGTTTTATCAGCCGTATTTACTTCCAGATAGACGTTATCGGCCTTGACAAAGTGAATATCGTCGAACGGGATGCGGTGATAATGCTGGTTTTTCTTGACAAAAATCGAATTTCGAAGTACCGAATTCGATACATGATCATCCTGTGAATTGTTCGTCTCCCCTGCCTGAGACAGGTTGGTCTCATTAAAATTTGAAAGAGCGATCTCGATAGACGTGAACAGATCCTGCTGTTCAAAAGGTTTTACCAGGTATCCGTTCGGTTTGACCGTTTTAGCATTTTCCACCGTTGCCTTATCCGAATTGGAGGTTACAAAGATGAAGGGAATATTGCAGTTTTCCCTGATGTATTTACCGACATCGATTCCGGTCTTTTCAGTAGCCAGAATGATATCGACTAATGCCAGATCAACTTCATTGTTACTGAGGGCTTCTACAGCACTCTCATAATCAACAACATTGGCTACGATATCGTAACCGATCTCTTCAAGCATGGATTGCATGTCATCAGCTATGATCACATTATCCTCAACAATAAGAATCTTAATGAGTGGGTCCAAAGTAGTTAGTATTAGTTATTTAGTTTAGAAGGTCTTTAAATCTACAAAAAAATATTAAAACCGGTCATGAAGAGAATGGAAAAGAGAAAGGTGCTCAGAGCCAGGGGCTTCAGTTCTTTATCAAGTACAGAAGGGTCTTTACTATCGGCTACCCTTTTGAGGTGAAGCCCCAGGGGAATAAAACTAAGCACGAATAAGAAGTTAAACCACGAGCTAAAGTTCAGGTATGCGAAGTACAGACTGCTCAGCATTCCGGCAACCACCAATACATAATGATAGGTTCGGGCTTTGTTTATCCCCATTTTGACGGCCAGGGTGATCTTTCCGGCATTTCGGTCGCTTTTGATATCTCTCATATTGTTAAGATTCAGAACACCCACACTGAAAAACCCAATGGTAACCGCCGGTAAAAAGACCTCCACAGTCAGAGCCTTGGTATAAAGAAAGTAGCATCCCACTACGGCAAGCAGGCCAAAGAACAGAAATACGAACAGGTCTCCAAGGCCTCTGTAACCGTATGCACTTCGCCCCACAGTATAGGTAATGGCAGCCATTACAGAGATCAGGCCCAATATGAAAAATAACAAGGCATACCAAAGGTAGTCAGTGCCAAAAGCAAGATAGATCAGTATCATAGCTGAAAGCAGGCTTATCACCCCCGTAATCACTATGGCTGCCTTGAGTTCAGAAGCAGTAAGCAACCCGCTCTGCATGGCTCTGGCCGGCCCTATTCTTTCTTCGTTATCAGTGCCTTTTACTCCGTCGCCATAGTCATTTGCAAAATTAGACAAGACCTGGAAACCAATGGTGGTGATTATTGCCAGTAAAAAGATCTGTATATCGAAGGCATGATCGATCAGGGCAACTGCCGAACCGGTGATGATACCGGAAACCGATAGCGGAAGGGTTCGCAACCGCGCAGCATTGAGGTAAGCTTTGGTTTTCTTCATTAAAAGGCTTCTTCTATTTTAATCCTTTTTCCATTCCTGTATGAAGCTATAAATGCATCTTCAAAGCCCATGGTTATCAATTCCTTTCTCAATTCCCTGGCTTCTTCGAGGGTTGCAAAATTTCCAAGGGCATATCTGTTGATCGACTGGTCTGAAGTAACCTTCATTCCATCGAATGCCCTAGAAAGCAATGGAAGTTTTCTTTCTTCAAAAGCTCCTACCTGTACGGTGTACAGAAGGCGTTCCGGATCGAGCAAACTATCGGCCAATACCAGGGAACGTTTCAAAGCTTCATTTTCAGAACGAAGCCCGGCTATGGTTTGGCGCAGTTCTTCAACTTCCTCTATACCTATCGTCTCAGAGGCACGAACCTGTTCAGATGGCTCTGAAACATAGGTAATGACCCCCCATGTTATCGAACATGCCAGTAAAAACAGTAAGACTCCTGAAACAACGAGATGCTTTTTTTTTGAAAGGGCATAAGCGGAACGTTCTTTTTTCAGAACTCTGAGCAATCGTTCTTCAGACTGCTCCTTTTTCTCAAGGCTCTCATGCAGCCTTACAAGGTGTTTTTCCTCGACATAAGGCATGGTATATGGTTTATGGTTGGACTCTAAGGTAGATCTACGGAATCCATTTAATATCGGAAAAGTCAGGTTTTCTTTTCTCAAGGAAGGCATTGCGCCCTTCCTTGGCCTCATCCGTCATATAGGCTAAACGGGTTGCTTCACCCGCAAAAACCTGCTGTCCCACCATTCCGTCATCCGTAAGATTAAAAGCAAACTTAAGCATTTTGATTGAAGTAGGAGATTTCTGAAGAATCTCCTGTGCCCACTGATAAGCCGTGTCTTCCAGCTCGCTATGAGGCACCACAGCATTGACCATTCCCATTTCATAGGCTTCCTGAGCTGAATAGTTTCGTCCCAGAAAGAAAATTTCGCGTGCGCGCTTTTGTCCCACCATTTTGGCCAGGTACGCAGAACCATACCCCCCGTCAAAACTGGTTACATCAGCATCGGTCTGTTTAAATATAGCATGTTCTTCTGAAGCGAGGGTCAGGTCGCAGACCACATGAAGACTATGGCCTCCTCCTACTGCCCAACCGGGAACCACAGCGATGACCACTTTTGACATGAAACGAATTAATCGTTGAACTTCGAGTATATTAAGCCTCGGCATTCCTTCATCATCAACATACCCCTGATGACCACGGGCATTCTGGTCTCCACCGCTGCAAAAAGAATAAACCCCGTCTTTGGGAGAAGGTCCCTCTGCTGAAAACAGAATGACCCCGATACCGGTATCTTCACGGGCATCGACAAATGCCTCGAACAATTCTGCCACTGTTCTAGGCCTGAACGCATTTCTCACTTCCGGTCTGTTAAAGGCTATACGTGCAACGCCGTTAGCTTTCTTATAGGTGATATCCTGGTATTCTTTTACTGTTTTCCATTCAGGTTTACTCATGAATCTATGCTTTAAAAAATGAAATTAATCAAATATTTTCTAATTGAAAGTTAAGGCGTATACCGGTTCAGGATTCGATCAGGCGTATCCCTCCCTCTTCGATGGTAATGCGCCTCTTTTTATACAAAATGCCCACAGCCTTTTTAAAACTCTTTTTACTCATTTGCAGTTCCCTGCTGATCGTTTCCGGGTCGCTCTTATCGTGCAAGGGCAGGTAGCCGCCGTTATCTTTCAGGGTCTTTAGAACCTTTTCTGCGGAAGGCTCCAGATTGCGTACACCCTGCACCTGCAAGGCCACATCGATCTTATTATCTTCCCTGATCTTCTTGATATAGCCTTTGAGGTGTTCTCCAAGGTGTAGTTTTCTGAAGATCTCATCCTGGTACACCAGGCCCTTATGTCGGTTGTTTATTATAACTTCTACCCCAAGGTCTGTAAATCTCTTTACGATCAGGTCTACTTCCTGATTCTCATCAACAGTGACCTCATCATTCGAAAGAAAACGGTCTGTTTTGCTGGAACCAACCAGTCGCCCGGTCTTCTCATCTTCGTAAAGGTAGACCAGGTAATGTTTTCCTTCTTCCATTTTTCTGGCCTGCTCTCTGAAGGGAACGAACAAGTGCTTTTCCAACCCCCAGTTCATGAAAGCTCCGATCTGGGAAACATCTGCGACCTTTAGCAGTCCGAATTCACCTAAAGTAATAGCAGGCTTCAGGGTTGTTGCCACCGGCCTTTCATCATGGTCGAGGTAACAGAACACCGTCATTTTATCTCCCAGCTCATAGTCTTCAGGAACATATTTATTGGGTAAGAGAATATCATTCCCTTCCTCATCGGTTAAAAAAAGCCCTACTGAAGTATGGCGATCGATGGTTAGCGTGTTGTAAGAGCCTGTTTTTATCATGTAACAAAAGTACATCAATCTCTGCGAGTCGCCCAAAACACTGTTAAAAATATCAGTTTATATTTTATACATTTATCTTCCTAAACCTGATTTAAAATGAAGTTCCTTACTGTATTCATACTCTCTGTCGTACTACTTTCCTGTAATAAAGAGCCACGGTTTTCTGTTGATTCCATTTTTGATGAGACCGAGTCTTTAAAAGGCAAAGAAGCTTATCTGCAATCACCTTATGTTACGGCGGGGAACAGATTGTATTCGGTAGGGCACCAGGATGGTAGTTTTCCACCGCTGGGATGGCACGTCAAAGATGAAATGGGAGGCGTGTGGAACCATCCGGTCAAGTTGCTCGATGGATTTACAGCCTCTTGGGTGGAAAACGGTGATACCGTTAATTTAAACCGGGCTGAAACCTTTGTCAACTATCCCTTTGCAAACCGGCATTATTACCCTTCCTCAGAGTCGATCAGGGCTCAAAGATGGCAATTTGTGCCGGATGATCGCCAGGGCATGTTCGTACAGTACATATTGGAAAATGAATCTGACACCTCAAGAAAACTTGAATTTCTGTTTACCATTCATTCAGATCTAAGGCCTACCTGGCTTGGAGAACGTACGGGAATGATCGATACCGATGACCTGGTACAACCGGGTCATGAAGAGGGACCGGTACTGATAAAAGACTCAGAGAATCCCTGGTTCGTTCTTGCAGGGTCAGACACCAGGCTGCGTCATTCAGATACCCTGCAGAATACCCTGCCGGGTAAGGGAAAGACCGCAATACTTACATATCAACTCGATATGGAGCCCAGAGAATCGAAGAAAATCAATTTTTTTATTGCCGGTTCATATCTCAATGAACAGGAAGCCCGGAAGACCTATGATGATATCCGTAAAAATTGGTTCAGGCATTTAAAAAGCAAACGCGACCGATATGAGAGCCTGGCGGAAAGAAGCAGATTAACCATTCCTGACAAAGATATAGAAGAAGCGTTCCGATGGCTGAAATACAACAGCGACTGGCTGGTGCAATCCGTTCCTGAGATCGGCACCGGAATAACAGCCGGAATTCCCGATTACCCATGGTGGTTTGGAGTTGACAGCGAATATGCGCTTAAGGGATATATGATGATCGGCCAGGATGATCCGGTTTACAAGACCATAGCCCTGCTTGACAGTATATCGAACGCTGTGAATGGAAATGGGAAGATCGTTCATGAGGTTTCCACTAATGGCGCTGTATTCAATGAGGGGAACATCAACGAAACCCCGCAATTCGCATCTCTCATTTGGGAAATTTACAAGTGGAACGGTGACAGGGAATTTCTGGAGGCTTACTACCCTACCGTTAAAAGCGGACTGGAATGGCTGATGACGGAAACAGATCTCGATGGAAATCTTTTTCCAGACGGATTCGGAATGATGGAAATACATGGTCTTGACAGTGAAATGATCGATGTGGCTTCCTATACTCAAAAAGCATTTGCCGATGCTTCTGAGATGGCAAAAGTCATGAACGACAGCCTGCTCTCTGCAGAATACCACGAAAAAGCAGTGAAACTGGGTGCCCTCATCAACGAGAAATTCTGGTCTGAAAAATTCGAATCCTATGCCGATTTTATAGGGAAGGATTCCCAGGCTCTGAAGCTAATCGAAGATGCTATTGTAAGAGCAGACACCCTTGATAAGCCGTGGGCGGTAGAGGAACTTAAGGCTACTAAAAACTTCATCGAAGAAAATCCGCAAGAGGGTTCGAGGCCTTTTGTGGTACATCACAACTGGGTGGTAAACACGCCTATGGAGGTCGGCTTGGCTGATTCGGCCAAGGCGATAAAAGGTCTGAACACGGCCCGGCGCTATACCAATCCTTTTGGAGTGTTTGTTACCGGTATCGATCGTGATGAAAGTTCAGAAAACGACGACGGTTCCTTTGCCGGAAGCAAGGTCTTTTCATATACCGGAGCAGTCATGACCCTCCCTACCGGGGTGCAGGCGATCGCAGAAAATAATTATGGCAGACCCGATGAAGCCCTTGATTACCTCAAACGAATGACACGATCTTTCAGTTATGCGCTTCCGGGAAGCTTGTACGAGGTATCACCTGATTACGGGATGATCGCTCAGGCATGGAATATCTACGGCTATGCCAAACCTTTGATCGGTCAGTTCTTTGGGGTGGATCCCATGGCTTCTGAGAAGAGGGTGCGTATTTCTCCCATGTTCCCCTCATCATGGCCTGATGCAACATTAGAAAATATTCGCATTTCTGATAACACTCTCAATATTCATATGGAACGGGATGATAAATGGGAGACGCTGATTATCTCTCAGGAACTACCCTGGAACATTGATATAGAGAATGACAACATTTCATCTTCAGCAGAAGTACTGGAAGGAGATGTGCGAATCAAATCATCAGGTGATGGGGTAACTCTTTTGAGCTCCAAAAGCGAGTTGATCAAAATCAGGTATCAAAGAAAAAACAAGCAAAGTAGCAGCGCAGCCGAAAATAATCTCTGAAAGCGCAAGGATCTTTTCAGAGGCCTCCTATGAAAACTGATATACCCCGGGCTATCTCATTTAAACTTTCTGTGACAGGGCAACCTTACTGATTGTTGGCCAGATAGGTGAAATACTGCATCAATATCTTGTCGTTTTCAGTGCGAGGAGTAAAAATTTCAAGCAACTTGGGTCGGTCTGATTCCACATAGAATTCCTGTTGATGTTCCTGCAACTCCTCCAGGGTATCTGCCCTGTGATAATCGATATTAAAGGTTTGGCAAAGTCCTTCTGCAGTAAGATCATGAGTGGTTTCGAAGTAGGTTTCGAAATTTTCAGAACTTTTATCTCCCGGAAGGATCCTGAAGATCCCCCCTCCGCTGTTGTTGATGATCACTATGCGAAAATCAGAACGCAGATAATTATTCCACAACCCGTTCGAATCATAAAAGAAACTAAGATCACCACTTATCAAAACGGTAGGAGTTTCAGCCTTCCATGCTGCTCCCACTGCCGTACTGGTACTACCGTCTATACCGCTGGTACCACGATTGCAAAAGACCTTAATGGTTTCACTTATGCGGAACAACTGTGCGTATCGTATCGTAGAACTATTGCTAAGCTGGAGATGGTATTCATCGGGAATTCCCTTTAAAATATGCTCATAGGCTTTGAAGTCAGAGAACGGAATGCTTTCCACATATTTTTTGTGGAAGCTGGTTCTTTGTTCCCTTATCTTCTCCCAGAAAGATTGGTAACCGGAAGCACTATTTTCTGTCTTCTTAAGAAATTTTTCCAAAAACATTGAAGGGTGTAACCTGATATGGCGGCTCAGGCAAAAAAAGGTATCAAAGGCCCTTTTTTCGTCGATATGCCAATGGTGTTCCGGTTGATATTTCCTTAAAAATGCCTTGATCTTCTTTGAAACGATCATCCCGCCAAAAGTGAGCAGTACCTCGGGCTGCAAGCGTTGATAAAAGCTTTCGGCATCTTCAAGTTTATCAAGGGGAGCTATTAATTTGTCTATAAATGGGAAAAAATCCCTGTGATGCAGGTTCGAGGTCGTTTCGGTTAGAACAATGACCGATTCATCTTTTGCAAGCTGCTCCAAAACTTCGAAGGGAATGGAATCAGGACTGTTCACCCCTACCAGAACCATCTTTCGTTGAGCTCCGTTCCAGGTGGTAACCAATTCATCCCATTCACTTTCGCCAAGTTGGTAGGTCTCTTCGCTTTTAACCACTCTTTTTGGTTGTACAACCGGATGATCGCTCCGGTTATAAAGGGGTTCTTCAAAGGGTGCATTCAAATGCACAGGGCCCTTACCATGTACTGCTGTACTCAAAGCCTCATTGATGGTTACCTCGTTGTAATGCTGTATCTCAGACTGTAATGAAGGTTTATTTCTTGCCAGCTGTAACAAAGGCGGAACGCTATCCTGGTCTCTTATGATATTCGGATCATTATCCCGGAGATCCTGCTTCAGGTTACCGGAATACAATATATGCCTGTGAAAGATATTATCCTGCCTGATGGTTTGCCCGTCGCCGATGTCGATACGATATGGCGGACGATCGGCAGAGATAACCACTAAAGGGATGTCGCTGTAAAAAGCTTCTGAAACTGCCGGATAATAATTCAAAAGGGCAGAACCTGAGGTACAGACAACCGCCGCCGGCTCTTTTAATTGCTGGGAGAGCCCCAGGGCAAAAAAGGCAGCGCTTCTTTCATCTACGATACTATAGGTAGCAAACCAGGGGTCTTCTGTGAAACCGATGGTTAGGGGAGCGTTGCGGCTTCCCGGAGATATTACTATATGCCTGACTCCGTTTTGCTTACAAAGATCGACTATGGTATGTGCCAGGGGAATTTCAGTATACTTCATGCTAGATACACGGCAATTTTTCAGTAAAAATACATAAAGTTATCGCCTTTGCCGAAATAACTCATTGCCTGAGAACCCTCAAAATGGTTTCAGCTTTGTTTTCGGTTTCCTGCCATTCCCTTTCGGGGTCAGAATCCTGTGTTATCCCCCCGCCGGCATACAGGCTCAGCAAGCCATCACGATAACAGCAGCAGCGCAAATTAACAAACAACCTGCTCTTGCGATTCTCGTTTTCACCGAGATTGATTTCTCCGAAGTAGCCCGTGTAGTATGAACGATCATAATTCTCATGCCGATCCAGAAAGTCAACAGCGGCTTTTGCGGGAAGCCCTCCCACGGCCGGAGTCGGATGTAAGGCCCGGGCAAGCTCCCCCGGGCTAACCCGGTGCGGATCGAACCGGGCACTCACCATGGTTCTCAGGTGCAGAAGATTCCCGGCTCTGACCGTGGCTACCTCATCCTTTTCAGGACTATCGGCAAAAGGTTTCAGAGCCTCGAGTATAGCCTCGGTAACCAGGGCCTGTTCTTCAATTTCCTTGTTTCCCCAATGTACTTTCTCGGTGCCATTAAATGTCTGTGTGCCGGCCAGCGACATGGTAGTGATTTTGTTACCCTCTATATTCATAAGAGTTTCGGGGGTGGCTCCCATCCAGTAACCCGTTTGGGGGTGATACCAGCAATATACCATGGCTGCCGGGTATGCTGTTCTCAGTCTTTGAAAGAGCTGTAAAGGAGCTACCTCATCTGAGCGGAAGTCGATTCGCCTGGAAACGACCACTTTTTTAAGTTCAGAATTTCTGATCTGATCAATCGCTCTTTTCACCAAAAACATATGTGCTTCTTTTTGTGCAGAAAGATCGGTAACAACCTCTAAGTTAATCGTGTTCGATCCGGTCTGTTCCGGCAAGTCTGTGGATGAAAAACTCAATTGATGTTCAGCAGGAATATAAATCATCGGTCTGCCTTGACTGAAGGGAGCCATGACGAATCCGGAAACGTTGAGATCAGACGTCGTGTGGGTTTTAAGATCGGTCTGATAAAAAGCCCTGAACTCACTTGACCCCGGAACGGAATAGACCACAAAAGGGTACCCCTTATCGCTGATGTTCTGTATGTGCTGCCACTCTGATCCCACAGAAAGAATTTCTATTTATTTGTACTCAAGGTGATAGTGGTAAGCTTGCACAGCGAGATAAGCCTGTCTTCCTCATCGGTAACCCTGATCTCCCATAACTGGGTCGTTCTTCCCTTATGTAAGATACTGGCTTTTGCATAAACGTATCCTTCCCGAACCGATCTTACATGATTGGCAGCGATCTCAATACCTCTGACAAAGAAGTTATGCGTATCCATAAAGATGAGCGAAGCAGCGCTCCCGGTGCTTTCTGCCAAAGCGACAGTGGCGCCACCATGCAGCACCCCATCGGGTTGATGCACCCTGGAATTTACGGGCATCCTGGCAAGCAGCCAGTCATCTCCAAGATCACAGTACTCGATTTCAAGAGTTTCCATCAGGGTATTTTTGGAGATCTCCTTGCAACGAGCTAAAATTTTTTCCTTTTCAAAGGCCATATTACCTAATTTTAGCGTAAAAATACAAAAGAGGACCCAATGAAGATACCCCGGCTGGAAAATCAGATCGCCAGACTGGAACCACTGACCATGAGCAATTTTAAATACCTCCTTCCCATAGCAGGTGAAAAAGAAATTTTAAAATATTCTCCTTCAGATATTTCCACTTTCAGCAAACTTCGCGCCTATGTGACAGAAGCTCTTGAGGAAGCCAACCAGGACAAGGCCCTTCCTTTTATCATTTTAGACAAACGCTCAGGCAAAGTTGCCGGTTCCACCCGTTTTGGTCATATCGATCTCAAACAACGCAAACTTCATATTGGCTGGACATGGCTGGGTCAGGAATTCAGGGGTACCGGTCTGAACAAAGCGGTAAAGGAGCTTATGATCAACTATGCTTTTGGAGAAATGCGAATGGAAAAGATCGAATTCAGGGTCGATGAAAGAAATCTTCGTTCCAGAAGAGCACTCGAAAAACTGGGCGTAAAACTTGAAGGTATACTGCGTAAAGATATTTACCTGTCTGATGGCTATAAAAGGAACACCTGCTGTTACGGTCTTCTGAAAGAAGAATGGACCATCAGTTAGACACACCTTCTCAACTTTTTCCAGTCACTTTTTTGAAAAAATTCTGTTTTTTTCGTCATTGTCTTATTATATCACAATCAACTGTTAAACAGTGTCTTACATGATAAATATCATAGCATTTAATTAGGATAGTGACTACCTTCTGTCGGCAACTTAAAATACAAGAAGTCATGAAAAAAATCATTATGGTCCTTCTTATTTTGGGTCTGACCAGCCCAATCGTTGCGCAGGACGTAGTTGAATTATCTGCGGTTGAAGTGTCTGCTATGAATTACAAGTACCTAAAAGATGTAGGTTCTGCAGAAGCAGCAGTACCAGTAAGATTACTGGAAGAAAAAGTCGCCCGATACGATTTAAAAAGCTCTGATATTTACAGTGATGAATATGAAACATACACCGTAAATTTTTTCATTCCTGATGGTAAGGTGGTCGCAGCCTATGACAAAGACGGCAATCTGGTAAGAACCATCGAAAAATTCAAAAATGTTAGTCTCCCGAACCCTTCCAGAAAAGCCCTTTTAGAGCGATTTCCGGGCTGGGAAATGACTGAGAATATTTACCGGGTCACCTACCATACTAAAAAGGGTGTAGGCAGAAAAGATTACAGTGTGAAACTGGTAAATGGTGACCAGGTCCTAAGGGTCAAAGTAGATGATCAGGGTAATTTTATGTAAAAACCTTTTAACCGGAGGTTTATGTCAGGAAATGCCCGGGGAAACCCGGGTTTTTCTTTTATACTCAGAACCGGTTACAGGAAGGTTACGGAATGAAAAAAGCCATTCCCGTTTTAGGAATGGCTTTTTTTTATTCATTGAAGGTTTTTCAGAAGGATTATTTCACCTCTTCAAAGTCGACGTCCTGAACGTCTTCACCTTCTTTTCCTCCACCCTGGTCACTGCCTCCGGTGGCTCCGGATCCGGCATCTCCCCCGGCTCCTGCTGCACCACCCTGAGCTTCTGCCTGGGCTTTGTACATTTCTTCTGAAGCTTGCTTCCAGGCCTCGTTGATCTTATCAAGTGCAGGCTGCACCTTGTCAAGGTCCTGAGACTCGTGAGCTTTTTTCAATTCTTCAAGAGCATCTTCGATAGGCTTTTTCTTATCGGCAGAAAGCTTATCACCGAATTCCTTCAGCTGCTTTTCTGTCTGGAAGATCATCGAATCGGCCTCGTTGAGCTTTTCAACACGCTCTTTGGCTTTTTGGTCTGCTTCGGCATTGGCCTCGGCTTCCTTCTTCATTTTTTCGATTTCCTCTTCGGTCAATCCAGAAGAAGCCTCGATACGGATCTTTTGCTCTTTATTGGTGCCTTTATCTTTTGCAGATACGTTGATAATACCATTCGCGTCGATATCAAAGGTCACTTCGATCTGAGGAACTCCCCTTGGTGCAGGCGGAATTCCGTCAAGGTGGAATCTACCGATGGTTTTGTTATCTGCTGCCATCGGACGTTCACCCTGAAGTACGTGGATCTCAACCGAAGGCTGATTATCTGCCGCTGTGGAGAATACCTGTGACTTCTTGGTAGGGATAGTGGTATTGGCCTCTATAAGCTTGGTCATTACACCTCCCATGGTTTCAATACCTAACGAAAGCGGGGTTACATCAAGAAGCAATACGTCTTTAACGTCTCCTGTAAGAACACCACCCTGAATAGCAGCACCGATAGCTACTACCTCATCAGGATTCACTCCTTTAGAAGGTTTCTTACCAAAGAATTTTTCAACTGCTTCCTGTACAGCTGGTATCCTGGTCGATCCACCTACGAGAATGATCTCGTCTATATCGCTTTTAGAAAGTCCGGCACTCTTAAGAGCCGTCTCACAAGGCTTGATGGTTCTCTCTACCAGGTCACTGATAAGCTGCTCGAATTTAGAACGGCTCAATGATCTTACCAGGTGCTTGGGACCTGAAGCGGTTGCTGTAACGTATGGCAAATTGATCTCTGTCTGGCTGGAAGAAGAAAGCTCGATTTTTGCTTTCTCAGCAGCTTCTTTCAAACGCTGTAATGCCATAGGATCCTTTCTAAGGTCGATCTCCTCTTCCTTCTGGAACTCATCGGCCAGCCAGTCGATGATCTTTTCATCTACATCATCACCTCCCAGGTGGGTGTCTCCGTCTGTAGAAAGTACTTCAAATACGCCGTCTCCCAGTTCAAGAATAGAAACGTCATGGGTACCTCCACCAAAGTCAAATACCACGATCTTCTGATCTTCACCTTTTTTATCAAGACCATAAGCCAGCGCAGCTGCGGTAGGCTCGTTGATAATACGCTCCACTTTCAATCCGGCGATCTCTCCGGCCTCTTTGGTTGCCTGACGCTGAGAGTCATTAAAGTAAGCCGGTACGGTAATCACTGCCTGCGAAACATCCTGTCCGAGATACTCTTCAGCGGTCTTCTTCATCTTCTGAAGAATCATGGCTGAAAGCTCCTGAGGCGTATACATACGGCCGTCGATCTCCACCCTTGCGGTGTCATTATCACCTTTTACCACTTTATAAGGAACACGCTGCGCCTCTTTCTCTACTTCAGAGTATTTGTTCCCCATAAAACGCTTGATGGAATAAATGGTCTTATTAGGATTGGTTACCGCCTGGCGCTTGGCAGGATCACCAACCTTTATTTCTCCACCTTCTACGAATGCTATCACAGATGGTGTTGTTCTTTTTCCCTCTGCATTAGGAATAACTACCGGTTCGTTCCCCTCCATTACAGAAACACAGGAGTTGGTAGTACCTAAATCAATTCCGATAATTTTACTCATGCTAATTTTATTATAGTGTTCAAAATTGTTTTCTCTCGATCTAACTGAGTCAATCTTTATGCCACTAAACAAAATATGACAAGCTGTCAGATTCTCTGACGAAGAACCTATTCCACTACCCCGTTGACGTAAGATTATCAACGAAATGCATCTTCCTGACATTAATATCACCTGCAGTAACTCATCATACCTGTTAGCCTTCATCCGGAGGTCATTTTAACAGCTTATTAATTTCTTAGCCGGTTGAATTCTGTAACTTTAAGGGAAACCAAAAATTTGAAACAGTATATGAAAGCAGCACAAATACATGAAGCAGGAGGAGATTTTAAAATCGTTGATATCGATACTCCCCAACCCAAATCTGACGAAGTACTAATCAAAGTAGAAGCCTGCGGGGTCTGCCATAGCGATATGTTCGTAAAGGAAGGTGGGTTTCCGGGTCTGGAATACCCCCGCACCCCTGGTCATGAGGTGATCGGTATTATTGAAGAGACCGGGAGTGATGTCACCGGCTGGAAGAAGGGACAACGGGTAGGTGTCGGCTGGCACGGTGGTCACTGTTTTGAGTGTGAGCCCTGTAGAAGGGGTGATTTTGTCAATTGTCAGAATGCCAAAGTCTGCGGAATCTCTTACGACGGCGGCTATGCTGAATACCTCACCGCTCCGCAGGAGGCGCTCGCCATGGTACCGGAATCTTTAAAACCGGCAGAGGCGGCACCATTGCTTTGTGCCGGAATAACCGTCTTTAACGGAATGCGCCACTCGGGAATAAAAGCAGGTGACCTCGTGGCGGTGCAGGGTATCGGAGGACTTGGTCACCTGGCCATACAATATGCCCATAAAATGGGAATGCGTACCGTCGCCATCTCCACTTCAGATTCGAAAAAAGAGCTGGCCAAAGAACTGGGTGCCCACCACTTTATAAATACGGAGAACTCAGACGCGGCAGAAGAGCTGAAAAAACTGGGTGGGGCACGATTGATCGTAGCCACAGCCCCTTATCCCGACGCGATAAGCAGTGTGATAGATGGTTTGGGCATCAACGGCGACCTGCTGACCCTTGCTGCTTCCCCTGACCCTATCAAGGTTTCGAGTTTCCAGCTTATCATGGGCAGAAAGTCCATCAGCGGATGGCCCAGCGGAACAGCCATTGATTCAGAAGACACCCTTCGTTTCAGCGCCATGACCAATTCCCTTCCCATGATCGAAGAATTCACACTTGATAAAGCCGGAGAGGCTTACGACCGGATGATCAACAACGAAGCGCGTTTCAGAGTGGTTATTGTGCCATGATGGGGAGTGGTGAGTGGTGAGTGGTGAGTGGTGAGTGGTGAGTGGTGAACTGTAAGCATAGGTTTATTCACGTAACTCCCCACTTCCCTATTTCCCCCCATACCCCCATACCCTCATACCCTCATACCCCCCTACCCAATAATTTATCCCTCACCGGTTTGCATCGTATTTAGAAATACTATATTTGCGGCCATCTATAACGATTTCGAAAATGGAGTGCATCAGTGTATTTGATATGCTTAAGATCGGGATCGGCCCCAGCAGCTCCCATACTCTCGGACCCTGGCGTGCCGCCGAACGATGGCTTAAGGAAATAAAGGAAGAAGGATTGTTCGAACAGGTTCAGTCTGTCAGGGCTCACGTCTATGGTTCCCTTTCATTAACGGGAAAAGGTCACGCCACAGACCTGGCTATTCTTCTCGGACTGTCGGGTTGTGACCCTGAATATTACCCGGTTGAAGATATCAACGACCTGGTTACAACCATAAAGAACGATCAAACCCTGTCACTTTCAGGAGAAAAACTCATTCCTTTCAGTTTTAAGGAAGATATCGTTTTTCACCGTGATTTTTTACCCTTCCATGCCAACGGAATGAAGTTTGAAGCCCTGTTGAAAGATGGCTCGGTACAGACCGAGACCTATTATTCCATCGGAGGAGGCTTCGTTGTAAAGGAAGAGCGTGAAAATGCCAAAGAAAATATCGCGGTCTTTAAGACATTCCCCTATCCCATTCAAAACGGAACGGAATTGCTGGAGGTCTGCAGGGAAGAGCAAAAACCCATATCTGAGATCGTACTCACCAACGAGAGATCACTAAGAAGCGACGAAGCGATCGATCGTGAGCTGAAGCGAATCTGGAATACCATGCTGGAGTCAATGTATCTGGGATGTCATACCGAAGGAACCTTACCCGGCGGACTCAATGTAAGACGTCGTGCTTTTGACATGCATCATAAGCTCAAAGGCGACCTTCCCTACGACGGTCCGGAAGAATGGCTTCAAACCATAAGAAAAACAGAGGTGAAATTCCGGCAAATCCTCAAATGGGTAAGCTGTTTTTCTCTCAGCGTTAATGAGGTAAATGCTTCTCTCGGAAGGGTTGTAACCGCTCCTACCAACGGGAGCGCGGGTGTTATTCCGGCTGTGTTGATGTACTACATGGTAATAGAAAATCACGAAGCAGACTTTTCTCATATAAAGCAATTTCTGATGGTGGCCAGTGAAATAGGAAGTATTTTCAAAAAAGGTGCTACCATCTCAGCCGCCATGGGCGGGTGCCAGGCAGAAATAGGCGTTTCCTCGGCCATGGCTGCCGGAGCGCTTACAGAACTTCTGGGAGGAACTCCCGAACAGGTACTGATGGCCGCCGAGATAGCTATGGAACACCACCTGGGACTTACTTGTGACCCTATCGGCGGACTGGTACAGGTGCCTTGCATCGAAAGAAATTCGATGGGTGCCATAAAGGCTATAAACGCAGCAGAGCTGGCGATGGAATCCGATCCTTCACATGCTAAGGTTCCCCTCGATAAAGTTGTGAATACCATGTGGGAGACCGCAAAAGACATGAACTCAAAATACAAAGAAACCTCTGAGGGTGGTCTCGCAGTTGGGGTTCACCTGAGTGATTGTTAATACGGGGATGCAGGGATTCGGTGTTGCGGTGATAAGAGATCCTTTCTACCTCTTACCATTGAAAAGTTACAAGCACAGAACTTTGGGGCGTTTCTTTAAAATGTATTAGTAGTCAGATATTCCCGGTACGGGGAAGACAGGATTGATAAACCCAGCTTCCCGTTTTCCTTTTGATCCTAAATACTCCCGTATAAGGAAAACCGGGCTATTTGTTATCGTGCCCTTCACACCCTTCCTTCCGGCGGGTATCGATCAGGTAAATGATCTTCCACTTTCCGTTCAATTTGACCATCTGAAAAGAATTCACTCCACAGTGGCTGAACTGACCATCGAACCAGAACTCATAAGGGGTCCATACCTGGGCCATGGGTCCGTCGATGAGCACCTTATAGTCGAGCAGTTTCTCTTCATAGGCATTCACTTCGGGAATGGCTGCCAGGCGGGTCAGAAATTCAGACAGGGAACTGCTTCTGAGCTGCACCTCCCCTTCCTCATTTTCCCCTGTGGTTTGTAATAACATATCAGGTTGAACATATTCCTTAATGGCGCTGGTATCCTGCTTGTGGAAGGCGATAAAAAAGTCATCGACCACCTTGATCAGCTGCTCTTTTTCTGAACCCTGAGCCTGTGACAGGTAAAATCCACCAAAACAAACAATAAGAGAAAGAATTTTCTTCATAGTAACGCGTGAAATCTATTAATGTAGGGCTAAGTAAAGAAAAGTTTATCAAATCTCCCTATTTTTACAGACAGTAAAACTAAAGTCATCTCAATGTCAGTTGCAAAAAAGGAATACAAGAGGGTAACGGTTCATTCTCTGATGGAAATGAAACAGGATGGAGAGAAAATCTCCATGCTCACAGCCTATGATTACACCATGGCGAAGATTGTTGACGGCGCCGGTATCGATGTGATCCTGGTAGGTGATTCTGCCAGTAATGTCATGGCAGGTCATGAAACCACTCTTCCCATCACCCTTGATCAAATGATTTATCATGCTTCCTCGGTAATTCGGGCAATTGACCGGGCACTGGTAGTGGTCGACCTTCCTTTCGGAAGTTATCAGTCTGATCCGAAAGAGGCGTTGCGCTCTGCGATCAGGATCATGAAGGAAAGCGGTGGTCACGCGGTGAAACTGGAAGGCGGCAAGGAGATCAAGGAATCGATCAAACGTATCCTGAACGCAGGGATCCCTGTAATGGGGCATCTCGGATTGACTCCCCAGTCCATCTATAAGTTTGGAACCTATACCGTAAGAGCAAGGGAAGAAGCCGAAGCTGAAAAACTGATGAGCGATGCGAAATTTCTTGAAAAAGCCGGTTGTTTCGCCATAGTTCTGGAAAAGATACCGGCCGAACTGGCCAAAAAAGTAGCTGCCTCAGTAGCCATCCCGGTGATCGGTATCGGTGCAGGCAGTGGCGTAGACGGACAGGTCCTGGTCTTACACGACCTGTTGGGGATGACCCACGAATTCAATCCGCGTTTCCTGCGCAGGTATATGAACCTGTATGATGATATGACCAAAGCGATCACCAATTATGTTGATGACGTGAAGTCGGCCGATTTTCCTAACAGCGAGGAACAGTACTAATGTCGTCATCTCAGCATTCTGACAAGAATAATCTCGACGTGCTTTACGAAGACAATCACATCATTGTGGTTAACAAAAGACCGGGAGATATTGTTCAGGGAGATAAAACAGGAGACAAGCCTCTCTCTGAGGTGATCAAATCGTTTCTGAAAGAGAAATATAATAAGCCCGGTAATGTATACCTCGGAGTGGTTCACCGGCTCGACAGACCTACATCGGGGGTCGTTCTTTTTTCCAAGACTTCGAAAGCCCTGCCGCGGCTCAATAAACTTTTCAGCGAAAAAAGAACCCGTAAAACCTACCTGGCAATTGTTGAAAACAGTCCGGAGAAACCCCATGCCACTTTGACCCACTGGCTGAAGAGAAATCACAAACAGAACAAATCGTATGCTCATATCAAGGAGGTCCCTGACAGTAAAAAGGCTGTACTGCACTACAAGACTCTGGCACAGCTTAAGAACTACACCCTTCTTGAAATAGATCTCGAAACCGGAAGACATCACCAGATACGGGCGCAGCTGGCTGCCATCGGGTGTGTGATCAAAGGTGATCTGAAATACGGAGCAGCTCGCAGTAACAAAGACGGAGGAATACATCTGCATGCCCGTAAACTGGAACTCACACATCCCGTCAAAAAAGAATTACTTACGATAACAGCTCCTCTGCCCGATCAGGACAATCTATGGAACGCCGCCTCGGCATTTCTGTGAAAAACGATAACACCCCGAACTAACGTCTTTCTGCTCTTACATTTCGAAAACTCTCGATGACTACGGCAAGAAGAATGAGAATACCCCCGATCACTGTGGTCAGTGCAGGTATTTCATCTAAAAAGATCATCCCGATAATAATCCCATAGACCGGCTGCACACTGCTCATAATACTGGCTGTGGTGACCGAAAAATGTCTGAAAGACAGTAAAAGCAAGGTGTGTCCCACACAGGTGGTAAGCAGAGCCAGTGTCGCAATGGGTACAACCTGATCCCATACCTCTGTGAAATCGGCTGTAAAAAGAAACGGACTCAGCATGGCGCTGATAGTCGCAATCTGGTATAGCATCAACACTGACCCGTTATGCCTGGCAACCTGAGGCTTCATCAGAATATTCCGCAGGGCATAGAATAAAGCGGAGGTAATACCGAAGAGAACGGCGATAAAATAGGTGTTCTCAAAGCTGAAGTCGGGAACCAAAAACCAGATACCGGCCAGCACGAGCATTCCAAGAATCAGATGTGATTTCTTAAAGGGGACCTTCAGAATCAGGGGTTCCAAAAAAGAGGTAATGACCGGGTAGGTATAAATCGAAAGCATACCAACAGCCACACTTGAGAGCCTCAGGGCATAGAAATAAGTAACCCAGTGAATTCCGAAGAAAACACCGCAAAGAAGTATCTTTCTCAGATCTGACTTATCTGAAATAGTCAGCCGGAATCCCCGTAATTTACAGTACACCAGCATAAGCAAGGTGGCCAGCAATGATCTGAACAGGATGGTGACCTCAGGTGGTAGCTCAATATAACGGCCGAGTGCACCTGACGTACTGATAAACAGAACAGCCAGGTTAATCTCGAGATAAGGAAGTATGGAAGGTTTGGTACGGGTCAAAAATCAGGGTGTTTAACGAATGAGTTCTGCTGCCTTTTCCCTGATGATCTCGCCAACGGGTTTATTCTCAATTTTACTTTCAAGCCATGAGAGTATGTCAAGGTATAGAAAAGCTCTTTTCTCATACGGATGATTCTCATACCTTTTCAGGGTTTTGTGTAGTTTTTTAAACTCTTTCCTGATCTCGTGCGGATAGATCTCTCCCAACCCTCTCAGAAATTTGATAATCTCTTTCTGTACTTCATGGAGATCATTCATCTTTAAAAGGAATTTATAGGTACTCTTCAGCTGTAATTCGAGATGATAGTCCATTCCTGCTTCATAATGTGCCACCAGGCTCAGTATGCGGGCAAAGCACATCAGGTCTTCCCGCATGCTCAGGTTCTTGTTTTCGATGATCATCTTCAGATACCTGATACATGACCTGTTATCTCCTGTCCCGAAATAAAGACATGCCAGTTTATAGTAGAACAACATGACATGATGTTCATCAAGCCGGTTGTCATGAAGTTTTATCCCCTTTAAGATTTCGGGCTCAAGCTTCAGGCCTTCCTGAAATGTACCCTCCATAAAATGAAGGTTGATCTTATTGCTGTTGATATACAGGAACGAAAGGGTTTCCAGGTTGTCATTTACAGGAAACTTCTTTCCGGCGATAGTAGCTTCCAGTCTTTCAAGTGACTCCTTGAACCCGCCGCGGTTACGCACAAAGAATAAAGATTCCAGCAAATAATTATTTCCCTTCAGGAAGAAAACCGGGTTCAGGTAGATCATGGGTTCATTATCGTAGAACAGCTGCACCCATTTAGCCGAATATTTATAACAGGAAAGAAAATCCTGGGTAAGGAAACTATACCAAAGCTGGGCCTTATAAAGCCAAAGTCTTTCGCGAAAGCCCAGGTCAGACATTTTAAAATCAGGCATATGAGCCAGATAGTAGTCGGTGATCCAGCGGTACTCCTGATCAGACTTAACATAACCGAACTTTAGCATGATCCCGTAAAGTTGCAGGGAAAGGTTTGACAACTTGCTGGTAAGCACGTTCTGCCTGCTGAGGTCTTTCGCCTGTACAGCCAGCTCATCGGCCCTCCCGCTTATACTTCTGGTTATATATTGCGTTTCGATCACCTTTTCAAGTTCAACAATCTCATAAGCGATCACCTTTTCCTGGTTTTCTATAGCCTGGGCCTTTGCCTTATCCAATATTTTCAGGCTTTGCTTGTATAATCCCTTATGGTAAAGTATGGTTGCAAAATCCAGTTGTTCCCTGATTTGTATCCTGATATTCTGGTTGACAGGATTCAGCCTCAAGCTCACCAATATCTGCTTATACAAGTGAGCCTTCAGGTTCGAAAGCTGCTGCTTCTTTACGATACCACTTTTAAGAATCTCAGGCTCATTATAAGTCGACATCTTATCCAGCAGGTTAAAGAGTGCCAAAAACTTTGCATCAGCATTTACACCCAAACGATTGACATAGAGTTTGAATTGCCTTTTTTCCGATTTGGATAAAGACTTTACCAGGATGAATAAGCTATCATTTGAACTACTTGTCATTGTAAAATTATAAACGTAAATAACTGATTATCAGGTTTTTACAAAAATAAAGCTTGCCTTTAACATTGTAAACCGACCCCGAGAACACCGGTTGTTGGTTCACGCAAAATATAAATTCGTAATGTCTTATTGAAATTATATTAAAAAATCAATATGAGTACAGAAAAAGTCCAAATCTTTGACACCACATTAAGAGACGGAGAACAGGTACCCGGATGTAAATTAAACACCCAACAGAAGCTCATAATAGCCGAGCGACTGGATCAGCTGGGGGTCGATGTTATTGAAGCCGGTTTTCCGATCTCCAGTCCGGGTGATTTCACCTCTGTGGCGGAAATCTCAAGAATTGTAAAGAATGCGACCGTTTGCGGGCTGACCCGTTCGGTTAAAAAAGATATAGATGTTGCAGCCGAAGCACTGAAAGGTGCAAAATACCCACGTATTCATACGGGTATCGGAACTTCTGATTCACATATCAAGTATAAATTCCGGTCGACCAGGGAACAGATCATCGAAAGAGCGGTTGAGGCAGTGAAGTATGCCAAAACCTATGTGGAAGATGTTGAGTTCTATGCTGAAGATGCCGGAAGAACCGACAATGAATTTCTTGCACGGGTATGTGAGGCAGTAGTAGCAGCAGGAGCCACTGTATTGAATATTCCTGACACTACCGGTTATTGCCTTCCGGAGGAATATGGCGCAAAGATCAAGTATCTCAAAGAGAATGTCAAGGGAATTGAAAAGGCCATACTCTCCTGTCATTGTCACAATGACCTGGGGTTGGCTACAGCGAATTCCATAGCGGGAGTCATAAACGGTGCCAGACAGATCGAATGTACCATTAACGGGCTTGGGGAAAGAGCCGGTAACACCTCCCTCGAAGAGGTGGTCATGATCATGCGACAGCACCCGACCCTGAATCTTGATACAGGAATTAACTCGAAGTTGCTTTACAGTACCAGTCGTCTCGTTTCTGAAAGCATGGCGATGCCTGTGCAACCCAATAAAGCCATCGTAGGGGCTAACGCTTTTGCACACAGTTCAGGTATTCACCAGGACGGCGTGATCAAGAATCGTGAGACCTATGAGATCATAGACCCTGCCGACGTGGGCGTAACCGAATCGGCGATTGTTCTTACAGCAAGAAGCGGTCGTGCTGCGCTTGCCTACCGCGCCAAAAACGTAGGTTACGAACTGACCAAATTACAACTGGATAAAGTATACCAGCAGTTCCTGGTTTATGCAGATAACAAGAAAGAAGTTCATGACGATGATATCCACCTGATCATACAGGAATCTAATATTGGAATTAAAGCTACGGCCTGAAAATGAAAAAAACATTGTTTGATAAGGTCTGGGACAGTCATGTGGTTGATACCGTACCTGATGGCCCCCAGATACTCTACATAGATAAACACCTCATACATGAGGTAACCAGTCCGCAAGCCTTTGCCGAACTGGAAGAGAGAAATATCCCGCTGTTCAGAAAAGAACAGGTGGTCGCTACTGCCGACCACAATGTTCCGACCAAAGATCAGCACTTACCCATACAAGACCTGTTGTCTAAAAAACAGGTGGAAATGCTGAGCGAGAACTGCGAGAAGCATGGCGTCACCCTATACGGGCTCGGACACCCTTACCAGGGGATCGTTCATGTCATGGCTCCTGAACTGGGCATTACACAACCGGGTATGACCATGGTTTGTGGCGACAGTCACACCTCAACCCATGGAGCCTTCGGCACCATTGCCTTTGGAATCGGAACCAGTCAGGTTGCACAGGTATTTGCCAGTCAGTGTTTGCTGCTGAGCAAGCCCAAAAGCATGCGTATTACGGTTAATGGAAAATTAAAGAAGAACGTACTCCCAAAAGACGTGATACTGTATATCATAGCAAAACTCGGCACCAATTCCGGAACCGGATATTTCGTGGAATATGCAGGTGATGTTTTTGAAAATATGAGTATGGAAGGTCGTATGACCGTTTGTAATATGAGTATTGAGATGGGTGCACGTGGCGGTATGATCGCACCCGACCAGACTACCTTCGATTACGTTAAAGGAAGAGAATTTGCTCCAAAGGGTGAAGAGTTCGATAAAAAGGTGGCCTACTGGAAAACCCTGCCCACCGACGAGGGAGCAGAATTTGATCTGGAATACGAATTTGACGCAGCCGATATCGATCCGATTATCACCTACGGAACCAATCCGGGTATGGGAATGGGTATCACTGAGTCGATTCCTGAACAGGATGATCCCACCTTCAGAAAATCCCTGGAGTATATGGGACTCAAACAGGGCGAACAATTACTTGGTAAGAAGATCAACTACGTATTCATCGGGAGCTGTACCAATTCGAGGATCGAAGATTTCAAAATAGCCGCCTCCTATATCAGGGGAAAACAAAAAGCCCCGAACGTCAATGCGCTCATCGTACCGGGGTCACAACAGGTAGCACGGCAGATCAAGGAAGAAGGTCTGCAGGAAATATTCGAGGCTGCCGGTTTCGAAATACGTCAAAGCGGTTGTTCGGCCTGCCTGGGAATGAATGAAGATAAAATCCCCGCCGGAGAGTATTGTGTGTCCACCTCGAACAGAAATTTCGAAGGAAGACAAGGTCAGGGAGCCAGAACCATACTTGCCAGCCCGCTGGTTGCCGCAGCGACAGCGGTGAACGGAAGCATAGTCGATATATCGGCAGAAGTGGAAACAACAGAATTCGCAAGCTAGAAGAGATCAAATGAAAAAACTGAATACATTACATTCGACCGCCATTCCATTGCCAATTGAAAACATCGATACCGATCAGATCATTCCGGCAAGGTTTCTCAAGGCCACCAATAAAAGCGGTTTTGGTGAAAACCTGTTTAGAGACTGGAGATATAATAAAGACGGTAGTGAGAATGAAGATTTCATACTTAATAACGAAGACTACTCCGGGGAAATACTCGTGGCAGGCAATAACTTTGGTTGCGGGAGTTCCCGGGAACATGCTGCCTGGGCATTGGAAGACTATGGCTTCCGCGTAATTATATCGAGCTACTTCGCAGATATCTTTAAGGGAAATGCTCTTAACAACGGTATTTTACCCATACAGGTCAGCAAGGAGGTTTTAAACCAGATTCTTCACGAAGTAGACAACGATCCTAAAACGCTGCTGACCGTCGATCTCGAAAACCAGGAATTAAAGGTTGAAAGTACCGGAATCAGTACTGCGTTTGAGATCGACAGCTACAAAAAAATGTGTTTGCTGAACGGATACGATGACATCGATTTTCTGTTGAGTAAAAAGGAAAAAATCGAAGCTTTTGAAGCTTCCAGAACTTTAGGTTAAAGAAGTATTAAATACTATAAAAAAAGCATACAACACACTAACTTTACGTGTTTAAAATATTAGTAATCAACAATTTATGAAATTAAATATCGCTGTTTTACCCGGAGATGGAATAGGACCTGAAGTAACGCTTCAGGCTATCAAGGCGCTGAATGCCGTGGGTGAGGCTTTTAATCATCAGTTTACTTTTGAAGAGGCACCGGTAGGGGCTACAGCAATCGACAGCACGGGAGACCCACTACCGGAAAAAACCCTTGAATTATGCATGAACAGTGATGCTGTTCTTTTCGGGGCTATTGGTGATCCCAAATACGATAATGACCCTTCGGCCAAGGTACGGCCGGAACAAGGCTTATTGAAGCTAAGAAAATCATTGGGTCTTTTTACCAACATAAGGCCCATAAAGGCCTACCCTACTCTGCTCGATCAGTCTCCCTTGAAGAAAGACCGCATCGAAGGGACCGATATGACTATATACAGAGAGCTTACCGGAGGAATTTATTTCGGAGAGAAGAAATTAAATGATAAAGGAACCACAGCCTCCGACCTCTGTGAATACAGCGAATTTGAAATAGAACGCATCGCACACATGGCCTTCAAAGCGGCCAAAGCCCGTAAAGGGAAGCTGACACTTGTCGATAAAGCGAATGTACTGGAAACCTCTCGTTTATGGCGTAAGGTGGTTACAGAAATCGGAAAGAGCTACCCTGAGGTAAGTCTTGATTTTCTTTTTGTGGATAACGCCGCCATGCAAATGATACTTAACCCTTCTCAATTCGATGTAATATTGACCGAGAATATGTTTGGTGACATCATTTCAGATGAAGGAAGCGTCATAGGTGGTTCCATTGGGCTGCTTGCCTCTGCTTCGGTGGGAGATGACAATGCATTGTTCGAACCCATACACGGATCATTCCCGCAGGGAAAGGGACTCGGAATAGCAAACCCTATTGCCTCCATCTTATCGGCAGCAATGCTGCTGGAGCATTTCCGGCTGTTCGAAGAAGCCGCTATCATACATAAAGCTGTTGAAAAAGCCCTTGAAATGCAGGTGGTGACTCCTGACCTGAAACCAGACAGTAAAATCAGCACCGACAAGGTTGGAGATTTTATAGCCGATTTTATCGGTCATGCTGAAGAGGTCATCAATTACAATCACGAAAACATAGAATACGGTCAATCAACTATCATATAATAATTAATTTGATTCGTTTTTAGTGTTTGTTGACCTGAAACCCTGGCTCCGGCCGGGGTTTTCTTTTTAAGGTAAGGCTGCTCCCACCGGCAGGTCACATCGGTGTCCCGGCTGGCCGTGCGGTGGATTCACACGTGTGGTGGCATTTAAAATCGAACCGTCAAGTTGCGGATTCACGGGTTGGTCAAGCGAAGCTCCCACCGGCAGGTCACATCGGTGTCCGGGTTGTCCGTGTGGCGGATTCACTCCTGAAACCGGCGCAGCCTGAATAGGATCATCGGGCTTATTAGCCTCATATTCTGCCTGCTCCTGTTCAGGATCATAACCTTCCAGCTTTTCACTTTGAGACCAGCTGTCTCCGAAATTAAGGTATACCAGTATGGCTGCCGCAAGCAGCAAAACAAGGGAAAGTATTGTAGCAGGTTTTTTCATGGCACATCGTTTTGTTCTTCAAATATAGGGTTTTTTGGTTATGCGGTTACACGGTTATACAGTTATGCGGGGATGCAGGGATGCAGTTACGGGTTATGGGGTTATGGGGTTATGGGGTTATGAAATTTACACGGTTGCGCCATTTACAATTGAACATTCATGATCGCTTACTTCGGTTCACGCTACTTCCGGGAAATGAGATTATTACTTACTTAACCCTTAATAATTTATCATTCTCCACTCACGACTCACGACTCACAATTAAAAAATTTTCAGGGATACGGTTATACGGTTTACGGTTATGCGGTTATGGGGAATTTAAACGGTTGAGCCTTTTATAAGGCTATAATTTACAATTGAACATTCATGATGGCTTACTTCGACCAACGCTACTTCCGGGAAATGGGACTATTACTTACTTAACCCTTAAATAATTTATCATTCTCTACTCCCGACTCACGACTCACAATTTAAAACTTTCCGTGGATACGGTTATACAGTTATACGGTTAAGCGGTTATACAGTTATGCGGGGATGCAGGGAAAACAATTTATACCTTCATACCCTCATACCTTCATACCCTCATACCTTCATACCTTCATACCTCCATACCCTCATACCCTCATACCCTCATCCCCTCAAAAAAAAAAGCCGACCTCATTTAAGAAGCCGGCTCCAACCATTAATTAAAGGTTTCGGGGGATTAAAGAATATAATCGGTGCTCACGAAATTAGAGGCTTTACTGCCCAAAAGATCATTGAGAATACGGTTGTTATAATCATTGTCTTTAGAAGCCACAAAGGTCCTGATCGAGAATGACCTGAGCGCGTCGTGTACGCTAAGGGTGCCCACTGCAGAGTCTTTCCTTCCGGTAAAAGGATATACATCGGGGCCTCTCTGGCATTGTGAGTTCAGGTTTACCCGGCAGACCAGGTTTACCAGGGTATCGATCAGCGGTGCCAGGGTTCTGATATCCTTCCCGAAAAGACTTACCTGTTGTCCGTAATTCGAATCGGCTATATCATCCAGAGGCTTGTCGATCTCATCAAATGGCACAACGGGAATAACAGGACCAAACTGTTCTTCATGAAAGACCCTCATCTTTCTATTAACGGGATATAGTACAGCAGGATAGATATAGTTCTCAGATATCTTCCCTCCCTTTTTGTTGAGTATGTCTGCTCCGTGTTCACGTGCATCGGCGATCAGTTCCTGGATATAACCGGGCTTATCGGGTTCAGGAAGGGGAGTGAGTTTCACATCCGGCTCCCATGGGTTGCCGAACTTGAGTTCATCGACCCTTTTAGCAAACCGGCGATTGAATTCATCTACGATCTCCTCATGCACATATAACAGCTTAAGAGCCGTACATCGCTGACCGTTGAAAGAAAGGGTTCCCGTGATGCATTCCTCTATCGCCAGATCCAGGTCTGCGTCAGGCATTACTATGGCCGGATTCTTTGCTTCCAGTCCGAGAACCAGTCGTAACCTGTTCTTGTAAGGGTGTTGATCCTGAAGTGCAACGGCTGAACGACTGTTTCCGATAAGTGCCAATACGTCGATGCGGCCTGATTGCATGATAGGAGCTGCCACCTCTCTCCCGCGTCCGAACACTATATTGATAACCCCTTTTGGAAAACTGCTTTTAAATGCCTCCAGTAAGGGGGTAATCAGTAAAACGCCGTGCTTGGCCGGTTTGAAAATGGCTGTATTTCCCATCATCAGCGCGGGAATCAGTAAGGCAAAAGCCTCATTCAGCGGATAGTTGTATGGGCCCAGGCACAGTACGATGCCGAGCGGACCTCTTCGAATGTGCGCATAGATACCATCTCTTTTCTTGAAATTTGCCGAGTCACGGTCCAGCTGTTTGTACTCTTCGATAGTATCATAAATATATTCAACGGTACGGTCAAATTCCTTTTGTGAATCGGGCAGGTTCTTTCCGATCTCCCACATCAGTAATTTAACCACTTCATCGCGTTTCTTTTCCATCTGCCTGACGAACTTTTCCATACAGGCCACCCGGTCAGCGACCTTCATGGTAGGCCACAGGCCCTTTCCCTTATCAAATGCATGGGCTGCAGCTTCCAGAGCCTGGTCAGCCTCGGGTTTACTCATATAAGGAATACTGCCCAAAAGCGTGGGCTCATAATCGGCGGTTTTAGAAATGGTTGAATATACTTCGGTGGTTTTTCCCTCCCACGACTTCAAAACACCATTGACCAACCATTGCCTTTGGTGTATGGGTTCGTTGATTTCAAATCGTTCCGGTATGACCGGTTTGTTTTTGGTTTTCATAAGGTTTTTAAACTTTTTGCTGATTTCCATACTGGAAATCCCACTAAATTTCGGCAATAGCCTGATAGAAATCAAATATTTAGAGGAGCTTTTCTACGCAAACGTTTGATATCAAACCAGGAACTGAAACAAGTCGGGTTTATCATTCAGATAGTCTCCGTAGAAATTGTGATCCTTCATCCTTTTGATCAGGGGTTGCAGGTCATCAGGCGACTTCAATTCAATGCCGACCACCGCCGGGCCATTCTCCCTGGCGTGTTTTTTAGAGTATTCGAAATGCGTGATGTCATCGGTTGGCCCCAGTATTTCTGCCACAAATTCTTTCAGAGCCCCTGCTCTTTGCGGGAAGCGCACGATAAAATAATGCTTCAGACGAGCATGAAGTAAGGCTCTTTCTTTTATCTCGGCCGTTCGTGTGATGTCGTTGTTGCTTCCGCTTACGATACAAACCACATTTTTTCCTGCGATCTCATCCTTAAACTGGTCCAGAGCCGAAAGTGTCAGGGCTCCTGCCGGTTCAACCACTATGGCGTCTTTATTATAAAGGTCGAGAATCTCCTGGCAGATCTTTCCTTCGGGCACCGTTACCATTTCATGAAGATGATCCCTGCAGATGGCGAATGTTTTGTCTCCGACCTTTTGAACGGCAGCACCGTCAACGAATTTATCGATCGAGCTCAATTCGGTGTTCCTGCCCATTTTCATCGAGGTCTTCATCGAGGGGGCTCCTTCGGGCTCCACCCCGATTATCTTCGTATCGGGAGATAGAACGCTGAAGACCGAAAGCAGACCGGAAGCGAGACCGCCTCCCCCGACGGCGACAAATACGTAATCGACAGGGTTCTTGGTTTGTTCCAGTATTTCCAGTCCTACCGTTGCCTGCCCTTCGATTACTTTGGTGTCATCAAAAGGGTGCACAAAGGTTTTCCCTTGTTTTTCACAAGCCCGCATAGCAGCTTTATAGGCATCGTCGAACGTGTCTCCTTCCAGTACGATATCGATATACCCTTCTCCGAACATTTCGACCTGCTCGATCTTTTGTTTCGGTGTGGGTGAAGGCATATAGATCGTGCCATGAATTTTCAGGGTACGGCATGAAAAGGCTACTCCCTGGGAATGATTCCCGGCTGAGGCACAGACAATACCCCTTTCCCGTTGTTCACTGCTAAGAGAACTTATCTTATTATAGGCACCTCTTATCTTATAGGATCGAACCTGCTGCAGGTCTTCCCTTTTGAGCATTATGTTAGCCCGGTATTTCCCGGAATAACGAATGTTCTGTAATAAAGGGGTTACCGCCGATACGCCTTTAAGGTTTTGCGCTGCCTTTCTGACGTCTGCTATTTCAGGGAACCAGGTTTTGTCTGATTCTTTCGTTTTCGTTGTTTCCATCTCGTCTCCTTCTCTTTTAAACAGGGAAAGGGTACTGCAAAACTGAAGCACCCTTAAACCCCTGTTCCATTACAGGAATTATTCTCTTATTGCCTTCATGGCGGTCATCGAAGCCCGCAGCCACTCTCCCACAGCCTCGACCGGGTGATTTCTGATAGCAGCGTTCACCTCAATGAGGGTCTTGTTATCAACGGCTGTTTCATGAGTGAATGGCTTTCCGATCACTTTGGTATCGATCGATTTCATAAAATCAGCCAACAATGGCTTACAGGCATGATCGAACAAATAACAACCATACTCTGCCGTATCAGAAATGATCCTGTTCATTTCAAACAGCTTCTTTCGCGCAATGGTATTAGCGATAAGCGGCGTTTCGTGTAACGACTCATAGTAGGCTGATTCTTCGATGATACCTGCCTCTGTCATGGTTTCAAAGGCCAGTTCCACCCCGGCTTTCACCATGGCAACCATCAGGGTGCCGTGATCGAAATATTCCTGTTCAGCAATGGGCATATCTCCTGACTCGGTCTTTTCAAAGGCCGTCTCTCCGGTTGCCTTACGCCATTTTAACAAATTCGCATCATCATTGGCCCAATCTTCCATCATGGTCTTTGAAAAATGTCCGCTCATGATATCATCCATATGCTTCTGAAACAAGGGTCTCATGATCTCCTTCAGGTCTTCAGATAATCTGAAGGCTTCGATCTTTGCCGGATTTGAAAGACGATCCATCATATTGGTGATTCCTCCGTGTTTAAGAGCCTCAGTAATGGTCTCCCATCCATATTGTACCAATTTGGCCGCATATGCCGGTTCCACCCCCTGCTGGGTCAGTTTATCAAAACAAAGTATCGATCCGGTTTGCAGAAGACCGCAGAGAATGGTCTGCTCTCCCATAAGATCAGATTTCACTTCAGCTACGAAAGAAGACCTGAGCACCCCTGCCCTGTGACCTCCGGTCGCTACAGCATAGGCTTTGGCTTGTTCCAGTCCTTTTCCTTCGGGGTCATTTTCCGGATGCACCGCGATGAGGGTAGGCACGCCGAAGCCACGTTTATACTCTTCCCGAACTTCAGATCCGGGACATTTGGGCGCCACCATGATAACAGTGATATCTTCCCTGATCTGCATGCCTTCTTCCACTATATTGAAACCGTGAGAATACGACAATGTCGCTCCTTTTTTCATCAGTGGCATAATGGTGCTGACTACCTGGCTATGTTGTTTATCAGGGGTCAGGTTACAGACCAGATCAGCATCGGGAATCAGCTCTTCGTAGGTTCCGGTTTTAAATCCGTTTTCAGTGGCATTCTTATAAGACTGCCGCTTTTCATCAATCGCACTTTTTCTCAGTGCGTAAGAGATATCAAGGCCTGAATCGCGCATGTTAAGCCCCTGGTTCAGCCCCTGGGCTCCGCAACCTACGATCACGATCTTGTGATCTTTCAGGGCATCGATACCGTTTTCGAATTCACTTTGATCCATGAATTCGCAAACACCTAATTGTTGTAATTGTTCACGTAATGATAGGGTATTGAAATAATTTGCCATTACTCGTTTTTTCAGTTTTATATTAATTAGTTGATCAGTGTTGAAATTCTTTTAAAATTGTGGTCACCGGCATTTGTCCTTTGGTCACCGATATTCTTCCCGAACGAACGAATTGCATGATGCCATAAGGTTTGAAACGGTCATAAAGCGCTTCGATCTCATCTCTTCTGCCTGATTTTGAAAGCACGAAGAACTCCGGCGAAACCGTTACGATCTCAGCATGACTTTCCTTTATGATATTCTGTATCTGTCGCTCTTCGAACAGCAGGCTTGATGCGATCTTAAAGAGAGCCGTTTCCTGGAAAATGGTCTCTTCATCGGTGTGGTAATACGCCCTGATGACCTCTATCTGTTTTTCGATCTGGCCTACGATGCGTTTCACCCATGTTTCGGTGGTATGCACCACGATCACGAACCGCATCACGCCTTCGATCTCTGAGCCCGAAACGTTTAGACTGCTGATACTTATATGACGTTTTAGAAATATCCCCGAGATACGATTCAGGAGGCCGAGCTTATTTTCTGTATATACCGAAATGGTAAAGTTTTGTTTTTCTTCCATGACTGCTTAATTATAATATCAACTCAATCTGATATCAGATACCGACGCTCCGGAAGGCACCATAGGGAACACATTATCTTCTTTTTCTACGCATACTTCCAGGAAAAACGCTTCTTTTGAAGCCATCATATCTTCAACGGCTGCCTTCAGGTCTCCTCTTTCAGACACCCTTCGCGCTTCGATATGATATCCCTTTGCAATGGTAACAAAGTCAGGATTGGTGAGTTCGGTTGAGGCATATCGCTTATCAAAAAAGAGTTGCTGCCATTGTCTCACCATCCCCAGGAAGTTATTATTTAGTACCACGATCTTCACCGGTACACCTGTTTGGAAGATGGTTCCCAATTCCTGGATGGTCATTTGATATCCTCCGTCTCCGATCACGGCCACCACGTCTCTATCAGGAGCTCCCATTTTGGCTCCGATAGCTGCCGGAAGGGCAAACCCCATCGTTCCCAGGCCGCCTGAAGTGATATTACTTTTACTGGCTTTAAACTTGGCATATCGGCAGGCGATCATCTGGTGCTGACCTACATCGGAAACGATAACCGCTTCCTGACCGGAAGCCTTATTGATTTCCTCTATTACCTCACCCATGGTCAGGCCGGTCTTTTCAGGATGCAAATCGTTCTTGATCACCTGTTTAAATTCCTCTTCATATTTTTCATGAAAGGCTCCCAGCCATTCTTTGTGCTCGTTCTTATCGATCATGGGGAGCAGTCGCTCCAAAGATTCCTTCACATCTCCCAGCACGGCAACATCGGCCTTCACATTCTTATCGATCTCGGCGGGATCAATCTCGAAGTGTAATACTTTAGCCTGTTTGGCATAGGTGTCAAGATTACCCGTCACCCGGTCGTCGAACCGCATTCCAAGGGCGATCAAAACATCGCATTCGTTCGTTAGCACGTTTGGTCCGTAATTACCATGCATTCCCACCATTCCCACGTTCAGGGGATGTTCGCTCGGAAGGGCTGAGGCTCCGAGGATGGTCCATGCAGCAGGAATCCCTGCTTTTTCAACCAGTGCTTTCAGTTCATTTTCAGCATGGCCGAGAATGATCCCCTGTCCCCAGACGATCAGGGGCTTTTTAGCCTGGTTAATGGCTTTTGCCGCCTCCCCAAGACAGAAATCATCTGCCTTTGGAACCGGTTTATAACTTCTTATACCCGTACATTTATCATAACTGAAATCCATTTCCTCGAACTGAGCATTCTTGGTAATATCGATAAGTACCGGTCCGGGCCGCCCGCTGCGGGCGATAAAAAAGGCCTTGGCTATGATCTCCGGAATTTCTTCAGCATGTGTGATCTGATAATTCCATTTGGTTACTGGCGTAGAAATACCCACGATATCGGTTTCCTGAAAGGCATCTGATCCCAACAGATGGCGTGGCACCTGTCCGGTTATACACACCATGGGTGTTGAATCGATCTGGGCATCTGCAAGACCGGTGACCAGGTTAGTGGCTCCCGGACCTGAAGTGGCCATGGCTACCCCTACCCTGCCAGACACCCGGGCATAGCCCTGTGCTGCATGGGTAGCGCCCTGTTCATGACGCGTAAGCACGTGATGGAGCTTATCCCTGAACTTATAGAGTTCATCATATATCGGCATGATGGCTCCACCGGGATAACCGTATATCGTATCTACACCTTCGGCCAGTAAGCAATGCATTACCGCCTCAGCCCCCGTGATCTTTAAACGGGTGGGAGTAGCTTTACCTTCTTTTTTCAATGTTTTTAATTCCATGGTGATTCAATAAAAATGGATTGTAACTGCTAACATTCATCGGTCACGCAGCCCTGGGAAGCCGATGAAACAGTCTGGGCATATTTGTATAAAACCCCTCTTTTCTTTTTAAGTTCGGGGGCCTTCCAGTTCTTTCTCCTTTTTTCCAGCTCTTCCTCTGAGATATCAAGAGTGATGGTGTTGGCCTCTGCATCGATAGTGATGGTATCACCGTTCTCTACAAGGGCAATGGCGCCCCCTGTCTGTGCTTCTGGCGAAACGTGGCCTACCACGAAACCGTGAGACCCCCCGGAGAAACGGCCATCGGTAATCAGGGCCACCTCTTTTCCGAGACCGGCACCCATTATTGCAGCTGTTGGCTTGAGCATTTCAGGCATTCCGGGACCTCCTTTGGGGCCTTCATACCGAATAACGACAACATCTCCTTTCTTAACCAGTCCGTCGCGAATTCCATCATTGGCCTCGAACTCTCCGTCAAAGACCCTGGCCTTTCCTGTAAACCGCAATCCTTCCTTGCCGGTGATCTTTGCAACGGCTCCTTCAGAAGCAAGATTGCCGTAGAGAATACGTAAATGACCGGTGCTTTTGATCGGGTTCTCAACATCCCTGATGATCTCTTGCCCCTCTTCGAGGTCTGGTACCTCAAGGAGGTTTTCTGCCAGAGTTTTCCCGGTAACCGTTAAACAGTCACCGTGCAGCATACCCTTTTTCAGCATGTATTTCAGAACGGCCGGGATTCCGCCTACTTTATGGAGGTCTTCCATGACATATTTTCCACTGGGCTTCAGGTCTGCCAGAAGCGGAGTGGTATCGCTGATACGCTGGAAATCATCAAGGGTGAAGGTGACTCCCGCAGCCTTGGCGATTGCCAGAAAATGCAATACTGCGTTGGTTGAACCACCCAGCACTGTGATAAGTCTTACTGCATTCTCCAGGGCTTTCCTGGTGACGATATCCCTTGGTTTTATATCTCTTTCAAGTAAAAGTCTTAATGTTTTGCCCGCTTTCCTGCATTCTTCCTTTTTTTCCTTGCTAACGGCAGGATTCGAAGAGTTATAGGGCAGCGCCATTCCCAGTGCCTCTATGGCAGAAGCCATGGTATTGGCAGTATACATTCCGCCACAGGCTCCCGCACCAGGACATGCCTTATGAATAACCGCTTTGTATTCCTGTTCGCTGATAGTCCCTGAAACCTTTTGTCCCCAGGCTTCGAAAGCTGAAACGACATCTAGTTTCTTTCCTTCATGACATCCTGCAGCTATGGTTCCGCCATAGACGAGTACCGAAGGACGGTTGAGTCTGAGCATTCCCATCAGGGCCCCAGGCATATTCTTATCGCATCCGACCACTGTCACCAGGCCATCATAACACATGGCTTCAATAACCGTCTCTACAGAATCGGCGATCACATCTCTTGAGGGAAGCGAAAAGCGCATTCCTGAGGTTCCCATGGATATCCCGTCACTGACTCCAATGGTATTAAAGATCAGACCGACCAGGTCTTCTTCTTCAGTACCCTTTTTAACATGGGTCGCCAGCTCGTTCAAATGCATGTTACAGGGATTTCCCTCGTAACCGGTACTGGCAATTCCTATAAACGGTTTTTCAAGGTCTCGATCATCAAGACCCAGGGCATGTAACATTGCCTGAGCAGCAGGCTGGGTAGGGTCCTGGGTAACTTTTTTACTGTGCTTATTTAATTCCACTATGAGTATTCGTTGTTTTTGGTTTAAAACTTCTTACTCAAAATTATCGGAATGAAAACAGGCGAAAATTATTTTTTTACAGATTGTTTTAAACTCAATCACTACATTAAAAACATAACTTACTGATTTACAGTTAATTACATCTAATCATATTGGATGTTCAATTTTGAAGAAATTATGGTAAACACTGATAGTTATGTGTTTAAGAAAGAAACCACCCTAATTCATCATCGATTCAAGCCCACGGAACAATCTTCTTCGTACTTCCTGATCTCCCGGTCGGTTCAGGAAGAGATAAACTTCATTTCCTGAGGGCAGATAAATACTGAAAAGTTCAAATCCCCGAACAGATCCATCGAGGTTGACAGAGGGACCTTTAAAATACTTTTGGTGCTCATCGTTCAGCACCCTGCCTTCCCTGATGAATTCGTAGAATTTTAATAAATCGTCAAGCGTTGAATACATACCTCCGCTACCCTTGATCAGCCAGGAAGTGGGCCCCCAGTTAGGAGGAATATTGGGCAGACCGATCAGTTGAGGTCCTCCTCCAACGGCAAAGTCCCTGATCGCAAAATTCTTTCTGTCTCCGTATTCCCCGGTTCGCGTCATTCCTGCCGGCTGAAAGAAATTTTCTTCCAGAAACTGCATATACGATTTACCGCTGTTCAACTCCACTATCGCAGCCAGTAATCCAAAAGCAGCATGTGAATGGGCGTGATCACTTCCCGGTTCGAATATCAGACTGATATTCATTAGTCGTTCAATAGCTTCCTCTCTGCTTATCCATTGCAAATCGGGATCGCTGTCTTCATCTGTATGAAAGAAATCAGGAAGACCTGATTCACCGGTCATCAGCTGTTTCAGGGTGATGTTCTGTTTGTCTGCGGGTACATTTTTTAAATGTTCCTCCAGCCGATCGTCCAGCGACAGGGTCCCTTGCTGATCTAACAGAAGAATCGCCGCTACCGTAAAATCTATAGGTCTGGAGCCGATGGCAAAAATGGTTTGCTCCTGGTTCTTCAAATCCAATGCTTCGTTGGCCATTCCAAAGGGTTTTCTAAGCAAGATATTTCCCTGATACTTCAAGTAAATATGTCCGGACATCTCATTTGCGTTCAAATAATCCAGTATGGCCCCGGGATCATCAGCACTCAAATGAAGGGTTTCCATTTCCGGTAGTAAGACGAGTGCTCTTACCCGACCGGCTTCAACATCATATACGATACGCAGCCTTTTTTCAACATCTGAATTACTAAAGGAAAGGATCGCTCCTGTTTCATCAGCCTCGATGCCGATACCCTCGCGAATACCTGCCAGTTCTTCCCTGATCCCTTCAATGCTTTTTATAACAGAATCGCGGTCTTTATTCAATACCATATACCCGTCAATAAATTTTTCCACACTGGGCTGCCCCTTTTCGTCCATTAGCTTTTCAACAGCACGGGCAGAAGACTCAAGGGAGTTTTTTTCCTGTGCCAGAACAGGCATAATAACCAAGTAACAGAGGGCCAAAAAAACAGCGGCTGATTTTTCCATAGGAATGAATTTACGAATTAATGGACCATTCTTGTTTTTCTTCAGGTTAAAATCCAGTATTGTGATCGAAAGACGGAATTAAAATTTGACCAATTATTTTATTAAGTTATACTGCTTAAATCTAATTTTAATTTCTAATTTGAAACTTTGATTAGACGATACATAATTTAAAAACACCAAAACGTGGAAACCCTGGTTAAGGAAGACCTGCAAAAGATCAGAACTGCTCAGCAGGAATATTTTAAAGGTGGTCATACCCTTCCCTATCATATTCGGAAGGAAAGCCTGAAAAAGCTCAGAGATGAGATTGTAAAGCGGGAAGACGAAATATGCAAGGCTGTGTATGATGATTTCAGGAAATCAACATTTGAGTCATTGCTAAGTGAAACGCAGTTCACACTAGCGGAAATCGAACATGCTATCAGCAATTTATCGAGCTGGATGAAACCCGAAAAAGTGCGTTCATCCCTCGCTAACTTCCCTTCAAAAGACCGTATTTATAGCGAGCCTTATGGAAAGACACTGATCATAGCTCCCTGGAATTACCCTTTCAATCTCGCTATCGCTCCCCTGATAGGAGCCGTGGCAGCCGGCAACACCGTGGTGCTGAAACCTTCTGAATTAACTCCGAACACCTCGGCTATAATCAGGGAGGTGGTCAGCGCTTGTTTTAAAAAGGAACATGTAGCCGTTGTGGAAGGCGATGCAGATACGGCCCAGGAATTACTGGATCTTCAATGGGACTATATTTTCTTTACGGGTAGTGTTGCGGTTGGTAAGATCGTATATAAGGCTGCAGCTGAACATCTGACTCCTGTTACCCTGGAACTGGGCGGGAAGAACCCTTGTATTATCGATGAGACTGCAAAAACAGACCTGGCGGCAAAACGAATTGTTTGGGGAAAGTTTCTTAACGGCGGGCAAACCTGTATCGCTCCCGATTACATCCTGATAAAGCCTGAAATCAAATACGATTTTATCAAAGCCGTTGAGAAGGAGATCACCAACGCATACGGCGATGATCCCCAAATTTCCCCAGACTACCCCCGTATAGTAAATCAAAAACATTTCAACCGACTCAACGCTCTTCTGGAAGATCAGGTGATTGCGGTGGGCGGACAAACAGATGCTTCTGACTGCTATATCGCTCCGACGGTGTTAGACGAACCGGAATTGAGCAGTAAGGTCATGGAAGATGAAATATTTGGTCCTATTTTGCCGGTACTGTCTTATAATGACGAGAAAGACCTGGACACTATCATAGGTTCGTACGACAGGCCTTTATCGCTTTATGTCTTTTCTTCAGATGGTAACCGGTCAAAACATTTAATGCGCAAATACAGCTTTGGAGGAGGAGCGATCAATGACACGGTTGTACACATAATAAACAAGCGCCTGCCCTTCGGAGGTGTCGGAAACAGTGGTATAGGGGCCTATCACGGAAAGAAAAGCTTTGACATCTTCAGCCATAAAAAATCGGTGGTAAAAAGAGGTACATGGATCGATATACCCATCAGGTATGCTCCTTACAATTCAAAGCTTGGTCTCGCCCGCTACATAAAAAAACTACTCTAGTATATGGAAAAAACCGTTTCTGAAGCAATCGCCTACCGGCGATCGGTACGCGTATTTGACGATAATCAACCCATCGATGCCGAAAAGGTCAGGTCATGTATCGAAAACGCAATACTCGCTCCTACGAGCAGCAATCTGCAGCTCTGGGAATTTTACCATATCACGGATGAAGAAACCCTGGAAGAATTGACACATGCTTGTCTTGGCCAGAATGCGGCCAAAACTGCCCGGCAACTGGTTGTGGTAGTGGCACGAAAGGATCTTTATCGTAAAAGGGCCAAGCAAAACATAGCTTTCCTCAAGTCGGTCTATGGAGACAAAAAAGAAGAGGATTACTCGCGCAGGGAAAAATTCGCATTAAACTATTACCGGAAACTGATTCCAACCATCTATACCGACTTTTTAGGTATCCTGGGATGGATTAAATATCTGGTGTTTTGGTTCATCGGTCTTTTCAGGCCGGTATACAGACAGGTAAGAAAGAGTGATCTGCGTATTGTGGCTCATAAAAGTGCCGGACTGGCCGCCCAGAATTTTATGATCAGTATGGCTGCAATCGGTTATGATACCTGCCCCATGGAAGGCAGTGATACCCTGCGGGTAAAACGAATACTTCGATTGCCCCGAGGAGCAGAGATCAACATGATAATCGGTTGCGGCATCAGAGCCGAGAATGGAATTTATGGTCCGCAGTTCAGGGTTCCTTTTTCAGAAACCTATACCCGAATCTAAACTTCGATGATGTGATGCTTCATAGCGTATAGTACCAAGCCGATCCTGCTTCTGACGTCCAGTTTATGAAATAGAGTCTCCCGGTAACCGTCGATGGTTTTGGGGGAAAGAAACATCTTTTCGGCTATTTCTTTGTAGGTATGTTCTGTGCAGGCCCACTTGAGAAACTCCAGCTCCCTTTCCTTCAGCTCAATCTCATTCTGTGGCTTCTTATCCAGACTGTCTAAAAGGGAATCAGTGATCATATCAGAATAATAAAAACCCTTTTCAAGTACATCTGAGATGGCTTTTTCGAATTCATCGGGATGAATGTCTTTCAACAAATATCCCCGGGCTCCCTGCCGCAACATCTTGATAATGGTTTCTTCACTGTCGTCAACAGAAAGGGCCAATACTTTCTGTTCAGGAAAGTTTTTCTTTAAATGCCCCATGGTATCGATCCCGTCCATCACGGGCATATTGATATCCATTAGCACTACGTCAGGTGGCTGATTAAGTGTCTCGTATTTATCAAGAAAAATTCTGCCGTTAGTAGCATGAAAGATCACGTCCCACTTGTCGAATGAAAGAATCAGTTTCTCAAGAGATTGCGCAAAAAGACGATGATCATCGACTATCGCTATAGACTTTTTCATTGTCGGCTGGTTTGAATAGATACTTTAAAGATAGGGAAACACCTTTATTTTTCGAAGCCTTCATCGATAAATCTGCCCCGATCAGGGCTGCTCTCTTTTTCATATTCATAAGGCCCAGCCCTTTACCTTCCTCGTCCATATCGAAACCGTGGCCATCATCTGCTACAAGAATATCCAAAGCCTCATCGGTATAGTTCAGCACCAGCCTCAGGGTATCTGCATCGGCATATTTCACTGTATTTGAGAAAAATTCCTGGAGAATGCGAAAGATTACCAGCTCGTCTTTGTCTTCCAGCTTACGGGGATCACCCTTTACCTGATAATCAATATTGAGCAACTGAAGTCTTTTAAAACGTGCCAATTCCCTTTCAACCGATTCCTGTAAACCCATTTTCGAGACAAAGTCTGTGTTGAGCATATGAGATAACTGACGAACCTCCTGCAAGCTTTGTCCGAGTGTTTCGGAAGCATCTTTAAAGACATGCATATTGTCTTCAGGAATATTTCGCTGAAGCATGTTGAGCTGCATACGTGCCACAGACAGTAGTTGCCCGATATTATCGTGAAGTTCCCATGAAACGTTCTTCATGGTCTGTTCCTGTATTTCGGTTTGGGTTTTGGAAATCTCCTCCTCGTAGAACCGTTGTTGCTCTGCCTTTTCAATAAGGAGTTGGGTCTTTCTCTTGTGATAGGCTAAAAAGAAGGTGATCAGAAAAACAATGATGATGATAATCAGCAAACTCACATAAATGATCAGACTCACGATCTCCTCCTGTCCGTCTGAAACGGCATCAGGTTCACTCTCCTGTAAAAGAAATAGGATATTCAATAACGATAGGTTCATAGCTTAAGGCAATGGCTGCTCTAAGTTAAATAAACATTTTCACATTTTCTGTCGTATCGCTTTAGCCCTACTGACTGTTCTCAATCTGCTTCTTTCACGTTCAACTTTTTCACCGTATTTAGCATTAATGATAAAGCCTAATATGAAGCATCCGTAATAAAGAATATTAGAGAATTGCAAAATGAATTGGAAGACAGGATGTTCTAAGCCTAATATAGTTTGAAAAATAATGATCGGGGTATATAACAAATGAAAAGTCAACGTGCCTATAATTATCCACAGATCCAGTGAGTACTTGAAAAAGTAGAATTTATCTGTATTGATCACTTCATAAAAATAAAGACAACAGCAAATAAAGATCAATAAGGAACCCAAAATAGGATAAAACACCATCAGCTCGTCCATCAGCGCGGCATCTAATTTTATCAAATTGTATATACACGCTCCCCATAGGATTGGAAAAAAAGCTAATACAAGGTATTTATTAAATTTTACTTCGAATAAGCGATAGAAATAGAGCATGTAAACATTATATATAATGATATCATAGGAATGATACAGCCATACATTCCCCGCCAACATGCTTTTCGGTATAAATTTTTGTAACCATATGATAAAATCGTGATTGGGATTTAAGTGGTGCAAGGATCTGATTTCCCCAAAAAGTTCAAGAAACACTACAAACCAAAGGAGAAATAGAAAGTATTTACCTGGTAAGTGTTTATAGTATTTCCAGGTGACAGTCGCGGTAAGAGCTGCAACGATCTCACTAAATAAACGTATATCTGAAATGGTTTCAATCACAACCTAATAGCATAGAGTATTATTTTATCTGGTATTTCCGGTTCCCACTCCGCCCCTGTTTAATACCCCGGCTGAGCTGTAAAATGGTTTTATGGTAAGGTTGAATATGCTACCCTCCTGCATACCTCCTGCAGCTTCTGCTTTTTTAAAGAATTCATCTTCCTTCGGAAAGATAAAAACAGTCAGGGTTTCCTGTTTATATTCTCCCTGTGGAGGGTTGATACCAAAGAAAATGGCCATCTCTGAGTTATCGTCAAATCTGAACCCTTCTTTAGCAAATTCCTGTTCCACGTAGGCTAAATATTTTTTAAATTGACCAACAGGTATGGTCACATGGGTTTGATCAGAAAACATTCCATTCTTCTCTAAAATCGGTTGAAACTTTTCTGCAAATGCTATTTGCTTCTCAACCATTTCGTCGTAGTCTATGACATTTCCCGGCCGGGAAACCATACCCGTATCTGTGGTATCTACCTTTAAAAAAGCGTTATCTTGTTGATATTTGTCCGGAAATACTGCCTGTGGCTCCTCTGCCTCGGTTTTGGCCTCTTTTGGCTGTTGATTGCATGAATTACATGAGGTGAGACACAGCACTAAAAATGCACTAAACAGGATTCTTATTGGTAAAGTTTTCATAACTGGTTGGTTTTATACATGTTAAAATTATGACAAAATAACACCTGAGATTAGGGGAAAAAGCCCTGTTTTTACCCCAATCTTTTGAAAACCAACCCTTAAATAATTATCTGAACGATTTTGGAGGCCAGCCTGAACTGGATTCATTCAGCGCCTGATACTGGGTAATGGTCTGAAGTAAAATGACCGGTTTCTGTTTGATCGGGCGCCCCCCTTCTTCCTGCTCTTCCTCCTCTTCCTCTTCAATCGAAGGATCGTCATGAACGATCACCCCTACCAGGCAATTATCAGGCTTTCCGGCTACAGCTGCAGCCTGATCCGGCAAACCAGATGGAGAATTCTTTCCAAGAAAGAATCGAATGCCTTTGACATTGGGATTAGGATCATCATCGATCTGCTTTAAAAACTTTCTTACGTCTTCTATGGAAAACCAGAATTCATCACAATGTTTTTTATTGATCGAATTTTTTTGCCCCCGGTAATTTTTTACTTGCTCTTCTGCTTCCTCTAATGAAATTAGTGCCATTTTATTTGATTTTTGGTTATACTCTGATCTTCAGGCTACAAACTACCTGGTAAATGGGGAATAACTGCTAAATCTTCATGGCCCGGGGCTCAGGCGCTTTCAGCTGCGTGCATATTTTTTTGGGGACTCTTTTTAGCCACGATAAAAGCCAAGGTCAGGCTTCCGTATAAAAACAGGTTCCACAGAAACAATCCTATTACATACACATCCATCAGCTTGTCATAGGTTCCCAAGAGGATCTGTAAAACTGAAAACAGGCTCTTGTTTAGTAATAAACCGACAGCCACAATCATAGGCATCCGATTGATCGACGCATTCATTGAATCGTTCAGGATCAGGGAATACAAGTACAATAACACCGCGATCAAAATACCAATGGTCTGGGTAATTAAATTCAGATTGATCGGAAATTGGTAGTTAAAAAAATCTTCAACCCGCGTGAATCCATACAGGCTAATGACAATTACGGAATAAAACAAGAGGTGCTGGACCTTTCTGAATCCGGAATGCAGGGTAAACTTTTTGAAATACCATATAAAGAAACAAGAGAATACCAGACCATAGATATTGTAAAGCCACTGATTTTCCAGGTAAACCCACCCAGGTACGTCTTCAGGAATAGAATTTATAAGTATGTTTTCAGGGTAGAAATAATTCAAAACCGGCAGGAGCGCAAAGGCCTCAACGAAAATGATGAATACCAGCAAATGAAGCAAGTAGCGGTTTGGGGTATCTTTAAAGTAGCCATAGTTCTTTATGGCAAAGAACAGACAAATGACCTCCATCCCCTTAATAGAATCCCGAAGTAATTGATCCCAGTTCATATTGGTTTATCCCGGTTATTAGAAACTATCGCGCATAATTTGCGTACTTGAAATTACAAAATTTGTCGGTAAACGATATCAACAAATCTTCCATTCCTGTAATCTGCTAATCATATCTCACTGATCATCAATGAATATCTAAGAAACACTTAGTTTTTTATCCGTTCGAAATGCCAGTAGGTAAAAACATACCAGTAGACTGGAGTACCAAAGAATGTTGAAAACAAATAAAAAAAATGAATAGGTAAAATCCATACTCCCCAACACGTTGATCAATAACAGATTAGGCGTATTCCCAACAAAGAAGAATAAAGCGCCGATAGCCACCCAGAACACCGGTAACTTAACCAGCCCCCCCTGTTGTTCAAAGAGAAAGTAATCGAATAAAAAACTGATTACGGTAAAGAGTATGAGCAGGTTTCCGGCGATCAGGCTCAAGGCCTGATGCTCATCATTAAAGGTGTCGGTAGTCATATAATTATATATGAATATACAGACCAGTATAGCTCCAATAGCCTTAAAAACCTTTTTTATCACGATCGAGTTTAAATAACGGTAGAAATAGTACAGGAAGAAAAGAGCAAGGAAGTTGAAATATAAATTGGTGATCCAGAAATTATTCACATAGAACCATTCGGGCATAACCATTCGCATTCCCTGGAAAAAATAATGGTCCGCATAATAGTAGTTGAACACCGCGTTATAATTGATCAACTCGACGAGCACCGGCACCCATACTAATATAAGCAATGGCCTGTCTTTGGTATTAGCATAATACCTGTAGGTAATGGTACCTGCAAGAGCTGTAATCAATATAAGGGTGACCACGATTATACGTGACCATATTTTAAACTCCACGATCAATAATCTTTGGGCGGTACACCGGTTCCGGTCACATTATAAGCATCGATACTGGTCAGGTTATCATCTTCACGGCTGGGCTGACCCTGTAATTCAGTGTTCGGCTGACCTGTTCCCGTGATAAACAACGTGACATCATCTTTTCCGGTATCTGCTGAAGATTTACCCAAATAGAACCGGAGACCGAGATTATCATAGCCCTGTGTACCTGCTTCTTTCCTGAGGTAGGCAATATATTCTTCGATCTCTTCCAGCGACCACCAGAACTCTCTTACCTTATTCTTGAATAGCGCTCTGAACCGGTTGTCGTTAACGAAATTGTTTTGTTCTTCAGCGGCCCGGGCCTTTGAAATACATTTTGCGGGTTTTGACATGATTATAATTTTTTTGGTTGGTAGCGCCGAATATACTAAAAATATTACCAGAAAAACCTGGAAAAGCTGAATCAATAGTGTCGTTTTATCTTACACCAAAGCATTAAATCAAAGCTCTGCTTCCCACATGAATGCACCAATACAACTATCTGACTATCAACAAATAACAACTTAACATTATCTTTACAGGAAATTTTAACCGATTCGTATTATAAACTTTAAATAACTGATTAATAATCAACTAAATCCAATTCCTCTGGTCGTTAATTTTTACCTGTAAACGTTTTATTTTCTATGCATTCCTGAATTTATCTTTATTTGAGAGAAAGCAATCAATGATAACTCAAAAAGCATATGAACCGAACGACTTCCTACCTGCACATCTACAAACTGCTCAGCAATCAGAAACAGGGGGCAGTTAGCAAGATTCAGGCCCTGATCGAAAACGACGACCTGTCGGCCAGCGATGAAATGTATGCCTGGCTTCAAAAGCTGGAAGATGTATTGAGAAGAAACAGATTTGTTCAATTCAACGACATCGCTAAATACAGAGCGAACCTGTTATCTTCCCGTATCGCCATTGACCGACGAATACCGAGAAAAAAACAACAGCTGGAAGCTGCGCTGGCTTTGATTACGCCGGTTACCAAAACACTTGAAGACGTTATGAAACCAATTGAAAAAAGCCTTGAAGAAATTCATCAGACCATTAGAGAATTACTAATTGAAGCGAATGAAAGAGGTGATGCCAAATGGAATAACGGACTCGACTTTTCTGAATTTATACATGCCTTATGGAGACACTTCATTTATAAAGATCCTTACAAGCAACGCGCGCTGCCTATTTTACAGGTGATTTCTGAAAACGATGCCCTGGAGATACTGGCCAGCGAATTTCATAAAACAAGAACCAGAAGCGAAAAAAATCATACACAGGAAATCTAGTTTTATTAATTTGATGCAGGATAAAAACCCGAACCTTTTGCAGGTCGGGTTTTTTATTTTAGAATGAGAACATGATCTCTTCTCCTGTATGTTTTTGTGCCAGCAGACAAATAGCTTCTTCCTCAAGCTGTAAAATTCGCGGATAACCCCCTGTAGTCTGAGCATCCCGCATAAGTATGATCATTTTACCGGCCGGAGTGAGTTGAACCGTTCCAGGTAATGTGGCTGATGTGAGAATACTCATCTCATGGGGAAGCAGATTTTCGTTAAGCTGACAGGCCATCCGGTTATTTTCTTTTGCTACCGTGAAAATTCCCGTCTTCAACTGCCGTTGCTGCTGAGTCGACAACAATGTAAATTCGGGTCCCTTACAGGCCTTCAGGCGTTTTTTTGAAAAATCCACCGGCTTGGGAACCCTGCGAGATTTTGGTAATTCGCCTGAGTATACTTCAACAGGCAAGATATCGCCTTTCTTAAGATGAGACGATGGAGTAAGAGGAACATACCATGATCTGCTTCCTAAAACCTCCACGGTCCTGAACCCCTTTCTAACGGCAAGATAAGCTCTTAAGCCGTTATTCGACCTTCCCATATCCAGGATGTCTCCTCTTTTCGCTTTATAGGCACGCACGGGCTGTATCTCCTCCCCATTTAGCATGAGACTACCGCTTCCCCCGGTAATAGCGAAAACCGTTTCGCCGTCGAACTGCAACTTCGGGCCGGTCATGGTGGTCTCCATTACTGCTGCCCCCTCCGGATTTCCCACTAAGGTATTAGCCAGGGCGGCAGAATGACTGTCCATGGCACCACTAAGAGGCACACCTTTGTCTCTGTATCCCTTTCTTCCAAGATCCTGAATGGTGGAAAACAGTCCGGGTTCCAATACTTTAATCATTTAATTCCAGGGTTTTCAGTTGAAAAATTCCGCTTTCCACTTGTATAGTGAATAACTCGTGTGTAGGCTTATCGATCGAATAGAACTGCACCTGATCTCCGACATTCACTCCGCATGGAGGCTGATTCTCAGGATTAAATATTCTGATGGGCGAGTTCCCGATGATGTTCCATCCTCCGGGAGATTCCTGAGGGTATACCCCTGTTTGTTCTCCGCCAATCCCCACCGAACCTCTCGGGATCTTAAGACGTGGTTCTTTCCTGCGCGGATGATGTAAAGTCTTGTTAAGCCCGCCCAGATACATGAAGCCGGGAAGAAAGCCGATGGCGTAAATGGTATATACCGGTTCTGTATGGAGTTTTATGACATCTTCTACCGAAAGTTTCTTTTGAAAGGCAAAGTCTTCCAGGTCGATACCGAACTCTGTATCATAACAAACAGGGATCTGCCAACGCTTGCGTTCGACAGGATCGCTTTTATAATGCCCCTTATAAAGATTGTTGACTTCCTTAATCATTTTGGCAAGTACCGTTTCTGTATCAAAAATCAACAACAAAGAATTGTAAGCCGGAACGGTTTCCTGAACATCAAGCTGCTGCTTTATCAACTCATTAAAGCTGATGATATCGGTAAGTATGGATTCATCAACAAGCCTCGGCCATTGTATTAATAATGCATGGTCTCCAAAACTCTTATATTCAAGTTTAAATTTATCCAAGCCTGGTGTTTTTAAGTTTATTTCTGATATAACCCACTATGGTAACAGCATTTTCTGTATCTGAATGTATGCACCAGGTTTCGGCCTGAAGAGGAACGAGTTCTCCTTCTACCGTTTTCACCCTTCGTTCGGTTGCCATTCGTAAAATGTGCTGATAAACTTCTTCCTCATCATGAATAAGAGCATTTGGCGAACTTCGATTCACCAATGTAAGGTCAGCATTGTAGTTGCGGTCACCAAAGGCCTCATAAATACATGGATGCCGGTTCTCACGGGCTATTTTGCCAAGTTCTGACCTGAAGGGCAGCATCAGGGGAATATTTTTGTAGTTCAACTCCAGGGCCTTCCAGACTGTATCGGCGATTCGCCTCGACACTACAGCATCGTTGTATAAAGCCCCGTGCAGTTTAATGTGTGTTAAAGGTTTGTCGCTTTGACCCAGAGCCCGGTCAAATGTTTCCAGTTGATTCCTGATACTTTCGATCAAAGCTTCAGAGGATATGGTCATCGTTTTTCGTCCGAAATTCTCTTTATCAGGATACGAAGGGTGAGCCCCTACCTTCACCTCACTTTCTTCAGCAATCGTCAATACCCGCTGCATGGTTTCTATGTCGCCGGCATGCCCTCCGCAGGCAATACTGCAGTAATCGATCAACGGTAAGAGCGAAGCTTCATTATCGACTCCTTCCCCTACATCACAATTAATCTTAACATCAGTGTTTACCATATATTAAAAGCTCTCAATATCCCTCTAATACCTAAGAAAAGCGTCAGGCATATAATTATAAAGGTAAGTATATTTTGTAAGCTGGTATTGCTGTAGGTTCCCAAAACAGACTTTTTATTCACCAGCCAAAGCAGGAGAACTGCTATGACAGGTAACAACAGTCCATTGGCTACCTGGGCAAACTGTATTAACGCGATCGGATTGAGATTTAAACTCTGTACACCTACTCCGAAAACGAGTACTGAGATCCAGGTTATCCTGAAAGGCAGAGAGGTCATATCACCGGAAAAGTTAAAACAATTGCGCGCCACATAGGCCGCCGCAAGCGGGGCAGTCACAGCAGAGGTTATTCCTGCCGCGAACAACCCGATTCCCATAAAATACCGCGCCATGTCTCCGTAAAGAGGTTCCAGGCCCGATATCAATTCCATGACCGATTCTACCCTGTCTGCTTTAATGGCGGCGGCTGCTATGACAATACTCAGAGACACCAACCCGCCCAGTACCACTGAGACCAGGGTATCTGTACGACTGATCTTGAGAAAAGACGAATCTTTCCATCGCTGGTTTACCAGGGAGGCATGTAAAAAAAGGTTATAGGGTACCACCGTGGTTCCAACCAGGGCGATGATAGTAAATAAATTCTCATCATTCACTTCCGGAACGAAAAGGCCTTTAAGCAGGGGCATAATGGCTGGTTGCGTAATAACCGCAGTGAGCAGAAAGGAAACACTCATGACCAGTACCAGAAATACCAGGCTTCTTTCCATTGTTTTATAACTACCCGAGAAGAGCAAAATAAAAGCCATTGCTCCCAGTATCAACGGATAATATTCACTGTATACGGAGCCGAAAACAGCCTGCATTCCAAGAGATGCTCCACTGATATTACCCGCTTCGTAAGCTGTATTTCCGATGACGATAGCAGAAAAGATCAGTATTAATATGATCCTCTTCCAAATAACACCGGGAAGATTATCCCGGATGACTCCGGCCAGACCCTTCTGAGTAACCAGGCCTATACGACTGGCCATCTCCTGCAATATATAGGTCATAAAAACAGATAGTACCAGAGCCCACAGAAGGCTGTAACCAAAGGAAACCCCTGCTATGGTACAAACCGTTACCGTTCCCGGACCGATAAAAGCAGCTGCAACCAGGGTTCCGGGTCCGATTTTTTCTAACCAGCGATTTATCATTCTGTACTTTTTAATGCCAGCAGGGCAAAACTGCCCAGCCAGTGTGTGCCTTCATAATTCCCGTCTGTGATCCCGTTCAGGGAATAGGTGATATGTTCGTTCGCTGCACTTTCCAGGTGCTCAAAACCAGCCAGGGTATTGGCTATGCCATTCAGGCACCAGGCCCTGCTGAAGTTGAGTCCGTCAAGATGTACAAGCTTCCCGTCACTGCGATCGCTGACACGTGCAGGCGTCAATTCGAAGTCAGGATCTGAAAGCTGGGGAAGAAATCGGTTCAGCCACTTTTCAAATGCCCTGGCATCAAGAACCCTCCTCATGATATCTGCCTCCTGAAGGCAGGGAGATAAAAAATCGAAGCCTCCCGGTTCCCAGCTTATCGGGCAATTCTGATCATTTTCATAAAAGGAAACAGCCTTATCGCGAATCATTGTCATCAATTCTTCATCACCGCTAACGACTGCATAATCGTAGGCAAAAGACATTCCGAAGGCCGTATTGCTGTGTTCCCCGACACGAACCGGATATACGAGTTTTGGTAAGAAGGTTTTATACCCTTCAACTACACGGTCTGCAAGTGGTTGAAGGTTAGAAGCCAGTTCTTTTGCTAATGGATCATCCCATGTTCTTAGTTCCTCCTGCAGTTTTAACAGCCAGGCCCAACCATATGTTCGCTCATAAGATCGGTTTTCTTCTCTGTTGAAATAGGCGACTTCGGCAGCGATATTACCGGCTGTAAGATGCGATCTTAAGCTTTCCATGATCTGTTCTTTATCTCTCAGCTCAGGAAATGACTTCAGGAGTTTTACCAGAGACCAATGTCCGTGTACCGAGGAATGCCAGTCAAAACAACCGTAGAAGGCAGGATGAAGCATATCGGGCGGCAGTAACTGAGTCGAATCGCTAAGGGTCTGGCCCAGTTTATTCGGATATACCACGTCGATGCAGGCTAACGGCAGGGAAGCCAAACGATCGGCTTGTTCCAGGTCTAATTCCGGACTTTCAGTGGGTACCGAAACCGACTTGTTATTTGACCTTTCACAACCATGGGAAATTACCATAAAACAGAAGAGCAGTAAGATCTTTTTCAAAATTCAAGGATTACGTTGGTGCTTTTGGGATGAAACTACTAAAATATTTTGAGCTATGATACATGAATAGTGGTTAGTGGTTAGTGGTTAGTGGTTAGTGGTTAGTGGTTATTAGTTATTAGTTATTAGTTATTAGTTGTTGGTTGTTGGTTGTTGGTTCTCCGTTCACCTTTCCCGGTTTACGGTTTTCGGTTTTCGGTTCCCAGTTCCCAGTTCTCGGTTCTCGGTTCTCGGTTCTCGGTTCTCGGTTTATTAAAAATCCGATAATATTTATCTCCCCACTGCATTACAGCTTTAAAGCTTCAGCTATTATACTTATGAAACCCGTAACTCTTAACCCTTAACTCTTAACCCTTAACCCTTAACCCGTAACCCGTAACCCGTAACCCTTAACCCGTAACCCTTAACCCGTAACCCTTAACCCGTAACCCTTAACCCGTAACCCGTAACCCAATACCCCCATACCCCCTTACCTCCTTACCCACTTACCTACTTACCTACTTACCCACTTACCTACTTACCTACTTACCTACTTACCTATCCACCTCTCATACCTGAAATTTCCCTTACTTTAGTACAAGTTTTTAAATAAGACCCCATGAACCCGACCAAAAATGTGCTGCCCCTTATTGTTCTGTCGCAATTTCTTTGTACATCTCTCTGGTTTGCCGGCAATGCGATTATCAACGAACTGGTCATTAATTTTGATCTTGGTGATCATACGCTTGCCTATCTGACCAGTGCGGTACAGTTGGGTTTTATTACCGGTACGCTCCTTTTTGCAATACTCACGATCGCAGATCGCTTTTCACCTTCAAAAGTATTTTTCTTTTGTGCCTTGTCTGGCGCCCTTTTTAACCTGCTCACACTATTACCATCCAATACCTTATTCAGCCTTTTAAGCTGGCGAATTATGGTAGGCTTCACGCTGGCAGGGGTGTATCCTGTAGGAATGAAGATCGCGGCAGATCATTTTGATACCGGATTAGGCCGCTCTTTGGGATATCTGGTTGGGGCTCTTGTCCTGGGAACGGCTTTTCCTCACCTGATCAGGTGGGTCACGGGCGGAAATCAGCTACCCTGGCAATGGGTGGTGTATACTACTTCCTTCCTGGCTCTCTGTGGTGGGTTCCTGATCCTGATCTTTGTGGCTGACGGTCCGTACATGCGTAAGAGGTTGCGGTTCGAGTGGAGTGCATTTACCCGGGTATTTTCGAAAAAACCTTTCAGGGCTGCGGCCTTTGGCTATTTCGGACATATGTGGGAACTGTATGCATTTTGGGCTTTTGTACCTGTCATGCTTGAGGTAAGAAACAATATGTTCGAGACCGAATTACCTGTCTCTGCCTGGTCTTTTGCTATAATCGCCATCGGTTCGCTCGGATGTGTGGCAGGAGGATACCTTTCTGAGCGCTTTGGATTACAACGCATTGCCGGCGCCGCATTATTGGTCTCAGGGCTTTGCTGCCTGGCTTCCCCTTTATTCGTGCAAACGGCTTCGCCGTATTTTTTTCTGGGTTTTATGCTGATATGGGGAATGGCGGTGATCACCGACTCTCCGTTATTTTCAACATTGGTAGCTAAAAATGCTGAACCGGATATCAAGGGTACAGCACTCACTCTGGTGAATTGTATCGGATTCAGCCTGACCATTATCAGCATTCAGTTACTGGGTTATCTCACTCCCCTGGTCGACCGGTCTTATCTGATGTGTTTTCTGCTTCCGGGCCCCGTTTTCGGGTTATGGCGGCTGTTTAAAGTAACGGAGAGAAAGAGCTAAATGAAATTCAGAAAACACCTACCACCGACAATACTTTTCTTACTTACGCTTATCAACAAATGTTCATAACTCCCTTCTTAATAACCTAAACAACATGCTATCAAATAATTAAGCTGTTGATAACTCAAAAATCCTGAATTCAATTTTAAGTCCATTTCCGGTCATTTAACCATAAAATCAACTTTTAATCTATCGTTTTTCCATAATACATCGATTTATTATCAGAATTTTCTGATTCGATAACATTGTTTATAACTATTTGCTTTTCAGGTAATTAACAGGTTAAATCATTGTTATTTTTATATCAACAAAACTAACTGCTAAAACACGATGAATCAGGTATTGAATAATGCACAGACCAGAGAACTGTATGCCCAACTTATCATGGTGAAATTATTTGCAGAAACAAAAGGATGCGCTACTCCCACCGCATTTTGCAATCCGTTTAACATGTACAATCAGATCAAGCTGTTAATGGGAGATGAATTTCAGACCGAAACCTACTACGATGCCATCCAGTATTTGGAACAAAACAATTATGCAACCTATGGCGGTATGTATATCACTGAGAAAGGAATCAATTTTATCAGAAGCTTCATTTCTGTTTCCAGGCAACTCTCAGTACTTGAAAAACATGAAAACACACCCCTTTTGCTAACCGATGATGAACCGGCAGAAGCATTAAAGGTGGCAAACAATATAACGACTTCCTAAACCGGAATTTACTTGTGATGCGTTTTAGAGCCCATTAATTGATTTGGCAAAAACAAGGCTTTAAAACTGGTTTCGGCAGCAACAGGGGAGAAAGTCCGACCTGGTTTTCAGTAAGAAGGACTCCCGAGCCTATACGGACTCCCCGGCTGTCGGGCCCATTTGAGTGAGGTAGTGAGGTAGTGAGGTAGTGAGGTAGTGTGGTAGTGTGGTAGTGTGGTAGTGTGGTAGTGTGGTAGTGTGGTAGTGTGGTAGAAAATATAAATTATTCCCGCGTTCACTGAATTTTGAATAAAAAGTAATTTTAAATCTCACCCTTTATTTTCAACAATTCAATGCCCATTTCCTATGCTGCATTATCCTATCCGGTTCCGCTTCTTTATTGTTTAAACATTCTTGAATAGATTTTTTCCTATATCTTGAGATCTAAATAAATCAAAAAGATATGTCAAAATTCATGAAATGGTTCCTATTAATACTGTTGGCCCTGCTACTGATCCAATTGATTCTGTTTATTCCGGATATTTTTTTAAATAATGACCTTAGCCAGCTAAATAATATTTTGATGACCCTGGTGATTTTTGGTATCATCTGGCATTTTTACAGCAAATCACATAACGAAAAGGGTCAGAGGGAAGACAGGCTTTCCCAACTGATAGGAAATAAGACGGTTGTCTTTGTCATGTTGATTTTATCTGTCTTCATGTTCGGAATTTTGATTTATAATAGACTGCCAATGGAATTGATTAAAGAAAATCTTTTTGTAAATGCATTTTTTTCTGTGCTTCCCGGTTTGCTTGCAATATCACTTTATGGCTATATTCTTTATAACCGAAAGATTCAATAGATTCTGATCTATTTCCTATCCACCCTTTCACTTCTTATAAAATCCTCACCCTTTAAAAAATCCATCCACAATTAATGACATTTAAATAAGAAACCATTGGCTATCTAATTCTACCTGAAATCGAATTTCAGGAGTGTCCGATCATCCATAATGTGATGGGATGTATTACATAAAAAAGGCTTACAAACTGACTTTGTTTTCATCAACACTTTAATAATCATTCATCATTTACCATTTACCATTTACCATTTATCATTATTCACCCCAGCCACCCTTCTCTATCCAGGCTACAATACTGAATGGCTTCAGCGATATGGTTCCCGTTAATGGCTGCCACTCCTTCAAGATCAGCGATCGTTCTCGATACTTTTAAGATCCGATCATAGGCCCTGAACGACTACCTTCTATTTATTGAGATGAGCGGGAGCTTTTGATAAAATTGTACACTCCCTTGCCCTCAGCCACCAGTTCCCCTTCTTGTAAAGCTCTCATCCTAATAACCATAATTCGATTACCCAACCTGACCAGGTCTCCTTCAACGATCAGGGAAGAAGCATCTGCTCCCTTTAGATAATCAACTCTGAGATCTATGGTAGACAAACTGTCTTTCATTGAAGTAAAGAATGTAGTTCCGATCATTCCTCCAACTGAATCCATAACCGTTGCTATTATACCACCATGCCATCTGTTGCGACGTATATCCCCGACTAGCTCTGTTCTGAAAGGAACCGAAACACGTACATAGCCCTTTTCAACGCTTAGTACCTTTAGTCCGAGAAATTTGTGAACAGGTATCTTTTCTTCAGCTATCCTGATAAATGAAGATTTTTCCTTTGCTTCCATACTGCCTTTCCGATCAGTTATGTTCTCCCCTGGCCGGATATCCCGAAGAATTAATATAATCTACCGCTTTCAAAAATGAAGGAAGATGTGGTCTGCCCCATGGGTTACTGTTAATAGCAACATAATACACCTTGTTAGAATCATCAATCAGGAACAATCCCGGTTCACTGAACAGATCCGGTTCTTCATCTTTTATCGCCTCACTAAGATATAACCCCCATGATTTTGCTGCTTCCTGATCCAGACCATACCCCAGTTTTAACTTCTTAAGATCCCATTTTTGACGAGATAAGCGGGCTCTCTTTTCACTGTCCATGCTAACAGCCACTGCATCCACTCCTTTTTCCCTGAAATCAGGTATAAGTTCTTCCAGCTGCTGGAGGTAGCTTTTACATATCGGACAATGAAGGCCTCTGTAAAAAACTACCAGGGTAAAGTTTTGCGGAGCCTGATCTTTCAGACTCCACAACTCACCTTCCAAAGTATTAAAGCTCAGTTCAGGGGCCTTTTGTTTTGGAATGGGTCTGCTCATCGTTATACGTTTTTAAAATTTTCATATAAGTGATCATGGAATCGCTTAAAATCCATCTCCACCTCGGGATTCTTCATAACATCGTAGGCCATAAAAGTCGGTAGGGGTTCAAATCCAAACCACTTAAAATTCAAATGCATGGGCCGTAAAAGCTCATCTTCACTCAATCCGTTAAAAAAACTCTCATTCTTATCGTTAAATGCTTCTTTAGGGGCATTTGCCGTAACAGACATCATATAATTACCTTTCAGTTTTCCGCCTAGACCGTAATTCTTTTTGGGGTCTTTTTCAGATCTGCCATCTCCGTCTGACATTTGACCCATCATACCTAATGAAAAGACTTCATCGATGTATTTTTTAAACGACCAGCTCACTCCCATCCAGTTAATAGGGGTCTGAAAGAAGATCAGATCAGCCCATTTGAATTTATCAACTTCCTCCTGAACATCGTAATCATCCTCCATGGTGGTCAACTTTACCTTAAAGTCGTTAGATTCAAAGAATTCTTTTGCTTTGGCGGTAAAAGTTCCATTGAGTCTTCCCTCAGAAAAGGGATATTTCTGATGACCGTTTATTATAAATACGTTTTTCATTTACTTTTAATTATTTACATTTGTATCGCAAAGAAACAAATAATAGTTTCTTTTTGAAACTAATTGGCTTTTCATCTTATATAAAGTGGTAACCCTGAAGTAACCTATGTCAAGAAAGTATATTGATAATCCGAATGCCTGTACCCTTGTTCATACCATGAACATTATAGGAAATAAATGGAAACCCATAATTATTTACCTCTTATCAAACGGTCCTATGCGATTCGGAAAACTGAATGCTTTGGTCCCCACCATTTCCAAAAAAGTACTTACCACGCAGTTAAAGGAACTTGAAAACGATGAACTTATCATCCGAAAATCTTATGCTGAAATACCCCCCAGGGTAGAGTATTCACTTTCTGAGAAAGCGAAGGGCTTGCTACCGGTATTAAAAGAATTGAGTCAATGGGCAGAAAACAACTTTCCGGAAATTGAATTTGAAGAATGCCGTATAGTCGATCTCTAGGCCAAGGGATCTCGGAAGTAACCAAATTCAAGAAAATAAAGTTGATTGAGCTTGCTCCCCCACAAACACTTTCACTACCATCTAAAGAATACCTGGGAGAAAGGCCAGACCGACGAAAACTCTATGATCAAAAAAGATTCAAGGCAGAACCCATCTTTCTTGAAGCTATCTGGAGAATTCGATGAACGACGGTACAGCCATAGTAATCGTTTTGAAATTGAGAGAAACATTTTTTCTGAACATTACAGTGCGATCCAAGGCGAGTTGGAGACCAAGGAACATTAATAACGAATGTAGGTTCTGGTAAAAATCCAAATCTATCTGGTTGATAAATTTATAGTGTTGTTGCATTATATCAATTACTCAAGTTCTCAGACCTTCATAATCTACAATCCACCATTCATCATTTATGGTCACCCTATACCTGATTTATTTACAAACCCCCATTTATCATTCATCATTTACCATTTAACATTTAACATTTATCATTATTCACCCCAGCCACCCCTCTCTATCCAGGCTACGATACTGAATGGCTTCCGCGATATGGTTCCCGTTAATGGCTGCCACTCCTTCAAGATCAGCGATCGTTCGCGATACTTTTAAGATCCGATCATAGGCCCTGGCCGACAGATTCAGTCGGTCCATGGCGGTTTTCAGGAGGGTCATGGCAGCCGGATCGAGCGGACAAAACTCCCTGATCTGCCGGGTTCCCATCTGGGCATTATAATGTATGTTCTCAAAGCTGCTGAAACGCTGTGCCTGTAATTCCCTGGCTTTGGTCACTCTTTTACGTATCTCCCTGCTGGGCTCTCCTTTCCGGTCATCAGACAGTTTTTCGAAAGGTACGGGTGTCACTTCGATATGGATGTCGATACGATCGAGTAACGGACCCGAGATCTTTCCCATATAGCGATGCATCTCTGCCTGGCTGCTCTTAACCGGCGCATTGTCATCATTGAAAAACCCGTTCGGACTCGGATTCATACTGGCAACCAGCATAAAACTCGAAGGATAGGTGATGGTGAACCTCGCCCTGGAAATGGTCACCTCCCGGTCTTCCAGAGGCTGACGCATGACTTCAAGTACACTCCTCTTGAATTCGGGTAATTCATCCAGAAACAAAACCCCATTATGCGCCATGGAGATCTCCCCGGGTTGCGGATAACTGCCCCCGCCAACGAGAGCGACATCTGAAATTGTATGGTGCGGATTTCTGAACGGGCGCTGGGTCATCAATCCCTTCTCCCCTGTTCTTCCCGCCACGGAATGTATTTTGGTGGTCTCAAAGGCTTCGTACAGGCTCATAGGCGGAAGTATGGATGGCAAACGTTTGGCCAGCATGGTCTTACCCGAACCCGGCGGACCGATAAGAATAATGTTATGACCGCCGGCGGCTGCGATCTCCAGGCAACGTTTGATCCCTTCCTGTCCGCGAACATCTGAAAAATCATACTCCGGGAATTCCAGGCTGCGGTAAAACTCAGCGCGGGTATCAACCTTCACCGGGGCTACCGGTTCTCCTGCATTGAAGAATTCTATCACCTCGGTGATGTTCCTAATGCCGTATACCTCCAGGCGGTCAACAACCGCAGCTTCCTCTGCATTTTGCATCGGTAGCATTAATCCCTTAAAACCCTCTTCCCGGGCCTTAATAGCGATCGGCAGGGCGCCCTTAATAGGCTGAAGTTCGCCGTCAAGCGAAAGTTCTCCCATGATTACATAATCAGAAAGCTTCTCTGCTTTGATCTGTCCCGTAGCCACCAAAATTCCAATGGCTATTGGCAAGTCATAGGCTGAACCCTCCTTCCGCAGATCAGCAGGAGCCATATTGATAGTGATCTTTTTTACGGGCACCCTGAAACCGTTGTTCTGCAAAGCAGCTGCTATGCGATAATTGCTTTCCTTGATGGTATTGTCAGGTAAACCTACCAGGTGATACCCCACCCCCTGGTCTACATTCACCTCTATGGTGATAGTGGTGGCCTCGATGCCGAAAATGGCACTTCCGTATACTTTTGACAGCATGATTACTTTATAAACACTAAATTTATAGAAAATAATCTATATTTAAGCTGTCTTATTCATAAAAAAAGCCTTCCGAAGGGAAGGCTTATGATGTATCTGATTGCGAGCTGTGTTAAGCGAAATAGGCATAAATAAATATTACCAATGCCACGATACCAATACCCACAGGGGCAAGATAACGGTACGGAGTAATCTCTACCTTTCTGGTATATTCCAGCTCGAAGTCTGTTTGACGCGGATAGAATTTTCCGATCACCAGCATGATCAGGATATTGGCCACAAAAAGAATTGCCATCACGTGCAGGTAATGGGGATACGATAATGTTGCCACCTCAGCAAGCTTATCGGGATCAGTGATCCCGGCTGCCTGAGCCTTTTCGACCGCCCTGTCGGCAAGTATGGGCTTCAGAATGAACTGACTGATAATATACAGCACACTTCCTGAGATGATCCCGATCTTCGCGGCAATGGCGGGTACTCTTTTGGTAAGGTATCCCACTACGATGATCGTGAGGATCGGAATGGAATAACAACCATTCACCTCCTGCAGGTATCCGAATAATCCCTGTGGTGCTTTCGCGATCAGGGGAGCGATCAACATGGAAGCGATAGCAAGTATGATCCCAAAATATTTTCCGTTTTTAATAACGGTCATTTCTGAAGCATCTTTATTGATGTATTCCTTATAGAAATCAATACTGAAAAGCGTCACCGAACTGTTCAGAGCCGAGTTAAACGAGCTCAGAATGGCTCCGAAAAGCACCGCAGCAAAGAAACCGAGCAAGGCAGTAGGCAATACTTTATTGATCAAAAGCGGGTATGCCTGATCGGGTGTTTCCAAATTCGGACCGAACATATAGAAAGCGATGATACCGGGAAGTACCACGATAAGCGGACCTAATATTTTGATAAATGCTGCCAGTAATAATCCTTTCTGACCTTCCTTCAGGTTTTTGGCCGCCAGGGCTCTTTGAATAATCGCCTGGTTGGTTCCCCAGTAGAACAGCTGTACCAGCATCATCCCGGTAAAGATGGTACTGAAAGGCACTGAAGCGGTTCGGTCACCAATAGAATCGAATTTTTCAGGAGCCTCATTTATAAGGGTGGTGATCCCCTCCCCTAACGAGCCATCTCCGATCATGATGAGTCCGAATATCGGAATCATAATACCACCTATAAGAAGTCCGACTGCATTCACTGTATCTGAAACTGCTACGGCCTTCAACCCACCGAAGATAGCATAGATAGAACCGATGATTCCGATTCCCCATACACAGATCCAGATTGAGGTCTCCAGATTTACACCAAGCAGCCCGGGTACATCAAACATGGTAGAGATCGCCAGGGAGCCTGAGTAGAGTACGATAGGTAAAAAGATCACGACGTACCCCAATAAGAACAGCCCTGAAGCTATGGTTTTGGTTCCTTTGTCATAACGGGTTTCAAGAAACTGAGGTACAGTGGTGAGTCCGCCCTTGAGATATCTCGGAAGCAGGAATACCGCTGTTACCACCATGGCGATCGCTGCCAGGGTCTCCCAAGCCATCACCAGGATCCCTTCGGTGTATGCCTGTCCGTTCAGTCCGACGATCTGTTCTGTGGAAAGGTTGGTCAGCAGCAAAGAACCGGCCACCACTCCTGCGGTAAGCGATCTGCCACCCAGGAAATAACCATCGGAAGTACCTTCATCTGTCTTTCTGGTAGCGAAATAAGAAATAATACCTACGAGCAGGGTAAACCCTACAAAGGAAAGAATTGCCATATTCAGAATAGTATTAGTTAGTTCTTGCGAATATAACAGAATGTTTTTAAAAAGACCGGAACATTTTGAATTTGGTCAAAAGGTCAGAAAGTCAGGAAGTGAGAAAGTGAGAAAGTCAATAGGTGAATTATAAATTGTACACGGATGATTGAAGTAAGAAATCAGAAAAGGTGCTTCCAGTTACACTCATCTCATATCTCTTATTTTGGAAAGGAGGTCAGGCAATCAATGTAACCCTATTTATTTTTCAGAGAAATTTTGAGTTTATAAAGCATTTTACAAATGATATCCACTTCCGCCAAAATCATTTCTATATCATTTAGAAATTTAAGGTCTCTGGATATCAGCAATTGGGTTTCAAATTCTTTCATAGATCCGATCGCAATGTTTAAAAAACGTATCATTTCCTTAACTGACCCTCGGGCTGCCCCCTCTGCAATATTCGAAGGGACAGAAATTAAAGATCGTTTCATTTGAGATTTTAATTGAAACTCCTCACTTTTTGGCAAACTATCAATTAAAGGATAAGCCGAAACAATCAATTGTCTGCTGCGTTTGTAAACTTCCAGTTTCGTATGGTTCATTGCTCTGCAAAAAAATAAAGATATAGATTTTATTCTACATCTTTATTTTTAACAGTAATTACTTACCGATTAGCAAGTCAAATATAAGTCTTACTTCTCAATACATTTGACCACCTAACCTATTAACCTCTTGACCTCTTGACCTCCTGACCTCTTGACCTCCTGACCTTTTGACCTCTTGACCTCTTGACCTCTTGACCTTCTGACCGTTTGACTATTCCTCCAAAACCGTAAACTCAATCTTCGAATTGTTATACACTCTATGAGTCTGCTTCTGAAAATCGCTTTCTTTTGCTTCAAAGATATTGTCTACCCAGGTCTGCGGGTTGATATCGATATACGGGAACCAGGTACTTTGTATCTGTACCTGTATCTTATGCCCCTTCTTGAAGGTATGATATACGTCTTGCAGCTTGATGTCTACCGCGGTTTCCTTATTAGGCTCGAAAGGCTCCGGGTTCTCAAAACTGTTTCTGAACCTGCCTCTCATGGCTTCGCTTCTGACCATCATATGGTAGTTGCTCATCTTCAGGTGATCCTGGGTCTCCGGGAAATCTTCAGCATCGGCAGGCCATACATCGATCACCTTCACCACCCAGTCGGCAGCGGTTCCCGTGGTCGACACCCTTAACCTGGCCATGATATCTCCCGCCAGGGTCAGGTCTTCCTCCAGTACTTCGGTTTCATACACCAGCACATCCGGCCTTCTGGCAGCAAAGCGCTGATCGTCAGTCATATATTTTCTGGGCGTAAAAACCACTTTTATATCTTCAGAATAAGGCACCGGTTTTTTCGGATCGCTCACAAATTCCCTGAAGCTGTATTCTGTGGTCATGATCTCTCCCATATATCCGCTGGTGCCCAAACCAAAAGTCTTTTTCTTTACATTTTCGGGGGGCCACTGGCTGAATTCACTCCAGTTATTCGCTCCGGTATCATAGACATAAGCTTCCGGCAATCCGGTCTCTCCGCTGGCCGGGCCTTTCAGAAAATGATTGAAGAAAACGGTTTCTATGTTCTCCTGGAAAAATTGAGATATATTATCTCCGAAGTATACATTACCCACTGCCTGGCGCTCCTTTAAACGTGCCCAGTCGCCATGACTCCACGGACCCATGACCAGGGTGTTGTACCCCTTACCGTGTTCTTCCAATGTCTCGTAGGTTTCCAACGGTCCATAAAGGTCTTCTGCATCGAACCAACCTCCCACCACCATGGTGGCGGCATCAAAATCCTGCTCGAGATGCTGTATGATACCCCGCTTTTGCCAGAACTCATCATAGTTCGGGTGTTCTTTCAGTTGCTGCCAGAAAACATTGTCTTCTCCGTAATACTGATCGAGGTTCGACAGCGGACCCGCATCCAGAAAGAACTGATACTGATCCTGGGTGCCCATATCGGGAAATTCATACCACGATTCGGTCATCGGCTTATCTTTCATGTAGCCGAACAAAGCCGTCGCACGCCAGTAACTTAATAAATACGCGCCGTTGTGATGAAAATCATCAAAAAAGAAATCCCCTATCGGAGCCTGGGGAGATACTGCCTTAAGCGCAGGGTGTTTGCTTAATAATGAATAGGTCGAATAATAACCGGGATACGATATACCCCAGATCCCAACCCTTCCGTTGTTATGCTGTACATTTTTCACAAGCCAGTCGATGGTATCGTAAGTATCTGATGCCTCATCAACCTCTTTCCTTTTCTTCTCCGGGATATATGGACGCATATTGTCGTAAACCCCCTCACTGTTCCAACGCCCTCTTACATCCTGGTAAACGATGATATTCCCCTCCTTCATCATGGTCTCATTCGGACCGATCTTTGAACGATACTGGTCTGCACCGTAAGGCCTGGCGCTGTATGGAGTACGCTGCAGCAAGATGGGATATTCCCTGGAAGTGTCTTTCGGACTGTAAATAGTGGTATGAAGTGAGATGCCATCGCGCATTTCGATCATCACTTCAGTCTTATCGTAGTGGTCTTTTACGTTGTAATCCTCCTGGGCACTTAGGGTAAGAAACGAGATAAGCGCCAGCAGCGTAAGAAATCTTTTCATAGTTAATCAGATAATTTTGGCTTTAAAAGCCTAAATCTAATGAACCTCTCCAGGATTTCTATACATAGTGCGAAATTTTAAGAATCTTTTTGGTTTTATCGGTGACCCTGAAACGGTCATCAGCCCGTTTTCCGATAACCCAGATAATACTATCGTCACCATTGCACAACAGCCATTGCCTTTCTTTCTGATCAAGGCTGTACTTTTCATCTTTATAGAACTTGCTCAACTTCTTTGACCCCTTCAATCCGAAAGGCTGAAACCTGTCGCCCTCTGTCCATTTCCTGATGATCAGGGGGTACTTAAGCTTTTCCCGGTCAACATAAATGGTATGTTCGTCTGTCTTCCCCAGCGCTGTCACCTCTTGCATTTGCAAGGTCAGGGGGTCAAAAATATTGGTAAGCTCCTTCTGAAGCTTGTAGACTTTCGGAACCCTGGTAGGTCCTTCCTCCAAAGGCTGCAACAAAAGATAGTCCCGGTCTCTGATCAGCCTGTGGGTGGGTGACAACAGGAATTTACCGCTTTGTGCCTCCAGAAGGTTCTTCACATCGTCCCAGGCTGTAAACCCATATTCCCGGAAGAACGCATACAGGTAAGATTCGAGAGGCTCCAGCTTTTGCAGCTGGCCTAAAGGAATTCTGAACCCATAATTTCCATCCTTTATAAAATACAGTGACCGCAATTCCCTGATATGACGATCGAGTATCTCGTTATATCCTTTCAGGTAACCGATCGTTTTGGTAACGTTGGAAAGCAACCGGTCATTGACCTCTTTAAACCTGGGTATCACCTTATTTCGCAACTGGTTCCTGAGGTACTTATTCTCCCGGTTACTACTGTCTTCCCGCCATTCAAGTTTCTCATTCAAAGCATAAGTTTTGATTTCCTCTCTTGAAAAAGGGAGAAGAGGCCTCAGAATCTTCCCATGCCTTTCAGGTATGCCGGTAAGCCCATCAAGTCCGGTTCCGCGCGAAAGATTGATGAGGAAGGTTTCCAGGTTGTCGTCGGCGTGATGAGCCGTCATCAGGTAATCATAGCCGTGGTCGCTCATGAGTTGATCAAACCAGTTGTAGCGCAGCTCCCTGGCTGCCATTTGAGTCGATAATTTTTCTGATGTTGCATACTTTTCGGTATCGAATCGCTTTGTGAATACCGGAATATCGTATTGGCCTCCTAATTTCTTTACAAAAGCCTCATCGGCATCACTTTCTTCACCACGAAGTGCGAAATTGCAGTGGGCCAAAGCGATATTCTCTGAAACAGTACGCATAAGAGAGGCCAGCACCACACTGTCGATTCCCCCACTGATTGCGATAAGTATCCTGGAATTTGTATAAAAAGGAAAGTTCAGGCGAAGATGCCTGTGAAATTCTTGGGTCATAAAAGGGTGACATTAGGTTGTTTGGTCGATCCAGGTGGTCAGATCATTCATAAGTTCTTCCTTTACAAGATCGTTATGCAATTCATGATATCCCTGATCATACAACTTTAAATTTACTAAATCTGATCGTTCTGCCAAAGCCTTACTGGCTTCCCACGAAGTGATACCATCTCCGGTACCATGCGCAAGAAAAACCGGGGTTCTTATTTCTTCTGCTTTTTCAAGGATCTTCTCCCCCATTTCAAGAAAGGGAAAAACGTATGAAGCACTCGCCCGTTCATGCACCAGGGGATCTTCAAGGTATTGCCTTACCTCTTCCTTGTCACGGGAAATCATATTGGGGTCCAGACCACTCGACATGGTCATTTCGGGAAGTAGCTTCCCCAGCATTTTTCCCGCAAACATTTTGACTCCGGAAGGCTTGTAGGCGAGTTTCAAAAACGGACTGGTAGCGATCACACCCTGCAGGTCATGTTCCCTTTCCAGCATATATCCCAATACCACGTTACCACCCATGCTATGCCCGTAGAGCAATACCGGGATCTCCGGAAAAACAGAACGCCCCTTTTTCATGACCTTCGCGACACTGTCAAGCACCGCATTATAACCGGGATTCACGCCTCGCTTACCCTCACTGTGACCATGACCGAAATGGTCAAAACCGATCACGGCACAACCCGCAGCCACCAGTTCAGGTACCACAAAATGCGAATAGCGGCCACTGTGCTCACCCATACCATGTACCAGTATCACCAGCACCCTGGGATCATCATCGTACCAGTATTGTCCGAATATTTTACGCTTGTGGCATTTGAGTTCGAAGCCGTGGTATTGCATCTGAAAGTAACTTTTGAATGATTTAAAGGTAGGAAATTTTGGGATGCGGGGATGCGGGGATGCGGTCCTGCCTGACGGCAGGCAGGTATGCGGTTATACAGTTATGGGTTATTGGTTATTGGTTATTGGTTATTGGTTATTGGTTATTGGTTATTGGTTATTGGTTATTGGTTATTGGTTATTGGTTATTGGTTATTGGTTATTGGTTATTGGTTATTGGTTATTGGTTATGTAAGATATACATTCATCTTTGAACTTAAAAGATGATCGATAATCTAATTATATGCTTCACTACACAATGTCTCGCCCATCAGATATTGCTTTTCAAAGTCATCTTCCCACAAAGGGAAAGGAGAAGGTACTTTTTGGTAGCAATATTACCCATTCACCTTTAGACGGGCATGTCATCCTTATTGAAATCTTTGACCGATGGATCTTTCATGGTTTTATTCTTAGGAATCCGGTCTTCCGACGGCTTTCTTACCCATATAAAAGGTTAGAAATGACTTCACTTTTGATCATACCTGACTCAATTCCGAATTCATGATCTAACATCTACAATCTATCATTTACCATTCATTACTTCCACTTCTTAACCCTTAATCATTAATAATTATACATTAATCATTCTCCCTCTAGTACCTCCCTCATCGCCTTCGCTTTTACCAGGCATTCTTCATATTCGTTCTCGGGAGTGGCCCTGGCGGTGATGGCGCTTCCTACAGAAAAAGACACATATCGTTTCGCCGCGTTGTATAAGATGCTTCTGATGATCACATTAAAATCAAAATCTCCTTCCGGAGTGAAATAACCTACCGCGCCACTGTACAGACCTCTTTTGGTTTCCTCGAGCTCTTCGATGATCTTCATAGCCGAGATCTTGGGAGCCCCGGTCATACTACCCATAGGGAAGGTGGCTCGTATAATATCCAGGGGGTCTGTATCTTTCAGAACCCTTCCTTTTACCGTTGAGATCATCTGGTGTACCTGCTCAAACGTGTAGATTCTGCAAAGCTCCTCCACTTCAACGCTTCCCTTTACAGCTACCCGCGACAGATCATTTCGTACCAGGTCAACGATCATCACGTTCTCTGAGCGCTCTTTTAGATCTCTGCCAAGCGCCTCTACCAGCATCAGGTCTTCAGCCGCATTCGAAGCTCTTCGGGCTGTTCCCTTGATCGGCTGTGAAAGTATCTGCTCACCCTTCTTCCGCAGGTATCTTTCCGGAGAAGCCGAGATCAGGTACCGATCCCTTAAACGCATATAGGTAGCAAAAGGTGGTTTAGAGATCGCATTAAGCCGCTGATAGGTTTTCAACGGATCTATCTCGGTATCCTCTGCATAAAACTCCTGGCAAAAGTTGGCTTCGTAGATATCGCCACGATGTATATGATGCAGTAAGCTGCGTACCTTTTCATGGTAGGCATCCTTATGAATACGCATGTGAATCTTTGGAACAGACCTTAAAGAATCAACCTGCTCCTGACCTACCTCAGCACACCTCTGAATAGCATCAAAATCGTAAGTGATCTCATCATCGACCATGGCCAGGTACAGAAACTGAAGCTCATGGCCTTTCAGCATAATGATCTTTTTCGGCTGAAAGAAATACAGTTCAGGAAAACCCAGGCTGTCATGATTTCCTGACTGCAGGTTTTCAAGGTCGTTCTTCAGGTCATAGGTAAGGTAACCGAACAGCCAGTCGCCGGTTGTCTTTCTGTATTCTGCCAGTTCATCGAAAGCCTGATGATAATCGGTCTGCAGAGCCGTCAATCCGTCTACGGCAAGAACCGCATCGAAGCTGCTGTGCTTTTGTGCATAATCATTGCTGTCGAGCCAGGCAACTTCCTCCTCTTCCCGCGCCCAGATAAGCAGGGCGTTCTTTATCTTTTCAGGGTTTTCTATATGGTAAATCTTAGTGCTTCGCTTCATCTGTTCTTGCTGCTTTTCCAAAAAAGAATTCAAATTTAACAAACAATAAATAGGTTGGTAAATAATTAATGTCTATACTTGTCGTTCAATTCGCGTGGCGGATCAAAAACATGAAGAAAATAATCACACATATCGAAGCAATTCTGAGAGGCCTTTTCCAGGCTACTCCCGCTTATGTGGTTATTCCTGTTCGCCGTCGTCCTATTCTGCGTCGTCGCCCGTAAGGGTGCACTATAACTTCTGGAACCCAGGTGAGTCCGGTTCCCCTTCCAAGACCAGTTAAAATCCTATTAGTTACTTAATTATCACAGCAGATGCACATTGTTGTTGCTGATGTTTCGCATTTCCGCTTTGCTGAGGAAATTGTGGACACTATAGCCGATTCGGCAGAAAAGAGAGGTACCGGTATCGCCCGGAGAACCCCTGAATACATTCGCACCAAAATGACCAACGGCAACGCGGTTATCGCTATCGATAACGACCGCTTCGCCGGGTTTTGTTATATCGAAACCTGGAGTCATGACAGATTCGTTGCCAACTCGGGGCTTATCGTACACCCCGACTACAGAGGGCGCGGACTGGCCACTCAGATCAAACAAAAGGTTTTTGAGCACAGCAGGAAGAAATTCCCCAAAGCCAAGATATTCGGGATCACCACCGGGCTGGCCGTCATGAAGATCAATTATGATCTGGGCTATGAACCTGTGACCTTTTCAGAACTAACCGATGACCCGACCTTCTGGCAGGGCTGTCAGACCTGCAAAAATTTTGATATCCTCACCCGAACAGAACGCAAAATGTGTCTCTGTACCGGGATGCTCTACGATCCGGATAAGAAGAAGAATGAAAAAAAGAGACATCCCTACGACTCCAAGACCTGGAAAAGACTGAAAGAGATCAAACAGCAACTGCTATTTAAAACGACAAAAAAACAAGAATCATGAAAGATATCGTACTGGCCTACAGCGGCGGACTGGATACATCATATTGCGTAAAATACCTTTCTGAAGAGGGCTACACCGTTCACGCCGTGAGTGTGAATACCGGTGGTTTCGATGAAAAAGAGATCGAAGAGATGAAAAACAAAGCCCTGAAACTGGGCGCAAGCAGTTTTGAATGCCTCGACCGGGTTCAGGAATTCTATGACAAGGTGATCAAATACCTCATCTTCGGAAATGTACTAAAGAATCAAACCTATCCGCTTTCGGTAAGCGCCGAGCGTATCGTTCAGGCTATGGCCCTGGCAGAACATGCCAAAAAAATCGGGGCCGGTTATATCGCCCATGGCAGTACCGGAGCAGGTAACGATCAGGTGCGTTTTGACGGGATTTTCCAGGTGGTTGCCCCTGAGATTGAAATCATCACCCCCATCAGAGACCAGCAGCTTTCAAGGGAACAGGAGATCGAATACCTCTCTCAAAAGGGGGTTGATATGTCATGGAACAAGGCCAAATACAGTATCAATAAAGGCCTCTGGGGAACCAGTGTGGGAGGTGCAGAAACCCTGGGCTCCAAACTTCCCCTTCCGGAAGAAGCCTTCCCCAGCCAGCTGCAGAATATGGGTACAGAACAGGTGAAGCTTTCCTTCGAAAAAGGTGAACTTACCGCCATCAACGGACAACAAGACAGCCCGGTGAATCTCATCCTGAAACTACAGGACCTGGCATCGTCATTTGCCATAGGAAGAGATATCCATGTGGGTGATACCATTATCGGGATCAAAGGGAGGGTCGGTTTCGAGGCAGCCGCACCGCTGGTAATCATCAAGGCTCACCACCTGCTTGAGAAACATGTACTCACCAAATGGCAGCAACAACATAAGGAATACCTGGCTAACTGGTACGGGATGCTTTTGCACGAAGGACAGTATACAGACGAGGTCATGCGCAATATCGAAGCCTTTTTAACCGACGCCCAGAAACAGGTGACCGGTGATGTATGGGTAAGCCTTTACCCGTATCGCTTTACCCTCGATGGTATCGAATCACCTTTTGATATGATGCAAAGTGACTTCGGAAGTTACGGAGAGATGAATAAGCAATGGAGTGCACAGGAAGCCAAAGGTTTTATCAAGATCCATGCAACCGGTTCAAAAATTGCTGAAGCCGTAAAAAACAAAGCATCATGATAAAAGTCGGTATTATAGGAGGATCGGGATATACCGCCGGAGAACTGTTGCGATTGCTGAGTCTTCATCCGGAGGCAGCTATAGACTTCGTTTACAGCACCACCAGGCCTGACACCCCTGTCTCATCGGTACATCAGGATCTGAAAGCCAGCCTTGACCTGAACTATTCTGCTGATATCAATGCAGAAGTAGATGTGGTATTCCTTTGCCTGGGTCATGGAAGGTCTAAGGCCTTTCTGGAGCAGCATGAGTTTTCTGAACACACCAAAATCATAGACCTCAGCAATGATTTTCGTCTGAAAGACGATTCAAAGCACCAGGGGAAAGAATATGTATACGGACTCCCGGAACTGAACAAGCAGGAGATCATCACATCCAGCGCTGTTGCCAATCCGGGTTGTTTTGCCACCGCCATACAGCTTGCCTTACTTCCGCTAGCTGCTGACGGGAGCATAGCCGATACCGTACATACCCATGCGATAACCGGAAGTACCGGAGCAGGTGCTTCACCCTCCGACACCACCCATTTCAGCTGGAGAGACAATAATATCAGCTGGTATAAGCCTTTTACCCATCAGCATCTTGGAGAGATCAACCAAAGCCTGTCAGATAAAAGCGGAAAGGATTCGCAGATCATGTTTCTTCCCTTCCGTGGTAATTTCAGCAGGGGCATCATGGCCAGCAGCTATTTGCAGTATGAAGGAAGCCTGGACCAAGCCGGCGCTATCTTCCGGGAATATTATGAATCAGCCCCATTTGTGCATGTTTCAGATGAGCCGCTGCATTTAAAACAGGTGGTGAACACCAACCATTGTTTTATCCACCTGCATAAACACGAAGACCAGCTGCTGGTAACCTCGGTGATCGATAACCTGGTAAAAGGGGCTTCGGGCCAGGCCATTCAAAATATGAACCTGATGTTCGGCTTAGCTGAACAAACCGGCCTGAAACTAAAAGCCAGTTATTTCTAAAAAACAAGACGCTATGGAACTATTCGACGTATATCCGCTCTACCCGGTCACTCCGGTATCTGCCAAAGATATCTTTGTTTATGACGAAAACGGGAAGGCGTATCTCGACTTTTACGGCGGGCATGCCGTGATCTCGATCGGTCACAGCCATCCGCATTATATACAACGCATCACTGAACAGCTTAACAAGCTTACCTTCTATTCCAATGCGGTTCAGAATCCGCTGCAACAGGAGTATGCCGAAAAACTGGGAATCCTTTCAGGTTGTGAAGATTACCGCCTTTTCTTATGCAATTCAGGAGCAGAAGCCAATGAAAACGCTTTAAAAATGGCCTCATTTGCAACCGGTCGGTCAAAAGTGATCGCCTTCGAAAAGGGATTTCACGGACGAACTTCGGCTGCGGTGGCTGTTACAGATAATGAAAGCATAAAAGCGCCCCTCAATAAATATCACCAAACCGTCATACTTCCCTGGGAAGACCTTGAAGCGCTGGAAAAAGAACTGGCTCAGGGGGATGTTTGTGCCGTGATCATCGAAAGCATTCAGGGGGTCGGTGGTCTGCAGGTGGCTTCGAATGCATTTTTGCAAAGCATCAGCAGTTTGTGCAAGCGCTACGGAAGCATGTTCATAGCCGACGAGGTTCAGTCAGGATTCGGAAGAAGCGGTGCCTTCTTTGCCTTTCAGCACGCCGGAGTAACGCCTGATATCATACCCATCGCAAAAGGAATGGGGAATGGATTTCCCATTGGAGGCATACTTCTCCATCCCGATATAGAGGCCAGACATGGTATGCTGGGCACTACGTTCGGCGGAAACCATCTGGCTTGTGCGGCAGGCCTCGCCGTACTGGAGGTTATCGAGAGTGAAGACCTACTTTCAGAGGTGAATAAACAATCGGCATTTCTGAAAAAGCAACTTTCCTCCCTGGATCAGATCAAAGCTGTTAAAGGTCGCGGGCTCATGATAGGTATCGAACTTGAGTTTCCGGTGGCTGCTCTGAGGAAGAGCCTTCTACTCAGTCAGGGGGTATTCACGGGGGGCTCATCTGATAAACAGCTCATCAGGTTATTACCGCCCCTGACCGTTAAAGAGAAACATTCAGAGCAACTGACCCTTGCCCTGAGAAAAGAATTATCAACTGTAAATTCCACTACTCCATGAAGCAATTTCATGACCTGAATGACATTACAGAAATCGACCTGTTGCTGGACAGAGCCCGTTCTTTCAAACGTGATCCTTTTCAAAAGGAATCGCTGGGAAAACACAAAACCCTGGGCATGCTGTTCTTTAACGCCAGTCTGCGTACACGAATGAGCACCCAGAAGGCAGCCAGGAACCTTGGAATGGATGTGATGGTATTAAACCTCGACAGTGACAGCTGGAAGATGGAATTTGAAGATGGCACCCGTATGCATACCGATAAAGCCGAGCACATCAGAGAGGCCGCTGCCGTGATCGGGCAGTATGCCGACCTGCTTGCCATCAGGGCCTTCCCCACCCTAAGCGACCGGGAAGCAGATCGGGCGGAAAAGATCTTAAAGGGGTTTGCTGCCTATGCCGGAGTGCCGGTCATCAATATGGAAAGCGCCACAGCTCACCCGTTGCAGGCCCTGGCCGATGCTTTGACCATTACCGATACCATGGAGCAACTGAAAACGAAAAAACCGAAAATAGTACTCAGCTGGGCACCACACCCCAAGGCCCTGCCACATGCCGTACCGAATTCTTTTGTGAAGATGATGAAACAGCTGGAGATGGATCTGACCATCACCCACCCGGAAGGATATGACCTGGATCCCGGGATCACAGCCGGGGTCACCATCAACAAGAACCAGGACGAAGCGCTGGAACAGGCAGATTTTGTGTATGCAAAAAACTGGAGCAGTTACCGTGACTATGGAAAGGTGCTGAGCACAGATGCTTCCTGGATGATCACCAAAGAGAAGCTGGGGAACGCAAGGTTCATGCATTGCCTCCCTGTACGCAGGAATGTGGTGGTGGAAGATGCCGTCTTAGACAGCGACCAAAGCCTGGTCATCGAACAGGCCGGCAACCGTACCTGGGTGGCACAGGCAGTGTTGGAAGCTATTTTGGGGAGGGGTGAGTGGTGAGTGGTGAGTGGTGAGTGGTAGATTGTAGATGTTAGATTGTAGATGATAGATTGTAAAAAACCTCATAACCCTTAACTCGTAACTCGTAACCCATAACCGTATAACTGTAAAGTTGTTAATGGTGAGTCGTTAGTCGGGAGTAGAGAAAGGAGATATGAATGATTAATTGTTAATGTTTAATTATTAAAGGGAAGAATAATGGAATGGTAGATGACAAATGGTAAATGGTAAATGGTAAATGGTAGATTATAAAAACCTCAAAACCGTATAACCGTAACCCGTAACCCGAAACCCGTAACCCGTAACCCATAACCCATATCCCAACACCCCAGAACTAACAAATGATTGGCTAATAGATAAATAGGCGAATTGGCGAATGATAAATGGTAAATGATGGATTATGGATTGTGAATTGTGGATTATAAATACCTGAACCTCATAAACTCCATTACTTCATTACCTCATTACTCCATTACCTCATTACCGAAAACTGAAAACTGAAAACCGAAAAACGAAAACCGTGAAACTAAAAATCGTAAAAATTGGTGGTAAGATCCTGGAACATGAAAGCCTGCTTTCGGGTTTTCTGGATGACTTATCGCAGCTCGAAGGTCCGAAAGTGCTGGTGCATGGCGGCGGACAAAAAGCCAGCAGCCTCGCCACCCAACTCGGCATACCCGTTCAAATGAATGACGGACGTCGGGTGACCTGTGAACAAACCCTGGAGGTGATCACCATGGTGTATGGAGGGTTGCTCAACAAAAAGGTCGTGGTGCAACTGCAATCCAGAGGTTGCGATGCCATCGGCCTTTCCGGAGCCGATGCCAATCTGATCGGTGCGGTAAGGAGACCGGTAGCCGATATCGATTACGGGTTCGCCGGTGATATAAGCCAGGTGAACACCAAACGCCTTACCTCCCTCGTAGACACCGGGCTGACACCTGTATTCTGCGCGATCACCCATGATGGTAACGGACAACTTTTAAACACCAATGCCGATACAGTGGCCGCTTCCCTCGCTGTGTCACTGAGCCAGCAATTCGAAGTGGAGCTTTACTACTGTTTTGAACTGAATGGGGTGCTGAGGGATCCGCAACAAGCCGAAACAGTCATTCCTCACATCAATAAGCGTTACTATCAAAGCCTGATCGAGGAAGGAGTGGTACAGGGTGGCATGTTGCCAAAACTGCATAACTGCTTTGATGCTCTTGAAAAGGGCGTGAAACAGATCCATATAGGCTCTGCCGCCATGATAAAGAACGACAACCACCTGAAAACCACTTTAAGCCTATGATCACTCAGACACTGACATCGGAAGCAATTAACCTGCTTAAGAAAATGATAGAAACCCCTTCGTTTTCTTCGGAAGAGTCAGAAACCGCCCTCCTGCTGGAGAACTGGTTCAGGGAAAAAGAGATCCCCTTCGAGCGAAAGAAGAATAACATCTGGGCCTTCAATAAGCATTACCATGAGGGGAAACCCCTGCTGCTGCTGAACTCTCACCATGATACCGTGAAACCCAATGAGGCATATACCAGAGATCCCTTTAATGCTTCGGTAGACGGTGATAAGCTCTACGGACTCGGAAGCAACGATGCGGGAGGATGCCTGGTATCTCTGCTGGCAACCTTTACAGAATTATATGACCGGGAAGACCTTGGGTATAACCTGGTATTCGTTGGCTCTGCCGAGGAAGAGAGCAGCGGACCTGACGGACTGAACTCGGTATTGAAAGAACTTCCGGAGGTCGACGTGGCTATAGTGGGGGAACCTACTCAAATGCAAATGGCCATCGCAGAAAAGGGTTTGGTTGTCTTCGACGGAAAAGTGAACGGCACTCCCGGACATGCAGCCCATGCAAACGGAGACATGGCTATATACAATACCATTGAGGTCTTGCAGTGGTTCAGGGATTACCGGTTCGAAAAAGTCTCCCCGGTACTGGGGCCGGTAAAAATGACGGTGACCCAAGTCAAGGCAGGCACACAACACAATGTGGTACCCGCCGAGGTGAACCTGGTCATCGATGTACGGGTCAATGATTGTTACTCAAATAAAGAGATTCAGCAGATCCTGGAGAAGGAAGCCCCCTGCCGGTTGAAAGCCCGTTCCCTGCGGCTGAATTCCTCCAGTATTGCTGAATCGCACCCACTTATACAGGCCGGACTGAGCATGGGAAGAAAAACCTATGGTTCCCCTACCCTTTCCGATCAGGCAGTATTGAGTTGTCCGTCACTGAAAATGGGCCCCGGAGATTCCACCCGTTCCCATTCAGCTGATGAATTTATTTACGTGAGCGAGATCGAAGAAGCGATTCCGATGTATGTGGAATTGATCATGAAAGCTTCACGGATGGTTTAATGATTAATTGTTAATGTTTAATGATTAAGGAAAAGTGGAGAGTAGTGAGTAGTGAGTAGTGAGTAGTGAGTGGTAAATTGTAGATGGTAGATTGTAGATGTTAGATGTTAGATGTTAGATGTTAGATGTTAGATGTTAGATGTTAGATGTTAGATGTTAGATGTTAGATTGTAAGTTAAAGAACTTCATCAACTCCATCAACTTTATAAACCCCATAACTCCATAACCCCATAACCCCATAACCCCATAACTCCATAACTCCATAACCCCATAACCCATAACCCCATAACCAAAGAAAAAATGAAACTCTGGGACAAAGGATATTCAACAGACAAAAAGATCGATCTCTTTACCGTAGGCAGTGACAGGGAACTGGACCTTCATATCGCCAAATATGATGTCATGGCTTCGAAGGCGCATGCCAAAATGCTGGCCAAAACAGGACTGATCAGCAGGCAGGAAGCCGAAGACCTGATCGGTGCACTTAATATGATCAATGAAAGCATTGAAGCCGGTACATTTACAATAGAAGACCAATTCGAAGACGTACACTCGAAGATCGAATACCTGCTTACTGAAAAGCTGGGTGATACCGGAAAGAAGATCCACACCGCAAGATCGCGAAACGACCAGGTACTGGTGGCCATGCAACTATACCTGAAAGATGAGATCAAGACGATCCGGTCACTGTCAAAGGAGCTGTTTGAGGTATTGATGCAGCTGGCTGAAAAGTACTCAACCGTGTCGTTACCGGGATATACCCATCTGCAGGTGGCCATGCCTTCTTCTTTCGGACTCTGGTTCAGCGCCTATGCCGAAAGCCTGATCGATGACCTGCTCTTCCTGGAAGCGGCACGAAAAGTGGTAGACCAAAATCCATTAGGCAGCGCGGCGGGCTATGGCAGCTCCTTCCCTGTCGACAGGGAGTTCACCACCAAAGAGCTTGGATTTGAAACAATGAAGGTGAATGTGGTGGCCGCCCAGATGGGAAGAGGCAAAGTCGAGAAAGGCGTGGCCCTGGCCATAAGCAGTATGGCCGGCACCCTGGGAAAACTGGCCATGGACATCTGTCTGTATATGAGCCAGAACTTCGACTTTATCTCCTTTCCCAAAGAGCTCACCACCGGGTCCAGTATCATGCCCCACAAAAAGAACCCCGATGTGTTTGAACTCATCCGCGGTAAATGCAACCTGTTGCAAGGGGTACCCAACCAGTTGTCGCTGCTATCGACCAACCTCCCTTCGGGTTACCACCGTGAACTGCAACTCACCAAGGAGGTCATGATCCCGGCTTTGCAACAGCTAAAGGCTTGCCTGGAAATGATGCGCTTTTCACTGGAGAAAATAGAGGTCAATGCTTCTATCACCGAAAACCCCATATACGATTATCTCTACAGTGTCGATACCCTAAACGAAAAGGTATTGCAAGGAGTTCCCTTCAGAGATGCTTACAAAGAAATGTCGGAGGCTATTGAGAATGGAAGCTTCGTTCCTAACAGAGATGTGAAACATACCCATATCGGCAGCACCGGAAACCCCGGCTTCGACCGGATCAGGGAGAAGATGGATTTTTTTAATGGTTAATTATAAATGATGAATTGTGGATTGTGGATGGTAGATTGTAGATGGTAGATTGTAGATGTTAGATGTTAGATGTTAGATGTTAGAAAAGTAAATGATTGAGGCTAAAACATCACCTTCATCACTTCCATTACTCCATTACCTCATTACCGTATAACCGCATAACTGCATAACCGTATAACCGTATAACCGTATAACCGTATAACCGTATAACCAAAAAGAAAAAATAGAAAATAATCTACAGTGCCAAATGTTAAAGTTTCACCACCAAAAACCAGGATATCAACCTCCGAAAAGGGGCAGCCCCGATTGCCGTTTTTTACGGTAAATACTGTCAGGTTATTCCTAAATCGATTGCTTTACTCAAACGTTAGAAACAGGTAGTTAGCACACGAATTTCTTCTTAACATCCGCTATTATAAACAGCGTAATAAAAGCAGGAATTTTCTTCAAAAACCGGATAAAAGTCAGGCTAAATCAGGGTTTTAGCTATTTCTTAAAGAAATCTTAAAGCCTGTCTGAAACTTGCTTTTTCGCTTTAAAAAGTTATTATGTGCCTTGTTCTGAAATGTATTGGGTACTGCATCTGGCTACCGGCAAGTGGTTTTTGACTGTCCTTATGAAATAAACGACAAGATAGACCACTTTAGTTATGTCTTCAAAAGACGTGCGGTTTTCGATGAATGGTTATCTGACATAGACGAACAACGGAACATTTAAAAATAAATTTTAACAAAAAACAACACATGAAAGTTACAGTTATTGGATCAGGAAATTTGGGTAAATCCATTATCACAGGGCTCGCGTCCAGCGATCTCTTTGATCCAAAAAACATTACTGTTGCCGACAAATCTGAAGAAAACTTAAAAATTATTCAGGAACAGGCCGGAGTAACCGTTACAGAAGATAACGTAAAAGCCGTTAAAGAGTCTAAATGGGTTATACTATGTATCCAGCCAAGAATCCTGAATTTGGTCCTCAATGAGATCAAAGATCATTTACGCGAAGATCAGGTACTGATCTCTACCGTAACGGGAGTGACCATAGAGGAGATTAACGAGGTTGTACCCAATAATAAGGTGATTCGTGCCATGCCGAACACAGCAGCGGTAAAACAGGAGTCTATGTCTTTTGTTTGTGCCAATGATAATGAAGACGAAGATGTATTCTTTGTTGAAAAGATGTTCGGAACCATCGGAAAAGCGATCATCATCGAAGAGCGTCTGATGAAAGCTGCCACCGTACTGGGTGCCAGTGGTACGGCATTCTTCCTGCGTTTCCTCAGGGCGATGACCCAGGGTGGGGTGCAGATGGGTTTCCATCCGCATGAAGCTCAGGAAATCGTGGGGCAGGTTGCTTTAGGAGCAGCTGCGCTGATCGAAGACGGAACCCATACCGAGGTGGAGGTCGATAATGTGACCACCCCTTCCGGATGTACTATTGAAGGACTGAACGAGCTGGAGCATAACGGATTGTCATCTTCTGTTATTAAAGGAGTGATGGCGGCCTATGCGAAGATCAGCAACATTCACGATTAAATACTTACCTGAAAGACTGTCACCGAACTGACAGACTTTCAGTTACGTTCTTACTGTATTGAAAGTCCCGGTTTCGGCCGGGCTCCTTTCCGAAAGGAAGTGATGGCCTGTGAAGCCGTAACCCGGCTGCTGACCTTCCGCAGAAAGGAAATAATAATAAATAAAGACAGATCACGGTCTGTATAGGTGTTTGAGGCATCAGACGTTAAATTTTACAAAGATTTAAAAGACGAAGCCCTTCTCTGGTACAGAGCTTGCACCATATAGTACCGAGATCGTAAAAAGGACTGGTTCCCGGGATTAAAAACAAAAACAAATGTAATCGGGTGGCCCGTTGCTCCAGTTCCTCAGAAAAATAAACCACCCACCTATTGACCGAAGCACGCTTAACAGCTGTCACAGGCTAAGCGCAGGCGAAAGTCATAAAACGTAATGGACAAAATACTAACAATCACAGAACGAAATGAAGTGCTGAAACGAATGGCTGAACTTATCCGTCAGGAAAGCAACGTCATCCTTGAAGCAAACAAAAAAGATCTGGAAAGTTATGATGGAAACGATCTGGCCATGGAAGACCGACTGAAGGTCGACGATGGGAAGATCGACGGAATGATCGCTTCTCTGGAGCATCTGGCTTCAGAAGAAGATCCTCTCGGAAAGGAACGCTTTCATTTCACCCATGATAACGGGATGGAAGTATTTAACAAAACTGCTCCTTTCGGAACCGTGATGATCATTTATGAATCACGTCCTGATGTAACTGTAGAAGCGGCAGGGATCGCTTTTAAATCAGGAAACAAAATTCTGCTTAAAGGAGGTAAGGAATCATTGAATTCCAATCTTGCCATCGTTGAACTATGGCACAGAGCGCTGAAAGAGAACGGGGTATCTGCCGAATGGGTAGAGTACCTGCAGTTCAACAGGGAGAAGACCAGGGATTTCCTGGCGAACCCGACTCAGCCGGTAGATCTGATCGTTCCCCGGGGAGGTGAACGCCTGATCGCTTTTGTTAAAGAGAATGCGAGTTGTCCGGTGATTGTCAGCGGTCGCGGAAACAACTTCGTGTATGTACACAAAGATGCAGACCTGGAACTGGCCAAGAAGGTGATCCTGAATGCCAAGACCGCCAAGATCTCTGCATGTAATGCCCTGGACAAGGTGTTGATAGACACCCGTATCCCGGCTTACAAAGACTTTGTAAAAGACCTGATGGCAGCGCTGTCAGAACACAAGGTAGAAATATTGGTCGATGAGCACTTTAAGAACCTGAACGGTACCAAAGAGATCCCGGGAGACGAGATCTGGTACGAAGAGTTTCTTGATTACAAGATCGTGATCGGCGGGATCGATTCTCTCGAGAATGCGATCGCCAAGATCAACAAGTTCTCAGGAGGGCACTCCAGCTCGATCATCACCAAAGATGAATCGGCAGCCGATACCTTTATGATGACCATCGATGCGGCAGCGGTATATCACAATGCCTCTACCCGTTTTACCGATGGCGGACAGTTAGGTCTCGGAGGAGAGCTGGCCATCAGTACCGATAAGTTACACCAGCGCGGTCCGATCGGGCTCGCACACCTGGTGACCAACAAGTGGTACATTCACGGAGAAGGACAAATTCGATAATACTGAATGATGTTGTAAGAAGATGACGTTCGAAGGTTGTAACAACCGTTCACTCATTCATAACACACAAAAATTTATCATTCATTAAAGCAGAAGCTAAAAAACAAGACATGTTTAAACAAAGAGAGGAACCACCGAAAAAGAAAAAGAGAATACTTTTAAAAATCGGTTCCAATACCCTTACTAAAGAATCTGATCAGTTATCAAGAGGAAAGATCGAAGATATCGGTCGTCAGATTGCCGCCCTGAAAGACGAATACGAGTTTATTATCGTGTCTTCAGGTGCCAAGGTAGTAGCCAAGCAGTTCGTGGAACTGGAAAGCGACTATAAGGATATTCACACCAAATCGGCGCTGACCTCGATCGGACAGCCACACCTGATGCGTATCTTCCAGGAGAGTTTCAGGGAGCTGGGACTGCTGGCTTCACAATGCCTGCTGTCGTATTCAGATTTTGAGAAGGAAGTCTCAAGAGAGAACATCAAGAAGACCGTAGATATACTGGTCAGCAATAACTATATCCCTATCATTAACGAAAATGATACGGTGGCTACCGACGAGATCAAGTTTGGTGACAACGACAGGCTGGCGGCCATGACCGCAGGACTGCTAGACGTAGACCTGCTGGTGATCGCTACCAATACCAATGGTATCTATACCAAGGAATCGTTCGAGAACGGTTCACCTGAGACCATTGAACAGGTGGAAGATTTCGCCGACCTGAAAAAGGAAGTGGTCGATGAAGACAAGTCTACCCACGGTACAGGAGGTATGAGCTCAAAAGTGATCGCACTGGAGATCGCTAATAAGGCAAATATCGAAACCTGGATCGTCAACGGACTGGAAGATGACTTTATTCTGAACACCCTGAATAAAGACACCGCTTTCACCAAGATCGAGTCGTAAAGACAGATATTGCAGAATATATATTTCAAAAGCCCGGCAGGATGATTCTTGTCGGGTTTTTTTGTTTCCGGGTTATGGGGTTATGGAGGTATGGGGTTATGAAGTGATGAGGTAATGCAGTTTATAAAGTTCTTTAACTTACAATCTAACATCTACAATCTAACATCTACAATCTAACACTCCCGACTAACTACTAACGACTCACCAATCACGACTCACTAATTCACCGTTTTATCTGAATCCTTCAAAGAATTAATTATTCCATCAGGGAGTGAATGCCTTATCTTACTTCCATTATAACCCTGCCCTGTGGCGATGATGAAGCGATAGATATGATGAAGCATTTAAATATAATATTCCTTTTAGGGTTGCTTTTGGTGCTGCTTCCCTCCTGTTCTACGGAAAAGACAGCTGCAGAGGTAGAAGCCGATCAAACCCGTTCTGTAACGCCTGAAATCGGCGTTTTTTACCAGGGAGGCTATGTTTTCTACCTTTTTCAACCAGGAGATGACCGATACGTGGAAGGTGAAATACACGGACTCATCGCTGCTCCGGAAAACCTGGCAGATGAAGGCATGCCCTGGGCTCCGGAAGGGTTTTCACCCTACGACCCGATACTCTCACAGCAGTCTGATAATGGTTATGAGAATTCTAAGGCTATCGTAACGATTTACGGGGAAGGCCATTACGCGGCCAAAGCCTGTCTGGACCTGGAACTGGGAGATTTTGACGATTGGTACCAGGGTTCAGATAAGGAAATGTCCCTGATGTGTGAGAATCTTGTACACGGCGAATTTGACAATGATTTCGAACTCAGCGAGCTTGATCACTTCTGGTCTTCCAATGAATTGGGTATTCTCGCCAAAAAGCCAAGTCGTAAACTCACCGCCAGCAATGATTATGGCATCGGCGGCTCTACCATGTATTTCGACCTTTGCCTGGCCGAAGAAGGTTTTGATAAAGACTATACACAGATTAAAGTGAGAGCTATCAGGGATTTTTGAGTATGTGTTGATGCCGTGATGCGTGGTCCGTGGTCCGTGGTCCGTGGTCCGTGGTCCGTGGTCAAATAACAATCTCAACTTTACAACTTTACAACTTTACGACTTTACGACTTTACGACTTCCTAATTAAACATTAATAATTAACCATTCATAATCTACAATCAGGCGAAGCCGTGATACCGTTAAGCCGTTAGTCAGTTATACGGTGATACAAGTGATGAAGTCTAAGGTAAGGGGTTTACTTACAATTCATCATTTACCATTATTACCTCCCTTAATAATTAATCATTAACAATTAATAATTCCACTCCCGACTCACTACTCACTACTCACCACTCACAACTAACTATTTATCATCTACAATCTAACATTCCCTACTCTCTATTCCCGAACTTAAACATCCACCTTCCTTTTATCGGAAAGTACCCCGTCAAAATATTCGATGGTTTTGGTGAGGCCTTCGCGTAATTGAATGTTCGGCTCCCACCCACCGAGTTTTTCCTTGGCCAGGGAAATGTCAGGACGCCGCTGCTTCGGATCATCCTGCGGAAGCGGCAAATGCACCAGCTTAGAAGAGCTTCCTACCAGGTCAAGAATGGTTTCGGCCAGTTCCAGCATGGTAAATTCATTCGGGTTCCCCAGGTTTACAGGACCGATGAATTCTTTGGGTGAGTTCATCATACGTACGGTCCCCTCGATCAGGTCATCCACGTACTGAAACGAACGGGTCTGGGTACCATCTCCATAGATGGTAATATCTTCTCCCTTGAGGGCCTGAACGATAAAATTCGATACAACCCTACCGTCATCGGGGTTCATGTTCGGACCATAGGTATTAAAAATCCTGATGATCTTAATCTCTACATTATTCGAAGTGTGGTAATCCATGAAAAGCGTTTCGGCACAACGTTTTCCCTCATCGTAGCAGGATCGCATTCCGATGGGGTTTACATTCCCCCAGTACGATTCAGGTTGCGGATGCACATCAGGGTCTCCATACACCTCTGAGGTACTGGCCTGCAGGATACGGGCTTTCACCCGCTTGGCAAGCCCTAGCATATTGATGGCTCCCATTACGGAGGTTTTGATAGTCTTGATCGGATTGTACTGGTAATGCACCGGACTCGCCGGGCAAGCCATATTATACACCTGATCGACCTCTGCAAAATATGCATGCGTAACATCATGACGTACCAGTTCAAAATACGGATCATCGAGCAGATGAATGATATTATCCTTGGTGCCGGTAAAATAATTGTCCAGGCAGATCACCTCATTCCCTTCTTTTAATAAACGTTCGCAAAGATGACTTCCTATGAAGCCGGCTCCACCGGTAACTAATATTCTTTTCCGACCCATGATGTACGATTCAATTTCTCAGATACTGAAAATAAACCGAATTACAGAACTAAACAAAGCAGAACGATAAAAAACTTAAAACAGGGATGACAACAATGAGGTTATGCCGATATGCGGTCCTGCATGCCGGGAGGCAGGTATGCGGTTATGCGGAAACTAAGCTATAAATTGCAGCTTCATAATTAATAATTAATAATTAACAATTCATAATCTTACATCTGCAATTTACCATTTATCATCTGCACATTTGCCTATTCGCACATTCGGTGAATTACCTCAATCTAATATCCGGAATCACTGTTAATCAGTAAATATTTGATTTTCAAAATTTTAACATTCATATGTATTCATTTTAATTATCTCTAAGACATATTTCCTCCAGGCTACGATAATCATTAAATCAACCAATCCGATGAATCGTATTTGCTATCTCTCCGTTCTGGCGGGAATATTCTTCCTGTTTTTTCATTCCTGTTCCAAAGATGATGAACCACAATTTTATACTGTGACGGTAGCAGCCACGCCTGAAGCATCCGGGGTGATCAGCATAGAAAAGAAGGAAGTTGTGGCTGGTGAATATCTCACCGTGGAGGCGAAGCCTTATGAGGGTTATGTATTTGAAAGCTGGTCAGATCCCGAAATAGAGGCTAAAAATACGGTACGGATCAAAATAAACCGGAATATGAACTTCTCCGCCCGGTTTTCAAAAGCAGACGCTGATAACGACGGAGTTCCCGATAACCGGGACAAATGTCCTGACACCCCCGAAAAAGAAGAGGTAAATGCTTTGGGTTGTTCTGAAGCTCAAAAGGATCTTGACGGTGATGGCATTCCCAACAACAGAGATCGCTGTCCCGACACAGCTCCCGGAGAATCGGTGAATCCTGTAGGTTGTTCCATAAGTCAGCTCGATGAAGATGGTGATGGTGTTCCCAACAACAGAGACCTTTGTTCTGAGACTCCATCAGGCGCATCGGTGGATGCCTTAGGGTGTACAATCGATGACGGCAGAACCTATGTACCTGATGATGGTTTTGAAGAATACCTTATAGGCCTGGGCTATGATGACGTACTGGACGATTATGTTCTGACCGAGAATATTTCCGGAATTACCGAGCTGGTGATCAGCCGACCCAACCCGGACTACGGTCCTGAATTCGGCGACTTTCCCGAAACAACAGCAGACATCACAGACCTGACCGGAATAGAAGATTTCACGAGTTTAATCAAATTGACCATTCAGGAGATTTACAGCCTGATATCTATAGATATCAATACTATACCGGTAATAGAAGAGCTGGTGTTATCAGATATGAATATTCAAGATAGTTATGACCTGATCAATAATACCTCGCTACAGCGACTGACTGTAGACCTCTCGCCGACTCCGGGAACCATTAAAAATAATAGTCAATTGATGAATATTTCCATTTCAGAATCAGGATTTACACTGGGAATAGATGATAATCCGATGTTGGAAGCACTGGTTTGCTCAGATTGTGGTCTCAATGAATTATCCATTACCAACAACCCAGATCTGAATGCCCTATACGTCGGTGGAGGAAATGGGGAATCAGGAGTGGCCAGCGGTAACGATATTGTTACTATTACAGGCAATTCTTCCTTATCAACTGTTACATTCTTCGGAGAAATAGAAACTCTGACATTCTCTGGAAGTCCTGGACTAATTGAATTGAATGCGACCGGAGAAACCCGGACCTTAGACCAACCTGGAGATCTGGAATTTGGTTCGCTCGACCTGGGTGATTTTCCCGCTTTGGAAACCCTTTATCTGGACGGAGTTGTACTCACCTCCCTCGATGTATCTGAAAACCCTTATCTACAGACATTCAGCTTGCTCAATCATGCGTTGGCATGTGTCGAAGTCAACCCGGTTCAATTGTCCGCCATCCCTGCCGGATGGACAGCCAGTCCGACAGTAGACTACCAATTAGATTGCGGAGATTAAAAGTTGTTATTTGAAATTGATTCCTAAAAGTGAGAGTAACAGGGAAGATGATTCCGTAAAAAGTAAAAACTCAACTGATACTTCATAATTTAATATTACCAGTTATATGGTGGCCCGTGGTCTGTGGTCTGTGGTCAGATAAAAAAACGACTTTACAATTCTACATCGTCAAACCTTTACAATTTTCAGGTTATGCCGTTATGCCGTTATGCCGTTATGCCGTTATAGAAAATTTACTATGTTTATTTCAAACTTTGAATTTATGACACATAAAGATTTAGATCTATGGAAAAGAAGCATAGAACTGGTAAAGAAAGTATATGTAATTACTTAGGAATTGCCTAAGCTTGAAGCTTACGTTTTAACGCAACAAATAAACCGGGCAGCCATTTCTAATCCTTCCAATATCGCGGAAGGATCCGGACGCTCCAGTGCAAAAGAATTATGTCGGTTTCTTGACATTGCCAATGGGTCTCTTTCTGAGCTGGAAACTCAGATGATTCTGTTGGATGAGCTACAATATGCAGATACCAAAGAGCTCATACAATCAGATATTACCGATATTCGAAAAATGATCTATCGATTGAAGAAATCCCTGAGCAGAAATCTATAAATTCTGAAATAAATTTGGTGTAACATCCCAACCGTATAGCGGTATAACGGCCTGGCGGCATAACGACTAAACCAAACAACTAATTATCTTCCAGCCCCTCCTCTTCCCAAAGGGCACGCAGCACTTCACGGTGTGTTTCACAATGCACCACATTCCTGATCATATTGACCTTATCAATCCCGTACAGGCGGTCAGAAAAACCGATACGTCGGTTAAGTGCCCGTAACCAGCGATTGTGTCCCATAAGCCGGTCGGTATAATTCCGACGCTGGGTCTTACAATATTTCAACCATTGATCCCGCACGAATTCGGTATCAACTACCTCTTTCGACCGTTCATCGAGAGACCTCAGAAAAGATGCTGACTCTCCCTCCTTCATCATTTTCACGCCGGCGAAGCCATCTGATTGTCGAAAAGGAATAAATTCATACGCAAAGCCTGATTTATTCAGGGAAAGCTGAATCAGAAAGCCTTCATACCAGGCAGGATGATTCCGTTTATTCCGTTCAAACAAAAAATTGCCTTGTCCGTATACAATGAGACCCTTCTCATAATTCTCATAAGATCCCGCCATATGAGAATGCTGAGCCACAACCACCGAAGCTCCTTCGTCTATAAAAAACCGGGATATCTTTTGCTGGTCAGGGGTGGGAAACGGGTAATGCTCCTTTCCACCGTGGTACAAGACGATCACATGATCGGCTTCTTTTGACAGCTTTCTGATAGCCCTGCTGTTCTCAACCACATCCAGGGCATTGGCTCCCATGCCGGAACGGAGATCACGATTAAACTCATGTTCCGCTACCCCATACCATGCCACCTTTAATTCTCCATGGATACTGAAATATGCCTTATCGGCTTCACCCGGGGAGAAACCCGCTCCAAAAAATCCGATGGCTTCCTTTTGCAGAACAGTAAGCGTATTTTGCAGTCCGCTTTTTGCATGATCGAGTATGTGATTATTCGCCAGGTTGACCGCATCGATTCCGGCCTTTCGCAGTCCCGTCGCGCATACGGCAGGAGCTTTCAAAACAGGACCATTCTTCGCGATGGGGTCAGAAGTATCTGTTAAGGGACATTCAAGATTTACCACCGTATGATCTGCCTCCTGCATCAACGGGCCGAGTTCCCTGAACAAATCTGAAATACGATCGTTGATAAAGTACCGGGAGGTTTCACCTACCGGACATATGTCACCACCAATTAGTATTCGGGCCAGTTGATCACTCATAGAAATACAATTAATTTCGGTATAATTTAAAGCTTTTCAAACAGAATCATTGCCGGAATCGATCTGTAAAGAGTTGAGAGGGTTGAAGAGGGTTCCGGAAATCGACAAAGGAAAACAAACCATGAAGGGCCTCCCCTTGTCAGATGCAGTTCTTAGCGTAATTCGAACATCAGGTAATAGCCTGCCTTCTCGAACAGGTTAAAACCGGATTCGAGCTTTTTCAGATCTGCCTCCATCTTCCCGGTCAGGTAATTCTTATGATCGCCGATCTTCCCTTTACGGAAGAACCATTTCCGGTCAGATTTTTCCCTGACCTTATTCAGGCTGGTATTTTCTATGATCGATTCAAGATCCAGAGTATCGGGGTTTACCCCCAGAAATTCAGCGAACTTCAGCACTTCGTCCCTGGTGTGGGTCTTCAATTGTTCGAAGGAAGAGTGCAGTACATTATCAGTATAGGTTGCCCAGTTTTGGTTATACTTCAGGATCTGCATTGCTTTGAAACGGCCTACCGTCCAGTAGTATTGGTTAAAACTGGGTTTGATACGTCTCACATTAATAAAATGATTGTAATGGGAAACAATGGCATCTCTGATGTCACGCTGTATCATAAATACATATACATCTGAAGTGTTACGGGTCAGGATCTCGATATGTTCCTTTTTAAAGATATGGGCTTTTGCCAGGAAATTCTTTTCCCGGATAATATCTGAATCTACGATCTCCTGCAGTTTATCAGTATGTATAAACGAATCATGGTGGGGACTCCGGAAAGCTTCAGGCAGCGGACTGAAATCCATGAAATGCCTGATGATATTTCTTTGCCAGGTAGAGCCTGACTTAAAAGCCCCGTTCGCAATGACTAACATAGGATAGATATTTATAATTCATTTCTAAATTAATCGATTCGAAGTCAATTAATAACATGGCTGCCAGATAATTAGTTGTATCTGAATTATTAAGGGTTTATCTGCAACCTGAATCCTCCTGTGAGTGCGATTAAGCTCTTTCAGGAAGGATTATGGATCACTTTTTTTCTACTTTTCACCTTTTTAAGCGTCTCATGTATGTAAGTACCCAACCAGGTTGGACGTTTAAAAGCCAGTAACCCCAGCAAAATACATAAAAACACACTCAAAGCGAGAAAGGCTGTGATGTTGATCGCTCCCCCGCGTTTAAAAAGGAAGTAGTACGGAACAAGAATGATCGACAACAGAATGGTTAGTCGTAAAGCCTGAGCCAGGGGAACATAAAATACATCCAGAAATGATCTTTTGAAAACACTTCCGACGAGATAGACCATTATGAGATAATTCACTACCACGCTGAAGGTAACCCCGGCAGCTGCCCCTTCGAGTCCATAATACCATGCCCCGAGCCCGGAGCAGATAAAGAGAATAAATACATAAATAAGCTTTCGGCTAACGTTCTTATACACCAGTCCTTTTGCCCTGATCACTGAGTCTGTCATACGGCCTGAGATACTAAACGGGAGTACCACGAACATGATCTGTAAAGGCAGGATCGCCTCATTCCATCTTTGTCCGAGTAAGATATGTACGATCTCTCCTGAAAAGAAAATAAAATAGAGCGCCAGGGGCATGAGAATAGAATTGCTCAATCCCAGACCATGATCGTATACTTTAAAGAGTCGTTCTTCCTCATCCTGTATCTCAGACATGGCGGGAAACATGATCCGTATTAAAACCTTACCCAGGTAATTGCTGGGCATGTTCTTGATCTGAAAGGTTCGCTCGAAAACTCCCAGAACAGAGGGGATAAAGATCTTTCCCAACATAAGAATGAGGCCGTTATTACCCAGGTAATTACTAATCCTGAGAATGATCATGCCGGATCCGAAAGAGAACAACTGCCGCCATTCTTTCCGGTAGAGTCTGAATTGTAGCTTGATAGGCGCAAAGTAAAAGAATCCGGCCATTTTCAGAAAAGAGAACAACAGGTTGGCAATTACCAGTGACCAGACGCCATAATCGAGATACCCGAAAACGATACCTGCTCCAAAACCCAGAACACAGGAGATGATGGTCACCAAAGCCGATTCCCGGAACATAAATTTTTTATGCAACAGGCTCATGGAAACACTCGTCACCGATAATAAAAAGAAGTTCAGTGCCACCACCCGAATAAGTGGTGAAAGCATGGGTTGATCAAAAATTACGGCGATAAGGGGAGCCAGTAAGAAGAAGACACCAATAATCAGGCTCGAAAAGAATACACCACCCTGTAAGGCTGCGTTCATATGCTTCAGGTTGATGTTCTTCCTCTGGATCAGGGCGGCGCCGAGACCACCTTCGGCAAAAATGGTACCAATGGCTATAATACTGTTGGTGATCGCCATGAGTCCGTAGTCAGCTTTGGAAAGAAGCCTGGCCATTACCCCAAAGTAAATGAACTGACAAACCACCAGGGCTACTACCTCAGCGGTTTGCCACATGCCGGAAGATTTGAGTTTTGATGTAATGCTCATGGTCAGATCTTATCAATAACCGACCCTAACAGCCGAAAAATGGGTCGGGAAGCCGATTTCTTTTTCCAGCTGTCGTCGTATTCGATTTTTCTTTTTCCCTGCCGGTTCGGAGTACCACCCACAGCGTGGTCTCTTTCGATTACCATATAGTCAGGAACCTGCAGTGCGTGCAACTGAAAAGAGTCACAAATGTGATCGATCACTGCCTGGGGCCGGCGGGCGAGGTCTTCATAACGGATAAAGATTTTATCGCTCTCATTAATACGTTCCAATGCCTGTGTGCATCGAAGATCATACAGTTTACTCAGCAACATGATCTTATACCTGCCCGGCTTGCGTTCCTTTAATTTCCTGAACCATTTATGTTTCGACATGGTTACTGCACGAATGTCGCGTTTCAGGTAAATAATCTTCACATCGTATCCCAGCTTTTCATACAAGGCCAGGCCCTGGGTAGGATCTTTTGAAGAATCAACGATCACACTTGCTCCGGTCAGTTCGAAAACAGCGGTATAGATCTGTTCAAGCAGCCTTATAATTTCATCATTTGCCTCTCCCGGCCGGTATTCACAACTTGAGAGATAAGACAACCCTTTGGCATTTTTACGCTGTACCTCCGTAGCCTCCACCCTCTCGACACCCATATCCCGAAGTTTGCCCAGGATCTTTCCCCAGAACTCGCAAGATTCGAACGGTTCACCACAGGTACACTGCCAATTCCAGGTCCTGCCCCAGTGCCCTTTATTCAAAAAACTGTCCAGGTGAAAAAGCTCTCCTACCGTGGTCATTTGAGCACCTGTACTGAGAATGTTTTGCAGTAGTGTCGATCCCGATCGGGTATCAGACATGATATAGAGTATTTTCCTTTTCATTGTTTCGTTTAGGGAGTTTAGGAGAACCGCTTACCATTTTATCGCTTTCAAAACAGCCATTCTGCTTTTCATAATTTTTAAGTGGTACTTATTCCTTTTTATCACGCTTTTAAGCCAACACATTCCGGTGCCTGAAAGTACTAATTTACAAGGTCATAGGAAATAGGAATTCTACCAAGCGCTCTTTTTAGGTGTTGTGTTGAATGATTAAGGGTTAGTGGTGAATGGTGAATGGTGAATTACAATTTCAAAGCATAATGGCTTAACGGCTTAACGACAATATCCCTAATCATTCCAGTGAAACCGGCGTTCCAATAATTCTTCGAGTTGCTCGTTCGCGGGCTTATACCACTGATTGAGATCTCTGAGCAGTGCGGGGTCCGGCTTACTGTACCCGTGCTGATTGTGCGCTCTCTCAAAATCGATCCCTGTGAATTTTTCCAATCTGAGGTAGTCCATTACTTTAAAGACCTCTTCCCTGGTATGACTATAGAAATCTTCACTTTTCAGGATCAGGAATTGTTCCCGGTCGAAATGCCTGAACCATCTTTGCAATTGTTCGGCATAAAGTCCGCGGCTGAGATATGAAAAGGTCTTGATCTTCCACGGATCCTGCAGATCCCGCTCTTCCTGTAATCGGGCATCAAACCCCTTCTGAAACAAGTCTTGCAAAGAGCGTTGTTCTACCCCTTTTCTTTTCATGTGATGAAGATGCGATATGGCCCGTTTGGCCGGGTTTCGCAACAGCACGATAAAGCGAATGTCAGGAAGCAGGTTCTTTACCCTTTCGGGAACTGCCGGGTCAAAAAGATAGAGGGGGGTGGCTTCACCACTGATCTTCCCGTTCATTTCATCACGGTAAGGAAAGAAGGACCGATAATACCGGGGGCCCCTGTCATAGGTCTCGTCAAAAAAGTGGATCTCCTTTCGTTTGATCTCCTGCACATCAGGATGTTGCTCCAGGTAGTTGAACAGAGAGGTCGTGCCTGCCTTCTGGGCGCCGATCACCATGAAATCCGGCAATACCCTTAAAGAGGCCGACCAATATCGCGGAAGCATCGTCGCCTTAAAAACCTGCTGCCTGATACCTTTCTTCAACCGGTAGACCAAATGACTCTCTGCTTCCATAGTACTCAATGCCTTTAGGGGTAAGCCCCATTAATTGTAAGTAGCTAGATTACAAAGTATTAAGCAATTACCTGTTATAAACTCTTTAAAGGTTATTTTTAATCGACATAAAGGTGGTACACTCGTAGGGTTAGAATAACTGCACTGAAATACCGTACCGTACCGGGATCTGTACCGGCGGATTTCATCTTATCAAATCAAAGCCGTTCATCAGCCTGTTCACCCAATATCCCCTTTACATCATACAAAAGTGAAGGATCTTTCCTGAGTTTTGAAAAATCTGCTTGCAGAAAGGTCTCATGCGCCACCGCCAGAACGATCGCATCGAAGCGTCTTTCAGGAAGTTCGGTAACGATCTGAAGACCATATTCCTTTTCCACTTCTAAGGGATCTGCCCAGGGATCGTACACCTGAATACGCGTTTGATACTGCTTCAGGCTATCGATCACATCGATCACCCTGGTATTTCGAACATCCGGACAGTTCTCTTTAAAGGTGATCCCCATAATGAGAATTTCAGCCTCTTTCACCCTGATATCTTTCAGCAACATATGTCTGACCACTTCTCCGGCTACATAAGACCCCATGCTGTCGTTCAGTCTACGCCCGGCCAGAATGATCTCAGGATGGTACCCGACTTCCTGAGCTTTGGTTGCCAGGTAAAACGGATCGACTCCAATACAGTGCCCCCCTACTAAACCGGGTTGAAAAGGAAGGAAGTTCCATTTGGTACCGGCGGCTTTCAACACCTCCTGCGTATCGATATCCAGCAGGTTAAAGATCTTGGCCAGCTCATTTACAAAGGCGATATTGATATCCCGTTGGGAGTTCTCGATCACCTTGCTGGCCTCAGCGACCTTGATGGAGGGCGCCAGGTGGGTCCCTGCTGTGATGACGCTGGCGTATAAGGCATCAACTTTATGGGCTACTTCAGGGGTTGAGCCTGAGGTGACCTTTTTTATGGTAGCAATGCTGCGAGTCTTGTCACCGGGATTCACCCTTTCCGGAGAGTAGCCAACGAAGAAGTCTTCATTAAAGCACAAACCACTTACTTTTTCGAGTACCGGGACGCACTCTTCTTCTGTGACACCGGGGTTCACGGTGCTTTCGTAAATGACGATGTCACTCTGCTTCAACACCTTACCAACTGCTTCACTGGCCTTTAATAAGGGGAGCAATACCGGTTGGTTGTGTTTGTCAACCGGGGTGGGTACGGTAATGATAAAGAAATTGCAACGGGCGATATCCTGAAGAGAAGAAGAACAGTACAATCCGGGTTCAGAGAAGTCTGCATTTTGCTGCAGCACGGACTGCAGATCTGTATCATCCACCTCGAGGGTAAGGTCGTGCCCCTGATTAAGTTCTGAAACGCGGGATATATCGATATCATAGCCCACCACCGGATATTTGGTGGCGAATAAACGAGCCAGAGGCAATCCGACATAACCCAGGCCTATTACAGCTATGACCGGATGAAAATCATTCGAAGTAGTTTGCATGTATGCATTGAATTTAGATCAAAGATATAATATTTGGATAAGGATTTTATGGTTAGTGGTTAAGGGTTAGTGGTTAAGGGTTAAGGGTTAAGGGTTAAGGGTTAAGGGTTAAGGGTTAAGGGTTAAGGGTTAAGGGTTAAGGGTTAAGGGTTAAGGGTTAAGGGTTAAGGGTTAAGGGTTAAGGGTTAAGAAAAAAGTAAATAATACATAGAAAATAGTCTATTTTAGTGTTAAATAAAAAACATGAATGTTCTAAAAAGCAAAAGTTTTCAATTTTCACTTGATTTCATTAAATGTTATCAATCCTTAATAACTGAAGACTAGGAATATGTTTTGAGTAAACAATTGCTAAAAGCTACTACAGCTATTGGGGCAAATTATCGGGAAGCTCAGTTCGCTGAATCCAAAAAGGACTTTATTCAAAGTAGCAATAACGCAAAAGGAATGTGCCGAAACTATCTATTGGCTGGAACTCTTATTACAATCAGGATATAATAAGGCTGAAAAGTTAAAACAGCATATCAAGCAAGCCGAAGAACTAATGAAATTGACAACCAGTATTATTCTTTCTGCTAAGCGTAAAAATTAAATCCCTTAAACATTAAACCTTAATAATTATCAGTGCTTCAAAAGTGGAAAAGCTTTTCGAAAAAACGTTTTCTAAAACAATTTCGTAAAACCTATTCCCACCGCCGCATTCTTGTTCTCGTCACCCCAGTCGGCACCGATGAAAAGGCGTACGGGTAGCACTTTGTTCTGCCAGGTGATGTCAAGTCCGCCGGATAGGACTTCGCGTTCTCCTGAATAGGCTACGGTCGGCGTACCGTAGTTTTTCCGGTAGCTGAGCAATGCCTTGTAGCGCAGTTTCCAGAGATCACCTCCAAGGCCAAAGTGATGTACCAGCAATTCATTTACAGCGATACCACTGCCATCTTCCGCAGGCAGGAAAAAGGGAGAGCCGATCATCCGCTTGTGATAGGTCCACCCGGAGGAAAATACGCCGTGATTGAAATAATTATCGTTCCCGTCACTTTGGTTTTTGGTGTAATAGAATTCATAGATGAACGAGTCCCACAGTACCTCATCATCTGTTCTCTTTATAAAAACTCCATACCGCCCGTCGGGAAAGTTCGATAACCGCATACCGGAACCGTCTTCGAACATATGATCCCAAAAGAACTCGACCCGGGTTTTGGGCCAGAACCACTGGTACCTGAGGGAATACATGGCAAGCTGGTTCCAGTCTCCCCCAATCTCAGGGGTATTCTTCGACTGATCCCGTTCCCGGGCTCCTGCCACTATGGTTGCATAGTCTGCCAGCCCGTCAAGCCACTCGGTGGTCACCGGCCAGCGACCATCGTATTGAGTAAAATGTTCGAAGCCTATAACGAATTTACTTTGAGCAGTAGCCTGGTAATGAAATCTCAGCTGCTTATGGTGAACTCTGGCCTTATCCACTGCACGGTCATCGTCCATAACATATTCACCCCATTCCGCTTCGAAAGCGAAGCTTTCCTTCCGGTCCAGGAACAAGGGCCTGGCGGTGTAAATACGCGCTCCGGGCATAGGCCTGGCATTGTTCGACCGAAGCCAAGAAGGGTCTGCTGCTGCGAGTCCACCATATTCCGGTTCAGGCTGTTTTTTCCCGGCATCGATCCCAAACCAGTAATTCTCGTAGGTGAGGTACCAGTGGTCTGCCCGAAAGGCCGGATCGCCGGCATCGGTGGCTGTGATCCCGATCCCGGCTTCAAGGAAACCCCAGCGTGAAAATTCCCGCCTGGCAGCAAAACCGGCCATTCCATATACGGTCGACTCCTCCTCTACCCTGCCAAAGTTATTGGAAGCCATCCAAAAGGGTAATTCCGCATCGGTTCCGAAATAAGCCATGCCTTCCAGCTGTCCGGAATACAGGGTTTGCTGGGCATGAGAGATCAAGGGAAAAGACAACGCAAATAGCAGGCGCTTCAGTCTGTAGCACATAAGTTCAGTCGGTTTTGAGTTTTGATCTGGGGTCTTCTTAGCATTCCTTTGGGAAATAATCCCTGTGGAATGCGTACTTTTAACGGGAACTAAGGTAAAATATTTCCCAATTAACGTGATGATTTCCCTCTTTTCAAGTAAGGTTTCACTTAAATCGCTGTTGCATAGTCAGGTAGACATTCATTGTCATTTATTACCCGATATTGATGACGGGGCTGCCAACATCGAGGTTTCCTTTGAAATGTTACAATGGTATGAGAAACTGGGATATAAAAAGATCATCTGTACCCCTCACATCATGGAAGACCAGTACCGGTTGAATAAACAAAAGATCGACAAGGAACTGGAAGTATTCAAACCTAAAGCTCAACAAACTTTTCCGGAGATCGAGCTTTTTGCCGCGGCTGAGCACCTGGCCGATAAACAATTCGAAACCCTGCTGCAGAATGATTTACTGGCTCCCCTTACAGATTCTATCGTTTTGTTCGAAACCGGTTTTCTGATGAGGCCTCTGAATCTGAACAAACTCATCTTTGACATGCAGAATAAAGGGTATCTGCCTGTACTGGCACATCCGGAGCGGTACAACTATATATCTTCAGAAAAGGAATACCGGGAACTCAAATCAAGAGGCGTTCTCTTACAGCTCAATATGCTGTCGGTTACCGGCCACTACGGAAGAAATATTCAGCAGAAATCAGAGATGCTGCTTACCAAAGGCTATATCGATTATATAGGCACCGATGCGCACCGGCCTGAACACCTGGAAAAGATCTGGAATGCGAAGATCTCTAAGAAACTGGTGAAGCCGTTGGAGGTGGTTTTGCAGAGGACCAACGAGATTTTTGGATGATTATAGATTGTAAATGTTAGATTGTAGATCATATAGTAAATATTTTATAATAATGTTTATTTTTTACTACAAATCACATAATGAATCCTGTCAAGGACTTATCATTTCAATTTGCTATTGCAGTCATTGAAACTACCAGAAATATTCAAAAGAATCACAGGGACATTACGATCAGTAAACAATTGCTTAGATCGGGAACTTCGGTAGGTGCATTATACACGCTGAATCTAAGGCAGATTTCATACATAAATCAGCGATCGCACAGAAAGAGTGTAATGCAACCCGCTATTGGATAGAATTGTTAAATCATACAAGTTGCCTTGATAAATCTGAATATAACAATCACAAGGCATTATCGTTTAATCTCATGATGTTTTCAGTAAAATATTACTGACTACCAAGAATAAGTAGGTTTACAATCACGGGATAATAAAAGCAATCCACCGATTTACAATCTAACATCTACAATCTATAATCCCATTTAAGCTGAAAGCCTCCGCTTCAACTTCTCCACAAAACCAGGCTTTTCCTCCTCCGAATAACCATAGCCATATTTATTACCGTAACCGAAATCGGCCATATTCAGGTCATTCAATACAAGTGCAACCTTATTTAGTTTTTTTGCTTTTATGGCATCTTGAATAAAATCAGTAAATCGAAGCTCTGAATAACCTGATCTTATAATATATAAAATCACATCAGCGTATTTACTTATAAGAAAAGTATCGGTTACCAGCAATAAAGGCGCGGTATCTAAAATAATATAATCGTATTGCTTCTTCAAGATTGAAAAAAGCGTATCCGCCCTTTTACTAAGTAACAACTCTGCCGGATTAGGAGGAATTCTTCCTGAAGTAATGAGATCCAGACTACTGTTATCGGGAGTTGAGATTGTTATATCAGCCACCGACAACCCCTCTTGATACAAATAATTGGAAAGTCCGGTCTGATTACGGTCATGCTCAAAGTATCGGGATAACTGCGGATTACGAAGGTCGGCACCTACAATTACTACCTTCTTGCCAGTCCCTGTCAAGGAAATGGCTAGGTTAGAAGCGGTAAGTGATTTTCCTTCACCTTTTGTGGAAGAGGTAACAAGGATTGTTTTTGCCATACCCTTCTGATGCTCCAGATACAAATACTGTAAATTGGTGCGCATGATCCGGAAGGCTTCTGCAAAAATAGAGCGATCATATGGACTAATCAAACTTCTCTCTTTTTCCTCCAGATGAGGCAGTTCGCCTACAATGGGAAGTCCTGGAAGATTTTTCTCGATATCTTTACGAGTTTGTACCTTATTATTAAGTAGGTCTTTCATAAAAAGAATGAGAAAAGGGATCAACAACCCCATAATTAATCCTCCTGCCAAAACATAATTCGTTTTGGGTGCAACAGGATCTTTTGAACTGTTAGCATAATCAACGATCTTAGCTTTAGGAGCTGTAATAGCCATGGAAATAGAAGCCTCCTCCCTTTTCTGAAGAAGGAAGAGATAAAGAGCCTCTTTGATGTTTTGCTGTCTTTCTATTCCTCTGAACTCTTTTTCTTTGTCAGGTACCCCGGCAATACGATTATCCATTTGCAATTCACGATTACGCATATCTTGCAAAGCAATTTCCAAAGCTGTCCTTTGAGTCTCGAAACTTTTTAGAACTGTTTGTCGTAATTGCGAAATCTGGGAATCAATATTTCTGACCACAGGATTTTTCTCGGTGCTATTCTCCCTTAGGTGCCCCCTTTCGATCACCAGAGTATTGTAGGTGCTGATCAACGCAGCCAGTCCTTCACTTTCTGGCCCCAGATTAGCAGGTAGTAATTTCGAATTATCACCCTGCTTAAGGTAGTCGATCATGGTATTGATCACTTCCAACTGGGTCGCCATTTCCAGATTACGTTTGCTCACTTCGTTCGCGTTTTCGAGGAATAATTGTGCTTCAGAGGTGATGTCTGTGATCTTGTTGTTAGACTTGAATTCCACCTTATCAGTCTCTACCGAGTCCAACTCTTCGGCTATAATTCGTAAACGGTCGTCTATGAATTCAGCCGTGTTCTTTGCAATCATATTGTTGTCTTTGATCGCATCTTTATTATACTGATTCACCAGTTCATCGAGAATGTCCTGTGCCTTTTGTTTGACTGGATACTCCAGAGCTAAATTTATTACTGTACTGTTCCTACTTGAAAGACTTACCTGAATCCCATTCTCTAAAAGATTTGTCGCCACATCATCAATCTGATAAAAGAATAATTGATACTCTGCTTTCGGATTTTCCAGTAATTGGCGATTAATTTCCAGATTTGGAATCACTACGATTTCTCCAAATGGCAATGTGATAGTACTGCCCATCTTATAGTGTTCTACTCGATCGCCACTTTCGATTCTTATATTTTCATTATCTATAAGAGAAAATGAAAGAGGTTCTTCCGGCATTTCCGCTAACTGATTATAAGTGAGTATTTTCACAAAAAAAGGCATGGTACTGTAAACCTCTTTTAGTCTAAAATTATTATCCCGGTAATAACTTACATTTATCCCAAGTTCAGACACAACTTTTTTGAACAAACGTCTAGAGCGCAAAATCTCTAACTCATTGTCTACACTATTCCCTCCAAAAGAGTTCAGAACACCTAGGTCTTGAAGAGCGGATAGCTCAGATACAGCTCCTCCATTTTTATCATCCTTAATAAGAATACTCGCCTCGGTCATATAAGTTGGAATGGTAAATTCAAGATAAATAACCGAAGCTGCCACACATAAGATCACACCGATCAAAAACCATTTCCAGTTACGTAAATACTTTTGAAAAAGCTCCCTCAAATTTATTTCTTCCCCATAATAATCTTCCATAAAAACCTTCTCTTGCATTGTCTTAAATGATTAACGGGTGATTAAAATAATTAATGAAACAAGAACCGATGAAATCGATACGAATATGGGAATATTTCTATTATATGATGATGCCTGGACTTGTGCATTATTTGGCTGAACGTATACAACATCGTTCTGTTGTAAATAATAAAAGGGAGAATCGATAAAATCAGTACTGGTCATATCGACCATGCCGTGGGTTTTTACTCCATTATTTTCTCTTAATACCAATACCTTTTCTCTTTTGCCATAGATCGTCAAATCTCCAGCCATTCCCAGTGCCTCTATGAGTGTTATACGCTCATCCTGAATAGAATATGTACCTGGTCGCATTACTTCTCCAATCACCGTCACCTTATAATTAAGAATTCGCAAATTGATGATTGGATCTACTACGTATTCGGAGACCTGTTTTTCCAGTTCTTTAACGAGTTCCTGACGGCTCATGCCAGCTACGTGAATGGTACCGAGAACGGGAAACTGAATATTCCCATCACTATCAACCAAGTATGACTGAAGCTGAATTTGACCCTTGACATTGCCGTTCAGATTAGGTGCTGCGGTAACGGGTAAATTAAACGGTTGAACAGTTTTAAGATCATATGAGGAAACGGTGATCTGTAAGAGATCGTTCTTTTGAATTACGGCCGTGTAGCTGTAATCGGGTACATTCTCCATGACTGTATTAATATCCTGGAAATAAATGATGTCTTTTTTAGAGGCGCATGAGCCCACAAAAAGCAGGAAAAAGGCAACAAGTAAGCCGGCTATAAACCCGGGGCGTATGTTCATAGAAAATAATTTGCGTCAAATATAATGAAACGGTCTTAGCTATGATAATTTATTTATTCATGGGTGTTAATTAATTATTCGGGTTATGGGGTTTTGGAGTTTTGTGTTTATGCGGGTATAGATTGATGCCGTTAAGTTGTTATGCCGATCTACCTTTAAGCCGTTTTACATTTATACTAAGAAATAGTAAAAAAGGGTAATTAATCGTAATCCCATTCGCCGATTAACTCATTTGCTATTCGCTATAAAAGGTTCTCTGTTTTCGTTTTTGGGTGCTCAATAGTACCATCCATAATCCCTAAGCCCCGAACGGAAGGAGAAGGATACGTCCGCATTGGGGACTGCAGTCTTCGAACGGCTGGCAGTTTTCTCACCCTTGAAGGGTTCGAAATGACTCGTTTTCATAATTCACGATTATATCTATTCCGAACTAATAATTCACGACTCACCATTAACGACTTTACAGTTTTACAGTCATACGGGTATATTGGTAGTCAGGTAGTTGAAATTAATCATCAAATTTTAAATTAAGTGCATTTCATCGATTATTTTCTAAATAAGTTGTTAAAGACGTAGATTATATTCTATATTTAATAGAATAACCTATTAACCAATACATTATGACTAATCACAAAGATCTGGATATCTGGAAGCTCAGTATCCGTTTAGTCATTGCCGTTTACAAACTGGCAGACATTCTCCCTCCCCCTGACCAATATGAACTTACCGGCAAGATTAAAGATGCCGTTACCGAAATTCCTTTCAATATCGCTTTAGGAGCCAAACAGGCCACCGACAGGAAACAATACATAAGGTACCTGGAAATTTCAAGCGGGTATCTCTATGTGCTCGAGCAACAGCTGATGATCCTGATCGAACTCGGACTGAAAACTCCTCAAACCATCATTGACGAGGAACTCACCGAATTGAAGTTGCGCATCTATAACCTCAGAAGAAGCATCAAATATGACCTGTTGCCGGAACGGAAAGTCATTAATTGATTGTGGATTGTGGATTGTGGATGGTAGATGGTAGATGGTAGATTTTAGATAAAAATCTTAAAAATTTTTATCTAGGAAGATAGCTTTGAGCCTGCTCTTTCAATTATTGACTGTTACCTAGAGATATTAAGTAATCATGAAGAAATAAAAGTAATCGAACAATTACTCCGATCATGTACACCGTTCGGGGAGATAGTTTAAGGAGGCAGAACACGCTGAATCAAAAGCAGATTTCATCCATAAATTAGCTATCGCTCAGAAGGAAAGTAACGAGACTCTTTACTGGATCGAACTTCTTTATGCAGCTGGTTATATGAATGCCGAAGAACATAGGGACCTTAAAAAAGAAGGGCGATCGTTGAATAAACTGTTAAGCAGTATTATTCTAACTATACGTCAAAAGCACCCAGGAAAATAAAATGAACACTCGTAATCCATAATCTACAATTCACAATCCACAATTAAGGTACCGTCAAATCTGATTCAGAAACCTGTCCAACGCTTCTTCCAGTTCCTTTTGCTTTTCATCATCAGTGATCTTCGAAGATTCGGTATCAAAACTATGATTGAACGATGGCAGACTGAAGTCTGAAACGATGGTCGCCCCAAACCTTGGCAGGGTTTCCTTGGCACGGGTCAAAGCATTCATAGCGCCTCCCTTACCAGGTGAAGTGCTTATAAGCATAACCTTTGTATCTTCCATGAATTGGCGCTCAAGGCGGGAAAGCCAGTCCAGCAGATTTTTAAAGTAAGCAGACATATTCCCGTTATGTTCGTTCACTGCAATAATGACACCGTCGGCCGCCTGTATATCATCTCGCAATTCCACTAAAGAATTCTTATAACCCTGGTTCTTCTCTTCATCCAGACTGTACATCGGAAAGGGCATTTTCGCCATGTTCATCACATCGACCTGATAGTCTTTTATGAGCGAAGCGGTATATTTTAAAAGTTTGAAATTAATGGATTCAGAAGAATTGCTTCCGGCAAAGGCAAGGATGGTTTTCATATTCATTTTTGTTTGATCTTAAAAATACTATTAAGGAATCGCCTTTACAAATATGAGTCGTGATTTTGAGGTATGGAGGTATGGGGTTATGGAGGTACGGGGGTTAGAGTTGGGAAGTTTTGAAATGGTTTTCTATAACTTCATTACTCCATAACGATGATGGATTGTGGATTGTGGATCGTGGATTGTGGATTTTAAAATATCAACTTCCTAAACTCCATCAACTTCATAAACTCCATCAACATTATTACCACATTACTTCATTACTCCATAACCCCATAACTCCATAACCCCATAACTCCATAACCCCATAACCCCATAACCCCATAACCCCATAACTCCATAACTTCATTCCCGAAAGAAACAAAAAAACCCAACCGATGATCCGGCTGGGCTTTTTCTAAGTAGAAATCACAAATTATTGCTGTTATACGTGCAGTGCACGGTCGTCGGTGGCGGCGAGTGCTGCCTCCTTGACGGCTTCTGCATAGGTAGGATGCGAATGACTCATCCTGGATATGTCTTCGGCACTGGCTCTGAATTCCATAGCGGTTACGGCTTCTGCAATCAGGTCTGCCGTACGTGCACCGATCATGTGTACGCCGAGTACCTCATCGGTCTCAGCATCGGCCAGGATCTTCACAAAACCATCGGTATCACCGCTGGCACGTGAACGTCCGAGGGCTCGCATTGGGAATTGTCCGCTTTTGTATTTAACGCCTGCATCCTTCAGCTCTTCTTCGGTTTTTCCGACAGAAGCCACTTCCGGCCAGGTATACACCACGCCCGGGATCAGGTTATAATCGATATGCGGTTTTTGTCCGGCGAGGATCTCAGCCACCATCACGCCTTCCTCTTCAGCCTTGTGAGCAAGCATTGCACCGCGAACCACATCTCCGATGGCATAGATATTGTCGACTCTTGTCTGCAGGTGATCGTTCACTTCTACCCTTCCCTTGTCATCAATCTTTACCCCGGCAGCGTCGGCATTGAGCTTATCGGTATACGGACGGCGACCTACAGATACCAGCACATAGTCTCCCTTGAACTCGACTTCATTGCCTTTTTTATCGTCTGCCTTGACGATCACTTCGTCCTTTTTACGGGTCACTTCCTTCACCTTATGGCTGGTGTAGAATTTGATACCCGCTTTTTTGAATACTTTGGTGAGCTCTTTCGAAAGAGATGCATCCATAGTAGGGATTATGCGGTCCATATACTCCACTACAGAAACCTCTGCTCCGAGACGGCGGTACACCTGTCCCAGTTCGAGCCCTATGATACCCCCTCCGATTATTACCAGGTGCTTGGGAATTTCCTTAAGCTCGAGGGCTTCGGTAGAGGTGATGATCCGCTCTTTATCGATGTCGATAAAAGGCAGGCTGGCCGGCTTGGAACCGGTGGCTATAATGATATTTTTCGCTTCGATCTGCTCGGTTTCCCCGTCTTCCTTTTTGATGTCGATGTGTGTTTTATCGGCAAAGCTGCCTATCCCGTGGTAAACCTCGATCTTGTTCTTATCCATCAGGTAATCGATCCCTTTGGTGGTCTGCTCAACCACACCTCGCTTCCGGGCGATCATTTTTTCGAGATTGACCTTTACCTCCCCGGGAATTTCGATCCCGTGTTCTTCGAAATGCTTGATCGCATCTTCATAATGGTGGGAAGAATCAAGAAGGGCTTTTGAAGGAATACATCCTACATTCAGGCAGGTACCTCCCAGGGTGTTATATTTTTCGATTATGGCTGTTTTCATGCCCAGTTGAGCACATCGTATCGCCGCAACATATCCTCCGGGCCCGGAGCCGATCACGGCTACATCATATGAATTCATATATGTTTTTTAGAACGTTTTAGATTCGTGAAAAGCAAAAGTACGGAATTTTAGAGTTTTGGGGAATAGAGAGTGGGAATCGTGAATCGTTAGTCGTTAGTCGGGAGGGGGTTAATGATAAATGTTAAATGATAAATTGTAGATGTTAGATTATGGATTTTAAAAATATAAACCCCATCAAGCTCATTAACTCCATTACTCCATTACTCCATTACTCCATTACTTTAATACTATTTTACTGAAAACCCAAAACCGCGAACCATTTAAAGCAAATGTGCGAATGGGTAAATGAGAATGCTTTACAACTTCACAATTTTGCGGCTTTACAGCATATGGTGATTTTAGATTGCGGATTTTAAAAATATAAACCCCATCAAGCTCATTACTTTATTACTTCATTACTTTATAGCTCTGAACTGAGAACCGAAAACTGAGAACCGAAAACTGAGAACCAAATCCTGTAAATGAGCCAATGGGCGAATAACAATGATAAATTGTAAATGTTAATCGATAAATTCACAGATCACGTGCCAACGACCAATATACAATTGTTAATGTTAATTATTGAGGGGAACGATTGAGAAGGGTAGAATATCAAATTAAACGATCAATAACCCCGAATCACAGATACACAGCACTAAGAGCTCACGGTATAACCTTATTAATACCCCCATCTCCTGAATCACCTCTTTCTTTCACATGAATAAAATCAGCTAAACGACACCACAAATAACTTGATTATCAGATTGGTAATCGGACATACAATTGCTTTTACCGATTAATATTTATGGTTCCTGGGGAAGGATATAATTTACCGGTACGAAATCGTTCCCTATGCTATTTAATTCTGTTGATTTTGCGATTTTCTTACCTGTGGTATTCATTATTTACTGGTTTGTATTGCAGGGAAAGCTCAGACTACAGAACTTTTTTATTACCCTGGCCAGTTACCTGTTTTATGGATGGTGGGACTGGAAATTTCTTTCTTTAATCATATTAAGCACTTTTGTAGATTATTCTATAGGTAGATTACTGGAGAAAGAGGACAGAACGTCGTACAGAAAAATCTATCTCTGGAGCAGTATAGTTGTCAACCTTGGAATCTTAGGTTTCTTTAAGTATTACAACTTTTTTCTTGAAAATTTTATACAGGCTTTTTCGCTTTTTGGATCAGAAATCCGTGCCAGTTCATTGTCAATAATTCTTCCCGTGGGGATTAGCTTTTACACTTTTCAAACATTGAGTTATACCATAGACGTTTATAGAAAGAAGTTACAACCTACACATGATTTTATCGCATTTAGTGCTTTTGTTAGTTTTTTCCCCCAGTTGGTAGCCGGTCCGATTGAAAGAGCTCTTCACCTGCTTCCTCAATTTTACCGAAAACGACATTTCAATTACAAACTGGCCGTAGATGGATCTCAACAAATCATCTGGGGCTTGTTTAAGAAAATGGTCATTGCGGACAATTGTGCTGAATATGCCAACATGATTTTCCAAAATTCGGCAGAATACAACCCCTTATCACTGATTATGGGAGCTTTATTCTTTACATTCCAGATCTATGGAGATTTTTCAGGATATTCAGATATAGCCATCGGAACTGCAAGACTATTCGGATTTGACCTGATGCGGAATTTTGCGTATCCCTATTTTTCCAGAGATATCGCCGAATTCTGGAGAAGATGGCATATTTCGCTTTCCACCTGGTTTCGGGATTACCTGTATATCCCTCTTGGTGGAAGTCGGGGTGGTAAGTGGAGAAACATCAGAAACGTTTTTATTATATTTATAGTTAGCGGTTTTTGGCACGGTGCTAACTGGACATTTATTTTTTGGGGATTTTTAAATGCCTTGTACTTTTTACCTCTCATGCTGACCAATCTGAATCGAAATAACATCGGGGTGGTCGCAGAGGGAAGAATTTTCCCTAAACCAGGGGAAATAATCGGGATTTTGATTACCTTTTGGCTTACGGTCCTAGCCTGGATATTTTTTCGGGCTGAAAACCTAACTCATGCTTTCAGCTACCTCGAAGGAATTCTAATTGGTACAGGGCAGAATCAAATTGATTTTTTTGCCGATAATTATCAGATGCTGTTTCTTTTTGTGTTTATCGTCATGATGCTATCAGTAGAATGGTTACAACGAGATAAAGAACACGGACTTCAGATCAACCCCTCGAAACGTAAACTGAGCTGGGCTCTTAATCTGGTTGTATTTACACTCTGCTTTTTATTTGAAGGAAATCAGGCCGATTTTATATACTTTCAATTTTAGAAATGAAAAAGTATTTAACAGATATCATATGGTTTTTAATCGGTTTTGCCGTCGTGAATTTAGTATTCCTTTTTGCGGTAAGCAGGGTAGACTGGAATTTTAAAAAAAGACTGCAATCTCTGAATCTTGATTCTCCTGAATACGATTATCTGATTCTGGGGAACTCTTACGCCCTGGATGGCATCGATGCCGAACTGCTTTCTTCAGATAAAAATAAGGCCTATAACATGGCTATAGGTGGCACTTCTGTGAGAACTAATTTTATTCAGTTGAAGGAATATATCAGAAGCTACGATACGAGGCCTGAAAAGGTTATTCTTGCTCTTGATGGATTCAGACATGATTTTAAAAGTGATGTCGTTCACCCCATAGTGGAATTTACCACGGATGATTATCAGTATACCTTTCAGGACTTGCCCCTGATCAAGTTTAGGTGGATGTTTATCGAAATGATCAAAAAGGTGATCAGCAGCGAGCACCGAAACGCTGAATTGGTTCAAGGTCAGCTGAGACTGGCCAAAACCATCTCGGATAAAACCAACTTACCGGAAGTACCTAAAAAACTTCCTTTTAAAAACTTTAAAAGTTCTCCATGGATACAAAAAATTGATTCGCTGTGTGTAGTGAACGATATCGAACTTGTACTGCTGGAAATGCCCGCGGTAAAAGGCAAAAGAAATGATACCCCCGTTGGCCCTCATGAGATCAGGCTTGATAATGGCAATCTTGTCAAATTATTCAATTTCAATTCTATCGATTTTAATTTCGGACAAGATCCCACAACCGATTGGATCGGAAATTCTCACTTAAACGAGACCGGTGCCAGAAAATTTACGCGTAAGATCAAAGAAGTGATGGCGCTTTGACTTCAAATTCCTTTCGATCTGTGATGATTGTAGATTGTAAAAAATATCCACTTCATAAACCTCATTACCTCATTACTGAAAACCGTGAAACCGGGTTTCGAGAATTGGCGAATAGATAAAATTCCAAGATTAACCATATCCCCGCATAACTGTATAACCGTTTAACTACATAACCATCACACCTCAATCACGCTGCTGTTCTTCACCTCCCCGATCATAAACACGCTGTGGGTACTGCCTATATATTTGAGCCCGGTAAGTTTGGTGATCATAAAGTTCCGGTAGGCCTCCATGTTTTCCACAAAGATCTTCAACAGGTAATCATAATCCCCACTGGTATGGTAGCATTCCTGCACCTCAGGCAGTCTGACCACTTCCTTTTCAAAGGTTTGTACATATTCCTTGGAGTGCTGAATAAGCTTCACATGGCAGAAAGCCACAAAGGATCGCCCGATCTTTTCCCGGTCTACCTGTGCCGTATAGCCTTCGATCACCCCGTTTCTTTCCAGCTTACGAATGCGTTCGTAAACTGCCGTATTTGAAAGTTTTAGCTGATGCGCCAGTTTTTTAGTGGTACTCTTGGCATCCTTCTGCAAGAGAGTCAGCAACTGCTTGTCTGTATCATCCAGTTTCATCGTGAAAATTTTTCGGCTTTGGTCCTTTCAAACAAACAAAAATAGAATTTAAATCCATGTAACATTATTTTTCCAGTTAAAAATACCATGAATAAGATTTATAATTGATTATTCATCAAGTATTTTGAAAATTTGTAGAAACACAAAAACAACTATCATGAAATTCGATCCGGCAAATCATATTCAGGACCTTCAGTACTTCGGAGAGTTCGGAGGCGTGAATCCTTCTATCTCAGACTCATCAACCTATACCTTTCTTTCGGCCAAGACCATGTTCGACACCTTTGAAGGGAATACCGAGGGATGTTACCTGTATTCACGTCATTCATCTCCTTCGAACCTGTATCTCGGAGAAGCCCTGGCAGCCATGGAAGGTACCGAGAGCGCCAATGTAACGGCCAGCGGAATGGGAGCCATCACGGCGGTGATCATGCAGCTTTGTGACGCAGGAGATCATATAGTGACCAGCCGTACGATCTACGGGGGCACCTATGCCTTTATGAAAAACTTCCTTCCTAAATTCAAAATCGACACCACCTTTCTGAATATCACCGACCTGGAAGCGGTCGAAGCTGCGATCACCCCTAAGACAAAAATGATCTATTGTGAGGCCATCAGTAACCCGCTGCTGGAGATCGCAGATATAAAAGCCTTGTCAGCTTTGGCTAAAAAACACCATATTCCTTTGGTAGTAGACAACACCTTCTCACCTTTAAGTATCAGTCCGGCGAAACTGGGTGCTGATATTGTCATTCACAGTCTTACGAAATTCATCAACGGTTCCAGTGACTGTGTGGGTGGCGTTGTATGCGGTACCACCGATTTCTGCCTCAGCCTCAAAGACGTCAACGACGGAGCAGGAATGTTGCTGGGGAGCACCATGGACAGTTTACGCGCAGCTTCGATCCTGAAGAACCTCAGAACCCTGCATATTCGTATTAAAAAACACAGTGAGAATGCCGCCTACCTGGCTGAGCAATTCGAAAAAGACGGACTCAGGGTGGTCTACCCCGGACTGGAAAGTCACCCGGGGCATTCGGTGATGAAAAAACTCATGAACCGGGAATACGGCTTCGGAGGTATGATGACCCTCGATGTAGGCTCTCTCGAAAAAGCCAATGAGCTGATGGAGCTGATGCAGAACCGCAACCTGGGCTACCTCGCGGTGAGCCTCGGATTCTACAAGACCCTGTTCAGCGCTCCCGGCACATCCACTTCTTCTGAAATTCCTGAAGAAGAACAACAGGAAATGGGACTCAGCGACGGACTCATTCGTTTCTCCATAGGGCTCGACAATGACATCGAACGTACCTACCGGGAAATGAAAAAATGTATGGCTGAGCTGGATATCCTGAAAGCAGAGCAGACCGCCTAAACCTTATCAATTAATAATTTTCAAAAAGCCTGCCTGAGGATATATGCCAATGGTAGGCTTTTTAATGTTTAATGATTAATTGTTAATGATTAATTATGAAGTTGTGAAGTTGTAATTTATCGCTTAATTCCCCGAATAACCGCCAAGCGAATGATAAATTTTAAATGGTAAATTATGTAACGTAACCTCATCAACTTTATAAACTTCATAAACGGTATAACGGTATAACGGCATATCGGCATATCGGTATCACGACTTCCAGTAATTGTAGATTGTAGATTGTGGATTGTAAAAATATAAACTCCATTACCGCATTACTCCATTACCTCATTACTTCATTACTTCATTACTTCTCCATCTCCTACCATTTCACCACCTCACTACCTCACTACCTCACTACTTCACCACCTTACCATCTCACCATCTCACTTTTCTATCCCTTGCATAAAACCACGTAAAATCGTAACATTACGTCGAGTTAAAAAATAGCTTACCTAAATCTTGAATTGCATGTCGGAAGAAACCATCAAAAAGAATAAAGAATTAAGTCTGTGGGAAGCACTGCTTCCTGTTTTTATTTTAATAGGATTGCTGGCCTACAATGTTTTTGTTTATGGTGATAATGCCCTGGCCGGTTCCAACCAGTTCATTCTTTTGATGGGAGGCGCCGTGGCGGCCATCGTCGGATTTTATAACAAAGTATCTTACGAAGCCATGATCGATGAGGTGGCCAATAATATCAAATCAACATCAGGAGCCATTCTCATCTTGCTTTTTGTAGGGGCACTGGCAGGAACCTGGCTGATCAGCGGGATCATACCTGCCATGATCTATTACGGACTTCAGATATTAAACCCGACGTTCTTTCTGGCAGCGTCGGTTATCATCTGTGCAATTATATCGATCGCCACCGGAAGCAGCTGGACGACTTCGGCCACCGTGGGTATTGCCCTGGTAGGAATTGGCGACGCACTTGGAATTTCGGCCGGAATGACAGCCGGTGCGGTTATCTCCGGGGCCTATTTCGGTGATAAGATGTCTCCGTTAAGCGACACCACTAACCTGGCGCCAGCCATGGCCGGAACCGACCTGTTTACCCACATTCGCTATATGGCCCTGACCACGGTACCCACCGTTATCATCACCCTGATCATCTTTACAGTCATCGGTCTGAACCTTGATACGGCCGCGAATCCCGACACTTCAGCCCTGCTGGCATCGATCGATCAGGCTTTTAATATCAATCCATGGTTATTCCTGGTTCCCGTACTGGTTATTTTTATGATCGTTCGCAAAGCCCCTCCCCTTCTGGCTCTTTTGATTGGTACACTGTTGGGAGGGATCTTCGCGGTGATCTTTCAACCCGAAGTGGTGGCCACCATAGCCGGAGCAGAAACCCTGACCTTCGAAAGTGCCTATGTGGGCGTAATGAATGCCATTACCGTCGACACTTCTGTGGCCACGACCAATGAAAAGCTGAATGACCTCTTTTCTGCCGGGGGGATGTACGGAATGCTGGGCACCATCTGGCTCATACTTTGTGCCATGGTATTCGGTGGCATCATGGATGCGATAGGAGCTTTAAGCCGCATAAGCGGGGCGCTTCTGAAAGCCTTCGATTCGGTATTCGGCCTTTTCGCAAGCACCGTAGCCAGCTGTCTGGCACTGAATGTAACCGCTTCAGATCAGTATCTCGCTATCGTGGTACCCGGAAAAATGTATGCTCAGGCTTACAAAGACAAGGGGCTCGCACCTGAGAACCTGAGCCGTACCCTGGAAGATTCAGGAACCGTGACTTCGGTATTGGTTCCCTGGAATACCTGTGGTGCCTACCAGGCGGGTGTGCTGGGAGTTGACACCCTTCATTATGCCGGGTATGCCTTCTTTAATTATTTGAGTCCGTTTATGACACTTACCTATGCCGCATTCAATATCAAAATAAAGCAACTCGCCGAAAAGAAGACTCACAGCAAAGTAGCCTGATCGTTAGGAATCTCACATTCCTACCGCTTTAATTTTGATGATCCGGCAATTTTCAGACCTTATTTTTATGTCTATTAGCAGGTCTTATAAACGCATAGTTTAATGCGATTCGGAATAGTCATAATACCCCCTTTACGGATGTATCTTCGCACTGAATTTTAACAGAAACATTTTTAATTAAACAAAATTTATATGGCTTTAGTAGGTAAAAAATTTCCAAACATTGCTGTGGATGCGATGAACGAAATGGGAGACACTTTCAAGATCAACGTGCTTGAAGAAGCAAAAAAGAACAACAAGAAAGTACTTCTGTTCTGGTATCCTAAAGACTTCACTTTTGTTTGTCCTACAGAGTTACATGCCTTCCAGGCTGCGCTTGAAGAGTTTGAAAAGCGTAACGTGATGGTGATCGGAGCATCTTGTGATACTCCCGAAGTACACTTCGCCTGGTTGAACACCCCAAAAGATCAGGGAGGAATCGAAGGAGTTACCTATCCGCTGCTGGCCGACAGCAACCGCAACCTGGCCAACATGCTGAGAATCCTTGACCTTTCTTCTGAAACTTACAACGAAGAAACCGATTCTTATGTTTATGAGGGTGATAATGTAACCTACAGGGCTACTTATCTGATCGATGAGGAAGGTACTGTATTCCATGAAGGTGTGAACCACATGCCTCTAGGAAGAAACGTAAACGAGTTTCTGAGACTGATCGACGCCTACACCCACGTACAGGAAAAAGGTGAGGTTTGTCCGGCAAACTGGGAAGAAGGGAAGGAAGCGATGACCGCTGACCGTACCGGTGTTGCTGAGTACCTGAGCTCAAACTAAAAAAACAGAAAAAAATGCTTATTGAATTAGAAAAAGATAATTTGTCTGAGCTGGTGGCAGAGAACGATACGGTTTTCGTACAGTACTCTGCCGGCTGGTGCGGCAACTGCCGGATCATGAAGCCCAAGTTCAAGAAGTTCTCGACAGAACATGAGAACGCGGTCTTCGCAATCGTGGATGCAGAAAAATTTCCTGAATCGCGAAAAATGGCCAAGGTAGACAATCTGCCCACCTTCGCTGCCTTTAAAGGCGGAGAAGTGGTCAACCAGGTACAGACGAATAAAACCGATGTACTAAAATCATTTATTGATGAAACTGTCGGTAATTAAACAACTGTCTTCATTCATCAGCGAGAACGATGAAGATTTTGTGATCGAGGCTATTGAAACCCTGGAGAGCATTACAGAAGTGCCCTCGCTGAAAGATGAAGAGCTGGACGTGATCGGAGAATTGCTATCGAACATGTACGGCGCACTGGAAGTCAATAAAATGATCAAAAATGAAGGGATGAGCCAGAAAGAAGCGGTGAATACCTTCATGAAACGGGTGATGGGCTCTATCGACAAAGAGTGAGTGCATCCCGCAGATGGGAAAAATTATTATGAAAAGAACAACCCCTTTCGTTTTACGAAGGGGGTTTTTCTTTTTATTGATTGTTGATTATGAATGGTGAATTATAAATTGTAGATGGTAGATTGTGGATTGTGGATTATAAAAAATTCAACATCATTACTTTATTACTTTATCACTCATTACCTCATTACTACATTACTGAAAACCGAGAACTCAAAACCATTTTAATGCAAATGGGCAAATTTTCCAGTTTTCCGTCTTTCCAAAAAATATTAGCAGATCCTTCATCCCGACCCTTCGGAGCTCTGAATGACACGTATTTTGGTGTCCTTCCATACAAAACCACCGGATAACCGCATAACAGTCTTGGTGAATAAATGATAAATTGTAGGTTATAGATGTTAGATTTTAGATTAAATGAGATGTACTAAACGCTGAATTCTCCTCATCACAGATCACGCATCACCGATCACCAAATTATTATAAATGTTTAATTATTAAGGGTTAAGGATCGCTAATCTGAGAAATGAAACCCAATGATTCCGAATGGACGAATAACCAAATTATAAATGCAATACCTGTACGACTTGACAACTTTACGGCTTTACACCTTTACACCTTAGCTCTTTAGCTCCTTGGCTCCTTTCACCATATCCCATATCCCCTCATACCTTCATACCCTCATACCCTCATACCTTCATACCCCCATACCCTCATACCTTCCTAACCCCATCTAACATTTATAATTCAACATTTACCATCATTTCCCTATCTTTAAAAGAAAAAACATGGCAAAGATCACTTTAGGGGGCAACCCCTGCTCTACCCTCGGAACCATTCCCCAGCCGGGAGATTCCGTTCCTCAGTTTTCATTGACCGGAACAGACCTGAAAGACCAAAAGCTTGAAGATTACAAGGGGCACCGGCTTATTATGAACATTTTCCCCAGCGTGAATACCGGGGTCTGTGCTGCCAGCGCCAGAAACTTTAACGAAAAAGCATCAGGAATCGAGAACACCAAAGTGTTGTGTATCTCACGGGATCTGCCCTTTGCACAGGATCAGTTCTGCGCCAAGGAGGGTCTTGATCATGTGGTGATGCTTTCAGACTTCAGAGATCACAGCTTCGGGAAGGATTATGAACTGGAAATCACAGACGGCCCCTTCGCGAAACTGCTCAGCCGGGTGGTGATTGTGACCGATGAAACAGGTAAGGTTATCTACAGCCAGCAGGTAGATGAAATCGGAGATGAGCCTGATTATGAAAAAGCCCTGGAAGCTTTAAAATAACCGATGAAACAATTTTTACTGAAAAGACTTAAAAGTATCAGGTATGCCTCGAAAGGGGCCTACCTGTTATTAAAAACAGAACCCAGCATACAAATACAGTTCGTTATCGGCATACTGGTGACTATTGCAGGGTTTGTCTTTGAGATCAGTGCCGTTGAATGGATGATACAGGTGCTGGTCATCGCGGCCATCATGTCTGTCGAAGGACTGAATACGGCTGTGGAAAAGATCGCCGATTTTATACACCCTGACCCCGACATCAATATCGGGTTCATTAAAGACATTGCAGCCGGGGCCGTTTTTATCATCGCCATGGCCGCTGTGGTGATCGGACTGATCATTTACGTTCCGAAAATATTTTAAAAACAGAATTACAAAGCATACGTTTGTAATTTGTAGTTTTGCGCTAAACCTAACGATGCTAATGGCCAGGAAAAAGACCAAGAAAAAGCAATCATCGAATCCTACTAGCAAAAAAGCATTTAAACTCTCTCAGCAACAAAAGATCATACTGGGAAGTTTACTGATGCTTCTCAGCATAGGGTGCTTTATTGCATTCGTTTCCTTCTTTTTTACCTGGCAGCAGGATCAGAGCCTGCTAAAGGAATTCGGTGACCGCACTGCCGAAGCCGAGAACTGGCTGAAGAAGTTCGGTGCCTCGGTCAGCCACTTGTTTATTTACAAAGGTTTCGGAGTAGCCTCCTTCATTTTTCTGCTGCTTCTTTTTCAAAGCGGATTGTATCTCTTTTTAAATATTCCCCTCAGAAGAATGATCAACAAATGGTTCTGGGGTCTCATCATTGCAGTCTGGCTGTCTGTGCTTCTTGGTTTTTTTGCCGGAAAGGCTCCTTTGCTGGGAGGTATCGTCGGTTACGAAATGAACGATTTCATGCGTGACTATGTCGGAAACATCGGGATTGCCCTGCTCCTGCTATTTGGGTTCATCAGTTTTTCAGTACTGAAACTGGGGCTCACTCCCCAACGCGTGGGTGAGGTCATCAGAAACACCAGGTCTGAGATTCGTGACACCTTCAAAGGTCAGGAATCAGGTTCTGTTGCTGAGGGTGCCGATCTTAAGGAAGAACAGGCTGCTGAGGAAACTCCGGCCTCGGCTTCCCAACCTGAGAAGCGCCATATACCTGACACTTACGAAAACGACCCCGACAAAATATCTGATGTAGATATCGAAAACTCATTCGAGGTACGAATCGCTGAAGAGGAAGAAAACGTGCCCTCTTCCGCAGAAAAAAATAAAAAACCCGCAGAAGAAGACGAACTTCAGATCGAAGTCAATGCCATACAGGAGGAAAAGGAAGAAACCGACATCAAGGCAGAGAAGCTCGTGGCCGACTTCGGAGAGTTTGATCCGAAACTGGAACTGGGTAATCATAAGTTCCCGCCGCTGGACCTGCTCAATGATTATGGTGCGGGCAGTATAACCATCGACCAGGAGGAACTCGAGGAAAACAAGAATCGCATTGTCGATACCCTGAAAAATTACAAGATCGAGATCTCTCAGATCAAGGCCACCATAGGGCCGACCGTTACCCTGTATGAGATCGTGCCCGCTGCCGGAATACGAATATCCAAGATCAAGAACCTGGAAGATGATATCGCCCTTTCGCTGTCGGCTTTGGGAATACGTATCATTGCTCCTATACCCGGAAAGGGAACCATAGGGATCGAAGTGCCCAACAAAAAGGCCTCTACCGTATCGATGCGTTCGGTAATCGCCTCCAAGAAGTTTCAAAATGCAGAGATGGAGCTTCCGATCGCTTTCGGAAAAACCATCAGCAACGAGACCTTTGTGGTCGACCTGGCAAAAATGCCGCACTTACTTATGGCAGGTGCTACCGGACAAGGGAAATCAGTCGGATTGAATGCCATGCTGACCTCCCTGTTGTACAAAAAACATCCTGCCGAAGTGAAATTCGTGCTGGTAGACCCCAAAAAGGTAGAATTAACCCTGTTCAACAAGATCGAAAGACATTTCCTGGCAAAACTTCCCGACAGTGAAGAAGCCATTATCACCGATAACACGAAGGTGATCAATACCCTGAACTCGCTTTGTATCGAGATGGACAACCGATACGAACTGTTGAAAAATGCCCTGGTGCGAAACATCAAGGAATACAATGTAAAGTTCAAGGCACGTAAGCTGAACCCCAATGAGGGCCACCAGTTCCTGCCTTATATCGTACTGGTGATCGATGAGTTTGCCGACCTGATCATGACCGCCGGAAAAGAAGTTGAAACTCCTATCGCGCGTCTGGCCCAGCTGGCCCGGGCCGTAGGAATTCATCTGATCATCGCCACACAAAGACCGTCTGTAAACGTGATTACCGGTATCATTAAGGCTAACTTCCCGGCACGGGTAGCCTTCAGGGTGACCTCAAAAATCGACAGCCGAACTATACTCGACTCCCCGGGAGCTGATCAGCTGATCGGTCGCGGAGATATGCTGTTCACCCAGGGCAATGAACCTGTGCGATTGCAATGCGCCTTTGTCGACACCCCCGAAGTGGCCAAGATCACCGATTATATCGGCGGACAAAGAGCTTATCCCGATGCACACCTCCTTCCTGAATATGTAGGTGAAGAGTCTGGCACAGGTCTTGATATAGAGATCTCAGAGCGTGATGCATTGTTCAGAGAAGCAGCAGAGGTCATCATTTCAGCCCAGCAAGGGTCAGCCTCATTACTACAGCGAAAACTGAAACTCGGTTACAACCGTGCAGGGAGAATCATCGATCAACTGGAAGCTGCCGGAATTGTAGGCCCTTTTGAGGGAAGCAAGGCAAGACAGGTTTTGATCCCGGATATCCTGGCGCTTGAACAACTATTAGAAAACGAAAAAAACGATTAACATGAGATTCACATTATTATTCTTTGCCCTGTTAGTAAGTGCCGTTTCGTTCGGACAAAACGAGCAAAAAGCCAAAGCCCTGCTCGATGAAGTACACAACAAGGTAAAGAGCTACGATAATATTTATATCGATTTTAAGTACAGCCTTGATAACAACGCCGAGAACATTCACCAGGAAACCCGTGGTGACGTTACCCTGGCAGGTGATAAGTATGTTTTCAATTATCTTGGCGCCACCAAGATCTTCGATGGTGAAAAGGTGTACACCATCATTCCCGAAAACGAAGAGGTGGTTATAGCCGACAAGGATTCTGAGGAAGAAGGTACCATCACCCCTTCTGAAATGCTGACCTTTTACAAAGACGGTTACAATTACAGCTGGGATGTTACTCAGAATGTGCAGGGAAGAAAAATACAGTTCGTGGAACTGACCCCCATCGACAGCGACTCTGAGATCAAGCAGATACTTCTGGGGATCGACACCCAGACCAAACACATCTACAAACTGATCGAGGTGGGTAAAAGCGGAACCAAAACCACCATTACTGTTAATTCTTTTAAAACAGATCAACCGCTACCGGAAGGGATGTTTACCTTTGATGAAGCGAAATACGACGAATTGGGGTATTACATTATCGAAAACTAGGTTTTGTACATTTTAGACAGGTATATACTTTCGAGGTTTCTCTATAACTTCATCAGTTCCTTTGTGATCCTGATGCTGATCTTTATTTTCCAGGCCATTTGGTTCTTTATCGATGAGTGGGCAGGAAAAGGGATCGATCTAGCCATAGTAGGGAAGTTTCTTTTATACTTTTCGCCCAACCTCGTACCCAACGTATTACCTTTAACGGTACTGCTTGCTTCTATCATGACCTTCGGAAGCCTGGCTGAAAACTATGAATTCGCAGCCATGAAGGCTTCGGGTATTTCCCTTTTTCGCGCCATGCGCAGCCTGATTATCTTTATCACGCTTCTGAGTATCGGCACCTTTTTCTTTGCCAATAATGTGATACCCGCAGCAGAACTGAAATCGTACAACCTCAGGAGAAATATCGCTCAGCTCAAACCGGCGCTGGCCATAACAGAAGGTATCTTCAACAACATGCCTGAAACCGACCTGAACATCAAGGTAGATAAGAAATACGGCGAGAATGACAAGATGCTTGACAATGTGATCATTCATAAGTTAAGCGCGGGGGGGAAGAACAATCAGGTGATCAAGTCAAAGTCGGGAGAACTGGTGAGCAGCGAAGATTCAGACATTCTTCAGCTGGTGCTGCGCGAGGGTAACTATTTTGAAGATATAGAAAGCCGCGACAGGGATACCCGCGACGATTACCCCTTTGCCAAGGCCGAATTCGATGCCTATACCATGTATGTGGATCTTTCACAGGTAAACAATGTTGACCTGGAACAGGAAAACATCAGCAACACCCATAAAATGCTGAAGGCACGGGAAATTCTTTCGGCCCTTGATACGCTCTATGAAGAGAATAAAATGGTGTTCAAGAACTTTGGTGAAAGCGTGTACCTGCGCAGTGGTGCTGCCAACCTGAAAGCCGCAGAGAAAGTAGAAATCAAAGACACCGTCAACGGAAAAAACTTCCCTACCGATTCCCTGCTGAACCTCTATGTAGGATGGAGACAAACCCAGATCATCGAATCGGCTATCAACAAGGTAAAATCAAGCCAGCAGAGTATCGAAGGAAAGAAAGGAGACCTGAACAGAAGGGTACGGCTGATCAATCACCATATCCTGGCCTTTCATAATAAATATTCATTACCCATTGCCTGTTTTATCCTTTTCTTCGTGGGAGCACCCCTTGGGGCCATCATCAGGAAAGGAGGACTCGGACTTCCGATGGTTTTGGCCATCGGCCTTTTTCTGGCCTATTATTTCATTGGGATATTCGTCAAGAATTATGCTGAAGACGGAAGTTTCCCTCCCGCCATAGCAGCATGGATATCTACACTGATCATGCTTCCGCTGGGCATCTGGTTTACACGAAGAGCTACAGCTGATAAGGCAGTGTTTGATCCTGACTCCATGACACAACGCATAGGAAGCTGGTTCAAAATATTCCGCAAAAAAGACCGAACCCCCGCAAAATAAGTATCTTTGCGGCAAATTTTTTTGATGAACAGAACGAATACCATGACCGAAGACAGCATCAAGCTCAACACTATAGAAGAGGCTATTAGCGATATCAGACAAGGTAAAGTGATCATCGTTGTTGACGATGAGAACAGAGAAAATGAAGGAGATTTCGTTGCCGCAGCTGACAAGGTAACACCGGAGATGATCAATTTTATGGCTACGCATGGTCGTGGGTTGATCTGTACCCCCCTGACCGAAGGTCGTTGCAAGGAACTGGATTTGCGCCCAATGGTGGGCAATAATACTGACCCCATGGAAACAGCCTTTACCGTTTCTGTTGACCTTAGAGGAAACGGGGTAACCACCGGGATCTCTGCTTCAGACCGCGCTAAAACTGTCAAGGCTCTCATCGATTCGAATACCCGTCCGCATGACCTAGGTCGTCCGGGACACATCTTTCCTCTTGTCGCTAAGGAGGGTGGTGTTTTACGCCGTACAGGGCATACCGAAGCCGCTATAGACTTTGCAAGACTGGCAGGTCTCAAACCCGCCGGGGTTATCGTTGAGATCATGAATGAAGATGGTACCATGGCCCGACTTCCGCAATTATACGAGGTCGCCAGAAAATTCGATCTGAAACTCGTTACCATTGAAGACCTGGTTGCCTACCGGATGCAGCATGATAGTCTGATCGAGAAAAAAGAAGATTTCGATATCAAAACACGCTTCGGAGATTTCAGGCTGCGGGCTTATAAGCAAACCACCAATCAGCAGGTACACCTGGCATTGACCAAAGGCAGCTGGAAGGTCGATGAACCTATCCTGACCCGTATCAATTCAACCTTGGTAAATAATGATATCCTGGGAACCCTCACCAACAATGCCGACAAAAAGCTGGATGATATGTTTCGCCTGCTGAACGAAGAAGGCCGGGGCGCTATTGTATTCATCAACCAGGAAAGCAATTCTCTTAACCTGATCAAACGCCTTGGTGAGCTAAAGCGTTTACAACAGGAGGGTGAGATGAAAGCTCCCAAGATCGTTATGGATAATAAAGATTTCGGAATAGGTGCGCAGATTTTACATGACCTCGATATCGCCAAGATCCGCCTGATGTCAAATTCAGCTCAGACCAAAAGGGTGGGTATTATTGGCTACGGACTGGAGATCGTTGAGTATGTGAATTATTAATCCTATTTATACCACCTGGTAATACTGTATATAATGAGATCAACCCGGGATGCTGTATCGGCATAACCCGGGTTAATTTTTTTATAGCAAGGCATTATTTGAAATCTTTTTACCCTTCTGACCACACACCACATCAACCTGCCTCTCTTGAGCAGAGGGCATTAACGTATTGAGGTATAGTTGAAATTTCTTAAATTACTGAAAATTAACAGGAAGGCTATTCTTTCTCCCCACCGCAACGGCCTGCTAAAACATCTGCTTTATGAAATTCTTTGTTATTACTATCGTTTTTGCTCTTACACTGTGTTCCTGTCTGCGTTCAGAAGGTCAGGAGTCACAAACGGAGATACGCGAAACCTCCGCAAACTATTCGGGACCCATTATTGACATGCATATTCATGCGTTTAAGGATAACCCTGGTTTTGCCACTATGCTCGGACAGGAAATGCCTCCCAGACCCGGCATGGAAGGTCTTACCCCGTATACGGCGCCAGCCTCATACGAGGAGGTAAAAAGGAAAACTTTTGAAGAATTCAAGAAGCATCATATTGTCAAAGCCATGGCATCTCCGGGGATCAACTGGTACGATGAAGCCCCTGAAACAATCATCATCGGAGCCGACCATACTGTTCCAGTTGCAGAACTCAGAAAACGATATCAGGACGGAAGGTTACATGTTTTAGCTGAAATAGCTCCCAACTATGACGGTTTACTTCCTACTCATCCGTCGCTTGAACCCTATTATGATCTGGCAGTGGAATTGCAGATCCCCATGGGATTTCACCTTTTTCCCGGGGGGCCACAAGGCGGAGCCTATGGTCCTTATCCCAAAGTAAGAGCCTCTCAGGGCAAACCACTTCAGTTTGAAGAGATCCTGTTGGAGCGTCCTTCCATGAAAATATATATCATGCATGCTGCCTGGCCATACCTCGAGGATCTGAAAGCGCTCATGTATGCACATCCTCAGGTGTATGTAGGAGTTGGGGTTATTTGCTGGAATCTTCCGCGTGAGGAATTTCATAGCTACCTTAAAGGACTTATTGAAGCCGGATTAGGGAAAAGAGTTATGTTCGGTTCAGATCAAATGATCTGGCCGGAAACTATCGAAACCGGAATTAAAGCAATCAATTCGGCCGACTTTCTTACACCGGAACAAAAAGAAGATATCTTTTATAATAATGCTGCCCGATTTCTCGAATTGAGCCCGGAAGAAATTGAGAGACATAAAGCACAATACTGATTGACCTTCCTTGTTAAAAACTGATAAGCTTTCCAGCTTAACACAAAATAATACTGGTTAACGTGACAACAAATTATCAGAATTGCTCCAGAACTTCAACCATTTTTTTTGCTCTTACTTTAACCTCCTCTTCTGTCCACCCGAGTTTGATCAAAACTGAGATAGTTCGTCCCATCCAGTGATGTGAAACAGAAAAATCCTGTTTATGATAATCAGGAAGTTGCTGATTTATCTCCGCAGGTAACTTACCTAAACTTTTCAGGTCTTTCAGGTGATCCCATTTGTTGATATAATGCCAGTTATTATCGAACCAGTAAAAACAACCATCGACACCGTTCTCTGATAATGCCTTATGTGCTCTTCTCGCCTTATCTTCGTCAGGCATAAAGAAGTTAAGAAAAGAATAGTTCTCCTCCCCTTCTTCCGGTACCCTGCGGAAGATCACCTGCGGAAGGCCTTCCAGAGCTTCACGCAATACGGTATAGTTTCTTTTTTGGATCTCCAGAAATTCATCCAGGCGTTCGATCTGAGCGAGGCCAACGGCCGCATTTAGTTCAGAGATACGAAAATTGTATCCGAGAAAGGGATGCGTTTCCGCTCCTCTGTCTTTGCCTGTATGATCGTGACCGTGATCTGAATAATGATCTGCATGTTTCTTATACTGATCGTTATCGGTGATCAGCGCACCTCCCTCCCCACAGGTTATGGTCTTTACGTAATCGAAAGAAAAGCAGCCAAGATCGCCGTAGCTCCCCAGTGGTTTTCCTTCATAAGTACCTCCTATTGCCTGGCAGGCATCTTCGATAAGCAACAGATCATGCTTTTTACAGATCGCTTTTAGCTCCTTAAGTTGTGCCATGGAGCCACACATATGGACCGGCATAACCGCTCGTGTTTTATCTGTAACAGCCTTTTCAACAGCATCCGGCTTCAGGGTAAGGGTGTCATCGATATCGACCAATACCGGAACGGCTCCTACAGCTATGATAGATTCAAAACTGGCAACAAAGGTAAAGGTGGGCATGATCACTTCATCGCCGGCTCCAATTCCAGCTGACGCAAGAGCCACCGTTAAGGCAGAGGTACCACTGCTAACCAGCTGTGCATGTTTTGTCTTCATGCGTTTCGACAGTTTATCCTCCAGTTCTCTGGCCTTCCAGTGGCCATTTCGCATACCATCAAAACCATATCGCATGAGCACTCCGCTTTCCAGTACATCGTTCACCTGTTGTCTTTCCAGGTCACCAAACAGTTCGAATCCGGGCATAATAACTTATTTTTTTAGGTCTGCCAAAGGTATCGAAATCTTCCTCCGTTAAAAAATGAGATCTAACAGAATATGACGGGAAGTTATTGCACTTCCAATATGCTTTGATCCAGTTCTTTTCTTACTTTTTTAAATCCGGCAAACTGATCGTCATCTGCACGGTATCCCACGGGCATGACCAACACAGAGCGCAGATTCTTGCTTTGCAGGTTTAACAACTCGTCGTATTTTTCCGGCTGAAACCCTTCCATGGGGCAGGCATCGATACCTTCCAGGGCGCAGACGGTCATAAGGTTTCCCATGGCGATATACGCCTGTTTGGCTGACCATTGTTGAACCTCCTCATCTGAACGGGTTGAAAAATCTTTGACCAGGAACTCTTTGAAGGGATCGAGTACTTCCCTCGGAGTCTTTCGCACTTCGCGCACCCGCTCAAAATAATCGACGATATAATCTGAATCTATTTTTTCTTCAATACAGAAGACCAATACATGTGAAGCATCTTCTACCTGTGGCTGATTCCAGCTGTATTCCTTAAGCTGCTTTTGGATCTTTTTATTGTGTATCACCAGCATGCGAACCGGTTGCAGACCGTAGGATGTGGCAGTAAGATTAAAAGCTTTTTTAAGGGTTTCTATCTTTTCCTGAGGAAGAATTTTATCAGCATCGAACTTTTTGGTAGCATAGCGCCATTCAAGGGCATTGATCACGTTCATAACAAAAATTTTGTGCAAAAATACCAATTCCGGAAGAGAATAACTGATAATGGAATCTTAAAGCATGGGGGCTATATCAGAAGAACCATAGTTTGATAGCCATGGCTATGACCATGATTACCAGGAATACCTTGACCAGTCCGTCACCCTTATTCACCGACCACCTGGCGCTTAGCCACCCACCTAGGAACTGTCCGGAAGCGAGCAGGAGTCCGTATTTGAAATTAAGATTATCAGAAAGGTAGAACATAATCAGGGTCGCTGAGGTATAGATAAGCATTACCACTGCCTTGACCAGGTTCGATTTCACCAGACTCATGTTGTTAACCGTGGTAAGCACCAGCAGCATGATGATACCGGTTCCGGCCTGAATGAAACCTCCATAAATACCGATAAAGAAAAAGGCGATCAGACTGATCCAGAAGTATTTTCCGGTGAGTCTTTCTTCCAGGGAGACGATCTTACGGTTGGGTCGTAACACCATGATACCCACCACCAGGATCATCACTATGGCCAGTATGCGATTAAAAAGCTCATCTCTGATATCGATAGCAATGGTAGCCCCGATAATCGAACCGGCGAGGGCAGACACTCCCAGCCACCAACTGAGTTTAGAGGTTTTTATGCCTTTACTTTTAAAACCGGCGATGGCCGAAATGTTTTGAAGGAAGATCGCGATACGGTTGGTACCATTGGCCACGTTGGAATCCAGCCCCAGAAAGATAAGAATAGGAAGGGTAAGCATGGACCCTCCTCCGGAGATGGTATTGATCACTCCCACCAGGAAACCAAGAACCACAAGCAGGATCACTTCAAAAACTGGAGACATGTAGTGAATTTAGGAAGCTAAAATACGTTTTCTGGGAAAAACGCCACAATTTAAAAGACTTCAATCTGCCGAGGATAGCAGCTGTCAGGTGCCAGGAAATAAAAAATACGATTTTTGTTTTTTGGAATTAAAAAAGCTTTCTATATTTGCACCCGCAATCGCAGGATAATGCATCTTGTGAGACGCACGGAGAAATGGCAGAGTGGTCGAATGCGGCGGTCTTGAAAACCGTTGAGGGTCACACCTCCGGGGGTTCGAATCCCTCTTTCTCCGCAAAGAAAACCGGAACGGCAACGTTCCGGTTTTTTTATGTCCACAAGCGTCATAAGCTTGCTTATGTAAGCGAAGTGGGCATAAAAAAAACAGGGCATCTTGCTGTGCAAGATCCCGGTTTTCTTTGCAAGGTTCTCTTCTCCTGGATCATGAGGAATGCGCCAGCGTTCCGAATAACCCCTGCTCATATCAAATAGAAAACTTGTTTGAGCGAAGCGTGAAGGGCATAAAAAAACAGGGCATCTTGCTGTGCAAGATCCCGGTTTTCTTTGCAAGGTTCTCCTCTCCTGGATCATGAGGAATGCCCAAGCGTTCCGAATAACCCCTGCTCATATCAAATAGAAAAACTTGTTTGAGCGAAGCGTGAAGGGCATAAAAAAAAGGGGCATCTTGCTGCGCAAGATCCCGGTTTTCTTTCTAAGGTCTCCCCCTGTGGGATCATGAGGAACTCGCCAGCGTTCCGAATAATCCCTACTCACAATAAATGGAAAGCTCCCTTCAGCGAAGTCGAAAGGGTATAAAAAAACAAAGAAGTTTGCGGGGCAAACTTCCGGTTTTCTTTGCAAGGACACCCCCTCAGGGATCACGAGTCCTGCTAAGCAGGGCGGGTAATCCCGAAACAGGTGACAAGGGTGACCATGCCTGCGGCTTGGCAGGCAAGTGGTAATGATCTCATCTGCCTTATAAAATATCATTTCAGCCTTGAGCTAACCACCCCGGCCAGGCCAAAGCCTGACCACCCCCTCCTTAAGAAGGAGGGGGTAAATTCATTTCCAAAAGTAGATGTAGCAATAGACTCCGGTTTTCTTTGCTCTCCCTCGCGCCGGCTGGCCCTTTCCCTAAAAACAGCCACAGGCTGTTTTCTTAACGGTCGGTCCCCCTCCCAGGTTCACGAGTCCTGCTAAGCAGGGCGAGTAATCCTGCCCCCTTCCGTCCACACCATAGGCGTGCCAACCCTTCCCGCCAGCTGGCCCCTGCGCTAAAATGGTCCTCCGGACCTTTTCTTAACGCTTGGTCCTCCCAAAAAGCGGAAGGAACCCTTTCTAATTTATATTCCGTTAAAATCGTTCTGCAAACGCAGTGGAGCGAGTAATCCCTGAAAAGTACTGGGTTTATTAGGTCTTTGTATCCTCAGAGTGCATTAAAGACTCTAGCTGACCACCCCGACCACGGCTTCGGTGTGGCCACCCCTCCCTGGAAAGGAGAGGGCAATTCATTTCCTTATCCAGATAACGCAGCAAGCTTCAAGTTTTCTTTGCTCTCTATCCTCATTCAAGTCACTTACTTCTTTTTCCCTTTCCCTTTCCATACCACCGTTTTTTAGCTGTAGTACGCTTTGCTCCGTCTGTTGACGATTGCTTACCCTTACCCGAACGGGAAGAGGTAGATTGCTTTTTCTTATTTGTAGTGGATCTTTTACGACCACGTGAATGGGAAGATGATGAAGATCTTACGGATTTATTTTCCGCGGATCCGGTTGCCTCTTCTACGTCCATGTCGATACGGATTGCGGAAATGTTTTGGGAGGTGAATTTTTCAATAGCTCTCAGTAAAACTGCTTCTTCCCGATCAACCAGTGAAATTGCCTCTCCCGATGCCCCCGCTCTTCCTGTTCGACCGATGCGGTGTACATAGTCTTCGGGGACATTAGGAAGCTCAAAATTAACAACGTGGGGCAAAAGTGGGATATCCAGGCCTCGGGCTGCAATATCTGTAGCGACCAGAACCCTGATTGCTCCAGACTTAAAATCAGCCAGCGCTTTGGTTCGGGCGCCCTGACTTTTATTTCCGTGGATAGGAGATGCTGTAATACCTTGATTTATGAGCTTTTTACACAATTTATTGGCTCCATGTTTGGTTCTTGTGAACACCAGAGCCTGCTTCCAATCCTCTTCCTGTATTTTTTTGATCAAAAACAACGGTTTAGCACGCTTATCCACCAAAAATACTTTTTGGTCAATAACATCCACGGTCGTATTTTCGGGAGTGGCTTCCACCATAACCGGGTCATTCATAAAACCCTGTGCCAGATTTTTGATCTCAGAAGAAAATGTCGCCGAAAACAGAAGATTCTGGCGCTTAGATGGCAACAGCGCAAGGATCTTCTTGATATCCCTTAGAAATCCCATGTCCAGCATTCGGTCTGCCTCATCCAATACAAGAATTTCTACTTGTCTGAGCGACAAAAGACCTTGCTGATGCAGATCCAGGAGTCGGCCCGGAGTAGCGATAAGTACATCGATTCCTTTTTTTAATCCTTGTACCTGAGCATGCTGACTTACTCCTCCAAAGATCACCATCGACCTCAACGAAAGAAATGATCCGTATTGCTTACTACTCGCTTCGACCTGCGCCGCCAGTTCCCGGGTTGGGGTAAGAACCAGCGCCCTCACAGGACGGTGTCGCGAAACAGTAGTCTGTGAAAGTAATTGTAACATGGGCAATGTAAACCCGGCAGTCTTACCGGTTCCCGTTTGGGCCGAAGCAAGAACATCTTTCCCCTCTAAAATGCGGGGGATAGCTTTTTCTTGAATGGGTGAAGGTTGGGAATATCCTTGTTGGCGAATCGCCTTAAGAAGAGCTTCAGACAGCCCCAAGGAAGTAAATGACATAGATATATATTGTGCAAGCTTTAAATTTCAACACAGCCTGCGATTGGGTGTAAAGGTACACATTTCCGGTTGACTAGAATGATGCATATGCCGGAGCCTGAAACTTCTTTTCAAGGTCTTCCCCTTCAGAGGCATTACCCGGATAAAGGAGAGGAGTTAGTCAAAAAGGTTGGTCTTACCTGTCAGGTGTAGAAGCCTTGATCTATTAGAATTTAAAGATGGTTTTATTCGATCTGATCTAAAGCGCGCTACTAGGTTTAATTAACCAACCGCTAATCAGGAAGCTCGATTAAAGAGACTTTTGAAGAATTCCTTTATACGATGAGCTCCTAACACCGAAGACCTGTTCTCATAGTAACCATAATGATTCTTCCCATATCCGTAATTGGAAGGAGATACATCATTTAGAACCAGATTAAGATGAGGCAATTTTCCCTGCTCCTTAAGCTCCTTTATAAATTGAAGAATTTCCTTATCTGTATAATTAGCCCTGATGACATATAGGTTCATATCAGCATACTTACTGATCAAGAAAGTGTCTGACACTAGCAAGCAGGGAGCGGTATCTACGATCACCACATCATATTCTTCCCTGGCCCGTCGGAATAAGTCATCAGTTCGCCCTTTGATAAGTAATTCGGTAGGATTCGTTGGAATTGTCCCTGATTGCATTACATGTAAAAAAGGATTATCCTGTACAGGCCTAACTATCTCTTCAAAGTCGGCTTCTCCCCCGATATACTCGGTTAAACCCTTTTCGCTTGGCTGCCTTACAAGTCTGCTCAGATTGGGTCTTCGTATGTCTGAGCCTATAAGCAAGGTTTTTTTATGAGCAAATGCATATACCGCGGCAAGATTATATGCTATGAAAGACTTGCCTTCTCCTTTTACAGAAGAAGTAACAAATACAATTTTTCTGGTGACCAGCTTTTCATTTCTACCTTCAAGGATGAAATCTATATTAGTACGCAATGCACGAAAAGCCTCTCCCATGACCGTTTGATCTTTGATATCAACCCTCTCCTGTTCTTTTTTATAGGAAGGAATTTCTCCCAATATGGATATAGCACCCTTAAAGAGCGAAAGGTCATATTTGTCATTAACATGGGTATCAAGTTGATCTCTTAAAAAGAGTAACCCAAATGGTATTGCCATTCCAAAAATCAATGCTGCTAGCAGCACTATATTCTTTTTAGGATAAACGGGAAACTTATTATTAACCCTTCCTGGGTCAATAATTTCAGCATTCGGAGTGGTTGTGTTCAGTGTTATAGCCGATTCCTCTCTTTTTTGCAACAAGTATAGATAAATCGACTCTTTGATATTCTGTTGTCTTTGTATATCGCGATTTTCTCTCTCTTGCCCGGGCACAGAAGCTATTTTTGTGTCCAGTAATTCTTCCTGAGATTTCAGTTTGTTGATCCCTATATTTAATGCACTTCTAATATTCTGAAGACTTCCGATTATAGAAGACTTCAAACCTTCCAACTGTGCATTTAATTGAATCACAATTGGGTTTTTCTCTCCGGAACTTCGTAATATACGTTCTTTTTCCAGGGCAAGATCGTTATATTGCTTGGTAAGAGCATTTAGTGCCTGATCTTCAATTCCGATGTTAGTAGGTAGTAAACCATTGTTCTCTTCTTGCCTAAGGTAATTGATCATATAATTTACTGTATTGAGATCGGTCTCTAATTTGATCAACTCTCTTTCGGTCTGAGCGCTGTTTTCAAGAAACATCCCCGCCTCTGAAGTAATATCCGTCAGGCGGTTACCCACTTTAAATCTCTCTTTCTGCTGATCCACTTGGGAAAGATCGGATGAAATAATATCGATCCTTTCATTTATAAACTCATAGGTTGCTCTTGCAAGCTGATTTTTTGTATCCCGGGAACGCTGATTATAAAGCTCTACCAGTTTATTAACGAATTGAGCGGCCTTCAAAGGCACTCTGTCACTGATGTTTATAACGACTATATTTGATCTTTGAGCTTGTTCATTATATGAAATAACAGAAAGCCTGTCCCTGTAACTCGCTGCGGTTTCGTTCAAGGGGTTAAGAACAAAACGATAATTTTTTCCCATTAAATTTTGAATCGAATCAGCTGCCGGAGTCAGAATTAACGGTCCAATCCAGGTTTGAACTTTGTCTCCAAATTTATGCCTGGATGTTAAATCGTATTGATCGGTGAAATTGAATTCTGTAGGTGATAAAACTTCGATTTCAAACTCGAGACCCGAATTGTAATAAGTAGAGTCTGAGACCAAAAAACTTGCTTTAAAAGGAGGGTTTGGGTAGAGAACCCTATCTGCAATATTTCCTTCAGAAAAAATCTTAAAGTTAAAACCTAACTCCTTCACTGTTTCTTTTACCAACGCAAAGGAACTCAAGATGGTCACCTCATCCTGGTGCAACACATCTCCTCCATATATTAATCCCATTTCTCCAAGAATCGCTTTCTCAGGAGATGGATTATTACTGAGGGAAAGCAAGCGTATTGTTGCAGTAGATTGGTACAGAGGGGTAGTATATCGTAAGTATATAAAAGCAACTAATAAGCTGATAAAAATTCCAAGCAAAAACCACTTCCATTGCCTCAGATATCTGAAAACCATTTTTTTAAACGTCAGATCTTCAGCAATTTTTGAATTCAAAGTATTTCCGGCAGTTGAAGTCATAGTATTAAGTACGCGTAATAATTAAAACAGTGGAAGTTACCACTAATGACAATAGAGATACGATTATAGTAGCCCTGGTATCCAACGTTGAGGTTCTTATAGCCGAATTGTTCGGTTCTACGTACACCACATCATTTTGAGTTAAGTAGTAGACCGGTGAATTCACAAACTCTTTAGTAGTAAGATCAACCCGGGTATAGGTTTTCACTCCATCAAAATCACGTATTACCAACACATTGTCTCTTCGTGCTTTTATTTCAAGATCCCCTGCCAGACCCAGGGCTTCCAACAAGGTGATTCGTTCACTTGTAATTGAATATGTGCCGGGTTTTTGAACATGCCCTAATACGGTAACTCTGAAATTCTTTATCCGGATATTGATGACCGGGTCTTTTAAATACCCATCTAATTCCTCGATCAGAAGAGCCTTGGCTTCTTCAGAGGTCAAGCCCAAAAGCTTCAACTTCCCAATTACAGGAAAGTCGATAAACCCTTCTTCATTAATAACATATTCTACTTCCTGATAATTGACACCTTCCCCTTTTGTGAGGTTAAAGGGTTTTGCAGCCTCCATATCGAAGGTGGATATGTATATGCTTACTACGTCGTCAACTTTAAACCGGGGCTCGAACGAGCGAGTCTCTACTACGGTTTCGAATTCCCGTGCATTTTGAAAATAAGCGACATCTTCCCTGGAGGCACACGAAGAAAAGAAAACCACTGTGATCCAGGATAAACAGAGAAATGAATTTAAGTTTTTGAGGCAAACTTTCATCTAGTGCAGGTACCTTATTCTCAGACGTTTTTTGTATGAGGATTTATATTAAGTGTATGTAAAATAGCGTAATTAGGTGTTCTGACGTCTCTTTTTTCGTCTAAACTCTCATAAACCGAGTTGTTTGAAACAAATTCAGGAACTATTTCTTTTAATTTCCTTACCAAAACGAGTTTATCATGGTATAAATTCAGAATACACAACGCTTCGATTTTTGCTTTTAACTTTTCGAAATCCAGTTTCTTGACCTTGCTGATCATGATTTTCTCATGATAAGTAGGCATGGTGTCTTCTCCATTTGCCAACAGTTCTTCATATAATTTCTCTCCCGGCCTTAATCCTGAAATACGGATATCGATATCTTCAGGATATCTGAAGCCGGAAAGACGAATGAGATTTTTTGCCAGGTCAAATATTTTCACCTTTTCACCCATATCGAAAATAAAGATTTCCCCTCCTTCACCCATTGATCCGGCTTCAAGCACCAGCTGTGAGGCCTCAGGAATGGTCATAAAATACCGTGTTACATCCTCGTGGGTAACGGTTAAAGGGCCACCCTTTTCAAGTTGCTTCCTAAATAATGGGATGACAGAACCGTTTGATCCCAGAACATTCCCGAATCTGGTTGTAATGAATTTGGTCTTTTTCGAAACCTGCTGCAAGGCACCGATATATATTTCCGCTGTCCTTTTCGTAGCTCCCATCACATTCGTTGGGTTTACAGCTTTATCAGTCGACACCAGAACAAACTTATCAACTCCATATTTCAACGCAGATTCCGCAAGAAGCCGGGTTCCGAAAACATTGATCTTAACTGCTTCGTAAGGATTCTCTTCCATCAAAGGAACATGTTTATACGCAGCTGCATGAAATATCACCTCCGGTCTGTATTTTTCAAATATGGTATTAAGGCAATGAGCATCTCTTATATCTCCCACTATAACTTCAAAGTCGAGGATTCCTTCTCTTATAAATTCCTGTTGTAGATCATATAAAGAGGATTCTGCTATATCTAACAATATTAATCGCTTAAGGCTGTATTGCCCCAATTGCCTTGAAATCTCACTTCCAATAGATCCGGCTGCACCAGTCACCAATACAGTTCTGCCTTTGAATTCTTTTTGTAATGTCGGATTTAATATTTCGATGGGGGCGCGGCCTAAAAGATCCTCTAATTGAACCTGTTTGATCTGGTTCGCGTGTAACTCACCGTCTATCCATTTCTCAACAGGAGGTACAATCTTTACTTTTTCAACCAGGTCTATAAAAGCATCCACCTTCTTACGTAAAACCGTAGGTTCAATCTTCTGAATGGCAAAGATGATTTCATTCACCTTATTTTTTTCGATAAATCTGGTCGATATATCATTACAATGATAGATGGGAGTTCCGTTTATGCTATTACCTGTCTTTGAGCGGTCATCATCGACGAAACCCACAATCTTCACCCGCTGCTTGTAAGAATGGATTAGAGCGTTCTGAGTAATGATACCTGAATCTCCCGCTCCGTAAATGAGAATTCTTTTATGATTCTTCATTCTGGACTGGTACCACTTGTAGGCAGCCTTGAAGATAAGCCGACTGGATGCAAGAAATACAAACGTCATAAAGGCATGGAGGATAATAATGGATTTGGGGATTGTGAATTGGGTAATAAATTCAATTTCACGATTGACTAATACGAAACCGGTAGTAAGAACAGAAATCAGACCCGTGGCGATAAGCAATTTCAAAAGGTCACGAAAACCGGTGTACCTGATCACTCCTTTGTAAGAACCACTGATCAAAAAACTTACCAATGAGATACCTGCAATAAGAGGTAACTCCCGGTAAAAATGGTCAAGGTTAAAGTTTAAAGAAAGATCAAACCTTATATAATAAACCAGAAAAAATGTCACGAGCACTATAGTAATGTCAATAACAAGTACCAGCCACTTTGAAACGTATCTCGAAGTATTTAAAATAGGGTAATTATATGTCATCTTTCCAGGTTTTTCTTTATTAAATCAACAATACGCATGAGATCAACATCTCTCAAATCAGATCCGCTCGGGAGGCAGAGCCCTCTGGAAAACAGGTCTTCACTTATCCCGTTTTCATACTTCAACTCATTTCTGAAGACCTTTTGAAGATGCATGGGCTTCCAAAGTGGACGAGACTCGATATTTTCTTCTAACAGAGCCAAACGAACCTTTTCCCGCTCTTCGAATGATCTAAACAGAAGCGTGGTCAGCCACCTGTTACTTTTCATACCCTCGGGCTCAGAAAGGAACTCCAATCCAGGTAAATCTGAAAGCTGGCATTTATAATATTCAAAGTTTCTTCTTCGGGCCTCAACTCGTTCAGGTAATACATCCATCTGTGCGATTCCAATACCCGCGAGAACATTACTCATACGGTAGTTATACCCTATTTGAGAATGCTCATAATGGGGAGCTTCATCACGGGCCTGTGTCGCCAGAAAAACCACTTGATCCCTTACAGCTTGTGATTTTGACAATAAAGCACCTCCGCCGGAGGTAGTGATAATTTTATTTCCATTAAAAGAAAGAATCCCTATGTCTGCCAAACTTCCGCATGGAATACCCAGGTAGGTACTGCCTAAAGCCTCGGCGCTATCTTCAATTACGGGTATGCCATATTTTTGAGAAATACTGGCAATGGCTGCTACATTGTATGGCATACCATATAAATGTACCGCCATAATAGCCTTTGGCTTCCTGCCCTTATCCATCGCGTCAAGAATAGCCCGCTCAAGCAGCTCAGGACATGCATTCCATGTTTCTCTTTCACTGTCAATAAAAATGGGGTTCGCACCCAAATAAGTAATAGGGTTTGCAGAAGCAGCAAAGGTCATGCTCTGACAAAGAACCAAATCTCCCCTTCCCACACCTAACACCTTGAAAGCTAAATGGATTGAGGCTGTACCCGAAGAGAGTACGGCTGGTTTAACAGAGTGGTTGTAAAAATTTGCAATAGCGTGCTCGAATCCGTTTACATTGGGACCAAGAGGTGCTATCCAGTTTGTTCTGAATGCTTCTTTGATATAATGCTCTTCATCACCGCTCATATGGGGAGAGGAAAGCCAAATTTTTTCCTTGGTTGCGATCATTGGGTTATCTTAAACCAAGCAGGGTTTCGTAAAGCTTTAATGGAAGGGGGGCAAAATGTATTGCCAAGGAGTCAAGCCTGACAATTAAATTCATTTTGCTATTAATCAATTTGAACTGTCAGAGGCAAGTATAAAAGTACTAAAGTTGAGCAACCCCTATCGGGTATTTCGTTCAATCATTCATATAATCGGTTAAATACGAATGATCATAGTTCCAGATAAATAAGCCACAATAACCACCAAAGATACAAGACTGATATTCAGCCGATAAAAGATAAAAGTCAGAAGCTTATCTATTAATTGAGGTAATTCGGCAAAGAAAAACGAACATTAGATTTATATTTGAAATCAGAAATAAATTCCTATGAAAGAAGTAAAGAAAATCTGCTGCATCGGAGCCGGCTATGTAGGAGGCCCGACCATGTCTGTAATCGCTAACAAATGCCCCGAAATTGATGTAACGGTGGTAGATATAAATGAAAAACGCATTGCGGCATGGAATGACATTGATCTTGATAAGCTGCCGGTATATGAGCCCGGTTTAAAAGAAATTGTTCAACAGAGCAGAAATAAAAACCTTTTCTTTTCTACAGAGGTTGACAAGGCAATTGATGAAGCCGACATGATCTTTATTTCGGTGAATACACCAACCAAAACCTACGGTAAGGGAAAAGGGCAAGCTGCAGACTTAAAGTACGTCGAGCTATGTGCTCGTAATATTGCACGGGTAGCAAAAGATGATAAAATCGTGGTAGAGAAATCTACTTTACCCGTTAGGACTGCTCACGCCATAAAAAATATATTGGATCATACCGGGAACGGGGTTCAATTCGAAATTCTTTCCAACCCTGAATTTCTTGCAGAAGGAACGGCAATTGCCGATTTACTTCATGCCGATCGTGTGTTGATTGGTGGAGATGACACCCCTAGGGGAAAACAGGCTAAGAACATCTTAAGCAGCATTTATCAAAAATGGCTTCCTAAAGAAAATATCATTCAAACCAATCTATGGTCATCTGAACTATCAAAACTGGTAGCTAATGCTTTTCTGGCACAACGAATTTCATCTATAAATTCAATTTCAGCCTTATGCGAAAAGACCGATGCTAATGTGGCTGAAGTATCTAAGGCTATTGGTCTTGATTCCCGAATCGGACCCAAGTTCCTCAATGCCTCAGTAGGGTTTGGGGGATCATGTTTCCAAAAAGATATTCTTAACCTGGTATACATATCAAAAACATATGGATTATCTGAGGTGGCGGAATATTGGGAACAAGTGATTAAGATCAATGATTATCAAAAGCGCAGGTTTGCCGATAACATCATTTCTACCCTATACAATACCGTCTCGGGTAAAAAAATTGTTTTCTATGGCTGGGCCTTTAAAAAGGATACCAATGACACTCGTGAATCAGCCGCAATTTATGTAGCAGACGCCCTTATCGAAGAGCAGGCAGATATTGTGGTTTACGATCCTAAAGTAACTGCTGAGCAAGTGTTTGCCGATCTAGATTACTTAAATACCCGTCCGGAAGAAGAGAACAGAAAAAGAGTAACGGTTGTGGAAGATCCGGTAAAAGCTACGCAAGACGCCCATGCAGTGGCCATATTGACAGAATGGGATGAGTTTAAAACTTACGATTGGAATTCCATTTATCAAAGAATGCTGAAACCAGCTTTCCTTTTCGACGGAAGAAGAATCCTAGAGAGTAAAAAAATGCAGGATATCGGATTTAAATTCTATAAAATAGGAGAAAAAAACTGACATATTTACACCTTGTAAGTTACTGTATTACAATTTATTACCACGTAAAAATCCTGAAGTTCATCGAATTTCAGGATTTTTTTTGCCTCCGCTTAAAATTACATTTTACCCCGAATTATTGCACTTTATCGAAAAACAATGCAATTTATTAACATATAAATTGCTATATACACAGTTTTTGAGCCAAAACAACCTTTTGCGCACTTACCTTATCCTTCTTAATTTCTGTTAAAAAGTTGCAGTTCAACGTCTAAAGTATGTATTTCGCCGTATAAATTACTGTGCAAGCATAAGTTAAGTGCTCCACACAAAAGAAATTAATGAAAACGAAAAAGGTTTAAAAATATTAGTAGTGCAATTCGTCGAATAACACAATTATTTTATGGCTAAAGCACTGTAAATAAATATTTTAGCAAAGCCCAAATCTTAAACCCAAATTATCATGAACAGACTACTGAACGTCCGTCCTATGCTTATTTTTGTGCTTATTTCTCAACTTTTCTTCGCCTGTGCGAACGAAGATTTTGTGGAAGAACAGAAACTTGTTGAAGACGAGATTAATGAAGCTTATGTCGCTGCTACGATCTATTATGAAGAAGATGGAACTAAAACAGCGATCGTGTACTCTAAAAACGGAGACAAAAAAACATTTACGAATGGTAAAAAGGTTGGTCACACTAAAGAAGCGGCTCCAGATCCACTTTCTCCGCCTGAAGAATCAACCGATGCCGACAGTGTTGAGGTGTATCCGGATACTGAGTGGACAGATGACCAGGCTGTGGAAGAGACCACACCGGAAGAAGAAACTACTACTTCCACAGATCCAACCCAAACCAGTACTCCTGAAGAAGTTTTATACTGGAAAGACATGTTCGATCAGGAATGGACTCAGAGTGATTTCAGAACCGATTATGAAGATGCGCTTAGCAGATCTAAAAGTGCCAACCTGAATCACGAATACTATTTCCTTGGAAAGTATATCGATGGACTTCAGCAGGTATGGCAGGCTACCGGAGATAATCAATATCTCGATACAGCTCTTGAACTCATTCGCAATACGATGAATGATGCCGTGGATGTTGGAAACGGATATAAAGGTTGGCCCGATATCGATGGAA
>NZ_JAINZS010000010.1 GCF_020166495.1 Robertkochia aurantiaca
AGCTGATTCAAAGCATCCTCGAAGAGTTGCTCCAACTCACTTTTTGGGGTTGTTTTCTTGTTTGACATCGTGTACATAAGTTATTGTTTTAATTAATACCTATGACACACTTTTTTGAACAGTCTCTTTATAAATTGAAAAGGTCACTGAAAGATTGTTTCACCCCTAAACATAAGGTTCGCAAAGACCTAGCAACTGACTACCTGACTACCTGACTACCTGACCACTTCACTATCTCACCATCTCACCACCTCACTACTTCACCGCCTCACCTTCAAACCTCCAAAAAAACAAAAGAGCCGGCATTTGCCGGCTCTTTCAATATAATGTTGACTGATGTCTGATTACATCATTCCTGGCATTCCGCCGCCGCCCATTGGAGGCATAGCAGGCGTATCTTCCTTGATATCTACCAGTGAACATTCGGTAGTAAGGATCATACCGGCAACCGATGCAGCGTTTTCAAGTGCAATTCTGGTTACTTTAGTAGGATCGATAATACCTGCTTTCAGCATATCTACATATTCATCTGTCTTGGCGTTGTATCCGAAGTTTTCTTTTCCTTCAAATACTTTGGCTACCACCACAGAACCTTCTTTACCTGCGTTTTCAACGATGGTTCTCAGAGGCTCTTCGATAGCGCGGTTTACGATCTGCTTTCCGGTTTCCTGGTCGTCGTTCTCAACCTTAACCTTGGCAAGTACTGACTTACTGCGCAGCAGGGCAACACCACCACCGGCTACGATACCTTCTTCAACAGCTGCTCTTGTAGCGTGCAGGGCATCGTCAACCCGGTCTTTCTTCTCTTTCATTTCAACTTCAGAGGCAGCACCTACATAGAGTACGGCTACACCTCCGGCCAGTTTGGCCAGACGCTCCTGAAGCTTTTCGCGATCGTAATCAGAAGTGGTTGAATCGATCTGTGCTTTGATCTGGTTCACGCGTGCCTGGATCGCATCGCTGTCTCCGTTTCCGTTTACGATAGTGGTGTTATCCTTATCGATGGTTACGGTCTCAGCGGTACCAAGCATGTCAAGAGAGGCATTTTCAAGAGAGAAGCCACGCTCTTCAGAAATAACGGTTCCGCCGGTCAGGATAGCGATGTCTTCAAGCATTGCCTTTCTGCGGTCACCGAATCCGGGAGCCTTCACTGCAGCGATCTTAAGTCCGCCTCGCAGTTTGTTCACAACCAGGGTGGCAAGAGCTTGTCCTTCCACATCTTCAGCGATGATCAGCAGTGGTCTTCCGCTTTGAGCTACAGGCTCAAGTACAGGAAGGATTTCCTGAAGATTCGAGATCTTTTTATCGAAAAGCAGGATGTACGGATTCTCCAATTCAGAGATCATCTTGTCAGTATCGGTCACGAAGTAAGGTGAAAGATATCCGCGGTCGAATTGCATCCCTTCCACTACGTCTACGTAAGTATCGGTTCCTTTAGCTTCTTCAACGGTGATCACACCTTCTTTACCAACTTTTTCGAAAGCCTGGGCGATCAGATCACCGATGGTCTCGTCATTGTTGGCAGAAATAGCAGCTACCTGCTTGATCTTTTCAGAAGAATCGCCTACGGCAGTTGCGTGATCGTTCAGGTATTTAACGATGGCTTCAACAGCCGCATCGATACCTCTTTTAAGATCCATCGGGTTAGCGCCTGCAGCTACGTTTTTCAGACCTTCTTTTACGATGGCCTGGGCAAGTACGGTAGCGGTTGTTGTTCCGTCACCAGCAAGATCATTGGTTTTAGAGGCTACCTCTTTAACCATTTGAGCACCCATGTTTTCAAGGGCATCTTCCAGTTCGATCTCTTTGGCTACCGAAACCCCGTCTTTGGTTACAGAAGGAGCTCCGAATGATTTATTTATAATTACGTTACGACCTTTAGGGCCAAGGGTCACCTTTACAGCATTTGCAAGGGCGTCCACTCCACGTTTCAGGCCATCACGTGCTTCAATGTCAAATTTTATTTCTTTTGCCATTTTTTTAAGTGTTTTTAGGTGTTGATTTTATTCGTATTCGGTCCGGCAGGAATGCCGGGTATAATAAAAGGTGAAGCTTTAGATGATGGCGAGGATATCGCTTTCACGCATCATCAGGTAATCGGTACCTTCCAGCTTAAGCTCGGTTCCGGAATATTTCCCGTATAACACAGTGTCACCAACGCTAACAGTCATTTTTTCGTCTTTGGTGCCCGGTCCAACGGCTACTACGGTACCTTTTTGTGGTTTTTCCTTAGCAGTGTCAGGAATGATGATTCCCGAGGCAGTTTTGGTTTCTGCTTCCAGTGGCTCTACCAGAACCCTGTCAGCTAATGGTTTAATGCTTAGCTTAGCCATATTTTTTTAATTATTTAATTAGTTTAAAGTTTTGCGATTACCAAGAGGCATAAATTGTGCCATTGGGAACAAACTGACATTTTGAAAAAAAAATGCCAGCTTGGGTGACAAGCTGGCATTTAATGAGGGTATTTTATATGACCTTACTCTGAATCGGTACTGTCTGAACCTGTTGTGGCAGGTGTAGTAGTTTCGATCGGAGCATCAGGTGTAGTTGTTTCGATATCCTGTCCTTCCAACAGTTTTGAGTCTGATGAACCATTGTTTTGAACTAATGTGACGTTCGAAAGCAGGATCAAAGCGATCAGTATAGTGGCAAGAGTCCACGTACTCTTATCTAAAAAGTCACCGGTTTTCTTTACTCCACCAATCATTTGGTTACCACCGCCTCCAAACTGAGAAGACAATCCGCCTCCTTTAGGGTTTTGAACCATGATCACCAACACCAACAAGAACGCTACGATGATTATTAGCGCCAAAAAAATCTGAAATGTACTCATATCGGTCTAACTTACTTATCTTTTAAATTCCTAATCGCCTTAATTTGGTCTGCAAATAAACCACTTTTTTCCGGATATTTCAAACTTAAAATTTTATAGGCCTGAATCGCTTTTTTATACTTCTTCTGTTCCAGATAGACTCGCGCCAGGGTCTCTGTCATCAGCTCATTTTTCTCTACCGGCTGAGCTTTGGCCAGGTTGGTGTTCGGCGCATCCTGCGAAGGGGGTTGGATCTTGGGGTTGTTCTTAATGAACTTATCGATCAGTGCGATCTTATCGTCCAGCGATGAGTTGCCCGGGGTGGTGACAACTTTTTTCTTTTTTACCTGAACTTCTTTTTTCGGTACTGAGACCGGTTCGTTGTTTCTCTTTTCCCTGGCGGGGTTTTCTGATGTTTCGGGTTCCGAAGAACGGTCTATTGCCTGAAAACCTTTGGAAAGCTTGAGCCATTCAGTAAAGGAGTGAGTCTCGGCCGAATTGAACTCAAGAGGTTTACCCAGGCTTAGTTTTTCTTCTGCGGTTTGGGGCTTTTGCTTTTTTTCAGGTTTCGGTTTTTCCGTTTTTGGATCCTTGGGCTTGAAGAGTTCAGGATCCATGACCGCTTCAGAATTGACTTTATTGAAGTCAAAGGCGGTCTTGTGGTCTTTTACGATCACCTCCTCTTCTTCTTCCACAGGAAGTTCCATGATCTCAAGGGTGGTGTTGATACGGGTGATGTTGTCGGCCACCGTATGCTGGGTGAATTCTTCAGAAGTGATAAAATCAAAGAGCACGGAACGGTCTGCCGTAAAGGCTGCCGTTTGCTTCAGTGCGTTGTTGTATTTAAAGCTTCCTTCTTCTTTCAGAGCCTTGAGGTGTATGGCCCTTGCTGCCTGAAAGTAAGGGAACTCTTCAATGACCTTTTCAAGATCATCAAGATGTTCACTCCCGATCATTCCGGGCTTATGAATAAAAAAGGAAAAGCTTGAAACGTTCATATTTTACCAGTTAGCCAGCGATTCGTTAAAAATGTCCTGGGTGATTCGTTCAAATATCTCTTCGTACGCTTCTTCCTGTACCTGTACCAATTGTGTTTGCGCGGGATAGTCATAGAAGAAAGAGAATCTTCTCTCGAAATCCTGCTCTGGATCCAGGTTGTTGTAAAAACGCACGTTTATCCCTATGGTCAGCCTGTTCTGTGCAGCCTGTTGGTTTGCGGTAGCCGACATGGGCGAGACCCTGTATTCAACGATTTCACCTTCATAAACCAGGTCTGCATTGGCATTGACCAATTGCAGGTTGGTCTGGTTCAGGATAAGGTCCTGTAAGGCATTCGTAAATCGAATGTCCAGACCCGGTTCAACGATGGGGGCATTATTCTGGAAAAAGTTGACCTGGTATGAACTTGCCGTGGTATTTACCCCGGTGAAGGAATACGGACCACATCCTGAGAATGTGATTCCTAAAGTAAGCAAAAAAAACAGGATTCTTTTTTTCATGGGCTTCAAAATGGGGTGTTATAGGTCGTATTGTTTGATCTTCCGGTAAAGGGTTCTTTCAGAGATCCCCAGTTCCCGTGCAGCGGCTTTTCGCTTTCCCTTATTGCGTTCAAGCGCTTTCTTGATGAGTTCCAGTTCTTTGTCTTGTAACGACAGTGTCTCTTCTTCCTCGATTTCCTCGGCAAAGTGATATTTGTCTTCCTGTTGTGGAACAGGTGAGGGCTTGACCGGTTCGTCAAGATGCAGAATCTCCAGGGTGTCGTTTTCTTCTTCTTCTTCGTTGTAGTCTACGGTTTCTTCCTGGTCGCCATAGATCTTTTTGATCAACTTCTTATTTTCCTGTTGAACTTTTTCTCCATTGCCGTCTTTCATCAGCTCCAGGGTAAGCTTCTTCAGGTCGTTCAGATCACTCTTCATATCAAAAAGAACCTTATACAGTATCTCCCTTTCGCTGCTGAAATCTCCTTCCTTCTTTTCTGATCGTATAACGGCCGGAAGGTTACTGCTGTAGTCAGGCAGGTATGAACGGAGGGTTTCACCCGTAATGGTGCGGTTCTTTTCAAGCACTGATATCTGTTCAGCGATATTTCGTAGTTGTCTTACGTTTCCGCCCCAGCGGTACTTCTGCAGCAGGGTGACTGCGTCGTCTTCGAGCCGAATGGTCGGCATTTTATATTTCTGGGCGAAGTCGGCGGCAAACTTTCTGAACAACAGGTGGATGTCTTCCTTTCTTTCCCGCAGGGGAGGCAGGTGTATTTCAACCGTACTCAGACGGTAGTACAGGTCTTCCCGGAATTTACCTTTTTCAATGGCATCCTGCATTTCTATGTTGGTGGCGGCCACGATGCGAACATTGGTTTTCTGCACTTTTGAAGACCCTACCTTTAAGAATTCACCATTCTCTAAAACCCTCAGCAGACGCACCTGGGTGGTCAGGGGGAGTTCACCTACCTCATCGAGAAAGATGGTGCCCCCGTCTGCCTCCTCGAAATAACCGCTACGCGTTTGCGTCGCACCGGTAAAGGCGCCTTTTTCATGACCGAATAATTCTGAATCGATGGTTCCCTCAGGGATAGCACCGCAATTCACCGCAATGTATTTATTGTGTTTGCGGTGTGACATGGCGTGAATGATCTTGGGCACAGACTCTTTTCCGACACCGCTTTCCCCGGTGACCAGAACCGAAATATCTGTAGGGGCCACCTGCAGGGCTTTCTCCAGGGCGCGATTTAGCTTGATGTCATTACCAATAATGCCGAAACGCTGTTTGATCGCCTGAACTGATTCCATAAGAGTGATTGGTTGTGCTCGCTGTTAATTGTTATCGCTGTAACCAACTGCCTCACCGATAAGGGTGGCTGCTGTACAGTCGTTGATCTTTACGTTAACGAAGTCTCCTATTTTATAATGTTCCTTAGGGAATACCACTACCGTGTTCTGGGTGTTGCGTCCCATCCAGTATTCATCTGATTTTTTCGAACTGCCTTCTATAAGAACCTCTTCGGTTCTTCCCAGGTGCTCGCGGGTGCGTAAAAGGCCGTGCTTTTGCTGCAGATTGATGATCTCGGTAAGTCTTCTCTTTTTGACTTCCTCGGGAACATCATCTTCCATTTTTCGTGCAGCCATGGTTCCCGGTCTTTCGGAGTAGGCGAACATGAAGCCAAAATCATATTTTACATACTCCATAAGTGAAAGCGTGTCCTGGTGATCTTCTTCTGTTTCGGTAGGGAAACCTGTGATCATATCATGCGAGATGGCACAATCAGGAATGATCTTTCTGATATTGTCGATCAGCTCGAAATATTCCTCGCGGGTATGCAGGCGGTTCATTTCTTTGAGAATGCGGTTGCTTCCGCTTTGTACCGGGAGGTGAATGTATTTGCAGATATTCGGGTATTTTGCCATAGTTTCGATCACGTCAAGAGTCATATCTTGCGGATTCGAGGTTGAAAAACGGAAACGCATTTTCGGCTGAGCCTGTGCTGCCAATTCGAGCAGACCGGCAAAATTCACCGAAGTGGCTTTTTGTATCTCAGTCGCCTTTTCAAAATCTTTCTTCAGTCCGCCACCATACCACAGATAGCTGTCTACATTCTGCCCCAGGAGGGTGACCTCTTTATAACCACGCTCCCACAGTTCGTTGATCTCCTCAATGATCGACTGCGGGTCACGGCTGCGTTCCCGGCCACGGGTAAAGGGTACTACGCAGAAGGTACACATGTTGTCGCATCCTCTTGTGATGGAAACAAAAGCTGATACCCCGTTGCTGTTGAGGCGAACAGGAGCCACGTCACCATAGGTTTCCTCTTTGGAAAGAATTACGTTAACGGCATTCCTTCCTTCATCGATTTCCTGCAGTAAATTGGGAAGATCTTTATAGGCGTCAGGGCCCACCACCATGTCTACGATCTTTTCTTCCTCGAGGAATTTGCTCTTCAGCCGTTCTGCCATACAGCCCAGTACCCCTACTTTCATGTTGGGGTTGATGCGCTTGACAGCGTTGAACTTCTCCAGTCTTTTTCTCACCGTTTGTTCGGCCTTCTCGCGAATCGAACAGGTGTTGATCAGCACCAGGTCAGCTTCTTCCAGTTGCTGAGTGGTGTTAAAACCTTCTTTGGTTAATATGGATGCTACGATCTCGCTGTCTGAAAAATTCATCTGGCAGCCGTAACTCTCTATATAAAGCTTACGACTGTTTCCTTCTTTCTCGTTCATGACCAGGGTGTTCCCCTGTTGTTTTTCATCTATAATCTTCTCCATCTCAAGGAAAATTCAATTAGGATGCAAAGATATAATTAAAAATGAAGTAGTGACAAATTGGCAGAAGAAATTTGGGAGGTAAGTAGGTATGTTGGTAGGTGGGTAAATGGGTAGATGCTTAAGAAGCTAGGAGGAAAATGGGGGGTACGTATGAGATTTCAGGGTGTTAGGAACTTTCAGTGAGTACGGAGGTAGGGCTTATAGGCAGGGATGATGCTAGGAATAGTTTGTCTGGCCTTTTTTCTTACGGGAAAGGATTTTTTGCTTAGTAACTTTTTTTAACAATGGCGATAATTTAAAGGGTCATCCGGGGTTCCAATTAGTAAGAAGCAAATAAAAACACCCTGCGTAACAGGGTGTGTAAATTGAGTTATGTGGTTCGAATTTTATAAAGGATTACAATTGGTAAATCCTGGCTTCGGAAGGGTCCAGTTGCTGGCATTAGCTGCAAAACCACTACATTCTTCTGCTGCTGAAACATCCCAATTTGAAAGGTCCTGATTAAATGATAAGGCATTCGCGAACATTTGTTGCATCCGCGTAACCCCTGATACATCCCAGGAACTCAAATCCTGGTTAAAATTCTGGCAGCTTAGAAACATACCAAACATATCGGAAACCTGCCCGACATTCCAATTTCCTATATCTTGGTTAAAGTTATAGGCCGAAGCAAACATCACGCTCATATTAGTAACATTACGAACATCCCATTGGCTTATATCGGAGTTGAAACTATAGCATTGAGCAAACATATTATACATGTTCTGAACCTTTGAGACGTCCCACTTACTTATATCCTGGTTGAAGCGTTCTGCGCCGTAAAAGGTAAAGCTCATGTCGGTGACCTGGCTGACATCCCAATGACCTACATCCTGATTAAATTCGCTTTTTTGGCTGAATAATTGACTCATATTGGTGATCAAAGAAGTGACTACGCTGCTGACATCTTCATTATTGGACGCCATTTCTCTTAGGGTAGCTTCATCTACTATCGTATAGACGACGTTGTCGATAATTCCTTTATCTCCGGCAACGGCCCATTCAAAGGCTTTTATCGTTACGCCGTTCTCAGCTAGATAAATCGGGTTCTCGAAGCAACCGTTAGCGTCTGCATCAATTCCTGCAGGGGTTTCCGGGCATTGATCAACATCGTCGGTGACGCCATCCTGGTCTGTATCTTTTTGACTCAAAGCACAACCGTTTTCATCGACTTCGGCTCCTGCAGGAGTATTGTCGCACTGGTCCAGGTCATCACTTATCCCGTCAGCATCGCTGTCGGTTTTAATGAAGAGAGCAGTGATGTTCTTATCACTGTTCATTTTAAGGGTATAAGGGTTCTCGGTAGATGTCACATCCCCGGACCATCCGGAAAATTCAAAAGTGGGGTCCGGGGTGGCGGTAATGGTAGCCGATTCCCCTTCGTTATAAATTTTTTCAGCGGGGTTCACAGAACCGCCTTCATTCGCGGTCACAGTAAGGGTGAAAGAGGGGATTTCGTCGCTTTTACAACTTACCAGAAGCAGGATGACAATAAGAAAAAGGGAATTTGAAATTTTCATGGTTCGCAAATTTTATGGGTGGAATTCAGGGGGTACAATTGGTGAAATTTGGTTTAGGAAGTGTCCAGTTAGTAGTATTGAAGGAAAAGCTTCCGCAAATGGTTACATTATCTACTGTCCAAATACTCAGATCCTGGTTAAATGCGTAAGCTTCGTAAAACATTCCATACATGTCTTCAACATTGGCAATGTTCCATTCGCTGATGTTCTGATCGAAAGCGTATGCAAGTCCAAACATATATGACATTTTAGTGACCTGGCTGACATCCCATGTGCTGATATCCTGGTTGAAGGCGTAAGCTTCGTTAAACATTCCTGCCATATCGGTTACCTTGCTCACATTCCAGTTGCTGATATTGCCGTTAAAAAGTGGGCACATCCAAAACATGGCATTCATGCTGGTGACATTCCCGACGTCCCACGTATTGAGGTTGCCGTTGAACGAATCGGCACCGTGAAACATCAGGGGCATCAGGGTTACCTTACTCACATCCCAGCCACTGAGGTCTCCGTTGAAGGATCTGGCACCATTAAACATGGCAGACATGTCTGTGACCTGACTTACGTTCCAGGAGCTGATGTCACCGTTAAAAGCACCGGCATTCCAGAACATTGCCTCCATATTGGTAACCTGGCCCACATTCCAGCTGTTTAGGTTCTGATTGAACAGGAAGATTGACCTGAACATTTGTACCATACTCGTTACCTTGCTTACGTCCCAATATTCAAGGGGTTGGTTAAAAATATCAGCATTGTAAAACATATAATCCATGTTCGTGACATTGCTTACATCCCAGCCGCTGATATTTTGATCAAAGGTGTCTTTTTCTTTAAATAAATTGTTCATATCGGTTACCAGGGTGGTGACAATTTTGGTGACATCCTCATTTTGTGCAACCATGGTTCGTAGCGTTGATTCGTTTACTACGGTATAGGTGATATCATTGATCACGCCTTGGTCTCCAGGTTGCGCCCAATCTCGTGCCTTCACCGTGGTACCATTTATATCGAGGTACACCGGATTATTTACCGATTTCTCTTCTTCTTCGCTTAAGGTCCCTTCTTTGGAGCATCCTGAAATCAATAGGATGGTAAAAAGAAGTGAAAAAGTACTGATTTTCATGTTTGAAAATTCTTGACGGAAGATATTACCTTTCATCAGGTAGGAATTGTAATTGATATTGTGAAATTTATAGAATAAATTCTCATTTTATAGAAAAAAATAAGGGTAAATTTCATTTTTTGGTGCAGTGATCTGAAATTCAACACATTGAGATTTCTATTGGAGCCGGTTATTTTTCGCGAAGCGTATTATTTGTATATCGAAACCGGCTTCTTCGCTTTTTTATGTCAGATTCACGTTCATTTGATTTTCAGTGCTCATGATAGCAAAGAGGTAGATGCCAATTGAAAGCAGCATATCTATTATCCTTGTGCCAGGTTCTCACAAAGCCATGAATCCCAAGACGGGAATGAGGAATTGAAAAAGACCGGCAGGTTTTACCTTCTGGCTCCGTCCGGCCAATTTTCCCATTTCGATGCTTCACCATACCTCATGCAATTGCATCCTCACAATCGTATTTTGATATTGAGATGTTCAGGAGGTCAATTGATCGGTAGGTGAGCAAGTCCGAATGTCAGAAGGTCAAGTAGATTATGAGGCCAGGTTTTGTATTTTCTCCATCCCCCCCCCCCCCATACCCTCATACCCTCATACCTCCGTACCTCCATACCCCTTATTCGCAAAATTGTAAAGCTGTAAAATTGTTAAAGATTATTTCGACTCAGTAGATCCCGTTCACTGTTAGCCGTTAGTTCAAATTCCCGGTATCACCGCATTACTGCATTACTGCATAACCGTATAACCGCATAACCAATTACTCATCTCCCAATCCCATTCATCGGAAAATACTGTCTGAACAACCATATTTGAGTTGACTTGTTCCATCGATTGAAAAGAAACTTTGTTATTTTATGTCGCAAACCAACTTAAAAATCTCACAAGCATCATGTTGTACCAAAGATTGATCGATAAGATCGAAGCAGCCCCTGAACTGGATTTTGGAGACTTATTTTCGGCCTCCATCGAATTATTTAAGAAAAGCTGGCTCCAGGGTTTCATTTTTACCTTGTTGAGCTTTCTGCTCGTACTGCCTGCCATACTCATTATATATATACCCATGCTCGGGGGTATCGCAATGAGTGAATACAGCGAGAGTGTGGGGAGTGATTTTGAATCGTTCTGGGCGATATTTCCCTTTCTGCTGCTCTTTTTTCCTGTCATGCTGCTGGCTCAGAGTATCATTCTCGCCCTTACAGCCGGTTTTTATAAATTGTTGAGAAGACTGGATGAGGGGGCTGAAGTGGTCACCGGTGAACTGTTTGTCTTTCTCAAGTGGGAATATATTAAGAAGGCTTTTGTGCTGGCCCTGATGACCACTATAATTAGTATTGTTGCTTCTCTGTTATGCGTATTGCCGGCCTTTTATGTGATGGTGCCTGTTTATCTTGTTGCGGTATTCTTTGCTTTTAACTCAGAATTGTCGCCGGTTGAAATCCTGAAAGCAAGCTTTAAACTGGGGAACAGGAAATGGCTGATCTTATTCGGACTCATTATTATATGTTCCCTGCTGGCCCAACTCGTTGGTGCCATTCTTTGCGGGATAGGTGTTTTGTTCACCGCACCTTTCGTCTATCATCCTTTGTATCTGGTTTATAAAAAGGTGGTAGGTTTCAGTGATAATAATATAGAGGTCATCACTGAATAAATTAATAAGCCGTAAAATACTGAAATACAGTATTTTAAAATCCTGTTTTCAGACAAATGTAAAGAGTGTCGGGGAAGGGAATTAATTTTTCTGCATACTTTTGCAACATAAATAAAGTGTCTATGATTAAGAATCTGGTTATTGTGGAGTCTCCTGCGAAGGCAAAAACCATCGAGAAATTCCTCGGAAAGGATTTCAAGGTGGAATCAAGCTTCGGGCATATCGCCGACCTGCCTTCTAAGGAGTTAGGAGTGAATGTGGAAGAGGGATTTAAACCAAAATATGTCGTCTCGAGCGACAAAAAGGCCGTGGTTAAGAAACTTAAAGACCTGGCAAAGAAAGCTGAGACCGTATGGCTGGCCAGTGATGAAGACCGCGAAGGGGAAGCTATCGCCTGGCACCTGGCAGAGGAACTCAAGCTGAAGAAAGAAAATACCAGAAGAATCGTATTTAACTCGATCACCAAAAACGCTATACAGAAGGCTATTGAAAACCCAAGAGGTATAAATTATGACCTGGTCAATGCGCAGCAGGCACGTCGTATACTCGACCGCTTAGTGGGTTATGAGCTTTCTCCGGTTCTGTGGAAGAAGATCAAGACCGGTCTTTCAGCAGGCCGCGTACAGTCGGTATCTGTTCGGCTCATCGTTGAACGGGAGCGCGAGATTCAGGATTTCACTCCTGAAGGCAGTTATAAGATCGCAGCTGAATTTAAGACCGGGGAAGGGAAGGTGTTTAAGGCCCGCATGAACAAGAGCTTCGATACCCTGGGTGAAGCAAAGGCTTTTCTTGAAAAGAACATAGGTGCTGACTTCAGGATCGAGGATTTGCAGACAAAACCTGCCAAAAAATCTCCTGCGCCTCCATTTACCACTTCTACCCTGCAACAGGAAGCATCGCGCAAGCTGTATTTTTCAGTATCAAAAACCATGAATATGGCCCAGCGTCTGTATGAGGCCGGACTTATTACCTATATGAGAACCGATAGTGTGAATCTCTCAGGTGAAGCGATCAATGCTGCCAAAGAAGAGATCATTCGCTCTTACGGTGAAGATTACAGCAAGCCGCGAAATTTCTCGGGGAAATCAAAAGGGGCTCAGGAAGCACACGAAGCGATACGCCCTACCGATATGAGCAGGCACAGCGTACAGATCGAAAGAGATCAGGCAAGGCTTTATGAATTGATCTGGAAGCGAACCCTGGCCTCTCAGATGAGTGACGCCCAGCTGGAACGTACCAATGTGAAAATTGGAACAGACAGCCATGATGAATTATTTACGGCCAACGGAGAGGTGATCAAATTTGAAGGGTTTCTGAAAGTATATCTCGAAGGCAGCGATGAGGAAGAGGAAGAGCAAAGCGGAATCCTTCCTGCCATGAAGGTGGGGGAAGAGGTCTATCGTGTGCATATGAATGCGACCCAGCGATTTACAAGGGCGCCTTACCGTTATACCGAGGCATCTTTGGTGAAAAAGCTGGAAGAGCTGGGAATCGGCCGCCCGTCTACCTATGCGCCAACCATCTCTACCATTCAGAACAGAGGGTATGTGGAAAAGGGAACCATCGAAGGGGAGCAGCGTAAATACAAGCAGCTCTCAATTGTTGATGACAGCCTGAAGGAAGAAGAACTTACGGAAATGGTAGGATCTGATAAAGGGAAGCTTATCCCGACAGATATAGGGATGATCGTTAATGACTTCCTTGTAAATCATTTCTCAGGCATACTGGACTACCATTTTACAGCACGCGTTGAAGAAAGCTTTGACAATATCGCTTCAGGAGACGAAGACTGGGCTCATATGATCAAAGAATTTTACAAAGATTTCCATCCCAACGTGAAGGATGTGGAGGAGAATGCCGATCGTGAAAGCGGAGAGCGGGTGTTAGGGGAAGATCCCGAAAGCGGGAAGCCTTTGAGTGTACGTCTCGGACGATTCGGACCGATGGCACAGATAGGAACGGCAGATGATGATGAGAAACCGCGGTTTGCCAGCCTGCTGCCGCATCAGTCTATTGAAACCATCACCTTCGAAGAGGCTCTCGATCTGTTCAAGCTACCTAGGAAGCTGGGAACCTACGAAGGGAAAGAAGTAGAGGCTAATGTGGGGCGTTACGGTCCGTATATTCGTTTCGGAAAGACCTTTATATCGTTAGATAAGGGAGAAGATGTTTTTGATGTCGATATGGAAAGGGCCGAAGAGTTGATCAAAGCCAAACAAAAGGCTGATGCTCCTATCGCGTCATATAAGGGAGGCGATGTTACCAAAGGAAAGGGCCGTTTCGGTCCGTACATCAAATGGAATGATATGTTCATCAACGTGAACAAGAAATATGATTTCGATAGCCTTTCGCAAGATGATATCGAGACGCTGATCGAAGACAAGCTCAAAAAGGAGCGGGAGAAGATCATCCAGAATTGGGAAGATGAAGGTATCAGAATCGAAAAGGCCCGGTGGGGACGTTCGAATATCATCAAAGGAAAGACCAAAGTGGAGCTTTCTAAGGATGTGGATGCCTCAAAGATCAGTCTCGATGAAGCTAAAGAGTTGCTGGAGAAGAAAAAGCCCGCTAAAAAAACCCGTAAGAAGAGCACCAAAGCCAAAAAATAACCTGCTGCCATGAATTTTGACTTTTTAGCCCCCGTTGCCAATATGGTATTGGCTCACCGTGAATTATTGCCCAAACAAAGTATCGGGAAGAAGATCAGAGCGCATGGGGAAAAGAGCGGGGTACCCGACCTTGAGGGGGTGAAGATCGCCTTGATCGGAATAGCCGAAAACCGGAATTCTGTAACCCCTTCCTCAGAGAAGGTTCATCTCAATGAGATCAGGTTGCAGTTCTATAATCTGTTTCAGGGCAACTGGGACCTTGAAATCGCCGACCTGGGAGATATTCCTTCCGGGGAATCTGTCAGTGACAGTTACTATGCGCTTTCAGAGGTGGCTGCCGATCTGATGAGGCAGCAGATCATACCGGTAGTGCTTGGGGGGAGTCAGGATCTGACCTATGCCTTATACCGGGCCTACGATAAAATGGAACAGATGGTCAACCTGGTGTCTGTAGACAGACGCTTTGATTTCGGTGATGCAGATGATCTCATATCGTCTAAGTCATATCTGAGTAAGATCATCGTAAACCCGCCGAATAATCTCTTCAACTATTCCAATATCGGGTACCAGACCTATCTCAATGCGCAAGAGGAGATCGATCTCATGGAGAAACTTTTCTTTGATGCCTATCGCCTCGGGGAGGTGGCTGCTGATCTTTCTTTAGTCGAAACCGTGATGCGCGATGCTGACCTGGTAAGCTTAGATATGGGAGGGGTACGTGCAGCAGACCTGGGTTCTCCTGCAGATGCATCACCCAACGGTTTTGATGGCAGGGAAATCTGTGCCATTGCGCGATATGCCGGTATCAGTGATAAACTGAGTTGCCTGGGCCTCTTTGAAACCTTTAATACCATACACTCCTTTCAGCTGGCAGCCCAGATAATCTGGTACTTCATCGAAGGAGTTTCCATCAGAAAGCAGGATTACCCAATAGTATCTGCTGAAGACTTCAACAGGTACACCGTTCCTATGGACGATCTCGATCTGATCTTTCTTCAAAGCCATATCTCCGGCCGTTGGTGGATCGAGGTGCCACAAATCGAAAATTTGCATAATAAATTCCAAACCCAGACGTTATTACCTTGCACCCACGCAGAATACCTTCAGGCCTGTGACGGGATAATTCCCGAACGTTGGTGGAAGGCATATAAGAAAATGCTGGTGTAAACTGAATTGCTAATTACGTCAGATAGGCCCTTGACTTTGCTTATTTGGCGTTTGACAACAAAAATTATGCGTTTATTGTTTTTTTGGAATTTAATGGATAGGTTTACCATCCGAAATCGATGAATGTAATTTAACCTCATTATGTATATGAAAAAGCTATTTCTATTAGCATCTGTTACATTATTGTTAACCAGCTGTGGTTCTAATGACAGAGGAGAGTTAGTAGGTGTAAGCGGCAAGAAATGGCATCCTGAAAAGCCCTATGGGATGTCTTTAGTGCCCGGTGGCGCTTTCATCATGGGTAAATCTGATGATGATATGGCCGGTGTGCTGAACGCTCCAACCAGAACTGTTACTGTTCGTTCCTTTTATATGGACGAGACAGAGATCACCAATAGCGAGTATCGCCAGTTTGTAGAGTGGGTAAAAGACTCTATTATACGTACGCGCCTTGCTATTTATGCCGAAGAACTGGGAGAAGTGCCCGGTAACGGCGGAATAGGTGAGTATGCCTTCAAAGATGCCGATACCTCTAATCTATCAGAATACGAGAAATACATGTTGTTCAACTATGACAACATGGATGAATCGAGTTACAGCAGCCGTCAGCTCAATAAAGACGTTGACCTGGTCTGGGATACCTCCAGGTACCCTGATGAGTACTATTCAGAAGTGATGGACTCTATGTACCTTCCGGTAGAAGAGTCGTATAACGGGCGTCGTACCGTTGACGTGAATAAACTGAAGTACAAGTACAACTGGATGGATATTCGTGCTGCGGCCAAAGCAAAAGGCAAAGGAAGCAGAAGGGATTTTATCAGAACTGAAGAGACACTGGTATACCCTGATACAGCGGTTTGGATCAAAGATTTCAATTACTCATATAATGAGCCCATGCATAACGATTATTTCTGGAGCGAAGCTTACAGCGACTATCCGGTAGTAGGAGTGACCTGGCAACAGGCCAAAGCATTTTGTGCATGGAGAACAAAATATAAGAACGATTTCCAGAAGGAAAGAGGGAAGCAGTTCGTGAACCAGTTCAGACTGCCTACCGAAGCCGAGTGGGAATACGCTGCCCGTGGAGGTATCGAATCAGGTACGTATCCCTGGGGAGGACCCTACATCCTGAATGACAGAGGATGTTTTATGGCTAACTTCAAACCACTACGTGGTGACTATGCGGCCGACCAGGCACTCTATACCGTAGAGGCCAAGTCATATGATCCTAACGATTACAACCTGTACAATATGGCAGGGAATGTATCTGAGTGGACCAATTCTTCTTACGACCCCAACTCTTATGAATATGTTTCCACGATGAATCCGAATACCTACGATAATGATAACAAGCGTAAGGTAATCAGAGGCGGATCATGGAAAGACGTTGCGTACTTCCTTCAGGTAAGTACCCGTGACTATGAGTACCAGGACTCAGCCAGAAGCTATATCGGCTTCAGGACCGTTCAGGACTACATGGGAACAGATGTAACTCAAAACTAAATCCAAATTTAATTAACTTAACTTAACTTAAAATTTTTAAACTATGGCACAATCAAAATCATCAAAGAAGCTGTTTAACATGGCCTACGGGCTGGGTGCATCGGTCGTGATCATCGGTGCGTTATTTAAGATCCTTCACTGGGAATTTGGTCCGATTAACGGAGGATTACTTTTGGCAATCGGTCTGATCACCGAGGCCCTTATTTTTGCTATCTCTGCCTTTGAACCGGTAGACGACGACCTGGACTGGTCTCTGGTATATCCTGAGCTTGCCGGCGGACAAGGAGCTGACCGTAAGAACAAACTGCAGGAGGTAAAAGAAGCTGAATCATCTCTTTCTAAAAAGCTTGATGATATGCTGAAAGAAGCTAAGATTGACTCTCAACTGATGTCAAGTCTTGGTGACAGTATCAGAAACTTCGAAGGTGCTGCAAAGAGTATTTCTCCAACTGCAGAAGCTATTTCTTCAACTCAGAAGTACAGCGAAGAGCTTTCACTGGCTGCCGCTCAGATGGAATCACTGAACAGCCTTTACAAAGTACAGTTAGACAGTGCCAACCGTCAGGCTACCATCAATGAAGAGGTTGCCCAGAATGCCGGTAAGCTGAAAGAGCAAATGGCGAACCTGGCCACCAACCTGTCTTCTCTGAACGGAGTTTACGGAGGTATGCTGACTGCCATGTCTACTAAGAACTAAGAGAACGCCTGTTCTTTTGTTAATCACTAATAACCTACTTAAAAAGTATTAGATATGGCGAGTGGAAGTTTATCACCACGTCAGAAGATGATCAACCTGATGTATCTGGTTTTCATCGCAATGCTGGCGTTGAATATGAGTAAAGAAGTGCTTTCGGCTTTCGGTCTTTTGAACGAAAAGCTGGAAACATCAAATCGTAAGGCAACAGATAATAACCAGGCAGCTTTTGCCAGCCTCGAGCAGAAGGCGAATGATCAGCCTGAAAAGTATCAGACGTTGTTCAACGATTATAAAAAGATCCAATCGGCTTCAGGAGAGTTCTATGGCTACATAGAAAATCTGAAGAGCGAAATGTTAAGCGAGATCGACGAAGAAGACCGCGATGACTACGAGGTCATGGATAAGTCTGATTATCTGGATCAGACCTTCTTCCAGGGAGACCAGTATTCTCCTGAAGGAAAGAAGTTCGTCAACTTTATTAACGAGTACAGAAATCAAACCATCACTACGATCCAGAGTATTCCGGATTCCCTGCTGAGTGCTTCTCAGAAAGCATCGCTGACCACTACTATCGAAGGACGTTTCGATACAGGTGGTGAAGACGGGAAAACCGAAAACAGAGATGGTCGTCCAGTTGACTGGCTGAACTACCACTACGAGGGCTTCCCTCTGGTAGCTTCACTGACCAAAATGACCCAGTTGCAGTCTGATATCAAGACTACCGAAGAAGATATTCTTTCGGCTATGGTACAAGGTCAGATGGCTTCTGATGTGTCTTACACGAATTACACCACCCTGCTTGAGCAGCCAAAGTCTGCTTATTACTCGGGTGAGAAGTTTGACGGTGCTATCGTACTCGGTCGTAAGGATGCCACCACGCGTCCGGCCGAGGTAGAACTGACCCTCGATGGACGTGAGCTTGAAGAGGAGAAGGATTTCGTGATCGAAGATGGTCGTGTGAAACTTCTGGTAAGCGCCGGTCGTCCCGGAGATCATACCCTGGAGGGGAAGCTGATCTTTAAGGAAGAAGGAGAAGCTATTGAAGTGCCTGTTTCGCAGACCTTCGCAACCATCTCCAAGCCTAACGGAGCAGTGATCTCTGCCGATAAGATGAATGTGGTTTATCGTGGGGTTTCTAACCCGCTGACCATTTCAATCCCGGGTATACCGGATAATAAGGTGAGTGCTTCAGCTCCCGGTCTGAAAAGAGTTTCAGGCAGTAAGTTCTCTATGTTCCCCGGAACCGGGCGTAGTGTGAAGATCTCTGCCAGCGGAACACTTCCTGACGGACAACGTGTAGGTTCTACTACCGAATTCCGTATCAAGGATATTCCAAGACCTTCGGGTACTGTAAGAGGTGAGTTCGGAGAGGTGAAAATGCCTCGTGCCAACCTGGAGATCTCAACCGTGGGAGCCATGCTTGAAGACTTCGATTTTGACCTGAACCTCGCGATCAGCGGATTCAAGTTCAAGGTGCCCGGACAACCCACTGTAGAGGTGCGCGGAAACAAGCTTGACGATCGTGCCAAGCAGGCCCTTAAACGTGCCAATCGCGGAGATGCGGTTCAGATCTTTGATATAGAAGCCTATATTACCAACAACAGATCTTATAAGCTTAAGAAAGTTTCACCCGTAGTGGTTGAACTGACACAATAATATTAAACCTATAATGTTATGAATTGGAAAGGTATTTTAGTAACGATAACCGCAGCGCTGGCCGCCCAGGTCACTTTCGCTCAGGCGAATATCCTGAACGCCCGCTCTCCCGAAGAGATCGGTGAGAAGACCGCTGCGCAGATCGAGGCTGACAATGATGAGCCTCTGCCGTACGGGTATATCGATGACAGAGATATTCTCTGGTCAAAGACCGTATGGGAGCGTATCGACCTGGATGAAAGGATCAACTTTCCTTTCTATTATCCCATCGATACGGTAGGGATCGGTAAAGACCGCCGCTCACTCTATGATGTTCTTATGAAGAACCTCAGAAACGGGAATATCGATGCGGTGTATGCAGATTCTTATTTCACAGACAAAAGAACCCTGAAAGACCTGGAAGCAACCCTGGAAAAAGTCGATACGACCGACCTTGGTTATGAGCAGGTGAACGCCGGAGAACAGGTGTCTCCCGAGTATATCAACCGTCGTAAACTTACGGCAGCCGACATACAGGAATGGCGTGTCAAGGGGGTATGGTATTTCGACAAGCGTCATGGCGAACTCAAGTACCGCCTGCTGGGAATTGCCCCGGTAGCTCCTGATGTGAACTTTATTGACACCGAAAACTCAGACCTGGTAGAACTGTTCTGGGTATGGTTTCCGGGTGTGAGAGACATATTACATGAAGCTAAAGCTTTTAACAATACGAACTCTTCCCGCCCGATATCATTTGATCAGCTCCTGAATGCCCGACGTTTCAACGCTTATATCTATAAGGAAGAGAACGTGCAGGAAGACAGGGAGATCAAGGAGTATATCACCGACAATGCTCTGTTCCAGCTTCTTGAAGCGCAACGCATCAAAGAAAGGATACGCAACAAGGAACAGGATATGTGGAGTTACTAGTACAGACGTCCAATTCCTAACATAACGTTTAAAAAACCCGGCCAGAGCCGGGTTTTTTTGTTTTACTGTAATGAGGTTATGGGGTTATGAAGTGATGAGGTGATGAAGTAATGGAGTAATGAAGTAATGGAGTAATGAAGTAATGAAGTAATGGAGTAATGAAGTAATCAAAATGAATAAATCTTATGCAAAGTAACGTCATTCAGAGCGCAGCGAAGAATCTGCCTGAGTTTTGTACTATGGTCTTCGGCCGACCGGTAGTTTTCTCACCTCTACCAAGATTCTGAATAACTTGTTTTCACAGTTCACAGTCATTAACAATAATTCACTTCCTACTAACGAATCCCGGCTAACGACTCACCATTAACGACTTTACATTTTTACAGTTATGGGGTTATGGGGTTATGGGGTTATGGGGTTATGAAGTGATGAGGTGATGCAGTTTATGAAGTTGATGGAGTTAATAAAGTTGATGAAGGAGACTGTTCAAAAAAGTGTGTCATAGGTATTAATTAAAACAATAACTTATGTACACGATGTCAAACAAGAAAACAACCCCAAAAAGTGAGTTGGAGCAACTCTTCGAGGATGCTTTGAATCAGCTC
>NZ_JAINZS010000011.1 GCF_020166495.1 Robertkochia aurantiaca
AGAACGGAGGGGTCTTAAAACAAAAAACCCCCATCATTTTCATGATGAGGGTTTCAAAGAAGGCGGCGACCTACTCTCCCACTTGCGTAGTACCATCGGCGCTGGCGGGCTTAACTGCTCTGTTCGGAATGGGAAGAGGTGAGCCCCGTCGCTATAACCACCTTAAATCGTCTCAGTGATTCACACTGTAATAAAATAACATATTGAGATAAAAAGAGTATCTAATTTGATAAGAAGCGTTTTTGCAAGTCAAAGAAGCGCGCCCCCTGCCCTTTTGCTGGCAGGGGACTCCTGTACATAAGCTTACGGGTTATTAGTACTACTCGGCTGTGACATTACTGCCTTTACACCTGTAGCCTATCAACGTGATCGTCTCTCACGACCCTTTAAAGAAATCTCATCTTGTGGCGGGTTTCGCGCTTATATGCTTTCAGCGCTTATCCCTTCCCAACATAGCTACGCTGCAATGCCCTTGGCAGAACAACAGCTACACCAGAGGTTGGTCCAACTCGGTCCTCTCGTACTAGAGTCAGGTCCACTCAAATTTCTAACGCCCACAGTAGATAGAGACCGAACTGTCTCACGACGTTCTGAACCCAGCTCGCGTGCCACTTTAATGGGCGAACAGCCCAACCCTTGGGACCTTCTCCAGCCCCAGGATGTGACGAGCCGACATCGAGGTGCCAAACCCCCCCGTCGATGTGAGCTCTTGGGGGAGATCAGCCTGTTATCCCCGGCGTACCTTTTATCCTTTGAGCGATGGCCCTTCCATACGGAACCACCGGATCACTATGCTCTACTTTCGTACCTGATCGACTTGTAGGTCTCTCAGTCAAGCTCCCTTTTGCCATTGCACTCTACGCACGGTTACCAAGCGTGCTGAGGGAACCTTTAGAAGCCTCCGTTACTCTTTTGGAGGCGACCACCCCAGTCAAACTACCCACCACGCACTGTCCTTCTTGCTTAAGAAGTTAGGCTTCAGATAAGTAAAGGGTGGTATTTCAACAATGACTCCACAACACCTGGCGATGCTGCTTCAAAGTCTCCCACCTATCCTACACATCACTTATCCAAAGTCAATACGAAGCTATAGTAAAGGTGCACGGGGTCTTTTCGTCCCACTGCGGGTAATCGGCATCTTCACCGATACTACAATTTCACCGAGCTCATGGCCGAGACAGTGTCCAGATCGTTACACCATTCGTGCAGGTCGGAACTTACCCGACAAGGAATTTCGCTACCTTAGGACCGTTATAGTTACGGCCGCCGTTTACTGGGGCTTCAGTTCAATGCTTCGCCGAAGCTAACATCTCCCCTTAACCTTCCAGCACCGGGCAGGTGTCAGGCCCTATACTTCATCTTTCGATTTCGCAGAGCCCTGTGTTTTTGATAAACAGTCGCCTGGACCTTTTCACTGCGGCCCCACCCAATGGATGGGGCGACCTTTCTCCCTAAGTTACAGGTCTATTTTGCCTAGTTCCTTAGCCATGAATCTCTCGAGCGCCTTAGAATACTCATCCCAACTACCTGTGTCGGTTTACGGTACAGGCTGCATGTCTCGCTTTTCTTGGAAGTCGATCCGCTGGATTATCACCGCAGCCGAAGCTTTAGTGTACTATCGGGGTGTTACCACTCCCTTCAACGTGCTATTCCGTCAGCACGCACCAACTTTTCGCCTCCGTCACTTTTAATGACATGCAGGTACAGGAATATTAACCTGTTGTCCATCCACTACCCCCTTCGGGTTCGCGTTAGGCCCTGACTAACCCTCAGCTGATTAGCATAGCTGAGGAAACCTTGGTCTTTCGGCGTGCGGGTTTCTCGCCCGCATTATCGTTACTTATGCCTACATTTTCTTTTCTATACGCTCCAGCAAACCTCACAGTTCACCTTCAACGCACATAGAATGCTCCCCTACCACTTTATTCAAAGTCCATAGCTTCGGTGGTATACTTATGCCCGATTATTATCCATGCTCGATCGCTCGACTAGTGAGCTGTTACGCACTCTTTAAATGAATGGCTGCTTCCAAGCCAACATCCTAGCTGTCTAAGCAATCAAACCGCGTTTATTCAACTTAGTATACACTTGGGGACCTTAGCTGATGGTCCGGGTTCTTTCCCTCTCGGACATGGACCTTAGCACCCATGCCCTCACTGCTGTAAAACATTATATAGCATTCGGAGTTTGTCAGGAATTGGTAGGCGGTGAAGCCCCCGCATCCAATCAGTAGCTCTACCTCTACATAACTATTACAACGCTGCACCTAAATGCATTTCGGGGAGTACGAGCTATTTCCGAGTTTGATTGGCCTTTCACCCCTACCCACAGGTCATCCGAAGACTTTTCAACGTCAACCGGTTCGGGCCTCCACTATGTGTTACCACAGCTTCACCCTGCCCATGGGTAGATCACACGGTTTCGCGTCTACCACTACTAACTCTAGCGCCCTATTCAGACTCGCTTTCGCTGCGGCTTCGTGACTGAATCACTTAACCTCGCTAGTAACGGTAACTCGTAGGCTCATTATGCAAAAGGCACGCCGTCACCCCCTAAAGGGCTCCGACCGCTTGTAAGCGTATGGTTTCAGGTTCTATTTCACTCCCTTATTCAGGGTACTTTTCACCTTTCCCTCACGGTACTGGTTCACTATCGGTCTCTCAGGAGTATTTAGCCTTAGCGGATGGTCCCGCCAGTTTCACACAGGGTTTCACGTGCCCCGCGCTACTCAGGATACCACTACGAATTAATTACCTTTCCCATACGGGACTATCACCCTCTATGGTCGATCTTTCCAGATCGTTCCGGTTCAGTAATCAGTCGATGTCGTGGTCCTACTACCCCGCAAGTGCCGTAACACTTGCGGTTTGGGCTACTCCGATTTCGCTCGCCGCTACTCTCGGAATCACTGTTGTTTTCTTCTCCTCCGCCTACTTAGATGTTTCAGTTCAGCGGGTTCGCTCATCTTACGATGTGACTGGCCTTCAACCAGCCGGGTTGCCCCATTCGGATATCTGCGGATCATAGTGTATGTGCCACTCCCCACAGCTTTTCGCAGCTTATCACGTCCTTCTTCGCCTCTGAGAGCCTAGGCATCCCCCATACGCCCTTACATAGCTTATTGTACTTTTTGCTCTTTGTATTCTTGCGTATGATTCCACACCACTCGTGCAAGTGGTATGAAACCTAGATTCTTACTTTATTATTTAAAAATTTTGCCGTCACTGCTCTAAAACAAGCAGCAACAAACAAGCTTTCTCGTATCTCTTTATCTCAATATGTCAATGAACGTTTCTAAACTTTCTCCCTATCGGGGTGTTGCCTAAAGGCAACCTCCGAAGTGGATCCAGTCCTGCAAATGCTCCCTGCTTGCCACTTGGCAAGAGCCCTTTGATCTTCCAAAACCCGCAGAAGTAAACTCCCGGTGTTTTGTCTGATCAAATCGCTGTTTCAGTGCGCATTTGATCGTGGAGAATATCGGAGTCGAACCGATGACCTCCTGCGTGCAAGGCAGGCGCTCTAGCCAGCTGAGCTAATTCCCCATAATCTCTAGTTCTGAGTTACAAGGCCTGAGTCATGAGCTTTTCATACCTCAAACAACTCCGCTCCTAGAATTTCCAATACATCTTTTTAAAGAACTTATCTTTCAGTCTCTTTTATCTGTAGCCTGGGCTACCCTAAGACCTTTTTTAAGTAGTCTCGGGCAGACTCGAACTGCCGACCTCTACATTATCAGTGTAGCGCTCTAACCAGCTGAGCTACGAGACTTTTTTCAGTTATCAGTGTTCAGTTATCAGTCAGCAGTGCTCTATTACACTCTTAACTCGTAACGCGTAACTCATAACTTAAAAAATTATTGACAGCTTAAGCAAACTCATCTCTTTCTAACTCCTCGTTAACATCTCATTAGCTGAGATTCTTTCTCTAGAAAGGAGGTGTTCCAGCCGCACCTTCCGGTACGGCTACCTTGTTACGACTTAGCCCCAGTTACTAGTTTTACCCTAGGCAGCTCCTTTCGGTCACCGACTTCAGGTACCCCCAGCTTCCATGGCTTGACGGGCGGTGTGTACAAGGCCCGGGAACGTATTCACCGGATCATGGCTGATATCCGATTACTAGCGATTCCAGCTTCACGGAGTCGAGTTGCAGACTCCGATCCGAACTGAGATCAGTTTTATAGATTCGCTCCTGCTCGCGCAGTGGCTGCTCATTGTACTGACCATTGTAGCACGTGTGTGGCCCAGGACGTAAGGGCCGTGATGATTTGACGTCATCCCCACCTTCCTCTCGGTTTGCACCGGCAGTCCCGCTAGAGTCCCCATCTTTACATGCTGGTAACTAACGGCAAGGGTTGCGCTCGTTATAGGACTTAACCTGACACCTCACGGCACGAGCTGACGACAACCATGCAGCACCTTGTAATCTGTCCGAAGAAAAGTCTGTTTCCAGACCTGTCAGACTACATTTAAGCCCTGGTAAGGTTCCTCGCGTATCATCGAATTAAACCACATGCTCCACCGCTTGTGCGGGCCCCCGTCAATTCCTTTGAGTTTCATTCTTGCGAACGTACTCCCCAGGTGGGATACTTATCACTTTCGCTTAGCCGCTCAGCCCGAAAGCCGAACAGCTAGTATCCATCGTTTACGGCGTGGACTACCAGGGTATCTAATCCTGTTCGCTCCCCACGCTTTCGTCCCTCAGCGTCAATGACGTGTTAGTGATCTGCCTTCGCAATCGGTATTCTGTGTAATATCTATGCATTTCACCGCTACACTACACATTCTAACCACTTCACACGTATTCAAGACATACAGTATCAAAGGCAATTTTACCGTTGAGCGGCAAACTTTCACCCCTGACTTATACATCCGCCTACGGACCCTTTAAACCCAATGATTCCGGATAACGCTTGCACCCTCCGTATTACCGCGGCTGCTGGCACGGAGTTAGCCGGTGCTTATTCGTACAGTACCGTCATCGAGCCACACGTGGCTCTTATTCTTCCTGTACAAAAGCAGTTTACAACCCATAGGGCCGTCTTCCTGCACGCGGCATGGCTGGATCAGTCTTCCGACCATTGTCCAATATTCCTCACTGCTGCCTCCCGTAGGAGTCTGGTCCGTGTCTCAGTACCAGTGTGGGGGATCTCCCTCTCAGGACCCCTACCTATCGTTGCCTAGGTATGCCGTTACCATACCTACTAGCTAATAGGACGCATGCCCATCTTCTACCGCCGAAGCTTTAATGATCAAACCAGGCGATTCGATCATACTATGGGGTATTAATCCGGATTTCTCCGGGCTATCCCCCAGTAAAAGGTAGGTTGCATACGCGTTACGCACCCGTGCGCCGGTCTCAAGATTAGCAAGCTAATCTCTACCCCTCGACTTGCATGTGTTAGGCCTGCCGCTAGCGTTCATCCTGAGCCAGGATCAAACTCTTCATTGTTAATCTGTCAATATG
>NZ_JAINZS010000003.1 GCF_020166495.1 Robertkochia aurantiaca
ACGCACCCGTGCGCCGGTCTCAAGATTAGCAAGCTAATCTCTACCCCTCGACTTGCATGTGTTAGGCCTGCCGCTAGCGTTCATCCTGAGCCAGGATCAAACTCTTCATTGTTAATCTGTCAATATGTTTCAATCTCTAACTAACAATAACAAAAGAAATTGTACTCAAAATGAATTTGCTTAAATTTTTGTTTTGATTCTTTTCATCTCTGAAAAAAATCGCTGCTGTCAACAATATATCAATGAACTTGTTATTCTCTTTTTTCTAACCCGATCTTTCGACCGGCGCTTCGTTCTTAAAGCGGGTGCAAAAGTACACCCTTTTTTCAATTCCGCAAGTCTTTTTTGAAACTTTTTTTCAAACTTTCTTTCCAAGAAATCCGGTCATCTGTTTAAGAACTTTCGCTCCCCGTTTGTCCCCTGACTGCCCGTGACAGCTGTGGTGGAAAGCGGCTGCAAAACTACAACCATTTTTGATTCCTGCAAGTACTTTTTGAAAAAAAATTAAACCCTTTTATAAAGGCTCTTCTAACTCGCTATTTGAATGAACGTTCCGCTCTAAACCGCCGGCTCAAGGCCAGCCCTGTTGCTCAAAGCGGGTGCAAATATAGAACTTGTTTTTCGGTTTTTCCAAAGGGTTTTGAAACTTTTTTTCACCCACTTCTTCAAAGCGCTGGAAATGACCGATAAAGAGCGTTTGAAAAAATGAAATCCCAACCTGAAAGTCAAATCAGACAGAATTAGGGGTGTGCAGTCATATATATATTGTACACCAAAAGTCTTCCTATTATCTTTGCAAACCGAAAACCTTTAGAATAGATGATAAAGATAACCCTACCCGACGGCTCGGTAAAGGAGTTCGAGAAGAACACCACACCCATGGACGTGGCAAAAAGCATCAGTGAAGGCCTGGCCCGCAATGTGATCTCGGCCAGCTACAACGGTAAGAAAGTAGAAGCCTCCACTCCGCTGACCACCGACGGGAAACTCGTATTATATACATGGAGAGACGATGAAGGCAAAAAGGCCTTCTGGCACTCTACCTCTCACATAATGGCCCAGGCGCTCGAAGAATTGTACCCGGGCATCAAACTTACCATCGGTCCGGCTATCGATAATGGGTTTTATTACGACGTCGACTTCGGAGAACACAGCATATCTGAAAAAGACTTCCCGAAGATCGAAAACCGTATGCTCGAGATCGCACGGGAGAAACACGATTTCAATTTACGCCCTGTAAGCAAGGCCGACGCTCTGGCTTTATATAAGGAACAGAACAATCCTTATAAGGTAGAGCTCATCGAAAACCTCGAAGATGGTGATATTACCTTCTGTGATCACGCCACCTTTACTGACCTTTGCCGCGGCGGTCATATTCCGAACACCGGAATCGTAAAGGCCGTGAAGCTGCTTTCAGTAGCAGGCGCCTATTGGAGGGGTGATGAGAACAAACCACAACTTACCAGGGTCTATGGCATCTCCTTTCCGAAGCAAAAGGAATTAAAGGAATACCTCCATATGCTGGAGGAGGCCAAAAAAAGAGATCACCGAAAACTGGGGAAGGAACTGGATCTTTTCACTTTTTCAGCGAAGGTGGGACAAGGACTGCCGCTTTGGCTTCCAAAAGGAGCTGCCTTGCGCGAGCGACTTGAGAACTTCCTCAAAAAAGCTCAGCAAAAAGCCGGTTATGAACAGGTGGTCTCTCCACATATAGGACAAAAAGAACTGTATGTCACTTCAGGCCACTATGCAAAATATGGAGAAGACAGCTTTCAACCTATAAAGACACCTAAAGACGAAGAGGAGTTCCTGCTTAAGCCGATGAACTGCCCGCATCACTGTGAGATCTTCAACGCCAAACCGTGGAGTTACAAGGATCTTCCAAAACGATATGCAGAATTCGGTACGGTTTACCGCTACGAACAAAGCGGAGAGCTGCACGGACTGACAAGGGTACGCGGGTTTACACAAGACGACGCACACCTTTTCTGCACCCCTGACCAGCTTGATCAGGAATTTAAAAATGTGATCGACCTGGTTCTGTATGTATTCGGGTCACTCGGATTCGAGAATTTTACCGCTCAGGTTTCATTACGTGATCCTGACAACCCTGATAAATACATCGGAAGCACCGAAAACTGGGAGAAAGCAGAACAGGCCATTATCAATGCCGCCAACGAAAAAGGACTTAATTATGTAATTGAGACCGGAGAGGCTGCCTTCTATGGCCCTAAACTCGACTTCATGGTCAAAGATGCACTGGGCCGCAGCTGGCAGTTAGGAACCATACAGGTTGACTACAACCTGCCTGAACGTTTCGATCTGACCTATACCGGCAGTGATGATAAACAACACCGCCCGGTAATGATTCACAGGGCTCCGTTTGGCAGTATGGAACGCTTTGTCGCTATCCTTCTGGAACATACGGGTGGAAACTTCCCGCTCTGGCTTATGCCTGAGCAGGCTATCATATTGTCTATCAGTGAGAAATATGAGAATTACGCTCAAAAAGTTTTAAATTTATTGGAAAATAACGATATTCGCGCCCTTGTTGACAACCGTAGTGAAACCATCGGTAAAAAGATCAGGGATGCTGAGACCAGCAAAATTCCGTACATGCTTATCGTAGGTGAGAACGAGGAAGGCAACGAAACGGTGTCGGTCAGAAAGCATGGCGAAGGAGACATAGGCACCCTGACTGTTAAGGAGTTCAGCGATTTGATAAATTCAGAAATCAATCGTACCTTAAAAAGGTTTTAAATAAAGTTTAATTAAAATTCGTAAGCCATAGCAATTAGAAGATTTAATAAAAGAGTACAACGAGAGAACAAGAATCCCCATCGAATCAACACAGACATCAGAGTTCCGGAAGTACGACTCGTCGGTGACAATGTAGAGATGGATGTATACCCGACCAAGGTCGCCCAAAGCAAAGCCAACGAATTAGGGCTTGATCTGGTGGAGATCTCTCCGAATGCGAAACCTCCTGTTTGTAAGATCATGGACTATAAAAAGTTCCTGTACGAACAGAAGAAAAGAGACAAGGCCCTGAAGGCCAAAGCCTCAAAAGTGACTGTTAAAGAGATCCGTTTCGGACCAAACACAGACGATCACGACTACGAATTCAAGAAAAAACACGCTGAGAAGTTTCTTAAAGACGGCGCAAAGCTGAAAGCTTATGTGTTCTTTAAAGGAAGGTCGATCGTGTATAAAGATAAGGGAGAGATCTTGTTACTCCGCCTGGCTTCTGAACTGGAAGATCTTGGTAAGGTAGAACAGATGCCCAAACTGGAAGGAAAGCGTATGACCATGTTCATCGCTCCCAAGAAAACGAAATAAGCCTGCAGTTCACTGTAGCCGACAATAAAGCGGAATAAATATTTAATCTTAGGAATTATGCCTAAACAAAAAACGAAATCCAGTGCCAAGAAGCGTTTTAAGCTGACCGGTACCGGTAAAATCAAAAGAAAGCACGCTTATAAGAGTCACATTCTTACTAAGAAGTCTAAAAAGCGTAAGCTTAAGTTGACTCATACTACCTTAGTTGATAAGGCAGATGAGCAAAACATCAAAGAGCAATTGTGCCTTAAATAATTGCCTCTTTCGGTTCTTTAAAATTGTTAAACCCTGGAGTCAGGCTCAATAAAGTATCTTAAAAGATCGCCTGCTACAAAAAACATGTAAATTATGCCAAGATCAGTAAATTCAGTTGCTTCAAGAGCTCGTAGAAAAAGAGTGATGAAGCAAGCAAAAGGCTACTACGGTAGAAGAAAAAACGTTTGGACCGTTGCTAAGAACGCGGTTGAAAAAGCGATGCAGTACTCGTACAGAGACCGCAGAAACAAAAAACGCACCTTCCGCGCTCTGTGGATCACTCGTATCAATGCGGGTGCCCGTCTGCACGGCCTTTCTTATTCTCAGTTCATGGGGAAACTCAAAGCCAATGATATCGAACTGAACCGTAAGGTTCTGGCCGACCTGGCGATGAATCACCCTGACGCTTTCAAAGCGATCGTAGAAAAAGTAAAATAAACGTTTAATCATATATTCCGCTTTAAAAACCGGTTCTGAAAAGAACCGGTTTTTTTATATCTGATGAAATAACAAGGCCTTAACAGCAATCCCTTCTTCCATTGCTATCTTTGCCTGAAAACAATTGCCTATGAACCTGGAAAATGTAAAACTCGTTGTCAGCGATATGGACGGCACCCTGCTGAACAATCAGGGAGAAGTGAGTAAAGAATTCTTCGAACTCTTTCAAAGACTGGAAGACCGGGGCATTCATTTCGCGGCTGCCAGCGGACGGCAATATCACAGCATCGTTAATAAATTAAGCGCCATAAAAGACCGAATCACCGTGATCGCTGAAAACGGGGGGATCGCGCGCCAGGGAAATGAGGAATTGCTTATCACACCCCTCCCTTCACAGTATATCGCTGATGTGATTCCTGTACTTCGGAAAGTTGAGGGAGCTTTTCCGGTATTGTGTGGCAAAGATTCGGCATATATTGAAACCAGAGATGAAACCTTTATCAATATGTTTCGTGAGTATTACTCAGAATTTAAAGTTGTCGATGAACTGACCCGGGTCAATCATGACGAGTTTCTCAAGATCGCGGTATATCACTTTGACGGATCAGAACAACACCTCTACCCTCTTTTAAGCCATCTCGAAAAGGAATTACAGGTAAAGATCTCGGGAGCTCACTGGCTCGACCTGTCCCATCCAGATGCCAATAAAGGTTTTGCCCTGGAAAAGCTGCAGAACAAAATGGGATTGAGCAAAGAAGAAACCATGGTATTCGGCGACTACAATAACGATCTCGAAATGCTCGACCGGGCCTATTTCAGCTACGCCATGGAAAATGCTCACCCGAACGTCAAGAAACGCGCCCGCTTCAACACCGGCAGCAACGAACACCGCGGTGTGGAAAGCATTTTGGAAAAACTACTCAGATCCTAAAACCACCTACCGTTCACAGGTATTAGAAAATACCTCCGGACCTCCGCAATATTCTTTAGGATAAACACTCCGGACCGATAAGCTGATACCGGGACCTCTTTGAATTAGGGCTTCATCAGGGTTGGACTTTCCTTAAAAAAGATTATCTGTTAGATCTCCTTTTCTAAATTTTTATACAACTTGTCAATATGTTTAATAACATTTGTGAATCTTAGCACAGATCGATCATAAAGTAAAATGCCAGATGAGTTTATAATGATCACCTCTACAACACTACGTCTTACATGTTGCCCTCCAGGCATCAACTTCGTTGAAAAATAAAGAAGCATCAAATTCTTATCAGCCAAGTCTATAGCTCTCTTAACTGATGCAGGCATAAGGCTTTCACCGCTCTTAAACGCATCCAAAATGCGCTTCACATCTTTTGTAAATGAGGTATCTGCTGTAACAAATTTCCCGGCAATTCTGTATTTTTCACCTTCTACTTCAAAAAGGGAATCCAGACGGGCGCTTATAGTTTGCTCATATTTATTGCGCCTTAATTTCCTTTTCCATTCTTTATCGTAGATATACACAGGTTCGGTAAAAACGAAAGTGTCATCTGCATGTAATTGATTTGGAACAATCGCTTCATCATACGATTTACAGCTGCTTAAAACACAGCCAAAAAGAAGGAGAAAGAGTAATGATTTTTGCATAACGGGATTTGGAATGGTATTGCCCACTATCGATTTAAGATGATTTAGGTTCTCGATAAATTTATATGATTTTCTGACAAGCACAACATCTCCCACCTGCCATGAGAAATTCAACTGGATTTAACTTTCAACATATTCGCCCTGCAGAGTCAACACCAGATTCCTGGATCCCCCGTTATCGCGGTGTTCACACAAATAAATACCCTGCCATGTTCCCAGGTTCAAATTTCCGGAAGTGACCGGCAACAGTAGCGAGCTCCCCATTAAGGATGCTTTGATATGAGCCGGCATATCATCAGGACCTTCATAAGTATGCCGGTAATACGAGGCATTTTCAGGCACCATCACATTAAAATGTCGTTCAAAATCACCTCTTACGGTTGCATCTGCATTTTCATTAACCGTAAGACTCGCGGAAGTATGCTTGATAAAGATTTGCAATTGTCCGATTTTGACATCTCTTAATTCTGGCAGGGCTGAAACAACCTCATCGGTAATGAGATGAAAGCCTCTGCTTTGAGGTTTCAGTCTTATTTCCCTTTGAAAAATCTTCATTATCAAAAATTAAATAAGTTTTTAACCTGAAGAAGATCAGGTCTTCTGTTTTTTACGTTCCGCCGCAGGAAAGAGTACATTATTCAGAATCAGACGATAGCCGGGAGAGGTGGGGTGCAGTTCCAGTTCGGTTTTCGGGTCACCCACACGGTGCTGATAATCTTCAGGATCATGACCCCCGTAAAAAGTAAAAAATCCTTTCCCTTTGATACCGTGTATATACCTGGCTTCGCCATTTACTTTATTTTCGGCCAGTACCATTATCTGAGGTTTTAGAGTGTTCGGATCATAAGCGGTAGTCTGCCCCATAAACCCTTTCACCAGCGCCGTATGATTCTGACATAACATGGTAGGCACGGGATCCCATTTAGCAGAGAATTCCATAAGGGTAAAATAATCTGTATCGGGGGTGACCATTGGCCTTTTGGAAGTCATATCTATAGAGGAGAACTCGTAGGCCATCGGATTTCTTTCCAGGATATAGTCGGTAAAAGCAAACGTTCTGGAATAGTCGATCTTTGACTGATAGTTGGGATCAGCAGGATCACCATCGAACATAGGCTCGCATATATCAACACCTTCTGCAGAAAGTGCTATATCAAAACTGTCTGTGGCCGAACACATGGCAAACATAAAACCTCCGCCGATGACATAATCCCGAATCTTAAGCGCCACGGCCAGCTTTTCCTGTGAAACCTTCTCATATCCCAATTCTGCAGCCAGAGATTCGGCCTCCTTCTTATCGCGTATATACCAGGGCGTGGCACGATAGGCGCCGTAAAATTTCCCGAACTGACCGGTAAAATCCTCATGATGTAAATGCAGCCAGTCATACAGCAACAGTTCATCTCCAAGCACCTCCTTATCATATATGACCTCGTACGGGATCTCTGCATAGGTCAGTACCATGGTCACTGCGTCATCCCAGGGTTGATTGCCTTTTGGAGAATAAACGGCAATCTTGGGTGCCTTTTCCAGTACAACCGCATCCTGATTTTGTGACGGACTACTGATCTCCTGCAATAAGGCTTCGGTTTTTGCATCGCTCAGGACCTCAAAGGAAACTCCCCTGATCTGACATTCCCTTCTGATCAGTTCTGAATCTTCCATCAGGAAAGCGCCTCCCCTGTAATTTAGCAGCCATTTAACCTTTTGATTTTTATCAAGTACCCAGTAGGTGATACCATAGGCCTTGAGATGATTTTCCTGAGTCTCTGCATCCATCGGAAGGAGAATGTAAGAAGCTTTCGAAATCTGAGCAGCGAACAGAAGAAACAGGATGAACAACACAGACACCCTACTGTCACTCCAACCTGAAAACAGAAAACGCCACAACCTCCTGAGCGGAGATGTGGCGCTTTTATCATAAAATATCTTGTTTTTAAAAAGGTACGTCGTCGTCATTAAAATCATTGTTCATCGAACTGCCAAAAGCCTCATCTGCGCTTGGCAAATCCTTGGTGGTGAAAGGGTTCTCCTCACCGGCATTCATTTTTGACTGAAATTCGAACGGCGAGTCGAACTCATCTAAGTTATCAAATTTACCGAGTTGCCCAATGAATTTTAACCTAATATTCTCAAGTCCCCCGTTACGGTGTTTGGCCACGATAAATTCTGCCTGTCCGGCGGTAGGAGATCTTTCTTCATCATCCCATTCATCGATCTTGTAATATTCAGGCCTGTAAATAAACGATACAATATCGGCATCCTGTTCGATCGCCCCTGACTCCCTGAGGTCAGACAGCAATGGTCGCTTACTTCCGCCACGGGTCTCCACCGCCCTTGATAACTGGGAAAGGGCAATAACCGGAACGTTCAGCTCTTTAGCGAGAGCTTTCAGGTTTCTCGAAATGGTTGAAATCTCCTGCTCCCGGTTTCCTCCCTTTTGGGTACCCCCGGCGGTCATCAACTGAAGGTAATCGATCACGATCAGCCTGATTCCATGCTGGGAGGCAAGACGCCGGGCCTTTGCCCTGAGGTCAAAGATCGAAAGCGAAGGGGTATCATCTATAAACAGTGGAGCTGTTTCCAGGTTCTTCACCTTAACGTTCAATTGCTCCCATTCATGCTTTTCCAGCTTACCGGTTCTGAGCTTTTCAGAAGACAAGCCGGTTTCTGAGGAGATCAGACGAGTGATCAGCTGAACGGAGCTCATCTCCAGTGAAAAGAAGGCTACCGGAATATTTGAATTCACAGCAATATTCCTGGCCATCGAAAGCGTTAAAGCTGTCTTACCCATACCAGGACGAGCCGCAACGATGATCAGGTCACTGGGCTGCCATCCGGAGGTAAGCTTATCAAGCTTGTCAAAACCGGAAGGAATCCCGCTCAATCCTTCCTTATTGGAAATCTCTTCGATCTTTTTCTTGGCCTGCATTACCAGGCTCTGAGCTGTTTCAGAAGATTTTTTAATATTGCCCTGGGTTACCTCATACAATTTCGCTTCAGCATTATCCAGCAAATCGAATACGTCGGTGGTTTCATCATAAGCATCTTCAATGATCTCACTGGAGATCTTGATCAGGCTGCGCTGAATAAATTTCTGAAGAATAATTCGGGCATGGTATTCGATGTGTGCAGATGACGAAACCTTTTTGGTGAGTTGAATCAGGTAAAAATCACCCCCGGCCGCCTCGAGCTTCTGGTTCTTCTTCAGACGATCTGAAACCGTTAGCAGGTCGATAGGTTCTGAAGACTCGAACAACTGAATGATCGCCTCATATATATGCTTGTGCGATTCCTTATAAAACACATCGGGATGCAGAATGTCGATCACCTCATCAACACCCTTTTTATCGATCATCATTGCCCCTAATACCGCCTCTTCAAGATCCAGTGCCTGAGGTGGCACCTTCCCCTTCTCAAGGTGTATCAGGTTTGATTTATCGATCTTTAGTCCGGGTACAGGGTTTATACTTTTCATAGCTGCGAATCTAAGTAATTGTATACGAAGTCAATACATTACTTTGTTAACGTTGTTTCAACAAATACGATGTTGATAACTTTCGATATTTGTTAATAAAGGTAAAAAAAACCGAAGCATCAACTTCGGTTTTCATAAACTATTGATTTACAGAGCTCTTACTCACTGTATACGCCCATATCTGCGTATTTTTCCATACGGTTGGCAACGAGCTTTTCTGGTGATAACTTTTTAAGTTCCTCGTAAGTTTTCATGATCTCCTTCTCTACCGTTCTAAAGGTAAGTTCACGGTTGGCATGAGCACCTCCGAGAGGTTCTTTTACGATATCATCGACCAGGTGCAGCTTTTTCATATCCTTTGCAGTAAGCTTGAGCGCGTCTGCCGCCTGCTCCTTATATTCCCAGCTACGCCAGAGAATAGAAGAACAGGATTCAGGAGAGATCACAGAATACCAGGTATTCTCCAGCATCAAAACTTTATCACCCACTCCAATCCCGAGAGCTCCTCCTGAAGCACCTTCACCGATGATCAATACGATGATCGGCACTTTAAGGCGTGTCATTTCCAAAATATTACGGGCGATCGCTTCTCCTTGTCCGCGTTCCTCAGCCTCAATTCCGGGATAAGCACCGGGGGTATCGATCAGGGAAACTACAGGAATACCGAATTTTTCGGCCATTTTCATAAGACGTAAGGCCTTGCGATATCCTTCGGGATTTGCCATTCCGAAATTACGGTACTGACGGGTCTTGGTATTATATCCCTTTTGCTGCCCGATGAACATAAAGGTCTGATCGCCGATCTTTCCAAGTCCGCCGATCATGGCTTTGTCATCTTTCACGTTGCGGTCACCATGCAGTTCCAGCCAGCTGTCACCACAAATAGCCTTTATATAATCGAGGGTATAGGGACGTGAAGGGTGTCTTGATAGTTGCACCCGCTGCCAGGCAGTCAGGTTTTTATAGATTTCCTTTTTGGTCTTCTCCAATTTCTTTTCCAGTTGTTTACAGGTGTCGGTCACATCGACATCACTTTCTTTCCCAAGAACGACACACTTGTCTAACTGTTCTTCTAATTCTTTGATGGGTAACTCAAAATCCAGGTATTCCATGCGTTTGATTTTTGTTACTTAAACAGGCTACAAATATAAAATATTATACTAATCGACCCCTTTCAGAGCTCTTTTTCTTTTACCCCGGTTTTTTAATATCCCGTTACTTATCACCGTGGCAAAAATAACCAGCGCCCCAAGATAGAATTGCCCGTCCATCTGCTCCTTGTCACCAAGAATGATAAACGCCAGCATTATCCCGTAGACCGGCTCCATATTGATGGTGAGCATGACGGTGTAAGGACTGATATATTTCATGACCTTTACCGAGGCGATAAAGGCATAGGCCGTACAAAAGGTCGCCAGCAGTAAGAGGTAGGTCCAGTCTGAAGCAGAAATGCTGAAGAAGTCTCCTCCAAGCCCTCCGGTAAGCAGCAGGTAGATACTTAAAAAAATCACGCCTCCTCCCAATTCATATAAGGATATAACAGAAGGACGGTAGGCTTTTGCCAGTTTACCGTTTATAAGTGAGAAAACGGCCGACAGGAATGCTGATATCAGTGCCAGAATAATACCTTCGACATAGGCACGTTGCACATTAAAAATCATGTACAGCCCTGCGATCACGATCAAACCGAAGAATATCTCATACCAGATAACCTTTCGCTTATACCAGAAAGGCTCCAGCAAAGCCGTGAAAAATGCCCCCGTGGAAACGGTTGCAAGGGTAACCGATACATTAGACACCTTAATGGCTTTAAAAAAGGTGATCCAATGAAGAGCGATCACCACCCCGGCAAGCAGGAGGACAAAAAAAGTCTTCCTGGGCACCTTTACCCTGAACTTACTAATTCTGATATAGAAAGCAATAAAAATGGTAGCCAGGGCCATTCTGAACCATACCAGGGGAACTGCATCAACGGTGATCAGTGCACCCAGAACTGCCGTAAACCCCCAGATAAAAACTATGAAATGAAGATGGAGGTAATTTCTTAATTTATCGTTTGGCATTTTTCAACATATAAACCGCGATAAAACTGAAAATGATATTGGGTAACGATACTGCCAGTAATGGGGAAAAACTGGATCGGCTGGCGATAATAGCGAACACCTTGTCAAAAAAGATAAAGACAAAGGCAAGTGCGATACCCAGGGCGAGATTAACCCCCATGCCTCCTCGCCTTTTCATAGAGGAAACAGCAACAGCGATAATCGTGAGTATAAATGCAGAGATCGGAAGGCTCCACCTTTTATATTTCACAATCAGGTAACGGTTTATATTGGGAGAGCCTTTTTTGCGCTGTTCCTCGATAAAACGATTCAGCTCGAAAAGGTTCTTTGTTTCTGCCACATACGACACCGGCGTCAGGTCGTCGAGCTTGAATGGAAAAATGGTGTCATGTCTGCGTTTGGTGATCAGACTGTCATCATCTGTCCCCACGAATCGCTTGGTATAGGCCGCCATACGATACAGACTGTCTTCTTCCACCCATCGAATAGAACTGGCCGTTATCTTATACTCCAGTTCCGTTCCGTTAAAATGCTCCAAAGCAAAATTGAAACCCGTTTTCGTACTCGGGGTAAAACTGCTTACATAGATGTAATCATTGTCATTGATCTGAGTAAAGACCTTGTTGGTTTCCCGGTCCTTATCCCTTCCGCCCTTGAGATATTTAATCTTAAAATCATTATATCCCTCACTGGCTTCAGGTACGATGAACATTCCCATCACAAAGGTGAAGACCGCGATCAGCGAAGCACCGATCAAATAGGGCCTCAAAAAACGCCAGAAGGAAATACCCGAGCTCAGAATTGCTATGATCTCAGTATTATTAGCCAGCTTGGAGGTAAACCAGATAATGGAAAGAAAAAGGAATATCGGAAACAGAAGATTGGCAAAATAAAAGGTGAAATCTATATAGTATTGAAAGATCTCTGCCTGTGGAGCCTCATTCCTGATCATCTTATCGACCTTTTCAGAAACGTCGACCATGATCCCTATTGGAACGAAAAGCAGGATCATTGCAAAAAAAGTGATCAGATACTTCTTTAATATGTACAGGTCAATGATTTTCAACTTACAGCCTTTTATCCATTTGTTTTACCATGGTATTTTTCCATTGCAGGAAATCTCCTGCTAAGATATGTTTTCTTGCCTCCCGCACCAACCACAGGTAAAAGCCCAGGTTATGAATCGTAGCGATCTGCTTCCCCAGGTACTCATTCGCAGCGAACAAATGACGCAGATACGCTTTTGAATAATAGGTGTCTACAAAGGTGATTCCCATTTCATCGATGGGCGAAAAATCATCCTCCCATTTTTTATTCTTTATATTGATAGTACCTTCAGCCGTGAAAAGCATTCCGTTACGGGCATTCCGGGTAGGCATCACACAGTCGAACATATCAACCCCAAGTGCGATGTTCTCCAATATGTTAATCGGCGTACCCACCCCCATCAGGTACCTCGGCTTATCTTCCGGCAGAATCTCACACACAACCTCGGTCATACCGTACATCTCTTCAGCAGGCTCTCCGACAGAAAGTCCTCCGATCGCATTTCCTTCTGCCCCGGCATTGGCAATATATTCGGCAGACTGCCTTCTCAGATCTTTATAGGTAGACCCCTGTACGATCGGAAACAAGGTCTGCTCATAACCATATTTGGCCGGAGTATCAGCAAATCGCTTCATACAACGATCCAGCCATCTGTGGGTCATATGCATCGATCTTTTTGCATAGTTATAATCACAGGGGTAAGGGGTACATTCGTCAAAAGCCATGATAATATCGGCACCTATGGTACGCTGAATATCCATGACATTTTCAGGAGTAAAGACATGATACGAACCATCGATATGACTTTTGAATTTCACTCCTTCTTCCTTTATCTTCCTGTTGGCCGACAAAGAGTATACCTGATACCCTCCGCTGTCGGTGAGAATGTTGCGATCCCAGTTCATAAACTTGTGCAAACCGCCTGCGGCTTCAAGTATCTGGGTCTTGGGTCTCAGGTACAGGTGATAGGTATTCCCTAAAATAATATCGGGATTGATATCTTCTTTCAATTCGCGCTGATGCACCCCTTTTACCGAAGCTACCGTACCCACGGGCATAAAGATCGGAGTTTCAATAGCTCCGTGATCTGTGGTAATAGTACCCGCACGGGCTTTAGATAGAGGGTCACTGTGATGTAGGGTGAATTTCATCCTGCTGTTTTTCGGTTGGCAAATATAATCAACTTATGGTTGAACCCGGACCTACTATCTGATAAAACTATGGTCTGTCGCCACATAAAAAAGTCTGATTGAATGCTTTGCGGGAGAAGGCTAATCGTGTATTTTTGCCACGGATTTTAATTTTCTAAACACATGCCAGATACACAACAATTAAAAGACCTAACCGTTCAGGTTCGCCGTGACATTCTTCGAATGGTTCACGCTGTAAATTCAGGCCATCCTGGCGGTTCTCTGGGTTGTACCGAGTTTTTTGTAGCCATGTATAATGAGATCATGGAACTTAAGGATGAGTTCCATATGGATGGAAAAGACGAAGACGTCTTCATTCTTTCTAATGGTCACATCTCACCGGTATTTTACAGCGTACTAGCCCGTCGCGGATATTTCCCGGTCGAGGAACTCAAAACATTCAGAAAGATCAACTCCAGACTGCAGGGTCACCCCACCACTCACGAAGGTTTACCAGGTGTTCGAATCGCATCAGGATCTCTGGGTCAGGGAATGTCTGTGGCTCTTGGCATTGCTCTTGGAAAAAAACTGAATAATGACGATCATCTTGTTTACAGCCTTCATGGTGATGGCGAGCTGCAGGAAGGACAGAACTGGGAAGCCATCATGTTCGCAGCAGGAAACAAGGTCGATAATATAGTAGCCACGGTCGACTACAACGGTCAGCAGATCGATGGCTCAACCGATAATGTACTTCCTCTTGGAGATCTGAAAGCCAAATTCGAATCATTCGGATGGGATGTAATGGAGATCAAAGAAGGGAACGACCTCGGGGCGATCATCGAAGGAATGAAAGAAGCCAAGTCCCGAACAGGCAAAGGAAAGCCGGTGGCAGTTTTACTTCACACTGTCATGGGTAACGGAGTAGATTTCATGATGCACACTCATGCATGGCACGGAAAAGCTCCCAACGATGAACAGCTTGCAACAGCTCTGGAACAAAATCCCGAAACGCTCGGAGATTATTGATCATCGAACCCCTTTAAACCGAAAGTCACTCAGACTCCTTAAACAAAGAACATGAAGAAATACACATATACAGACAAAAAAGATACCCGTAGCGGTTTCGGAGCAGGTCTAACCGAACTTGGACGTAAAAACCCGAACGTGGTAGCCCTGTGTGCCGATCTGACCGGATCACTGAAAATGGATGAATTCGCTGAAGAGAATCCCGAAAGATTCTTCCAGGTGGGGATCGCAGAGGCCAATATGATGGGGCTTGCTGCCGGTTTAACCATAGGAGGCAAAATACCTTTCACAGGAACCTTCGCTAACTTTTCTACCGGAAGGGTATACGACCAGATCAGGCAATCGATCGCTTACTCAGACAAAAATGTAAAGATCTGCGCTTCGCATGCCGGACTCACCCTTGGGGAAGACGGAGCGACTCACCAGATACTGGAAGATATCGGGTTGATGAAGATGCTGCCGGGAATGACCGTTATCAACACCTGTGACTTCAACCAGACCAAAGCGGCAACCCTGGCCATCGCTGAGCATGAAGGGCCGGTATACCTGAGATTCGGGCGTCCTAAAGTACCTAACTTCACTCCGGAGAATCAGAACTTTGAGATTGGGAAAGCCATCATGCTTAATGAAGGTAAAGATGTGACTATCATCGCAACAGGTCACCTGGTATGGGAAGCTATCGAGGCCGGTGAGAAACTTGCCGAGCAAGGGATCGAGGCTGAGATCATTAACATTCACACCATCAAGCCGATCGACAGAGAAGCAATATTGACCTCTGCCGCAAAAACAGGATGTGTGGTTACTGCTGAAGAGCACAACTTCCTCGGTGGTCTTGGCGAAAGCGTTGCCCGCGTACTGGCAGAAGAAAGGCCCACTCCACAGGAGTTCATCGCTACTCAGGATACTTTCGGAGAAAGCGGAACCCCTGAACAACTGATGGAAAAGTATGGTCTGAACAGTGATAATATCGTAAAAGCGGCATTAAAAGCCATCGAAAGAAAATAATTCTGGCTTTTTGTTGTTTACCTTTACACGAAACAACATTAAAATCAGAATTATGAAACATTTCATCACGGCAGCCTTGCTGCTTTTCGGTTTTGCGGTTTCAGCCCAATCAGGCAGTGGCTTCGGAATTAAAGGCGGACTGAATTTCAGTTCCAACGGAACGGCCATTACCGATATAGGAGAGAACATAAGCGAAATCGGATCCGACACACAAACAGGCTTTCACCTGGGAGTTTTTGCCAAACTCGGGGGTGAGGGCCTTTTTTACTTCAGGCCGGAACTCATCTATACCAAGACCAATTCGAATTATGATTCGAACAATCTGAATGCTGATCTTTCGATCTCCAAGTTAGATGTACCTGCCCTTGTTGGTTTAAACCTGATCGGCCCTCTGCATATTTTTGCAGGTCCGAGTTTCCAGCTGATCCTGGACACCGATCTGGAAGACATTGAACTGGAAGACGCAGAGAACGATTTCACAGTAGGACTGCATTTCGGCGCAGGAGTCAATCTGGGGAAGTGGGGTGTTGACCTCAGGTATGAAAGAGGGCTCAGCAGTAATGAAGCTGAATTTGCAGGGCTTAATGAAGGAAGGGTAGACACCCGGCCGTCTCAGCTTATCCTGAGCGCAGCCTATAAATTCTTTTAATCTGCTGCGACAAACCTGAAGAATCAAAAAAGGCCCGGTGAAACACCGGGCCTTTTTTCATGTATTATTTCAGATCTATGAGGATCCGGGAACTTTCGGCCATTCAGGGTCAAGGTAATCAGGAGTACCGTCTCCGTTACTGTCGTCTACTACCCCATCACCATCTGCATCGTATTCAAATTCTGTGAGTATCCCATCACCATCGTCATCGGCATCTTCAAAATTCGCGAGTCCGTCATCATCGGTGTCATCATTTCTTGGGTTCCCGTCACCATCGACATCCTCCAGGTGCGACGGAATTCCGTCAGGTGCAGGTGTCTGGGTTGTGGGAGATGTTCTGATGAAATCCTGATCAACATCTTCCAGCGAAAAAAGAGAGGTTCGGAAGATCAGCGGACTATAGGAAGGAATACCCGGTCTGGCATCGCTGAAATAACCCAGGCCGGAAGGTATAAATACCGCACCGATCCCATAATCGTCATTCCAGTTTACGGTTCCGTCTGCATTTTCAGTAAAGCCACTGCTTACCCCCAGGTTGGGAAACAACTCTGCATAACCCCTGATTACCCCCAGGGTGGTGAAAAAGGTTTCAGTAACAGAACTGTCGAAAGAATTTCCGTTCAGCAGATTCCCAAAGTAGTTTACCACTACCCCATGACCTAACTGAGGCTTTTCTCCTATACCTTCACGGGCCACCAGAAAATACAGCGTATGATCAACACTGCGTCCATCACCGGTTCGAACCGGGATCACTTTTGTTGATACCTGCTCTATCATCGGTGTTTTACCGGCATTCGGGCCTGCTATGGTATCAAATACGATTTTATTGTCAAAATCTGCCGGGGGATTGGCAAATTCTTCATAGTTATAAAAGTGTGTACTCAGATAAGAGCGAATCTCGGCATCGTCTTCAAGGGCTACTTCAGCTGCATCTCTGATCTCGATCCTTTGCGTATCATCATCATTACTACAGGCTGTAAAAATCAGGGATCCCACTAAAATCACCCCTGCTTGCTTAAGGTTAATCATTACTCCAAATTTAAGTGCGCAAGATAGTATTTTCCTGTATTTTTGTTGGGACCCTTAACGTTTTTTTGAGTTGAACTATGCGAATAGACAAGTATTTATGGAGCGTACGTTATTACAAAACCCGAAGCAAAGCAACAGATGCCTGTAAGAAAGGTCATATCAAAGTCGGTGAACAGCCGGTAAAACCTTCGAGAGAGGTGTATCCGGGAGATCACATTCTCGTTCGAAAGAACCAGATCGATTACCAGCTGGAAGTACTCGACCTTCCTCCTAACAGGGTTGGTGCCAAACTGGTCGATATTTACAGGAAAGACAATACCCCTAAAGAAGCTTTCGAACATTCTGAACTATTAAAATACTCGAAAGAATACTACCGGAAGAAAGGTACCGGAAGACCTACCAAAAAAGACCGGAGAGATATTGACGATTACCTTGAAGACAGCGATACTCCATGAAGAATCTCAACGCTTCCTACTGGGAAAATCGCTACCAGGCACAGGATACTCCATGGGATATCGGATATGCCGCCACTCCCCTGGTGCATTTTATAGACGGCCTGCAAAACAAAGATATTAAGATCTTGATCCCGGGCGCCGGAAATGCCCATGAGGCTCTTTATTGCCGGGAAAGCGGTTTCAGGAAAACCTATGTACTTGATTTTGCATCCCGACCGCTGGAGAACCTCAAAGAAAAAGCGCCCGATTTTCCCGGGGAACAACTTATTCAAAAAGACTTTTTCGAACTTGAAGACCAATTTGACCTGATACTGGAACAAACCTTTTTCTGTGCCATCGACCCGGGAAAAAGATCGGCTTATGCTGAAAAAATGGCGTCACTGCTTACCCCGGGAGGTTGCCTGGCAGGACTGTTCTTCGAATTTCCACTTACCGAAACAGGTCCGCCATTCGGCGGTCACCGAACCGAATACGAACAATACTTCAAACCTTACTTTACCATAAAAAAGATGGAACGGTGTTATAATTCGATCGCCCCTAGAATGGGTAAGGAACTCTTTTTTATCTTTGAAAAAAAACAGGCATGACAGCTTCCAAGAATAAAATACTAGGCCACCGGGAAATAGAACATAAGATCAGGCGAATCGCCTATCAGATCTACGAGACTTTCGTAGAGGAAGATGAGATCATTATTGCCGGAATTCAGAAAGGCGGATTCGAACTGGCCAAGCAGATCATGGCTGCATTTAATGACATCTCCCCTATCAAAACCGTGTTATGCGAGGTAACCATGAATAAGGAAGATCTGTTACAAACCCCTGAGCTGTCTCTTGATGAATCTGCTTACAGAAACAAATCTGTGGTTCTGGTCGATGATGTTCTGAACTCAGGAGCTACGCTGATCTATGCCGTAAGACATTTCCTGGAAGTGCCGTTACACAAATTCAAAACAGCCGTACTTGTCGACAGAAATCATAAACGTTACCCTGTAAAGGCCGACTTTAAAGGCATTTCCCTTTCCACTTCCTTACGGGAACACGTTACTGTCGATTTCACAGAGAATGATTTTGCAGTGTACCTGAACTAATTAAGTATTTCGGTGATCTGTTGAGCTATGTCTTCGGGAGAACGCTGATCCACCCCGATCACATGAGGAGAACGCAGATAGAAAAAATTGCGTTCGAAAAGATGTTTGCGCACAAAATCGTCAAGTTCCTCCTCGCCGAGGTGACTGATCATAGGCCGCTGCTCTTTTTCATTAGCTAACCGAGCGGTCAGGGTCTCTACCGAAGCCTTCAGGTAAAAAACCTTATCGCTGTGACTCAGGATCTCTTCCATATTATTCCCAAAGCAGGGAGTTCCTCCTCCCAGCGCCAATACGATATCAGGATTATCATTCAGGGTTTTGGAAAGCACCTCCATTTCCTTTTTTCTGAACCAGATCTCACCATGGGCACTGAAGATCTCTGCAATCGAAAGTCCGGCATCTTTTTCAATGAGCGTATCGAGGTCCAGATATGCTTTTCCGGTTTTTGCGGCGATCAATTTCCCCACTGTCGATTTTCCGCTTCCCATATAACCTATTAATATCACCATGATAATTGAATCAAAATCTCTTTAATATCTTATTTTTAAGGAGGTACAAAAAAATGAAAAAAATCTATGAAAATCACCTTGAAATCTAAATAATTGGTTTTATATTTGCACCCGCCTACGAAGGGGTAGGCACTGTAAACAAAGCCCCTTCCAATGACTCGATAGCTCAGTTGGTAGAGCACAACACTTTTAATGTTGGGGTCCTGGGTTCGAGCCCCAGTCGGGTCACTAAAATATTTTCAAGCCCTATTTTATTAGGGTTTTTTCTTTATAAAGACTCGATAGCTCAGTTGGTAGAGCACAACACTTTTAATGTTGGGGTCCTGGGTTCGAGCCCCAGTCGGGTCACTGGAAGTTAAACCTGGTTTAACGCTCTTTTATAGTTTGGTATTTTGCTCACGTGGTGGAATTGGTAGACACGCCATCTTGAGGGGGTGGTGTCCGTATGGACGTGGAAGTTCGAATCTTCTCGTGAGCACAAGATCCCGGTTGCCGAAGGCAATCGGGATTTTTTGTTTCTGCCCGTCGGCAGCTTGCTGAGGTAAGGGGTGGAACAAAAAATCCCGGACAACCGCGCAGCGGTTGCGGGATCTTGGAAAGGCGAACCCTCCGATCACCGAGCAAGAATTCTGAAGGAATGCGCAGCGAGGCAATCTTTCCTTAGCAGGTTTCCGATACACCGCGCAGCGGTTGCGAAATGCAGATTGAGCTACCGGTGATCAGCTATCAGCGAACGGAAATATTTCGTTACCCAGAATTTAAATGAGGAGTCGTCTTCTCTCGCCAGCCAGATTCCACGCCTGAATCATCCGTGTCAGGATGACATCACTACTTTGACCCATTACCTAATAACCAATAACAAATCAACTAATCACTAGTTAACCGCAATACAGATTGAGCTACCGGCGATCAGCTATCAGCGAACGGAAATATTTCGTTACCCAGATTTTAAATGAGGAGTCGTCTTCTCTCGCCAGCCAGATTCCACGCCTGAATCATCCGTGTCAGGATAATATCACTACTTTGACCCGGCACCCCAATAACCAATAACCATTTAACTAATCACCAGTTAACCTTAATGCGGAGAAACCATTTCAGAAGCACCACCAATCATCTCTAAAACCGGAATACAGCTGCTCCAATACAAATAAAAAAAACCCAGACATTCAGCCCGGGTTTTTCAAATGATTCTATCTTTCCGCTTCAGGATACACTCACCTGCAGGTTCTTTAGAATATCTTCGGTCATCGCATCCAATCCGTAGTCAGGCTGCCAACCCCAGTCCAGCCTTGCAGTGGTATCATCAATACTGTCAGGCCATGAGTCGGCTATGTCCTGTCTGAAATCAGGCTTATACCGAATCTCAAAGTCGGGATGGTATTTTTTGATGCTCTCCGCGATTTCCTTGGGAGAAAAGCTGAGGGCCGCCACATTATATGAAGACCTGATACTGATATCAGCGGCCGGAGCCTGCATTAATTCCAGGGTTGCCTTTATCGCATCGGGCATATACATCATGGGTAAATACGTGTTTTCCTTTAAGAAGCATTCGAACACTTCACCTTTTAAAGCAGACCGGTAGATATCAACCGCATAGTCAGTGGTTCCTCCTCCTGCTGCCGATTTATATCCGATCAGCCCGGGATAACGCAGACTGCGCACATCCACTCCAAACTTTTTATTGTAGTATTCACACCAACGCTCTCCTGCAAGTTTGGAAATTCCGTAAACCGTGGTAGGGTCCATCACACAATGCTGCGGGGTATTCTCCATAGGTGTATGGGTCCCGAAAACCGCTATTGAGGAAGGCCAGTAGACTTTGTCCAGTTTTTTATTTTTGGCTAACTCCAGCACATTGAGCAAACTCTTCATGTTCAGATCCCAGGTAAGCAAAGGTTTTTGCTCCCCTGTAGCCGATAAGATGGCCGCTAAATGATAGATCTGGGTAATTTCGTAAGTCTCAGCAAGCTGCGCCATTTTTTCGGCATCCATTACATCGAGCACTTCAAAATTGAACCCTTCATACAGAGACGCTGCGTTTTCATTGATATCGGTAGGAATCACCTGATCATTTCCATAAAGCTCTGCCAATGCCGCAGTCAGTTCTCTACCCAATTGTCCGCCTGCACCTGTTACCAGTACCTTTGTCATTATTGTGCTAATTTGATTTTATGTTGAACCTCAATTTTTGGTATGCAAATATCCCTATTTTTTTTCAACCTGCAGAAATTTGCCGGTCCCATTCCGGCATAAACTGCTGTAATTTGCCATTTTAACCTTTCCTTGATTGTATATAATATTTAAATTGTTAATTTTGTTTAAATGTTATATGAAAAGAATGAACAATGTAAAGGTTAATTTTAGCATTAAAGACCTTGAGAATCTGACTGGTATCAAGGCTCATACCATACGAATCTGGGAAAAAAGATATAACCTTCTGTCGCCAAACCGAACAGATACGAACATTCGTTATTATTCGCTGAGCAGCCTGCAGAAATTGCTAAATATCACGCTTCTTTACAACAACGGGTATAAGATCTCCAAGATCGCAAAGATACCGGATGAAAAGATCCCGGTATTGGTCAGAGAAATCGTAGCTGAGAACAGCGTAAAAAATCACGCTATAAATGCCTTTAAACTGGCCATGATCAATTTCGATCAAAGCCTGTTCTTCAATACATATAACGGATTGTTGGCAGAAAGGTCATTCAGGGAGATTTTCTACGAAGTATTCATTCCCCTCCTGAATGAATTGGGGCTGTTATGGCAAACCGATACCATTTCACCTTCTCATGAACATTTTATTACCAGCCTGATCAAACAAAAGATCCTGATCAATACCGAAAAACTCCAGGCCGCAGAACCCACAAATCACGAGAAAAAATTTGTGTTGTTCCTGCCTGAAAACGAGATCCATGAAATTGGTTTGCTTTACCTGAATTACGAGATCATCCTCAGGGGTTATCATTCTATCTACCTGGGGCAAACCGTGCCTTTAGACAGCCTGGTAGATATCATCAAATATCATGATAAAATCACCTTCCTGTCTTATTTCACCGTAAGTCCTCCGGCTGAAGAAGTAGAGAGTTATATAGAAAATTTCAAGACTATGGTCAATAAGAACCATCAGAACGAACTCTGGATTCTAGGCAAGCAGGTGATTTCCAATGAGTTGAATAATCTGAATGGAGAAGTAAGGGTTTTCCAGTCCATCGAAGAGGTTGTTAAAGAATTATAAAAAAACCGCCTTCATAATTTTTTGTTTAACTTTTGACTATATTTGTTAAACGATGAACAAAAAAGTAATTATAATAGGCTCCGGTTTTTCTGCTCTTGCAGCTTCCTGCTATCTCGCACAACAGGGACATTCGGTACATATTTTTGAAAAGAATAATACTGTTGGAGGTCGGGCCCGGCAATTGAAAAAAGAAGGGTTCACATTCGATATCGGACCAACCTGGTACTGGATGCCTGATGTTTTTGAGCGATTTTTCGAAGACTTCGGCAAACACCCTTCAGACTACTATGCCCTTCAGAAACTGAATCCCGCCTACCAGGTATATTTTGGAAAGAACGATTCAGTTACCATAGGTGATACCCTAGATAAAATATGTGAGGCTTTTGAAGAGGAAGAAAAAGGAAGTGCTGTTAAACTGAGAAAATTCATCAGTGAAGCAGAAGACAATTACGAAATAGCCATCAAAGACCTTGTTTACAGGCCGGGGGTTTCTCCTCTTGAATTGGTTACCCCCCAAACCATCAAGAAGATCGGTGCATTTTTCAGCACAATTAAAAAGGAGGTGAGAAAAGAGTTTAACAATAAAAAACTCATTCACATCCTGGAGTTCCCAGTCTTATTTCTCGGCGCAAAACCGGGTGATACTCCTGCGTTTTACAACTTCATGAACTATGCTGACTTCGGAATGGGCACCTGGCACCCTGAAAACGGAATGTACAGCGTAGTTGAAGGCATTGCGGCCCTGGCAATAGACCTGGGCGTAAAAATCCATACGGATATGCCGGTGGAAAAAATACTCGTTGAGAACGGAAAGCTTACCGGCGTTAAAGTTAAGGGCGAAATACACCAGGCAGACATTGTCTTGAGCGGGGCCGATTATCATCATTCAGAAAGTTTGCTCGACAAGAAATACAGAGGATATTCAGAGTCTTACTGGGAAAGAAAAACCTTTGCTCCTTCTTCTCTGTTGTTTTATGTCGGATTTGATAAGAAACTTGAAAATGTAGCGCATCATACGCTCTTCTTTGATGTCGATTTTGATGCGCATGCCGAAGCGATCTATGACGATCCCAGGTGGCCTGAAGAACCTTTATTCTATGCCAGTTTCCCTTCGAAAACCGACAAAACCATCGCTCCGGAAGGTTGTGAGGCAGGAATTTTCCTGATCCCCCTGGCCCCCGGAATTACCGACACTCCCGAACTCAGAGAGCGATATTTCGAACTGATAATGAGTCGTTTTGAGAAACTAACCGAACAAAAAGTAAAAAATAACGTTATATTTAAAGAAAGCTTTTGCGTAAACGATTTCATAGAAGCCTATAATTCCTATAAAGGTAATGCCTACGGAATGGCGAATACACTACTGCAAACCGCTTTTTTACGACCAAAACTTAAAAGCAGGAAGGTAGACAACCTGTTTTTTACCGGTCAGCTTACCGTACCCGGACCAGGGGTACCACCATCACTCATTTCAGGAAAATTAGTGGCTGAGCTGATTAAAAAACATAATACCTGAACCATGAAAACTATTTTCGACCAAGTCTCTTACCAATGCAGCAGGAATGTTACCATCTCCTACAGCACCTCCTTTTCCCTTGCGGTAAAAATGCTGGCCCCTTCTATCAGGCAGGACATCTATAACATTTATGGCTTCGTTCGCTTCGCAGATGAAATAGTCGACACCTTTCACGACTTTGACAAAGCCAGCCTTTTCGACGATTTTGAGCGTCAGCTTCACGATGCGCTTGAAAACGGTATCAGTCTAAATCCGGTTTTAAACTCCTTTCAACATACGGTAAACCGCTATCAAATTGACCGTGACCTGATTGATTCCTTCATGAACAGCATGCGTCTGGATCTTAATAAAAAGGTTTATAGTACACACGAAGAATATAAGGAATATATCTACGGTTCGGCCGATGTGGTAGGCTTGATGTGCCTGCAGGTATTTGTCAAAGCCGATAAGGAAAAATACGAAGCATTGAAAGCGCCTGCCATGGCACTTGGCTCTGCTTTTCAAAAGGTGAATTTTCTCAGAGACCTGAAGGCCGATTATGATGAATTAAACAGGACTTATTTTCCCGGCACCAACCTGGATAAACTTGATGAAGCATCGAAGATCAAAATCGTAAAAGAAATCGAAGATGATTTTGCAAAGGGTTATGCCGGTATAAAGGAACTGCCTGTTGAAGCCCGTTTCGGGGTATATACGGCATACCGTTATTACAGCAAACTGCTTCAAAAACTCAAGAACACCCCTCCTTTGGAAATCAAAAATGCTCGTATAAGAGTTCCCAACTATCAAAAATTTGGACTCTTAGCAAGATCTTATGTAAATTACCGCCTGAATCTTCTGTAAGAAACCCGTAGGATGAATGCACTGCTTTGGATACTGATATTTATTATCACCTTTTGTTTCATGGAAGGCATGGCCTGGTTCACCCATAAATACATCATGCACGGATTCTTGTGGAAGCTGCACAAAGATCATCACCATAAAGACCATGATTCCTGGTTCGAACGCAATGATCTGTTTTTCATCTTCTATGCGGTAGTCAGTATGAGTCTTATCATGACCGCCTCGAATACCGGTTTCTGGTATGGTTATCCCATGGGCTTTGGTATTATGGCCTATGGCGCTGCCTATTTCATCGTTCATGATATCTTCATCCATCAACGCTTCAAATGGTTGCGCAACATCGACAATCGATATGCACGGGGCGTAAGAAGGGCTCATAAAATTCACCACAAACACTTAGGCAAGGAAGAGGGCGAAAATTTCGGGATGCTTTTCGTTCCGTTCAAGTACTTCAAAAAGTAAGTATGCCAAAAGCCGTAGTTGTAGGATCAGGAATAGCCGGAATCGCTTCCGCCTTAAGACTGAGAAAAAAAGGGTATCAGGTGATCGTATATGAGGCTAATGACTACCCCGGAGGTAAGTTACACGTACTGCATAACGGACCCTACCGATTTGACCTGGGTCCTTCGCTATTTACCTTGCCTAAGCTGGTCGATGAGCTTTTCTCACTATTCGGTAAAGACCCGAGAGATCATTTCAACTATATACGAAAAGAAACGGTTTGTCAATATTTCTGGGAAGATGGCACCACTTTTTCAGCTGCAGCAAATCCTGAAGAATTCGTCAGATCGGCAGCTGATACTTTTAATGAACAACCAGAGCACATACAAGAATACCTGGAAAGGAATCGGGAAAAGTATCGCCTCACAGCCCCATTGTTTCTTGAGCAATCTTTACACCGTCTAAACACCTATCTCAGTCTTGAGACCCTGGAAGCAATCCTTAAAATATCCCGTCTTGATATTGGAAAAAGCCTGAATCAGGTGAATGCTGAATATTTCAGCAATCCCAAACTCATACAATTATTTAACCGGTATGCCACTTATAACGGGAGTTCTCCATTCATAACACCCGGGATCATGTCTATGATACCCCATCTCGAAATGGACCTCGGCACCTACTTTCCACTCGGCGGTATGCATGAAATTACCATGAGCCTGTACAGGCTTGCTGTAGATGAAGGAGTTGAATTCCGGTTTAACAAAAAAGTTCAGCGTATTCTGCTTAATAAAAACAATTCGCAGGTTACCGGGGTGATCTCAGGAGAGGAAACCGAACCTGCAGATGTGGTGGTCAGCAATATGGATATCGTACCGACCTACAGAAAGTTATTACCTGAACTGCCATCACCTGAAAAAACCCTTCAGCAGGAACGGTCGAGTTCTGCCCTGATCTTCTATTGGGGCATTAGCCGCAGTTTTCCCGAGCTGGATCTTCACAACATTCTCTTTTCAGAAAATTACAGGGAAGAGTTTGATCATATCTTTACAAAGAAATCCCTGTATCATGACCCCACAGTATATATCAATATCAGCTCGAAAAACGAACCGGGCGATGCTCCGGAAGGTCATGAAAACTGGTTTGTTATGATCAATGCCCCGGGAGATTACGGTCAGGACTGGGATAAGATGATCGCCAATGCCAGGCAGCATGTCATTTCAAAGATCAATCGCATATTAAAGGTTTCTATTGAAGATCACATAACAAGCTCCTATACACTTGACCCCAGAGGGATTGAAAAAAATACAGCCTCCTTCCGGGGTGCTCTATACGGTGCTGCGAGTAATGATAAATTTGCTGCCTTTCTGAGACATCCTAATTTCAAGTCTTCAGTGAAAGGCTTATATTTCTGTGGTGGAAGCGTGCACCCCGGAGGCGGTATTCCCCTGAGCCTGCTCTCTGCCAAAATCGTTAATGATCTCGTACCTGAATTATGAACCTGAACCTGTTCTCCACTCTTCACAACAACAAACTGGCGATTTCTGTATTCCTGATCTGGTTGTTCCATGTTTCGGCTATCATTGGAATTCTTTCAACGCCATACATGGAATGGTTCGTAAGTCAGACCCCGGTAAATCTGGGACTGGCAACCGTTTTGTTATTCTGGTGTTTCCCTGTAAAAAACAAAAAAGAAGTACTGGTTTTTCTGTTCTGTTTTACCCTGGGAATGACCGCTGAAATATTGGGGGTCAACCTGGGTTGGTTCTTTGGCTCATATGCCTATGGCGAAAATCTCGGCCCCAAGATACTGGGAGTTCCATGGCTTATCGGTCTCAACTGGGCTATTCTAAGTTTTATTTCAGGGGTAATGGCTCAGTGGCTGAATAAATCCACCATATTAAAGATCATCACAGGTGGCATTCTTATGCTGATACTGGATCTTTTCCTGGAAGGTATTGCTCCGGTTTTTGATTACTGGCAATTCGCCGGGGGAGAACCGCCATTAAAAAATTATGTTGCCTGGCTGGTTTTAGCGATTATCATGCAATCTGTCTATCATATCAAAAATATCAGAGGTAACAGAACCTTCAGCCTGAACCTGTACCTGGCACAGTTACTTTTTTTCGTTATTTTTTTTGCGGTATATGGCCTCTAGAAAGGCAAAGGTTGGCCTCTCAGAGTTCCTTTTGAGCGGTAGGGTTGAAACCGGGAGAACAATTCCTCTTTATACCAGTCTAACTTGCGGGTATACCCAATGGCTTTCACATGTTCATGACTTTTATAAGCGAATGATCGCAAAGCGTCTTCATCAGTCCATATGCTGAAGGTTGCCATCTGAGTAACCGGCACTTCCCCAATACCCATGGTATAAAGCAATCCTTCGGCATCTACGAGGGGTTTTTGAGAGGTCGGCACATAATTCCAGAATCTTCTCAGGTACCTCTTTTTGATAGTTGCACGCGTAATAGCAGCGATATAAGGATTATCCGGACTTATATCAGCATGCGGTTTAAAGGGTATTTCTCCGTCCCATAATCCTTTTGCTTTAACATTTTTCATGTAGATGACCCCGATCTCTGCAGCTTGTTTACGATACTTTTTCATGAGAGAGGCATAATCAAAGAAAACATCTGCATACCGCTCATCATCCCAAACCTGTAACAAGGCGTAGGTATTCCAGTCAGGCCATGGATTGAAATTCTTCTTTCCGCTACCCATGAGTTTATAGAATGTACAACCGGGAACCTGCCGCAGGGAAGTATGTGCAAACTGCATCATCAAAAACGCCCATAATTTTGAAGAAGCAGAAGTGTAACTAAAAACAGTGAGGGTTGTGACCTGTTTCATCATCGTTGATTTACCAAACTGTCGAGCAAATGCTTTACCGATTCTGAATCCCATTTAGCTGAACCGGTCTTTTCAATCACAATATTTCCCTTCCTGTCGACCAGATAAGTCGCAGGTATACTTCTGGAATACAATTGACCGGGAATCTCTGTTCTGCTGAAGTAAACAGGGAGGTCGTAAGAATTATCATTCATGAAACGGCTCACCTTCTCCCTTTCATCATTGGCTACAAAAAGAAACTGCACCTTATCACCGAACTCGTTGTATAAATTCTGCAGGGCAGGCATTTCAGCGATACAAGGCGGACACCAGGTGGCCCAAAGGTTGATTAATATCACTTCCCCCTTGAGATCATGAAACTCCTGTTTTGTTCCTTCGAGCCCCACTAAAGACCACTCATAATTATTCAGCTTCTCTTGTTCTTCCGGCGATTCAACTCCGGGACTAAACGCGATAAGACGGTTTACATATACCTTAATCGTAGTACCCAGGGGGGTAAACAAAATAATGATAAGAAGGGCGATCAATGCTAGATTACCCAGTTTATCCCATTTTTTTTTCTGCATAAAAAAAGTGCATTTCCTCTTACGAAAATACACTTTTTTAGCGTGGTTCCCTGCTTTCAAACGGGGATACCTTTCGCAACCACAAGATCTTATCTAAGGCTCAATACGATTTACTGTTATCGAATTCGACAGATCAAAACAACCTTGCAGATCAGCAGCATTCATACCTGCTTCAGCACCGCTAAGCCCATCTTCAAATCGCAGATACCAGATCAGACAGACACCGGGACCGGCCTCATCAAAATTAACCCCTTCGACCGCTTCAAGTGTCGGTGGCAAACCCAGTATGTTTCCCTGATCATCAGTGATCACCCAGGTACTGTTTGATCCTGAGATCTCAGAATCGTCAAGGGTAATTCCGCTCACAAAATCAGCTTCACCATCAACGAAAAACTCAAAAGGACCGCCGGAGATTGTTCCGGCCTCGGGTTGATTTCGCTGTACATCGATCGAATTGGAAAGATCAAAGTTTCCTTCAATGTCATTCGCATTCATACCAACTTCCGCTCCACTTATCTCTCCTTCATATCTCAGATACCAAATGAGACAAAGGCCGGGGCCGGCATCGTCGAAATTCACTGCCTCCAATGCCTCCATGGTCGGGGGCAAACCCAGAATACTGCCCTGGTCATCAGTGATTACCCAGGTCGCATTCATCCCCATGGCATCAGAGCTGTTGACAGAAATTCCATTAACAAAATCCGGATCCCCATCTATACAAAAAGAAAACGGACCTCCGCTTATCGTACCGGCATTGGCAATTATATCGGTTGAATCGTCATCATTATCACAGGCCTGCAACAGGCCGAGGCACATAAGTATACCCAATGATTTTAAAAGTGTGGTTTTCATCGCTGTTTTGGTTTTAAAAGATTACAGGGGTAAATTACCTCAGCGATTTATAATTAAATGTCAGCTAGTTTACATTAAGCGGAGATTTCAGCAACCGAATTTCCTGTCTTGAAAAATCTATCATTCCCGCCTCCCTCAATTCATTCATAAGGGTGTTCAAAGTCTGACGGGAAGTTCCTATCAGTGAGGCGATATCTTTCTGGGTATAGGGATGCCTGATAAGGCGGATTCCATCATTTTCGTTTCCGTACTCTTTGAACAACTCGTCGATAAATTCCAATAAACGCGTTCTTGTATCTTTGAAAAGCAACAGCCTGAGTCTGCGCTCCAGCTTCCGGTAACGGTACCCGATAAATTTATAGATCTTCAGACTGAAGCTTTCGTCATCTCTCATCATCTGCTGCAAAGATTCAACTGAAACACTGCAAATGCGGGTATTTTTGGTTACCGATTGCGCAAACTCGTTCCTGGCTTCTCCATCCAGCAACGCCTTTTCCCCAAAAATTTCACCTCGGGTAAGTATGGCTTTCACGATCTCTTCTCCCTCCTCGGTATAATACCCGATCCTGATCTTGCCGCTTTCAACAAGATAAACCGTTCTGGCGAGATCCTTTTCAAAATAGATATAGTCGTTCTTCGAACAATCAATCATCTTGTGGCATTCACGAAAAGCGGTGTATTTATGCGGACATAGAATCTGGAAGAGGTCTACTTCCTGAAAAAACCACAGAGCACTCATTTGGAAGAATTTTTGGTTGATCGATCAGGCATTTGGTCGCGATCTGCTCCTGGCACTTACAAAAAAACTCCCGCTATTGCGGGAGTTTTTGATATATATTCAACTGACTATGAGATAGATCAGGCGTTCTGTCTCTTGATCAGGTTCAGGGCAGAACCGGCCTTAAACCAGGCTATCTGACCTTCATTGTAGGAATGATTTACCTTGATGGTATCTTTGCTTCCGTCTGCATGAACCAATTCGATGGTCAATGGTTTATCAGGAGCAAATGACTCCAGGTCAACGAAGTTAAAAGTATCATCTTCCTGAATCTTGTCATAATCTGCCTCATTGGCGAATGTTAACGCGAGCATTCCCTGCTTCTTCAGGTTGGTCTCGTGAATACGTGCAAAAGATTTAACCAGCACAGCCTTCACACCCAGGTGTCGGGGCTGCATTGCTGCATGCTCCCTTGAAGAACCTTCACCGTAATTATGGTCACCCACAACTACCGTAGGAATACCTTTGGCTTTATACTCCCTTTGAACATCCGGCACACCTCCGTATTCACCTGTAAGCTGGCTCTTTACGAAGTTGGTCTTCTGATTAAATGCATTTACAGCACCGATCAGGGTATTGTTGGCAATATTATCGAGGTGACCTCTGAATCTCAGCCACGGACCAGCCATTGAAATGTGGTCAGTTGTACACTTACCATCAGCTTTGATCAGCAGCTTTGCCCCTGTAATGTTCTTACCATCCCATGGCTCAAAAGGTTCGAGCAATTGCAAACGCTCTGAATCTTCAGCTACGATTACATCTACCCCACTACCGTCTTTGGCCGGAGCAACATAGCCGGCATCTTCAACGGCAAATCCTTCCGGTGGTAATTCATAACCTCTTGGTTCGTCAAGCATCACTTCTTCTCCGTCTTCGTTGATCAGCTTATCTGTAAGCGGATTGAAATCAAGTCGTCCGGCAATGGCAATAGCCGTAACCAGTTCAGGAGATCCCACGAACGCCAGGGTATTCGGGTTACCGTCTGCACGCTTGGCGAAATTTCGGTTAAAAGAGTGTACGATAGTATTTCGGTCCTGCTCTTTGGCATCACCTCCGTAACGATCCCACATTCCTATACACGGTCCGCACGCGTTAGCGAAAACAGTAGCCCCGATATTATTGAAGGTATCGATAAACCCATCACGCTCTATGGTAAAGCGAACCTGCTCAGACCCCGGAGTGATGGTGAAATTTGATTTTGTCTTTAACTTCTTGTCTGCAACCTGTTGTGCCAGTGATGCAGCACGCGAGATATCTTCGTACGAGGAGTTCGTACATGAACCGATCAGTCCGTACTCAACTTTCAGCGGCCAGTCGTTTTCTTTGGCAGCCTCTCCCATTTTCGAGATCGGGGTAGCCAGGTCTGGCGTAAAAGGTCCGTTCAGGTGAGGCTCCAGCTCTGAAAGATTGATCTCGATTACCTCATCGAAATATTGCTTCGGATTCGCATACACCTCAGGATCTGCTGTAAGATATTCTTTTACTTCATTAGCTGCGTCAGCCACATCTGCACGGTCGGTGGCTCTCAGATAACGATCCATCGATTCGTCGTAACCAAAAGTAGAAGTGGTAGCTCCCACTTCTGCTCCCATATTACAGATCGTTCCTTTACCGGTACATGACATAGATCGGGCACCTTCACCAAAGTATTCAATAATAGCTCCGGTTCCACCTTTTACGGTAAGAATACCGGCCACTTTCAGAATCACATCTTTAGGAGCGGTCCATCCCGATAGCTTTCCGGTAAGTTTCACACCGATAAGCTTAGGAAACTTAAGTTCCCAGGGCATTCCGGCCATCACATCAACCGCATCAGCACCACCTACACCGATAGCAACCATTCCAAGTCCTCCTGCATTTACCGTATGAGAGTCGGTACCGATCATCATTCCTCCCGGGAAGGCATAATTCTCGAGTACTACCTGGTGAATAATTCCTGCTCCGGGCTTCCAGAATCCTATGCCATATTTGTTTGATACTGATTCCAAAAAGTCGAATACCTCATTACTGGTTTCATTAGCACGCTTCAGATCGGCATCAGCACCGACTTTAGCCTGAATGAGGTGATCACAATGTACTGTAGTTGGTACAGCTACCTTTGGTTTCCCGGCATGCATGAACTGCAGCAGTGCCATCTGAGCGGTAGCATCCTGACACGCGATACGGTCAGGCGTGAATTCAACGTAGTCTTTACCCCTGGTATAAGCTTCTGTAGGCATACCATCCCACAAATGCGAATACAATATTTTTTCGGATAAAGTCAAAGGCTTTCCAGTAAGCTCACGTGCCTTGTCAACACGTTCGGCCATACGGGAATACACCCCTTTTATCATATCAATATCAAAAGCCATATTAACTGTTTATTAGATTTTTTTAGAAGTCCTGCGAAAATACGAAAATCCAAACAGTTATTAAAGTTTTTGACAAAACAATGGGTATGGACCGGATTATTGAAAAGAAAGAAAAATCAGGCAATATAAATTAGCAATTCAGCAAAACTGAACAGATAATATTTATAAAAACATCAATTATTATACCCGGGATCTATTTTTCAGAAAGTGAACTGAGCGTCAGAAAAGATCCTCGACCAGCTGATCGACCGTCACTCCTTCTGCTTCAGCCTTGTAGTTCTTAATGACCCGGTGTCTGAGAACTCCCTTGGCCACCTGCTGCACATCTTCATTATCGGGTGAGTACTTTCCGCGAACCAGTGCATTAGCCTTGGCTGCCAGTATCAGATTCTGTGAAGCTCTCGGTCCTGCGCCCCAATCCACGTAATTATTGATCGTATCGGTAGCCATCTCAGTGCCGGGCCGTGTTTTGGCCACCAGAGATACTGCATAATTCACCACATTGTCGGCTACGGGCACCCTTCTTACCAGGTGTTGTATGCTTACTATCTCATCGGCTGTGAAAAGCGGCGACACCTTGTTTTCTATATCATCGGTAGTGGCTTTCACCACAGCCACTTCCTCTTCAAAGCTCGGATAACTCAGTTCGATAGCAAACATGAACCGGTCAAGCTGAGCTTCGGGTAACGGGTAGGTTCCCTCCTGCTCGATAGGGTTCTGTGTAGCCAGTACGAAATAGGGAAGGCTCAACCTGTAGTGCTGACCTGCTACGGTCACGGCACGCTCCTGCATGGCCTCCAGCAAAGCAGCCTGGGTTTTGGGAGGCGTACGGTTGATCTCATCTGCCAGGATGATATTTGAAAAGACCGGCCCCTTGATAAATTTAAAATTACGGTTCTGATCCAGGATCTCACTACCCAATATATCAGAAGGCATCAGGTCAGGGGTGAACTGAATGCGTTTAAAGTCAAGACCCAGCGCCTGAGCGATGGTATTCACCATAAGGGTCTTGGCCAGGCCGGGCACACCTATGAGAAGGGAATGCCCGCCTGAATAAATAGAAAGCAGGATCTGGTCTATGACCCGATCCTGCCCAATAATTACTTTTGCGATTTCTTTTTTTAGCGCCTGATGTTTTTCAACCAGATTTTTTACTGCAGCTACATCTGACATTAAGTCCTATTTTTTAAGCCAGTTGTTTTTAAAGTCACAATCCCGGCTGTCTGAATTTACGCTAATATAAGTATCTTTTATGTTTTCGTCCATCCATTTGGCTATTTCCCTGAACTGCTTTTCTTTCAAAGCAAGTTCTTTGATCTTCACATAATCCTGAACATAGTCTGCCTGGTGGGCATCGTAGCGGTTGTTCACCTTGATAAGCTTGTACACCACTCCGGTACGCGTCTCTTCAACCAGAGGCTGAGATATCTCATCACCTTTCAGGTTCGATACCTGGCTGTAAAGTACAGGGTCCATTTTAGTCAATTCAAAACGGGTGTCCATATTATCAGGATTTCTCAGCACCCCTCCGTCGAAACGGGTTTCTTTCTGGTCAGAAAAATTACGGGCTGCCTGTGAAAATGTAAACTCACCTTCAATCACCTTGGTGCGAATACTGTCAAGTTCAGCTTTTGCTTCATTCAGAGATTCCTGAGAGATCTCGGGGCGCAACAAAATGTGACGCACGTCACGCTCTTGTCCGCGTATACGTTCTACAGTTAGAATATGATATCCGAATTCTGATTTAAAGGGTTTGGAAACTTCTCCCTCCTTCAGGGAAAAAGCTACATCTTTAAATTCCTGTACAAAGTTTGAATTCTTGTTGATAGAATAAACACCATTGTTCTGGTTTTTACCCGGGTCTTCTGAATACAATGTCTGCTTGATGGCAAAACTTGAACCGTTCTCAATGATATCACTTCTGTAGGCATTCAGCTTATCGATGGTCTTTTGAATCTCCTCTTCGGTAGGCTTGGGCTCCTTTACGATCTGTGCGATCTCAACCTCATCACCGAAATAGGGTTTTTCTTCATCATCCAGCTTGTTGTACCACTGGCGCACTTCCTCAGGGGTGATCTCTACTGCCTCAACGATCTTGGCCTGCATACGCTCAGCCAGCATACGCTCTTTAATGATCTCATTGAGCTCTTCCCGGAATTCCTTCTCGTCATCCTTCTTGTAATATTGGAGAAGCTTTTCCATAGATCCTACCTGATTAACCAGGAAAGCGATCTGCCTCTCTACATATGATGTCACTTCGGCATCGGCCACCTCCACACTATCCTGAATGGCCATGTGTGCATACAGTTTGTCTTCCATCAATTTACCCAATAACTGGCAACGCGATATATTCGCGGTTGATACTCCCTGGGTCTTCAGGTCGATGAACTGCTTATCGATATCAGATTCGAGTATGACATAATCTCCTACTACCGCAGCGACCCCGTCTACTTTGATCTTCTTAAAGGTGCCGGCAGAATCGGCCTTTTGCACCTTCTCAGCCATGCTGTCTTCAGACATCAGCGTATCGGGTGTATTCTCAGCAGAGCTGAGCATGGCAGTTTCCTGTTGGGCATGTACAAGCCCCGCCGTCATCATTAAAATCGTGGTTAAAGCGTAAAAAAATCTCTTCATTAAGCTCTGTTGTTTTTATTTAGCTGCATTGCTGCAATAACTATTCCTTTCTATTTTTTTGGATCATAAACCTGGAAATCATTATTCCGGGTTGCTTCGTCGAGCAATTCCTTCTCAAGGGTTCTCAGGAATTCCAACTTCCTCTTATTGAGAATGATCTTTCTTACCGTCGGTTCAACATACGACAAGGGAGCTGTATTATTCCTGCTAAGCACTTCATTAACAGCGACCAAATATACCCCTAAAGAATCGGATAGCTCAAAAAATTGTGATTTTTTTAAATACTCATCCTTGTTATCGGTATTGATCACGGGGATCTTTTGTATCACTTCAGAGGTGCGTACCCAGACCGAGTCGTTAAAGGAATAAAACTTGAATTTAAGAGCCATTTCCCGCAAAGCCTCCTGGTCTTCAGGTGAAAAATTCCTGAATCGCTCCCTTACGGTCTGCAGGTTCGTAAAGTCAGGACTCACACTGAGATAGCGAAGTTTCACCAGATCTTCATTCAGCTTGAAGTTCTCTTTGTTCTCTTCGTAAAAACGCTCAAGCTCTTCCTGTGCGATGGCGGTATCCATCGACCGGGCCACCAGCGCCTCCTTATAAGCATTTATATAAAGGTCTGCACGGTACTGAGCCACCAGCTCTTCGAATTGCTGTTGTTTGTTTTCAGAGAGATTGATCCTGGCCCGATCCAGCAACAATTGCTTGCGTGCCCAGTCGTTGATATAATTGTTTACCAGTACGGCACTGTCACCACTGCTTATCCCTCCATTCAACAATTTATCGATCTCTTCTTTTACGAGATAATTCTCGCCTACCCTTGCTACCGGGTCTTTTATTTCCTGCTGATTAAAGTAACTGCAAGAGCTAAAAGAAATTACAATCAGTAAGCATATAAGGAATTTAAAAGATCGCATTCTCATTACGTATGGTATCATCATAATCCTGGCCTTACCGGCATTCGGGCAAAAATAACAAATAAGAGCATATTTTCAAGCCAACAACCGTTAAAGGCAATAACGAACAATCGCTGTTTATATTTTTCGTAAATTCTGCATTAACAAACAGATACTTATGAAGTATACAGCAGAGGTGATCATCAGGGCTCCACGGGCAGAAGTGATCGAAAAACTTGACAACACAGACAACCTGAAACACTGGCAGCCCGGCTTCAAAAAGTACACCCTCCTATCGGGAAAGCCGGGAGAAACCGGGGCCGAAGCCATGATCGAACTCAAAATGGGCGGGAAGGATATGAAAATGAAGGAAACCATCATCTATAAGAATCTGCCGGAAGCGATTCACGCAACCTACGAGACCAATGATGTTATCAATACACAGGAGAACTTCTTTAAGGAGATCGACAAGGAAACAACCCACTGGCTTGCTGTGAATGAATTCAGGTTTAATTCCCTGCTGATGAAATTGGTCGGGTTTCTTTTCCCGGGAAGCTTTAAAAAGCAAAGCCTTTCATTTATGACTCACTTCAAGGATTTTGTGGAGAAGGGACATTCCCTTGCTGATAAGACATAAAAAAACACCGCGAAAGCGGTGTTTTTGCATTTATTGATTTTTGTGTGATTATGGCATTACCACCTGATCAATAGCATGTATTACCCCGTTAGAAGCATCAACATCGGTCATGATCACCGTTGAACTGTTCCCGTTAGCATCGGTAAGAATAACATTTCCGTTTTCGATTGAAGCGGTAAGCTGATCTCCCTGAACAGTGGTTATGGTAAATTTCCCATTATTGCTGTTTATTGCATCCAGGACGTCGCTGGCCATGAATTCTCCTGATACCACGTGGTAGGTAAGAATAGAAGTCAATTTATCTTTATTCTCCGGTTTTACCAGATCGTCCAGCGTTCCAGCAGGTAATTTGTTAAAAGCATCATTGGTCGGCGCAAATACCGTAAAAGGTCCCTCACTGTTAAGCGTTTCAACAAGGCCGGCAGCCTTTACTGCGGTAACCAACGTACTGAAGTTGTCATTACCTGCGGCCACTCCGACAATAGTGGGTTCCTGAATTGATTCAACATTTTCTGAAATGTTGTCATTTTTCTGGCTTTCGAAGGCATAGATACCGAGTACCAGCACTGCCAAAGCAGTAAATTTGAATAGATTCTTGATTTTCATAGTTTTTTAATTTTAAATAAATGTATGAAAATCAATCTGTTAAAAATTATTATTTTGTTTAAACTTTAGTTAAAAAAACTAAACAAAAATAATCAAGTCATTAAAAAAGCCCCAGGTCGGGGCTTTGTATCTATTTCAAATAATTATCGGCTATAGTTCGGAGCTTCCTTGGTAATGGTCACATCGTGCGGATGACTTTCGTGGATTCCGCTCGAAGTGATCTTCACGAACCGGCCGTTCTCTTTCAGGTCAGCGATATCTTTTGCTCCGCAGTATCCCATCCCGGCCCGGAGACCTCCGATGAACTGGTGCATACTTTCATAAAGCTCTCCTTTGTACGGCACTCTTCCTACGATCCCTTCCGGAACCAGCTTTTTAATATCATCTTCCACATCCTGGAAATATCTGTCTTTGCTTCCTTTCTTCATTGCTTCTACAGATCCCATTCCGCGGTAAGATTTATATTTTCTACCGTCATATATTATAGTCTCACCGGGAGATTCTTTGGTACCCGCCAGAAGGGAGCCCAGCATGACCGTATCGGCCCCCGCTGCAATAGCCTTAGGGATATCACCGGTATACCTGATCCCGCCATCGGCGATGACCGGCACCCCGGATCCTTTAATAGCTGCCGCTACCTCCAACACCGCAGAGAATTGCGGAAATCCTACTCCGGCAACGACCCTTGTGGTACAGATGGAGCCCGGACCAATACCCACCTTAACGGCGTCTGCTCCGTTTTCAACCAGGTATTTCGCGGCTTCTGCGGTAGCGATATTACCCACTACCACTTCCAGTTCCGGAAAAGCCTTTTTTACTTCCTTAAGTACCCTTACCACTCCCTGGGTATGACCGTGAGCTGTATCGATGATCACAGCATCTACGCCGGCCTTTACCAACGCCTCGGCACGCTCAACCGCATCTCCGGTAACTCCCAGCGCTGCAGCAACCCGAAGTCTTCCGTAAGAATCTTTATTAGCGATAGGCTTCTGAGTAAGTTTGGTTATGTCACGGAAGGTAATAAGTCCGATCAATTTATTATGATCATCTACCACGGGTAGTTTTTCGATCTTATTCTCCTGAAGTATGTCTTCGGCATCTGCCAGAGAGGTACCCTCTGCTGCGGTCACCAGGTTTTCGCTGGTCATGACTTCTGAAATCGATCTGGCGTCATTCTTTTCGAATCGCAGATCTCTGTTGGTAACGATTCCCTTGAGATAGCCCTTCTCGTCAACGATCGGGATCCCGCCGATACTGTGCTCACGCATATTGTTCTTGGCATCGATCACTTTGGCCGTTAACGGCAGGGTAACCGGATCGATGATCATGCCGCTTTCAGCACGCTTCACCTTTCTTACCTGCAGGGCCTGCTCTTCAATAGTCATATTCTTATGAAGTACGCCTATACCACCTTCACGCGCCATGGCTATAGCCATACTGCTTTCGGTAACGGTATCCATAGCAGCTGATACTATAGGAACGTTGATCGTGATGTTACGGGTAAATTTTGTTTGGATATTCACTTCTCTGGGAAGTACTTCCGAATAGTTCGGAACCAAGAGCACATCGTCGTAAGTAAGACCTTCGCCGATGATTTTTCCTTCGTGAGCTTTCATACTGCAACTTCTAATTTAGTTGCACGCAAATATAATGCATTTTAGTCAGTTATAATTCCTTCCCTCCATATTTAAACAAACCTTAACCACAAAAGGTATGACCTGATGATTCTGCAGGAATTCGACCTTTTTGATCAGGTAATGGCAACTTTCTCTTTCAGGGCTTTAAAACCTGATAATTATTTAGAAACAATCCAATTATAAATTACTGATTTTTAACACTTTATAACAATTATCAACTGGCATGTTTGTGTAAATTAAAGAAAAAAATCATGGCAATACGACTGGCAAATAATTGTACGAACTGCGTAAACTTCAAAGATGACAACATGTGTGCTCAGCATCATATCCCTGTGAGCGCGAGACACACCTGCGACAGTTTTACCATGCGCGCTGACATCAAGAACATCATGCAATGCTCTACCTGCTCGCGTTACGGAAAATCGGACTGCACCCACCCAAAACAGGCTTCACCTGAAATGCTTTGTTCAGACTGGGCTCCGGAAGCAGTGGCGTAGATCCAGGGTATTTCACCCGACTGATGAAGTAAGCCTCAGATCTTGATCTGTAAGGTAGCATACCAGTTCCTTGGTGCCGACGGAATAATCCCGGGACCGGGATATCCTGTGGCCCGCCGGGTAAAGTATTTCTTATCCAGCAGGTTGTTTATACCCGTCTCCAATCTGAATCTCCCGTAAGAATAAGACAAAGAAACGTCCAGTATGTCGTAAGCTGGTATTTGACCGATCACTCCACTGATGTTCGACTCCACAGAATTAGTGGCGTCTGTGAATTGTCTGGAAAGATAGGTGTACTGAACATTGGCCATCAGATTGCGGAAACCAAACCGCATTCCTGTTTTGATATTGAACTCAGGTACGAATTCCACCTCGTTACCTTCGATACCGGGCTGATCAGACTCTACGTATTCTGAGCGGATATAAGCCAGGTTCAAAAAATAATTCCAACTGAACTCATTATTCAGATCAATCAATTCAACCAAATTAATGTCAGTGAGAGATTCAAGGCCATACATCACTGCATCTCCCACATTGCCGCGTTCACTGATCACCCGACCATCGCCCAGCTCCTTTTGCACAAAACCAATTCTACCATTATAGAATAAGCCAAAAACCCCCAAATCATAGGAGATAAGATCCCGGTAACTTCCTCTCAGACCAAGGTCGGCTGTATAGCCCTTCTCATCTGTGATATCAGGACTCACCGCAAAAGCAGGATTGCTAATATTGATATCTGAGAAGGTTACAGACCGGTAATTCTGTGAAACATTTGCGTACAGTTCTGCTCCCTCAACCGGCTTATAACTCAGACCAACACCCAACAGCATAAAGGCACGCTCGAAATCACGATTATCTTCAACCGTTTCCTCAAATATTACGTTGCCCGCAGCATCTGTATTGATGCGCTTAAAGAAACCATCGCTCTGAGTTCTTATGTATTCAAGCCTGAAGCCGGGAGTTATCGACAGCTTATCAGAGAGATAGAAAATATTTTCACCAAACCACGCCAGGTTCAGGTTGGGAAGCTCAAATTCTGACTGGTCCGGATAATTCGGGAATTCATCGGTATAGAATCTGAAATCGGGACCTGCCTCATCACTCCCCGGCCCCTGTTTTTGAAAATTGTCTGCATCGTAAAATTTAAATCCTGTAAGAAAGGTGGCATCCTGTTCCCCGAATTTATATTCATGAAGCAAGCGGGTTTCGAAACCGTAGTTTTTAAAATCACCCTGAATCAGGTCACGTTCGGTAAGCGGATCTACCTGGTCTACGCGGTTCGAACGAAAGCCCAGAGCAAGTCGGGAAGCATTCAGACCAAAAAAATTAAAGGTGAAATTAGTACGCTCTGAAAAACGGTGCGAGAATTTCAGGTTATACAAAAACCAATCTACCTCAAACCAGTTTCTGCTTCGGTTGCTTTGAAAAGGATCTTCTTCGAACATCGAATCGGTCAGGCCACCGGCCTGCTGTGCCAGATATCTCAGGTAGGTGACCTCAGCCCTTAAAGAGGTGTTCTCATTGAAGGCGTACCCCAGGTTGGCAAAAACGTTTTTTGATTCGAACTCTGAATTGGGTCTGAAACCGTCTCCTTTCTTATAATTGAAATATGAATAATAGCTCCACTTACCGACCGTACCGCTAACGCTGGTGAAATTCGTATACAGACCAAAACTACCCGCGGTATTTCGTGTGATCAGTTCAAATGGCTTATTCCTGATTGGTTCTTTCATTTTGAAATTTATGAGTCCGCCGAACTGTGTTCCGTATTGCAGGGAGGCTGCCCCCCTAATAACCTGTATCTCCTTAAGCCCTTCGGCAGCAGGAGAATAATAGCTTTCCGGATAGCCCAGTACATCAGCACTGATGTCATAGCCATTCTGCCGTGTATTGAAATTAGCGGTACGGTTTGGATCCAGCCCACGCCCTCCCACATTCAACTGCAGGCCGGCATCGTCGTTCTGATAGATATTGAGTCCGGCCACCTGACTGTAGATCTGCCTGGCATTATTGGTCGCCAGGTTGGCCATAGACTGATCGACCAGTACCACCTCATTTTTTTTACCGGCATAAATCGCAGTTTCTTCCACGTCTTTCAAACGAGATAATTCAAAAACCTTCGCTCTCCTGGCTGTGACTTCAACCTCGGTCAGAGATACCGATATGGGGCTTAATGCTATGTTCAGGGTTTCAGAGCCGTCAACACTCACCCGCTCTTCCTTCAGCTCATGTTCATATGAGAAGAACAAAAGATTCAGGAGCGTCTTTTCTGTGGAGAAAGAAAATTTGCCATCGGCATCAGAGGTGTCCAACAAACCCTTTTCCTTATCATAGATCTCTACAAAAGGGAGCGGTTCTCCGGTTGAAGCATCAGTAATAATGCCGCTTACGGTTCCCTGTGCCATCGCAAACACGCCCGAAAAGAGGGCAAAAAGCAGTTTAAAGTCCTTTAATCTCATCATTAAATGGTAAAATCCAGTTTTTAGGCTTAAAAGATTCCTTTTCGCGGTAAAGGTTGACCGTATCATTGATAAAGGGCTGACTCAACCTGCCGTTGAGCGCAACATAACTCCTAGCATATACTTCCACATTCTCATGCCCCTGAGCACTGAAGTGATCTCCGAGGTAGTGCGCATACTCCAGAATAAAATCAGGCTGAAAACTCATTTGCTTTTCCTGAAAAGGCGTAAGAAAATCGCTGTTGTCAACCTCAAAACTCTTTCCGGTTTCTCCATTTCTTATCAGATAGGTTGTATACCCCACCTTATCCATGAGCATCACACGCCAGGAAAACCGAAATCCCTCTTCGCTCCAGAACAACTCCCCGGGATAGAAGAGATACCTGAACGGAATCAGCAGCTGAAAGGCAAAAAAACCAATCAGCATTACCTTGATCCATTTACTTCCTGTTGGGATCAAATTCTCATAAAAAGTGACAGAGGCTCCTCTACCGATCCATCCTGAAAATCGATCGGTCAGCTTGTCAATAAATGAAAGTATTTTGTGATGAAATCCGGCATCAAAGAAGATAAGGGTTGAGACGATCATGATGAAAGGAAACATCCCTATCGGAAACAAGACTCTCGTAAAAACATGGAAGAACACAACCAGGCCAAAAGCCAGTAGACGCGTCTTCCGGTATAACAGTAAAAAAGGAATTGCCAGGTCATAGAGCATTCCGGCCCAGCTCATGGAGAAATGAAACCATTCCTGCTGCATGAAACTTCCCCCGACAAGCGGAAGATCATATTTCGAAGGAAGCCAGATCTTCAGCGGCATTGCCCGCAACAACCAATCTGAGTTCAGCTTGGCCAGGCCTGCATAGAAATATACGATGGCCAGCATGAGCTTAATACTGTCTATGGTCCAGCATGGTACTTTCCTGTAGCTCTTTTTGAGACGGAAGGTATCAAGGGAATAATAAGCAGAGGCAGGCAGAAAAATCATCAGGAAACCTACCAGGCTTATAAAATAATAATGGTTAAGATAGGTTGTCTTATCCATTAATTCGATATAGGTGAAGCTGAGAAAAAAGACACTAGCTGAGATTCTGTATCTGTAACCCAGTGCGATGCCAACAGCCGATAATCCACAAACAGCAAAAAGAACATAGGTCCAGGAACCTAATGGTTTCACCCATTCGAAACCATAATAGGAGAAATGAAAGGAAGGTTCAAGATATAGCTTTTCGATCCAACCGTTATACCAGAATCTGATGATACTGAAACACATCATCACCCCGAAGAGGATGCGGAACACGGCCAGAGGGGCCGCATCGGTGAAACGATTCAAATAGCTTGTTAAACCTGAATGCATAAAAAAAAGGATTCCCTCTTCAGGGAATCCGTCATTGTTATTTATTTTTATTAATCGCCGTCGGCATCGACATAATCAATACTCACATTAAAGGCCTGTACCATATCGACCTTCAGCAACACCACCGCCTTTTGCAGTTCATCGTACGCTTGTGTCATCATGGTATTATCTGTTGCTATCTGTTGAGAAAAACTCGGGTTCAAACCAGAGATGGCATCACCTGCTGTATTGAATTGCGCATTGATCAGGGCATTCAGATCTTCACCGGCGTTCAACTCATTCAGGTAGTTCAGATAATCGGCAAAACCATTAGTACTCGGATTCGAATTATAGGAGACGCCATTGAAGAAATCTTTCACTGCGTCCAGAGCTGTCATGGCCAGTTCCCTGGAAACCTCACCATTGTAATACGCCTCAACACGATCAGGAAGCGGTTCAGCTGAAAAAACTCCTGCAGGTATTCCGATCTTATTGGCTCTGAGGCCTTTTTCATAATAATAGATATAATCATTGGTGATCTTACTTACCGAACCGGTGGCAGAGGTCCCTGTATTTTTTACAAACGAGTCTCTGTAAAGGCTTTGCCAGTCTGTAAGCACTTCAGAAGTAAGCGCTTTCATACGATCAGAAACATCAGACAAATATTGCAGGTACGCCGCTCCGTTTTCTCCGTTGTAAACCGCCAGTATATCGGTATCGGTTTCACCGACGCCATACAGCAGGTAATCGAGGGCCGGAAATCCTACAGCATCATTATTATTGACATGTGACAGATCGTAAGAACCAGCAGCTATATTGTTCTCTACATCGGTAACCGAGGTCGGATAAACATTCATCTGGAAATTATAATCGATCTCTTCAGCCTTACCGATATTGAACATCTCTGCATATTGCCATGTCTTGTACGCCTCTAACCAGGCCGTACGCAACGCCAAAAGATTCGTCTGGTCGGGTTGAGAGACAAAAGCGTTCTTAGCAGCCACAAGGCCATCCAGTTTTGCATCAAGGTCGGCATATACCGGGATAATGATATTATCGGCCATATGGGCCAGCATTGCCTGCCTGTCAAAATCGTCTGCAGAGCCTCCCGGACCCATGCCTGAATCATCTGAGCCGCTGCAGGCTGCAAAGAATACCGCGATAATTGCTATCGATATATTTCTAATCCACATAATGAAAAAATTTATTTAAAACAGCCGGCAGGGAATATTTCCCTGCTCCGGCTTTCTATTTCTTTTAAAGTGTTTCCTCGACCACCAGGCCAAATCGGTCTGCGATCTCCTGAGAAATCGTATCCAGGGTTTCGGCAGAAACATCCCAGAATCCATCACCTGCCAAAAGCTGAGCGATGTAATCATTCACCTCAGCATTGCTGAAGTAAGGCGAAACAGTTCCCGGCTGGCGGGTAAACTGAAGGCTGTAAATAAAACCGAATCCTTCAGACAGGTCGTGAAAAGCGGCAGCATAATCACCCTGCTCCAGCATATTCTTACCGGTTTGCAGATAATAAACCGCACGAATCGCGATCACCTTAGAGATCAATTCCCTGATGATCTCAGCCTGCTCATCTCTGAGAGCATAATCTTTTTCAACGATAGCAGCACGACCCAGTGCAAAAGCGTTGAAAACATCTGCCGCGATACCTGCGTAGTCTTCATCATTCTCTACCCTTGCCAGGTATTTATTCAGGTAGCTGTCTGCCCCAAGAGCCGGCATGGAAGGATCGCTCTCCAGTCCGTAAAGGTAGCCGTAAGCCTCATCCCATTTGTGCTCCATAACGGTGTAAGATTTACCTTCTGCAGTAACCCCGTTGTTATTGTCTTCAACATTGGTCGATTCATCAAGTACCGAACTGCTTAAATAATTATTGAGCATCTGGTCTACCATCAGACCACCGATCAGCGATTTGATAAATGCCTGGTTCAATTCAAGTCCTTTGCCATTTACATAGCGTACAGAACCTCCACCAGATTCCTGGATCTGTCCGGCCACTCCGGCAGCCGCAGTTTGCTCCCAGTTCGGGAATACCAGATTAGCCTGATCTGCCAGCCATGAGCTGAAATCAGCCTTGATCTCATTTGAAAGGGTGGTGTTGGCAGAAAAGAAATCTCTTGACGCAGCGGTTTTGCTGTATATATTCTTCCCTGAAGCATTCAGTGAAGCATCTTCAAAATCATTACCCCCTTCAGCATGTGTAAACATCCCTTCAAGACTTTCTGCTGTCTGAGTGGGATCTAAAAGTGCTGAAGCCAGTTCTTCAGCCATAAGTATACGGGTGGTCTGCCCATTAAAATCTACCGTTGAATTCCCCTCACGGCTAAAGTCATAGGTCAGGGGTGTTTCAATAGTTCCCGAATCAATATTGTCGTCATCGTTTGAACAAGAAGCCATCACCATGGCAAGAGTCAGGACACTTAATAAACCTCGTTTCATGTACGTCTTTTTATTTAGATTAAGTTTAAATAACGTTGTTGATCGGAAGCAAAAATAAGTATCATTTAAAGACTCTGAAAATTTATTTAGATTAATTTTAAATAATATTTTCCAATGAAAACCCGGGCCACAATAAACTCTGTTAATGGTATTTGGTGAAGATTTTGAGCGCTTCGTTATAGGCGCTTTCGAAGCTCATCGCCCGAACCCCTGTTTCGGCATGACGCTTGTTCATATAGGACAGCAGTTTTTCGGTAGGCATATTTCCCGTGAGCTCATCCTTAGCCATAGGACAACCGCCAAAGCCCTGAATAGCTCCGTCAAACCTTCGGCAACCGGAATTATAAGCCGCCTCTACTTTTTCATACCAGGAAGTTGGTGTGGTATGTAAATGTGCTCCAAGTTCAATTTCGGGGTACTGCGGGATCAGGTCGCTAAAGAGGTATTCAATCACTTCTGGTGTCGAACTGCCTACGGTATCTGACAGGGAAATGATCTCCACACCCATTCCCGCAAGCTTTTCGGTCCACCGTGAAACAATATCCACATTCCAAGGGTCTCCATAGGGATTACCAAAACCCATGGAAAGATAAGCCACCACCTTTTTATCATTCGAGCGGGCTATAGACAGAATCTCCTGTAAGATTTCGATACTTTGTGCTATGGTTTTATGCGTATTACGCATCTGAAAGTTTTCTGAGATCGAGAAGGGATACCCCAGGTAATCGATCTCCTCATAGACCGATGCATCTGAGGCACCTCGCACGTTGGCTACAATAGCCAGCAGTTTACTGGAGGTAGCCGAAAGATCGAGACCTTTCAGCACATCTGCCGTGTCGGCCATTTGAGGAATAGCTTTTGGAGAGACAAAACTTCCGAAATCAATGGTATCGAACCCGCATCGCAGTAATGCCTGAATGTAGTCGATCTTCATTTCTGTGGGAATAAAATCGCGAATGCCCTGCATGGCATCTCTCGGACATTCGATAAGTTTTACTTTCTCGCCCATTTATAATGATTTGATCGTTTCAGCATGTAACTCACGCATGGAAGCTATTAACAGGTCTGCTTCAGAAAGATCCTGGTTCCCTGAATTCGGATTCACAAACCCTACACAGCTCATCCCGGCTGCTTTGGCGGCCGAAACACCGTGTTTGCTATCTTCTATGACCACAAATCCGGAGGGAGCTACATCATATAAACTCGCCACCTTCAGGAAAATGTCAGGAGCAGGCTTGCTTCTTTCTATATTTTCTCCGCTTACCAGATGATCAAAATACCTGGTGAAACCTAAGATTTCCATAAATGCATCGATAACCTTTTCAGGGGAGGAAGAAGCCAGAGACAGACGAAAGCCTTTCTCATTTAGCTCTTCAAGCACGTCTTGCACACCGGGAACCGCCTGCACCTTATCCTTGTGAAGCATTTGAAAAAAGAGTTCTTTATGAACAGCAATCAATTTTTCCAAAGGCTTCTCCAGAGAAAAATCAGCTTTGACACGTTCCCACATAGGCCTGTTCGCAGTACCCACCAGCGAATTGTAATATTCATCAGAGAGTTCATGACCCAGATCTTCCAGACACACCGACAATACCTCACGATGATATGGCTCGCTGTCTACAAGCACTCCGTCCATATCGAATATCACATGTTTTCTGATCATCACGGTTTTAAGCGTATCAAATATAATTAACCTGAAAGGGCTGAACAATTATTTTATCCAAGAAGAAGGAAAACCGCTATCCCGCAAAAAACCACTACCTGCAGCCAGCTGAAGAAAACACCGGCGTTTTTATGCCGGTTAAGGTAAAATGCGATCTTGTCGGCCAACAACGCTATGAGGGTGAAAATAAAAAAGGAGACAACAATGAAAAGACCTCCAAGAATAAAGAATTGATATACTGCACTCAAAGAGTCGCTAAACAGGAATCCCGGAAAAAAAGCCAGGAAAAACACCGAGACCTTCGGGTTGAGAACGTTCATCATAAAACCCTGCCCAAACAGCGCAGCAAGACCCTTTCTGGGAACATGTGACTGAGCTATGCTTATGCGCTCCCTGCTCTTAAATACACGATATGCCAGAAACAAAAGGTAAGCAGCCCCCACCGTTTTAATTCCTGTAAACAACAATTCACTTTCCCTGATTAGGGCTGAAACCCCAAAAGCAACCAATGCCGTATGTATAATGCATCCGCTCATCAGACCTGCAATTGTCGCCAAAGCGTACCGAAAGCCATGAGCCATACTTTGCATCATAACAAAAATATTATCAGGCCCGGGCGATATCGCCAGCAAAGCAGAAGAAACCACAAAGGCATATAAGATCTCAGGATTCATGATCGATCAAGGAGTGCTTTGTTTATCGATTTGATGAGAGCGGGGCCCTCATATATAAATCCTGTATACAACTGGACAAGACTGGCTCCCGCATCGAGCTTTTCCAGAGCATCTTCCGCAGAATGTATCCCTCCTACCCCAATAATCGGAAAAGAACCGCCACTTTCACGATGCAGGAAACGAATAACTTCGGTAGATCTCTCTTTCAGCGGTTTTCCGCTTAGCCCTCCGGTTTCAGTCTTATTATCATCTTGCAATCCTTCACGGGAAATAGTGGTATTGGTAGCGATCACACCGGCGATTCCCGTATCACGAACGATATCTACTATGTCTTTCAGCTGACTGTCGGTGAGATCGGGAGCAATTTTAAGCAGTACCGGTCTGGGTTCAGGCTTCTCCTTATTAAGCTTCTGAAGCCTGTTCAACAAACGCGTAAGAGGCTCTTTATCCTGTAGGGCCCTGAGATTTGGCGTGTTTGGAGAACTCACGTTAACCACAAAATAGTCTACCACCTCATAAAGCGCTTCAAAACATGCCTCATAATCATCGATGGCCTGCTCGTTAGGAGTTACTTTATTCTTTCCGATATTTCCACCGATCAATACGCCGTTCTTCTTCTCCAGTCTCAGGCGGGCCTCACTCACTCCGCCATTATTGAATCCCATACGATTGATGATCGCCTGATCTTCCTTTAGACGAAACAACCGCTTTTTCGGATTCCCGGGCTGAGCCTTTGGAGTAAGGGTTCCCACTTCGATAAACCCAAAGCCATAATCAGACAGTTCCCTGAATAAGACCGCGTCTTTATCAAATCCCGCAGCCAGACCCACAGGATTCCTGAAGGTAAGTCCAAAGACCTCCCGCTCCAGACGGGGGTCATCAACCACAAAGTTCTTTCGAACCAGGGCGGCATAACCGGGTATCCCGTGTAGAAAGCGTATCAGCCTGAAAGTGAAATAATGAACCTGTTCCGGATCAAAACGAAAAAGTAGCGGACGTAGCAGTGCCTTGTACATAGTTTTCAGGATTTTGGCAAAAATAGCACTAAAGGCAGTAACCCTGAAGCAAAAGCAAGCTTAAAATTTCAGGTATTATTCTTAAATAGTAATTTTGAAAAAAATCACTCATGAAAAAACGAATCACCGATCGCTTTATAAGTTATATCACCATCGACACTCAGTCTGACCCCGAATCAAGCACAACACCAAGTACTGAAAAACAGTGGGTATTGGCCAGAAAACTGGCCGCAGAACTCAAGGATATCGGCATGGAAGATGTCGAGATCGATAAACACGCTTATGTAATGGCAACTTTGCCTTCGAATGTGGAACATCAGGTTCCTGTGATCGGATTTGTCGCCCATTTCGACACCACTCCTGACTATACCGGGAAAAATGTGAACCCGCAGATCATCGAAAATTACGATGGTGGTAAAATTGTTCTGAACCATGAAAAAAACATGGTTTTGTCGCCCGAATATTTTGAAGACCTGTTGCTCTATAAAGGGCAGACGCTCATCACGACAGACGGGACCACCTTACTGGGAGCAGATGATAAAGCCGGAATCACCGAAATAGTGACCGCCATGGAACACCTTATTAACAATCCCGACATCAAACACGGTAAGATCAGGATCGCCTTTACGCCTGATGAAGAGATCGGAAGAGGTGCCCATAAGTTCGATGTGAAAAAATTCGGTGCGGTATGGGCCTATACCATGGACGGATCACAGATCGGAGAACTCGAATACGAAAACTTCAACGCGGCCGGGGTGGAGATCGAATTTTCCGGGAAGAGCGTTCATCCGGGGTATGCTAAAGACAAAATGGTCAATTCGGTATTGCACGCCAATGAATTTTTGAGCTTGCTGCCCAAAAAAGAAGTACCACAGCATACAGCAAACCGGGAAGGATTCTTTCATTTTTACGAGATCGAGGGTCATGTTGAGAAAACAATTCTTAAAGGTATCATCAGAGATCATGACCGAACAAAGTTCGAGGCCAGAAAAGAGCTGCTGCATAAGATTATAAAAGACATGAACGAACGTTATGGTGAGGTGGGAAGTATTTCGATAGAAGATCAGTATTACAACATGAAGGAGAAGGTGGAACCCGTAATGCATATCGTTAACATAGCTGAAAAAGCCATGAGGTCACTGGAGATTATCCCCATTATTAAACCCATCAGAGGAGGAACCGACGGCTCACAGTTATCTTATATGGGCCTCCCCTGCCCCAATATCTTCGCAGGGGGTCATAATTTTCATGGACCCTATGAATATGTCCCCGTTGAAAGCATGATAAAAGCCACCGAAGTTATTGTAAAGATAGCATCTCTTACAGCAGAAAAGTACCAGCCCGAATGACTCCTGAGGATCAAATAGAAAACTTTTTCAATAAGCATCCCAAATGGCAGGTGCCGATGAAGGAGATAAGAAATTATCTTCTGAGTCTGGAACTTGAGGAAACCTTCAAATGGGGAGCTCCGGTTTATGTTTACAAAACGATTAACCTGATCGGACTGAATGGTTTTAAAAATCATTTCGGCTTATGGTTTTTCAGAGGAGACCTGATAGACGACTCCCACAACGTTCTTTCGAACGCCCAAAAAGGAAAGACCCGATATATGAGGCAGTGGAAGATGACCTCGGGCAAAGATTGGGATTCAGAAATTCTACACCTCTATCTGCATCAGCTAATGAACAGGAATGAAGAGGAGCTTAGACTGCCAAAAACCGAAAAAACCGGCGAATCTACCGATTTACCTGAAGAGTTAAAGGCTGTTCTGGCCCAGGACAGCAGTTTGAAAGAATCGTTCTTTCGCCTGTCGCCATACAAACAGAAAGAATTCATCACCTATCTGGCTTCTGCCAAAAGAGAGGCCACCCGTCAAAACAGAATGACAAAGATCCTGCCGATGATAAAAGAAGGTATCGGTCTGAACGATAAGTACCGTTAATAAAAAAGCACCGGTCTGACCGGTGCTTTTTTATTGTTTGAAAAATTTACAGCCTTATTTCTTCTTAGCTGGCGGATTGTTCAACTTTTGAGACATTTCAAGAGAAAGTGCAGATCTTTCGAACTTCATCTTTCCTGCCATGGTCTCAATGATACAGGTGTCATCATCTCCAAGATCGATGATCTTTCCATGAAGCCCGCTTTTTGTAACAATCCGGTCTCCTCTCTTTAATTCCTGTGCAAATTTCTTCTCCTGTTTCTGCCGTTTCATCTGCGGACGAATCATAAAGAAATAAAATACCGCAAAAATTAATATAAAAGGAGCTAACTGATTAACAATTTCCATGCTGTAATTATGCTTTTGTGTTTTCAGCACCTGCATCTTTAGGCTCTACGAAAGCCTTGATCTTAAGGTACTCTGTTCCGTTTGCGGTATTGGTCATAAGGGTAACGGTCTTCTGAACCTGGTTACGCCCTGAACCGTTGAATTTCACAAGAATCTCTGCACTTTCACCGGGGGCGATAGGCGTATCTTTTGGATAATCAGGAACGGTACAACCGCAAGAGCTTTTGGCATTGGTGATGATCAAAGGAGCCTCTCCGGTATTGGTCAGGGTAAAAGTGGTTTCTACGGGAGTTCCCTGAGTGATGTTACCGAAATCGTGCTCGGTCTTGTCGAAAGAGATCGCTGCAAATTTATCGTTCGCCTGGTCTCTTTCCTGAGCCATTTCAACGTTCTCTGATTTTACTTTGTTGCTGGCTTTATCCTTGCAGGAAGTAAAGCTTACCATAGCGGCACAAGCAACTAAAAGAAAAGTCTTTTTCATTTTTATGTTATTTAGGGTTATATGAATTTTTAACGGCTAATGAACTGAGACATTAGCTGATTGCGGTCAAAAATAAGAATATTTTTTTTACATCAGACCCCTGCCTGATTTGTTCAGGGTATTGTTCTCCTGATATTCCTTTACCAGTTTATCAAGAATACCGTTTATAAAGATGCTGCTTTTCGGCGTGGAATATTCCTTAGCTATCTCCAGATACTCATTAATGGTCACCTTTACCGGTATGGAAGGAAAACGCAAGAACTCACAGATGGCCATTCTTAAAAGTATCGCATCGATACCGGCTATTCTCTCAGTATCCCAATTCGGAGTTTTCCCTTCGATCTCTTTCATGATCTTTTCGTTATTCAGAATGGTCTTTCTGAAAAGTTGGGTAGCGTACTCCCTGTCGTCGTCATCTTTAAATAGTTCAGGATGGAAATAATCTGATTCTGCAACCGGCTTGATTTTTTTTAGCATTTTGAGAATCAGGGTATTGACCAGAGGCAGATCATCGGTCCAGGTAAGTTGCTTATCTTCCAGGTACTCATAGAGTTTTTCGTCGGGTGCGATCACATCCTGAAAAAGAGCTGCAAGAAACTCCTTATCGGCTTTAAAGCTGTCATTTTCAGAGACCATATAACGTTGGTAGATATCGCTTTCCACCATTTTCTTGTAGAGAATCTTGACGTATTCCTCTTCGAGTTCCCAACTGAGTCCGCGTTTCTTCAGCTTTTCATTCAGGGCCTCATCGTCGGCAAGTCTTCTTAAAACACGGTTGTTGACAAATCGCCTGTTGGGGTTTCGCTCTTCACTGGTAGCCAGGTATTTTTTCTGGGAGAGTTCCAGCTGCTCCTCTGCCATTTTGTGAATCTCTACAAAGAGATCCAAAAGATGCAGATACAGACCATACATATTTTCCATACTGCTCTTCAGGAATTTCTCCTCCTTTTCCAGCTTTCCCTCTTCAGCCTGTATAAATGCATATATCGATTGCATTACTTTAACCCTGATGTGTCTCCTTGTCAGCATATTCAAAAGAACTTATGTCAATAAAAAAGGGCGAAAGCCTTTGCTTTCGCCCTGCAAAAATAAAACTTAAATTATAAAATGCGATTTATTTACCGGCTAATTTCCTTTCTGCTATACGTTGTTCTGCCAGGCGCAATGCCGACTGATGCGTGGTACAATCGTGCTTGTCTGCATGACCGAATATTTCAAGTGTAGTATGGTAAATATTCTCGGTTTTTTTACGAATCTCGTCTTTACCATAACCTTCCAGTTCAGCATACACATTGATGATCCCACCGGCGTTGATCAGAAAGTCAGGTGCATAAGCGATATTACGGGCCTTAAGCTGGCTGCCGTTTCGGTTCTCGTCTGCGAGCTGATTATTTGCAGCTCCGGCAACTACCGAGGCACTCAGTCTGGCGATCGAGTCATCGTTCAGGGTAGCCCCCAGGGCACATGGCGCATAAATATCCATATCCTGATCAAAAATATCTGCCGGAGCAATGATCTCTGCTCCGTATTGTTCCCGCAGCTGCTCAAGTCTGCCTTGATTGATATCTGAAATCTTAAGCACAGCTCCTTCAGCACTGACCAGATCAACAAGGGTAGCACCCACGTGACCTACACCTTGTACCAGAATGGTCTTACCTTGCAGGTTATCGCTACCAAAACGGTATTTCGCAGCAGCCTTCATTCCCATATATACCCCGTAGGCTGTAACGGGTGAAGGATTTCCGGCACCTCCCTTTTCTTCTGAGATACCCGTGACATAAGGCGTCACCTCTCTTACAAGGTCCATATCGGAAGTCTCCATTCCTACATCTTCGGCAGTGATATACTTTCCGCTCAGCGAGTGTACAAATTCGCCGAATCTGCGCATAAGCTCAGGTGTTTTTTCTGTGGCAGCGTCGCCGATGATCACTGCTTTTCCTCCCCCCAGGTTCAAGCCTGTAATGGCAGACTTATAGGTCATCCCCCTGGAAAGACGCAAAACATCATTGAGTGCTTCCCATTCATTCTCGTAGGCCCACATGCGGGTTCCGCCCAGGGCCGGACCCAAAACGGTATTATGGATCCCGATTATTGCCTTTAATCCCGTATCTTTGTCGTGACAAAAAACGATCTGTTCATGATCATTAAATGAAAGTTGACCAAATACCGGGTCAACTTTTTTGAGTTCGGCTGGTGTTAATACGTCTGATATCATAATTCTGATAAAGGTTGTTTTTTTGTTCTATTTTCCTAAATCGTTAAAAATACAAGGCAAAAATAACAGATATTTCAATATGCAGTATTTGAGAGGGGCTTATTTTAACGATTTATCAATTAAACCGATTTAGCTGATTTTTGATGAAAGAACTGCTGTATATTAACAAATTCTTTAAACGCTATAAGTGGAAATTGGCCATTGGCCTTGTCATTACGATAATAGCACGCGTCTTTTCACTGGTTCTTCCTGAGTATATCCAGTACTCTGTAGATGCTGTGGAGCAATTTATATTGGAAGATAACTTCACCGAGGAAGAGGTACGCTCTAAACTGCTGAATTACATCCTTATCATAGTGGGATCAGCCATCCTTTCGGCTCTTTTCACTTTTCTGATGAGGCAGACCGTGATCAACGTTTCCCGCTATATCGAATTCGATCTAAAGAACGAAGTGTTCAGACATTATGAGCGGTTAACCCTGAACTTCTACAAGAACAACCGTACCGGAGACCTGATGAACCGGGTAAGCGAAGATGTGAGCCAGGTAAGAATGTATGCCGGTCCCGCACTGATGTACAGTATACAAACCATTACGCTGTTCGCCTGTGTGATCCCGCTGATGTTCTATACAGCCCCAAAACTGGCCCTTTACACACTGATCCCGCTACCCATATTGTCTGTTCTCATATATAAGATAAGCCGCATCATTCATGAGCGAAGTACGGCTGTACAGGAATTCCTTTCCAGACTTTCAACCTTCACCCAGGAATCATTTTCGGGTATTTCGGTGATCAAGGCATACGGAATTGAACCCCGCATCAACGAAGAAGTGTATCACCTTGCGCATGAAGGAAAAAAAACCAGTATGGACCTGGCCAAAGTCAATGCCTGGTTCTTTCCGCTTATGATTCTCCTGATCGGCATCAGCAACCTGTTCGTTATTTATGTGGGAGGCCTGCAATATATCAGCGGTGAGATCGCCACCACGGGAATCATTTTAAAATTCATCATCTATGTCAACATGCTCACCTGGCCGGTGGCGACAGTAGGATGGGTTACTTCGATCGTACAACGGGCTGAAGCTTCGCAAAAAAGAATCAATGAATTTCTCGATATCGATCCTGAGATCAGTTCTCCCACCGAAGAAAACACCCCGGTTAAGGGTGAGATCACATTCGAAAACGTTAGTTTCACCTATGATGACACGAACATCACAGCCCTGAAAAACATATCTTTTACTGTAAAACATGGGGAAACCCTTGCCATTATAGGTAAAACAGGCTCAGGAAAAAGCACCATACTGGATCTGGTAGCCAGGCTCTATGACACTACCGAAGGAACCATCCTGGTCGACGGAAGACCTATCACCGAACTCAATCTCAACGACCTGAGAAACAGCATCGGAGCGGTTCCGCAGGAGGCTTTTCTATTTTCAGACACCATTAGAAACAACATCAGGTTCGGGAAAGAAGATGCTACCGAAGAGGAAATCACCGAAGCAGCCAAAAAAGCAGCAGTACACGACAACATCGTCGGTTTTGCCAAAGGATACAATACCATACTCGGAGAAAGGGGAATTACCCTTAGCGGTGGTCAGAAACAACGGGTCTCCATAGCCAGAGCTCTTATCAAAGATCCACAGATCTATCTTTTTGATGACTGCCTTTCGGCTGTTGATACCGAAACCGAGGAAGAGATTCTCAACAACCTGAAAAAGGTTTCGCAAAAAAATACAACCATCATCGTTAGCCACAGGATCTCTTCAGCAAAAAATGCTGATAAAATATTGGTATTAGATGAAGGACGAGTCACCCAGCAAGGCACTCATAATCAATTGATAAACGAAAAAGGCTACTATCAAGAACTGTTCCTGAACCAGCTCTCAGAGAAAGAAAACTAATGAAACAGTTGGTATATTTCATTTTTTTTTACATTTTTGATTTTGTTAACAATTTAGAAAATCACCTAACGAAAGACTATGAGCGATAAAGGATTTGACGATAAAGATGAGATCTTTTCGAAGGTTCTGAGAGCTGGAAGAAGAACCTATTTTTTCGATGTGAGAAGTACCCGGGCAGGAGATTACTACCTGACCGTCACAGAAAGCAAAAAGTTCACTCACGACGACGGCTCTTACCACTACAAGAAACACAAAATCTACCTTTACAAAGAAGACTTTGAAGCCTTCAGAGAAATCCTTGGAGAAATGACCGATTTCATCATCGATGAAAAGGGTGAAGAGGTGATCTCAGAAAGACATCAGAAAGATTTTAAGAAGCAGTCTGATGACGAAGAAAACTATGAGGAACACGAAGAAAAAGTTCCCACCGAAAAGTTTACCGATATTAGTTTCGAAGACATCTGAAATCGTTAAAACTATTTTAAAACATCAGCCGTCTCCCGCTCAGGAGGCGGTTTTTTTTATCTTTAAAATCAAAACTAAACTAATCATGAAAAACACTATCCTATTACTATTCCTGTGCGGTACATCGCTGCTCTTCGGGCAGCAGCCCGTAGGTCTGGATTATTATCTGCCCGATGATGTTACTTACAATTCTGAGATCCCCACCCCCGAAAGTATTATCGGCCATGAGGTTGGAGAATGGCATGTGACTCACGACAAGCTGGTGAACTATATGAAAACCCTGGCCGACGCCTCTCCACGAATAAGCATCACCGATCGCGGGAGTACTTTTGAGAACCGGCCCTTGCTGCTGCTTACCATTACTTCACCTAAAAATCATGAAAGACTGGAAGAAATCCGCACCAATCACCTGGCGATAGCCAATGCCGATGAGAATATCGATGTAAGCGATCAGCCTATAGTGGTTTACCAGGGATTTTCCATTCACGGTAACGAACCCAGTGGCTCAAACGCAGCACTGGCACTGGCTTATCACCTTGCAGCTGCAGAAGGCAGCGCTATAGAATCCCTGCTCGATGAGGTGGTCATCTTATTTGACCCGAGCTTCAATCCCGACGGATTGCAACGCTTTGCCTATTGGGCCAACATTCATAAGAGCCAACAACTCAACCCTGACGGCAATGACAGGGAGTATCATGAAGTATGGCCCGGAGGAAGAACCAATCATTACTGGTTCGACATGAACAGAGACTGGCTTCCCGTACAGCTTCCTGAAAGCCGGGCAAGGATCAGTAGCTTTTATCAGTGGATTCCCAATATACTCACAGACCACCACGAAATGGGAACCAATTCCACCTTCTTTTTCCAACCCGGAGAACCTAAGCGTGTTCACCCATTAACCCCCGGCATCAACCAGGAACTCACCAAAGCCATTGGAAAATTCCATGCCGAGGCCCTCGACGACATAGGCTCACTGTATTATTCTGAAGAAAACTACGACGATTATTACTACGGAAAGGGATCAACCTTTCCCGATGTAAGCGGAAGCATCGGTATACTTTTCGAACAGGGAAGCTCCCGGGGCCATATTCAGGAAAGCGACAACGGAATACTCACCTTTCCTTTCACCATCAGAAATCAGTTCACTACCGGTTTGTCAACTCTCAAGGCCGCACAAGCGCTGCGGGAAGATATCCTGAATTATCAGAAAGAATATTACAGACAGATCAGTGAAGAAGGCCGTAAGCTAAAGACAAAAGCCTATGTGTTCGGAGATGCTAAGGATGCGGCTAAAACCTATCATCTTGCTGAAATTCTCAAGCGTCATCAGATCAGGTTTCACCAGGTTCAGGAAACGATTTCTGAAGAGGGAGAGACCTTTGAACCGGGTAAGAGCTATATCGTTCCTACCAACCAGCGCAATTATCGACTTATAGAAGCCATGTTCGAAAAGAGAACAACCTTTGAAGACAGCTTGTTCTACGATGTTTCTGCCTGGACATTCCCGCTGGCCTTCAACCTTGATTATAAAGGACTGAACAGCCTTAACAAGGCCGGTGACGCCGTTGAAAACCTTGAAATGCCCATAGGCAGCGTTACTGCAAAATCTGAATACGCTTACCTTTTCGAATGGCATGAATACTACACCCCAAAAGCCCTGAACCGAATTCTGAACAGCGGTTTAAGAGCCAAGGTGGGCATGACTCCTTTTTCTTTGGAAGGAAACGACTATGATTACGGGACCATAATGGTGCCTGTGGTCGGACAAGACATGGATTCGGACGAGATACATGCATTAATGCAGGAGGTCGCTTCTGATGCTCACATCACCATTCACGGGGTATCAACAGGATTAACCCGCGGTATCGACCTCGGAAGTAATGATTTCGAAGCACTGAAGCCTCAAAAGGTGGCCATATTGGTTGGCGAAGGAGTACGGTCTTACGATGCAGGAGAGATCTGGCATTTATTCGACACCCGCTACGGTATGAAGATCACCCAGATAGACACCCGTTATTTAGACCGCGTAGACCTAAGCGAATACACCACCTTTATCATTCCAAGCTTTTATAACGGAGCCATTAACGAAAGCTCTAAAAAGAATCTCGAAGAGTGGGTCAATGAAGGTGGGAACCTTATCGGGTATCGCGATGCTACAGAATGGCTTAGCAGGAACGGGTTCATCGATTTGGAATTCAAAAAACACGAAGAGCCCCTTACAGCAAAAAACATAGCCTTTGAAGATCGTCGAAACTTCCGGGGAGCGCAGGTTACGGGAGGCGCAATATTCGAAGCGAATATCGATCGCTCTCACCCCGTGAACTTTGGTTATTCAGACAGCGACATCTCATTGTTCAGGAATACCAATATTTATATTCAACCTGAAGAACAAAGCTACAACAACCCCATACGATATACGGAAGATCCGCTTCAAAGCGGTTATATATCTGAGGAGAACCTGGAACTCCTGAAAGGCAGCGTGCCTTTCCAAACCAGCAGAAAAGGAAGAGGAAGGGTGTCTGTTTTCACAGACAATACCAACTTTCGTGCTTTCTGGTATGGCACCAACAAACTGATGATGAATGCCATTTTCTTTGCAGAAATGATGTAATAATCTTCATCCGAACAAAAAAAACCCGGGAATTTCCCGGGTTTTTTTATGCGATTCTGTCACCATTCCTGACTTCCGAATCAGGTTTCAGCAACACTACTCCGTTTATGCCGGGCACACCCAGCACGAGGCATTGACTTATAAAGTTGGCTATTTGCTTTTCACCGAGGTTGACAGCGGCCACCACTTGCCTTCCGACCAATTCATCTACGCGATAAAGATCTGTGATTTGAGCACTGGATCTGAGCGTTCCGATCGATTCGCCAAAATCGATCCATAATTTATAGGCCGGTTTTTGGGCACGTTCAAAATTTTCTGCCCGGATTACGGTACCTGCCCGTATGTCGACCTTCAGAAAATCACCCCACGCTATTTGCTCCATTGCGCATCAGTGAATTTTCAGCTTTTCTATCATTTCCTTGGAGATATTTCCTGAATAGGCCCCGTAGGCATCTACCAGCAATCCCTTCTCTCCCGACTTGGTCTCTATGACATAAAGAACCGAATTATCCCCGGGATTGGTCTTGCCTTCAAACCGATAGAATTTCACGACATTCAACTCGTCGTGATTATGAATTTTTTTGGCCGCCTTATCTTCCACCCCTGTCTCCAGCAGGTTGAAATCACGGTTATAACCTTTTTCCTTCAGATCAGATATAGCCTTTGAAAGGCTTTCATATGAATTTCTCATGCTTGTTTAATTTTTGCCATTATAAGGTACGAACAAGCAAACGCAATGCAAAATCTTTCAGCTAATAATGGTATTCTGTAAAAAGATTGGCGAGAGATGGGTCCAAAGCCCGTTCCTAATTTTTTATATGCATAAAGAATTTGTATTTTACAGTAAACTAACAACAGATATTATGGCAAAAACCGAAAGCAATATGTTACCCCTTGGAACCAAGGCACCTGACTTTGAACTCCCTGACACCGTCTCGGGAAAGAAACTCAAACTCAGCGATGTTTATGGAGAAAAGGCAACCGTTGTGATGTTTATTTGTAATCACTGTCCGTATGTGAAGCATCTTAATAAAGAAATCGCAAAACTGGCGAAGGATTACAGTGATAAAGACGTAGGCTTCGTGGCTATATCCAGCAACGATGCCGAGCAATATCCTGAAGATGGCCCTAAGAAAATGAAGATCAATGCAGAGGAGAACGATTTCACCTTCCCATACCTGTACGATGAAACGCAGGAGGTGGCAAAAGCCTATAAAGCAGCATGCACCCCTGATTTCTATGTGTTTGATAATAATCTTGAACTGGTATACCGCGGTCAATTCGATGATTCACGGCCCGGGAACAGTATGCCGATAACCGGTCGCGATATCAGAGCCGCCATCGATGCAGCGATGATGGGAATCACCATTTACAAAAAGCAAAAACCCAGTGTTGGGTGCAACATCAAATGGAAGGAAGAGAACACCGCATGAAAAAGCGATTTGTAAAAGAAAAGGCCGATCTGGAGATCGGCCTTTTTTTATAGATTAACAGTCTTTTATCATTGATTATCAAGGCGTTAAAATCACAAGCTTTATTTTTGTGTAAACCAATAAAGCAAAACAATCATGGCTACACTAAGATTAGGAGACAAAGCTCCGAACTTTAAGGCAAAAACTTCAATGGGGGAGATCGATTTTTATGAATTCCTGGGCGATAGCTGGGGTGTATTGTTCTCCCACCCGGCAGATTACACGCCAGTCTGCACCACCGAACTGGGTACTGTCGCAAAGTATAAAGATGAATTCAATAAGCGAAATACAAAGGTGATCGCCTTAAGCGTAGATGGTTTGGAATCGCACCAGGGTTGGATCACCGACATCAACGACACTCAGAACACCACTGTAAATTTTCCGATCATCGCAGATGAAGATAGAAAGATCAGTGAAATGTACGATATGATCCATCCAAATGCAGATGACACCCTCACCGTACGTTCGGTTTACATTATCGATCCTGATAAGAACATCAAGCTTATGATCACCTACCCGGCATCAACGGGAAGAAATTTTGACGAGATCATCAGGGTCATAGATTCACTTCAGCTTACCGCTTATCATAAAGTTGCCACTCCGGCCAACTGGAAACTGGGAGAAGACGTGGTGATCAGTCCTTCTGTAAGCAATGAAGTTGCAGCTGAAATATTCAAAAAAGGGTTTAAGGAAATACGACCATACCTGAGAATGACACCTCAGCCGGAACGCAATTAAGCCGGTAACCACCCTTTGTCGATCGACAGGTTGTAAAGGTGAGCATAATGGTGCCGGCAGTGCCAGCCATATTGATAGGTCAGCTGGCGAAGGGTCACTGTGGCATTCAGACCCGGATGAATTAGCTGCCTGTCAAAATCTGAAGGGGCCAGTAAGCGTAATAGAACGCTCCACTTATGATGAATCGCAGTAAGCATGGCCAGGGAAGGTTCTATTGAGGTGTTTTTTGAATCAGGCAGTTCAGCCCACAATGCTTCTTTATAGACCTTAATTTCAGGCTTATCTTCAGTGAGAGTCCACTTGAATCTTATATAGGCATTCACATGACTGTCTGAGAGATGGTGAACAAGTTGACTAACGGTCCATCCGCCGGGCCTGTAAGGCGTGCTCAGCTGGGCAGGTGTAAAAGGCACCACCAGGTCTTTTAATTTCTCGGGAAAATCGGTAATGGTTTTGATATTTTTTTTCAAAGCCTCATCACTGACGGTTTCAGGTATAGAAAACCGGCCAATGGGATATCGAAGTTGTTCCAGATCTCCGTCAATCATAATCAAATATAAAAAAAGCCGGAGTCTTCACCCCGGCTTTAATTCTTTAATTTACTTTTACCAATTCCACATCAAAGATCAAAGTGGCATCAGGAGGTATCACCCCTCCGGCACCTCTTTTCCCGTAACCCAGATGCGAAGGTATTACCAGACGGGCCTTGTCGCCAACCTGAAGCAGGCCAATGGCCTCATCCCACCCTTGAATAACCTGGCCGGTGCCATAATTGAATTCGATAGGTTGATTTCGTCTGTATGAGCTGTCAAAAACCTGCCCATTGTCCAGTTGTCCCTTATAATGAACCGATACCTTATCACCCTTTTCAGGTCTCTTACCGCTCCCTTTATTAATGATCTTATAGCGAAGTCCACTATCAGTTCTTTCAAAACCGGCAGCCAGCTTATCCAGTTTCTCCTCGGCTCTTTTACGCTCTTCTTCCATTCGCTTCTCCCTGCTCTTTTCAAAGGTCCTGAAAGCCTCAACGGCATTCCAGTTCTCTGCCTCCTCACCTACTCTTAGTATACTTACTGTATTCATCACATCGCCCTGCTCAATGGCATTGACCACATCCTGCCCCTCGGCTACAAAGCCGAAAACCGTATGTTTGTCATCCAGCCAGGGAGTTGGCACGTGGGTAATGAAGAACTGACTACCGTTGGTTCCGGGTCCCGCATTTGCCATCGATAATACACCTGGGGCATCATGTCGCAGCTCAGGATGAAATTCATCATCAAACTTATACCCGGGATCACCTGTCCCGGTTCCGCTTGGGCAACCTCCCTGTATCATAAAATCATTGATGACCCTGTGAAAGGAAAGGCCATCGTAATAGGGATTCCCCTGCTTTTTCACGGAGTTTTCCATATCTCCCTCAGCCAGGGCTACAAAGTTCCCTACCGTTCCCGGAGTTTTATCGTGGGTCAACTTCACGAGGATCTCACCTTTTGAAGTATCGAATTTTGCATAAATGCCGTTTTCCATAATCAATCTTATGTAATTAGGATTAAACAAAAAACGCTCCACATAAGGCGGAGCGTTCGTATCTGATATGTTCTAACAGTCTTACAGTTCGTTGACGTGTTTTGCCAGACCTGATTTAAGGTTAGCCGCCTTGTTATCATGAATGATATTCTTTTTGGCCAGCTTATCGATCATAGCGACAACATTGGGAAGCTGCTCTTGAGCTTCTTTCTTATCTTCTGTGTTACGCAATTTCTTGATAGCGTTACGAACTGTTTTGTGCTGATATTTATTTCTTAGACGAACAGCTTCGTTTCTTCTGATTCTCTTTAATGCCGACTTGTGATTTGCCATCTTCCTTAATTAAATTTTTCAGCGGTAAGGTTCCCCCTTACATAAACTTTTTTTTCTTAGTAGTCCGTAGGGGATTCGAACCCCTGTTACCAGGATGAAAACCTGGCGTCCTAACCCCTAGACGAACGGACCAAAATTAATCATTATTTCAAGTGCGCCGCGCGCTGTCTTTAGTAGTCCGTAGGGGATTCGAACCCCTGTTACCAGGATGAAAACCTGGCGTCCTAACCCCTAGACGAACGGACCGTTTTTGTTCAAATGCGGATGCAAAAATACAACTATTTTTAAACGATGCAAGAGCTTAAATAATTTTTTTGAAAAAATATTTAGTAAGCTTTTGCGAACAGCACCCTTCCTTCTGAAGGCTTTCCGCTAAACACGCATTTACCCGCTTCTTTTTCCTGTTTCAGAGGAATACAGCGAATGGTGGCCTTGGTAAGCTCCTTGATCTTCTCTTCGGTCTCTTCCGTGCCATCCCAGTGAGCAGCAATAAAACCACCCTTGCTCTCCAGCACTTCCTGAAATTCATCGAAGCTATCCACACGAGTAATATGTTCTTCCCGATAAGCCATCGCCTTTCTGAAGATATTGTCCTGAATGTCTTCGAGCAGTTTTTCGATATGGCTCACCACAATATCTGCATTTACGGTTTCCTTTTCAAGGGTATCTCTTCGAGCCACCTCAAAGGTATTGTTTTCCATATCCCGCTGGCCTACTGCCAGACGTACAGGCACCCCTTTTAATTCGTATTCATTGAACTTCCATCCGGGCTTATAGGTATCACGATCATCGTATTTAACCGAAATGCCTTTACTTCTCAGTTCCTGAACCAGCGGATGCACTCTCTCGCTGATAGCCTGAAGCTGATCTTCCCCTTTGTAGATAGGAACAATCACCACTTGTATCGGCGCCAGTTTCGGCGGAAGCACTAATCCGTTATCATCACTATGCGTCATGATCAGTCCGCCGATAAGACGAGTAGACACTCCCCATGAAGTAGCCCACACATATTCCTGTTGCCCTTCTTTACTGGCATATTTCACATCAAATGCCTTCGCAAAATTCTGCCCAAGAAAATGCGAAGTTCCGGCCTGCAATGCCTTACCATCCTGCATTAGAGCTTCGATACAATAGGTTTCCACAGCACCGGCAAATCGCTCAGAAGGAGACTTAAGCCCTTTAATAACCGGCATTCCCATGAATCGTTCGGCAAAATCTGCATACAAATGCATGATCAGCTCTGCCTCTTCAATAGCCTCCTGCTCTGTGGCATGAGCGGTATGCCCTTCCTGCCAAAGGAATTCAGCCGTTCTCAAAAATAGTCGTGTACGCATTTCCCAACGTACCACATTGGCCCACTGATTTACTTTCACCGGCAGATCCCGGTAGCTTTGGATCCACTTCTTATAAGTGTCCCAGATAATGGTCTCAGAGGTTGGTCTGACGATCAACTCCTCCTCCAGCTTGGCATCAGGATCGACCACGATCCCCTTCCCGTCTTCATCGTTCTTCAGACGATAGTGAGTCACCACAGCACATTCTTTCGCAAACCCTTCGACATGAGCAGCTTCCCTGCTTAGATAAGACTTAGGTATAAACAAGGGGAAATAAGCATTCTCGTGACCGGTTTCCTTGAACATCCGGTCCAATTCTGCCTGCATTTTTTCCCATAGTGCATAGCCATAGGGCTTGATCACCATACACCCTCTTACACCCGAGTTATCGGCGAGGTCTGCCTTGACTACCAGCTCGTTATACCACTTAGAATAATCTTCGCTTCTTTTAGTTAATTTCTTACCCATCTACTGAAGTTTGGCACAAATCTTGTGCTAATTGAAGTTGAAAAACAGTTGGGCAAAACTAACTATTTTTGTAATGTCCAACAATTAATTTTTGATGTGATGCAGTTTAGATTCCAGCCTGAAAATATTATAAGAACCCTGGCAATACTTTTGTCGGGTGGTCTCGTTGTTTCCTGCGGAAGTTACCAGGAAGCCTCTACTCTCAATGCCGACAGCATATATGCAGACGACTTCGTGTATTACGACGACCGCTCTCCCGAACAGCAAAGACAACAATCTGCAGACACCACCTCTGTCGTGACAGATTTCGAAGGTTACTTCGATTATAAGGCACAGATGCTTGACAAGATGATCGAGCAGGCAGAGCAAAATCAGGTGTTTACAGATATCGACAGCTATAGCAGCAGCGACGTGCAAGACAGTACTGCTGTGGCCACCGACTATGCAGCCATCGATTTTCAAACCGGAAACGCTCCCTGGGGCGATGATCCGGATTATATTGATATCAACATCGTTAATACCGGCTGGGGCGCCGGATGGGGTCCGGGCTGGGGCTGGGGTCCCGCTTGGGGCTGGGGTGCCGGCTGGGGCTGGGGCGCCGGATGGGGTCCTGGTTGGGGCTGGGGTCCAGGCTGGGGCTGGGGTATCGGCTGGAACAGTTTTTACGGTCCTAACTGGGGCTGGTATGGCGGCTGGGGTTACCCGGGCTGGGCCGTAGGCTTTGGAGGCATCTGGGCTCCGGGCTGGGGATACTACCCAGGCTATGGGATACCCGGGTACTACTATAACGACCCGTTATACTGGGGTAACCGTTACCCTTATGCCAATTCCCGAAGAGGATACTACGCACGGGCTACTGCAGCTATCTCGAACAGGGATCGTATCGTAAGATCTTCTCAAAACAGCGACTATTCCAGACGTGCTGCCTATGGAAGAAAAGCTTACGGAGACAGAAATTCCAACAGAAGAACCTATAGCAGAAGTGGATATTCGAATCGCGCGGGTATCGGTGTTGACTCCAGAGGCTATCGCAGGAACTCAGGATACAGCTCTTCCAGAAGCGGTATTCAAAGCCGTTCTTACAACCGTTCTAACAGCGGATCTTATAACCGGGGAAGCGCTCCAAGCAGAGGTAACTCTTACGGACGCTCATCTTCCGGGTCAAGAGGTTCGTCTTACAGCAGGTCTTCAGGAAGCAGTCGCGGCGGGTCTTCTTACGGAAGGTCATCAGGCGGAAGCAGCCGTGGAAGCAGCGGCAGTTCCGGTCGTGGCGGTCGTGGCGGTGGCGGAAGCAGCAGACGAGGCGGAGGCCGTTAAAATCTCCTCACTATCATTGTTTTTTTAATTAACCTTAACTAACCTGACATGAGAATCGTATTGCCTTTTTTGTCCATAATAGCTACCGTAATTACCGTATCAGCTCAAACCAAATCAGATGTTCTTTCACTTGGATTGGATAATTTAGCGGGGACAGCCCGCTACCAGGGTATGAGTGGAGCATTTGGCGCTCTGGGAGGTGACCTGTCGGCATTGAACAATAACCCGGCTTCATCGGCCGTATTTAACAATACCAGTTTTGCGATCACCGGAGGAAATTACAATGTAGAGAATGACACCCGCTATGGAAACAGCGCCAACACTCTCGGCCTTGATCAATTCGAACTCAATCAGCTGGGATCGGTGATCGTTTTTCGCAATACACAAGCCAATTCGGTATGGCGCAAGGTTACCCTCGGATTTAATTATGAACTTCAGAATCATTTCGACAACCAATATCTCGTTGACGGAAACTCTTCAAATTCAATAGCTGATTATTTTACTGCCTATGCTGAAGGCTTTACCACAGACCAGATCGGAAGGCTGTCGGGTGAAAGCTATACCGACGCCTATATAAACATTGGGAGAGATCTGGGATATGATGCGCAGCAAGGCTTTCTCGGATATGAATCGTTCATCATCGATCCGGAAAGTGCCGGAAGCACCTCTTACATATCTAACGGGAGCACCATAGATGATTACAGTCACTTACAATTCGTAAGTCAGAGCGGATATGATAACAAGTTCACCGTTAACCTGGGTACTCAATACGGACAAAACCTCTATTTCGGAACTTCACTGAACTTTCACACAGTAGAACGCAGAATTTTCAAAGAATTTGAAGAAGATGGCTATACCCCCACTTCCTTTTTACAGTTCGCCGCTTTCGATAATTATCTCTACACTTACGGAACCGGATTTTCTTTTGATTTCGGTATGATAGGGAAGATAAACCAGATGCTTCGATTCGGTCTTAGTTACCGGTCCCCTACATGGTACAGACTCTATGATGAACTTGAGCAAGGGGTTTTCACGAGACTCAACACCGGTTCAGGAGCCGGTGAACAGGTGTCGATTTACCCGGCTGCTATTTTCAGGTTTCCTGATTATGAAATTCAGCTTCCTTCAAAATATACCGGAAGTCTTGCGCTGGTATTTGGCGAGGTGGGTCTGATCAGTTTTGACTATACCTACCAGGACATGTCGAACGCCGAACTTCAACCTCTGAACGATCCCTTCTTCGCCAGGGAAAACCAGGATATCAGAAATCAGTTCCAGGCGGTTTCCACCTTCAAACTCGGAGGAGAGGTGCGGTTTGAACGCATTGTCAGTCTGAGAGCAGGATATCGCTTTGAACAAAGCCCTTATAAAGACGGATTTACGGTTGGTGACCTTGAAGGGTATTCAGCAGGTATCGGACTAAATTTCGGAAGAACCCGTATCGACATGGGCTACGGTCATACCGAGAGAGAATTCAACATTCCTCTTTATGATGTAGGATTGACCGACACATCGAACATTCAGCGATCAACCAATAACCTGTTGTTCACCTTTAACTACACCCTTTTTTAATGAATTCAGCTTAGCGATTTATCGCTTCAGGGAAAAATTACTTTTTACAACCTGCGGCCTGCTTTGACTATCGGTATATTCCAGCCGGAACCAGTAATCTGAAGAAGGCAAGCTGCGACCGTTGTAGGTGCCGTCCCAGCCATTCCCACTTGCCGAGATCTGCTTGAGCAACTTTCCGAAACGGTCGAAAATAAAGATACGGGCATCGTCCAGATCTTCCAGACCTACCACATTCCACAGATCATTAATCCCATCACCATTTGGGGTGAAAAATTTAGGAAAACCGGCAACGGTCACCTCAATGGTCTCAGAACCGCATCCGCTTACATGAGTGATGGCAACGGTATTGAGCCCCACCGGAACTCCCTCGAATCTTCCTGTATCAGTTACAGGACCATCATTTAGCTGGAAAGTATACTCCTCAGGATTTGCAACATCTACCTGAACAATATTATTATCTGAAAGGTCTTCTACCGTCACATCAAGTATAGTAGGCTGGTTGGAAGGCTCAAAAGTCACCAGGGTTTCATCATATTCGGCGAAGCCTGAAGCTGTTATCGCCTCAACCCGGTATATCCCTGTGGCTGTCGCCCCATAAACAGCCTGGTTCTCTCCCGGGATCAGTACAAAATTATCTACCCCGTCTTCCGGCGTGGAATCAACATACCACCTGTAGGTTGCCGCCATTTCGTAGGCACCATCAAGCTCAAACACCTCGCCTTCGCAAAAACTCTGCCCTGCCACATCTTCCAGCAGATCCGGCACAATGGAACAATCCAGTGCCTGCTGCTCCCCGTCAACTACCGCTCCCGTGAATTCCAGGCGGAAACCCTCTGATTCAGCGGTATAGTTATTTACTAAAATAAGATACTCCTCTCCCGCTTCCACATCCATGTACGGAGTATAAGTTACCGTTTGGGTGCCGGTCTGCGGATTTACCCCAACCCCGGTCAACCCGTTATTATTGGGAGAAAAATCAATGGCAAAATTCGATATCCCGCAATTTGAAAGTGTCCCGTCTGCACCTACGGGATCCTGAAGATTATTACAATCGGGATTAGGCCCGTACACAGCAAAATCCAGATCTTCCCCTGAATTATTCGGAATGATATTGAACCCCAGCTCACCGGCAGCCACCGTTCTGAAGCGAAACCAGACGGAATTGGATTCGATACTTTGATTGATCCCCTGCAGAAGACAACCGCTTTGGGCAGCACCATTAAAATCATCGACTCCCGGCCCTGAGGTCACGCCGCTGGAGATAATATCTTTACATACCGCCACAGACATCGCACAATCAGGAGAAACAGACTGAGCCATCAACACCCCCTGAAACGATACGAAAAGTATGAAAAGCGACCGCAGGTATTTCTTCATAGGTCTTTAGCCGGGTTTATAGTTAATTTAATGCAAAAAAATTGCATCTTAGTATGAGAGTAACGCCGAAAGGTGATAAATACTTATCTTTGCAATCAATTTTTTTATGCTGCATTCTATCCGTTATAGCACCTATAGCCTATGCAATATAGATGTTAAGCATAAAAAAAAACAATTTTATGCATGAAAATAGATAAAAGACTTGAAGAGCAGTTTGAGGAGATCGGTAATGACCACGTAGGGTCTTCAGCCGAAACTCCCATGCGTAAAGATGCTTTTGATATAAGCGACGATGAAAAGATAGAGCAGATCGAGCATCAGGTTTACGGCATTATGGAAACGCTTGGCCTGGACCTCACTGATGACAGTCTCCGAGGGACCCCCCGAAGGGTCGCAAAAATGTTCGTCAAAGAAATCTTTGCAGGGCTGCACCCTGAGCGTAAACCCAAAGCATCGACCTTCAGCAACAAATACAAATACGGTGAAATGCTGGTTGAAAAGAACATCACCGTTTATTCAACCTGTGAACACCACCTGCTCCCCATCGTAGGAAGAGCTCATGTTGCGTATATCTCTAACGGAACCGTGGTGGGCCTTTCAAAAATGAATCGTATCGTTGATTACTACGCAAAACGTCCGCAAGTACAGGAAAGAATGACCATGCAGATCGTTCAGGAGCTACAGGAAGTTCTGGGCACTAAAGATGTTGCCTGCGTGGTAGATGCCAAGCATTTATGCGTCAATTCCCGTGGAATCAGAGATATCGAAAGCAGCACGGTAACCGCTGAATTCGGAGGCAAGTTCAAGGAGCCCGGCGTGAGAAGGGAATTCCTTGATTATATCAACCTCGACACCGAATTTTAAGCACTTACAAAAAGGTCTAATAAGAAAAATCCCCAATGCTTTATAAAGAACAGCAGTTAAAAATCTATAATTCCCTGAGCGGAGAAAAGGAAATTTTTACACCCATTAACGAAGGACACATCGGCATGTATGTCTGTGGCCCTACCGTTTACAGCAACGTTCACATGGGAAACTGCCGTACCTTCATTTCTTTTGACCTTGTTTTTCGCTACCTGAAACACCTTGGCTTCAAGGTGCGTTACGTTAGAAATATTACAGACGCAGGACACCTGGAGAACGATGCCGATGAAGGTGAAGACCGAATCGCCAAAAAGGCAAGACTGGAACAAATCGAACCCATGGAAGTGGTACAGAGGTATACCGTAGATTTCCATAACACCCTCGATAAATTCAACAATCTTCCACCCAGTATTGAGCCTACCGCAACCGGACATATCATCGAGCAGATCGAGATCATCAATGAGATTCTTGATAAAGGCTTCGCCTATGAGGTGAATGGTTCGGTTTATTTTGATGTACTGAAATTCAACGAATCGAATCACTACGGAAAATTAAGCGGTCGCAATATCGAAGACATGATTCACAATACCCGGGAGACGGCCGGACAATCAGACAAGAAAAATCCGCAGGATTTTGCGCTCTGGAAAAAAGCCGAACCCCAGCACATCATGAGATGGCCTTCGCCATGGAGCGACGGATTTCCGGGTTGGCACCTGGAGTGTACTGCGATGAGCACCAAATACCTCGGAGAACATTTTGACATTCACGGCGGCGGGATGGATCTGAAATTCCCTCATCACGAATGTGAGATCGCCCAGAATGAAGCAGCCAAAGGAGAATCTCCGGTTAATTACTGGATGCATGCCAATATGCTTACCCTGAATGGTAAAAAGATGGCTAAATCTACCGGCAACAACATTCTCCCTAACGAGATATTCTCAGGAAACAACGACAAACTCAGTAAGCCTTACTCCCCCTCGGTCACCCGGTTCTTTATGCTTCAGGCACACTATCGAAGCATCTTAGACTTCAGTGACGAGGCACTCTCGGCCAGTGAAAAAGGATTTAAGCGGCTGATGGAAGCTATAAAGCTGTTGAAAACCATCGATCCCGGAAAGCAAGGGGATTTCGACGTGCAGGCATGGCGGCAGGAATGCTATGACGCCATGAATGACGACTTCAACAGCCCTATTCTAATAGCCAAGCTATTCGATGCCGTGAAGCAGATCAACCTCCTGAACGAGAAAAAGGCCAGCATTTCAAAAGAGTCTCTTGAAATACTGAATGACACCATGCAATCTTTTGTGTTCGATGTACTCGGGCTTTTAGACGAAACTGAGACAGACAGGCAAGGTACCGATAAATTAGGAGGCGTTGTTGAATTACTTATCGACCTGCGTGCCGAGGCTCGTGCAAACAAAGATTTTGCGACCTCAGACAAAATAAGAGACGAGCTGGCTGCTTTAGGCATTCAACTTAAAGACGGGAAGGAAGGAACTACTTTTTCAGTTCTGTAAGATCAAACCACATGAATCTCAAAAAAATCCTTATCGCACCTTTCGTGTTCCTGGTAAGGGTTTATCAGGTGGCAATCTCCCCTCTGACCCCGGCAGCATGCAGATACTCTCCCACCTGTTCCCAATATACTGTTGAAGCCTTGAAAAAACACGGGATCATTAAGGGAGGATGGCTGGCGATCAAACGTATTGCCAGTTGTCACCCCTGGGGTGGTTCAGGCTATGATCCGGTTCCCTGACGGCTCCTGTCTACCCTCTTCACAAAACATCTTCAAAAAAACCTGTAGAATGGCTTGATTCGTTTCAGGGAACATCACGAATAATTGTCATTAGTTTTTGACCGAACCATAAGAATTCCGATGCTGCTTTCAAGCACAACTCTTTGAGAGATGATACTGAGAGTTAAAAAAAAGAAACTTGAGCCGGCAGAGGGACTCCCTTCACCCATCACTATATTTGGCAAAGGTTCAGGGCAGGCTTCTCATCCCTCTGCCACTATATAACTTACATATCGACCCCTCGGAAAAAAGAAACCGCCTGAAAATTTCATTTCAGACGGTTTTAAAACTTGAGCCGGCAGAGGGACTCGAACCCACGACCTGCTGATTACAAATCAGCTGCTCTAGCCAGCTGAGCTATGCCGGCGCTCTACTTTTCAGGCTGCAAATATAAAATGGAGCGGGAAACCGCGCAACTGATCACTAAAAAATTTACAGCGCATTTACCTTCTCCACCAGCGCGACTGCTCGTGTCTCCAGTTCCTGGCTAACCTCCCTTAGGTGCTGCTTGCGATTCTCCACATCTTTCTTGTTCACCTTTGCGATAAGCTCATCAAAAGTTTCAATCGTCTCATCTATGATCTGATCGCCCTTTTCTGAATTCTTTTTATCATTATTCACTTCCCAGAGATATACAGCTTCTATGATATCTCCCAAAACGAAATTTATGTCCTTTTTAAGGTCTCTGATACTTGCCATTTGCTTTAATTTAAGAGTGCTAAATTAAGCTAATTTTAAAGATAAACCTCTAATAATTTTGCCTGACGCGCACTGAAATTTATTTCCTTAATAACTGAAGGAACCAGCAGGGTTTCACCTTTTTGCAGAGTGGTTTGAAAGTCACCGGAACTCACTTGTGTTTTTCCGTCTACACACATATAAACAGTGAAAGAGTCCCGGTTAACCAACTGCTTGACGAAGGTTGCCGATATGTTCAGAAAATTGGTAGTGAAGTACGGAGACTCCACCATCTTGTTCGAAGTATTGTATTGCTTATGATAATCTACCTTGTGATCATCCCGCGCTGAGTAATCGATGGCCTCTTTCGCCAGTTCGGTATGAAGCTCCCGGGTGTTCCCGTCTTTATCGGTACGGTCATAATCATAAAGCCTGTAAGTGATATTGGATGTCTGCTGAATTTCTGCCAGTAGTATCCCTGCACCAATCGCGTGCACCTTCCCTGCCTTGATAAAATAAGTATCACCTTCGCTCACCTGCTCCTTATTAAGCAATGAAAGCAATTCACCTTTGTCCAGAGCTTCCTGATATTCTTCAGGATCGGTGGCCCTGTTGAATCCTACGATCAGCTCAGACCCCGGTTCGGCTTCCATGATATACCACATTTCTGTCTTACCGAAAGAATTATGTCTTTTCCTGGCCAGTTCATCATCAGGATGCAGCTGTACCGAGAGATCCTTCTGCGCATCGATGAACTTGATAAGCACAGGAAACTCATCTCCAAAACGATCATATACCGTCTTTCCCAGCAAATCTGCTCCGTATTCAGCGATCAGTTCCCTGAGAGTCTTTCCGCTCAGCTTTCCCTCGGCTACCACAGAGACGTTTCCGTCTACTCCTGACAATTCCCAGCTTTCTGCAGCGGTATCAGATTCGTATTTCTTATGTAATACTTCTTTTAACTTATTTCCTCCCCAGAGATAATCTTTTATAATGGGATTGAACTTTAATGGGTATAATTCACTCATAATCTTTCCAGAACTTTTAAGGCTTGCGTGATATGCGGACTCGACTGCATGCTGTTAAAGCGGTGTGCGAGTCGGTGATCTCTGTCGAAAACGAAGGTTTCACGACCTGGCAAAAGTCCGAATAATTGGTCTTTTATCCCAAATTTTTTCCGAAGGCTTCCGTCCTTATCTGAAAGGAGCCTGAAAGGAAGTGAGAATTTTTCCCTGAACCGCTGATGCCTGGATACACTATCACTGCTAACACCTATCACTTCTGCTCCCATTGACTGAAAATCCTGGTAGCGGTCTCTGAAGGAACAGGCTTCTTTGGTACAACCCGGGGTAAAATCTTTCGGATAGAAATAGATCACCACAGGTGATCCCTTTTTCAGGTCTGTATGAGAGAAATCAACACCTTCCTGATCGGGAAGAGCAAAATCGGGCAGAATATCACCTTTTTTCAACGCCATTATTCCCCGGTATAGGTTACGAAATTACGGGGAGTCTCGTACAGAACAACCTCGAGATCGAGGGACTCTTTTATATGAGGTCTGAGGCGTTGCCATATGACCACGGCAATATTTTCAGCAGTCGGATTGGTATTTTCAAATTCAGGCACCTCCACATTGAGGTTCTTATGATCCATATGATCTTCAACCTCGTTTCTTATTAGGTCTTTCAGCTCTTTCATATCGATCACAAAACCGGTTTCGGGATCGATGCCTCCTGTTACACTGACTACCAGTTCGTAATTATGTCCATGAAAATTGGGATTATTGCATTTTCCGAAAACCTGCTGATTTTTTTCAAAAGGCCAGTCTTCACGATACAAACGATGGGCTGCATTAAAATGGGCCTTCCTGCTTACTTTTACTTTCATTTTTTGACCGTTTGACTGATGTGAGCATAGAATTTATCGAAGATGATCTTAAACCAGGCCGTATATTTCTCGGGAGTCGTTTGCATTTCCCTCTTGATGTCTTCCAGGCTCATCCACTTCCAGTCTGCAACTTCATCGGGATTGATATCGGGGTCTCCGTTATAATGCCCTACCATCACATGATCATACTCATGTTCAGTCAGACCGTTATCAAATGGGGCTTTGTAAATGAATGAAAGCACATCTTCCAGATCTGTCTGAAACCCCATTTCTTCCATAAGTCTGCGCTTACCGGCCTGTACATTGGTTTCTCCTTCGCGTTGATGACTGCAGCAGGTATTGGTCCAAAGACCCGGGGAATGATATTTATGCAGAGCTCTTTGCTGCACCATGGTTTCTCCCTTGTCGTTAAAGACAAAAACCGAAAATGCACGGTGTAACAACGCCTTTTCGTGCGCTTCTATTTTTTCCATGAGTCCGATCTGTTCATCGTTCTCGTTAACAAGTATTACTTTTTCCTTTTTCATATGGGTAAAAATAATATTTCAGTCGGAAAATATGCTCAAGGAAATCTTAAAAGACAGAGCATGCGTCTGGAGATGAAGAAAACCGAACCAGAACAGTAATAAATACTCGGGATGGGATCTTTAAAAAAACCTGGGAGTGGTGACCCTTCTGAAGCTTCGAGACAGTTCGTATCGTAAAAAGAACTCGATCGTTCCGCTGTTGAACTGGGTTTGCCCCAGACTGGTGATCTCCCTGTCATAAGCAAGCCCAAGCCCCAGAGATTCATTGATCTGAAAAGCGAAAAGAGCCGTCACGGCAGCATCGAGTCGATACCCTAAACCAAAGGTTACCTTTTGGTCATACATGAAATTCGCGGAAATATCTACCTGCAGGGGAGCGCCACTTACGAATTTGGTTAAAACAGCCGGTTTGAACATCCAACGGTAATCGATCTCGTACACATAACCACCCATCAGGTAGTAATTCACACGTTCTTTAGCGATATAAGATGAGACATCGGTATTCCCGTTATCAGACTCCTGAAAATACTGGGTTTCCAGAATATCAGGAACTGAAAAACCTACATAAAATTTGGGGGTATGATAATAGATCCCGGCTCCGATATTCGGAGAAAAACGGTTGTCTATATTGCTTTCTTCAGTAAATTCAACATTGTCATACTGGTTGAGCTTTGTAAAATCGATATTTAGCAGACTCGCTCCGGCGTTAAGTCCGAAAGAAAGCTTCCCTTCATAGCCGGTACGAACAGTATATGATACAGCCGCATCGATGAAAGTCTCCTGGTTTACTCCGTTACCCAACTGATCGTTGATAACAGAGAGTCCGATACCCACCTTGCTGTCGCGAATCGGGGTATGAAAATTCAGGGTTTGTGATTCAGGCGCCCCGTCAAGCCCCAGCCATTGATTGCGGTACATACCGGTGAAGCTGAACATACCCCGGCTACCGGCATAGGCCGGATTAATACTGAGGGTATTATACATATACTGGGTATATTGTGCATCCTGCTGGGCGAATCCTGAAAAGGCGATTAACCCCAGAATTACTCCAAGAATTATTTGTATATGTTTTTTGCTTCTCTGCATGCTATCAATTATTGATATAGAAATATCCTGCTTTGCTTCTTCCTATTCCATTTTCTGAAAACTCTATGGTATAGTAATAGGTTCCCGAAGGAAGTTTGTTGTCTTTTCCAATGGTCATTCTTCCTTCAGAATATCCCCTGAATGCCACGTTCTGGTTATCGTAACCCTGGGCTTCAAAAACCTGAACTCCCCATCGGTTGAATATCCTGACTGTATTGTTTGGATAGTTCTCAATACCATAGATCTGTAAATGATCGTTTTGTCCGTCACCATTCGGAGTAACAAGCTGATGAACTTCCAGAATGATCTCTTGCACCACATTGGTTAATACATCGATAATAGCTGTTTCGGTATGTGTACTACCATCTGAATGCACGATGGTAACCGTGTAGGTAAAAGTATCGTTCACGGTTTCAGTACTTCCGGATGTATAGGTAATAGTTCCATCCGGGTTGAGCGTAACTGTACCATACGATGGCTCTGAGACATCGGTAACAGTTACGACCGTACCATCAGAGAAAGAATCATTTTCAAGCACATCGATCACGATATCGACTGTATTTCCTGAGGAAGGCAGTTCCACATAGTCAGGATTTGCATCCTGAACAGGCAGCACTTCCACCGTTACTATTGCCGTATCTGTAACCACCGTGCCGTCTGCATAGGTCAGGGTAATAGTGTATTCAAACTGATTCACCCCGTTAAAATCCGGTTCAGGAGTGAAAGTCAGGGTATTATCGGCATTGAGGGTGAAAATACCATTGATCGGGATAGTGATATCATCGATCACAAAGGTGGCATTATCAGGAATAAGGTCGTTGTCGAGTATGGCAATGATCACATCGGTATCTTCATCGGTAGTGATCATGTCGTCTACTGCCACATCAGATTCGTTAACGGTGATGGTGACTGTGGCCGTATCTTCTCCACCGTTTCCATCAGAAATGGTATAAGTAAAGGTATCGGTACCGCTGAACCAGTCATCAGGCGTATAGGTAATCGTTCCGTCGGCGTTAATACTGAGCGTTCCGTTCGATGGGCTCGTGGTTGCAATAACTGTAAGAACATCTCCGTCGATATCAGTATCGTTCACAAGCACGTTAATTGTCACCGGAACTGTTTCTCCGGTGTTGGCTACATCGTCATTAGCGATCGGTGCGTCATTAACCGGAGTCACATTCACGTTCACCACTGCGAAATCTGTCGTTCCATCCGCATCTATGATGGTGTAGACGAAACTATCGATTCCATTAAAGTTCGGATTCGGTATGTATTCAAAAATCCCGTCACTCACTTCGGTCACCTCTCCGTTATTTGGAGCTGTTGAAAGGATAAAGTCATCGCCATCGCCACCGTCGGGGCCGATATCATCGTTAACCCTTACATCGATTTGGTTGGCGGGCCCGGGACCACTGTCTTCCAGCACGGTAAATTCATCGTTTTCTGCCACCGGCACATCATTCACGTTATTCACTGTTACCGTAATGGTCGCCTGGTCGGTGAGTGGGGTGCCGTCTGAATTGATCACTGTCAATTCATAAGTAAAAGTATCGGTACCACTAAAGTCAGGATCAGGAGTGTAAGTAATCGTATCATCGCTTGGGTCTGAAGGGGTACCGTTGGTATTTACCGTGGCGGTTCCGTTGACAGGGTCCGTCACAGAGATCACCCCTACACCGGGGATATCACTATCATTATCCAGCATATTGATGTCCAGCGCCACATCTTCATCGGTAACGACCATATCATCAACCAGGGTGAAAGGTCCCTGCAGACAGATCACCGTAAACGATGGAAGTTTTTTAGTGTTCCCCAGCTTGGTCACATAAGGCGTATAGGTAATAATATTGCTTTGTCCGAATTGCGCGGTTACGGTAGGCCTTTCAGGGTCTCCGCTCACAGCAGGATCCCAGCTTACAGTTGCCCCCGAAGGAACGCTGCCGGAGATATCGAGGGTTACCTGGTCATCGGGATTGCCGCAATACGTCACTATGAAGTAACTTGTGGCATTCTTCCCGCAGAGAGTACCGTCGTATACAGCGAAGTATACCCCGGGCACATTCACCGGGTAGGTGGAATCGGTTCCCAGTACCGTACCCGGATCGGTCGCCTCATACCAGCGGTAATTGGACTCGTCCCTATCGCTGGGAGCTTCCAGTATGAATTGCGCCTGAAGCATTGAACCCCAGGCCAGGAAGCCAAGGGTCAACAGCAGGGTGATATGTTTGTTTAGGGTTTGCAATTCAGTTCAGGATGAAGGGGGTTATTTTACCATGAATACCACGTTGATGATCGCATTGTAATCGCGGGGAGTTGAGATCACCTCGTAATTTAATTTACCGTCGGCAGTTATACTAACATTATCGAAAACCGTGGTATCGTATTTAGTCACGTAATAATACAGTTCATTTGGGCCATAAACCGGAAGGGCAGGAGCCCCTGGACTTCTTTCTGCTGGATTACTAAACTCGTCTACATACATCTGATAAATATCAATGGGTTGAGCTGGAAATCCTAGTGTAGCAGCATTGATAGCTATGGATGGAGGATAAAAGATTCGTCCGGCTTTGGCGGTCACCTTAGTCATATCGACCAAGGCTTCCTGAAGGTTACTCTCGCCTGTTCCATCACCATCCACATCAAGAGGTACTGTCTCCGGCTCACCGTTGGCATCGGCATCAGTTCCATCGGAGATAAATATTTCGTTCGTGGTCTGGTTGTCTGTATTGTCTAAAAATGGCGTCAGATTCACCGTACCACCGTCTTCCAGGGTTAGAATGTTTCCTGCCTCAAGGGTCAGTGCCTGATTGTCTGCAGCCGCTAAGATTGTGCTGAAGTCTAC
>NZ_JAINZS010000005.1 GCF_020166495.1 Robertkochia aurantiaca
GAGCTGATTCAAAGCATCCTCGAAGAGTTGCTCCAACTCACTTTTTGGGGTTGTTTTCTTGTTTGACATCGTGTACATAAGTTATTGTTTTAATTAATACCTATGACACACTTTTTTGAACAGTCTCACCATTCCTAATTCATCATTCATCATTCACAATTCACAATTCACAATTCACCATTCACCATTTAACATTTACCATTCCCCCTTCCCTATTTACCGATGTACCGATGTACCTACGTACCTATTTCCCTGCTACATCTCCTTCCGGAAGAGCAATATGCTGATGGCAAAAAAACCGATTCCGGTCAATGCCGGAGGTAAAATATTTCTGGTATACCCGATATAAAGCATGGCGGCTCCCAGTAAGATCAAAATGATGGCGACCAGTCGTTTCATAAGTTTTAGCTTTTGGTTTCCATGAATTTACACTTTTTTTGCCTTGAAACGAAGGCTTCCTATATTATAGATACATATGAAGTGGACTAATAAACAGATCAATATCGCCATACTTCTGGCCGGACTGCTGGTAACGGTGATCGGACTGGTAACCGGTTGGTACCTTTTCATTTTTCTCTATCTGCCTCTTGGCATGCTGTTCAGAAGAAATAAAAACGACCGGGATTAAAGCCTGTATTGAACAGTTGAAATGTTACTCCAAGTATCATCTTACCTCAACTTATATTCAAATCCCCGGAAAGTTTTAAAAATCACAAATACGCATTTCCCTGAAAGTCAATCATTTTATCCCCGGATACAAAATTCACTTACATTTCATTTTATTTATATTTGGTCTAAATAAGAATAGCCAATATATTTGCCTCAAAAAAACAAGATGAAATACAGAACTAACCTTCTCAGCTTACTCTTATTCTTCACAGCATTTATCACTTACGGACAGCACCTGGTCAAGGGAAAAGTAACCGATGAATCGGGAGCCGCTCTTCCCGGAGCCACTGTTTTGCTTGACCAACAGGGAACTACTACAGATTCAAACGGCTATTATGAATTTGAAAATGTTTCTTCCGGGCAACATCAGGTCGTGGTCAGCTATATCGGGTTTAAAACCCAGGAAAGACAGATCAGTCTGCAACGTAGCCGGAACAACCTCGATTTCGTGTTGATCGAAGACAGCACTCAATTACAGGAAGTTGAGATTACCGGTCGTCGCAACACCACCTACAAGAATGAGGTATCATTCGCAGCGACGAAAACCGCAACTCCTATCAAAGATACCCCTCAGGCCATCAGCTATGTGACCAAAGAGGTAATGGCCGATCAACAGGCATACCGCGTGAACGATATCATGAAAAACATCAGTGGTGCCAATTTATTCTCCTATTACGATGATTTTACCTTCAGAGGATTTCGTTCAGGAGAAACCCTCATCAACGGACTCAGAGTAGTTGGTCTTTTCGGTCCGCAGCCCATCCTGGCAAATATTGAACGTGTAGAGGTGATCAAAGGACCTGCCTCAGCTATGTTCGGGAATTCCATACCCGGCGGAATCATGAACCGGGTAACTAAAAAGCCCCTGGCAGAAGACCGAAAGGCTATTAACTTCACCCTGGGAAGCTTTAACACCCTTCGTACCACCATGGATTTCACCGGGGCGGTAAACGAGAACGAAACCTTGTTATACCGACTGAATCTGGCCTATGAGAACAGCGACAGTTTCAGAACACTTCAGGAATTCAAATCCTGGATGATCGCTCCTTCCATTTCCTTTCTTCCTACCGATAAGACCCGGATCAACTTCGACCTGGTGCTTACCAATTTCGACGGAAAGCTGGACAGGGGTCAGCCCATATTCGGTGCCACTGCCGGTACCGATCTCAATTCAACGCCCATTTCATTTGCCATTGCGCAGACCAATGACTATCAAAGAACAGATGTCAACTATGCCACTATTTCACTCAACCATACTTTTAACGACCAACTTTCATTCAACGCCTCGTACATGCGGTATCTCTTCGATGAAGACCTGCTGGAACACAGAACCTCTAATCAGTTTGCCATAGACGGCAACGGAGATCCCATACCCACTTTGATGGGAATGCAGGTGATCAATCGCCAAAGAGAACTTCTGGCCGATAACCTGTCGACTTATTTCGTATATAAAGCCAACACAGGCGGGCTGGAACATAAGGTAGTTGCCGGGGTTGACTATATCGAGCAAAGACAACCGGCAGGTGGCGGACAGGCCAGAGCCCGCGGATATCGTACGGTCGACGGTGGCGTTACCACAAACACTTCCAATCCGGATATTTTGCTGAAAGATGAAAACGGGATCCCGGTTCCCAATGTACCCCACTTCAATCTGCAAAATCCCCAATACACAGTAGCTCAATTAAGCGACTATGAATTCGACCAGGGCAGCTTTACCCCTACCAGGTATTATTCTTATGGGGTCTATATTCAGGACCAGATCAGGTGGAATGACTGGCAGTTTCTTATCGGGGGAAGACAGGAATTCTATACCGATGTAAATAAAGCAGATCAGCCCGATGAACTGAAAACACAACAGCAGAAATTTCTCCCGCGTGTAGGCGTGGTGTATACCTTAAATCCGGCCCTGAACCTTTACGGAACGTATACAGAAAGCTTTCAGCCTCAGGGAGTGGCCGCACAGAACAATCCGAATAACGGCGGACCCTTCGATCCTCTTTCCGGTCAAATGGTGGAATTCGGTGCGAAAGGTGAATTCTTCAACGGACTGTTGGCTGCAAATCTCGCCGTTTATCAAATAGATAATAAAAATATCCTGGTGAACGCCAATGACCCGCTCAACCCTGAATTACTCAGGCAACGCGGCGCAGAACGTTCTAAAGGAGCCGAAGTAGATATCAATGGTAGGATCCTGCCAAACTTCACCCTCACTGCAAATTACGCCTATAATGTCGCAGAGATTACAGAAAGCGATAATGAGGAGGAAGTGGGCCGTATCAAAGAAAATGCACCTCAGCACCAGGGTGGTCTTTTTGGAAAGTACACGATTCAGGGAGGTGCCCTTGACGGACTCGCCATTACAGGAGGAACCAACTTTGTGACCGAAAGGAATACCTTTGCAGAAGAATTGCAATTACCGGGCTATATGCTGGTCGATGCAGGACTTTCTTACAGGGTAGACAAGTTCAATATTTCACTGCTGGTTAATAACCTGCTGGATCAGACTCACTGGGTGGGTGGCTATGATTATGTAAGGTTGTTCCCGGGAGCCCCACGAAATTACCTGCTAAGTGTTGGCTATTCATTCTAATGATAAGAAGATTCAAAAAACAGGCATTCCGGCTGCACGGCTGGATAGGTATCAAGTTGGGCATACTGTTCTTTACAGTATGCCTGACAGGTACTATAGCTACCCTTAGCCATGAATTAGACTGGGTTTTCAATTCAGAGATCAGAGCCACGCCTCAACCTGAACTGGTGGGGCGAAACGCTATATTGGCCAATCTCAGAGAAGCCTATCCGGAAGGTAAAATTGAATACTGGATGAGGCCTGAGGAAGCCTATCTCTGTGACATCGTGTATGTACGTACTAACGGCATTCGGGAATATGTCTTTACAAATCGATACACCGGCGAGGTTCAGGGGTCTTCGCGACTGACGATACAGCGATTTTTCCGGGATTTTCATTATTTCCTTTTCATACCTTTTCAGATAGGTCATTTCACCGTGCTGCTATTCGGCTTTCTATTATTCTTCTCGTTAATAACCGCTCTGATATTTTACAAAAAGTGGTGGAAAAAACTGTTTGATCTAAAGCGCGGTAAAAACACACTTGTTCTTTTAAGGTCACTGCACCGACTCGCAGGTTTATGGTCCATCCCCTTTACCATTATCTTCTCCCTGACCGGTATCTGGTATTTTCTGGAAAGATCCAATGCCGGCGGCCTTTCTAAAGAGGTCAATCCGGCGTTTCCGAAAATCGAATCCAGAGCATCATCCTCTTCCAAGCCCGAAAATCTTACATTTGAAATCGACTATGATAAGGCCACAGAGATAGCGCAGCAGGCCATACCCGGACTTAGAGTTACCGACATCGTTCCTCCCCAGAATGAACAAGTCCCTATCTATATTACCGGAAAAACCGATGTGCCTTTGGTAAGATCACGTGCCAACCGGGTTTACCTTGATCCCTATTCCTATGAAAAAGTGGAAATACAAAAGGCAGATTCAATCAGTAACCTTATGTGGCTTAATGATATCGCAGACCCTTTACATTTCGGATATTGGGGTGGCTTAATAACTAAAATCATCTGGTTCATTTTCGGTCTTGGAATCACTTCATTGGTTTATTCCGGTTTATGGATCAGTATCAAACGCAAATATGCCAGGAATCAACGGTCTGCCCTCGGAGCATGGAAGATTTTCAATTGGTCTGTAATGGGACTCATATTTATACTCATGAATATAGTACTCATTAAACAATATCAGATTTTCATCCAAACCCTGATCGCCATTGACTTGTCATTCATCCTGGTAACATGGCTCCTTACCTGGACATTCAACCTTAGTATCAGAAAGACCGGAAGATGACACATAAGATCTTAGATAAGTTATTTAAAAGAAATATGTAAAAAAATTATATCCGTATTTACCTTTATCGTAATATTGCAATAAATAAATGAACCCAAAATGGGAGTTACCAAAACCGAAATATTTACCGAAGAGCAGAACCGTCTCTCACAGATCGCCAAAGCACTGGCTCATCCTGCACGGATAGCTATTCTGCAACATCTCTTTAAGATCAACTCCTGCGTTTGTGGAGACCTGGTTGAGGAGATCGGTCTGGCACAACCTACCATCTCCCAGCATTTAAAAGAATTAAAACGACTGGGTTTTATAAAAGGAACCGTGGAAGGCACGAGCGTTTGCTATTGTATCGATACAGATAACTGGCGATCCATGCGAAAAATGCTTTTCAATTTCCTTGACCGCGACAACCCGATTGAGAATTGCTGTTAAAAAATTTGAAACTATACATTGTAACATTGCGATAAAACGATCATATGAAACTTTCAGAAATAAAAAAACATCTTAATACCCTGGAGACCATCAGTTTTAAATTGCCTTCAGGACAACTGGTACCCGAGCACTTTCATGTAACCGAAGTGGGCCGCGTTAGCAAACATTTCATCGATTGCGGAGGGACCGAGAGGAAAGAAGATAAAATCAATTTCCAACTTTGGGAAGCAGACGACTACAACCACAGACTGCATCCCGAAAAACTGCTCGCGATCATTGAGCTTTGCGAGAAGAGGCTCGGTCTGGAAGATCTGGAAATAGAGGTCGAATACCAGGGTGAAACCATTGGGAAATATGCGCTTGCTTTCGATGGCACTTCGTTTCTTCTTACTTCGACCCTCACCGATTGCCTGGCAAAAGATGCCTGTGGCATTCCCCAGGAAAAACCGAAACTCAGACTCAGCGATCTGCAAAAATCAGAGAATAGCTGTGTTCCCGGAAGCGGCTGTTGTTAATTCTCCCTGTAAAGATAAACCCTGAACAATGAATAACCTCTACCCTGCTGTACAGGCATATATCGAACAACTCGATACGGAAAACATATCTTCTGACAGAAAGGATATATTAGATGAGATCATCGGCTCACTCCAGAGCCTCCTTAACAAAGACAAGGGCCTGAACCTTACTTTTGTCTGCACCCACAATTCGAGAAGAAGTCATCTTTCACAGGTCTGGGCACAAACCATGGCCCATTATTTTGAAACGGAAAGAGTCTATTGCTATTCTGCCGGAACAGAAAGTACTGCCCTTTTCCCTGTGGTTGCAGAAACTCTTAAAAAGCAGGGGTTAACCATTGTCAAACTGAGTGAAGGGAAGAATCCGGTTTACAGCATCAAATCCGGCCCGGGCATCAAGCCGGTGATCGGGTTTTCAAAAACACTTGACCATCCATACAACCCTGAAAAGGGCTTTGCCGCTATTATGACCTGCTCTTCTGCTAATGAATCATGTCCCTTTGTTCCGGGAGCTTCTGCGAGACTGGCCCTTGAATACGAAGATCCGAAGGCATTCGACGGCACACCCCAGCAATTGGAGAAATACGAAGAGAGAAGCAAACAAATTGCCACAGAATTAAAATATATCTTTTCAAAACTTACCGTATCATGAAAAAAATGAGCTTTTTAAACCGCAACCTGACCCTGTGGATATTCCTGGCCATGGCGGTCGGTGTCGGGATGGGATATTTCTTTCCGGGTATTGCAGATCGCATACAATCGATGAGCACGGGAACTACCAACTGGCCTATTGCGCTGGGACTCATCCTGATGATGTATCCACCCCTGGCCAAAGTAGATTATAAGTTGCTCCCCAAAGTGTTTAAAAACACAAAAATTCTTTCCATTTCCCTTCTGCTGAACTGGGTGATCGGCCCGCTTCTGATGTTCGTTCTGGCGATTTTGTTTTTACGGGACGAACCGGAATATATGGTCGGGCTGATACTTATCGGACTGGCCCGTTGTATTGCCATGGTGCTGGTTTGGAACGACCTGGCTGAGGGAAGTCCTGAATACGGAGCCGGTCTTGTAGCCCTGAACAGTATCTTCCAGGTGTTTGCTTACAGCTTCTATGCCTGGATCTTTATAACCAAACTACCCCCTCTTTTCGGGTTTGAAGGTGCCATCGTAGATATTTCGATCGCAACCATAGCAGAAAGCGTTGCCATATACCTTGGGATTCCTTTTGTTATGGGATTGCTGAGCAGGCTGATACTGGTGCCTGCAAAAGGCAAGTCATGGTACGAAGAGCAGTTTTTACCTGCCATAGGGCCAGTAACCCTGGTAGCCCTTTTGCTCACTATTGTTTTGATGTTCTCATTAAAGGGAGAACTTATCGTGACCATCCCGCTAGATGTAATCAAGATCGCCATCCCACTGTTGCTCTATTTCCTGATCATGTTTTTTATCGGCTTCTTTATCAGCAAGGCCAGAGGCGCTTCATACGATAAAAATGCAGCTATTGCCTTTACGGCAGCCGGAAACAACTTCGAGCTGGCTATAGCGGTTGCCATAGCCGTATTCGGCCTTAACAGCGGACAGGCTTTTGCCGGAGTTATAGGTCCACTGGTTGAGGTACCTGCACTTATCTTACTGGTCAGGGTTGCCTTCCGTCTAAAAGAAAAATATTACGATAAGCCGTCGTACAGCAAAAACCTGAACTAGCTCAATCTCTATATTTATTTACCTGGCCGCCCTCAAAATACAATTAAAGGGCGGCTTTTTTATTTGCGTCGCCGTCTTTTCCATAACTGCCTCCAAAGAACATACAGAAAGATCAGAGCCAATGGTACCAGTATCCAGAAAAGCAGATACTGATCGGTGGTAAGATCTCCCTCACCGCCGGTGACTGAGTCTGTGGTTTCAGAGGTAGTCTGTAAAATGAACGAACAGATGAGGTCTGAGAATGCCATCGGTTTATTTGTTTAAATGTATGTCGTACTTAGCTGTTTCTGCGGCCACGACGCCATAAGATGTAAAGAATCAGTAACAGAACGGGTATCACAATATAGATCAGGATGTCACTTGTCGAAGTGAGATCGATGGGATCGTTATTGTGTGGAGTGGGTATTTCTCCCGGAGTCTGAATGAACCACATAGCTTTAGACATTTTATTCCCTATAATTTACGAATTTCAGGGCGACTGACAGAAAATCAGTAATGATTTTATTTACTTTAGTTTTTAAAACCATTTCAAATGAGAATAATACTTGTCCTGCTCCTTATATGTGCTGTGAGTTTAACCCATGCCCAACCGGAGCCCTACGAAATTTTCAATGCCAAAGGTAAAAAGGTCTCCTACCGTAAAATGCTTCACAGACTGGAGGATCAGCAAGTTATTCTTTTCGGGGAATTGCATAATAACGCCATCGCTCACTGGCTGCAGGTGGAAGTGACCAAAGATCTCGCCTCGCGCAGAAACATCGTTCAGGGAGCAGAAATGTTCGAAGCCGACAACCAGGAAGCGATAGATAAATATCTGAAAAAAGAGATCGACCAGAAAGGCCTGGATACCCTGGCCCGCCTTTGGCCTAACCATAAAACAGATTATGCTCCTCTTCTGGACCTTGCCAAAGAAAACGATCGCAAATTTATCGCCACCAATGTACCGCGCCGCTACGCCAACAGGGTTTATCGTTACGGATTTAAAACCCTTGACTCTCTGCCTGAGGAAGAAAAATCATGGATCGCACCCTTACCCATAGCCTTCGACCCCGATCTACCAACATATCAGAACATACTGAAGATGATGGGTGACCATGGAAGCGAAAAGCTGGTGATGGCCCAGGCGATAAAAGATGCCACTATGGCGCATTTCATCCTTGAAAATATCGAAAGCGACAAGGTATTCATTCATTATAACGGCGCCTACCATTCTGACTTTTACGAAGGTATTCTCTGGTATCTCAATAGAGAAAACCCCGATCTGAAGTTCAGCACTATCTCAACCGTTGTTCAGGAAGAACTTTCTTCTTTGGAAGATGAACATCTGGGAAAAGCTGATTTCATCATCGTTGTAGACAGCGATATGACAAATACCTACTAAGAGTAGGTTTTTTCACTTCGTTCTGATAATTTAGTATTCTAATCCAAATCTAAACACCATGAAAAATTTTTGTCTGATTCTCATTTTGGGAGCCTTTATGCTTACGGGATGCCGCTCTTCAGTAGCCATCTTTGGCAAAGGACCGGGACATGCGCCTCCGGGACAGGTTAAAAAAGCCACAGGAGCACAGTCGGCCAAGGAATACGCCCCGGGCCAGCAAAAAAACAAGAACAAAAACAAGAATAAGAATCAATATTGATTTTATCAGAGCCTCCTTAGAAAAGAGGCTTTTTTTATTTCCAAATTAAAATCGTGTTTATGCAACATCTCCCGGCACTGCTTATTTCTTTAGCCCTCTTCGCCCTGTCGAGCTGTAGTTCAGAACCTGAAAAATATGATCTGGTTATCACAGGGGTTCATGTGGTCGATATCGAAGAAGACCGCATATTACCCAATCAGTATGTAGCCATTACAGATAACCGCATCCAAAGAACGGCTATGATGGATTCTCTGGTACTGGCCAATGACCAGCGCATGCTTGACGGTGAAGGCAGATATGTAATGCCCGGGTTATGGGATAACCACGTTCATTTCAGGGGCGGTGATAGTCTGGCCGGTGAAAACAAGGCGCTACTGCCTCTTTTCCTGTATCACGGGGTTACGACCGTGCGTGATGCCGGGGGTGATCTTGCTCCACAGGTGATTTCATGGAGGAATGCCATTGCTGCCGGAAAACTCGATGGCCCCAATATCTTTACGCCGGGATATAAGATCGACGGCGCCCAACCTGCCTGGCCGGGATCGCTGAAGGTTACAGATGAAGCCTCACTTGAAAGAGCCCTGGATTCACTGGAATCAATGGAAGTCAATTTTATCAAAACCTATGACGGCAGCCTGACCCCGGAGATGTATTATGCCACCATAGACGCAGCTCTTGAAAGAGGTTATAAGACAACGGGGCATATGCCTCTGAATGCCGACCTGAGAAAAGCCATCGAAACAGGGTTGAAGGGAAGTGAACATCTTTACTATGTTCTGAAAGCCGCTGCCGATTCTCTGAAGAGAGCCGAAAACGCCAGTTATAAGGCCGATTACCTTACTTCGCTGGTAAGGCATTATGAGGAGGAATCAGCCCGGGAAATTTTTAGGCTTCTGGCTGAAAATGAGGTGTATGTCACCCCTACCCTCTATATCGGTAAAGTACTTTCCGAACTGGCAGATACAGATCACAGTCAGGATCTTTTGCTCGACTATATAGGTGAAGGTATTCAACAAACGTATAGCAGGCGCCTGGAAAGTGCTCTACGGGCAAAAGAAGCCGGCAACAATTCAAGAGAAATACTGCTTGAAGAAGGGTTTAAAAAAATGATCCTTCCCATGTTTGAATCAGGTGTTGAGATTCTCTCCGGATCTGACTGCGGACCTTTCAATTCATATGTCTACCCGGGTTCTTCGCTGATTGAGGAAATGAAAATGTTAGGTGAATGTGGTCTTCTGCCCTATCAGGTATTGGCCACCTCGGTGATCAACGGTCCGGCCTTTTTCGAATTACAGGAGTTTTACGGTTCCGTGGAAAAAGGGAAAGTTGCCGATCTCATTCTTTTAGATGCCAACCCGCTGGAAGATATCGCAAACCTGGAAACACTTTCTATCGTTATTAAAGGAGGTAAGGTAATGGGTGAAAACGAATTAAAAACCATGGTCGAACAGGCTAAAACACCTTGATTATCAAATTATTATGATTATATTTACAGGTACCTGACTTATTATCTTTCAAATCGTTGCTACTTATGACTATGGAGTAAATCAACCATTAGCCATATGAAGTAATGAAAAAAGTGTTTTCCGGCCTGCTCCTGGCCACATCACTTACCTTTCTTAACGCACAGGATTTTACCCGACAGCAGGTTACTGAAGAACTCTCTTTTCTAAGGGAAGAGATCATTAGGCTTCAACCGGGTTTACAAGTCTTTACTCCCACATTCGAACAGGAATCCCGGTATTTGATTCAAAAAATCACGTCTCCCTGTGATACGATCGGTTTGTATGCAAAAGCATCACGGGTGGCAGCCCTTGCCGGTGAAGGACATTATACAATAGGAAATTGGCATGATGCTGTACACAAGGGCTTTTTGAATAACCGGTACCGGTATTTCCCATTTACCATACGTTTACTGGGACATCGAATGTATCTCTGGCATAATTACAGCGGTGATCAAAGTCTTGAAAAGGGCCGGGAGATCCTGGCAATTAACGGTCAGAATATCACCGAGATCATCAACCTGCTCAGTGATCATATCCCGGCAGACGGTAAAAATTCATCTTTCATCAGGGAAGAGATATCAAGAGGTTTTCAGTGGATGTATTATTTGTTCATAGCTACACCGGATACATTTAGGCTGCTGTTTGACGATCAGGAAGAAAAAGTGATTCCGGCATTGAAACGATCAGAGATGATAAGGAACTACAGGAAGGACAAAAATATGGTCTCTTCAGAATCCACTATCAATAAAAATGAGGTGTATGAACTGATTTTACATAAAAATCATGCCTTATTGAGACTGAAAACCTTCGACCGGTATAGCATAGAAAAACAAAATTTACACGCAAGGACCTTCTACGAAGATCTTTTCAGAAAACTTCGGTCTCAACAGCTGAATAATCTGATCATCGATCTCCGGGGGAATATGGGAGGCCTGCATGAATTTGCCTTTGAGATACTCTCCTTTGTAAAAAGCCACACTTCCATGCCTTACTTCAAAACCACGGTTCCCAAAGAGGGGAAGCAGATCTCCTACCCCTTTCCTCCAAAGGAACCATTGAGCTGGGAAGGAAAAATCTATGTGCTTGTCAATGGGCTCACCTATTCGGCTGCTGCGTCGATGGCCCGCTATCTCAGAGAATACTGCCATGCCGTTATCATAGGTCAGGAAACAGGGTCCAGGTATGAAGGATTTGCCGCAGGAGCCCGTGAAATGATCGTATTACCGCATTCAGGCATCCATATCGGTGTTCCCAAATACGCTACTTTCTTTCCTCCCTCTCAAAGACAGACGGAAGGACTTGGAGGAATGTATCCGGATATCTTTGTTGAGCCGGGCATAGATGACTTATTGTCGGAGGTTGATCCCGAACTGGATACCGCCTTGCGACTTATCTATACAGAATCACCTATGCTTAGCAGTGCGCAGAACTGAGGTTACTCACCTGACTTTTCGTATCTTCAGTTTCATGAAAACCATACGTCTTTTTAATAATCACATACTTCTTACAATATGCTTACTACCGCTTTTTTTTATTAGCTGTCAATCTGAGAGTGAACAGGATCAGGTTAACTGCGGAGAAGTGGTTTGCACCCTGGAATTCAGAATGATTCATATCAAAATTCGTAATGCGGAAGGAGGTGCCGTGGCCCTTGACAGTTACAGGGTTGTACGAAAAGATAACGGCTCAGATCTGGGTCTTGAACCTGAACAAACAGCTATTCAAAATATGCGGGAAACAGGAGAATACCTGCTGATCGACGATTCTTTTTCAGAACAGTTACGAAATTCTGAACAGGTAGTTAAGTTCGAAGGGTTTAAAGATGGTGAGATGATCGTTTCCGAAGACTATACTGTCGGAGCCGACTGCTGCCATGTACGCCTGATTAGCGGGAACCCTGAGTTGGTGATTAGAGGTTGATCCAATCTACAGGCTCCCTTCGACAAGCTCCCTTCGACAAGCTCCCTTCGACAAGCTCAGGGTGACATCCGGTTACAATTACACTTCTCACACTAGCATGATCGCAGGGTCACACTGAGCAGCGTCGAAGTGCGACCCGCTATCCAATTTGTATCACATCATATCACCTTAGGATATGTTTCCAAAAACAGCACCCCTTCGACAACCCCGATACTTCGGGGCAGGGTGACAACACATTATCACTTCACCGTTGACAAAGGCTGACAGCAGGGTCACACTGAGCTGCGTCGAAGTGCGACCCGATTGCTATTTATACCTAACCTATTAAATATCATATTTAATGACTATGAATGAAGCTTTCTACGGCAGGCTCCCTTCGACAAGCTCCCTTCGACAAGCTCCCTTCGACAACCCCGATACTTCGGGACAGGGTGACATCCGGTTACAATTACACTTCTCACACTAGTATGATCGCAGGGTCACACTGAGCTGCGTCGAAGTGCGAGCTGCTATCCAATTTGTATCACATCATATCACCTTAGGATATGTTTCCTAAAACAGCACCCTTTCGACAACCCCGATACTTCGGGACAGGGTGACATCCGGTTACAATTACACTTCTCACACTAGCATGATCGCAGGGTCACACTGAGCAGCGTCGAAGTGCGACGCGCTATTTATTATTTTTATTGTAAGGCTTTGATAATTCTTTGAGCAAATTGAAATCTCCATTAATCAATGCTTCCTTTTTCTTTCGACGCCAACCTTTCACCTGCTTCTCAAAGCTTATTGCCTGCTTCGGATCTGAAAATTCCTGGACCCAAACCAGCTTAACGGGGCGCCTTGAATATGTATATGAAGTGTATACTTTCCCATCATTATGTTGCATTACTCTTTTATCTACATCAGATGTAAATCCCGTATAAAAGGATCCGTCAGAACATTCGAGGATGTATACATAATAGAATCTCAACTTGCATTTATTGTGCTTAACAGAAAGCTGTGAATATTAATCAATATAAATCTATAGAAATTATTCTATATCATGATGGTTTCAGTCTAAAAGTCTTTATCGAACGGATAAAAAAATCAATTTCAACTCAGCCGTGATACCCCTTCGACAACCCCGATACTTCGGGGCAGGGTGACAACGCATTATTACTTAACTATTGGCAAAGCCTGACAGCAGGGTCACACTGAGCAGGGTCGAAGTGCGACCCGCTAACCAATTTGTATCACATCATATCACCTTAGGAAATGTTTCCTAAACAGCACCCTTCGACAAGCTCCCTTCGACAAGCTCAGGGTGACAACGCATTATTACTTAACTATTGGCAAAGCCTGACAGCAGGGTCACACTGAGCAGGGTCGAAGTGCGACCCGCTATCCAATTTGTATCACATCATATCACCTTTGGATATGTTTCCAAAAACAGCACCCCTTCGACAACCCCGATACTTCGGGGCAGGGTGACAACACATTAACACTTCACCGTTGACAAAGGCTGACAGCAGGGTCACACTGAGCAGCGTCGAAGTGCGACCCGATTGCTGTCTTCTCTTTCTATATCTCCCTGAAACGACCGGAAAAACAAACTAAAAAAACTCAAACCGTACGCTTAACCCCTTGAAATCAAATAATATGTATCTTCCATAAAAAATTAAGCTTTGAAATCGCATCTTTCACTCTTCAGCCATTTTATCTTTCTGCCTTTGGCCGTTTTACTGTTTTTCTCTTGTAATAACGACGATCTGAATGATTCACCAGACTCACGAGTATCTCCTGAACTCACCCTGATAGGCTACCTTCAGGGGTCAGTGGTACAAGCAGACCTAACCGAAAACGGAAATCCATTTACCCTAACCGATCACAGCGCGATCAATGGCGTTCCCGCTTCGTTTCTCAGGTACGATCTGTATGCAGAAAGGATCTCGTTCTACAGCAGAATCCCAGAAAACTTCAGAAGCTGGGACATTTTTTATGATGCTCCTGAAGGGACTTATTACGAAAGCTTCTGCTCTTTCAACCCGGAAGACATTTTGCTTTACCCTCTTTCATCGGCTGAAAAATTGATAGCGGTAACAGGAACTCCCATCACCGAAAATCTCAGAGAAATCGCGGTTTATTTACGCGATAAGCAGGAATCTGAATGTGTGCGGCTGACTGTTGGCAATACGGCATTTTTCGAATACAGCGCCATCACCGAAGGAGAAAACCTGTATATCGGGTATCTTGATGAAACCGGAAATACCGTGATCACAAAAATCGATCTGACTACCCTCGAGGGGGTCTGGAATATCAACCTGGGAGTTCAGGAAAGCTTCAAGGCCACCCTGGATCAGGACCGTATCTATTTCTTTCTTTCCGGTAATGAGCTGGAAGTGAGATCAACTCAATCAGGAGAATTGATAAGCAGAAAATCGCTCAACTCAGTAAATCTGGATATGCCACAAGGTTTCTTCAGGACTGCCATTTACAACGACCAGATACTGTTGCGCAGTGTGAATCCGCAACCTAACCGGTTTCCCTATTCCCCGGTGATTCTCGATATTAATACACTTGAAATGAATTATCCAAGTGAGAACGATCTCAGCAACAGGATATCAAATGACCTGAAGGGCATGCTCCCTGCCGGCAAGATGCTTGTCGAGCTCAGCTTACCTTATACGGTCGATCTGAGCAATGACCTGGTTATTTACAGCTGTACCTTCAGCAACGGAAGCGAAAACAGCTCGGGAGTGGTTATAAGTGATCTGCAGGGTACGGTTTTCGATTATTTTGATTTAGGATTATCAATGACCATTGGTGAAATTCTCGTTCGGTAATTAACAACATTAAGCATTAGGCGATAAAAATAGGCATGGCACACATGGCCCCTGTATGCCTGGATAAAAAACACCCCTCATTAGGAGAAAATGATGAAGGCCCTTCCCGAAATCCTTGCCGAAGGGGGCTCGTTAATCGCCTCCCCCGATGGTGAATGGCTCATGCCTCGACTAAGGAATGATCAAAAACTGATCACCGCTGAACTGACCATCCGGAAGGTCATTGAAGAGAGACAAAATTTTGATCCGTCGGGTCATAATTCGAGACCTGATGAGATCCAGCTATCAGTGAATAACTCCCGGCAGTCAATACTGAAAAAGCTTAAATATTAAAACCGGAAGCCACAACTGTCTCATGTCGCTTCCGGTTAGGAATAATTATATAATCAGAATTGAGCTACTTCGGTAGATCCCTTCATGGCCACGGTGGCAGACCTGCCACAGGTGATGACCGATTGTACAGCATCAAAATAGGTAGTTCCCACGAAACTCTGATGTTTAACCGCTCTGAATCCATCTTTCTGAAGTGCAAACTCCCTTTCCTGTAATTCAGAATACCCGGCCATTCCACGATCTTTATAGGCTCGCGAAAGCTCGAACATACTGGTGTTCAGCGCATGAAAGCCGGCCAGGGTAATAAACTGAAATTTGTAACCCATGGCTGCGAGCTCTTCCCTGAAGGTCTCCATTTCAGCCACAGAAAGTTTAGCTGCCCAATTAAATGAAGGGGAACAGTTGTATGCCAGTAATTTACCCGGATACTGTTCATGTATGGCTTCGGCAAAGGCTTTGGCCTGTGCCAGGTCCGGGGTGGAGGTTTCCATCCATAGGAGGTCTGCGTAAGGCGCATATGACAGCCCTCTGTCGATTCCCTGCAGTATTCCGTTCCTTACATAGAAGAAACCCTCATCTGAGCGTTCGCCGGTTAAGAACTTACGATCCCGCTCATCGATATCTGAGGTCAGCAAAGAAGCTGCGTCTGCATCTGTACGGGCAATGATCAGCGTTGGTACATTCATGACATCAGCAGCCAGTCTGGCGGCCACCAGTTTAGCGATAGCTTCTGATGTGGGTACGAGTACCTTACCACCGAGGTGACCACATTTCTTGGCTGAAGAAAGCTGATCTTCAAAGTGCACTCCGGCTGCACCGCTTTCTATCATGCCTTTCATCAGTTCAAAGGCATTTAGGTTCCCACCGAAACCCGCTTCAGCATCGGCAACGATGGGCACCAGGTAATCCTTAATGTTTTCACGACCTTCCAGGTGTTGTATCTGATCGGCCCTCATCAGGGCATTATTGATTCGCTTCACTACCATGGGTACGCTATTGGCAGGATAAAGGGACTGGTCAGGGTACATTTGGCCGGCAAGGTTGGCATCTGCCGCAACCTGCCAGCCGCTCAGGTATATGGCTTCGAGTCCGGCCTCAACCTCCTGAACGGCCTGGTTGCCTGAAAGTGCACCCAGACCGGCCACAAAGGGCTTTTCATTCAGTTTTCTCCAGAGGGTTTCTGCACCTCTGCGGGCCAGGGAATGTTCAACGGTTACACTTCCTCTGAGTTTCAATACGTCTTCTGCCGTATAGGGCCGTTGAATGCCTTTCCAGCGAGGATCGTTTTTCCATTGTTCGGCCAATGCCTTTACTTCTTTTTGGGTTTTCATCATTTAAAAATTTCGGTTAAAAATTGAATAAAGTATTCCTGTCCGCCCGAGACGGATCGATTAAAAAAGGTGTCAAATTAATATTGGATTTATGCCAGGTACCTGTAAGCCTTTAAAGTGAGAAAGTCTTTAAAACTGTTGCATAGCACCAGTTCATGAAAGATCTCGATCGCCTTTTCAAGATGATCAGCGGCAATTCCGTGTTTTGCCATATAGTGCCGAACCCTGGCGAGTTCCTTATCAAATAGCAATTGATAGCAGGCATCGTCAAAATGCTTCCCCGAATCCAGCCTTGCCGACCGATGATACCACTGCCATAACTGGGCACGGCAGATCTCGGCAGTCGCCGCATCTTCCATCAGATTATAAAGGGCTGCTGCTCCGTTTCCGTTCAGCCAGCAAACCAGGTAAAGCAGTCCTACATTTATGTTCAGGCGAACCCCGGCCTCAGTGACAGGCCCGTCGGGCTCTTCAAGCAAATCTGCTGCGCTGATCGTACCGAATTCGACCGGTTTTTCGATCTGATTGGCATCGGGCATATGCTTATCAAATATTTTCCGGGCAACCGGCACCAAAGCCGGATGGGCTACCCAGGTTCCGTCGTGCCCGTCTGTAACCTCACGCAACTTGTCTTTTTCAACCTTGGCCAGGGCTTCCCTGTTGGCATTTTCATCACCTTTTACAGGTATTTGTGCAGCCATTCCGCCGATTGCATGTATACCCCGGTTATGACAGACCTGAATAACCCTTTTGGAATAGTTTCTCATAAAAGGGGTTTCCATAGTGATCAAAGACCGGTCAGGTACGATCCCGATCTGGTTCCTTAATTTTTTGATGTATGAGAAAATATAATCCCACCGGCCACAGTTTAAACCGACTATGTGATCCTTCAGCTCATAAATGATCTCGTCAAGCTGAAACGAGGCGGTAATGGTTTCGATAAGTACCGTGGCTTTAATGGTTCCCGTGGGGAGCTCCAGATAATCTTCGGTAAAGTCGAAAACATCGTTCCATAGTCTTGCCTCCAGGTAATGCTCCAGTTTGGGCAGGTAGAAATAAGGACCTGTCTCTCGTTTTACCAACTCCTTCGCATTATGAAATACATACAATCCAAAATCGGTCAGGGAGGCAGAGGCCATTTCCCCATCGATAAATATATGCCTTTCATTCAGATGCCAGCCTCTTGGTCTGACGATCAGGGTTGCGGTGTTATCATTAAGCCGGTACTTTTTACCGTTATCGGGATTTTCAAAGCTGATCTCCCGTTTTACAGCATCGATCAGGTTCCGCTGGCCCGAGACAATATTTTCCCATGAAGGCGCAGTACTGTCTTCAAGATCTGCCATATAGCAGCTCGCGCCGGAATTCAGGGCATTGATCATCATCTTCCGGTCGGTGGGTCCGGTGATCTCAACCCTGCGGTCAAGCAGATCAGCCGGAATGTTCCCAACCCTCCATTGGGAAGAACGTATATCGGCGGTTTCAGGAGGAAATTCAGGACGTTTCCCCTCGTCAAACAACAGTTGATCGGTTTCACGCCTATGCAGTAATGAAAGCCTTTTCGGATTAAATCGGCGGTGTAAAGCTACCAGAAATGCCTGTGTCTCCTGGGTGAGCAGATCTTGACAGTTGTCTTCAGGTGCGGCAATTTCGAGCTCTTGGTTTTTGGTTGTCAGTGTTTTAAACATGTGGTTGCATTTTGTCTGTACAAGAATAGAAACAAAATTTCAATAAAACAAGCGAACGTTCGCTAAATCGATAAAGTTCGTTAATTTTGGATATTCGCTAAAGAGTTTATCTTTGGTGTATGCAAATAGAAGAAGAGTACATACGGTTGATATTCGGACTAAAACTGAAGCAGCTGCGAACAGATAAAAACCTTTCATTATATGGCCTGTCAAAGCTATCAGGGCTCTCAAAGTCATATCTGAACGAGATCGAGAACGGTAAGAAATACCCCAAACAAGATAAGATCCTCATCCTTTCACGTTCACTTGGGGTCTCGTACGACGAGCTTGTATCCTTAAAACTGGATAAGAACCTGGCTCCGGTTGGAGAAATTCTGGAATCAGGTATATTAAAGGAAATACCTCTTGAACTCTTCGGAATAGCCGAAAATGACCTGATCAGTATCATTTCAAATGCACCTACCAAGGTCAACGCCTTTATCAGCACCATAATTGAGATTGCGCAACATTATAATGTGGGGATCGAGGGCTTTTACCTGGCCGCCCTGCGGTCATACCAGGAAGCTGAAAACAACTTCTTCCCAGAGTTGGAAGAAGCGGCCGTACGTTTTGCAGAAGCCTATCAGGTAGACCTGTCAAAGCCGATAAAGTCTGAAGAACTGGCTGCCATATTGCAGGAAGAATACGGTTACACCATTATGGAACAAGGTATCGCGAATGATCCCATGCTGGATAATCTGCGTTCAATCTTTGTGCCATCCAGCAAACGCCTTCTGTTGTCAACCGAAATCGATGAAACACAGAAACTCTTTATTTTCGGCAAGGAGATCGCCTACAACTTTTTAAAGCTCAGCGTACGTCCGTATACCTTCAGCTGGATCACTTACAACAGCTTTGACGAAGTACTGCATAATTTTCGTGCCTCTTACTTCTCAGGAGCCCTGGTTGTACCCCGGGATCAATTGAGTCAAAAACTGGAAAACCTGCTTCATCAGGATACGTGGAGCGATACGAACTTCCTGGAATTACTTAACGGTTTTAACGCCTCTCCTGAAACGGTTTACCAACGACTCACCAATATTCTTCCTAATGATTTTCGATTCAGGAACCTTTTCTTTCTGCGCTTTACGCATAAAAAGGGAGATGCCCGTTACTACCTGAACAAGGAATTGCATATTACACACCAGCAGGAACCACAGGCTAACGAATATAATGAGCATTATTGCCGCAGATGGATCTCAATCAAAACTCTCCATCAAATCGAAAACCAGCCGAAAGATCACCATTTTGACTCGCAGATATCGGTATACGAAAACGGCAGCCGTTACCTGGTGCTGTCATCGGCTACCCCTGACCCCTTCAGATCAGATCACTACAGAAGCATCAGTCTGGGCATCCTGCTTACCGACAGGGTGTTAAAGCAGTTCAAAATTCTGAATGATACCGCAAAACCTGAAATAAAGGTGGGAATTACCTGTGAAAGCTGCAGTATCAGTGATTGTGAATTGAGGGCAGCCCCACCCCGCAGGCTTCAGAAGGTCAAGCGGCATCAGGAAACCGAAGAAAGGGTGGCGGCACTGATGAAAGCACATGCAGGCAAACCTGAGGAGAAAGCCTGAAAACCGATATTTTTGGTAACTTAGGAGTATAGTACACCGGCATGATGATCAAAACCTTTAATATCCTCCTTATTTTTCTGGTTTTTCTTTTTTCCCTCGGAGGCTGTAAAAAGCATAAAGAAGCCAGGGTGAACGGTACTGATCCCGCCGAGCTGATTGTTGAAGACCTGGTATACATCTCAGATAAGTCAGGGAGTTTCGACATCTACCGAAATACCTTGCATGGTCAGAAAGAGAGCCGCATCACCAGTGCGACTGGCTGGGAGTGGTTTCCGCAATACGTGCCGGCAAAGAACATCGTTGTCTATAATAGTATGGATACCACCGGCGTTTTCCGCACTATGGCCATGAGTCTGAAAGGTGACACTATCGTAAATTTCCCGAAGCTGAGTCTCCCCGAAATTCGAATTTCTGATGAAGGTAGATGGATCGCCTACGTACGGCAGAAGAACAAGGATACTTCAAATATCCTGATTGCTCCTCTCTACCGGCTGGGTGACAGCCTGCAGGTAACGCATGATGAGGGCTATAACGGGCGTCCCGTTTGGTCTCCCGATTCAAAAAACCTTGCTTTTATTTCAGATCGTACGGGTACAAACGAAGTTTACCTTTTCGACATGCAAACCAAACAGGTTAGAAGGGTGACCAAAAATAACAAAAGAGAAAAATACATGAGTTGGAGACCCGACGGGAAATTGCTGGGGGTAACCATGGAAAATGAAAGAGGCATAAATGACATTTATGTTATCGACTTCAAGAACCAACGCACCGAAAGGCTAACCGACACCCCTTATAGTGAGGAGGAGATAAGGTGGTCTGATTCGGGAGATAAAATTGCCTATCATTCCAAAATTGATGATCGTGACGATATCTATGTGCTGAAATTGAAATCTGACACCCTGGCCATCGATTCTATTTGGAAAGTGACCGACAGCAAGGCTTATTACGGGGAACCGGAGTGGATCTGCACCGATTCCTGCCGAAGCAGACTTAACAAGTGAAAAGCCTGTCCCCCTAAAAGGAACAGGCCATATTTCCCAAAAGGGTGGTATCATTTCAGATATCCAGTTCTTCAAAAACCTTTCTGATCTCTTCGCTTGAAGGTCGTGGGGCATTATAATTTACAATATTTCCCTGGGGGTCGATAAGAATGAACCTGGGAATACCTTTTATCAGGTAATCTTCCACCCATTCAGATTCCCACGCATTGTCGGCCAGCAGCTGAATCCCTCCAAGTTCTCTTTCCTTCACCATTGTTTTCCATTTCTCATATGCATCTTCGGTATCTATCGAGACACTGACGAATTGAATGGGTTTATCATGATAATCAGCTTCCAGTTCCTTCAATGAAGGAATTTCTCGTAAACAAGGCCCGCACCAGGTAGCCCAGACGTCTATATAGACATACTTTCCTTTAAGGTCATCTAAGGAAGTGGTTCCGCCTGCATGGTTCTCGTATGCTACAAATTTCGGTGAAGGCCTTCCCTCAGAAACACGTAAGAGCGCCTCGTGATCTGCCCTGACATGCTTTTTATAAGTCTCATCAGTGGCATACTTGTCGTAAGTCTGATAATAGCGCTCAGGGTCTCCACTAAAGCTCATGTAAATGCGGGCTGCATCATACAATAAGGCATTTTTGATTTTCTCATTCCTGTTAGCCGATACCTCCTCCAGAAATGCAATATCCTGAGCGATCGTACTGTCTTTTGCGGTTTTCTTTATCGCCAGATCCCGATAAGAAGACTCTAATAAAGACTTATAGGCAGGTGAAAATTCAAAGGCTGACTGGTCTTCCATATCCAGAGTGTCAAGGCCCCGTAAAAAGCCTTCTGACACTTCAAATTCATCTTTCTTCGTGTAGTATGGATGGTATTGAGGGTATTTTTGTATCTCACCGAGATATTCGTAGGCAAGGTTCTTTTCTTCCTTCTTCTTAAAATCGGAATCCAATTCCACGATTGCGTTCAGCTTCTCTTTCTGGGCTTCCTTTACAGCTGTGATTCTTTTGAGGAATTCATCCTCGCTTAACATATAGTGGTTGGTATCACCAATTATTTCCTTCTGTATTTCTGACTTTTGCTGCAGGTAATTATTGATTGCAGCTCCCTTACCGGTAATTCGAAGGGTCTTTTCAAAGTCATTCATATCAACTGTAATGTCCAGGTTGGCGCCGTCAGAGAAATACAGGGGAATACGCTTTCTTCCGGCTATAAGATTTACTTTTTTTCCCGACATTTTCAGGGTATCAGAAAAGCTGCCGTCATCTTGTAAGGCAATGGTATCAGCTGGTGAATCTGCTAAGGATCGCGAAAGATCATATACCAGGAGATACGGGGCTTCGGTATGGGTGACGTTTCCGGAAACGATCACTCCATTGGTGGGTTCCTCTGTGTTGCAGGCCATCAAGGCGATGCCACTCAGAGCCAGAATGGTTTTTTTCATATTTAAGGTTACTTGGTTATATCACAGGTAAAAGTAAGAATAATTGCGAACACCTGCTGTCACCCCCTCATTTAGCGGTTCCGATCGATAATTTATCTCAGCATTTTAGAAAACTTTATATATAAAATACTCTTCCATACCCTATATTTGACCAACTTCAACATCAAAATACTACGTATGAAAATTGTCATCTATGCTGCAGCCTTGCTCACAATCGGCTGTAACAGCGCCCAGCAAAGCAGCAGTAAGAGCACTGCAGGTACAGAAGGAAAAGAGGCTTACAGGGTCTCCTACGCCAACTCTATCACAGAGGAAGAATTAAAGGAGCATTTATTCACCTATGCCTCAGATGAATTCCGTGGAAGAGAAACGGCCACGGAAGGAGAGCGTATCGCTACTGATTACCTGAGAGACTTTTATAAAGATCAAAGCATCAATCCGGGTGCAGGAGAAAACGCATATTTCCAAAAAGTGCCGCTGGTGATGAATTCAGTTCCTGAAGGAACGCTAACCATTGAAGGAGAAACCCTGGAGCAGGGTGAGGATTTCATCATGTTTTCGGCCGTTCCCAAAAGCGAATATGAACTGGTTCATGCCGGTTACGGGATCGAAAGTTCAGAATACTCAGATTATGCCGATATGGATGTGTCAGGAAAAGTGGTAATCGTTTACGGAGGTGAACCCCGTAAGGAAGATGGCACTTATTTACTGACCGGCAACAATACCCCTTCAGACTGGTCAAACTGGCGTGAAACCCTTTCTGACCGTATAGAGATCGCGTCAGAAAAGGGCGCAGCCGGCATGATCTATGTCGACGATGCTTACTTTAACAGGGCTTCCGGACGTTATAAATATTACCAGCAGGCAGATCACGGTGGCAGCATGCAGCTGAAAAAAGACACAGATAAAGTCGCCCTTGTTTTCATGTCAACTGAAAAGGCCACAGAGAAACTTGCTGTAGAGGCTGAAAAACCTAAAGGGGATACCGGCAAAACTTTATCATTTGACCTGAAGAATACGAACCAGGAATTGTTCGGCAACAATGTCGTCGCAGTAATTGAAGGAAGCAGCAAACCCGAAGAGTATGTGATCTTATCGGCACACCTCGATCATGTCGGAATAAATTCAGAGGGAGAAATTCATAACGGAGCCGACGACGACGGGAGCGGAACCGTAGCCTTACTGGAAATAGCTGAAGCATTCAAAGAAGCTAAAGATGCCGGTCACGGCCCTGAAAGAACCGTTGTCTTTTTACATGTTACCGGTGAGGAAAAAGGACTTTTTGGCTCTGAGTATTATACCGATAACCCGGTATATCCACTGGAACAAACCGTAGCCAACCTGAACGTTGACATGATCGGCCGGATTGATCCTAAAAGGGATGGCGACCGTAACTATGTTTACCTGATCGGCTCTGATAAGCTCAGCTCTGACCTGCATGAACTATCTGAAGAGGTGAACGAGCGCTTTGCCAATATTACCCTTGACTACAAATACAATGCTGAAGATGATCCGAACCGGTTTTATTACCGCAGTGATCATTACAATTTCGCCAAGCACAATATTCCCATCATTTTCTATTTCAACGGCACCCATGATGATTACCACCGCCCGAGCGACACCCCCGATAAGATCAATTACGATCTGCTTACGAACCGTGCCCGTCTGATCTTTCATACGGCCTGGGAGGTTGCCAACCGACCTGAAAGACCGGTAGTGGATAAAGCTGTTTCGAAATAGAACACGAATTTTTTAAACTTCAGTGACCCCCGATAATATTCGGGGGTTTTTATTTGTAGTCAGGTAGTCAGGTAGTCAGGTAGTCAGGTAGTCAGGTAGTCAGGTAGTCAGGTAGTCAGGTAGTCAGGTAGTCAGGTAGTCAGGTAGTCAGGTAGTCAGGTAGTCAGGTAGTCAGGTAGTCAAAAAAACGTCTTTGCGAACCCCATCCAAATGGGGTGAAGCAATTTTTTAGAGGAAGTCAATAAGTCAGAGGGTTAGATAATTAAAAGGACAAGAGTTCAAATAGTACCATCACACCCCCATAACACCATACCTCCATACCTCCATAACAATAAGTCATGTGAGATGGTGAGATGGTGAGATGGTGAGATGGTGAGATGGTAAAAAACCAAAATTTAATTTTGGTATACTTAATAGATTAACTATTCACTCTCATTTCGAACCTCTGGGTCATCCAAAGCTAAGGTGACGAAGGTCACCGTAGTGAAGGATCTGCCAAATTTGTAGTCAGGTAGTCAGACGGTCAAGAAGTCAGAAGGTCAGAAGGTCATCCCGCAGCGTTTAGTTTGGATGGGTGCCATATCCAATAAAGCCTTCAGCGCCATACGGCGCCGGGTCTTTTTTTGTGCCCATCACTTAGAAATGTAAGATTCCCCACCGACTCTGTTAGCTCCCTGTCGGTCGCTGAGCCAGGACTGAGCGTAAAGAAAACAGCCGGTGGCTGTTTTTAGCGAAAGGGCCAGCCGGCGCGCTGGCAAAACCTGTCAATAAAGCCTTCAGCGCCATACGGCGCCGGGTCTTTTTTTGTGCCCGTCACTTAGAAATGCATGATTGCCACCCGACTCTGTTAGCTCCCTGTCGGTCGCTGAGCCGGGAGTGGTTAACCTGCTAATAAAGCCTTCAGCGCCATACGGCGCCGGGTCTTTTTTTGTGCTTACAGCCCCCTGAAAGCAAGCTTTCGGGGCTACGCACAAAAAAAGCCTCCAGGTTTTACCTGAAGGCTTTATTGGGTGGAAGACCGGGTTCGAACCGGCGACCTCTGGAACCACAATCCAGCGCTCTAACCAGCTGAGCTACAACCACCGTGTATTTCTAACTGATATCGCTGTCAAAGCGAGTGCAAATGTAATTTATTTTACAATTTATCACCAAATATTTCTCAAAAAAATTTATCCCTGAAGGATGTTATTTCATACAATCCAGATTCTCAACCCCTACATACCTTTCCACGGTAAAGCCTTCACCGTTTTCAACACCTATCAGCCTTCCAAGATCCCTGGATCGGTAGATAAGGCTGTCGAAGAAATTTCTGCTGCTGATCGGGGTTTGCGGCTCCTTACTGTCCGGATCATAGAACTGGGAAGCATAAGCCTTAACCGATTCCACCTTCTTTTCGACAAAACCGGTTACATCGACCACAAAATCAGGTTCAAGATTCTTCCATTGAATATAGTGGTATACCACCCGCGGCCTCCATGGCTGCTGCCAGTCCTCCTCCCCTTCGAACCGGGTATCTATCTTTACCAGGCCGCTGAGAAAACAGGCGTCACTTACCAGCTTACTGCCCTTTCCATGATCGATATGACGATCTTCAACCGCATTACACAATACCATATCGGGACGATATTTGCGTATCATTTTAATCACCTCCAGCTGATGCAGTTTGTCGTTAACAAAAAAACCGTCTGCAAACTCCAGGTTTTCCCTGACCGTAACACCCAGAATATCCGCTGCTTTCCGAGCTTCCTCATCACGAATTTCAGGAGTACCCCGGGTACCGAGCTCTCCGCGTGTAAGGTCAATGATCCCTACTTTTTTTCCCCTGCTGATCTCTTTTGCCAGGGTAGCACCACAACCGAGTTCTACATCATCCGGATGGCTGCCAAAAGCCAGTATATCTAACTTCATCTTATGTTTTTAGTCTTCAAAGGTACGGTTTTTCAGCATTCCTTTAGGCTTCCCGCAGCACAGGCAATAAGCGCCTGTTCTATGTCTGCCATCAGATCTTTACGGTTCTCGATACCCACCGAAAACCGCAGCAACCTATCGCTTATTCCCTGTCGTTTCCTTTCTTCTTCAGAAAGCAAGGCATGCGAGGTTTTTGCAGGAGACAGTATGGTGCTTTCAACTCCTGCCAGGCTCATGGAAGGTTTAATCAGTTTCAGACGCTTCAGAAAAAGAGCGGTATCCATTCCTTCCTCCAGCTCAAAAGACATCATTCCCCCGAAACCGTGCATCTGGGCTTTGGCAAGTTCGTGATCAGGGTGTGACTTTAATCCCGGGTAATACACCTGCTTCACCTGCTCATGTTTATGAAGGAACTTGGCTAACTTTCTGGCGTTCCTGTTCTGGGCTTTCACACGAATACCCAGTGTTTTTATACTGCGCTCCAGTAACCACACCGTATAATCACTGAGACTTCCCCCGAAATTCTTGGCCAGCTGGAAGATACGATCGATATGCTCTTCTGAACCACAAACAGCTCCGGCCAGTATATCGCTATGGCCTCCCAGGTATTTGGTGGCGCTGTGTATAATGATATCGATACCCAGATCAGCCGGGTTTTGATTCACCGGACTGGCAAAAGTATTGTCTATAACACTTATCAGTATCTTTTCTGAGGCAAGTTCAGCCACCATCGAAAGATCTGTGATCTTCAGCAACGGGTTAGAAGGCGTTTCGACATAAATCACACGGGTGTTTTCTCTTATTTCACTCTCAAAATCCTCCCTTGCCAATCCCTTTGTAAAACTATACTCGATACCGTATTTATCGAACTCCTCAACCACCAGGTTATAGGTTCCTCCATAGAGCGAATGCTGTAACACCACGTGGTCTCCCTTGTGCAGCAATGCCATAAGCGTCGTGCTTACCGCTGCCATACCGCTACCGAATATCAACGCTCTTTCAGTATGCTCCAGTGCAGCCAGCTTTTGAGAAAGCGCCTCCTGGTTAGGCGTATTAAAATAACGGGGGTAACGCTTCACCTCTACCCCTTCATAGGCGTAGGAGGTCGACATGTATAACGGAGATACAGCTCCCTTGAATTGTTCATCTTTTAACTCCCCCACATGGGTGCAAATGGTATGTATGCCCTTTTTACTCATTTTCTCCTGTTATCCAGTTAATGATAGATTCATCTGCAGGAAGTGTCTGCGGACTCTTCATTGCTACCACATGACCATCTGCATCTACCAGGTATTTCTGAAAATTCCAGCTCACCTCGGTATCCATATATCCATTCTGCTCCTTCGAGGTCAGAAAGCGATAGACCGGATGCATGTCTTCTCCCTTGACAGAGATCTTAGACATCATCGGAAAACTCACGCCATAATTCGCTTCACAAAATTCTGCGATCTCTTCATCAGAACCCGGTTCCTGTCCACCAAAGTTATTGGCCGGAAACCCGACGATTACGAAATCACGATCCTTAAAGGTTTCGTATAGCTCTTGCAGTCCTTTATACTGAGGTGTCAAACCGCATTCACTGGCCGTGTTTACCACCAGTACTTTTTTGCCTTTGAGAGAGGCAAAATCAAAGGGTTCTCCATACAGGTCGATTACTTTAAATTCATGAAGGCTTTTCATTTCTTGAGTTTTTTCAACGGGTTCAAGTGCAGACAATTCACCGGTCTTCTTCTGGTCTTTACAACCAAAGGCCAGGAAAGCGACTGCCAGTAGCAAAATGTTTGTTTTCATTTTTCACAATTATTTGGATAAAAATAGGAATTAAAGTGCTTCTTCCCCACCACTGAACGATATGAATTCGTTAATAATGAAACTGCAGCATTCCCGATACAACAAATAATAGAATTATATTGCAACACCAAGTAATTTCACTATGAAACTGAGATATTACAGCCCCGCATACTTAGTTATTCTAATAATGCTTGTTGCCTGCGGAACAGAAGAAAAAGACAATTCAGCAGACAACCGACTGGCTGATGCGAGCAGCCCCTACCTCAGGGAGCATGCAGATAATCCCGTTCACTGGATGGAATGGGGAGAGGAAGCTCTTGCAAAGGCAAAAAAAGAGAATAAACCCTTGCTTATCAGTATAGGTTATGCCTCATGTCACTGGTGTCACGTGATGGAGGAAGAGTCGTTCATGGACAGCATTGTAGCCCAAAAAATCAATACTCAGTTCGTTCCGGTAAAGGTCGACCGCGAGGAAAGGCCGGATATCGACATGATCTATATGAACGCAGCCATGCTGCTGAACGGAAGAGGCGGATGGCCCCTGAATGTTTTTGCACTGCCCGGTGGGGAACCTTTTTTCGCCGGAACATATTTCCCAAAGGAACAGTGGTTGCAGGTACTTGAAAAAGTTCATGAAACCTGGACAAATAAAGAATCGACTGTAAGAGAACAGGCCGAAAAACTTACCAGGGGTATAAAGAGCCGTGAACTGATCGAAGTGGAAGCCACCGAGAGCGAAATGAGCAAAAAAGACTACCAAAACCTTTTTCCTATATGGAAAGAATATACAGATGCTGAAAGAGGCGGTTTCAATCAAACCCAGAAGTTCCCCATGCCTGCTGCCTGGGAATTCCTCATGCAGTACGCCTTTCTTACCGGAGAAGAAGAACCTATGGAACTAGTCACCACCACTCTGAACCATATGTCTGCCGGGGGAATATATGACCATCTGGGTGGCGGGTTCGCCCGTTATGCCACTGACCCCGAATGGAAGGTTCCCCACTTCGAAAAAATGCTGTATGACAATGCGCAATTGCTGAGTCTTTATTCGAAAGGGTTCAAGATTACTGAAAATCCTGAGTATGCAAGGGTGGTTAAGGAGACCGCGGCGTTTATGAACCGGCGGTTGAGATCTCCTGAGGGGGGCTTCTTCAGCTCACTGAATGCTGACAGTGAAGGAGAGGAAGGTCGCTATTATGTCTGGAAAGATGAAGATCTGAGAAATTTACTAAGCGATGCTGAGTATGATCTTATATCTGCCTATTATCAAACCTCGGAAGCCGGGAACTGGGAATCCGGGAAAAACGTGTTGTACATAGCTCCGTCACAGGGTCAGTTTTCAGGCGCAATGGATGAATCAGAGCTAAAACTGCTTCAGCAGGCTCGCAATACCCTGCTCATAGAACGACAAACACGTATAAGACCCAGTACAGACAACAAAATTCTCACTTCATGGAATGCACTGGCTATCAGCGGATTTTTGGAAGCATACAAAGCTCTGGGTGATGAATCTTATCTGAACACAGCAAGGGAAACAGCCGGGTTTATTTTAGAATCACAGATGTCTGAAGAAGGTGCTCTTAAACGAAATAGAATTGACGGGCAGTCGAACACCCCGGCTATGCTTGATGATTATGCCTTCCTGGCAAAGGCATTGATCGATCTTTATGAAACAGACTTTGAGATTCAATGGCTCGAAAGCGCAAAAACAGTAACAGATTACGCTATCGCCCATTTCTATAATGATGAAAGTGGTATCTTCTACTATACCGGAGATTCAGGCTCTGATCTTATCACCCGGAATGTGGAACTGGAAGACGGGGTAACCCCGTCTTCGAACGGAATCATGTCTCAGGTCTTGTTCAGACTTGGAAATCTTCTCCAGGACCCGGAAATGATAAAGAAAAGTGAGCGAATGATCGCTGTGATGCAGGATCGCATTGAAAGAAACAGCACCGCTTATCCCAGTTGGGCTGTATCAATGGGTCTTATGGCCTACCAACCATTCGAGATTGCCATTATGGGTGAAAACGCACTGAAACTGAACCATGACTTGCAGGCTAACTATCTCCCAACAGCCATATTTATGGGCGGTGAAGATGAGAATTTACCGCTGTTAAAAAATAAAAAAGTACCCGGAGAGACCCTAATTTATGTTTGTCGTTCAAGAGTATGTAAATTACCGGTACGATCACCTGAGGCTGCCCTTGATCAGGTTAGAAACTTCCGGAAGGAGGAGCTGACAAATGACCTATGAAAAATCAGGAACTGTCGTTCGCCCCGAAGAAAAAACCTCAGAAAATTAATGAATTGGGATTCCTCTTCTTAAATATTTCCAAAAAACAGCGCAGAGGTTGTAGTATCTGAGCCAACCCTGTAGTTTTGTAAACACTTACTACTGTCGAACATTATGAAAGGATTATTACTTACCCTGAGCTTTTTAATCACCGGTTTCATACACGGGCAAATACTCGATCCCGTAGACTGGAATACCCGCGTTGAAAAGATCTCTGAAACAGAATACGACCTGGTCATAGAAGCCGAAATAGATAAAGGCTGGCACCTCTATGCTCAGGATGTCCCTGAAAACGGTCCGATTCCCACCAGTTTCACCTTCGAACCAACTGACAATTATGAGTTGATAGGCGATGTCACAGAAGACGAAGGTAAAACCATCAATGATCCCGTCTTCGAAATGATGATCAAGTTCTTTGAAGACCATGCAGAGTTCAGACAGCGGATAAAGCTGCTATCTGATGGGGCACTGATCGAAGGAGAGGTGGAATTCATGGTTTGTGATGATGCCAGGTGCCTACCCCCTTCTTATGTCGATTTGAGTTTCAGGGCAGGTGATGTTACAGAGGTCTCAGAGGAGATAACTCCTGACGAAACAGATACCACAGACTCTGAAAAAATAACAGATTTTGACGAGGGAGAAATCGCCGGTTCCACCCGTCGCAGCTTGTGGGGTATATTTTTCATTGCCTTTCTTTCCGGTTTTGCAGCCTTGCTTACTCCCTGTGTTTTTCCTATGATCCCGCTAACGGTTAGCTTCTTCACCAAACAGAGCAAGAACAAGGCTGCAGGCATTCGCAACGCTTTGTTTTATGGGATAGCCATCATTCTGATCTATGTTTTACTGGGGTCTCTGGTAACAGCTATTTTCGGAGCTGATGCGCTGAACGCCTTATCGACCAATGTAACTTTCAACATCCTGTTTTTCCTCTTACTGGTCATCTTTGCGGTATCCTTTCTGGGAGCCTTTGAGATCACATTACCGAATTCCTGGGCCAGTACAGTCGATAAGCAGTCTACCCGCGGAGGCATTATCGGTATACTCTTTATGGCGCTTGCCCTGGCTATCGTCTCTTTCTCCTGTACAGGTCCTATCGTAGGAACGTTACTGGTAGAAGCAGCCTCAAAAGGCGGACTCGCCCCTATAGTGGGAATGTTCGGGTTCTCCCTTGCTCTGGCCCTGCCTTTTGCCCTGTTCGCAGCATTTCCGGGATGGATGAATTCCCTGCCGAAATCAGGGGGCTGGCTCAACACCGTAAAGGTAACCCTCGGTTTTCTTGAACTGGCACTCGCCTTTAAATTCCTTTCCAACGCAGACCTTGTTCTGCAGTTGCACTGGCTGGAAAGAGAAGTATTCCTGGCTATATGGATCGCTATATTCGGTGCCCTTGCACTCTATCTCTTCGGGAAGATACGCCTCCCTCATGATTCCCCTGCAGAATACATTTCAGTGGGTCGTTTAAGTGTGGGATTACTGGTTCTCAGTTTTGTCATTTACCTGATTCCGGGCTTATGGGGTGCCCCGCTTAAAATGATCAGTGGCTTCCCTCCTCCCCTGAATTACAGTGAGGCGCCCTACGGAGTGGGATATACCCGAACCGGAGGAAGTGGCCTGGAAGGAACAGAAAGCATCCCTGAAGGAGCTCACCTCGGGCCGCACGACATAGTGGCTTTTACAGAATACGAAAAAGGTCTGGCATATGCACGGGAGGTGAATAAACCGATTCTTATCGATTTTACAGGCCATGCCTGTGTGAACTGCAGAAAGATGGAAGACAAGGTCTGGTCTGACCCGAAAGTTCTCGATGTTCTAAAGAATGAGGTGGTTCTGATATCGTTATATGTTGATGACAAACGCGACCTGCCTGATACGCCTGAAAACATTTCAGAAATCACAGGAGAAAAATTCCGTAACATCGGGCAAAAATGGAGCGAATTCCAGCAATTGCGATACAAGGCGAATGCCCAGCCCTTCTATGTGCTTATCGATGAAAACGAGAATAAATTAATTGAACCCTCAGCCTACAATCCTGATGTTGAAGCATATTACGACTGGTTACAAAAAGGTATTAAAAACTATTAACCGGGAACCGATGAAAAACGAAACCGCTTACGATAATGACCTGGAAACCTATTTCAGCACTTTCAGAAAAAACATTCTGGGGGTAGATAAGACCGTAGAGACTCCTTTCGGGCCCAAGCCGCTGGTTTATGCCGACTGGACCGCCAGCGGAAGGCTTTACAGGGATATCGAAGAGAAATTCCTGAACCAGATCGGTCCGTTTGTTGCCAATACCCATACGGAAACAACCTTTACCGGAAGTTCGATGACCTTAGCCTATCACAAGGCAAGACACATCATAAAACGTCACGTCAACGCCAAAGAAAACGATGTTCTTATCACCGTGGGTACGGGAATGACAGGGGCGGTAAACAAATTTCAGCGAATCCTGGGGCTGAAGATCGTAGAAAATCTGAAAGACCACACTCAGGTTCCAGAAGAGCTTCGCCCTGTAGTTTTCGTTTCGCATATGGAGCACCACTCAAACCAGACTTCATGGCTGGAAACCATTGCCAGGGTTGAAGTGATTCCTTGCAATGAGAACGGACTGATCTGTATGGAAAGTTTTGAAAAACTGCTGGAAACCCACAAGGAACGTCCTATCAAGATCGCTTCTGTAACTGCCTGCAGTAACGTTACGGGTATCAGAACCAACTATCACGAAATTGCCGGGATGATACACCGTTACGGCGGACTTTGTTTTGTTGATTTTGCCTGTTCAGGGCCCTATGTCGATATAGACATGCATCCTGAAGACGAGGAAAGTTACCTGGACGCCATTTTCTTTTCACCACACAAGTTTCTCGGTGGCCCCGGTTCTTCAGGTGTCCTGGTTTTCAATAAAAAACTGTACCGGAACATGGTACCCGATAACCCGGGAGGCGGCACGGTAGCTTATACGAACCCCTGGGGAGACCACGATTACATCGATGATATAGAATCTCGCGAAGACGGAGGAACGCCCGGATTCCTTCAAGCCATGAAAGTGGCATTAGCCATTGAATTGAAAGAAAAGATGGGTGTTTCCAGGATTCTTGAAAGAGAACACCAGATGAATGAAACAATATTTGAACGGCTTGAAAAGATTTCGAATCTGAAGATCCTCGCAGGGGAACACAAAGATCGTCTGGGTATTTTCTCTTTCTTTATCGAGGGAGCTCATTACAACCTCGTGGTAAAACTCCTGAATGACCGCTTTGGCGTACAGACCAGAGGCGGGTGCTCCTGCGCCGGCACCTATGGACATTTCCTCCTGAATGTTGACCAGTTAACTTCGAAGGAGATCGAAAAGAAAATCCTTCAGGGTTGCCTGAGAGAAAGGCCGGGATGGGTTCGTATGTCGGTACATCCGACCATGACCGATAAAGAGATCGACTATATTTGTGATGCTATACAGGCGGTAGCCGAAAATCACAGCGAATGGTCTGAAGACTACGAATATGACGAAGCAGCGAATGAATTTCGCTATAAACAAAGTATCAAACTGGAAGAAGAATTTATAAAAGACTGGTTCAAGCTTTGATTACCTGAAAAAAACATTTGAACACCCGATAATAAAAAAGCCACTTCTAATCGAAGTGGCTTTTTTGTATCTCTTATTGAAGAGCTATTTTGTTTTCTTGTAAACGGCTTTGTATCGCCAGTAACTAATAATGCCCAATACACCTACAAAAGCTACCGAATACCATACGAAAGTAGGCGTGATAACCTTATCACCGCTTGCATATGAATGCAGCCCGGTAAGATAGAAATTCACCCCAAAATAGGTCATCATAATGCTCGCAAAGGCCACAATACTGGCAAAGTTAAAGGCCCATCGACCTCTCAGGCCGGGAACCAGCCTCATGTGGATCACAAAGGCATACACCATAATACTGATCAGTGCCCAGGTCTCCTTAGGGTCCCAACCCCAGTACCTACCCCAGCTCTCGTTAGCCCACTGACCTCCGAGAAAATTTCCAATGGTGAGCATCACCAGTCCTACTGTAAGAGCCAGTTCGTTGATAATAGTGATCTCCTGTATGTTAAGTTCCATTTTGGACTTATTCTTCTTATTGGTGAATATAATGAGGAACAAGGCTACCACTCCCAGTATCATTCCCAGGGTAAACGGACCATAACTACCCACGATAACGGCTACGTGTATCATCAGCCAATAGCTGTCAAGTACAGGTTGTAGGTTTGCGATAGCAGGATCAAGCCAATTCATATGAGCTCCGAAGAGAATGATAGCTGTCACAAAGGCGGTTGAAGCGATGGTCAGATCACTTTTACGACCAAAGGCCAATCCAAGCGCCATGGTACTCCATGCCACGTAAAGCACGCTCTCATAAGCATCACTCCAGGGGGCGTGACCACTGATATACCAGCGAAAACCAAGACCAAAGGTCTGTGCAAGAAACAGCAGTCCGATGGCGATCCCACAAGCTTTAATAGCCACCTTGATCCACCTTTTATCATAGAAGATCTGCAGGATGATGAAGGTGAACATCACGATACCGAAAACCATGAACCAAATCAAAAGGCTTTCAAAAATATTTAGCTTGTTGTAAAGTATCTCTGCCTTCACCTTGTTATCAGAAGGCAATACCTCAGCACCGTAATTTTTCTGATTTTGTTTGAACGCTTCCAGTATTTTATCGGCCTGCGAATAATCTCCCGTTGCCCTGGCCTCTCTTAGTGCCATCAGATAGAACGGAATTGAATTCTTTATAAAATTCGCATACAGCGAGTCTTTTACCTGGAAATCTCCCCTGGCAAATTCGGCCGCAGAGATCCATTTGTTGTTCTCACTACCTGGTAAAGGATAGATTCTGAGAATCTCTCCCCCCAGGGCCTGATTCAACAGCCCCATCTTAAGATCGAATTCTCTGAACCCCTTCTGGAACTGATTTGGGGTATTGGTGGCATAAGCATCCTCCAAATAGGGTGATAGTCGATAATTGGTGTTTTCATCAAAGAAATCGACGGCTTTTACCAACTTCTGATCTTCAGGTACCTCGATTATCTTTCGAATACTGTCGTTCTTTTTGGTGATGTAAATAAAATCCACATTGTACCAGGCTGCAGGGTTCTGCATCATCGACAACATTACCTGGTTCGGGTTCATTCCTTTAAATTCTTCGCTCTTACTCATTTTGCGAAGTAACTCAGAAGCGAATGTATTGACAGGCTTCATGCGCCCTGATTCATCCTGTATAACCAGCGAACCAAATTTTTCAGCATGCTCCTCATCTATTTTGGTAGCCTGCAATATCGAATCTATCTGCGACTGGGAAGGAGCTGTCACGTGAATGTGCCCATCATCAGCACTGTGCTCATGAGTGTCCTGGGCAAAACCCGAAACAGTTGTCAACAGCATCAGGGAAGTGAGCACCTTTGCCTTTTTTGTTTTGACTTTTTTCAGCATCCCGGCAAGATCTTTAAAACGTGTTTTTCCGAAAAACATGATTCCCATCAATCCGATATAAAGTAAAAAGTACCCAACATAGGTGATCCAGGTACCCCAGAAATCATGATTAACCGATAGTACAGTACCCTTCTCATCAGGGTCAAAACTGGCCTGAAAGAAGCGGTAGCCCTCATGATCAAGTACATGGTTCATATAGATATCATAATCAAAGGGTCTTTCATCTTCCACGGTTACCTTACTCATAAATGAAGAATATCCCTTTTCGGTGCCGGGATATTTCTCAGCTATAAAATCGTTCAACCTGACCGCAAAGGGTAATTCATGCCTTATCGAGCCGTAGGTGAGATAAAAGTCCAGGTTACCCACTTTAATTTCCTTAGGGTCATTGATAAAACCTTTACCTCCCATCAGGGTTACCTGTTTGGTTTCTCCCTCGGTGGAAACATTCAACACTATGGCGTCCTGCTGATTCTGAGTTTTATTTTCTGATTCGATGATTCCGTATCGGCCTCTGACAACAGGCTCAGGAAATACGAATTGCATCCCGGCGACATTATACAGCGAACGGAACATCAAAGGTTGTACGCTGTCCTGGATCACTGTTCCCTCCAGCTGATCTGCCATTCGCATATAGCTACCCTCAAAAGGGGATCTTATGGTTTGCACAGAGTCATTAACCACGATATTGATGGCGCCTTCAGTAGGCGCATTAAAAGCGAAAAGAATATTGTGAATACTCGAAACTTCTCCTGCCTTCAGATAGTGATCATGTCTGTTTCCTCCTCCGGCTTCGACGATCTTCAGATATGGGTCACCGGCTTCATCAGGTATCAGACCTTCTTCGGCACCATCTATAAAACCTGCATAACTTATGGTAAATGGCTGTCCGTTGAAATCAGACTTCCAGGGAAGCGAGGCATCCCGGGCCTCAGGAGTGATCATGATCTCATCCTGCAACCCACGCCGTCTGGTTTGTCCCTCGACGTCACCGTCTACAAAAACGGTCAGATATTCCTTTTCTGTAAGTATGTAATCGACAGACTCTCCCTCACGTATGGGCATTACCCCCTCGAAACTGATATACCGGGTCACAAAGGCTCCCAGAATAATAAGTATAAATGACAAATGCAGCAGCAGTACCGGCCACTGCTCTTTACTAAAGAGCCGGTAGCGCTTAATGTTTCCGATAAAGTTGATCACGAAGAACACCATGATCACTTCAAACCACCAGGCGTTATATATCCATATCTTGGCGGTTTCTGTGCTGTACCAGCTTTCTATAAAAGTTCCCATCGCCATGGCAACGGCAAAAACCACAAATAACATGGCCATTAATCGCGTAGAGAAAAGTATCTTTTTTATTTTGTCTAACATTTCGGGCTAATGCTTTTCTTTTTCAGTTTGCAAAAATAGTACATTTAAATGGCAAATTTGCAGGAATTAACATCTGCTTTACCCTCTTTGCAATTCAGTCCTTCTTTGGCTGTTACTGTGATAAGTATCCGGGTAATGCAGCTTTGTTATATTTGATCTATTATTAAAGAAACCGGGAATTAATTACTGAGGTTAGCAGGCTATGATCGACATAAGTATTATTGGAACAGGCAATGTTGCCAGGCATCTATTCAAAGCTTTTTACGAAGCTAAGGGTGTACGCATAAATTGGGTAATCACCAGGAAGATCACCGAAAAAAAGCGAGATGCTTTCAGAGAATTTCTATCTGATGATTTCGGTCGCATCGAAGAGTCAGACATTACTATTCTGTCTGTTAATGACGATGCTATAGCCAAGGTCGCGAAGAAAATAAAAGACACAGGGGGCCTGCTCGCCCACACCTCTGGAAACACCTCAATTTCAGAATTGTTACCGGTTAGAAGGCGGGGAGTATTCTATCCGCTTCAAAGTTTCAGTGCCGAAAAAGAAATAGACTATCGACAAATGCCGCTCTGCCTGGAAGCCAACACTGAAGAAGATCTGATTTTGCTTAAAAAACTGGCCGCAAGCATCAGTTCAGCGGTTTACCAAATCGATTCAGAACAACGTAGCTCTTTACACCTTTCAGCTGTTTTCATCAATAACTTCAGCAATCACATGGTAACCCTCGGAAAGGAAATTTGCCAGGAGCAGCGCATCCCTTTTGAGATCTTTCAGCCGCTTTTAAATGAAACTTTTGAAAAACTAGAAAGACTTTCTCCAGAAGCGGCGCAAACGGGTCCGGCACTCAGAAATGATCAAAAAACCATAAATTCGCATCTGCAAAAACTGGGATCAGGAATCAAAAAGGATATCTACGAGATCCTGACCCGTTCTATACAAAACAGCCATGGAAAAAAGCTATAAAGAATATCTCGAACATATCACCACCTTTATTTTTGATGTAGATGGTGTTCTTACCGACGGAACCATCGTGATCACATCAGACGGTCAACTTTTGCGTAACATGAGCCTGAAAGACGGATATGCACTTAAAACCGCGGTTCAGCAGGGTTATAACGTATGTATCATCTCAGGAGGAAGCAATGAGGGGGTGAGAAGCCGCCTGCAGGGGTTGGGCGTAACAGATATACACCTGGGTATCGGTGACAAGGTAAAAGAGTTGAATGCCTATTTTGAACGTAATGGTATCAAGGCTGAAAATGCGCTGTATATGGGTGACGACATTCCTGATTTTGCGGCCATGAAAATGATCGGCCTTCCGTGCTGTCCGAATGATGCCGTGACCGAGATAAAAGACATCTCACTCTATGTATCTCACAAACAGGGTGGGAAAGGATGTGTGCGAGATGTTATCGAACAGGTGCTCAAGGTACAGGGGAAATGGATGAGTAACCTGAACGCCCGGTACGATTAAAACTCCAAAAACTTTATACAAGTAGGTATGATCAACAGTGAGTTGGAAAAATTCAATATAATACTTGCCTCGGGCTCTCCCCGAAGACAACAGTTCTTTAAAGACCTCGGGTTGAACTTTGAGGTACGACTGAAGCCCGTAGACGAGGTTTATCCGGAACGTTTATACAAATATGAAATCTCCGATTACCTCGCTCAGTTGAAAGCCCTCCCTTTCAAGGAGGAGCTCAAAGACAATGACATTCTTATCACTTCAGACACCATTGTTTGGCATGAAGAAAAGGCCCTTGGTAAACCTTCTGGTAAAAAAGAGGCTTACGAGATGCTTCGTTCGCTTTCAGGGAAAGAGCACGAAGTAATAACCAGCGTTTGCTTTACCAGTAAAAAACTCGAAAAGACCGTGAATCATACCACCCGGGTAAAATTCAGGGAATTAACAGAAGATGAAATAAACCACTACATCGAAAACTTCGAACCGTTTGATAAGGCAGGAGCTTACGGCATCCAGGAATGGATCGGTCTGATAGGTATCAGTGAGATACAGGGGTCTTATTTCAATGTGGTCGGGCTTCCTACGTTCGAAGTGTATCAGAACCTCAAAATAATGGCTTCCATCTAAAAATTTTATATTTTTAGTGAAACACCCAGCCATGAAATCCTTGCGTTATATTTTCCTCTCTTTCATCGCATTAGCCCTGCTCATTTTGGGCTATATGTATTTTTCCGGTAAAGGAATCTTTGCCAAACCCGTCAAAGCAAACCGGGAGCTGCCTGAAAATTTTGGCTCTTACTGGTACCAGGGAGAAGCTGAGATCACTTCTTACCATCTTGAACAAATGCGATATGGCGAAAAAAGAGAAGGGCGCGCTGTATTTATTTTCGTAACAGAACCTTTCTTAAAGAAGGAGCAGGTAAAAGCAAATGAGGCTTCACAGAAAACCCTTAATGTTCTGAAAATGAACCGAACCCGTAAGTTCCAGACGGGCATCTATCCGTATTCGGTAATGACGAGTGTTTTCAGCCCGGTCGAAAAACAGAATTACCCTCTGAAGGTGAGCAGCAGCATACAGGAGTGGTGCGGCCAGGTATATATGCAGCTGAATAACAGGCTCGATTACGAGGTGATGCTTCACTCGTACTTCCAGGGTGAATCTGACAAGGATTTTCTACTGAAAAAAATGCCGTTGGAAGACGGAATATGGAATCAGATACGGTTGAATCCTGAAAATCTGCCCACCGGTGAACTTCAAATGATACCTGGGTTTGAGTATCTGAGACTCTCCCACAACAAAATAAAATCGTACCAGGTAAAAGCCCGGCTGGAAAAAATGAAAGATTTTCAACGCTACACCCTGGATTATCCGGAATTAGAGAGACGGCTTATCATTGATTTCGAAAATGATTTCCCTTACGAGATTAACCAGTGGACGGAAGAAGGTAAAGAAACCTATAGCGACGGTGATACTGCCTATGTTACAAGAGCAAAAAAAATAAAGCGATTAAAGATCGATTATTGGAATAAAAACCGGAACCAGGATTTATATTTGCGCGACAGTTTAGGCTTATAATTTATGATTGCATTCTTAACCGAATATCAGGACTCTATTTTAAGAACCGTTTTCACCCTGGTTCTGCTGCTACTTATTCGTTACATAACCGCCAAGGCTATCAGGCGGGTGGGGCGAATCGGTGAATTTGACCGGGCCAGAACCATCCTGATCATCAAATATGTGAATGTCATGATCTTTTTCCTGGGTGTTTTCAGTTTAGGATACATCTGGGGGCTGAACTTTCAAGATCTGGGATTGATCCTGTCTTCGGTTCTTGCAGTACTGGGAGTCGCCTTCTTTGCCTCCTGGTCTATTCTCAGTAATGTAACGGCAGGAGTGATACTCTTCTTCTCTTTCCCGTTTAAGATAGGTGACAAGATCAGGATCCAGGATAAGGACTTCCCGACAGAATCGGTGATAGAAGATATCAAGGCTTTTCATATTCACCTTCGTACCCCAGAGGGCGAATTGGTGACCTACCCAAACAACCTGTTTTTACAGAAAGGGGTCGTAGTGCTTACCAAATCGGTAGAGCCGGCTACCACCTCCCCTGACGAAAGCGAATAACCGGGACTATTCTGTTTTTCTCATCTCCGAACCAATTCCGTTAAAGAATCTCTAAAAAAAGGTTAACGGGATGATTAATTTTTATATTTGATCGGTATACCTAATCCAGCTAAAATGAAAAGATCACTGTTTTCCTTTCTTTTGGGACTGGTGCTCAGCATGTTCTCTTATGCCCAACAACCCCGCACCTTTACCTCGACTGAAATTTATGAGGCGGTCAAAAAACTCAACTTTCTTGGATCTGCCCTGTATGTGGCAGCCCACCCTGATGATGAGAATACCCGGCTTATCGCCTTCCTTTCGAACGAAGTCAAGGCGCGTACGGCTTATCTGTCTCTTACCAGAGGAGACGGTGGGCAAAACCTGATAGGCCCCGAGTTACGGGAACTTCTTGGTGTACTTCGCACACAGGAACTTCTTGAAGCAAGGCGCGTTGACGGTGGGGAACAGTTCTTTACAAGAGCTAATGATTTTGGGTATTCCAAGCACCCTGAAGAAACGCTTTCGATCTGGAATAAGGATTCAGTACTCGCTGATGTGGTTTGGGCTATCAGGAAATTCAAACCCGATGTCATCATCAATCGATTTGATCATCGCACTCCGGGTTCGACTCACGGACACCATACCTCTTCCGCCATGCTGAGCTATGAAGCTTTTGACCTGGCAGGAAACAAAAATAAATTCCCGTCGCAACTGAATTATGTCGACACCTGGCAACCCAAAAGGTTGTTTTTCAACACCTCATGGTGGTTCTACGGAAGTGAGGAAAACTTTGAAAAGGCAGACAAAAGCAAAATGCTCTCTTTCGACATTGGAACGTACTACCCTACCATAGGAATGAGCAATAACGAAATGGCGTCTATTGCCAGCAGTCAGCATTTGAGCCAGGGCTTCGGCAGAGTCTCCAGCCGTGGATCTGAAAAGGAATATATCGAGCTGCTCAAGGGTGATATGCCCGAAGACCGGTTATTCGAAGGAATAAACACCAGCTGGACAAGGGTGAAAGGCGGAGAGGAAATCAACAGCATTCTCAGTAAGATCGAAGAAGAGTTTAATTTCAAAGATCCCGCGGTTCATGTTCCGGAACTGATGAAGGCCTATGAGCTGATCACCCGTCTGGAAGACGATCATTGGAGAGAAATTAAGACAAAAGAGATCACAAAGATTATACAGGCCTGTAGCGGACTGTTCCTGGAGGCAACAGCAAATGATCCTTCTGCCGTACCCGGGGAACAGATCACGCTGAATCTTGAAGCAATCAACCGAAATGGAAACAGCTTCACCTTAAAAGCGGTAAAGGTGAACCAGGACCTCGCACAAACCACTATCGATAAAACACTGGAAAGCAATACACCTTTACGCGAAGAGCTCAAGCTTACCCTTCCTTCCGATATAAGATACAGCACCCCATACTGGTTGAAAAATGAAGGAACTCTGGGAATGTACAGCGCACCACAAAGACTAATCGGAATGCCTGAGAGTCCGGATCCGGTGATCATAGACTTTATATTGGAATCATCCGGGAAATCACTCGTTATCAGCAAGCCATTAGTCTATAAATATTCCCGCCCGGATAAAGGAGAACTCTATCAGCCATTTGAAATTCTGCCAAAGGCAACGGTTTCAGTGAGCGACAAGGTTTTTCTTTTCGACGACGGAAAAACCAAAACCGTCAGGGTTACGGTAAAAGCGGGAATCAGCAAGGTCAACGGCAGTGTAGGTCTTGATCTTCCCGAGGGATGGACAAGTCAGCCGGCCAACAGTACGTTCAGCATTGAAGAAAAGGGTAATACGCAGTCTTTTATCTTTTCAGTCAAGCCGGGTGAAACACAGGAAGGTCTGATGAACGCATATGTCGATATCGATGGCAACAGGATTTCAAAAGAACTCGTTACCATCGCCTATGACCATATCCCCACCCAACAGGTGCTTCTACCCTCCAGAGCGAAGGTTGCCCGCCTGGATATAACCAAAAGAGGTGAAAAGATCGCCTACATTCCCGGAGCAGGTGATGCTGTTCCTGAAAGTCTGAAACAGATAGGATATAATGTAAGTATTATAGAACCGGAAGCCATAACGAGTTCCCGCCTTAGCGGATATGATGCCGTAGTTGTAGGCATAAGGGCCTATAATGTGAGTAACGAGATCAGGTTCAAGCAGCCATATCTGCTTGAATATGTCAAAAATGGCGGTACACTGATCGTTCAATACAATACCGCCAGCAGACGCGGCGGACTCGACTTTGAGCAGATCGCACCTTACCCTCTTAAGGTTTCAAGAGACAGGGTCACCGATGAAGATGCCGAAGTAACCTTTCTCAATCCTGACCATCCGCTGTTGAATACACCGAATAAGATCACGACTGATGACTTTAAGGGTTGGGTTCAGGAAAGAGGTTTGTACTTCCCCGATGAATGGGATCAGGCTTTCACTCCGCTCCTGTCTATGCATGACAAGAACGAAAGTCCGAAAAAGGGCAGTCTTTTGGTGGCACCCTATGGTAAAGGGTACTATATTTATACCGGCCTCAGCTTTTTCAGGGAACTTCCGGCAGGTGTTCCCGGAGCCTATAAACTCTTTGCCAACATGCTATCTGTAGGTAAAGAAGAAACGCAAAAAACACAACCCGAAAACGACCAAACTAAAGGCTAAACTATGTTAGAAAAAATTACCTGGAAGCGATCGTATTCGATCGTGCTTATTGCAAATTTCATTTACATACTGGCTTTTTACCTCATTATGATCTCAAATCAATAGCAGATGGAAGTTATTGATTGGATCGTTCTTACCGGAACACTGGCCTTTATTGTCGGATTCGGGTACTGGCGTACGAGGGGAAGCAAAAACGTTAACGATTATATCCTTGGAGGAAAAGACGCCCAATGGTGGACCATCGGGCTTTCTGTTATGGCAACCCAGGCGAGTGCCATAACGTTCTTATCCACTCCCGGGCAGGCCTTTCACGACGGAATGGGCTTTGTTCAGTTCTACTTCGGGTTACCACTGGCAATGATCATCATTTGTATGGTCTTTATACCTATCTATCACAGACTAAAGGTATATACCGCCTATGAGTTTCTGGAAAACAGATTTGACCTGAAAACACGGTCGCTGGCCGCCATTCTCTTCCTGATGCAGCGTGGCCTGGCAGCAGGTATAACCATCTACGCACCTTCTATCATTCTATCGGCTGTTCTGGGATGGGAACTAAAAACCCTCAATGTGATCATCGGTATACTGGTGATCATCTATACAGTGGCCGGTGGTACGAAAGCGGTGAGCGTAACTCAGAAACAACAGATGTTTGTAATCATGGTAGGGATGTTCACCGCCTTCTACCTGGTGATGAGCTACCTGCCCGACGACGTTGATTTCGGGAAAGCACTGAAGGTAGCGGGAGCCAATGACAAACTCAACATCCTGGATTTCTCCCTGGATACTAAAAGCCGTTATACTTTCTGGAGCGGGATTACCGGGGGCTTATTTCTTGCCCTTGCCTATTTCGGGACCGATCAAAGTCAGGTACAGCGATATCTGTCCGGAAGATCGATCAGGGAAAGCCAGTTAGGACTGATCTTCAACGGACTTCTGAAAGTACCTATGCAGTTTTTCATTCTCCTGGTCGGGGTGATGGTGTTCGTTTTCTATCAGTACAACCACTCCCCTATCAACTTCAACCCAGCAGCCCAGGATGCCATCACCTCATCTGAGTTCAACGCAGACTATGAGCGCTTAAAGTCTGAGCATCTGAAACTGGAAGAAGAAAAACGCATCGCTCAGGATCATTTCACCGCTGTACTGGATGTCAAAGATTATGACCTCACCGTAGCGGCTAAAGAACGGATCAGAGAATTGAACCAGGCTGACCGAATGTTACGGGCTGAAGCGAGAACACTTATCGAAAAGGCAGATGAAAGCATAGAGACCAATGATAAGGATTACGTATTCATACATTTTATTCTCAACAATATTCCCACCGGTCTTATAGGTTTATTGCTGGCTGTTATTTTCTCTGCCGCTATGTCATCAACCGCTTCAGAACTGAATGCCCTAGGAACCATCACCACCATGGACCTGTATAAACGAAACCGGAAATCTGAAGGTGACGAAACCCATTATCTGAAGGCATCGAAGTGGTTTACCTTCCTCTGGGGAATCATCGCCATTCTCTTTGCCAACTTCGGTTCTCTGGTCGATAATCTTATTCAGCTTGTGAATATCATCGGCTCCATATTTTATGGAAATGTGCTGGGAATCTTTTTGATCGCCTTTTTCATAAAATTTGTGCGGGGTAATGCTGTTTTTATAGCAGCACTCATCACACAGCTGATGGTGGTACTGACTTATTACTATGCCATTCATATACATGGACCCGGAGAAGAGAAACTCGGATACCTTTGGCTCAACTTTATAGGCTGTGCTTTGGTAATAGTTATCGCTGTGCTTTTGGAAACCTCTTTCAGAACAGGTAAGCGTATAAAGACAGGAGCATAACAAGATGCACTTACCGTGGGGAGACGAGGGTCAAAAGATCCGGCCTTGCGTTATAATTATTCAGAATTAAAAAAGCTTATCTGCCTGATTCACAGAAACACTCCTGTGGTTGAGCAGATAAGCCGGTTCTAATAGTAAATCTGTCATTCAGCCTGGATAGGCCTTCAGCAGATATTATGCTTTTTATCTTTTTAAATCAGGCGGAGAGACCATTACATAGCTCCCCACTCTTCCAGTGATTTCTTGTTGAGTGCTACATAATCAGCATTTCCTGCAGCCTCAGCAGCTTCAAGTGATTTTTTGGCAGCTGCAACAGCACCTTCTTTATCACCTCTTGCGGCGTGGATCAATGATTTCTGACGTAGCATCCAGTAAGGTTCTCCGTCTGCTTTGGCTATCGCCATATCGATCCATTCCTGTGCTTTTTCAAGATCTTGCCCTTCTTCAAGGTAATAAACCGCAGCTCCGAAATAATCGTTGGCTGAAGGTCCGTTCATCACTTTGTCTATACTGGCCATAGCCTTTTCTTTAGTGGGTACCTCGAATGGCACAGCTACGTATGTGTTTTCCCAGATCATACCGAGTTCTGCCCCGTTATTATGCACATCATCTATAGTGATGGTAAAAGTCTCCACCGGCATTGGCATCTCTTCGGCCTTGACTGTAGCTGAGGCAGCCACTTTACTCTGGTCCCATTCCTGAGGTATACCCCAGTTATTGGTATCTGTATAAAAATAAACCTCCCAGTTCTCCTTTCCGGGTTTGCTGAAAACAGCATAAGAGCCTTTTTCCAGCTCCTGTCCACCGATCTTAACATTATCGCTGAAAGTTACTATAGTGTTTTGGTTCGCACCGGTTCTCCATACCTTATCGAAAGGTACAAGCTCTCCGAAAACCGTACGTCCCTTCATCGAAGGCCTCGAATACACCACGGAGACATCGGTCAAACCTACTTTTTGTTCAAGTTTTGCCGAGGGACTCGGAGCCGGCGTTTGGATCTGCGCACTCAGGGAAACAAATGCGAAGATGGACATTGCAGTAAATAAAAATCGTTTCATTCTTTAGTTGCTTTTATATGTTTTTGTCTAACTAAATTACACAGAAGGCTAAATGCCATATGTTAACAAAACCTTAAATAAAAACACTAAGCTCTTTGAATCCTGAATCCATGCACTTTAAAGGATGCTAAAACCATGGCCATAAAAACTAAAACACTTAACTTTGTTTAACATTTATTATTATTCATTAGACAAAAATACTTATATCTTTATTTAAAGAACTGGTTATGACCTTATATCAATTGCATAGTGTTCAAAAATTACCGATCGACAAGGAGAAAGCCTGGAAATTCCTATCTGATCCGGCCAATCTCAAGGAAATTACTCCCGGTCACATGGGCTTTGAAATTCTATCGGGAGCTGACAAAGAGATGTATCCCGGGCAGATCATTCAGTACAAGGTAAATCCTCTACCCGGTTTTAAGACCAAATGGGTGACAGAGATCACCCATGTGCAAGCCGGAGAATACTTTGTTGACGAGCAGCGTTTCGGTCCTTATGCCCTTTGGCATCATAAACATTTTATTAAAGCCATTCCGGGAGGTGTCGAAATGGAAGACATCGTCGATTACAAGTTACCCTTAGGCCCTTTAGGAAGGCTGGCGCACTGGATGTTCGTCAGAAGACAACTGAAGCAAATCTTTGAATACCGCGAGAAAAAATTGATTGAACTCTTCGGAGCGTACAAGGGTGACCAGAAGATTATTAACATGAAAGCTATTTAAATTATGTCAAAAAAAATACTGATGATTGGCGGTTCGCATGGTATAGGCCATGCCATAGCCCAACGACTAAAAGAAGAACACCAGGTTACTATTGCTTCCAGGAGCAAACCTGAAACAGATGATATCGATTATATCGAGTTTGATGCCACGAGCGATGAGCTCTCTGATGATGATCTTCCCGACGAGATTGATGGATTCGTGTTTTGTCCGGGAAGCATCAATCTCAAACCATTTAAAATGCTCAGCATAGATGACTATGAGGCCGATCTGCAGATCAACTTTCTTACCGCTGTTAAGGTGCTCAAACAGGTAATGCCGAAGTTATCAGATTCAGCCTCGGTGGTACTGTTCAGCACGGTTGCCGTAAATACAGGTATGCCCTTTCACAGTAGTGTAGCGGCTGCAAAGGGCGCTATTGAAGGTTTCGCCAAAGCCATGGCTGCCGAATATGCACCAAAGGTTCGCTTTAACGTGATCGCCCCCTCGCTTACCGATACCCCCATGGCAGAAAAACTGCTGAACTCTGAAAAGAAAAAAGAGAAGATGGCAGAAAGGCATCCGATGAAGCGCGTGGGTACTCCAGATGATATAGCAGAGGTCGCCACCTTTCTTTTAAGCGATAAATCCAATTGGATCACCGGACAGATCATCGGAGTTGACGGAGGAATGTCTACTTTAAACATCAACTGATAAAACCCTGACTTTTGAGCAGAGAAGCTGTAAATGTATTCTGGTTTCGAAGAGATCTGCGACTGGATGATAATAAGGGATTACTGGAGGCGCTGAAAGGCAGTCTGCCGGTTCTCCCTGTTTTTATTTTCGATAAGCATATACTCGATAAATTACCCGAAGACGATGCACGGGTTACCTTTATTTTTGATCAACTTCAAAAAATGCGAAAGGAACTGCAGGAAGAACATGGCAGTTCGATCGCAATCTATTATGGGTATCCGGAGGAAATATTCCAACAGATCATTGAAGATTTTGAAGTGGAAAGCGTTTATACCAATCACGATTACGAGCCTTACGCTGAAAAGAGAGATGATAAGATCAGTGAGCTGCTGGAGGAGGAATATATCGAGTTTCGCACCTTTAAAGACCAGGTGATTTTTGAAAAAAGCGAGGTAGTAAAAGACGATGGTGACCCCTATGTGGTCTATACCCCTTACATGAAAAAGTGGAAGGAAAATTTCAAAGATTACGACCTGGAAGTTTTCTACACCAGCCAATACACAGATAATTATATTCAACACAGCAGATTGCCCAATCTCGATCTTTCCGATATGGGATTTACAAGATCTGAATTGAAGGTACCTGATTACGATGTGACTCCTACCACCATAGATAGTTATGAAGACACCCGTAATTATCCCGCTCAGGAAGGCACCTCCAGGCTGGGACCTCACCTGCGTTTTGGCACTGTAGGGCTCAGGAAGATCTATAAAAAGGCCCTTGCTGCTGAGAACGATACTTTTCTTAACGAACTGATATGGCGGGAATTTTTTATGCAGATATTATGGCATTACCCACACACTACCGATACCAGTTTCAAAGAGAAGTATGACCGTATTGAGTGGCGCAATAATGAAGAGGAGTTCAAAAAATGGTGTGAAGGCCGAACGGGATATCCTCTGGTCGATGCCGGAATGCGACAATTGAACGAATCGGGATATATGCACAACCGCATTCGTATGCTTACGGGAAGTTTCCTTTGCAAGCACTTACTTATAGACTGGAGATGGGGTGAAGCATATTTCGCAGAAAAATTGCTGGATTACGAAATGTCAAGCAATGTTGGCAACTGGCAATGGGTTGCGGGCAGTGGAGTTGACGCTGCTCCTTATTTCAGGATTTTCAATCCTACCACCCAGATCAAAAAATTTGACAAAGACCGGGAATATATTAAAGAATGGGTCAAAGAAATAGATAGTGACGATTACCCTGAACCCATGGTAGACCATAAAGAAGCCCGGGAAAGATGCCTGCAAACCTATAAGGAAGCCTTGCAGTAAACAGGTTTAATCAGGGAATGGTGAGTCGTGAGTCGTGAGTCGTGAGTCGTGAGTCGTGAGTCGTGAGTGGTGAGTGATAATGTATGCACATCCCTAAATAAGGTTGACCTGTTATTTATAACGCATAGTGGTCAGTTTTCAGATGGCTACATCGAATCACCTTGGCAGATTCTTCGCTCCCGAAAGCTTCCAGGACCTCTGAACGACCTTGATCTGAATTCTTCATCCCTGTATTACCGCATGACCGTATAACCGCATAACCGCAAAACCCAAAAACAAAAAAAGCCTCCGGAAATTCCGGAGGCTTTTGTCTTAAAGAAAGGTCTCTGAGATTACTCTCCTTTACCTTCCATCTTATCTTTAAGGGCCTGCAGTTCAGCGTTAGCATCACCAAGCGTTGTTTTCTCCGCTTGTTTACCGCGCTTAGCAGCAGCCTTAACATTCTTCTCCTCCTCTTCTCTGAAGATAGCGGTATGAGAAGCTACTACTCTCTTGAATTCTTTGTTGAACTCAATGATCTTGAAGTCTGCTTCTTCACCTTTTTTCAGTTTCTTACCGTCTTCTTTCTCAAGGTGACGTGAAGGAACAAATGCAGTGATATCATCATTAAATTTGATGGTCGCACCTTTGTCAACGATCTCGTCGATGGCAGCGGTGTGAACCGTACCTTCACCGTATTCTTCTTCATACTTATCCCAAGGGTTCTCCTGGGTCTGTTTGTGACCAAGACTCAGTTTGCGTCCATCCACATCCAGCTCAAGTACTTCAACCTCCAGCTCATCTCCTACGTTTACGAACTCAGAAGGATGCTTGATCTTCTTGGTCCAGCTAAGGTCAGAGATATAGATGAGTCCGTCGATACCTTCTTCCAGTTCAACGAATACACCGAAGTTGGTGAAGTTTCTAACGATTCCTTTGTGACGTGATCCCACAGGATATTTCTCTGTGATATCAGTCCACGGATCAGGAGTAAGTTGCTTGATACCAAGTGACATCTTACGATCTTCACGATCAAGGGTAAGCACTACTGCTTCAACCTCATCACCTACATTTACGAAATCCTGTGCAGATCTCAGGTGAGTAGACCATGACATTTCTGATACGTGAATCAGTCCTTCCACTCCTTCAGCTACTTCGATAAATGCACCGTAATCAGCGATCACAACAACTTTACCTTTCACTTTATCTCCTACTTTCACCTCATCTCCAAGAGCTTCCCATGGATGCTTCTGAAGTTGCTTCAGACCCAACTGGATACGTGACTTGTTATCATCGAAGTCAAGAATAACCACGTTCAGTTTCTGATCAAGCTCAACAACCTCGTTCGGGTGGTTGATACGTGACCATGAAAGGTCGGTAATGTGAACAAGACCGTCAACACCTCCAAGGTCGATGAACACACCGTAAGAAGTGATGTTCTTAACAGTACCTTCAAGTACCTGACCTTTTTCAAGCTGTCCGATGATCTCTTTCTTCTGCTCTTCGATATCGGCTTCGATAAGCGCTTTGTGAGAAACAACAACGTTTTTGAATTCATGGTTGATTTTAACCACTTTGAATTCCATTGTCTTACCTACATACGCATCGTAATCGCGAATTGGTTTCACATCGATCTGTGATCCTGGAAGGAAGGCCTCGATTCCGAATACGTCAACGATCATACCTCCTTTAGTTCTGCACTTCACAAATCCGTTTACGATCTCTCCTTTATCATAAGCCGCGTTCACACGATCCCAGGCCTTGATGGTTCTTGCCTTACGGTGAGAAAGCACCAACTGCCCGGTTTTATCTTCACGAACGTCGATCAGTACTTCTACTTTGTCTCCTACCTTCAGGTTAGGATTGTAGCGGAACTCGTTCAAAGAAATAACCCCTTCAGATTTCGCGTTGATGTCGATGATCGCCTCCCTGTCGGTAAGGTGAACAACAGTACCTTCAACCACTTCCTCATCGGCTGTATCTACAAAGTTCTCTTCAACAAGAGATTCGAATTCCTTCAGTTTCTTGTCTTCAACCTGCTCAATACCTTCTTCGTATTTCTGCCAGTCGAAGTTCTCCAGAAATTCTTCCTGAGATACGGTTTCTTTAACTTCGTTCTTTGCTTCCTGCGATTTTGCCTCCTGGGCAGTATTCGCAGCGTTTTCTTTAGTTTCAGCCATGTGCTGATAAAAATTTGTATTCTGCATTTAACCGGAAGATTAGCAACCTAAACACAGAAGGAGTTAACATTTACAGTTTTATTTTTTCCCTTTTTCCCTTCCGGATCTTGTTAAAAAAGGAGTGCAAAAATACAATTATATAAATTGATTCACAAACAATTATAAACAAAAACCCCGACCCATGGGCAAAAGCCAACAGGTCGGGATTAAAATATCATAAAACACTGATTAACTGCCTGATTCCTGTTTTTCTGAGATACAGGCTCTCGCCCGATCCATAATGGCGGCAAACTGTTCTTCGATGGTCATATGACTATTATCGATAGCGATGGCATCTTCTGCGCGGATCAAAGGAGATTCTTTTCGTGTCGAATCCAGATGGTCACGCTTCCTGACATTTTCCAGTACCTCATCAAAAGAAACCTGATCACCTCTGTCGATTAATTCCTTATACCTTCTTTGGGCCCGGGTTTCGGCCGATGCTGTTATGAATAATTTCAGATCGGCATCGGGAAACACCACGGTTCCTATGTCCCGGCCATCCATGACCACGCCTTTATCACGGCCCATTTCACGCTGTTGCTCTACCAGCTTTTTACGAACTTCTGCAATGGCAGCAACAATACTAACCTTACCTGACACCTCAAGAGTACGTATCGACTTTTCAACATTTTCTCCGTTCAGATACATATCTGCCTTACCCTGGCTGTCATTCTTTCCGAACCGAAGGGTGATTTCCGGCAGGGCGGCGATTAGTTTCTCCCCCTGAAGGGTATCATTCTCAAACATCCCATTTCGCAAGGCATACAAAGTGACAGCGCGATACATGGCTCCACTGTCAACGTAAATATAATCGAGGGCTTTGGCCAGTTGTCTGGCTATGGTGCTCTTTCCGGTAGATGAATGACCGTCAATGGCAATAGTGATCTTCTGCATCAGGGATTATAGTTTCTTGGCGTTCTTAACTTTTTGATTTGTGAGGGCGATATCTATCACCTCACTCATTTCTGTGACATAATGAAACTTCAATCCTTTCAGATAATCAGCCTTGATCTCTTCCACATCTCTTTTGTTCTGTTCACATAGTATGATCTCTTTAATATGCGCTCTTTTAGCCGCAAGGATCTTCTCTTTAATACCTCCCACCGGGAGCACCTTACCCCTCAGCGTGATCTCTCCGGTCATCGCAATACTCTTTTTCACCTTCTTTTGTGTAAAGAGAGAAACCAGTGATGTAAGCATGGTGATACCGGCACTCGGTCCGTCTTTGGGTGTCGCTCCTTCCGGTACGTGGATGTGTACGTTATAGTTACCAAATACCTCAGGATCTATTCCGAGTTGTTCAGCATTAGACTTGATGTACTCCATGGCAATGGTCGCCGATTCTTTCATTACCTGCCCCAGATTCCCCGTAATATTAAGACTTCCTTTTCCTTTGGATAAAATAGACTCTATAAATAAGATATCACCTCCGACTCTGGTCCATGCAAGACCGGTAACCACCCCGGCAATGTCGTTATTTTCATATTTATCTCTTTCAAGGCGGGCGGGTCCCAGGACCTTTTCAATATCATCGGAGGTAACCTTAACGTTATACTCTTCTTCCATCGCGATGGACTTAGCTGCGAAGCGAACCATTTTTGCGATCTGTTTTTCCAGGCCTCGCACCCCGGATTCCCGGGTATATCCTTCTACGATCTTTTCCAGTTCCTTCTTACCTACCTTTAAGTCTGATTTTTTCAAACCGTGCTCCTCCAGTTGCTTTGGCAACAAGTGTCGTTTAGCGATCTCAACCTTCTCTTCAATGGTATACCCATTCACGTTGATAACCTCCATACGGTCTCTCAAAGCAGGTTGAATGCTCGACAAATTATTAGCCGTCGCGATGAACATCACTTTCGACAGATCATACCCCATCTCCAGGAAATTGTCATAGAATTCACTGTTCTGTTCCGGGTCCAGCACCTCCAGCATTGCAGATGAAGGATCACCACTATGGCTCGAAGAAAGTTTATCGATCTCATCGAGTATGAAAACAGGGTTTGATGTACCCGCTTTTTTAATCGACTGTATGATACGGCCGGGCATAGCTCCTATATAGGTTTTACGGTGACCGCGAATTTCGGCCTCATCACGCAGACCACCCAATGACATACGCACGTATTCACGACCCAGGGCTTCAGCTACCGATTTCCCGAGTGAGGTTTTACCAACCCCGGGAGGTCCGTAAAGACACAGTATAGGTGACTTCATATCGTTCCTGAGCTTGAGAACCGCCAGGTATTCGATAATCCGGCGCTTAACATCCTCCAGTCCGTAATGATCCCTATCGAGTATTTTTTCAGCTCGTTTCAGGTCGAACTGGTCTTTGGAGAATTCATTCCAGGGTAATTCCAGGAATAGCTCCAGGTAATTTCTCTGAATGGAGTATTCGGCCACCTGGGGATTCATTCTCTGAAGTTTCATCAACTCCTTCTCGAAATGCTCTCCGACCTTTTTACTCCATTTCTTCTCTTTGGCCTGCTGCCGCATTTCCTGTATCTCGGTCTCAGAGGAAACCCCACCCAGTTCTTCCTGTATGGTTTTCATCTGCTGATGCAGGAAGTACTCGCGTTGTTGCTGATCAAGATCTGATTTCACCTTCGACTGAATATCATTTCTAAGTGCCAGCTTCTGAAATTCGACATTCATGTGTTTGAGGGTGGCCAGGGCCCGTTCTTTCAGGTGACTGATCTCCAGCAGCTCCTGCTTTTCATCAACCTCCAGATTCATGTTGGCCGAGATGAAGTTGATAAGAAATGAGGAGCTCTCGATATTCTTGATCGCAAAGGAAGCCTCTGAAGGAATATTCGGGCTGTCTTTAATGATTTGCAGGGCAAGTTCCTTTACCGAATCGATGATGGTTTCGAATTCTTCATTCCCAGCTTCAGGCTTCACCTCAGGAAAATCCTTGATATCAGCCTTAAAATATGGATCTTCAGTGGTCAGCTCTTCGATCTCAAAGCGTTTCTTTCCCTGTATGATCACTGTGGTATTTCCATCGGGCATTTTCAACACCCGCAGGATCTTGGCAACCGTTCCGATCTTATGAAGGTCATCACTTCCCGGATCTTCAACGGTTTCATCTTTCTGAGCCACCACCCCGATCACCTTGGTGTCATTGGCTGCATCCTGTATCAGTTTGATAGACTTATCTCTTCCCGCCGTAATAGGAATTACCACACCCGGAAACAATACCGTATTACGAAGAGGTAAAATAGGAAGGCTTTTAGGCAGCTCCTCCCTGTTTATCTCCTCCTCATCTTCCGGAGTCATTAAAGGGATCAGATCGGCATCATCATCGATATTCTGCAATGACAAACTGTCAATATTTATAAATTTTGAATTGCTCATAATTTCATTTAGGTCATTCTGTCACCCGGACAGATTTTTCTTTTTCTCTACAATTTCGCTGACACCCTGTATTTCATAAGGTTTTGCTTTAAACAATGCGAATCCACGCAACCGTGCAAAGGGTATCGCTTTTCTTAAGACAATAGCTGTGCCAATTTGAATGTTCGAACAGGCTGCAACCGGCTCCGGCACTTTAAAACCACAGGAATATAAGAGATTCAACAAGTATTTTCTAATTTTTTTCAGCTGAAGTGTAACAAATGGAAAAATGATTCATCTTTATAATAAAGAAATACTTTTTGAGCCAACCTGTAATACATATCGATACGCTTGTCGAGGGCTGTCGCAATGGAGACCGAAATGCCCAGATGGAATTATATAATCGCTATTACAAGGCGATGTACAATACCGCTGTGAGGATCGTAAAAGACAGTTTTGAAGCTGAAGATATCATGCAGGAATCGTTCTTGAAAGCTTTTACGAAGATCGACACCTTCAGGGGTGAGGTAACATTCGGAGCCTGGCTGAAACGCATCGTGGTTAATGACAGCATTTATCATTACAGGCAAAAGCTGAAAAAAAATGAAATCGCTCTGGACACAGTAATGTACAGGGTTGAAGACAATGCAGGTAGTGACCCTGATCATGAGTTTACCGACATACAGGCTCAAAAAGTGTTGCAAACCATGAAAATGCTGAAGGACAATTACCGCATTGCTTTAACCCTTCACCTGATCGAAGGATACGATTACGAGGAGATGGGTGAGATCCTGGAACTGAGCTATGCCAATTGCAGAACCACTGTTTCGCGAGCAAAAGAGAGTTTAAGAAAAAAACTGGCCGAGGCCGTATTATGAAAGAAAAAGATAACATAGAAAAATTATTCGATTCACTTCAGAATCAGTTTGACCTGGAAGAACCCAGGGCCGGACATCAAGACCGGTTCGCAGCACGCCTGGAAGCTCAGAGAAACTCTGAAGCTGATGGGTCTTCACAAGGTAGCAGCTGGTGGAAAGTGCTTTCGGTTGCTGCAGCGATTACCCTTATAGTGACAGTGGCAGCATCGTTGTTTTTCACCCAGCAGCAAAACGATCAAATGCCCGAAGAGTTTCAGAAGACCGAGTTCTATTTCGCATCGGTAATTGAAGAAGAGATGCAGAAGGTAGAAGCCGCGGCCACTCCGGAAACCCGCAAGTTGATAGATGACACCATGCTTCAGATGGAAAAGCTGGAATCAGATTATGAATTGCTGGTGGAAGAGCTCAGGGAAGAAGGCAACCGCAAACAGATTCTCCATGCGATGATCACCAATTTTGAAACCCGAATCAACCTTTTACAAGACGTATTAGACCGAATAGAAGAAATTAAAGAATTTAAATCCGACAATGATGAAGCGAATATTATTTAATACCACCCTGACTTTGATCTGCCTGCCACTATTGGCACTGGCATCGAACCCTAAATGGCAGGGACGATACACCAAAGAAAAGAAGATCAACAAGGAATTCCAGGTAAATCCTGATGCCCTCCTGGAGATCGAAAACAGTTACGGAAATCTGTATCTTACCAGCTGGAACGAAAACCGGGTGGTTATAGAGGTACATATCAAAACAAACTCAGATAATGAGAGTAAAGCCCAGAAAAAACTGGACGAAATAAGCGTAAGCTTTGAGAATAATCCCGGAATGGTCAGTGCCAAAACCAAATTTGAAAAAAGCAGCTGGAACTGGTCATGGGGTGGAAACAACAATGTGAGTATGGAAGTGAATTACATTGTAAAACTTCCCCGTACCAACCGCGTTGACCTCAGCAATGACTACGGGAGCATCAACCTTGACAAACTAGACGGGAAAGCGGTGATCAGCTGTGACTATGGCAGAATCGACATCGGTGAACTCAACCATTCCGACAACGAGATCAGTTTTGATTATACCTCAAAATCAGCCTTTGGATACATCAAAGGTGGTGAGATCAGGGCAGACTACAGCACTTATGAAGTGGAGGAAGCCGAAAGACTTACTATTGCCGCCGACTATACCAACAGTACCCTAAAAAAGGTTAACACCCTTAACTATGCCTGCGATTACGGAAGCATGAAGGTGGAAGAGGTCAACAATATTGAAGGAAGAGCCGATTACCTGTCCACCAAGATAGGAACGGTTCACGGCGACCTGAACATCAGCTCTGACTACGGCTCCATACGCATCGATGAATTGGCCGCTGACGCAGGAAATGTTCAGATCAGCACTGATTACACCGGCATCAGAATCGGCTACAACAGTGGCTACCATTTTGATTTTGAAATCAACACAGAATATGCCGGAATCAGCGGAGATACCGATTTCGATTACGATATTGTACGGGAAAAATCATCTGAGAAATATTATAAAGGCTACTACGGCAGCAAGGGTAAAAATACCATGAGAATCAGTTCTGATTACGGAAGCATTAAAATGAGCAAACAATAATAATCATCAATTAAAAATCGACTATCATGAAAAAAGTAATTTTTTTAACCGCCATGTTAATCACTACTCTCACCCAGGCTCAATGGTGGGGAAACGACACCGTTAAGGGGAATGGCGAAATGACCAAAGAAGTCAGGGAAACCTCAGACTACGACGAGATAAATGTTGCCGGGTCTTTCGATGTACTTCTAACCTCCGGCTCCGAGGGCAAAATTGAGGTGGAAGCAGAGGCCAACCTGATGGAGTATATCATAGTGGAAACCAATGGAAGTAAACTTAAAATCAAGACCGAAGACGGTTATAATCTGCGACCCAGCAACGGAAATTCGATCGTGATCAGAGTACCTGTTGAAGAGATCGAAGAATTGAATCTTGCGGGATCTGGTGATGTGAGATCTGAAATAACCCTTAAGGCTTCTGAATTCGAAACCAGCCTGGCCGGATCCGGGAATATCAGCCTGGACCTTGAGGTGAGCGAACTTCACGCAAATATAGCCGGTTCCGGTGACATTATCCTCTCTGGAAGCAGCGATGATTTCGACTGCAATATTGCCGGATCTGGGGATATAGATGCCTTTGATCTGAAATCACGTGATGTAACGGTTTCCATAGCCGGTTCAGGAGATGCCAATGTTTATTGCGATGGAATCCTGAAAGCCAGCATCGTAGGTTCAGGAGATGTGAATTACAAGGGCAATCCTACCAAAGAAGAAAGCCGATCAATGGGATCAGGTGACGTGAGTAAAGCAAAATAACTATTATAACTTCAGAATGAATTAAAAGGAACCTGTTCTATTACGACAGGTTCTTTTTTTATATACTCCTTTGGTTATTTGAATAGACAGAGTCCTTCGTTCGAGTCTCCTTTCTGAACCTGAACCGGTTCTTTTCATTCAGGTCATCAGAGAAAGGGATATAAAAGAACTTCAGCTGGTTCAATTTATCTTTAGGTGTATCTCTGGAATCGATTAAATACACTTCGTAAGGCACCAGCATTTCAGGGAACAACTCCGGCAGCTCGGTTTGGGGTGAGATTACCGGATATTCCTGAGCATTCAACCATACGGGTAGTGCGATAAAAACTAAAAAACAGATGTTTTTCAACCATTTCATAACCTCAGTAAGATAGGCTTACCTGCTGGTTCATTCAAAAGGAATATTCCCCGTTTTCATCCTTGTGGAAATAAAAAGCCCGTGGGATTTCCACGAGCTTTTTAATTCTATATCACTATAATTCTCAGGCTTCCACCTCTTCTTTACTTTCTACGGCTGCAAGATATCGTTCAGCATCAAGTGCTGCCATACATCCTGTTCCGGCTGCGGTAATCGCCTGCCTGTAAACCTTGTCCTGCACATCTCCACTGGCAAAGACTCCTGGAACATTGGTCTTGGTAGATTTACCGTCGGTTTGTATATAACCGGTCTCATCCATGGTCAACTGACCTTTGAAGATCTCTGTATTCGGTTTGTGGCCTATGGCTATAAAAAGTCCCGTTACCGGAATCACCTCTTTTTCGCCTGTCTCATTATTGAAAACCCTGATTCCTTCTACCACCTGATCACCTAAAACCTCTTCGATCTCAGTATAGTAACGAACTTCGAGATTCTTGGTGCTATTTACACGGTGCTGCATCGCTTTAGAGGCACGCATCTCCCCTTTTCTGACCAGCATGGTCACCTTGCTGCAAATATTCGCAAGATAGGTTGCTTCCTCAGCCGCGGTATCACCACCCCCTACGATGGCAACATCCTGACCTTTGTAGAAAAAGCCGTCACAAACCGCACAGGCAGACACACCCCCGCCTCGCAGACGCTGTTCACTGGGAAGGCCCAGGTATTTTGCGGTGGCTCCTGTGGCGATGATGATCGATTCGGCATGAATCTCGTGTTTGTCATCAACTATAGCTTTATGTACTCCTCCATGTTCTTTTGAAAGTTCGACCTTGGTCACCATTCCCATGCGAACCTGGGTACCAAAACGCTCAGCCTGCTTCTGCAGGTCCATCATAAGCGCCGGACCGTCTATACCTTCCGGATAACCGGGAAAGTTATCTACCTCAGTGGTTGTAGTTAACTGTCCGCCCGGTTCCAGCCCGGTATACATAACAGGTTTCAGATCAGCACGTGAAGCATAGATCGCTGCAGTATACCCTGCAGGTCCTGACCCGATGATCAGACACTTTACATTTTCTGCTTTTTCAGCCATATTTCTTGATTTATTATCGATTAACAAATGTACTTTATTTTACTAAAATGCCCTCGTGAGTGCAAGCAAAATCTTGAAAGGTTCGAGACCATATAAAATGATCATTTACTTAGACGCACGCAAATATCTTTGATTACAGTTGAATGATTTTCAATGATTTTTTGTAATTTAATAGTGACAATTCGCTGAATTTCAACTTTTTAATACATAAAAACATGAAATCAATTCTTTTCACCATCGGCTGTATTTTTGCTTTGATACTAATTTCCTTTAAAACGACTGAAACTACCGATAAACATACCATTGAGGGTATCTGGGAACTCGTCGATCAATATACCTATGATGGCGAAAACGTGGTCGATACCATTGAAACCAGTGAAGGCTACCGTCAGATCAAAATGTATACAGACGGAAAGGTCATGTGGACCCGTTTTGTTCCTCAGGATTCAGTGGAATGGTTCGGTTACGGTTCCTATATCGTTACCGACAGCAGCCTGATCGAAACACTTGAGTACGGTTCTGCCTCAATGATGCAAATCATCGATACGATGAGGGTCTTTACCTTTAAACTGGATCTGAAAGATGATTATTACAGTCAGATCACCCTTGATAGCGACGGTGATCCCATATTCTCTGAAAATTATAAAAGAATCGGTCCGAAATAACAGCATGCCCGTATAAACCTGACCAGCAAAGTTGATATTAGCCGCTAAAAATTAAAATTGGTAACCAGATTCACCTGGTGAAAATTACTACGGTTAAAAATAACATCAGGTGATACTTCATTGACGTTCCACTTATAAACATATAACAGGTCTAATTCAAGATTTTTAAGGAATCCCTGAAAATCATAGTGCAGTCTTGAATTTACCTGGTAATATTCATCCTTTCCATATTTGTTGAATACAAAATTATCTGCCTCAGCACCAAACACTCTTGTAAAGTCTAAACCAAGATTCAGGTTTCTAACTCTACCCGGGTAAATATCCCCCCTTAGGGTAAGAACATCCACATCACCAAATCCCTCCAGCCTGGATCGGGGTACCGAAGTAAAAACCCTGTCTCTGCCCAACTCCCGGGGAAATAAAAAACGACCTGAATCAAACGCATGAGAAAAAGACAGGCTTACAGCGTAGCCTCGGTCAGACATGCCTGCGTTCACGCTTATAACCTGCCCGTTTTCCCCCGGTTGAACATATCGATCAGGCTCCGGCAGATCCCGCTGTTGCTCCAAAGGCCACTGGTAGAGATACTGTAACCCGCCGAACCAGTTATTCTTCTCAAATACAGCCTGCAGCCAAACAGTGTTCATGATCCTGTCCAGGTACCATTCGTGAAACTCCAGTGAAAATGCGTCAATCGAATAGCTGTAATTGAGAAGGGCGATTCCATTTGACCCGGTCTTTTCATTATATTCAGCCGGGTCACCATTGGGAAGATAACCATTATTCTCCAGGCCGATTGCTTCGTTGAAGTCATACCACTCTACCGTTGATCTTGGAGAAACCCGGTTGATCCAGGCAGCATTAAGACGATGTTCAACAGCCGGTTGCCAATACAGCCAGCTGCCATTAAAAGCAAAAGGCTTCATACGTTCGTCACTTTCATTCAGCAAGGGTGTGTTCTGAATCTCCATCTTCCCGTAAGTGATATAGCCACTGTGAAACCGTTAGGTGATGTATAATTCTTCGAGACGATCAAGATCATTAAAATTATGAGGATCGGTAATATCATAAAGCTCGAATTCCCATCTGGCCATTTCACCCACAGTGGGATCTGCCCTGTTGAGATCTGAAGAGAACGTGCGATAGGTAAATATACCTTTAACTCCTGCTTCGAATCCCTTCCAGTTTGAGGTGCGAATGGCAATTGCACCCCCGGTGGCATTCGTATAATAATCCGTCAGTTCTCCTTCATTCAGGGTACTCATGAAGTAGTTTCTTATATGGCCGTGAAAATGGGCCTTTCCGAAAATATCAGACAATTTCTTGTCTTCCGTTTCAATTCCGTGCTGCTGCCCCTTGACGACATTTGCCCCTAACAACAGCAGTACCGGCAACATCAAAAATCTTTTCCCTTTCATAAATTACATTATCCATCAGTGAATTCCATGTCTGACGCAGAACATCAGAAAAAACCATTAATCATAAAATCCATTGAACAAAGTAAACCTGAAAAGCCGTCTCAGTCAGTAACCTTGGTTACGTCAGGAAAAAACCGTGAAGTCTGCCTCGAATATGCTTCGTACGAACTGTATCGTTCTTTCAGAAGCTTCTCTTCAAAGTTCGATTTATAATAAAAGAAAATGTAGAGCACTCCAGCGATCAGGAGTTTGTAGAAAGAAGTATCAAAGATGGCATACCCCGTGGCCACAAGAATAATACCACCGTAAATAGGGTGTCTTACCCACTTAAAAATTCCGTTGGTGATCAGTTCAGAGTTTCTTCCGGGTGAAGGAAAAGGCGAAAGATTGGTATTAAGCCGAAGCAAAGCAAGTATAACCATAATAAGACCGGAGGCCATGAGAATAACCCCGGCTGTTGCCCACAGATAATGGCCCTGCCATGTAACCATGCTGACGGGTATCAGATACACCCCAAACAATATAAATTGCGAACATACCCAGATATAGTCTTTCATTGTTTTCATATAAACATAAAAGCAGGAGGTATTATCCTCCTGCTTTAAATCAATCAATTAAACCAATTTACACGTTCTTACCTTTAAGCATTTTGTTCCAATACAGGTAAGGCAGCATGTATTTCTTCAATATCCATAACCTCCAATGCTCCTTTGAAGAGTCAGATATGAGCATCTGTTTTAGTTTGGGATCAGGGGTGAAATTGCCCTCGTAATCAAATTCAGCCAGGACCATTCTGCCGTAAGCCGTTACAAGCGGACAAGACGAATACCCATTATACCCCTTGTTGTCAGCACGTTTTTCGGCGATCATCTTTAAGATATTGTCGATGACTACCGGGGCTTGTTTCCTAACAGCTGCGCCTGTTTTGGCGGTGGGTAAGCCGGCCACATCTCCTAAACCGAAGATATTATCATATGTATTATGCTGTAGGGAATGAATATCAACATCCAGCCAACCGTCTTTATTAACCAAGGGCGAGTTTCTCACAAAATCAGGTGCTTTCTGAGGCGGGGCCAGGTGTAACATATCAAATGGCATCGCTATAAGCCCGTCATCAGTGAGTTTTTCGCCCTTGATTCCCCCTGTTGGATCTTTTTCCTTTTTGTCTTCCGGTGCCACGTAATCGAAATAGACAATATTTCGATCTGCATCGATCTTAACCGGGCTATAAAATGGCTTAAATTTCATATCATACCGTGCCATGACCTTTTCGAGCGTTTCCCTGACCGGTTTAATACCGAAGATCACTGAGCCCGGAGTTGCGAAAATCACCTCGCTTTTATCAAGCAGATTGTTTTTTCTCAGATAGTCAGCTGCTAAATAAGCTATTTTCTGAGGAGCTCCCCCACATTTTATGGGTGTTGCAGGCTGCGTAAAAACAGCATTTCCTCCTTTAAAGTTCTTAAGAACCTCCCAGGTGTGTTCGGGATCGGTATAATTACTACAGACCACTCCCTTATCGATCGCTTCCCGCAGACCTTCTATCTTATCATAATCCATCACCAGACCCGGTGCAACCACCAGGTAATCATATGAAAGATCACCGTTTTTCTCTGTACTTATTTTATTGTTATCAGGATCAAAAGCTGTAGCATAATCCCTGATCCAGGTTGCTCCCTCAGGGATCACCTCTTTCATGGGTTTAGCCGTCTTTTCGTATTCGTAGGTTCCGGCTCCTACCAAAGTCCAGGCCGGCTGGTAATAATGGGTGTCTGCAGGTTCAACAATAGCTACCTGCAGTGACTTGTCTTTTTCCAGAAACTGGGCTGCGGTCATTATTCCGGCGGTTCCACCACCGATGATAAGGATTTGATAGTGCGTACTCATAGTTTGTTTAATTTATACTATAAAATTACGAAATGAAAAGGGGGGCTACCGTAACTCATGTTACAATAGCTCCCCCTAATTTACCACTTCTATATCGCTCAAAACATGACCGATATCACCCCAGTCTGCCGCCGGCACAACTCAGAACAGACTTTGCTTTTGCACCCAGGTTATTCTTTTCCCCTCAGGAGGGTAACCCATATCCTTCAATGCTTCATAAGCCCTTAGCACCACGGGAGTCTCAGTCACTTCAAGTTTCACCATATGATCTTCAAGATTTATCTTTACCGATAGTATCCCGTTTATTTTCTCTAATTCTCTTATGATGGTTTTTGCACATCCACCACACTTGAGATTCTGTATACTTATTTCGTAATTCATCATATCCTGATTTTATATATTCATGATACCTCCCCTGAGATCGTAAATTTCTTTAAACCCCATATTAAGCATCTTAGCGCCCGCTTTCCTGCTGCGATTACCTGAACGGCAGTAAATATAAACCGGGAGATCTCTGGGTAATCCGTTGATTTTCCTGATAAATTCAGCTCCCTGCAAATAATCGATATTAATCGCCTTATCTAAATGTCCCGATCTGAATTCAGCTGGAGTTCTGACATCTATTATAGTGACACTTTTGTTCCCTGTTCTATTAAGGAACTCCGATTTTGAAAGCACCTTAAAGTTGTTGTTAACAGGCTTTCTCTTGAATAAGCTTTTCAAAAAATTCATCTTCATCTTTTTTAAAAAAAGGAAGCAGTATCTACTGCTTCCTTTACAACCAACTATGACTAACCAACAAATCCCTTGATTTCAAGCATATGATTATTATGCTCGCGTTCGTCAGCCTGATAAAAGTAATCTTATTAAAAACTGCATACAGTAACACAGGTTACACAGAACAGTTCCACTACTCATCATACCAGTTGAGAAGGACAAATTGCTTCGGTCACTGGTATACCTGCTTCTTTGATCGCCTTAAAACCACCTTTTACATCAATCAGGTTATGAATACCCCGGCTCTTTAGAACCGAAGCCGCAATCATACTGCGGTATCCTCCTGCGCAATGTAAATAGAATGGCTTGTCTGCAGGGAAATCTTTCAAATAATCATTAAGAAAATCCAAGGGTGTATTCTCAGCAGCCTCCAATCTCTCAGCCAGGTATTCCCCGTTGCGTCTCACATCAAAAACCGGAACCTGCTCTTCCAGGATCTCTTTAAAAATTTCAGCCGAAACAGAGGTGACCGTATCGTATTCCATACCTGCCTTTTTCCATGCCTGAAAACCTCCTTTCAGAAAACCTATGGTATTGTCAAAACCAACTCTGGACAGCCTTGTAAGGGCCTCTTCAAGATTCTCTTCTTCCACGACCAGCAGAATAGGTTGCTGAACATCGGCTATTAAAGCTCCCACCCAGGGAGCGAAGGTTCCGTCCAGTCCGATAAATACAGACCGCGGTATATGACCTCTGCCAAACTGTTGTGCTTCACGAACATCGAGAACCACGGCACCTGTTTCATTTGCAGCTCTTTCAAAATCTTCCGGTTCAAGTTCCTGACTGCCTTTTTTAAGTACCAGATCAATATCATCGTACCCCTCCTTATTCATTTTAACGTTGAGAGGGAAATATTTTGGAGGTGGTAATAAACCCGCTGTGACCTCTTCGATAAATTCTTCCCGGCTCATATCAGCCCTCAGGGCGTAATTCATTTTCTTTTGATTCCCCAGGGTATCCACGGTTTCTTTCATCATGTTTTTTCCGCAGGCAGAACCCGCACCATGCGCAGGATAAACCAGTACTTCATCAGGCAATGGCATGATCTTATTTCTTAAGCTGTCATACAAGGTCCCGGCCAGTTGCTCTTGTGTCATATCTGCAGCTTTCTGGGCGAGGTCAGGTCTGCCTACATCGCCAAGGAACAAGGTGTCTCCACTAAAAATAGCATGTTCATTACCTTTATCATCGATCAGCAGGTAAGTCGTACTTTCCATGGTGTGACCAGGAGTATGAAGCGTTCTGATTGTCAGATCTCCAAGTTTGAATTCCTGTCCATCCTTGGCTATCTGCACCTCGAAATCGGGATTCGCATTGGGTCCGTAAATAATGGTCGCTCCTGTTTCCCTTGACAGGGTCAGGTGACCACTCACAAAATCAGCATGAAAGTGGGTTTCAAAAATATATTTAATACGGGCCTTATTGCCGGCTGCCTTTTCGATATATGGTTTCACCTCTCTCAATGGATCAATGATAGCGACTTCACCCTTGCTTTCGATATAATAGGCTCCCTGAGCCAGGCATCCCGTGTATATTTGTTCGATCTTCATTTTTATAATATTCTAATAATACGAGGCAAAAATACTATGGGATAAAATCCATGACAGTAACCTATGTTACAAGCACACATGCAATAAAAAAACCCTGCCGGAAGACAGGGTTTACTTCTCATTCAATCAAACAACTACAATAAGGTTGATGGACAGACATAGTCTGTTTTTGGCACGCTGGTTTGAGATATCTCCTTAAAACCGCCATCGACATCCTTGAAGTTTTCCCAGCCCCGCTGTTTCAGGATAGATGCTGCCAGCATGCTTCGGTATCCCCCTTCACAGTGAAGTACAAAGAATTCATCTTTAGGGATCTCTGCCAGATGCTTATTGATCTCGTTCAAAGGAATATTGACGGCATTCAAGATATGTTCTGAATCGTACTCGCTTTTCTTTCTTACATCGATAACAAGCGGTTGTTCCTCCTTATAAAGCTTTTCAAATTTTTCAGCATCAAGGCGATTTACCGTATCGATCTCCTTACCTGCATTGATCCATGTTTCAAAACCTCCTTTCAGGTAGCCGATGGTATGATCGTAACCCACTCTCGACAAACGGGTAATGGCTTCCTCCTCCTTGCCGGGGTAAGTTACCAATAGAATCTCCTGTTTGATATCGGGGATCATCTCTCCTACCCATGGTGCAAAATTTCCGTCTAACCCGATATTGATACTGTTAGGAATAAAGCCTTTTGCAAAGTCTCCGGCTTCCCTGGTATCCAGTATCAAAGCCCCGCTTTCATTGGCGGCAAGTTCGAAGGCCTCAGGCTCCAGTGGCTGATCTCCCTGTTCCAGCACCTTATCAAAGCTTTCGTAACCCTGAATGTTCATCAGCACATTCTTTGGAAAATATCCCGGAGGGGTGGTAAGCCCGGTGAGCAGTTCTTCGATAAATTCTTCCTTACTCATGTCGGCACGCAGGGCATAATTGACCTCCTTCTGATGCCCCAGGGTATCGGTGGTTTCTTTACTCATCATTTTTCCGCAGGCTGAGCCTGCACCATGATTCGGGTATACGATCAGGTCATCACTCAAGGGCATAATCTTATTTCTGAGCGAATCATATAAATGGGCTGCAAGCTTCTCTTCGGTAAGGTCTTCGATCACGTGCTGGGCCAGATCAGGCCTTCCCACATCACCTATAAACAGCGTATCGCCGGTTATGATACCGTGCTCTCTTCCGTTCTCATCTATGAGCAAATAGGTGGTACTCTCCATGGTATGCCCCGGGGTGTGAATCACTTTGACCCGGTAGTCCCCTACTTTAAAGACCTGCCCATCTTCGGCTATGGTAGCTTCATAGCCCGGTTTGGCTGTAGGTCCAAAAACTATTTCTGCTCCTGTTTTTTTCTTGAGATCCAGGTGCCCGCTAACAAAATCTGCATGAAAATGGGTTTCAAATACATATTTGATCTTTGCTCCTGACTCTTTAGCACGATTGATATAGGGTTGCACTTCCCTTAAGGGGTCAAATACTGCAGCCTCTCCATTACTTTCGAGATAATATGCAGCATGGGCCAGACATCCTGTATAAATCTGTTCAACTTTCATGATTTGCTTTTTTTTGATTATCAGGTTAAAGGTACCATGACCCTGCAGGGGCCACAGTCACAATTGTTACAAAGGTCAGCATGGATACATAAAAAAAGGCTGACAAATGTCAGCCCCAGGAATGAATGATCTTAAACCCATTATGATCACATCAATTCTTTAAAGATGATATATACTCCCATTATAAGTACGAACCAACCAAAAGATTTTTTAAGCTTATCACCAGGAATGAACTTATTAAGCCACACTCCAAGGAATATTCCTGCAATTGAGACCAGGGAAAAACTGATCAGGAAGAACCAGTCAATTTCCAGATTCTGAACGTCGCCGATAAAACCGATCAACGATTTTATGGCGATGATCAACAACGAGGTTGCCACGGCCTTCTTCATCGGTAATTTGGCCAGTACCACCAGGGCAGGGATGATCAGGAAACCTCCTCCTGCACCCACTATACCGGTCAGGACCCCCACAACTATTCCTTCAAGAACTATCAACGGGTAGTTAAAACTGATCGGTTTCTTTTCCGCATCATCATCGACTTTTCGTCCCCTGATCATCGAATATGAAGCCAGAAGCATAATCAGCGCGAAGAACACCATGATAGCAATATCCCTGGTCAGTTCAAAATCACCAATGGTTGTAATGTGTTCGGGGATCGCCTGAACGAGGTACTTACGTGTCGAATATACCGCTGCAAAAGCCGGAATCGCAAACACAATGGCGGTTCTGAAATCAACCAACCCTTTTTTGATGTTCTTTAAAGCACCGATCAGGGAAGTGGTTCCTACAATAAAAAGGGAGTAAGCTGTTGCGGTAACAGGGTTTATAGCCAGGAGGTATACCAAAACCGGAACGGTCAATATGGAGCCACCGCCACCGATCAAGCCCAGTACCACTCCTATGATAAGAGCTCCTACATATCCTAAAATCTGAATTATATCCATTTAAAAGATTTTTCGGAGCAAAAATAAGCCGGCATTTTACCGACGGCAGTAACCTGGGTTACAAAGAGCTATAAGTCAATAATCTTCAGGTGATTGCGATGCAACTCTATTTTCCCTTCTTTTTCAAGAGCCTTCAGTAACCTTGAAACCACCACACGCGAAGTATGCAGGTCGTAGGCGATTTGTTGATGAGTTGCGTGAATGGTATCATCACCGGTCACCTTAGCCTTATCACGCAGGTAACGCAAAAGACGCTGATCCATTTTCATAAAGGCGATGCTGTCAATGGTTTCCAGCATTTCGTTCATTCTGCTCTGGTAGCTTTCCAGCACAAAACTTCTCCAGGAAGGATATTTCGCCATCCATTCTTCCATTTTGCGTATCGGGATCATAACCAGCTTGGTTGGGGTTTCTGCCACAGCCCTGATTTCACTTTTTTTATGACCGATACAGCACGCCATGGTCATGGCACAAGTGTCTCCTCTCTCAAGGAAGTAGAGCAGCAATTCATCGCCGTTCTCATCTTCGCGAAGTATTTTAATGGCTCCCGACACCAGTAAAGGCATCGATTTGACATAGTCGCCGATCTCTATGAATTTAAACCCTTCGGGAACCTCCTTGAAAGTTCCGACCTGATTAATCTCAGCAATGAGCTCGTCTTCAAAAATATACCCGTAATTATCTTTCAGTTCTTTCAGCATGAGGTTGGCTTTACAGAGAAATCTGGAATGTCTCCGGTAATCACCTTCAAAGATAGAAAAAGCCTTTAGAATTCATTTAATACCACAGACGAAAGGTGATCCCTTCTTATTTGACTATCGAAAACCGGTAAGAAGAACTGACTCCGTCTGTACTTTCTGATGATAGGATATAATTACCATTTTGCAGATCTGATGTGCTGATCGTATAGACACCTGACTGAAATTCAGGATTCACCTCCTTCACAAGTCGGCCGTTGATATCAAAGATCCTGAACAAACTTTTAGACGGTGACTGATCTCCTGTTGCCAGGCGGATATAGTCGCTTCCCGGATTGGGATAGAGCAATGGTTCTTCAGAACTGCCGTTGTAGATTTCTCCTTCTGTAACCTCATCAGGAAACTTGGTGGCCGTGGCCGGGCTTATGCTGAATGAGACAGTCAGAGATGCTCCTGCTGTACCATTTCCTCCGGAACTGCTGTAAGGTGTTGCACTAAGCACATAGTTGCCTTCAGGCAGCTTTGAGCCATAGTAATCTCCGCCTGAATCTCCGAATAAAGCGTAGGGAGCAACCGATTCGGTCCTGGATACAGTTGCAGCTCCACTCAGGTTCATTACCACGCTACCAACCACAGAAGGCGAGGTATTGGCCCTTATGTTGATAAAAATAGCACCTAACTCATTGGCGTCAAGTACAGCTCCATCCTGAATCTCATACAAATCAGCATTGGTTTCTGCATTTACCAGGGTAAAAGATGTTACAGCATCACCCGGTTCACTGACATTGATGGTCACAGATTCCTGATCGGTGAGTCCGTTCCCGTCTGTCACAACCAAAGTAGTGATATAACTACCGGCATTCTGGTAAATGTGCTGAGGCTCAGCAGCGAAGGAAGTATTACCATCACCAAAACTCCATTCATATGAGGATATCGGACTGTCTCCGGGGACAGAACCGCTACCGCTGAACTGTACAGTTAACGGACTGGTACCTGAAAGCGGATCAGCTGTTATGATAGCAACCGGTCCGGTAAGCGTCTCATTTACAACAATGGTAGCCGTTTCAGAATCGGGGTTCCCCTGGTCATCTGTTACGGTAAGGGTCGCGGTAAAGCTTCCTGCTGTTTGATACGTATGAAGCGTCGTTACACCACTGCCGGTATTTCCGTCTCCGAAATCCCACTCATAACTCACTATACTACCATCGTCACTCGAGGCGGAAGCATCGAAGCTTACCTCAAGTGGTACTGTTCCACTGAGCGGATCGGCTGTAAAAGAGGCTACAGGAGGAGAGGCCGTATTTTCAATCACCATAATGGTGGCAGTTTCTGTACTGCTGTTACTTTGATCATCGGTTACAGTGAGGGTCGCGGTAAAGCTTCCTGTCGTTTGATACGTATGAATAGCCGTTACACCACTGCCGGTATTTCCGTCTCCGAAATCCCATTCATAACTCACAATACTACCATCGTCACTCGAGGCGGAAGCATCGAAGCTTACCTCAAGTGGTACTGTTCCACTGAGCGGATCGGCTGTAAAGGAAGCTACAGGAGGCGAGGCCGTATTTTCATTCACCGTAATGGTGGCAGTTTCTGTACTGCTGTTGCTTTGATCATCGGTTACAGTGAGGGTTGCGGTAAAGCTTCCTGTCGTTTGATACGTATGAATAGCTGTTATACCACTGCCGGTATTTCCGTCTCCGAAATCCCATTCATAACTCACAATACTACCATCGTCACTCGAGGCGGAAGCATCGAAGCTTACCTCAAGTGGTACTGTTCCACTGAGCGGATCGGCTGTAAAAGAAGCTACAGGAGGCGAGGCCGTATTTTCATTCACCGTAATGGTGGCAGTTTCTGTACTGCTGTTACTTTGATCATCGGTTACAGTGAGGGTTGCGGTAAAGCTTCCGGTCGTTTGATACGTATGAAGAGCCGTTATACCACTGCCGGTATTTCCGTCTCCGAAATCCCATTCATAACTCACAATACTACCATCGTCACTCGAGGCGGAAGCATCGAAGCTTACCTCAAGTGGTGCGGTACCGCTTAAAGGATCGGCTGTAAAAGCAGCAGATGGAGGAGTATCTCCTGCGATCGTACCAATCGTAAAATTGACGGTAAGAGAGGTGCCGGCTGTACCATTGCCTCCCGAACTGCTGTAAGGGATCGCTGTTAAAGTATAAGTTCCCTGCGGTAATTGTTCTCCTTTATAATTCCCCCCGGAATCTCCAAAGAGGGCATAAGGACTCACACTTTCCTTTCGGGTATTTGAAAGCGGACCAACAAGCTCCAGGACTACACTTCCAACAATCTCGGGAAAAGTATTTGCCCTTATATTAAGATTTCTGTTCCCGTATTCCAGAACGTCAAGAATCTGACCTTCCTGTAGTTCCAACAGGTCGGTATTTGTATCAGCGTCGATCAGGGTGAAACTAACAACCGCATCCCCATCGGGAGAAGAAACGGTAATAGTGGCTGAAGTCTGTCCGGTTTGACCATCATCATCTGTGACTGTCAAAACTACTTCATAAGAACCGGCCGTCTGAAAGGTATGGTTGGTTGTAATTCCGCTGGCTGTATTCCCGTCACCAAAATCCCAGTCGTAGCCCGTTATGGCACCGTTATCAGAGGAAGCTGAAGCATCAAAATTAACCAGCAGAGGTGCTGTACCATTAACCGGATCGGCTGAAAAAGAGGCTACCGGGGCAGTTGAACTGTTATCTGTTGCTGTTATTTCGACGGTATCAGAGCTACTGTTTCCCTGATCATCTGTCACCGTTAAGGTCACGGTAAAAACTCCGGCTGTTTGAAATGTATAAGTTGTTGTGACTCCATTACCTGTATTACCATCCCCGAAGTCCCATATATAACTCACGATAGTTCCGTCATCGGTGGTACCCGATGCATCAAAGTTCACTGTAAGAGGTATCGTTCCGTTGATCGGATCAGCTGTAAAGGAAACGGTTGGAGGGGTACCACCTCCTGTGATCGTTTCATATTCATATGACCCGATATCCTGGGAACTTCCCACCTGATTTGAGTTTCCGTAAAAATCAACCGTTCCGATGTCTGAAATATCTGCAATATCACTGGAAAGATTTATCCCTGCATTGATTGCAGGCGAATTTTCTGAGAACTTGTATGCTGTCAGGGCAGACAGTGGATTTCCAAAACCTATGGTACCCCCGGATCCGGGTGCATTAAATAGCGGATCACCTTCCACCCCAGTATTTTCAGAATTCAGGAACTCATTTCCAGACGCTCTGAAAGCATCTAAGGAGGTATAGTCTGATCCTTTGTAGGAAATCAAAAATTCTCCGGTCGAATGGTATAAATTACCATAAAAACCTGCGTCATGCTGCGCAGAAATATCAATAAGTGCAGCCCCGTTTTCCACCATCAGAATATTGTTGTAAAAATCAATATTACTTCCCAGCGAGTTCCCTGTATCCACTATGGCTATTGCTGAGGAGTTAGCATGCCCTCCGGTTTCGTTCAGGTATACCGTATTATTGTAGATGCTGACATTATTAACTGCGAAATCAGTATTATCATTGAAGAGCGTTATGCTTCCCAGATTGGTTCGGGCATCGTTTTCACTGATATTATATCGAAGGGTAATATTATTCATAGCTCTGGAACCGGTGAATTGTCCCACCAGGTATCCAGGACCTTCGTTATCGTGAGAGTAATTGTACTGAATCACACCGTTGGTAACTCCTCCGTCAAGGTCGAATCCGCCACCATCACATCCTGTACCGCTGCTCATATTGTAAACCTCGTTGAATTGAATGGTAACCTGGTCAGCATCGTAATACCAAATTCCAACCGGCCCTCCACAATTGGTATTCCCACTTCCGGAATTGTATACCGTTGAATATTCTATCACAGAATTCTGTACATCAGACAAAACGATTCCGTTTCCTGAATGCTCTCCCTTATCGTATCCGGGTATATCGAACACTTCACATGAACGCACGGTTATATTTTGGTGAGCATACCCCTGTTTAGATTGTGAAAATGCTCCCAAAGAGGTTATTCCCCTGTCTCTGCAAGCATGTACATTAAGGTTTTCCAGTAACACATCACTAAACCCGGAGGTATCATTCAGCGAAACAATCGCAATTCCAGACTCTCCAAAGCCAAGCACTTCAGAATTTTTGACGGAGACATTAGACACCTTTTGTCCGCCTGTCAATTGATTGATCAGTAAAAATCCGACACCCAGGTTTTGGTTAAGTCCATCTCCCTGAACGATAAGATTTTCAAAATGCACCCCTCCCCTGTCGGTAATTTGAATACCATGTCCGGCACCAGCCATGATCATGGCCTTAGAGGTACCACCATAGGTAGAGACCAAAATGGGGTTTGACGGGTCATATGCATCCTGTTTATCAATAATAAGGGAACCGGGAAAACTACCACCTGCCTCGAAGAGTATCTGATCCCCGGCAGAGAAGGCATGAGTATTCACCTTGTCGATAGTTTGCCAGGGGGTGGCCGGATCCGTTCCGTTATTGGCATCATTCCCGTTCGGGCTTATATAAAAAACGGTCGCATCTCCGGTACCGGTATCGGTCGCGGTAATTTCAATCGAATCAGAAGCCGAAGCTCCCGCATCATCGGTAACCGTTAGTACAGCAGTATAGACTCCTGCTGATTGGTAGGTGTGAGTGGCTGTTATGCCACTTCCTGTATTTCCATCACCGAAATCCCATTGGTAACTAACAATACTGCTGTCATCTGTAGAGGCCGAAGCGTCAAAGGTCACCTCCAGAGGTATGGTTCCACTTGTGGGATCTGCTGAAAAAGCCACAGATGGTGGTGTATTACCTGTAACCGTCTCAATAGAGAAGTTTATTGTCAATGCTGTTCCGGCAGTACCATTACCTCCTGAACTACTATAGGGTATTGCGGTCAGCGAATAAGATCCTTCAGGAAACAGCTCTCCTTTATAGTTACCTCCTGAATCGCCGAACAATGCGTATGGAGCTTTAGACTCTGTTTTGGTTTGATTCAGACTACCTGTGAGCTGGAATACAACACTTCCCACCGTTTCCGGCGAGGTATTAGCCCTGACATTAAGGTTTTTGCCGCCGTACACCGCGACATCAAGCACCTGACCGTCTTGCAATACCAATATGTCAGTATCTGAGTCGGCATCTACCAGCGTCAAACTCGTAACCGCATCACCATCCGGAGAAGCGACCGTTATGGTCACTGAGGACTGGCTGCTTTGTCCTTCGTCATCGGTCACCGTTAACAGAGCCTCATACGTACCAGCAGTTTGATAAGTATGTACACTTGTTGTTCCTGAAGAAGTGTTACCATCACCAAAATCCCATGCATAACTGACTATTGATCCGTCATCGGTTGAGGCAGAGGCATCGAAATCCACATTCAGGGGGGCAGGGCCATTGACCGGGTTCGCTGTGAACGAGGCGGTGGGAGGAGACGAGCTGAAATCGGTGGCGGTGATCGTTACAGCTTCGGCGGTAGAATTCCCCTGATCGTCGGTTACGGTAAGTGTTGCCGTGAAAGTACCTGCAGATTGATAGGTATGGCTGGTGGTTATCCCGTTTGCTGTATTGCCATCGCCGAAATCCCAGGCGTAGTTGACTATTGAACCGTCGTCAGTGGAAGCAGATGCATCAAAGCTTACTTCCAGAGGAACAGCGCCTGAAGTCGGAACGGCAGTGAAGGAAGCAACCGGAGATCCTGAGGCCTTATCGATGGCTATCACCTCAAGTGCTGAAAGCTTTGGTTGATTGACTCCGCCATATGCAGCCTCCGCTGTAAAGTAGAGATTTAATTCACCGTCTGTTATTTCGATTGGAAAAGATTTTACCACCGGAGTCTCCGGACCTGCTTCTGCAAAGATGTCGTAATTATCCAATATAGTATTACCCTCCATCAACACATCAAAAACACGGGAACCGACTCCTCCGACACCTCCTCCGGTAGCTCCAAAGAAAATCTCTGCAAAATGCAACCGGATTTCATAATTTCCATTATCCAACGGGATGTTATAGCTGAAAAAAGGTGGTGAAGCACTTCTTTCCGTTTGATAGAGCTCAGGCACTAAAGCGCTGTTATTGGTATAGGTCTTCCCGTCTGAAAAATACTGGTCTGCAGTAAAGGTTGTACTGTTGAAATCTACCTGGGGACCACCGGCATTAATACTAAAAAGTGTGGTGGCCGAGGTTTCTCCCACCTCGAGTTGTATAATGGCATCCTGGTCATTGTTGTAGGTGATTGTAAGAAAAGCCAAGGCATTGCTGGCTGTACCGGAATACTCTACCGTAATATTATGCGAACTATCAGGATTGAGAATGTTAGCACTTAAATTCCCGGAGGTCACATTGAAGAATTCTGCATCTGAACCGCTGATGCTCACATTATTGACGAAAACCGCAGTATTCCCTCCGGTAACCTCGAGTGGAACATTGACAGTTACGGCTCCATTGAATGAAACGGTTTCGGGATATCCCAGCACACTTGCGGTAAGAGATGTTCCAGAAGGATTGTCTGAATTAAAATATTCCATGTTCTTCTGGCTTCCTCCTCCTTTGCTCGGTGAGCCTCCGGTTATAAAGATCCCGTCACCTGATACTATTCCCTGGGTACCGTGACGCGGTGAAATGAGGTCTCCGGCGGCAGACCAGGATGCAGAAACTGGGTCATATATTTCTGTTTCAAAAAAGGCTGAACTCTGCGTAGAGGCCTCTCCACCGATCACAACCAGTTGATCTTTATAATTCACGACTGAAGTTCCCGCCCTGGGTGTCGGCAGATTTTTATCAGCTGCTAAGGTTGACCAACTTCCTGAGTTAAAATCGTATACATCTACTTCAGGTACCAAAGGCGCAAAAACGCCTCCATCTCCACCGGTAAGTCTTCCGGAAACCGCATATAATTTCCCTTGAATGACTTGCGCCTGAAAATGATCTCTCCCATGCGGCGCATCAGGAAGCTGCTTCCACTCACCTGTATAGGGATCGAATTCATCGAAATAGGAAACATAGCCTCCGTTATGCCCTGTCGTATTACCTCCGACTATATAAAATTTATCCTGGTAAATCGCTACTCCGGCAGCGCCCCTTTGTCTTGACACCGGTATGGGAGGACCCTGAAACCATTTCATCGACACCGGATCAAATGCCCAAACGAATTCAGTGGCCAGTTCGTCAGGGTAATTATTGTCTTTGAAAGCTCCGAGGATCCATATTAAACCGCCATATTCCACAGCCTGAACGTGATTGAAATCCTGAGGGGCAGAAGATTGAAGGGTAGTCCAGGTATTCGTGACATAATCATATATATCAATATTCTTAGGTAGTTGTCTGCCCCCGAATAGGTAAAACTTGTTACCTGCCTGAACAAAGGCACATTCACTTCTGGCTGTGTAATTTTCACTTTCATTCTTATCAAACCATATCTGTGAGTCATCTGTTACAGTCCATTGAAATTGAGTGCTGTAAGGAGAAGAACTGGGTTTATCAACCGTGACCGTAACCTGGTGAACTCCATCTCCGGCAGGTCCTCCTGTTAGTGCCGCTTCAGAAATGGTTCCAAAGATCTGACCATTGGTAGGCTCTATATCTATACCGGCCGGTTGTCCTGAAATACTGTAGGATGTATTCTCATTCGGATCTCCACCGGAAGCACTCACGGTAAAATCGATGATTTCGCCTGGCAAATCCCGTCGGTCTTCAATAGCAGCCAGGGTCAGAGCAGGATAATTGCCTGCTGATCCACTGATTATTTCTATGGCGTTTACCTGGGGGTTTTCCACCAGATGGCCAAAGGAAACATTCAATACGCCATCTGTTACCGAAACAGGATAACTCAACATTCCAGCCACCTCAAAACCGAAAACCGCCACAGGATCAAAGCCTGCATTAACCAGTTGATTCTCGAGATATATTTCAAATATTCGACTTCCCTCGATATTCGTTCCGCTGAAGCTTGATCCTAAATACAGATTAACAACATAATCTCCGTTTTCCACCGGTATACTGAAAACCATTTCCGGCCCGGAAGCCGGGTCATACCTTTCCAGGTCATAGATAGCGTCAAAGGTTGCCTGATCGATATAGCCGGGAATGGAACTATGCCGTTTAGCGTATGAAAAATTTGCCTGATAGTTATTACCCGTATTTACCTGGTAGAGAGATCCTGTATAACTGCCATTGACAGGATTCGATTCCCAGACCGGACCTCCATCGGTCGCCGTGAAATCGGTGGCTCCACCAGCATTTATACGAACTATGGGGTTTTGAACCGGGGTGTCTGTAAGTTCAGCAGTTACAGGGACACTCAAAGGAGAATTCTGCCCGTCATGACTAAGAGGTATTTCTGCCGATTTAATGCCCGCTGATCCATCAGGAGAAAACCCTACAGGAATAATCGCGGTAGACCCCGGGCTAATGGTTATTGGAAGAGAGACATTGGCACTGTAAAGAGCCGCATGACTTCCGGTAATAGCAAGATCACTCACTGTAATATCAGGGTCTGAAACCCCACCATCATTCTTTAATTCGAGACTGAGCTCTGCCGGACTGGAATCTTTATTGAGGGTGCCAAAATCAAGAGCTGCCGGTGTAGCTGTTAAGGTATTGGGAATATCTTCTGTAATGTCAATAAAATCCCAGGTAGCGGTATAACCCTGTCCTGAACCTCCGGCGGTACTGATAAGTCCCACAGCCATCCCTTTATTGTCATTCGGATCAAGGAAAGAGGCAGGTATCGAAAGCCCATTCACCAGCGGGTTGATGGTTTGACCATTATCAAGTGAATAAGAGAGGTTAACCGTTTGGGATGCGGGATCAACACTGAAATACAGATCCACCCCGATCACATCTATCAGACCAGGCACATCAAAAACCTGTGAACTTCCTGTTCCGTTCTCTTCCAGATAAACTTCGATTCCTGCGACATTATCACCGGCGGTGAGTCCGTTCATCAGTACCATCTTAAGATAATTGTCCTGATCACCGGTTCCGATAAAAATTCCATACGACTGTCCGCTTACGGGAAGTACACCGTTAAACGGAAGTTCGATCTTGGAGCGAATGGTGAAAGGCGCCGAATTGACATCGACATTCACGCCAAATTGAAAGCCGTACTCCTGACTGTTAACTGAACCGTCTGCAGTTCCTGATGTGGTGAAATCGATGGTGGCTTTTCCTCCGGCTCCCCCGAATGACATATTAGTTTCATCGAACTGATCCAGATAATCGGTATTTCCTGATGGATCGAGCATCAGTCCCATGAAACCAAGTCCGAAATATCCGGTACCCGGATCATTATTCCAGAAAGGATGCTGCACAGGGAGATTCAATCCGGTACCATTAAGCGGATCTATTGCGAAAACATCATTGATATCTGCAATACCATCATTATCATCATCAGGATCAATCAGGTCAGATATAAAATCGCCGTCATTATCCTTAGGCTTGCTTCCTGCTGAACATATATCCGTCCCGTTGGCTTCTTCATCAGCATTGGTAAAGCCATCTTTATCATAATCAGCCAGGGGATCATAATCAGGGTCTTCCGGCCCTGGACAAACACCATAGTCGGCAGGTTCGAATACTGTAAGCTTGTCAGCGCCGTAAGTTGCAGCCCATATAGTGCCGGGAAATATTTCATTGTCACCCTGTGCGATCACATCAAGAGGTGTGCTGCCAAATCCGCTTAAAAAGCCATTGTTTTTCAGAACCAGCCCGCTACCGGATGAGTTGAGAACGTACCGGTTAATATTGCCGTTAAAAGAGGCAGCCAATATATCTCCCTGCATGGCTCCTTCAAAGTTAGATGCTGTGTATTCACAGATACCGTTGGTCGATGAACTGACAATATCAAGCATGTTCAGGTCCGGATTACCAAGGTCATCAGTAGTATACGCACCTTGTCGTGGATCATCAGGAAAGTCTGCCATTGTAAAAGAACTCTTGAAATATCCTGAAACGCCTGCCAGCAGGGCACTCCATTGATAATTACCGCTCTCAACCCATTGAGAACCGTTGTATTCGTACTCGATAACCCCTGCCTTGGAGGGAAAAGCCCTGATCGGAACCGGGTGCCCTGCATAATAAGTGTTATTAGCGTCATTTATAGTACCTACATAATGTAACTGATCACCATGTGTTTTCCCTCCTTCCAGGTTAAACTCATTGGTGATATAATCTCCTGAAGATGGGTTATAAGAAGAAGAATAATGATCTCCTTTCAGGTTCCCAGAGCTGTCATAAATAGGAGGCGGACCACCCCAGCCGGAATTCGGACCATTGTCATAGGTGTAGATGTTCCCGTTCTGGGTAACCACGACATCATATGCATTTCTGTAGCCTGGCGAAAAGATCTGAACAGGTCCTCCTGCCTCGGGAAATGACTGGTTCAGTCCGTTATTCCCTCCGAAGGGATCACCCAGGTCGATGGTGGCATTGTAAAGCGGGTGATTGGCTGTATACGGAAAATCAGGATGCGTGTTATTAATATCAGTCCGTTCAGGGTCGTTTAAGGTTGGAAGATCATATAAAAACTTTGTCACTCCGTCTCTTTGATCGATATACCCCCCACCACTGGCTATCTCCATCTCTTCCAGCTGGGTAAGATCGACTATCAGGATCGCACCGGCGAGAAAGTATTCTGAGGAACCTGCAAAATTATTACTGGGAGCGCCCTGGTTGGTATTACCTCCCTGCTGCACTAAGAGATATTTCCGGCCGTTTCTTGTGAACATATCCATTCCGTTGGTAGAATGGTTTTCTTCACATCTCGGCAGGCCCCTTACCAGGTCCAGCTTATCCCAGCTGCTTCCATTCCAGGTAAGCCTGGAGATCACTCCGGAATTGGTATCGAGGTTCAGGTCATTACCGGGCTCGTTCTTTCCCCCGATACGCCAGTCTGATGAGGATACATAGATCACGGGGTTTGCCGCCGTACCATCCAGCAGAATACCGGTTATCTGTCTTTGTTTCGTGGTATTTAAAGCGCCGTTATCATCATGATTGGGAATCTGATTCTTTATGACAAAAATTTCATTCTCTGAAGTAATGGTGTAAACTCCTGAACCGGGTACGGAGTTATCTCTTTCGATGACATACTCAAGAATTGATCCCTTTACCTCAGACACGTATAACTTTCCATTGGGTCCGAAATCCAGAGAAGTGGGGTTGGTAACGGTTTCGTTTATAACATCTGCCGAACCAAAGCTGATGGTTTGTGCAGAAATTAAAGAAAGGCACAGCAGGAAGACAGGAAGTAACAGGTTTTTCAGTTTTCCCGATGTGATAGCAAATATGTGTAACGATAATTTGAGTAGCTGTCCGGCCATACCCCTGGATATTTATGTAATTAATAAACGATTTGAGCAAATATCAGATGGGGCAGTCCGGGGGATTTATGTCACGCTAAAAGTCTAAAATATTCTTAAAATTCAATGTTTTTATCGATAAATATGAATGTTTGTCGGTCATCGAACAGCAGTTCGTAAATAACTGAAAATCAGTGAGAAAGATAGCTGTTTGAATTGAGAAAAGACTGCTTTTTTTCGGTAAGAAAATGAAAAAGGCCTACAGAAAATTCAGCAGGCCTCAGACAATTCATTTAAGGGTTCTTTTAATAAGGTTCGATCATTTCACTGGTTTCACCACATTTATGCATGGAAGCACCGAAATACGGGTTCTCGATCTCTTTTGAAAAGCTTAACCAATAGGCTCCCTGGTTGTTGTTCGCCATGGGACAATATTGCTGATAGACCATATTCTTCACTCCAAAAGTTTTGGCCGCCTCTATCATCAATGAAGAAACGCTTTGAAATTCCCTTCGCTGAGCTTCTATACTTTCAGCCTGTTGCAGATTCTTTAGGTGGAGTGACAGATCGGAGCGTGTTTTCTTCCAAAATTCCTCTGCTTCTTTAACCCCGGTCTTATCGTTCATTCTTTCAAGTATAGCATTGAGCGTTTCTGCGGCATCTCCGGCCTCGTTCGCTTTGTCTGACGACAAGGCTTTTGTCAGATCCATATACTTGCTCAGGAGCTTTTCGAAATCATTTCTGAAAGCTTCAGGTACATTCTCGGCATTAATCTCAGGTAAGTCTGTTCTAACCTGAAAATCGTCACCTTCACTTCCGTTTTCTGTCTGATTCATCATAGAGGGTTTTCCCTGTAACTGGGCTGCAGCATCTACGGTAAAAGTGCCATTCACTACGATTTCATCTCCGCTGTTCAAACCTGACAACACCAGCTCGCGTTCCCCGGCCGAAGGGCCCAGACGTACTTCCCGCATCTCGAAGACAGCTTTTTCGGGATCGGTTTTTACATACACAACCGATCTTTCCCCGGTCCAAAGAATGGCACTGGAAGGAATATATAACCCTGACTCATCAGATGCATGCTGAAGTTCCACTTCTCCACTAACAAACATTCCGGGCTTCAGTCGCTTCTGATCGTTCTTGAGTTCGACCCTTACCGAAATGGTTCGGGTAGCTGTATTCATCAAAGGGTCGATGAAATCTATAGTCGCAATAATACTGTCATTGGGGAATGCTTTAGTGGCCAATGTAATTGGCTGTCCCTCCTCTAAAAGGGAGCTTTGATTTTCATAGGCATCAAAAACTGCCCAAACCGATGAGAGATCAGCAATACGGAACAAGGGTTGTCCTTCTTTCACATAATCTCCTTCCTGAACCAGCTTTTCTGTAATAGTTCCTGATACCGTGGCATAAATGGGGAAATATTCTTTCACCTTACCAGACTCTTCGATCTCAGCGATTTGCAACTCGGTTAATTTCCACAGTTTGAGTTTTTTACGAACAGCCCTGTATAATTCAGGCTGAGAATTGCGCATGGAGGCTGAGGTGATAAGTTCCTGTTGAGCTGCCACCAGTTCGGGTGAATATATCGTAGCCAGCAACTGACCTTTCCGAACAGTTTCACCGGTTGAATTCACGCGCAGATCTTCTATTCTTCCGGCAAAGTAACTCGCCTGTATCTTATTCATTTCCTCATTCTCCCTGATTTTTCCGGTTAGCTCAACAGATCGCTCTCCTGCGCTTCCGGCATCCAGCTTCAGCGTACGGATATCTGCCAGTGCCATAGCGGTTTCTGTAAGTGTGAACTGCTCAGCAGAGAGTCCTTCTTCGCCCTGTTCCGCCGGAATGAGATCCATGCCGCATATCGGACAGTCACCCGGTTCAGGCTGCATGATCTGCGGATGCATGGAACAGGTCCACATCTGGGCGGTTTCGGTTTCGGCTGCTTCTTCAGGAATTGTCTTTTCTGAACTTCCGAAGATGAAATAGCCGGCCATCAGCCCTATGATCAGGGCTATAAGGCCATATAAAAGATTTTTTTTCATCGTTTTAATTTAAATTTTCTAACCGTTGGGGAACTTATAAACCATAAAACAAAGCCACTGAGTACCGTGATCAGCCCCAGTAATGAAAATGCCCGCAATACGGTAGTATTAAAATCATCTCTCGTCTGGTAATCCATGGTATGTGTCATCCAAAGAAAATCAAACCACCGCCAGTCCCGGTAACGAAGCGTTTCAAACTGCCCGTTACTTACCGAAACATAGGATCGTATGTTCTCGTCTCCCTTATAACTAATCACCCAGGCCGGAAGGGGTTTACCCCTGTATTCGTGGTGATCTCCGGTATGGGTTATCTTTTCGACCGAAATCACCTCCAGACCGGGCTTCATTTCTTTCTCTGCCACTGCCAGTGCCTCTTCAGCCGTTATACTCTCTTTGGTTTCTCCTGTTCTGCCATGAACAAGTACCTTGTTGTTCACCCAGAAATAAGGTTCTCCTGATATTTCCTTTAATTCCATCGAATGTATCTTCTCAGAAAAGCCTGCCCTTTCAGGAGCCAGAAGATCATTGAAACCTGCGACTTGCTTATTCTGGTTTCTGAAATGGTCTCCATGAATCTCATCGATGTCTGTCCAACTGAAATATATTCCGCTTATAGTCCACATCAGAAATTGTATTCCCAGAAATATCCCCAAATACCGGTGGGCTTTCCGGATTTTCATTGCTGTTTTTCTTTTTACCATAGTTATTTATTGGTCAAGTTTTATCATTCGTAATCTCAGGGCATTCGAAATAACCGAAACTGAAGAAAAGCTCATCGCCAGAGCCGCGATCATGGGTGATAACAGGATCCCGAAGAACGGATACAAAATACCAGCCGCTACCGGTACTCCCAGTACATTGTAAATAAGGGCAAAGAAAAGGTTCTGCCTGATATTCTTCATCACGTTACGACTCAGGGACCTGGCCTTGAAAATATCGTCAAGATCTCCTTCCACCAAAGTGATACCGGCACTTTCTATGGCCACATCGGTTCCGGTACCCATGGCAATCCCCACATCGCTTTTCGCCAGGGCCGGTGCGTCATTAATTCCATCTCCTGCCATAGCTAACATAGCTCCGCGTTCCTGATGCTCGGTGACTACTTTGAGTTTATCTTCAGGTAACATTCGGGCTTCGAATGAATCGATCCCGAGCCTAGCAGCAACCGATCCGGCCGTAAGCTCGTTATCTCCCGTTAACATTATTATTTTTAGTCCGTCTGCTCTTAACTTTTGAACGGCTGCCTTACTGCTCTCCTTTATCTGATCGGCAATGACCACCAATCCCAGAAGTATTCCGGCAGACCCGGCAAATGATACCGTCTTTCCCTCAGCGCGAAAGTCATCTGCCTTATTCATCAGTTCTTTCTGAATGTCAATCCCGTTCTCCTGCATGAAAGCATCATTACCCAATACTATCTCGTTTCCCTTATCAATGGCTTTTACTCCTCTTCCGGTAACCGATTCAAAATCTTGCACCTGCTCTGGGGTAATATCCTCTTGCCTGCCATAAGAAATGATGGCACGTGAAAGGGGGTGTTCACTAGCACTGCTCAGGTTTACAATGGTCTGAAGTAAGACTGCCTTCTCTGTTGCTTCTGCCGGGATCACACTTTCTACGGAAGGCTTTCCTTCTGTAAGGGTACCTGTTTTGTCGACCAGTAAAGTATCGACCTTACTGAATTTTTCCAGCGCTTCTGCATTTTTCACAAGAATCCCGTTCTGCGCTCCCTTTCCTACCCCAACCATGACCGACATGGGGGTGGCGAGCCCCAGTGCACACGGACAGGCGATGATCAGTACGGCTATAGCGTTGACCAAGGCATAAACATAGGCAGGTTCAGGCCCGAACACAGACCAGATAATAAAGGTCACTACCGAAACCAATACCACGATGGGCACGAACCATGCTGAGATCCTGTCGGCCAGGTTCTGTATGGGTGCCCTGCTTCTGCTGGCTTCATTGACCATTTTGATTATCTGCGACAGCAGCGTATCTGCACCCACCTTTTCGGCTTTGATCAACAAGGTCCCGTTCTTGTTCAGGGTACCGCTTTTAACGGTATCGCCCACGGCCTTCTCTACCGGGATGGGTTCACCGGTGATCATTGACTCATCAACCGAAGTCCTGCCATCAACAACCACTCCATCAACAGGAATCTTTTCTCCGGGTCTTACCCGCAAAACATCTTCCTGTTGAACCTGTTCAAGCGGTATTTCTTCTTCTTTACCATCTTTGACCCTGATAGCTGTTGCCGGAGCCAGTTTAAGCAGCTCCTTGATTGCCTGATTGGTTTTCCCGTGTGCTCTTGCCTCCAGAACCTGCCCCATCAATACCAGGGTTAGGATCACAGTGGCTGCTTCAAAATAGACATGTACATTCCCACTCTCTGTTTTAAACTGATCCGGGAAAAAGTCGGGAAACACCAGGGCAGCCACACTAAATACCCAGGCCACCCCTGCTCCTATCCCAATAAGTGTGAACATATTGAGATTCATGGTCTTTAGTGAACGGTACGCTCTTTCAAAGAACATCCAGGTCGCATAAAACACTACCGGAATCGACAAAAGGAGCTGTATCCAGTTCCAATACACAGGAGAGAGCAGATCGTACAAGGGATTCTCATCAAGCATGTCTGACATCGCGATCAGAAAAACGGGGACCGTAAAAACCACAGCTACCTTCAGTTTATTCAGCAGTTTGTGATATTGCTTCTCCTCTCCTGACAGCTCCGGTTCCTTTTTCACCAGGTCCATTCCGCATATCGGACAATCTCCGGGTTGATCCCTTTCCACCTCAGGGTGCATAGGGCAGGTGTAGATGGTTTTAGCTGTAGACTGAAGATCCACCTGTTCGACAAGGTCCATCCCACACACCGGACAATCACCGGGTTCATCATAGGTTTTATCACCTTCGCATTGCATGGGGCAGTAAAACTTCCCTGAACCCTTGCCTTTAGGCGGGTGTACTGGTTCAGAAGAATCAACCTTTTCTCCAGGTCTGGCTATTTTATAATGGCCGGTCTTTTCCTCAAATTTTCTTCTCAAAGTATTAAATGAAAGATCTTCCTTGGTTTCAACCATCGCCGATCCTTCTTCGAGAGAAACGGTAGCTTTGGTTACGCCTTCAATCTCCGAGAGCATTTCTTCTACATGCTTTCTGCAACCCTGGCAGGTCATTCCGGTGATTTGATATTCGGTTTTCATGGTAATCTGTCTTTATAAAATAAAATTCAGAACAAGTCCTGCAGCCAACCAGGCATAGCATACAAAAGAGGCGTACTTAAGCGTCTTTTCCAGCAACTCGCTTTTTGGCGCCATTTCCTTCATATAAGACATCGACTTATACTTATAGAAACCATGGTATACCAGAAAGGCAGAAACGAGTAAAAACCCGATATTTAAAAAGAATGTATAATCGATCTGGAAATGTTCTGCTTCAGATATCTTCACCTGTGAAGGGTCGGGTAACATCCCGGCCCAGGAGAATCCGTAATGCATGATCAGGGAAGCAGCTATCAGGGAAGCGAAAAGAAGGAAAAGTATAAAGAAGGCCATCTTCCAACCATAGTACTTTGCGTTGATACGCAATACAGGGAACACGACTAGATCGCTGAAAATAAAGGCCATCACTCCGGCAAAACTCACTCCTTTCCCAAAAAGTAAGGCCGCCAGCGGGATGTTTCCCATAGAGCCTATAAATGTGATAAAGGCTGCCACCGGACCTACGATAACATGCTCGAGTATGGTTAAAAAACCAAAGTTTGTTACCTCCGGACCGCTGTTGATAAAAAGCGTTCTGAAAAAGCTGTCCGGAATAAATACTGCCACCAAACCGGCTATGGTAAAGCCTACCGTAACATCTTTCCAGACCATTTTCCATTCCATCACATATTGCCGGGAGACCTTTGCCCAGCTTTCACCCGATTTCAGTTTTTTTGAAATGGCCTTATCGGGATCGGCAGGATCTTCCTGCCCGCTTTCATCCAGCTTCTTTCGGGCCTTTTCGATCAGGTCTTTCGGGTTGATCAGTTTAACCAGTATGTAGCTGGTAAGAATCAGGATGATTCCTCCCACATATTCACCTACCACGAACTGCCATCCGAGAAAGATGGAAATAATGATACCCAGCTCGATCACCAAATTGGTCGATGCCAGTAAAAAAGCGACTGAAGCTATAAAACTGGCACCTTTCTTAAACAATGACTTGGTCGTGGCCAGAGCCGCAAAACTGCAGGAACTGCTTATGAAACCGAAAAATGTTCCTAACAGTATATCCTTGCCCTTTGCCTTTCCCATGGTTTCCTGCATGCGTTTCTCGGTGACGAAAACCTGTATCATACTGCTGATAAGATAACCAAGTATGAATGCCCACAGGGCCATCCAGAAAAATCCAAGGGTGGTCATTGCCGCTTCACTCCATTGTTTAAAAAAAGGTGCCATTATTGATTATTTTATAGTTTCCTTTACGGCTCCGCATTTCAGCATCTTATCACCGAAATACGGATTCATAATTGCTTTCTCATTTGAAAGCCAGTAGCCTCCCTGGTTATTAAAAGCCATCGGGCAATACTGTTTGTAAATCTCTCCACTCTCGATCTTCCCACTTATCTCAGCCTCAACAAGCTTCCCGAGTTCTGCAAACAATGCGCGTTGTTCTTCCACATCCTTTTTCGAGGCCAGCTCTGAAGCCTTGTTCTTGATCTCTTCATTAGCACTCACCGATGCCAACTCAGAGGCTGCTTCTGAAGCCTGGTCTGCATTTGTCGCCACCAAAGCATCTTTCAGAGTCAGGTAAGCGTTAAAGGTTTGGGCTAAGGCATCCTCTGAAAAGGTAACTGTGTTTTTAGCCTGGTCCATACCCTGCTCATTCATATGATCTCCGTCCATATGGTCACCATCCATTTCCCTTTGTTCATGCATGTGTTCATCATCCATATGTTCACCTTCCATATGCCCGTCATGCATTTCGGTGCTTTCACCTTCGTGCATGGTGTCATTTTGATTTTTGTTTTCTTCCTGTTTGCATGAGACGGTTGCCAGCATCGCCAACACTGCAAAACTCAATACCACTTTTTTCATGATTTGTCTTTTTTAAAATTTACGAATTATAACTTAAATATTGAATAAAGGCAGTTTGTAAATAAAAGCTCAGTACTGCCTCAACCTGAGCTATTTCAAGTCGTAACTGAAGGCTCTCGATCTCCAGTAATTCTGTAAAATCGAGCTCTCCTGTTTCATATTTTGTCAATAGTATTTTTTTGGTATCCTCTGCCTTCCCGATATTCGCCTCCAGGCTTTCGAAAGTGATCCTGGCAGCATTCTGTTCGGCAATTGCCTTAAAAAGGCGGGCGTTTAATTCATTGAGCCTTTCTGATCGCTGCGCTTCTATTTCCCGCTTCTTCAATTCATTCTGACGGCTTACCGAAGAAAATTTCTCGTTGAATATGGGAATGGAAAATGAAACCATAGGCATCAGAATATCTTTCCCGTTATCATCGAAAGTCATATCAGGTCTTTCCTGTACGTTTATGTAATCGAGACCGATCCCAAAATTCGGAGTATTCTGCTTCTGATTTAACATTTCGGCCTGCTCGACACTGTTGTACAGTTTATCATATTTGACCAGCTCCGGATGAAGCTCGAGATCAAAGGATGCATCACGCTCGATTTCCGGTATCATCACCTCATAGGCCTCAATCCGGACCTCGGTTCCCGTAGAACGATCGGCCAGGGAATTCAGCATTGCCTTTTCAGCTTTTAATTTCTCCTTGAGAATTTCCAATTCCCGCACCAGATCATTCTCTCTGATTTGTAATCTCAGTACGTCGGCAGCACCAGCCTTGTCGACTTCGACCGCCTGTATCGCCAGTGCTTCGTACTGCTGAAGCAGGGAAATATGCTCTTCCAGGACGGCTCTCTTGGCCTGCAGCTGCTGAATGGTATAATACACCTGTGTCACTTCCAGGGCGAGCTTACGCCTGATGATGACCAATTCTTCATACTCTGCCTCGGCCATGGCTTCTGCATAATTCTCACGGGATGTAATGGTTCCGAACCAGGGAAACATCTGTCGTGCAGAAAGCCTGAACTTCTGTGCACCAGTACGCGTTTCAGGCTCACTTACAAAATAAGCTGCGCCCAACTCGGTGGGCCCCAGCACCTGGGCTTCGTTCACCTTTTCAGAGGCGATATCATACCGAAGTTCATAGGCCTGTATCCTTGGATTCGCTCCTTCGGTCAGATTTATGAAATCATCGAGGGTCTGAGCCTTTAATCCCGGTGAAAGGATCAAAGCTATGATGACTGCACCGCAAAAAAGCGAGATTCCTGAGGGTTTATTTGATTTCATTTGTACTTTTTTTAATCTCCATTTCTTTTTTAACCCGTATCTCTTCTCTCCACCCGTAAAGTACAGGTACAACGAACAAGGTGATCAGTGCGATGAGCATTCCTCCAAAGGCGGGAATGGCCATAGGAATCATGATATCACTTCCTCTTCCGCTTGAGGTGAGAACCGGTAAAAGGGCGAGCATGGTCGTTGCCGTGGTCATTAAACAAGGTCTGATACGCATATTCCCCGCTTCGATAACCGCCGCTCTTACTTCCTTAAGATCATCAGGGCGTATCTTATCAAACGTCTGTTTGAGATAGGTAGCCATAACGACTCCGTCATCTGTAGCGATCCCGAACAAGGCGATGAACCCGACCCATACGGCAACGCTCAGATTCACCGTTCTGATCTGAAACAAGTCTCTGACATTCTCTCCGAAAAAGTTAAAATCCAAAAACCATGGTTGACCATAGAGCCATATAAGAATGAATCCGCCTGAGAAGGCCACTGCAATACCGGAGAACACCATGAATGCGGTGGTGGTAGAACGAAACTGGAAATACAGTATTAAAAAGATGATCACCAATGCGAGCGGCACTACGAATGAAAGGGTTCGTTCTGCCCTGATCTGATTTTCATAGGTACCGGTGAACTCGTAACTGATTCCCTGAGGAACGGTCAGAACTCCCTGATCGATTCGCTCCTGTATCAGTTTCTGAGCATTTTCCACAACAGGCACTTCAGCATAACCATCAAGTTTATCGAAAAGAACGTAACCTACCAGGAAAGTATCTTCACTCTTGATCATCTGTGGCCCTCTTTCATACCTGATGGTTACCAGGTCACCCAAGGGAACAGGGTTACCCTTTTCCACCGGCACATATATCTTCTTCAATTCATCGGGTTCACTTCTCAGTTCCCTCGGATAACGCACTCTGACCGCATAGCGCTCTCTCCCTTCAACCGTTTGTGTTAAAGGCATCCCCCCAACGGCGACCTGAATGATACGCTGTACCTCCTCAACACTCACTCCGTAGCGGGCGAGCTGTTCCCGGCCGATATCGATCAACAGGTATGGTTTTCCTACGATCCTGTCGGCAAAGACAGCCTCGTCTTTTACTCCCTCAACCTCCTTCAAAAGATTCTCCAGTTGAAAACCGAAACGCTCGATCTCCCGCAGGTCCTGGCCTTTGACCTTGATCCCCATCGGAGCTCTCATTCCCGTTTGCAACATGACCAAACGGGTTTCAATGGGTTGTAATTTGGGAGCCGAAGTAACCCCTGGAATACGGGTTACCCTCACGATCTCATTCCAGATATCATCGGGGGTTTTTATCTCAGGCCTCCAGCTTCGGTAGAATTCTCCTGAAGGGTCTGCCACTAATTGCTCTGTTCTTATAGTCCAGGGATTCACATCGCCTGTTTCCATCTCCCCGTCTTCCCCGGGAGTATGATTCGGATTGAGCACTTTTCTTCCGTCCTTCAGCAAAAATAACCCGCTGTCGTCAGTTTTAAACGATTCCGGTTCTCCTTCCTCATTCTGCAGGTATTCGGGCTTATATTGTATCACGTTCTCGTACATGGAAAGCGGAGCGGGATCAAGAGCTGATTCAGCACGTCCGGCTTTTCCAACCACGGTTTCTATCTCGGGAATACCCGCCACAGCCATGTCGAGCTGCTGCAATACCCTCCTGTTCTCTTCAACCCCGGCATGAGGCAATGAGGTAGGCATGAGCAGAAATGAACCCTCATTTAGTGATGGCATGAATTCTTCCCCCGTGTTTCTCAGTATCTGTATCCCGATAGCGATAAGTATCACGGGCAGTGAAAGAAATAAGAGCTTATTATTGAGGGCCCACCTGAGAACAGGGGTATAATACTTCCTGAACAGCAGAAATCCACCTAAGATACCGAAACAGACAAGAGAAACAAAAATAAGGTTGATCAATACAGAACGGTCAAAACCGAGCGGTCGCCAATAAACAGCCAGTAAAAATATGATCGTTACTATGGTGATCCCTGTATGAATCAGGCTCTTCTTCTTGAAGAAATCCCGGATCTTTTCCGGCAGGCTCTTCGCCACTTCATCCTGAGCTAAAATATTGGTGATCGCAAAAGCCACCAATACCAGACCGAGCCAATAACCCATAATGATTACCACCAGCCCCGTAACGAGTATTACTCCCTGAAAGATCATTTTCTGTACGAACCCGGTTTGCCGTTTCTTAAATAGAATGGCTGCCAGTGGCGGAATAAAGAACAGGGCCACCAGAACCGCGGCGATCAAAGCCATGGTCTTGGTGAATGCAAGCGGACGAAAGAGTTTCCCTTCAGCACCCACCATGGTGAAAACCGGTAAAAAACTGATCACCGTTGTGAGTACAGCTGTCAGGATGGCTCCCGAAACCTCTTCCGTAGCATTGTAAACCACCTGATTTATGGGCTTATCTTTTCCCTCTTCCAGATGCCTGATAATGTTCTCTGATAAGATCACCCCGAGATCGACCATGGTTCCTATAGCAATAGCGATACCTGATAAGGCAACAATATTGGCATCGACACCGAAATACTTCATCGAAATGAAAACCATCAATACAGCGACAGGTAAAAGTCCGGAGATCAAAACAGAAGCCCGCAGGTTGAACACCATGATCACGATGACCAGGATGGTGATCAGAATTTCCATGGTTAGGGCTTCATTAAGGGTGTCGAGGGTTTCTTGTATCAGTTCGGTACGATCGTAAAAAGGGACGATCGTAAGCTTTGACACCTTACCGTTTTCAAGGGTTTTCGAGGGTAAACCGGAACTGATCTCCCGGATCTGCTTTTTGACATTCTGAATGACCTCCATGGGGTTGGCCCCATAGCGAGCCACTACAACTCCACCGACCACCTCTGCTCCTTCTTTATCCAGAATTCCTCTTCGGGGAGCAGGCCCAAGACTAACCTTTGCAATATCACCTACTTTTATGGCCGTGTAGTTCTGAGAAGTAACAACGGCCTTTCTGATATCCTCCAGGCTTTTTATGTATCCTAAACCGCGTATAAGATATTCAACCTTATTGATCTCGAAGGTCTGTGCACCGATCTCCTGGTTACTCTGCTTCACGGCTTTAACAACCTGTTCCAGGGTGATACCGTATTCCCGCATAAGGTCAGGATCAACATCGATCTGATATTCCTGTACATAGCCTCCGATAGAAGCTACTTCTGAAACACCTGAAGCTGAAGACAGCCCGTATTTCACATAATAGTCCTGCACACTTCGCAATTCATGCAGGTCCCAGCCACCGGTTACATTTCCGTCTTCATCCCTGCCCTCAAGAGTATACCAGAAAATCTGTCCGAGTCCGGTGGCATCAGGTCCCAAAGCAGGACTAACGCCCTGTGGCAATAAGCCTGATGGCAGGGAATTCAGCTTTTCAAGAATACGACTCCTGCTCCAGTAGAATTCCACATCTTCTTCAAAAATGATATAGATACTGGAAAGCCCGAACATGGATGAACTCCTGATGGTTTTAACACCCGGAATACCCAACAGGGTCGTGGTTAAAGGATAGGTGATCTGATCTTCGACATCCTGGGGTGAACGCCCGTCCCATCTGGTAAAAACGATTTGCTGATTCTCTCCGATATCAGGAATGGCATCGACAGCCACAGGTTTGCTGGGCAACCAGTCAATCTGCCAGTTGAAAGGAGCACTTATAACTCCCCAACCTACAACCAATACCAATAGCAGTATGGCTACTAACTTATTTTCTATTAAAAACCGAATGCTTTTATTAAGCATATGAATTGAATTAAAACATGATTAAAAAGAATATACCTCGTCACAGCTTTAATAAGCAGGCGACGAAATTTACAAGATCATGTTTCAATCAAATAAGAAAAGTCTCGTTGAGAAGCTGAATATCTTCGGTGATCAAGGGCGGCGGATATCCCTGAAAGGGCGTTTGCGGTTTCGCCTCTTCCGAGAATTGCAGCTTTAATGAATAGGTGAAAATAGCCAGAAAGTTTCTGGCTGCCTGTTCCTTCTTTTCCAGCTCCTTCATCTGATCCTGCCCTTCGAACAGATCGGTTTCCTCACTGCAACAGTGATCTGCCGAAAGCATGTCAGAGAGACCGTTTTCTGCAAGCATGGTTTCCATACCACAGCTATCAGCTTTTCCGGTCAGGGAATAATCAACCAGGATCTCTCCGCAGAAATGCTTATCTACAGAAAATGACAAAGCGGATACTAAAACGAGTACCGCCATGACCGAGGATCCTATTTTAAGAAGAAAGTTCTTCACGGAAACAAAATTAGAAGATTTTCTTTAATAATGAATAATTTGTTGTGAATAGCTTAACATTCACAGTAAAAGGTAGTTTAAAATCAAGTCAGAGGCCTTGATTTACCACCCACAATCTGTAAATTCAACTTACCTTTAGAAAAAAGTAAATATGGCGATATACGGTTACATGATCAAGGGATTACTCGAAATGCGGGAAAAGCTGGTTCCGGAATCAGATCCGATAGAAGACCAGAAAAAAGTATTATCAGAATTACTCGAGCAGGCAAAAGATACTGCCTTTGGGAAATTTTACGATTTTTCAGATCTCCTGGAAGCAGAAAATATCAAGGAAGCCTTTGCGGCTAAAGTCCCCCTGTTCAATTATGACAAAATAAACAGCGAATGGTGGTATCGTCTGCACCAGGGAGAAAGTGACATCACCTGGCCCGGAAAACCTTCCTATTATGCCCTGAGCTCAGGTACTACCGGCAAAGAAAGTAAACGCATTCCGGTAACCGAAGAAATGATCGAATGCATCACCCTGGCAGGACGAAAACAAGTCTATGCCATAACAAACTTTGACATGCCTCCCGATTTTTTTGAAAAGGAAATTCTCATGTTGGGCAGTTCTACTGATCTGAAGAGAAAAGGGGATCACCAGGAGGGAGAGATAAGCGGGATCAGTGCCAGTAATATTCCAAACTGGTTTAAAGGATATTATAAACCGGGTGAAGATATCGCACGTATTGAAAACTGGGATGACCGGGTAAAAATGATAGCTGAAAATGCTGCCGAATGGGATATCGGAGCCATTAGTGGTATCCCTTCCTGGATCGAGCTCATGCTGGAAGAAGTTATCGAGCACCACAAGCTGGAACATATACACCAGATATGGCCGAATCTCCAGGTCTACACCTCCGGAGGGGTGGCCTTTGATCCCTATGAAAAAAGTTTTAACGCCCTGATGGGGAAACCGGTAACGGTCATCGACACCTACCTGGCTTCAGAAGGTTTTATCGCATTCCAACAACGCCCCGAAACCAGTGCAATGCGTCTGTTAACCGATAACGGAATTTATTTTGAGTTTGTGCCCTTCGAGCCCGAATACATCAACGAAGATGGTTCTCTTAAGAAAGATGCTCCTGTAATTCCACTGGAGGAGGTAAAAACAGAAAAAGACTATGTACTTCTTATAAGTACCGTATCAGGCCTTTGGCGCTACGAAATCGGTGACACCATTACCTTTACCGACCTGGAGCGCAAGGAGATCAAAATAACCGGTCGCACCAAATTCTTCCTGAACGTGGTGGGTTCGCAGCTGTCTGTTAACAAACTTAATGATGGTATAAAAGAACTCGAAAATGCCTTTGACATCGAGATCAAAGAATTTACCATGGCTGCCAAACGATACGATGAGGAGTTCTATCACAGCTGGTACCTGGGCACAGAAGCAGATGTTGATCCTGAACAAGCCGCTGAGGTGCTTGATGAATACCTGAAGTCGGCAAATAAGAACTATGAAGTGGCCCGGGGAAAGGCGCTAAAGGGAGTTAAGGTAAAGGTGATCCCGCCTGAGATTTTTTACGAATGGAATGCCCAAAAAAAGAAGAAGGGCGGACAGGTAAAAATGCCTCGCGTGATGGGAGAGGAAAAATTCAGCGAGTGGGAAGAATTCGTCGCTGCCCAATTATGATCAATCGTTCACAGTTGCTGTATCGTCTCTTTGAGAAACCATATGCATGATCTCCTCGGGAGATAGGTAGTATTTTTTAATACGTTCCTTGTATTGGTCTGAAAGGTCAGCGTGGTCCAGTATGAAGTTTTTAGTTTGAATGATATACTCTTCCATACCCTGTCTTACAGCATAGTAATCGGCCATGCGTTCAGCCTCTTTCAGATAGGTTGAAGAAAGACTGTATCGTATCCCGAAAGCAATAAGGTTCCATTTACTGCGATTTTCATAATCCATGATGTGTCCCAGTTCATGACCCAACCAACCTGTCATAATGGGTTCAGGAATTGAATCTGTTTCGAACACTTCATCATCGATCTGGAAACGCTCACTGATAAAAATGTAATACTTGCGGTTCTTTCGCCTTTTAAAAAAACTTTTGAAATCGGGCTGGGCCTGCATTACCGATTTCTTGATCTTCTTTTTAAATCTGAAAACAATGGTCGATTCTGCCAGGTTTGGGTAATATGACAGTGCCTTCTCTGCCTCTCGGGCGATTCGTTCAGGGTATATGTGGTTCTGCATGCAGTAAGTTCTTTTATGGTCCAACCTTAATAAAGGAAATTATGTTGAATAAATCAAACGCTATTCCTTTGAAAGTCTTAAGTATACCCTAAAATGTGAACTGATCATTTAGTATGACAGCTCTGTCATCAACCGAAGAAAAAAAGTGAAACTTGCAAAATAAAGATCAGTATCCACAAAACCGTTCTGTACCAATTCTTTTTCACCAGGTCTTCTGTGATCATGGATACTTTCTCTGAATGGTTTTCTTTGCTGATCCTGTTATGAAGGGGAACGAAAATGGTAAAGGTCAGTAGCCACACCAGTAATACCAATAAAAGCTTAACGAGGTAAAAAGGTTGATACCTGAAATAGTATATAGAGAGGCTTAAAAGCAGCTGTCCGCCCATAAGCGGGATCACCACTGCACTGACACGTTCAACATATTTCCTGTGCCACCTAAAGAGAGCCTCTTTGTTATAAAAGGTGAATGAGGGATAGATCACGCCCTGAACCAGCGCGATAAGCACAAGGCAACCGAAATCGAAAATCAGATTTAAAACCGGCAAAAGATCTTCCATCATCCCGCAGCTTTATAAGATTTCTCCTCAAACTTGTAAGGTGTATTATCACTGAGTTTCCATTGAGTTTGGATGTGCACCTGATAAAGAATGTATACGAAGGGAATCCACCAGATAAAATCGTTGGTTATCAGGGTGTAGAAGAACTCAAAGGGCACATCTCCTTTCAGATATCCGAAAAGAAATCCTATAGGACCAAAGATCTTTCCCAGAAAACCCACCGCAACTATTGGCCAGTGTCGCAAAGCGTCAAAAGAAGCCCACCAATACCCGAGACCGTATACACCTATCACCATCCCCATTCCCTGCCAGATCATGACATGATTGATCTGCTCCATACCGGTTAGATCAAAAAATGAAGTAGGAAAGATCACTACCCATGCACCCCAAAGCAGGTTATAAATTGCAGCCAGGCGCAGTATATATTTATTGACATTCATTTTGTTTAATTATTTCCAATATTCATTAAACAAATATAAGATGTTATTATCAGCTAATAAAACCTGAAGCCCTCAAAAGTGAATATCGACATAATTAACTGTATATCAGTATTTTATTTGAATTTGACCCTTCTATTACTTATATTAGAATAGGAATCACTGCCCTGAAATAGTCCCACTACTTCAACTTCAATAACCTGCTCGTAAACTTTAAAACAACACAAAATGAAAACGTTCAAACTGATTACAGTAGTAATATGCTTATTGCTGGCAGCTCCTGATACCCAGGCCCAGTTTCTGAAGAAGCTGAAAAAAAAGGTAGAAAAAACCCTCGAGCAAACTGCTATTGAAAAGATCGATGACAAGGTCGAAGATGCCGCCAGCAAATCCATGGATAAAATGCTCAATGGCGACTTCATGAAAGGTAACCCCATGATCAATACCGGTGAAATGGCCGATATGTCTGAGGTACCCGACACCTATGATTTCGAATACCTATACGTGCTTCAGATGGCAGACGATACGAAGGGAGAGAAAGTCGATATGAATATGCATCTTAAACCCGATGCATCCTATTGGGGAATGAGTATGCCCCAGGCTGGTGATATCACCATGGTGCATGATGTCGATAATGAGCTGATGGTGATGTTCATGGCAGACAAAGGGCAGAAAATGGCCATGGCTATGAAGATCGATCCTTCAGACATGATCAACTATGAAGAGGAGGAACAGCCTGAATTCGACGTGCGCGAGATCGAAGGCAAAGAAATACTTGGATATGATTGCCAGGGTTTCGAAGTGGAAACCGACGAATACCTGGTTACAGTGTATAATACCTTTGAAGCCGAGGTCAGCCTGGTCAACGTTTTTGGTGCCAACAAGGAATTACCCGATAATTTTGATCCGAAGTGGTTACAACAGGATGGCAACTACGGACTAATGATGGAAATGCATATGAAAGATAAGACCGGAAAGGAAGATGATGTTTCCATGAAGTGCGTAAAACTCGAAAAGCAACCCATCACTATTGCAAAGGCCGATTATGAAAGCATGGGTATGGCCAGCATGAAACAATAGATATCTGAAATTTCAATTTTTAAAATCAGGAGAACTTCTCCTGATTTTCTTTTTTACAGGCAATTAGAACCACAATGCAGCCGACAGAATAAAAAGGGTGAAAATCTCTATAAAAAATGTATGGTAATTTTCAGGAACTTTATATTTTTGCACTCCTCGCAGATCACTCAGATCTGCACACAACCGGGATGTGGCGCAGTCTGGTAGCGTACACGCATGGGGTGCGTGTGGTCGCTGGTTCGAATCCAGTCATCCCGACCAAAAAAAGCTCAGCAGGAAACTGCTGAGCTTTTTTATTTGAACGAACCGGAAAGCGCGCTTTCCTGGTGAAGTGAAAATAAAAAAGTGCATCACGCGATAGCGTGTGCTGAGCTTTTTTTGAGCAACACACCTCTCTGGATCACCGACCGAAGGGAGGTAATCAACCCCCTTCCGTCAGCGCTTATGGCGCTGCCACCTTCCCCCGACCAGGGGAAGGAACCCGTTGTTTGTTAAGTTTTAGCAATTAGTGATATAACCGGACTAATGTACAACCAATCCAGGCACAGGCCTTGTTTTTCCTCCACGCCATCTGGCTCCGACGCTAAAAAGGTCTGCAAGACCTTTTTCATACGCTCGGTCCTTTGAGCAACACCCCCACTCTGGATCACCGACCGGAGGGAGAATAATCAACCCCCTTCCGTCAGCGCTTATGGCGCTGCCACCTTCCCCCGACCAGGGGAAGGAACCCGTTGTTTGTTACGTTTTAGTAATTAGTGATATAACCGGACTAATTTACAACCAATCCAGGCATAGGCCTTGATTATCCTCCACGCCATCCGGCCCATCGCTAAAAAGGTCTGCAAGACCTTTTTCATACGCTCGGTCCTTTGAGCAGCACACCCGTTTTGGATCACCGACCGGAGGGAGAACAATCACCCCCCTTCCTTCAGCGCTTGTAGTGCTGACACTTTCCTCCAGTCTGGGGAAGGAACCCGTTACTTTTTACGTTTTTACTAAAAAATGATAAATCAGAAGTAAAACTTCTGCTAAAAAGTCAAAAAAAAGAAGATGCAGGATTCAGAGGGATAACAGTATTTGAACGGTAGAAAAAAAACCTCGTATCATTTTTAACTTGAGATTATCATCAGGCAAAGAAAAAAGGCCGCCTTTTTCAGGACAGCCTCTTTTAGCAACAATCAAAATATGTAGGTTAATTTCCGGGAGATATGGAAAAAGATCCATCTCCATTGAAATTATTTAAAACGATCTGCACGGTCCATTCACCGGGAGTACCCGATTGTGATACGCCCGATCTGGAATCGTCTCCCTGTCCTTTAATAAGCGTTTGATTCAATACTTCTGTACCATCAGCATCCACCATAATCAATTGAAAAGAACCTCCCGAGGCTGCGGTAATGTCCATATTATAGTCCACCGTATTTAACGGATTATTCCATGGATAGCTGTTTCTTAAGCTTCCACCGGTACCGGTAACATCGCCGTCAAAATCGGTATTTTGTGCGGTAATATTTACCTGGGCCATCGGCCCGTCATCATCGCTGCAACTAATGGTAGCTAAACTGATAATGATTACCATTATAGTTTTCAAAACAAATTTCATAGTATAGGTAGTAAAGTTAATTAGTTAAATATTTTGGTTAGTCTTCTAATAATTCGATATGCTTCTTGATGGCTTCCTTAATGGCATCAGCAAGGCCGTTATTTCCATCCTCATCCATCGGACTAATCTCAATAGTACCGTCGCCATTCCCATCAGCGGCCACAGACAAGTCTACTCCAAAATCATGGCTAAAGATCATACTGATATCAAAATTGATGGTGATGCTTTCAGTACCTTCGGTGATGATGACATTTTGTTCAACATCCTCAAAATCAACCTCCACCTCTTCATTGAAATCGTGCCAGAAAACAAAAGGCACTCCCTCATAGGTCCCTTTTACTAAAATAGACTTTCCGAACAGCTCACTTTCCTGGTTCGCGCTTTTGTCAAATTCAAATTCCAGCTCCTCGAATTCTCCCACAGGCACACTGATATTCATCAATTCTACCGAACCCGCTAAAAGATCCACCTCAAACGGACCTTCCAGTTCAAATTCATCTTCAAAATCAAAATATCCGTCATCATCCCATTCTTCTTCGTTTTCCCCTTCAGATTCACTTTCGTACTCCATTTCGTTTTCCTCACCCTCATACTCTATCTCCAGTTCAAACTCTTCAATGTTGATCCAGAATTCTGAAAGTATAAGGTTTTCATCGATCTCTTTAGCTGAAGTGGCCGACTTGGCACTTGCAGTAACCAGAGAATTGTCGATGTTGATTCTCAATTGTCCGTGGGTTACGGGATCGTCATTGTTGGAGCAGGACAGCAATAACAGTCCGGAGGACAGTACGCAAGCTGACTTAAATAAGAAATTGCTTTTCATGGTTTTAAAAATTAAAGGGTTTTTCATTTTTATATAACAGTTCAATTGGTGATTTATTCCTTTTTTTTAATGATTTCTGTCTGATCACAGATCAAGAACATAGGCCACGGAAAGCGTAAAGCTTCTGGTTTTCACAGTTTGGCCCGGATCAAAAAATCCTTCCTCCAATGGATCATCATTAATGTCAGAAAGTCCGAAATTATAACGGGCACTCAATTCAAGACCGGAATCGAAGGTATACCCACCTCCAAATCCGAGGGCTATATTCGTGCCTTTAACAACCTCACCCGAGCCTATAGCCTCCGATACATTTTCGATCTTGTCTTCCTCTTCAAATTCCCCTCCGCTAAGAAAACCGATCTGTGGCATCAACATAACATTCATTCTTTGCAGGAACTCGTATTTTAAGCCCGCTCCAAAAGTCATGTAGCTAAGCTTGGCTCTTTCTATTTCTTCTCTGTCTTCGAATTTTGCCCCTTCCTGCTGGAAGAAAAGTTCAGGTTGAAATATGAACTGATCTGAAAATTTAGTCTGGCCGAATACACCCAGATGTATCCCGAATCTTGAATCAGGATTTGAATAATCAAGGGAAGGGTCAACATTCAGACTACTGAAACTAACTCCGCCTCTGACTCCAAGTTTAAAAGACTGGGCTGATAATACGCCGGAGCAAAATAGTACGGCTGCCAATACACATAGGTTTTTGAGTTTTATCATACAAGTTGGGTTGATGGTTTTCTATAGAACAATCACGGTCTGTAAGTTTACCCTCCTTACTCAGATTTTTTTTTTGAAGTACGGATTCCACCGGGCTTGAACCAGGGATAGTTACTTATTAAGAAAAACAGTATATATTGTTCTGCGCCACTTTCTATTGCACAGATAATCAGAAAAAAATAATTCCAGTATCTTCACAACCGACTTTTATATACGCACCCCATTCATCATGAACGTTTGTGATAAAAAAGTATTCGAGAAAATATATAAGGAATATATCCAGAAAATCAGTGACTTCCTGTATTACAAATACGGTGCAGCTCACGATCATTTTGATATCGCTCAGGAAGCTTTTGTAAAACTATGGCAGAATTGTAAAAAGGTGCCACCTGAAAAAGCGAAGAGTTATCTGTATACGGTTGCAAACAATACTATGCTGAACGCATTAAAACATCAAAAGGTGGTGTTAAAGCACCAAAAGGCACCCGCTAAAAATTATGATCAGGAAGACCCCCAGTTCATACTCGAAGAGCAACAATTTCTGAAAAAATACGAAAAGGCACTTGCCGGTCTCAGCGAAAATCAAAGAGTGGTTTTTTTATTAAACCGAATAGAAGGAAAGAGTCATCAGGAAATTGCCGACATATTAGAGCTTTCCATCAGGGCAGTTCGGAAACGATTATACATGGCCGTTGAGAACCTGCGAAAACATATTGATGGTATCTGATTTTTAAAGATTAAACCTGCCAGGGGTAAAATGAAATGAATAAGTTGTTTTAGTATTTAAAAGGATAATAGGATGAATAAAGAGGACCTTATCATAAAGTGGCTCGACAATAATCTGACACCTGAAGAACTCAGGGAGCTGGAAGCTATGGAAGGTTTTGAATCCTATAGGAAGATCGTTGACCACGCCCCGATGTTTGACAACCCGGAAAAAGTTGATGCCGTTAAAGGTTATAATAATCTGCAGCACAGATTGAATCGCAAGTCGAAGGTCATTTCCTTAAAAGACCGCATAAAGTATATCAGCGGCATCGCCGCAACCATTGCTGTTTTGATCTGCGGATACCTACTTTACCAACAGCAATCACAAGTCAATTATTCAGCAGACCTTGCCGAAAAGACATCCATAATCCTCCCAGACAATTCTCAAGTTGCACTTAACGCCCAATCTGAAATCACCTTCGACAAAAAGGCATGGCCTGAAAAGCGAAGTTTAAAATTAGATGGAGAGGCTTATTTCAAAGTTGAAAAAGGGTCTGCATTCCAGGTACAGACCAAAATTGGCTGGGTTCAGGTACTGGGAACCGAGTTCAATGTTTACAACCGGGAAGGCCTTTTCAAAGCAAGTTGTTATGAAGGAGCTGTCATGGTGGGTGTTCAAGGCCAGGAGATAATTCTTTATCCCGGACAAGAGATCCGGTTCACTAATGGAGATTTAACCGAATATATGATCGATTCAGATCATCCTTCCTGGATCAAGGGCAGGTCTGATTTTGAAAGTATGCCTCTGGAATACGCCTTAAATGAGATCGAAAGGCAATACGGAGTTACTATCGACTCCGACAAAAAATATCTTTCCCGCTTATACACCGGAGTATTTCCTCATAACGATCTGGATCAGGCTTTGCGATCGGTTTGCCAGCCTTTTGGCATGAGCTATAAAATAAGTGAAAATGGTAAAAACATAAAGATCTTTGCCATTGACTAATAGCAGTTTCCCGACGTTTCTATCTGTAATCCTGCTGTTTTTCGTCCTCATCCATCAAGGGTTTGCTCAGGAAAGAGAACCTCTTAGGTCAGTTTTGAAGACCCTGGAGTCCCGCTATGAATGCCGTTTTTCTTATGCTGATGAGCAGATTAAGGATTTTCTGGCTGTCACACCATCGTCTACCCTTTCCCTGGAGAAAGCTATTGACGATCTCGTTGAGCAGACCGGTCTGAAATTTCAGATGCTTGATAGCCAAATCATCACTATTTCCCCTTCTGATAATCGCCCTGAAGATATATGCGGAACAATTCTCAATCATGAAGGTCAACCCCTGCAGGGTGCTGAGGTCAGAACTCGTAATCAAAGGATCTTTACTGGTGCTGAAGGCGAATTCAGGATTTCTCAACTAAACCCGAAAGATACCCTGACCATCACCTATTTGGGGTACAGGCCCCTGAAACATCCTGTAATTTCTATTTCCACCCCTGAATGCAAGGAGTACGTAATGGAGATGACGACTGAGCCCTTACAGGAGATCATCTTATACAATTTTCTTACCAGAGGTATCACCTTAAAAGGCAATGGAAGCCTTCAGGTTGACGCATCACAATTTGGCATCTTGCCCGGCTTAACCGAGGCCGACCCCTTACAGACCGTGCAAACCTTACCAGGAATTAACAGCACCGATGAAACCGTTACCAATATTAATATTCGCGGAGGCAGTCACGACCAGAATTATATCACCTGGAATGGAATACCCATGTATCAATCAGGACATTTTTTCAGCTATATCTCGGCTTTTAACCCAGACCTTGTTAAGCAGACTACCCTGGTAAAGAATGGCACTTCTGCTGCCTACACGGGAGGTGTTTCAGGGAGTATCTTTATGGATACAGGTACAGAAACAGACAGCTTGTTATCAGGTAGTGCGGGCTTGAATCTCATCAGCGCTAATGCTGCTTTGAATATTCCCCTTGGAAAAAAGGCTTCCTTAAAAATTGCAGGACGAAGGTCATTTAATGACCTGTTCCGATCCCGGGCCTACCAGAATTATTTCAACCAGGCCTTCCAGAATACAGAAGTCGTTACCAATAGTGACAATATTATTGAGGCCAGTGATTCCTTCCGTTTCTTTGACCTGGGGGGAGTACTGAATTTTACTCCCGGAAGCAAGGATCACCTAAAGACCGGCTTCATGATTATGGATAATAATTTTTCATTTTTAGAAAATGCCTTCGTGAATAATGTGGAGCAATCCCGAAGGAGCAACAGCTCCCAGCGAAATACCGGCGGTTTTCTCAACTATCAAAGATCCTGGAACCAAAATCTTTCAACCAACTTGAGCACTTACCATGTTCAATATACATTAGAAGGGCGAAACGCTGATATTCTGCAGGATCAGTTGCTCATTCAAAAAAACGATATCTCAGATACCGGGATAAAGCTGGAAGGTGAATTGAAAGCAGGGTCTGAGTTCCTTTTAAAGATCGGTTACGAGCTGAATCATACCCGCGTACAAAATACCGATACCCTTCAGGGAGGTAGTATCTCAACTGAAGTCGACCAGGAGATTACAAGACATGCGATTTATACTGAAGTATACCGGGATCTCTGGAGGGGAGGTTCGCTAAGTCCGGGAATACGTCTTAATTATCTGAAACAACCTGAGCTTTTTCTGGTGGAACCCCGTATGAATGTCATTCAAACTTTAGGAGATTTCGGTTCCATAAATCTTTTAGCGGAAATAAAAAATCAGGTGATAACACAGGAGATTGACCTTCAGACCGATTTCCTGGGGGTGGAGAACAGGCGTTGGTTTCTCGCTGATGAGCCATTCAGACCGGTACTGAGAAGCAGGCAGCTTTCCCTGGGATACAGGTACAAAAATGGCCCCTGGAAATTTCATGCCGAGGCGTACCTGAAAAAAGTAGATGGTATTAATGCCCGTAGCCAGGGGTTTACCAATGATTTTGAAGGGGTCAATACCCAGGGAAATTATTATTCCGAAGGTATTGACATGATCCTGAACTATCAATCCAATATTGTTAATGGCTGGTTGAGCTACTCTCTCTCTGATACCCAATATGATTTCCCTTCCCTGTACCCTGAGCCGTTTCCCGGTAATTTCAATATCACCCACGCTTTTACCTCAGGCTTAGGTTACACCTGGAACCGATTATCAGCATCGCTGGGAATGAATTGGCGTTCGGGCTTACCCACGACTCTGCCTGTCCAGGGTAACGAAGTAACAGACGGAGAAATTAATTATGAGGCTCCTAATAGCAGGACACTCCCTTATTACCATAGAATCGATGCTTCTGTCAATTATGTTGTTAAGTTAGGCAGGAAAGGTGATCTAAGGCTAGGAGCTGCCGCCTGGAACCTATTCGACCAGGAAAATGAAATTCTCAGGTATTACCGGTTTACAGATATCAATTTTCCCCAACGCGTATCAAGGTTTGGGTTGGAACGTACCATAAATCTGTTCGCAAAATTTAAATTTTAGAGCTATATAAAGTACTTATTTACCACAATGAAAAATTCCGGAAGTGTGAAGAAAAAGTTAGTGAGCATGGGGTAAAATTCTCCTTCCGGGTTGTTTAAGAATTACAGAGGGTTTACCTTAACTATATATTTAAATACACAATAAATCGAAGATAAAAAATCATGAAAAAATGTATTCCCATAAATTGGATCTACTTATATGCCATGGCCATTTTCTCCCTTGTACTGGCCAGTTGTTCCAGCGACCTGGAAGACGTTGGGTCGGGTACCGCAACGCTTGAAGTATCGGCCTCCATTGTGACAGCGACTCAGGCTAAAAATTTAAATGTTGAGAATAAGTTTTCCGGAAACCTCACTTTTTCTTCCGGCTATATTTGGGTGAGTGCAGTGGAATTTGACGGAACCCTTGAAAGAGGTTCATCTATAAACAGGAGGGTCGAGCGGTTTTCAAAGATCGACTTTGTTACAGGAGAGGGCGTTCCCCCTATAGATGATGTCATCATTCCTGCAGGATCCTACTCATATGTCAACATCGAAGCCGAGCTGAGAGATGAAGATACGCAACCGGCCATAGTTATGGAGGGATCTTATACCCGAACAGACGGCAGTACCGTACCCGTTCGGTTTGAGTTTAATTCAGGAGAAACATTTGAGGCAGAAACCGAACAAACAATTAACCTGGCTGAGGATTCTACGGTGATCGGTAAGATCATCATCGATCCATATACCTGGTTCGATACCGTATCTGTGGAATTGATGGACAATGCTGCTGTCAACGCCAACGGAGTTCTTCTCATTACAGAAGAATTCAATGAAGATATCTATGATCTTGTCGCAGATGGATTGGATGAAAGTACAGAGTCTGAGTTTATCAACTAAATGATCTGATATAAATTTGTTTCCAAACGCTCCGATTGGTGACGTGAACTAATAGAAATATGAGACTGATATCTATATTTTGATTTTATTTCACATACTGATACTGAGGTCCCCGCGATAGAGATACCCGAAGTCAAGAAAAGGAAATATTCAAAATTAATAACCCCCAAATAAGACTAGGTTCGACATACAGTCATCCCGACCAAAAAACCGACAGTTTCCTGTCGGTTTTTTTACAATACTGAAACGCTATTTTTTATTCGTTGCTCCAATTACAATGGCTGCTGATAAAAGAACCAAATTTTTAATGATGTACTGACCTAACAAGGTGGGCACCAGGACAGATTCAGAAAAAGTCAGTTCGGGAAAGAGAAAAAGGGGTGACATGGTTCCCAGAAGCTGAATATACAATAAGATCAAAACAAACCTCATCAGTCTGTTTATAAGGAGTCCAATACCGATCAGACATTCCACAAAGGCTAATAATGGGATTGATAAAAATGGTTCAATATATCCGAAGGTCAGTTTTAAGATTGTTTTACCTGCTATATCCTCGGCAGAACTCAAAGCAGGAAAAAACTTCAGAACTCCAAACCAAATGAAGATAATACCTAAAGAAACTCGGAGATAAAAAAGACAGTTTGATGAATTATCCAATTCAGAAGAGACTTCATTTCTTTGTTTCTTTCTTAATTCTGTTATAAGCATCAATAAAAATTAAGTTTCAAATACAGACTTCAACCAGCTCTTGTTGGCATCTAATTCAGCCCCTTTAGTCAGTTCTCAACCTGATTAAAAAGGTTCAGATGGTATGTATCTTTATTATCGATATCGCTAACTCGATTTGCTGATGATCACAGCTTACCATCCGGTAAAAGTAATTGCCGTTTAAGAGTCGGATTAAAAGTAGTAGTATTAAAGTGCGGGGAGATTAATTAAGAGTAAACGGCAATTAATGAAAGATTAATTCGATTAATAATGAGTTAATAGTATCACACATTTTATTAAACAGTCTCTTCTTAATAAAGCAAAAAATAAAAGCAGGAAGCATCATGACCTTTTCTTCATATTCATCGGACTTTTGACTTCAGGTATCCTGAATTGGATCGCTAAAAGGAATTATCCCGCTCTAAAACATCGTGTATCTTTTCGATAAAATCCCCTTCTGCCAAGATTTTTCAATACACTTAATTTAAGTATAACATAACACCCACTTACCTATTTACCTACTTACCTATTTACCTACTTACCTACTTACCTACTTACCTACTTACCCACTTACCCACGTACCCATTTTCCCGTCTCCGATCCAATTCGTAATTAGGGTAAAATAAGATTCTATGAAGGCAATGGTTCTTACTCAAACACATAATCTAAGTGAAGATTCATATTCCCTGGAAGAAAGGTAGAGGCCGCAACCGGAACCCTGCCTGAGGGAGAAGATCCTGGAAGATTACAGGGTGAAAGGGACTGATCTAAGCTATGCGATTAATTAAATAACGCACACCCCATTTGGATCATGAGCGGGGTGAATACCAAAGCAATAAAATTGGTTATTTGTTATTGGCCACTTTTATGTTAGACTACATCGAGTTTGGTATTAAAAGCTATATGGAATGGTAATAATGAAAATCCGACAGCAAGCGCCAGCTCGGCCCATGAAAAGGCCATGTAATGCAATCACCTGCTCAAGGTAAATCCCCCCCTTTCCGTCAGTGCTTTAGCGCTGCCACCTTCCCCCGATTGGGGGAAGGAGACCGATATTTATTTCTATTTTTCGTGACTAGTAATAACCCTCGGAATATATTCATATAAAATCAAACAGAAGGGTGGGTTCCCACCCGGCCAGCCGCCCCCTTGTCTGCTAAAAGGCAGGTTCGTTAAAAAGATATATCTGTCGATTTTATTAAGCGCGGCCTGTAAGTGCCCTCCGTACCCTGGCATTTATCACAGATTGTCGAAGTGAGGTGAAACAAAAAGATTCCTCGCCCTGCGGAAACATGGTCAATCCTTTTTCAACGACTGGATAACAGATACATCTCAAGAGAAAAAGAGAGAAATCAGTGAATATCCCTGGTCATTCATCTTTCAGATTATATATATGCTTTTTTCAAGCTAAAAATACTCGTTCAAGCCGAAATAAAATGCTCCTTTACCATCGGTTCCTATTCCATAATCACAGGTAATATTAGAGCGTGTCTCCTTATTCATCATAAAACGTAAACCAAAACCAAGACCCGGTTTTAAATATTCCAAAAGACGGGTATTAAGGTCGGAAGCTGAGGCAGAGGTCATATTGGCAAACAACACCCCTCCCATATGGTTTGGCTGCTTATTCAGGAAGGGGATTTTAACCTTTAGCGGCAGTCTGAACCGGTATTCGACTTCTGAATAAAACAGGTTCTCTCCACGAAACCTGCCCTGTGGATAAGCTCTGCCTGATCGGCTGAACTGATCCCATCCTATCGCAGGAAGCCCCATATAAGGCAGGCGACCACTGGTCATGAAACTTGAATAGAACCAGAGGGCAATAATATTGCGGGGCACCTCTTTATTGACCGAGAAATAATCCCGGTATTCCAGCCAAAGAGAGGTGGCATTACGACTGCTTCCAAGCCAGGTAGGCAATACCCTGAATTGCAGAAAAGCATACCGGCCCTGAACCGGGTTGTTGATATTATCTCTTGTGTCAAACAATGCATTTACACTTAGACCGGAGACCACATAATCTTTAGGGTTAAAATCATGTAATCGGCTGTAAGCAAAGTGATTCGTAATAACAGGCGGTTCTTCTGAAAGATCGAGCAAATCGTCTTCTATTTTGCGATACTTATCCAGGTGGTAACCTATCCCGAAATAAAAACCGCCTCCAATCTGTCGCAAAAAGGTCTCGTGAATACGCAGCAAACGGAATTCCATAAGTTCAGCCTGGTTCACCCCATCTCTATAGTCTCCAAGCTCAAAACCATCTCTTTCTTCATTGAGAAGAATATCAGACTGAGGTCCGGTACCCAGGCCATAGGTAGGCTGGGAAGAGAGCATATAGCGCCAGTCACCCATCAGTACCCATTTATCGTGTCTGGTATAGATGTTACTGCGCAAATTGATCACCAATTGCTTAAAGGACGAGTAAGTGACCGACACTATGCCCGAAGAAAGCCGGGTGTCCTCTTTATTGCCAAGAAGCATGTTTCCTGTACCGGAAGCCCCGAAAACAAAACCATAGGCCGGGTCATAACTAATAACCGGTAACGGAATTAAATAGAGCTTATCAGATTTTAAAGCATTATCTCCCAGGGTATAAGATGACTGGGACCATAGAAAGGCAGGCAATATAACACATAACACCATAAGCAAATAGCGTCTTGTACTATTTGATCTCTTTAGTCTATATTGAACATGTATTAATCTCATGCGTCGAGTTACATAATTCTTCCAGCCTGGCGGTTATAGAGAAAGTTGCGGAAGCACCAGGGTGCTTACTATACCTTTCTATATCTGATTCAATACCCCGGTAGTAATTACTCCTGATCATAGCTGTAAACAACAAACCATGATGTCTCAGTTCCTTTGCCAATATTGGTTCTTCCACTTACTATGCTCTAAGGGGTATGATAAAGTGATATCATGAATATCTGTGAATACAACCGGGAGCCAAACAGCTATATACCAAAAAATAAAGCCGCACCTGTTTCTACTCCTGATCAGTCGTTTCCTTTTTTAATGAAAGTAGTAATAAGTTACCTAAACTCCTTTTAATTCTGTGATGCGTTAACCTGACACGATGAATAGTAACTCCCTAAATACTATATTGTAGACTATTCAGGGATGCACTAAGAAGAGATTTTTAATCCTCCTCCTTGTCAGATTTATTAATTCCCGAAACGATTCCTGGTACCAATCGATATATCAATTCTTCCATTTGTTTCATGATCACCTTCCATTTAGACATATATATTCCTATAAAAAATAAGGATATAGCGTCTGATATATGAACCAGGTGAAATGATTTAAGAATATAGGGTCCCAGAAGCAAACGAATCAACAGAAGAAGCATGTAGATAAGGATGCCAAAAATGTTTGATCTTAATTTAAAAGAATATTGCTCGGGATCGAAATACACTCGAAAACTATATTTATACAGATTTCCCACAGTGCGACCAAGGGGCACAAAAAGAATATAATGTAAAGGAATGGAATACACGAAGGAATCATATAAAATGATACATGAATAAAAAAGAATTAACAGTCTGAATACCAGTCTCGAAAACCTTATTCTTCGATCAGCTATTTTATTCAGGATGTCCTTCTTATTACTCATAACTCAACATAAAGCCCTTCTGGTATTATTAATTCATTTACTCGTGATTTTCATAATGACTATCTGGTTCAGGTGAATATCGGTAGATATCTAGTTACTCAGAAGCCATCTGTCCGGTAAGATCACTGATCTTCAGGTAACAGATAAAGCCTTTATTGTTGGAACATCTTAGATGAAACAAGGGTTGAAAAGGAAAAATTAAATCCACCTCATAGCTGTGAGAAGATTTTAAAACTCAAATTTCATCATGGTTTGTATTCTTCGGGCATTGCCGTATGCATCGTTAGAGGTACGCTGTTCGCCATAGATAAATTCTACGCCTCCTGAGATATTTTTTGAGTACCTGTAAATCAGGTTAGCATGAGCAATTCCACCATCCTGCAATGAGAATGGCTCTCTGGAATCCGGCACATCCAGCCACCCGTAAGCATAGGAGAAATTGGAAGACCACTTTTCGCTCCATTTATGCATACCTCCCAAAAGAATGGAAGCAGCCGGTATGGTTTCAAGATTACCCTCTGAATTAAGTACAGCGTTTGCACTACTTCCGGCAAAAGCCATGATATTTTCTCCCGCTCCTTTGCTCACGCTCAGATTCCAGGTGAAATATGTTCTTTTACCAAGATACTGGCGCCCGGCTACCACAGCTGACCATTGCCCGGCTTGCGCCCGCGGCCCTTCAGCTCCCCCATCCCAGCGTAATTGCCCGATGCTGGATCCCAGGAACAATATACCATCTCCCCAGCTAAAATCTGCCCGCGCCACCAACAGCGGTAATTTTGCAGAAGCTTTTCCGGGTAAATCATCAGCATTTTCGATGCCCAGAAAATCCAGTTTCTCCAGACCTAATGCCAGTTTCACGTTATCGTTTAATTGCTTTTGGTAACGAATTTGAGTGGTCCTTCCACCGAAAAGAGCATCTCCCGCAGCAAAATCTATCAAGAATGGCAGGGACTCAAGGAAAGAAAGGGTTGTCCAGGTTTGTCCGATGATAAAATCACCCACAACAAAATAAGCATGACGTAATCGTAAACGATTCTGGTCGTTCCAAAAGTCTGCCTCGATAAACAACTGCAGTGGAAGTTTACTTGTCTTATTATTTCTGATATCAAAGTTAAATCGTGTCTCTCTTGCAAACAGGTTGATATACCCTTCATCATTGAATTCGGGTTCGCCCTGGACCGGTATAGTGGCCATGAGAAATTGGAAGTTGTCGGTGGTACCGTCGAAATCATAAAGCAGATCTGCTTTCACATAACCGCCAATCTTCATCCTGAAATCTGTTCCAAACATAGGCCAGGAACCGGGAAATTCTGAATTCGTTAACTGCTCCCCGGTAGACAACCTTGTCTTTTCCCGGATATCACCATGGGGTACGATTTTCTCATTCAGGTTGAGTGAATCCTCGATGGCAACCGGTTTTTCCTGAGCGGAACCATGCATGATTGTTAAAAGAACAATGAGAAATGCAGAGAGTCGAAAGTGGGCGAGTGAAATTCTCATAAACTTAAAAATGAGATGATAAAAGAACAGTAAAAATGAAAATAGGAAATTAAGGCATGTTATCATTTCAAACTAAAAACTCCGATAAAAGCCATTTTTTATACCATTAGAGTTGTTTTTTCAAATGTTTAACAGAACAAAACACAGTATTTATATGGATCTCAATTAAAAAATGCTGAATCTTATTTGGTCTTTGTCTGTAAAACTGTTGAAAGTAATTGGGCATTGGTTTTACGTTAAAAACTGTACTTGACCATGGCCTGAAGTCTTGCTGCATTACCAGAAGCCAGGCTCACATTTCGAATCTTACCCCAGGCATACTCAATGCCCCCCAGGGCATTCTTATCTATTTTCCAGATAAAATTAAAATGTCCCATACCGCCGGTTTTTAGTGTTTCTTCCGGCCTGAAATCCAAATTCCCTCTCCTCAAATAGGCATAAGCAATATTGGTACTTAACCAGGAATTGATCTGGTACCCCGCTCCAACAGCCGAGGTGATGGCATCCTGAATATCCAGTTCTCCTGAAGGCAGCAAGACGGCATTTTCGTCGGTACCTCCAAAGATGAGAATTTGATTAACCAGTCCGTAGTTATACGAACTATGCCAGGTTGCAAAGAGACGATCTGTAATTTTCTGTCGTCCGTTAAACACCACTCCCCAACCTATTGCCCGGGCATCCGGCCCCTGGTCCAGACCATCCCATCGCAACTGCTGGATCTGTCCACCTGCGATGATCATCCCATCCTCACGCTCGTTAGTGATCCGGGCTGAAAAAATGGGAAGCACCGGCATCGTTTCCCCTCCCAGCTGGTAGAGATCGGCAATACCACTTAATCCCGGCATCTCTAGGGCAAGTCCGAAATTAAAGTGCGGTGACAGTTCATCTTCAAAACGGATCTGTACAGCCCGCCCCCCGAAAAGGGCATCTCCTGACGAAAAATCCATTATAAAGGGAAAAATCCTGAGATCAGAAAGGTTGGTCCAGGTTTGCCCCAGGGTCCACTTCCCGTATTTGATAAAAGCATGCCTGAGGCGGGGCACCCCCGCTGGAAGGGATTCGTCAAAGAAGTCGAATTCAATAAACACTTTTAAGGGTCTTCCCGACTGTGTTTTCCGTCGCAGATCCAGGTTAAAACGGGTCTCCCTGACGTGGAAGTTAAAGAAGGGGCCCTTTGCCGCCTCCGGGGTACCATCGAATGCGATCTGGCTCATCAGTAATTGATTCCGGCTTCCGGATCCGTTAAAGTCATAGATCGCATCCATTCGAAAATACCCGCCAAATTTTATATATAATCCTGTATTGGGAATCTGAAGGGCTCCCGGAAAATCTGTAATACCCAAACTGTCTTCCGGAGAAGTTCTCAATTTTGAATATTGTTCTTGTGGGTATACTACTGAAAAACCCAGTAGACAAATAATCCAAAAGCAACTCTTTATGATGTCTCGAAGCGTTTTATGATTAAGCATTTGTGAAATATGGAGGTTAGATTAAGTCAGAGTCAGGTAGATCATACTCAATAAAATACAGCCAAATCTGATCCAGTTAAAGACTAATTTAGCTTTTTTTCTTGAAATACTTTTTTCCCATCACCGAATTCAGAAAGAAACAATAGATATTTTCTTTTCCGAAAACAGAGGCATTACGATTGCCCTACCAGGGCAAAGGAACGACTCTTGCTACCTGGAAGCGAATTTGGTGCTTGGGTCCGAAATTCTCAGGACTTACCACGTAATACCAATACTGCAGCGACAACTTCAAAGGGTTTTTTCCGACTTTCAAGGTTTTTGATATACCAGTACCCAGGGGTAATGTCAATCGGTTACCCGACTCAGCCCTGTGATTATAAGTAAACAACGGTTGTGCCTGGATTTGCCAGGCATTTTGCAGGTTTATGGTATAGAAATACTGTCCTGAGGTCACACTAAGTGTATTATTTACCATAGGTTGGTTGTCGGCTAAATAAACGTCATTAATAAAGGCGAAGTCGCTGGGTGTAGTGATCAGATCGTGGGCATCGACCGAATTTTTGTTCAAACTCCAGGAATGCGTAGCCAAAATCCCTACCATACCCCAGGAGGTGTTTTTTCCAACGAAGAATTCAGGGCCAAGCATCCATCTTCCGGTACCCAATCGTTTATTGGTCGCCGTCGGAGTACTTCCTACGATGCCTGCCACAGTGATCCAACCACTCTCCCAGGTTATCCCGTATGCCAGGTCAAAACCTATATCACCCAAATCGACACCTTCACTTTCAAACTGCCCGCCCTCTCCTATAACCGGTTGAGTGAAAATTACCGGAATCAGGGGCCTGAAGAAGATATTATGACCGGGTTTGATCACATAGGGAAGACTCGGTTGAAAATTAAGCTTAAAGGCATTCTGTGAATTCGCTCCCTCCAGGTCACCCCCGTAATGAATGTAGTCGATCGGAAAGGCCAGGAAACCTATTGATGCATTCGGATTAGCCATGCGTCTGGCCACCTCATCCATACTTTCTGTTTCTTCTTCTTCCTGCTGACTGTAAACCAAATTATTCGGTACAGACAGAAGGATCATTGATATTAGTATAAAATAAAGTCGCTTCATAATACATTAATTTTAAATTGGATACATTATTAGAGTTTATAGTATTAATTAATTATATATTTGATCATGGCCTGAACCCGATGTGCTTCTCCATAATTATCATCTACATTGGTACGCCTGCCATACATGTATTCTATGCCTGTATTGATTTTGTTCATAGGTGACCAAATAAGATTTATGTGCGCCACCGTACCACTCTTCATTTTATTATCACCGCGAAATTCGGAGGGGTCGAGGGTCGCATAACCTCCATTGATATTTGCTTTTAACACCTCTGAAATATTATAGTTATATCCAAGACCTAAATTAATGACATCCATCGTATCCAGGTTGTTATCAGGTGTCACCACAGCAGAACCATCATTTAATAATGTGAGTATGTTGCTGCCGTAGCCATTACCGAAAGAAGCCAGCCAGTACATAAAATGCTTTTTCTTTCCAAAATATTCCCTGCCGCTGAAATTAAAGCCCCAACCCAATGCGGTTGTGGGCTCTTCAGGACCCTCAGGGTCCCAACGAAGTTGAAACAGCTGCGCCCCCAGTAAGAGCCGACCTCCCTTTTTGGTCATCTTTGTAATCCGGGTAGCAAGTAAAGGCAGGTTAGCACTAGGCTGTCCCAACTGTGACTCGGGATCTATACCCTGGTATTCCAGCATTTCAATACCCACAGCGTATTTTACCTGATCATTGATTTCGTCTTCCCAACGTATCTGAGCCCTTCGGGTCCCGGTCACCGCATCACCAACTCCGAAATCTATAGTAACCGGAACAGCGAATACATCGGTATTGGTACCCCAGGTTCGGCCAATCAGCAGACGCCCCAAAACACCATAAGCATGTCTCAGACGTGGGGTCTGATTAAAAGGAGCCCTGTCGAGATTGTAAAAGTCTATTTCCACGAAAATACGGTAAGGCACATTTTTGTTGGTTTCCCCCCTGAAATCAACATTAAACCTTGATTCTCTTGCAAATAAGTTCATGTAACCACTTTGTTCAGGCCTCCCGTCTCCGGGCACCTGAACATTTGATAAGGTTAACTGAAATCGGTCATATAATCCATTGAAATCTTGTAAATAATCGATCTTCACATATCCGCCAAATGACATACGTGCCTTTGCGCCGAATATGGGCCAGGAATTGGGAAAACTGGCATCGATCAAATCCTGACCCGTATAATCGATCATATTATTTCTAAAGTCATCGATACGATCGCCTTGTACTGAAACTGTGTCCTGATCCTGTACCTGAGCCTCTACACCAATAAAATTTAAAACAGACATTAATAAAAGAGTCGTTCTTTTTATATTCATGTTGATGAGTTTTTAATTCAATTATTTTATTTCCAGCCTATATTGCTAATCAAATAACTGAGCTGTATTACGTACATTTCTGTTCTGGAACAAACAAACAGGTTTATAAAAAGACTAAAAATTAGTTTTGATCTCTATTACCCATTCTCTCTTAATGCCTTCTGAGAGTATCCTTTAAATCACCCCCAAAATCCGTAATAAATGTCCTTCAATGGTATATTCTGATTCGTAATCTCTGATCGCAAGCGAGAACTGAGAAACGTCTCTCAGATTTCAGAGTTTTCCATAACAATCGCATTATTTAAAAATTTGTCTCACCGAATCAAATTTCGTTTAAAGACAAATGAATTTTAAGAAAGCCGTATTTTAAATTTACGGTCATTATGCTTATTGCTTTACCATATCATTTTTTATGGCTTTTCCGGGATAGACATCCTTAAGTACCTTTGAATCTTTGACCACTACGACACCATTGACCACTACATAGGGTATGCCTGTTGACGGCAATGCACCCTGCTCAAATGTGGAATTATCCGTCACCGTTTCCGGATTAAAGACCGTTATATCTGCATCTTTCCCGACCTGAAGCCTGCCTTTTTGTGACATCATTTTCACACCATTTTCTTCCAGCCACTTTGCCTGCATGATGGTCATTTTTGAAATGGCCCGCATCAAGGGCATCAGATCTTTTTCGCGTACTAGCTTCAATACCTTACCATGGGTACCGGCAGCCCGGGGGTGCCCCGATACCGATTCGAAGGGCACATCAAAATCCATGGCTGACTTCCCAGTTGCGGGAATGACCATCGGCGGCGCATCACTTCCCACTACCGTTCTTGGGTCGGCTAATGCGCTAAGCATCCCCTCTTCGGTGATTCCAGCCATAATAACCTGGTCTTGGGGGCTTGTTTTTAACATTTCCTCGTATCGTTCTTTTGTCAACGGTTTCATATTCGAGATTTCGATCAGGTCACCATAATCCCGACCCATGTTGCGATTATAGTTTTCCGGCTTTAGAAAATCAGCTGAAACGATTGTTTGTCCCTGATAATACGGGTAGATCTCTGCAAGTACCTTTAACCCTTGCTCCTGGGCATCTTCGATAAAATCTAAAACATCTGGGGTGAGATCCAGGGTTTGCTGATGCACATGATGAACAAATAAACCACCCCCGTAAACAGCCACATTGGCCAAAAACTCCTGCGTTCCAAGAATACCGGTCGTCGGTGGCATTTGGCTGGAGAACCGACCATGAATGTAGGTAGCCAGGCCATGCTTTCCAGCCACCTCCTGCCACATGATCGTTTCCTGACTTGTAGTTCCATTGGTCATATATCCTGGCAGGCATCCAATTCCCAGACCTCCCTGTTCTACACCTTCAGTAAACATTTGTCTCATTTGTTCCAACTGCTCGGCAGTAGGTAAAATGGTTGCAAACTGAAGATCGGGATTACTTTTGGTGTCCGGATTTGTAACATCTTTGATAAAGGAACCGGAATTGGTATTGTAATCAGGGTTTGCGATCTTTTCCCGTATTCCAGCGGTAGAAACTGTGGCACCATAGTTGGTTTGAGATCGCCCTTCCAGGGCATTGTACCACATATCGATCGGGTATCCCCCACCTTCCATATCCAAAGGAGTGGTCACACCGTCGCGTAAGGCCAGTCGCTGACCAAAAGGGGTATTTGCTATATGATTATGGAAATCAATAAATCCGGGAGCCACCACGTGTCCGGTGGCATCAATGATTTCTTTCCCGGAAATAGATTCCGCTGTAATCAAGGCGATTTTCCCGTCCAGAACACCTACGTTTCGAATGGTATCCATATTTGTTTCCGGGTCCATTACACGGCCATTCAGTATCACAAGGTCAAATGCTGTATCGGGAGAAAACTCCGCGGCGGTGGTTGAATTATTTGACTTATCTCCATCTCCACAGCTTGTTAGCAATACCATAATGAATAGACAAAGTAGGAAAAACCCCGGGAGGATTTTCGTATCAATAAATTGTGTGAGTGTTTTCATAATAAATTTGTTATATTATTAATTAATGACTCGGTTACGTATAGCCTGACCGGGATATACACCTTCCAATACTTTCGAGTCTTTTACTACAATAATTCCGTTAACTATAACATAAGGGATTCCTGTTGAGGGCAGGGCACTGGCTTCCGGGGTGGCGTTGTCTTCTACCGTTTCCGGATTAAAGATGGCAATGTCTGCGTCCATACCGACCTGTATACGGCCCTTATTGGCCATTTGCCCAACACCATTCTCTTCGAGATATTTCGCTGGCATATAGGTCATTTTAGATATCGCCAGCATCAGTGGCATGAGATTTTCTTCGCGCACCAGTCTCAAAATACGTGCGTTGGTACCGGCGCCTCTGGGATGGCCAGCCACGGCTTCGTAGGGAGTATCCCAATCATAAGCTGTAGATTTATCAGACATGACCGTATAGGGAGCGGAGTCGGAAGCGATAATGGTCGAAGGATGTGTCAGTGCCATGTATAGGTCTTCCTGGGTTGCATTCTCAAATGTCACCAGTTGAAAAGGCTTGTTTTTCACCAACTCCTCATACCGTTCCTTAGTAAGCGGTTTCTGCGTAGCGATCTCCACGATGTCGCCATAGTCACGTCCCATGCTGTACTGATAGTTATCAGGCTTCAGATAATCGGCGGCTACCAGGGTCTGACCAAAAGTATAGGCATAGATCTCGGCAACGACCGGAATACCTTTTTCGCGGGCTGCATCTATGAGGTCTAAGGCTTCCTTTGTTTCTCCCAGTGTTTGCGCGGTCAGGTGCTGTACAATAAGACCTCCACCATAAGCCGAAGCGGCACCGAGCTGCTGTAACGTTCCAAGTAATCCGTCTTTTGGGGGTTGCTGCCCGGAAAAGCGCCCGTGCATCGCGACAAATCTCCCGTACTTGCCTGCGAGTTTCTGCGCACCAATACCTTCTTCAGATCTTGCTGAAAATTCCATATAGCCGGGGGTGTATCCTACCCCAAGCCCCCCTTGCTTAAGACCTTCCTCGACCAAATCCAGAATTTTTTTCACCTGGTCGTCGGTTGCCACTTCTTGCACAACCGCCTTTGAAAAATGCGTGTCTCCAGCAAATTGAAAATCATTAAGGGTAGCCCCGTTAATGGTTTTGTAATCTGGATTCAGCACCATTTCGCGGGCCCCTTGCAAGCCCGATGCAGCACCGAAATTCGTCTGAGCTTTACCTTCCCAGCTGTCATACCATGAATCAACAGGAAGCACTCCCATCTCAAGTTCAAGGGGTGTGGTAACCCCATTTCGCAGATGAAGTTTCTGCCCAAAGGGGGTTATCACATTATGGCCATGGGTATCAATAAATCCCGGAGCCACCACATGTCCAGTGGCATCAATGGTTTCTTTTCCCGATATAGACTCCTCTGTAATCAAGGCTATTTTCCCGTGGAGAACACCGACATTTCGAACGGCATCTAAATTTGTTTCCGGATCCATTACACGGCCATTCAGTATCACCAGGTCAAATTCTGTATCGGAAGAAAGTTCTGATTCTGTTACTTTGTTATTAGTTTTCTCGCCGCAGCTTGTCAACATTGCCATACAGAAAAGACAAAGTAAGGTATGCCAGACAAGGCTTTTTGTATTTTTTAATTGTTGATGTTTTTTCGTAATCATATAATTTTAATTTTATAATCAGTTTATTATTTCAAAACCTGGTTACGAACTGGTTTCCCCGGGAAAACTCCTTCCAATACCTTAGAATCCTTAACGACTACTGTTCCATTCACTATAACAAAGGGAATTCCGGTTGAGGGTAAACCGCCTTTTGCCATGGTAGCATTATCTGTGACTGTTTCCGGATTGAAAATAGTAATGTCAGCATCAGCACCTTCTTGAAGCCGACCTTTTCCTGTCATTTGTTCCACCCCGTTATCTTGTAAAAATTTGGCCTGCATATAGCTCATTTTTGAAATGGCTAACATGAGGGGCATCAGGTTCTTTTCGCGAACCAAACGCAAAGCTTTGGCATGGGACCCTGCCCCACGCGGATGCCCTTGTGTAGCTTCATAAGGTGTCGACCAATCAAGAGCCAATTCACCGGTTTCGGTAATAGATAAAGGGGCAGCATCCGATTCTATTAAAGTGCTGGTGTCGGCTAATGCCTGAAGCATAATTTCTTCTTTTACCCCTCCAAAGATGACAGACGCACCGGGTTGTGATTTCAACAACTCATCATAGCGCTCTTTAGTAAGAGGCTTCATGGTAGCTACTTCGATAATGTCTTCATAGCTACGTCCCATATTTTTTTGATAATTATCCGGAGCTAAGTAGTCTGCACCCACCACGGTCGCACCTTGCCAATAAGGATAAATGGCTGCAACGGTATTTAGTCCATTATTTTTGCTGGCTTTTACAAGATCAAGTGCCGTAGGGGTATAATTCAATGCTTGCTGATGAATGTGACTTACGTATAATCCTCCACCATAGGCAGCAACACTTGCCAGCATTTCCTGGGTTCCCAGGATACCTGTGGTTGGTGGCATTTGACTGGAAAATCTACCATGAAGCACGGTACTAAGACCATGCTCTCCCATTAATCTTTGCCACATAATGGTTTCCCGGCTGGTGGTACCCCTGGTCATATAACCGGGCACTGCCCCCAGACCCAGCGCACCCTGCTTAATACCTTCTTCAAGCATTACTTCCATTTCATCAATCTGCTCCGAAGTAGGTAGGAAATTTGTTAGCGACATATTGAAACCGCTTTCGTTATGGGGGTCAAATGCATCCAGAAGTATGGAAGCCGTATTTGATTTATAATTGGGGTTTGCCAGAATTTCTCTCACTGCCGCAGCCGATACGGCGGCACCATAATTCGTTTGAGACCTCCCCTCCAATTTGGCATACCACGCATCTACAGGATAAGCACCAGCTTCCATATCAAGTGGAGTGGTCACCCCATCTCGTAAGCTTAATTTTTGTCCAAATGGAAAATCGGAAATGTGTGAGTGAATATCAATAAACCCGGGAGTCACCACATGTCCCGTGGCATCTATAGTTTCTTTCCCGGAAATAGACTCCTCTGTAATCAAGGCTATTTTCCCGTCGAGAACGCCTACATTTTGAATGGTATCTAAATTGGTTTCCGGATCCATAACCCGGCCGTTCAGAATAACTAAATCAAACTCTGTATCGGAAGAAAGTTCTGATTCTGTTACTTTGTTATCTGTTTTCTCGCCGCAGCTTGTCAACAATGCCATACAGAAAAGGCAAAGAAGAAAAAACCTTGGGAGGTTTTCTATTTGATAAAACTTTCTGAGTGTTTTCATAATTAATGATGTAATTTGTATTCAATTATTCACAATTTAATCACGTCTATTCCGGCATCAGTAGAAAATAGTCATACAGGGTTCGCGATACTTCAGCTATGGCACGATCCCGATCAGCCAGAGGCGTGTCACTGCCACGGGTAAACACCACAATAGCAAAGCTGTGGCCTTCTGGGAGGGTTATGAATCCTACATCGTTGGAAATACCGCCCAGTGTGCCCGTTTTATGTGCTACCGGGGTATGGGCAGGGAGTAAGCCACGCAGGCGTTTCGCCCCGGTAACTGTCCGGGACATGATGCCAAGCAAAAAAGCCGTGTTTTCATCATTCATGGCTTCTCCTTTATAAATAAGACTTAAAAGATTTAACATGGCCCTGGGTGTAGACTTATCTTTGGCATCTGCTTCAAACTCCGGTTGAGGATCATTGGACAGGCCGGGGTTAGCACTCAGATTTTTAATCGCCTCAGCCATATTCTCACGACCCGGTTCCTGACCGTAAAAATCACGGGAATAGTCACTGGTAGTTCGGTCGATATGCATACCTTCAATCCCCTTACGCTCCATATGTTCGTTGACGGCAGCAGGGCCTCCCGCCAGTCTCAGGGCAACATTAGTGGCCGTATTATCACTATGTGTTATCATCACCTCCAGAATGTTGGCCAGCGACAAGGATACCCCCTGGTGAATAAAATTGGATGCAATGATGTCGGACAAGACCCACTCATCATCTTGGACCTCGATCATATCGGTAAGGTCGAGTTCTCCTGATTCCACTTTATCAAGTAAAGTAACTGCAATGGCTATCTTGTAGGTGCTGGCCATAGGAAAGGAGTCGTCTCCATTGAGAAAAACCTGCTTTCCGGTATTTAAATCCTGTGCTGCAACCCCAATATAACCTACCAGGCCTTCGGAAACAGCTTTCAAAGCATTAGTTACCTTTTCTGTTCCCTGACCAAAGGCTGCCAAGCTTAATAAGCATGCAATTGGTATGATTATGTTACGAACTCTTGACCCCATGATATTTTACTTTTTCAATAATTATTAGCTCAAATTGTTTTTATAAATCTCACCATCTTTCAAGACCATAACAAAGTTCTTCTCTGGATCAGTCATCAAATCCAAATTTTACAGGAGATTCCCATCTACAAAAAAGTAAATTCGCCATCGCTCGCTCCTTATTGATATCTCTTTCGGATTACAAGACACCTTCCTGTCAGCATACTCATAATCAAGGATCTATACCCCCGCTATAGCTCTTCAACTTCAGTTACCATGATCACCACAATTTCATCCCCAACATTACGACTTATGTGACCTTTGCTACCCTTATCGTCTAAAAATGCGATGGTGCCCGCAGGATAGGTTTGCTTTTCGCCATCACTTACTTCTACCTCCATGGTTCCTTTCAGGATCATCATCCATTGAGGTTTGGGTGCCGGGTGATAATCACCGTACCACCCCACCGGAAAGGCTACTACCGTAGAACCGGTAGCCCTTGTTCGGGGTGCCACCCATACCGGAGGAGCCGGAGGCGAATAATCGGTACTATTCATTACAAATTCTTCCTCTTTCAGATGCGTCTCCCCATCTTCATCAGCATAAAGTTTTACATACTTTAACTTAAATACATCGTTCATCACGCTATCATTTTTACGGTTAAATGAATCATGTTTTATTGGGCAGTGGATGATTTTTTTGAATGTCCAGAACGGCTTTCTGTCGTTCATCGCGAACTTTAGCAAACTCCTTCATTTTATCCATGGGATAATATTCTGTAGTTTGTTGCTCCAGCATGTCCAAGGTTTCCCCGGATACCGGTTCATAGCCCATTGAGGTGAAAAGAGGAGTAAGAATTTTTTCAGCGATTCCTCGAAATCCTCCTGTACCCCCACCTAGTTGCCCGGTCAGGAACGGACCAATAGAAGCCCAGCGTACGCCCAGGGAAGCCATAAACAGTTGATCCAGATCATGCACATTGACCACCCCTTTCCCAACCAGATGAATGGCCTCTCTTACTAAGGCCGTCTGTAACCGGTTGGTCACAAACCCCTCAATAGGTTTATTAAGGGTTGCTGTAACCCGACCACAGTCACGGTAAAAGTTCTCCAGTTGCTCTACTAAAGCTTTGGGCGAATCTTTACCTCCACAGATTTCGACCACAGGCAATAAATGGGCCGGATTTACCGGGTGACCGATAAGGGCCCTTTCAGGGGTTTTCATCCTAACGGAAAGATCTTCCGGTACGATACCCGAGCTGGAGGAGACGAGTAAGGCATCTTCCGGAGCATATCGCTCAAAGTCAGCAAACATTTGTTGTTTAATAGCTTTTCTTTCCGGGCCGTTCTCCTGGATGAGATCAACCCCTGCGACTGCCTCTTCAACGGAGGTGAAAAAAGACAATTGCTTCACGGCCATTTTTACATCTGCATTGGGGATCTCTGCTGCCAAAACGCTGATTCGCTCTCGTGCATGTTCCTGGTAGCCCTCCTGTATATCACAAACATTCACCTGAAGCCCGTGTACAGCATAGTATGCCGCCCAACTGCACCCAATTACTCCTGCACCTACCACGGCCACTTTACTTTCTTTTTTATTCATCGCTTTATTTCTTAATCTTACTTATTCCAGCTCTTCAAGATTATCAAATACCTGATAAAAGAAACTTATCGATTTCCCGTACTCATCAACCAAAATGCGCTCGTTGACCCCGTGAAATCCCTTAAACTCTTCTGTATTCTCCAATTGAATTGCGGTAATGGTATATACGTCAGGTGCAAAATTCCTTGCTTGAAAATGTTTGGAGTCTGATCCTCCTACCACAAAAAATGGCGACACGATCAGGTCATTACCCCAGATCTGACGAATGGTTTTCTCGAGCATTTTGTAACCATCTCCGTCAGGATCCGCTATATTCGTTGCCGGAGTTGAAGCAGAAATATCCCGCACCTTGATTCGATCATCATCGATAGCTTTATTAACGTGATCGATGATCACTTCGGGGGTATCACCCGGCATCGGTCTGAAATTGACTACGGCGGTAGCTGTAGGTGGCAAAACATTATCTTTGATACCTGCATTGAACATCGTCACTGCCATGGTGGTATGAAGCATGGCCCTGGTAGTTTCATTGGTTGACATGAGTTCGATAAACTCTTTTTCCAATGAACTCATTTCCCCGTCTTTACCGAAAGCTACTGCGGCATACAGAGGTTGGTTTTCCTGATCCAATTCAGGGCCCATATAACGATATTGCGAGCGGACAGCCGGATGAATTTTATAAGGAAATTGTGCAGCTTCCAGTTTTGTGATGGCTTGCGCCAAAATACCTATGTTTGATTCTTCGGGAGGCATAGATGAATGGCCACCTACGCCGTTTATAACAAGTTCCAAACTGATAAATCCTTTTTGTGCTATTCCTATGAGAGCTGTATTTTCTTCAATCCCCGGAAAAATGCCCGGTGTCAAAGGTGCCGATTCATCCATAACGAAAGCAAATCTTTCGATACCGCGTTCTTCCAAAACATCGGCAACCTTTTTGGCTCCCTCAGCGCCTCCCACCTCTTCGTCTTGACCGAACACAAAATAAATGGTACGTGATGGCTGCCACCCTTGCTTTATTTTCATTTCAGCAGCTTCCAAAATTGCATGGATCTGGTTCTTATCATCCAATACCCCACGACCCCATATATAACCATCAACCACTGCTCCCGAAAAAGGATCTTGCTTCCACTGGTCCCTGGAATCTTCCGGTACCGGAACCACATCCTGGTGGGCGTAAAAAAGGGCCGGTTCAAGACTTGAATCTTTTCCTTCCCAGGTGTATAGTAGGCTGTACGGACGAGGATCTCCTATAAGCTCTTTTTTAAGGGTTTTATGTACATTAGGATAGGCTTTTTCCAGAAAACTATGATAATCTTCAAAAGCCTTGGTATCAAAGTCATTTCGATCCTGGTTCGAAATCGTTTTAAACTGAACGCCTTTGGATAAACGGTCTACAGCACCATCTAAATCCACATCAATAGAGACCTGCTCCACCCCGGTCATCTGTTTAGAGGTAAAGTCGTCCAGGTTAACCGAATCGGTAGTTTGCTCTTCCCGGGCCTGGGAATCCTGTTTTTGATTGCAACTCAGGAACACAGCCACGGTGCATACCCCAAGAAGTGCTATAATTTCCCTTATTGCTTTCATTTTATTCAGTTTTGGTCAGGGTATTTTTATAAATTTTACCATCCTTCATGATCACCACAAAATTCTTTTCCGGATCGGCCACCAGGTCCAGATCTTCCAATGGATTACCGTCCACAATAACCAGATCTGCATAAGCTCCTTCTTTCACCACCCCAAGAGGGCCATCCTGGTAGGGGTGACGAGGACCACTCATTTCCAATAAGCGGGCATTTTCAGAAGTATAAATTTTAAGCGCTTCATAGGGCGTGAACCATTTTCCTAACCTTGCAACATATTCATTTTGCTGTATCGCAGTGGTGGGTCCAAATAGGTGGTCTTTACCAACGGCAAGATTTACTCCTACTTTTTTTGCCAGGGGAAACACTTTATCAATTGCCTCTACAATTCCTTCGAATTTGGCCTGACTTACAGGGTTATCCCATGTCATGTCTTCTACAAAAACGGGCTGAAGAGAAAGCCAGGCGCCTTTTTCTTTCATTAATTCCAGGGTTTCCTCAGTCACAAAAAAACCATGTTCGATGCATTTCACACCGGCTTCAATAGAGGTACGTACGCCACGGTCTGTATAAACATGTGAGGTTACATAAGTGTTATAATTTTCGGCTTCTTCTACGGCCGCTTTAATTTCGTCTACTGAATATTCACTAACGTCCAGAGGATCAAATTCAGATGCCACGCCACCTCCTGTGGTAATTTTAATCTGGGTAGCTCCCATTTTTAAAATGTCTCGGGTTCTCAACCTCACTTCGTCTACACCGTCTGAGGTCATGGCCATCATATTTCGCTCCCAATAATTCGTATAGGATTTATCCCTGGGCACCTCGCTTCTTCCGTAATAATCGGCATGCCCCGCGGTTGGACTCATAAATGGGCCGGAGGGAAGTATACGATGCCCTGGGTATTCTCCGGCATCAATTAGTTTTTTGATAGCAAATGGATTTCCCCCTGGATCTCGAACGGTAGTAAATCCGCGCAATAAGGTTTGTTCGGCCCCGGTCATACTGCGTATGGCTACCTCGGCCATATCGCCCTGATTCAGAAAAAGAACCGGTGCCGGAGTATAGGCGTAAGTCGTGTGCCAATGGGCATCGATCAGTCCAGGAATAACGGTCTTTCCACCCCCGTCAATTACAACGGCATCACTCCCGGCTGACAGATTCTTTCCGATTTCCTTGACCAAATTGCCTTCGATGAGTACATCTACTCCTTGCTGTAATTTCTCATTCACCCCATCAAAAACATTGACGTTCCTGATCAGGGTTGATGACTTTTCTTCCTGGCTGAACCCGGTTTGGGCAAACACAAAAAGTGCCAGAACTGCTATAACTTTAATTGCTTTCATTTGTACTTGATTTTTATAATAAAACATTATTTAAGGGTATTCTTATAAATTTTTCCATCTTTCATGATCACCACAAAGTTCTTTTCCGGATCAGCCACCAGGTCCAGATTTTCCAGTGGATTCCCGTCTACCAGGATCATATCGGCATAAGCACCCTCCATGACCACACCCAGGGCGCCTTCCTGATAGGGATGGCGTGGGCCAGACAACTCCAACAGTTTAGCATTTTCTGAGGTAGCCATCCTTAAGGCCTCATAGGGGGTGAACCACCGTGTTAGCTTGGCGAGTAGTTTCCCTTGCTTAGCCGCATTTTCAGCCCCCATAAACAAATCTGTTCCAAAGGCCATCTTTACTCCAACTTCTTTAGCCAGGGTGTAAACATTATCGGTTCCTTTTGTGACCTCGGCAAATTTCCTGTTGGACTCCGGGTTGGGGAATTCATCCGCATCCTCATCGTTCAATACGGGCTGGGTACTTAACCACACATCGTTATCTTTCATCATCTGCAGGGTTTCCCGGCCCATAAGCATCCCGTGTTCTATACTCTTAACGCCAGCCTTTACAGCAGTTTGTATGGCATCATCCGTAAAGATATGCGCCGCTACATAGCTGTTGTAACTGTTGGCAACGTCTACAATAGCCTGCATTTCCTCCAAAGAATACTGGCGTACATCGATCGGGTCATAGCTGGAAGCAACCCCACCACCACCGGCAATTTTGATCTGGGTAGCGCCCAGCATAAACGCTTCGCGGGTTCGCTTTCGAACTTCTGAAACCCCATCGGCTATAGCAGTCATGCCAACTTCCCCCCAATAATTCATATTGCCTTCTCTATCAGGTATTTGATTGATAAGGCGGTAGTCAAAATGCCCCCCTGTCTGACTGATCATGGGCCCGGAGGGCAATATACGGGGACCAACCACCAAACCCTCATCAATAAGTCTTTTCAGACTAAATACGTTACCTCCCATATCCCGAACGGAAGTAAAACCTCTCATGAGGGTTTTTGGTGAGGCCAGTGTACTTCTGATACCAACTTCAAAGGCATCTCCCGAGAGTACAAAAGTCATCGGTAGTTCTGCCAGGGCCATGTGCCAATGCATATCGATAAGTCCAGGAATAAGGGTTTTTCCCCCGGCATCAATCACCATAACATCATTCCCCGCTGACAAATTCTTTCCGATCTCCTTGACCAGATTTCCTTCAATAAGCACATCTACACCTTGCTGCAGTTTTTCATTCACGCCATCAAAAACATTGGCATTCTTTATTAAAACAGAGGATTGCTCTTCCTGGCTAAACCCGGTTTGAACAAGCAGGAGCAGCGCAAGAACCATTAACACTTTGATTACTTTCATTTCTAATTGATTTTTAAGTTTATATTATTCCAAGGTATTTTTATAAATTTTTCCATCTTTCATTATTACCACAAAATTCTTTTCCGGATCGGCCACCAGGTCCAAATCTTCCAATGGATTACCGTCCACAATGACCAGATCTGCATAAGCTCCTTCTTTCACCACCCCAAGAGGGCCATCCTGGTAGGGGTGACGAGGACCACTCATTTCCAGTAAACGGGCATTTTCAGAAGTCGCTATCTTCAGTACCTCATAAGGTGAAAACCATTCTCCGAGGCGAACCAGATATTCACTTTGCTGTTTCGCTTTTGAGGCATCCATTAGCTGGTCGGTTCCAAAGGCAAGATTCACTCCTATCTTCTTGGCCTTTGGATATAACTGGTCTACGGCATCGACCACCTGCTTGTATTTAGCAGCGCTCACCGGATTCGACCAGTTCATATCTTCCTCTTTCATGGGTTGCGGGCTAAGCCAGACCCCCTTTTATTTCATAAGTTCCAAGGTTTCATCAGAAGCAAAAAAGCCGTGTTCAATACACATCACCCCTGCTTCTACTGAGGTGCGAACACCTTTGTCGGTCATTACATGCGACAACACATAGGTGTTGTAATTGTTAGCTTCTTCTACAACGGCCTTGATCTCATCAACCGAATATTCGCTTACATCCAGGGAATCAAATTCTGAAGAAACACCACCACCGGTAGTAATCTTGATTTGGGTCGCTCCATATTTAAGAATATCCCGTGTTCGTAATCGAACTTCGTCTACCCCATCAGAGGTCATAGACATCATATTCCTTTCCCAATAGTTCATGGTGCGTTTATCCCTTGGGGTTTCCAGGATCCCGTAATGGTCGGCATGGCCGGTGGTCGGACTCATAAACGGGCCGGAAGGCAAAATACGGTGACCCGGATATTCTCCTGCATCGATCAGTTTCTTGATAGCAAAGGGGTTTCCGCCAGGATCACGCACGGTGGTGAATCCACGTAATAAAGTCTCCTTTGCACCGGTCATACTGCGAATCGCGACCTCTGGCATATCACCCTGGTTTGCCAGTAAAACAGCTGCCGGAATATAGGCATAGGTAGTATGCCAGTGGGCATCGATCAAACCGGGAATCAGCGCCTTACCCCCGGCATCAATCACCACAGCATCATTCCCCGCTGATAAATCCTTTCCGATCTCCTTGACCAAATTTCCTTCAATGAGCACATATACTCCTTGCTGTAATTTCTCATTTACCCCATCAAAAACATTAGCATTCTTTATTAAAACAGAGGACTGCTTTTCCTGACCAAAAGCAGTTAGTGTGACCGAGGTCATAAACAGTACAACATAAATTCTGAGAATTTTCATTATAATTTTATTTTTAAACGTCATAAAAACATAGCCATAGCGCAATTATGGATTACGACTCTATCCGTACGATATTTTAAACCTAGAAAGCAGCGAGGATATAAGGGAAAGCTATTCAATTGTCAAGATTTGTATTTATCAAATTACTTTCAGGTAACTATGTCCTGATAAATTTGCGATAGAAACTCTGGTAAGAGATAATCACACTATCCCACATTCCTGCTGAGCATCGAAGAAACTAAAGGACTCGTCTATTTTATCATTGATGAGTTTTAACACAATTTTTATAATAAATGTAATCATTAAAACAGGTTTACCTTTTGTCTCTCAACTACATAACTATGAAGTGTATGAAAAAATAGATGAAAGGTACCCGATATTAAACAAAATAACAGATTTCTTTAAGGGTTGATTTGAAGCACTTTAAAAACCTATGCTATTTTGAATTTTTACCGAACAGAGCCGGAGTGAAATACATAAAGCCGAATTCCAGACCTGCTTTTACCGAATTGTCAAAAGCACTGGAATAGGTCAGGGTGAAAATCCACTTAGGACTTTCATACCGAATTCCCGCTCTGTAACTCACGGGTGAAAATGCTGCTCCGGAGGTACCGAATACTTCAGCAACAATAGCTGACTGAGGTATGATATTGTACAATGCCGCCCTGGAACTGTAAGTGAACCCCCAGGCCGTTTTATCTGAATCATCATAGTTCAGGTTTACCTGTGCGCCCGGAAGAAAGTCCCATAAGAGCTGATCTTTAAAAAAAGAATACGTAGCTACTCCATTGATAAACCATGAATCAAAACTTTGGGTGACCACCCCCTTGTCCAAATGCTGTGGATTTAAGCCAGTACCTCCCATGACAGCATAACCGGCAGTTTCCCTCGAATTTTGCCAAAATCTGCGTTTCAGATAAAACCAGGTAGCTGTGTAAGAGGAGGATTGCTGCCTGGGGTCATCGTAATAATGCGTGAATTGTGCATTGAACTCCCATTCCTGAATTAAGGCCCCTACCAGGTAAAATTGTGAATATCGCTGCCCGGCGGTCCCTACTATCGTAAAAACACCCTTTGGAGCCACCCATTGATTGTCTCCTACGAATTGTTGTGCCCATACTTTTGAAGGAATAAGAAATACGATGACACATAAAACTGAAAAAACCGGGAGAAAATACCTGCTCAGTCGAATTTCTTTGAACAGAAACTTTTTGCAATTGAGCTCCGGCCACCATGTAAACCTCCTAATCATTTTATTATAAGTAAATACCCAGGTTCAACCAGGGCATGAATCAAATATAGAATCAAATGCAATAGTTAACGCCCAATTATCGACATACTCAGTAATTCAGGAGTTAAAATGGAAACAGCCGGAGATATACCCTTCCCCTTAACAGAAAAAAAAATGGAGGTTCTGAACATATTCTAAAATCACAAGTTTCAACAAGATCAAGCTTTTCGATTGTGTATAATAAGTCAAAAGAAATACGGTTGGGCGGAATTAAAACTTTTGATTATTTTCATCCCTCTTAATAATCAGTATCACCTAACATTTCCATATATGATTCGATGCCGTTTAAATTTCAAATCCGTTTTACTCAGTTTGCTGTTTATAACAGGATTATTAATGAATATAAAAGCCCAAGAGACTTTTGGAGGCCTGGCGCTTTACACCCTTCGTAATAATATGAAGCAAAACACCGAAGCAACTCTTAAAAAGGTACATGAAGCCGGTTACGCCTATATTGAAGCGGCGGGGTATGAAAAAGGAAAATTTTATGGCATGTCTCCCCAGGCTTTCAGAAACCTGCTACAGGAAAACAACCTGAGCCCTGTAAGTACACATCAGGGAACCGTTACTCTTGATAATGCCGATGAAATGATCGCACATGTAAAAGAGGCCGGTTTCAAATATTTCGTTATTCCCGTACCGCCTATGGGAATGTTCACCTTCGACCCTCAAGCCCGTAAGATGGGCATGAAGGGATCTGTAGAAGATCTGGCAGAGATCCTCACGATTCTTGGTAAAAAATGCCACGATGCTGGTCTTGAGTTATTGTATCACAATCACGATTTTGAATTTTTAGAAAACCACGAAGGGGTAGTTCCTATCGACTTCCTGCTGGAGCATACTGATCCTGAACTGGTTAACTTTCAGATGGATTTGTACTGGGTAACCAAGGCCGGTGCCGATCCCCTCGATTATTTTGAAAAATACCCGGGCAGATTTAAGGCCTGGCATGTGAAGGATATGGATGAGCAAGGTCGCTTTGCCCCCGTTGGTGAAGGGACCATCGATTTTAACAAGATCCTTGAGGCAAAGGAACGTTCAGGCATGAAATACTACTTTGTGGAACAGGACATGACCTTTGGTGATCTTAAGCCTTTAAGAGCAATAGAAATAAGTCATGACGGCCTTAAAGAAATAGGTTTTGAATAAACTTTACCAAGTGCCTTGACACAACCAATCGGTATGTATGTTTTAAACCAGCCATTATGTTTAAGGGGATGCATTGACATCCCCTTTTGAAGCTTTCCGAGACCGGGTAACGATTTAATAATCAAACCTGTACCCTGGTTTGAGCTTCAGCTTGCGCGATGATTTTCAACGTTTTCAACATGGAATCAGGGGTTACCGATATGGTGTCTATTCCCTCTTCCACCAAAAACTTTGAAAATTCAGGAAAGTCAGATGGTGCCTGACCACAGATACCCACCTTTGTTTTATGGACTCTTACTTTTTTCAACAGCGTTCTGATCATGGCCTTCACGGCTTCATTTCTTTCGTCATACAGATGTGCCACCAGGCTGGAGTCGCGGTCAAGGCCAAGTACCAATTGAGTCAGGTCGTTAGATCCAATTGAAAATCCGTCGATCATCGGCATGAACTCTTCTGCAAGAATAATATTGGAAGGGATCTCGGCCATAAGATAGATCTCAAGGTTTCGTTCTCCGCGCTTCAGGCCGTTCTCTTCCATAATAGCCAATACTTTTTTCAATTCTCCTGGAGTTCTGCAAAACGGAATCATCACGGTCAGATTGTCAAGTCCGAATTCATCTCTAACCTTTTTTAAAGCCTTGCATTCCAACTCGAAAGCTTTTCTGAAATCAGGCGCATAATAGCGAGAGGCACCCCTCCATCCCATCATCGGATTTTCTTCATGTGGTTCAAAATAATTCCCTCCCAAAAGGTTGTGGTATTCATTTGATTTGAAATCTGATAAACGGGTAATGACCCTTTTCGGATAAAAGGCGGCGGCTATACGAGCAACGCCCTGGGCGAGTTTATCGATAAAGAAACTTGCCTCAGAGGGGTAACCTCTTATAATTTCTGCTATTTTCTCAGATAGCTCTGTATCATTAAGTTCATGGTGATTTAAAAGAGCTAGGGGGTGTACCTTAATGTGGTTGTTGATGATAAACTCTTCCCTGGCCAGACCCACGCCGGCATTGGGTATCTTACAGTATTGAAAAGCCAGTTCAGGCGCCCCGATGTTCATCATGATAGGCGTTTGAGTCTCGGGAAAATCTGAATAGGGAGTTTCCTTCAATTCGAACTGTATGCTTCCTCTGTATACCCTTCCGGTGCTTCCCTGCGCACAGGAGACGGTGAGTTCCTGGTCATTTTCGATGATCTGACCGGCTCCCGATGCCCCTACGATAGCCGGCACTCCGATCTCACGGGCCACGATAGCTGCATGGCAGGTTCTCCCTCCCTTTTCGGTAATGATTGCGGAGGCTTTCTTCATAAGCGGCTCCCAGTCTGGATCTGTCATTTCGGTTACCAAAATCTCTCCGGCTTTAAATTCTGTCTCATCTGCGCTTCCGTCCCTTCCATCAAGACTTACAATACATCGGGCCTTTCCGGTTCCAACCTTTTCCCCGACGGCTATTCCTTCCAGTATCAGCTTTTCCTCCAGGTCGTCTTCAATGATCATAAAGTCTTTAATCGTGTTATCGCGATTCTGAGAATGAATGGTCTCCGGCCTGGCCTGAACGATAAATAATTCTCCGCTTAGTCCGTCTATGGCCCACTCAACATCCATAGGGCACCACTGCCCCCTGATTTCGGAATAGTAATCTTCGATCTTTTGCACCCATTGTGCAAGCTTCATGATCTGTTGATCATTCAGGCTGAAGGATTGTCTTTGAGCCATTTCCACAGGAACTTTTTTTACCGATTCAAATGGTTTATGACTGTAGATCATCTTGTGGCTCTTCTCCCCCATCTTTTTCTCAATAATCGAGGGATAGCCCTTTTTCATTCCGGGTTTGAAAACCAGGAACTCATCAGGCAAAATCTCTCCCCCTACAATCAATTCTCCCAACCCATAGGCAGCGTTAATCAGAACCACATCTTTAAACCCACTTTCGGTATCAAGGGAAAAAGCAACACCGGAAGTTGCAAGATCGGAACGGACCATCTTTTGAACGCAAACCGAAAGTTTTACCGAAAAATGGTCAAATCCCCTTGAGGCACGATAAGAAATAGCCCTGTCGGTATACAGGGAAGCGAAACAGCTTCGAATGGCCGTAAGCAACATCTCTCCCCCTCTGATATTGAGATAGGTCGATTGCTGCCCGGCAAAGGAAGCACCAGGCAGATCTTCGGCCGTTGCCGAAGATCGTACCGCTATATCTGTGGCTTCCTGCTCGTAGGCCTCAGAAAGTTCATAATATGAGTTCAGAATTTCCTTCTCTACCGATACGGGGAACTTTCCGTTAGAAATGAGTTTGCGAATCTGTGATCCTGCCTTTCTTAGGCTAATAATGTCTTCTGCATCCAGGTCGGTCAGTATCGCCTGTATCCTATCCTTTAACTGGTTCTCTTCTAAAAAAGTATCGAAGGCTTCAACAGTTACGGCAAACCCGTTAGGTACCTGAATACCCTGCCTTTCCAGGTTTCTGATCATTTCACCCAGAGAGGCATTTTTACCCCCGACTTTAGGCAAGTCATCGATCGATAATTTATCCAGGAAAATAACATACGGCTTTGGTTGTTTATTGGTCATAAATTGATCGGCTTAGGTTTTACGAAAACGTTTGCGTAAATGTATTTGAAACTCTTCTATATTTTGAAAATAATTGCCTGAACAACCTTCACTTTCGTTAAAATACCATTTTGCATCCTGGAATTCAGAGATTTAAAAATGGAAGGCCGGTTTAAAAATTAACGGGAAATATCGTAATCGGAAGATCGGGTCACTGAGTAGACCTCGGAAGCAGAATTCCAAAAACCTGATCCCATTGTATTAGTGGAGAATTGAATTGCTCAATCGATCAACCGGGAGATTCCTTTTAGCTGCAGAACCCCCACCAGATATACATTATTTGAAAGGGTATTGACGTAGGTAGCCACCTTTACCGGGATGGTCACATGCGGGGTATCTATAAGTATGCTGCTGAATGAAACTCCGATATCATTAAAACCAGGCCGGTCACCGTAAAAGGTGGCTCCGTCCAGATCATCCCAGCTGAAGGATCCACCCAGATGGGCCGAGAATTTTGATTTCTCCATGTACCATGAATAGGTTAATTTCAAATACTGGGAGTATCGCTGGGACCCGCGGCGCAGAGGCACATCGTTTATAAGATCTTCAGGAAGTACACCGCGATCTCTGCCGTACAATAAAGTGGAAGAATGTATACTCAGGTTCTTGTTGATTTGATACGTGATCATAAAATCAAGGAGTCCCCTGGTTTTCTCAGGGGTGAAATCAAAAAATCCACTTGGTGAGGGGATATTGGTGATCCCTTCGGTGAAATTGTAATACCAATCAAGGCGTACATTGTATTTTGGCCGGTAATAAATGAGTATCAGATCGGTTTCGGTGTATACACCGTTGAAAGATGCCCCTCCGTAGAAGCCACCGATAAAATTCTTATACCGAGCTCCCGCCTGAGTGGAAAAGGCTGGAGCGTTTGAGGGTATCAGCCCTCTGAAGACATTCATGGTCTTTAGTTCAAAAGACATATCCCACGTAAAATCTTTCCGTTGCCCCAGATCGATCAGACTATCTTCAATAATCCTGTCTTCATTTTGTGCGGACGCCATGGAAATCAGGAAGAAAGTAAAAAGACAGAAAAGCCAATCTAGTATAGGTCTTTGATTCATAGCATTTTATTTTAAGAATTTTCTCTTAAAGATTTATTAAAGATAGAAAAATAATGGTTTTCTTCCCTTCTGAAATGTATTGTCTTAACAGCTCCAAGGCTGATAATTTCAATTTGTTCTTACACTGTAACTTAAAATTAAAAGCTATCTCTCTACACACCCTTTAAAAGTGATATACGTCTGATTTAAAAGCATTTATGCTTTAAAAGTGATATACGTCTGATTTAAAAGCATTTATGCCGTATTTAACAATGACCTATCTGTCAAGAGCGTAATTTTAAACCATAAATAATCACCGATAATTTTAATATCTGTAAATCCCAAAAACTAAGAGAGTCCATTATAATCGTTATGTACGATATTAAATCCTGACTTTTTCGTTCGACTCTGGTTCACCACAACTAAAGATGATTTTAAAACCTGAAAAACCTTGATGCAGGTATGGCCTGGTATCATCATTTGCATAGTTTAAAAACTGAATCCGTGCTCGCAGGTTTTAAATCAACATACATTCTGAATTAATAGAGTTTAACATATAAATAAGGTAAAAAATGGGAGAAAGAGTTCAATTTTTCGAGGCAAATGTCGATATGGCCAAGGCTTTCCGACAATTTCAAAAAGCAGACAAAGCCTTTTGGAAAGACAAAGATGGTTCGGCTGAAAAGCATTTGGAAAGAGGGCTGGAACTGCTTAAAAAGGTAGCAGATCATTTGGTACAGGGCACTGAAGATGTCTACAACAATGCTTCAAAGGAAGTTGGAAAAGGTAACGATGAACTTCAAAAAAGTATTGATTCTTTTGACGATGACAATGATGACCGTGCTGAAAAGCATTATCAAAAGGCACTAGATCATTACGATAAAGCTCTGGATATGATCAGCTGACCTGAGGGTACGGCTACTCTGGAAATATTCAATTTACAGGCGAAGGCCCGGGAAGTAATCATTTTACTTTCCAGGTCTTCGTATTTTTTTAAATAAGCCCTAAAAACCAGATGCCTGCTGATTTAAAGAACAACTCATCCCTAAAGCCTAGGTAGGCAAGAAAATAAAGATAACGAACCTTTCGACGCATCAGGATTCCGAAGACTGCAACCGTATTTCAGGGAAAAGGGCTACCACCTTGGTTTCCCTATGCAAAGAGGGATGGCGAAATATCGTATTTTCTTGCAGGAAGACTTGAAATATGAGCATGGCAGGGGCTTGATTAGGTTTATATCAAACAGGGCAGACTATATTCAGAACATATATAACCGGTCGTTTTATGTCTTCCGCCATTTCCCTGGCTATTTTGTTTGATTTACAGAGGTTTTCAATTTTCAAAGATAAACCGTAATACAGCATTCCAATTATATTAAGCAAGCAGGCATTTAACCTGTAAAAAACGTATTTTAAAGTATAAGCCATTCTTACTTACTATTATAAATAAAAAAATTATAGGTTAGTAATATTCTAAGCTTAATTACTATGTGCCTGATGATCTACAATTCGATCCGTTCTCTCTGCAAACTTCTATTATTGCTTTCCATCATCTTTCTCATTCGCCCTTCAACCCTGCAAGCTCAGTCTGATGATACGAACGGGCGATATAAAAGCATCTCTATTCGTGCACTATCGGGGGCTCATATTTATTCCGGTCAGGGGCTGGTTGATAAGGTGAGTTACGGCTATGGGGCTTTAGACGTGAGATTTGCATGGCATCCCAGTAAATTGAACCGCTGGAGCGAAGATACCGGCTATGCCTCCTATGGTATCGGTTATTATACGGCCAATATCGGGGATCCGCAGGTGTTTGGAAATCCCCATGCCCTGTATGGTTTCGCTAATTTCTTTTTAAGTAAACCAGACAGAAGAAATGTATTGGAGCTCAGCCCCGCGCTCGGCCTGACCTATAACCTCGAGCCCTTTAATGAAGAGACCAATCCGCTGAACGATGCTATTGGGGCTCGAATGGCGGTATATTTCAATGTTAATTTCGGGGGCGCTTACACCCTAAACAGGGAGGTCGATCTTCTATATGGTATTGATTTTACCCATTACAGTAACGGTAGGTCTTATACCCCGAATTATGGACTAAACCTGTTTGGTCTCAATCTGGGTATGCGCTATCATTTTAATCAGGATCAAAAAGCTCTCGATAACGATCCATATACAACCAAGGTGGTACGTTCGCGGTTTTTAAGGCCTGAAAAACCCAAAGCCCTGCCCTCCGACTTTAAACATTCTGTAGATATTTATGCGGCCATAGGAACTGTACAGAACGATGCAGACAGAGGAACTGAAAACCGATACGGAACATTTTCAGGAGTGATCGATTACCGAAGGTATTTTAACAGAATGCATGGTCTTTCACTTGGCGTAGACTTTTTTCATGATGGCTCTCTTGTCGAGAACTATCCTGATAGCTCAGATCATAACCTGATCGCAGTACACGGAGGCTATGATTTTATGTTCTGGAACTTTGATATCAGGATACAGGCCGGTACATACCTGACCGATGACCGGGGTAAAGGTTCCATTTTTTTCCGTCCTGCACTACAATATGCGATCAGCAAGAGTCTTTTTGCTCAGGTGGGTTTAAAAACGAGGAAAGGATTTCCTGCAGACTGGGTGGAATTCGGGATAGGGTGGAAACCCTTTAAATGGTAATCTTAAATGAATAAAGGCTTTAAGGGTGCTCCGTTTATAAAAGACATTAGGAGCACTGCTCTGCAAGATAAAACTATTATGATCGCTTTTTTCTCAAGACTTCAGAACTTTACTTATTTTATTGGGGCATTACAATTTTGCACTTGTTATAGCAGCTTCATTCCTGATCATTAAAATATTGCCCGGTCTATGACAATTTAACCGGAAAACAATCACATTAAACCAAAACAAAAAGGTTATCATCTCTTTATTCAATTAATTTCATAGGTTAGTTGGTCAGTAAACTTCTTATGACTCCTAAAGCTATAATCGAATTCCATTTCAGAAGCTCAGTGCTTTTTTTGATCTTCCTCTTAGCAGGTTTCCAATTATCAGATATCTATGCCCAATCTGAATCTGAAACCGGTAGGTATAAAAGCATTTCCATAAAGGGGCTTTCAGGAGCTCATTTGTATACGGGACAGGACCTGCTGGAAAAGATCAACTATGGTTATGGCGCCCTGGACATTCGATTTGCATGGCACCCACATAAAGACAACCAATGGACACGCGATACAGGCTATGCATCCTATGGTTTTGGTTATTACACCTCCACTATCGGAGATCCGCAGGTCTTTGGAAATCCACATGCGTTATATGCCTTCGCCAATTTTTTCTTAAGCAAACCCTACAGAAGGAACGTACTTGAGATCAGTCCGGCTCTCGGTCTAACCTATAATCTGGAACCTTTTGATGAACAATCGAACCCGCTGAACGATGCAATAGGAGCCCGTATGGCTGTATACTTCAATGTGAGTTTCGGTGCCGCTTATAAGTTAAACAGAGAAATCGACCTGTTGTACGGTATCGATTTCACCCATTACAGCAACGGGAGAACCTATACGCCAAACTACGGTTTGAATCTCTTTGGTCTGAACCTGGGTATGCGATATCATTTTAACCAGGAACAGCGTGATCTGGACCGGGATCCCTATACGACCAATGTGGTACCATCTCGTTTTCAAAGACCTGAAAGACCGGCCTCTCTCCCTTACGATTTTGATCATTCCGTAGATATCTATGCGGCAGCAGGTACTGTACAGAATTATATCGACCAGGGCACAGATCTGCGTTATGGTACTTTTTCAGGGGTGATCGATTATCGCAGATACTTCAACCGTATGCATGGTCTGACACTGGGTGTGGACCTCTTTTACGATGCCTCTCTCGTTGAAAGCTTTCCAGACAGTGCAGATCATTATCTGATAGGCGTTCATGGTGGTTATGACTTTATGTTCTGGAAATTCGATATCAGGGTACAGGTGGGCACCTATCTTACCGACAATCGTGAGAAAGGAACGCTATTTATTCGTCCTGCCTTGCAATATGAGATCAGCAAGAGTCTTTTTGCTCAGTTCGGACTCAAGACCAGGAACGGAGCAGGCGCAGACTGGATCGAGGTCGGTTTCGGTTGGAAACCCTTTAAATGGTGATTTAACCCTATCTTTTAATCAAGATGGCTGGCATTGGGGAAGAGTGCAGTTCTCACCCGGAAATTCCCCCTTTTTACAGTACAAATTCTTCAAACAAATTATTAATTCATAGTTTAAGGAAATAACCATAAACCAATGATAATATGAATATTACGAAAACATGGATCACTTCCGTCGTATTAATCATGACCCTGAGTATAAGCTTTGCTCAGACAGTGGAAGATGATAAAAATGAGATCCTTGAACAACTCAACAAGCTTACCGACGCATTGAAAGAGAAAGACATGGCCACCCTGGTCACTGTCTGGACCGATGATGCTTTATTAAAATTCCCCGGAAAACCGGGACTGCAGGGGAAAGAGGCCATAGAAATGGCACATACCCCCATGATGGAACAAGGCATACAGATCGAGGCCGAGACCGATGAGATCGTGGTCAGCGGTGATTTTGCCACTGAAATTGGAAATTACAAGATCATGATTCCCGGTGGTACAGTCGTAGATCATGGCACCTATTCGACCCTGTGGAAAAGAAGTGGAGATACCTGGTTGATATACAGGGATGTTATAAGTTCCTCCCAGGCTCCCAAGAATGCCGGAGAAGATGGTAAATGATCTTATAGACGAACATAAAAAAACCCGGGGACTTCCCGGGTTTTTTATGTTCTGTTACGAAAGACCGGTTATCACTCCATCTGAGTTTATATCCATGTTTTCAGCTGCCGGGGTTCCCGGTAAACCGGGCATTCTCAGAATATTCCCGGCTATTGGAATAAGAAAACCCGCTCCTGCTGCGATTTCAAACTCCCGGATATTGATATCGAAATTCCTGGGGCGGTTCAACAGCTTTTCATCATCAGAAAGCGACTTTTGTGTTTTAGCGATACAGATGGGTAAGTTCCCATATCCAAGTTCTTCAAACCGGTGTAATTGCCTTTTTGCTTTATTCGACAGCAATACGAATTTAGCCCCATAGACCGTCTGGCATACTTTCTCGATCTTGGTTCTTACCGGGTCGTTTAGCTCATAGGTAGGTCTGAACGGCTCTTTGAACCGGTCTGCTGCCTTTATAACTTCCATTGCAAGATCAGTTGTACCTTCACTTCCTTTGGCAAAACCTTCTGAAACCACAAAAGGAACATCGCAATCATGACATGCCTTTTTCAGGATCTCTATTTCGGCATCAGTATCAGAGGTAAAACGGTTAATACAAACTATGGCAGGTAAACCAAAACTGGCGAGGGTTTCCACATGCTTCCGTAAATTTTCCTTTCCGCGAACCACGGCCTCTGTATCCTCCTCGCTCAATGATTTCAGGTCTTTTCCTCCATGGTATTTCAGAGCCCTGATAGTGGCGACCAGCACCACTGCTTTGGGTGATATCCCGGCATTACGGCATTTTATATTGAAAAACTTTTCTGCTCCCAGGTCAGCACCGAAACCGGCTTCAGTGACCACATAGTCAGATAGGGACATGCCCATTTTCGTGGCGATCACACTGTTGGTTCCCTGGGCAATATTGGCAAAGGGCCCGCCATGAACAAGGGCCGGTGTTCCTTCAAGCGTCTGCACCAGGTTGGGTTTTATGGCATCTTTCATCAAGGCAGCCATCGCCCCTTCTGCCTTGAGGTCTTTGGCATAGACTGCCTTACCATCAAAGGTATCTCCGATATAGATCCTTCCAAATCGTTCCTTAAGGTCTTCAAGGTCTTTACTGATACATAAGATGGCCATGATCTCAGAGGCTGCCGTAATATTGAACCCGGTTTCCATAGGGATCCCTCCCGATTTACCTCCCAGGGCTGTGACCATTTTTCTAAGTGCCCGGTCGTTCATATCTATGGCTCTTTTCCAAAGAACCGTACGCGGGTCTATTCCCAAACTTCGGGTCTTGCTCTGAATATTGTTATCGATAAGAGCTGCCAGGAGGTTATTGGCCTTCTCAATAGCCGCAAAATCTCCTGTAAAATGAAGATTGATATCTTCCATAGGGATCACCTGCGCATACCCTCCCCCGGCTGCTCCTCCCTTAATACCGAATACGGGTCCGAGTGATGGTTCTCTCAATACCACTGAAGTTTTCTTACCCAATTTCTGAAGACCGTCGGCCAACCCGATGGAAGTGGTCGTTTTACCTTCCCCCGCAGGGGTCGGGGTGATCGCTGTTACCAATATCAGGTTGCTATTACCGACCTTTTTGTCATCGATCAGCTCAAGAGGAAGCTTGGCTTTATACCTTCCATATTGCTCCAGGTCATCTTCTTTTAACCCAAGAGATTCGGCTATTTTCATGACAGGCCTGATGGACGCCTTCTGTGCTATTTCGATGTCTGATGGAATCATAATTCTGCTGTTTAGGGTTTTGCTTTTTCAAAGTACCACCATTTGAAGTACGATTCATATGATATCTGTCAGTATTACCCTTTTAAGCCTGACACCGGCAAAGTGATTTTTATTTAATACCTCATCCTCAATTTTTTACTGATATCATGATTATTAATGCTATATTTAAGTGATTTCCTTTAGTTTATGAAAAAACAGGGCGCAGGAAAAAGAAAAACCAATTCTTTAGGTTACGGTCCGGGCAGAAGAAGAAACATCTCCTCAGTTCCCCGAGCCTCCTCCCGTTCCGGGAGCATGAAGGATGTTTCAAGTGAAGAACAGATTCATATGCTTTCAGAAAAGATATCTTCCATGCTGGAACGTTACAGGCAACTCCACTATGCCGGTAATTTTCAGGTGGAAAGTCTCCACGCCGCCTACCTTTATATCTGTATAGAAAAACATATTCGTAAACTAACCGTACTATTGGTAAATTACAGAAACAACTGATTATAAATTACTTATATAATACAGAGCATAATAATTCCCCGTCGTTGCTGTTTATCCATTAAAACCACCCTTTTATCCTCCTTATCTATTCTTTAGTAGTTCATTTCGTATTTTTTGCTGTCATAGCATCAACATTATCAGAACTTTAGCTATGGTTAAATCAGGCTAATGGCTACTTCTCAGAAAAGACGATATCACTGTTTTAAAACAGATCTTGCAGTTATTTTGAGGATTACCGGGTTATCTCCTCTCAAAATTCTTCCCCTTCTTCTATTCCTCTTCTCTGCTTTATCCGGCTACGCCCAGACATATTACCTGAATCAGGCTGGTGATGACACCAATGACGGACTCAGCAAGGAGACTGCCTGGCGTTCGTTGGCACGTGTAGGTGAAATGAATCTGCTCCCGGGCGACACGCTTTTGCTTGAAGGGGGTACGCTTTTTCCCGGAAATCTGGTTTTCGATAACAATGACGGTAACGATCCTGATCAACCGGTAGTAATAGGCTCATACGGGAATGAGGCTGCGGTTATCGACGCGGCCGATACCAATGGTATCATCTTCCAAAACACCCAGGGATTCGAACTTTCCGGCCTGAAAATCAAAGGTGCCGGAATGAATCAGAACACAGGGTCAGGTGTGGTCCTATTAAACGAGAATACCGGCAACTTCAAATTGAGCAGCTTCAAACTTTCTGATATAGAGATCACAGGATTCGGTGTGGCAGGAATCGTGATTTATGCCCTGAGTGACACTTCAGGATTTAAAGATGTCTACATTGAGAATGCACGTGTCTATAATTGTCTGGATGCCGGTATCGGCGCTATTGGAAGCTATGACCAGAATAAGACAGGCTATGCCCATCAAAACATTTTTGTGCGCAACAGCCTGGTATATAACATTCCCGGTTACGATAAAGAAATTCATTCGGGCAACGGGATCGTATTGTCTGATGTCGAAAATTCGGTGATCGAAAATTGCGTGGTACACGATTGCGGAATGGGTAACACCCAGTGCGGCGGGCCGGTGGGTGCCTGGTATTTCGACGCCAAAGACGTGCTCATACAATACAATGAGATATATAATATAAGTTCCGGCTCCGGTTGTGACGGAGCGGGGTTCGATCTCGACGGTGGGGTGGTAAACGGTATCATGCAATACAACTACTCACATAATAACGACGGAGCCGGATTCCTGGTAGGTCAGTTCGTCGATTCCCGGCCCATGAAAAATATTACGGTACGCTACAATCTGAGCGTAAATGACGCACAAACCAACGGCGGGGGGATATATCTTTTTAACGGCAACCCTGATTACCCGGTGATTGATGCCTTCATCTATAACAACACCGTTTACCTCGAAAAAAATAAGACCAACAACGAACAGGCAGTGGTCAAGATGCTGGACTGGCTTCCCGTAGGTGAGAATATTATCTTCAACAATAATTTGCTGTTTGCCGCCAATGATGCCCTAATGGTTTCAGTGCCTGAAAACTACAAGGCCGGATTTTTTGCCAACCTCTATTATTCCACACAAGAATTCCGTATTGATTACAACGGCAGGATCTATAATGACCTGAACAGTTTCAGAGAAAGCGGAAATGAAATCAATGCACAACAACAACTGGGAATACAGGCTGATCCCCTGCTCAAAAATCCAGGGGAAGAACCCATAGCAGGAGGTGCCGCTCAATTCGGGAACCTAACGGGTTATCAGTTTACAGCAACTTCTCCGGCCTTCAATGCAGGTATCAATCTGGATACAGATACAGGGGGACAGGATTTTTTCAAACAGGACTATATTTTTGATGGAACCCAGGATATCGGTTTTTATGAATATCATGATACCATTCCTCCTGTCATCAAACTTATTGGTGATAATCCGATGACTCTGGAAGCAGGAAGCGAATTTACCGACCCCGGGGCCGAAACCGATGATGGATCGCCGGTGACTGCAGACATCTCAGAGCTGGGCGATTTGCCCGGAACTTACCAGGTCATTTACAACGCTTCAGATAGCTACGGAAATCAGGCTGAACCGGTAACGAGAACCGTAATAATTGTTGATACGACTCCTCCTGTCATCACCCTGCTGGGTGATAATCCCTTCATAATGGAGGAAGGCACTTCTTTTAACGATCCCGGAGCAATAACAGACGATGGATCGGAGGTAAATATAAATACCTCCGGTTTGCAAACAGAGCAAACCGGAGTTTACGAAATCATCTATACTGCGGTAGATGATTATGGCAATGAGGCTGAACCTGAAATACGACTGGTTGAAGTCATTCCTGAAAGCATCAAACTCTCCTGTACTCCTTACACCGTTGATCTGTCTGACAATCAAAAAGTATTAGTGAATGTTGGGGAGGTTATCGGCAGGGATACCGACCTCAGCATTGCTACTTCGATAACGCCTGAAAATATTGAATTCTCATGCGATCAGATAGGAGAAAACCAGGTCACTATTCATATCGAAGATTCATTTGGCCGAGCATACGAATGCGAAATGACTTTCCGGGTGTTCGAAACCCAGGATCCAAGGGTGGAGGTCGATTCTGAAAGCACCATGAGAAAGGAGATCATACTTTTAGAAAAAGAGCATTATGTGCTTCCCGATCTGACATCAATGATCGATTATGCAGATAATTGTGATCCTGCTCCGGTTCTTATTCAAATTCCGGCTCCCGGATCGAAGCTTGAGGAGGGGGATCATGAGATACGGTTTCAGGTAACCGATAAGAGCGGAAATAATGCTTTTGCAGGTTTTACACTCAACATCAGGGACATCGATTCAGATGAAGGAACGCTGCGTATTTATCCTAACCCGGCTACACAAACCATCAGATTCAGCCGCCCCTTCGTTAAGGCAGTCATTTTTAACACTTACGGCGAAAGAGTATTATCTGCCTATCATCACATGATTGATATCAGCTCATTGCAGAACGGCCTGTACTTCGTACAATTCATTACCGAAGACGGTGAATATGTTAAAAGACTGATCAAGAATTGACAGCTAACCTTTCACGGCCCCACGTTTACTACAGCAATCTAAACAGCAGCCATTCTCTGCTATTAGTCCATGATGAGATCAACCACTTTAAGTGCCACCTTGGTCGCTGATGCCGGGTTTTGTCCGGTGACCAACCTTCCGTCTACCGATACTTTTTCCTGCATGGTAGATGCTTTATCGATATTGGCGCCGCGGTCTTTAAGACGGTCTTCCAGCAAAAAGGGAACCACATCGGTTAATCCTGCCGCTTCTTCTTCCTCGTTCGTAAAGGCGCTTACGGTTTTATCTTCAACCAGATAACTTCCATCTGTGAGTGTTACATTCACGAGAGCAGCCGGACCATGACAAACAGCCGAAACCACTCCTCCGTTTTCGTAGATATTTGCGGCTAATGAATTCAGGTAAGGATTATCAGGGAAGTCCCACATGGTTCCATGTCCACCCGCGAAATAAATAACGTCATACTTCGATGCATCTATATCTTCAGCCTTGAAGGTATTCGCTATCTTATGCCTGAAGGTTTCATCATCCCAGTACCTTCTGTTAACTTCGTCGTTAAGATCTTTTCCATCTACCGGTGCCGCACCACCTTCTGTGCTCACCATGTCTACCGGAAAACCATTGTTGGTAAATACGTTATACGCATGAGTTGCCTCACTCAGATAAAAACCGGTTTTTTTACCGGTATTACCTAATTCTTCGTGACTGCTTAATACCATTAATATTCTTTTCATCTTTGATCTTATTTAATTAGTTGATTATCATTAATATAAGATTTTAAAAAGGGAATTCCATGTAAATAAATCTTAAAATCTTTCCAGGCTATACTGACATTCTTAGTCACAGTTCAGTACCTTAAAAAATATTTGTAAACTGATATTTATCAGCAATTTAAATGACGAAACGCAATATCTTTACATCAGCATTATAATCCAATCTGACCTTATGTAAACATTTTATGCAATTACATTTTAAATCCGGGGAAACGCCTTTGACAATAAATCAAAGGCGTTTTTTCCTGGTATCATCCCGATTATCCTCCTGACAATTATCAGTTATAATATGCTGATAATAAGGTAAATTAGAACGATTTTCAGTAACGTATCGGTACTGAAATTTTTCAGTGATCGGGAATTTGCCCTCTTTTAACAAGGTGACCAAATGACAGAAACATTTCCTATAATCGCCGGTATCATTGCTGCCATGGCTCATGTGGTTTCAGGGCCTGACCATTTGGCGGCGGTAGCTCCCTTCGCCGTTGAATCGAAGTCCAGGGCATGGAAAATCGGGATCACCTGGGGACTCGGCCACCTGTCGGGTATGCTTGCCATTGGATTACTCATGTCTCTCTTCAAAGATTTGCTGCCACTTACCTCGATCTCCACGCACAGTGAATTACTGGTAGGATACGTTTTGATCGGTGTCGGGATGTGGGTGATGTATAAGATGTTGGCTGAAAAATACCATCTCCGCCAACCTCATTTTCATATATTTAAACACCGGCATGATCAAAAAGGTAAAATGATGGCCTCATTTTCAATCGGGTCTTTACACGGACTGGCAGGAGTAGCGCATTTTATCATGTTTCTTCCTGTTCTCGGGTTTGAAAACCGGTTTCAGTCTGTTACCTATATCATTGGTTTCGCCATCGGAACGATTATAGCGATGACCTTATTCTCCCAGATCCTCGGTCATTTTAGCAAACGTTATGAAAATATGAGATGGGCTTCTGCAAACTCATTAAATCATTTGCGGCTGCTCACTGGATTAATTGCAGTAATAGTTGGGTGTTTTTGGATTTTTCAGAATTAGCATATGCGCGGAAGTTGCTCCCCTATCTGAGGATAAATAAATCGTTTACCGCCCAGGTGGCTGTTTAACACCACTTTTCCTGTATGAGATTCGGTACATTCACCTATCACCCCTGATTCCGTCTGATGAAATTCCTTACGTAACAATTCAACCACCTCCTTGGCAACAGATTCAGAGACCACCGCCATAAAAACCCCTTCATTGGCCACATACAGCGGATCGATTCCTAATAATTCACAAGCAGCCGCAACCTGCGAATCGATCGGTACGGCTTCTTCATTGATATGAATCCCTATATTGCGATCTTCGGCCACCTCGTTCAGAACTCCTGCGAGCCCACCCCTAGTCGCATCCCGAAGCAGATGAATCTCTTCTCCGAAACGATCAAGCATGACTTCTACCATTTTATTGAGATTTTGGGTGTCACTTACAATATCAGACTCAAAGGTGAGACCTTCCCTTTGCGACATTATGGCCATGCCGTGTGCGGCGACAGGGGCATTGATCACAATGCGGTCTCCCGGCCTTACACGCTGCAATCTGATATCTGCTTTTAAATGCAGTGTACCCACCCCTGTGGTATTTATAAAGATCTTGTCACCTTTTCCCTTCTCTACCACCTTAGTGTCTCCCGTAACGATCTGTACTCCTGCCCTCTCGGCAGCTTTTCTGATGCTGCAGATGATCTTCTTCAGGTCTGCCAGTGCCAGACCTTCTTCGATTATGAACGAAAGGGAAAGGTAAGCAGGAATACCACCGCACATGGCTACGTCATTAACAGTGCCATTTACCGAAAGCTCTCCGATATCTCCCCCTTTAAAAAAGATAGGGTCGATCACGAAACTGTCTGTACTGATCACAAGTTGTCCGTCGACAGGAACCACGGCCCCATCATGCTTCTGGTCGATATAAGGATTAGAAAAAGCAGCAAACACATATTCATCGAGCAGTTCCCGGCTGAGTACCCCTCCGCTTCCGTGGGCAATGGTGATATGATCTTTATTCTTCATAGATCAGGCTTGATTTGATTCACTCTTATAGTGATAATACGCTGCACAGGCTCCTTCTGAAGACACCATCGGTGCTCCGAGCGGGTTTAAAGGGGAACATTCCCGCCTGAAGTGTTCACACTCCGACGGTTTTTTTATTCCTTTCAGTATATCACCGGCAATACAGCGCGTCTCTGTCACGACCTTTCTTTGCTGAATACCGAACTTCTTTTCCGCATTGAACCGATCGTAAGACCCCTTCATCCTGTAACCACTGCCGGGAATACTCCCGATACCACGCCACTCTCTTTCGCCTGTCTCAAATATCTGTTCTATTACAGCCTGAGCCTGCAGATTCCCTTCCTCTCTGACCACCCTGGCATATTGATTCTCAACCTCGTACCGGCCCTCTTCCAGTTGGGATACCGCCCGATAGATCCCTTCTGCCAGATCCAGGGGTTCAAAGCCTGTGATCACCACAGGCACCTTATAGCGTTGTGCGATCGGGTGATACTGATGAGTTCCCATGATAGCACAAACATGGCCTGCTCCCAGAAAAGCATCTACCATACAATGTTCATCATCGAGTATGGCTTCCATAGCGGGAGGTACGAGAACATGCGAAACCAGTAAGGAATAATTATAAATCCCGGCCTTCTCAGCATGAAGCACCGATAATGCGTTTGCCGGAGCTGTTGTTTCAAATCCTACAGCAAAAAAAACAACCTCTTTTTCCGGATTTTCTCTGGCAATAGTAACCGCCTCCATAGGTGAATACAGAATTCTGAGATCACCCCCTGAAGATTTGGCTTCAAGCAGACTTTTCTCCGATCCCGGTACTCTTACCATATCTCCAAAGGAACAGACGATCACTCCCCCTTCCAGTAATTCGACAGCTTTATCTATGAGAGATGTCGGTGTCACACAAACAGGGCATCCCGGTCCGTGAATCATCTGCACTGTATCGGGAAGCAGATCGATAATCCCATTCTTGACCAGTCCGTGGGTTTGTCCGCCGCAAACTTCCATAATACGCCAGGTAGAAGTAGCCTTTCCGGCGATAGCTTCCAGGTAGCTCAGGGTCGCCTCCTTGTTTCGATATTCAGACAAATATTTCATGAGCTCCGGAATTCAGTGCTGTTAAGGTAATAAATCACCTGCCCAAAGGCAATGTTTTCATCATTCGGGCTGACCCGTTCATTAAAAAACAGGACGTATCGCTCCCCGGTAATTTGCCCGAGCATATCGATCAGTACCCCGTTTTGAAACACTCCTCCCCCGCAGGCTATCTCCCGAATGCCAAAATGATCGGCTACCTGGGGAATCAGCGCTGCCAGGGAATAGTGAAAGTCGGCAGCGATATCTCTAACGTCCCGGCCCTGCTTCACCTCTTCAAGCATTCGGGCGAACATCGTTTTCACCTCTACCGTTTTCCCGTCGTACGCCGGCAAATAGCTCTTGCATTTTAAAAGATCATAATCTGCGGCCATGGCTTCCAGTTTCATAGCCGCCTCTCCCTCGTAATTGTTTTTATCACACAAGCCCAGCAGGGAAGCAGCCGCATCGAATATTCTACCCACAGAAGAGGTGCTTAACTGATTTTTATCCCTCAGAAGAAGGTAAACCTTCCACTCTTCCTCGCTGAACTTTTTACGAAATGCTTCATCGAACCCAGGCACCCCCAGAGCCAGCAAAGAGAGCCTGGGTTCCCGGGCCATCTTATTCCTGGCAAGCCATGGAAAATAATCAAAATGCGTTATTCGTGTCATCTTGTGATCCTCCCAGCTAAAGAATTCTCCCCCCCAGATCTGGGCATCATCGCCATATCCGGTGCCATCCCAGATCACTCCCAATACCTTCTCACGATGTTCGGTAAGTTGATGCTCCCCGAGCAGGGCTGCGAAATGCGCCTTGTGATGCTGAACTTTATAAACTGGAGCCTTGTATTCGGCGGCAATGGTTATTCCCTCGAGGGTACTCGCATAAGAGGGATGTGCATCGGTAAGCACAATCTCAGGCGGCCTTTCAAAAATTCGCAGCAGATCTCTTACCGCACCGGTATACCTCTGATGCACCTCAAAATGATCAAGATTGCCGAGGTACTGAGTCAGGTACAGGAAATCATTGGGAACGTAGGCGATGGTACTTTTCAGGTGGGCTCCCATGGCCATTATTGTCTTTGAGCTATGCACCGGAACATCGAACAGATTGGGTGCATAGCCCCTCGAACGTCTGTATAATATCATTTGTTCTTCACCCCTGGTAAAGCGTACGACACTATCATCCTGGGGGTGATAAACCTCCAGATCATGATGAACGAATACATCTGCCACTTCTGAAAGACAGGCGGAAGCTTCTTCTTCACTGCTCAGAACCGGATACCCGTGAATGTTTCCGCTGGTAGCTACTACAGGCTGACTGAGGTATCTTGCCAAAAGGTGTAAAACCCCTGAATACGGCAGCATCACACCGATGGTCTTCATTCCCGGAGCCAGTTGCTCCAGGGCCAGGTTCCCCCTTTTATCAGGGCCATCGAGAATTACGATCGGGCTTTCACTGGAAGCCCAGGCCTGCTTATGGTTTTCAGTGACATCAAAATCCTTTTCCACTTCCTGTAAAGAGGGATAAAGCACGGCAAAGGGTTTTCTTAATCGCCTTTTACGATACCTCAGCAATTTGACCAAAGCAGGGCGGGTAGCATCGCAGAGCAGCAGATAACCCGCTGTGTTTTTCACTGCGACGATACATCCCTCTCCGATCGATTCTGCGATGAAGGGAAATACATCGTTGTCTTCCATAGGCCTTTCTTCCCCGCGTACAACAACCTTTAAAGAGATGCCACAATCCCTGCAACTGTTGGTCTGAGAATGAAACCGACGATCTGAGACATCTTCATACTCTTCACGGCAGGTATCACACATGTCGTATTTATTCATGGTGGTATGCTCTCTTTCAAATGGAAAATCGGTAACAACCGACCAGCGAAAGCCGCAATGAACGCAACTTGTAAATGCATAATCAGCCCTGCGGTTTTCAGGATCATCGATTTCTTCCCTGCACTCATCACAAAGAGCAAAATCAGGTGTAAGCGGCAGATTAAGCGTTCCGTTCTTCCGGGAAGGAATTATACTGAAATCGGCAAAGGCTTCCTCTTTTGTTTCCTTAATAGTAAAGCGGTTAATCCTGGCGATCCTGTAGGGATAATGCAAAATGAAACGATAAAATTCGTCTATGGTTTCTTCGGGTCCGCTTACGACCACCTCCACTCCTTTCTCATTATTGGTGACCGTACCCTTAAGGTTAAAGCGCCGAGCCTGAGCACAGATGAAAGGTCGAAACCCCACACCCTGAACCAGGCCGGTAATAGAGATCTTTTTGGTACGCATAAGCAGGTGATTACGAAGTTGTTTTTATTTGATTTGCCAGCTGTAATATTTTTTCAATGGTTCCCGGTATGGCTTCCTGTACTGCATCACTTAACGCAACAGACATGGGTACCACCTTTTCAATGCTTATGGTGAAGAGATGAATATCAGGCACTTTTTCCATCAGATATACCGCTTCGACCATGTCTTTCAGTCCCAGGTCATGAACACTCAGGGCAGAAGGAAAATCTGAAGCAAACCTCGGCCTGAGCTGGCTAACCGTACCCGAGGGTTTTCCGTCAAGGGTGGCATCGACAAAGATGATATGGCGATAGGCTTCAAAGTAATTCAGCAAAAGAAAACCTCCCGTACCTCCATCGAGTATATCGAGGTAAGAGGGCAAGGTACCCCTGGCCATTTCCTGTATGAGTTGCGGACCTACCCCCTCATCACCCATTAGATAGTTTCCGATCCCGAGAATAAGAATCTGACCTGCCTTGTCCTTTTCGAAAAAGAACGCGTCATTACTGGTAGCGGTTGGTTTTTGAGATCTTTCGGGTATCATGATCACACGATTATTTCGTCTTCCTTAGGGTTATCTTCCGGCTTTGATTCTGAAGGTTGCTCTGATTTTTCCTTTGTATTCCCGGGTGTCTTTTTAAGCCTGTCTTCACGAATGAACTTGTAGCCGCCGAACATCGATGAAACCTCACCTCTTCCTTCGAGCCAGTCGTGATAGAATACCAGGTAAACATGCACGATAGTAAAGAAAATGAAGAACCAGGTCGCTATATGATGAACTTTTCTTACCGCAAAATCTCCACCCAGCAAGGGAACCACCCAGGCGAACAGATCGGGTAGAAACCAGTCTGAATTATCTGCATACAGGGCAAAACCGGTAAATACCTGTACCAGCGCCAAAACAAACAGCGCGATGTAAGACAGTGATGCCACCATATTATGGCCAACGCTTATGTTTCGTATATCGTGAACCTTTTCATTCTGCAATAAAATATCGATGCGCAATACATGCAGAATATTATTCCATCGCTTTTTGCTAAAAGGCAGGAATGCTTTCCAGCTTGCATATTTATTACCCGCAAAGGCCCAGTAGATACGCAGTAACATATTAAAGAAGAAAACATAGGCGGTCGCAAAATGAATGAATCGAACCGTTCCGAACCAATATGATTCACTGGCTTCGGCATTTGACAGGATGGCTACCGGATCGGCGATAATAAAACCGGTGATCGCCAGCACCAGGATACACAGGGCATTGATCCAGTGAAAGATGCGCACGGGCAGCTCCCAGACATATACTCTTTTAAAATTCCTGCTTTCCATATCTTTTTATTTATCAGATGTCACAGCTGGAAAGGTTACTAACCCTTGAAAGGTGTTTGCCATGTTCATCATAAAGGTGAACCGCACAAGCTATACAGGGGTCGAAGGAATGTATGGTCCTTATGATCTCCAGCGGCAATTCAGGATCGGCAACCGGGGTTCCGATGAGCGTTGATTCATAAGCCGACATCTGCCCCTTCGGATCGCGCGGAGAGGCATTCCAGGTCGAAGGAACCACCAGTTGGTAGTTCTCCGTCTTTCCGTCTTTGATCTTGATCCAGTGCCCCAGTGCTCCCCGTGGTGCTTCACAAAATCCCACTCCCTTACATTCTGCATCCCAGGATTCGGGCTCCCATTTGTCGGTATTAGCCATGCGGGTATCGCCGTTCTTGATATTCCTGAGTAAAGTGTCATAGAACTCCATCGTCCAGTTGGCCACCAGTTGTGTTTCTATTCCTCTGGCAGCCGTTCTTCCCAATGTTGAGAACAAAGCGTCTACCGGCACATCGAGTTGCTTTAATGAGGCATCGACTATTTCCTTGATCTCTTTGTTATCTCTGGCATATCCCACCAGCAGTCGTGACAAAGGCCCTACCTCCATCGGTTTTCCGCGCCATCTTGGCGTTTTGATAAAACTGTATCGGGTTGAAACGTCCAGTTCTTCATAAGGCGGTTCGGGTCCGGTATAGTTGATCTTTGTTTCGCCTTCCCATGGGTGCCGGCTGCTGTCTTTACCCTCAGCATACTGGTCATACCAGGAATTATTCACGAATTCGCTTATATCATCATTCCGATGATTCACATCATACACCTTGCTCAGGTCGCGGTCGAGTATTACTCCCTGGGGGAATTTAAAACTCGTAGGATCGTTATAACCGTTTACCGGCAGATCCCCATATGCCATATAGTTCCCAAAACCCTTACCAATAGCGCCCCAGTCTTTGTAAAAGGAAGCTATGGCCATAAGGTCGGGTATGTATACTTTTTCGATGAATTCTTTACCTTCCTCCAGCAGACGGCCTACATAGGCCAGTCGCTCTGCGTTCAGACCACCGGGACTTTCAGTATTGATGGCGCAGGCCATTCCGCCTACCAGGTAGTTCGGGTGGGGGTTCTTTCCGCCGAAGATGGTATGCACCTTCACGATCTCCTTCTGCCATTCCAGCGCTTCAAGATAATGTGCAACAGCCAGGAGGTTTACCTCAGGCGGTAACTTCATCTGGGGGTGACCCCAGTAGCCATTGGCAAAAATTCCCAGTTGTCCGCTTTCAACAAATCGGGTGATCTTTTTCTTCACATCATTGAAGTATCCCGGGGAGCTCTTGGGCCAGTCAGAAATAGACTGAGCCAGTTCAGATGTGGCTTTGGGATCTGCTTTTATGGCATTGACCACATCAACCCAGTCAAGAGCGTGCAGATGATAGAAGTGTACCGTATGGTCATGCATGTACAGCGCCCCCTGCATGATATTACGCACCATTTCTGCATTGGGGGGAACAGCCACTCCTATCGCATCTTCGACCGAACGTACCGAAGCCAGTGCATGTATGGTGGTACACACTCCGCAGGCCCGCTGTACAAAAGCCCAAACGTCTCTGGGATCTCTTCCTCTTACGATATTTTCAAGACCTCTGACCATAGGGCTGGAGCTGTAGGCATCGGTGATTTTTCCATCTTTGACCGAAACCTCGATACGCAGGTGGCCTTCAATTCTCGTAACCGGATCTACTACTATTCTTTTAGACATGATGGTATGTTTTTAATCGTCAAGTTGTTTTTCGTTATCCCGGCCCCTGCTGTTTCGGTCTTTGAGTTCTTTCCTTTTGGAAACATTGGCTGCGATGGCATGAGCGGCAATTCCTCCTGCCAGAACACCGGCTGCAACCTTTCCTATAGTATCTGCACTGCTTTCGATCCCAAAACCTCCGAGGCTTGTAAGCCTCTCGTAAAATGGTCCGTTATCCCAGAAATCCTCTTCGCTGCAACCTATACAACCATGACCCGACTGAATGGGAAAGCTGACCCCGTTATTCCACCTGATGGTTCCGCAGGCATTATAGGTCATGGGGCCGCGACAGCCCACTTTATAGAGGCAGTAACCCTCTTTTGCGTTCTCATCGTCAAAGCTCTCTGCGAACAATCCGGCATCATAGTAAGGACGGCGATAGCAGGAATCGTGTACCCTCTTGGCATAAAAAGCCTTAGGCCTGCCCAGGCCATCTAACTCGGGTAATCGGTCAAAGGTGATCATATGAACAATGATCCCGGCCATTACTTCCCCTATGGGAGGGCATCCCGGTACTCTGATGATGGGTTTGTCTTTGATGATTTTATGAATCGGTGTAGCTTCAGTAGGATTCGGATAAGCTGCCTGTACACAACCGTTGGAGGCGCAGCTTCCCCAGGCTATGATCGCCTTGGCTCCTTTGGCCGACTCTAACAGCAGTTCCCTGGCCGATCTGCCGGCTATACAACAATAACCGTCATTGGCCATGGGTACTGAACCCTCGACACATAAAATATAATCACCATGGTATTTTTCCATGGTCTCGTGTTTTGCGGCTTCTGCCTGGTGGCCCGAAGCAGCCATCAGGGTCAAGGTATAATCAAGGGAAATCTTGTTGAGTATAATATCAGATACGATAGGGTGATCTGAACGAATGAACGATTCGCTGCAACAGGTGCATTCCTGAAAGTGTTCCCAGATCACGGGTACCCGATAGGTCGTTTCCAATGACTTGACCACCTGGCCGATCATCGATGTCTCTACGCCCATATATGCCGCGATATAGGTGGCGAACTTCATAAAGTCCCGTCTGCTGTAACCTTGTTTTATGATACTCTCATAATAGGTCTCACGGGTGTCGGTCTTTGTTGCCATGATGATTGATTTTTTCTTCTTTGGTAAATACAGTATGCACTAAAACAACCTAAAACTATCAAATCAAAATCGTTAAAATGCTGATAATTATCATGTTATTAACCGCGAATAGTGAGTAAAATTGAATAACAGGAAATTTTTATTAACAGATCTGTAATTATGCATGAATTATCGGTAGCCATGGGGATCGTCAGGATCGCAGAAGCTGAACTCAGGAATTCAGGTGCAGGGAAGATCGATAAGATCGAACTGCAGATAGGTACCCTGGCTGGTATTGAATTCGAGGCATTGGATTTTGTCTGGCCGATGGCCGTGAGAAATACAGTGCTGGAAGGTGCCGAAAGAGAACTCGAGATCATTACTGCCTGCGGAAAATGCCTGGAGTGTGATCACGAATACGAAATGCAAAAATTATACGATCCTTGTCCGCTCTGCCGGAGTAACCTCAGGGGGATCATCAGGGGGCGGGAATTAAGGGTAAAGGCCCTCGAAGTAACTTAAATAATATCGATATGTGCGGAACATGCGGCTGCGGAGGAGACGGGAATCATATGCACCTGGTCACCCCGAAACAAAGTAAGGATCTGAAATCAGATCAAATGCCCGCCAAAGGCAGGGCTAATGATCAAATCAATGGTCATGAGCACCACCATCACGCTCACCACCATGATCATGTGCACGACGGTCATCATCATGATCATCATCATGACCACCATGGGCATTCACATCATCATGATCATGATCACAAAAAAAAGGTGATCGAAGTCGAACAGGATGTATTGCATCATAATGAACTCATGGCAGCAAGAAACCGTGGTTACTTTGAAGCATTACAGGTAGCAGCTCTGAACCTGGTTAGCTCACCCGGCTCAGGAAAAACGGCCATTCTGGAACACACTCTCAATGCTTTAAAAGAAGAAATAGCATTTTACGTCATAGAAGGAGACCAGCAAACAGACAACGATGCCAACCGCATCGCGGCTACAGGTACTTCGGTAGTGCAGATCAACACCGGGAAAGGTTGTCACCTTGAAAGCGATATGATCTATGAGGCGGTTCAACAATTGCAGATCAAAACCGGTTCGGTGCTTTTCATTGAAAACGTCGGAAACCTGGTCTGCCCTGCCATGTTCAACCTGGGCGAAACCGACAGGGTAGTGATCATCAGCACAACCGAGGGCGTAGACAAGCCCTTGAAATACCCGGATATGTTCCTGAGCTCCCAGCTTTGCCTGATCAACAAAACAGACTTGTTATCTTATTTGGATATCGATCTTGCCGAGCTGAAGGAAAACGCACTGAAGATCAACCCGAATCTCAGTTTTATTGAGGTGTCTGCCACAAAAGGAACAGGAATGGAGCAATGGTTCAGCTGGCTGAAAGAAAAGATCAAACAACCTCAAACCCAAAGCTGATGTGTCTCGCCATACCCGGAAAACTGATCGCCGTAACCGACCAACTGGATGGTACCTTCAGAATGGGAAATGTATCTTTCGATGGTGTGATTAAAAATGTAAGCCTGGCTCTGGTACCTGATGCCAGGGTCGGTGATTACCTGATGATACATGTGGGTGCAGCTATAAGTATCGTAGATGAGACAGAGGCGAGAAAGACCTTTGAGGTGCTGAAACAATTGGGTGAATTAGATGAACTGAATGAGTGATTATACCCGCAGTGTGATGCCATATTTTGAACTATCGAAAACAGACCAAAATTTTCCTCCTGCACATTTTGCAGATCACGAAGGAATGCTTGCTGTCGGAGGAAATATGAGCAAAGAATTACTGCTCAAAGCATACGCCCAGGGCATCTACTACTGGCATCACCCCATGAAATATGTGAAATGGTGGTCACCTGATCCACGAATCATCCTTCGCCTGCCGGTTCAGCAGAAAAAGAACGGCAGTTCGATCAGGGTGGAACAATTACTAACAACTGAGAAATTTGATTCAGTTCTTGATCATTACGAATCACTGAATCACAAAACCGCTGCCGTTGATTGGAACTGGCTGCCGGCCAGGATGAGAAGAATATTCAGCGCCTTATTTAAGGAGCAACAGGTTTATGCCTATGGATTTTACCGGGAAAATGAGCTGAGAGGTGGTCTTTTCGGTTATGCGAATGGCGAAGTTTTTATGGGCGAGTATCTCTGGGCAACTTCGGTCAATGAGCGGCTTTCAGGACTTACAGTGGTCACTGAATTACTTGCGAAACAAGGTTTTACCCTTATCGATATGCACAAGCCAGGTTTTTATTGTGACCGGCTTTGCTGCGAGGAAATGTCACGACTGGAATTCACCAGCCTTTGTAAACGTCAAAATACAGCAAAGCCATGAGACACTATAAAACCGATGATTCCGGTCAATTAAAAGACATGGAGAGAACACTTGCCGATGCCGGAACCCCTGTGGAAAAAATAGGATTGTTGCAACTGGAAGCAAAGCGATTAAAAGAGAAAGGAAACAGAGAAGCTGCCATCCATTGCTTGCTGCTGGCTCTCGATCTGTCGGAAAAATCGGAAAGCCCTGTTACCGATAGCATAGCAGGGGTGCACAACAACCTTGCCTTGATCTACCGTGCAGATGAACCTGATAAAAGTTTGAAACATTTTAAGGCCTCCCTGAAAATTATCGAAAATGAAACAGCCCAACACCCTGATCAAAGCCTTCGTCTGGCTCACCTGAATTACAACCTGGCAGAACTGTATTTTGAGAAACATGATCATTACCGGGCTAAAAAGCATTATAAAAAGGCGATTGAAGAATACAGCCGGCATAAAAAGGAAGCATTTAGGGCTTCGATGGCGAGATCCCACTATCAGCTGGGGATGATCTATTATCAGGAACATCTGCTATTCGACGCCAGGCTTCATTTCACCAAAGCCATTGAAATTTTGCGGGCTTTGGCCGAATCAGACAGCTTCAAATACAGTCCGTTTCTCGCCGCAGCCCTGAACAATCTCGCCAGCGTCTTTCTGGGCATCCCGTCTTATGAGAAGGCTGTCAATGCATTGACCGAAGCCGGAGATCTCTACCAATATTTAAGCCGGCATGACAGGTCTTATCTGTCTTTCACACTGAATAATCTGAACAGTCTTGCGGTTGCATATGCTAAAAGGGGTGACTACCATAATGCCCTGGAAAAGGGTTTACAACTTTGCTCTGAGTATGAAAATTTATTCCAGGAGAAACCTGAAAAGTTTACACACTACCTGGCAACGGCCTGGCATAACTGCGGAGTATATGCTCTTGAGCTCAAAGCAGCTTCGAAAGCTGTCAAATTCTTCGGAAAGGCACTGGAGCTCCGCAGACCGCTTTGTTCACATGCCCCGGTCGAATTCACCCCCGATACGGTTTCCACCCTGCTGAATAAACTGGAAGGCCTTCAGATACTATGGGAAGACAGTCTGGAGCCTGCTTTGATCACAGAATCACAAGAACTGCTGGAAGAGGCCAGGTTGAGATTAGCGAAGCTTTCACAGGAACATCCCGCTGTGAAGAACATGCAGAACGATTGTGATTATTACGCCGATAGGTTTCAGCAGGCAGACACAGGTGAACTGGCATTCAGCTCCCGGCAAAAGAAAATTCAACCCCTGCAGACTGAGATACATTCGACTCTTGTTGCCGAAGATAAAATACCTTTCCAGCAGACTATCGTCGATCTGCTAGAAGTTTTTCACCGGCAGTATCCTGATAATACCCGCGGACAAACAGAATTGATCCATGCCTATAACGACCTGAGCTGGTATCTTATGCGTACCGGAAAGCTGAAGGATGCAGCTGCTTTCCTCTCAAAAGCGAAAGAAAACGGAGGAAGCGACTTTCCCGAAGTTCGCTGCAATGAAGCCCATCTTGCATTGCTGAATCAACAAACAACCGAAGCACTGCAAGCATACCGAAGGTTGGCAGAAAATGGCCGAAACCCGGAAGCCACAGAAATGATCAACAAAGACCTTAAAAAACTAAGGGAAGAAGGAGTCATTCCGGCAGAATTTCCATCTCCCTTTCAGAACTCATCATCATAAGCGGCAGGGTACGCCAAAAGATATTTTAACTTTTTTTTAATGCCCGGAGCGCAGCATTATCACCAAATTAGAGGTTAAAATAAATAACCATGTACAAAAGACTATTTCTCAATATTGCCGCAGTGGCACTGCTGCTTTCTTCCTGCCAGGAAGATAAGAACAACGAAAATACGGTCATGAACCAGGAGCAGGATCCGGCCGATGTAGAGATCACCACTCCTGAGGAAACCTCCTACACCCTTGAAACAGTGGTTGAAGGTATCAGCATTCCCTGGGGTATGGAATTTCTTCCTGACGGAAGTATGCTGATCACTGATAAGAGCGGAGAACTTATCCATTTCAAAGACGGGGAAAAAACCCAAATACAGGGTTTACCCGAGATTTATGTACGCGGACAAGGGGGGCTCATGGACCTGGAATTGCATCCCGATTACGAAAATAACGGATGGATCTATATCAGCTATGCCTCACCTGAAGGCGAGGGGGAAGGCGGGCATACCGCTATTATGCGCGCAAAGCTCGATGGGGATCAACTCGTGCAACAGGAAGTCCTGTATAAGGCAACACCCAATTCAACCAGTGGAAGACACTTTGGTTCCCGCATAGATTTTGATAACCAGGGATACCTTTTCTTTACGATAGGAGAACGGGGTAACAGAGATGTCAATCCGCAGGATATTACACGCGATGGCGGTAAGGTATACCGTTTATACGATGACGGACGCGTACCGGAAGACAACCCTTTCACAGACCGTGAAGATGCGGTAAAAGCTATCTGGAGCTACGGACATCGAAATCCGCAGGGAATGCTGGTACATCCCGACACCGGAGAGATCTGGGTTCATGAACATGGTCCTCAGGGAGGGGATGAGATAAATGTAGTCAGAAAAGGAGCCAACTATGGCTGGCCCGTGATCAGTTATGGTGTAAATTATGATGGAACCCCTTTTACCGAGCTCACTGAAAAGGAAGGCATGGAACAACCGCTTTATTATTGGGTACCTTCAATAGCGCCAAGCGGAATGGCTTTTGTAACCTCAGACGTATATCCCGACTGGAAAGGAGACCTGCTGGTAGGCTCCCTTAAATTTCAGTATCTGGAACGCCTGGAGATCGAAGACCGAAAGGTTGTTAAAAGAGAAAAGATCGCTGAGGGCTTAGGCCGTCTGAGAAATGTACGTATCGGGCCTGACGGCTATATCTATATGGGGGTTGAAGGAAAAGGAATTGTCAAAATTGTTCCTGAAGAGCAGTCCTGATCAGAACGAAAATCTTACAATAAAAAAATCCCGGATGCCTCCGGGATTTTTTTATTAAACCATTCTATTAATGAGGAATTTATTCCCCTTTCCTCACTTCCTGCAAGGCCTTCTTTACCGAGCCATGCTTTTCGAGCAGGGCCGCAGCCGTAGGCCGGTCGATATCGAGTTCGTCCATTAAAAACCGGATACCCCGATCGACGAGTTTCTTATTGGTAAGTTGCATATTGACCATCTTATTCCCCTCTACCCTTCCGATTTTGATCATAAGAGCTGTGCTGATCATGTTAAGAACGAGCTTTTGAGAGGTTCCGCTTTTCATACGGGTACTCCCGGTCACGAATTCAGGTCCGACAGCCACCTCTACAGGTATATCTACGGCTTCTGCCAGGGGTGATCCCGGGTTATTGGTAATGCATCCGGTAAGTATACCCTGCTTCCGCGCTTCTGTAACACCGCCGATCACGTAAGGGGTGGTACCTGAAGCAGCGATCCCGATTACCACATCATTTTTATTGATTTCATATTCCTGCAGGTCTTTCCATGCCTGGGTGGTATCATCTTCAGCGAATTCGACCGCCTTCCTGATGGCACCGTCTCCTCCGGCTATCAGCCCAAGAACCCTGTCAAAAGGCATTCCGAAGGTCGGAGGTATCTCTGAGGCATCGAGTATACCCAGCCTTCCACTGGTTCCCGCACCTATATAGAACAAGCGGCCTCCATCTAAAAAGCGAGAGGTTATTTCGTCTACCAGTTGTGAGATCTCAGGAATCTTTTCTGCGACCGCGTCTGCTACTTTTTGATCCTCCCTGTTGATACTGGATAAGATGGTTGTGGTATCCATTTTTTCCAGATCATTATATAAGGAAGGTGATTCTGTAATTTTCTTAAAGTTGGTTTTACTCATGCTTTATTTTAAAAGAACGTCAAAATTGCTAAAAGGCTTTAGTATCTGATCTTCCGGATCGAGCTCCGTGATCAGACAGTCGATGGCGTCGATATCACAAGTCTTGAATCGCTGTGCCGAATTCAGTTTATCAGAAATACACAATAGAACGTTCTTTCTTGAACTCTTGATCATGGCTTTCTTGATCTGAACGACCTCATAATCGAACTCGGTCAATCCGTGATTAACATCGAGGTATCCGGTTCCTAAAAAGCAGATATCTGCCCGTATCTGAGACAGTTCCTGTACGGTACTTGCACCTACAGACAACTGTGCATCTTTCGATATCTTCCCCCCTATAAAAATAACCTCTGCATTGGGATGAGCCAATAGCTGCAGGGCTATGGGAAGACTCGGAGTAAATACGGTAACATGAAGCTTAGGAGGCAATAAGCGGGCAAGTTCAAGATTCGTTGTACCGCCGCTCATCAAAACTACAGAGTTCTCCTTGATCAGGGGTATCGCCTTTTGGGCAATAAACGATTTCTTCTCCCGGTTGAAAATATCAGAATGGTTGAACGGAAAGGTATTGTACCCTAAAGAGATAGCACCTCCGTGAACCTTTTTCAACTTTTTATTGTCATCGAGTTCCTTCACGTCGCGGCGAACAGTATCTATAGAGACGCCTAAAGAATCTGCGATATCTGATAATTGTATACGACTGTGAACACTTACCTCATTCAGTATATATTGTTGCCGTTCTGCCTTTAACATCTTTTGCTGATTATATTTCTCAAATATATAAAATTATTCCTATTTGCAGTTTTTTGCAGTTTTTATTTAAAATTTTTCGAAACAAAACCATCGAATCGAAAAAATAAACCGCAAAAAATTGCAGAATTAATAAGAAATGTCTTTATTTGAAATGCTGAATAATGTCAATTATTGGCTGTTTTTGCTTCAAAATACTGCATAAGTCCTTGAATTCATTGGGCTTAAAATTGCAAAAAAGGGCAAAATCAATCATAAGAAACGAAAACGATTTCGGAGTATTAGCCGGCAAAAGCATCCGGTAGGAGATATTCAGCTGAAGCTATTAACTATTTATTAACTAATTCAAATTATGAAAAGAAAATTCTTGTGTGACAGCTTTTCGGCTTTGCAGACACTCTTCTTTTTAGGGTTACTGCTAATGCCGTTTGCTATGAGCGCCCAGAACAACATCACTTCCTTTTCAGGAAAAGTGACCGACGCAAACAGCGGCATCCCTCTGGTGGGTGTTTCTGTTATGGTCGAAGGAACGACCTATGGAGCTACCACAGATTTTGATGGTACCTACACCTTCTCTGCCACCCTTGAGTCAGGAAGCTACACTTTAAAAGCTCAATACCTCGGGTACAGCAGTAAATCACAAACCGTTGATGTAAGCTCTTCTGTAAGTACGGTAACCGCTGACTTTCAGTTAAAAGAAGACCTTTTGAGTCTTGACGAAGTCGTGGTAACAGGTACTGCAGGTAACGTGAGCCGACGACAGCTGGGTAACGCGGTCGGAACCATTAAGGCAGAATCTATCGCCAACACCGGTTCATCAAACCCTTTATCTGCTATTTCGGGTAAAGTAGCCGGAGCAATCGTGACCCAGAACTCCGGTGATCCTGCCGGTGGTTTCTCGGTACGTCTTCGTGGTATCAGCACCATTAACGGTTCTTCTGAACCTTTATATGTGATCGATGGTGTGATCGTTGATAACAGTTCACAAAACGTGATCAACCTGAATGCCGATGCTATGGGAACCAACTTCCAGGCCGGTCAGAACCGTCTGGTTGATATCAACCCTGATGACATCGAAAGCATCGAGATCCTGAACGGTGCTGCTGCGGCAGCTATCTATGGTTCACTGGCTTCTAACGGAGTTGTGCAGATCATCACCAAAAAAGGGAAGGCTGGAGATGCCCGCGTAAGTTTTTCTACCGGTACTTCTACCAGCTGGGTAAGAAAGCGTCTTGATTTCAACGACTTCCCTGAGCGTTTCGGATACCCGGGAGATGAGCGTTTGACCACTACAGGAGACAGACTTACCACCATTGCCGACCTGCGTTCGGCCGACGACCGTGCCGCATTGCCTGGAACAGGACCAGCTGCATTGGCTGGAAGACCGCTAGTAGAAAACACCTATGGGGTTACACGTTACGATTACCAGGATGTGATCTTCAGAGATCTGGCCTTTGGAACTGACAACAATTTCTCTATTACCGGAGGAAATGAGAAGTCTCAATACTACTTCTCTACTAATTACAACCGTAACCAGGGTATCATCGACGATACGTATTTCCAGAATTACGGAGCCCGTTTGAACATTTCACATGAGCTAACAGACAATCTGAGCGTTTCAGCCGGTCTGAACTATGCCAATTCAACTTCAGAAGACAAACCGAACGGTAACAACTTCTTTAGCCCGATCTCTTCTATCTTTATCACCGACAACGTATGGAATGCTGAAGAAAGAGACGAATTAGGCAACCTGTTACCCGTAGAGCCGGTACGTCTGAATCCTGCCACCATCATACAGACCTATGATATCACCCAGGAGACCAACCGTATCATCGCTAACGGAACCATTAACTATTCACCTCTGGAAAACCTGAACCTTAGATACACTATAGGTCAGGACACCTATTCCCTGAAAGGAAATACCTTTCAGCCAAGAGTACCGTATGCAGGGGTTAGTTCAGCTTTCTTCCCTGACGGATATGCGGCTGTGGCTACCTCGAGCTTCCTTAGCCGTACCAGTGACTTCCTGGCAGATTACAAGGTCGACCTGACTGAGGCATTTACATTGACCTCTACTGTAGGTGGACAGTACCTGTACAGAAGAACAGAATCTACCCGTGCTGAAGGAAGAGACCTGCAAAGCGGAGTTCAAACCATCAACGGAGCACAGAACCTTTTCAACCCTCCGTCTGAGTCACGTTCAGAGTTCGCTCTATGGGGTGGATTCATTCAGGAAAACCTGAGCTGGGACAATAAGGTATATCTTACCCTGTCTGCCCGTGTGGATGGTGCCTCTTCATTCGGTGAAGATGAGCGTAACCAGTTCTATCCGAAAGCCAGTACCTCGATTATACTTTCTGACTTTGATTTCTGGAACGAAGATTCTTTCTGGAACACCCTGAAGCTTCGTGCTTCTTATGGTGAAGCCGGTAACCTTACCGCTATTGGACCTTACAGCCGATTTACCAATGCCAGCCCGGTTATACTTGCAGGCCTTGGAGGTTTCGTGCCTCAGTCAAGCCTCGGTGACGAGGGGATCAGCCCTGAGCGAATGAAAGAGTTCGAAGCGGGAGCAGACCTGTCGTTCTTTAACGGAAGACTGGCTATTCAGGGTACATATTATACCCAGGATATCGAAGACCTGATTCTGAATATCGGTATCGCTCCTTCACAAGGTGGTACTTCGATCCTGACCAATGTCGGAACCATGAAAAATCACGGGGTTGAATTCCTTGTAAGCGGTTCTCCTGTAAAAACAGCAGATTTCAGCTGGGATGCAACCTTCTCTTTCAATACCTTTAACAATGAGGTGAACAATGCAAACACCGGTCGCCTTGGTGCTCCTATCAGAGGTGGTGGAGGTACCCAGTCTTTGATCGATGGTGAACCACTTGGTGTATTCGTTGGTACCTTTTTTGCCCGAAATGAAGACGGAAGCCTGCTTTTAAGCCCTGAAGGACTGCCTCAGGTTGAGCGCGGAGATGACACCACCGGTGAAATTCAGCGCGATGCCAACGGACAGCCAACCGGAACTCCTCTGAGAAAGATCCTCGGTAATCCGAATCCTGAGTATACCGCATCTTTCATCAACGAACTGAACTGGAAGCGCTGGAGCTTCAGAATGCAGTTTGACGCCGTTGGAGGTTATGACGTATACAACTGGAACTCGATTACCGGAAACAACGTAGGTGCAGGACCTCTTGCCGAAGCTGAGCTTCGCGGAGAAGTACCACGTGGATGGGTTGCCGCTATCGGTGGTTTCATCGGTCCTCGTATCCAGGAATTCCACGTTGAAGACGGTTCATTCGTGAAATTGCGTGAATTGCAGTTATCATATGATTTCGGTGACACCGGATTTGCTGAGAACCTGAACGTAAGCCTAATCGGTCGTAACCTGGTTTCTTTTGATGACTATTCAGGTTTCGATCCTGAAACCAACTCAGCCGGTCAAAGTAACCTTGTACGTGGTGATGACTTCGGTAACGTACCGATTCCTGCCTCGCTGCAACTGAGATTATCTGCGTCATTCTAAAATAAAGAACAATGAAGAAGATCATATATACAACAATGTTATCACTGGGAATGGTTACCCTGTTTCCATCGTGTGAAACCGATTTTGAAAACCCGAATGCACCGCGTGTTGAAGCTGTAAGCGAATCAACCGAGTCATTACTCGGCCTGGTGGTCGGACTGGAATACCAGTACACCATAGGTGGTGCCAGTGGTTTATATAACGCCATTACCGGAAGCGGGTTTACCGCCGGAGAGCTGGAACTGCTCAATGCAGGTAATGCCCCCCTGGCAAACCTTCTCGATGGAGGTACCACCCTTACCCCGGGAAATTCAGTGGTTACCAACTTGTGGACGAATCTGCAACTGGTTCGTGAAAACGCCCAGACGGTGATCGATAATTCTGTGAACGCAGGAACCGAAGCCCAGGCTAACGGTATTAAAGCTTACGGACACTTTTACAAAGGACTGGCGATTGGTACCATGGCTCAGTTCTGGGAGCAAGGTGTGATCGAAACCGCCGAAGATGCTCCGTTTGTAAGCAGAGATGCTGCTCTTGCAGCTGCGATTGCCAGCCTGGAACAAGCTGCTTCACTTTCTAACTCAGGAGTTCCAGCAGAAGTCACCAATGCTGTTGGCTCTCAGATCGACCTGAATAATGCCGCCCAGGCATTGATTGCAAGGTATTCCCTTATGGCCGGTGATAATGCTGCAGCCATCGCCGCAGCACAAGCCGTTGACAAGTCGTCTACTTCTGTATTCATCTTTGATGCGGTATCACCTAACCCGGTATTTCGCTCTTCCCTGAATACGAATAACGTGTTCGACGTGATAGCAGCACCGGCTTTCGGTCTTGATGGAGAACTGGCAGCAGACCCTGCAGACCAGAGAATTCCTTTCTACCTGGAGGCTAATGCCGATAACGGTAAAGGATTCTTTACAGGCGATGCAGCCTCTATTCCGGTATATCTTCCTGGGGAGATCGATCTGATACTTGCCGAGGCCTATGCCCGACAAGACCAGACTCAACAGGCAGTTGATGCTCTGAACGCAGTACTGACCAAAACCCCTGAAGCATCACTCTTCGGTTTGGGTGCCGGACTCCCTGCTTATTCAGGTGCAACCGACCAGGCGTCACTGTTGACAGAGATCTATAAGAACCGTTGCATTGAATTGTACATGTCGGGAATGAAGTTCGAAGACAGCCGTCGTTTCGGTCGTCCCGGACCTAATGATGCCAATTCAGAAAGAAACCGCAACTGGTATCCTTATCCGAACCTTGAGCGTGATAACAACCCGAACACGCCAACTGATCCAGCAATTTGATTTTAGTTATTATAGTTAGCTAAATGTAAGGCCTGCTTAATATCTTTAGGCGGGCCTTTTTTTTAACGTTATGAAGCACTTACTTTTTATTAGTACCCTTGTTGCGCTGTGCACCTCTTGTGGCAGCCTCTCTGAAAAATCACCCAAACGCGAAATGCGCGCTGTATGGATCGCCACGGTCGTTAATATCGACTGGCCCAAAGAAGGCGGCGACCCCATATCAAAAAAGAAAAAAGACTTCATCGAGATCCTCGATTTCTATGAAGAAATGAATTTTAATACGGCCATCGTGCAGATCAGAACAGCCGGTGATGCCTTTTACCCCACTCAAAAAGCACCTTGGTCCCGGTATCTGACCGGCAAGGAAGGTGAAGCGAGCGCAGACTACGATGTACTGCTCGAATGGATGATCGAAGAAACCCATGACAGAGGAATGGAGTTTCACGCCTGGCTGAATCCGTATCGTGCGACTTTTAATCTTGACACTGCAAGCCTGGCAAAGAATCACGACCTTAATAAACATCCGGAATGGATGATCAAATACGGTACTAAGTATTACTATAACCCCGGCCTGCCCGAAGTTCAGCAGCACCTTACTGATATCACGGCAGAACTGGTCGAACGTTACGATCTGGACGCCATTCACTTTGACGATTATTTTTACCCCTATAAAATTGCCGGAGAAACCTTCAACGACACCAAATCCTTTAAAAAATACAGCTATGAAGACCAGTCTGTGGAAGACTGGCGCAGAGCCAACGTAGACAGCCTTATCAAAAAAACCCACCAGGTCATCAAAGCCCGGAAACCCTGGGTGCAATTCGGCATTAGTCCTTTCGGGGTATGGCGCAACAATGACAAAGATCCTAAAGGGTCAGACTCAAAGGCAGGTCAAACGAATTACGACGACCTGTATGCCGACCCCATGAGCTGGCTACGTAACGGGTGGATCGATTATCTCGCTCCCCAATTATACTGGACACTGGACCATCCATTGGCATCACACCGGAAATTGCTCAATTGGTGGAACGAAAATACAGAAAACGTAAACCTCTATATCGGTAACGGAGCCTATCGCGCCCTTACCGACAAAGACGAAGCCTGGCATAACGAAAAAGAACTGGTCGACCAGCTTCAACTGGCCAGATCAGCCGACCGGGTGAATGGTAATGCCTATTTCAGTGCCAAGTCACTTATGGCAGACCGTGAACCGGTAGCAGAATTACTCAGGAAGGCCTACCAATTTAAGGCCCTGCCCCCTGCTCTTCCGGGAGAGAAAAATACCTCTCTCACCGGGGTACAGATAAGCCGGTTCAACCAGGATGAAGAACAACTCTTTGTTTACATGAAGGGGCAGCAACACCCTTTAAAAAACCTGGTGATTTATGACCTTAAAAAAGCACGCGCCCAGCAGGCAGAAAAAGCAAGCAGAATCAAAGCAGTAATACCCGTATCACAGCAAGAGGGAATCGATTTCTTTAGGATCGATAAAAGTGACCTACCCTCTCAAAAAGTGATGATCTATTCGATCATTGACCGCTTTGGAAACGAAAGTGAATTGAGAACCCTGGGGCTCTGACCCTTGAAATATTTATAATGATGAAAGACATGCTGGTTCGGCTGTTAGACCTTCCTGATATGAAAGAAAAGGAAGCCAGCCTGAGAAAAGAAGAATCGATACTGATCAGAAGACCTATTTCACCTGAGATGAGTCAACTGATCGAATGGACAGAAGAGCATTTCAGCGAGTTTTGGGCCAATGAGGTTCAGGCTGCATTTTTCCAACAACCACCTAGTTGTTTTATCGCTCAAAAAGGAAACGAGATCATCGGCTTTGCCTGCTACGAGACCACGGCCCGTTCGTTTTTCGGTCCGACAGGTGTGCTGCCCGAATACAGGAAACTGGGGCTGGGCAAGGTGCTTTTGGTAAAAAGCCTGGAGGCCCTTAGAGAAATGGGATATGTCTACGGCATCATCGGAGGTGTCGGCCCTGAAGAATATTATAAGAAAACCGTGAATGCTGTCACCATCGACGGCTCTGAAAAGAACATCTATGAAAACCTACTCCGCAGAAATGACAGAAACGAAAAAGGAAACGAAAAAGGATAAGAATGCCTGGTACTGGGTTCCCTCGTTATACTATACAGAAGGTTTACCCTATGTGATCGTCATCACCGTTTCGGTGATCATGTATAAAAAACTCGGGATCAGCAATTCAGATATCGGCCTCTATACCAGCCTGCTGTATCTCCCCTGGGTGATCAAACCCTTATGGAGCCCTATAGTCGACCTGAAGGGAACAAAGCGAAAATGGTTCCTGGCCATGCAGCTATTGGTCGCACTGGCCTTTACCATTACCGGCTTTTCTCTGGGCAGCTCTTCATTTTTTCTTATCTCATTGGCTTGTTTCTGGATGGCTGCCTTTGCTTCAGCCACCAATGATATCGCATCAGACGGATATTATATGATCGCACTCAGCGAAAAGAAACAGTCATTTTTCCTGGGGGTCAGAAGTACTTTCTACCGTCTGGCTATGATCACCGGGCAAGGATTGGTGGTTGTGGTTGCCGGTATGTTGGAAACGCGCCTGGGAGACAATGCTAAAGCATGGTCATACACCATGATCTTTACGGGGCTGCTGATGGCTGTTTTGACCATCGTCAACTTTTTCTCCACCCCGAAGGTGGAAGATGAACGCCCCCCGGCTGACAAAAAGAATCTTGATTTTGTTTCGGTATTTAAATCCTTTTTTCAAAAAAAACAGATCGGCCTGGCCCTGGCTTTTATTCTCCTGTACCGTCTGGGTGAATCCCAACTGGTAAAAATGGCTTCTCCCTTTCTACTTGACGATTCAGATGCCGGAGGTATGGCTTTGAGCACCACCGAGGTAGGAACCATCTATGGAACCTTCGGAATTATAGCGCTTTCGATAGGAGGTATTCTCGGAGGAGTGGCCATCTCACGCGACGGCCTCGGGAAATGGATGATGCCGATGATCCTGGCCCTGAACCTGCCTAACCTCTTTTATGTGTTACTCAGCCTGTTTGAAACCCAATCGATCTATTGGGCCACCGGGGTGGTAATTATCGAGCAATTTGGTTACGGATTCGGCTTTGCCGCCTATCTCATGTACCTGATCTATATCGCCGAAGGAATCTCTAAAACCTCTCATTATGCCATAGCTACCGGCTTTATGGCGCTGGGCATGATGCTCCCGGGAATGATCAGTGGCTATATACAGGAATTCCTGGGCTATACCGGTTTCTTTATCTGGGTAGTGGCAGCCGCTATTCCGGGGATCCTGGTAGTACGTTATCTAAAATACCCTTATGACTATGGAAAAAAAGACAGCCATGACCAAACCGCATAACCTCACCCTGGAAGAAAAAACAGCTCAGCTGTTCTTTCCTGCCGCCTTTATTAACGACACCCCTGAAGGGATCGCTCAGATCGAAAAACTGATCACCGATCACGGTATTGGCGGACTCACCTTCTTTCACAGCAGGGCAAGCGCCGCGACCAATTATGAGAAAAAGGAAGTGAAGCGCTATGAAGACAGTTACGAGAGACTTATTGAAATGATCGAGCGGTACCAGAAGTTATCGTCCATTCCCCTGCTGATCAGTATCGATGCTGAGTGGGGGCTTGCCATGCGTATTGAAAACACCCCTCAGTTCCCATATGCCCTTACCCTGGGGAGCCTTCCTGCGGAAGACAGGGAATTAATCAGGCAGGTGGGCTACGAAATAGGTAAAGATCTGAAACGGGCCGGCATTCATTATAACCTGGCACCCCTGGCAGACATCAATGACAATCCTGAAAACCCGGTGATCGGATACCGGTCATTCGGACAAGATAAGGAGATCGTGCTGCAGGCATGTCGCTATTACTGCGAAGGGCTGGAGGAAGCCGGAATACTGAATTGCGTGAAACATTTTCCGGGACATGGCAATACCCGTGTAGACTCGCATCTGGGCCTGCCGGTTATCGAAAAAGACAAAGACGCCCTTTATAAAAATGAGCTTTACCCCTTCAGGGAACTAGCCAAAAGCGGAATTGACAGTATTATGGCAGGGCATCTGGCCGTGCCTGCCCTCAGCGGTGACAAACAATTGCCGGCAACCCTTTCTGCAAAGATCATCAAAGGGATTCTGAGAAAAGAATTCGAATTCGAAGGAGTCGTCATTTCTGACGCCCTGAACATGCACAGTGTAAGCAAACTATACACAGAAAAAGGAAAACTGGAACGATTGGCATTTGAAGCCGGAAATGATGTACTCTGCTTCTCAGAAAATACCATCGAAGGAATCAATCAGATCAGTCAGAAATGTGACCCGGAAGAAATACATAACAGTTTTGAAAGACTCATGAAGATGAAGTCGAAAGCAGGGCTTTTCGATGGAAATACTTCATACAAGGGGGATCAAAGCAGAGAGAACCGAAAACAAGTTGCCAGTGACCTTAACAGTCTGTTGGCAACCAAATCGATCATCAACCTCAGCCCAAATGCAGATTCCCCAATTTTGACGAAGAAAGAAGCTTGTCGTTTGATCATTATTGGCAACGATGAGATCGATTCGTTCGTTAAAACATTATCCCGCGATCGTCATCTCAATGTCATTCATCCCGAATCACATACGCGCCTTCTGAATTTACAGGGAGATATCACTACCCTTTTGGCCGTGGTGCCTCCCTCGGTGAAACCTTTGAATAATTTCGGACTCAGCAAGGAGAACATCGATCTGATCAAAGACCTGATCGAGCGCTGGAACCCTGCCCTGTGTCTTTTTGGCAACCCGTATGCCCTTGAGCTGATACCCAACAGCAGGTCTGCCGCATCTGTTGTCATAAGCGGGCAGCTTTTTGAAGAATATCAGGAAGAAGCAGCCCGTGTCGTTACAGGAGAGCTGAAGGCATCGGGTAAACTGCCGGTGGAACTTAAACTTTAAACCAAAAATTCTGTTAGGGTCCCGGACAACCATCGCGCTTTTTCGCCCTAAGCCAATTACAGCCATAGTCTCAGATGTTTAAATACCTGAGTCTGTTATCGACCGATAGTGGTTGCCGGGACTTTTTACATTTTCTTTCCCTGATCGCATCGTTATACCCGTGACACCTGAGTCTTTCAGCATGGCATGGAAGGCTTATTTATTCTGCAAATGACTACATTTGTAAAAAAAGTCCATGCTTATTATAGGAATTGCGGGAGGAACCGGGTGTGGGAAAACAACGGTGGTGAATCAGATCATTCACGAATTACCCGAAAATGAGGTCGGTATTATTTCACAGGACTCCTATTACAGCGATACCTCCCACCTGAGTTACCAGGAACGCACCAAACTGAACTTCGATCACCCTCGTGCCATTGATTTCGATCTGCTCAGACAGCATCTTCTTGAACTGAAGTCAGGCAAACCTATCGAACAGCCGGTTTATTCGTTTGTCAAGCACAATCGCACCAGCGATACCATACTCACCCATCCGAGGAAAGTGATGATCGTTGAGGGCATCCTGATACTGACCAACAAAGAACTCAGGGATCTTTTTGATATAAAGATCTATGTCCATGCAGATTCTGATGAAAGACTTATCAGACGTATCAGAAGAGATATCAATGAAAGAGGTCGCGACATAGACGAAGTACTGCTGCGCTACCAGTCGACTCTGAAACCCATGCATCAGCAGTTTATCGAACCAACGAAAGAATACGCAGATATCATCATACCTAACAACAAATACAATACGGTGGCCGTTGATATCGTACGAACCATTATAAACGAACGTCTCATATGAACTTGAAATCCCTGCGAAAATCAAAGTGGTTCAAATACCTTGGGAACATCTATGTTCTGATCACCACGGTCTTTGTTGTCTGGATGCTCTTTTTTGACACCAACTCCTGGTGGTTCACCCACAGGGAATTAGACAATGAGATCGAAAAATTACGCAAACAGAAAGAACACCTGAAGAAAGAGATCGATAAAGACAAGGCCATTCTTCGCAAATTGCAGGATCAGGTCGAATTGGAGAAGTTTGCGCGCGAAGAGTATTATTTAAAGAAAGATAATGAAGAGATCTTCATTATACAATATGAAGACAGTCTGAAAAACAACTAATATAAATCAGTCAAGAATCTGTTATGAGCGAATCGCTTTTTGATGAATTTGAGCCGGTCCCGGCCAAACAATGGAAACAAAAAATTCAGTATGACCTCAAAGGAGCTGATTATAATGAGACCGTGGTTACCCACACCAGGGAAGGCATAGATATCAAACCTTTCTATCACCGTGAAGACCTTGGTGATCTGCAAACCCTTTCGCTCAAAGCAAACCCCTGGTCTGTTACAGAAAAGATCGTTATTACTGAAGACGGATCATGGGCAGAAACAGCTCAAAAGGCCATTGAAGGGGGTGCACAGACCCTGCATTTGGTTTCAGAGGAAGAGAATATTTCTGCGAACAAGCAACTAAATACGATACTGGAACAAGGGCAGCACGTTCTTTTATCGGCCAGTCATATTTCCCGGCAAGACCTTGAAAGCTGGAGCGGAAAAGACTTCGCCGGTAAGCTTACCATCATTACTGATATCATTCAGAGGCTTGCCACTACCGGAAACTGGATCGAAAACCTTGAGAAAGATTTCCAACGTCTGGCGAATCTGATTGATACTTTTTCTGAGATGACGAATCAGAATTCCATAGATCTGGCAATCTCAGCAGATCTTTCTGTCTATCAGAACGCCGGAGCTGATAGTGCACAGCAACTGGCCTATGCGATGTCTCATATGAATGAATACCTGAATTTCTTAAACGAGAAATACGGGGAGAAAAAACCTGTTTTGTGCTTCATGTTTCTCAATGCAGCGGGAAGTAATTATTTTATGGAGATCGCCAAACTCAAAGCTCTGCGCCTTTTGTGGGAAACCTTGTCTGCAGAATACCAAACCGGCAAACCCTGTCGTATTATAAGTTATCCCACCCTGAGGAATAAAACGATCTATGACTACAATGTGAACCTCTTGCGAACCACAACAGAATCGATGAGCAATATATTGGGTGGAGCAGACTTTGTCGGAAACCTTCCCTATAACACCGTTTTTGAAGAGCCTACCGGTTTCGGAGACCGCATTGCACGTAACCAGTTACTTATTCTAAAACACGAGAGTTACTTCGACAAGGTGCTTAATCCTGCCGACGGAGCGTATTATATCGAAAAACTCACGGCTGAACTCGCACAAAAAGGATTGAAACTTTTCAAAGACATCGAAGCTGGCGGCGGTTTCCTTCAGCAACTAAAGGAACATAAAATTCAGAAGAAGATCAGGGAATCGCATCTTCAGGAACAGGAACAATATGATAAAGGGGAACTGACCCTGGTAGGTTCAAACCTCTACCTCAATAAGGAAGAGCGAATGAAAGAGGCGGTGAAGAAACCGGTCACTCCGCAAAAAAGAAGCCGCAAAACCATTATCGAGCCCATCATAGCCAAAAGACTAAGTGAAAAATCAGAACTTCAAAGACTGAAAGAAGAAGAATAGTCCATGAAAAGAAAAGATCTTCAACATATAACGCTGAAACCCTCTTCAGATCAGATAAATAATACCGGATCAGAGATTTTCGAGACTCCGGAAGGTATCGATGTCAAACCGCAATACAGTCGTGAGGATATCGGGGAGCTGCACCATCTCGATTTTGCGGCAGGGATACCGCCTTTTCTCAGAGGTCCTTATTCGACCATGTACGTTAGACGACCCTGGACCATCAGACAATATGCCGGATTTTCAACGGCTGAAGAAAGCAATGCCTTTTACAGGCGAAACCTGGCCGCAGGCCAGAAAGGTCTTTCGGTAGCCTTCGACCTGCCGACCCACCGCGGTTATGATTCTGATCATGAGCGTGTGGTCGGTGATGTGGGAAAGGCCGGGGTGGCCATCGACTCGGTTGAAGACATGAAAATCCTTTTCGACCAGATTCCTCTTGACAAGATGTCTGTATCGATGACCATGAACGGGGCTGTGCTCCCGATCATGGCTTTTTACATCGTGACCGCCGAGGAGCAGGGCGTATCCCCTGAAGCCTTGTCAGGAACGATTCAGAATGATATACTGAAGGAGTTCATGGTGCGGAACACCTACATTTACCCCCCTACCCCTTCCATGAAGATCATTGCCGACATCTTTGCCTATACCAGCAAGAACATGCCACGGTTTAACAGCATAAGCATATCGGGTTACCATATGCAGGAGGCCGGGGCTACCGCCGATATCGAACTGGCATATACTTTATCAGACGGCCTTGAATATATTCGCACGGGGCTTAAGGCAGGAATGGATATCGATAGTTTTGCGCCCCGTCTGTCGTTCTTCTGGGCCATCGGTATGAATCATTTTATGGAAATAGCCAAAATGAGGGCCGGTCGAATGTTGTGGGCAAAAATGATCCGGGAGTTCGAACCTAAGAATGAAAAATCGCTGATGCTTCGTACCCACAGCCAGACCAGTGGATGGAGTCTTACCGAGCAGGATCCTTTTAACAATGTAGCCCGAACCTGTATAGAAGCCGCAGCAGCGGCCTTTGGAGGCACCCAGTCATTGCACACCAATGCTCTTGATGAAGCTATTGCCCTGCCAACAGATTTTTCAGCAAGGATCGCGAGGAATACCCAGATCTTTCTGCAAAAGGAAACAGGTATCAACGACACGGTCGATCCGTGGGCAGGAAGTTATTACGTTGAATCGCTAACGAAAGAGATCGCAGATAAAGCGTGGGAACACATACAGGAAATCGAGAACCTGGGAGGAATGACAAAAGCCATCGAGGCGGGCATTCCAAAAATGCGTATTGAACAGGCAGCAGCCCGTAAACAAGCTCGTATCGACAGTGGCAGGGATGTGATCGTAGGGGTGAATCGCTTTGCCCTCACCGAAGAAGACCCCCTGGAGATATTGGAGGTAGACAACCAAAGCGTACGACAAAAACAACTTGCCCGTATCGCAGAGGTGAAAAGCAAGCGGGATGATAAAAATGTAACCGAGTCTCTTAAGCGCCTTACGCAGGCTGCAGAAAGCGGAGAGGGTAATTTATTGGCCCTTTCGGTAGAAGCCGCCAGAGAAAGAGCTACCTTAGGAGAGATCTCTTCAGCACTTGAAAAGGCCTATGGCCGGTACAAAGCAAAAATTCAAACCTTTAGCGGCGTGTATTCAAAAGAAGTTAACAAAGACGAAAGTTTCGAAAAGGCCAGGAAAATGGCCGATAAATTTGCTGATTCGGAAGGAAGGCGCCCCCGTATCATGATCGCCAAAATGGGACAGGATGGCCACGACCGCGGAGCAAAGGTGGTCGCCACAGGCTACGCAGATGTCGGTTTTGACGTGGATATCGGTCCGCTTTTTCAAACCCCCGCTGAGGCAGCCAAACAAGCGGTTGAAAATGATGTGCATATCCTGGGCGTTTCTTCCCTGGCCGGAGGCCATAAGACCCTTGTACCCCAGGTCATACAGGCGCTGCGTGAATACGGAAGGGAAGATATCATGGTTATCGTTGGCGGTGTGATACCTCGAAAAGACTATGATTTTCTTTTCGATGCGGGAGCCGCAGCCGTTTTCGGCCCCGGTACCCGTATTCCCGATGCCGCGATCAGCATACTTGAAATTCTTATAGACGAAGTCAACTAACAACTTAAAACAACACCAATGGATTACAGTAAAAAAATGTTACGGGACAATGCCCTCGAAGACAAACGAATCGTAGTTACCGGAGGAGGAAGCGGGCTTGGCAAATCCATGTCAAAATACTTTCTTGAACTGGGTGCTAAAGTGGCCATCACTTCCCGCAACCTGGATAAACTTAAAAAAACTGCCGAAGAACTGGAGGCCGAAACCGGAGGTACTTGCCTTCCTGTTCAATGTGATGTGCGTGATTATGAACAAGTGGAGAAAATGCGGGATACTGTGGTCGATGCCTTCGGAAAGGTTGACGTACTGCTCAATAACGCCGCGGGAAATTTTATCTCTCCTACCGAGCGACTCTCTGCCAATGCCTTCGACACCATTATCGACATCGTTCTGAAAGGAACCAAAAACTGTACCCTTGCATTCGGTAAGCATTGGATCGAAACCGAACAGACCAATACGAACGTTTTAAATATAGTGACCACCTATGCCTGGACAGGTTCTGCCTATGTGGTACCTTCTGCTACAGCCAAGGCAGGTGTGCTGGCCATGACCCGAAGCCTGGCCGTAGAATGGGCCAAGTACGGTATGCGGTTCAATGCGATTGCTCCGGGACCGTTCCCGACCAAAGGTGCCTGGGACAGGCTGTTACCGGGAGAACTGAAAGAAAAATTCGATCTCGCTAAAAAAGTCCCCCTCAAACGCGTGGGCGATCATCAGGAACTTGCTAATCTGGCAGCATATCTGGTGTCAGATTTCAGCGCCTACATGAACGGAGAAGTGATCACCATCGATGGAGGCGAATGGCTTAAGGGAGCCGGTCAGTTCAACCTGCTCGAACAGGTGCCCGAACAAATGTGGGACATGCTTGAAGCCATGATCCGCTCAAATAAAAAAGGCTGAGATCAACGATTGTTATGGGTGAATAATTCGGCCTTTTAACCGGATACTGTTCATACCCGAACCAAGGGCGTTATGGGTCAGGAGCTTAGCACAGCCCCTTCTCTCAGAGGCCTGCGCAGGCATTTCATTGTTAACAAAATTCGTTTTCAAAACTCACAAATAATCGTATTTTTACGAGGTAAATCTATTTATTCTTATGGGTAAAATCATTGCTGTGGCAAACCAGAAAGGTGGTGTAGGCAAAACGACCACTTCGGTCAACCTGGCTGCATCGCTGGGGGTATTGGAAAAGAAGGTGTTGCTGATCGATGCAGACCCTCAGGCCAATGCTACCTCAGGTCTTGGTATCGACGTTGAGTCTGTGGAGTACGGTACCTACCAATTGCTGGAACATTCTGTTGTCGCATCCGAAACCATCATAAAAACCGACTCCCCAAATGTAGACCTGATCCCGGCACATATTGACCTTGTGGCCATCGAGATCGAACTGGTCGATAAAGATAACAGGGAATACATGCTCCAGAATGCCATCGAAAGCATCAGAGATAATTACGACTACATTCTGATCGACTGTGCTCCTTCCCTCGGATTACTGACCCTGAACGCACTTACAGCCTCAGATTCTGTGATCATTCCTATACAGTGCGAATACTTCGCCCTGGAAGGTCTTGGCAAACTGTTGAACACCATCAAAAGCGTACAGAAAATACACAATCCGAATCTCGATATCGAAGGATTGCTGCTTACCATGTATGACTCCAGGCTGAGACTTTCTAACCAGGTGGTTGAAGAGGTTCAGAAACATTTCAGCGACATGGTTTTCGACACCATCATTCAGAGAAACGTGCGATTGAGCGAGGCTCCGAGCTACGGGGAAACCATAATTAATTATGACGCAACCAGTAAAGGTGCCACAAATTACCTAAATTTGGCACATGAAATAATCAAAAAGAATAAGCAGGCGGTTTAAGAATGGCAAAAGCGACAAAGAAACAAGCATTAGGAAGAGGATTATCGGCCTTATTGAAAGACCCGGAAAACGATATTCAGTCGGCGTCTGACAAAAATGCTGATAAGGTTGTAGGAAACATAGTTGAGCTGGATATCAATTCGATCGAGGTCAACCCGTTTCAGCCTCGTACTAATTTCAATGAGGAAACCCTTCAGGAATTAGCCGTATCGATCAGAGAATTGGGCGTAATTCAGCCCATCACGGTTCGTAAGGTTGATTTCAACAAATTTCAGCTTGTTTCAGGAGAACGCCGTTTAAGAGCTTCGAAAATTGCCGGGCTTGAAACCATCCCGGCCTATATCAGGATCGCCAACGACCAGGAATCACTGGAAATGGCACTGGTCGAGAACATACAGCGACAAGACCTTGATCCCATCGAAGTGGCTTTATCTTACCAGCGTCTCATCGAAGAGATCAGCATCACCCAGGAACAACTCAGTGACCGGGTGGGTAAAAAGAGATCCACTATTACCAATTACCTGCGATTGCTCAAACTGGACCCGATCATCCAGACCGGAATGCGCGACGGGTTCGTAAGCATGGGCCATGGACGTGCCCTGATCAACATCGAAAGCAAGAAAGATCAGATACAGATCTATGAAAAAGTGATCTCGAACTCTCTTTCGGTGCGTGAAACAGAACGATTGGTTCGTGAATACCAGTTAAAAAACGAGGTCGGTGACGATAAGCCTGCTAAACCCAAGGAAGAGGTACCTGAGTACATCTCAGAAAATCTTGATCACCTCACCGAATACCTCTCTTCTAAAGTAGATGTTAAGGTCGCCAAGAACGGAAAAGGAAGACTGATCATTCCATTCCATTCAAAGGAAGACTTTCTGCGTCTCGCTAAACTATTAAAATAGTGTTCAGGCATTATCTTAGCGCGTTACTGCTGTTGCTTTTCAGTTCAGGTATATATGCCCAGGAAAAGCAACAGGATTCCACCCGTGTAAAAAAAGACAGCGTACCCTCTAAAGTGGTCCCTGCACCGGTAGATCCTACCGCTGAGGGAGAAGTACAACTATGGGAAACCGCCAGCTTGCCGCAAGGACTCACCAATAAACAGCTCAGACAACTGGAGCGTGCTGAAAAGCGACAGCAAAAGGATTTGCGACGCCTGGAACGGATCATGGACCCGAATACTCCCGCAAAAGCAGCCTTCTATTCAGCCATCTTACCGGGATTGGGACAGATCTATAACCGAAGCTACTGGAAAGTTCCCCTGGTATACGGAGCCATAGGAACAGGCGTATACTTTTACATCAACAACACCAACGAATACAATCGATACAGGGATGCCTTCAAAAGAAGGCTGGCAGGCTTTCAGGACGATGAGTTTTACGACATCAACAACAGCGGTATCGTTCCAGGAAATCCTGATGTGAGCGACCAGGCACTGAGGGATGCACAGGAATTCTACCAGAGAAACAGAGACCTTTCACTGGTGATCACCGTCGGACTGTACGTACTAAATATTATTGACGCCAACGTTGATGCTCACCTGAAACAATACAACGTCAACGAGGAGCTGAGCTTTAAACCTTACATGGAACAGAATCCTGCAGATATGCGGCATAATTTCGGGCTCAGCCTGAATTACAGCTTCTGAGCTTTCAAAAATTTAAAAAGAACAGCATGAAAATTGCGATACTCGGATATGGCAAAATGGGCCGGATGATCGAAACCATTGCCCGTGAACGCGGCCATGACATAGTGGCCGTTAAAAAAGATGCAAAAGACGATTTTCATTTTAACGGTGCCGAGGTCGCCATCGATTTCAGCGTTCCCGATGCAGCCATTGAAAATATCACCAGCTGCTTTGAACAAGGTGTACCCGTCGTTTCAGGCACCACCGGATGGCTCGACAACTACGGGCAGGTGATCGAAAAATGCCAGGAACAGAACGGAGCATTCATCTACGCCTCGAACTTCAGCCTGGGAGTCAATATTTTCTTCGAACTCAACAGACATCTGAGCAGGTTGATGAAAGACCAAAAATCTTACACCGCAGCTATCGAAGAAATTCACCATGTACACAAGCTTGATGCACCCAGCGGCACAGCTATCACCCTGGCTGAAGACATGATCGACAACCTGGGCCTGAAAGACTGGTCACTCCAACCCGGGTCTGATGACCAACTGCCTGTAACCTCTCTCAGGGAAGGCGAAGTTCCGGGCACGCACACGGTCACCTATACAAGCGAGGTCGACAAGATTTCCATCAGGCATGAGGCTCTTAACCGTAAGGGCTTCGCTCTGGGGGCAGTGGTGGCAGCAGAGTGGTTGCATGACAAGAAAGGGGTTTTCACCATGAAAGATGTGTTAAACCTGGGTTAAAGTAAACCTCCTTGCTTTTCTCAAAGGACGAACAAGCCCCAAAAGCTGGCAAAAAAAATATATTTTTACCAAAATTATCAGCTACCTGAACTAATAACTAAAAGCTTACAGCATGACGATCACACAGTGGTTCTTATTCTTTCTCCTGGTACAGGTTATCCACTTCCTGGGTACCTGGAAACTATATAAAAAAGCCGGAAGAAAACCCTGGGAGGCTCTTGTACCCGTATATAACGCCGTAATTTTAATGAAGATCATCAACCGCCCCTGGTGGTGGGTGATCCTGCTCTTTATACCGATCATCAACCTGATCATGTTCCCCGTTGTATGGGTGGAAACGATCAGGAGTTTCGGAAGAAACAGTACCCTTGACACCTGGCTGGTAGTCCTGACCCTGGGTCTCTACATCTTTTACGTGAATTACAGCCTGGACGTCACCTATATTGAAGACAGAAGCCTGAAACCGCGAACCGCCACCGGAGAATGGATCAACAGCATTTTGTTCGCGGTGGTTGCAGCGACGCTGGTTCACACGTATTTCATGCAACCCTACGTGATCCCTACCTCCTCTTTGGAGCAGACCCTGCTTGTAGGAGACTTCCTTTTTGTAAGCAAGTTCCATTATGGCGCCCGAACTCCTATGACCACGGTGGCCTTCCCCATGGTTCACGACACCCTGCCGGTTGTAAAAACACGGTCGTATCTCAAAAAACCGCAATTACCCTATTTTCGCCTTCCGGGATTTGAAGATGTCGAAAGAAACGATATCGTGGTCTTCAGCTGGCCTGCCGACACTGTGGAACAGTTCTTTAAGATCACTGATCGCAAGATCAGAAAGCCCATAGACAAGAAATCGAATTACGTTAAAAGAGCGGTGGCCATTCCCGGAGACACACTTTCTATCGAAGATGGTTATGTTTTTATAGATGGTGAAAGAACAGCGCTTCCTGACCGGGCCAAGGTACAGTATTCATATTTGGTTACTTCTGAAAAAGGGGTGCCATCGCAGCCTTTGATCGACGCGGGATCCAGAGAGCTGTCACGAGCCTATGTCGCTCAGAACCTGAACCAGAGCCAGCTTAACGCCTTATCTCCCTACATAAGAAGGGTGGTCAACCAGGATCAGAACGGACTGGTTTTTGAAACCGGAAAGAACGGTATTCCTGTTAAGGTGGTCAGGCAAAACCGCATTAACGTAAAAGAAATTGCCAACTTCCAGAGAGAAGTAACGCTTACAGAAGAGGGAGCAGCCAAATTACGTGAAAACGCCTCGATCGACAGCGTTATTCGCTACGTGATGCCCGAAGATATTCAAAGTGCCTCCTTCTTTCCCAACGACATAAAGTACAGCTGGAACCTGGACAATATGGGTCCCATTTATATTCCTGAACAAGGGGCTACCATTGAGCTGACCCTGGAAAATCTTCCGGTTTACAAAAAGATCATTCGTGAATATGAAAAGAATGAACTCAGCGTAAATGGCAGAGAGATTCTGATCAACGGGCAGCCGGCAGACACTTATACATTCAAGCAGGATTATTACTGGATGATGGGAGATAACCGTCATCGTTCAGAAGACAGCCGCTACTGGGGCTTTGTACCTGAAGACCATATCGTGGGGAAGCCGGTGTTCATCTGGATGAGCATTGAAGGTATCAATGATGGTATCACCAACTGGAAACCCCGTTGGGACCGTATTTTCACCACAGTGGGAGGAAGCGGACAACCACGCTCTTACCTGGTCTATTTTCTGATAGCGCTGGGTATTTGGTTCGCATATAACCAGTACAGAAAGAGAAAGAAGAAAAGCGCATAATCTGCACTAGATGAACGATGCCCGTAAAATATTGATCCACCCGACATATTTTCCGAATGTGGCACATTTCACGGCAATCAGCCAACACGATACGGTGCTTGAAAAGCATGACAACTATCAAAAGCAAACCTATCGTACCCGTTGTCATATTTACAGTCCTAACGGTCTGCAAAGGCTGTCTGTACCCATAAAGCACACAGGCAAACCGGGACATCAGAAAACAAAGGAAGTGGTTATAGAAGACAACTTCGACTGGAAGAAACAGCATTGGAAATCATTGCAGACCGCCTACAGAACGTCACCTTTCTTTGAATTCTACGAAGACGACTTCGCGCCTTTCTTTGAAAAGAAACACAGATACCTGATCGATCTGAACATGGAAAGTATGGCCTTGCTCTCTGAAAATATGCAGCTCGATATGGAAGTGATCTTTTCTGAAAATTATGAACCGGAACCAGACAAATACGAGGATCTACGGTTATTAGTCAATGCCAAAGACAGGCTTATGACACCATTCGAGCCTTACACCCAGGTCTTTGATGAGAAATACGGCTTCCTTTCAAATCTGAGCTCACTTGACCTTCTTTTCAACGAAGGCCCTAATGCCGCTTCTTACCTGGAAAATCAGCCCCTCAGTTTCCAATGATTAGGGAAAGTATTCATTACGGGATTCACTTTCTGCTGCCCGTATTCATAGCCTTTCTCTTTTTCAAGGGAAACAACCGGGTAAAGGTTCTGCTGATATTATGGGCCGGGATTATTATCGATATCGACCATCTCTTGGCAGATCCGGTTTTTAACCCTGACCGCTGCAGTATCGGATACCATTTTCTTCATTCATATATCGCCATCACCGTTTACCTGCTGTTATTGTTACCAAGGTCGACACGCATTCCGGCTTTAGCACTTTGCCTGCACATAATTGCAGACAGCACAGACTGTTACTTAATGTACCTTGATCTGTGAAATGACCGGGTAATGGTCAGAAAGAAATTCATAACGGTTTTTATGAGAGATGACTTCGATCTCTTCCCCCGTAAAAATAAAATCGATTCGCAGGGGGAAATACCTGAAGTAGTATGTTTTTCCCGTACCGGTTCCCTCCTCTTCAAAAGTATCTTTCCCCGAACCCTTTACCTGGTGATAGATCGCTGAGAACTGATTATTATTGAGGTCACCGCAACTGATGGTCTTATAAGGGCTCTGATCACGGTGTTTTACAAAAATGTCTGTCTGGAACTGCTGCATACTGAACGCCTTGCCCATTCGGTTGAGCAATCGGTTACTGTTTTCCTGAGTGAACTCTTCCTTTTCCGGGTTTATCTGGAAAGACTGCAGATGCAGGTTGTACACCCTTAGGGTATCATAATCAAGAACCAGGTCTGCATATATGGCATTGTTACCGGAGTTCGGGAAATCAAGAGATCCTTTACCGGTGATGGGATACTTTGAAAATATGGCCTGCCCCAGTCCCTTATGCTTCATCTCTATATACCTGTGCGGATACATTCGATAGAGATCGTTACCGTTTTTATTTTCGTGATATTCCTGTATACACAGAATATCAGGGTCTTCTTCCCTGATCAGCTCAATGATCTTTTCTTCGGTCTGCTGGTCTTTGATCCATTCGTAGTGATCGAAGATTCTTACGTTATATGACATCACTTTGACAGCACTGTTTGTGATGACCTCCTCGGTACCCGAAAACCGGTAAAGGGAAGTCAAGGCTCCAAAACCGCAAAGAAGCACAACAAACGATAGCCACATCTGTCTTTTTAGATTGATGATCCAATAGAAGAAAAACAGCAGATTACCCACCAGAAGTACGGGAACGATAAGACTGAAGACCGATAATTTCGGAAAGAGTTTGATCGAGAAGTACGGCATGAGAAGTCCCAGCACCAGGAGAACGGCAAATACCACGTTCATGAGGAAGATCCCCTTTTGAAACCAATTCAATTTTTTCATGGGGCTTAGTCTTCTTTACCGGCTTTGAAAAGAAAGTCTTTTTCTTCTTTTGAGAGGCTTTCGTAACCGCTTTTGCTGATCTTATCCAGAATCTCGTCGATCTGTTTCTGGTATTCCTTTTTGGTAGGTTTGCTGTCTGCGTAACTGCCTTTATTTCGTCGGTGCACCGTTTTAAGCGGCGACTTCCTTTTCCCGCTGAACCAGCCTTCCAATCCTGACAATGACCTGTTGATTCCTGAGCCGATATCCTTGCCCTCCATCAGTTTTCTGGCATAAACAAACCCGAGCAATTGTCCGCCAAGATGTGCGATATGCCCCCCTGGATTCCCCATGGGAAGCTGAATAAGGTCTAAGAGCACCACGAACACTCCGATATACCATAATTTCACGTTAAAGAAGATCAGTCGTACTTCCTGGTTAGGGAAATAGGTACATACGAACAGAAGAATGGCCATAACCGCGGCTGAAGCACCGATCAGCGATGAGTTGATCCCCGAGAATACAGGGAAGATATTATAGCTGAGAAGAAAGAAGGCTCCTCCGGCTACCGCTCCCATAAAATACACGTTCAGGAATACCTTAGGGCCGAAATAATTCAGAAAGATCCTTGCTGAAAAATATAACAGCAGCATGTTCCAGAAGATATGCATAAAGCCTCCGTGAAAGAAGGAATAGGTGATCAGGGACCAGGGCTGGAGAATGAAGTCTCCGAAAGCCTTGGGAAGCTCGAACCACTCCATAAAAAAATCACCCTTCAGATTGAACAGGAATACCGAGAGTGCATTTAAAATAAAGACCGCGACATTGATCACGATCAGCTTTTCGGCTATGTTCAGGGTTTTGAACTTATATCGTATATCATTCGTAATACTCATAATTAATCCCAGCGATTATCTTTGAATTGATTCTTCTTCCAATACCACATCATAATAAATCCGAACAGGGCTCCTCCGATATGAGCGAAATGCGCAATTCCACTTCCAAAAATAGAATAGCCCGTTACTCCTGAGAACAGATCCAGACCGATCAGTACCGGAATAAAATATTTGGCCTTGATGGGTACCGGAAGAAATATCAGCATCAGCTCAGCATTTGGAAACATCATACCAAACGCTACCAAAATACCATATATTGCCCCGGAAGCTCCCACGGCAGGTGTCATATAAGACGTTAAGAAATTATCCAGTTTATCTTTAGGCACAACCTCGTACCAGCCGGTATTATACTGACCCCGGGCCAGGGTGTCTAAAATCTCACCACCGTTAAACCCTTCAGCCAGAAGCATTTGAAAGCTATCGTTAAAATAATAATAATTTACCAGAGTATGTATCAAGGCGGCGCCCAAACCCGCAGAAAAATAGAAGAACAGAAACTTTCCTTTTCCCCAGATCTGTTCAAGAGGGGATCCAAAGGCCCATAGGGCATACATATTGAACAGTATATGCATAAAGCCCCCATGCATGAACATATGACTCACCACCTGCCACCAGACGAAATTGTCGTTTTTAGGGAACCAAAGTGAAAACCAGGTATACATCTGTTCTCCCAACAGGGTGGTGGCAATAAAGAACAGTACATTAATAATCAGTATATGCTTAACGGCTTCGGTTATTCTTCCCATTTAAATGAATTTTTTATCGATCTCCTCAACCGTCATCGTGATAAAAGTGGGTCGGTTGAATGGTGTTACACTTGGCTCCTTCGTTGCGAAAAGGTTATTGACCAGCGATTGCTGTTCGGCATCGTTCATAGGCTCCCCGCTTCGTACCGCCAGGGTTTTGCAAAGCGTCTTTGCCAGTTTATCGGCTTGTGAATAGGCGGCATCAGGTATTTCGTTCTGAAAATCTGAAAGCAACTGCTCCAGTACCATTCCCGCTTCACTTTCTCCAACGTTGGCGGGTATTCCTGTAACCTGCAGGCGATCACTCCCGGAAGCCGAAAAGGCGAAACCGGTATTTTCAAGGCTCTCCTTGAGTTCGTTCAGCAAAGAGAGTTCTGTGCTCGAAAGGTTCAGTTCAAGCGGAAATAACAACTGCTGGCTGATTCCCTTCTTAAGCGTCATATTCTTCAGAAACTCTTCATAGAGTATTCGCTGATGTGCCCTGTGCTGATCTATGATCACCATTCCTGATTTGATGGTGCTTACGATATATTTTCTGTTGAGCTGATAGGTCACCGTGTTTTGTGAGGAAATCTCCTTTTCATCAAACAGCTGCCCTGAAACCTCTTCAGACTCCAGTTCGATGGTGGCAAAATCATCAGGATTTTTAGCGCCGACATAGAGGCTTTCCCAGGAACCAGAAGATTTTGAGGTACTCCTGTAGCTTTCCCTTCCTGCCCTGCTTCCCGACTGAGCCGATTCTTCCCTGAACGGGTTAAAATCGGCATCGACCTCAATGGCGGGCATATTGGCCTGTTGCGATCGGTAATCGTAGGGTGTATCTAAATTGGCATCACGGTCAAAATCAAGCACAGGAGCCACATTGAACTGCCCGAGACTATGCTTGATGGCCGAACGGAGAATGGCATACAGACTGTGTTCATCGTCGAATTTCACCTCGGTCTTGGTAGGGTGAATATTGATATCGATACTTTCAGGATCTATTTCCAGAAACAGGAAATAAGAGGGATGGGTCTTATCTTTCAGCAACCCTTCGAAAGCAGCGGTTACGGCGTGATGGAGATATGAATTCTTCACGAAACGGTCGTTCACAAAAAAGAATTGCTCTCCACGGGTCTTTCGTGCGAATTCAGGTTTCCCCACAAAACCCTTCACATGAACGACTTCTGTTTCTTCTTCAACAGGCACCAGCTTTTCGTTGGTTTTCCCACCCAGTATATTGACAATACGCTGCCTGATATTGGAGGAAGGAAGCTTGAAGAGCTCACTACCATTAGAGAAAAGATCGAACCTGATAGCAGGATGCGCCAGGGCCACCCTGTGAAACTCATCTATGATATGCCGAAGCTCAACATTGTCAGATTTCAGGAAGTTTCTCCGGGCCGGTATATTATAAAAAAGGTTTTTGACCAACACAGATGTACCCACCGGAGCGGCCACTACATCCTGGTCGATGAAATCACTTCCTTCGATCTTTATACGCGTAGCTACTTCGTCTTCTTCCCTTCGGGTGGTCATTTCGACCTGGGCAATAGCTGCTATAGACGCCAGCGCCTCTCCCCTGAAACCTTTGGTATGTAAATGAAACAGATCTTCTGCCACCCGTATCTTGGAGGTGGCATGTCTTTCAAAGGATATACGGGCATCGGTAGTGCTCATCCCGGTACCGTTGTCGACAACCTGTACCAGGGTTTTTCCCGCATCCTTAATGATTAATTGTATATGGTCTGCCGCAGCATCGATGGCATTTTCAAGTAGTTCCTTTACCACAGAAGCGGGCCTTTGCACCACCTCTCCTGCTGCGATCTGGTTAGCAACATGGTCGGGTAATAGCTGAATGATATCTGCCATTTAAAATATGGAATCTAGGTTAATATACTTCAGGGCGGCTATGGCGAACATAAATAAAAAAGCCAGAATGACCAGGAAGCGAATCCTTGAATTCATATCAGAGGAAGATTTTCGTGAAGTTTTCCAGTCATCGCGGAAACTCTTCCGGCGATACCCCTTGAAATAATCTTCATCAGACCTGGCTTCCTTGCTTTTTTTCAGATTTTCAAGGCGTTCCTTACGCTCATCATAATACCTGGGGGTATAGCTGTAGGATTTATTTCCGCGTTGTTTGAAAAGTGATGGAAGCTTCATAGTTTCAAATTTACTTAAAATGCCCTAGATGGCAGATGGTGACCTCCTAAAATTTGTTAAGATATCTCCATGCTCAAAAGGGCCTGGAAAGTAAAGTACAAAAAAAGTGCCAGTAATACCGTGAAGCTTTGCCGGGAGAAAAAAGATCAGTCCATTTGGCCTAAAACCGCCATCTTAATGGCTGCAATGGCCGCTTCTGTGCCCTTGTTTCCGTGTTTGCCCCCGCTTCTTGCACGAGCCTGCTCCATGTTGTCATCGGTAAGAACACAAAAGATCACGGGCACATCATGCTGCACGTTAAGATCTTTGATTCCGTTGGCCGTGGCCTGGCATACAAAGTCAAAATGACGGGTTTCACCCTGAATCACGCTTCCGATGGCTATAATAGCATCGGGATCGTGCCACTTGATCATTTGTTTGCATCCAAACGTCAGTTCGAAACTGCCGGGTACGTTCCAGCGAATAAGGTTCTTTTTCTGGGCACCACAATCGAGTAATGCCTCATGAGCCCCTTGAAACAGGGCCTCGGTAATCTCTTCGTTCCATTCAGAAACGACGATCCCAAACCGAAGGTTTTTCGCGTTTGGGATCGTTGTTTTATCGTAAGAAGATAAATTTTTATTCTCGGTGGCCATTATTTACTTAGCGTTTCTGCCCTTCCGATAAAGATATCTATAGTTCTTGCTTCTTCAGAAGAAGGGTATTCTTCTTTGATTCTGTTAAAATACTCCACGGCTTTGCCGTACTCTCCGAGTTCCATAGAAACGGTTCCGGCCTTGAAAAGGAATTTGGGAGCCGTAAAGTTATTATCGTTATGAGCGATAGCCTTGTCATACCAGGCAATGGCATCAGCTTCCTGCCCCAGTTGTACAAAAGCGTCTCCGATACCTCCCTTGGCAAGAGCCCCCAGAATAGGATCTTCAGACTCGAACTCTTCAAGATACTGAATAGCCTCCTGATATTGCTGGGTGTTCAGATATGCCATACCTGCACTGTAATGCGCGAGGTTAGCCGCCTTGGTTCCACTGTAATTTTCAATGATATCAAGCAAACCATATTTCCCTTCAGCTCCGTTAAGGGCAAGTCCGTAAAGCGAATCCTTGGCAGTACTGTTCACCGCCTCATCGAAATACTGCTGCGCAAAGAACATTTCGTTCGATGCCTCGGCCTCTTTCGGGTTTTGAACGAACTGCTGATAACCGAGATAGCCTAACACCACGACTACGATCACCCCGATACCGGTAAGAATGTATTGCTGGTTTCTTGAAACCCACTCTTCGGTCTTACTGGCGCTTTCATCTAAAGTACTGAAAACCTCTTCGGTTGCACTGTGTTCATCTGCAACTCGCTCTTCCTTATTCGTCTTTGATTTGTAGCCTCTTTTCTTGTACGTAGCCATTAATTCATGTTTTGATAAGCCCCGCAAAAATATAATTTTTATTGAAATAGGAAAGGGTATTTATTTGAATATTTTCGATAATTTGCGCTGCAGGAAGGCCGACTTTTCGTAAGTTGAATGATGCTATGGTTTTAGAAGAACTCTCCCTTATAAACTACAAGAATTTCGACTCGGTCACCTTCGAATTCGATCCGAAGATCAATTGTTTCGTGGGTGACAACGGGATAGGAAAGACCAATGCCCTGGATGCCATATATCACCTGGCATTCGGGAAGAGCTATTTCAACCCTATCGCTTCACAGAATATTCGCCACGGTGAAGACTTCTACATGATCGATGGCCGTTTTGAGAAGAACGGTAAAAAAGAAAAGGTGGTCTGCAGCCTGAAGAAAGGACAGAAAAAGACCATTAAGAAAAACGGAAAGGAATACGAAAAGCTCTCAGATCATGTAGGCTTTGTTCCCCTTGTGATCATCTCCCCCTCAGACCGCGACCTCATTATAGAGGGAAGTGACACCAGGCGGAAGTTTATGGACGGTGTGATCGCCCAAAGCGACAAAACCTATCTGCATAACCTGATTCGTTATAACAAGGTGGTGGCGCAACGCAATTCCCTTCTCAAGTATTTTGCCGCGAACCATACCTTTGAACCCGAAACGCTATCGGTATACAATGCACAAATGATTCAGTACGGTGTACCGATCTTCGAATCCCGTAAGGCCTTTTTGAAAGCATTCATCCCTATATTTAAAAGTCGCTATGAGACCATCGCCAGGAAACAGGAGGAGATCGGGCTGAGCTACAAAAGTAAACTTCACGAGCAGCAGCTTGAAGATTTGTTAAAGAAGAATCTTGACAGAGACCGCAGCATGCAGTATACCACCGTAGGTCCGCATAAAGACGATCTGAATTTCGAAATAGGCGGTTATCCCATCAAAAAGTTCGGAAGCCAGGGACAGCAGAAGTCGTTCCTGATTGCCCTGAAACTCGCACAGTTTGATTTCATCAAGGAACTGGCCGGCGACAGCCCGATATTGCTTCTGGATGATATTTTTGACAAGCTCGATGAAAACAGGGTTTCACAGATCGTATCTTTGGTGGAGGATGATGATTTCGGACAGCTCTTCATCAGCGACACTCATGGTGACAGAACCGAAGCCGTGGTGCGCTCAACCCATCAGAGCTACAAGATGATCCCGTTAAGGCAGGAACTAAAAAACACAAAAGATGTATAAAAAGCTCGCTCTGCTAATGGTTGTTTGTGCAACCGCCTGTTCAAAACCACCCGAAGTAACCCCCGAAAAACTGAGTGGATACTGGGAGATCTCCGAAGTGAAACTTCCCGACGGAGAAACAAAAGAATACCGGGGCAGCACCACGGTCGATTATTTCGAGCTGCACGCAGATTCAACAGGATTTCGCAAAAAGATGCAACCCCGGCTTGATGGTACCTTTGTCACCAGCGATGACACTGAAAATTTCACCCTGTTAAGCAATGAAGGCGTTCCCGAACTGCATTTCACCCACCGTTTAGCAACCCATCAGGAAGAGATCATGGAGCTGGAGATGAACCGGCTGGTTCTCAGAAACGACGAAGACCTGACCTATATCTACAAAAGATTTGAACCCATTGACCTGAAATAAATGGCAAAAAGACACAACGAATACCGTTCACTTCAGGATGCCCTGAAGGAGTTCGTCAGCGAGAATAAACTGGAGAAAGGCCTCGAAAAGATTTCGGCCAGAGACGCCTGGAAGAATCTGATGGGTAACGGGGTCAACTCATACACAACAGCCGTCGAACTGAAAGGCGACACCCTCTACGTATCCCTGTCATCTTCGGTGCTCAGGAACGAGCTGAGCTTCGGAAAACAGAAGATCATCGAAATGATCAACGAAGAACTCGGCAGCGAAGTGGTAAAAAAAGTAGTGCTGAGATAATAAAAAAGCCGGTGAAAACACCGGCTTTTTTATTGGATATAAGTTGATATCTTAGAAAATCTCTCTTCCGGCAAAATGGAAGGCCGCTTCTATTTCAGCGTTTTCATCACTATCTGAACCGTGAACGGCATTTTCACCGATAGAGGTTGCATATAGCTTTCTGATCGTTCCTTCAGCAGCCTCTTCAGGGTTTGTAGCCCCGATCAGGGTTCTGAAATCTTCAACCGCGTTGCTCTTTTCAAGTACAGCAGCCACGATAGGGCCTCTTGTCATGAATTCTACCAATTCTCCGAAGAACGGACGTTCTTTGTGGATAGCGTAGAATTCTTCAGCATCACGCTTGCTAAGTTGCGTAAACTTCATCGCTACGATCTTAAAGCCTGCGGAAGTGATCTTTTCAAGTATAGCGCCTATGTGCCCGTTTTCCACGGCATCAGGCTTGATCATTGTAAAAGTTCTGTTCGTTGCCATTGTCATTTTTTAATATGGGCGCAAAAGTAAGGCTTTTAATTCATTCTGCAAGCCTTTAATAGGCCTGCTTCAGCTCCTGTAAGGTTAAATTACCGTTACTTTTCATCTTCATGGTGGCAGACTTCTGTATGAGATCCAGCTCCAGCAAGCCAAAACTCTCCATATTGATAACCTCCCCTACCCGATACGGGTTCTCTTCCCCCGGGAAATCACTCCAGGCCCTGTTCAAACCGCTGGAGGTGAAATCGATCAACGGATAAGGCAATCCTTCGAGATTGATCTGTGAGAACTCTGAAATGTGCCGGTCGCCCGAAACAATGATCACCCCCCTGGCACCGCTCTTCTCTATCAAATCGAAAAGCCGCTTTCTTTCATGCGGAAAATTCCCCCAGGTTTCATACCCATGTTCGTCTGAAAGCACTTGTATACTACTCATGATCACATTAAATGTGGCATCTGATTTCATAAGCTCTTTCTCCAGCCACTCCCATTGTTCCTCCCCGAGTATGGTTCCCCTGCCGTCTTTGGCCGGCATATATCGTTTGTTTTCCTCTCCGAGGTTCTTGGTAAGCGGACTTCTGAAGTATCGGGTGTCCAGATTGATCAGCCTCACCTTACCTTCCCTGGTGGGAAATACATGAGAGCTGTAAACCCCTTTCCTCGCCCTTCTTATATGTTTCTTCGGCACATCCATGAAGTCCAGGAAGAGATCCTGTGATTCTTCCTTTTTCTCATAATCTTCTCCTCCATCATTCAGGCCGTAATCATGATCATCCCAGGTACCGGTTACCAGCATCTGATCTTTCACTTCCCTGTAGCCTTTCTGATAGCGCTGCTCTTCATACATCTTCCGCATTTCCCGCATATCATAGGTGTCTGCGTATATGTTATCACCACCCCAGACCCAAACCTGCGGATCGTTCTTCAATACATCATCCCAAAGGTAATTGGGTTTGTCCTGAACATTACAAGACCCGAATGCCATTATGAACTTCCCGTTCTCGGTGGGGTAAAGATTCTCGGTTTTTGAAGCTCCGCAACCGGACAATAAAGGCAGAGCCAGAAAGAGCAGGAAAAGTCGATTCATAGTATAGTATTTACCTACAAATGTAACATTAGTTTTTAAACTAATATGTTATTAAATCGTATATTAGCGGGCTATGAAAAAGGAAGAGCTAAACCACCTTAAAGACACACTTTCCAGCCCACAGCACATACTTATCATTCCTCACAAAAATCCTGACGGAGACGCAATGGGCTCCTGCCTCGGACTGATGAGGGCACTGGAAAAGAGAGGCCATGAAGCTTTTGTTCTGGCACCCAATGATTACCCCGAATTCCTGAAGTGGCTGCCCGGCACTGAAAAGGTCATGGTTTATGAACAGGACAGGAACAGAGCTGCGGAAGAAATTAAAAAGGCTTCCCTGGTATTTACCCTTGATTTCAATTCACTGGGACGCATCGGAGACCTGTCGCAGGAGCTCGAAAACTACGAAGGTGATTACGTGATGATCGACCATCACCAGCAACCTGACGATTACGCCCGGTTCACCTATTCAGACCCGAACATGAGCAGTACCTGTGAAATGGTATACGACTTTCTGGAAAAAATGGAGCTATCATCTGAGATCGATGAACAGACAGCAACCTGTCTGTATACCGGCATCATGACCGATACCGGCTCTTTCAGGTTCCCTTCGACCACCAGTCGCACCCACCGGGTCATAGCAGACCTGATCGACCGGGGAGCCCGCAACGACCAGATACACGGCGCTGTTTTCGATTCAAATTCTCTTGATAAATTGCACCTTTTGGGCTGTGCCCTGAAAAACCTGGTAACCCTGGAAGAGTATCATACGGCCTATATCAGTCTTTCACAGGAAGAACTGGACCAGCATAATTTCAAAAAAGGCGACACTGAAGGTTTTGTTAATTACGGACTTTCTTTGACGGGTATTAAATTTGCAGTTATATTTATCGAAAACAAACAGGAGGGGATCATTAAGATTTCCTTTCGGTCAAAAGGAGATTTCTCGGTCAACGATTTTGCCCGGAGTCATTTCAACGGAGGTGGCCATATCAATGCCGCCGGCGGAAGAAGTGAATTGAACCTTGAAAAAACCATTGAAAAATTCAGGGACCTTTTACCACGTTATAAAAACGAATTACAACCATGAAGAAAATAACCCCGATTTTGCTCATGTTAATGGTCCTGGCCATAGGCTGCAAGGGTCCCGAAGCCAGAAGGCCGGTAAGTGCCAAATCAGGCACCTTCATGAAAAATTCGATCGAGCGGAATAAAGAACTGCTGGAATTCGAAGAAAAACAAATTGCAGAGATCACCCAAAAAGACTCCCTGAACACCTATATCACCTCAGCGAACGGGTACTCATTCTATTATGTTCAGAAAGACACCACAGAAGGTTACCTTCCCCGTGAAGGCGACCTGGTTCGTATCACCTATGACCTGCGCACCCTGGAGGAAGATACGATCTATAGCAGTAAAGAGATCGGAACCATCGATTTCAGAATAGATAAGGAAGAGTATTTTCCCGGACTCAGAACTGCGGTTAAACTATTGAGAAAAGGCGAAAAAGCCACCTTTTACTTTCCGTCGTCCCTCGCCTATGGCTATCACGGTGACGATGACCGTATCGGAACCAACATTCCCCTGGTGAGCACTATTTCGCTTATCGACATTATCGAAAAGACCGAAGATACCACTCCGAGTAAAACACCTTAATTTTTAAAATAGAACCTCAATGAAGAAACTATTATTGCTATGCCTGACCGCCTTTGCTGTTTCTGCCTGTTCAAGCGGAAAATACGGAGATCTTGGAGATGGCCTATACGCTGATATACAAACCAACAAAGGTGACATGATCGTAAAGCTTTTTTACGATAAGACACCGGTAACCGTAGCTAATTTTGTTTCCCTGGCAGAAGGCACCAATCCATTTGTAAAGGAAGAATACAAAGACAAGAAATATTACGAAGGTGTCACCTTTCACCGGGTGATCGACAGCTTTATGATACAGGCAGGCGACCCTACCGGTACCGGTCGCGGAGGCCCCGGCTATCGTTTCAAAGATGAATTTGCTGAAGATCTTCGTCATGACAAGAAGGGAATTCTCTCCATGGCCAACGCCGGTTTCGGAACCAACGGAAGCCAGTTCTTCATCACACATGCGGCCACCCCCTTCCTGGACGCATATGATGCAGAGGGCAACCCAAAGCCTTGTGAATTCAGAAATGTGAGTTGTCATAGTGTTTTCGGAGAAGTGGTCGAAGGCATGGAGGTCGTTGACACCATCGCCACTGTAGAAACCTCTCAGGATCGCATGAACAAAGACCGACCGAAAGAAGATGTGGTGATCAATAACATCCAGATCGTCAGAAAAGGTAAGGAAGCTAAGAATTTTGATGCCGTACAGGTGATGACCGATTATTTCGAGGAAGAGGAATCCAAAGGAAAAGCGGTGGAAGAGGCAAAGGCTGAAATAGCTGCAACCTTTAAAGAACAAAAGGAAAAAGCCGAAAGAACTCCTTCGGGCCTTGGTTACCTGGTGATGGAAGAAGGTAACGGCAACAAACCTTCACTCGGCCAAACCGTGATGGTAAATTATGCCGGTTTCTACGAGAACGGAGAACTTTTCGATACCAGCTGGAAAGAAGTAGCCGAAAAATTCGGGAAGCTCGATCAGCAAAGAATGAGCCAGGGAATGTATCGGCCGGTTCCGATGAGAATTCATCCCGACATGACGTTAATCCCCGGTTTTAAGGAAGGCCTTAACATGATGGAAGAAGGCGAAAAACTAAGACTTTTCATCCCATCACACCTGGGTTACGGTGAAGCGGGTTACGGCCCTATTCCACCGAACACCGACCTGGTATTTGACCTGAAGATCGTAGAAATTCAGCAAAATCAAGGCCAATAAAAGCAAGTAAACGCTCTAAATCAATCATTATGAAGAATATATGCATCGGGATCTTCTTCCTGTGTTGCATGACATCTTTTTGCCAAAAAACAGACACTCTCACATTCTTTTCTCCTGCTTTTCAGGAAGTGAGAAACGTTTACATACAAACCCCTAATTCATTAAAGTATGCATCCGATTCTGTTCGTTTTCCCGTCATCTATGTACTAGACGGTCAGCACGAGTGGTTTGTTAACCCAGTTACAAACACGGTTAATTATCTTCAATACACACATGAAGTACCCCAGGCTTTGCTGGTTATCATTCCTCATGAGAATAGAAGATCTGAAGCTGCCTTCAAAGAATTGGACCAGAATCTTGCCCTGCATGATTTCATTACGAAAGACCTGGAACAGCAGATCAAAAATTACAACATAGGTGATCACAGAATGATCATCGGGCATTCATTCACAGCCTCTTTCGCTCTTTATTCATTTCTAAAGGAGCCTGATTTCTATGATGCAGTTATCGCGAACACACCTCTTCACGGACTGGAAGAGCTGGTAATAGCTTTGAAAAATACTTCACCAGCACTGAGAAATCACATAGCTATTTCAATAGGAGGACCAGAAAATGGAAAGGATCTTTATCATAGAAAAAGATACGATGAGTTAAAGTCAAAATACCCCGATTTGTTTGATGAGATCATAACCTTTGAAGCTGATCATGCAACACATAATGCAGTCCCTATCGTTTCAAATCCTTATATACTGAATAAAATTTATTCAAATTATAAAACAAGATATGACCGGATAGCGGAAGTCGATCAAAATTATCAACTCAAAAAATCTCCGGAATCACCAGAAAGCATCGTACAGGATATAAAAACATTATCCAAAATCGATGAAGACTTCATTGCTCCCGATATTGCAGCTTTGAACGGGATTGCCTCTCGATTTTTAAATAGTGATTTTGAGGAGCATGCTACCAGGGTATACAATTTGGGATTAGAATACTATCCGAAATTCTGGGGATTTCATATTTCCCTCTACCAAATTGAGAAGGAAAAGTCAATATCTTCAGCTAAAAACCACCTGTTGCTGGCAGAAAAATACCTTGACCAACTGGACATCGGATTGAATGAGTATGATGAAGTTAAAAAATTCATCCTATCAGAAAAAGAAAGGCATGTTTGGCAATAGCATATACCAATAAAAAAGCCCGGTTCGAACCGGACTTTTTTTTGATTTATTAATTTGATCTTTCAGGAATATGCTTCAGAATTTCTTTGGTGAATTCCCAGAATTTCTGAACCGATGCGATCTCAGCTCTCTCATCCGGCGAATGCGCTCCTTTGATGTTCGGACCGTAACTGATCATATCCATATCCGGATAATTTTGCCCGAGTATCCCGCATTCCAGTCCGGCATGACAGGCAACCACCCTGGGTTCGTCATCGAACAGCTCCCGGTACTTTTGGGTAAGCACTTTTAAGATATCACTGTCTGCATCAGGAGTCCATCCCGGGTATTCCCCGCTAAAGCTAACGGCACAACCGGCCAGCTCAAAAACAGAGCGAAGGCTGTTGGCCAGGTCCCACTTTGAAGATTCAACAGACGAACGGGTCAGACATTTTACCGACACCTTTCCCTCGCCTACCGATACACGGGCAATATTGTTCGAGGTCTGAACAAGCCCCTCCATCTCGGCACTCATCATATACACCCCATTATGGGCGGCATAGATAGCCTTGGTAATCCCTTCCTGCACTCCGATCTCCATCACCTTTTCCGGCATCTCTGCAGGAGTTGCAACGATAACCAGGTTAGGCTCGGTTCGCTTATACTCTTCCTTGATAGTAACGGCGAGCTGGTTAAACTCCAGTAGAAAAGCTTCCCGGTGAATCTCATCAACGGTCACCAGCGCCTTACTCTCCCTCGGGATCGCATTGCGAAGTCCGCCACCGTCTATCTGAGCGATTCTCAATCCGAAATTCGTAAACCCATCGAACAGCATACGGTTCATGATCTTATTGGCATTCCCGAATCCACGGTGAATATCCATTCCGCTATGCCCTCCCTGCAGACCTTTAACCTCTAGGGCAAAGGCCACCGAAGCCTCTGGCACCTCTTCTTCCTGATATGACCGATGTGCACTGACATCTACGCCCCCGGCACAGCCTATATCGATCTCGTCGTCTTCCTCGGTATCAAGATTCAGCAGGATCTCCCCGGTAAGCACACCGCCCTTCAGACCCGTTGCTCCTGTCATACCTGTTTCTTCATCTATGGTAAAGAGCGCTTCGATTTCAGGGTGCGCGATATCGTCACTTTCCAGCAGGGCCATGATCGCAGCTACACCCAGGCCATTGTCTGCCCCCAGGGTGGTTCCTTTAGCCTTCACCCAACCGTCTTTTACTTCCATCTCTATTCCCTGGGTATTGAAATCGAAGGTGGTATCATTGTTCTTTTGGTGCACCATATCGAGGTGTGACTGCAGCACCACTGTTTTCCGGTCTTCCATTCCGGGGGTCGCAGGCTTGCGTATGATCACATTTCCCACTTCATCTTTCTCAGTCTCCAGGCCGAGCTCCTGGCCGAATTGCATCATAAATTCAATTACGCGCTCCTCTTTCTTCGAGGGGCGCGGCACGGCATTCAGATCTGCAAACTTATTCCAAACAGCCTTTGGCTCTAATTCTCGTATAGCGTTACTCATTTGTTATCATTTTATATACCTGCAAAATTAAGTAATGCCGATTAGAATCCCATTTGTTATTTTTGACCCTATGTCAGAAAAGCTGAAAACGATCTTAGCCCTTTCGATCTTCCCCCAGATCGCTATTGTGAAGTGGCTGGCGAATTACCCTGCAGAGATCGAACGTTGGTACAGCAATGGTATCTACCCCTATCTCTCAAAATCCTTCCGGTTCGTTTTCGGGTGGATCCCTTTTTCAGTGGGTGACATTTTCTACACCATCCTGTTCATACTTATATTGCGCTTCCTGATACTTAAAGGAAGATGGTTCTTTTACAATACCAGGAATTTTTTCAAGGAGGTATTTATCACGCTTTCGATGGCCTATTTTGTCTTTCATCTTTTCTGGGGAATGAATTATTACCGCCTGCCACTGCATGAAAAGCTGGGCCTTGAAAATGATTACACCACCGAAGAGCTGATGAGCTTTACCCAACGGCTCATCGAAAAATCCAATAATATTCATGAGACCATAACAGGAAATGACACCGTAAAGGTGAATATTCCCTACAGCAGAAGAGAAATGTATCGCATGACCATGAACGGTTATGAAAAATTGGGTGAAGACATACCTGACCTCAGCTACGAACCCCGAAGCATCAAAACCTCCCTGTACAGCAAACCCCTGACCTATATGGGTTACAGTGGCTATCTGAACCCATTTACTAATGAGGCCCAGGTCAACGGCTTACAGGTCGATTTCAAATATCCATTGGTAAGCTGCCATGAAGAGGCACACCAGATCGGGTATTCAGCTGAGAACGAAGCGAATTTCGTCGCCTTTCTGTCGGCGGTAAGAAATGACGATATTTACTTTCGCTACTCAGGCTACATCTATGTACTGCGCTATTGTCTTGGCGAGATCAAGCGCCGCGACCCTGAAGCCTTTATCGGCTTGAACGAATCGATCAACCCGGGTATCATCAAAAATTATCTTGAGGTGGCCCGCTTCTGGAAACAGCATGAAAACAAAGCTGAGCCCCTGTTCAAGAACACCTTCAACACCTACCTGAAAGCCAACAACCAGACCGAAGGGTTGAGGAGCTACAGCTATGTGGTCGCCCTCCTGGTCAACTATTATGAAGACCGCCCCCTGTAAAAGTTAAAATAATCCAAATACGATATTTGATTTAGCCAGTTGTTATATTTTTAAACCAAACTAACATCTACTAAGCTCAAAATCTATGAGAATGAAAATGTGGCTGTCCGCACTTATTATATGCTGCGGTCAGTTTTTATTTGCCCAGGAATACTTTCCTAAGAACGACGGAGTGAAAAGCCGTAACAACAACTACACCGCTTTCACCAACGCAAAGATCTATTTAACTCCTGATGAAGTTATCGAAAATGGTACGCTGCTGATCCAGAACGGAAAAGTGGTGGCTGCCGGTACCAATGTTGAAGTACCCGAAAACAGCATGACCATCGATCTTACAGGAAAATCGGTTTACCCATCTTTTGTAGACATCTTTACCGATTTCGGTATTGACAAACCCAAAAGGGCCGAGAGAAGCAACCAACCTCAGTATGATGCCTCCAGAGAAGGCTACTACTGGAATGACCACATCATGCCTGAAAAGAACGGCGTTGACCACTTCAGCTATGATGCGAAAAAAGCTAAAAGTTACCTGAAATCAGGCTTTGGGGTCTTAAACACCCATGTGCCTGACGGGATCATGAGAGGAACAGGATTGGTGGTTTCCCTTAACGATGAGGCTACCAATAACGAACGCATATTGAACCAGGAATCTTCACAATTCCTGTCTTTCGAGAAAAGCGTTGCCTCTAATCAATCATACCCTACTTCACTGATGGGAGCCATGGCACTTTTACGCCAGGTCTATCATGATGCTGCCTGGTATGCCGGTGGAAACGCAGAGGTGAGAGATCTTTCTCTGGAGGCTGTGAACGCCAACAGAAACCTGCCGCAGATCTTTGATGCAGGTGATAAACTCAATACGCTCAGAGCACATAAGATCGCCGATGAATTCGGTATCAACTATATTCTGAAAGGAGAAGGGAATGAATTCGAGAGAATTGAGGAAGTTGCCGCCACAGGAGCTGCTTATATTATTCCGATCGCTTTTCCCGATGCTTACGATGTAACCGATCCGGCCATGGCCGAAAAGATCAGTCTTTCTGATATGCGCATGTGGAACCAGGCCCCTACCAACCCAGCCGTTCTGGCCGGCAACGGGGTACCCTTCACCCTGACCACCTCAGGACTTAAAAACATCGATGACTTTCATTCGAACCTGAGAAAAGCCATCGCCTACGGACTCGATGAAACAGAAGCCCTGAGAGCTCTGACCACGCGACCTGCTGAACTGGTGGGTATGGGTGATCAGATCGGAATGCTCAAGCCGGGTTATTATGCCAACTTCATCATTTCCTCCGGTGACGTGTTTTCAGAGAACACCACCCTTTTCGAAAACTGGGTTCAGGGTAAAAAACACGTGATCAACAGCATGGACGTGGTCGACATCAGAGGAGATTACGACCTGAAGGTCAACGGCAGCACTTATACCCTTAAGATAACCGGAAAAATAGAAAGTCCGAAGGCTGAGATCACCAAGGGTGAAACCACTTATGCCTCAAAGCTGGATTATAAAAACGACTGGATCAACCTGTTTTTCGATCCTGAGGCTGACGATACAGCTGCCTTCACCAGGCTTTCCGCCCGGATCACCGACCCATTGGGCATCAGCGGGAACGGGGTTTCAGCTTCAGGAAAGTCCCTGAACTGGAGTGCCAGCAGAACGGCAGCCTTTGAAGACAAGGCCAGCGAAAAAGCCATGGAAACCATGCCGGTAATGCCGGTTACCTACCCCAACAGGGCGTATGGTAACAAGGAGCTGCCTAAGCAGCAAAGCTACCTCTTTAAGAATGCCACGGTATGGACCAGCGAAGATGCAGGGATACTTGAAAATACAGATGTACTGGTTAAAAACGGTAAGATCAGCGCTATCGGAACCGACCTCAGCGACAGCGGAGCGATCGTGATCGATGCTACAGGAAAACACCTTACCGCCGGTATCATAGACGAACACTCACATATCGCTGCTGCAGCGATCAACGAAGCCGGACACAACAGTTCTGCTGAAGTAACCATAGAAGACGTAGTAGATTCAGAAGACTCAGATATCTATCGCAATCTTTCAGGCGGAGTGACCAGTATTCAGATACTTCATGGTTCTGCCAACCCTATCGGCGGACGTTCAGCGATCATCAAACTCAAGTGGGGTGAATCTCCGGAAGAACTGATCTATGAGAACAGTCCGAAGTTCATCAAATTCGCCCTGGGTGAAAATGTAAAACAATCGAACTGGGGAAGCTTTGCCACGATCAGGTTCCCACAGACCCGAATGGGTGTGGAGCAGGTATTCAAGGATTATTTCAGCCGTGCCCGCGCTTATCACGATGAGTGGGAAACCTGGAATAACATGTCTCGCAGAGAGAAGGAGCGTAACAGCAAACCCCGTTATGATCTTGAAATGGAAACCCTCGCTGAGATTTTAAACAAAGAGCGATTCATCTCATGTCACTCTTACGTACAGAGCGAGATCAATATGCTGATGAAGGTTGCCGAATCATTCGATTTCAACGTAAACACCTTTACCCACATACTCGAAGGGTACAAGGTTGCCGATAAAATGGCCGAACACGGGGTGGGAGGTTCTACCTTCTCAGACTGGTGGGCTTACAAGTACGAAGTAAAAGATGCCATTCCCTACAATGCAGCCATCATGCATAACCAGGGAGTTACCGTAGCCATCAACTCAGACGATGCAGAAATGTCGCGACGTCTCAACCAGGAAGCCGCCAAAACGGTTAAGTACGGAGATATGAGCGAAGAGGAAGCATGGAAGTTCGTGACCATCAATCCGGCGAAACTTTTACATATCGACGATCGTGTAGGAAGTATCAAGGAAGGTAAAGATGCCGACCTGGTATTATGGAGCGATCACCCGCTTTCAATTTATGCCGTAGCTGAAAAAACCATGATCGAAGGAACCGTCTATTACGATTATGAAGAAATGCAGCAACGCCATGAGGAGGTTGAAAAAGAACGCAATGAACTGGTCAACATGATGATCAGTGCCAAGAACAAGGGTATGAAAACCCAGGCACCTGAGATCAAAGAAGAAGAAGAATTTCATTGCAACACCTTAATCTATCAAAAATAAGATCCATGAAAAGTATACGATCTATCATAACATCATTAACGCTGCTGCTGGCACTTACCCTGAGTGCACAGCAAACTCCGGCTCCCGCCCAGCAGGAAGCCGTTCTAATCACCGGGGTGACCACCCATATCGGTAACGGAGAGGTTATAGAAAACAGCGCGGTTGGCTTTGCTGAAGGCAAGATCAATTTCGTCGGACCGGCTTCGGAAGCCGAGAGCGGATCATACGGGAAGGTGATCGAAGGAAACGGGCGTCACCTGTATCCCGGTTTTATCGCCGTGAACTCCACCCTCGGTCTGGTTGAGATCGATGCCGTCAGGGCAACCGATGATATCGAAGAAGTGGGCGGAATCATTCCTCACGTTCGAAGCCTTATCGCTTATAACGCCGAATCGAAAGTGGTTGAAAGCATGAGACCCAACGGGGTGCTCATGGCCCAGATCGCGCCACGTGGTGGCCGTGTTCCGGGAACCTCATCGGTCGTTCAGCTGGACGCCTGGAACTGGGAAGACGCAGCCCTGAAAGTCGACGATGCTATTCATATGGACTGGCCGAGCCGCTATACCAGGGGACGCTGGTGGTTAGGTGAAGATCCTGGCCTGAAACCCAATGATAAGTACAGAGAGCAAGTAGATGAGGTATTCACCTTTATGAAAGAGGCCAAGGCTTACCTGGCCGGTCCGCAGCAAGAGATCAACCTGCCATACCAGGCTGTAAAGGGACTTTTTGACGGGAGTCAGAAATTATACATCAATGTAGACGACAGCAAATCCATTCTTGAGGCGATAGAAAGAACTGAAGCCGCGGGGATCGGGAAGATCGTGATCATTGGAGGAGACAATGCCCACCTTGTTGCTGAAACCCTTGCTGAGAAGAACATCCCCGTGGTGGTAAAACGACCACACCGTATTCCTGAAAACAGCTACCAGAACGTAAAGCATCCTTTCAAACTCGCATCGATGCTGGCCGATAAAGGAGTGATGGTAACCGTTGACGTGAGCGGACAGATGGAACGGATGAACACCCGTAACCTGCCCTTTTACGCCGGCACCGTTGCTGCCTATGGTATGGACAAGGAAGACGCCGTAAAAATGATCACCGGAGACGCTGCCAAAATTCTGGGTATCGAGGAGTTCGCAGGCACCATCGCGGTGGGTAAAGACGCCACGCTTTTCCTGTCTGAAGGAGATGCGCTGGATATGCGTACCAACAAAGTGAGCGAAGCCTTTATACAGGGTCGCGACATCAGCCTGGAAACGCACCAAACCGAGCTTTATAAGCGTTATTCGAACAAATACGACAACCAGGAATAGTTCTATTCCTCGATAAATCTGTTATTAGAAAGGCATCCCCTGCGGGGTGCCTTCTTTTTTCAGCTAATTCTGATTATTTTTATAAAAAAAAGATTGAAGCAGATCACCAGCACACAGAACGCCCTTGTCAAAGAGATTCTTCAGCTCCAGGATAAATCCAGACACAGGAGAAAGACCGGTCTTTTTGTTATCGAAGGCCAGCGGGAGATAGAACTGGCAATAAAAGGCGGCTACAGCTTAAAACAACTCATTACCGTACCCGACCTGGCCGGGGGATTCCCTGAAGAACTGCTTGCCCTGGTCGACAGCAAGCCTGAATATATTTCTGTCACTCCCGAGGTTTATTCCAAAATCGCTTACCGTTCGGGTACCGAAGGGGTACTGGCTATTGCTCATCAGGAACCCGGAAAGCTCAGCGAACTCAGGTTTCAGAACGAGAATCCACTGGTTCTGGTAGCAGAATCCATAGAAAAACCGGGGAATATCGGAGCCCTGTTGAGAACGGCCGATGCCGCAAATGTAGATGCCGTGATCATCGCTGATCCGAAGACCGACCTTTACAATCCGAACATAATTCGTTCCAGTGTGGGGTGTCTTTTTACCAATCGGGTGTATACAGGAAGCTCTGCAGAGGTGATCGATTTCCTGAGAAAGAATAATATCAAGATCTTCTGCGCTTCGCTCAACGCCTCTACTTCTTACCACTATATTGACTACAAACAGCCCACCGCCATAGTGGTCGGTACCGAAGCAACCGGGCTCACAGATACCTGGCTCGAAGCTTCCAACCAAAACATCATCATCCCGATGCTGGGAGAGATCGACTCGATGAACGTGTCGGTTTCTGCCGCTATCATTATTTTTGAAGCCAAAAGACAAAGAAATTTTCAATAGCCCTGTAGCCTTTGTGCAGGGAAACGACTTACTATGGAACCAAGCACCCTATTTTTTATCATCCTGGCCTTACTGACCATTGACTTTATCGCAGACAAATGGCTGGATCACCTGAACGCCAAAAGATTTGATGCCCCTGTACCGACAGAACTGAAAGACGTTTACGACGAAGAGGAATACAAAAAATCACAGCGTTACAAGAAGACCAATTATCGTTTCGGGCTCCTTAGCTCCTCGGTTTCCTTCCTGGTCACCATCGCTTTCTTCCTGCTCGACGGGTTTGAATATGCAGACAACCTGGCCAGGCACTTCAGCAATCATGAGATCGTGATCGCCCTGATCTTCTTTGGGGTCATCCTGCTCGCCAGCGACCTGATCAGCATTCCCTTCTCCTGGTACCGCACCTTTGTGATCGAAGAGCGTTTCGGGTTTAACCGAACCAGCCCGAAAACCTTTGTGCTCGACAAAATAAAAGGCTGGCTCGTGGGTGCCCTGATCGGCGGTGGATTGCTCGCAGCCATTATCGGTTTCTTCAACTGGGCCGGCCCCGACTTCTGGATCTATGCATGGATCCTGGCTACGGCCTTTACCGTTGTCATGAATATGTTTTACAGCAAATTGATCGTACCCCTTTTTAATAAACAAACGCCTTTGGAAGAAGGAAGCCTGAGAAAAAAGATAGAAGCCTATGCCGAAAAGGAAGGTTTCAGCCTGGATAAGATATTTGTGATCGACGGCTCAAAACGTTCGACCAAGGCCAATGCCTATTTCTCAGGATTTGGAGCTGAAAAGCGGGTGACACTTTTCGACACCCTGATTAATGATCTGGAAGAAGAGGAAATCGTCGCGGTACTGGCCCATGAAGTCGGGCATTACAAAAAGAACCATATTATATTCAACTTATTGATGTCAACGTTGCTTACCGGCCTGACGCTCTTCCTGCTTTCTCTGTTCATCACCGTTCCGGAGCTCTCCCTGGCGATAGGGGTGGCTGTGCCCAGCTTTCATGCCGGACTGATCGCCTTCGGTATATTGTACAGCCCCATATCACAACTCACAGGCCTGATGATGAACTATGTATCCCGCAGGTTCGAGTACCAGGCAGATCGCTTTGCGGCAAAAACCTACAACAGCGGACCGATGATCAGCTCCCTGAAAAAGCTATCAAAGAACAGCCTGACCAATCTCACCCCGCACCCGGCCTATGTTTTCGTGCATTATTCACACCCTACCCTGCTGCAGCGAATTAAAAATCTTAAGGCATAGTATTTGTTGTATTATCAAACGGATTATCTTACTTTTAGTATATGGCAGTTATTGATGTAGACAAGGAGAACAAGGAGATTGCCAAGCAATACAAAGAATTGCTTCGTATCAGCTACCAGACCCTCTCTGAAGAAGATAAAAAACTGATTCGCAAGGCGTTCAACATAGCTGTCGACGCCCATAAGAATCAACGACGTAAAAGCGGGGAGGCATATATCTTTCACCCGATAGCCGTCGCCAAGATCGTTGCCCAGCAAATCGGACTCGATGCCACGGCCATCGCGGCAGCCCTGTTGCATGATGTGGTGGAAGACACCGATTACACCCTGGAAGACATCGAAAGGATTTTCGGGGAAACCGTGGCACGTATCGTCGATGGTCTCACTAAGATCTCACAGTTGAGTTCTGACCAGGACATTTCCCTGCAGGCAGAGAATTTCCGTAAAATGCTGCTTACCCTGAATGATGATGTCAGGGTGATCCTGATAAAGATCGCAGACAGGCTACACAATATGCAGACCATGGATTCCATGGCCGACCACAAGCAGGTGAAGATCGCCTCAGAGACCCTGTACATTTACGCTCCCCTGGCCCACCGTATCGGGTTGTACAACATCAAAACCGAACTTGAAGATCTCGGACTTAAATACACAGAACCCGACATCTATTACGATATTCTGAGTAAGATCGAGGAGAGCCGTGAAGAACAGGAAGCCTATATACAGGCATTCAGCTCTGTGATCGACGAGACCCTGCAACAGGAAGGCTTGAATTACACCATCAAGGGTAGACCGAAATCCATCTTTTCGATCAGGCGAAAAATGAAAACACAGAACGTAAGCTTCGATGAGGTTTACGATAAGTTTGCGATTCGCATCATCTACAAGAGCGATGCCCCGAACGAAAAATTCCTGGCCTGGAAGATCTATTCGATCGTAACCGATCACTTCAGGCCCAATCCCACCCGTTTGAGAGACTGGATATCGTCGCCAAAAACTACCGGCTATGAGGCCCTTCACATTACTGTTATGGGTCCTAAAGGGCGCTGGGTGGAGGTACAGATCAGAAGTGAGCGTATGCATGAGATCGCTGAAAAGGGATATGCGGCCCACTTTAAATACAAACACGGCGCTCAGCGGGAACAGGGTATAGAGGTCTGGCTCAACAGGCTTCAGGAAGCCCTCGAAAGCGCAGACGGAAACGCCGTGGACTTTGTAGAGGAGTTCAAGCTTAACCTGTACTCTCAGGAGATCTTCGTCTTCACTCCCAAGGGTGAACTTAAGTCGTTGCCAAAAGGAGCCACCCCGCTGGATTTTGCCTTCAGCATACACACAGAAGTCGGGCTTAAAACCCGTGGTGCCAAGGTGAACGGGAAGCTGGTACCCTTGAGCAAAGAGCTCAAAAGCGGTGACCAGGTGGAGATCATCACCTCAGAAAGCATCAAGCCCAATTCGAACTGGCTCGATTACGCCACCACCGCAAGGGCCCGCTCCAAGATACGCTCATCGCTTAAAGAAGAGAAAAAGCAGATCGCTGCGGAAGGAAAGGAAATACTGAGAAGAAAGCTCAAGCAGCTAAAGATCACTCTGAACGAGAAAGCCGTCAATGACCTGGTCGTCTATTTTAAATTGAAGACCAGCCTCGACCTGTTCTTCAGGGTCGGTGTGGGCACTATCGACAACCAGATGCTGAAGGATTTTGCCGCTCAGCAGCACAATGCCTTTATCAACTTCTTCAAGAAGAAGATGCGCAAACCGGTGCCCGAGTCAGAAATCAACAAGGAAGAGATCACCAACAAGTTCGACCTGCTGGTTTTTGGAAAAGAAGAGGAAAAACTCGATTATAAATTCTCGAATTGCTGCAACCCGATTCCCGGAGATGACGTTTTTGGTTTCATCACCGTGAACGAAGGGATCAAGGTGCATAAGAAGAACTGCCCGAACGCCATAAGTCTTCAGTCGAATTACGCCTATCGTATCATTCCGGCTAAATGGATCGATTCCACACAAAAGGAGTTTACCGCTTCCCTTAGCCTGGAGGGTATCGACAACCTCGGGCTGGTAAGCAATGTGACCAAGGTGATCTCCAACAATATGCACGTGAATATGAAGAATATCAACTTCGATACCGAAGGCGGTATCTTTCTCGGTAAGATCACGGTAGAGGTCAAGAACAAGACCATTCTGAACAAACTCATCGAAAATCTTAAAAAGATTCACGGAATTGACAAGGTGACCAGAATTTAATTTTAAACACTACATTTGTAGCCTGAAAAATTAGGACAGCTTAAAATGGCCAAGGAAAAGAACCAGGAAATTGTAAAGAACGTTTTCACCACGTTTCTCGAAGACCACGGACATCGGAAAACGCCCGAGCGTTACGCCATTTTGCAGGAGATCTATGAAAGCGATGAACATTTTGATATAGAATCACTTTATATCAAAATGAAGAACAAGAACTATCGCGTGAGCCGGGCCACCCTTTACAACACCATAGAACTGCTCCTTGAGTGCAACCTGGTGCGCAAACACCAGTTTGGAAAGAACCAGGCACACTATGAAAAGTCGTATTTCGACAAACAACATGATCATGTGATCCTGACCGATACCGGGGAGGTTATGGAATTCTGCGACCCCCGTATTCAGAGCATCAAAAAAACAATCGAAGAAGTCTTTGGTATAAAAATTCACAATCACTCGCTGTATTTTTACGCCACCAAGAACGAAGACAACTCATAAATTACATTACAGACAATGGCAGTAGATTTACTACTCGGATTACAATGGGGAGATGAAGGAAAAGGAAAGATCGTTGATGTCCTCACCAAGAATTATGATATAATCGCCAGATTCCAGGGAGGTCCCAATGCAGGGCATACGCTGGAGTTCGATGGCATCAAACACGTTTTACACACCATTCCTTCGGGTATTTTCCACAAGAATGCGGTGAACATCGTAGGTAATGGGGTGGTTATTGACCCGGTCATCTTCAAAAAGGAACTGGATAATCTGGAGCAATTCGACCTGGACATACAGGCCAAGCTCCTGATCTCACGGAAAGCCCACCTCATACTACCCACCCACCGACTGCTGGATGCCGCTTCAGAAGCCGCCAAGGGAAAGGCAAAGATCGGATCTACCCTGAAAGGTATCGGGCCCACTTATATGGACAAGACCGGAAGGAACGGGATCAGAATCGGTGACCTGGAGCTTCCTGACTGGGAAGAGAAATATCGCTCCCTCGCCAACAAGCACGAGGCCATTATCAAGTTCTACGATGTCGACGTACAGTACGACCTGGAAGAACTGGAAAAGGAGTTTTTCGATGCCATTGAACGATTAAAGCAACTGACCTTCATCGACAGTGAGGAATACATTTTCCGTGCACAGAAAGAAGGTCGTTCGATACTTGCAGAAGGAGCCCAGGGTTCCCTGCTCGATATCGACTTCGGAACCTATCCGTTCGTAACCTCTTCGAATACCACTGCTGCCGGTGCATGTACCGGACTTGGCGTGGCCCCCAACAGTATCGGGGAAGTGCTGGGAATCTTTAAGGCTTACACCACCCGTGTGGGTAGTGGCCCCTTCCCTACAGAGCTTTTTGACGAAGACGGTGAGACCCTTGGTCGCGTAGGAAATGAATTCGGTGCCACCACCGGTAGAAAGCGTCGTTGCGGATGGCTGGACCTGGTAGCCCTGAAATATGCCGTACAGATCAACGGGGTTACACAGCTGATGATGATGAAAGCAGATGTACTGAGCGGGTTCGAGACCCTGAAAGTATGTACCGCTTATAAATATCGCGGGGAGCTTATCGACCACCTGCCCTATTCGATCGAAAGTGATGTGCTGGAGCCGGTATATACCGAAATGCCCGGATGGAAGGAAGACCTGACCGGAATCGATTCAGAGGCAGAGTTCCCTGAAGCGCTGAGCAAGTACATCGCCTTTCTTGAGAAAGAGCTGGATGTACCTGTGAAGATCGTTTCAGTAGGTCCTGACCGTACCCAAACCATCATGCGATAGTTGACAGCTTTCACCGTAAGCACTACTATTTACAGGCCTTACACCTTTAGTTTTTCTGAAGAACCTTCAGGGCTTAACGATTTAAGGCTTAATTTTGAACAAACTCCATGAGGTTGAAAAAGCACTTACACCTGTTCATGATATTGGTCGTGGCCCTGATTCACTCAGGTTGGTCACAGGAGCAGCAGCGCATTATCATCAAGCATGCGGGCGACTTTACCAAGGATGAAGAAAAGTATCCCGGAGCCGATATCATGAGCAAGGATAACAGGCAGGTTCAGTTCGAGCATGACGGGGTCGATCTGTGGTGTGATGTGGCTGTCTTCTACCGGGAGCAGAACCGTGTTCAGGCCTATGGTAACGTATTCTTTCAACAGGGAGATTCGATCAGGATGAACAGTGAATATGCCGAGTATGATGCTGCCACCCGTACCGCCGTTGCCCGTGAAGACGTGCGGCTTCGCAATAATAACACCACGCTGTTCACCGATAAGGTGAACTTTGACCGCAATACACAGATAGCCTCCTATGATTCCATAGGAACCATCAGAGATACGGCCAACACCCTTACCAGTAAAAGAGGCCGGTATTACCTGGAGAAAAAGAAATACGAATTTCGCGATGATGTGGTGATCAACAACCCCGATTACAACATAACTTCGGCCCGGCTGGATTACTATACCAATTCGAAGAACGTGTATATGTACGGCCCCTCGACCATAGTAGGTACCGACTATAAGATGTATTGCGAGAGAGGCTTTTACAGCACCGTAACTGAAAAAGGTTATGGGGTTAAGAATACGCGCATAGATTACAATGACCGCATTATCTACGGAGACAGTGTCTATTTTGACAAGACCCGGGAATTTGCATCGGCCACCAATAACATCAGGGTCATAGACACGATCAACAAAGGCCTGGTCAAAGGTCATTACGCCGAAGTCTTTAAAGCTAAAGATTCGGTATTTGTCACCAGGCGTGCCGTGGCCATCACCGTTTTTGAGAAAGACTCCATGTACATTCATGGCGATACCCTCATGGTGACCGGTCCTGAAGATCAACGGATCGTACGCGCCTTCCGCGACGCAAGATTCTACAAATCAGATCTAAGCGGAAAATGCGACTCCATTCATTCAAACCAGCAGACAGGGATCACAAGGTTCATCGCCAAAATACCCGAAGGGATACCCGAGAACCGTTTGGGGTATTACCGACCGGTTCTGTGGAGTGGCGACAGCCAGATGACGGGCGACAGCATACTGCTTCTGAGCGATGTAAAGACCGAGAAGCTCGACTCGCTCAAGGTACTCAACAATGCCTTTATCATTCAAAAGGACTCGACCAGCCACGTGACCTTTACAGATACCCTGAAATACGGCTTCAACCAGATCAAGGGTAAGGATCTTTACGGGCAGTTCGTAGAGAATCAGTTAGACAATATCAACGTGGTTAAAAATGCCGAACTGATCTACTACCTCTGGAATGAGGAAGGGGCCTTCATGGGGATCGATAAAAGAGTATGCGGTCGTATCGAATTCACGCTGCGCGAGAACGAGATCGACCAGGTCACCTCTTATAACAACATTGACGGAGGTATTTATCCCGATAAAGATATACCGGTGAACGGACGCAGGTTCAGAGGCTTTCACTGGCGGGGAGATGAAATGATAGAGGGCGAAGCCGATCTTTTCAGCAAAGAAGACGACACCATACAACTGGTTCCCATCAGGGGGATCACCAACCCGATAGACCTCGATGATCCCGACCCGGAATCGCGCGAGTTCATTCCTGGGCAGCAACGTGAGGAACAGGAGAAAGACAGCAGCCGTGCCTCGTTGAAAACCACCCGTACCCGGCAACCCAAAGTACAGAAACAACAGTGAAAGAAGACTTCCTTAAATACCAGGCTCAGACCACTCCTCACCCCTTGGGAATGGAGGTCGCTGAAGCCCGTGGAAGTCATATCTATGATTCCCACGGCAATGCCTGGCTCGACTTTGTGGCAGGGGTATCTGCCAACAGCGTAGGTCACAGCCATCCCGCTGTGGTAAAAGCGATCAGAGAGCAGGCTGAAAAGTACCTGCATGTCATGGTATATGGTGAATATGTCCTGGAACCCGCTGTAAGCTTCACCAAAAAATTATCATCGCTATTACCGCCACCCCTGGAAACCACTTACCTGGTAAACTCCGGCGCCGAAGCGATAGAGGGTGCCATGAAGCTGGCCAAAAGGGTCACCGGGAAAAGCAAATTCGTCGCTGCCCATAACGCCTACCACGGAAATACTCATGGCGCGCTGAGCCTCATGGGGTATGAAGAGCGAAAGGCAGCGTTCCGGCCGCTCTTACCCGGAGTGAGTTTTCTGAAATTCAACAAGGAAGAAGACCTCCAACTAATCGATGACGATACGGCAGCTGTGATCCTGGAAACCATACAGGGAGGAGCCGGCTTTATCGAACCGCAGAACAACTACCTGCAGAAGGTTAAAACCCGCTGTGAGGAGGTCGGTGCCCTGCTCATACTCGACGAGATACAACCGGGATTCGGTCGCACAGGAGCCCTGTTCGGGTTCATGAATTACGGGGTGACACCTGACATATTGGTCATGGGCAAGGGAATGGCAGGAGGCCTTCCCGTAGGCGCCTTTACCGCCTCGGCAGAGCATATGGCCACGCTGCAGGAAAACCCTAAACTCGGGCATATAACCACCTTTGGCGGCAACCCGCTGATCGCCGCAGCAGCCAATGCCACCCTCGATACCATACTGGAGGAGGACCTGATGCGTCAGGCCCTTGAAAAAGAAAAGCTGATCAGGACGCTTTTGGTACATCCTTTGATCAAAGAAATAAGAGGTAAGGGACTTATGCTGGCCCTGATCCTGGAAAGTGAAGAGGCAGCTAATTTCCTGGTGCTGGAAGCACAAAAGGAAAAGCTGATACTCTTTTGGTTACTATTCGAAAAAAGAGCGGTAAGGATCACTCCTCCGCTAACCATTTCGAAGGAGGAAATAGAACTTGGTTGCAGGCTGATTCTGAAAGTATTAGACCGGCTGAACGACTAAGATGTTAATATAATTGTTAATAAGAATAAGGTGCCTGCTTCATATCAAGAGCCTCAAACCCTAAATTTATTAACGTAGAAATCTAAAAAAGCATCGCCTATGCCATTTAGTTCTCACGAAGATCACAACCTACCTTTACTCAAGTTCGAATCCATGTTAAAGACCAATGACGTGTATTTCTTCGATTCAGAAGATTTTCAGGAGATCATTCATCATTATCTGGATTCCGGGAAAGTAGCTTTGGCCAAGAAGGCCATCAAGATCGGCCTGGAACAACACCCCTCCTCCAGTGATTTAAAATTACTGCAGGTTGAAGTGCTGGTATTCGAAAACAGGTTTCATGAAGCAGAGGTGCTGCTCAACCAGATCGAAGCCTTCGAGACCTTCAACGAAGAGGTGTACATTCAAAAGGCCAATATTTTTTCGAAGCAGGATCGTCATGGTGAGGCCATCGACCTGCTCAAGAAGGCTATTGCCCTGACCGATGAGAATGCAGACATCTATTCGCTGCTGGGTATGGAGTACCTGTTTCTTGACAATTACGAAAAGGCACGTGAGGCCTTTCTGCAATGCCTGGAGGCCGACATGGAAGACTATGCGGCCCTGTACAATGTGATCTATTGCTTCGATTACCTAGAAGATTTTGACGGGGCAATCGATTTCCTGAACATGTACCTTGATAAGAACCCATACTGTGAGGTGGCCTGGCATCAGCTGGGAAAACAGTTCATGAGCAAGAAAATGTATCGTGAGGCCCTCTCGAGCTTCGATTTCGCCATCTATTCAGACGACACCTTTATAGGTGCCTATCTCGAAAAGGGACGGGTTCTGGAAAAAATGAACCGGTACAACGAAGCGATCGAGAACTACGAGATCACTCTCAGTCTCGATGACCCGACCTCTTTTGCCTACCTGCGAATCGGGAAATGTCATGAGCGACTGGGCAATCTTGACCTGGCCAAGAAGTTCTACTATCAGACCGTACATGAAGACCCGCTGCTTGATAAGGGATGGCTTGCCATCACAGACTTTTACTTTAAACAGCGTAATTACCAGAAAGCCCTGTATTATGTGAACAAGGCGATCAATATCGACAGTGAGAACGTTCGGTACTGGAAACGCTGCGCACGCATCAATGAACAGCTGCACTTTTATGAAGAGGCAGACCTGGCTTACCAGAAGACCGTGGAACTCGGTAATTATGAGCTTCAGACCTGGTTGTCGTGGATCGATATCTTGCTGAAACTGGGAGAATATGAGAGTATGGTACATACCCTGCTGCAGGCCCTGGAGTTCTATCCCGAACATCCCGAACTGGAATACCGCCTCGCGGGTACGTATTACCTGTTGTCAGACGGCCTAAAAGGACGCTACCATCTCAAAAACGCCCTGAGACACAATTACGAAGATCACATTACCTTCGAACTTCTTTTCCCGGGGGTCTACCAGATGAAAACGGTAAAAAATATAATCGCTGATTTTAAAAAGGCTTCCTGATAAAATTCTATATTTTTGTTCGCGTTAAGAACAAAATATGCAGCGAAACCTATTAGACTACCTCATCATCGCGCTTAAAGGCATGGCGATGGGGGCAGCCGACGTGGTTCCCGGGGTCTCCGGAGGTACCATAGCGTTTATTTCGGGAATCTATGAAGAACTTATTCATTCGATCAACGCGGTGAACCTTCAGACCCTGAAAGGTTTTCCAAAGAATGGATTTGCAGCGACATGGAAGGCCATTAACGGGAATTTCCTGCTGGCCCTTTTTACGGGTATCGCCATTAGCGTAGTGAGCCTGGCCAAACTGATCAAATGGCTGTTGCTCAACGAGCCGGTACTTTTATGGTCTTTCTTTTTCGGACTGGTACTGGCCAGTATCCTTTTCGTGGGCAAGGAGATCAAAAGGTGGGATGCCGCCGTGGTACTGACATTTATAGCAGGCGCTGCCCTGGCCTATTATATCACGACCCTGCCCCCTATGCAGAATACCGGGAGCACTGCCTTTCTTTTCCTGGCCGGAGCCCTTGCGATCTGTGCGATGATACTACCCGGAATTTCCGGGGCCTTCATTCTTGTTTTGCTCGGAGCCTATGAGACCATCCTGGGGGCCGTAAACGAAAGAAACATTCAGGTGATCGCTATTGTGGGCGCGGGAGCCGTATTCGGACTTCTGAGCTTTGCCAGGCTGCTGAAATACCTGTTCAACAACTTTAAGAACCTGACCCTTGCCCTGCTGACCGGATTCATTTTCGGATCCCTTAACAAGATCTGGCCCTGGAAAGAGGTGACCGAAACGCGGGTGATAGGAGAAAAAGTGATCACCATCAGTGAGCAAAGCGTTTGGCCCGGCAGCTTTTCAGAAGACCCGCAAACCCTGATGGCCCTGTTGATGGCAGTTGTCGGTTTTGCCCTGATTATCGGACTCGAACGTCTGGCAACCCAAAAAAATTAAGATGCCACAACCCACGCGTACCATATTAGACCGGTTTTTCCTTTTTATCAAAGGACTGGCTATGGGCGCTGCAAATAAAGTACCCGGGGTATCAGGCGGCGTGGTCGCCTTTGTAGCCGGTTTTTACGAAGAATTCATCTATTCCCTCCAGAAGATCAACGGGAAAGCATTCATGTTGCTGATCAACGGCAGGTTTGCCAGTTTTTATCGTTATGTGAACGGAAGATTCCTTTCCCTGCTGGTGCTTGGAATGCTTGTAAGCTATTTCAGCGTCTCGAAGATCCTCGACTTTTTTATCGAAAAGAAGGAATTATATGTCTGGGCTGCCTTTTTCGGCATGATCATCGGCTCGATCATCTACATCGGAAAAGGCTTTAAGCACTGGAACCGCACTACCGTGATCGCCTTCGTGATCGGGATGTCGGTCGGCCTATCGCTCAGCTTCCTCGATCCGGCACGTGAGAACGACAACCTGTGGTTCGTTTTCTTTTGCGGGATCATCAGCGTATCGGGTATGACCCTGCCCGGTCTCTCAGGATCCTTTATACTGATTTTGATGGGCAATTATGTTCTTTTGCTGGTCGATTCGGTGAATGCGTTGTACGATACCATGACGGAAATGATCAGGGGAGATTTCAGCTTTATTCACAACCAGGAGCGGAAGCACATGCTTTTGATCCTCTCGGTCTTCACCCTGGGATCTGCAACGGGACTGGTTACCCTGTCGCACCTGCTTAGCTATGTTCTGAAACATTTCAAGAATATCACCACCGCCATCCTGCTCGGGTTCATAACCGGTTCGCTGGGGGTGGTCTGGCCCTGGAAAAAAACGATCTACCGCACCGGCGAAAACGGTGAGTTCATCAGGGATTCTGCCGGTGACCGGATCATCATCAATTACCAGCGATACCTGCCCGATCTGCAGGCGACCGAGACCTGGGTCGCCGTACTGTATATATTGCTCGGGATCAGCATCCTGCTTTGGCTTGACTGGTATGGAAAAAGAAACAACAAAAATGGGTAAGCGTTACGGACTTATAGGCAAGAACATCGATTATTCCTTTTCACGCAGCTACTTCAGCAAAAAGTTCAGGGAACTGGGGCTGGATGACCACAGCTATGAGAATTTCGATCTGCAGGAGATCGGAGAAGCTTCTCAGGTCCTGAACAGCAAAGAAGACATACAAGGGCTTAATGTGACCATTCCCTATAAGCAGAGCATCATGCCCCTACTGGATGAAATCGATCACGAAGCCCTGGCAATCGGAGCCGTAAACACCCTAAAACCGGAAGGAGACAGTTGGGTCGGGCACAATACCGACCACTATGGTTTCGACAAGGCGCTGCAGCCACATCTTACCCCTGCCCATAAAGAGGCCCTGATCCTGGGTACAGGAGGAGCTTCCAAAGCGGTGGCCTACGCCCTTGAAAAAAGAAGCATTCCCTACCGGTTCGTTTCCCGAACAGCGACAGGAGACCATCTTACCTACGAGGAGCTGACTTCGCAAATAACAGAACGTTATAAACTGATCATCAACACCACCCCCCTGGGCACTCATCCCGACATTGAAAACAAGCCTCTGATCCCCTACCAGGGCATTGGCAGAGAGCATCTTCTTTTCGACCTGATCTACAATCCCGAAGAGACCGCCTTTATGAAAGAAGGTCTCAGGCGTAACGCCAAAGCCATCAACGGCTATGAAATGCTGGTGGCCCAGGCAGAAAAGGCCTGGGAGATCTGGAACTCCTGAAAATAAACCCCTTGCAAAAGGCCTGCCGGCCAACAAAACCCGGACTTGTTCGTTATCATACTTGTTAGTATCTTTCAACTTTGAAAGCAATGATGAACTTAAACATTTTCTGAAATGTCAGAGCAACAAAAGGATAACCTGCATGAAGATGCAGACGGAAAGCAACAGCCCGCAGAGGTATCACCGAACAACGACAAACCGGCGGCAGAAACCGCCACCGATGAATCTAAGGAACAGGAAAGTGCCGCTTCTGCCGAAGTAGCGAAGGAGTCACCGGAAAATGAAAAACCTGCCTCCCAACCGGAAGCACAGGCAGACAGCGATGACGATGATGATCCGCAGAGCGAGATCGACGAATCAAATGCCGAAGATGCCGAAGATGAGGGGCATCAGGACCGCCATAATATCCCCATGAAAGATTACCATGCGATGAGCATGGAAGAGCTGGCCGATGAACTGGAAAAGCTCGTAAAGAACGAAAAGGTACAGGCCATCAAGCAGCATGTCGATCAGATCAAATCTGAATTCGACATGAAGTTCTCAGAGTTGCTCGAGCAAAAGAAGGAAGACTACCTCAATGAAGGGGGCAACGAGATCGATTTCCATTTCTCGTCTCCGGTCAAAAAGCGATTTAACGATATCTATTCAGCTTACAAGGAAAAACGTAACACCTATTACCGCAACCTCGAAGACCGCTTAAAGACCAATCTTGAAAAAAGGCTGGAGATCATCGAAGAGCTCAAGGGCCTGATAAACGTGGAGGAAAATATCAATGAGACCTATAAGCACTTCAAAGACCTGCAGGACCGCTGGCGTAATGCCGGGCCGGTACCGCGGGTAAGCTATAACGACGTATGGCGTACGTACCACCACCATGTAGAGATCTTCTATGATTTCCTGGACCTGAACCGTGACCTCAGGGACCTGGACTTCAAGCATAACCTTGAAGAAAAGCAAAAGATCATCGTAAAAGCAGAAGCCCTCGCAGAAGAAGGCGATGTGATGAAGGCCTTTCGTGAGCTACAGGTACTGCATAAGATCTGGAAAGAAGACATCGGTCCCGTTGACCGCGAACACAGGGAAGACATCTGGAACAGGTTCAGCGCGGCGACCCGTGTGATACACCGCAAAAGACAGGAATATTTCAAGAACCAGGATAAGATACATGAGGCCAACCTGAAGGTGAAACAGGAGATCATCGCCAAGATCGCTGAGATCGCCCGAAATCCAGTGAACTCACATAACCTCTGGCAGAAACAGATAAAAGAGATCGAAGCCCTCAGGGAAGCGTTCTTTAAGGCCGGTCGCGTGCCCTATAAGGTCAACGAAGCCACATGGGCGGCCTTCAAGGAGGCAGTACGAAGCTTCAACCGCAACAAGAACGCCTACTACAAGAACCTGAAAAAGGAACAGCAGGCGAACCTGGAGAAAAAGACAGAGCTGGTTGAACTGGCCGAGTCGCTGAAAGACAGTGAAGACTGGGAGAACACCACCCCGGTCATGAAAAAGATACAGTCTGACTGGAAAAAGATCGGGCATGTACCCCGCAAACATTCTGACCGGGTTTGGAAAGAATTCAAGGCCGCCTGTAATTACTACTTCGACAGGCTGCACGCACGGCGCAATAAAGACTTTAAGGTCGAGATGGAAGCCTTTGATGAGAAAAAGAAGCTACTGGACTCACTGAAGGAATTCGAACTCAGCGGTGACAAGGAAAAAGACCTGAAAGAGCTGAAAACCTATATCGCTCAATGGAAAGAGATCGGGAAGGTTCCTTTCAACAAACGGAATATTGAAGGGAAATTCAATAAGATACTCGATGCACTGTTCAGGAAGATGGATCTTGACAAGGAAAAGGCCGAAATGATCAAGTACGGTAATAAGCTGCAGGAATTGGCCGATGCCGACAATGAAAACCTGATCAGGAACGAACGTGTTTTCATAAGAAGAAAGATCGATGAAGTGAAGGCAGAGATCCGTCAGCTTGAGAATAACCTGCAATTCATAAACGCAGACGATAGTAACCCGATCGTTAAAGATGTCAAGGCCAACATCGACAAATACCGGGAAGACCTCGAGATATGGAAAGCCAAGCTGAAAAAGCTGAAAAACATGAACAAAACAGACTGACAGTAAGGAATTTAAGCCTTAAAATACAAAAAGTAAGATTTTTCGACACCCATAGTCGAAAAATACCCTTGAGAATTAGGAAAGATTTAATTTTTTGTTAAATTTGAGCAGGCCTTGAATCCCGAATGAAGCTTTTCTACATCTATATCGCACTACTTCTTTCCCTGACACCGGTTGCCTATGGGCAGGCCGAAGTGCGCGACAGCCTGCTATACGAGATAGAACAGTATCAAAGAAAGTCCAGCAGCCGCGTTATTCGAGACACCAACTACATCAACCTTCTGGGGAAATACATGGCGCTTCATATCTATGTCGACAAAGACACGGTGAAGAAGTATGCCGAGAAGATGATCAGTACCAGTGAGATCACGGGGTACTTCAGGGGAAGCCTTTATGGTTTGATGGGATTATCTACCTATTACCAGGAAAGCGGAAATATAGGGGAAGCCGTGAGGCTGTTAAAAAAGGCCCTTACCAAGGCTGAGCGGCAGGGTGACGATGAGTACATCATTTGCGCCAATTATGAGCTGGCCCGTATTTACAGTGAATCAGGAGACATCAAATCGGCGGTCACACATTGCCTCCAGGCGATCAGGATGGCCGAGAATTTTGAAAACCCCGATGACGACATCAGGGGGCTTCTGGCTATAAGCCATGATAACCTCGCTGCCAATTTCTTTATCTTAAAACAATACAAGCGCGCTCTTGAAGAATACGAGAAAGCGATAAGCCTGCATGAGCAGATCTCTGATCAAACGGGAATGGCCATGTCACAGAGCAATGCCGCCGAAACTCTTTTATACCTGGGCGAATACAGGTCTTCAGCCCAAAAGCTGGATGAAGCGATCGAATTCTTCAGATCAAGCGCATACCATAATGACTGGCTGGCCTTCGCCTGGCGCATCAAGGGAGACCTTTTCCTGGAACAGAAAATGATCGATTCGTCCAAAGCGGCCTATGCCAAAGCCAGAAACCTGCATGAATCCAAGGTGAGAGATCTCAGGGAACTCATGTTTCTTTATAACGGGATGTCGAAGGCAGAAAAAAAGGCCGGCAATCTCGAGAGTTCTCTCGATCTGGCTAACACCTCCCTTTCGACCGCCTATGGCATTTCATCGGCTGAAGGCATCAAGAATGCTTCTGAAACCCTCTACGACCTTCACAAGGAACTGGGAAATGATGAAAAGGCGCTGGAGTACCTGGAGATCCATAAGCAGTACACAGACAGCATCTTCAACCATGAAAACAGCAAAAGCCTGGCAGCCATGCAGGCTGAAATGGAATTCCAGGAGAAGCAGAAAGAAATAAAATTCGAGAACGAGCAGGAGATCAACGAAAAGAATATGCTCATCTACCTTTCCTCGGGAGGGGTTTTGATCTTACTGACCATTCTCTTTCTTACCCAGCGTAACCGGAAACTGGAGCGAAAGCTCAACAGCCTGCTGGCAAAGAAGAACAGCGTATTACAGTTGCGGGAAATGCAGTTGCAGCGCTCGAACCAGACCAAAGACAAGCTCTTTTCGATCATCAGTCATGACCTGAGAGCCCCTATCGCCTCCCTGAACGGGATGATCGACCTCTTTAAGGACAAGCAGATCGACACCCAGGAATTTCTGGAGCATGCCCCTCAGTTGAGCGAACAGGTAAAGAATGTGAACTTTACCCTCAACAATCTTTTGAAGTGGTCTCAGCAGCAATTCAACGGCACCCGTACCAAACCCAGCAAGAACAATCTCTTTGTGCTCTCTAACGAAAGTACTGACCTGCTGCGTGACTATGCGGCCAAAAAAGATCTGCAGATCATCAACAACATTCCTGACGATGCCTTCATCAACGGCGACACCCAGCAGATCACCATTCTGTTCAGAAACCTTTTGAGCAATGCCATCAAGTTCACCCCTAAGGGTGGTAAGATCGTGCTGAACGCCATCGAAAAAGACGGCGGCTGGCAGGTAGAGGTCAAAGATACCGGGGTGGGTATGCCGAAGGAAAAGGTCGATCGCATCATGTCGAAAGAAAGCTTTATCGACTCTACCTATGGTACCGAGAATGAAAAGGGTACCGGTATCGGGGTAAATGTCTGTAAAGAAATGGTGCGGGCGAACAAAGGAAAATTCTGGGTCACTTCCACTCCCGGCAAAGGCAGCAGCTTCTTCTTCAGCCTGCCGAAGTTCAGCGATGATATCGCAAAGGCGGGATAATTTATCGCATTATCAGCTTCTGTACGGAATATGCCGATTCTGTCTGTAAAACGACAGCGTACATTCCCGGATTTACACCACTAGCGTCTGGCTTGAAATTGTAGGTTTCAGAACCTTCAGCAAAATTTTCATATATCAGCGCGTTATTGGCTAATTGAAAAATCTTTACCGATATGTTTTCTGATTTCTCCAGGACTACCTCAATATTAAAAATCCCGTCGGTAGGGTTGGGATAAACACTGAACTTTTTCACTCCGGTTCCCGGCGATGTAGCCATGGCTTTGCCTCCATCCCCCGCCTTTTCCAATATTTGCACTTTCTTATATACAGTATTTTGACAATGACCATAGTCGGCCGTCATTCCTATTTCGTAAAACCCCTCCTGTTGGAAGTAAATCTCTGCAAAATCATTATCCTTGTAGATTACAACTGATTCCTCCGGAAACTCCCAGCTAATGTTACCCGGTGCCGGCAGGCTGACATCTACAAGGTTTATTATTTCATTAGCTCCAGCCTGACTGGTCATTAGAAACTCAGTGTCAACATCAGAATTAATTTCGACAACTTTAAAAGAAGTTTCCTGGTAACAGCTGTTCGAATTATAGATTCTGAGCGTATAATTCCCAGCTTCAGCAAGTAGAAAAGTCTGCTCTTTTGATAAAATCTCTCCATTTAGAATCCATTCTAATTCATGATCCGTATCATTTAACCCGGAATCCAGGAGCAGGGATTCGCCTTTACATAAATAATACTCAGGCTCCAGGCTCCCCTCCATAGCTTCGGGGCTCTCCAGCGTAAATTCTTCCTGAATGACCACCCCATCAAAATCTTGTATGGTAACCTTGTAAACGCCGCTGCATAGGTTGTAAATAACATTGCCATTCGAGCCGTTACTCCATAGAATGGAGTCAACACCCCTGTCTGAGTTTACAGTAACAGAAATACTTCCATCACATATGTTCAGGCAGGTCGGATGTGTAATATCGTAGGTTATCAGATCTGGTTGACGTACCTCAACCATGTCAACCAAAACACAACCACTGTTGTCTGTTATTTCATACTGATATCTGCCAGCCTCTATCTGATCGATCATAAAGCCGTTACCAACCCTGTTCCCTTCATGATCGAACCAATTGACGGAATAAGGCCAGGCTCCTCCTCCAACTTCGATTTCAATTCTTCCGTCTTTCCCGTTCCACCGGGAAACATCTGCCACTTCAAGCTTGGTTACAACCAATTCTTCATGAAGATTTGAAATCTTAGATTGGAATCTGGTATAACAGTTGTTCGCATCAAAAACCTCCAGTACGTATTCCCCTGACTTAAGGTTTTTCAAATTTAAAGCGTCATCTCCGCTGTTCCAGAACCAGGTATAGGGTGGAACTCCTCCAACGATTTCCACAAGAAGTTCACCTTCATTTTTCAAAAAACAAGAATTATGCTTTAAATGGATAACATCAACTCTCAATAGTTCCGGTTGAGTGATAGCTATTTCAGGTGACAAAACGGTGTTACCATTAATATCAGAAACTTCCGAAACATATATTCCGGGGGCTAATTGACCCATATAATATTCAGAACCTTCATGAATGAGTTCCTTTTTGACACCATCGAAGGAAAACCATTTGTAGTAATAGGGCTCTACCCCGCCGGTGACTTCAGCTATCAATTCTGCGCTTTGATCTCCATGACATAAAATATCATCCCACTGCGTGACCTTTACCGATAAAGGTAAAGGTTCATTTATTTCGATCTGCTCGCTGACCAGGCAAGAGTGTGCGCCCAAATCCAGGGGCGAATCGGTCACCAACAATTGATAGACACCCGCAGTTAGTCCTTCTATACTTTCTCCGGTACCGATCGTAACTCCCTCATGTCTCCATTCAACTTCATAGGGTTGGTTACCACCATCAATACCAATTTGAATTTTTCCGTCATTTCCACCGAAAGTTGAAACATCTGTTGTTTCTATTTGAACAATACTTAAGGCTGTTTCAGGCTGTTTCACCTCAACTGAAAGCTGAAGATCACAACCATTACCATCTACTGCTGTGATTTCATACCAGCCTGATGCCAAATTATTGCGATAACTTCCGGTAAAACCGTCTTCCCAGATAAAATTGACTGCCGCCTCTCTACCATCTGTTTTCAGTGTTATTTCACCATTCCGGGCTCCGTAACAAAAGTTATTAACAACGATAGAAGATACCTGAAGTGGCTCTCCTTCACTAATTTCAAAATTCTTCTCGACCCTAATCCCGGAACCGGAGTTGTCTGTCACAACAAAACGGTAGCTGCCTGCGTAAAGGCCATCGATGATTGAAGCATCACCTAAAAGATCTCCCGAACTGCTGAACCATTTATAATTATAAGGCTTTACCCCTCCCGAAACCATGGCCTCAACCGCTCCTGTATCACTTCCGGGACACAATATATCTGAAACCCTGAACTGATTGATGATAAATTCAGCAGGCTCGGTAATATGTATCGGATCAGAGAACACTTCCTTACAGCCGGTAATTTCTATTACCTTGGCAACATATTTTCCTGCTGCCAACATGTTCAAAGCCGTTTTACCATATCCGGCAGAAAATATCTCATCGTCCTTATACCATACAATCTCATCGACCTCTTTGTTAATTTGAATTTCAAAGGATCCTTCTTCTGCTCCGAAATAGCTGTTTTCAATATGTTTATCGTGTTTCTCCTGAATGACTAAAGGCTCAGGGGCTTCCAGGATAATAGGGTCGGAGAAATTTTCGAGTATGCATCCATTTGCATCCGTGATCCGGTAATGATAGCTGCCCGCACCAAGTTGATCAATCCAATTTCCAATACCATTAATTACCTCCATATTCTTTGAATACCATTCAATGCTATATGGCGACGTGCCTCCCGTGATTTCTAAATATATTTCACCATCACGCTCATCATAACAGGTAGGAGCCTTACTGTCGAACACCACCTCGATGTTAGAAGGAGATCTTATTTCGATCACTTCATAGTGACTGTTCCCATTTTTATCATACACGGTGACACCATAGTTACCGGTTCCCATATTATAAAGATTAGGTCCTGTCTGTCCGTTATCCCATCTGTATATATAGCCATTACCTGAATCAGTTACACCTCCGCTCGCAATGGCAGTTATATTTGATAATTGATAGCTGCATTTTAACTCTTCAGGATAAGTACTGAAGGCTACGGACAATGGGTCGGGTTGAGCGATAAAAGTTGAAAAGACTTCACTTACACAGCCTTTCGCATCGGTTACCAGAAGCTCATAAGTTCCGGCACCTATATCAATAAGACCTGAACCATCATCATAATATTGTCCATTCTTACTCCAGTGGTACTGATATGGTTCGGTGCCTCCTGAAATATATACTGAAATACTGCCATCTTCTCCATCGTATGTAGTTGGCTCGAGAATTATCACAGGAGTAACGACAGGATTCTCCCTAAGATCATTAACAACTGCTTTATCTGAAATCTGGCAGCCCTGACTGTCGATAATGATAATATCCAAACTCTTTGCCTCCTCTATTGTAAATTCTGATCGATCGTGAAAACTCAGTCCGCCGTCAATACTGAACCTGAAAGGAGGAGTACCTCCGGTCGGCTCGAACTTTACACTTCCGTTTATCTCACAGGTTACTGGTGTGACTATTGTATTCAACGAAATTATATCGGGCGAGGTCACAGTAAAAACCGGGCTTCTTCTGGGAGCATCAGGAATATTGGCAAACTCTCTGTCAAGCGTTATCCATTCGAGGTAATAATTCCCTGGCATAAGGGTTCCTTTCCACTCATATTCTTTGTTAACAAGGTCGGCTGCTGTAATTTCTTCAGCATATCTTTCCTCATTTTCTCCCACTACATTAAGATTGATCTTCTCGGTATCCTTTAGTTCCCGTTCAAAAACTACTTTAAAGCCACCGTCGAAGGTATTATAACAACTTGTATTTACAGGCATCGGGTTAGGTGCTAAGGCATAGTCCAGTTCTATGGAACAGGGAATAAGCCGAAAAAGCCATGTATGTAATACTTTACGTGATTCCCCTTTATTGGATTGCCCGGAAATGCCTTCCTTGCTATTCCAACCGTTATAGGAACCCGATCCGTTTGCATTTAAAATGAATCGTAATTTCAAATATTCTTCCTTTTTCAGGTCTTCCTCTATTATCTGATCTAATTCTTCAACTGTAATATTTAAAGGGTAAGAAGTTGCATAGGAGGCATCGGGAATCGTTTTCCAGCTGGAATTCTCACCGGTCAAATACTCCCAGTGCCCTCCCTCTACCTGACCCGGGGTTCCTCTGAATAATTGATCACAATAACCGGGAGTTGCACTATACTCCAGAGAAGTAGGATTTGGAAGCAACCATACACGGGAGTAACTCAATGGATTCCTGTACTCAGGGTCATCTAGTTTTATTGATCTGTCATTTCCATATTCGTATGACTGCCACAAATTAAGAGTTGCAGATTTTTTATTGGTTCTTGCCTCGCAATAGTTTACCTGTTTCCTGCTGAATTCATCTCTCAGTGTTACCTGTTGATGACAAAAATTTTCCTGTTCTCTTCCGTTATTAATCAGCTTATCACGAGTCTCGTAGAAGTAAATATTTAACGAATTTGCTGAGGTTATTAAAGCGTTGTCTATCACCGAAACATCATTTCCCTGTTCCAAGCCGTAATATGCATACCTGTTTGCTTTGGTGTAACAGCTGTGACAGGTACCTGTACCATCCAAAAAAGTATCGAATACATTGTATTGATAGTTAATGGTAAGATCGACAAGTACATTATCCTGAGACAAACAGAGCTGAAGACATAAAAGCCAGGCGAATAGAGATAATACAGCTTTCATCTATTAATATTTTAAGGTGATACTTTGCGGTGTGTTTTTGGAGCCATCTGCATATAGAATATCAAGTCGATAAGTAAGTTCTGAATTCGGATATATAAGTTCATCTTCAAAAAGTTCCACCCATTGATTCCATTTCCTGTATAACGATAAGTCTTGAGCATTGACCTTCCGATAAAGCCTTATTTCTGCCGGTGTCTTTACGAGCTTCCATTTCAGTTTAATCAGACGGACATCCCGGTCTGTTTCAGCATAAAATTCTTCATTCCCCTCACTGCGAAATTTCGGAAGTGAACGAAGTCGTAATATCGGGGAGCGGGTACTGATATTTCCGCTTTCGTCTGCAACCGTGAGAGAATATTCCAGATCGGTATCAGGCGGGACCAGCGAATCAATAAATCGAAAAGCTCCTTTTAAACCGGATTTTCCGATCACCTCCCAGTTCTTTCCTGTATTTCGATGGATCAACACCTGAACAGCATCACCTGAACTACTTCCCTGAATATTCAGCTCTATGCCCTTCTCACCAATTTGCCTGTATGAAATAATTGCCGCGGAAGAAGGCGGTATTTTATCAGGCACCCTCAAGATCAGGGGAGGAGAAGCAACAGACTCATTATAACGTTGATCAACGGCTACCAGCTTATAGTAAACCTCAGGTTTGAAAGATTTCATGCTTACATGATCAGAAGCTTTTTCATCGGTTAGTATACTCCGGTTAATCCTCATATAAGTGATACTATCTTCAGATCTTAACAAATGGTACCCTTTGAGGTCATTCTCGGTATTTCTTTCCCAGCTTATCAAGACATTACCCAGAGAATCGACTTCACCTTTCAACCCTCTGGGGATATCCGGGGGGATGGTATCTTTCAGCTGAATCATAAATTTTTCTGATTCTGTAAAATTTCCAGTGCTAGAAACAGCTTGTATTTTAAAATAGTTTACAGGTTCCAGATCCCTGAAACTGGCCGTCCTTTGGCTTGTTGTCATACTGAGACCGAATTGTTTGAATTCTTCAACCGGAGAGTTGGCACGCATAAGTCGAAATTCCTGAACCCTGATATTCAGCGAATCAGGAAATTCCCAGCTGACCGTAAGCGAATTTTGTACGTCTAACTTTGTTTCAGTTATCACCGGGTTGGCTTCAAGAGGTAATTCAGGAGTAATCATGATCTCTTGAGAAGGCTGGCTGTATTCACCAAAATATCCCATACCCCTTATTCTGAACCACACGGGTATTCCAAATTTTTCTATGGGAGTTGAATAGGTTATACTTTCTTCCTTTGTGGAATCAAGGCGTGTTACGGGCACCTTATTAAGCTTGCTAAAATGACTGCCGTCATAGCTTATTTCTATATCATACCCAAAATAGAAGGGTAAGTAATCCTCATAATTCCAATTCAACAGGAAAAGACCCCGATGCACCACTAATGCCGGCTTAGGAGGGCGGGGGTAATTTTGAGAACGTCCGGCAGACACGAGATGTCGGTTTTCACTGTTGGCCAACCGTACGGAAAAAATATAACTCCCTTCCGAATGAACATCATGGTCGATAAAGCCAAGTCCGGCATACATTGCAACCTGGTAATCTCTGTCTGACGCATATGCTGCAAAGGCAAACCTCCTTTGTGCTTCCTCAAAAGATTCCATGAGATTGGAGATGTTAGCGGCTTGCATTTGTCCGGTGACGAAATTTTCACCATATAATGCCTGAGCTACAATTGCACCCATTGGGTTCCTGCCAGCAAGCTCCTTCCATTCTTCCTTAATTCTGGGTCGTATTAGCCTTTCTGTTTTCTTTACATCTTCTGCAGTATTATTATTTCCTGAGCTGTCTATAGAAATCCTTTCGACAATATACCCAAGCCTATTCCCTTCCTGCCAGGTTGTGTAATCACGGGGGACCCATCGGAGTGCTATGGAATCCCCATAATTACGAATCTTCAGATATAGAGAAGGAGCGTCTGATGAGGGGTCATCGGAAGTCTGTGCCGAAATAGGAGAAAATAGGAGAATCAAAAAATATAGCGAAGGGAAGAGACGTCTCATCAGAATGTATTTTCGAAATTAAAACGAACTCTTTTACCGGAGCTCTTACCGGGTAAAACATAGTTGAAGTCCACACGATAGGTTTCCTGACGGATATAGGGGAAGACTCCATTGATCAAATATTTATATCGGTTGAGTAACCTTTGGTCAATACTATTAAAGCTGAATATTCTGGCTGCCAATTGTGACTGAAGATCGAGAAAATCCTGTTTGAAATACCGTGGTAATCTCCACACAAAAGGGAAGTTCTGATTCAGAAAAATATGGTCAGGTGCATACTTCAGATAAAACCTATAGCTGCCGGATACCTCTAAAGCCTTTAATGGGGGATTCCCAAACACAGTGAGATCTCTTTTGAGAGTTATAGACCCGTTCAGAGGGTACTCCTCATAAATGAGCGGATGGATGTCTGATTCATAGTATTCATCTCTTCCAAGGGCTTCTCCAAATATAAGAGGCTTAAAACCTGTAAACTGAGTACCTTCTGTTTCATGTAAATCGAAAGGCTCCCCATCTGAGATACCGATGCCTAAGGCTGCTACATCTGAAGCCCCGTCTATAAAATTGTAAAACTGTAAAACCCTTATTGACTTAAGTTTTTCGCGAAAGGTTGCGTACCGACTGGTCCTAAAGGGAAATTCGATTCTGATCAACCGGTTATCGGTATATAAATCAGACCCGATTTTTTGAGAGGAAATACTGAGACCATTACCAACTTCTTCCCAGCTTTCTATTGGTTCTGATTTCTTATCACTGTCGGTTATTCTGGTGGTAATGAGCAAAAAATATTCTGAAGAAAGATTAAAATCGGGCAGATCAAAACGAATCCTGTTATTGGTTTTATCATAGCGCAGTTCGGAAATCTGACGTTCGCCAGTTAAAGCATCTACAATTTCGACCTCATCGATGTAATTTCCTCCAAAAAGGTAGTCCTGTCCCTTTTTTAATTGAATAAAACCGTCATCAGATTCGTCTTTCAATAAATACCTCTGAGAGATCACAGGATACATCTCAGAAATGTTATGGAAAGGTATGACCTGAGGAGCCTTTCCGGTCGAAAAGCTGATTCGTTCTTCCTCAGTAATTGGTACACCCTCCCTGGTCACAATTTCCCATTCGCCCGAATTATAACGTTGAAAACTGACTTTTACTTTCATCAGCAATTCACTCTCAGATGGCAATAGATCTTCTGGGCTAAGGGTTAAAAGGTCCTTTTGTTCATTCCAGGATAATTCAGATCTGACTTTCTTTTTTCCGTGAAACAATTCTGCCTCCTCAAGAGAAATTTTATAAATAACCGAGCCTTCAGCCTTAGGAACTTTAATCGGTTTATCCACAGGAAAATTGAAAGCTACCTGTACAGAGGTAAATACATCAACTTCTTTCAGGTTATCTCCGGGGTTGAAATCGGCTATCACACGAAGGTCTTCCAAGCCTTTTCGATCGATCATTTCGCAGGGTTCACCCAGCACTACCTTTAAGCGGGTCTTGATCTTTACAGTGCCGAGAAGCCTGACATTGATCCCTGCATATCCTTCCACATACCATGGATTTGGCAATTCGCCTCGAGCCAGTAATGCTACCCCGGCAGTAAGTATAGGAATATCAGTGTTCATGCCGAATACATTTATACGGGCACCAAAATCGCCTTGCAAAAAGGCATATAACTGACCATTCGCATACCAACCATTCATTCCGAGGGGTTGGTCGTAATTTCGACAGCTGGTGTCTCCAAAGTCCCGCATCATCAGGTCAAAACCTATACCTGCCTGAACTGAAGCATACATGACACCCCAATCAAATCCAACACCCAATCCGAATTCGGCACCAAAAGCATAGCCTCTCCCAGCTGCCAGATCAGAAGAAAACCCTCTGTTCATCAAAAGCTCCCGATCTCCGAAATCAAGTGTTTCTCTGACGATGGCGGGAGGGGAAGAAGGAGATGGAAGAATCGTTCCTGTCATAAAATAGATATTCATTCTGGCCATCAGGGGACCAAACGGAATATCTCTTACTCCAAACCTTCTATCAGGAGTTCCGACATGGATATACCAATCATCCGGAGCACTGTAAAATTCAAGATAGCCTAACCGATTCTTTTCACCATCTCCTTTTATCTGTCCGAGGTTGAGAAAAGTATCGAACATACCCCAATATATCTGGTTGGTAAAATCCAGATCAAAGGCGACCTGAGCGGCAAAAATCTCCTTTCCCGAAAGAACGTCAGGAAATACATTGTTAGCAAAATACTTCACCCCCATCCTGTCAATGGAAATCTGACCGAACGCTGACAGAGCCTCTTCCTTATTCAATATTTCCTGCTGAAGTTCGGCCGGGCTGCCGAAGGGGGAAACTGAGAATGCTGTTTTTGTTTCAGAAGCCATCAAAGCAGCAGCTCCGTAAAACCCTACCCTGCTGACACCGCCGCCATGCTCTTTATTGTTAAAACTCATTTCTATTCCGAGAAGTCCGTTAAAGACAGCTGATTGTTTCACCTCAAATGCTGCCAGTGCCTTGAATCCTAAAGATACCCGCTGATCGGGCTCATAAAGGATTCCGGAAGGCGCATTCGTTCCGGGCTTATAAGACGCCTTTCGCATGTGATGATAAACCCCTCCTCCAAAGTCATTGAATGTAAAATTGCTATTATCATTTTCAATGGGTTGACCTGCTGCATCGACATACCAGTAATTGAAATCATCCATACGTCCGAATAGACCACGACCCTGTAACCTCATTCCCAAACTTTCGGAATACAGCTCTAAATCCCCTGCAATACCCTTTCCATAATCCGGATCACTTTCGAAAAATGACAATTGACCCTTGAAGGAAAAATTATTCCTTGTCACATCTAAAAGAACCTGATTGATTTTAAACTGGTCGTAAGTCCAGCGTACGTATTCATCTTCTCTAAGCTTCCCCAGTACCTCGAAGCGACAATCACCTTTTATACCGGTTTCATCGAGCATTATATAAGAATTGAACCCCAATGAGATCCTATCCCCGGCACTGGAAAAATCGATATCATAAATACCTGCCTTAAAACCATATAACTGCGGAGTCTGAACTGAATCTTTGAACCCCAGGTAACCAACACTTAAAACGGTCTCAGGAACAGTCTTGATCCGGAGTTCCTGAAAGGCAATACCTGAAATCTCCAAATTTTCTTCATCAGGGAGATCGTTATCTTTAGCAACTTCATTATTGATTTTATTGCCTATTGAGGTATTAAGGCTCATTACACCACTCAGGTTGGCTTCGGGCACAAAGTTGCCATCTTCAACAGCGAGAGTGATATATGATTCCGGATACAGACGCGCCCGGGCCTTGAAAACATCAAAATCAATATCATTATTCACTGCAATACGCATGGAATAATTTTTATCAATTCCGATGATCCCCTCATAATTCATGCCTGGGTTTTCCTTCTGGCTTTCGGCGCTTACAGGCAATATGATCCTGCCGGCAAAAGAGGCTCCCAGAAAACGATTTGCAGCAAGTTGAGCTGATAGGCGATCTACCGAAAATTGCCATCCTGATGCAATACCTTCCTGCAGGCTAATCACCTGTTCAGCAAAGAAAGAACCTGAAACACCGAATTCGTCTAAGATGAGATTCTCTGCGCCTATTAAAACCCTCTGATCGGTCTTCTTCAATTTGAATTCGGGAGGAAGCATTACCTGAAGTTTTCTGACAAAAAAGCCCCGCCACAATTCATTATTTTCCGGGAGTAAATTCAATTCCCGGTACAAATCGGGAAACCGGATATTCTCTGAGTTGCGTTTGTCACTCAAATCGATAACCGCCTCTTTCACCAGAATCCCCCAACCTGGTAATGCAGTGAGTTCAAAATGCGGGAGATCCACTTCTAAAATCAGATCAGAGAAAGAACTTGCCTGAATACGGCTTTGCAGCCCCACGTAAGCATTGTTTCCCAAAGGAGATTCTCCCGACCGGGGCTGGGTTTTTCCAGGAAACTTCAGCTCGCCCTTTTGATTTAATGGAAGAGCTATATTCCGGGAAATTCTGATATCAGTAGCCAGAGATATTTCTTGTATTTTTCCTTCACAATCGAGGGTGATATAAGTCTGTTGATCTGGTAATCCATTTCGGCGAATACCTCCCAAAAAAGTAAGCAACCATTGTCCGCCATTCTGAATCAGAGGTACATCCTGAAGTAGATATAGCCTAATTTCCCCGACCAGGCCACCTTTATGAGACAAATGAATCCCGCTTGCCCCGAAAAGAAGATCAGTGCCCAATTCTCCTAAATCCAGCTTTGCAAAAATATCGACCTCGGCATATTCGGGATACATACGAGCATTTAAAACTCCAAGGGTGAGACGGGAATTAGGTGTCAGCTCCTTTCTAATCCCTACAGGAAATTCTACCAACTCATTCCCGGTCAACTTGTCAATAAATCTTCGATGCCTCTCAATTTCCCTGAATAATTCGTCAGCCAGCTTTAAAAGGCTATCAGTTTGAGGGGAGGTTTTAAAAAATTCACTGATATAATCATGCGAAAATTCAGGTTCTGTTCCATAGTCGATTTCAAAACTTTTACCGGTCTTAATGTTATTGTTTACCTTAAAATTTACATCTTTAACAAAATTCGAACGATAAGGATCATTGCCGGAAGACCTGACATGACTAACAGTAGATCCGTAGACATATACCTGGATAAACAGTAACAAATAAAACACACATCTACGCATAACAAATCTAAACTTTGTTTGATTACAGCCTCCTGTTAGTTTTAACTCTCTCAGGGAATGAGGGATTCTAATATAGTAAATATTCTATATTAAAGAATTATTTTCTTCAAATTATTTTTAAAATGTGTTTCATATTCACCTGAACATCTGAGCTTTTCCGAAAGTAAAATAGCTACCAACCGCACTTATTCAGTCGAATTTCTTTAATAGTAGATTATTCGTTGTTTTATGATATTCAAGAATTTTCTTATTTTGTATTTATAATACGCTCCTTCCTCTCCTACTTCATATTCTTTAACCATCGCTGATCCCCTTTTTTACTGATCAGCAACAACCTGAAACACCTATGATAAACCGTACAGCCTGTTTTACGCTACTTGTTTTATTATTCACTCAAATAATCCATTCACAAAATCAAGCCATTGACTCGGTCTTTGCCGAATGGGCCCATTCCCATACCCCGGGCGCCGCCCTCGGAATTTATCAGAACGGAGAACTGATCTATGCCAAAGGTTATGGAATGGCGAACCTGGAATACGATATCCCCATCGACAGGAACACCGTCTTTCGAATCGGGTCTACCTCCAAACAGTTCACGGCTGCCTGTATCATCCTGCTGTCGGAAGAAGGAAAACTGAATCTTGATGATCCTCTTTCCAAATACTTCCCGGACTTTCCCGCATATGCCGACCAGATTACCCTTAAAAACCTGTTGCATCATACCAGCGGGATCAGGGATTACCTGACGCTTGCCGATTTAATGGGCAAATCTTCATTCGATCATTATACCGATGATCACATCATGCAATGGCTTATACGGCAGCAGGGGCTGGGCTTTGAACCCGGAACAAAATTTGAATACAGCAATTCCGGTTACTGGCTTTTGGGCATGATCGTGGAAAAGGTCAGCGGAAAGAATATGGCCGAATATGCCAAAGAAAAGATCTTTGACCCTTTGGGAATGAAGAACACCCATTTCCATAATGACCATACGCATATCGTCAAAAACCGCGCCGATGGCTATGCTCCCGTCACTGCAGATTCTTTTAAGATCGACATGACCACGCTCGATATGATCGGTGATGGCGGAATCTATTCTACCGTGCAGGATTTTACAAAATGGAACAATGCCTATTACGATTCTGATGTGCTCACCTCCTCCTTCTGGGAGAAAATGACCCAACGAGGCATACTGACCAATGGTGATACCCTCGATTATGCCGGCGGTCTTTTCATTGACGAATACCGGGGGTTAAAAACCATCAGTCACGGGGGTGCTTTTGTAGGGTACAGGGCTGAGTTCCTGCGATTCCCTGAACAAGAAACAGGTATTGCCATTTTTTCCAACCGAAGGGATGCAGATCCAACCACTAAAGCCTATCAGGTGGCCGATATCCTGTTGAGTGATCAATTCAAAATCGATGTAGCAAAGAAAGATCCGTCGGCCGGCTTAACCCCTTCCGACTTCATAACAGATCCCAGCCAGATCACCGGGTACTATGAAGCTTTGCCAGGCGTTATCCTGTCGGTTTTCCTGCAAGATGACCTCTTAACGGCAAAAGACCTGTGGACAGGAGAGAATTACACGATGAAGGCAGAAGAGGATAAATCCTTTTCTATTGAAAATGAAACACCCATCTCCTATAGCTTCTCCTCGCCGGAAGAGGGTGAAGCCCAAAAAGTGTACTATAATCAGGGTGGATGGAAAATAACTTTAACCCGCATAGCTCCGGTCACCCTAACAGGCCAGGAATTGAAAAGGTTCGAGGGCTATTTTTACAGCGAGGAACTAGAGTCGAAGGTTCGTCTGTTTGTAAAAAACGGGACACTCTACCTTCAACGACCGAATAAAGAAGCGCTGATGCTGATTCCCACAAAACCTCATCAATTCGGTTTTGCCGGACTGAACCTTGATTTTTCCTCTGATCCTAAAAAGCCGGACACCTTTTTCCTTAGCTATCCCAGGGCCAAGAATTTCAGATTCACCAGGGTAAACAGTGATCGACCTCAGAATGGTATGTAGGTCGTAAAAACGGTATTATGAACTACCTTTAGAACGGTCATAAATCCAAAAAAGAAAGTAACCATCCCATTGAATCATATCATGAAACCATCATTCAACATTTTCATAATCATTAGTCTCTTACTCACTTTTGCGACTGCCGCCGGTCAATCAGGAAAACTCTCAGCCATCGATCCCATATTCGACGAATGGAACCATACAGATACCCCGGGAGGAGCTGTAGGTATCGTTCAGAACGGTGAGCTGATCTTTGCCAAAGGTTATGGTATGGCAGACCTGGAGCATGATGTGAAAATAACGTCCTCCTCTGTTTTTTATATCGGTTCGGTTTCCAAACAATTTGTGACATTTTGTATTCTCCTCCTGGAAGAGCAGGGCAAACTGGATCTCGATGTGCCCATTCAGCGTTACCTTCCCGATTTTCCTGAATACGATGCTGAGTTGACCTTACGCCATTTTATCCACCACACCAGCGGGGTGCGGGACTACCTGACCTTAATGAATCTGCAAGGCAAAAGTTACCTCGATGAAGTCGATGAAGAGGAGGTGTATGAATTGATCAAACGCCAAAAAGAACTGAACTTCACTCCCGGAGAAAAATACCTGTACAGCAATTCCTGCTATTTTATGCTGGCGATGGTAGTGGAAAAGGTCTCAGGGGAACCGATAAGAGAGTTTGCCGACAAACATGTCTTCAAACCTCTGGGAATGAAGAACACCCAATTTTATGACGACAATACAAAGCTGATAAAGAACCGGGTTTTCAGTTACCGGTTCCAGGGTCCTGGAAAGGGATATGCGAATACGATCATGCGATTTGACCTTGTTGGGTCAGGAGGAGTGTACTCCACTGTCGAAGACCTTTTCCTCTGGGAGCAGAATTTTTATCAAAACAAACTTGGTAAGGGCACACAGGCAATCATTGAGAGAATGCACGAGGAAGGCCTGTTAAATAACGGTAAGAGCAGTGGTTATGCTTTCGGATTGGTGAATGGTGATCATAAAGGTTTAAAAACCGTTAGTCACAGCGGCTCTTTGGCCGGTTATCGCGCTAATTTGCTCCGGTTCCCGGAGGAACGGTTTTCTGTTATCATTCTCTCTAATCGATCTGATTCAGATCCCTCCCGTAAGGCCTACCAGGTGGCAGATTTCATGCTACATGACAGATTAGAGGAAAAGATCATAACCGAAACAAATGAAGATGTACCGGTCATTTTCTCCCTTGAACAGATCAAAGGGAATTATTCCGTTGGGCCGGGCAGCTCTGTTGAGATCGGGATCAGTGACGGGAAGCTGGAGGTTTATCAGCCCTGGGATAAGAAAAGATACCATCTTAAAAATATCAGAGATAATATTTACCATAGCCTGAAGGATTTCAACCGATTCTTTGAGTTTTCAGATCTGCAAAACGACAAGACACAATTACTTACCATTGAGGCCGGTGGAAAGTTTTACGAATACCCCAGAAAAACAGAAATCAAAGCGGTCGAATTCGATCCCGACGATTACCCCGGCAACTTTTATAATGATGAAATACAAAGTACTTTCAGCATCACCCACGATAATGATGGCCTGAAAATTCAGGCGCTGAAAGATCAGCCCAGAGGTCTGATTGCTACCGATACTGATTTATTCGTGATAAAAGGTAATTTGGGCACGATACAATTTTACAGGAGAAGGGGTAAGATAAAAGGATTTAAGTTCGATACCGGCAGGGTTAAGAATCTGAAATTTGAGAAAAGCCGATAGACAAAGCGTACGCTGACCTTAACGTATCGAAAAGAATTTGATAAATACACGGAGCTTCTCAAAGTTGATTTGGCTTTCTGCAGTCTGCACTAAGCCCCTCCCTCGCCATAACATCTAAGCACGCTAAGAAATCAGCACTACTGAACAACTGTAGCATGCGGTATTTTTCACTACTTTCGCAGCCTAATCCTGCCGGTACCATCAAATACTCCGGCCTCTTAAAACGATCCCGTCATGTCTGATGAAATGAAAGCTTGTCCGCAGTGCGAGTCACCCTATGGTTACTTCAAGACCATGAATCTCTATGCCTGTCCTGAATGCGGCCATGAATGGGATCCCGAAGCCGAAGCCGAGAAACAGGCTCAGGAAGAACAGTTACAGGTAACCGATGTAAACGGAAACCCTTTGCAGGATGGCGATTCGGTTATCGTGATCAAAGACCTGCCCGTGAAAGGAGCCCCCAATCCCGTCAAGGCGGGTACCAAGGTAAAGAACATTCGCCTGGTCGAAGGCGACCACGATATCAGCTGCAGGATCGAAGGTTTCGGTGCCATGGGTCTGAAATCTGAGTTCGTCAGGAAGGCCTGACCGCCCAAACCATCGGTCTATTTCATCTTTGCTGCCCGTACAGCCCCTTCCCTGCGGATAAAACACCGGGCTTTTCTTAACAGGTATTTTCCCTTCCCGGATTTATTGTATATTACAATCCTTTTTTTGCTCATATCATGAATCCATCAGCACAAGGCTGGATCGACAAACTGGGGCGCACCCTAACCGATAAGCCCATCGAGAATATTGACCTGGAGGGTTTCTACCCGGAACTCCGGTCCCTGGGCTTTATCTACGGAAGTAATATAGCGGCCCCTTCCCTGATCGATACCCCGGCAGACCTGACAGCCGATGAGCTGGCCAAGATCAACCTGGTAACGGCCCTGTTCGTGAGCTTCAGGTACCACCAGAATTCAGCCGATACTTCTCGATTTTTAGAGGCACTTCTCGATTTTTACAACGAGGTGAACACCAGCCACCAGACCTTCTTCGACCGGCTGATACCCGAAAAGAAGATCTCCCATAAGCTGGAGCGCCTCATACACCGCAGGGTAGAGATCGATGACAATCTTTTCACCCGCAGCTTTAACCCTGCCCTGACCAACTCGTTGCTTTTTATCGATGTGCTGGGCTTTGACCGCTACCTGAGAGGCAATGGCAGCCCTACAGAGAATACCGCCCGAATGGAGCGGGTCATTATGACCCTGACCTACCGTACCCTGAGAAGAAAGAAGCATCAGACCGCCTATGATGCAAAACTGCTGAGACTCTTCGAAGCCTCTGTGTATTATCAGGTCGACTTTCAGCCTACCGATACGGCACAATACCTGCGGGACCTGAATTCGGGATTCAATACCCTTGAAAAGAAATACCTGCTCGACCTGGCCGCCATGGCCTCATGGACCGATACGGTTTCTCCCGAGGAGACCCGGCGATTTGTTTCAAAAGTCGCCTCCCTGATGCGGCTTGACCTCAATGCTGCCCATGATTCACTTGAGAATATGGAGACCTTCTACTCGCGCTACCGCGATCGTGCCCTGATCTTTAACAACGCCCATCCAATTCAGCAGTTCTATGACAATTCGACCCAGCTGGTTCGCAAACTGATCAACCGCAATAAAAAAAGGCTGATCAAGGAGATCTCGAACAGCCGTGAATTGCTTTACCTGATCAGTAAGTCTGCCCAGCAGGAACTGAGCCCGGAAGAGAAAAAACGCATGAAAAACCAGTTACTCGATATCTTTAAGACCATTCCTTCGCTCGCGATCTTCGCGCTTCCCGGCGGGGCCATCCTGCTGCCGATCTTTGTCAAACTGATACCGAGTTTGCTCCCATCTGCTTTTGACGACAATCGCATCGAAAAAGAGCTCTGATCAGCTGAGCCATTCCTTGAAGTCCCTGACCCTATCACGACTCACAATCACCTGGTGCTCGTCGAAATTTCGCAATTTCAGCTCCAGCCTTGAATTCGTATAGGCGACGATATCCTTGATGGCATCTACATTGACGATATGCTTGCGACTTACCCTGAAGAACCGGTCTGGCGGCAGTTCATCTTCGAGGGTTTCGAGCGTATCTTCCAGCAGGTAGTTGCGCGACTCTTCGGTATAGGCATAGGTACCCTTATCCTGGCTGTAAAAACACTCGATCTCATCGGTACCGATCAGCTTGATGTGTTGCCCGATCTTCACGGTGAAGCGCTTTTTGTAATCCCGCACCACCGGGTTCACCAGCAGTTTTTTGATGTCTTCGAACTCCAGGGTGAGCTGCTGCTGTTTTCCGGCCAGTCCGCGGTACTTTTCCACAGCCGCCTCCAGCTCTTCCTTGTCGATGGGCTTCAGCAGGTAATCGATACTATTGAGCTTAAAGGCCTTTAAGGCATACTCGTCGTAGGCCGTGGTAAAGATGATCGAACTTTTGACATCTACCTGTTCAAAGATCTCGAACGAGAGGCCGTCGCTGAGTTGAATATCGAGGAAGATCAGGTCTGGATCTTGATGATTGTTAAACCATTCCAGGGCTTCTGCCACCGAATGCAGTTCGGCAGACACCTGGACTTCGAAACCTTCGAGCAGGCGCTTCAGCCGGCGGGCAGCAGGCGCCTCATCTTCGATAATTATTACGTTCATAGTAAAAGTTTATTATTCTGTTCCTGAATTTGCGAAACCCTGTTCTTCCTCACGCTTCATGATCTCCTTGATTTTGCGTTCTTCCCAGTCTTTTCCGAACAGGAGCTGCAGCCCGAAAATTTGCCAGGTGTGGATCAGGATAGCTACTCCCCAGCCGAAGAAGGAACCGAAAAAGATCCAGTTACCCACGTGCATTTCGTAAAGTTCCAGAATAAAAGTATTGACGAACAGGAAACTTTGCACTACGATAAAGACACCCAGGTGCCAGTAATATCCCTTTAACTCTTCCACACGTTTTTTCGCCTGTTCATAGCGAAGGTTTTCAGAGTATGTATCATGTTTATCCATAATTGAAGTCTCTTTTTTACAGGTTTGTCATTTTATTCCCAACGGGTGCCTTCTGCTCCTTTTTCTTCTTCGTTCATGAATTCCTGAATCTTTCGCTGCTCCCAGTCCTTATTAAAGAAAGGATTCCAGTTAAAGGTTCGTGCGGCGTGAAAGAACACGCCCAAGCCCCACCCTCCGGCGGCCCACAGGAACCAGGGGTAGCGCCATTCGTTGGTATAATAGTTCAAAATCGCCAGAAAGGTGATCACTACGATATAGGAAGTAAGATTCCCATAAAAACCTTTGATCTGTTCCACCTTTTGCTTGGCTCTTAAATACCGGTCTTCTTCGCTGAATTTTTCCATGATTTTAATTATTTTTTGGTTATTTGTTTTTGTTTATTCCCGTCTCTTTTCCGCTATAAGACTCCTCCATCAGTTGCCTTATCTTTCGTTCTTCCCATCGCTTGCCCCAGAGCGGGTTGTAGCCGTATGCCTCGAGCCCGTGTGTGATCACCCCAAAACCCCATCCCAGGACGGGAAAGATGACCCAGGGGAAATTAGAAGTTTTGTAGTTCAACCAGGCAAGAAAAGGTATGATGACCAGGTAAGAAGCAAGATTACTGTAGAACTTCTTCAGAGTTTCTACCCTCTTCTTCGCCCGTTCAAAGCGCTTCTGATCAATACTTATTCGCTGTACATCGCTGGCCTTGACCTGTTTTGAAAGCAGTGGAAGATACACTCTGAACTCCTGACGGTCTTTTTCAACCTGTACCTTCCTTCGGGTGAGCAGCTGGTAACGTTGTTTGATATTCTGCAACCCGATCCCGTTGCCCCCGCCTATGACCTCCCTGGTTTGCAGGTTATTGGAAACCATGAGATAGTCATCTTTTTCCTCGATCTTTATATGCAGTGGCAGAGCCGGGGAAACCCGGTTATGTTTCACTGCATTCTCCAGCAGCAATTGCAGGCTGAGCGGCACCACTTTGAGATCAGGATCGCTGGCACGGACAGGGATCTCACAACTGACTCCCTTTTCAAAGCGCATTTTTACCAGTGCCATATAGGAACGCGCAAAACGCAGTTCTTCGTCAAGGGGTACCAGCTCTTTGTTCTTCTGTTCCAAAACATAGCGGTAGACCTTAGAGAGTCCGGTGGTGAAATCCTGGGCGGCATCGGGATTCTCTTCGATCAGGCTGCTCAGTACGTTCAGGCTGTTAAAGAGAAAATGCGGATCCAGCTGGTTCTTCAGTGCGTCGAACTGGGCCGTAGCGGTTCCGGCGATCATTTTCTGCTGTTCTACCTGTGAATCTTTTTTATGCTTGTAATAGTAGAAGAGAAAGAAAAGGCTCACGATCACCACAGATACCAGGAAAGGCATCCAATAATTGATAGGGTGTTCTGAGCTGAGAAATTCATCCAGGCTTTTGCTCTTCAGTGTAAGCGAATAGATACCGCGAAGCACGAAAATACAACTAAGGGTTACCACCGAAGAGACACCAACAGCCCGTAACCATGTGCGCCAGCTGTATTGGGCACTCTCCTCTTCAGGCATCACCCTTCGTATAGCGGCCCAGTTGGCAAAATACAGGGTGATCGAAAAGATCTCATCTACGATAAAGGAACGCAGGATATGTGCTGCATCTAACGATCCGTTTATGTAAAACTCGATCCCGGTAAAAAGGATAAAGATCGCGAACCCGATCAGAAAGGCTCTTATAAAATGTTTGATATATATGTTCATGTCTTAAAACTTAAATTAAAGGTATTAATTTTCAGCACAGCCTTCGAGGCTTTCCGTATCACTTACAGCAAGACCGTGACCAGGTACTGTATGAATTCTGCTAATTGTAATGCTAAAGCTGCCATAATTATTGATTTACAGGAACAAAGATGGCAGGTAAAAGCCCCGGGGCGAAATCTGATCTACCGAATTGTCATTTCAGGGGGATGAATTGTAGGAAGTTTAGTATTTTCACCTCTGAACCCCCGGAAAATATCAATTTAACCCGATCATGATCAGAAGAAATTTCATTCGCCTTTCAGCCATTACCGGTCTTTCTGCCGTGGCAGCACCTTCATTAATGGCTGCCCGCCGTCACCAAAGTCATACCCCCGAAAAGATACTCCCACCTGCTCTTTCATTGGGAGACCGGATCGGACTGGTCGCCCCGGGATATGCGCTTTCAGACCAGCAATTCCAAAAGACCCTTGACAACCTGAAAGCCCTCGGCTTTGAACCGGTCTATACCGATCGCATCAGAGGGCAGCACGGATACCTCAGCAATACAGATGAGGCCAGGGTAGCCGATATTCACCAGATGTTCGAAGACCCCAACATCGACGGGATCCTCTGCGCGCGGGGAGGTTACGGATCGACCCGTATACTCGATATGATCGATTACGAGCTCATACGTCAGCATCCGAAAGTATTCACAGGCTTCAGCGACATCACCGCCCTGACCAATGCGATCACCGACAGAACAGGGCTTATCACCTTTCACGGCCCGGTGGGAACCACCCTTGAGAGTGCCTACAGCCGGCAATATTTCGAACAGGTACTGGGCACGCCCGAAACACGACAGGAATTGCTTCCCGCATTGCTTTCCGCGGAAAATAAAGAAGAAGATCCCGCCTATGAACGATATGTGATCTCTGAAGGAAAGGCATCGGGAGCACTCTGCGGGGGGAATCTCTCGCTGCTGGCTGCCATGACCGGAACACCCTACGAACCCGATTATACCGGTAAGATCGTATTCATCGAAGAGATCGAAGAAGATCCCTATCGCATCGACCGTATGCTCACACAACTCCTGCAATCGCCTACCTTCAGCAAGTGTGCCGGGCTGGCCCTGGGTATCTTCGCAGGCTGTGACACACCCGACAATCCGTTATCATTTTCCTTAAAAGATGTGCTCACCGACCGCCTCGGGCAACTCAATGTTCCGGCGGCCTATGGGTACTCGATCGGTCATATCGATGATAACCTGACCCTTCCGGTGGGATGTCGTGCCACGATCGATACCGGCAGCTGGAACATCGTACTGGAAGAAAGCTGCGTGTCAACGAATTAGAGACACTGCGTTGCCATATTTTGTGTACCTTTAATGTATGATTTTCAGTACCGAAAGGCTATATACCCGTAAACTGCTCAAGAGTGACCTGGCGCGCTATCATCGCATGCAAAATGACCAGCAGGTAATGAAATATGTGGGAGGTAAGACCTTCTCTCTGGAAGAGAACATTAAAGACCTTGAAAATCTTATCGGATTCTATAACAAACCCAAAAACGATTTCTGGGTCTGGGCCGTGGTTGAAAAAGAAACCGATGACTTTGTCGGTACCTGTGCCATCGTAAGCAACAAGAAAAAAGAAGAAGAGATAGGATACCGCCTGCTGAAACAATACTGGGGTAAGGGGTACGGAAAGGAAGTGACCAACGGGCTGATCAAATATGCCTTCGAGGTTATGAAGATCAGGGAGATCGTCGCCTATGTCGATAAGGAAAATGTCTCTTCTGTAAGAATACTGGACTCTACCTTCAAATTCATCAAGGAATTCTATAACGAAGAAGACAACTGCATCGATCGCTATTACAAATTATCCAACTAATTCAAAGCATCAGATGTCAGTCTAACCATAAACCCTTAAAAACAACCCGACACATGTTATCACCCAACTCACTTCTGAAGTTATTATTCGCTGTACCGGCACTTCTGCTGTTCACCCTGACCGGTTGCCAGCCGGAACAGGATGCCGAACTCGACACTGTAAACCTGCTCAATGAATACCGGGAAGCCCTGGGCAGTAAATCGGCCGAGAACGTGGCCGATATTTTTCATGACGATGCCGTGCTGCTCGCTGAGGGAACCAACCCCATCAGAGGGCGGGAAGCGATCATCGAGCATTTCAGACAGATCGAAGACCTCGATTTCAACGAAGATTTCAAGGTTCAGGAGATCATCAAATCGGGAGAATACCTCATCGTGGAAACCGATAACATCGGTTCCTGGAGCGATCCTGAATCGGGAGCGTCAGGTGAATTTAATGTTAAAGGACAGATGATCCTGAAAAAGAACCAGGAGGGTGACCTGAAAATCTTCAGGTATACCTACAACAGCAATGCTCCTGAAGGAATGGAGGGAACAGCCATGATAGACGGCAACTTCAGCCATTCTGTCTATATCTGGTTAACAGACGATGATGAAGCCCTGAGAACAGAATTCAAAAAAGCTCTGGATGATTTTATCGGTCAGTCTCAATATATCTCTTCCGTCTTCATAGGAACCCCTGCCGGTACGGAACGCGAGGTGGTCGACAACTCTTACGACTACGCCTTGATCGTAACCTTCGAGTCTGAAGAGGCCCATCAGCAATACCAGGAAGAGGAAGCGCATGACCACTTCAGAGAAACGACCAAAAATATGATCGATCGCATTCAGATCTATGATGCGATAAGACCCTGAAAAAAGCTTAGCGTCTGATTAATAATAATTTGTACATTTAAGGACCACAACCAAAAAACTAGCATCATGGAAAGACGTGACTGGCTCCGATCGGCAGCCCTCAGCGGTGGTTTTGCCCTTATGGGCGGCTTAAACCCTGCCCTGGCACTAACCAAGGAAGAAATTCGTAAATATCATCCACGTCCTTTTGAAGGACCGATAAGACTGAGTTCTAACGAGAATCCGTACGGACCTTCGGAAAAGGTGAGAAAAGCCATCACAGATTCTTTTAATGAAGCCTGCCGTTATCCCTATGCTTATATGGATGAGCTGGCCGTTATTCTGGCCGAGAAAGAAGGCGTTACTCCCGACCATATCATCATCACCGGCGGATCTACCGAAGGACTGAAGATCACCGGTATCACCTATGCTGCAAACGGGGGTGAGATCATTGCCGGGCAGCCCACTTTCCTGGCCATGATGAGTTATGCCAAACAGTGGGGTGGAAACGTAAAATGGGTGCCCGTAAAGGAAGATATGAGTTACGACCTGAAAGGTGTCTACGAAGCGATCAATCCTAAGACCAAACTGGTTTTCCTGTGTAATCCGAACAATCCCACCTCTACGGTGCTTCCCAAGGGAGACCTGATGAAATATGCCGAAGCGATCAGTGATGAGACCATGCTGTTCAGCGATGAAGCCTATTACGATTATATCGAACTGCCCGATTACCCTTCGATGGTCGAGCTGGTTAAAAAAGATAAGAACGTTATTGTTTCCCGAACCTTTTCTAAGGTCTACGGAATGGCCGGACTCCGCATAGGCTACCTTATCGCCAAACCCGAGATCGCCGAGAAGATCAGGAAGAATGTGGTGGCGTTCACTAATGTACCCGCTGTTCAGGCGGCTAAGGCAGCCCTTGAAGATAATGAGTTCTATGAATTCAGTTTACAAAAGAACAGGGAAGCTAAAAAAATGATCTGTGATACCCTTGACAGTCTGGAACTGCCTTATGTTCCCTCACATACGAACTTCATTTTCTTTAAGTCAGGACAACACATATCGAAATTACACCAGGCCATGCTCGATAAGGGCGTACGGGTCGGAAGACCCTTTCCTCCCTTCTTCGAATGGTGCCGAATAAGTACCGGCACCCTGGAAGAGGTTGCCCTGTTTAACAATGCCATGATGGAAGTTTACAGTTAGGACCCGATGCACTTTACCACCTGCCACCCTGAACACCTGGAAGACCTGGCCCGGATCTGTGCCTCTGAGCTTGGCAACTACCATTACTGGATCCAGCGCCTTGACGGCTATCTGAACCTCGAAGGAAATACACAATTCGCCAGGAACAAGCGCATCGTGTATGTAGCGGTTGAAAAAGGAAAACCTGTTGGATTTATAGCAGGACACCTGACCTCGCGATGGGAATGCGACGGAGAATTGCAATGGTTCTTTTGCCACTCAGCGTTGAACCGAACTTTCACTACCGAAAAACTGTTCACTTTAATGAGAAACTGGTTTGTTAACCAGGGCGTCAAATCGGTCTGTGTGAATGTGGAACCCGACAATTACCGAATACGTGATCTTTACAGCAGCTTTGGAGCCAAGGTCCTGAACGATCAATGGCTGATCTGGAAGAACATCAAACGCAGGCAAAAACACCGGTCTGCCTGATTCTTCGAAGGTGAAGATAATGGTACCCAACTCTAACAGGAAAGAACGATTTAATTGGCCACATCACTGATAAACTTGATGCGGTACAACCGCAACTCTTCATCTTCGTAATCACCGTCGAACTCTTCCATGGCATCTGAGATCTTATCGGTATCGGCCTCAAGGAAATAATCGTGCAGTTCTTCCTGCTGGTCTTCATCGAAAACTTCATCGATCCAGTAATCGATATTCAGTTTGGTACCCATATAGACGATCTGCTCCATCTCCTTGATAAGGTCTTCCATGGTGAGACCCTTGGAGGAAGCGATGTCATCAAGAGGTAATTTCCGGTCGATGTTTTGAATAACGTAGAGTTTCAGGGCCGAATTCGCCCCTGTTGATTTCACGACCAGGTCATCAGGCCGTTCGATATTGTTTTCTTCAACGTATTTGGCGATCAGGTCCAGGAAGGGTTTCCCGTATTTACGGGCCTTACCTTCTCCCACTCCGTGAATATTCTTCAGCTCTTCAATATCGACAGGATATTTCAGTGCCATATCTTCCAGGGAAGGGTCCTGAAAGATCACAAAGGGGGGTACTTCGAGTTTCTTAGCCTCTGACTTACGCAGGTCTTTCAGCATTTTAAGAAGTGCTTCATCGGCCACATTGCCGCCTCCCTTTTGTGCCGTGATCACCTTATCATCGTTTTCGGCCTCGTAGCTGTGATCTTCGGTCATCATAAAAGACTGCGGATTTTTCAGGTACTCCTTACCCGCTGCCGTAATATGCATCACCCCGTACTTCTCTATTTCCTTTCGAACCAATCCGGCAACCATGATCTGCCGCAAGAGCGCCATCCAGTATTTGTTGCTCTTTTCCTCCCCTATCCCGAAAACCCCGGTCTCTTCGACCCTATGGGCATTGATCAGGGCGTTCGACTTTCCGATCAGGGTATTGACGATCTCTTTGGCCTTGAATTTTTCTTTGGTCTTTTTGATCACCTGCAGGATCTTCTGCACATCGTCTTTTGCCTCATGCTTCTTTTTGGGGTGACGAACGTTGTCATCCAGTTCTGCACCCTCCCCGAACTCCTCATCGAATTCTTCACCGAAGTAATGCAGGATGAACTTTCTGCGTGACATGGATGTCTCAGCATAGGCTACCATATCCTGCAGCAAAGCGTGACCGATCTCCTGTTCGGCTACCGGTTTTCCACTCATAAATTTTTCCAGCTTCTCTATATCCTTATATGAATAGAAGGCCAGGCAATGACCTTCGCCCCCGTCGCGACCCGCACGACCGGTTTCCTGGTAATAGCTTTCAATACTCTTGGGAATATCGTGGTGGATCACAAAGCGTACATCGGGCTTATCGATTCCCATACCGAAGGCAATGGTCGCCACGATCACATCGACCTCTTCCATCAGGAACATATCCTGGTGCCTGGCACGGGTTTTAGCGTCCAGTCCGGCATGATAAGGCAACGCATTGATCCCGTTTACCTGCAGGGTTTGTGCGAGCTCTTCCACCTTTTTCCGGCTCAGACAGTAGATAATACCCGATTTTCCCTGGTTCTGTTTCACGAACCGGATAATATCGGCTTCCACGTTCTTGGTCTTGGGCCGTACCTCGTAATAAAGGTTAGGCCGGTTGAACGACGCCTTAAACACCTCGGCTCCGCTCATCCCCAGGTTCTTGAGTATATCTTCCTGTACCTTGGGCGTTGCGGTGGCTGTAAGTGCCACGATGGGAATATCATCTCCCAGGCGTTCTATGATGGTTCTGATGTTTCGGTATTCAGGTCTGAAGTCATGCCCCCACTCAGAGATACAGTGAGCCTCGTCTACGGCAACGAACGAGATCCTGATCGTTCGCAGAAAATCTACGTATTCTTCTTTGGTCAGGGATTCCGGCGCCACGTACAGCAGTTTGGTAACACCGCTTTTAATGTCACTCATTACCTGGTTCACTTCGGCTTTGGTCAGCGAAGAATTCAAAACATGGGCGATACCCTGATTATCTGAAATACCCCTGATAGCGTCTACCTGATTTTTCATCAGGGCGATCAGTGGTGAGATTACGATGGCGGTCCCATCTTTTACCAGGGCGGGCAGCTGGTAACATAACGATTTACCCCCGCCTGTGGGCATGATAACAAATGTATTTTGATCTTCAATAACATTCCTGATAACTCCCTCTTGCAGCCCTTTAAACTGACTGAATCCGAAATACTTCTTCAGCGCAGCGTGCAGGTCAATTTCAGCCGTACTCATCCTATCGTTTTACAATTTTATATACATTTGCACTATTTAAAGATAAAACAAACCTTTTGGTAATACAAACTTCTTAAATTTTTAAAATTGACCAAAAAACATGCGATCTTAAACGATGCCATCGCTACGATAAAAAATGAAGGAGAAGCCATTAATCACCTGGCGAGCCTGATCGATGACGAATTTGCCGAAGCCGTCGATTGCATCTACCGATCGAAGGGCCGGGTCATTATTACCGGTATCGGAAAAAGCGCCATCATTGCCACCAAGATTGTAGCCACGCTGAACTCTACGGGTACCCCTGCGATTTTCATGCATGCCGCAGATGCCATTCATGGAGACCTGGGAACCATACTTCACGATGATGTAGTGATCTGTATCTCCAAAAGCGGGAACACCCCCGAGATCAAGGTATTGGTACCTCTGATCAAAAGCGGTCCGAACAAGCTGATCGCCATTACGGGGAACAGGGATTCCTTCCTGGGGAAACAGGCCCACTTTGTATTGAATTCCTTTATCGAAAAAGAAGCCTGCCCGAATAACCTGGCGCCAACCACCAGTACCACCGCACAGCTGGTCATCGGTGACGCGCTGGCGGTTTGCCTGTTAAATCTCAGGGGCTTCAGTTCAAAAGATTTTGCCAAGTACCACCCGGGAGGCTCCCTGGGTAAAAAGCTCTACCTGAGAGTTGAAGATATCTCTTCGGTTAATATGAAGCCACAGGTGAACCCTGACTCAGATATTAAAGATGTGATCGTCGAGATCTCTGAAAAGATGCTGGGGGTTACCGCAGTGGTTGAGAACGGCTCTCTAATCGGGATCATCACCGATGGAGATATCAGGCGCATGCTTAAAAAACACGATAACATTTCCGGCCTTACCGCCAGGGACATTATGACTACCGGCCCTAAGACCGCCCCGCATAATATGCTGGCCGTCGATGCACTTGACCTGATGGAAGCCAACAATATCTCTCAGCTGCTGGTCGATCGCAAAGGAGCATATGACGGGGTCATTCACATTCATGACTTAATCAAAGAAGGTATTATTTAATGGCAGATCAATCGACTACCCAGGAAATGTCATTTCTGGACCACCTCGAAGAATTGCGGTGGCACCTGATACGCGCCACGCTTGCGGTGGTCATCATCGGTATTTTGGCCTTTATAGCCAAAGATTTCATTTTCGACACCATACTGTTTGGTCCTAAAAGGGCTGAGTTCCCCACCTACCGCTTCTTCTGTTCGGTATCACAAACCCTGGGGCTGGACGAGTCTTTCTGTGAAGGACCCCAGTTTCGAATTCAGTCACGACAAATGGCCGGTCAGTTCAGTGCACACATCTGGACTTCGATCTGGGCCGGTTTTATCCTGGCCTTCCCCTATGTGCTCTACGAAATGTGGAAGTTCATAAGTCCCGGGCTTTATGAGAACGAACGAAAGAATGCGCGCGGGTTCATCTTTATCGCTTCCCTGTTGTTCTTTTCCGGGGTATTGTTCGGGTATTATATCATATCACCACTTTCGATCAACTTCCTGGCCAATTACCAGGTGAGTGAAGAGGTATTCAACGATATTGACCTGGCCTCCTACATCGGAACGGTCAGGGCTTCGGTGATCGCCTGCGGACTGATCTTCGAGCTGCCCATCATTATTTATTTCCTGACCAAGGTAGGCCTGGTAACACCCGAAATATTGCGTAAATACAGAAAGATCGCCCTCGTTTTGGTGCTGATACTTTCGGCGATCATCACTCCGCCCGACGTGGCCAGCCAGATCGTGGTGGCCATACCGGTACTGATACTTTATGAAATAAGCATATTTATTTCGAAAGCCGTATTGAAAAAAGAAGAAAGACAACTTAAAAAGATGAAAAATGGCTGATCAGGTAACTGAATTCAACGAATATCGTTCCAGGATGAACGATAAGATACTCAAAGATAACAACAAGGTCATCAAGCGTATCTTCAACCTTGACACCAATGCCTTCGCAGAGGGGGCGCTGGACAAAAAGACCAAGGAACTCCTCGGGCTCACCGCCTCAATGGTGCTCAGATGTGACGACTGCGTGCGCTATCACCTGGGAAGCTGTTATGAATCAGGTCTCACCAAGGAACAGGTGGTTGAGGCGCTGAGTATCGCACAGCTTATCGGTGGCACCATCGTGATCCCTCATCTGAGAAGGGCTTACGAATATTGGGAAACCCTTGAAGAAAGAGGTTCGGCCAAATAGGCGACTTCTAATGTTTTTATAAAATCTTAGCTAATCGCCGGGAATTGGTTACTTTTGAACCTGTCCCGGTCAGATTCTTACCGGTAAAAACGAACGCTTTTGAAACTACGCGCTGAAAACATCATGAAGTCCTATAAAGGACGAAAAGTAGTGAAAGGTATTTCCCTGGAAGTGAACAAGGGAGAGATCGTGGGACTGCTCGGACCCAATGGGGCCGGTAAGACCACCTCTTTCTACATGATCGTGGGACTGATCAAACCCAACGGGGGAAAGATCTTCCTCGATCAGAAAGAAATCACCTCCTACCCCATGTATAAAAGGGCTCAGAACGGGATTGGCTACCTGGCCCAGGAGGCATCGGTATTTCGAAAACTCAGTGTGGAAGACAATATTCTGAGCGTTTTACAGCTCACCGACCTCAGCAAGGAGGAGCAGCAGGAGAAGCTGGAATCCCTACTGGACGAGTTCAACATCGGTCATATCAGGAAGAACCGCGGAGACCTGCTCTCAGGAGGGGAACGCCGCCGAACCGAGATCGCCCGTGCCCTGGCCACCGACCCCAGTTTCATTCTGCTTGACGAACCCTTCGCAGGTGTAGACCCCGTAGCGGTCGAAGACATTCAGCGTATCGTGGCTCAGCTTAAAAAGAAAGACATCGGGATTCTTATCACCGATCACAATGTACAGGAGACCCTGGCCATTACAGAACGTTCGTACCTTATGTTCGAGGGCAGCATCCTGAAATCAGGTATCCCCGAAGACCTGGCTGCCGATGAGATGGTACGTAAGGTCTATCTGGGTCAGAACTTCGAATTGCGAAAAAGGAAGCTGGAATTCTAAACCACCTGCCCTTCACGGGTATTTCCTGCCAGTGACAATATCACATACAATACTATAATTAACGGGATAGCCGTAAAACGCAGACCCAGCAGCAATACCAGGCTCAGCAGGAGAAAAAATATGCGCAACCGGTTCCCTTTCAGTTGAAAATGCTTGAACTTCAAAGCAAAAAGCCGTACCGGGGCATTCAGCATCCACGTGCTGGCTATGGTTATCGCAATCAGGAACCATTTATTGAGTATCAGGTTTTCGGCCCACACACTGGGCTGATAGGTCAGAATCAGAGGAAGTGACAAGATAAACAAGGCATTGGCCGGAGTGGGTAAGCCCACAAAAGAGTCTACCTGGTCTTCGTCGATGTTAAAGCGCGCAAGTCTCCAGGCCGAGCCCATCGTAATGGCAAAGCCCACGAAAGGTAAAAGGGAAGCGCCGCTGTCAATGGCCGACTGTTCAGCTGAACCTTCCAGTGCCCAGGTAAAGGTCTGAGTACCCAAGGCCCTGTTGAATAGCTGAAACATCACGATACCGGGCACCAGTCCGCTTGTTACCATATCGGCCAGCGAATCAAGCTGCAAGCCCATCTCGCTTGGAACCCGTAGAATTCGTGCTGCGAAACCGTCAAAAAAATCGAAGATGATACCGAGAAAAACAAAGATCGCTGCCAGTTCCAGTTCATCCTGTACCGCCAGAACAACTGCCACCGAGCCACTGAAAAGATTTAGCAGGGTTACAAAATTGGGTATATGCTTTCTCATGAAATAAACTTTACGTAAAAATAAACACTTCCCTACATTTCCCGCATTATTGCCCATTAAATTCCGAAATAACACACCTCATTTCGACGAAAACATGCACAATATTGAGGATTATTAATATTAGCCGTTATTTTTGTCTCATGAAGAACAATTATTTGCTGGCGTTGCTTTCAGGCTGCCTGCTGGCCGTTTCATGGCCTACCTACGGCATCCCTTTATTCGCATTTATCGGGTTCGTTCCCCTGCTACTGGCAGAACGTCGAATCAGAACATCAAACCTGCATCGCAGAGGCTTCAAGGTCTTTCTTAGCACCTATCTCGGACTCCTGATCTGGAACAGTGTGACCACCTGGTGGATCTGGTATTCCACCCCCTTCGGGATGTTCTTCGCCCTGCTGGTCAACACCTTGCTGATGACCTTCATCTTCATGTTATATCACTTTGTGGCGCGCAGGCTTCCGCAGAAGATACACCTGGTATTCTTACCTGCGATCTGGATCGCTTTTGAGAAATTTCACCTGAACTGGGATTTTTCCTGGCCCTGGCTCAACCTGGGCAATGTATTTTCAGAGTATATCAGCTGGATACAGTGGTACGAGTACACGGGAACCTTCGGGGGGGCTCTCTGGATTTGGATCATCAACATCGGGATCTTCCGAACCGTGGTCAAGGCACGTGAAAATAAGAACAGAAGAGTCTTGACCATAGGCGTGGCGCGAAATGTCATGGGCATCGCCATTCCCATCATATTATCGATGTTTCTTTTCTATAATTATCAGCCTTCCGAAGAAAAAGCCGAGGTGATCGTGGTTCAACCCAATATCGATCCTTACACCGAAAAATACGACCGCTCCAATGTCGAATACGCACGGCTGATCGATGAAATGACCCGTGATGCCATCGACGAAGAAACCGATTATATCGTGGCTCCTGAAACCGTACTCGCCCAAAACAGTTCGATCGACCTCTTTGATTCGAGCAGGGAGAAAAAGATCCTGCAGTCGGTCATCGCACCCTACCCCGGGCTGCACCTCATACTGGGTGCCGATTTTCACCGTTTCTATAATTCCATCAACAAACCCACTTCTACCGCCAATGCCTTTCAAGATGGCCGGTGGTACGATGTATACAATGCAGCCGTTCAGATCGACGGATCAACGGTGAGCCCGAAATACATCAAATCAAAACTGGTGGTCGGCGTAGAGAACTTCCCCTTTAAATCTGCACTCGAACCACTACTGGGAGATATTATGCTGAACCTGGGAGGAACGGTAGCCAGCAGGGCGGTACAGCCTGAACGCTCGGTGTTTCAATCAAAAGACCAAAACTATGCCGCAGCCCCCATTATCTGTTACGAATCGGTCTATGGAGAATATGTCACTGAATACGTGAGTAAGGGAGCAAACTTCCTGGCTATCATCACCAATGACGCCTGGTGGTCTGACACCCAGGGGCACCAGCAACACCTCAGCTATGCCCGGCTTCGAGCCATAGAGAATCGCCGTAGCGTGGTACGGTCTGCCAATACAGGGATCTCTGCCCTGATCGACGAAAGAGGGCAGCTCATCAAAACCCTGGGCTATGAAAAACAAGGTATTCTGAAGGGAGATATCACCATCAACAACGACCGGACCTTCTATGTAAGATATGGTGATTATATCGCCCGCTTATCCGTTCTGATCGCAGGCATGGTGCTGCTTTTTGCCATCGCCAGAAAAAAGCAGTAGGGTCACGCGTATCTCTGAGATTATGCGTTATTTTGCAAAAAAGACGCCTTGAACCTATTATCTGTTGAAAATATTGCCAAATCGTATGGCGAACGAGTGTTGTTCAGCGACATCTCATTCGGTATCAACCAGGGGCAAAAAGTAGCCTTTATTGCCAAGAACGGTACCGGAAAAACTTCGATGCTCGACATCCTCACCGGCAGGGATATGCCTGACGAGGGACAAGTGGTGACCCGTAAGGGCATCAACCTTGCCTATCTTCCGCAGGAACCGGACCTGGACCCGACCCTTACCGTGGAACAGACCATTTTCGCCTCTGACAACGAGGTGCTGAAGATCATCAGGGAATACGAACAGGCCTTGCTTCACCCGGAAGACACAGAGAACTACCAGAAAGCCTTTGAGAAAATGGAGGCCACCAATGCCTGGGATTTTGAAACCCGCTATAAACAGATCCTGTTTCAGCTGAAACTGGAACAACTCGACCAGAAGGTATCAAAACTTTCAGGAGGACAGAAAAAGCGACTGGCCCTGGCCGCCACGCTGCTCAACAATCCTGACCTGCTCATACTGGATGAACCTACCAACCACCTCGATCTGGAAATGATCGAATGGCTGGAAGATTTCTTTGCACGCGAGAACCTGACACTTTTCATGGTCACCCACGACCGCTATTTTCTCGAACGGGTCTGTAACGAGATCATCGAACTGGAGAACAAGCAGATCTACCAGTACAAGGGAAACTATTCGTATTACCTCGAAAAGAAAGATGCCCGGGTGGCAGCCGAGCAGGCTTCGACCGAAAAGGCAAAGAACCTTTACAACAAGGAACTGGAATGGATGCGACGCCAGCCAAAGGCCCGAACGACCAAATCCAAATCCCGCATCGATGACTTCTACACCATCAAGGAAAAGGCGCATCAGAGGCGAAAAGAACACCGGGTACAACTGGAGATCAATATGGAGCGCCTGGGAAGCAAGATCGTCGAGTTTCACAATGTTTCAAAATCGTTCGGTGACAAGACCATGCTTGACCACTTCGATTATACCTTTAAAAAAGGGGAAAGAGTCGGGATCATCGGGAAGAACGGTACCGGAAAATCCACCTTCCTGAACATCCTTACCGGAAGCCTGGAGCCCGATGGAGGAAAAGTGGTGACCGGTGACACTGTCAAGTTCGGCTATTATACCCAAAAAGGACTGCCGATCAAAAAGGAGCAGAAAGTGATCGAGGTCATCAAGGAATTCGGAGAATACATCCCCCTGACCAAAGGGCGGCAGATCTCCGCCTCACAGTTGCTGGAACGCTTTCTGTTCGACCGTAAAAAACAATACGATTTTGTTGAAAAACTTAGTGGTGGTGAGCTTAAACGGCTTTATCTGTGCACGGTGCTGATTCAGAACCCGAACTTTCTCATACTTGATGAGCCTACCAACGACCTTGACATCGTTACCCTGAACGTACTGGAAAACTTTTTGCTCGACTACCCGGGATGCCTGGTGGTGGTTTCGCACGACCGGTACTTTATGGACAAGATCGTAGATCACCTCTTTGTATTCAGAGGCGAGGGTAAGATCGAAGATTTCCCCGGAAATTATTCCGACTACCGCATCTATGACAGCAGTAAAGAAGAGGAAAGTACTTCAACGGCTGAAAGCAAGGAAAAGAAGAACTGGAAAAAAGATGCCAATTCTGCCCTGAATTACCAGGAACAAAGGGAGTTCAAAAAACTGGAGCGGGAGATCAAAAAGCTGGAAGAGGAGAAGAAATCGGTCGAAGCCCGTTTTGCCACCGGAGAACTGGAAGGAGGCGATATCGATGAAACCGCCATCAGCCTGCAGGAGATCATCGACCAGATCGATCAGAAAACAGAACGTTGGTTCGAGCTCTCCTTAAAAATGGAATCCTGAAAATGACCATCAGTACCCGCTGCTACCGTTTAGGCAGTCGCCTGCGATTTCTCTTAAAAGCCGGAGATGAACACGGGGTGCACTCCCCATTCATGTTTGAGCTGGTCGATAATCATTTGAACAAGGCCTCAGAGCTTCCCCTGCACCCTGCTTTAACCCAAACAGCCTCACAGTGGCCTCTTCACAGGCGCCTGGCCATCAATGCTGTAATAACCCACCTGGATCCAGCCATACCCCTGCTCTGCCTCTCGAAGGAAAACCTGGAGACGATCACAGAGATCAATCGTGTTTTCTACCTCTCCCCTGCACTACTGTCAGAATTGAAGACCGATGAACTTTATTTCCTCAAGAAGAACCTGGGACTGAACAGCAGCCTGGTATTCGGATCGCCTTATGAGAACCCCTCATCTGCCAAAAACTGGAAGAAGTTCTGTGACAGCTTACCAAAAGGTGTTATACTTGACACCTGGCATGCAGCGGTTTTCTTTAAAAGAGAAAGGCAGGCAGATGAGTATTTTGCCGTTCGCTTTTGAAGTAATAACGAGCAGATTTTTGAAGAAAAGAAGAATTTGTCTATAATACACTAAAATTCAGACCTAAAGAATAGCTATGAAGATATACACTAAGACCGGAGATAAAGGACAAACCGCACTGTTCGGAGGCGAGCGCGTTCCCAAACATCACATAAGGATCGAAAGTTACGGTACCGTCGATGAGCTGAACTCCTGGGTAGGGCTTTTAAGAGACCAGGATATCGACGGGGAACTCAGCACCTTTCTTACCGATATTCAGGATCACCTCTTTGTAATGGGAGCCATACTGGCAACACCTCCTTCTAAGGAAGAACTGAAGAGCGGCAAGAAGCGGCTGGACATTCAACGAATAGAAGAGCATCATATCGAAATGCTTGAAGAGGCGATCGATAAGATGGACAGTGAGTTACCCGAAATGACACATTTCGTATTACCCGGAGGACATCAAACCGTGTCATATTGTCACATAGCAAGAACCGTATGCCGAAGAGCCGAGCGACGGGTAACGCATCTCAATGAAAATGAACCGGTTGAAGAGATCCTGATCACCTATCTCAATCGCTTATCTGACTACCTTTTTGTACTGGCACGAAAATTGACCTACGATTTAAAGGCGGAAGAAATACGGTGGATTCCTAAAAAGTCAAGATAATTTTTCGTAAGTTATGAGGACTGGAAGTTCATAAATTCTGTTTTATTTCGCTGAAAATGACGTTCTTACAAATAATTTGCATTTAATATAGAATTTACTTGACTTTTTCCAATTAAAATTTATTTTTGCACAAACTTAAAAATCAAATAGCAGATGTATTGGACTTTAGAATTAGCATCTTATCTGGATGATGCGCCCTGGCCAGCCACAAAAGACGAGTTGATCGACTATGCTATTAGAACAGGCGCCCCATTAGAGGTTGTAGAAAACCTGCAGGCTATGGAAGACGAGGGAGATATGTATGAATCGATCGAAGAGATCTGGCCTGATTATCCTACAGAGGAAGATTACCTCTGGAACGAGGACGAATATTAACAACGACATTAACATTATAAAAGCGGAAAAGTCTCTTAAGAGGCTTTTTTTTTGCTTAATTTTGACTTTTAATTTTTAGACCTAAGCATGAGTTTTTTAAATTCAGTAATCAAGATATTCGTTGGTGATAAAGCGAAAAAAGACGTAAAAGAACTGCAGCCGATCGTCGATAAGATAAAATCTTTCGAAAAATCGATCGCTTCGCTTTCCAACGATGAACTTCGAGCTAAAACAGCACAATTCAAAGAACAGATACAACAAGCCCGGGCTGATTTCGACAAGCAGATCGAAGCCCTTAAAAAAGAGGCTGAAGATACTGATATCGACCGAAAGGAAGCCATTTATACCGAGATCGACGGTCTGGAAGATCAGGCTTATGAGGCGACCGAGAACACGCTGAGCGAAATTCTTCCTGAGGCTTTCGCTGTGGTTAAGGAAACCGCACGCCGCTTCACCGAGAATGAGACCCTCAGGGTTACAGCCTCCGCTTTCGATCGTGAACTTTCAGGAGAGAAAGACTATGTGAGCCTTGAAGACGATAAGGCCATCTGGCAGAATTCATGGGATGCCGCCGGAAAAGAAGTGACCTGGGATATGATTCACTACGATGTTCAGCTCATCGGTGGTATCGCCATGCACCAGGGTAAGATCGCAGAGATGCAGACAGGAGAAGGTAAAACCCTTGTGGCCACCCTTCCTGTATATCTCAATGCTCTTACCGGGAAAGGAGTGCACCTGGTTACCGTGAACGATTACCTGGCACGAAGGGACAGTGCGTGGATGGCACCCATTTTCGAATTCCACGGACTTACAGTCGACTGTATCGACAATCACCCGCCTAACTCGGCCGGAAGAAGAAAGGCCTATGCATCTGATATCACTTACGGAACCAATAATGAATTCGGTTTCGATTACCTGAGAGATAATATGGCTCACAGTCCGAATGACCTGGTACAACGACCGCATAATTATGCCATCGTCGATGAGGTTGACTCGGTTCTGATCGATGACGCCAGAACACCCCTGATCATTTCAGGACCTGTACCTCAGGGAGATCGTCATGAATTCAATGAACTGAAGCCAAAAGTGGCCGATTTGGTCAAGCTGCAGCGTCAATACCTGACCGGGGTACTGGCGGAAGCAAAAAAACTGATCGCCGCGGGCGACACCAAAGAAGGTGGATTCCAGTTATTACGCGTTCATCGCGGACTTCCCAAAAATAAAGCTCTTATCAAATTCCTGAGTGAAGAAGGAGTGAAACAACTGCTGCAGAAGACAGAAAACTTCTATATGCAGGATAACAACCGGGAAATGCCCAAAGTTGATGAAGCCCTCTGGTTTGTCATCGATGAAAAAAGCAATTCCATTGAGCTCACAGATAAAGGGATCGAACACCTTTCAGGAGACGGTGATCCTGATTTCTTTGTGATGCCTGATATCGGTACTGAGATCGCCTCTATCGAAAATAAAGAACTGCCGGTTGAAGAAGAAGCTGCACTAAAGGAAGAACTATTCAAAGATTTCGCCGTAAAGAGCGAACGCATCCACACCATGAACCAGCTTCTCAAGGCCTATACCCTATTTGAGAAAGACACCGAGTACGTGGTAATGGAAAATAAGGTCATGATCGTAGATGAACAGACCGGACGTATCATGGAAGGGCGTCGTTATTCAGACGGTCTCCATCAGGCCATCGAAGCCAAGGAGAACGTGAAGATCGAGGCGGCCACCCAAACCTTTGCCACCATCACCCTCCAGAATTATTTCAGAATGTACCGCAAGCTTTCGGGTATGACCGGTACGGCCATTACCGAAGCGGGTGAGTTCTGGGAGATCTATGAACTCGATGTGATGGAGATCCCTACCAACAGGCCGATCGCCAGGGATGACAAAGAAGATCTTATCTATAAGACCAAGCGCGAGAAATACAACGCGGTGATCGAAGATATCGTTAAGCTCGTTAACCAGGGAAGACCTGTTCTGGTCGGTACCACCTCGGTTGAGATCTCTGAGCTGCTTTCAAAAATGTTATCGATAAGAAAGATCAACCATAATGTACTGAACGCGAAACTGCATAAAAAAGAGGCCGATATCGTTGCTGAGGCCGGAAAGGCAGGAATCGTTACCATCGCTACCAATATGGCAGGTAGGGGTACCGATATCAAGCTCTCGAAAGAAGTGAAAGATGCAGGTGGTTTAGCGATTATCGGTACAGAAAGACACGATTCCAGAAGGGTCGACAGACAGCTTCGCGGACGTTCAGGACGTCAGGGAGATCCGGGATCTTCACAGTTCTACGTATCTCTTGAAGATAACCTGATGCGACTGTTCGGTTCTGACCGGGTAGCCAAAATGATGGATAAAATGGGACTGGAAGAAGGTGAGGTCATTCAGCATTCGATGATGACCAAGTCTATTGAAAGAGCCCAGAAAAAGGTAGAGGAAAACAACTTTGGTATTCGTAAGCGACTGCTCGAATACGATGATGTGATGAACGCCCAGCGTGAGGTGGTCTACAAGAGACGCCGTCACGCCCTGCAAGGGGAAAGGCTGAAGGTCGATATCGCCAATATGATCTTCGACACCTGTGAAGCCATTGCTGAGACCAATAAATCGGCCAATGACTACAAGAACTTCGAGTTCGAGCTGATCAAGTACTTTGCCATCACCTCTCCGGTTACAGAAGAAGAGTTCAAAAAGATGAATGAACTCGAGATCGCCTCAAAGGTTTATAAGGAGGTCTACGCTCACTACCAGCAGAAGATGAAGCGAAGTGCCTTGACGGCATACCCTGTGATCAAGAATGTATACGAGAACCAGGGAGACAAGTTCGAACGTATCGTGGTACCGTTCACCGATGGGGTTAAAACCCTGAAAGTGGTGACCAACCTGAAAGATGCTTACGAATCTGAGGGTGAAAAACTCATCAGCGACTTTGAAAAGAATATCACCCTGGCCATCATCGATGAAGCCTGGAAGAATCACCTTAGAAAGATGGACGAGCTGAAACAATCCGTTCAGCTGGCCGTTCACGAACAGAAAGACCCGTTACTGATCTATAAGTTCGAAGCTTTTGAACTTTTTAAAGAGATGATCGACAAGGTAAACAGGGACGTGATTTCCTTCCTCTTCAAAGGTGAACTGCCTACCCAGGATACCAACAACATCCAGGAGGCCCGTGAGGTAAAGAAAAAAGAGGACTACCGCACCAGTAAGGAAGAAATTCCTAACAGCGATGAGCTGGCGGCTCAGAACAGGGCTGCAGGTCAGCAGACCGGAGGTCAGAGACCACAGGTAACAGAAACCATCGTTCGTGAAAAACCCAAAATCGGAAGAAACGAAAGGGTTACCATCAAGAACGTTATGACAGGTGAAAATAAGACCCTCAAATATAAACAGGCCGAGCCTTTAATAGATAAGGGAGACTGGGTATTGATCGAAGACGAGCAATAACTGTCAGGGGCTTAGACCTTTATAGAAAGCCATTAAAAAAAGCGGTAGCAATTTCCCATTGTTATCGCTTTTTTAGTTTAAAATAAATATATTTATCACCAGATGCCGGCCACGTGAACAACGCAAAACAGGGAGCCCCATCCTGATCGCAGGCATCCGAACTTAGCCATAGGAAAACATGATTCGAAGATAAACGATCCCTAAACGACCAAAGCGAACCTATGGAAATGAATTCGAGGAACAGTAAGACTACCCTGATTCTCAGGGCTAATTACTTTTCTGCCATTTTAATGCTGATCCTCGCACCTGTATGCTATTACCTTCTTGATTTTCAGGCTGTAATACCCGTTTGTTTTTCTCTTTACGGCATTGTGATACTGGTCAATACCCTGTTCTTCTACCGTCACCGGAACCTGACAATGACATATATAATCACAACCGTGAGTGCATTGATCGGCTCGCTGGTGGTTACCCTTTACAGCGGCGGTATCAACAGTCCGTTCATATTTGTACTGGCCCTGATCGTTTTCGCCGGCTATATGGCCACAAGAGCCTATGGGGTCATTCATTTTTACCTTATCACGCTTCTTATCATCCTGACATACCTGCTCACCTTTTTTGACATACATTTTGAAAATGCGGTACCCGAAAGATACCGAAGCATTTTCAGCCTGATCAGCATACTGTTCTCAGTATACATTTTAGGCGGAATTTTCGGGAAGGTTATGCTGGGCAGCTATCATAACCTGTACGAATCCAAGAAAGAGCTGGAAAAACAAAGCCTTCAGAAAGAAGTACTGCTGAAAGAGATACACCACAGGGTAAAAAACAACCTACAGACCGTTTCAAGCCTGCTCAGCCTGCAATCAAGAGGTACTGAGCACGGCGATGCCCGTAACATTCTTCAAAATTCGAAAAACCGGGTCATATCTATGGCCATGATCCATGAAATGCTGTATGCTTATGACGATATTTCCAGGATACATTACGGTGATTATGTCACCCAGCTGGCCGAATACCTGGTGCGATCCTACAAAGGCTATCAGCACAACATCAACCTCAGGATCGAGATCCCCGATGTACGGCTGAACATCGATACTGCCATTCCCCTCGGACTGCTGATCAACGAGTTTATAACAAACACCCTCAAACATGGGTTTGAAGAAGAACAAGCCGGGGAGATCTGTATTTGCCTGGACAAACTGGATAACGGGGCATATCTCCTTGAACTGACAGATGACGGTAAAGGTTTTGATCGCGAAAATCTGAATGTGTCACGCAGATCGCTCGGGCTGAAACTTATCGACAGCCTGGTGCGGCAGCTGAACGGGAAGATCTCTTACCCAGAAAAGGAACGAGGGGTCACCTACCAGATTGTTTTTACCGAAACCAGATCTCAAACAAAGCAGGCAGGAGAGACTTTCTAATTAGCCGATGATGTAGTACATTTGAGAGGCATCAATCCAACAAAACAGAAATGGAAACCTATGCGACCGCTTTATTATATGCCATTCCTTTTTTTATAGGCTTGGTATTACTGGAGATCCTGTACGGGCATTTTGTAAAGAATCAGACCCACACCGTTATGGATACTGTGTCGAGTCTGAGTTCAGGCCTTACCAATATTATTAAGGATTCCCTCGGACTGGCAGTGGTGTTGATATCCTATCCTTTCATGGTCGACCACCTGGCTGTTTTCGATATCCCATCGACCTGGGCGGTCTATGCCATAGGTTTTGTTGCGATCGATTTCGCCGGATACTGGAATCACCGCTTAAGCCATAAGGTCAATATTTTCTGGAACCAGCATGTGATACATCACAGCAGTGAAGAATTCAATCTTGCTTGTGCCCTGCGTCAATCCATCTCGAATGTGATCGGTTACTTTCCCCTGTTACTGCTGCCGGCAGCGATTTTAGGCGTGCCCGCAAAAGTGATCGCCATCCTGGCACCGATACAGCTGTTTTTACAGTTCTGGTACCATACCCGGCATATCGGTAAAATGGGTTGGCTGGAGTATATCATCGTAACCCCATCACAGCACCGGGTGCACCACGCCATCAACCCGGAATATATCGACAAGAACCTGGGGCAGATCTTTTGTGTATGGGACCGAATGTTCGGCACCTTTCAGGAGGAACTGGAGGAAGTTCCCCCTGTTTACGGGGTATTAAAACCGGCGGCCACCTGGAATCCCGTTATCATAAATTTCCAGCACTTCTGGAGACTTACACAGGATGCATGGCGTACCCGCAATTGGTTCGATAAATTGCGTATCTGGTTCATGCCCACAGGGTGGAGACCTGAAGACGTCAAAGAAAAATACCCTCTCACCACCATCAGCGATGTATACCGTTTTGACAAATACGATCCGGAAGTCAGTAATGGCCTAAAAAGCTATGCTATCTTTCAGTTACTGAGCAACACCGCCCTGATGCTGTTCATGTTCTACAACTATACCGGGATCGGCTTCGAAGGCTTATTGCTTTTCGGCCTGTTTGTTTTCACCGGTATTTTCGGATATTCAAGTCTGATGGACGGGAAACGATTCGCTCCTTATATCGAGATGATACGATCGGTCGCAGCCCTGCTTTACCTGGGCTACACGGGAAGTTGGTTCGGTATTGAAAACCACCTTCCTGCAGGAAATACGATCGTAGTCATGTATTTTGTTATCACCATGCTTGGCACGGTATATTTCGGATTCCTTGAACAAAAGGATCGATTTGGCACCCTGGCCTGAATTCACTTTTGATCAGAATTTTTTCTCTCCCTGCGTTTTGGTTATCTTGTAAGACAAAACATACCTGCTCAACTATATGAAAAAAATAATTATTGCATTCCTGCTGTGTTTCCTTGGCGAGACCGGCATGGCACAGGATTACTTTCTTGAAAAATACCAACCCTTTGATGAAAATATTCCATCACCGGAAGCTTTCCTGGGATATGGTATTGGTGAACAGCACACCCGCCATGATATGATCGTGGCCTATCTCAGGCTGTTGGCTGAACGATCAGACCGCGCTGAGATCGAAGAATACGGTAAAACCTATGAGGGCCGTCCCCTGTTGATCTTACGGGTAAGCAGCCCACAGAACCTGAATCGAATTGATGCACTTAGGGACACCCATTTGCAAATCAAAAATGGAGAAGCATCCCCTTCCGCTGAACAACCGGTATTTATCAATCTTGGATACAACGTACACGGGAATGAACCATCGAGTTCAGAGGCAGCGCTTCTGGCCGCCTACACCCTGGTAGCCTCGGAAAACAGTTCTGTGGCTAATTACAGGGAGCATGCGGTCGTATTCATCGATCCGACCATCAATCCCGACGGAAGAGACAGACACACCCACTGGGCAAACAGTTTCAAAGGAGATCCGCTGGTAGATGACCCTCAGGATATCGAACATAACGAAGCCTGGCCAGGTGGACGCACCAATCACTATTGGTTTGACCTGAACCGTGACTGGTTACTGGCAGTTCACCCCGAAAGCCGTGGAAAACTCAATTGGTACCACCACTGGTATCCCAACGTGGTGACAGATTTCCATGAGATGGGAACAGAAAGCACCTATTTCTTCGAGCCCATGAAAGCCATCGGTTCGAAAGACCCGATTATGCCGGCTGAAAATTATGAAGACCTGAACGAATTATTCGGCACTTATTTTGCCTCTTCCCTCGATTCGATCGGTTCGCTGTATTTTACCGGAGAGGTATTCGATGGCACCTACCCGGGGTATGGTTCTTCGTATCCTGACCTTCAGGGTGGTTTAGGACTGCTTTTTGAACAGGCCAGCTCACGGGGTCATCTTCAAAAAACCGAAATGGGTGAGATCAGTTTTCCTTTTACGATCAGAAACCAGTTTGTATCGAGCATGACAACAGTGAAAGCCTCAGTTGAAAACCGGGAATACCTCCAGGATTACCTGAGGAGGTTCTTCGATTCTGCCATCGAAAATGCCCGGAAAAGCGACATTAATGCCTACCGCTTTACCGTTGATAACGACCGAAACAGACTCAAGGCGTTTCTCGATAAGCTGCTGATTCATCGCATTGATGTATATCGGGAAGATGATGGTTCATACCTCGTTCCCACAGCTCAGGAACAGTACCGCATGGTACAGACAGTTTTCGAAACCTACGATGAATACCGTGATAGTGTATATTACGATGCTTCTGCCTGGTCTTTAGCCAACTTCTATAATGTGAATTATAAACCGGTAAGCGGTCGCATCAGACCTGAAAACAAAATCACCGAAGAAGATATTATGATCGAAAGCCCGCAGGTACAACCTGCCTCCTATGCTTATCTGGGTGACTGGCGGGACTACAACGGGGCTGCTTTTCTGCATTATCTGCAGGAAAAAAAGGTGCGTGTTCAGGCGGCTTTCAAACCGTTCACCACCGCAGTAAATGGTGAAACCACCACTTTTCCGGCCGGCACCCTGGTGGTTCCCGTTAGCAAACAGGATATGAGCGAAGATGCGCTTTATGATGTTATCAAGTCGGGGGTGGAACGTTTCGGAGTCCCGGTTTCATCAGTTGGCACCGGGTATCACCAGGGCGCAGGCATCGACCTGGGTAGCCGTTACGTTGAAACCATCAAACCACCCAAACCTTTTATGCTGGTAGGTGAAGGTGTGAGGTCGTATGAGGCCGGTGAGGTCTGGCACCTGCTCGACCAAAGGGTGCACATGCCGATCACCAAAATCCCGATGAGAGATTTCTCCCGGTCGGAAATCGAAAAATATAATACCATGGTCATGGTATCCGGACGTTATAACAACCTTGACAGCACGGATCGCAACCGGATAAAAAACTGGGTATCTGAAGGGAATACGCTCATTGCCATCGGCGATGCGGTATCCTGGCTTATCGAAAATGATATGATCAAAGAAGAACTTATCGAAGAGGAAAAAGATACGGTTATACCCGTAAGAAAGCCGTATATCGATGCTCCGGAGTATCTGGGCCGTGAGGAAGTCGGAGGAGCTATTTTCGAAGTGAACCTCGACCTCACCCATCCTGTTGCATTTGGATATACAGAGCCGGAACTGCCGGTATACAAGAACAACTCAGTATGGTTAGCCCCCAGTAAGAATGCCTTTTCAACCATCGCTAAGTATACCGATGACCCGCATATCGACGGATATATTACAGAAAAGAATCTGAACAACTACCTGAAGCCTGCCGCTTCTGTGGTAGCCAGTAAACTCGGCAGCGGCCGGGTACTATTATTTGCAGACAACCCGAATTTCAGAGGGGCGTGGTACGGCACCAATAAAATGTTCTTCAATGCTTTATTCTTTGGTTCCCAGGTAAGAATCCCGGACTGATTTTGAATACACATTATACAAAAAAAGGCCCTTTGCAGGGCCTTTTTTTTTTGATCAGTTATTATAGAATCTTTGATCGATCTTCCTTTTCAGAAAGACGATCTGTATCACAGCCATTACGACAAAAACAGCAGTACCATATACCGCCAACGGTGAAAACTCGCCCCAGCTCCAGGATAATTCCCATGGAAAGAGATCAACCGGAAGACCGGTGAGCCCCATGGGGTTCGCGATCGCAAGCACCCCTAAAAAAAGCAGGATAAGCGCCGTCGTAAGCCATGCCCACTTCGGGATCAGGGCACGATATTTTATACTGGCAGCCTGGCGCTGAATCGCAGCCATTATATTCATTTTCAAAGCCGGTGAAGGCGTTTCAAGGCCTGTATCCTTAACTGCTTTCCTGATGAAACTATCCAGTTTCTTTTCTTCCTGATTATTCATATTACACCGCTAAATTATGGGACTGTCCCTTTAATAATTCATATAACTTCTTCCGGCAACGAAAAAGTTTTACTTTCACATTGTCCATACTGATATCAAGTATCAGGGCGATCTCCTTAATAGACTCCTCTTCAAAATAGTATAGCATCAGTAAGGTTTGTTCTTCTTCCGGAAGTTTTGATATAGCCTCAAGTACCAACTGCTTTTGTTCTTTTTTGGTCAGAAGATCATAGGCATCTTCCACTTTATCCGCCCGTATCTGTGATTCCTTAACGTCGTCAAAACTCTCAGCATACCTGCGTTTTTGACTTTTTATACGATCAAGGGCCTTATGATAAACGATGCGATACAGCCAGGTTGAGAACTTGGAATCACCCCTGAAGGTGTTCAGTACCTCATAACTCTTTATAAACGCTTCCTGTACCACATCTTCGGCATCGGCCGGATCTTTCATAATACGAACGGCCAGGGTATAGGCCATTTGCTGGTATTTCTCCACCAACTCCCCGAAGGCGCGGGTATCACCCGCCAGCACCTTCGATATCAATAGCTGTTCGTTTTGGTTAGTCATTCCCTGGTATGACGACCCTATCAGGTATCTGGTTACAAGCTTCCTCAGAAAAAAAATCAGTTTTTTTGTAACCGTCATTCGATCCCTGCCGTCATACTTGTGAAATTAATCAATAAAACACTTTCTTATGGGATCTGAAGTAATCATTCTTCCAGTAATTTTCGGAGTTATCTTCGGAGTATTCTACCTGTTCATCTCTTCACGGCATAAAGAACGCCTGGCACTGATCGAAAAAGGTACCGACGCATCTATTTTTTACAGCAACGATCGCAAGACCTCTCCGGTATGGAAGGTTCTGGTATTGAATCTTTCCATGATACTCGTAGGTATCGGACTGGGAATATTTATAGCAGGAATTCTGCACTATACCCTGGGTGTCAACGACGAGATCGCTTATCCGGGTACGATCTTTACCCTTGCGGGAATCGGCCTGTTCGCAGGATTCAAGATGTCGCAGAAGCTCGATTGATCAAAAAACGAAACGTACTAAAAAAACCTGCCCCTCATCAAGGCAGGTTTTTTTTGTTTTCTTTAAGTCTTTCTGAGGTACAGATTCCTTATCTTCATAGGTGTTTGTAAGGAAAGTAAATTCCTTCAGACAGAAAGAAAAAATCCATCCTATGAAAAATATATCACTGATACTTTTGACGGTAGGTCTGTTAAGCTTTTCTTCCTGCAAGTCTAAGACCGATAAGAAACAAAATGAGCCGGCTCCAAAGGAAACGGCTGAAGCCTGGACACCGAACACTCAGGATTTGTCAGAGTATGAGACGGCTTACTTCGCCAGCGGATGCTTCTGGTGTGTGGAAGCTATCTTTGAAAGTGTTAAAGGTGTGAAAGAAGCTGTTTCAGGCTATGCGGGAGGCAAGGAAAAGAATCCCACCTATGAAGAAGTAAGCTATGGTCGCACCTCTCATGCTGAAGCCGTTAAAGTGTACTACGACCCTCAGGAGGTGTCGTTCGCTACCCTTGTCAGGGTGTTCTTTGGTTCTCATGACCCTACAACCCTGAACCGCCAAGGTCCTGATAAAGGAGCCCAGTACCGGTCTATCGCCTTTTATCAGAACGAGCAGGAGCGGGACATTATTCTTGATTATATGGAACAACTGGAGGAGAAGAATATCTTCTCAGATCCAATCGTCACCGAAGTAAAACCACTGCAAAAATTTTGGAAAGCTGAAGACTATCACCAGGATTATGAACGGCGAAATCCGAATAACAGTTATATAAGAAATGTGTCTGTACCCCGTTTGAACCGGTTTAAGGAATTGTATCCGGAACTACTGAAGGAAGACGCCCACTGATCGGGTATCACTGCACATTGACCTCGCTTAGTTCAGCCATCAGGTTGATGGAGCGGGTACTGTTTTTTTGCTTGTTATAACCTTTGGCCAGTTTGCTGTTATACCGGTCTGACACATCGAGTACCAGGTAAGACGGCAGCTTCACTTCAGAATCGGAAGCCGTACAGTAAAAATCAAAGGCCACATCATCAGGCAGGTCGATACGTGCATCTGAATTGTCAAGAGAGATATCTACCGACCGGAAGTTCTTTCCCAGGTCGTTGATGACCAGGTCACCAAAACTACCTTCGATAATGGCATCACCGGTAATAGTACCGATGATGACATTTGAAGATTTTGATGTGAGTTTCACACTTTGCACCTCGGTAAGATTGATCTTCTTCCCGTAGTTAACCATCAGTCTCCCCTTGTTCCAGGATCCGACAGTAACCGGTGAATAGTTTGCCCTTATTACAGAGCCCTCCCCGTCTATACGGGAAGCAATGAGACTCGTATAGGAAAGGTCAGCATCGATCTGTTCAAATTGTTCGGCCAGCTTGACCTCACCGTGGCGAACATTCATATTGAGCTTAGCTCCCTTAGGCGCTTTGATCCTTATGGTTCTCTTGATCCTGAGGTTCTCTTTCCCTTTTTCACCCTTGATAAAGAATATCCGGGTGTTCCCGTCTGTGCTGTCACGCTTTACAATATATTTGGTTCTGAGCTTCTGCACTTCTGCCCTGGCCTCTTCCATGGCTTTACGCTGCTCTTCACGCATTTTTTGTTGTTCTTCACGTAATTTTTGTTGCTCCTCAATAATGATCTCACGCTCTTCCTGCATTCTTTCCCGATCTTCTTCATGCAGCTTAAACAATTCTTCCTGCGCCTTCATCTGCTCTTCATAGCGCTTTTTCCATTCTTCCATATTCTTCTGGAAATCTTCGTCAAAATTTTCTTTGAACTTCTCCTTCCATTCTTTCATGTACGCTTCTCCGTCTTTTTTATAGGCTTCATAATCGAAGGTAAGCTCTCCGAAGTCGAAGGCGATGGGAGGCATGGGTGGCGCCGGCATGACTGCGATCTCAGGCATGGGTGGCATGGGTGGCAGCTCCGGAATTGCGATCTCCATATCCATGTCTTCAAATACGAAATTGTAATCTCCATTCTTTTCCCCGTGTATATAGACATTGGGAGCACCATACCAGCTCATAGGACTATTTGCATTGATGGTCACCTTTCCGCTGTTACCCGTGGCAGAAAAGTTCCATTTCTCGAATACATCTTTTGCCTTTTCCTCAGAAACATTCTCCACCGTGATGGTAGCTTCCACCACCACCTCATCCCGGTTCCATGTTTCGAGCACTATATCGGTATAGGCTGTATTGATATCTATACTGACATCTTCATTCACCTTAAACCGCTCAGAATAATTCTTGCTCTTCTTTTCCTGGGCCATACCGTAAAATACAACCGCCAGTAAAAGAAATACAGCGATTTTAGATCGTTTGTTGACTAAACTGTTCATTTTTTGATGTTTTGAATTCGTTCATTTTTTCTTTTAATCGATATAACAATTGTAACCGCATCTGCAGATTTTCGATCAGAGCATTGATGGTCTGGTCATTCGGACCGATATCATTCAATTCCTGAGTAAGTCGCTCATACTCATCATTGAGTTCGGTGAGCCGGTTCATATACCCATCAAGAAGCTTCCTGGTGTCTGCGTTCACTTCGATCTGAGACAGTTCCATATTGATGCTGGCAACATAATAGTTTTCGATCTTATTCAGATCGGGTGACAGATCACCCAGGGTGATACGCGTTTCTTTCAAAGGTGCTGCTTCCTGGTCATTACCGACCACCTGCTGCTGCCCTCCTGATGAACGATATCCCGCCTGGTAGATCAGAAAACCAGCTCCAAATATGACCACAAGAATGGCAGCCACTTTTAAAAACATGAACAAGGAGGAGCGGTTGCGATCAGGAAACGCCTGTTCCAATCTGGATTCAAATTCTTCCCTGTGCCCTTCGGGCATGGTAAAACGCTCTTTGTGATCTTCGTCTTTAAACAGGTCTCTAAGGTCTTGTGCCATTACGTTTATTCTTTAAAAGTTCTTTAAGCTTCATGCGTCCACGCATTAACTGCGTTCTTGATGAGACATTGGTAATGTTCAATATCTCTGAGATCTCGTCGTGGTCATAGCCTTCGATCAGGTATAGCATAACCACATACCGGTATTTTTCAGGTAAATCGGCTATAGCCTGTTTCACCTCTTCCAGACTGATATCGCTTTCGACATTCCAATCGTCGGTTTCGTCAGCTACCTGCAGATAGCCCTCATCAAGCGATATCAGATATTGTTTCCTGCTTTTCAGATGATCGATGCATTTATTGATCACGATCCGTTTAAGCCACGCCCCGAAAGTCACCTCAGCCCGGTACTGATGGATCTTCTGGAAAGCCTTTATAAAAGCTTCCTGGGTGGCATCTTTGGCATCATCTGCGTTTTCCATGAATCGCATGGCCACGCAGAACATACCATCGCAGTACTGATCATAAAGCTGCATCTGCGCCCTGCGATCGTTATCTTTGCATTTTTCGATCAGATCAACCTGAAACATGCCGGTTCTTTTGGTGATTACAATTGTTATTCATTATAAAGACGTCTGCTTTTTGACAGCGTTGCAAAAATTATTTATAATTTCAGAAAAACTTCTTTATTGAACACAATATACCTAGAAAACGAGCAGCTTGCGATAGAAACACTCGACTATGGCGCCACCCTTACCAGGCTATGGGTGCCTGATTCAGATGGCAAAAGGGTCAATGTGGTTATCGGAATGAAATATCCGGAAGGATACCGCAGAAATATCTATTACACCGGTGCCACCTGCGGAAGGGTTGCCGGCCGACTGGACGCCAAAGGTTTTAATCTGAATAACGAAAGGTTCACCTTTGATACCAAAGCCTCAGCGGTGCTTCATGGAGGAAAAGAAGGATTTTCCTTTAAAACCTGGGAAATCATTGATCGGTCAAAGACCCGCGTGACCTATGCCCTGATCAGCGAGCATATGGATGAAGGTTTTCCGGGAAGACTGGAAACAACGGTTACCTACGAACTACAGGGTTCAGACCTGGTCATCACTTACGAGGCACAAACCGACCGCCCTACCCTTGTCAACCTCACCAACCATAGCTATTTCAACCTGAATGGTGGGGGCAGTATCCTGGATCATGAACTGCAGCTTCACGCTTCCCACTTCCTGGAAAAAGATAAGTCAATGCTGGCCACAGGTGAATTAGTACCCGTGGCTGATACACCCTTTGATTTCAGCAAAAACAGGGTTATCAGAACGAAGGAAGATTTTAATGGTATCGATGATTTTCTGTTGCTGGTGCCAGACCGGCAGGCCGCCGCTGTATTAAAATCTCAAAGAACCGGGATCAGGATGGAGGTACACACAGACCAGCCCGGAATAGTTATTTTCACCCCTCAAAACATGCAGGGGTATGATTTTGAAAACCCTAACCTGGCAAACATGCCGGCTATCTGTTTTGAAACCCAGGTTCACCCCAACGCTCCTGCTTATGACCACTTTCCCGATATCAGCTTGCAACCCGGACAGGTTTACCGGCAGGCAACCCGGTTCAGGTTCAGCCATTAAGACATAAAAAAAGCCCGGAGCAGTAACTCCGGGCTTTTTTAAATTTTATGGTTTATTTATACCAGAAGATTTAAAGTGACATCTATATTGTCACGGGTAGCTCGCGAATACGGGCAAAGCTCGTGAGCAGCGTTTACGATCTCCTCTCCGGTTTCAGTATCAACTCCGGGCAGGTAGACATCGAGAACTGCATTGAGCAGAAATCCATCTGCATCAGGGTGTTCGCCTATGCCGATAGTTGCTTTCACCTCAAAATCACCGATATCAACCTTTTTCTTTTTAGCCACAGCTTCGACTGCACTGCCGAAACAGGCTGAATAACCCGCTGCAAAAAGCTGTTCCGGGTTGGTATGTTCACCTCCTTTACCGCCAAGTGCCTTGGGTAATTCGAGGTTGAAGTCCAATAATCCGTCTTCGCTTTTCACATGTCCGCCACGTCCACCGGTTGTGGTTGCGACTGCCTTATAGAGTGTCTTCATAATTTATTATTTAGAGTTTACAGTAAGATAGCTTATATCGGGGTGATAACAATGATTGAATTATTAAATTTGTTTTAAAATTCACACTATTGCGATCTGAAAACAGCAACAGCGCGGAGAATAAAAAGGGACAGCAGGCCAAAGGTGAGCATCAGAATCCCGGTGCGGTTAAACGCATACGCGAATTGAGGAAAAGAATACCCTCTGCCGAAGAACTCACCCGAAAGATCACGGAGGGTGACACCATTGCGCTGAGCCAGGCCATTACTCTGATCGAAAGTACCCGGCAACAACACCGGGAAATCGCAGCCAGGATTGTCTCCTCATGCCTGCCATATGCCAACAGGTCGGTACGCCTGGGGATCACAGGGGTGCCCGGTGTGGGAAAAAGTACCTTTATCGAATCTTTTGGAAGTTTTCTGACCGGAAAAGACAGGAAGGTAGCCGTACTTGCGGTAGATCCCAGCAGCAGCGTATCACACGGAAGTATTTTGGGAGATAAGACCCGCATGGAAGAACTGGTCAAAGATCCCAATGCTTTCATCAGGCCCTCACCGGCTGGAAGTTCGCTGGGGGGAGTAGCCCGAAAGACACGTGAGACCATCATTCTTTGCGAAGCATGTGGTTTTGACACCGTGATCGTGGAAACGGTCGGGGTTGGTCAAAGTGAAACCGCGGTTCATGGAATGGTTGATTTCTTTCTCCTGTTAAAACTCTCAGGCGCTGGTGACGAGCTTCAGGGGATCAAAAGAGGCATTATGGAGATGGCAGACGGAATCGTGATCAATAAGGCAGATGGTGACAACAAAAAAAAGGCGGCTCAGGCCAAAACAGAATTCCAGCGGGCACTGCATCTCTATCCGCCTAAGGCCAGTAACTGGGCACCGGAAGTACGCACCGCTTCAGCCTTAAATAATGAAGGGATCGCGGATATTTGGGAAATGATCTCAAGATACCTGGAACTGGTTCAAGGGAACGGGTACTTCACAGCCAATCGCAAATCACAGAACAGGCAATGGTTACTGCAAACCATAGATGAACAATTAAAGAGTTCGTTTTATGAACATCCGAACATAAAGGAAGATCTTAAGGAGAAACTGGAAGCGGTCGAAAACAACGAAACCAGTCCGTTTATGGCTGCCAGGGAACTTTTAGATAAGTACCGGAAACATCAGGATACCTCTTCAGATATCTGAAAACGAACTGAAATCAACCTAAATAGTCGGTAAAACAGCCACCCCAGTAACATTCCTATACTCATCCCGGTAATTACATCCAGGGGAAAGTGAACACCTATATAGATGCGACTGTAAGCCACGATCAATGCCCACACCAGCAATAAACCCGGTAACCAGGCTGCCGATCTTCTCAAAAGCAGTGAAAAGAAGGTTGCAACAGCAAATGAATTGGCGGCATGGGCCGAAAAATATCCGTACATGCCTCCGCAATAGGACTTGACCAATCTCATCTGAGCTTCCAGGGCAATATCATGACAAGGCCGCAGGCGCTCCACGCCATATTTAAACAGATTGGCCAGCTGGTCGGTGGCTGTGATCAGCAATGCCACCAGAATAAGCATCACCAGCAGACGCTTTTTCCCAAGTTCTTTTACCGAAAGCAGCAGTAAAAGCGCATAAAGAGGGATTGAACTCCACTTATTGGTCATAAACAGCCAGAAACCATCCCAGGTCTCATTGCCCATGGAGTTCAAAAAGATAAATAGTTCGCGGTCAAGTTCGATAAGCTGTTCCATAGCCCGGTATTATTCCTGGTAACGATCGACTTCCCTGTCGTAGAACGATGTGGCGGCTTCGATCAGTGATTCTGCTTCAGAACTAAGCTCTCTTTCGTCTTCAGGACTGAAATCTTCCAGCCATTCGACCTCATCGGTCGAAAGGTCGATAATAAAACGGGGGTATTCGGTATGAACGATATATACGGCGTCCGGGAAGTCGGTATTATCGCCTAGTAAAAACTTAGGTAATTCCATTTTGTACTGTTTTCTGATTCGGCCTGTTATGCCTTCGTGGCCGTGATCATACGTTTGGTTAATAAATTAAATCTAAAATACAAAAACAAAGCGGCAGTTGTCAGGCCCAGTAAAAGTCCGATCCAGATGCCCATATTACTTAATTCGGTATGTAGTCCCAGGTACCAGGAAACAGGAAAACCAATAATCCAGTAGGCGACGAATGTAATGAGGGTTGGTACCTTCACGTCCTGCAACCCTCTGAGCGCCCCCAGAAAAACTACCTGGAACCCATCGGATATTTGGAAAAAGGCAGCCACCAGTAACAGCTGGCTGGCTATGGTGATCACCTCGGTATTATCGGCCATGTTGAGCAGATCGTGCTGATCGAGATACAATGTTGGCAGCCAGTGCCTGAATACAACGAATAAAACGGCAAAAAGCACTTCCAGGAGAAATGTCAGCATAAAAACCGATATAGCGATACGCCGCAATTCGGTAAAATTCTGCAATCCCTTTTGATTACCTACCCTGACCATGGCGGCCACACTAAGACCGACCCCGACCATATAGGTCATGCTGGAAAGGTTCAGGGCTATCTGATTGGCCGCCTGCGGATTTTTACCTAGTACTCCGCTCAACCATACCGCCGCGGTGAAAATAGCTACCTCGAAGAACATTTGCAAAGCCGAGGGAAAGCCGAGTTTCAGCATCTTTCTGACCTCCTTTTTTTCTATCAGGTGAAACCTGATGCCAAAGAGATAATCCTGTGTTCCCCTCCGCTTCTTCAGCAATAACCAGAGAAAAAGAACCATAATGGCCCTGGAAACGAAAGTTCCTATGGCAGCACCGATGATCCCCATTTCAGGGAACCCCCATTTCCCGAATATGAGCACATAATTGAGTAAGATATTGATCACATTGGCCAATACCGTGGCGTACATAGGGTACTTTGTTTGTGAAAGCCCGTCTGAGAACTGCTTTAAAGCCTGAAACATTACAAGAGGTATCAGCGAGAAAGCGACAATATCAAGATATGGCAATGCCAGGGTGACCACCTCTTCGGGCTGATCCATGGCATACATCAGGGGTTTTGCCAGCAGAATGACCAGAAAAAGCAAGACGGCAAGAATAGTACTGAGCACCATCCCGTGTTTAAGGGCCGAGCGCCCGTCGGCAATATTACCAGCTCCTTCTGCTTCCGCCACCAGCGGGGTGATGGCTGTCGAAAAACCTATTCCGAGCGACATAGCGATAAAAACAAAGCTATTCCCAAGCGATACCGCTGCGAGCTCTGCCGTACCCAGCTGACCAACCATCACATTATCTGCAAATGCGACGAAGGTATGGCCAAGCATACCTAAAATAACAGGGTAGGCCAGTTTAAAGTTATAAGCGAATTCGCGGGTGTACTGTCTGAGATACATGGGTTTTCTTTAAAGGCTGGCAAAGATAAGCCATGCTATGGGATTAGCTTTGCTTCCTCCCAAAAAACATCCATTTCTTTAAGGCTCATCTCCTTTAATGATTTTCCCTGTTCAGCCGCCTTTTGCTCCAGGTAGAGAAAACGCTTGATGAATTTCTTATTGGTGCGTTCCAACGCATTTTCAGGATTGATATTCAGAAAACGGGCATAATTGATCATAGAGAATAATACATCGCCGAACTCTGCCTCTATCTTATCGGGATCGCCTTTTTCAACTTCTTCCCGAAACTCATTCAATTCTTCATTCAGTTTATCCCAAACCTGTGATGGTTCTTCCCAGTCAAAACCCACACCCGCGACTTTATCCTGAATACGGCTGGCCTTCACCAGGGCAGGAAGACTTTTAGGAACTCCTTCCAGAACGCTTTTCTTCCCTTCTTTGAGCTTCAGGTTTTCCCAGTTCCTCTTTACCTCTTCTTCATCTTTCACCGTTACGTCGCCATATATATGAGGGTGTCTGTCGACCAGCTTATCGCAAATAGCTTCGGCTACATCTCCTATATCAAAAGCACCCTTTTCACTTCCGATCCTGGAATAGAATACGATATGCAACAGCACATCTCCCAATTCCTTTTTGATCTCATCCAGGTCATTGTCCAGTATGGCGTCTCCCAGTTCATACACCTCCTCTATGGTGAGATGCCTGAGTGATTGCAGGGTCTGCTTTCTGTCCCACGGACATTGCTCCCTCAGCTCTTCCATAATGGTCAGTAAGCGGTCAAGTGATTTCAATTGTGCTTCTCTGCTGTTCATAGCTTTATGATTTATGGTTGAAAGCGATGCTTTTATACTTACGGTATTGCAAATAACGGTCTTTTGCTTCAGAATATACAGGAAAACGAACCCCTTTCTCCCGATGAGCCATCGCAATTTCGAAGGCTTTTCTCCAGGTGAAAAGCATATCTTTCCATGCCTGAAAAACTCCGGTTTCGGGGTCATAAACATGGGTGGGCTCCGCGCCGATACCGTTGAGCTCTAATATCTTGATATTATCGCCTGAACGCAGGTGATCGATCGATGGCACCTTGATATCAAAGCGACCATACCAGAAGCCCTCTATCTGATCGCTGATCTGGTCGAATCGGGCACACAACTTATCATCGATCAGGTCATGACCATTTACGAACTTACAGCCTCTGTTATGGTTACCGATAGTCTCCAGGAGAATACGCTCCCCCTTTTGAGGGACCTGCTGCCATCGGTCTCCCAGCTCATCTTTTAATCTTCTCCATTGCAAACAGGCTCGGGGATCATTTCTTATAATGAAAGACAGGGTATCTTTTCCATTCCCGGTGACAGTCAGAAATTCTTTCAGAGTCAGCGATAGTATATTCCCGTTTCGATGCCCCGGGATACGAGCATAGAATACCCCTACCTCTAGCTTATGGTTTACGAATTCCTGCAACAACAGGTCGATCTTCTGATCTTTCAACAGATCTTCCAGTTGGGGTTCCGTTCTCACAAAATGTACGCCCAGCCCCCTAAACCCGATATCAGGTTTGAGAATAAGCGGAAAAGCAAGTCCTCTGCGCTTTATTTCCTGCAGTACATTCGAACAAGCTTCTCCTTTTCTGATCAGGATGGTTTCGGGTACCTGGTGAGAGGGAAGTCTGCCGTATATCTTTAACTTAGAGTCACTGAGGAGAAAACCGCGCTCAAAGCCCGGGTTGACCTGCAGGAACCAGAAAAGACTCCCTGCCCGGATCGATAACCAGAAGTGTTGCACTATCACGGGGAGATACAGTACCCAGGAAGGCCAGTGTTCTCTTGAGGTAGCCTTTATATACCATGATTTCAGATCTGTACTGTACAAGATTTCTTTCTGTTAAAGGCTCATTCGTTCCGGAATGTTTTGGTAGTAATGTAAAGACAGTTCCCTTCCGTCATGAATAACCTGTGTGATACTCACGGTTTTCACAAAACCCAGATCAAGAATGAAGTTATTGACCTGGTTCAGACCATGCAGATCGAGAACAGTTTCTGCAGTGATATCTTCAGATTCAAGGAACCGCTCAAAACGACTCAGTTTCTTCTGGTGTTCGGCAGAGGAATAAAGCGTAGCTGACGACCACAAATGAGGCCTGTTCTTATCCAGAAAAATGTGATGCCGGTTTTCCCCATCCCAAACCAATACCTGTAAGAGTTCATCAAGGAGAATCAGCGTAAAGGGCTCAACGCCCTGAAGTTCCACCTCTTGTATAAAGCTTACAAAATCTTCATGAGAAAGAGCATCGGTCAGTATCAACCCGCGACTTCGCCGGTAAGGCGGATCGTGTTTATGGAACTCAAAGCCTCCGTTGAGCAGACAAACCAGGCGACCCCGGTCGTCTTTGGCGATCCAGCTACCCATCTTTTCACCGTCAACCGGACCATAGAAGGAATGACCGTTGTCTAATTTTCTGTATCGGGGTTCGAGCGTTTTCCGCCCTGGCGCTTCATCTCGGTTGGAGGTAAAGATATAACCGTTCCCTACAGGAATATAACTTACTGTGCACATGAATTTCTGTTTCTGATAGTTGATACCGCCACCCCAAATTCTTCTGGAAGCGTGAACCCGTTTGTCATTTCCCGAATCCCTATTCTGATAAGTGCCTCATGATGCACCAGGTGTTCCAGATTATAGAGTAACTCTCTGTTAAAGGTAGTCGATACAGTCTCGGTGTTATCATCACCATTTGACAGATTCATCGAGAGCATCAATGGTCCTGAAAAATCGGTTGCTTTCAGCTCCCCTATCAATTGCCTGATACGATCCCGGCACAGAGCAGGGTTCAGCTCCAGCTCAGGTTCCCGGCTTCGACTGTCGTAATTTACCGAGCCGTTTCCGATACCCTTTATAAGACATTGGTAGAACTCGATCACGTGTCTCAAGTGCATCCCTATGCTGGCATTGCTTAGCACCTCGTGTCTCTGTTTAAAGTCTTCAGCTTTGATCGTTTCCAACAACCCAATGAGTTGTTCAAGCTTAGCGATGGTGGTTTGTTTTATCATTAGAGAGATTATTCTTAGGTGTTCGCCGACCAACTCCACTCATACCGATTAAAGATAAACAAAAAAGCCTTCCCCGTTTCCGGGAAGGCTTTTGATAAAATTATCGGTAAATAATATTTAAGACTCTTTTTCCTCTTCTTGAGAAGCTTTTTCCTCCGAAGCCTTTTCTTCTGAAGTATCTTCGAAATCGGTTATACCCTTATCTACAAGAATATTATACCACTGAATTACTTTCTTGATATCACTGGCATAAACCCTGTCTTCATCATAATCGGGCAGTACTTCAAAAAAATACTCCTCCAGTTTGATCTTGGACTCCTTATGTGAAACAGACGTTTTCTCACCATTTTCCTTCTCCTTGATCTTTGCAAAGACCTCCTTCAGGGGAACCTCTTCGGTAAGCGTGTAGATCGCAATCTCTGAAAGAAGGCTCACATTATTCCTGAGCCCAACAGTCATTCGTTTCCCGTCTGCAAGGGATTCAGCTACAAATCCCGTTCTGGTTTGGGCTACCAGGTTATATAAGCCGGGCTTTCCTGAAATAGCCAAAATTTTATCAAACTCCATATGCTTCTTTTTTAGGTCGACAAATATCTATGCTTTGATGCGATTATCAAAAGGATTACCTTCCTTTTTTGGCAAGGGGAAAGCGCATTTTGTAATCCACTTTGATCTTACCTTTCGAGATATTGGCAAGCTTGCCTTTAAGCAATCTCTTTTTCAGGCTCGAAAGCTTGTCGGTGAAAAGCACCCCTTCAATATGATCGTATTCGTGTTGAATGACCCTGGCCGCGAGCCCTTCGTAGGTCTCTTCATGATGATTGAATTCCCGGTCGTAATACGAGATGGTGATCTTTGGCTTACGACGCACATCTTCCCGAATATCAGGAATACTCAGGCAGCCTTCGTTAAAAGACCATTCATCACCCTCTTCCTTTGTGATCTTCGGGTTGATAAAAACCTGTTTGAATTCTGACAATTGCTCACGATCTTTCTCATCGAGGTCTTCGTCTTCAGAAAAAGGAGAGGCATCAACGATGAAGAGTCGTATCGGTAAACCGATCTGCGGAGCTGCCAGTCCTACACCATAAGCATTATACATGGTATCGAACATATTGTCGATCAGGGTTTGCAGGTCTTTGTAAGACGCTTCTATCTCTTCTCCTTTGACTCTTAAAACAGGATCGCCGTAGGCAACAATAGGTAAAATCATGAACTCAACACATTTATTCCACAAAGGCGCAAAAATACGAACTTAATCCTAATAGGATCAAGATTTCTTTGTGAATATCAGGCTGATTTCTTAGCGAATTATAACCTTTTTGGTGATCTGAATACTGTCTGATTTGACATTCAGAATGTAGACACCGGCACCCAGGTCAGAGACGTTCATGGTCATACTGTTTTTCTCTGTGGAAAGGCGTTTGACCATTTTTCCTGTGATGTCATAAAAAGCGATTTCCTTTTTACCCGTTCCCGAAAGTGCGATGTTTAAGTTGTCTTTACGGTTAACAGGATTGGGATAAACCTTTACAAGGTCGCTGCTACCCTGAGTCGGGTTTTGAAGCAACAGGCGGTATTCCATAGACCACAGCGGTAGGTTCGCTGAATCAATAACATGATTTTTATCCCCTTCGCCAGGCAATAACCTTACAGGATCTCCGTTAAAAGAGAAGCTTAGCTGAAAGAAGATAAAACATAAAAAAAGAGTAGTTTTTTGATTCATTCATTGGCATTAAAAGGTTAAACATTTGATTTGGGGTAAATCATTAAATGACTAATAGTCAATATACAAAGTTAAAAATTTTTCAATACCGGCGTGATTTTTACTGAAAATTAATACAATTTTCACGATATCTTTATGGATTTGCTTCCATATATGACTGTAAAATAAGAGTAGCGCTCACCTGATCCAACAAGGCTTTGTCTCTCCTTTTCTTTTTTTTCACTCCTCCGTCGATCATCGATTGAAAGGCCATTTTTGAGGTGAATCGCTCATCGTACCTGACCACTTTCAGGTCAGGAAAGCGAGCTTTCAGTTTGTCCAGGAATTTCCTGATCTTCTCCTCCACCTCTGATTCCTGGTTATTCATTCGTTTGGGCGCTCCCACAACCACGGTGTCTACTTTTTCCTTCAACAAATATCCTTCCAGAAAATCCAGTAATTCAGCGGTAGGCTTCGTCGTCAGAGCTGAGGCGATCAGCTGCATTTCATCGGTCACCGCGATTCCGGTTCGTTTTTCCCCATAATCAATACCCATCAATCGTGCCATATGATAAATTTTAACAAAAATACGGCTTATTCTGTTACAGCTGTAAAACCACTCTGCAGGTTATTCTTTAGCATGTATCTTTGCGGGAAAATCAACACTGATGGAAGAAATTCGAAATATCATTGAGAATGCCTGGGACAACCGGGAGCTGTTAAAAAGCAAAACCACTATAGATACGATCAGAAAGGTAATCGACCTGCTTGACACAGGTGAATTACGGGTTGCCACCCCTACCGGTAACGGTTGGCAGGTAAACGAATGGGTAAAGAAGGCGGTAGTGCTTTATTTTCCTATTCAAAAGATGGAAACCCTTGAGGCAGGCCCGCTGGAATTTCATGACAAGATACCTCTGAAAAGAGGATACGCAGAAAAAGGTATCAGGGTAGTACCCCATGCGGTGGCAAGGCACGGAGCCTTCATTTCCAAGGGCACCATTCTTATGCCCAGTTATGTCAATATAGGTGCATATGTGGATGAAGGTACCATGGTCGACACCTGGGCTACCGTTGGAAGTTGCGCCCAGATCGGCAAGAACGTTCACCTGAGCGGAGGCGTGGGTATAGGTGGGGTTCTGGAACCACTGCAGGCTGCACCCGTCATTATCGAAGACAATGCTTTTCTCGGGTCACGTTCTATAGTAGTTGAAGGAGTTAAAGTTGAAAAAGAAGCTGTACTGGGTGCCAATGTGGTGCTGACCGCTTCTACCAAAATCATAGATGTCACCGGTAGCGAAGCAACTGAGTACAAGGGCAGGGTCCCCGCCCGGTCGGTTGTCATCCCCGGTAGTTACACCAAGCGATTTCCCGCCGGTGAATATCAGGTGCCTTGTGCCCTGATCATAGGCAAACGCAAAGAGAGCACCAACAAAAAAACATCGCTTAATGAGGCGCTCAGAGAATACGATGTAGCGGTATAAACAGATGGTCAGGTGAACGGCTTTCATTATATTTGCAAACCTAAATCCTGACCTTTTGAACACAAATCCTGTCCTTAGCGCAGTGATCATCACCTTCAATGAGATCGATCACATCAAGGAATGCATAGCAAGTATCGATTTTGCTGACGAGATCATCGCAGTAGATTCATACAGTTCAGACGGTACCTGGGAGTGGCTGAAGAGCCACCCCCAAATTACCGCCGTACAACACCCCTTTCGAAATTTTACCGAACAAAAGAATTTTGCTCTCGCCCAAGCTACAGGAAAATGGGTTTATTTTCTCGATGCCGATGAAAGAGTGACCCCTGCCTTAAAAGAAGAGATCTCTGAGGTCATCGCTCTCACCGATAGCCATGATGCCTACTGGAATTACCGTAGTTTTATGTTTCAAAACAAGAGACTGTACTTCAGCGGTTGGCAGACCGATAAAGTCTATCGTTTGTTCAAAAGGGAAAAATGTCGTTTTACCGACAAACGCATCGTGCATGAGACTCTCGAAGTGAACGGTACAGAGGGCTACCTGAAAGAAAAATTGATCCATTACTCTTACAAGGATTTCGATGACTACAGGTCTAAAATGCTGCATTACGGAAGACTGAAGGCGGTTGAGGCTCACAGGCAGGGTAAGTCATGGACCATATTTCACCAGTATCTGAGACCCACCTGGAAATTTTTCAATCATTTCTTTTTGCGAATGGGATTTCTGGATGGCAGCAAAGGCGCTACCATCTCTTACCTGAATGCACTTGGTGTTTTTGAAAGATACCGGGAATTGAAGAAGCTAAAGAAACGTCAGTAAGGAACCGGTTCACAGGAACTTCTGTCGGTACCACTCGACCTGATTACGAAGACCTTCCTCAAAGTCTGTTTCAGGCTCATAATCCAGTAGTTTCCTGGCTTTATCGATCACAGCGGTTGTTCGCAGCTGGTCGCCCGGTCTCGGTGTGGTTTCCTTGATTTTTGCTTTCTTACCTATGATCTTTTCGATCATGGCGATTCCTTCTCCGGTAGTAAATTCCTCATCTGAACCTATGTTGATGATCTCACCATTGACCTGGCCTTCACGACCGGGGATGGCAGCCATTCCTTTGACTATATCTCCTACATAGGTGAAGCTCCTGCTGTGCTTTTCACTTCCCTTGAAAAGGGGAAATTCCTCATCCTTGTAGATCGCTTCTATCAGTTTGGTATAAAGTTTTTCCGGTCTTTCACGGGGGCCATATACCGAATACAGACGCAAAGAGCAAACCGGCAGCTTACCCACCCGCTGCTCTCCCAGAGCGAGCTGTTCAGCCGCCAGTTTGGTAGTCCCGTAAAACGAAATGGGTGTGGGAACCGCGGTTTCAGGCAGAGTGGCCTCTTTCCCGTAAATAGATGATGTTGCAATATTGACAAACATTTTCAGCTTGGGATTAAAATCCCTTGCCCAGCTGAGCAGGTTCTGGGTGGCGTAAATATTGTTCCTCACATATTGCTCCAGAGAAGTCGTGGCCGAAATACCCGGCTGGGCAGCGAAATGATAGATATAATCGAATTCTGCAGGGGTTCTTGAACCAAGATCATCCAACAGGTCGCATTCGATGAACTGAACCCCTGATGCCTGAATGTCATCGCGGTTGAGTTTCTTCAGTTCCGGACTGTAATATCCTGAAAAATTATCAAGGCCATATACTTCATGGCCCTGTTGCGCAAAATATTCTGCCGTATGCGAACCGATGAATCCGGCCGCCCCTGTGATGAGGATTTTCATATACTGCTTTTGTTTTATCCTATGGTAAAAATAGGATTTAAATTATTAATGGGTAATTTCAGGACTTTAATAAATTGCATCCCGAAAAACCCGGCCTCTTGAAAATCCTCATCATTCAACAAAAAATGATCGGTGATGTACTCACCAGTACGATTCTCTGTGAAAACATCAAACGCTTCGCCGAAGACGCTTCGGTATACTTCATGGCTCATGAAGGCACGCTTCCGGTGCTTTTAAACAACCCTTATATAGATGAGATCATCCCTTTCCGAGCTGAATATCGCGAGAATTATAAAAGTTTATTCCAATTTATACGTACAATCGACAAGAATGATTTTGATGTCATCATCGATGTATACGGTAAATTGGAAACCAATCTGATAGTTGCCAGAATGTCGGCTTCTCAAAAGATCGGGTATTACAAGTGGTACAGCAATTTTCTGTATACTCACCCGGTTAAAAGAAGCGGGAGTTCACAACACGGGCTACCCCTGGCGATCGAAGACCGGCTGCGACTGCTTCAACCGGTCCTCCCTGAGATCTCACCGGATGATCTGCGCCATCAACCTCGTATCTATCTGTCTGATGAAGAAAAAAAGGAAGCAGCTGACTTCTTAAAGAAACACAACATCGACCGGCAGAATAAGATCTTCATGATATCGGTACTGGGCAGTGGTTCGAATAAGACCTATCCATATGCCTATATGGCCCGGCTGCTGGATAAATTGGTCAGCCATCAATCTCCCACCCTGCTCTTCAACTATATTCCCTCGCAGCAAACAGAAGTGCAGGCCATTTATGAATTATGTCTCCCGGAAACCAGAAACCATATCAGGCTGGATGCTTTTGCCCCTTCCCTGAGAGGCTTTATGGGTATTCTGTCAGAGTGCGATGCCCTGATTGGTAACGAAGGGGGAGCCGTCAACATGGCAAAGGCTCTGGACATTCCCACATTTGCTATTTTTTCACCCTGGATACCACGGGAAGGCTGGGGCCTTTTCGAGGGAGAAAAACATCAGAGTGTGCATTTGAAAGATTTCCATGAACAGTTCTTTTCTCATCAGACGGTGAGGCATTTACGCAAAAAAAGTATAGATTTATACAGAAGATTCAGCCCTGACCTTATCTGGCCTCGTTTAAAGACCTACCTGGAAAGCTTGTAAGACACATAAAAATGAGGATCCTGCATTTTGATCTGGCCCGCATATTCAGAGGAGGACAGCGGCAGGCCTTATTACTACACAAAAACCTCTTAAAACAGCATACAGATAGTTTTCTCGTCACAGACAGCAAGGGGTTGTTATACCAGTACTGCAAGGAGCTGGAAGTGAAAAATGTATACGGCCTGGAACTGCCAACCCTTAAGCCCGAATTTTTCTCAAGGTTACTCGCTTATCCGAAGATCAAAAACCTGGTTAAAAAGATCAGACCTGATATTCTTCATTTTCACGAACCCGCATCCATGCTCTATGGTATTCACCTCAATCACTTTTTAACCTTTGAGACCAGAAGGGTTTCATTCCCCATTAAGCCCTCCAGCATCAGCCTCAAATACTCAAAGATCCATGTTCATACTGCTGTGAGTCAAAGCATTTGTGACTACCTGAGATCATGCGGACTTGAAAGGGTTCATCTGATAAGAAGCAGTATAGACCTGTCGAGGTTTCAGAAGGTTCAAGGGCCAGAAGTGCTGCAGGATAAAAAAAAGGTCAACCTGCTGTATGCCGGATCGTTCACTGAAATGAAAGGTATCGATATACTTTTCGAAGCCTTACCCATGGTACTCAGGAAAGAAAGCAATCTCATGCTTCATATGGTGGGAGATGGAGTGCTGCTTCAGGGGTTTCGTAATCTGTCTGAAGAAAGGTCCCTGCATGACCATATTCGCTTCTATCCGAGAACCGACGAGCCTGCTCCTTACCTCTTTGAAAGTGATATAGTGATCGTGCCATCGGTCTGGGGCGAAGGCTCCAATGGGGTGATCAAGGAGGCCATGGCTTGCGGAAAGATAGTCATTGCGAGCGATCTGGTGAACAATGCAGAGCTAATAGAACACGGAAAAGACGGGTTGCTGTTTAAAAATAAGAACAGCCGTGATCTTGCCGATAAGGTTCTGGAGGTGATCGATGGAAAATATACCATTTCAGCAGACTCTTTAAAGAAAAAAGCACTGGGATTCAGCGCCGAAAAAATGACCGGTGAGTACCTGCAGCTCTATCGTGATTACTTGCAAAGCTTTAAATATCCAAAATCTTAATCCACCTTCAGGTATTTATTAACCCCGTTCTCACAGTAGTCTTTTTTATTTTCCAGGGTCTCACGCTGAATGGAATCATTGATGTCAAAGCGCTCCTTTGACTCTTCACGGTGGTCGAGATGGTAAACGATACCATTAAACTTCAGGCGCTTTCCTAAAACACCCCGGTTATGCATGCGTATCATCAGCTCGGAATCTTCTCTTCCCCAGCCCTCAAGATCTTCGTTATAGCCATTAACTGCAAGAAAGTCTTTCCTCCAGAAGGAAGTATTACATCCGCGAAATTTAGGTGAAATGGTTTCCTGAGGCCTGAATAGTTCAGATATGACCGGCACCCTGATATTACGGGGTCGTTTTTTAAGTCCGGATTTAAAGAAATGAATATTCAGCTCCTTTTTTCCGATGATTTCCGGAACCTTTTCTTCTTTTATACGCACTCTGGTACCATAAAGATACATACGCTCTTTGGCACTGTCGAGATGATCTTCAATAAATCTGGAATGTAAAAAACAGTCACCATCGACCTGAATGATATAGTCAGATTCGGCTGAAGCAATGGCCCTGTTCAGTATAATGGACTTTCTAAACCCTTTATCTTCATGCCATATATGTTGAATCCCGGTTTCGAATTTCCCCTGGTAAGAAGCTATAAGCTCCCTTGTCTTGCAGTCAGAACCGTCATCGGCTATAAGTATCTCATCGGGAAGCACGGATTGTTTGAGCACACTGCGAAGCACCAGTTCAAGTGCTTCTGACCAGTTATAGGTTGAAATAACCAGGGCAACAGTAATTCGTTTCATAAGCAGGCTATCTAAAACATTATGTTTCAGCCGGTTGGGCGGTGCAAATATAATATAATTCACGAAAACGAAAAGCATGCGGAACTGAAGAAACGATCTCAGACCCGGGAATCAAATTTCGCCACTGCTAAAACAACCCCTTATAAAGGTCGAGGGTTTGTGAAATGGTATGCTCTATCGTCAACTTCCTTTCCAGTAGCGATCTGGCAGCAGTTGCCATATTCCCAGCCTTTTGAGGGTTATTCAAAAGGTATTGAACACCTCTGGCCAACGCCTCATAATCTCCGGTTTCGGCTATGATGGCATGATGATCAGCCTCCAGCAATTCGGGTACGATACCCACGGAAGTGGTTACCACGGGAATCCTGAACTTAAAGGATTCCAACAGAAATACCGGACCTCCTTCTCTTTGCGAGCTGATCAGCGAAATATCAAAAGAGTCAAAGGCTGAAGCTATCTCTTCCCTGTATCCCATGAATTTAACATGATTCTCCAGTTTCAAATCGCTCACCATTTGTCGCAGTTGGGGTGTCAGGCCACTCTCCAGTCCGTACTGATGCAGCTCAACATCTGTTCTGCCAAGTTGGTGCACCAAATAACCGATACTTCGAATCAGTGTAGGAAGGTCTTTGGCATCGGTGTGATTTGCCACCGACCCGATAATTTTTACTGATGACTCTTTCTTCACAGGTTTCTCATTGGCGTTATTTCCGATTGAAACAGGAATGCCGTCATAGATCACCGACACCAGCTTTTTGCGAATTGAATTAAGTCCAGGCTGAAAAGATTTACGCACAGCCTCTGAAACACAGATATAAGCAGCGACCCCTTTGTAATTATATTTCAGCCGGCTCAACCATGTGGAGGCATCGCTTATCCCCTTTTTCGAAAAAACCGCTTTGGCCGGTATCTTAAAAAGCAGGTCGGCCATCATATAGGTCGAAAGGAAATTACTGGTATGTATGTGTACTACATCTATCTTTTGTGATTTAACATAATCGGCGAGAGCGCGGGAGGTTCTGATAGAGAAGGAACCGGACTTGGGAACACCACAAACACCAATGCCTTGCTTTTGTACGAAGCGATGAATAGGAGTATTTTCGAAACAAAAGACCTGATTCTCAATTTCCGGTAGCTGAGAATTCTGTATGAAATGAGCCAGTTGGTTTTCGTTACCTCCCCAGACGTCTGCTCCTGACAAATGCAATACCTTCATAACGGTCGCTAAAGTTTGCGCAAATATAGGTTAAAAATACACGGAGGCTCTGAAGCCATTGCACCTCCCCGGATGAAACAAAAGTAAATTTTAATAGCACGTCGGTAAATAGTAAATTTGCATCGCCGAACCGAAAACCGGTGTGTGCGCTCCCTGAATCAGAAATTACTCAAGCGTATTATGACCTTTAAAGAAGCCATACAGGACCCCGTATTTCACATGATCGCTGAAGCAGCTTCAAAAAAAGAAGTAAGCAGCTATGTTATTGGTGGTTTTGTCAGAGACTTCTTTCTGGAAAGACAGACACCTAAAGACATCGATGTGGTTACCGTTGGCAGCGGGATCGACCTGGCCAGGGAATTTGCCTCTATGCTGGATGAAAAACCCAAAGTGTCGGTATTCAAAAATTTCGGAACTGCCATGGTTAAAACCCAGGATCTGGAAGTGGAATTCGTGGGTGCCCGTAAGGAAAGCTATCATTTTGACAGCCGGAAGCCTGTGGTGGAAGACGGAACCCTGGAAGATGATCAGAACCGCCGTGATTTTACGATCAATGCTCTTGCATTATCATTGAATAAAGAAGATTTCGGCCGGCTTTTAGATCCCTTTGACGGCATGAAGGATCTTGAAAAAAAGATCATAAGAACGCCCCTGGATCCCGAGATCACCTATTCTGATGACCCGCTGCGAATGATGCGCGCCATACGATTCGCCTCTCAGCTGAACTTCAGGATTGAACCGGCCTCCCTGAAAGCCATCAAAGACAATAAAAAACGCATCAAGATCATCTCCAGGGAACGCATCGTTGATGAATTGCACAAGATCATGTTAAGCGACAGACCGTCGGTTGGTCTTTCCCTTCTTTATAAAACAGGCTTGCTGAAACTGATCCTTCCTGAATTAACGGCCCTGCAGGGTATCGAGGAAAAAGAAGGACAACGGCATAAAGACAATTTCTGGCATACGCTTGAGGTTGTAGATAATATTTCTCAAAACACCGATGACCTTTGGCTGCGCTGGGCTGCCCTGCTCCACGATATCGGAAAGGCACCCACCAAGAGATTTGATGACAATGCCGGCTGGACCTTTCACGGTCATGAATTTGTCGGATCTAAGATGGTCTATCGTATTTTCAAAAGAATGCGCATGCCCCTGAACGAGAAGATGAAGTTCGTACAGAAAATGGTATTGCTTAGTTCCCGTCCCATTGTACTCGCTCAGGATATCGTGACCGATTCGGCTGTTCGAAGACTGATCTATGATGCCGGGGAAGATATCGACGACCTGATGACGCTCTGTGAAGCAGATATTACCACCAAGAATCCGAGAAGATTTAAAAAATATCATCATAATTTTAAGATCGTCAGGGATAAGATCGCAGAAGTTGAAGCCCGGGACCATGTAAGAAACTTTCAGCCACCCGTTGACGGACAAGAAATCATGGACACCTTTAACATCCCTCCTTCCCGGGAGATCGGCATTATCAAAGATGCTATCAAAGAAGCCATTTTAGAGGGGGAAATACCTAACGAATATGAAGCGGCACGGAAGTTTATGCTGGAAAAGGGTAAAAGTCTTGGATTGAAGCCCGCATAAATCGAGATCTGAGATCAATACGTTAAGACTTTTCAACATGTTTACGAATTTAAATGAGTAATTGTATCTTTACATGCTCTGGTAAGCAGCTTAAAGCCATTCATGACAAGTAAGAAAAACTTCAGAACTTTTGCCCAAATCACCCTGGTTGTAGTATATCTGATTATCGTAGCCGGAGCCGTGGTAAGAATGACCGGAAGCGGTATGGGATGCCCTGACTGGCCGAAATGTTTCGGCTATTATGTTCCCCCCGTTTCTGAAGAAAAATTATGGTGGCAACCGGAACGATCATTTGAAGAAGGACAGGTCATCATCAAGGATCAGGCCCTGTTGGTTGCCAAAGCTGATTTCACTACCGGGAATCGTTTTTCAGAAGAGAACTGGGAACCGTACACCAAACATGATTATGCTATTTTCAATGCCACTCATACCTGGGTGGAATATATAAACCGGTTAATCGGTGCTCTTGGTGGCTTGCTCACCCTTGCCCTGGCTATCTATTCGCTGAAATATCGAAAATCGGATCCCTGGCTCCCCATCCTTGCCTGGTTAACCGTTTTCGGCATGGGCTTCCAGGCGTGGCTCGGAGCTACCGTCGTATATTCAGTACTGGCGCCGGTACGTATTACCATGCATATGATCATGGCTCTTATCATCGTGGCCCTGCTCCTGCGGCTCATCTACCTCAGCAAAGAAAACAAATTACCGAAATGTGAACATTCCGGTTTCAAAATACTGGTTGCCATTTCCCTGATGCTTACTGCGGTTCAGATTATTCTGGGAACCCAGGTGCGGCAGTTCGTAGACGAACAGGTGGCCTTACTGGGTAGTGAGAACAAAAACCTCTGGCTGCAGGAAGCAGAATTGAGCTTTTATGTACACCGCACCTTCTCTATTCTTGTTTTTGCGGTCAATGCCTACCTGTTCTACCTTAACCGTTTGCGTTTTCATATTTACAGCAAGATCAATATTGTTATGATGCTGCTCCTGCTGGAAATCTTTTCAGGAATCATTATGTATTATGTCGACTTCCCGTTCGGAAGCCAGTCGCTGCACCTGGTTATCGCTTCCATATTGTTCGGGGTCCAGTTCTACCTGCTTCAGGAAGTTAATGCCACTGGCTATAAGCGCAAATCTTTGTAACTTGCGAACCCAAAATCTAATTGAAATGATCTATAAATTCAGGGTAATCCTTGACGCGGAAGAAGATGTGTTCAGAGACATAGAAATCGAGGGAAATAATTCCCTGGAAGACCTTCACAATTCCATATCGCAGGCCTTTGGCTTTGATGGAACCGAGATGGCTTCCTTCTATATGAGCAACGAGAATTGGGAACAGGGTGAAGAAATCGCCTTGTTCGATATGAGTGAGGGCGGCAACGAGGTACGACTCATGTCAGAAACCCCTATCGAAGAACTATTGGATGAGGATAACCGAAACCTCATCTATGTATATGACTTTTTAAGCATGTGGACCTTCTTCGTTGAACTGGCTGATATCGCGGAAAAAGAAGACGGAGCAGCCTACCCGAATCTGATGTTTGCCCACGGGCAGTTACCTGACTCACCCCCGGAAAAAAATTTCGAGATTGAAAACCTGGCAGAAGGAGGCGAAGATGAAGAAAATATCAGCTTTGATATTGATGACTATGATGAGTTCGATTTCGATGAGAACTGGAACTGAGTATTCCCCAATGTAACAGATGCTAACAAAAACACACCATGATTAACCTGTATCCCACGCAAATAGAAAGCCTTTCCATTCACCGGGTAGGTAACAAGAGTAAGAACGAGAATGTATTTTTTTCTGAAGAACCCTACCGTCTTACAGACGAGATCATTGCGGTACTGAAAGAATACTTCTTCAAGCCATTCCGTGAAAAGGAGGAGAACTACATGCATTTTTCTCATGAGGTCGACGTAACCTTTAATGAGTTGCACAAGATCGCTTCAGCGGTTTTTGAGGAACCTGCCGCCATACACAAATATTCCAAACAGATCGCCACCCACCTTTTCGATCAGTCAAATCACCCGCATATAAAAAGCGGTGAGGTTTATGTGGCCTATTTCACCGATGTGGTGGTTGATAATGAAAAGATCGATGCGATCGGGATCTTCAAATCTGAACTTAAACATGACTTTCTTGATTTCAGAGAATCAGGCAGCAACCTGGAGATCATTCTGAGACAGGGGATCAATGTAAACAAACTGGATAAAGGTTGTCTGATCCTGAACCAGGAGAAGGATGCCGGCTTCAGAATACTTTCGGTCGACAGCAATCGCTACGACACGAAATACTGGCTGGAGAAGTTCCTAGACGTGGAAGCAACCACCGATGAGAACTTTTACACTAAAAAATACCTGAAATTCTGCCAGGATTTTGCAAAGGATGTGGTATTGCCGGCCGAAGATAAAAAGGAAGAAGTGATGTTCATGAATCGGGCTGTGAACCATTTTGCAAAAAACGATGACTTTGAGGAAACGAATTTCCTTAACGAGGTCATCAGCAATCCTGACCTTATCCCTGAATTCAAACACTATAAGACTGAAAAGGGACCCAAGTACAGCATAGAAGACGTTTCAAACTTTCCTATTGCGAACAAAGCGGTTTCTGATGCAAGAAAGAAAATAAAGAACCTGATACAGCTCGACACCAATATCCAGATTAAGATGGATTTCATCAATCCTGAATCAGCTGAAAAATACGTGGAGAAAGGCTGGGATGAAGAACGGCAGATGTATTACTACCTGGTTTACTTCAATAAAGAACAGAAAAGCTAGTGTTCAAATACACTATTTGCAAAAAAGGCCTTGAAAGAAAGGCCTTTTTTATTTTAACGGGAGTCTAGACGAAATCTCTCCGGGGCAATCTTTTCATTCAGTCTTATATCGCTTAGAGTAACGGTCATCAGGGAATTCTCAAAATCATCGGAGAGGAAGGTGGTTACCACCGTTGGAAACAGTAAGCCATCAACATTCAGATACTTGTCATATTGCCTGAAAACAAGCCCCTGCCCTTCCCGCATGACCGATTCATAACTGATAAGCTTCGATTCAGGATCGAAATAATACGTGATCTCCTCCGGAAACCCACTGACTACTAATCGAACTGCATGATACTTTTTCCCGTTTATTTCAACCAACCCATCTTCCAACACCTGGTGATCGGTGTACTCAAGCAGTAATGGCCGCAGTGCACTGCGCCTGATATCAGAAACTTCATGAGTTTCCATCGGTATGGGTTTGTCTGACCCTGATAATGGATTGATGACCCACCCCCTTGTTCCGTCATATACAGAGATCATGGGCATATTCATCACGGTGAATTCAGAATACACCTTATCAGGACTCTGACACCAGATCTTACCTGTCATGCGCGTACCCATGGTCTTCATGGTTTGTTTTGCAGACAGACTTTCAAGCGCCCTGAGTTTTTCCTTACCGCCAACGGCAAGAAAATAAGATTCTATCAGCTGAGAACCCGACTGAGCCATGGATCCCAGGGAAAGAAACAGCAGAAAACACAAACATCTGATCTTCAAATTTGTAGGTCTTTAGAAAACCTAAAATAGGAAAAATTTTACAAATGTGATGTTTGCACCCACTTTTTCATACTGATATCTTCATAATTACGCTTGACAAAATCAAGTGCCACTCTTACCACCTGGCCCATGCTCCGGCATCGCTTGAATTTCATATCAAGGGTATAATCATAAAGTTGTTTTCGCAGCTGAAGCAGGTTTTCACGGGTACTGATATGGTCTTTGGTCATACACCGCATCAAGTGTTTAAGACGCTTTCTGGAAGTGATGATACGCCTTGCCAGAACCGAACGTTCCTCCTTCTTGTATTGCTCTATAGAAGCAGGTTTCAGCTTTTCTGAAACCAGTTTCACCATTTGATAATTCTCCTTGAAGAACTGGGGTTTATACACCTTGAAATTCCCTTCATAGCTCTGCTGATCGAAATCGATGGCCCTGATCTTGTAAATCACATTATCGAAATCGTGTACCGGAATGATCACATAGTTATACGATCGCATATCGCCCAGTAATCTGATCATACAGCGTTCATTGAATTTCACGAATTCCTTGGCTATCTGGCTCTTCTGATTGTCAGTACAATCGGCCAGTGATTCCTTGATAAATTCATCGCCGGGTATACCCGAAATATGCTCTTCGATGAGGGTATCCTCATACACCGCAAAATTGATACGGTTGGGCGAGAGTATATGTTCGAGTTCCAGTCCGTAAACCCTGGAAGCATCAGCCTTCTTCACATAGAGATAGGTATAATTATCATTGAGAATATTTCGCACTTTGATACGAAAGGGTTTTGAATTCCCGAAGGTGCAATAATCGATGGCATCGATGTTCAGGTACTGAAATATTTCTTCATTCCCATCTGAGAAAAGCAGGGTATAGACCTGTTTCAGGTGGTAATCGATCTCCGGTCTTTCGAATTCCGAGTAATACACCCTGATCCACATGGTATCTTCATCGTTTTCGTCATAGACTACCACCGAACCTGAAAACCGAAGCAGGTCATCGTACGAAATAGGGATCTTGGTGGTGCGGTTATACCTTTCCAGGTAAGCCAGCAACTGCTCTCCTATTTTGTAAGAAGGTTTCTTCCTCGACATTAATTTCTGACTCATAATCTCAGCTCTTTAATCTCAAATTTAATCTATATTGTAACAAATTTTCTTCATATTCGTCAAATTAATACAACCAAAAAATCTGAAAAGCAATTTGGAAACGATACTAACCATTAACAACCTGACCAAAAAATTCGGTGCTCTTACAGCCGTTAAAGACCTTTCCTTTACCATTGAAAAGGGAAATGTCTACGGTTTGCTGGGACCTAACGGAAGTGGAAAATCAACCACCCTGGGAATCGTACTGAACGTGGTAAATAAAACCAGTGGTGATTTTCACTGGTTCGACGGAAATGTTTCTACCCACGATGCCCTTAAAAAAGTAGGTGCCATCATAGAAAGACCGAACTTCTATCCTTACATGAGTGCCATCCAGAATTTGCGGCTAGTCTGCAAGATTAAGGAAGTGAAAACAAATAAGATCGAAGAATCCCTGAGACTGGTTGGTTTATGGGATCGTCGTGACAGTAACTTCAGCACCTATTCCCTGGGAATGAAACAGCGTTTGGCTATCGCTTCTGCCCTGTTGAACGACCCGGAAATACTGATCCTGGATGAACCCACGAATGGCCTGGATCCTCAGGGTATACATCAGATCAGGGAGATCATAAAAAAGATCGCCGCAGGGGGAACCACCATCCTGCTGGCCTCCCACCTGCTCGATGAAGTGGAAAAGGTATGCTCTCATGTGGTCATTTTGCGCAAAGGTGAAAAACTGTATTCCGGAAGAGTTGACCAGATGGTTGCGAGTCATGGCTTTTTTGAACTGAAGGCCTCAGACCCCAAAGCCCTGGAATCTATCCTGGAAAATTCAGGATATTTCACGAACATACAAACCGAGAACGGCCTGATCAGGGCATTTCTGAAGGAACCTCTCGAGGCGAACAGCCTGAATGAAATGATGTTTCAGAAGGGAATCGTTTTATCTCACCTTGTAAAACGTCAGGCAAGTCTCGAAGAACAGTTCCTGACCCTCACCAACAAACAAACCGTTTAACCGCTAAGAACACTACCATCTCATGATACGATTATTGGAAATAGAAGCCATTAAACTCTGGAACAGCAAGATCAGTCGGGTGCTGATCATCTCGTATTTCGCCTTGCTGATATCCATTGCACTGATCTCGGCCATAAAATTTGATATAGGCCCCATAGAATTTCACCTGGCAGACCAGGGAATCTTTAATTTTCCGTACATATGGCATTTCAACAGCTATGTAGCGGCGCTGTTTAAGCTCTTTTTAGCTATCGTCATCGTCTCTATGATGTCGAACGAATACAGCAATAAAACCCTGAAGCAAAATCTTATCGATGGTTTAAGCAAAAAGGAGTTCGTTCTTTCAAAATTCCTCACGGTGGTCGTCTTTGCCGGGGTATCCACGGTTTTTATCTTCGTGGTTTCAATGATACTCGGACTCGCCTTTTCAGACTACGATGAAATCGGCATCATTTTTTCAGACCTGGAGTTCCTCATTGCCTTCTTTGTCAAACTCATGGGCTTTTTCTCCTTTTGTCTTTTCCTGGGAGTCCTGGTTAAAAGGTCTGCTTTCGCGCTGGGCTTCCTGATTCTCTGGCAGGTATTTGAAGGTATCTTATACCTGTTCATACGCTCCAGAAGTGACAGTTCGCTGGCAGAAGGCATCAGTCGCTTTTTTCCGTTAGACTCGATGAGCAACCTGATCAAAGAGCCCTTTACCCGTCTCGGGGCGGTGAAATCGGTAGCCAGCCAGCTGGGTGAAGAACTCGCACGTGATTATGCCGTGCATTGGTACGAGATACTTATCGTTCTGGCATGGACCTTTGCCTTTGTTTATTTTTCTTACCTCTTGCTTAAAAAACGGGATTTATAGTATCTTTAGCTGTTGTGAACAACAGACTGATACCCTTACTGATACTCATTTTAAACACTGCCCTGCTTTTTTCCCAGGGGGAAGCCAACCATTGGTACTTCGGGGAAAAAGCGGGATTGCGGTTTAATCCGGATGGCTCGGTCTCTTCACTGTCTGACGGAAAGCTCAATACGCTGGAGGGTTGTGCCACATTATCTGACAGTTTTGGCAACCTGCTCTTCTATACCGATGGTCGGGTGATCTACAACCGTGAGCATACGGTCATGGAAAACGGCAGCGGACTCTGGGGAGATAATTCCAGTACACAGTCTGCCATTATCGTTCCCTGGCCTGACCGCCCGGGCTATTATTATGTTTTTACTGTAGACACCTCAGTAAACGAACAGGATCCTGATTTCGGGTTCAATTATTCAGTTGTTGATATGAATGCGAATAACGGTCTTGGAGCTGTGGTCGAAAAGAATATCAACCTGCTGGCTGACAGTTCCGAAAAGATCTCCGCAGTGGTCAAAGACTGCCGCCAGAAGACCTATTGGGTGATCACGCTCGCTCCGGCATTTTCAGGAGGCCCCTTTATGAACACCTTTTACGCATATGAGATCAATGCCTCGGGTATAGAGCCTCCTGTCAGATCAGTCTTTAACGGACTTGCAGTCGAAGACCCAAGGGGGTATTTGAAATTATCTCCCGATGGAACCAGACTGGCTGCAGCCAATGGAGCCAATGGCCTGCAACTTTTTGATTTTAATATTACGAGCGGACAGGTCAGCAACCTCATGAACCTGCCCACAGACCTCTTTCCCTATGGGATAGAATTCTCATCGAACAACCGGTTCCTGTATGTGCACACCTCGAATTTCAGTTTTGAGCCCCCTTATCTTTCCGAACTGGTTCAGTTCGACCTGGATAATGCCACAGCTGCGAATATTCCCAAAAGAAAACTGGATAATACCAATATGTTCCGGGGTGCCCTGCAACTGGGTCCCAACGGCCGCATCTACCGTACTACCCCGGCCACCTATCAGCGCGGCTCATCATACCTCGGTGTGATCATAAACCCTGATTCTCAGGAAGCGGTTTACGATCATAATGCCGTCTTTCTCGGAAGTGGTGCCTGGGGGAACCAGGGACTTCCCCCATTTGTTCAATCCCTTTTCGATAAGGTTGACATTATCAACACACCCGAAAGTGAGGATGGCAACCTTGAACTTCAGCTGTGCAGAGGTGAGGGTTTTACTTTTACTGCTCCTGAAATTACCGGAGCGGACTATAACTGGTACCTCAACGATCAACTTATCCAGGGAGCAGATACCTGGAAGCTGGAGGTGATCGCGGATCAACCGGAAAAAGCAGGAAAATACCGGGTAGAGATCGATCCGGGTGAACTGGTCGAATGCCCTGTATTCGGGGAGGCATTCTTAAAAATCATCAGCCTGCCGGAGAACGGCGAACAAATACTGACCCAGTGTGATGCCGACGAAGACCCACTGGACGGGATCACCACCTTTAACCTGCTGCAGCTTTCCGCCCAACTACAGCTGCCCGACACCGAATATCTGTTGTCGTTTTACGAAAACGAAGCGGCATTGCAAAACAATACGGAAATAGTCAATCCGGAAAATTATAAAAACCGGTCTGTACAGCAGTCGCTCATCTATGCTATCCGGTCTGAGGGATGCCGGGTCACCGGAACACTCCTTCTGGAGTCGATACCCATAGTTCCTGCACCGGCCGATGTTCCCTACTACTTTAACTGTGCTGTACCGGAAAGTTCTGAGAACCAGGCATGGTTCAGTATGGACGAGATAAAGGCCGAATCCGTTTCAGAAGAAGTGGCATTATACGCCAGCCTTGAGGATGCCCTGCAGGAAGTGAATCAACTATCAGGTGAATTACTCTTGCCTGATAACACCCGACTTTACCTTCGTATTGAATCTGAGAATGCCTGTACTGATATACGTTATACCACACTCATCGTAGATGAGCCTCCCCTTCCGCCGATTTTTGATGACCTCCCCTATATCTGCCTGAATGAGCCTTTTCTTCCGCTTTCTGCCGATACAGAGGCAGACACCTTCAGCTGGTTTAAAAAAGTATCTTCAGATACCTGGGAATTGGTGGCAGAAGGCAGAGAGGTCATCCTGGAAAGCCCCGGCGATTACAGGCTGAGTGTCAGTAAAATTCACAACGATCTTGGAGTCTTAAGAAGTTGTGAAGCAAATACCGTTTTTACGGTTTCGGCATCTGAAACAGCCATCTTCACCCGGGAACCCGAAGTCACTGACCTGTCTGACAATAACCGTATTGTAGTTTTTGTACAGGGAGAAGGTGACTATGAATATGCCATGAATGACCCGGAAGGTCCCTACCGCTCTGAAAATACCTTTGAGAGGGTCCCCGCAGGTTTTTCAACGATCTATGTCAGGGATAAGAACGGCTGTGGCCTTGTCTCAAAAGAGATCGCTGTTCTGGGATACCCGGAATTTTTCACTCCCAATGCAGACGGGATCAATGATCGCTGGCAGGTACAGGGTATCGGGAAGATGGTGCAGGAAGGTTCAAGGATACGCATCTATGACCGCTACGGAAAACTCATCACCCAGCTTCACCCTTCAGACCCGGGCTGGGACGGAACATTTAACGGCAGGCCTCTGCCCTCTTCTGATTACTGGTTTCGGGCCGAGTTGAGAAACGGCAGGGAGTTCAAGGGTCACTTCTCACTAAAGCGATAATACCCCGTTAATTATTAGTATCTTAGGATAAAAATTGCGTTGCCATGCAACGGTTCCTGTTACTCTTTATACTTCCGCTGTTGCTTACCAAAGGTATGGCTCAGGAGAATTGCACTTCATTGCTAACCCCTCTAGACGGTTCCTCCCAGGTAGCGATCAACACCACTCTTCAGTGGTCACCTGTTACGGGCGTGAACGGATATATTATCAGCATAGGAACGCAACCGGGCGTGTATGATATCGTGAATAACCGTTCTCTGGGACTTGCAACTTCATTTACCCCACCGACCGGCCTGCCAGCCAACACAACCATTTACGTGCGTATTTCACTATTTCTGATCAATAGCGCCACTATTAACTGCCCTGAGGAAAGTTTCACCACCGGCCCTGTCGATTTTATTCCTGATTGTAATGAACTCACAATCCCTGCAGACGGAGCTGAAGGGGTACAGGTCAATGCAAGCCTGAACTGGGAATATGCAGTGGGAGCTACAGGCTATCTGCTTTCTTACGGGACCAGTCCGGCAGCCAACGAGATAGAAGGAGGCATCGATGTAGGGAACGTGCTTCGCTACGAGCCTCCGGCAAACCTTCCGGAAAACACAACCATCTATGTGAGAATCACCCCATATAATGATCTGGGACAAGCCACGTCTTGTAACACCTTCAACTTTACCACCAAAGAATTCAACCCCATACCTGAATGCACCAGTCTGATCACCCCGCAAAACGGGGAGGTAGGGGTTTCCCTTTCCCCCATAGTTCAATGGAACGAATCTCCGGGTGCGGAAGGATACCGCCTGACCATGGGCACCACACCTTTTGTGGCTGACATCCTGGACAATGTAGACTTTGGAGATGTTACGGAAACCCCGGTGATCGACTTTTTACCGAATACCACGGTTTTCGTGATCATCACTCCCTATAACGCAGCCGGTGAAGCCCTGGATTGCATACAGGAGAGCTTTTCGACAGCGGCCGGTTGCGGTCCGTTCCTGGACCCTGAAACAGGTGATCTGACTGACCGTAACCCCGAATTGAACTTCCCTGACCGGGTGGTGATCTGCAGCAATGGTCCTGAAGAAAGTTTCTCGGCAGGTCTGGAAGGTGATCAGGTAAATTGGTATTTTTTGGAAGACGGACAACAACAACTTATAGCAGATAATTCCACTGTTATTTTTGAGGAAGAAGGACGTTACAGAGTGGAAGTAACCCGTCAATACCTTATTGACGGAGAAGAATTCCAATGCAGCAGTGAAAAAGAATTCGAAGTGGTACGTTCAGAATTGCCGCTTATTACCGATGTTGAAATCACCGATGGCATTACCGGACGAAATGTTACTGTAACCGCTGTGGGTGCGGGTACATATGAGTATTCACTGAATGCGCCCGACGGCCCCTTCCAGGGTACGGGAACATTCCTGAACATTGAAACCGAGGGAGCGATTATTTATGTGAGAGACATCAACGGCTGCGGACTCGTTGAAATCGCCCTGCTGGAAATAGATTTTCCAAAATTCTTCACCCCAAATAATGATGGGATCAATGACCTTTGGAAACCGCTTTTCAGCCGGGATCGTGATATTATCCTGGAGCGTGTCGCCATCTTTGACCGTTTTGGGAAGCTGCTGTTTGAAATCGATGAACGATCTGCGGGCTGGGATGGAACCCTTGAAGGAAGAGCCTTGCCATCAGCTGATTACTGGTACCTGGCCACCTACAGTGATGATAGTGTAAAAAAAGGACATTTCAGCCTGAAACGTTAACCGAACAGGAATAATTCCGGAAGATCCATAACTCCCCGAAGTACGATTCTTAGTAGATTTGTATCATGCGATTTAAAATACAATCAGAATTTCAACCTACCGGTGACCAGCCCGAAGCCATCAGGCAACTGGTCTCAGGGATAGAACAAAGCGAGAAACACCAGACCCTGCTGGGGGTAACCGGATCAGGTAAGACCTTTACAGTTGCCAATGTGGTGGAAAGGGTACAAAAACCCACCCTGGTGCTGGCTCATAATAAAACTCTGGCTGCACAGCTGTATTCGGAGTTCAAACAGTTCTTTCCGGAAAATGCCATTGAATATTTCGTATCCTATTACGATTATTACCAGCCAGAAGCATATATCCCCGTAACGGGAACGTATATTGAGAAGGATTTGTCGATTAATGAAGAGATCGAAAAATTACGGTTGAGCACTACCTCTTCCCTGCTTTCCGGACGGCGGGATGTTCTGGTTGTGGCCTCGGTTTCCTGCCTTTATGGTATCGGTAACCCCATTGAATTTCAAAAGAACGTCATCTCCCTGCAACGGGATCAGGTGATATCCCGAACCAAGTTTCTTCACCGGCTGGTGCAAAGCCTGTACTCCCGGACCACAGCAGAATTCAATCACGGGAATTTCAGGGTGAAGGGTGACGTGGTGGATGTCTTTCCCGGCTATGCCGATGAGGCATTCAGGATTCATTTCTTTGGTGATGAGATCGAAGAGATCGAAGCCTTTGACCCGGTTAACAACAACATAATTGAAACCTATAACCGGGTGAATATCTATCCGGCCAATATGTTTGTCACCTCTCCGGATGTGCTTCAGAACGCGATACACGAGATACAGGAGGATATGGTTAAACAGGTGGATTATTTCAGGGAGATCGGAAAACCACTGGAAGCCAAAAGGCTGGAAGAAAGGACCACCTTTGATTTGGAAATGATTCGCGAACTGGGATATTGCAGCGGGATCGAGAATTACTCCAGGTACCTAGATGGGCGTCTGCCGGGAACCCGCCCCTTCTGCCTGCTCGATTACTTTCCTGACGATTACCTGATGGTGGTCGATGAAAGCCATGTTACCATTCCACAGGTGCATGCGATGTACGGTGGAGATCGAAGCCGGAAGGAAAACCTGGTGGAATATGGTTTTCGGCTGCCGGCTGCCCTGGACAACAGACCTTTGAAATTCGAGGAATTCCAGGCCTTGCAGAACCAGGTGATCTATGTGAGCGCCACCCCAGCAGATTACGAATTGGAACTAAGCGGCGGTGTATACGTGGAACAAGTGATTCGTCCCACCGGACTGCTGGACCCGGTGATCGAAGTGCGGCCCAGCAAACACCAGATCGACGACCTGGTGGAAGAGATACAACAGCGGGTGGAAAAGGATGAACGGGTACTGGTGACCACCCTTACCAAGCGAATGGCTGAGGAACTGACCAAGTACCTGACACGTATTCGCATACGTTGTCGTTATGTTCACAGCGATGTGGATACCCTGGAGCGGGTGGAAATCATGCAGGATCTTCGAAAAGGTCGCTTCGATGTGCTGGTGGGGGTAAATCTTTTAAGAGAAGGTCTGGACCTGCCGGAAGTCTCCCTGGTAGCCATTATGGATGCAGACAAGGAAGGTTTTCTCAGAAGTAACAGATCGCTGACCCAGACCGTTGGCAGGGCAGCGAGAAATGTTAACGGAAAGGCCATTATGTATGCTGATAAAATTACCGACAGCATGCAATCGACCATAGACGAAACCAACTACCGGAGGGAAAAACAGATAGCCTACAACAAAGAACACAATATCACCCCTACCGCTCTTAAAAAGAACCTGGACAGTGCCCTGGCCAAGTATTCGGTTGCCACTTATGCCCTGGAAAAAGAGATCAAAAAGCAGGCTGCTGAACCGGAGGTGGAGTATATGAGTAAAGATAAACTGGAAAAGCTCATAAGGGAAAAACGCAAGGCCATGGAGAAAGCCGCCAAGGAACTCGATTTTATGGAAGCAGCCCGATTGAGAGACGAAATCAAAGTCTTACAGGAGAAGGTATAAGACTAAAAAAGCCTCCTGAACATTCAGGAGGCTTTACTACTAACTAAACTAACTTAACATATTGAAAAACTACTACAGCTCTTACCTTATTTGATATCGATCATGCGCTTTGGCTTGGGTAAAGCTTCTTCCTTTTTTGGAATGGAAAGCTTCAAAACCCCGTCCTCGTAAGAGGCATCTATCTTATCGCTGTTCACGGTATCAGGTAAGGTAAAACTTCTTTGGAAAGAAGTATAACTGAATTCGCGACGGCTGTAGTTTCCGTCATCTCCAGTCTCTTCTTTTTCATTACGCTGCTCGGTGGAAATGGTCAATACGTTCTGATCGACCTCGATATTGAAATCTTCCTTTTTCACTCCCGGCGCAGCCAGTTCCAGTTCAAAACCGTTATCCTTTTCTTTGATATTGACAGCAGGAACCCTGTTGTTCATATCGTTCATTCCTCCAAACCAGTCCGGTCTGAAGAACTCTTCGAAAACCGAAGGAAAGGTGTTTGCATTTGATCTTCTTATCAGACTCATAGCTATTATATTTATTGGTTTAAATAACTTTTTTAAAATTCACTTTATATAAAACAAAATTGATTCCAACAAGACCTCCAAGACAATATGTCGCTAAAAATCAAACAGATAGCGACAATATGACAGTTGCTGTTGTCGCAGAATCCATATCTTTCAATGGTTAAAACTCATGAATTGGCAGGTTTTTGCTTACCTTAGAAAGAGTAAGATTTTCACCTGCTATGAGAAAACTGTTTAACAGGATCAACCATATTTTTATCGAACTGAGAAGTCAGATCGCCTTCTACCCTTCACTCATTGCATTGGCCGGTCTTATATTCAGCATTGTGATTCTCTACCTGGAACAAGCGGGTATTTCAGCTTTTTTCCGGGACAACTTTCCAATTCTGGTGATCAGAGATCCCGATACAGCACGCACCTTGCTCAGTACATTTATTGCAGGACTTATTTCGCTGATGGTTTTCAGTTTTTCGATGGTGATGATACTGCTAAACCAGGCATCCAGTAATTTTTCGCCAAGGTTGCTTCCCGGGCTTGTCTCCAACCGCAGACATCAGTTCGTTCTGGGAGTCTTTCTGTCAGTGCTTATATATTGTATCTTTATCCTGGTATCCATCGAAACCCAGGAACCAGAAGAAAAGATACCCGGATTCTCTGTTTTTCTGGCGATCGTACTGACGCTTATGTGCCTGGCCACCTTTATCTATTTCATACATTCCATTTCGCTTTCCATTCAGGTCAACCAAATTCTTCAGAACATCCATGATACTTCCGTGGAAAGGCTGGAAAATATACTCGAAAAGAATCAGGGGAAATCAGAGGAATTTCCGAAATCAGATGAATGGTTCACCTCTCATGCTAACCGGACGGGGTACTTTCAGGATGTGATAGAAGGCGAATTACTGAAACTCGCAAAAGAAAAGGAAACTAAAATTCACGTAATCGTTCCCAAAGGCACTTTTATTTTATCAGGTGTTCCCATCATTAAAAGCGAAAAAGAGCTGGAGGAAGAAGAAATAGACAAGGCACTCAATACGCTGATTTATTCCAAAAGCGAATTACTACGAGACAACTATGTGCTAGCCTTCAAACAGATCACTGAGATCGCGATTAAAGCCATGTCACCGGGTATCAATGATCCGGGCACAGCCCTGAGCGCCATCGATTACCTGACAGAATTGTTCTCTTACCGGATGAAGAAGTCAGACGAGAGTTATTTATTCAATGACGACGATGAACCCACCGTTAAACTGGCGACCGTCTCCTTTCGACATCTGACTTATAATATAATGGCCGCATTTCGCTGTTATTGCAAGCATGATGTGATCATCGTTCAAAAACTTCTGTTAATGTTCAGATACCTTCTTTACCAGTACAGCGAATCTGACAGTTATAAGAAAACCATCAAAAAAGAGATTCAACTACTTGAACGCGATGCCCTTGACAGCATCAGCAATGAGGCCGATAAAAAGGTGATCAGGAACCTGATTGCTCAACTAAATTCAATATCATGAGCGAATACCTTCTTTTTCGATACCTGCATTTCCTCAGCCTGTTCATCATGGTAGGCTGTGTGATATCTCAGCAATTTCTGATCTCGAAAAATTTTGACAGCCACCGAATACGCAGAATGGTACTGAGTGATACGATCTACGGTATATCAGCCATCGTGGTAGCTTTGATCGGACTAACACTTTGGTTCTGGGTAGGTAAACCGGGAGAATTTTATAACCGTAACTGGCTTTTTCATCTTAAAATAGGTCTTTTTATTTTGGTAGGTGTGCTTTCGATATTTCCAACCTTATTCTACCTGAAAAGCCGTAAAAGAATTAAAAAAGGAGAAGCGGTTACCACACCCGGCTATATCATTATCATTGTCAGGCTGGAACTGATACTGCTGCTATTTATTCCGGTTCTTTCGGTATTGATGGCCACCGGGATAGGGCGTATCTGAGACCTTAGTTGTAGTATGCTTTAAAGATATCGATCAGCACGTCAGGCGGGACTACTTTATTGGGAAAATCATCCATCACCTCAAGCACCCGGTCAATCGCATACGGGCTAAGCCCCATTCTCACACCGAATTCCTTGAGAGTTACGATCTCATTAGGGTGAATTTCATCATCGATATTCATGAGTAACACCAGGCGATGAAGCTGAAGAATTCGCCCTGACTCCTCTCGCGGAGGGATAAATGGTGTATTTGGCTGTCTGAAAAGATGATCGAATTCTTCCTTTTTCACTCCCAAACGTTTGGCCACCCGGTAAATGAATTCATATTCCCGGGGGTTGATGTCGTGATCAGACCGCACCAGATGGATCATTTCCGACAGGAGACTTAAACGTTCTTTCTTATGGTTCATGCGGGAGCATTTTGTGTGAAAATAACCAAATAAAGCCTATTTTTAAAAATTTATCGACATATGAACAGGATATTTATAATTTTCATCTTCGCAAGTCTGGCCTGGACAGGTTACGGTCAGTCACAGACAACAAGACTTCATACCTTCAACCTGGAAGCTCCCCAACTTGATACCATTAGGAGCATAAGCGTTTATCTTCCTTCTCAATATGAACTGAACGAGAAACAAAGATATCCGGTACTATACCTGCAGGATGCACAAAACCTCTTTGATGATGCCACATCCTACGCAGGAGAATGGAAGGTCGATGAGACCATCGACAGTCTTGATCTGCAGCTGATCGTTGTAGGCATCTCGCATGGTGAAGGGAAACGCATTGACGAGCTCACCCCTTATCCGCATCCTGAGTATGGGGGTGGAAAAGCAGACGCTTACCTCGATTTTCTCTCCAGGGAGGTAAAGCCCTATATCGACAGCCATTTTCGTACCCTGCCGGATCGCGAGCATACCTGGATCGGCGGAAGCTCGCTGGGAGGTCTGCTGTCTTTCTACACCATGTTCGAACAGGCGCCACTTTTCTCGGCAGGCATCGTATTTTCTCCGAGTTTCTGGTTTAACGATAAAATATTTGAGTTACCTCAAAAGACAGGTATACCGGAAGATCTGTTGATCTATATGGCCTCCGGCACAGAAGAAGAGGAAAGCACCGGGATAAACCAGTCAAGAATGAAAGGCATCCTGCTGAGATCAGGAATGAATCCCGACCATCTGCGAAGCGAAATGATTACGGGAGCCGCCCATAATGAAGCCTTTTGGTCGAAAGAGTTTCCTAAGGCCATCTCCTGGCTTTGGAACAAAAAAATAAGCTCCGGACATTGAGCCAGGAGCTTACTGATGAATACTGATGTGGTCTATCTGACGGTAAAACGTACCGGTAGCACGTAACTTTTACCCGGCGCGATATCCTTGCCGATCTTCTGATAGTTCAGACGATTCTTGATATACTGTTCGGCCCTGAGATCATTGGTCTCGATATTGAGAACGACGATCTCCTGCTTGTCATTGATCACGATCTGTACTCTGGCCTGAATATCACCTTCTGCGAAGGTAAAGGCAGGCTTTTCCAGGAGCCTGGAAATAAGGTCGGTGATCTGAGGATCAACAGGGTTTGGCTCTGAGGCCGTAAGTTCATTGGTCAGTCCTGAGATGAGCAGTACAAGAACCAGAAGCATTTTTGAAATTTTCATGATTGTTCGTTTTTTTGATTTGATCCCAAAATTACAGGCAGAATGTCATTTATACAACTACATACCAGACACTTAACCCATTCATAATTTTGATAACAATGCATTAATTCCGTATCCCTGACGCACTAATCGATCCACTCACCGATGAAGCTTTTGAGGCAGGGAGATCTGAAGTCACAAGAGGACAAATTAAGTTTGCCCGTTCATAATGAAGATAAGTTAATGAATGGCGCTTTTTTATAGTAAATAACCCTCCTGTTTGAAGCTAAATGATGAATACTTAGCAACAAAAAGTCTGTTTTATTACAGATCACATAATACCCCGTGTACACCGGCACAGGCTAACCTAAACTTTACATATAAAAAAAGCCCGGGAGTTTTTCCCGGGCCTGTATGAAATATGTCGTTATGCTTATTTAAGCACGTCCTGAACTTTATCAGCCGCTTCCTGGAATTCAATAGCCGAATGCACCGCAAGGCCTGAATTATCGATCAGTTCCTTAGCGATCTCAGCATTGGTTCCCTGCAGACGTACGATGATCGGAACATTGATGGCATCACCCATGTTCTTATAGGCATCAACGATACCCTGCGCTACACGGTCACATCGAACGATTCCTCCGAAAATATTTACCAGTATAGCTTTTACGTTCTCATCTTTAAGAATGATACGAAAGGCAGTTTCTACCCTTTTTGCATCTGCCGTACCTCCTACATCAAGGAAGTTGGCCGGTTCTCCACCTGCCATTTTGATCAGGTCCATGGTAGCCATCGCCAGTCCGGCTCCGTTCACCATACAACCTACATTCCCGTCAAGATTTACGAAATTCAATCCGGCAGCCTTAGCTTCCACTTCGATCGGATCTTCTTCTCTCAGGTCGCGCATCTCGGCATAATCCTTATGACGATACAAGGCATTATCGTCAAGGGTCACCTTGGCGTCAACAGCCATGATCTTATCATCTGAAGTCTTCAGTACAGGGTTGATCTCGAAAAGTGAAGAATCAGAGTTTTCGTAAGCTTTATAAAGGGCTGTTACGAATTTGGTCATCTCCTTAAAAGCGGTTCCGCTCAATCCAAGGTTAAAAGCAATTCTTCTGGCCTGGAATGGAAGTAAACCTACATTAGGGTCTACTTCTTCATGAAAGATAAGATCAGGGGTTTTTTCAGCCACCTCTTCAATATCCATACCTCCTTCGGTAGAATACATGATCATGTTTCGTCCTTTACTGCGATCCAGTAATACGGACATATAGAATTCAGAAGGCTCGCTGTCTCCCGGATAGTAAACATCTTCTGCAACAAGGACCTGGTGTACCTTTTTCCCTTCTTTGGAAGTCTGAGGTGTAACAAGCTGCATCCCGATGATCTGCTCTGCTATCTCTTCTACTTCCTTGAGGTTCTTGGCAAGTTTCACACCTCCGCCTTTACCACGTCCTCCGGCATGTACCTGTGCTTTGATCACGTGCCAACCGGTTCCGGTTTCCGCGGTAAGTTGCTTCGCTGCATCAACAGCTTCCTTGGCATTATGAGCCACAATTCCTCTTTGAATGCGAACGCCAAAACTTGCAAGTATTTCCTTTCCTTGATATTCGTGTAAATTCATAACGATGTGTTCAATGTTTTAAAAGCGAAACAAAAGTAACAAATGGAGTTTAATATACCCAAATTAATTCCGGTTCATCAACAGGCTGAGATACCTTCGCGATGGCGGTCATGTTCGGAAGATCTGAATTTGGCAGAAAAACAAAATCTGATCCCTGAGACACATCGCCTTTTTATAATTTAAAGTCCTTAAAGTCAAGCGGATCAAAATTTCGGAAATGCCCGTTCATTTGTATCAGTTTTTTGGTGGTATTCACCTGCTCGATGATCGGGATCACTTTTTTCAGATGTCTTTCGACATATCGCAGGCGCTCTGACTCCCTTTCCAGTTGCAGGAGATGGTACTCCTGTTCCAGATTAAGACCGATTTTATGTGCCAGATCATAACTTCTGAAGCCCTCAACGCTCAAAGCCTGAAAACCTACACCTATCAGCTTGTAAAGTTCTTCGATAAGATCGATCACCCGTATACGCTGACTGTCAACACCGTCATCTATATTTTCCAGGAAGACCACGTCTCCACCGCTGTAAAGCTTCCCGGGTAAAGGGTTATGGAAGGAAGTAATTCTGAAGACGCGGCTTGCTCGGCAGATCACATCAAGTTCTCCCGAATCATAGCGTTTGGCAACCTTGTGAAGCGACACTTCACTTCCGTAACCCAGCTTCCCCTTGATGTAGGTAGGAATACCAAAGGTCATATTCTGCTCTTCACAATCCTTCAATAATTCGCGGTATCGCATTTCAAATATATGTAATGGAACCTTTTCCCCCGGAAATACGACAATCTGTAACGGAAATAATGCTAATGGTTGACTCATCTGCGATTTTGTATAAATTTACGGAATTATGAAAACAAGAGGCGAAAACGAATTGTTATAAATGAAACTTTTTGTTTTATTTTGAAAAGTATCCGCTTTATTTTTGCCCGAAACCATGAACCAAACTACTTTTACAACCGTTAAAAAATTACAGTGATGAAGAACAGTGACCTGATCAAAATAGCCGAAACCTATGGGTCTCCGGTATATGTATATGATGCCGAGAAGATTGTAAGCCAATATAACCGCTTATCGAACGCGTTCAAAAATGTGAAGAGCCTTAAACTGAACTATGCCGTAAAGGCTTGTTCGAATATCAGCATACTCAAACTGCTTAACGGACTTGGAAGCGGCCTGGATACCGTATCCTGGCAGGAAGTGCAGTTGGGTCTTATGGCAGGATTCGATCCTTCTGATATCATATATACTCCGAACGGGGTTTCTCTGGAAGAAATCGAGGAGGTTGCCGAACTCGGTGTGCAGATCAACATTGACAATCTCTCCATCCTGGAACAATTCGGAACCAAACATCCTGATGTCCCTGTTTGTATAAGAATCAATCCGCATGTCATGGCCGGAGGAAATTCGAATATATCTGTGGGTCATATCGATTCCAAATTCGGGATCAGCATTCATCAGATACCCCACCTTTTACGAATCGTAAAGAACACCGGTATGAGGGTAAACGGGATCCATATGCACACAGGAAGCGACATTCTGGATGTAGAAGTCTTTCTCTATGCTTCGGAGATCCTCTTTGAAACAGCCAAGAACTTTGAAAATCTTGAATTCATCGACTTTGGTAGCGGATTCAAGGTTCCTTATAAAGAAGGGGATATCGAAACGAATATAGAGGAACTCGGCAAAAAGCTTACTCACAAGTTCAACGCTTTCTGCAAAGAAACCGGGAAAGACCTCACCCTGGCTTTCGAGCCGGGCAAATTTCTGGTCAGCGAATCAGGCTATTTTATCACCAAGGTAAATGTGGTCAAACAAACCACCTCTACGGTTTTTGCCGGGGTGGACTCGGGCTTCAACCACCTGATCAGACCGATGCTGTACAACTCCTATCATGAGATCTTTAACCTTTCGAATCCGAAGGGGAAGGAGCGCTTCTATTCGGTGGTGGGATATATATGTGAGACCGATACTTTTGGCAGCAACCGTCGTATTAATGAAATCTCTGAAGGAGATCTGCTTTGTTTCAGAAATGCGGGAGCATACTGCTTTACCATGGCAAGTAATTATAATTCCAGATATCGTCCGGCAGAGGTACTCTGGCACAAAGGAGAGGCTCATCTAATCAGACGCCGTGAAACCATGGAAGATATTACCCGGAATATGATCGAAGTAGACCTGGCCGGTAAAAAAAAAGAAGGACCAACTCGTTAATTCATAGGTAACCGGTATGCTGTAAAGAACAGACGCAGGCATAAGGAGGCATGATATTTGAATCATTCCTTATATTTACGTCTAATTCTCATTATTATGAAATACGCCCTGATTACCTTTCTTACGATGTTGACAGCTGTCACCGCCCATTCCCAGGAAATCAAATGGATGAGCTGGGATGAGGCCGTTGCTGCATCGGAGTCCAGCGAAAATCCGAAAAAGATATTCATCGATGTGTATACCGACTGGTGCGGATGGTGCAAACGTATGGACAAAGACACTTTCAATGATCCCGAGGTTGCCGCATATATGAAAGAGCATTTTTATATGGTGAAATTTGACGCTGAAGGAAAGGAAGACGTCACCTATAAAGGCCGTACTTACAGCTACGTACCGCAAGGACGCCGAGGCTATCATGAATTGGCTGCAGCACTTCTGCAGGGGCAACTCAGCTATCCTACTGTAGTATTTTTGAATGAAAACCAGGAGATGCTCTCACCTGTACCCGGTTATATGAAACCAAAACAATTCATACCTATCGCCCGTTATTTCGGAGAGGATATTTACAAGACCACCAAATGGGATGAATATCAGGCATCCCTGGACCAATAACCACCCTTTACATGAAACCAACCTATGCACTGTTAGCTGCCATCCTTTTATTACAGACGGGATGCCAGGAACGAACAACACAAAACTCATTGGAAACTGCACTGGAAACCGAATCCCCCGTTATTCAGGAAGTCATGCAGGAACCTGAAAAATACGAACTCCAGATCCTGCTTACCACGGTCGACCGAAAAGGTGATTCGGTAATTCTCACCGATCATAATTTTGGAGTAGATGACTCCCGTTATTTCTATCCGGCCAGTACAGTCAAACTTCCTGCAGCCATTCTTGCTCTTGAAAAGCTGGAAGAATTGGAATCGTATGATCGCAACACGCCATTTTATATGGAAGGCGATACTGTTCAAACGACCATCGGGAGGGAAATAGAAAAGATCTTTGCTGTGAGTGACAATGATTCGTTTAATCTTTTATATGAATTCGTCGGTCCGGAGGTCATGAATCAAAAACTCCGGGAAAAAGGTATCTCCGATGTGCGTATAGTACACAGGCTTTCTGTAGCAGACGCCGACAATCCCAATACAAGAACCCTCATATTTCAAAAAAACGACAGCACCCTGGCAGAGTTTCCGGGATCCTTCAATAACATACCCGAAAAACCTGCCCTTACCTCTGTATTCAAGGGAAAAGGGTATATGTCGGGAGACTCCCTGATCACAGAGCCTATGGATTTTTCATCCAAGAACTATTTACCCCTGGGCAGTTCACATGCCATTATGAAGAGGCTGTTCTTCCCCACACAGTTCGATTCTTCTGAAAGATTTCACCTATCGGAAGAAGACATGTTGTTTCTTCAAAGAACGATGCGTTCCACTCCCTCAGACCTGGGTTATTCAAAAGATGAATACCATGACAGTTATGTTAAATTCTTCTTATACGGTGACAGCAAGGAAGACATCCCCGATCATATCGAAATCTATAATAAGGAAGGGGACGCCTATGGTTACCTCACCGATATCGCCTACATCAAAGACACAAAAAACGGGGTGGAATTTATTTTATCTGCAACCATACACGTAAATGAAAATCGTATTTACAACGATAACAATTACCAGTATGATTCAATTGGCAAACCTTTCTTTGCCGAACTCGGAAGACAGATACACCAGGCTGAAATACAGAAAGATAAATCTTAACAAACCGAAGTCTCTATTCAAAAAAATAATATTTCCAAAAACCTGATCTTTGGTATTTTTCGTATCTTCAGGGGAAAAGCATCCAACCAATGAGCAGCGTTGATTTTACTCGCTTCACCAAAAAAATCTACATAAAAGCTCCACTGCCAAAGATCTATTGGTCATGGTCTACCGAAGAGGGTATCACCTCCTGGTTTCTGAGAGCAGCCGATTTTACCAGAAACGATAAACGTCTGAAACCGCATGAACCGGTCAGGGAAGGCGACACCTATACCTGGATGTGGTACAATTGGGACGGGAGTGAAAACGGAAAGGTCTTAGCAGCAAACCAGACCGATCATCTGGTGTATTCATTTGCTGATAGCTGCCAGGTTGCCATTGACCTGAAGGAAGAACATGGTAAGGTATTACTTACCCTGCATCAATTCAACATCCCGACCGATGATCAAAGCAAACAGGATATCTTTACAGGCTGCAGTAATGGCTGGACTTTCTGGCTTACCAATCTGAAAGCTTACATGGAGCATGGCATTCTGCTCAACGAAACCCATGTCGACCTCAGTGATGATGAGTCAGCTCCTTTTGAATTCGTCAATATGTAAATCTGCTCAGCCTTTTCTTCCCCGGGGAAAGCCACGAACTTCAGAATAAATTCATAGCTTTATTGCTACCTAAAACTATAGCAATACCACATATGAAAAGATCTCGTTTTGGCATTCTACTTTTTGCCATTTTCACCATGCCCTTTCTGCAGGCACAGGACAAAACCGAAGATAAGGACAAATGGACTCCCGAAGACATCATTAACACAGAATACATGTCTGATGTAAGCTTCTCCCATGACGGAGCGAAGATCATCTGGACAAAACGCAGGGCTGCTGAGGAAAAAGATAAGTTCGTCAATGACATCTATCTCACACGCCTGGGAGAAGACCCGGTTACCACCAGAATGACTTCAAGGGATGAAAATGATTACAACCCGGTTTTCTCTAAAGATGATCAAACGGTATTCTTTCTTTCATCACGAGATGAAGGAAAAAAATTATGGAAAATATCTCTGATGGGCGGAGAGGCCGAAGAAGTACATGAATTTGAGAACGGGATCTCCTCGCTCAGATTTTTAAACGACTCCACCTTTTTATTTATCAGTTCTGAAGGAAAAACGCTGAGAGAGCAAAAGTTAAAAGAGGAAAAAGACAATGTGATCGTGGTGGAAGACACTGCCACCTGGAAACCGAAAAGGGTATACAGCTTTAACCTGAAAAGCAAATCGATTTCAAGACTGACCGAAAACGACAAACCCGTAAGTGATTACCAGGTATCTGATAACGGACAATGGATGATCTATGAAGTTCAACAGGGAATAAGTTTCGCAGCAGACGCACGCAAAGACCCGATCTATTTTTTGAAGAATCTCAGAACCGGAGAGGTCACTCAAATTCTTAAAAATCTCGAGTTCCCCTCCTACTCTTTCGAGTTCGATCATGAAAACGAAGGCTTTTACTTCATCTCTTCCTTTGCTAATGATCCCGAGTGGAACGGTGCGGGCATCAATGAATTATACTATTTCAGCCTGGAAGGCATGGAACTTCAGAAGGTTCCACTTGACTGGGAATACGGGCTTAGCAGAGGAGGTTTCGAATTGGCCGGCGAAAACCTGCTTGTTTCCCTGGCTAACCGGGCAACCAACAAGACCATGCTGCTTTCCAGAAAGGGTTCTTCCTGGAACCTGGATGAACTGGATACCCCTCATTCTGATGAGCATATCGGGGTAATGGCGGTATCAGAAGATGGTGGCAAGGTAGCATATATGTATTCAACGGCTTCTACCCTGCCTGAATATTATCTTGCAGAAATGAAAGGAAGCAGGTTCAGAAATGAAAGAACGCTTACAGAACTGAATGAGTCGCTGAAGAAAAAACCACGCACCAAAAGTGAAGTGATCACCTGGAAGGGATACCGGGATGAGGAAGTTACAGGAATATTATATTATCCGCTTGACTATGAAGAAGGAAAGCGTTATCCGCTGGTTCTTTCCATTCATGGCGGGCCTTCCAGCCAGGATACCGATTCGTGGAGCGAGCGTTGGAGCACCTATCCGAATATCCTTGCTCAAAAGGGAGCTTTCGTACTCAAACCGAACTATCATGGCTCAGCCAATCACGGTCTCGCCTATGTGGAAGCGATCAAAGGAAACTATTATGAACCGGAACTGGAAGACATCACCAAAGGTATACAACACCTTTCTGAACAAGGAATGATCGACACCGATAAACTGGGAACCATGGGCTGGTCGAACGGAGCGATCCTGACCACCATGCTCACAGTTCGTTATCCGGATATGTTCCGGGTAGCCGCTGCCGGTGCCGGTGATGTGAACTGGACCTCTGATTATGGCACCTGTAGTTTCGGGGTAAGCTTTGATCAAAGTTACTTCGGAGGTGCTCCGTGGGATGACACCGAAGGTAAAACCTATAACGAAAATTATATCATCAAATCTCCCCTTTTCGAAATGGAAAAGGTCAAAACACCGACCATCATATTCCATGGAAGCGAAGATCGTGCTGTACCACGTGACCAGGGATGGGAATATTACAGAGCCCTGCAACAGATAGGACAAGCCCCTGTGCGCTTCCTTTGGTTTCCGGGACAACCTCACGGTCTTCAGAAGATCACCCATCAGAAGCGAAAAATGAAGGAAGAGCTCAGGTGGATAGAAACCTATCTCTTCGAAGAAGAGAAAGAAGAAAATGAAGCTTTTAAGGAAGACAGTCCGCTGGCACAGGCCATCAAGGTGAGCGAATTTAAATCAGATGGCGGTCGTTACGGGCTGCTCTTCGAAGGAACACTGATACCGGAAACTCAGGCGGTCAAAAAAGATTCCATAGCAATTGGTGTTTTCGAACTGACCCATGCACAATATCAGGCTTTTGACAGTGATCATTCTTTCCCGGCCGGACTGGATAACTACCCTGTTGAACTCAGCAGGGAACAAGCCGGGGATTATCTGAACTGGCTTTCGGAACTCACAGGAAAAACCTGGCGTATGCCTTCTGCCGGTGAAGCTGAGGATCTTCACAAAAAGGCTATGAAGGCCGCCGCAAAAAAGGCCAACACCTTGAATTACTGGGCCGGTTATGACATTACCTATGACGAGATCGAAGCCCTGAAAGCAAAGGTCAAAAAACACAATGTTGAATTGCTCAAGAAAGTCGGTAAGTACAAAGCAGGAAAAATCGGAGACGCCACCGTTTATGATCTGGGTGGAAATCTTGCTGAATTTTATTCCGATGGGATTTATGATCTCAGCGCCTATGACTATTTCGACTCAGCCGAACAAAAGATGAAAGATTCTGAACACGTAGGCCTTCGGGTGATCGAAGAACTGTAGCTTTTACCTAACAGATTTGACAAAGGGAGGGAATTTACCCTCCCTTTTTGTATGAGGTGAAGCGACTTAGGTGCAGATTTTTCTTAAATTTAAAAGAACTAATCAAAAATCACGCTGTATGAAGACCACCTTCGCATTCCTGTTCTTATTTCTAACCCTTTCCTATTCAGTTGGGGCCCAACCCGCAGAGAAACTGCAACTCACCGACATCTACGACCTGGAGTATGTTTCCAACCCCCAAATTTCACCTGACGGAAAAAAAATCGTGTATGTAAGGAATTTTAAAGATATCATGACCGATCAAAACCTGTCAAACCTATGGATGGTTAACAGTGACGGCACCAATAACAGACCGCTAACCACGGGAAACCATGTGGCTGTTCAGCCGGTTTGGTCCCATGATGGCTCCAAACTTTTGTTTAAATCAAATATGCAGGATGAGAAAATGAAGATCTTTCTTATGTGGGTCGACAGCAGGGAGATGTATCCGATCACCCAAACCACCCGGGCCCCTTCATCTTACAGCTGGTCCTGGAACGACGAGAAGATCGCCTTTAATATGTTTGTTCCCGAGGAAGGTGCAAAGTTGTTCAGCATGCCTCAAAAACCTGCAGGCGCTGAGTGGAAGGCAGACCCGAAATACATCGATGAGATGAATTATCGTTCTGACGGAGCGGGATATGTAAAAGCCGGTCATTCGCAGTTGTTTATCATCGATGCCGAGGGAGGATCCCCGCGGCAGCTTACCCATAGTGCCTTTGATCATGGTACACCGGTTTTCAGCCGGGATGACAGCAGCCTTATCTTCAGCGCTAACCTTCACGAAAATCAGGAGATGGAGCCTCTGAACAGCGAACTTTACACATACGATCTCTCTGATGGAACAATTACTGCCCTTACCGACCGTTTCGGACCCGACAGCGATCCGGCGGTTTCGAAATCAGGTGCAGGTATCGCTTATATCGGTTTTGACGACCGTTTTCAGGGGCATCAGCAAAGCGAATTGTATGTCATTCAGGAGGAATCAGAGCCGAAATTACTCACCGGCGATCTGGATTTCAGCGTAAGTGATCCGCAGTGGGATGAAAAAGGTAACGGAGTCTACTTTCAGTATACCGAAAAAGGAGAAACCAAGGTCGGTTACGTCAGTCTGAACGGAAAGACCAGAACCCTAGTCGGAAACCTTGGAGGCTTATCCCTGGGCAGACCTTATAACCAGGGAGACTACCATGTCTCTGAAAACGATGTGATCGCCTTTACCCTTGGAACTCCTGAACATCCTGCAGACCTTGCTGTCTGGAACCGTGGAGATGTCAAACGAATCACCCACCTGAACAAAGATCTGTTCTCCTATCGTAAACTGGGGCAGGTACAGGAGATCTGGTGGAAGTCATCATACGATCAAAGGGACGTTCAGGGATGGATCATTACACCACCCGATTTTGATCCGTCAAAAAAATACCCCATGATCCTTGAAATTCACGGCGGGCCCTTTCTCAGTTACGGCTCGGTCTTCTCTGCTGAATTACAGCTGATGGCAGCCAAGGGCTACGTGGTACTCTATGCAAATCCGAGAGGCAGTACCAGTTATGGAGAAGAATTTGCGAACCTCATACATCATGATTATCCGAATCACGATTACGAAGACCTGATGTCGGGAGTAGATGCCGTGATCGGTAAAGGATTTGTGGATCCGGAGCGTTTATTTGTGACCGGGGGAAGCGGAGGAGGCGTTCTGACCGCCTGGATCGTAGGAAAAACAGATCGTTTTTCGGGAGCAGTGGTGGCCAAGCCTGTGATCAACTGGTACAGCTTTGTGCTGTATGCAGATAATCCCGGTTTCTTCTATAAATACTGGTTCCCGTCAAAACCATGGGAAGATCCGCAACACTATATGGATCGCTCGCCTTTGAGTTATGTCGCTAACGTTACCACCCCTACAATGTTACTCACTGGAGAAGAAGATTACAGAACACCGATCGCAGAGTCAGAGCAGTTCTATGCAGCTTTAAAGCTAGAGGGAGTTGAAACGGCCATGGTACGCATACCCGGTGCTTCACACGGAATCGCCAGCAAGCCCAGCAACCTGATCGCTAAGGTGGCTGCAATCCTGGCCTGGTTCGAAAAGCACGATAAATAAATTAAAAGTCACTTATAAGTTTAATTTACTGATTGTCAGGTTTTTATTGTAAATTAATACTAAATAACACCAAAAATTCAATTACAATGAAAACATTACGAACACTGACCCTTAGTCTTGGCCTGATCTTTATGGCCGGGATGCTCTACGCACAAGAACCTATGAAAGCTGAGAAGTACGATAATCCACAGTGGTACTATATCGTTTCTGTCGATTACGCGCCTGGTAAATACGATCAGGCAAAGAAATTTATAGAAGACTATTTTATAAAAGCCTCAGAAAAGGCAGGAACCTCCGGACCGGTCATGGCCCTGGAGATGAACAGCGGAACTTACGATGCCATGTATATCTGGCATATGAAAGATGGTCTTGATGAAATGAACTGGAAAACCACCGCAGATGATGTGGAATGGTTTAAAGCCATGGCAGAGTTGGCAGGAGGCCAGGAAAAAGCTCAGGAGATCTGGCAGGAATATCAAAGTCTGGTAAGCAGCAGTAAGGCTGAGCTTGCCCGTAAGCTTTAGAAAAAATTTGAAATTGTAAAGGCCGCAGTAGAAATATTGCGGCCATTTTTATTAGAATTTTTTTGCAACACCTAAAGTGAGGTTCCATACATCATAGGCATCCCACTTTATATCATAATTGATTCCCGTTATAAGTTCCCAGCCGTGGGCAGAAAGGGGAAACTCAAATTCAGTACCGATTCGGGTAACAAGAAGATTCTCACCGGCGGCAAATTCGCCTCCGAATCCGACTCCCAGGAGCCAAAAATGTTTTAGACGATATCCTACCATTAGTACCGATGTGACCGGGTACTCCCTTTCCAGCACTTCTTCATCTCCTGAACTCAAATGTCTGTCGACGAAAAAAGTATCGAAGATGAGATCATTATGTAAGCCAATGGACCATGATACAGATAATTCATAATTATAATCGATGGCAATTGAGGGCAGATTAAGCACCTTTGCCCCTTCCTGATCCCTACCCTGAAAAATATGGGAATGACCAAGCATAAGCGCGATCGAATGCTTGTACTCGCGATGGTGTTCCCCCATTGAATGCTCGTCGTGATGTTCCTGAGACCAGGAGCAGACAGAAGTAAGCAGAAGTAAAAATATAATTCTCATACTGAATATTTATAACTAATATATTGATTTTCACCGATCTAAAGTTTAGCCATTCTTAATATTTCTGTAGAAAATTATCCCATTTCCATAATCATCATAGAGTCCCAAATCTCTTGTTCCCCAGGAGGTATCTGTTGGGGGCGCCAGCGACTCCACTCCACTGACGGTCCGGATTCGGGCATATACCCTATCAGGATCATCACAAAGAATCCTGATAAGGGGTCTGTCTACCGGGTAATCCCATTCAGTGTCATCATGCCACTGCAAATGAATTTCGACCTTCTCAAGTCTGACCCCTGCATACCTGGGTTCGAATTCATTATCCTGAAAAAGAATTTTAAAACCCAATACCTCGGTGTAAAATCGCAGAGCTTCGGCAACATCCTGAACCGGTAAAACCGGATGAATCTCTTTTATTCCTAATCTCATTTTGAATCATTTAACTTAAATTTACGTAGAAAACATATGATATTATGCGACAACTCATTCTCTTCTTGTTTTTCACAATAGCGATCACCAGTACCCACGCACAAAACCAACTGACTTTTGACCACGAGGCTTTGCTGGTGCAAAACCTTGACGAGTCAGTTGCTTTTTATACAGAGGTACTCAGCCTTGAAGAAATTGAAGACGGAACCGGTCAGCCACATATCAGGTGGTTTTCTCTTGGGAGGGACAAGAGCCTGCATCTTATAGAAGACAAAGATTTTACCCGGGAGCAGCAAATCGGAATTCACTTCGCACTCAGGGCCAAAGACCTTGACGAACTCATGACCACCTTAAAGAATAAGAATATTCCCTTCCGGAACTGGCAGGGTGAGAAAAACACTTTTAATGATCGTCCGGATGGCTACAGGCAAATCTATGTACAGGACCCGGACGGATACTGGATAGAGATCAATGGAAAATGACCGAATCAAAATAAAAGAAATTGAAATACTCTCAGATGAATGGTATACCCTTAAGAGGGGAAAGTTTCTTTACAGGCTCGAAAACGGCGAATGGCAGCCTCAATCACGGGAAGCCTATGATCGGGGAAACGGCGTTGCCATATTGCTGTATCACAGCACTAAAAAAACGGTGATCCTTACACGGCAGTTCCGGTTTCCGACCTATATCAACCAGCATGACACCGGAATGATGATCGAAGTACCTGCAGGAATGTTGGAAGAAGAAGATCCCGAGGCATGTGTGATCAGGGAAGTCGAGGAGGAAACGGGATACCGTATCAAAAAAGCCGATAAGGTCTTTGAGTCATATATGTCGCCCGGAGCGGTAACCGAAATATTACATTTTTTCACCGCTGACTACAGCCAGGCTGAAAAAATTCACCCCGGGGGCGGTCATCCGGAGGAAACCGAAAATATCGAAGTTCTGGAAGTAGAAGCTGAAACAGCCATCCAATGGGTGGAATCGGGGAAGATCAGGGACGCCAAGACTATTATGCTGCTTCAGTACGGACGTCTGAAGAACCTTATCTGATCAAAGAGTCTTTACCCGTGATTTGGCTTCTTCAAATTCGTTCACCATATCTTTGATGATCTCTGCTGCAGGCTTGATATCATGTATAAGACCGGAGATCTGACCGATCTCCAGCTCGCCTTCTTCCAGGTCTCCCTCGAACATTCCCCTTTTGGCTCTTGCCCTGCCCAGCAGGGATTTCAGTTCATCTGTCGAAGGTCCCTTTTTATAGAGTTCCTGGATATCAGAGAAAAATTTATTCTTCAGCAAGCGAACCGGAGCAAGTTCTTTAAGGGTAAGCATGGTATCCCCTTCGCGGGCATCTACCACCATTTCCTTGAATTTTATGTGAGAGGAAGCCTCTTCACTGGCCACAAAACGACTCCCGACCTGGACCCCATCAGCTCCCAGCACCATGGCGGCAAGCATCCCACTGCCGGTGGCGATACCCCCTGCGGCTATCAGAGGAATATCGATCTGTTCCCGCACCATGGGAATCAGGGTGAAGGTAGTGGTTTCATCCCTTCCGTTATGCCCCCCGGCTTCAAATCCTTCAGCCACAACCGCATCAACACCGGCGTCCTGGGCTTTCATGGCAAATTTCACACTGCTTACCACGTGAACCACTGTAATTCCGTTCTCCTTTAGCGTGGAAGTCCAGGTTTTTGGGTTTCCTGCAGAAGTAAATACCACCTTTACGCCCTGATCAATGATGATTTTCATGATCTTATCGATATCAGGGTACAACATGGGTACATTCACCCCGAATGGTTTGTCGGTAGCCTTTTTACATTTGATAATATGCTCCTCCAGCACTTCCGGATACATGGAACCGGCTCCTATAAGTCCCAGTGCACCGGCATTAGAGGCAGCAGAAGCCAATCGCCATCCGCTTGCCCAAATCATTCCTGCCTGAACAATGGGATGTTTGGTTTGAAAAAGTTCGGTAATTCTGTTTTGCATATCGCTAATATAGCGAAGATTTAAGAGATGACACCTGACCCTATAAGCTCATCGTCCTGATAGAAAGCGACAAACTGTCCCTCAGTTATCGCGCTCTGCGGCAACTTAAATTCCACATACAATCCATTCTCCACTTTATGGAGCATGGCGGTTTGTAAAGGTTGCCGGTATCTGATCCTGGCTTTCAATTCCAGAGATTGTCCTTCGGCAAGCTGAAGATCTTCTCTTACCCAATGCAATTCATCTTCCTTGACAAAAAGTGCTTTTCGAAACAAGCCCGGGTGATCTTTCCCCTGTCCGGTATAAATCGTATTGGTCTCCACATCGGTTTCGATAACGAAAAGAGGCTCAGGAGTTCCTCCAACGGCCAGGCCTTTCCGCTGCCCTTTCGTAAAGAAGTGTGCGCCCTGGTGTTTACCTACGACCTTTCCCTCATCGGGTGAATATTCGTATTTGGAAGCATGAAATGCCAGCTCCTCCTCCTTATCCCTGAATGACTGCACGGTCTTTTTTCCTGATACCATCTCTGCAGGAACCTCTACAATATTCCCCTCTTTCGGCTGTAGTTTTTGCATGAGAAAATCCGGCAGTCTCACTTTGCCCACAAAGCAAAGTCCCTGAGAATCCTTCTTATCAGCGGTAACCAACTCGTTTTCAGCAGCGATCTTCCGCACTTCCGGTTTGGTAAGTTCTCCTACGGGAAAAAGTGTTTTGGACAATTGTTCCTGAGACAACTGACAGAGAAAATAAGACTGATCTTTATTACCATCTTTTCCGGCGAGTAAACGGTGAACGGTTTGTCCGTCTTTTTGAATACTGTCTTTGCGGCAATAATGACCGGTCGCCACGAAATCCGCTCCCAGATCGAGAGCGATCTTCAGAAAAACATCGAATTTGATCTCACGGTTACAAAGTACATCAGGATTCGGCGTTCGCCCGTGTTCATACTCCTTAAACATATAATCCACGATACGCTCCTTATATTCTTTACTGAGGTCAACCGTCTGAAAAGGAATACCCAGTTTATCGGCTACGATCATGGCATCGTTGCTGTCTTCGAGCCAGGGACATTCATTAGATATGGTTACGGAATCATCGTGCCAGTTCTTCATGAACAAACCGATCACTTCGTACCCCTGCTCCTTCAGCAAATAAGCTGCTACACTGCTATCGACGCCACCCGATAAACCTACAACTACTCTTTTCATAAATCTCCTGATGCTTTTTTGAGATAAACCCTGCAAAATTACAAAATTTCAACAGACACCATAAGTCGGTAGTACTTTTAAAACCTTACGTCGACAAGATTAAGATTTGACAGTTATGTTTCATAATTTTATATCACAAGTTAAACAGAAGAAATACAACGGCATTTCAGAAACATCTGATTAATAACATATTATTAAGACATACATAAATAATCATTTATATAATTACTTAATTATCGGTTATTTAACGACTCTTTTGTTAAAAATATAATAAATGACCTATTTTGTTTAAGTTAAATTGTAATTTGGTTCAACATTATTTTAATAACATTAAACATAGAAAATCAATCAGCAATGGAAAAATTTTTCAAACCACTCAAATTTCTGAGCCTGGCTTTCCTGTTAGTATTGGGAACAGCCTGCTCTAACGATGACGATAATATCGGTACAGATCCCGATCCTGATCCAACAGGTGAAACCATCACCGATCTGGCCGCATCTAATCCCGACTTATCTACCCTTGTCGCCGCTCTGCAAAGAACCGGCCTGGACGCAACGCTGGCAGACGAGAATGGAAACTTCACGGTTTTAGCTCCTACCAACCAGGCTTTTACAGATGCCGGTGTTACCAGTCTTGATGCATTTTCAGATGAAGAATTAAGAAACATCCTTTTAAATCATGTTCTTGAAAATCAGTTTCGATCTTCCGACTTCACTACACAGTATTATGAAACACTAGGACAGGGACCTGATCAGAATGCGTTGAGTCTTTATGTTGACACCAGTTCAGGAATCACCTTTAATGGTGTTGCCAACCCGGTTGCCGACAATTTTGACGTGGAAGCATCAAACGGTATTATACACGTTGTAAATGCTGTTGTTTTACCACCAACCATAGTAACTCATGCCGCAGCCAACGCCAATTTTTCAACCTTAGTAACCGCTCTTGGAAGATTTGGGGACACCTATACCAACGCACTTTCCGGAGATGGTCCGTTTACCGTATTCGCGCCTACTAACGCCGCCTTCGATGAGCTGCTTGCTACCCTGGGAATGACACTGGAAGAAATTCCAGACGCACTTCTGGAAACAGTATTGACCTATCACGTGATCGCCGGACAAAACTTATCGGCCAACAATTTTGTGGACGGCCAAACAGAAACCACGCTTCAGGGAAGTGACCTGAGTGTAAATGTCGGAACCGACGGAAATGTGGAAGTAGTAGACGCAACCGGAATACCGGGTGATGTTGTCGCAGCTGACGTACAGGCAGTAAATGGTGTAATTCATGCTGTAAACCGTGTATTATTACCACAAGAAGTGGTAGATGCCGTAACTGCCGAGGCTACCATAGGACAATTGGTAAATCTGAACGGAGATTACTCAACACTCGGTCTGGCACTTGAAAGAACCGGACTTGATGAGTTGGTTAATGATCCTAATGCAAGCCTGACTGTTTTTGCTCCCGATAACGATGCTTTTGCAGCATTCCTGGAAAATGCAGGATTGACCTTTGAAGAAGTACCTAATGATTTGTTAGCAAACATCCTGGCCAACCACGTATTACTGCAAGACGAAGCAGTAACCTCAGATATGCTCTCAAATACATATGCTAATACAAGGGCCACTAACGCAGATGGTGACAACCTTAGCCTGTATATCAACGTCGACAACGGTGTAACACTTAATGGTGTTTCCACCGTGACCATGCCGGATATTTCAACTGTCAACGGGGTTATTCATGCTGTTGATGTAGTGATCGGATTGCCAACTGTTGTGACCTTCGCTACCGCCGACCCTACCTTTGAATCTCTTGTAGGAGCCTTGACAACTGAAGGACAACCTGATTTTGTAAGTGTGCTAAGCGACACAGAAGCCACCTTTACCGTGTTTGCTCCAACCAATGCAGCATTCGGTGAACTGGCTGCTGTTCCTGAGGGAGAAACCCTGACTGCGGTTCTGAACCATCACGTTGTAGGAGAAGCAAACATTCGTTCGGCTGACCTTACAGAAGGAACCAACACAGTCGTATCACTGGAGGGAGATGAACTCGATATCATTCTACCCCCAACCCAGGGAGGAATTGCTAATATTGTCGATGGATCCGGAAATACGCAATCCATTATCGCAGTAGATGTGCAGGCCTGGAACGGAGTGATTCATGTAATTGACGGGGTGCTCGTTCCTGATACCACTAATTAATATAACTGTTTAATATACAGGTTTTAAAGGGGCATTTAACATGCCCCTTTTTGTTTTTATAAAGTCACTTTTTTAAAGGAAAAAATGAACCACCCGCTTTATCCCTTACTCTTGCACAAAAAAGGGAAACCCAGGTTCAGATGAGGTTATGAGGGTATGAGGGTATGAGGGTATGGAGTTACAATTTAATTGAAGTAAGTACTTACACTTCTAATATGAGCAAAACCACCGACCCCGGATCACGGACCACCGACCACACTACCCCTTAACCAATTGGCAGATCCTTCACTGCGTTCCGGATGATTTTGCAAGAAACAAATAGCCGATAACCTTAAAAGAGCGAAGGAGCGAAGGAGGTAGGTGGGTATGAAGGTATGAGGGTATGGAGTTACAATTTAATTGAAGTAAGCACTTACACTTCTAACATTGACAAAAACCACCAACCCCGGATCACGGACCACCGACCACACTACCCCTTAACCACTTGGCAGATCCTTCACTGCGTTCCGGATGACTATTTTGAGAGCAACCTATATAGGAAAACGGAAGACTGATGCAAAAAAAAGGAGCCGTAAAACGACTCCTTCCTTATATATCTCTTCAGCATTGTTTATTTCTTCTTCTGCTGTTCAGCCTGTTCCATCATCTCACGCATTCTGCGCTGGAACTTGTTTTCTTTCTTAGGCTTTTTCTTATTCTCCTGTATTTGCGCATGGATCTTATCCTCATCGAGGATGTAATTCTTGATCACCAGCATGATCACGATCGTAATCAGGTTGGAAACGAAGTAATACAAACTCAGACCACTGGCATAGTTATTAAAGAAGAACAACATCAGCAGCGGAGAAATATAGATCATGATCTTCATCATTCCCTGCATATCAGGCATTCCTTCCTGAGAAGGCTGCTGCATCATTTGTTGCTGCCCTGTAGTCATTCGCATATAAAAGAAAATAGCTACTGAGGCCAGGATCGGGAACAAACTCACGTGATCTCCATAGAACGGAATAGTAAACGGCAGTTCTGCGATAGTATCGTATGAAGAAAGATCTTCGGCCCATAAAAACGGCTTCTGACGCAGCATAAAGGCTGTCGGGAAGAACATGAACAGGGCGTAGAAAATCGGCAACTGTAACAGCGCAGGTATACATCCGCTCATGGGATTCACCCCTGCCTTACCGTAAAGCTTCATAGTCTCCTGCTGGCGCTTCATGGCATTATCCTTATACTTTTCGTTGATCTCTGTGATCTCAGGTCTGAGTACTTTCATTTTTGCCTGCGACAGGTATGACTTATAGGTCACAGGAGAAAGAGCGATACGCACCAGTATGGTCATCACGATGATCGCAATACCATAAGGAAGCATAGAGCTCAGGAAATCATAGAGCGGTGTAAAAACATATTTGTTTATAAAACCGAATATTCCCCATCCAAACGGCACTGACTCAGCAAAGTCGTAATCTTCATATTGTTTGAGCACCTTAAAATCGGTCGGACCGTAATACCAGTCCATCACTTTATTCAATTCACTCCCCTGAAATTCCAATGGAATCTCAGCCACATATTCCTTAGTATATTTCGCTTCCGGGCTTTCTTCCTCCACCAGGTCGTTCGATACCAGCTGAGCCTTTTCAAAGGGTGCCTCCGATGCCAGAATGGTACTGAAGAAATGTTGCCTGAAAGAAATCCACTTCAATTCTTCTTCCTGCTCATCATCGCTTCCGGTCTGCGAAAGCTTGCTCACAGAACCGTCGCTCATATAAGTAAGACGGGTATAGCGGTTTTCGTATTCAATACTTTTATTGTGCCTGATGCCTTTTTGCTGCCAGCGAAGCTGAACAGGACTGGTGGTGTTCAGGATCTGTCCCAAACCTTCGGTACGAATGCTGAAGTCGATCAAATAATCGTCCGGCTTCAACACATATCGGTATTCCAGATATTGATCCGGAGCCGATTTCAGGCGCATGCTCAGCACCGTATTCTCCCCACTCTTACTCAGCTGAGGCTCGAAAAACAGGTCTTTGGTATTGAGGGTACGGTTGTCGGTGGTGTTCAGTTGTAAATTAAAACTTGCATTACCGTCTTTCACCAAATACACAGGAACTGAATCGTAGGTGACAAAGTTTTTCAGACGTGCAAATACAACCTGTCCTCCTTTATTGCTGACATGAATCTCAAGAAGATCATTTTCCAGCTTGGTGACATTATCTTTAGCTGAAGGCAAGCCTGCCGAATAGGCAAATGGCCCAAGGGCACTCTGATATTTTGCCAGAGCGGCAGAATCAGCTGCCACCTCGACTGTATCAGCCGGCACAGCTGTGGTGGTTTCAGAAGGCTCCTCCTGTGAAACAACCTGCTCCGTGCTGGTTTGCTCAGGCTGCGAAGCTTCTTCAGCCTTGTTGTTGTACATAACCCAGATCAGGATGGCTCCGATAAGGAGAAACCCGATCAGCGAGTTCACGTCAAATTTCTTTTCTTCCATGTATTAATTATTCTTTACACTTAGGGCATTAACATTCGGTTTTCCACCCGGTTGATGCCGGGTAAAGCCTTTCATTTCAGGCTGCAAAGATAGTCCCAAATGTTCAATTTACGCCAATGTGGCATTGGTTTTATTGGTCTTGTACTGCAGGGAGGCTTTCACAAAGGCCACAAAAAGCGGGTGCGGACTGGCAACCGTACTCTTATATTCCGGATGGTACTGAACTCCCACAAACCAAGGATGCTCAGGAATCTCGACGATCTCTACCAGCCCGGTGTCAGGGTTCAGTCCGGTGCAGATCATACCTGCCTCCTCTACCTGTGTCTTGTATTGGTTATTGAATTCATAACGGTGACGATGACGCTCTGAAATCTGTTCGCTATCATACACCTTACGTACCTGGCTGTCTTCTTTCAGATTACATTTCCATGCTCCCAGTCTCATAGTACCACCCATATGAGTGATGTTTTTCTGCTCCTCCATCAGATCTATGACAGGATGTGGAGTCTGAGAGTTCATTTCGGTCGAATTGGCATGCTCCAGCCCCAGTACATTTCTGGCAAACTCTATCACCGCCATCTGCATCCCGAGACAAATCCCCAGGAAGGGAATATTGTGCTCTCTGACATATTGAATCGCCTTGATCTTTCCTTCCACTCCCCGTTCACCAAAACCGGGCGCCACCAGAATCCCATCCAGTCCTGCGATGTTTTCCGTTACCGTCTTTTCATCGATATGCTCTGAATGAATGAATTCCACGTGCACCTTCACCTCGTTCTCTGCTCCGGCATGTATAAACGATTCGAGTATGGATTTATAACTATCCTGAAGTTCCACATATTTCCCAACCAAACCGATACGCACCTCATTCTTAGGGTTCTTGTGTCGGCTCAGAAAGGCGTTCCACTGAGTGAGATCCGGCTGCGTATCATCAGGCAGCGCCAACTTTTTCAGCGTTACCGTATCCAGACCTTCATCATACATCATATTCGGCACATCATAGATGGTCGAAGCATCGATAGACTGGATCACCGCTTCCCGTTTAACATTGCAGAAAAGTGCCAGTTTATCTCTAAGGTCTTCAGAGAGCTCGTGCTCCGTTCTGCAAACCAGAATATCGGCCTTTATACCGCTCTCCATCAGAGTCTTTACAGAGTGCTGGGTTGGCTTGGTCTTCAATTCACCTGCGGCGGAAAGAAAGGGCACCAGGGTAAGGTGTATAACGATTCCGTTGTTCTCACCCAACTCCCAGACCAATTGTCTTACAGCTTCAATATAGGGTAGTGACTCAATATCACCGACCGTTCCCCCGATCTCAGTAATTACAATGTCATACTCTCCGCTCTTTCCAAGTATCTGGATACGCTCCTTGATCTCATTGGTGATATGCGGAACCACCTGTACCGTCTTGCCCAGAAACTCGCCTCTTCGCTCCTTTTCGATCACACTTTGATAAATGCGCCCGGTAGTAACGTTATTGGCCTGGGAAGTGTTTACATTTAAGAAACGTTCGTAATGCCCCAGGTCCAGGTCTGTTTCAGCCCCGTCATCGGTCACGAAACACTCTCCGTGTTCATAAGGGTTAAGGGTTCCAGGATCTACATTGATGTAAGGGTCCAGCTTCTGGATGGTTGTTTTATAACCCCTGGCCTGTAATAGCTTGGCAAGGGAAGCTGCAATGATTCCTTTTCCGAGTGAAGAAGTCACTCCCCCGGTAACAAAAATGTACTTGGTATCTGCCATGAAGCGAATGCGTATTGATGCCTGAATCAAGCAGGCGGATTACTGAAAAATTCGGGCCAAAAATACAAATAAGAATTAAAAATTAAGGAAGGCTCCATGCTAATTTTACATCATATAAAAGCTTGACGGCAAGTCACTTCCTTTTCCAATCAACAGCATCGTTGCGAATTGGTGAATTGAGCTACCCTCCGATTCTGCGTACAAGGTATTCCAGACCGTTGATTTTAATTTCGAGCATGGCTTCCATCTGCTTACCCAGTTTTCCCGGAGGAAAGCCTTTCTTCCTGAACCAAACGTAATACGGCTCAGGAATATCGACCAGCTTCAAACCTTTAAATTTCCCGAAAGGCATACGTGCCTTTGAGAGCTCTAAAAGAAAGATTTTCGGGTCTGTTTCCATATAATTAAAGATGTTCTAAGCGAAAGCCAGGAGACCCCTCAAAGGGCTGCATAAACCCGGAAATGAACTCTGAAGACAGGTGGATGCCTGCAACCATTCAGAAAATTTGCGCCTTCCGCTATGACTTGATGAGTTTACTGCGAAGACAACCAGCGTTACGAACCCCAAATGAATTCGATCTTTTTTACTATGTCAGCGTGAAGGCTGTAAAGTACGGGACAAGTGCGGGCTGTATGCTCCAGAATCTTTCGGTTTTTATCATTGATCTCCTCGGGAAGAACAAGTTGTATTCTGATCTCTGAAATTCGCCGGGGCCCTGAAGCCATGATCTTTTCAACTTCTGCTTCACTCCCGCTCAGGTCCACCCCGAGGTCAGCAGCCTTGATTCCCATCACGGTAAGCATGCAACTGGCAAGGGCTGTGGCTACAGTGTCGGTAGGTGAAAAAGCTTCGCCTTTTCCGTTGTTATCAACAGGTGCGTCTGTAATAAAGGTATTACCGCTTTTGAGGTGTAGGCATTCCGTTCGAAGATTGCCCAGATACTTCACTTTGGAGGTTGGCATCGTTTTCTATTTCTTTAATGGTAAGATCATCATATTTCACGAGGTAAACGGCCTGGTTGTAAAAACCGCCTTCCATATCTCTGACATAATCAAACTTATTCTCTATGTAACTGGTTTCACTCACACGAGATGCCACGTAGTAAAGGTTCTTGTCATAGCCCAGACGCAGGAGAATATCCATTGCCAGGTCAAAACCTCTGGTAGCATAGCGGTTCGGCGTGGTATTGAACCGCTTTTCATAGCGTCGGCTGAAAGGGTTACTCACATCAGACCCCTTATCTACGGTAGGAAAACGAAACTCAAGATTCGATAAATGCATGTTTGATATGTTCTCACTTTCGTAAGCACTACCCTTAAGCGTAGTGAGTAATTTAATATCGTATTCGTCGGTGACGGCAGAGTTCACCACCCCGGTGACATTGCTCAAAAAAGGAACACTGTTCGATTCGACGATCACCCAATTCTCCTTTTCTGCAGAAAGGAAAGGATTGATATCGTCAAGCCTGATAAATTCCCTTTCCTCAGGAGCAATGATTTTAGCCCCGGGAAAACGCGTTTGCAAGAGATTACGTACCGGTACGTTCTTATTATCAGAAATAAGTATAATATTCTTGTCGGCTGCATGCGATTCCAGATAAGAGATCATTTGTGAACGCAACAAATCATCAGGAGGCAAGGTCTGAAAAACATTATCTTTCAGATCGATACCCTTGTTTGAAAAAGGCGCAAAAACCGGGATCCGGTCTACCGCAGCATATCTGGCCAAACGGTTAAATGCGTCAGGAAGTATGGGCCCGATTACCGCGTCGGCGTCTTTTAGCTTTTCATTTGCCAGGATCTGGAAAACACGATCAGAGTCTCCGTCGGTATCGAAGGTCTTAAGTTTAACAGAGAGTCCCAATTCCTTTACCGAATCGACCGCTACCAATACCCCGGTATAAAAATCAAGGGACACACTTGCCAAACGATCCCTGTCGAGGATCTTCTGAGCAAGCTCGAGGGAATCATACTCCATTTTTTCCAGTCTGAATGGCAAGACCACGGCTAAAGTGGCAGGTTCAGCGCGATTAATGCTGTCTAGCAGCGAAAATGGCTCTACCAATCGACCATCGGTCACCTTCAGATCACCGGTCATCTCTTTTGGAAGCTTGATGATCATTCCAGCCTGAAGCCCAAGGGCCTTTACCTCCGGATTCAACTGCTCAATCTCTTCCTGGGTTAATCCGAATTTTTTATTCAGCCTGAAAAAACCTTCTTTGGGTTTGATGGTGTAATAGTTGTAGCGATCTTTCTCAACCAGTTTTTTATCATTCCCCGGAACAAAGGGAACCATCAGGGTATCTCCTTCCTGCAGAACATCATTCATATCAGGATTCAGTTCTCTCAGCCGCTGCTCTGAAATACCATGCTCGTACGCAATTCGCCAGGTACCTTCGGCCGGCTTCACATAATATGGCACAGTTTCCCCAAACACGGGTATCTCGTCAGATTCAGCTGTGACCTTTTCGTAAACAGGAATCTGAAGCTTCTCTCCCTTCTGAGGCAGTCTGCTGTAGAGCTCCTTATTGTATCTTTTGATTTCGGCCTCGGTGATATCGTATTTCTGAGCCAGGCTGTATAAAGTTTCCTGCCTCCTGACCTTATGGTTGATAAAGCGTTCCACCTTTTTTTCCTGGGGCTCAGGTTGAGCTGCCTTTTCCTGCTTTTCCTCCCGGCTCAGGCCGGCCTGGTTGTCACCGGGTATGATCAGTATGGTATTGGGTTTCACCCCGTTTTTCGCTTCGGGATTTAACCTGATGATATTATAAGGGGTAATACTATACTGACGAGCAATACTTTCAAGAGTTTCACCTTCCTTGACCGCATGTGTTTTAAAATTCTGTGCATAGGTCAATACGCTGAAAAAAACTGAAAATACTACTGTAAGGGCAAGCTGCTTCATATAATTTATTCCCATTCTATGGTTGCAGGCGGTTTGGAACTGATGTCATACACTACTCTATTAACGCCTTTAACCTTATTTATTATATCGTTAGATGTTTTTTGTAAAAATTCATACGGCAGGTGCACCCAGTCTGCAGTCATCCCGTCTGTACTTTCAACAGCCCTGAGGGCAACCACCTTCTCATAGGTTCGCTCATCTCCCATAACACCTACTGAATTAACAGGCAGCAATATAGCTCCTGCCTGCCATACTTTATCGTATAGTCCCCACTTTTTGAGGCCGCCGATAAATATATCATCTACCTCCTGGAGTATTCGTACTTTTTCAGCGGTAATATCTCCCAGTATCCTGATGGCCAGTCCGGGGCCCGGAAACGGATGTCTTCCCAGCAATTCAGCATCGATCCCCATGCTGGCTCCTACTCTTCTGACCTCGTCTTTGAAAAGCATATTCAGTGGTTCCACCACCTTGAGCTTCATAAAATCGGGTAAGCCACCCACGTTGTGGTGACTTTTTATAGTAGCCGAGGGTCCTTTTACCGATACCGATTCAATCACATCGGGATAAATGGTTCCCTGGCCAAGCCAGTCAACATCTTTTACTTCATGAGCCTCGTCATCGAAAACCTCGATAAAAACTCTTCCGATCGTTTTTCGTTTTTCCTCCGGGTCATCTATACCGGCAAGTGCATCCAAAAAACGTGCCGAAGAATCGACTCCCTTCACATTCAGACCCATACCCTCGTATTGTTTGAGAACGCTTTCGAACTCATGCTTTCGTAAGAGACCGTTATTCACAAAAATACAATACAGATTATCTCCAATGGCCTTGTTGAGCAGCACCGCTGCAACAGTAGAGTCTACGCCTCCCGAGAGCCCCAGTACAACCTTCCCGTCTCCAATCTGTTCCTTCAGATTCTGAACGGTCATATCAACAAAATTATCAGGTGTCCAGGTCTGAGGAACCTCAGCAATATTCACAAGGAAGTTTTCAAGAAGCTGTTTCCCATCGACCGAATGATACACTTCGGGATGGAATTGAATCCCATAGGTGGTTTCTCCTTTAAGCTTGTAAGCCGCATTCTTTACATCATCGGTACTCGCTAAACGAACGGCACCTTCAGGCAGTTCCTGTATGGTGTCACTATGACTCATCCAAACCTGGCTTCCGGCAGCTATCCCTTCAAAAAAGCTCTCATCATCTTTAATATAAGACAGATTCGCGCGACCAAACTCCCTGGTATTCGAAGGTGCAACTTTTCCACCTCCAAAATGCGCCAGGTACTGTGCACCATAGCATACAGCCAGTACCGGGATTTTGCCCCTGATATTGCTCAGATCGGGGTGCGGCGCCTGTTCTGAACGAACTGAAAAAGGACTCCCTGACAGAATCGCAGCCTTGAATTCAGACAAATCATCAGGCAGATGATTGTAGGGATGAATTTCACAATAAATATTGAGTTCGCGAACCCTTCTGGCGATTAACTGGGTGTACTGCGAACCGAAGTCTAGAATGAGTACGTTATTTTGCATGCGCAAAAATAATAATTTGAGAATTTAAGAAAAGGCAGATTCCGCTATATTTATGAAATATATGGAATTATTTGGTTCCTGCCCCTGCTAACTCAAAACGGAAATTCCTGTGTTTCATAAATAACAAGCATGATTTACCTAGATTATCTAACATCTTATGATGAGATTACAGAAAACCCCGGCGCTTACTTTTCTTATTACCTTCCTGTTGTCATCGCCCCTGTTCCCGGCACAAAGAAGTTATCGTTAAGAGAATTTCGGCAATAAATCCGTTCTACTGAATGGAAGTGTTACCGGCAGCGTAAGTGATCCTGGAGCGTTTTTTTTTTATAATCCGGCCGTTGGCTCTGGTAGAAAACCCAAAATTTCCTGTGGAGGGGCGCTTCTACGAGAGGTCGAATGTGAAAATACAGGATTTTCTGGGCGATGGTATAAATATCGAAAAACCCTCGTTTTAACGGTTTACCGGGATTGGTGGCTGGAGTTTTCAAGCTTGGGGAAGAGCGTTTTTACTATTCATTCCTTACAAGAAACAGCATTAATGTCAGCACTACTTTTGAAACAGGTTTGTTGGATGCTAACAACAACCCATTTCTTACCGCAGGAAATGTCTTTAATACTGAAGCAAATATTGACTTACAGTTATCAGAAGAATGGTTCGGATTAAGCTGGGCCAAGAAACTTTCTGAGAAATTCAGTCTTGGGGGCCTCACTATTTTATTCTGCCTATAACTATTCGGGGAATGACAGGCTAAGTCTGGCCTTTTTAAGCGAAAACCAGTGGATCTTCGGGCAGGGAGAGGCCGGCTTTGAGCAAAAATCAAGAGGTTTCTACGGAAAACTTTCAGCTGCATACAAAGAAAAAAAACTAGAACTTGGAGTCACCCTTGACCTTCCCTATCTGGAAACCTCCAGTGAAGTACAGTATAACCTGCAATTGTTCAGCACCTCGGGAGAGAATTCGGAAGACCAGTTTACCGTTTCCCAGTTCAGCGGCTTACAGGCAAGACATAAAGTGCCTCTTGGGGTTAATACAGGTGCCGGATATGCCATTGGAAAAAACAAGCTTCACCTGAACATTGACTGGCATGCAGCCATAGACGCATATCAGCAAATAGAAATACCAACCATAAACATTTCTACCGAACCACCAACTGATATAGAATTGATCGACGAATTAAAAAATGTCCTGAATTTTGGAGTGGGTACTGAAATTGATCTTTCACCCAGCCTGGTTTCACACCTCAGTTTCACTACCGATTATTCTCCAGTGGAAAGTTCTGATGATCTGATAAATACCGGAAATAATCTGGGAGAAGCCAATATACTGGCCCTTGATAACTATCATTTCGGAGGCGGGTTCATCATTAAAACATCAATAGTGGAATTAAGTCTGGGGATGGTATATACCATTGCCAGCGAAACATTCGAGAGAGTGATATCACGGCCTATCGCAGCCCCAATTGAAAGTGATGGTAGCTTTCGGGTAGATGTGGACCGATGGAGATTTTTAATTGCCTTTAATATTCCGGTAGCGAATTGACCCTTATGATTACTCGCTTGTTTTTCTTACATTTATGATTATCAATTCCGTAACACGACATGTTAAGACGTCGCATGTGAAACCAATAAAGTATTTAGATTAGTTTATCCTCGTTTAACACTTGCCCTCTCTTCTTTCCGGCTCTAGCCTTCCTGACAACTTAATAAGGTGCATGTATAACTATAAAAGAACTGCCACATCGGTTATCCTGGTAACCTTCTTGTTATTCATAGTGGGAGCTTCAGCTCAAAGAGGCTACGAATACGAGAATTTCGGAAACAGATCTGTATTGCTCAATGGCAATGTCACCGGCAGTGTTGATGACCTGGGAGCCGTTTATTATAACCCTGCTCGTCTGGCGTTGATAGAAAATCCGGGCTTTTTAATACAAGGAAAACTCTATGAATGGAACAACCTCACTATTGAAAATCTGGTGCCGGAACAGCGGTTCACCTCTTCTAACTTTAACGGATTGCCGGGTATGCTGGCAGGAAGCATAGATATCTTAGGGACCACTTTTTATTACTCTTCCATATCCCGAAACCGCGTAGACCTTTCATTAAATTACAATTCCGGGCTCTTAAAAACCGAAGCCCAGGAAATCCTACCCGAAGACAACCAGGAAAGTCTTTCCCTGAGTCTAAATAACAAGTTACGTGAAGACTGGTTTGGGTTGACCTGGGCCTACCCTATCTCAGAAAATGTCGCTATAGGTTTCTCCCTCTTTGCCTCCTCTTATCGCTATAGCGGAGGTGATGCTCTGCGTCTGGTCAGGCAAAACCAGGATAACCAGGTATCTGTATACGAATCTAACATGAACTTTTCGCAGAGATCATATGGCATTTATGGTAAAGTGGGCGCTGCATGGATTTTACCTGGCTGGGAATTAGGAATAAATCTCGATCTTCCTTATCTCGAGATTTATGAAAAGAGCAGCTTTTATTTTGACGAAGTTCTTAGTAATACCGAAGGTGAAGATCGAATTATCATAGATGACCTGGCCGATCTTTCAAGTCGCCATAAAACACCTCTCAGTATAAACATAGGCGCAGGAATACCATGGAAACGGCATAAATTTCATCTCAATGCAAGCTGGTATGCTCCTGTGGAGATTTACGACCGGATCGATATTCCGGTACTCGGTAGTGAAACGGGAAACAATGCCGTTCTCCTTTTCCGGGAAAAAAGAAGAACGGTAATCAATTTTGGCACTGGTGCTGAGATTTTTTTCAACGAAGAGACATCAGGTTTCCTGAGCTTCTCCACAGATTTTTCCCCTTTGCGGGAAGCAGATGAATTGCTTGGTGACCAAAGCGGAATCGGAATCTCGAATGCAATAGCTTTCGACAATTATCACTTTGGTGGAGGAATGAACTTCAGATTCAATAATCTGGATGTCGTGCTGGGTTTGGTACATAGCGTAGGACGCCAGATATTCGAACCGGCACGGGATGTTCCCTTTCTGAGCAATCTTCTACCACAAAACTCTTTCACCATCAAAAATGCACGATGGAGATTCCTGCTCGGATTAAACATCAGTCTGGGAGAGCTCTTTAAGATAACTCCTGAAAAGGAACAATAATCCCAACCAGATAATTTTTAATCCCGATGCAAGCTATTTCATCGATGAGATGATCGCCTCAATATCTTTAGTGGTGGTGTCTGGATTGATAAAGCAAAACCGCGCCACGGTCTCATAGCCTGAAGTCGTTCTCCATTTGGTCGGAGTTACAAGCGCAAAACCATCACGGTGGTTGCGGTAAGTCCATTCACGATAATCTTCAGGGGTCCAGCCTTTTCGTCTGAAAAGCACGCACGATAAACTGGGATCCCGAACCAGTTCTACATGATCGTCCCGGCGAATAATATCCCCTGCCAGACCGGCCAGTTCGATTCCCCGTTCTATCGCCCATTTGTATTTATCGGTACCATGCATGGCCAGGGAAAACCACAATGGCAGCCCACGAACCCGTCGTGTTAGCTGTATCTGATAATCAGACGGATTGAATCCCTGCGCTCCTTCATCTTTAAATATCTCAAGGTAAGAACCTTCCTGTGAATGTGCTTCTTTGGCCAGTTCCGGTTTTTTATAAATGATGGCTCCGCAATCGTAAGGTGAAAACAACCATTTATGCGGGTCAATAGTAATACTATCAGCCCTTTCTATCCCGTTAAACAGGTGCCTGACAGAATCAGCCGCCAATGCCCCTCCTCCATAAGCAGCATCCACATGGAACCAGAGTGATTCCTGCTCACAGACCTCAGCTACCCCGTCTAACTGATCGATGATCCCTGCATTGGTGGTGCCACCTGTAGCCACCACCGCGAACAGGCGCTTTCTTTGATGGTCGTCGAGAGACTCTATCTTTTCTGCCAGCAGCTCTCGTGTCATGCGATCTTCTGTATCAACCAGCAAAACATCAGCATCGATCACCTTAGCCATGGCCTTTATAGAGGAATGCGCCCCTATAGAGGTGATAATAAGACCTTTTTCACCGCGATTTGCCGGGTCTTTTCTCCAGTTTTCCCTGGCGGTAACCATAGCGGAAAGATTGGCGGCCGTTCCCCCGCTTGTAAAAACTCCAAAGGCTCCTTCAGGAAGTCCGGTCAGTGAAACCAACCACTTCATAGCCTGGTTCTCACAGAATATACCTCCGGCACCCTCCATCCAGTAAGCCCCATGTATACTTGAAGCAGAAGTAACCAGATCGAACATAACGGCAGCCCGGGTGGGAGATGCCGGCACAAAAGCGAGATGCCGTGGGTGATCTATGGGGACCGTCGCTTTAATGAGTACATCGCGAAATAACTGGAATGCTTTTTCACCTCCGATACCCTCAGGAGTGATGGTTTCACCCACCAGTTTCTGCAATTCCTGCTCCTTTTTCGGCTGGCCCAGTTCAGGTGCGGTATTGGTGATCCTGTTAATGGCATACTTCATGACATCAAGGGTCATTTCAACCAAATCTATATCGATATTATGCATATTCTGAAGCTTTCCGACAAAGGTATGATTTTATGTATTTATTAGCTTATTTCTTATCTTTATAAAAAGTACTATCGTGACTGACCATTTCTTTAAAAAAGTTGTTTCAGAATTGAAGGAAGCTACCGAAAACAACGACCATCCCTTTCGGTATTTCACCCTTGGAACCACAGGGATCACCAAGACTCCGAGGTTAAGAACGGTGGTGCTCCGAGAGGTCAGTGACGAATTGAAATTCACCATTTATACCGACAAACGATCCCGCAAAGTAACCCATATCAAGGAACACAATGAGGTATGTCTGCTGTTCTACAAACACGACGAGCTGCTACAGCTCAAAATTGAAGGTATCGCCTACCTTGAAGAGGATAAAGAAAAGATAGCCCGGGTATGGAAGTCGATTTCAGAAAAAAGCCGGAAAGATTATATTACCAGCAAGGAACCGGGAACCAAGATTGACAACCCTGACAATGTGGAATACCTGGAGAACACCAATCATTTCACCATCATGTATATCAAGGCAAAAAAATTGGAATACCTGCAGCTAAAGAGGCCCAATCACATACGACTGCAATTTAACCGGGAGTCGACCAAAGACTGGCAAAGCAGCTTCATGGTACCTTAATTCCTGTATTATTATGGCGCCTGTCCGGTTTTATAAGGACAGTATAGTGAAGTCCTTTTTCAATGGCTCCAACTCTCTGAACAGTATCCTGATGAATTCCTGATCATGTTCAAGATAAATGTTCGAAAAGTTTATAGATCGTTCCTGAAGGTTGCCATTCGGAAATAATTCATTTCTGAGTTCGGTCATTCGCTCCACCTGGTCAGACAATTTACGTTTCTGGGCTTTGAGCAACCGTTTCTCAAGCTTGGCAAGACCCTTCAGCTGTTTTACCTCCTGGGCTTTAACCGCACCCAAAAATGATTTATCGGTCTTCTCGGCAAGGGAATACAACTCTTCAAACTGTTTGATCAAATGTTCTTTCTGAGGCGTAAAGTCTATATTGATATCGCTGATCTCCCTCACCTTCCTGTTGATAAAGGCATGATGATCTAAAAACAATTGCTGGTCTCCGATCTGTAGCTTCTTCAATTTATCCCGCTGTTTATCTGTCATGATCAGCGCCGAATTTCTGAGCAACAATACCGGAAAGGTCACCTCGAAGGCATTGAATGCGTGCCTCAGCTGCAACCAGTAGGCCAGCTCTCCCCCACCACCGATATAGCAAAGATTGGGCAATATCACCTCCTGATATAAAGGACGCATGAGAACATTGGGAGAAAAGCGCTCGGGATGCTCATGAACTTCCTTCAGCAACTGATCTTCCTTCCAGGCCTTTTCGGTATCAGTTACACCATAGCGGTCTCCGTCATGAAAAATCCGCTCCCTGAGACCGGTTTCCAGGTAGAATAGATTGATATTTCTGGGGTTTACCTGTATGGTATAATCAGGGTCGGTCTTCTGTAGCTCAGAAATAGTCTCTGAGACCGAATTGTATGTCACCTCCTCTTTCAGCTCTTTTACCATATAGGGTTCAAAGAGCGATTTAAGTTCTTTGTTGTCGGCATCGATTATTACCAAACCGTATTCCCCGAAAAGCGCATCTGCCAGAAAACGCGTAGCATCAGCAAGATTCGAGTGTTTGATATATGCCTGTTCGAATAAATCGAGTAGCTTTTCGGCTGAACTTCCTTTTCCAAGCTCCTGACGAAGCAATTCGCTGACCTTATCCAGTCCTTCCGTTGGGAGTCGCCCAACGGCTCCTCCTTCCTCCTCTGTACCCGGGCCGCTCCATCTGAAAGTCTTTCCGTGGAAATTAAAAAAATTGATCTCCTCAAAATCATGATCCTCGGTCGCCATCCAGTATACCGGTACGAAACGCTGATCGGGATATTCCCTTTGCAACTGATCGGTGAGCTTAATGGTAGAGACAATCTTATACAGGAAATACAAGGGGCCGGTAAAAAGATTTAACTGATGTCCGGTAGTGATGGTAAAGCAATTATCCTGCAGGAGTGCTTCAAGGTTGGCATCGGTAGCTTCTGACAGGTCCAGGTGACTGTACTGATTCCTAAGCACCCTCACCAGCACCTTCCTGTTCGCATGGTCGAAATTCTGCCGTTTCTCTTCGATTTGCTGCCTGAAGCCGGAAAGCACCGGGAAACGGTTATAAAAAGGCTTTAATGAGTCCTTCTCCTCTATATAGTCACAGATCAGTTTGGAAAAATAGCCCGTTTTACAGGGATCTATAAAGGTTTTTGACATAGCGTTACAGCTTATAGTTGACGGGGCCTTTTTCAGGTCACACTTCGGTGAGGTCAAAAATAAGGTTTCTGGTGTATTTCAGCGAGTGCCCCGGCCTGATAAAAATTTTAAAGATACTGTCCTTCGATCAGATGTCTTGCTAAAAATTCGTTAAGATAAAAGTCAAGAAAAATTTATTAGTAGTTTTGAAAGGCTAACAAATAACAAACACATGAGAAGACTTTTATTCCTTTTCTTACTGGTAATCACCGCAGGCTCTCAGGCACAGCAACTTCAAAGTCCGGCCGAGTTCCTCGGTTATGAACTGGGAACCGAATTCACCCGTCATCACAAAGTGACTTCCTACTACGAACACCTGGCAGAACAGGCTCCGGAAATGGTGAAGCTCGTCCCCTATGGCGAAACCTACGAGGGGCGACCGCTTATGGCCGTGTTTATCTCAAGTACTGAAAACATGGACCAATTGGAAGACATCCGTACTGAACACATGAAGGCACTTGAGGGCAGCAGCGCTTCAGATAAAGCAATCGTATGGCTCAGCTATAATGTTCACGGAAACGAAAGTGTAAGTACAGAGGCCTCCATGATCACCGCCTACGAACTCCTTACCGGAAAAAGCGAATGGCTTGAAAACACGGTAGTTGTTATTGACCCCTGTATTAATCCTGACGGGCGTGACCGCTATGTAAACTGGTACAAACAGTTCAGAAACCACCCATACCAAACCGACCCCAACAGCAAGGAACATCACGAGCCATGGCTGAGCGGCAGACCGAATCATTATATGTTTGACCTTAACCGGGATTGGGTTTGGCTTACTCAGGTGGAAAGCCAGCAAAGACTGCAACTCTTCAGGCAGTGGCTGCCTCACATACACGTTGACTTCCATGAACAGGGCGTCAATGAACCCTATTATTTTGCACCGGCAGCAGAACCCCTTCACGAAGTCATTACCGATTGGCAACGCGAATTCCAGGTAACCATAGGAAAGAATCATGCCCGTTACTTTGACGAAAAGGGCTGGTTTTATTTTACCAAGGAAGTTTTCGACCTGCTATACCCGAGCTATGGCGATACCTACCCTACCTATAACGGTGGAATAGGCATGACCTATGAGCAGGGAGGCAGCGGAAGGGCCGGACTGGGAATTATTACCTCTTATGGTGATACCCTGACCCTGAAAGACCGGATCGCCCATCATTACACTACCGGATTATCTACCGTAGAGGTCTCATCTCAGAATGCAGGAAGGCTCAATGAAGAGTTCAACCGATTCTACCGTGAAAAGGATAACTACCAATATAAAAGTTATGTCATGCAGGGAGACTCAGACAAGCTGGAGGCACTTACTTCCCTGCTTGATAAGCATGAGATCAAATACGGCTTTACCAACAGTGATAACGTACGCGGATTTTCCTTTGACACCCGTACCGACAGCAGGTTGCAAGGTGATGATCTGAAACTGGTAGTTCGCACAGATCAGCCACATGGAACCCTGGTCAAGGTTCTTTTTGAGCCACAAACCAAATTAAGTGATTCTCTTACCTATGATATTACCGCCTGGTCGCTGCCCTATGCTTACGGATTAAATGCCGTGGCAAGCGAACGCCTTATCGATGTCGGCTCTGATATATCTCTGCCTGAAGCTGATGTTCAGATAGACAGCGATGCCTATGCCTATATCACAGACTGGAACAGCATGAAAGATGCTCGATTCCTGGCGTTTCTAATGAAAGAAGGATTAAGGGTGAGGTATAACGAAGAGCCTTTTACTCTTAATGAAAAAGAGTTCGGGCGAGGGTCGCTGATTATCACCAGACTTGACAATCGAAATATTGATGACTTTCAGGTATTGCTGGAAGAAGCAGCCAATGAGTTTGGTAAGAGCATCTATTCTGCCCGTACCGGTTTTGTAGATAAAGGTCATGACCTTGGTTCTGAATCTGTAAAAATGATTCCGGATTCCAGGATCGCAGTACTTGCCGGCGGTTCTGTATCTACTCTGAACTTCGGAGAGGTGTGGCACTTCTTTGAACAGCAGCTGGAATTCCCTGTAAGTGTTCTCGACCTGTCATATTTCGAGGAAGTCGATCTGCACAAATACCAGGTAATCGTTATTCCTGAGGCTTACAGCCTGGAGGATGGAGTCAAAGACAAACTGATCTCCTGGGTGAAAGACGGTGGAAAACTGATCACTATCGGTCGGTCGGCTGGTCTTTTCACAGACACCGACGGCCTGAGCATTAAGACTAAAGAACATGAGGAGTCTGCCGATAGTATTATGCAACCGGCAGCCTATAACTCAGGCCGACGCGATTACATTCAAAATATGATCACGGGCGCCATATTCAAAGCCAGGGTTGATAATACCGATCCGCTTGCCTATGGTTATGATGACGCCTACTACAGTCTTAAGCTCAGCGGAGGAGCCTACGAATATCTTGAAGGGAACAATGCTGTTTATATCGACAAAACAGAGATCCCTCTTTCAGGCTTTGCAGGTCACAAAGCCCAAAAGCTGCAAAAGAACAGTCTTATTTATGGTTCTGAGCGCCTGGGAAGTGGTCAGATGATCTACCTGGTCGACAATCCGCTTTTCAGAGGATTCTGGGAAAACGGAAAACTCATATTCACCAATGCCCTGTTTATGGTGGGCAACAGGTAAAAAATCCGGAGAAGTATATAAAGGCAACCTCGCGGTTGCCTTTTTTTATACACGCATTGCCCATTATTTGTGTATCTTTTAAGATATGCGTGAATCATTCAGTGATCTTTTCTCACAGCTTGAGAAACAGGGAAAAGGATTAAGCCGGGTTAACCTGATATATCAAGGTGATATGTCAGCAAAAGAACGCTTGCAAAACCTGGAATGGTACCTCATACAGATGTATCCGCTGAATCCAGACACCCTGCTTATCGGGGAGGCCCCGGGGTATAAAGGTGCAGCCCTGACAGGAATTCCCTTTACCAGTCCGGAAATACTGAAGACTCACAGGTTCTTTATTCCTCTCGCATTACAAAGAAAGAAGCCGGTACTTCCCACCGGAGAACGCACTGCCAGCGTGGTATGGAATGAGCTCAACCGGTATGAGAAACTGCCCCTTTTATGGAACATCTTTCCTTTTCATCCTTATCGAAAGGGTAATAAATCAAGCAACAGGTCCCCTATGAAAAGCGAATTGAGAAAGGGCCTTACCGTTTGTAAAGAGCTGCTGAAAATCTTCGAAATAAAAACTGTGATCACCATAGGAAAAAAATCCAGTGAAGCCCTGCAGGAAGCAGGCATTTATCATTTAGCTATCAGACACCCTTCATACGGCGGAATCAGGGAATTCAGATCGGGCCTGAGCGATAGCGGTTTTTCCCCTTTCAGGGCCTGACCTCTATATCATAGGAGGTGAATTCAAGAAATATTTTACCTTCTTTAGGCCCGTCCTGTCTCATCGATTTACGATCGATTTCGGTATCACGACCCATGAAATTCAAGGGAATCCGAATTTTTTCAACCTCAAATGATACCACTACATTCCGGGGTAAAACCGCTTCATTATCGGCATATTGCATCTCCACTTTAAAAGCTCCCTCTTTCAGGGTGTTTATGGTAGATTCTACGATACGATGCCTTTCTGTATCGATCAAAAGAGAGGCGATGGAAAAGTCGGCCCTGTCGTCTGTTGGAATAACGTTGATATGTTTCAATGCACGCCCATCACGAATCTCTTCTCCCCGGTCAACCGTGATAAAGGGATAACTGAACAAGGCATCCAAAGAAAAATCGAACCCCCGCTTCGGTATCATTATAAAGTCATCTGAATCAAAGGTAACCGGCTTCCCCCTGCTGTAATGAAGTGTGCCCTGCTTTTCCGGCATATTGATAAAACTGATGTCAACCTTCATTTTCACTTCTGCTGAAAAGCCGGAAATATCAGTCATTCGCTCTCTGACCTTTAAGAGATCTTTATCGATCTCCTGGGAAAGCGTCGTAACTGAACACATGAACATGAAAAAATAAAACAACCGTTTCATCCTATATCATTTTTTATGAAGGTACGAATACCAATAAACGACAGTGCTGCTATGTAAAGACTTAATACAAGACAGTTCACCCAAATCTTCAAGTGAGGTATCTCGTACAGAAAAAAATACTGCCAGGTATCATTGAGTTTGGCAAAGAAGAACCTGTTCAACACAGACACCTTGAAATCGAATTTAAGCAATACGTTTGATATGATCAGAAAGAGCACCGAAACGATCCAGGTTTTGAGCGTATCTTTTAAAAAGACAGCAATGGTAAGGCTGCTGAGTGAATAGAAAACCATAGGGAACATGCCGGCGATAAAGGCACTTATGAGCCGGTTCCTGGCTTCCTGATGAGTAAAGAAATTCAGCTCATCGAGATACACCACCAGATCTCCAAAACCAAAAAAGAGATACGAAAGAGCAAAAGCACTGACACAGAGAAACAGTACCATTGCGACCGTAAAGAGGGTGGCAATGATATACTTTGCCTGGATCAGTTTTCTTTTACTGACCGGTTGCAGCAAAATGGCTTGCAGGGTATTGTCTTTGTATTCGGTGGTCAACAGGCCGCTGATCACGATCATCAGTATGAGTGGAAAATTAAACCACATCGAATTAAGGATCAGATAGATCAGCAGATTTCCATTAAGCAGCTCTCCTTCGAAATAAAAGCTTTCCTTAAGATTGTCTAACAAGATATCGATAATGTTACTACCCTGGTAGTAGGCACCGATAAGTACGATCACCTCAATGATAAAGATGGCAACCACGGCATACCAGGTTCGCTCCTGTTTAAAGAGTTTGTAGGTTTCGGCCCATAATAAGGAGCGCATCATACGCGACGTTCGAATAAAAGGTTAATATCTATGTTCGGAATACAGGAATGAATGAATATCCTTTCACCGGCCAGTCCTTCCACCAGCTTTCCGATCTCCTGGGAGCTGACAACCACCTCGGCGCAATCTTCACTTCGAAATTCATGCTGATAAGATTTTAACAAAGCTGAAATCTCGAGATGAGGCGCGCAAATTCTATAACTCCTGATACTCTCTTCTATCAATTGAGCCGTTTTACCTGATTTAATGATCTCTCCGTCATTGATCACATATAATTCATCACTGACCTGTTGAATCTGTTCAACCATATGGGAGGATATCAGTACTGCCAAGCCCTTTTCAACCGCCAGTTTCCTGACCAGTACAGTGAGCTCTTTAATACCCCTGGGATCCAACCCTGAAAAAGGCTCATCCAGGATCAAAGCTCCGGGATCGTTCAGCAACGCGATGGCGATACCCAGCCGCTGTTTCATTCCCATTGAAAAGTTACGAACAGGATCTTTTCGGGTAACAGGAAGTCCCACCTGTTCCAACAAACCATCGAGATGCCCTTCTGATGAGGCGGCCCCCTGTATCCTTGCAAAAAGCTTCAGGTTTTCACCGGCACTCAGGTAATCATAAAAGGCCGGCTTCTCAATGATCCCGCCCAATGGTTTTACGTGGCTTTGGTCGTAGATAACCTTCCCCGTATCAGGGGTGAGCAATCCCAGCAAAATCTTAAACAAGGTGGTTTTTCCCGCTCCGTTTACGCCGAGAATACCATAGACCTTTCCTCTTTCACATCGAAGTGAAGCCCCCTTCAATGCAGTTGTTTTTCCGTAAGATTTGGAAAGATCAATCCCCTCAATAATCATAGGGCGAGGTCGATTTGTATTTTCCGGTAATCATATTTTGAGGTGTAATTTTTTTCAAGAAAGGTACGGTCCCAAAATTTCTTACGAATAATGAAGAACGGATCCTTCAACATGAAATAGGGTATATAGTGATACCATCTCACCCCCCTGGAGTGATAGAAGCTGATGACCTCATTATGGAGACCCAGTTCGCGAGCGGCTTCGATACAAGCATTCCGCTGGCACTTTGACTCAAGATACAAGGATGCGATTCGCGTTTTAAAACCGTGTTCGAAAAACTGGTCTTTGGCGCGTTTATAGTTCTGATAACGCGACCAGCCATCGGCCATAACCAGAAATATGTGTACGAATGAAAAGAGAAAACAACAAAACCAGAATACCGTGATGATATTCCATCCGCCGCTCAGATAGGATTTTTTTAAAAAGAACCAGTATACCAGTGACTCCAGAATAAAAAGCACCAGGGAATAGTACAGTAAACGCCCAACCCTGAGATAGGATATGAAAAAATGTGGCTGAGGAGGGAGACGCTTCTGATTCATTGTCTAAAAATGAAAAATTATGTTAAACCAAACAAATAATTGTGACGAACGGTCGACTAATTTCCCGAAAAAACAAAAAAAGATATATATCTCATTTGAAACACACATCAAAAAAGACACTCCATGTTAACTGAGTAAACACTAAAAAATTTAACTTTAAACAGAGAACCCAACATTTGAGAAAGACTTAATATCAACATAATAAAATCATCTGTAAATGAAACGATTCGCTCATCATCTGTTTCTCTGCCAACTGTTTTTAATAATACTGGTTCTCCAGTCATGCGCAAGTGGTTCAGAGATAACTCATAGCTATACAGAACGCAACTTCTCTTTTGAGCAGTATGAGACCTTTGCTTTCGCAGATACGCAGACCTCCGGTGATATCGTAGCTGAAACCATCGACCCGAAGATCGAGCTGATCAAAAGCCAGATCACCAAAGCCCTGGAATCTAAGGGACTAAGCCGGGTAAACGACAATCCCGAACTTCTGGTAAACCTTGGAATCGCAGTTTCTGAGCAGGTACAAACACGTCAAACCGACTTCATCACCGACGCACCCAGGTATATCGGGCAGCGGAACTACAAATGGGAAAGTGAAGAGATCCCGGTTGGAACCTATAAAAAAGGTACGCTTGATATTCATTTGGTTGATACCCGGATCGGGGAGCTTGTCTGGCAAAGAAGTGTGTCAAGAGTCATCACAGAAAACCAAAAAAACATTCCCAAAGACATCGAAGAAGCCGTGGAAAAAGCTTTCGGCCTGTGAATGAGTCAACCAACCTGATTTCCAGGCCTTAAAGTTTTCAATTACCGAAACTTTTATTATATTTTTGTTATAGTTATACAGCCTGTAAAACTTTCCCCAAGCACCTTACTGAACCTTGTAAGATCTGGTTGACAAAAATCACATACGAAAATGAAATTCCCCCTTCTTCTGTTCGCTATTTTATGTATAGCGACATCCTGTAAACAGGAAAATAATATGAAAACGATTTTCCTGGGCTCCGTTTCCTTCGAGGTGAGCGGTGATGAAATGGCTGCTGAAACTTTTGAAGAAGGGCTGCTTTTGCTGCATAGTTTTGAGTATGAAGATGCCAGGCAAGCTTTCAGGCAAGCCATCGAAGAAGACCCTTTGATGGGAATGGCCTACTGGGGTGAAGCAATGACTTACAATCATCCTTTATGGTCAGAACAGGAAACGGAAAAGGCCCGTGAAGTGCTCAGTAAGCTCTATGGAAATGACAAGATTAAAGCCGAACATCCCTTAGAAAAAGACCTGATCCGATCTTTGTCTGTTTTGTATGAAGAAGATCGAACCAAGGCGGAAAGAGATAAAAACTATGCCGCGTTCATGAAGGAACTTTATGATAAGTATCCTGATAATCATGAAGTGGGCGCGTTCTATGCACTCTCATTACTGGGTTCTGTTGAGAACGGAAGAGATGTTGAAGTGTATGAACAGGGTGCGAATATCGCTTCAGAGATATTAGAAGAGAATCCTGAGCATCCGGGAGCACTGCATTACCTGATCCACTCATATGATGATCCCGGTCACGCCCATTTAGCACTCGATGCCGCAGACGCCTATGCACGGGTAGCTCCCGATGCCAGTCATGCCCTTCATATGCCTTCTCATATCTATGTCGCCATGGGTATGTGGGAGCAAGTGGTTAATTCGAATGAGGATTCGTATCAGGCCAGTCTTACACGAATGAATGATAAGTCTCTGGGTGATGATGCAAGGGGTTATCACGCCTTCCACTGGCTGGAATACGGTTTGCTGCAACAAGGCCGTTTCGGGGAAGCTGAAGAAATGGTTCGTGACATGAAAGGTTATATGTCGAGCACCCCTTCAAAAAGAGCGCGCAGCCATATGGTCTTCCTGAAAGGCACCTATTTGGTCGAAACCAACGACTGGGAAAATCCTGTGGCCGATATCAATGTTAAAACTGCCGATCTCAATGTGGCGGTGCGATCTCAATATCGCTTTCTGGAAGGAATGAAAGCCTTTATAAGAAAGGATGAGAATACGCTGGCGAAAGTAATCAGGTCTCAGGAAAAAGATTATCAGAAAGAATCCCTTCAGCTTGAAAACGAGAGCAAAGGTTTTGTTTCCTGCTCCAACATAACCAGAGAAGCAACAGATGAAAGCAGCCTGAATCTCAGCAAAGTAATGTTATACCAGCTACAGGGTCTTCTGGCTTGGACCAAAGGAGATCAGGAAGAAACGGAAGACAGACTGAAACGATCGATATTGGTAGCCGAAAGCATGAGCTACAGTTACGGTCCGCCGGTGGTTCAAAAACCCCCTCATGAATTATATGCAGACTGGCTGATGAGCCGGGGCAGATACACCGAAGCACTTAAACAATATAAAAAGGCCTTAAAGCGTGCTCCGGGCCGCACCAATGCATTGAAGGGAGCGTTAAACGCTGCCGAAAAAGCAGGTGATGAAGAGCTGGCCGAGCAATTCCGGAACGATCTTCATCAAAACACAAACTATAAAATGCAGCTTTGATCAGGCAGCTTTCCTGAAGGGTTGTTTTTCTTTATAGGTAAGGCTGCGCCACAGCCATTCTGCAGGCCCGTAACGGAAATACTTCAACCATACAGGGCTGTAAATCATCTGTAGGATCCATACTGCAAAGACCACGTAATATAATTCATAACGCTCCAGCCTTCCCACCATACCAAGGCCATACCCATAAAAAAAGAAGGTACACAGAATCGACTGCATGAGATAATTGGTCAGCGCCATTCTTCCCACCGCAGCCAGGGATCGCTGGATCCACCCAAGAAATCCTGATTTGATGACAAGTATGATAAGACCTATGTGGCCCATGGTTACAAAGAACCGGCCAATCTGGTAAGTACGGTTAGCTTCCAACATAGCCAACGAATCAAAGTTATTATCGGTTTTGACCTGCAGTTCGTAGTAATTCAGGGATAAGCCTATTAGATATCCGGCCAGCATCATTATCAGGTAGAAACGGTGTTTTTTTCTCCCCTGAATAATTCCCCACTTAAAGAAGGCCATCCCTATCAGCAGAAAGCTCATCACATCCCAAACAAAGAAATTATACGTAAAGGTTGATTCCAGCTTGGTGGTCAGTTTTGCTGTCTGCTTACGCGCAGAAAAATAATCACCCCGCAGGTTTTCAAGGGCCGAATTGATTTCCTGTTCTGTGGGTTTCCGGTTTAAGGCCTCCCATTTTGCTACAGAGGTCTCCTGTTGGTAGTTTAAGGAGGTGGTACCGGCAGCTTTCACCTGTTGGATTTCCGAGATCTCTTTCTGCAGATCAACCGCATCCCGGTAATGGCTAATATCATTAAACACCCCTACAAAAAGCAGGAATAATCCTCCTGCAAACAGGTATAACGGTTTTGTATTCCTCAGGGGAAAAAGAAACAATCCAAACAAACCGTAATGATAAAGTATATCGCCTGACCAAAGTATTACCCATGCATGAAAGAGTCCGAATAAAAACAGCCAGATCACCCGCCGGTAATAAATATCGGCACTGACCACACCAAGACCTTTTGCTTCGATACGACTCACCAGCAGTATGAAACCCGTACCAAAGAGCATGGTAAACAGGCCTCTCATGGTTCCTTCAAATAAAAGATCTGAGATGTTGTAGACCAGCAGATTCAGTCCCTGATCACCTCCTGACACAGAAGGGTCTCCATAGGCATAGACCAGACCCACACCTGCAATATTCATCAGTAATATACCCAAAAGGGCCACTCCCCTGACGACATCAAGGGTAATGATACGCTTCTGTTGCCGTACCGGGGCAGCCTTAATTTCTGAGGTGGAATACATAAATGGAAATTGGTTGGTTGTTAAACCTAAGATACACCAAATTCCATTATTAATACGTAAAAAACTGAACTACAGAATGTTATGCGTTAACCGGTTTCGCAAACAGGTCGAAGTCTCCGGCCTCTTCCACGATCACGTCGGTAAATTCACCGATCTTCACATAGTATTTCTCAGCATCTATCAGGACCTCATTATCGACATCCGGAGAATCGTATTCGGTTCTTCCCACGAAATAATTACCCTCCTTACGATCGATCAGGCAACGAAATGTTTTTCCTGTCTTTTCCTGGTTCAGTTCCCAGGAGATCTGGGATTGAATATCCATTATTTCTGAAGCCCGTTGTTGTTTTACCTCTTCCGGAACATCGTCTTCAAGCGTATAGGCATGAGTATTCTCTTCGTGGCTGTACGCGAAACATCCCAGACGCTCAAAGCGCATTTCGGTTACCCAGTCTTTCAGTAACTGAAAATCTTCTTCGGTCTCTCCGGGATATCCCACGATAAGAGTTGTACGTATGGCCATTCCGGGTACCGCTTTTCTGAATTCTTTGAGCAGGTTGGTGGTTTTTTCATAAGTCGTACCCCGTCTCATCGACTTGAGAACACTATCTGAGATATGCTGCAGGGGAATATCTATATAATTACAAACCTTAGGCTCCTCTTTGATCACATCCAGCACATCCATGGGAAATCCGGTAGGGAAGGCATAATGCAAACGGATCCATTCAATACCTTCTACCTTAACGAGCGCTTTCAGGAGATCGGCCAGGCGTCTTTTCTTATACAGGTCGAGCCCGTAATAGGTCAGGTCCTGTGCGATAAGGATGAGTTCCTTTACCCCTTTGGCAGCCAGTTTTTCTGCTTCGGTCACCAGGTCTTCGATCGGCGTGCTGCGGTGTTTCCCGCGCATAAGGGGAATGGCACAAAAACTGCAGGGCCGGTCACAACCTTCAGCGATCTTGAGGTAAGCGTAATTCTTGGGGGTGGTGGTAAGCCGTTCACCGATCAGCTCATGGCGGTAATCAGCGCCGAGAGCTTTGAGAAGTACCGGCAGATCGGTAGTTCCGAAATACTGATCAACGTCAGGAATTTCCTTTTCCAGGTCGGGTTTGTAACGTTTACTCAGGCAGCCGGTCACAAAAACCTTATCGACCAGTCCCTGTTCTTTCTTTTCCACGAACTCCAAAATGGTATTGACGCTTTCTTCTTTGGCATTGTTGATAAAGCCGCAGGTATTGATCACCACCACATTCCCTTCTTCTTCATGCACCACTTCTTTACCGCTGGCCTTGAGCTGCCCCATGAGCACCTCACTGTCATACACGTTCTTGGAACAGCCCAGGGTAACTACATTGATCTTATTCTTTTTCAGCGACTTCGTTCTCATACCTGATTTTTTTTACCGAAGGGCAAAATTACAACAAAGCAGGGAAGTAATCGAATGAAAAGAAATTAAAACCAGCTGTTTCGGGAGATTTTCTTTGGTGAAAAAAGCTGATAAGGTTCACAAACTTTCCGGTAAGTGAAATAAAGAGGTGAGAAAGATCAATACCGGAACGTAATACGGGAAATCGAAATATCTATCTCCAGGATCGCATCTCATAATCATAGTAGTTGACTTTCATATCTTCGATTCTCTTCATAAGACCGTTAATCCCTACTTTATTGTACAATTCTATCTCTTCGGTATTTAATTCATGTACTATGTCAAAGCCCGGGCTTGGAGAACCTATCGGTACATGAATCAAGTATTTCTCATCAACTTTGAATAGTCCATACTCCCAAGCTTTTTCTTCTATTTTTATTATTTTACCCATTTTAAAATGTATTTGGCAGCTCACTAGGTTCAAGTACAAATAGAGGACTTTCAAACTCCTTTTTCCAAAGATTATCGTTGTCTATATTCAAAATGATATTTTGAATAGCACCCCCTTTAGTCCTATAAGGGTCTGTTTTTGGTGTCATTCTTGATTGAGAGGTTGAAGCTATCTTTGATCTATAAAAATAACTTTCTCCAATAGATATTACACGATAAACATCGTAATGTGATGATACTGAACTCAAAGGCAACCCCAATACCGATTCTATTTGAGAAGGATTATGCTGTAAATATTCCAGTGTTTCTTGGTCCAGGTAATAAGGTGAATAATAATTAAATTCATTACCCTTAGGAACTAATTTATAAAATTCCTTTCCAACTTCAACATTTGTCTTAACGGGTAGCGTTGATCCTGATTCTATTATTTCAGGTAATTTTTTCAAAATAAAATCATTAGACGCAACAACTCTCATTTCATTAATCAGGTCAAAATTATTTACTTCAATTTCCTCATAAACAAGCCCATGCGTCTCAAAAACGGTCTGACTCCAGTCTTCATTCGGAAAATGTTCATCCTTTATTCGTTTCCAGAAAGCGGCCCGTTCGGTCAGGATATCGGTTTCTCTCAACAATGAAGCGGTCAGCTTTTTGAGCGCTTCATCATTAACAACCTTCTGTCTGACATACGGAACCGCTTCTGCATTAGAGGTAAGTACAGGGGTGAGCTGCACCTCCCCTGCTCCGATTTTCCTGATACTCTTAAGATCGATCACCACCTCATCGGTGTTTCTGTAACCCACGGCTGCATAGGAAGCGGGAGTGTCTGCCAACTTCTTTACCCCGTTGCGCACCACTGCCGATCCGCCGAAAGGAATCACCAGGGAGGTGGCATATAAGGCCTGGGCTTCCAGGTCATTCCTGTAACTGGCATAGGTCAGTCCGAACACTTCCACAGGTCTTTCCAGCACGGGGATCAGCGAGGCCAGATCGAAAAGCGGGTATAAATGGGTATCTACCAGGATCCACGGATCATAATCATAGAAATGATCTTCCTCCAGGCTGGATCTTGCAAAAAGAACCTTCCAGCGTTCAAGGTAATCGCCTTTTACCTGCGCCGCCACATAGGTATTAGCCAGCAGGCTGTCTTCGATGAATACTTCCCGCAGTTTTCCCAGCTTGAAATCGCCTGTACTCCACCACGCCAGGTCATTGTTTCGAAAGGAGGCGGTTTCCTCTTCCTCTGCTTTCAACAAAATCGCATTGTACTGAGCCGTCCACTGATTTCTCAGACGCATAAATTCACTGAAATAAAGCGGGTTTTCGGCAAAATCTTCTTCCCGTTGCTTCCACAACCTGATGGTTTCCCGGAGCTTCTCGGCTTCCTGCAGGCGCTGACTCTCGTAAAACTCCATCTTACTGATAAAGGGAAAACCTCTTACCTCGTCTGTCTGACTGATCATATCGATAAGACTCCCATCGGCCTTCAGAAAATAGCGCTTGAGCATCATCGGTTTTTCAGCGGCTGCAAAAATACCCAGTAGATAGGTGTACAGATCTGCAGCCTTCCTGAAGCTCATGAATTCGGCAGGAATTACCTCTGCATTACTCTGGGCAAAACCGGGTTGCAGGCATTGCTGTTCTGTGAAATTTCCATACAGATTAAAATACGGTACCGTTATGAGCAGCAGGTCGCCGGTAATTTCCTCTCTGACCGATTCCAGTACCCTCTCGGCAAAGTTGTCCCGGATACCCGGATGCATTTTCTGATCCACTTCAGAGAATACCACCAGCACCCTGACACCGGTTTTTTCATAAAGCAATCTGAACTTATCTTCCAGGATGTCGGCTTTTCCATCCAGATTATGTTCCCGGGTTCCGACAAGATGGTAGTACTCCCCTGGTTTTCTTTCGACGGACTGAGGTATCTCAGGCTGAGCCTTCAGGTGAGCACGTATCATTTCTGAAGACCTTCGGATGCCCAACGAATCCAGGGTCACCGATTCTCCCGTAAGATCACAAACCGGGGTATCAAAAAGCATCAGGCGCGCTCCTTCCTTATCAGCGCAGGGAATCACATCTATAAACCGGAGTTCTGCAGTCTGCGCAAAATCATCCAAATCCCTGAAAATCTCCAAATGGCGGTATTCAGACTGGTAGTAACGGTTAAATCCGCAACCGCCTCTGTTCTCAAAAAGATACACCTTCTGATCTTCTGCAAGCCCACTAAACACCTCGTATTCAAACAGATCATCATCGTCTGACCAGTAACCCGTGAATACGCCCTCTTCAAAACGGGCATTATAATAAGTGCCCCGGTACCTGAATCCCGGAATAGTACCTGGAGGAACGCCTTCCATGCTGCCAGAAGAAATGGTTCTTGTTCCTTCAATGGTAAAAGGTTCCCAGTTTGGTGTGAACCAGATCTTCTTTCCGATCTCCTGACTGGTATCATCTTCAAAAAGACTGATCACCTGCTCTGCCTCACTGATCTTCCCCCACTCTTGCTGTGTGATAAATATCCCCTTCCCGTAGTCCATAAGATGCTGTCCGCTTTCGGCCTCCCCGGGACCTGAGAAGCTGTGTTCCAAACCGAATACTCCATGGCCCAGTTCATGAGCGATCATTTTAGAGATATCCGCCTGATCAGTATCCCGTAACGATTCCTGAAAAATGAAACCCCATCGGCGGCCTACGGGCATATATCCTTTCAGGGCTTTTGAGTTTCTGAAGTCCTTTCCGAGAACAAAAATGTGGTATGCATCGCTTTCATAATCGGGATGGGATTCTTTGAACAGCCTGAAGAAGTTTCTGAGCTCAGGAGCATAATCGGCCAAAGGGCCACTGTTACCAAGATCGATAATACCATTGGGGTCTTCAGTATCCCACTGAGACGGAGACAGCTGCATTCTTTTGTCTTCCTCAAGCTGCAGATTCACCCCGACCGGGGAAAAAATCGTATTGAGTGCAGGTTCTAGGCCGGTAAGACCATGAGGCTGATTCACATAAACCATCTGCACTTTGACCGGTCTGTGCTGCTTCAGATGGTGAAGAAAACATACAGCATGGATCCTGTTTTTGCTGATAGAGTCAGACCCGGAAGTTATCAGGAGTTCTTCGCTGAGAAGGGAATTAAGTCCTCTCATTCTAAAGCTTATCCTTGATCTGATCGTATCGATGGTAATATCAACTGCACGCCCGCTTTTGGTCTTGACCACCAAATTTTCCGTGGAAAATGTGCTATCCTTAAGGGTATAATCAGCATAAAACACTTCTTCCTTTCCGCTGACCAGGGCTTTATGCGGCGGAAACACCTTATCCCCCTTCTGATCTTGCACATACCGATAAGCTGAAGGATTTCTCAGACTCTCAGCCGGATCAAAAGCAAAATGTGAACGTTCGTCTGTTTGAAACCGGAACGTAACCTGATCTTCAAAGATCGTAGCAATCTCGGTTTCTCCATCGGCCTCAAAGACCCCTTCTGTATTGGAATCGCTCACAGGTCCGCCTTCCGCACCTTCTCCGACCTGGGTGATATTTCCTTCTTCATCGATCTCCCACTGGTCGCCTGAAGCATCGGTTACGAGGTAGGTGTCACCTTCATCGTGATCCAGCCGTATCTCTTTACCATCATTAAGACGAATAATTATCGAACCTTCATCGATCTGAATATCTTCTGTTGAGATATCTCCGGGGAGTACAGGAAGCGCATGGTGATCATCACCGGTAAGAATATCTGAAAGATCTTCGATTCCGTCTGCAATAGCATCGATATCGGCCACATTCGTCCAGTTCTTATCATATCCGGTCACGACCATTCCGTCGTAGAGCTGAAATTCCTTATTCACCTTTATCCTCGAAAATCTCACCGGAACCTTCAGGTTGCCGAGGTACGGAATGGTGGCATAACCATGACCTGTATAACGCCCACCGCTCTCACTAATCTCTAAAATCTTTACAGGGAAATCTCCCGCATGAAATACGTCATGAGCCCTGAGATTGCTCACCGGCACCTGGGTAGCTACCTTTATGGCAGGAGAAAAACCGCAGTCAGAAAGGTCACTGACAGTATTGATCGCTGTGGTGAAATGTCTTGGTTCACTGAAGCGACTTTCAGAAAATTCACATTTCCTGGAAACCTGGTATTCATATACGGTGCCCGGGCGAAGATCCCAAAGAGTAACAAAAGAGGCTGCTGACCGGGCATAGAACCAATGATTTCCCTCTCCGGGCTCCCGGTAACGAACGATATGTACCGAAGGTGCAGATAAGGGATTCTCCCAGTAAACATTAACCTCCCGCTGACCTTTTACCTCATGGGAGGAATTGAGTGCCGGTTCGCAGGGGCTCACATGATCAAACCAGTTGATCTCACTGTATCCTTCGTTTTTGAAGAATCCGATCTCTTCCGCCCCTTCCCGGGGAAATACGCGCACGCGCCAGGCATACCTTCTATCAGGAAGCAACAAGGGATCAGATGGACCGTAATTATAAAATGGCCGGTCGGTTACCGTTCTGAATACAGGAACAGATCCCAAAAACGCCGTCTGAGGATCTATCCCGTGATCCCATACTTCAACGATACTCAATTCATATAAAACCTTACTCACATTTATTTGACGCGGAGTCCACTGAAAAAGAATATTCTGAAGATCCTGCACCTGTACGATGGCATTGCGCTGAGGATGAACCAGAAACGGTGGTTCATTATGAAATACCATCAGGTTCTGACAGTCTTTGCCTGAAATTCGTTTTCCGGTGGCATGGTCGTAAACTTCAAAACATACCTGATAGGGACCTTCCGGAACAGATTTTCCCAGGTGCTCTTGTATCAATCCCTCTGTGTTCTCAGGGTTGAAATAGGGTGCGAGTTGGAAGGCATCGAGCATCAGGGGTATCCCTCCTTGTATCTCATAGGTGAGAGGGAGCGCTTCGTATGACTGAAATCGAATGCCATTGCCCTGAAAAAACATTTTAATTCGTATTTCACGACTTTCTATACCCAGATCAGTGAGCAGGATCTGTAATCGAAGCTGATCAGCCCTTACTGGATCAGCAAAGGCCGACAAATAGATGGGTACAGGCTGTTTGAAAATGGCGGTGGTACGCACCGGGTATATCTGTGATAAGCCCGGGAGCATGTTCAGGAAACAAATGAATACTATCAATGATCGCTTTATCGACATATGCTAATGGGTTAGTTTATGATATCGCAGGACAGGATCCGGAAAATCTTTGGCGGTTCGGAACCAGCGGTAGAAATGGTCGATCAGCGACGTTTCGAGATAGGAAATTATTTTTCCGGAGTCGACGTCATTTGATACCATTTCCAGTATTTCCGGCTCAGCAAGCCGGAAAAATTCAAATAATAATTGCTGTTTTCTGAAATCTTTCACATCAGATAAACCTCCGATCTCAGACTCTAACCACCGGTGTGCTACAAGTCGCAAGCGAGCTTCCTGATAACGCAGCAAGGCCGTTTGTTCTTCAGGTTGCAACTCCTTACTGACAAGGTTCAGATCGGAGCGGCTGTTAACAAATCTCGATTCCAATACCCTGTCTGTTCTCGGCATGGCTTCAACGATACGGCTGATGGCATCGAGATACCACCCTTCGTAGGCTTCCCTGAAATCAAGATATCCGAAAAGCTCATCGAGATAATCCAAAGCCCTGATTCTATAAGACTCCCGTTCTTTCTGCTCTTTTACCAATGCAAGCTTCAGGTTAACGCTGCTGAGTCTCGAAAACGACAATTCCCTGAACACGGTACTGTCTCTCAATACTGTCAACTGAAGACTGACATCAGGCAGTAAACCTTCGAAAAGAAGCCCTCGGTAAACTATGCGAATTTCAGGCGTTTCGGTCGCTGATGTCTCCCGGGCTGTTGGTGGTAAATCAACAGACGGTAGTTTAAGATTATCAAAACTGTAGGCATAGTTCAGCGCCAGGGTAATGTCATTTTGAACAACTGCCGACCGCCTGAAAAGGCTTGACAGGTTCAAAGAGATCTGATGACGTTCCCTGTAAGTCCAGTCATTCGACCAACACAGACTTATATTGCTGCCGGATTGAGTTGACCGGCGAGTATGATTCCAGGCTAAGGAGAGTCGGCTGTTGATGGTCTTCAGAAACCTTTTTGCAGCATGAAAGGCAGGGCCATAGACCGTTCCTCCCCCGATCTGACTTCTGTCAATTGTCAGATTGCCGGTAAGCCCGGCGGAGACTGCAACTTCAGGATAGGTAATTCCATAGGCGATACTGTGATTATAAAAAGAGGCTTCGCCATTTTCAATGTTTCTTCCCTGCTGTTGGTTAGCAGAAGACTGCATGCTGAACTGATACGACAGATTATGGGCATGCTTTGCCTTATCAGTCCATAAACGATTGATACTTACCTGCCCGTTCTGAGAGATCTGGTAATAGTTTAAGGTGTCCAGAGACTCGAAGCGACTCGCCTGCCCGGCATATTCTTCGGGTTTTCTCAGGTTGGTGTAGGCTTTGAAATTACTGTATCCGGCTGTCAGGCTGAGTTTATCGGAGATCGTAAATGATGTATTTACCGCTGAAACGAGTCTGTTCATGCGACTGCTTTTTTGGTCCTTCAGATTATCCCGCTGAAGTCCCGCAGAACCTGAAAACCGGAGACGATCTCCGAAAAGCTGACGGGAGAAATTAAGAGTGATGTTCTCTAAATCATTATTAAAATAATACGCTCCAAGGCTCTCATATTCCGGATCAACCCGTTCATAAGCAAGTGCGACAGCTCCCTTGTCGAGGGCATAGGAAATGCGACTGTTCAATGCTTTGAAATACGAAACTCCCTGCCGTTCTGCGATCGAATCATTACGGTCTGATTGGGTAACCATCAGACTTTCCATTCTGCGGAGGGCCGATACGCCGTATTCCAGCTGCAGGTCGATATTCTTTAAAACACGGGTCGCCGCAAGAAGGCTGATCGCCTTATTCGATTTCGCACGGTCGATGTAAGCTTCCTGCCTGTAATGAGGCTCTGTTACATCCCATGCATGGAAATAGGTGATCTTAATTTCATTTCCGGCGTCGGCATATTGCCCCATCATGGCATATCCCTTTCTTTCAAATACTCCCGGCTGTACTTTCGTTGGTGAAACGCCTTCCAGCAACCTGCCGTACATAGCACTGAACTTCCATTTTTCAACAGGTGCCAGATCTATACCCACCCCTGTGAATCGGTGCCCTCCAAGGGTATAAGGGGAATAGTTCATAACGGCGTCACCCAGGTGAAGACTTACCCATTTATAAGACGGATTCAGACTAAAACGGTTAAATCTGAAAGGGTTCGGAGTCTGAAATTTTTGTTGCGAATAGCTGAAGGAAAGCGGAATCTGATACAGCTCTCCCAGAGTAATGTTCAGGCTACCTTGTAAGAGGTAAGTGAACGCTTGGCGCATGGCTGTGCCCTCATAAATTACAGCTCCCGCGCGAAGCATTCCTTTATATTGAAACCATTGGCGATCTTCTCCCAGCTCATCGAGCCGGATAGATTGTGCCCGTAACTGTGCAAGAAACAAGGCTGTTAACCCCAGGTATATCATTAAGCGTTTCAATTAGATTCAAAAGAACCTTCAATATATAGAATATAATCTATATTATTACAGTTTTAATTTATAATAATTACATAAGGAGGCTTAAAATTGTAACAATAGTGTGAAAATCACGTCCATATACTAGTGGCTTTATCAGGACATCCCTTTGGCATCGATTGGCAGGAATTATGTTAACAGCCTGATAAACAGAATTATAAAAGATGTAAACCGCAGAGTAATTAGTATCTTTATGAGTATCATCATCAATCAGAAAATCCATGCACATATCCATGCCGGAAAGTAAGGATGAATCATTATTACGCAAACTGCGGGAGATCGTGCTGTCAAATCTGGACAACGAAGATTTCTCTGTAACAGAGCTATCGGAAGAGGCCGGCATTAGCCGCTCGTACCTGCACCGAAAATTAAAGCAATTAAAGGGTCAGTCAGTCAGTCGTTTTATCAGAGAGATCAGATTAAAACAATCGCTTGAGTTATTGCTCGACGACAGCCTGACCACTTCAGAAATCGCTTATAAGGTAGGATTTAGCAGCCCTTCGTATTTTCACAAATGTTTTCACGACTATTTCGGGTATACTCCCGGGGAGATGAAAGAAATGTACCGTACTCGTCCCCAGCTGATTCACGATCACATACTGGGCACCACGCTCGACCTAAAAGATATTGTTGCTGAGATTCAGCAAACTGAAAAAGAAGGTACACCTGGTCCACTGGCAGATAAAATTTCCCGGAAACGTTTTTCAGCTGCAGCCATGCGCATGTTTCTGACCGTTCTTTTACTGCTCGCCATCATCATCACAGCCGGGCTGTTCTATTTCGGAAAGAAAGATGCAACTAAAGATAACTCCATTGCAGTGCTGCCCCTTACCAATCTCAGCAACGAGGTGGAAAACCGGTATTTTGCCGATGGCCTGGCTGAAGACCTGATCAACCGTTTATCGGGAGTAGACAGTTTTACCGTGATTTCACGTACCTCTTCAGACCGTTTCAGGGACCGCAAAGATCAGAGTCTCGCCCAGATAGCCGGTGAACTGGGTGTGAACTATATCGTGGAAGGCAGTGTTCAGCGCAACGCTGAGAAGGTTCGCATCAACATTCAACTTGTCGATGCAGGAACAGACAGTCAGGTATGGGGAAGCACCTATGACCGTGATGTGAACGATCTGTTCAGTGCTCAATCAGAAATAGCGGTCGATATCGCTTCAGAACTCAAGAAAGTGCTCACTGAAGCAGAGACCGTTTCCCTGAGACAAAACCGGACCACAAATCTCGAGGCCTTGGAATATTATCAACTGGGAACCATTGCTTTAAAGAAGGGAACGGGAGAAGGTTACGTAAGTGCTATCAACCATTTTGAAAATGCGATCGAGGCCGATTCGTCGTTCAGTCTGGCTTATGCCGGTATGGCCAGTGTTTATCGTATTATGGCTTGCCAGGGTTATATAGACAGAAGGGTTGGCAGAGAGCAGGCGCACGAACTTGCTTTGAATGCTCTTTCATTTGACCAATCTCTGTCTGAGGCTTACACCGTTCTGGGAAATATTTATTTTCGCCTGGACTGGGATTGGGAAAAGGCAGAAAATGCTTTCCTTCAGGCAATCGATTTCAATCCCAGTTATTCAGTGGTGCATCATCACTATGCAGCATTGCTCAACGCCTCAGGCCGGTCTGAGCAGGCGCGTCACCATCTGAACAAAGCGCAGGAACTGGATCCTCTGTCTTTCGTCATTAACAACTACAGCGCAGAAACCTATTTTAATCACGGTGAATTCGAGCAGGCCCTGAATGAAAACCACAAAGCGGCAGGACTGATCGCTGACCATCCGCTCACTGCCTGGCTGGAATTTCGTATTAATTATGCCTTAGACAAAGAAAACAGGGCACTGGAAGCATTTAAGGATTATGGATTGATCACCGGTGAATTTTTTCCCGAAGAGGCAGATTCGATCTTTCAACGTTCAGGGATTGAGGGACTACTTCAAAAGAAAATCTCCCTGAGTGACCAAGCCTACGAAAAAGCACTTTGCTATGCCATGATCGATGATCCTGAAAACACCTTTACTTTTTTGAATGAAGCCTTGCGTTCAGGCACCCTGCGACCTGATTTTTTAGCCGATCACTTCCTGCTGAAAACGATCGGAAAAGTACGCCTTGAACAATTGCTGGAGGAGGCCAAATCAGGTCAAACCTCAACGAATTCTTAATTCTTCTTAAACCCTTCTTAAATAAACAACATAAGTGCACATACAACATAGTTGCACTCCATAATTGCATTGATTTTCAACATGATTGCCACCTTCAGTCGTTGTTTTTACAGAATTTTATGGTAATCAAAGTTGGAACTCGTATACGGGTTCTTTAATCATTCATTAATCAAAAAATCCTAAAATCATGAAAACTTTAAAGATTAAACTCATCACGCCCTTATTGTTGTTATTCTTAGTCGCTTGTAGCAACGACGACGATTTTAACGACATACAGCAGACACCTCAGCCTCGTGTATTTGACAATGGAAATAATTCATCTTCTGAAGATTTAGACTTAACAACCAACTTTAGCACCGACGTGATCTCAAGTACTAACTCCAGTATAGATTGTCCTGTAGCAGGAAATACATTTACCACATTAAGAGGAAAGGGATCCAGCAATGCTATTGGAAACTTTACTATAGATATGAGTCTGTGTTATAATCCTGTAAACCTTGAAATATCATTGCTATCAGGTTCCATCACTGATATAGATGGTCACCAACTTTTTTTCGCACTTGATAATGAAAATACCGTTATAGACGAAGTTAAAGATTCGGACGATGGTTTAAAGCAATTCTCCAGGAACAAACTTCTTATTCAGGGAGGAACCGGAAAATACTCGAATGCTATTGGCGAAATGTTTACACAAAACTTTTTCTCACCGGATCAAAGTTCACAAAATCACACCTGGGTTGGCTATGTAACGCTGGATAACTCCGGATCCGGAATTCAATAGAGAACAGGAGGTCAATATTATTAGAATATTAAAAAACCTGTATCCCTACCTAAGCAGGGATGCAGGTTTTATATAATTCAGATCAGTTTGAGAATCATTAAAATAGGGTGAAACCCGGGGTCGTTGGTTGCTTAGGATTTTTTAAACGTTATGTTGAAAGGTCCCGGGTTTTTTTCATCCGTATTTTATCTTGAACCTGATAAAACTATTCAGTAACTTAGTCAGTAAAGTTTTTCCTATGCTTTACCGACTCCTTCTCGTCTTAGTTACTTGCTTCCCTCTTTTAAGCTACAGTCAAAATGATACCATTACGGCTCTGGTCGGCGTTACCCTGATCGATGGATTCGGCGGGAAACCGATACAGAACAGTGTTATTCTCATTAAAAATGATAAAATCCTGGAAGTGGGAAACCAGCAAAGTGTCGTCATTCCTGAAAATGCGGAGATTATTTCAACTGAAGGGATGAGTGTATTACCCGGGCTCTGGGATATGCATGTGCATACCATGATCAATGGGCATGCTGATTACACTTACTGGGATCAGACCTATCCGCCTCTGTTTGAAGAAGTGATCATGCCGGCCTCGGCTCAGCAGTTGCTACTGGCAGGTGTTACCAGTGCCAGGGATCTTGGTGCCCCCCTTGAACCGAGTATTGCAGTAAGGGATAAGATCAATTCCGGGGAAATTCCCGGAGCCACCTTATATGTTTCCGGTCCTTTTCTTCAGCACGAGCCTTATCCCGGAACCGATCACTTCAGATGGGGTGTTGCCTCAGAAAAAGAGGCAAGGGATAAAGTGAACAAATTGGCAGATGCAGGCGTCGACATGATCAAAGTAGTCGATCAGGATCAAATGCCCTATGAAGTTTTTAAGGCCCTGGTTGAGCAGGCGCATAAAAGAAACCTGAAAGTGGTGGCACATGCCCACAGACCAGAGGAGATCGAATACGGACTTATGGCAGGAGCAGATTCTTTCGAACATACAGGGCTTTCCTCTGCGCCTGAATATCCCGATCAGATCATGAACCTGATCAAGGCAAGAACAGCGAAGATGGATCTGGGTCCGCTATTCTGGTGCCCGACTGTAGAAGGCCTTTACAATTATGAATACACCCGTGATAACCCGGAAATGCTCGACAATGACAGCTGGCATCTGGGACTCCCTGACAGTATTATCACAGATATCAAACAAAGCATACAACATCCTGAACGTCTGCCTTATTTTCAGCTCACCCCCTCCCGCAAACCTACCCTGGAACGAAAGATCAAGCAACTTTTAAATGCCGGAGTGGTGCTCATGATCGGTACAGACAGCGGTATTCCCATGAAATTCCACAGTCAGTCTACCTGGCACGAATTAGATGTATGGGTCAATGAATTCGGCATTTCTCCCATGTATGCCATCAAAAGTGCCACTTACTGGCCTGCAAAATGGATGGGGGTTGACCATGAAACCGGAACCATCACTCCAGGGAAGTATGCCGATATCATAGCGGTAAAAGGTGATGTGTTACGGCATATTTCATTGCTCAGCGATGTTGATCTGGTCATCAAACACGGGAAGCGCTACAAATAAAACGCACGCTTTACCTGTGCTGCACGTTTTCCAGCACCCTCTCTTCATCAGTGATGAAATTGGAAAGATTAATGGCTGTTTCGATAAGGGCCAGATGGGAGTATGCCTGCGGAAAATTACCCAGCAAACGCTTGGTCTTAAAATCGATGTCTTCACTGAATAAGCCCAGGTGGTTACTGTAGGAAAGTAACCTGTCAAACAGATCTACCGCTTTTTCCCTTTCACCTATCTTGTTAAGAGCGTTGATAAACCAGAACGTACAGATGGTAAATGAGGAGGAAGGCAGCCCGAAATCGTCCTTGTTCTTATACCTGAACAGCAATCCGTCATAACTCAGTTCTTTTTCAACAGCCTTTACCGTACTGACGTATTTCGGATCTTTAGCCGAGATGAATCCGTAATCTTCCATCAGCAATACAGAAGCGTCAAGGTCTTCTGAACCGTAAGACTGGGTGAAAGCCTGCACTTTCTCACTCCAGGCATGTTCCATAATATCTTCCTTGATCTCGCGTTCGAGCGGCCTCCATTTTTCAAGCTTTTTATATTTCCCCAGTATCTGAGCCACCCGCAAGGCCTTATCAACTGCCACCCAGCAAAGTACCTTTGAAAAGGTAAAGTGCCGCTCTTCGGTTCTGAATTCCCAGATCCCTTTATCGGGTTCCTTCCAGTGACGTCCCACTACCCAAACAATGCCCTTGGTAATGGTCCACAGGTCTTCCGCATTTTCGATATCATTGGGAAACTTCACGAATTGCTGATAGATCACATCCATCAGAATACCGTAGATATCATTCTGTTGTTGTTTATAGGCGGCATTTCCGATACGAACCGGGGAGGAATTCTCATAGCCCGAAAGGTGATCGAGGGTATATTCTGTGAGTTCCTTTTCCTTATTGATACCATACATGATCTGTATCTTCTCATCTTTATCGGGCACCAGGTCTATGATAAAACGTAGAAACCGCATCGCCATATTCTTATGCCCCAGTTCGGTGACCACCTTGATCACCATCGAAGCATCGCGAATCCAGCAAAAACGGTAATCCCAGTTACGAACCTCTCCTATGGTCTCCGGAAGTGAGGTCGTGGCCGCAGCCAAAACGGCCCCGGTCTTGTCGTAACTCAATAACTTAAGGGTCAGCGCGCTGCGCTTGATCTCTTCCTGATACTTGCGGTAGCTGGGGGTGCGTTCGGTCCAGTTCATCCAGTAGACCATGGTACGGTTTAACTCCAGGTGGGCCCTTTCTGTATCAATCCTCATGATCTTTTCATTATATCCCAGGCTGAAAAAACCGTCTTTTTCGAGTTCTATCTCTTCTCCGTCAACCACTTTTTGTTTATCGAAATCGGTATAAAGAAATACTGTATCGAAACGATCGGTTCGGGTGAGACTAACGATAAAATCTTCCTTGACATAGGTGTGAGTGATATCCCTGGCATTTTCGAGCCTCGGATCGTAATGCACACGAAACTTTGGTTTCCCTGATATATACTTTATATAGCGTATGATGTCGGGTGGCGAATGGTGACCGTCTGCCCCTTCCTTTTTATATCTCGGCATGAAGTCATACACCTCAAAAGTGTCTTCCCCATTGCTGAACTGTGTCACCAAAATATTCGTATTCCAGAGATAATGCTGGCTGATGCGATAGTTGTCGGCCACCATAAAGGAGAAACTTCCCCCGATATCCTTATCTAAGATCCTCGCAAAAACCGAAGATGAATCAAACTGTGGCAAACAACACCAATCTATAGATCCCGTCTTGGAAATCAGTGCTGCACTGCGACAATTTCCAATGATTCCATAATCCAAATTATTCATTAATATAGATTTAATAACTTTTAACCGTCAATATTTCATTAAATTAACGAAAATAACTGAGGTAAACCAAGATAGCTCTATGAATAAAACCATTATCGTATCCAACCGTCTGCCCCTGCAGGTAAAGCTTGATAATAACGAACTGGAGGTTGTTCCCAGTGTAGGAGGTCTCGCTACCGGAATGCGCTCTGTGCATAAAGAGGGAGACGGGGTGTGGATCGGTTGGTCCGGACTAACGGAAGAGGAACTGGACGAATCGTTGGAAAAAAGGGTAGATGAAGCCGTAGCCAGGGAAGGCTGTGCGGCCGTAAACCTTAATTCAGATGATATCGATAATTATTACTATGGTTTCAGCAACCGAACCCTTTGGCCGTTGTTCCACTATTTTATGGAATTCACCGAATTCGAAAACACCTATTGGGAAGCCTACAAAAGGGTCAATGAAAAATTTGCTGAGGTGGTGCTTGAAAATATCGAAGAAGGTGACAACGTATGGATTCACGACTACCAATTGTTATTACTGCCAAAACTGATCAAAGACAAACATCCGGAAACCTCAATAGGTTTCTTTCTACACATCCCTTTCCCGTCTTACGAGATATTCAGAAGTTTTCCGTGGAGGGAAGAAATACTCGAAGGAATGCTGGGTGCCGATCTGCTCGGTTTTCACACCTACGATTACGAACGTCATTTTCTGAGTTCGGTAAAACGTATACTGCGTCTGGACGTGAAGTTTAATCAGATCACTTATCACGACCGAATCATCAAGGTCGACTCTTTCCCCATGGGTATCGATTATGCCAAGTTCGAAAATGCCGCCAAAAAACATATGGAGCAGACTGAAAAAGAGAAGTCTGACCTGCAAAAACGACTGGACGACCATATTGAGGAAGGCGCAAAAAGTACGCTGGTGCTTTCGATCGACAGGCTGGACTATACCAAGGGCATTCCAAACCGCATCAGAGCCTTCGAATACTTTCTGAATAAATATCCGGAATTCAAACAACGGGTTCGCCTAGTCATGCTTGCTGTTCCCTCACGCTCAAATGTTCCGCAGTACCAGAGGCTTAAGCGGGAAACCGATGAGCTTGTGGGCCGGGTAAATGGTGAGTTCGCTACGGTTAGCTGGACCCCCATCTGGTATTTTTACCGCTCTCTGCCTTTTGACAACCTGATAGATCTCTACACTTCTGCCGATGTTGCACTGATCACCCCGGTAAGAGACGGGATGAACCTGGTCGCCAAAGAATATGTGGCTACCCGCACCAAACAGGATGGAGTACTCATTCTCAGTGAAATGGCCGGAGCTTCGAAAGAAATGAACGAGGCGCTGCTCATAAACCCTAATAATTTTGAGGAGATCGCCGACACCCTGAAACGGGCCATAGAGATGCCGGTAGCTGAGCAACAAAGCAGGAATGCCATTCTGCAAAAACGACTCAGAAGGTACAGCGTCGAAAAATGGGCCTCTGAATTCATGCGATCACTGCAGGAAACCAAAAAGATCAAAAAACGCATCGTTTCCAAAAGACTTACCAAAAAAAGAAAGGAAAAGATGTTCAAGGCTTATAAAAATGCCAGCTCAAGGCTTTTGCTTCTTGACTATGACGGAACCCTTACAGGCTTTAAAGACAATCCGCAGAGCGCCTTTCCCGATGAAGATCTCTTCACCTTGCTCGACAGTCTTTATGACCATGACAATACCGATATTATCATCGTTAGCGGAAGGGATAAGGAAACTTTCGAAAAATGGTTCGGCGATAAAAATTATTCATTGATCACCGATCACGGGGTATGGCTGAAGCGTCACCACAAAGACTGGGAACCCCTGGAAAGGTTGAAAACAGAATGGATGGACAACATCAGGCCGATCCTGGAAACCTTCGTTGACCGCACCCCCGGTACATTTATCGAAGAAAAAAAATATTCACTCGCATGGCATTACCGCAAGGCAGATCCCGAACTGGCCCAGATCAGGACCATGGAATTACAGACCGTGCTCACCGGGCTTATTGCCAACGACGATCTCAGCGTATTAGACGGCAATAAGGTCATGGAGATCAAAAGCAGCCGGGTCAATAAAGGAACCGCTGTTTCCCGTGTTTTAGCTGAAAAACACTATGATTTCATTTTTTGTATCGGTGATGACTGGACCGACGAATACATGTTTGAAGAAATGCCATCAGATGCTTACACCGTAAAGGTCGGGTTTAAAAAGACCAAAGCGAGGTTCTATGTGAACAGCAATGAAGAAGTGAGAGAGATGCTTAGCTCATTTAACGAGCTGGAATAGGGAGTCTCACTTAAAATGACTAACCACCCGGGAATAAAAAGCTGTTTCCGGGTTTTTTATATTTTGGTACCTTTAGCTACAAATTTTGAAAAATGAAAAAATACCTACTCCTTTTAACTTTAGCGATCATGCAATTCGGGTTTTCGCAAACAGACCCCAGAATGTATGAGATTATAGCCGGTGTATCTGCAGACCGCATCGAAAATGATATTCAAACCCTGGCCGATTTCGGCACCCGACATACCCTGAGTGACACCCTGTCTGAAACAAGAGGTATCGGTGCTGCCCGACGGTGGATCAAGAGTGAGTTCGATCGTATTTCTGCCGGCTGTGAAAATTGCCTGGAAGTATTTTACCAGCGAAATTCAGTTGAAAAAGGAGCAAACAGCCGCATCGTCAAAGATGTCGAGGTGGTCAATGTAGTAGCCATACAGCGGGGGACCAAATACCCCAACCGCTTTATCATTATGAGTGGTGATATCGATTCAAGGGTTTCAGACCCTAACGATTTCACCTCAGATTCTCCCGGTGCCAATGACAATGCCAGCGGAATGGCAGGTACGATTGAAGCGGCCCGGGTACTCAGCGAATACGAGTTTGAGAACAGCATTATCTACACCGGACTTTCGGGAGAGGAACAAGGCCTTTTCGGAGGCCAGGGTCTTGCCGCATACGCTAAAGAACAGGGCTGGGAGATCATTGGCATTCTCAACAACGATATGATCGGTAATATCAGAGGTGTCGACGGGGTGATCAGCAATCGCGATTTCAGGATTTTCTCTGAGCCGGTTCCTCCCACCGAAACAGAAGGCGAACGAAGAGCCCGCCGTTTTTATGGCGGGGAAGTCGACGGCATATCCCGTCAGCTTGCGCGTTACGTACATAAAATGACCCGTACTTACATGCCTGAAATGAATCCGATGCTTATCTATCGTTTAGACCGATTCGGGCGTGGCGGTCACCACCGTCCGTTCAACGATGCCGGTTTTGCAGGGGTACGTATCATGGAGGCTCATGAGAATTACACTCAGCAACATCAGGACATACGTACCGAAGATGGTATTGACTATGGTGATGTGATCGATCACGTGAATTTCGATTACGCAGCCAAGCTCACGGCCGTAAATGCCATTACCCTGGCCGGGATCGCCTGGGCCCCTCCTGCCCCCGAGGAAGTTAAGATCGGTGGTATCGTAGAGCCCTCTGCTAAACTATCCTGGAAAAAGGTGGATGGAGCTGCCGGATATAAGATCTACTGGAGAGATACCACCTCCCCTACCTGGGACCATTCCCGATATGTGGGAGATGTCGATGCCTATACCCTCGAAGGTATTGTTATCGATAATTATTTTTTCGGAGTGGTAGCCGTAGACGAACAGGGACACGAAAGCGTGGTGAGCTTTCCCTCCGGGATCATCAGAGATTAAGATTTTGAACCATTTATAACATTGAAAAATGCCGGACGATTAACGATCCGGCATTTTTTTTCTGCTATTTCCGTGAAATACTTTTCGTATTTTTAAAGAAATCAATTCGATATGAAACCAACCTTCTCGATATGAAACCAACCTTCACCCTACTCCTGGTAACATTGCTTTTCACCTTTTCCTGCAAGCAGGAATCAAAAAAACAGGAAGAGCCGAAAGAGAAATCATCGATGGCATCGGCAGAGAGCGATCAGCTCTCTCAATCACCCCGTCACCATGAATGGATAGATCTCGAACGCGAGAACGGCACATTTAAAGCCTTTGTGGTATACCCTGAAACCGACCAGCCTGCAAAAGCAGCCGTGGTAATACATGAAAATCGCGGTCTTAATGACTGGGCCCGTTCCTTTGCCGACCAACTTGCTGCAAAAGGCTACCTGGTGATCGCTCCCGATCTTATTTCAAATACGGTCGAAGGCATCGAAAAAACCACTGATTTCGAAAACTCTGATAAGGCGCGGGAAGCGATCTATGCCCTTGACCCTGACCAGGTGACCAAAGACCTGAACGCAGCTTATAATTATATCAAGAACGATCCTGCTTCAAGCGGAACTGTTTTTGTTATAGGTTTTTGCTGGGGAGGTTCCCAGACATTCCGCTATGCCACCAACAACGATGATATCAAGGAAGCCCTGGTATTCTATGGTACCGCTCCTGATGATAAAAGTGAGCTGCAAACCATCAAATGCCCGGTATACGGATTTTACGGCGGCGATGACAACCGTGTAAACAGTACGATTCCAGCCACCGAAGAAGCGATGAAAGAATTCGGTCTCACCTATGAATATGTGATCTACGAGGGAGCCGGTCATGCCTTTATGAGACGCGGTGCCCAGAGTGATGCCGAGCCGGCTAATAAGGAAGCCCATGACAAGGCATGGGACAGGCTGCTATCAATTCTGAAGCCTGAATGAGCCGTAGCCGGACACTTTATACAAAACAGAGGTTTTCTTATTTTTGGTAAAATTTGAATCCATGAAGAAAACTTTCGTTCTCCTGCTGATCCTTCTGGCTGCCAACCTGCATGCCCAGAAATTTACCCGGCAAGATACGCTGAGAGGAAGCATCACTCCTGAAAGGGCCTGGTGGGACCTGAATTATTACCATCTCGATATTCAGATCGATCCTCAGGCACGCACCATTAAAGGCACTAATGCGATCAGGTTCACCCCGGTTAATCCCGGCAAGGTCATGCAGGTCGATCTGCAACGACCTATGAAGATCAATAAAGTCACCTTCCAGGATGATGAATTAACCTTCAAAAGGGATGGCAATGCCTGGTTTTTCTATTTCGATGAAATACCCGAAGCCGATAAGGTTCATGAGGTGATCGTGCATTATTCCGGAAAACCGAAAGAAGCCGTACGGGCTCCATGGGACGGAGGTATTTCCTGGGAGGAAGATAAGAACGGGAATCATTTCATCGCCACTTCCTGCCAGGGACTGGGTGCCAGCGTCTGGTGGCCCAATAAGGATCATATGTATGATGAAGTTGACAGCATGAAGATCAGTGTCAGGGTTCCCGATAAGCTTATGAATGTTTCCAACGGAAGATTAACGAAAGTCACCGAACACTCCGACGATACCAAAACATGGAGCTGGTATGTTGACAACCCCATCAACAACTATGGGGTTAATGCGAACGTCGGTGATTATGTGACTTTTGGTGAAACCTACCAGGGCGAAAAGGGAGCGCTTGATATGCAGTATTATGTACTCAGCTATAACCTTGAAAAGGCCAGAGAACAATTCAAGCAGGCTCCCATGACCATTGAAGCTTTCGAACACTGGTTTGGCCCCTACCCCTTTTATGAAGATGGATTCAAACTGGTCGAAGTTCCCTATCTGGGTATGGAACACCAGAGCTCGGTGACCTATGGTAATGGCTACCAGAACGGATACCTAGGTTCTGATCTTTCAGGTACCGGATGGGGACTGAAATTTGATTTTATCATCGTTCATGAAACGGGCCATGAGTGGTTCGCCAACAATATCACCTACAAAGACATCGCTGATATGTGGATCCACGAAAGTTTTACCGCCTATTCAGAAGGGCTCTACCTGGAATACCACTTCGGCAAACAGGCTGGTGCAGAATATCTTATCGGCACCCGTGCAAACATAGCGAATAACCGTCCGATCATCGGGCCCTACGGAGTGAATAAAGAGGGATCGTCAGACATGTATCCTAAGGGTGCTAATATGTTACATACGCTCAGGCAGCTCATCGATGATGATGAAAAATGGAGGGCGATTCTCAGAGGTCTCAATGAAGAATTCTATCATCAGACGGTCACCAGCAGACAGATCGAGAACTATATCAGTGAAAAAGCAGGAAAGGATCTCAGCGCATTTTTCGATCAGTACCTGCGTGATACCAGAATACCGATGCTCCAATACAGAATAGAAGGCAACCGCCTGTTCTACCGCTATACCGATGTGGTAAAAGATTTCGACATGCCGGTAATGGTGAAGATCGACGAAGAAGAAAAATGGCTCTATCCTGATTCGACCTGGCAAAAGCTTAATAGCGAAAATGATATAAAAACCCTTCAGGTCGATCCTGATTTCTATATACGAAGCAGTAAGGTGGAATAAACCCGGAGTGACGTTATTAACAAGCCTTTAAGAGTTCGTCTGTCAGTTTTATTTAATTTTAGACCTAATTCTAAGCTAACTTTCAAACCGTAATGAAAAATCTACTTGTGTTGGGGATGCTCCTGTCGTCCCTTTTTACCTTTTCACAGGAAATCAACAAAGAACTGTTTCAGGATCTGAAACCCCGTAACATAGGCCCCGGGGGAATGAGTGGCCGGGTTACTGCTATCGATGTGGTAACCGATGACCCCGATGTGATGTACGTAGGTACTGCTTCGGGCGGATTGTGGAAAAGCACCTCAGGAGGGGTTGACTGGAAACCGATTTTCGATGAGCAGCCTACTGCCTCGATCGGAGCGGTGGCCGTTCAGCAATCGAATCCTTCCGTAATCTGGGTGGGTACCGGTGAAGGTAACCCGAGAAACAGCCTTAACGGCGGTTACGGAGTCTACAAATCCCTGGATGGCGGTAAATCATGGACATCTATGGGACTTGAAGAAACCCGTCATATTCACCGGGTGATCATCGACCCCACCGATCCGAATACAGTATACGTAGGTGCTATCGGTTCTCCCTGGGGAGAGCATGAGCAGCGTGGGGTTTACAAAACCACCGATGGGGGTAAAACCTGGAAAAAAGTACTCTATGTCAATGAAAGAACAGGTGCGGCCGATCTGGTTATGGACCCGACAAATCCGAATAAATTATTTGCTGCCATGTGGGAACACAAGCGTGATCCGTGGTTTTTCAAATCAGGAGGTGAAGGCAGCGGTCTGTATGTGACTCATGACGGCGGTGAGACCTGGAAAGAACTCACCGAAAAAGACGGCCTGCCAAAGGGAGACCTGGGAAGAATAGGTATTGCGGTCTCCAAAAACAAGCCCAACATTGTTTATGCGCTCATCGAGTCGAAAAAAAATGCGCTGTATAAAAGCGAAGACGGTGGGTTCAACTGGAAGAAAATCAACGACAAGTCTGACATCGGAAACCGCCCGTTCTACTATTCTGAAATTTACGTAGACCCGGAGAATGAAAACCGTGTATTTTCGATTTTCACCTACGTGAACGTTTCACAAGACGGAGGAAAGAATTTCGAAGAATTGATGCCCGCCTATGGTGTTGATAACGGGGTTCACCCTGACCACCATGCCTGGTGGATCCACCCTGAAGACGGAAGCTTCATGATAGACGGGAATGACGGGGGCTTAAACATCACGCGCGACGGAGGTAAGACCTGGCGTTTCGTAGGCAACCTGCCGGTAGCCCAGTTCTATCACATCAGCACCGATAACGATTATCCGTACCACGTATATGGAGGTATGCAGGATAATGGTTCCTGGAAAGGTCCCGCCTATGTCTGGAAAGACCAGGGAATTCGCAACTCTTACTGGCAGGAGATCGCCTTTGGTGATGGATTTGATGTGGTGCCTGACCAAAAAGATCCAAGGTTCGGATTTGCAATGAGCCAGCAGGGTTATGTTTCACGTTATGATGCCGAAACCGGAAATAATTATACCGTGAGACCTACTCACCCCGATCCTGATGTGAGACTGCGTTTTAACTGGAACGCTGCTATCGGGCAGGATCCCTTTGATCCCAATACCATATATTTCGGAAGCCAGTTCGTACACAAAAGCACTGACCTGGGACTCACCTGGGAAGTGATCTCTCCCGATCTGACCACAAATGATCCGGAAAAACAAAAGCAAAGCGAGAGTGGCGGACTGACGATCGATGCTACGGGTGCTGAAAATTATACCACCATACTGGTGATCGAACCCTCTCCCCTGGAGAAAGACATGCTTTGGACCGGTTCTGACGACGGTCGCGTACATTACACCACTGATGGTGGTGAAAACTGGACCGATGTTTCGAAGAACATCAAAGGATTGCCGGAGGGAAGCTGGATCGTTCAGATCAGGGCCAGTAAATACAACAAGGGCGAAGCCCTGCTCGTAGCCAATGACTACAGAAGATACAACTACACACCCTATGCCTACAGAACCACCAATTACGGGAAATCGTGGGAACGCATCGTCGATGAAGAAGATGTTCATGGGTATGCATTGTCGATCATACAGGACCCGGCAGAGCCAAACCTGATGTTCCTCGGAACCGACGACGGGCTGTATGTATCATTCGACCGTGCTGAAAACTGGCAAAAGTGGACCAACGGATATCCTACCGTTTCAACCAAAGACCTGGCCGTACAGGAAAGAGAAGGTGATCTGGTTATAGGAACCTTCGGTCGTGCCGCATGGGTACTTGATGATCTTAACCCTTTACGCACCATTGCAGCAGACAAAGAACTCTTAAGCTCAACTCTGGCTCTCTTTGATCCGCCGACAGCCTACCAGGCTTCCTACCAGCAACCCACGGGAAGCCGTTTCGGAGCTGATGCCTTGTTCCAGGGTGAAAATAAGCGACGCGGAGCCATGATCACTTACCTGCTTAATAAGAAAAAGGCAGATACTGATAAAGCAGAGGACGAAACCTCAGGGGATGAATCTGAAGAAGAAATGAAAGAAAAAGAGGTGAAATGGGACTCGCTGACCCTTAATATCTATGACGGAGAGCGACTCATAAGAACCCTTAAAGAGAAAGCTCCGAAAGAGAACGGTTTTCATCGTACGTACTGGTACATGAATGAAAAAGGAGCTGATTATCCTTCCAGAAGTCTCAGAGAACGCAGAAGAGAGCCTTCAGGTGTTGACGTACTTCCCGGAACCTATCGCCTGGAAATGATCTATGGAGATCAGACTGCTACCAGTAGCATCACTGTGAAATCAGACCCCAGAATCGAGTACCGCAAAGAAGACCTCATCGAGGTTTATAATGCAGGTAAAAAGATAGAAGGGTGGACTCAGACCGCGGCAGATGCCGTAAGACAACTGGCAGAAAGCAAACAGGCCGCCAATACGCTGAAATCAAGATTTAAAGCAAAAGACAAAGAAGCGTTCAAAGCTCAGATAGACAGCTCAGAGGCGATCGTGAAGGAGATCGACAAGCTGCTGGCCATCTATCTCGGTGAAGTGGATGAGAGACAAGGTATCACCAGAAGTCAGGAGCCTAACGTTACCAACCGTCTGAGTCTGGCAAGCCGTTATGTACAAAGCAGAAAGACCGGAGTAACCGCCACTGAAGAGCAGCTTATGCAACAAGCCAAAAATGAACTTGATGCGGCTCTGGAAAAAACCAATGCCTTCTACCAAAACGAATGGCCGGCTTATGAAAAGGCGATGAAGGCGGTTGAAATTTCACCGTTCAAAGAAACCAAAACATTTACGGCTGAATAGAAGGCCGAAACCAACCAAAAACCGATTAAAATGATCAAAAACACCGCAATTTTCATAATGGCAGCCACCCTTCTGGGCGGCTGCCGTTCTGATAAAGACAATTCAGTGCCGGAAGATGCTGAAGTCGCAAAATATTCCATAGAGCAGTTCATGGATAACGAGAATGCCTGGCCTAACGGCTATTCACCTGATCTCTCGACCGTACTTGTCACCAGCAATCGCTCCGGTATCTTTAACATGTACACGGTTCCTGCCGAAGGAGGAGAATTACAGCCTGTAACCCAGTCAGACAGTGCCTCAGTATGGGGAATTTCATATTTCCCGAATGACAAAAGGATACTGTTCAGAATGGATGACAACGGAGATGAAGTATACAAACTCTTTGTTAAAGACAGTTCGGGCATTAAACGCCTCACTCCTGCAGAAAATGTGCGTACCACCTTCTACGGCTGGTCACAGGACGGCGATTCATTCTTTTACCAAAGCAATGAAAGAGACAGCAGGTACATGGACCTGTACGAAATGGATGCCCAAACATTTGAAAGTCGTTTGATCTACGAAGTTAAAGATGGTTTCGAGGCTGCCGATCTTTCACCAGACAAGCAGTTCCTTTCATTGGTCAAGCCGGTTAACACCAACGATACAGACCTCTTCATTCTGAACCTGGAAACCGGAGAGCAAAAGCAGATCAACGAGTCCCTGTCAGGGAATTATTCTCAGGACTTCGGGCCTGAAGGTGAGTGGTTCTATTACACCACCGACGAAGGTGCTGAATTCAGCTACCTGATGCGGTACAACCTGAAGACCGGCGAAAAGGAGAAGGTAGCCGAAAAAGACTGGGATATCATGAACTTTTATTTCACCCACGACGGAAAGTACCGGGTGATGATGATCAATGAAGATGCAAAAAACACCCTGGAGGTCACCGATAATAAAACAGGAGATCAAATAGCCTTTCCTGAATTTCAAAACGCATACGTGGCAAATATCTCGTTCTCCAGAGATGAAAGCAAAGCGCTTCTTAGCGTAGGAGGTTCGCATACTCCGACCAATGCATACTCGTATTCGCTGGAAAACCGGGAACTACACAAATTAACCGAGGTACTTAATCCTGAAATTGAGGCAGATGATCTGGTTCGTTCAGAAGTGGTTCGATTCCGATCATTCGATTCTCTTGAAATCCCTGCCATCTACTATGAGCCCAAACAGGCTTCAGTAGAAAATAAGGTTCCTGCCCTGGTATGGGTTCACGGAGGCCCCGGCGGACAATCGAGACAGAACTTCAGCGCATTCATTCAGTACCTTGTCAATCACGGTTATGCCGTGCTTGCCGTTAATAATCGTGGCAGCAGCGGATACGGAAAGACCTTCTATCAGATGGATGATCAGAATCATGGCGACAAGGATCTGAAAGACTGTATCGCCGGTAAAGACTGGCTGGCCCAGCAGGACGTTATAAACCCTGATCAGATCGGAATCATTGGTGGATCGTACGGAGGGTATATGACCATGGCGGCACTGACCTATGCACCTGACGAGTTCGAGGCAGGGGTCAATCTTTTCGGCGTAACCAATTGGATCAGAACCCTGAAAAGCATCCCGCCATGGTGGGAATCATTTAAAGACGCCCTGTATAAAGAACTCGGTGACCCGTATAGTGCCGATTCAGTGAGACTGCGGGAAATATCTCCCCTCTTTCATACCGATAAGGTGAAAAAACCGCTTATCGTACTTCAGGGAGCAAAAGATCCACGGGTACTACAGGTTGAATCAGATGAGATCGTTGAAGGAGTCAGAGCTAATGGGGTACCTGTAGAATATGTGCTTTTCGAAGATGAAGGTCATGGTTTTGCCAAGAAGGAAAATCAAATCAAAGCCTATGAGAGCATCTTGAAATTCCTGAACACCCATTTGAAAAAAGAAAGCGATGATCCTGATATGACCGAACAAAAGGATGTATCAGCCAATTGATCAACAATTATAGTATTTCATAAATTCCTGTTCAGCTTTTGCGGACAGGAATTTTTTTTAAACACCTCATTTATGCAACAAAATTTCACCATCACTCTTATTACCCTGATAGCCATAACCTGCTTGTCTTCGACGCTGTTTGCCCAGGAACGGGGCGATGAGAACTGGGGCGCCTGGTACATGTATTTCGGAACGAATAAGATCGCTGAAAAATGGAGTATTCATACCGAAGCCCAGTTTCGCTATTACGAAGTCACCACCAATTTCAATCAGATGCTGCTTCGTACGGGAATGAACTATCATATCTCTGACAACGCCATTGCCACCCTGGGTTATGCGTTTATCGAAACCGACCTGCTTTTTGAAGAATTTCAGGGAGAACCCAACAGTCTTGAAAACAGGATTTTTGAACAGTTCATTCTTAAGAATGAAGTTGGGAATTTCGCTTTTGAACACCGCTACCGGCTGGAACAACGCTTCCTGCACCTGAACGAGGTCAACGAGACACAGCATCGTGCGAGATACCGGCTCCTTTTGACATATCCGCTTGATGATCAATGGTTCCTGTCGGCATATGATGAAATATTTATTAACTTACAGGATCCCATTTTCAATCAGAATCGTCTGTTTGCTGCACTGGGATACAAAATTAAAGACAACCTGAATGTGCAGTTGGGTTATTTGAAAAATCACTTCTCAGGTATCGATTTTGATCGCCTTCAGCTGGCCGTATTTTTCAATACCGATTTCACCAAAAATTAAAGTCTATGCCTCCTAAAGTCATCAGGTTCAAAAACAGGAACGGTGCTGAACTCTCCGGCAGACTCGAGTTGCCTGCAGACCGTCACCCGCACAGTTACGCCATTTTCGCACATTGCTTCACCTGTACAAAGAACCTTACAGCCGTAAGAAATATCAGTAGGGCACTCAACTCTTTTGGTTTTGGTGTCTTACGATTTGATTTCACCGGTCTAGGTGACAGCGAGGGTGATTTCAGCGAAAGCGATTTCTCAGGAAACATCTCAGACCTTATAGCGGCCTCAGACTTTCTTCAAAAAGAATTTATGGCGCCCAGACTGCTGATAGGCCATTCCCTTGGTGGTGCAGCCGCCATTTATGCCGCTGCAAAACTGGATAATATCGAAGCCGTCGCAAGTATCGCCGCTCCTTCAAGTCCTGATCACGTTATAAATCTCTTCAGGGAAGACCTCGGTGAGATCGAAAAAAAAGGAAAGGCCGATGTGAATATCGGAGGACGGAATTTTACGATCAAAAAAGAATTTCTTGAAGATCTCAGGTCGGTTTCCATGCCTGATGTATTGAAGAAATTGAGAAAGCCTTTATTATTGCTTCACTCCCCTCAGGATACCATTGTAAGCATTGAAAATGCAAAAGCGATCTATGAAGCTGCCTTTCACCCGAAAAGCTTCATCTCTTTAGACGGAGCTGATCACTTACTTACCGATATTGAGGACTCAGCCTATACCGGGAACGTGATCGCTGAATGGGCGGCCAGGTACATAGATTATCCTAAAGAACCGGAGATCAGTTCCAGGCATGAGGTAGTGGCCCGCCTTGAAGCCGAGAACAAATTCACGACCACCATGAAGCTGGGACGACATTATATCACAGCCGATGAGCCTGTATCGGTGGGTGGAAATGATTTCGGCCCTACCCCCTATGACTTCCTCTCGGCGAGTCTTGCCTCCTGTACGGCCATGACCGTTAAAATGTATACCGACCGAAAGAAGTGGCCGCTGGAAAGCATCGAAGTGCATGTGAGTTATTCCAGGGAGCATAAAAAAGATTCTCAGGAAGCAGAATCGGGAAAAAACCCTCAGATCGATGTGTTCGAAAGGGAGATCATTGTAAAGGGCATCACCGACAAAGCACAGCTTGATAAAATCCTGGAGATCGCCGATAAATGTCCGGTTCACCGCACGTTGCACTCAGATAATGCTGTAAAAACAAGACTTGTCGAAGATTGATATTTTGCAGGTATTGGCAGACTTACTATCTTAGTATGAAACAATTAAAACACCAACATGAAAAGAATCATAGGAATAACAGCCATTGCAGCGATGTTAGCAATGACATCCTGCAAGGGAAAAGAAGAAAAGAAAGACGAATTACCCGCTGAAGACACCATGACCACCGAATCTGCAGCCACCGAAGGCAAGATGGGAATGGAGGATACCAAAAAGGTGACCGTTGAAATGATGTCTAAGAGCGGTAGTGATGTCAAGGGTAATGTGGTATTCACCCAGGAAAACGGAGAGGTTAATATGACCGCTGTTTTTGACGGTCTTGAGCCCGGGGAACATGCCATTCACCTGCATGAGGAAGCCGACTGTTCAGCAGACGACGCTACCTCGACAGGTGGCCACTGGAATCCGACCTATGCTCAGCACGGAAAATGGGGTGATGCCGAAGGTTACCACAAAGGTGACATCGGAAACTTTACAGCAGATGAGAACGGAAACGGAACCATCACCTTTGAAACAGATGAATGGTGTATCGGATGCGGCGACACCAACAAGGATATTCTTGGTAAGGCCGTGATCGTTCACCAGGGAACCGATGACTTCACTTCGCAACCAAGTGGCGCTGCAGGTGCCCGTGTAAGTTGTGGTGGCGTGATCATGGAATAATACAGTAACCAACCACTTTTTTATAAAGGAAGGTCCGGAACGCCTGAGCGCATTCCGGACCTTTTGTTATTACAGGGGGATGTTACCGTGTTTTCTGTCGGGTCTGTCTACCTTTTTATTTTCAAGCATGCTAAAACCCTTCAATAACTTACGGCGGGTATCTTTCGGGTGGATCACCTCATCTATGAAGCCCCGGCGAGCAGCCCGGTAGGGATTTGCGAATTTTTCGGCATATTCCTTTTCCTTTTCGGCCAGTTTCGCCTCTGCATCATCGGCAGCCTTGATCTCTTTTCTGAAAATGATCTCACTGGCACCCTTTGCTCCCATCACGGCGATCTCGGCTGAAGGCCAGGCAAAGTTCAGATCAGCTCCTATATGTTTTGAATTCATCACATCATAAGCCCCTCCGTATGCCTTTCTAGTAATGACGGTGACCTTGGGAACCGTAGCTTCACTAAGGGCATATAACAATTTTGCTCCATGAACGATAATCCCGTTCCATTCCTGGTCGGTACCGGGCAGAAACCCCGGAACATCAACCAGTACCAGTAAAGGAATATTAAAGCAATCGCAAAAACGGGCGAAACGCGCTCCCTTCACAGAGCTTTCAACATCCAGTACACCCGCCAGGTGCATGGGCTGATTGGCAATAATACCGATGCTGCGGCCACCCAGGCGTGCAAATCCGGTAATGATATTCTGGGCAAAATCCTTATGGATCTCATAAAAGCTTTCCCGGTCGATGATCTCGCTGATCACCGAATGCATATCATATGGCTTGTTCGGATTATCAGGTATGAGTTCAGTAAGCTTTTCACGTATTTCCTCCGCAGGTTCGAACGGATATTTTTCCGGCTTCTCCTTATTGCTCTGTGGCATGTAAGAGATCAGTCTTTTAATCTTTTCCAGGCAATCCACATCGTTGGTGGCCGTTAGATGTGCCACCCCTGATTTACTAGCGTGGGTTTGGGCACCACCCAGTTCTTCGGCTGTGACCGTCTCGTTGGTCACCGTCTTTACCACATTGGGCCCGGTTACGAACATATAACTCGAGTTTTCGACCATAATAGTGAAATCGGTCATAGCCGGTGAATATACCGCTCCTCCCGCACAAGGCCCCATGATGGCTGAGATCTGAGGTATCACACCCGAGGCCTGCACGTTGCGGTGAAAGATATCTGCATATCCTCCTAAAGAGCGCACTCCTTCCTGAATACGGGCACCCCCTGAGTCATTCAGCCCGATGAGGGGCGCACCCACTTTTACAGCCATATCCATGACCTTACAGATCTTTTCTGCATGGGTCTCTGAAAGAGCACCACCAAATACCGTAAAGTCCTGGGCATAAATATAAATGAGCCTCCCTTCGACAGTACCGTAACCGGTCACGACACCATCGCCGTAATACTGCTCATTTTCCATTCCGAAGTCTGTGGTACGGTGAGTGACCAGGATCCCCATCTCCTCGAAAGATCCTTCGTCGAGCAGGTATTCGATTCGTTCCCGTGCTGTTAATTTTTTCTTTTTATGCTGCTTGGCGATGCGTTCTTCACCACCGCCTAGTTTTGCTTCAGCTATTCTTTTATTTAATTCTTCTATTTTTTCCTGCATGATCTAAGCTATTGGTAAACGTAATTTTTTCTGGTCTTCCCGATATTGTCTGAGTGCGAGCAGGGCTGCCAGCCTTGCTTCTTCCCGGTGCTGTTCCTCCAGCAATTCTCCCCTGTAGTGATCTTTAACAAAATGCGTATCGAAATCACCTGTTACAAAAGCCTCATGCTTCAGAACAAAGGTTCCGAAAGGCAGGGTCGTAGCCACTCCTTTCACACGGTATTGCCTGATGGCCTCCAGTAACAACTGAATGGCTTCATCACGACTCTTTCCGTGACAAACCAGTTTAGCCAACATAGGATCGTAATAAATAGGCACTTCCATTCCCTCTTCAAAACCGTTGTCAACCCTGATCCCGGGGCCTTCCGGCAAGCGGTAGGTCTCCAGGGTTCCCGTGCTGGGCAAGAATCCGTCTACCGGATCTTCAGCATACACCCTTAGTTCGATGGCGTGACCATCAATAGTCAGATCTTCCTGTTTAAATGGCAGTTCTTTTCCCATAGCAACCTCCAGCTGCAGTTTTACAAGGTCGAGTCCGGTGATCATTTCAGTAACCGGATGCTCCACCTGCAATCGGGTATTCATTTCCAGGAAGTAGAAACTGTGATCGGCATCGAGAAGAAACTCAACGGTACCTGCTCCCACATAATCACATGATTCTGCCACCCTGAGGGCAGCCTGCCCCATACGATCCCTTAGGGCGGGAGTGAGCACACTGGAGGGTGCTTCCTCAACCACCTTCTGATGTCTTCTTTGAATACTGCACTCTCTTTCAAAAAGGTGTACGCGGTTACCATGCTGATCTGCCAGCACCTGAATTTCGATATGACGCGGAGATGTCACATACTTCTCGATGAAAACAGAACCGTCACCAAAAGCAGCTTCCGCCTCACTGATGGCACGTGACATCTGAGATTCCAGATCCTTTTCCTTTTCAACGATACGCATTCCCTTTCCACCTCCTCCGGCTGATGCCTTGATCAGAACAGGAAATCCGATCTCCCGGGCGATATCCATCGCCTGCTTTGCATCTTTTACCGCCTCCTCGGTACCCGGTACCAGTGGAATATCATATTTTAAGACCGCTGCTTTCGCCGCCAGTTTGCTTCCCATGGTTTCTATCGAAGTGGGAGAAGGACCGACGAACACCAAACCATTATCGGTCACCTTCTTCGCAAAGCCGGCATTCTCACTGAGAAATCCATATCCCGGATGAATGGCTTCCGCTCCGGATTCCTTCGCTACCGCGATGATCTTATCCTGTGCCAGGTATGATGTGGAAGACTCCGGTCCGCCAAGGCAGTAGGCCTCATCGGCTATTTTCACATGAGGGGAATTCCTGTCTGCTGTCGAATAAACAGCCACTGTCTGAATGCCCATTTTCCTGGCGCTCTGAATTACACGTACCGCGATCTCTCCGCGATTAGCTATCAATAATTTCTTCATGTTATTCAAATGTTATAAGAATGGAACCTTTATCAACAGATTTACCCTTTTTTCCGGTTACAGTTGCTATGGTTCCTGTACGAGGTGAAACAATAACGTTTTCCATTTTCATGGCTTCAAGAACGAGCAGAGGCTGATCTTCTTCAACCGAATCACCCGGTTTCACATACATTTCCAGCAACATACCCGGCATGGGAGCCTTGATCTCTGTTACCTCTGCTGCCTGAGAAAGAGAAAAGCCAAGCCCTTCGATCTGCAGGTCAAGGTCATTAAAAATAGAAACTTCGTAAGGATTGTTATTGATACTTACCGTATAGGTTTTACGGGGAAAATCAGATTTTTCCAATCGCGCGGTTACAGATCTGTGCTTCTCAAGAATGTGATAATCGTTCTCCCCGAGACGACTCAGATCGAGGTCGTCGATCTCCTTTTCGTCAAAGTCAAAGGAATGCTCATCGTTGACCCTGGTTCGGTATTTTTTCGGCATATCGTGATTTTTGACATAAAGATAATTATCTGCTGCCGTCCTGCCATGAAAACTGACTGGAAGATCATGGAAAATATTCTCTGAGAATTCTTTAAAATGCTGATTTGTCAAATAATCCCCATCAGATTTTAGGTTTTTGTATTTATTACCATATTTTTATAACAGACAGATAATCAACCAACTATAAGATATCGTATGAAGTTAACAGAGCGATTTCAGTTGGGGTTCCAGGTTCTGGAAAACAGGATGGTGATGGCTCCCATGACCCGTTCCAGGGCCCTGAATAATATTCCCAACGACTTGATGGCCGTTTATTACAGACAGCGAAACGGAGCCGGGCTGATCATTACCGAAGGTACCGCACCCTCTCCAAATGCCCTCGGCTACCCCCGCATACCGGGCATCTTCAATAAAGAGCAAACCAACGGCTGGAAAAGAATTACCGATGAAGTTCATAAGAGCCGCTGCAAGATCTTTGTTCAGCTCATGCATACGGGAAGGGTCGCACATCCCGATAACATGCCTGAAGGGGCAAGGGTTCTCGCTCCTTCATCGGTTCCGTTAAGTGGTACCATGTATACCGATGAGAATGGAGAGCAGCCCTACCCCACAGCCACTCCCATGACCATGAACGATATCGAACATACCATCAGAGAATACAGGGTCGCTTCCGCCAATGCCATGATTGCAGGATTTGACGGGGTTGAGATTCACGGTGCCAATGGTTACCTAGTTGATCAGTTCCTTAATCCCTGCACCAATAAACGGGATGACTCCTACGGAGGGAGCACGGAAAACCGCTGCAGGTTTGCCCTTGAAGTAGCTAAGGCTATAGGTGAAGAAATCGGATTTGATAAACTGGGGATCAGACTTTCTCCCTACGGGGTTTTTAATGATATGGAAAGCTTTGAAGATATAGAGAACACTTATGTTTACCTGGCGGAAGAGCTGGGAAGTCTGGGATTATGTTATATCCATATAGTCGATCATTCTTCGATGGGAGCTCCTGAAGTACCCTGGCGCATCAAATCGCTCATCAGAAATGCCTTTGGAAGACCTGTCATTGCCAGTGGCGGATTTGATAAGGAAAAAGCTGAGCGCTTTCTCGAAGAAGAAAAGGCAGAACTCATCTCCTTTGCGAGACCTTTCCTTGCCAATCCTGACCTGGTCTACCGATTCAAGGAAGGAATTGCCTTGAACGAACCGGATCCGGAAACCTTTTACACCCCGGGCAAAAAAGGATATACCGACTACCCCTTCGCAGACGACTGAAAAGAAAGCTACAAAAACATATGAGAACCACCTTTTCTGCTTCGCTGTATCATACCAATATCTTGAATATTAACGCAGTAGATAAAAAGTAAATAAATGAAAAACCATTTGCCGGTATGGCTCCTTCTTATTGCTTTTATAAGCTGTAAAGAAAATAAAAGTGATGCCAATTACAACGCTGAAGGGAAACCAAAGGATGCCGTGAGCTTTGATCACTACGGCTCCTATTTTACCGAGAGTAATGAAAAAAGAGAACAGGGATACGATTGGGTGAAGGTATCGCTGACTGAAAAGGAAGAGGGCACTGCCCACGTTCAGATTACTTCACGGGAAGATAAAAAAAGACCTACCTGCACTTATAATTCCGTTGCTGTGATCGTAAACGATTCCACGCTCAGGGTAGCAGACACCCTGGCTCCCTTTCTGCTGGAAGTGCACAAGAACGGAGAACTTACCCTGAAGACCGAAAACGAAGAGGAAAGCGATAAACTTATGTTTTATTGTTCAGGGGGAGGCAATCTCGCAGGCAAATATTACCGAATGGACGACACTGCAGCTTCTGACTTCAAGAAAACACTTGAATGGGAATACAGTCCGAATCCGGTTACCGCCATAATAAGAACAAACTCGGAGAATATGGTGGAGGTCGAATTTCCCGGCTTTGAAAACAAACAGCAAAACTATGTTGCGGAATTTCGTGGGGAGATCTCAGGTGCCGAGATCGGAGACCTTAATGGTGACAGCTGGCCCGAGATAGTTATCTACACTACAGACAGCGGAGAATTACCGGAAGGACGTGTTATCGGTTATTCTGTGTTAAATGGAAAATCAGCAACCATGATCAACTGGCCTCAGTTCAGCGAAGAAGAACGAAAGGAATATGGCTACGCAGGAGGTGATGAATTTGCTATTGTTGAAACGACTCTTGTCAGGCGATTTCCCCGATACAATCTTAATGGCTCTGAAAAAACACAGACGGGAGAGACCACACAGTTACAGTACAAACTGTCTCCAGGTGAGGCCATGCCTGTATTTACAATCGATAAGGTAATTAGCTATTAACAGGCAGTAACAACAATTTTTAAAAGGCCTCATTGAGTGTTAATTTTTTTGAATTTTGGTTAATATTTGTTAACTTTATGTTAATTAAACACTAACCAAGATGGAAACTGCAGGCACTTTTAATGAAGCAAGAGAGTGGTTCTCAGCACTGGCAACCATTCTTTTAACCGGTATCGTTCTATTTCTATTTTTACTGATCGCCGCAATGATCTATGATGTTCTGACAGAAGCTTTCGGAAACCTCGAGCTTACAGCGTATGTCAGCACTCCCTGATCCCGGGCGTTCAGGCTTTCGAACGATCGCCAGGGCATCTTTCTAAACCCTCCTGAAAAGGGGAAATATCCTCTTTATCAGCTCTTTATGTTTTCATATCTTGCTTTTGTTAGCATATCTCCCGGCCTTTAAAAACTCCAGGTCTTTTTCTCCCATCCCGATGATATTACAATGCGTTTACCTTTCAAGCGGTTAGAACCTGTCTGTAAAACAACAACCATTAACCATCGATATTATGAAAACTTCAGTAAAACAAAAGCAACTGTACCAATTGGCCATCGCTGTTTCTTACGTATTCTCAGCCTTTGTAGTCGGCACCGTACTGGCATACCTGTCGGTCTTCGTTTTGAACACCTTTAAAAATACGCTGTTTCAGGCGCCGGTAAGCAACATTGTTCTGATGGCGCAAAACATGTGAGTTCTGCTAAAAACCTACAACCTGCTTATATAGCTACCATAGAGATCTTTAAACTGATAACCTTCGGTAAACCTTTTCTTGCTGAGCTTTTTAAACTCGACCAGCCCCCACAACAGGAATTCTTTTAAGAAGTGACGATCCCGCTTATCGGCATCAGGCTGATACTCCTGTATCAACTTTTCCAGGGGTGCAATGGCATCTAATTTGGATTTATACGACTCGTCATCTGTTTCATCGAGTAGTTCAAACCCGCTTCCTTCAAAAAACCATCCTACCAATTCATCGTATGGAGAGGGTTCATCAGGTCTCTGTAACTTTTCAATCGCAGGGAAATAAGCAGAAAACAACGATTTCACAGCTTCCCCTATCAAGTGCTCCGCCACGAAGGCAGCTCCTTCCTGTTCTCCTTCATAAACGAGCTCCACCTTTCCTGTAATAGCCGGAATGACGCCCATAAAATCACTCAGACGCAAGGAAGTGGTCTCTGCTCCCGTTCTGAGAATTCTTCGCTCTGCAGTACTGAGCAGGTTTTCAAAGGCAGTAATACTCATACGAGCACTGATTCCACTCTTCTGATCGATGTATTCACTGTTTCTGGCCTCGAATCCGATCTGTTCGAGCAGGTCTCTGGCCAGGTCGGGAACATAGATATGATCTTTCTGTTCTTCAGTAACCCGTGCTTCCTGTTCCGTGATTTTTCGTGCCACGGCGATGTCTTCAGGATAATGCGTTAATATCTGGGACCCAATACGGTCTTTCAAAGGCGTTACTATACTGCCTCGATTGGTATAATCTTCCGGATTCGCAGTGAAAATAAACTGAATATCCAGCGGCAGTCTCAGTTTAAATCCACGAATCTGAATATCGCCTTCCTGCAGTATATTAAACAAGGCCACCTGTATGCGTGGCTGCAGATCGGGCAGCTCATTAATCACAAAAATGCTTCGATTGGCCCTGGGTATCATCCCAAAATGTATCACCCTGTCATCGGCGTAAGACAATTTCAGGTTCGCAGCCTTGATGGGATCCACATCGCCTATCAGGTCGGCTACCGTTACATCGGGTGTAGCCAGCTTTTCGTAAAAGCGTTCCTGTCGGTGCATCCAGTATATCGGGGTATCGTCTCCCTTCTCTTTGATCAGTTCGCGGGCATAGCGCGACAGTGGCTGCATGGGATCATCGTTCATTTCAGAGCCTTCGACAACCGGAACCCACTCATCAAGCAGATTAACCATAAGGCGTGCCAGCCTTGTTTTCGCCTGCCCACGTAACCCCAGAAGATTGATATTATGTCCTGATAAGATCGCTCTTTCCAGTTCGGGAATGACCGAATTGTCGTATCCGTGAATTCCTTCGAAAGGCGCCTCTGCGTTCCTGATGGAGCGAACGAGGTTCTGACGAAGTTCTTCCTTTATTGACCTGGGTGTATAGCCGGAACGCTTCAACGCCCCGAGTGTGGTTATTTCCTGATGTTTCATTTTAGCATTTTTTTTTAATCAACCTTTGATTCTTCTCTTTCGGTTATTTTCGTAATCTTCGAAGATCATTTCCCCCAGTCCTTTCAGACCGGTAAAGAATGCCTTTCCACGGTTCGCTTCGGTGAACTCTCTTACGAATCGCATCAGGTATGGATCCTGGGCGATCATAAAGGTGGTTATGGGAATATGAAGCTTCCTGGCCTGTCTGGCCATGGTATAACACTTATCAACTATATACGGATCAAGACCGGCGCTGTTCATATAATACTCTCCGTCAGGTTTCCTGATACAACTGGGCTTTCCGTCTGTGATCATAAAGATCTGTTTATTGGAATTCCTCTTACGCCTGAGCATATCCATGGCCAGCTGCAGACCGGCAACGGTATTGGTATGATACGGCCCGACCTTGAGATAAGGCAGGTCTTTAATGGCGATAGGCCAGGCATCGTTTCCAAATACCAGGATATCGAGTGAATCTTTCGGGTAGCGCGTCGTGATGAGTTCGGCCAGGGCCATGGCAACTTTCTTTGCCGGAGTGATACGATCTTCCCCATAGAGTATCATGGAGTGACTGATATCGATCATGAGTACCGTACTCATTTGGGCCTTTAGGTGCGTTTCTTCAACCACCAGGTCATCTTCGCGCAAGGAAAAACCATCCACTCCGTGATTGATATAGGCGTTTCGCATACTTTCTGTCATGGAAATCCGTTCAAGAGGATCTCCGAAACGGTACTCGCGGTAATCTCCTGTATGCTCATCGCCCCGGCCCGTATAGTTGGTACGGTGATTTCCTGCGGCACTTTTCTTCAGCTTTCCGAAAATCTGATCCAGGGCATGTTTACGAATCATCTGTTCGGTCTTGGCGGTGATCGAAATACGGCCACTTCCGTCGCCCTCACCATCACCCTCACCATCGGGATCGATCTCTTCCCTTATATACCCTTTTCGCTTCAGGTCTTCAATAAAATCTTCTATAGTGTAATCTTCGTCGGTCAGGCTGTATTCCTTATCAAGTTCACGCAACCAATCGATAGCCTCATCGAAATCTCCCGACGTATGGGTGATGAGTTCCTTGAAAATATCGAAAAGCTTTTCAAAGGGAGATTGATCGGGAGCCTGGTACCCGGTAAATACGAATCCTTTACTCTTTCTGTTCTTCATAGCCTTATAAAAATACTATTTTTTTGAGCAAACCCCAGAAACGGGAGGTCGCCATGGCTATAAAGTTTTGTTAATCCCTTTTTACCCCTTGATCTTCTGAAGGGAGGCCGTACCGTATTTATCGATCAGATAAACGAGAGAAGCCATGGTTGCCGCCCCTAACTCTAGTTCTCTTCGGTTCACATGTTCAAAGGTGTCATTTGCCGCATGATGGTGGTCGAAATATCGTTGGGTATCGGGACGCAGACCGGCCAGTACCACTCCTTCACCCTTAAGCGGACCGATATCGGCACCGCTGCCGCCTTGCTCGAAATAATGGATCAGGTAGGGTTCAAACAGCGACTTCCATGATTGTATACGTTCAAAATCGGCATCGCTGCAATCGAATGAGAATCCCCTGGGGGTAAAACCACCGGCATCGCTTTCAAGAGCGAAAATATGCTGCTCGCCTTTTTCTTTTGCCACCTCTGCATACTTGCGACCACCTCTGAGACCGTTCTCTTCGTTCATGAACAGTACGACCCTGATAGTGCGCTTAGGGCGATATCCTGTTTCTTTGAACAACCTCAGTACCTCCATGCTTTGCACGCATCCGGCGCCGTCGTCGTGCGCCCCATCGCCGAGATCCCAGGAGTCAAGGTGACCACCCACCGTAATGATCTGACCGGGAAACTCTGAACCGGTGATCTCTCCGATCACATTATAAGACTGTACATCGGGAAATACCTGGCATTTCTGATTGAAATAAAATTTGATCGAATCATCGAGGGCGAGCATACTGCTGAGAAGTTCTGCATCCTGTGTGCTGATCGCAGCCGCAGGAATTCGCTTTTCAGCGGGCAGATCGCCATAACTCATACTCCCTGTATGTGGAAGATCATCTATTCTCAGGTTCATCGAGCGCACGATCACGCCTGCGGCACCGTATTTGGCAGCTTCCGCAGCCCCTGAATATCGCTGGTCAACGCAGCCTCCATAGGCTTCAAAAGTATTGATCAGGTTCGCCTGCATGGGCCTGTTGTAAAAGACGATCTTTCCCTGAATAGCCTCACGGCCCAATTTTTCAAGCTCTTCGATACCTTTCACTTCGATCACTCCTGTTTTCAGTCCGCCGTCAGGGGTTGCCACCGAACCGCCCAGTGCGCAGATATTAACAGCGTTTACCGCTCCCGGCTTACTTTCTATATAGGCATACTCTTTCGGCCCCCTCGTCCATTTCGGTACCATCACCGGCTGCAGCCAGACACGATCAAGCCCCATATTCTTCAGTTCGCTCTCGGTGTACCGTACCGCACGCTCTGCATTGTACGAGCCTGAAAGCCTTCCTCCTATCTGATTAGACAGGTGGTCGAGCCATTCATAGCTCTGCCCTTCCAATAGAGAAGTATCATAGAAACTTTTGAGTTGTTCCTCATCAGAAACCTGGGCGATTATTGCCAGGGGAAATAAAAACAGTAAGGCTAAAAATGATTTCATAAGTAAGATTTGTTGGCTAAGTTGCTTAAATATCATGTCTAATTATGTTAAAAGATCACTAAATATCACTCTCCTTCAAGTTGTCTGATGTAATCATCAAGGTTTTTTCTGATCTCGGGTGAAAGTTCAGGCTCCTTTATATCTTTATACTTTTTCAGCTGGTCATACATGATATCGGCCACGATACATCTGGCTTCATCTTTACTGTCTGAAGGAATGACATACCAGGGTGCCTCATGAGTGGAGGTGCGATTGATGGCATCTTCAAAAAAATGCTGGTAGGCATCCCAGTGTTTGCGCTCTTCCAGATCTCCGGGTGAGAACTTCCAGTTCTTTTCCTTCTTTTCAATACGTCGTAAAAGTCGGTTTTTCTGTTCCTTCCTCGAGAGATGCAGGAAGAACTTAAAAATGATAAACCCGTTCTCTACCAAATGCTTTTCAAAGTTCCTGATCTGTTCAAATCGCCGGTGCCAGAAGGCACCATCTATATCGGCTACGGTATCGATACCGGGAAGCCTTTCATTAAGAATGAACTCGGGGTGCACTCTGGTTACGATCACATTTTCATAATGTGTTCTGTTGAAGACCGAAAATTTACCCCGTTCCGGTAACGCCAGCCAATGGCGCCACAGATAGTCATGCCGCAATTCCCTTTCAGAAGGTTTCTTAAAGCTGTGCACGACCACGCCACGGGAGTTAAAATCTTTAAACACCTCCCTGATGAGGCTGTCTTTGCCTGCTGTATCAATACCCTGCAGACATACCAAAACCCCGTATTTACCATGGGCATACAACACATCCTGAAACTCGCCTAATTTAACACGTGTTTCTTCCAGCCGGGACTTAAGCGTCTCTTCATCTGCCTCCAGCCCGGCCAGGGTTGGAAAAGAAGCCAGGTCGACACCTGACACTACTCTGTAATCTGAATCTTTGATTTTTTTCATTCGAATTCACCTTATGACAGTCGATCTAAACCACAGTAATATCGGGGGTCACCACATTTTTTTTTTGTTTACACAATTTAAGTTGTAATATTGCTTTACCCAAATTAATAAACCATAAGCTACCCTATTATGAAAATAAGTACCATTCTCTTATTGATTGGATGCCTATTTCAACAAGGCATATTCGCGAATTGTACCGCAGCCTATTCGTCGGCAACCTACGCCCTTTCACACACCAAGCGATCGATGGAGTCTGATAATTTCGACCATCAAAAATATTACGCCGGAAGAGCGATCGAGGCCTTTGAAAAGACCCGGGACCTGGTTACGGCTTGTGGCTGTGATGATGCCCTGGTGCCTATACAGGAAGGCCTGATCAATCTGAACAATGCCGTTGACCCGGCCGATTGGGATACCGGGAGATTTTACGTAAAAAAAGCACTGGCAGAAGCCCGGTCCCTGATCAATATCATGGACATCTGTACAACACAAGGCACTTCACAGGTAAGTTATGATACCGCCAGCAATACAACAGATATACCGGCTTCTGATCAGCCCGATTATCAGGTAAACAACTCATCTTCTGCGGGAAATGCGGGTGATAGTGATCTGATCGCAAAACAAAAGCAACTGGAGGCCGAACAGCAAAAGCTTTTGGCACAACAGCAGGAACTACAGAAAAAGATCGCTGAACAGAAGCGCAAAGCCGAACAGGCCAGAGTACAACGGGAGCTGGAGTTGGAAGAGCAGCGTAAGCTGCAGCAGTTAGCAGAGAGTCAGATTCGCGAATTACACCGTACCCTCAAAAATATGGCCATCACCCTGGGATGCGAAGAAGCAAGTCGTCATATCCCCGCTGCACCATCTCGAAGTCCGCAGGTTCTGGAGCAGGAAAACCTGAATCAGACCCGGGAATATTATATGAATAGTTTTATCGAAATTCAGCAGGCAGCAATAAAGTCGTTACAGAATTGTCACGCGGCGAAATAAAGATATCATCCCTTATAAAAGTTAAAAGCGGCCTTTGATCAAAGGCCGCTTTTTTATTATTTACTGGCAAAAAGCTTCACGTCATCTTCGGTCACTTCCTTATCGCTCAGAATGATCAGACGTTCCACTACATTGCGCAGCTCCCTGATATTCCCTGTCCAGTCGTATTGCTGTAAAAGACCTATCGCTTTATCTGAAAATTTCTTTTCGGCATTGCCTTGTTCCCCTGCTATCTTTTTTGCGAAATGATCGATGAGTAAAGGGATATCTTCACGCCTTTCATTTAAAGGGGGCACCTTAATGAGGATCACGGCAAGTCGGTGGTAAAGATCTTCCCTGAATTTTCCCTCTTCAATCTCTTTCTGAAGATCTTTGTTGGTTGCAGCGATCACTCTTACATCGATCTTAATGTCTTTATCGCTACCCACTCTTGATATCCGGTTCTCCTGCAGCGCCCTAAGCACTTTGGCCTGGGCAGAAAGGCTCATATCTCCTATCTCATCCAGAAAGATAGTGCCCTTATTGGCAGTCTCGAACTTACCGGCCCGGTCTTTTACGGCTGAAGTAAAAGCTCCTTTCACATGCCCGAAAAGCTCACTTTCTATCAATTCTGAAGGAATGGCTGCGCAATTAACCTCTACCATGGGGCCTTTTGACCGTTCGCTCTTTTGATGAATCCAGTGTGCCACCAGTTCTTTTCCTGTTCCATTCGGACCGGTGATCATCACCCGCGCATCGGTGGGGGCAACTTTCTCTATAATGTCCTTGATATTGGTAATAGCCTCGCTATCACCGATCATCTGGTAGTTCTTACTGACCTTTTTCTTAAGAATCTTATTTTCGGTAACCAGGCTTTTCCGGTCAAGCGCATTTCGCACCGTTCCCAGTAAGCGGTTAAGATCAGGTGGCTTCGAAATGTAATCGAATGCCCCCATACGCATAGTGTTCACAGCGGTATCGAGATCACCATGACCGGAGATCATCACAAACGGAATTTCAGGCTTGATCTTACGTGCTGCCTCCAGGACTTCAACACCATCCATCTTCGGCATTTTTATATCGCATAGCACCAGGTCATAGTCTTCCTCCCTGATCATATTGATCCCGTTCAAGCCGTCGCCGGCCTCACTCACTTCATAGTCCTTACTCTCTTCGGTTAAAATTTTTACGAGCACCCGCCTTATTGCGTCCTCATCTTCAATCACTAGAATTTTAGGCATTTAATATTTTAATTTTAGTCCTGTTCTTAAATATAATGTATTTGAATCATTGATGGTGAATACCCTGTTAAAGTTCTTATCCCTGAGTTCGATATCATTTATGAACGTATATCCGGTATAGAGGTAAAACAAAATATGTTCTGAAAAAAAGTGCTCATACCCCACGCCCGAAAGCACGGTGGTCATAGAGATATTGTGGGCGGTTCGGTCATCGACTGCAAAATTTTGCTGGATATTGGCAAAAAAACCATCGAGGGTAACAAAAGCCTGTAATACATTCTTCTGGTCGAGCTTATACTTGAGGTTGGTCTTAGGCACCCCCAGGGTATAAGCCCAGCGTTGCCCTACATCTTTATGAAAGTTCACATAAGGCAACGGAAAGGGTATTCCTGAATTGGTATTGTATTCTATACCGAGTACCAGCTGTCCGCTGCGGTCGAAATCTCCAATGGTATCTTTTCGCCGTAAAAAGTAGACCGAAGCGTTCAGCAGCCAGTCATCAGGTACGATACCGCCCTGAAAGTTTGAAGCCACCTGTGGAGCCAGCACCGCTCCGAATCGCCATCCGTTCTTCATCACAAAGGTATAGCCCACTGAGAACTGCACCCGTTGCAACCTGTCGAATTCACCGGTTTGAAAAGGATATGGGTCATTGAGCTCCATATTTACGTTGCTGTATTCAACCCCCGTTACGATATACTTATCACTCCCTACCTTTATGGGATAATTAAAAAGGGTTCGAAACCGTTTAAAGGAATTCTCTGAAGAAGACTGCGGAAAATAGGTGTACTCAACCCTGGCTATATCGGTTAACTGAGCCTGCACCGGCATTAAAAAACAGATGCCGGCCAGTAAAATAAACAGTATGCGTATATGATCGTACACCGGTATTTTCATGAGGTCTTATTAAAAAGATGCACATCGCGCTGAGGGAATGGTATGGTCACATTATTCTCTCTGAACTTCGCATCGATACTATATCGAATATCACTTTTAATTCGCGGATCGACAAAGCTGTCTCTGATAAAGAAATTCACCGAAAAGATAAGGGCAGAATCGCCAAAGTCTTCGAACATCACAAAAGGTTCAGGGTCACTCAATACGCCCGGGCTTTCAGAGGCAGCCTCCAGCAGCAACCGCGTCACCAGTTTGGTGTCGCTGCCATAGGCCACACCCACCCTGACCAATTCTCTTGTCGTTCGGTGATTTTGAGTATAATTAAAAACGCTGTCGGTTAAAAATTTATGATTGGGAATCACCAGTATTTTATCATCACGGGTTATGGCCCGGGTGGTTCGCAGTTTGATATCGGTCACCTTCCCCACCTTATTTTCGATCTCGATGATATCACCGATGTGTAACGACTGGTCCAGAATGATCATGATACCTGAGATAATATCCTGAAACAGGTATTGCAGGGCAAAACCCAAACCGACGAACAAGGCTGCAGAAGCCGTAAGCAGTACGGTAAGGTCAACTCCTGAAGTATTGAGCACGGTGATCACCACCAGCAGATATACCAGGTACTGTATAAACTTAAAAATACTTATGAACTTATTCTTGTCGGTGGCCGGAAGCTTGGCCGTTATCAGCTTGCGTATGAGGCGCAGCAAATAATAGGCCACCAAACAGCCGACCAGGATGGTCAGAATGGTGCCGATCTGAATACTCACATCATTCCCTTCGTATAAAGGGATGCTGAAGAACCTCCTGATATCTTCCAGTAGATCTTTAATTATCTTCATGTTTGGTAATTATTGATATTTAAGCCATTTATAGATCTCTTTGTAACTCGCCTTTTTACCGTACATCAAAATACCTACACGATAGATACGGGCCGCCAGCCATACCACCGCCAGAAAAGAAGCAGCAAGTATCAGAACAGAGGTGATCAATTGCCACCAGGGTACACCGTCTGGCCCGACTCCTGCCGGAAGACGCATAAGCATCACTATGGGAGAAGTGAGCGGAAAGAGAGAAAAGCCAACCGCTATGGGCCCGTGAGGGTTATCAAAGACCGAGAAGAACCCCACGTAAATGGCCAGCATCAAGGGCATAATAACCGGGAACATAAACTGCTGGGTGTCTGTCTCGTTATCTACCGCTGCGCCGATAGCTGCATAGATCGAACTATAGATCAGGTACCCAAGGGTAAAATACAGAATAAAGGAAACAAAGAGGGTGATCCAGGGAATCTTCATAAATTCTCTGAAATACAGGTTCACGGTTTCGGCAGAAGCTGTGGTGGCCTCGAGGGTTTCCATCGCTTCGCTGCTTACGGGTGTACCTGCCTGCAGCGCCTGCGGGTCAACCCCCATCATGGTGAATACCACCAAAAGCAATACCCCGGCCGAAAGTATCCAGATGATAAACTGGGTGATACCTGCCAGAGAGGTGCCGATGATCTTTCCCAGCATAAGCTGAAAGGGCTTCACCGACGAGATAATCACTTCGATGATACGGCTGGTCTTTTCTTCTATTACGCTTCGCATGACAAAAGCCCCGTATATAATAATGAACATCATGATCAGATATCCCAAGCCTCCACCGATGGCCGCCTTGATCTCATTCACCCCTTTCAGGCTTCTTTCTCCCGTAAAGCTGGAGGTGCTTATCTCATACGAAGAAGATATGTCATCGATGCTTTCGGGTTTTACCCCAAGGTTTCTAAGCTTCTCTTCCCGCACCTTATTTTCTATACGGGCTTCGAGAGGCCCCAATACACTGAAACTGGGAGAACCTTTTGAATAGAACCTGATCTGTTCTGCCACCTCATCGATACTGTTTCCCCCCGGTATATGCAACAGGCCGTAATAACCCAGGCCGGCTACTGAATCTTTCGCGCTTTCGACACCGATTCCTTCGAAATCCACAAACGACAGTTCAGGTGTGGTTATGAATTCGTTTGTGAAGAATTCACTTTCATCAAGAACGACAACGGTGCGTTTTTCATCATTGTTGATCTGGGTAAGAAATACGATAAGGGCGATCATTCCCACGATGAGCAAAGGGCTCAGGATGGTAAGCACGATAAAGGACTTATTGCGAACCTTCGCCAGGTATTCCCTTTTTATAATGAGCAGTAATTTCTCCATTTAATCTTCGTTGATGGTCTGTATAAAAATATCATTGGCCGTAGGAATCACCTCTACGAAATGAGTGATCAGGGCTCTTTTAGAGAGGTACTCCAGCAGATCATTTGCTGTGGCACCGTTATGCAATTGCACACGCACCTTCAGCTCATCACCAACCGACCTGAAAAAAGCATCACTGACCGTAAACCGTTCGTCAAGATCGGCCCGAAGCTTATCCTTATCTGCCAGTTCCAGCCCTATATCGAAGGTATTGCTCTTGTGTTTTCGTTTGATATCGATCAGTTTACCGTCAAGGATCTTTCGGGATTTATTGATCAGGGCTATATATTCGCATAGCTCTTCCACAGATTCCATCCGGTGGGTTGAAAAGATCACCGTGGCACCCTGTTTCTGAAGGTTGAGTATCTCATCTTTGATCAGATTGGCATTGATCGGGTCAAAACCGCTGAAGGGCTCATCAAAGATGAGCAGTTTCGGTTTATGGAGTACGGTAACGATGAACTGAATCTTCTGAGCCATTCCCTTTGAAAGCTCCTGTACTTTCCGGTGCCACCAATCTACGATTCCGAAGCGGTCGAACCAGTATTCCAGTTCCTTTTTGGCATCGCTTTTAGACAAGCCTTTCAGCCTGGCGAGATAGATGGCCTGCTCCCCTACCTTCATATTCTTGTAGAGTCCGCGTTCTTCAGGGAGGTAGCCGATCTGTGCGATATGTTTTCGTTCCAGCGGCTCTCCGTCGAAAAGCACCTTACCATGGTCGGGATAGGTGATCTGGTTGATAATACGTATCAGGGTGGTTTTCCCGGCACCGTTCGGACCGAGCAACCCAAAGATCGAATTTTTAGGGATTCGTATACTTACGTCATCAAGAGCCAGGTGCTGCCCATACTTCTTTGACACATGTTCTGCTACCAGCAGTTCCTCCATTCTGAATGTACTTTTCTCAAATATATTGATTTAGGAGGAAGGAATCAGGCAAGTAGGTATATAAAAATGATGGTTCCGGAAATTGGAACCCTGTAAAATAAAAACCCACCCTTAATAAGGAATCAAGGATGGGAAAAAATTGCTATGAAAAAGAAAAAATTAACACTAGCCAGATACTAGCGCTATACAAAGATATATATTTTTCGTTTAACTGTTTCTTAAATTAAGAAAACATGTCTTTTACCTTTTCAAAAAACGATTTGTCACTGTTCTCAGGTTTGGGGATGAAATTCTCATCGTCGAGCATGCGCTCAAAAAACTCCCGTTGTTCCTTGTTGAGGGTTTTCGGAGTCCATACGTTCACGTGAACCAGCAGGTCTCCGTTACCATAACCGTTTATGCTTGGAATACCCTTATTGCGCAATCTGAGAATTTTACCTGACTGCAGGCCTTCTTCCAGTTTGATACGCACTTTTCCGCTCACGGTATCGATCTCTTTGGAGGTTCCCAGCACGGCTTCTGCAACACTTACATACAGGTCATAGTGCAGGTTATCCCCTTCTCTTTTGAGGGTAGGGTGATCAAGCTCTTCGATGAGTACCAGCAGGTCACCTGCTATCCCGTCTCCGGGCGCCTCATTACCTTTTCCGGTAACTTTCAACTGCATACCGTCTACAACTCCAGCCGGAATTTTAATCGAAACCGTCTCTTCCTGAACTTTAAGACCTTGCGCGTCAGCATCAGCGGGACGTTTATCGATCATCTGCCCGGTACCCCCACAGGTTGTACAAGCCGTAGCTGTTTGCATGCGACCCAGGATGGTATTGGTCACCCGTGTCACCTGCCCGGTTCCGTTACAGGTACCGCAGGTCTTATAGGTCACCCCTTCTGCCTGCACCTTCCTTCGCACCTTCACCTTTTTCTCGACTCCGTTGGCGACCTCTTCCAGGTTCAGTCTGACCCGTATGCGAAGGTTTCCGCCTTTTACACGGGCTCTTCCGCCGCCAAAGCCACCAAAACCTCCGAAACCACCTCCGAAAGCACTTCCGAAGATATCACCGAACTGACTGAATATATCATCCATATTCATACCTCCGGCTCCGGGGCCTCCTGCTCCATCGAAGGCGGCATGACCGAACTGGTCATAACGCGACCTTTTGTCAGGATTGCTCAACACTTCATAGGCCTCAGCAGATTTCTTGAACATTTCTTCAGCCTCTTTGTCACCCGGGTTCTTGTCAGGGTGGTACTTTATGGCCATTTTTCGATATGCCTTTTTGATCTCTGCGGTAGAGGCTCCTTTATCAACTCCCAGTATTTCGTAATAGTCTTGCTTCATTAAATAGTATAATTTAAGGCCTTCGCCTGCCTGTTAAAGGTATCGTTTGTTTCTTTGAAGGTTGGTTGCAATTATTATACCATGCAGGAATCTTACTTCCCTACCACCACTTTCGGGTGTCTTATGATACGGTCTCCCAGTTTATACCCCTTTTCGATCACATCGATCACCTTTCCTTTCAGGTCATCTGAAGGAGCCGGAATCTGCGTTACGGCTTCGTGAATCTCGGCATCAAAGGCATCACCTTCATTCACCTCAAGCACGCCCAGCCCTTTGGAACGCAGGGTATCTTTTAATTTATTGCTGATAAGCGTTACCCCGGTAAGAGTTTCACCTTCTTCCTTTTTAGAAAGTTCTGTCAGGGCACGGTCGAAATCATCCAGGATCGGCAGCATGGCCACCATGATGTCCTGACCTGCTGTCTTAAACAATTCAACTCTTTCTTTGGAGGTTCGCTTTTTATAGTTTTCGAATTCGGCGAAAAGCCTCAAGAATTTATCTCTTTCCTTCTTAAGCTCTTCTTCAATACCCTGTTCGTTCTGAGTATTTTCCTGCTTCTGGTCGTTCTCTGTATCTGCCGCTTTTTGTTCTGCTTGCTGCTCTTCTGAAACGGTATCTTTTAGTTCTTCGTCTTTCATTTTCTTCGCCATTAAGCTTTAGGTTTTAAAATCTTTATAGAATCGGCAAAATTACTGCCATTTCGGTTAAAATGTCAAAATGTCATCAAAATGATTTAATAAAATTTTAATATTCGAGCCTTAATTATGTATTACATTTGGCAGTAAAATCATAAATCAATTTGCAAATATCATGAAAAAGAATCTTTTTAAAGTGAGTATAGTGGCTCTGGCGATCTTTGCCACCTCATGTAAATCAGAAAAAAAGAACGAAACAACTGCAGAAGAAGCGCAGGAAGTAGCCGTTGCTAATGAAACCGCCATGAAATATGTGGTGGCAGACAGCAGCATGATCGAATGGAAAGGTGAAAAACCAACCGGTACCCACCACGGTATTGTAATGGTTGAATCTGGTGAGATCATGGTCGAGGCCGGTACTCCACAAAGCGGAGACTTCGTAATCGACATGACTTCGATCACTGTTCAGGACCTGGAAGCAGGTGATGGAAAAGAAGATCTTGAAGCACACCTGAAAGGAACCGTTGAAGGAAAAGAAGGTGACTTCTTTAATGTGACCGAATATCCTGATGCGACTTTCGAGATGACCGGAATTACCGAAGAGAACGGCAAAACCATGATGCAGGGTAACCTGACCATCAAGGGTAAGACCAATAACATTTCTTTCCCTGTTACTGTAAGTGAAGAAGGTGATATGATCTCTATCGACAGTGAGCCATTTACTATTGACCGTACCAAATGGGACGTGAACTATGGTTCAAAATCGGTTTTCGATAATCTTGGTGACAAATTCATCTACGATGACATGGAACTAACTGTTCATGTTAAGGCTGAGAAGGCTTCTGCCTAATCAATCCAGGAACAGATTTAAGAATTTATCAGGCCAGCTCTTCTTTGAGCTGGCTTTTTTCTTTCAGCAGATCCTGTAAAGCGGGGATAATATTTACGTAATGAAAGAAAAAGCCTGTGTCTTCTATTTTTCGCGAACACACGCGATGACTTACAAATAATATGGATGCCATTTCACCGAGCACAAGCTTCATGGCCGCCTCGGGGATATTTGGCAGTATGAGCGGCTTTTTGAGCACTGCTGCGATCTCCTGGGTCAGTTTCTGATTGGTTACCGGGTTCGGTGCCACCGCATTGTACACCCCTTCAAGTCTCAGTTTTACGGCATGAAGGAACATTTCTGCCAGGTCGTCTATATGAATCCAGCTTTGCCATTGCTCTCCGTCGCCGAAAGCAGCCCCTGCATAATAGCGCACCGGCTTGGCCATTTTCACCAGGGCACCCCCCTCATCGCTTAACACCAAACCTATTCTCAATTTTGCCACCGGAATGCCAAGAGAGGCTATTTCGTCTGCGCTTTGTTCCCAGGCATTAACCACCGTAGCAGTGAACGTATCTGCAGATCCTGAAAAGTCTTCTTCATAGAATCGGGTTTTTGAAGACGGATAGATCCCTACAGCAGAAGCGCTTACCAGCGCCTTCACTCCGTGATCGTTATCTTCAAGCAATTGTTTTAAGAGGGATAGAGAACGGGTTCTGCTTTGCAGAATCTCCTTTTTGGCCTCATCGGTCCATCGCTGAGCAATACTGGCCCCTGCCAGGTTGATAATACCATCGACACCATCGAGACATGCAGGATCGATCACCCCTTCTGCAGGGTTCCAGTAAAATCCGGTATATCCGGGTTGTTGTTCGATCTTTCCTTTGGAGGTTGTCAGATAGTGAACGCCAATATCATTTTTATGACAAAGCTCCACCAGTGCTGATCCTACCATTCCGGTTGCCCCGGTTATCAAAAGTTTCATTTTCCGTTCTGTTAGGTATTTACCTTAAATTTAGGGAATTTGAACGCCTGAACGATGGAATTTAATTAAGGTTTAACAGTGAGAGGAGCGGTTTCAGGAATTTTTGCGTGCTCTTAACATTTCGCGTTTCCCCGGTGGCCCCGGAAGTTTCTCCACTTCAAAGCCCACATGCATCATGGCTCGCCTGACACTTCCTTTCGAGGAGTACGTAGTGAGTATGCCGTCATGATCGAGGGCCCGGTACATAGCGGCAAAGATATCTTCTTCCCACAGGTCGGGTTGCACCCGGGCACCAAAAGCATCGAAATAGATCAGGTCGAACCTTGCTTCATCTGTAATTTCATTAAAAAACTGCTTCCGCTTCCGAAGGGAGAAATACGGAGTCAGTTCAAGGGTCTGATCCCATTCCTGACGGTGCATATGCTCAAAGAGCGGCTTCATGGCCGGCCTTTGCAGTTGCTCAGGATATTCCAAAAGCTCCCACTCCTGTTCGGTAACCGGGTAAGCCTCCACCCCCTCATAATGAATAGGAACCTTTAATTTATCTGATTCCAGCAAGGTGATAAACGCATTAAGTCCGGTTCCGAAGCCTATCTCCAGTATTCGCAGCCTTCGGTTCTTGATACCGGGGAAGCTCTCAAAAAAACCGCTTTTTATAAAAACATGATAGGCCTCCTGTACCGCTCCGTGTTTCGAATGGTAGTGTTCATCCCATTCCTCGAGAAAAATGGTGGAAGAACCATCGGCCGTTTTTACGATCCTGCGTATCATCTACTCGGGTATTGCCACCCCCTCGGCTTCAAAAGCGAAGGTTTTGACCGGTGAATCGATGAGGGCTATCTCTTCTTCAGATTTACCTGCGTCGGCGGCCAGGTGTTTGCGGTCTTCAACGGTAGTCGTTTCAACAAATGCTTTACCATTGATGATCACTTCTTTTCCACCGAGATCTTTCGGAACAAAGAAACCATAATCTTTAAAGGTAATGCGTGCTTCTTCTCCTCCGGGCAGTTCCACGGTCATCCAGCAGCCCTTCATCTGACAAACATCCTTCACTTTCACCTTAAACGTTCCCTGCAGGGTATCTCCCATCCGGGCATCTTCAAAGATCAGGGCAAGGCTCTCAACATCTTCGGCTCCGGCACGGTCGAACGTCTCACCCACCACTGTGGCAGCAGCCATTTGATCATCGGATTTATCGGTTGTCTTGCTCTTACAGGAAACCGCCAGCACAGCGATAAGAAGCAACGAGGTTTTCCAGTTTGGTATCATGAAATTCACAATTTTCGGTTATCAAACAAATTTAAAGTTTTTTAGCCGTGAGATTATACCCACTGCTTCATTATTCTTAATTTTACCGAAAATATACGCATATCATGAGTAACGAAACACTGACAGATCTAACCATAAAAACGGCCACGTCTTCAAAAATCGACCAGGTAGATTTCAACAACCTGGTTTTCGGAACCGTTTTCACCGATCACATGTTCGAATGTGATTATAAAGACGGGAAATGGGAAAACCCGCGCATTGTTCCTTATCAGCCGCTTACCCTCGAACCTTCGGCCAGGGTATTTCATTACGGACAGGCGGTTTTTGAAGGAATGAAAGCCTACAGGGATGATCAGGACGGTATCTGGCTTTTCAGGCCGGAACAGAACTTTCACCGTATCAACAAGTCAAGTGAGCGTTTGGCCATGCCCGAGTTTCCCGAAAGATATTTTTTCGACGGGCTCACCCAACTCCTTAAGATCGACAGTGAATGGATCAAGGCGGGCGATGGAAATTCCCTGTACATTCGACCGTTTGTGATCGCAACAGAACCGAGTGTTTCTGCAGCTCCTGCTACCCAGTATAAATTCATGATCATATGTTCACCCGCCCAGGCTTATTACAGCGGAGAGGTCAGGGTGAAAATTGCCGACCATTACAGCAGGGCGGCCAGCGGAGGCTTTGGATATGCCAAAGCAGCCGGTAATTACGCCGGACAGTTCTACCCGACACGCCTGGCCCAGAAAGAAGGCTTTCAACAGGTGATCTGGACCGACGCCAATACTCATGAATATTTAGAAGAAGCCGGTACCATGAATATCTTTTTCAGGATCGATGACACGCTCATCACCTGTCCGGTAAGCGACCGCATACTCGACGGTGTTACCCGCAAAAGCGTTATTCAGGTAGCCGAAGACCATGGCATTAAGGTGGAGGTGAGACCTATAAAAGTTCAGGAGATCATCGATGCTGCCAACAAAGGTGCCCTGAAGGAGATCTTCGGCAGCGGAACCGCCACAGTGATCAACCCGGTAAAAGGCTTTGGATATAAGGGAGAGCGATGGGAACTGCCGGAGCTCGACGCACCCTATGCGACTACGCTGAAAAAGGCGATCACCGATATTCAGTACAACAAATCAGAAGACAAGCACGGCTGGCGATACAGGGTCGCCTGACAATAGTTAATCCCGGTTATTCCGGGATTTTTTTTGCTTGAGAATTGCGCTGATGTCGGGTTTAAAATAGCCCGGTCCTTTCAGTACCTTTCCATCTTCCCGGTAGACGGGTTTTCCATCGTCTCCGAGCTTGCTCATATTGCTGTGCTGAATCTCTTCGAAAACCTCTTCGATAACATGCTGCATACCATGTTCGAGTATGGTTCCGCATAAAATATAGAGCATATCGCCCAGCGCATCAGCCACCTCAACAAGATCACCGTTTTTGGCAGCTTCGAGATATTCATCATTTTCTTCGGCCATCAGCCGGTGTCTGAGATCGATCACACGTTCCGGCAGGCCGGCCACGGGGCGATCAGCGACCCCCAATCCGAAGGCCTTGTGAAATTCTTTTACCGCATCGAGTTTATCGGTCATAAGCTGGTAGTTTAATGAAAGCTGAAAAGATCAGAAACCGATCTTTTTATTTATTTTCGCGTAAAAATAGCATATGCTTTCAAAGGGGCAACTAATTTTCGCCGTCCTTTTCGCGATCGGCTTTATCATCATCATGGTTTACAGTTACCGCCAGGACAAGGGAATTCATCTCAAGCAATACAAGGGCAGTCTGAAGATTCTGCTCGGATTCCTTATTTTCGTTACCCTCCTGGTTATTATTAAGTTTCTTCTCAGCCAGTAGCGGGTGCTACTTTTTGCTGTTTTACTGCATATTAAAATTTATTTTCTCCTGTTTATATAGGAAATTTTATATAAAATCTCATACATTTGCGGTAAGCAAGCAACCATAAGCAATGATGACCTTTTTTTCAATACTAATCAGTTTACTGATAGTCAATATTTTACTATTACTGTTCAGTGTAAACAAACTTCCCAAAGCAAAATCAACGCGTAGAAAATATGCTTCAGAGCGTGAAGTGTACCGTGTGGAGAAAGAGAATTCTGAGGAAACAGCTTTCCCTTCGGTTTACAAGAAAGCGATCTGAAAGCAAAGGCTATACGTTTCTTTACCGGGATAATTTTGTAATTATTTTTGTACATTTAGTTTGTTAAAAACAAACTGCACCGGGTATGAAAATATTGAAATACATCCTGATACTGATCGCCATCATCCTGATCGGATTTGCGCTTTACGTCGCTCTTGAACCCGATCACTACAAGGTGACCCGTTCACAAACCATTCAGGCACCCCCTTCCGTTATTGACAATTACATCACCGATTACAGGAAATGGACGCAATGGTCTCCCTGGGAATCTCAGGATCCCAATGCGGCCATTGAATATGGCGATCCTGCATCAGGGCCTGAGGGCAGTTATTCCTGGAACGGAGAAGTTCTGGGAAAGGGCAGCATGAAAACGCTGTTTATTTCACCCGACTCCATACTGCAGGAAATCAAATTCATCGAACCCTATGAGTCGCGAGCAGATGTTTTCTGGACTCTTGATTCTGTTGCTGAAGGAACCGAGGTGACCTGGGGAATGGAAGGCGACCTTTCTTTTACAGAACGCGCCTTTATGGTGTTCCAGGGCGATATGAACACCCTGATAGGTCCCGATTATGAGCGAGGCCTAAACAACCTGGACAGCCTTGTGACCGCCGATATGCAGGCCTATTCGATCGAGATCATTGGTGAAACCACTTACGGAGGTGGTTATTATATGTATAAGACCGCGGGAAGCAGCACCCAGCAGGTTGATGAAGTGGCTGCACCCCTGTTCGAAGATGTCGAAGCTTATATGGAAAACAACAATATTTCATCTTCCGGAAACCCCTTTCTGCTGATCGAAAAGTGGGACGAAGAAAACATGAGCGCCATTATATCGGCGAGCATTCCTGTCACTGACAGGGTGATCACTACCCCGGGCAGTGAGATCTTATGTGGTTTTCAGGAGTCTGGCATGTATTTCAAATCACGATTAACAGGACATTATGACAACCTGGAAGAAGCCTGGACCAAAACCGAAGAAGCCCTTAAAGCGGCAGGCTATATGATCGACCCCGGCGCCAAACCCTTTGAAGTGTATCTGAATGATTCAGATCAGTTGCCCAATCCGGCAGAATGGAAAACCGAGATCTATGTCCCGGTTAAAAAGGCACCTGATGCCGGTATGGAAGATCAAACATAAGCGCTTCACAGATATATGCTCAAAAGTCTCATCTTGATATTTCTCGGTGGCGGTCTCGGCAGTATTTGCCGCTACGGCCTTGGCGTGTTGTTTCAGCGTTCTCTTGAACAGTTCGCCCTGGGCACTTTCCTGGCCAATGTCACGGGCAGTTTTCTGATCGGCCTTATTCTTGGACTGAGCATGAAATCAAATACGCTCACTCACGGACAGGTACTCTTTCTGGCTACCGGATTCTGTGGTGGCTTTACCACTTTCTCTACCTTTAGTTATGAGAACATGATGTTTCTCAAAAACGGACAAATACAGTTATTTCTGTTATACAGCCTCTCCAGCCTCATCATTGCACTTTCTGTAGCTGCCTTTGGTTTCTGGCTCGCCAGGTAATTCAAATTATTGCTCTATTCCTCCTCTCCCCTCAGCCCGAATTGGCTTAAGCCGTCTTTTCAACATTCCTGATGAAAAATATTTAATAAATTCACAATGACCCCCTAAAAACAAGGGGTATATTTGCTAGATTAGTAAAAATAAACAGATGCACCCATGTAATTTTGGGGTATATTTCAATAATAAGTAGATTTACAACCATAACACCTATATTAAAATGAAAAAAATTGAAGCGATTATCAGAAAATCAAAGTTTGAAGAGGTCAGAGATGCTCTTCATCATATAGGGGTGAATTTCTTTAGTTACTGGGATGTGACAGGCGTCGGAAATGAAAAAAAGGGGCATGTCTACAGGGGGGTTAGCTACAGTACTGCCGATATTCAGCGCCGTTACCTGTCGATAGTGGTCTCAGATGACTTTGCTGAAAAGACCATTGAAGCCATACTGGAAGCAGCACATACCGGAAATGTAGGAGACGGAAAGATCTTTGTCTCACCTATCGAAGAAGCTTACCGTATCAGAACACGGGAAACCGGAACCACTTCACTGAATTAAACATTAAAACATGGATCCAATTTTAACAACGAACAATGTGTGGATGATGATCTGTACCGGCCTGGTATTTTTCATGCACCTCGGGTTTGCCTTTCTGGAAATCGGGCTTACCCGAAAAAAGAATGCCATCAACATTCTTTTCAAAAACGTATTCATTATCACTTCGGGTTTATTGCTGTATGCTCTGATCGGCTTTAACCTGATGTATCCGGGTTCTTTCAACGGATTCCTCGGTTTTGCCGGTTTTGGGCTGGAAGCACCATTGGCTAACGGAAGCCTGGACCTTTCATACAACAGCGGGTATACCTACTGGACCGATTTTCTTTTCCAGGGCATGTTTGCCGCCACGGCAGCAACCATTGTCTCCGGGGCTGTGGCTGAACGCATGAAGTTATTGCCTTTTATGATCTTCACCATTATCTACGTGGGGCTGGTCTACCCGATCGCAGGTTCCTGGAAATGGGGAGGCGGGTTTCTGCAAGATCTCGGCTTCTATGACTTTGCCGGATCTACACTGGTACATTCGGTTGGCGGATGGGCCGCTTTGGTAGCCATCGCGCTCCTGGGAGCACGAATCGGAAAGTTCAAGGAAGACGGTTCTTCCGGAGCGATTCCCGGACATAATATCCCCCTGGCCATGGCAGGGGTGATCATTCTTTGGCTGGGGTGGTTCGGCTTTAATGGCGGGTCGGTACTTTCAGCAGACCCTGCAGCCACTTCCCTGGTACTGGTAACCACCTGTCTTGCTGCTGCGGCAGGAGGCGTAACCGCTTCTATAGTTTCTACGGTGATATATAAAAATATGGATCTAACCATGTTTCTCAACGGAATACTCGCCGGGCTGGTAGGTATTACTGCCGGTGCCGATGTAATGTCACCTGTCGATGCCATAGCTGTTGGTGCCGTAGCCGGAGGAATCGTGGTTCTCGGGGTGACACTGATCGACAGAATTAAACTCGATGATCCTGTAGGGGCGGTAGCCGTTCACTTATTTTGCGGGATCTGGGGAACCCTGGCTGTAGGTATCTTCGGAAGCCTGGCCGGTTGGGAGCAATTTCTGGCGCAACTCGGCGGCGTAGCCGTATACGCATTCTTTTGCCTGAGCAGTTCTTTTGTGATCATTTACTCATTGAAAAAACTCATGGGCATCAGGGTCAGCAAAAAAGAAGAACTTGAGGGGCTTGATACCCACGAACACGGCATGGAAGCCTATGACCATGAATTGGAAGCCTATGCAGACTTCAGCGTAGAACACTAAGATATTTTTTCCTTTCCAACTATAAGCAGATGCAGCTCCGTAACGGGGCTGCATTTATTTTTCAAAACGCTTCTCTCCCGCTTCGACAGCAACATTCAACATATTGGATTGCGGGACCAGGGGGCATGAGAATTTTTCGTTATACACACAAAGCGGATTGTAGGCCCTGTTAAAATCAAGCATAACCGTATCCCCTTCCGGGATGCTCATATCGAGATACCTTCCACCGGCGTAGGTCTCGGTGGTATTGGTAAGATCTGCAAACGGCAGAAACAGGTAATTTTCGTAGCCTTCGGTATTTTTGAGCTCTTCGTTCTGGTAGAGGTTGAGAGTAAGGTCTTTCCCTTGTAATTGAAAATGAAGTTTTCCGTATAATTTTTCCCTCGAATACCTGTCGGTAGTTGTGGGCATGTAGAAAGGGTCGGTATCAGGCGTTCTCTCAAAAACTGCCGGAACAATGTAAGCAGAGTCCACTTCGTAATAAGACAAGCCTTCAAAATCAGAAAGATCTTCAGTTTTCAGTGGACTCAGGGCCGGATCGCGAAAGCGTTTATCCTTTTCCTTCCTTCTTTCCATAACACTTTGAGCAGAGGTGCCCTTCTCCATATTGAGATCAGCACGGTCTGTCTGTTTATCATGATAGCGCTTCCCGTCGTTACAGGCAAAAAGAAAAATAAATAAGACAACCGAAAGGCATAAAGAGGGTATTTGTTTCAAAGCCGTTGAATTTTCAAGACAAAAATAATACATATCAGATTTTCAGCTAAATTCGTGCTCCTGAATTCGTTCCTGATACATGAGCCGGAATTATTGAACGGGCCACTGAGGACTGAGAATTGGGTATAGATCGAACCTTATGAAATCATTTTTCAAAAGTTATATTCACTCCTTCTCCGGGTTATCGGCAGAGGTTTGGTGGCTGGCGTGGATCACGCTGATCAACCGTGCGGGCACCATGGTGATCCCTTTCCTGTCGCTCTACCTGACCCAAAGCATGGGTTTTGACCTGAAGGAGGTCGGCTGGATCATGACTTCGTTTGGTCTCGGTTCATTGATCGGATCGTGGCTCGGCGGCAAATTAACCGACCGCATCGGGTATTACAAGGTAATGGTTGTCAGCTTGCTGGGCTCGGGCCTGTTGTTCGTGCTTTTACAATTTGCAGAAGGCTTCTGGATGCTGGCAGGGGGTATATTCCTGGTCATGCTGATGGCAGACCTGTTTCGGCCTGCAGTGTTCGTAGCCTTAAGCGCTTACAGCAAACCCGAAAATAAAACGCGCTCGGTAACCCTTATCAGGCTGGCCATAAACCTGGGATTTGCCTTTGGTCCTGCAGCCGGCGGTTTCATCATCAGTCAGATGAGCTACAGTGGCTTGTTCTGGACCGATGGTCTGACCTGTGGTATAGCCGGGCTGTTGTTGCTTTGGAGGCTGAACCCTAAAAAAGCCCGTATTATCGACCTGCATGATGAAGCAGCCAATATCTCCCCATACAAAGATCGTCAGTACCTGCTTTTCATTGCAGCCATGGTACTTTACGGCTTTATCTTTTTACAGTATTTCTCGACCATTCCAATTTATTACAAAGAGATACACCTGCTGGGAGAAGGAAGCATCGGGCTCATTTTCGGCCTGAACGGACTGCTGATCTTTGTTCTGGAGATGCCGCTGATACGCTATTTCGAGACCAAGCCCTGGTCGGGCCTTATCAATACCACTATCGGATGTCTTCTCACCCTGCTGAGCTTTCTGGTACTGAACCTTTCGACCTGGACAGGTATGGTGATCGTAGGTATTTTGCTGATGTCGGTTGGTGAAATGCTCGTATTTCCCTTCTCTAACGCCTATGCATTGAAACGCTCCCGGAGAGGCAAACAGGGAGCCTATATGGCGCTGTACAGCATCGCCTTTTCACTGTCTCATGTATTCGGTCATAATGCCGGAATGCAGACGGCGGGTATCTTCGGATATCGCAACTTATGGTACGCCCTCACGATACTGGGGCTGGTGTGTTGCGCCCTGCTGATCAGATTGTATGTCGTGCAAAAACGATCAGACAAAGTACTGAGCACGCCTGAAGCTGTCTCACAGTAAGATATTTACGTTATGGCCCCTCACGGCTGAAATAACGAGTAACTTTCACTGAAAGGTGGTGACCAATAACATATTCCCTACTGCAATACATCAAAAGAATCAGATACAGTTGTAGAATATTTTCTATTATTTATCGTATTTTGCTGAAATGAAAACGATTGTTCTGGAACGAAAGATGATGAGCGAAGAGCTTTATATCTGCATCAGGGTAGATGGTGACAGGAAACTGTCGGATATTCTTTCACGATTCCCTTTTATATTCTTTAATCCTGCAAATCAGGAGTACACCCTTCCTTTTTCCAGTCGCAACATGGATGCCATATTCAGGTATTTGCGGGAGCAGAGGTATTATGTGGATTACTCGGCCTTCAGGGGAATTCCTGACCCCGTCAATCTGCCGCCTTTAAGAGCGGACCACCCAAAGGATATTCCCAGCGATGACCACTTACACCTGGGGAGGCTGGAACAATGGATGGAGCAGCAGCGTTACAGCAGGAATACCATCAACACCTACACAGGTCTTTTAAGGGTATACTGGCGTCATTTTCCCGCTAAGGACCCTGCCCTGCTTACTACAGACGATCTCGAAGCATTCAACAGGGAGCACATCTTGAAACAGGGCTTCAGCCGGGTATACCAGAACCAGCTGATCAGCGCTTTAAAGCTTTATCACCGTGTTTTCGGGGGAAGTGATACGTATATGGAACAGCTGGAGCGTCCGCGAAAGGCAAAACGTTTGCCAGTGGTTTTATCGATGCAGGAGGTGCAGTCACTATTGCGAAGCCTTCGGAATGAAAAACACCGGAGCCTGCTCTCGCTCATCTATGCCTGCGGTTTGCGGGTCGGGGAAGCATTGAGCCTGGAGCTGCCTGATGTCGACACCGGCCGGGGCTTTGTGCATATCAGGCATGCCAAGGGAGCGAAGGACCGGTTTCTTCCCTTGAGCACAAGAACGATCGTGATGCTGGAGCATTATATGGGAATCTACTGTCCGCAGCGATTCGTTTTTGAAGGCAGTCCGGGGCAGCCTTATTCCGCCTCGAGTGCACGGGCGGTATTGAACAAGGCACTTTCGCGCACTTCGATTCGGAAACAGGTAACCCTGCACACCTTGCGGCACAGTTACGCCACGCATTTGCTGGAGAACGGCACAGACATACGGTTAATACAGGAATTACTGGGGCATAACAGTCCGAAAACCACCATGATCTACACACATGTCAGCAGCAGCAGTTTGCGAAAGGTTCAGAATCCTTTTGACAAATTGAACATTTAATCTATATTGCTACCGGATCAAACCAACATAGCGATCTGCTGATTCCCCACCGGATGAAGCCGCCTATAAGCAATATTGATCTGCATATAAACAAGTTGGCTACCATTTGAAATGACAGAGAAACAAATATATTATCTACTGCTATTAGTATTAACAATAGTCACTTCCTGTACTTCGAATAAATTTATTACTGGTAAATATAAAAACAATATTTCCCCATTTGGGTTGTCATCCTATGAAGTGAATTTCAAAGAGAATGACTCATGTACATTCAAAATCTCAACTCATTTATCGGGCTCTGTCGAGTTAGTCGGCACCTATCAAATTAGAAAGAATAATTTGTACATAAGATTTATAGAACCAAGAAATACAATAATAAATGACTCAATTTTAGAAGCCTTGACTTGGACTGAGAAAAAGGCATTCGAGTCATATGAATTAAAAAAAGAAGACGGGATTGCTTACCATTACAAATATCTCATTGATGCAAACAAACTATTTGTATATAGAATTGACAACGGAAAATTAGTTAAAAAGGTTGATCATTATGATGATGAAAACGGAAGGCATAAAACAAAATATTATTTAAAGAAAGTAACAGAGTAATAAAAGAAAAACGGTAGCCAACTTCGGCTATACACAAGCGCTAGACTCTTGTAAGAATTAGACTATTTTCTGTATCTTGATCAGCATTAAAAACTAAAGCTATCGTACTTGCTGTCCTGGCCCCGGCCAGAGGTAAAGGCCAACGCCACGGGCCAGGCCAGCTACCCACGCCAGTGCATAGCCTTACCGTTGGCATCAATGTGAAAACGATATTCGCGTAAATGAAAATTTCAAACCGAATAATTTCTGGATTATTAATTTTAATTAATATTTATTTTATACCAACCACGATAATCACTCTATGGCAAGGTGGAGGGCCGATGGGAACTGGTCTATTGTTCGTTCCTATTTCACTTTCTATAATTATTTTTATAATTCCTGCTCTACTGTCATTCAAGCAGAGTTTAAGTCAAAGCTTAGATTTCTTAATCATAAACTCAATTGGTATTTGTTGGTCTACAATTTGGCTTTATCTAATTCTAACAATTCCTTAAAAAAACACACAGCTGCCAACAACGTGTATAAGCCATTGCTTCCCTCCTACAAGTTTCGAAAATATTCCCTAGATTAGACAAATCGTAAAAATTGAGCCTGACGATCCAGTGGCTCAAGCTACCAGCCGCCAAAGGCCAACACACAGCTTGATCCACCTACCCGCAACGGCTCATACACCAACCGTTACATACAAGTTTCCTAGCCTTCTACAATATTTAAGTACCCAATAGAGGCATAAAGCAAGAATAAAACAAAAGCTTTATACATGGTTTGATCATAAACGCTTCGATTGGTAAGTATTACCACCCAATTATATACAAGTTGAACATCTATTTCTCTTAAAGCTTCCTGGGTAGGGTGAAATCAGAACTTTTTTAAGGCATAAAAGAGTTGATAAATCTAATTTGACTTTACACCTGAGAAGTATACAATCGTGAAACCAGTATGTAACAACGTGTATAAGCCATTGCTCAGTTCTTACAAGTTTCGAAAATATTCCCTAGATTAGACAAATCGTAAAAATTGAGCCTGGCGTTTCAGTGGCTCAAGCTACCAACCGCAAAAGGCCACCACGCAGCTTGATCCACTCACCCGCAACGGCTCATACACCAACCGTTAGCCACAATTATAAAAAATGAAATACCCAATTATAAATATTTCAAATAATAACTGGCAAGATTTTGAGGATGTTTTAACCTTTATCCTAGAAGATCCGTACTACTATACAAACAATAAAAAGGTTTTAAAAACTTACTTTCTAAATCAACGATACTGTGATTCTAACGGGAATATTTTTGTTGCAAATCGATTAAATCCAATTGGTGGCTTTTGGAAATCAATATTATCCTTTCTGCCAGGCTCCAAAAAAGGGGAAATAATCTTCACCCCTACAACAAAAACCATGGAATTAAAGGAATTAAAAGAGTTTGTTTTAGACAGAGTAAACGAATTAGAGGCAGATGAGTTTACAATGAAATGGATTGGAGAAATACATAATTCGAAATCTCATATAGATATTTTAAGACCAGAAATTTAAAAGTACTGTGGCTAACAATGGCTATAAGCCATGGATTGGTTCTTACAAGTTTCGACTATTTTCCTATATTTAAATCCACAACTAATATGAGCCCGGCAACACGGTGGCTCGAGCCCGGCCAGAGGTAAAGGCCAACGCTCGGCTCGATCCACTCACCCACCACGGCTCATAGCCTTACCGTTGTGAGCAAGCTAATCCATGTTAGAAATGGAATTAATCATAATCTTAGGAATTCTATTCTTAGCTAAGTTCGGCCTTAAGCGTCTAATTTTTGAAGCAAAGCGAAAACACCGCAGAAATTACTATAGGAATGTCTACCTTAAATCTAACGATTGGAAAAGGAAAAGACATGTGGTATTAAAGCGAGACAACTACAAATGCGTATACTGCGGAGCGAGGGCTACGCAAATCCATCATAAGAGATATGCCAAACGTAATATCGGAAGGGAACCCATTAAATGGCTAGTATCCATTTGCAAACAATGTCATGAAGCACGACATTAAAAAATACAAAGCCAGCACACAACAACGTGTATAAGCCATTGCTAGATCCCTACATGTTTCGAAAATATTCCCTAGATTAGACAAATCGTAAAAGTTGAGCCTGGCGTTTCAGTGGCTCAAGCTCCCAGCCACTAAAGGCCACCACGCAGCTTGATCCACTCACCCGCAACGGCTCATACACCAACCGTTGTAAAGCATTCCTAAAAAAAATGAGAGTCTTAATCATATTAATTTCACTAATATCTGTGCATAGTCTTTCAGGTCAATCGAATACTGAAAAATCTGATTTAATGGTTAAAGTGGATTCAATATTAAAATATCAAATTGGATATGAAGTTGATTCAACTACAAACAAAATTCCTATCCATAAATGGGATCCGGAAGAGCGTAATGGAATGCCTCCAACAGTTAGTTCTCTCCCGCCGAATCCAATGACTTTAATTTTACTTGATTCAAATAGTATTGAACTGAAAGAATTGAACAAGTATAATCTTTCAAATGTCGATGTTAAAAGAGTTTACCTTAAAAATGATACAATAGCCATGGCGCTGTATGGAACCAGAGCAAAAAATGGCTTAATTATTTTAAAAAGTAAAGAATGAACGCTTTACAACAACGTGTATAAGCCATTGCTAGATTCCTACAAGCTTAGAATATTTTCATTACATTAGACCAATCGTAAAAGTTGAGCCTGGGGTTCCAGTGGCTCAAGCTTCCAGCCGCCAAAGGCCACCACACAGCTTGATCCACTCACCCGCAACGGCTCATACACCTACCGTTATGTGCAATTCTTGTAATCCGTTCTGCTCCAAATGAATCTAATTTATCTGCCTAAGAATTATCGTCTCCTTCACATAGCAATATTTGTGATGCTTTATTTTGGGTTCTTCATTTATATAGTGAGTATGACTTCAAACTTTAGTACAGAAGAAGTCAATCCTTTTCTATTGGCTTTACCCTATATGCTCTTAATCCTTATCTTTCATTACTCCGAATATATCTTTCTATCCTATTTCAGATTTAAACCTAAATCCTTGATACTTGGTATTGATAAAGAGAAAATAACGCTCCCAAAATCTAGTACTACAAAGCATCTATACTTTAAAGATATGTCCAACAGAAAAGTGCAGATTCCAAATTCAAATAAATGGTACAGAAATATTATTTCTAACATAGTAACCTTCAAAAATGGCTGGCTACCCACTGGTTTGATTACTTTTGAGCATGATAACAAAAGCTATCGATTAAAGTTCTTTATAACATCTGAAAAAGAGGCAGTTGAACTTGAGAGCTTATTGGAACAAATATTTAAAGAAAAATAAAATAGAACAGCACATAACATCGTGTATAAGCCATTGCTTGGCTCTTACAAGTTTCGAAAATATTCCCTAGATTAGACCAATCGTAAAAGTTGAGCCTGGCGTTCCAGTGGCTCAAGCTTTCAGCCGCCAAAGGCCACCACGCAGCTTGATCCACTCACCCGCAACGGCTCATACACCAACCGTTATGTGTCATGCAAAGAAATAGTCCCTCCGGGATTTTGTTTTTGGTCGCCTAAAGGGTATCGATGTTTAAAAGTCATCCTGAAAATGGCCAAGGCCTCCCCTGCCCTGCAGCAATAAGTCCCCAAAGCGACCTCACTCCTTCTCTAGTAAAAAATGTCGCTTTGCGGCGGTGTGTTTGCTACGGCCTGGGCCATGCAGCCATGAAAAAGGCACGCCACATAACAAAAAGCTATAAAGCATTGCTGCATCCTACAAGGTTTAGAAAATATTCTTAAATTGAGCGTCGAAGAACTAAAATGAAGCGTCCCGTTTTCAGTGTTGTTCTGAGCCCAGCCAGAGGTAAAGGCCAACGCCACAGGCTCAGAACAACCTCACACAACGCTTCATAGCTAGACCGTTACATACAAGTTTCCTAGCCTTCTACAATATTTAAGTACCCAATAGATGCATAAAGCAAGAATAAAACAAAAGCTTTATAGATGGTTTGATCATAAACGCTTCGATTGGTAAGTATTACCATCCAATTATATACAAGTTGAACATCTATTCCTCTTAAAGCTTCTTGGGTAGGATGAAATCAGAACTTTTTTAAAGACATAAAAGAGTTGATAAATCTAATTTGACTTTACACCTGAGAAGTATACAATCGTGAAACCAGTATGTAACAACGTGTATAAGCCATTGCTCGGCTCTTACAAATTTCGAAAATAATCCTTAGATTAGACCAATCGTAAATGTTGAGCCTGGCGTTTCAGTGGCTCAAGCTACCAGCCGCCAAAGGCCACCACGCAGCTTGATCCACCCACCCGCAACCGCTCATACACCAACCGTTATGTGTCATGTAAAGAAATAGTCCCTCCAGGACTTTTTTTTTGGTCGCCTAAAGGGTATCGATGTTTAACAGGTGTTCCGAAAATGGCCAAGGCCTCCCCTGCCCTGCAGCAATAAGTCCCCAAAGCGACCTCACTCTTGCTGGAGAAAATTTGTCGCTTTGCGGCGGTGTGTTTGCCATGGCCTGGGCCATGCAGCCATGAAAAAGGCACGCCACATAACAAAGAGCTATAAAGCATTGCTACATCCTACACCGTTTAGAAAATATTCTTAAATTGAACGTCGAAGAACTAACATGAAGCGTCCCGTATTCACTGTTCTTCTGAGCCTCGCCAGAGGTAAAGGCCCACGCCACAGGCTCAGAACAACCTCACACAACGCTTCATAGCTAGACCGTTGTACACTATACGAAAATGACATTCCGTAAAGTAATTATAATTGTAGTTTTAATTTTAGTTTCCTGTAAGAGTTCCAATTTGGAAACTCAAATTGGACTGCAAGAATTAGAATTAAGTAAGGGTAAGTTTCCAAAGCAAATTGGTTACGTTAACGATTTTGAAGAAATTTTTACCAAGAAAGAAATTCAATTTCTGGAAAATTTACTTGAGTATTATAAAACTACAATGAACCATGACATTGCGGTTATTACAATAGATTCAATCCCAAAAGATTTGGAATTTAACCAATTTGCAATTGAACTTTCTGATAACTGGAAAGTTGGTAGTAACAATAACGGGAATGGCCTTACCGTGGTTTTAAGCAAGAGCTTAAAAAGAATAAGAATAACAACAACTGATAGAACAAGAGAACTTTTTTTGTCTGACGAATTTTGTAAAAAAGTTATTGATGAGTACATGATTCCTGAATTCAAAAATCAAAATTATTATGATGGAGTCCTTCTTGGTTTAAATGAGTTAATAAAAAAATGGACCTAAAGTACAGTGTACAACATCGTGTATAAGCCATTGCTCGGTTCTTACAAGTTTCGAAAATATTCCCTAGATTAGACCAATCGCAAAAGTTGAGCCTGGCATTACAGTGGCTCAAGCTCGGCCAGAGGTAAAGGCCCGCTCGCAGCTTGATCCACTCACCCACAACGGCTCATACACCGACCGTTAGGCATAATTTGTAATGGCTGATTTACAAACAAAATCATGGATCTTTTTAGCAATCGCATTTTCCTCTAAAATTGAGCTGGCAAATGTCAAAGCTATTTCCGATGCTGCAGATTATATTAATCATTCCATCCCTACCCAAGAAGAAATGCAATCTTCTATAAATTGGCTAATTGATAAAAAGCTGATAACGGGTAATCAAAATAAATATGGCCTAACAGAAACCGGTAAAAAGCTTTACTCCAATGCATCAAATAAAGGAAATACGATAATTTACATTTTGAATCAAATAGAAAAGAATATTCAAAACTATGCCTAACATCGTGTATAAGCCATTGCTTGGTTCTTACAAGTTTCGAAAATATTCCTTAGATTAGACAAATCGTAAAAGTTGAGCCTGGCGTTTCAGTGGCTCAAGCTTCCAACCGCCAAAGGCCACCACGCAGCTTGATCCACCCACCCGCAACGGCTCATACACCAACCGTTAGCAGTAATTTTAAATGAACATATCCACAACTTTCATCTTACTCTTCTTGTGTCTTAGTTTCGGTATCTTTCAAGTTGAACCTGAATTTAAAATCTCCACAGAAAAGAAGAAAAAGAGTAATCTCAGTTTAAAAGAAGAATATTCTAAAGTAAAAAATGCTCCCTTTTTTGAAGATGAAAACTATACGGTAAAAAGAACAAATTCTGGCGAATGGGGCTCATCACTGTGGTTTAAAAATAAAGAAACTGGAATAACATATTCCTGTGAAAGTCAGCTCTATCCAAGAGAAATCAATAAACTAAACCAAAATTATTATGTGACTGCGGTGAATTGGAACCTAGATTGGAGCTCAGAGATATTTGAAATTAAAGACCCAGAAGATATGGAAGTCTTCAAAAAGCCCTCTCCTAGAAATCCAGTTTATTTTATTGATGAAGATTTAGAACTTGATTCAATTGAATTAGATTCAAATATTCCTAGATATTTCCCTGGTGATCTTGAATCTAAATCAAAAAAGGGAACAAGAAGAATTATTTATGCCAGCGAAACCAGAGTGATCACTTCTTTCATTTATAAAAATAGTTTATACCATATTATTTTAAGGAATAAAAAGATTCAACTGGCAGAAATAAAGAATGAAACTTTTCAATCAATACATACTCTGTTTGATAATAAAGATTTCAGATACGATGTACTTGAGAGTAATAACGGTGAAAAATATATTCTTTTTGAAAACCAAAATAGAGAAGGTCACATTCAGATTAAACAAAATAAAATAATCATTCATACGTAAAACTACTGCTAACAACAGCTATAAAGCATTGCTGCATCCTACACCGTTTAGAAAATATTCTTAAATTGAGCGTCGAAGAACTAACATGAAGCGTACCGTATTCAGTGTTGTTCTGAGCCCAGCCAGAGGTAAAGGCCAACGCCACAGGCTCACAACAACCTCACACAACGCTTCATAGCTAGACCGTTGTAATGCATTTAAACCAAACTGAATTTGCTGGATAAATTAATTCTTAAAGATTCTCTGGAATTTAATGGAACTAAATCTGAGTTGAAAGAATTGATTCGGATTAAAAGAGACCGTGGATTTCGTTTGGAATGGATTGATGATTCGACATTCAAGTTTATATCAGAATCTTCTCTTGGAACACTAATCGTAAACTACTTTCCCGTTGAGGGAATAAAAGGGTTTGCTAAGATGACTGAACTGGAAAACGGAAAAACAATTGTGGAGATGTGGACAAAAATCCGAATCGAATTGTATTTTTTCTTAGTCAATTCAATAATACTTATAGCGATTGGACTTTTTTCAAATGAATCGTGGCCCGCATGGACTTTTGCACTTTTCCCTCTTGGACTTTTATGGTTTTGGTGGGTTTATCGAATTCAGGAAAAAGGACTTTTCAAAAAGCTCAGAATCTACCTTAAAGAATACAACAACAATGTCCAGAATTGAAAAATTTATTAAGGAATAAAAGAGGAATATTCAATGCTGAGAGCTGGCCTTAAAATCTTTATTAAGATTGTACTTTTCATAAGTCTCATTCTGCTTTTAATAATAGTCTTGAATGGTTATGGTGCATTGCATTACCCATTTTAACTGCGGGTTTGATTTTCCGTAAGATTTGGCAAAAATAAAAACGCATTACAACAACGTGTATAAGCCATTGCTCGGTACCTAAAAATTTCGAAAATATTCCCTAGATTAGACACGCCGTAAAAGATGAGCCTGCCGTTCCAGTGGCTCAAGCTACCAGCCGCCAAAGGCCACCACGCAGCTTGATCCACCCACCCGCAACGGCTCATACACCAACCGTTAGCCACCATTTAGAAAAATCATGACAGGAGGAGCTGGATTTTCCCGCGATGCAATGAATCGCACCAAACAAAACCGTAGTTTAATCACCAAGAGCAGAGAAAAGCTTTCAAGGGCAAGATCTAATAAAAATTTAATTCAAGGTGGTACCTACCCCATCAAAGATCCAGAAAAAGCAAAACAAATAATTGAAAAGTCAATTAAAGAAAGAAAGGCTCAAAACAAGAAATTAATCATCTTCGCTTCGATTGTAATTTTAATCCTGCTCTTGGCCATTATAAAAATAAACGTTGGCTAACAACGTGTATAAGCCATAGCTAGATTCCTACAAGCTTAGAATATTTTCATTACATTAGACCAAACGTAAAAATTGAGCCTGGCGTTCCAGTGGCTCAAGCTACCAACCGCCAAAGGCCACCACACAGCTTGATCCACCCACCCGCAACGGCTCATACACCAACCGTTACATACAAGTTTCCTAGCCTTCTACAATATTTAAGTACTCAATAAATGCATAAAGCAAGAATAAAACAAAAGCTTTATACATGGTTCGATCATAAACGCTTCGATTGGTAAGTATTACCACCCAATAATATACAAGTTGAACATCTATTTCTCTTAAAGCTTCTTGGGCAGGGTGAAATCAGAACTTTTTAAAGGCATAAAAGAGTTGATAAATCTAATTTGACTTTACACCTGAGAAGTATACAATCGTGAAACCAGTATGTAACAACGTGTATAAGCCATTGCTCGGCTCTTACAAGTTTCGAAAATATTCCCTAGATTAGACCAATCGTAAAAAGTTGAGCCTGGCAATTCAGTGGCTCAAGCTCCCAGCCGCCAAAGGCCACCACCAGCTTGATCCACTCACCCGCAACGGCTCATACACCAACCGTTACATACAAGTTTCCTAGCCTTCTACAATATTTAAGTACCCAATAGATGCATAAAGCAAGAATAAAACAAAAGCTTTATAGATGGTTTGATCATAAACGCTTCGATTGGTAAGTATTACCATCCAATTATATACAAGTTGAACATCTATTCCTCTTAAAGCTTCTTGGGTAGGGTGAAATCAGAACTTTTTTAAAGGCATAAAAGAGTTGATAAATCTAATTTGACTTTACACCTGAGAAGTATACAATCGTGAAACCAGTATGTAACAACGTGTATAAGCCATAGCTTAAATCCTACAAGTTTCGAAAATATTCCCTAGATTAGACAAATCGTTAAAGTTGAGCCTGGCGTTTCAGTGGCTCAAGCTTTCAGCCGCCAAAGGCCACCACACAGCTTGATCCACTCACCCGCAACGGCTCATACACCAACCGTTAGCGGTAATTTCGAAGAGCATGATCAAGAGCAAATTCAAACTCCAATACATCCCATGGTTTTTATTAATGGTAGTTTTACTAATAATTTTCTATCTCGGGTTAGCTGAAAGAATTTACTCTTTGATTTATGAAGAAATTGACATAACAACTTCATTGATTAGTCTATTCTTCCTTTTAATTTTCCTCATAATTCTAGGTGTTTTAAAAGAATTTAAATACATCAAAGTCCATATGAACAGTCAAAAATTGATTTGGTTCTCAATTCTAGCCCCATTTGGTAAAACAATCAATCTCAAAAATTATGTAGGTGTAATGAAAATAACTGAATACAGCCTATCAGGAGAAACTACTTCGCTTTATTTAATCGACAAAGAATGGAGAACTGCGGGAAAAATTAACGGCCAATTTTATTCCAATTTTAATGAACTAATGGCTGGGATAGATTTGGAAGAGGTTAAGAATAAAAACCATGGCTTTATCAACTACCTAAAACTTTTATATTCTGGCCGAATGAAAATAAAACCATGATTATAAGCTTAAAGTGAAACCTACCGCTAACAACGTGTATAAGCCATAGCTTGATTCCTACAAGCTTAGAATATTTTCATTACATTAGACCAATCGTAAATGTTGAGCCTGGCGTTTCAGGGGCTCAAGCTACCAACCGCCAAAGGCCACCACACAGCTTGATCCACTCACCCGCAACGGCTCATACACCAACCGTTATCTGTAACTTAAACAAACCTAATCTATAGATGCAAAAATCTACTTTTATTACTGTATTATCCTGGATATTCATTGTGCTATCAGGATTTGCCTCACTGATAAGTGTTATTCAAAATATAATTTATCACTTCTTGATTAAAAATGAATTCAACTCGGAAGCCTCACTAAATTCAGACACTTCATTTGAAAATTTTTTCTTTTCAAACTTCGGTCTCATCCTCACAATTACGCTTGTTTTAATAGTCTATTCTTTCATCAGTTCCATTGGTTTATTGAAGAGAAAAAATTGGGCTCGAATTTCTATTATTGGCTTACTAGCTCTAGCTGTAGCTTATAACTTTTATTCTTTTATTTCATTCTATTCACTCAATGAAATATTTGACATTCGAAATCTGGATTCATTTGCACGTGCGTTTATGATTTTAAGCTTAATACTCATCATTGGCTTATGTAGCCTTTTTGTTTGGATCATATTTAAATTAAACTCTAAAAAAATTAAAGCAGAATTTCAGTCTGAATGACAAAAGCTACAGATAACATCGTGTATAAGCCATTGCTCGGTTCTTACAAGTTTCGAAAATAATCCCTAGATTAGACCATTCGTAAAAGTTGAGCCTGGCAATTCAGTGGCTCAAGCTCCCAGCCGCCAAAGGCCAACACGCAGCTTGATCCACTCACCCGCAACGGCTCATACACCAACCGTTAGCCTTAATAAGGATGAAAAAAATAATTGAAGAAATTAATAGTTATGAAATTACGGTTGTGGTTGTTATCATCACAATAATAGGTTTAACCTATTGGACAATGTCCGCTCCGGGTATTAATGCCGCAGCACAAGCGGGATTTATAAACCTGTTATCTCCAACTTTTTTCGGTATACTTACCTTGATTGCCTATTTTATCTCTTTTAAATATACTGTCAAATACAGATGGGTAATAACACTATTAGGCACAGCAATTAATTTTTATTACGCTTATCAAATTTATACTGGAATAATTTAAAGAATCATTAATCGAAAAATTGACATAAAAAGGAACTTACTAAGGCTAACAATGGCTATAAGCCATGGCTTGATTCGTACAAGTTTCGACTATTTACCTATATTTAAAATCAGAACTAAAATTAGCCTGGCAACACAGTGGCTCGAGCCCGGCCGGAGGTAAAGGCCAACGCTCGGCTCGATCCACTCACCCACCACGGCTCATAGCCTGACCGTTGGCTATAATTTTAAAAAAATGAACAAAACGATTATCCTTTTACTTCTATCTGTCGTTAGCTGCTCCTCTCCTACTAACAGAATTACCGAAAAAGACTTAAGAGAATCAAATCCCTCAATGAACTTATTGGATGAAGGTTTTGTTAAAGAAATTTCTGTTAGTTCGGGCTCTGATAAAACCATCATTTATGACATGATTAAAAAAGATGGAAAAGAAATTACTTTAATTCGATACGATCAAGATCTGAATATTGTCCGCAAAGACGTAATGGTAATTAAGCCTGATAAATGGCTTTTAAAAAAACAAGAATTACTGAACAGTAAAAAAGAATTAATGGCTGTGGATATAATAGAGCCTGACGTACTGTCTTTCAATCCACAGGACACTCAATTAACATCTGAGGTAACGTATAGTCCAGGGGAAAATATTTCCGTTTCCATTAAAACGGATGCTCAGATGGTGGGGAAAGAAAAAGTGGAATTTCGAAATAGAAAGGTTGCTTGCATTAAGTATATCGTAGAAACCGATATAAAAATCGAAGACATTGGTAATCAATCGGTATTACAACAAAACCATTTATCAGGTAAAACCTATTTCGGCGATGGTATAGGCTTTATATCAATGAAAAATATGGAAAACGGAAAAGAAGTTAATTACAAAGTTGAGTCTATCCTTTCCATAGAAGAATTCGAAAGAAAACTATAGCCAACACCGTGTATAAGCCATTGCTAGATTCCTACATGTTTCGAAAATATTCCCTAGATTAGACATATCGTAAAAATTGAGCCTGGCGTTTCAGTGACTCAAGCTACCAACCGCCAAAGGCCAACGCTCAGCTTGACCCACCCACCCGCAACGGCTCATACACCAACCGTTACATACAAGTTTCCTAGCCTTCTACAATATTTAAGTACCCAATAGAGGCATAAAGCAAGAATAAAACAAAAGCTTTATACATGGTTTGATCATAAACGCTTCGATTGGTAAGTATTACCACCCAATTATATACAAGTTGAACATCTATTTCTCTTAAAGCTTCTTGGGTAGGGTGAAATCAGAACTTTTTTAAGGCATAAAAGAGTTGATAAATCTAATTTGACTTTACACCTGAGAAGTATACAATCGTGAAACCAGTATGTAACAACGTGTATAAGCCATTGCTCGGTTCTTACAAGTTTCGAAAATAATCCTTAGATTAGTCCAATCGTAAAAGTTGAGCCTGGCATTTCAGTGGCTCAAGCTACCAGCCGCCAAAGGCCAACACGCAGCTTGATCCACTCACCCGCAACGGCTCATACACCAACCGTTATGTGCAATTCTTGTAATCCGTTCTGCTCCAAATGAATCTAATTTATCTGCCTAAGAATTATCTTCTCCTTCACATAGCAATATTTGTGATGCTTTATTTTGGGTTCTTCATTTATATAGTGAGTATGACTTCAAACTTTAGTACAGAAGAAGTCAATCCTTTTCTATTGGCTTTACCCTATATGCTCTTAATCCTTATCTTTCATTACTCCGAATATATCTTTCTATCCTATTTCAGATTTAAACCTAAATCCTTGATACTTGGTATTGATAAAGAGAAAATAACGCTCCCAAAATCTAGTACTACAAAGCATCTATACTTTAAAGATATGTCCAACAGAAAAGTGCAGATTCCAAATTCAAATAAATGGTACAGAAATATTATTTCTAACATAGTAACCTTCAAAAATGGCTGGCTACCCACTGGTTTGATTACTTTTGAGCATGATAACAAAAGCTATCGATTAAAGTTCTTTATAACATCTGAAAAAGAGGCAGTTGAACTTGAGAGCTTATTGGAACAAATATTTAAAGAAAAATAAAATAGAACAGCACATAACATCGTGTATAAGCCATTGCTTGGTTCTTACAAGTTTCGAAAATATTCCCTAGATTAGACCAATCGTAAAAGTTGAGCCTGGCGTTCCAGTGACTCAAGCTTTCAGCCGCCAAAGGCCACCACGCAGCTTGATCCACTCACCCGCAACTGCTCATACACCAACCGTTACCACACATTTTAAGAAAATGAGATTAAATAAAGTCAATAGATTTCTTATAGTAATATTTATTTCTATTCCATTACATGGATTTGGGCAAATTGAAAATAGATGGCAACCGGATAGCATTTATGTTCATCGAAAAGTGAAAAAAATATTTGTCTATCTGAATACGCCAAAGGACTTGTCAGAAATCATCGAATTTGACAGAACTGGAAAAAGAATACGATCAAGAAAATATAGCGCATCATATAACCGGAGAACTCGGAAGTATAAAATTATAGACAAGATCAATTTCTTTGAGTATAACAATAAAAACTTGCTGACTAAAATAGTAGACTCTATTGGTCAAGATTCTATCACTTTTAAATACAATCCAAATGGGGAATTAATTTCTTCAAGAAAGAATTTGGGAAGTTTTATCTATGAAACATCGTTTAGTCATAAACCTCTTGAAGCATTGACAATAAGGAGAAACGATTCTATAATTCTATACCATAAGACTAAAGAATACGACAAAAACTTCTACGTGAAAAGATCCTACGGATATTATCTTGAGCCAAAACTTAAAAAAGTGATTGATACAATTAACGGGATTCCTAATACAACCGCTTACAAAGACTACAAGGATCTGGAAAAATTTCAAGACGACAAGACCATTAGGAATTTCTTCAACGAAAATGGTCAATTAATAAGATCTGAAACCTATTCAATATTTATGAATGATAGAATAAACGAATACCAACTGACGTATAAATATTTTGACAATGGACTTTTGAAAAGTATTAGTGGATACGTGCCAAGATATTTTAAATATGAATTTTGGGAATAAAAAACGTGTGGTAACAATGGCTATAAGCCATGGCTTGATTCGTACAAGTTTAGACTAATTACTTATATTTAAAATCCTAACTAAAATGAGCCTGACAACTCAGTGGCTCGATCCCGGCCAGAGGTAAAGGCCAACGCTCGGCTCGACCCACTCATCCACCACGGCTCATAGCCTTACCGTTACATACAAGTTTCCTAGCCTTCTACAATATTTAAGTACTCAATAAATGCATAAAGCAAGAATAAAACAAAAGCTTTATACATGGTTTGATCATAAACGCTTCGATTGGTAAGTATTACCACCCAATTATATACAAGTTGAACATCTATTTCTCTTAAAGCTTCCTGGGTAGGGTGAAATCAGGACTTTTTTAAAGGCATAAAAGAGTTGATAAATCTAATTTGACTTTACACCTGAGAAGTATACAATCGTGAAACCAGTATGTAACAACGTGTATAAGCCATTGCTTGACTCCTACAAGTTTCGAAAATATTCCCTAGATTAGACAAATAGTTAAAGTTGAGCCTGTCATTCCAGTGGCTCAAGCTACCAACCGCCAAAGGCCAACGCTCAGCTTGATCCACTCACCCGCAACGGCTCATACACTGACCGTTAGGCATAATTTGTAATGGCTGATTTACAAACAAAATCATGGATCTTTTTAGCAATCGCATTTTCCTCTAAAATTGAGCTGGCAAATGTCAAAGCTATTTCCGATGCTGCAGATTATATTAATCATTCCATCCCTACCCAAGAAGAAATGCAATCTTCTATAAATTGGCTAATTGATAAAAAGCTGATAACGGGTAATCAAAATAAATATGGCCTAACAGAAACCGGTAAAAAGCTTTACTCCAATGCATCAAATAAAGGAAATACGATAATTTACATTTTGAATCAAATAGAAAAGAATATTCAAAACTATGCCTAACATCGTGTATAAGCCATTGCTTGGTTCTTACAAGTTTCGAAAATATTCCTTAGATTAGACAAATCGTAAAAGTTGAGCCTGGCGTTTCAGTGGCTCAAGCTTCCAACCGCCAAAGGCCACCACGCAGCTTGATCCACCCACCCGCAACGGCTCATACACCAACCGTTAGCCACCATTTAGAAAAATCATGACAGGAGGAGCTGGATTTTCCCGCGATGCAATGAATCGCACCAAACAAAACCGAAGTTTAATCACCAAGAGCAGAGAAAAGCTTTCAAGGGCTAGATCTAATAAAAATTTAATTCAAGGTGGTACATACCCCATCAAGGATCCAAAAAAAGCAAAACAAATAATTGAAAAGTCAATTAAAGAAAGAAAGGCTCAAAACAAGAAATTAATCATCTTCGCTTCGATTGTAATTTTAATCCTGCTCTTGGCCATTATAAAAATAAACGTTGGCTAACAACGTGTATAAGCCATAGCTAGATTCCTACAAGCTTAGAATATTTTCATTACATTAGACCAAACGTAAAAATTGAGCCTGGCGTTCCAGTGGCTCAAGCTACCAACCGCCAAAGGCCACCACACAGCTTGATCCACCCACCCGCAACGGCTCATACACCAACCGTTATGTGTCATGCAAAGAAATAGTCCCTCCGGGACTTTTTTTAGTCGCCTAAAGGGTCTCGATGTTTAAAAGTCATCCTTAAAATGGCCAAGGCCTCCCCTGCCCTGCAGCAATAAGTCCCCAAAGCGACCTCACTCCTTCTCTAGTAAAAAAATGTCGCTTTGCGGCGGTGTGTTTGCTACGGCCTGGGCCATGCAGCCATGAAAAAGGCACGCCACATAACAAAAAGCTATAAAGCATTGCTGCATCCTACAAGGTTTAGAAAATATTCTTAAATTGAGCGTCGAAGAACTAAAATGAAGCGTCCCGTTTTCAGTGTTGTTCTGAGCCTTGCCAGAGGTAAAGGCCAACGCCACAGGCTCAGAACAACCTCACACAACGCTTCATAGCTAGACCGTTGTAGTGCATTTCAAAACAATCATTGATAATTAAAAGGATAATACTAATAATGGGATTTTTAAGTAGCCTTTTCAGTTTTAGTCAAGGTAATAATCTAATTGAATTGACATCCCAACAAGAAGATGCAGAAGGTTGGCAAGATTTGATTTTCTCAATAACGGAAAAAGAAAAATTAGAAACCGGATTTTGGAGATTGACTTGTAAAGCAAAATACGAAAATCAAATTGTCGGACTAAAAATCATTATCGCTGACGGTTTACCACCAGGAATTGTAAACGAAGAGATTGACCGTACAAGTTTCGCACCTAACGCAGTGGAAATACAATCAATTGGAAAAGAAAGTGATAAACTAATCGAAATCATTTCTAAACTTTATGGTCAACCGAAAACAACTGAGTTTACAAGAGAAAAACTGACTTTTACAGCCTTTCCATTAAATAAAGAAAAGGCTATTTTGGAAAATGGTCGATTTCATTTCAAGCTGTTTTTTGATAAAAACGATGAACGAAATTTATACGCGGAAATATTTCTAAATCCTGACTTAAAAAACGGAACAGTTGAATTGAATGAAAAGGACCAAGAATATCGAGTGAATATGGTAAAACTATTATCCGAGAAAAAATAAAAAACGCACTACAACACTGGCTATAGCTCATGGCTAGGTTCCTACACCAAAAAATAATAAATTCATGAACCCAACCAGGCTTTCCGTCTCCGTCGGATCCAGCATTAAAACTGCCCGCCACGAGCCATAGCCTTACCGTTAGCATTCATGGATAAACTTTGAGGCACCACAAGAACCACATTGAAATGGAAGAATTCATTGGAATAATTATAATTCACACAATCTTTAATTTTATTGGGGCATCATTACGTTGAATCTACGGAAGTATCGTAAGAACAATAAAAAGAAAACCAAAATTCACTTTTCAAGAATATTTATATGGCCCAAAGAAATCATCCGACTATTATGATGATTTTGCACATCGAACAAATAACTCCATAATTGGTGGTATATTCTTCTTCATATTGGCAACTGTGATAATCAAATACAATCTTTGAAAAAATTAAAAACAAAAAAATTAAAGGTCGGATAAGAAAAATAAAATCACGAATGCTAACACTGGCTATACCCAAGCGCTACATTTCTGTAAGAATTAGACAATTTTCTTTATCTTGATCAGCATTAAAAACCAGAGCTATCGTACTTGCTGCCCTGGCCCCGGCCAGAGGTAACGGCCAGCGCCACGGGGCCAGGCCAGCCACCCACGCCTGTGCATAGCCTTACCGTTGTGCTCCATTATGAAAAAACAGATTCTCATACTTTTTGTAATGCTTAATTCCCTAAACGGACTTGCTTGTACTTGTGAATGGGGAGGGAATTTTATTCGAACTGGTAAAAATGCGGAATTAGTAATTCTAGTAAAAGTTATTGAAGAAAATTTCCATCTTGACAATGGTAAAACGTTTCCTTCGCTTAAAGAATCAATTAATGAAACATTGAAATTAGATTATAAGGGATCTGCAGAAATTTGGAAATCTGTAGATTTAGAAATTTTATCTGTTATTAAAGGTGTCCTGAAAAAGAAAAAAATACGACTATTTGGTTCATTCGGAGGTGCTGTTTGCAGATCAGGAATTGAACACTTTGAAAAGGGTAACAGTTATTTGATTGCACCAACATTATCTAAGTACTCTTTTGACAGATTTTCAAATGAAAAAGAAGATGATTTCTTTATGTGGGGATGCTCAGAAACTTCGATAGAATACAAACCGGAATCCAACACAGTTTACGGGCTAATCAAAGGGAAGGCTATTAATAGAGAGGAAATTGAATATGAATATGATAAGCTTATAAAAAAAATAACGTAGCACAACACTGGCTATATCTCATGGCTAGTTTCTTACTCCAAAAAATAATAAATTCATGAACTCAACCAGGCCTTCCATCTCCGTCGGACACAGCATTGCAACCGCCCGCCACGAGCCATAGCCTTACCGTTGTGGGTAATTGGAGAAAAACCATACTAACCTTAAGATGAGAATAAAATTCATAAATATTTCTGCGGCTATACTGCTCTTTTTGTTCATTTCTACTAATGCAAGGGCACAGTGGAAATCCAATCGTTTAACACCTGCTCATTTCAATTCAATTACTTTTAATGATCTCAAATTTTCTGAATTAAAAAAGACAAAGGGAGATGAATTGGAAATGCAAAAGTTAAGACAAGCGGATAGAGTTTGTGAAGGTGGTAAAGAAATTGGAGAAAAATGGAGGTCTTTCCATTATAATGATGGACTAAGTGTCTATTTCAGTGGCCTTTCAAAAAGCCAAAAACCCCATATTACCAAGATAGAAGCCAATTCAATAACCATAAAGAATAAAAAAGTAAAACTTGGGGATGGTATTAACTCTCTGGGGCAAAATATTGTTATTAGCAATAAAAATGATAAATCTGTTTTCTATTCATTTACTTCAGAAGATTCAGATTGCTGCCTGGTATCGATTGAAGTGAGTAGTAACACAAATAATATCATTAAAATCATATACTTCGTCCAAACATAAAAACAACTACCCACAACATTATGTATAAGCCATAGCTTAGATCCTACAAATTTCGAAAATAATCCCTAGATTAGACTAATCGTAAAAATTGAGCCTGGCGTTTCAGTGACTCAAGCTACCAACCGCCAAAGGCCAACGCTCAGCTTGATCCACTCACCCGCAACGGCTCATACACCAACCGTTGTAAGTCATTTAAAAGAAATCACGTCTTATGAGAAATGTACTAATTCTTTCCACCTTCTTTTTCACTTTATATTTAAATGCTCAATCCCAAGACAAAATCCTGACAGTTGAACCAGCTAAGGACAACCTGGTTTCTATACTGAATCTTATTTCGACACCTGAAAGATACCATGGTAAAAAAGTAACCATCAGGGGTTATCGATGTGTTGGAGACAGTATTGAAACCATCTTCTTTCAACAAGATGATTGTGAAAATTATATTTATAAAAATGGTTTGTGGATTGAGTATTCAGAAGGTCAAAGTTTAAATGAACTAAATGAGAAATCTGCAGTTATTACTGTCGAAGGAACATTCGATATGCAAAATATGAATCAATGGAGCGGTGCAATAAAAAATGCACGAGTTATCTCAGAAATAAAATAAAAACGACTTACAACATCGTGTATAAGCCATAGCTCGGTTCTTACAAGTTTCGAAAATATTCCTAGATTAGACAAACCATATAATTTGAGCCTGGCGTTTCAGTGGCTCAAGCTCGGCCAGAGGTAAAGGCCAACGCACAGCTTGATCCACTCACCCGCAACGGCTCATACACCAACCGTTATGCGTCATAAAACCCGAAACTTGATGAAATTAAAATTTATTTCAATCTTATTGCTTCTATCTGTTAATTGTTATAGTCAAAATATCAATTCTCAAATCAATGGGGATTGGTTAAGGGTAGAGTATGAAGATAATCAAGCATATAAGGAGTTTCACATAACAGATTCTCTAATGTGGGTTTTTCATGAGGCTCTAGGGTTAACAGAACCTATTATATATGAGATTGATCCCATCACTAATAAATTATATTACTATAACAATTACACCGGTGAAAAATCACCTGAACTAGCAATAATACAGTTAGAGAACGATACTTTGGAGTTCCATACATTAGTAGAAGAGATGTCAGGTAAGATCTTTAGATTCATCAGAAATAATAGCAATGAACCTAAATTAGGAGACTTGGTAAATCAAAGAATAACCGAAAAAGATTTTTGGCCTTACTTTTTACAGAGAAAACCAAAATAATAAAAAAATACGCCGCATAACATCGTGTATAAGCCATTGCTAGATTCCTACAGATTTCGAAAATATTCCCTAGATTAGACCAATCGTAAAAATTGAGCCTGGCGTTTCAGTGGCTCAAGCTACCAGCCGCCAAAGGCCACCACACAGCTTGATCCACTCACCCGCAACGGCTCATACACCAACCGTTATACGTCATTTACAGAAAAAAACATGATCAGAAAAGTTTGGTATGTTTGGAAAATGGCAAGTGCTTCTTTGGTTACTCAAAAAATAAAAATAGCCATTGCTTGGGCAAAGCTTACCAGGTTAAAACCGCAAGGCTTCTACTCCTTTACAACCTTAAAAATCTCCACGCCTTGCGGGGGTGTACTTGCCATTTCCCAGGGAGTCCAGCAGTAAACGCCGTATAACATATGTGTATAAAGCCATTGCTCCCATCCTACTTCATTTAGAATATTTTCTTAGATTAGTCTCAAGAACTAAAATGAACCAACCCGTCACAGCGGCTCAAGCTCTGCCAGCGCCAAAGGCCAACGCGCAAAAGCTTGATCCGCCCAACCGCAACGGTTCATACACTGACCGTTGTAGTGCATTCGAGAAAAAATGGAAGTAGAATATAAACCAATAAAAGACAAGGATTATTCTGCAAGATTCAATAGCGAATTCTTCCCAACACTTATTGCAGTTACGATTATAGCCTTGATTAGCTATATACTAACTGACTTGAATATTATTCTCTTTACAATTCTTGGCTTTTCAATTATTTGGGGAATTATCACTCATTTTATTGTAAGGAATACTGTAAATCGGATTGAAATAAATAATGGTGATATTTCAATTTATGGCACAAAAACTGACACAAAATGGAGCGATTCAGACAAAATTGAAAACACTTCAATCAGAATTAAATCGCAGGGATTTGGAAGAGGAAATGTCGAGTATTATCTAAAAATCTATCTTTCTGAAAGAACTCATGTCATTAATAAAAGAAAAGAATGGGATTATAATGACCTGATTAAAATTTACGATCATATTTCTTACAATAAGTATAGGAATGAAAATAAAGAACTTTTGAAAAAAATGAAATTGAAAGCTAAAGGTTATTCTTCTTTTGAAATTGCATTCGGAAAGAATAAAAAATAAAAAAACGCACTACAACATCGTGTATAAGCCATTGCTCGGCTCTTACAAGTTTCGAAAATATTCCCTAGATTAGACCATTCGTAATAATTGAGCCTGGCGTTCAAGTGGCTCAAGCTCGGCCAGAGGTAAAGGCCACCACACAGCTTGATCCACTCACCCGCAGCGGCTCATACACCAACCGTTGTGCTTCATGCTAAAACCGATAATGAAACAAGCTTTATTAACTTTAATATTGATCTTTAACCTTTCAAACGTATTCTCGCAAAACGATTGTGAGAAATGTGAAATTGAAAAAGCAAAAGTGATAAATAATAATTTGGATCAACTGGACTTTAAATTAGTTTCAGACTTTCTATGCACATTTGATGAAGCATGTAAAACAGTGGTTGAATATTCAGAATGGAGCAATGAAACGTTGTACACGATTTTGGAAAGAAATCCTGCCTTGGTCCTAAGTGTTCTTGAAAAAATACCTGACCATGATTTGATATTAATTAATATTCAAAATCCAGTACATGATGGATTTAATTATCAATCAATCTTCAATAAAATATCAGACAACACTACTTCAACCGAGATTCAAAAAAAGATATTAGAATCGTTAATAATTGCGGCTGAAAAAGAAGGAATTGAAATTGAATAAAAAAAGCACGAAAGCACAACACTGGCTATAGCTCATGGCTAGTTTCTTACATCAAAAAATAATAAATTCATGAACTCAACCAGGCTTTCCATCGCTGTCGGATCCAGCATTAAAATCGCCCGCCACGAGCCATAGCCTGACCGTTAGCCACAATTATAAAAAATGAAATACCCAATTATAAATATTTCAAATAATAACTGGCAAGATTTTGAGGATGTTTTAACCTTTATCCTAGAAGATCCGTACTACTGTACAAACAATAAAAAGGTTTTAAAAACTTACTTTCTAAATCAACGATACTGTGATTCTAACGGGAATATTTTTGTAGCAAATCGATTAAATCCAATTGGTGGATTTTGGAAATCAATTTTATCCTTTCTACCCGGCTCTAAAAAAGGGGAAATAATCTTCACCCCTACAACAAAAACCATGGAATTAAAGGAATTAAAAGAGTTTGTATTGGACAGAGTAAACGAATTAGAGGCAGATGAGTTTACAATGAAATGGATTGGAAAAATACATAATTCGAAATCTCATATAGATATTTTAAAACCAGAAATTTAAAAGTACTGTGGCTAACAAGAGGCTATAAGCCATGGCTTACTTCTTACAAGTTTCGACTATTTTCCTATATTTAAATTCATAACTAATATGAGCCTGGCAACACAGTGGCTCGAGCCCGGCCAGAGGTAATGGCCAACGCTCTGCTCGATCCACTCACCCACCACGGCTCATAGCCGAACCGTTAGCGGTAATTTCGAAGAGCATGATTTATAGTAAATTTAAACTCCAATACATCCCATGGTTTTTATTAATGCTAGGCTTATTAATACTCTTCTATCTCGGTTTAGCAGAAATGATTTACTCTTTGTTTTATGAAAAAACGGAGATAACAACCTCATTAATTAGTCTATTCTTCCTTTTTATGTTCATCATAATTCTAGGTGTTTTAAAAGATTTTAAATACATCAGAATCATTACTAATAGTCGAAAATTGATTTGGTTCTCCATTCTAGCACCATTAGGTAAAGAAATCAATCTCGAAAATTATAGAGGCGTGATGAAAACAACGGAATACAGTCTTTCAGGAGAAACCACATCTCTATATTTAATCGATAAAAAATGGACAACAGCTGGAAAAATAAACGGCCAGTTCTATTCCAATTTTGATGAACTAATGGCAGGAATCGATTTAAAAGAGGTTAAGAATAAAAACCATGGCTTTGTCAACTACCTAAAACTTTTATTTTCTGGACGCGTAAAAATAAAGCCATAACTGTAAGCTCAAAGTGAAACATACCGCTAACATCGTGTATAAGCCATTGCTCGGTTCCTACAAGTTTCGAATATATTCCTTAGATTAGACCATTCGTAAAAGTTGAGCCTGGCGTTCCAGTGGCTCAAGCTACCAGCCGCCAAAGGCCAACACCCAGCTTGATCCACCCACCCGCAACGGCTCATACACCAACCGTTGTGGTTAATACAAAAACACTAAATGAGTATAATTGATAATTTCATAAAACAATACGAAAAAGAATACGATTTCTATAAGCAACTTGCGAGAATAGGACACGATGTATTGGAAGATGAAATTATAAATCGTGGTATAAAAGCAATCATATCCAATCGAGCAAAACGAATTGATAGACTGAAAGAAAAGGTAATTCAGCGAAATCAAAAGAAAAACTACAAATCAAAGCGTGCGATTGAAAAAGATATTGTCGATTTAGCAGGTATTAGAGTCGCTCTATATTTCCCGTCTGAACGTGAAATAGTAGGACAAGTAATAGAAGAGCTTTTTGACATTGAAGAAACTAAAACATTTCCTGAAAATCCTCACAAACCCAAGCACAACAAGAGATTTAGTGGCTATTGGGCAACCCATTATAGAGTTCGACTAAAGAAATCGGAAGAAATAGATAAAAGATTTACATCAACCGTTTTCGAAATTCAAGTAGCCAGTGTTCTTATGCACGCTTGGTCAGAAGTTGAACACGACCTTGTTTATAAACCTTTTTCTGGAAACTTAACAGAAGAAGAACTTTCTATACTAGATGAAATTAATGGATTGGTCTTAACGGGCGAAATAGCATTAGAGAGATTACAAAAAGCAATTACCGAGAGAACAAAACAACAATCGGAAATTACGGATAAGTATGATTTAACTAATCTTATGTTCTATAACTACAAGAACAATTTCAAAAAAATGAATTTTGGAAATACTGAATACTTAAATAACTACTTAAAAGCAATTGACAAAATCGACACCAAAAAATTGACCGAAGCGATAAGTAAAATTAATTTGAACATTAAAGAATCGTTTTCTGACCAACTTTTATTAAACATTATGTCTCTCAATGAGAATAATGACAATTTGAAAAAATATTATAGTCAAATAACAACAGATAAAAAGAAAGTTTCTGGCTTTGAATTATTTACAAAAACCTGGATTGTTTTCGAAAAAGTTATTGCCCAACTCAACCAAGAAAACGGAAATAAAAACAGAAAGAATTTCATTCCAAACTTGGACATTGTAAGAGAAGTTTCTCATTTGACACAAAAGGAAATAAATCAAATTCATCAATTAAGAAAAGTCAGGAATCAAATGCTTCACGGTTATGAATCATTTACTAACGACCAATTGGAAAAAAACTATAAGCAACTCAAAGGAATCGTAGAAAAATGCATAGAAGCTATTCAAGATGAGGATATTAAAAATAAACTAAAAAACGAATTGAAATAAGTACTAACCACAACAATGGCTATAAACAGTTGCTATTGCAGGCTTATCCTGAAAATTCCTACGGAATTTTCAGCTTGTCGTGTACTTGCAAAAGTCCGCGCTAACCCACGCAACTGTTCATAGCCGAAACCGTTATGTGCAATTGCTAATGGACGACTGTTAACAAATTAGTTAATAAGTACTTAGGTGGGACAAATTAATAATTGGAATATTTCCATAATTTTGGAATTATATTATTAATTCTTTAAAAATAAGAAAATGGCAAGATGCACAGCCCCAAGAAATGGCCACCGTACAGCAAGCGGGAGAGCCAACTGCCCAGCTTGTGGAGGAAGAAACCGAGGATATAGCTCTTATCCAACATATACCTCACCCTATCCATATTCCTCTTACAATACAAGAAGTAGTTCTAGTAGTGGAGGAGGCTCCAAAAGAAAAGCCAGATGGTCTTCAATAAATTCTACGGTCTTATACACCCCCTCTGAAATTCGAACCCTAACACCTATTCGTGAAAATGTTGAGAAACGTGCAGATCTACCAGATTTAAGAGATGTTTTTCTTTGCCATTCTTGGGATGACCGAAAGGATTGTGCTAAAGAATTACATGATTTACTTGAATCTAAAGGTGTTTCAGTTTGGTTTAGTGAAAAGGACGTATTGCTGGGTTCTCCTCTCCTTCGTGAAATTGACAAAGGATTAGCAAAATCACGAGTAGGCATTGTTTTAGTTACCCCCTTATTTCTAAAGCGTATTAAAAATGAGGGAATAGCGGACAAAGAGCTATCTGCTTTATTAGCACGTGACTTACTTGTTCCAATTGTTCATAACACCACTTTTGAAGACTTGCGTGAAGTAAGTCCGTTACTTGGTTCAAGAAGTGGATTAAGCACAATAGAAGATTCCATGTCAATAGTTGCGGAAAAATTGTCTGAACTGGTAAAAACAGAAAAAGTGTTAAGTTAAAATACACTAATTAATTGCACATAACACTGCCTATACCCAAGCGCTCACATCCTACAAGATTTCGACTATTTTCTTATATTGGACTCCAGTACTAAATAATAAAGAAAAGGTCCCGCCCAGGTTGCTGGCCTCCGCCCACGCCAAAGGCCCAAAGGTCGGCCAGCGGCCCCAACCGCGCCTGTGCATAGCCTTACCGTTAGCACGTATTATGAAAAAATTCCTAACTCTCTTACTTTGCTTAATAATTTTATCCTGTAACAATATTTCAAAAACTCAAGAAAAAAATCAAATAGAAAAATTCGAAACTTCTATTGGAGTAGAAAATGCAGAAAGTTTGACAAACATAGTCAAAGAGTTAGATTCTTTATTAAAAGTGAAATACCCTTCAGTTAAATTAAATGAGGCCTATAGGAATTTGATTATTATATCTAGAGAAGGTAATGCTCATGAATTTTATCCAAATGGCTTTTTTAAAGTAATTAATGAAATTAAGTCGCCAGGCTTAGAAAGAATGTTGAGAACCCCTCCAACTCACATTAAGGAAGTGGACAGTACATTAAACTTAACATATAACTTTTATAATAAAAGAGAATTAATTGCAACAGAAAAAAGAACCCTTAGAAAGCACTTTCTGAAATACAGTGGTTATGAAAACAGATTCAGCACTGCTGAAAATACAACTCTTATTAATTTGGAAAGTGAATTTTTTGAAGCATTGGAGGACATTTCAAGTGATAATGATTTTATAACAGGATATTTAAAGACCATTAATGAACTGGCAGAGGCAGATGGAAGACAGATATTCTATACCACTATGGCAGGTTGGATACTTGAAAAGTCAAAAAGATCATTATTCAATGGCTTTGATCTAGAAAACTATTTCGTCAAAAGAATTGTTGTAATTGAATTACTGCAACTCTAAATAACACGTGCTAACACTGGCTATATCTCATGGCTAGTTTCGCACTTCAAAAAATAATAAATTCATGAACCCAACCAGGCCTTCCATCACTGTCGGATCCAGCATTAAAACCGCCCGCCACGAGCCATAGCCTGACCGTTAGAGAGTATTATGAAAAATTGCCTTCTTATAATATCAATTGTATTGACAATATACTCTTGTAGACCGGAGATTAAGCCTTCGATGAATATAAGTCAATCGATTGATACGACAGCAATCAAAGAAGAATCATTACGCATTAAAAACAGGATAGATTCACTAATAAAAAAGAATAAAACTTTTGGTGGAATTTCATGTGGCACTAAATTCTCACATGAATTAATTCACGATTCAACTGACCGAAAAATAAAGAGCATATTGTTCTATTATCCAATCAACAATAATTCTGATACCTTGCAACCTATTTCACACACGGCAATATCTTCATATTTTGAGGAGGAAAAAGTCGTATTCATTAATATTAAATATAGTTTCGTGAATACTGAACCTAATAAAGATTTCTGGACAATCAAATTTGAACAAAATATTTATATCAATGATAGTATTCAGATTAAAGAACTCATGGTTGGCAAATTTGATGAATTACCGATAGATGTTAAAGAATTAATTAATAACACTCTCTAACATCGGCTATACCCCAGTGCTAGATCCTACAAGAATTAGACTATTTTCTTTAGATTAATCTCCTGAACAAAAAAGAAAAAATGCACCTCGTTAAGGTTGCTGGTCTCCGCCAACGCCAAAGGCCAAAAGGTCGCCCAGCTACCCCATACCGCACCGGTGCATAGCCCGACCGTTGTGAGCAAGCTAATCCATGTTAGAAATGGAATTAATCATAATCTTAGGAATTCTATTCTTAGCTAAGTTCGGCCTTAAGCGTCTAATTTTTGAAGCAAAGCGAAAACACCGCAGAAATTACTATAGGAATGTCTACCTTAAATCTAACGATTGGAAAAGGAAAAGACATGTGGTATTAAAGCGAGACAACTACAAATGCGTATACTGCGGAGCGAGGGCTACGCAAATCCATCATAAGAGATATGCCAAACGTAATATCGGAAGGGAACCCATTAAATGGCTAGTATCCATTTGCAAACAATGTCATGAAGCACGACATTAAAAAATACAAAGCCAGCACACAACAACGTGTATAAGCCATTGCTAGATCCCTACATGTTTCGAAAATATTCCCTAGATTAGACAAATCGTAAAAGTTGAGCCTGGCGTTTCAGTGGCTCAAGCTCCCAGCCACTAAAGGCCACCACGCAGCTTGATCCACTCACCCGCAACGGCTCATACACCAACCGTTATGTGCAATTAGCAAAGGCCATCTTCTAAACTTTTTAATCATGGTATCTCAAACTCATGTCCTAAACCAAGAACTAGAACCCGATGAAGTAATAGAAGATAAGATCCATAAAAAAATAGGACTCCAGCTAAGAAATGAAGACTTTTTGCACCTTTTTTTAATCCTATTTGCCGCATTCGTGCTTACCAAAATTATACCTGCATTTAAAAACGGAAATCAGGATTTAGCATGGCCACTTCTCAGTGGTTTATTAATGATTTTAAATTCAATTTATTCTCTCATAAAACGTTGGGTTCGAAACTTTAGAACCGAATACTTCATCACCAATAAAAGATTAATCATTTATGACAATCGTAGAGATCAAATAATTAAAAGCTTTCCTTTTAAAAGTTTCCCGAGAATGGTATTGAGAGAAAATGCATATAATTCTGGGTTCATCATTCTTGGAGAATATGATAAATTATGGGAGAAGGACCCAAAAGATAAGTTTGAGTGGAGAAATCTTATTTTCCGAAAAAATTATATTGATACGGAAGATTATCAATTTACATTAGACAACCTTCCTGAGGTTAGAAAAGTGTATAATAATTTATTAGCAAAAATTGAAGAGAAAGCTAACAGCACATAACAAAGGGCTATAAGCCATGGTTTGATTCTTATGAGTTTCAACTATTTACTTATATTTAAAATCGTAACCAAAATGAGCCAGGCAACACAGCGGCTCGAGCCCTGCCAGAGGTAAAGGCCAACGCTCAGCTTGATCCACTCACCCGCAACGGCTCATACACCAACCGTTATGCTGCATTGAAAGCGTTCTTGTCACATTTAAAAACATTACTTATCTTTGGCGTTAGTAACGTAAAGCGTTATATAAATGATTAAGACCTTTTCCGGCAAGGAAACAGAAAAAATCTGGAATGGTATTCAGTCCAGAAAATTGCCGGCTGATATTCAGAATGTTGCTCGTAGAAAATTAAGAATGATCAACAATGCTCAAAACATAGATGATCTGCGAATCCCTCCGGCAAATAGGCTTGAAAAACTATCTGGTGATTTAGAGAACTTTTACAGTATAAGAGTAAATAAACAATGGAGAATTATTTTTAATTGGGAAAACGACAACGCCTTTAACGTAGAAATTGTTGATTACCATTAAATAAGGAAGGATGAGTAAGCTAAAAAACATACACCCAGGGGAAGTTCTCAAAGAAGAATTTCTTGATCCTATGGAAATATCTGCCTACAGACTTTCCAAAGAAACCTTTATTCCTCAAACCAGAATAAGTGAAATCATTAAAGGGAAAAGAAGAATAACTGCAGATACTGCCTTAAGGCTAGCCAAATACTTTGGTACTTCTGCCAAATTCTGGCTAGGTCTTCAAGACGATTATGACATTGAAGAAGAAAAAGAATTAAAGCAAAAAGAGCTTAATAATATTAAACCCATAGAAAATAACGCAGCATAACATCGTGTATAAGCCATTGCTCGGTTCTTACAAGTTTCGAAAATATTCCCTAGATTAGACAAAACGTAAAAGTTGAGCCTGGCGTTTCAGTGGCTCAAGCTACCAACCGCCAAAGGCCAACACGCAGCTTGACCCACCCACCCGCTACGGCTCATACACCAACCGTTAGCAATAATATCTGAAAATATTGCCTTTGATTCATTTTTGGTGTAAATTTACATCAAATACAATTATCATGGCAAGACAAAGCATTTCATTTACCGAACCAAATGACGAATGGTTGAAAGCTCAAATTGATAAAAAAGAGTATTCAAGCAAGAGTGAATTGGTTAACGATTTAATTCGTCAGGCTAGAAAACAACAAATCCGAATTGATTGGATCAATGCCAAATTAGAAAAAGCCGAACAAAGTGGATTTACCTCGGATAGCAAAGAGGATATTCTAAAACAATCAAAGGCTTTGCTTAATGGCTAAATTCAAATTGAGTAATGTTGCCAAAGAGGATTTGATTTGTATCCATCAATATGGCGTAAAAAAATTCGGAGTAAACCAGGCTGACAAATACTTTGACGCACTTTTCGAACATTTTGAATTGATCGCAGAACAACCATTCTCATTTGAATCCGTTAGTTACATCAGGAAAGGATACCGAAGATGTGTTTGCGGTGTTGACTCTATTTACTACAAAATAAATGAGGACTATGTGGAAATAATGGCAATAATAGGAAGACAAGATTTAAACCAAATCCTGTAAAAACAAAAAGATACTAATGCCTAACATCTTGTATAAGCCATTGCTTGGTTCTTACAAGTTTCGAAAATATTCCCTAGATTAGACCAAACGAAAAAATTGAGCCTGGGGTTTTGGTGGCTCGAGCCCGGCCAGAGGTAAAGGCCAACGCCACGGGCCAGGCCAGCTACCCACGCCTGTGCATAGCCTTACCGTTGTAGCCAATTGAGCAAATGAAACTTAATCTATTCAATAAGAAAACTGTTCATCTTTATGATGATCTCAAACCAGGACCTCGAATCGACGCTTTAATGGTTGAGTTTTTAACTCCCGTTCTTGAACCGAAAGGGTTTAAATACTTGAAGTCAAAAAGAAAGTTCAAGAAAAAAGGAGAGTTCTTTGATTTTCATCTTAGCTGGTTTGGAAGGAAATATAACGAAGGAAATAGAAGCGTCGAGTTCGATATATTCATTAATTCATTTTCTCCGAAATACCGAAAGTGGGAGACCGAATATTATAAACTTGAAAAAAATTGGGGAAATGCTATTGACGGAACAAGAGTAGATTATATTGATGGATGGGATAAAGAATTCTACAATTTAGGTTGGTATGATTTAGTAAAATATGACAATATCAAACTGATGGAAAAAGTCGTTGAGAATACCAAAAAGGCAGGCTTTAACTTTTTCCAAAACTATACTTCGCTCAATTCGGCAATAGAAAAACTAAAAGAGTATCCGATAAAAAACCTTGAACTAATAGTGGACTTCTATATCCTTCAAGAGAAATGGAAAGAAGCCTATGAGTTTTTCGAAAATAATAAGCAATGGCATGAGGAAGAAGAGAAGTCAGAAGGAAATGTCCCCAGTTCCCAATATTCAATAAATAGGAGACAACCTTTTGAATTAAGAAAAGAAAAATTAAAGAACTGGCTACAACATCAGGCTATACGCAAGCGCTAAAATTCTGAAAAGTTTCAACTATTTCCTCTATATTAACCCCCATAACAAAACCAACGCTATGTGACTCGCTGCCCTGGCCCCGGCCAGAGGTAAAGGCCACCACGCAGCTTGATCCCCTCCCCCGCAACGGCTCATACACCGAACGTTAGCAACAAGCTTTAAATCCTCCCTCTTTTTTATTACGTATATTATTATTAATTTTACACGTAATACCTTTTTATCATGGATAAGAAACTAACTTTAAGTCTGGATAAATCAATTATTGAAAGAGCTAAATCTTACGCAAAAGAAAATAATATCAGCCTTTCAAAGTTGATTGAATCTTATTTGTCCTCACTAACCAAACCATCTTCAAAAAAAGAAGAAATCTCTCCTTTAGTTAAAAGCTTAAGCGGTGTCATTAATTTAGACCAAGACTTCGACGAGCAAAATGATTATACCGACTACTTAATCGAGAAATATAAATGAGTCGCATTTCGATAGACACCAATGTTATAATTGACTTATTGGCAAAAAGGGAGCCTTATTACAAAGACGCTGCGACATTATTTACTCTCGCCGATGAAAACAAAATCACACTGGCTATTTCTTCTTTAACTTTCGCTAATACGAATTACATTCTTGCTAAACTGACCTCTGTTAAAAAATCACGTGAAATTTTAAGAAAATTTAAAGTCCTTATTGAGATCCTAAATCTTGATGACAAAATAATTGAACTCGCTTTAAGCGATACGAATTTCAAAGATTTTGAAGATGGTTTGCAATATTATTCAGCAATAGAAAACGATATTGAGCTTATCATAACACGTAATAAAAAAGACTTTAAAGGCTCAAAACTTCCTGTTCTGACATCCAAAGAATACTTGGCTAAAAAATAATGACAATGGCTAACATCAGCTATAAAGCATTGCTGCATCCTACACCGTTTAGAAAATATTCTTAAATTGAGCGTCTAAGAACTAACATGAAGCGTACCGCATTCATTGTTGTTCTGAGCCTTGCCAGAGGTATCCCGAAGGATCGGGAGCCAACGCTCGGCTCGATCCACTCACCCACCACGGGTCATACACTTACCGTTATGCACAAGCGAGAAAAAGACACGTTTACCAAAAAACATAATATCCTTATCTTTGAATAAAGCCCAATATGATGGATCTTCAATCTCGAAAAATAGAATTTATCCAGGAGTTCCTTAAACTTCAAAGTGAAGAAGCAATTTCTAAGTTGGAAAAACTTTTGAAAAAAGAAAGGAACTCAGCTGAAGAGAATGAAATGTCTCCTATGTCCATCGAAGAGTTCAACAAAAGGATTGACCAGTCTTTAAAAGACTCAAAAGAAGGTCGTGTAAAATCAAGCAAAGACCTCAAATCTGAAATCGATAAATGGGCTTAGAAATTTAATGGACCCCCTTCGCTACAGACGAACTCAAATCTATTTTCGACTATCATAAGGAAAAAGCAGGCCTTAAGGTTGCCCGGAAAATTGTGAACGGCATTTTCGAAGAGACTACTAAATTAGAAGGTCAACCAGAAATTGGCCCTGAGGAACCTCTACTTAAAGACCGGATTTTAAACTTCAGATACCTCGTTCACAAGAACTATAATATCATTTACAGAATTGATTTATCGAGAAATAGAATTGAAATAAATGATGTCTTCGATACCCGTCAAAATCCTGAAAAAATGAAAAGAGAAAAGTAAAAGCCCGTGCATAACAACATGTATAAGACATTGCTTCTCTCCTAGAACTATCGAAAATATTCATTAGATTAGACTAAACGTAAAAGTTGAGCCTTGCGTTCCAGTGACTCAAGCTTTCAGCCGTCAAGGCCCCTGCCTGCCGGCAAGTAGACAGGGTCTCATACACCAACCGTTAGCACAAATTTGAAAATGAATACGAAAATCAATTCTTTTAAAAACTTCATTGAAGTCATATGTGACAAAATTAAAGGCGTGAAATACGGCAAAAAAACTATTGTGGATTTGGAATTGAACAATGAAACGACTTTCAACAGATTGAAAACTATCGTTTCCGAACTTGATAATCGTTGTGTTTTGAAATTTTATGATGCTTATTTTGGATTACAGCCTAATCAATTACCTGTAACTCTTGGGGATTCAGGAGCATTTACAGAAGTTCGTAAAGACAAAACTGAATTTAAAGCGAGACTGGGCAATCACGGAGGGTATAAATTTAATGGAAGATGGATAATATTATCGGAACAAGAATTAATTGAACGAATTTATAAAAGTCGAATGTTTAACTCTGAAAAAATGACACTGGAATCTCGATTAATCCGAAAACAATGGCGAAAAGTAGAAAACGGAAAAGCACTATATGAATTTCACCATGACATTACTGATAAACAAAACTTGGACTCACATCGGCTATAGCTCATGCCTAGTGCAATACTTCTAAAAAAGAAAAAGAAATCATGAACTCAACCAGTTTATTAGTTTCCATCGGACGCATCAATCAACCCGCCGGCAACGGGCCATAGCCCAACCGTAAGCAATAAAAACAGAATGCAAATGAAAAATCTATTAACCTTTTACATCTTTATTTTAGCACCGCTGGGAATTTTATTATGGTTGTATAAATTCGACTTGATTAATGGAGATTTATTTGTTGGACTTTTAGTTTTTTACTCATTAATCTACCGCACTTATACTGACGGAAAAAGACTTGCTGATAAAAAATAATTTCCAAAAAAGATATTTGGAAAATGATAATTCCGGGAAATCGATTAGAGCATTTTTTAGAATTATATCTGAAATAAACTTAACTGAATAAAAAAACGTGCTACAACACTGACCATACCCACCTGCCTGCCGGCATGCAGGAGGGCTACATCCCTGTAAGAATCAGACTATTTTCTTATATTGAACTCCTATAACAAAAATGAAGCGTCAAGTTTTCAATGTAGCTCTGAGCCCCGGCTCCCGAAGCGTCGGGATAAAGGCCAACGCCACGGACTCAGAACAAGCTTCCATAAACCTTCATAGCTAGACCATCACCTGTAATCTTGAAAAACACAAGCCTGAATAAGACAATGAATAATCTGAATGACCTAAATATTGATCAAGAAATTTTGCCTTTATTCGATTATTCCTTGAATATATTCACAAAAAATAAAATTCTTGAGATTCTTAAAAACCCATTAAAGTCAACAGAAGAAATATCTGAACGTCAAAATATATTAAAAGGCTACTCCCTTAATAGTAAAATATTAAATGACTATTCTTACACGGTTTTATATCTAAACGAAGTCTACTATTTCCTGAATGATGGAAAAATAGATGACTTATCTCAAAACCGACTTAAATACAAATTGTTTGGATCCAAACAAGAAAAAGCAAGATATATAAGTAAGTTCAATCAATTGATTCTGTTTTTCCATCGATTGGAGTCCAGGTATTTCACCAGGCTAAAATTAGCGTCTTTCCCAAAGGAGTATGCTTCAAATATTAGAAGAATAATACAGTTCTTTTCAAAATTCAACCTTCATAAATATGAAGGCTTAATCCGAGAAAAAAGATTAAAGAATAACCACATAATTGAGCTGACTCAAATAATCAATTCGTTAAGACAAAAGAAATTATTGAAACCTTTTTGGGAAGATTTTTTTCTATTCGAGGCTTACCTATCAATTAGTTCCGGAATAACTAAGCATAATTTTTCCTATCCGACCTTTACTGAAGGTCATATTAAGCTTCATAATTTTTATCATCCATTACTAGAAAATCCGGTCAAAAACAATCTTGAAACCAGTAGTAACGTAATCGTATTAAATGGTCCGAATATGTCCGGAAAATCAACCTGCCTTAAGGCTATTAGCCTTTGTATTTATTTTGGTCATTTAGGGGTTGGTATACCTGCATCCGAAGCAGAAATTCCTTTTTGCGATTATTTTTCCATAGAAATAAACAGAAGAGATGATATTTTAAATGGTTATAGCCACTTCATGACTGAAATTCTGAATCTAAAAAACGTAGCTGTACAAGCAACAAATGGAAGAAAATGCTTTGCAGTTTTTGATGAGCTATTTAGCGGGACTAATGTAGAGGATGGCTTAGAAATTTGTAAGACAACAATAAATGGATTGAGTAAATTCGTTAATTCATACTTCTTTATTTCTACTCACATTCAAGACCTGAAACATTTTTCAAACGGTCAAATAGAAAACTATTATATCGATTGTGAATTGACTGAAAATAAGCCAACTTTTAAATATCAACTTAAAAAAGGATGGTCGGAGATAAAAGTTGGTCGAATTTTATTTGAAAAAGAAGGATTGAATAAACTGTTGAATTAAAAAAGTCAGCAGGTAAAACTGGTTATACCCACACACCTGCCGGCAGGCAGGAGCACTACATTCCTATTAAAATTATACTATTTTCTGTATCTTGATAAATATTAAAAACCAAAGCTATCATGCTTGTTGCCCTGGCCCTTGCTCCCTAAGGATCGGGATAACTGCCAACGCCAAAGGCTTGGAACACCCTCACACAAAGCTTAATACACTAACCGTTAGGCAAAAGCTGAAAAAATGAACATAAAATCAACATTCCTTCTAATTTTTACCATATGTTTTATCCCAGCAGCTTTTGGACAAAATGAGTTGAAAATAGAGAAATCTGAAAACGAGAGACTAGTTGAGGTCTTGAATAGTTCTGAACTAATCGGAGAGAATAGAGCGAGTTATTTGTCTGTTAGAATTTACAAAATTGATAATGGAAGTGGAAGCGCTGGAATCCCGGAGGGACACGAGGTTTCTCATAATTTACTCATTGCAGTTTCCGAATTTGATGAAGAACCGAATCAAAATCTTTTCGAAGTCGGTCCATTCTACAATCCAAAGTTTATAAAATGGAATGATATAAAAGAATATGAAAGAGAAGTTCAAATTGAATATGGCAGTTATAGCAGTCGCAAGGATGTAATACTAAAAATAAACATTAATGGACTGAAAGTGGTAAAATAAAGCTATTTGCCAACATTGCTATCCCCACCCACCTGCCGGCAGGCAGGAGCGCTACATTCCAATAAGGATTAGACTATTTTCTGTATCTTGATCAGCATTAAAAACCAAAATTATTGTACTTGCTGCCTTGGTTCTTGCTCCCGAAGCTCCGGGATAATGGCCAACGCCACGGGATCAGACCCACACACCACAATACTTCATTAACCAACCATTAGCATTCATGAACCATATAATCAAGCATTTCGAAAAGATAGCCAACCAGGAGGGTGGAAGTTTCTCCCTGACAGATCGAGATATTCCCAATGTCGACTTAGCTATCCGAAGCCCTCATACCATTTTCTATCTAAAAATAGTTTATAAAAACTGTTTGATATCAATCAAGAATACGGTGGGTACTGCATATGCAGCAAATACCTTTTGTGAACTTAAAAATTGCACCCTAATGCAATCGTTCGAAATCAATGCCAGAGAGGATATTTTCCGATTAATATCTATGAGAGACAGGTATTTTAAAACCAAGGGAGATGATAAAAAAACAATAGAAGAAATTATGAGTCTTCCGACTTTCAGGCATATCGAAAAATTGGTTAAAACTACCAGGTTCGAACCTACCATAACCGGAAAGCCTGAAGAAAATTCATTCGTAGTGAAAACGACCTATCATCTTCAAATGGATGATTGGCAACATTTTATAGATCCTATTATAAAATTCTATAAATCATTAATAGATAAATACTCTTCTTAGAAAGTAAAATCACGAATACTAACACCGTGTATAAGCCATTGCCCGGCTCCTACAAGTTTCGAAAATATTCCCTAGATTAGCCGAAAGTAAAATTTTTATCCTGTTAATGAAATAAAGCTTAATCGCCATTTATAGCAGTATAATCACGAAGTATCAAGTATTCCTATTGGAATAAAAAGCCCGGATCTTACTCCTCATGATAGCTAAAACCGTTGCCCTGAATAACCTGATTACCGTATGCATAGAAGCTTCCTGATTGTATTGTCTTTTTTATTGTGCACCCTGACTTCAGCACAAATCACTTTAACCCATAACGTCGGCGGAAATGCGGTAAGAACCAACATGTCTTCATGCGAGTATGCTCAATCCTGGGCAAGAACCTTCACGCTTTCTGAATTTAATATTTCTGAGACCCAAAAATTTTCCATCAACTCCGGTCAGGTTGCCATTTATAATTCCGGGGGCGGAGCAAGCATACAATTTCGTGTTTACCAAATAGACTCAAATTTCCCTGACTCTTTTTCAATAACGACCCTGATTGGCAGTAGTCAAAAAGTAAAACTTCCTGTTATTGGCGACGTTCCGGAAATTATTGATGTCGCATTTCAGAATCCGATAGTGATTCCTGACGGAACAGAACGGATCATGGTGGAGGTCAGAAAGTTTTACGATATCAATAATCACGACGAATCTATTGCGTACATTTCCGGAACAGAAAACGACAATGATATTTCCTGGTACTGGGGTTGTCATGACGTATACGCCTATACCAATACCGCAGAACTCAGTACCCCCGTACCAAACGCCAACTTTTTTATCAATATTACGGGAACGGCAATAGACACAAACCACCTGGGCCCTGAAATTCTTTTGACGCATAACGCCTGCGATGACGTTATCAAAACCCGACAGTATACCTGTAGCGGGGGAGGATTAAAATTTGGCAGAACTTTCGTCCTGGAAGATTTTGGTGTTTCAAACAATGAAGAATTTATCATAGACAGAGCACAGGTAGCCCTTTCTAGTGTCGGGGTCTGGGATGCGAAGATTCAATTTAATATTTATAGTATTGATGACAACTTTCCTGATTCATATTCAGAAGATGATTTAATCGGAAGCAGTCAGGTGATCTCCATACCGTATTTCGGTTCCGGAAACCACTCGAAACCCAAAGTATTTGACATCGTATTCGGAACCCCTGTTGTTGTGCCTGCACATGTTGATAAAATTCTTGTGGAGGTATTTAATCTGGGAAGCGCAAGTTCCTCCGGATATATTTTTATCGCAGGAGGGGTTCAGAATACCGGTGAGTCCTGGCTGCGTTCAGAATCAGGAGGATGCACCCCCTATAAAGAATATATTTCGGTTGAAGATCCTGACATTAACTATTATATCAACGTAACGGGGAATACCCGTCACGTAACAAACAATTTCGAGATTAACACTTCGAATATTTGTTCAGAATTCTTAAAAGAATTTACGCTGGAGCCTATCGCAAATGTTGCTTCCGTGGTATGGGATTTCGGAGATAATGCCTCAGGCATAAACAATTTTTCTGAAGATCTTTCTCCTTTTCACGATTTTACTGCCAATGGCACCTATACCATTACCGCTACAATTACCGCACAAGATGGCAGTACAGAGGTGCTATCAGAAATAATTGACGTCATTGAACCCCCCAATGCCTATGTCATCGATAACATTTATGCGTGTGAAGATATATCAGATACAGGGATTTCCTCTGGTTTTGATATTTCTGAAGTAACCGAAAGGGTCCTGGGGGGTCAAAATAATATGAAAGTCACTTATATTGATGGTCTGGGGAATCAATATGATAGCCTGCCCAATCCCTATACCAATAAAGTAACCGACCGAGAGACCATCATTGTCAGGGTAGCCCACAGGGATCAGCCCTGCTGTTATTCTGAAACGACCTTTGATCTGATTGTCCAGTCCACTCCATCGATTTCTGCCGTTCCCGATCTTTATTCGTGCAGCAATGAGACTGACGGATTTTCCACTTTCGATCTCCAACAAGTACAGAAAAACATCCTGACGGAAAGTAATGCGGCCTCTGTCCGGTTTATTCGAACCAATGGGAATCTTATACAGCCTCCTTTACATTCGGTTGAAAACAAAATTGCCAACGAAGAGGTGATTAGAGTACAAGTCTTCAACGATCTGAATGCCTGTTACACTGAGTCTTCGTTTAAGTTGGTGGTCAACCCGCTTCCGCTTGCTCATGAACCAGTAGCATTAATTGGTTGTGATGATAACAATGACGGCATATCTGAGTATTTCGACACCTCAGAAATTGAATCTCAGGTTCTGAATGGTCAAATGGGAATGACAGTATCTTATTTTGATGAATACGGTAACGAACTGCCCAGTCCGCTTCCAAATCCTTATACGAATAGCAAAACATATCAAGAGACTATAACGGTAAGAGTAACCAACGAACAAACGTACTGTTTTGCTGAAACCCAACTGGTATTGCGTACATCCGAACAGCCCCAAATCAACGAACCTCTTCCCGTTTATGCCTGTAATGCAGGGGAAGGATATTCCAGCTTTGACATTTCTCACATCAAAAATCAGATCATTGCTGATCAAACGGGTTTAAAAGTTCGTTTGTTCACCGACGACGGTTTAGAATTACCCCAACCCCTTCCTGAAAATTTCGAAAACACCACTCCCTGGAGTCAAACCATCTTTGTACGGGTAGAAAATGAATTAAACGACATTTGCTATGCTGAAACAAGCTTTGATCTGTTTGTCAATGAAGCGCCTTCCTCTGCTCTTCTGGAATCGAAATATGTAATATGTGATCTTGAGCCTTCCAAATCTGTTGAAATAGAGAAAGATTTCGACCACTACCAATGGGTGTACGAGAACAATGAGGTCATCTCAACCAGCTTCAAAGCAGAGTTAGTCGAAGCCGGAACTTATTCTCTTACCATTGGTAAAACCTTAAATGGATTGTATTGTGAAAACAGGTATGAATTTGAATTAATCCGGTCTGAACCACCAAATATTCTTGAGATTCGAAAAGGTGAATTATCTGATAATAATTTCATTGAGATCATTGCTACCGGTGACGGAGAATTTGAATATTCCGTTGATGGAATCACATTTCAGGAGAGCAATTATTTTCATGACCTTCGCGGAGGTAATTATGTGGTGATAGTGCGGGACCGGAAAGGCTGCGGTGAAGATAGCAGGCAAATCAATTTGGTAGACTACCCGAAATTCTTTACCCCCAACCAAGATGGGAAACACGATTACTGGCACATTTATGGAATTGAAGAATTCCCAAATTCACAAGTTTTTATCTATGACAGATATGGTAAATTGTTAGCTCAATTAAGATATAATGATGTTGGTTGGGACGGATTTTTCAATGGAAGGGAAATGCTTTCTAATGATTACTGGTTTAAGGCCAATCTTGGTGAAGGCACGATTTTTTCCGGTCATTTCACCTTAAAAAGATAAAATTGAAAATCATCAACAGGTAGTTTACCGGTCATTCAAAAACGACTACGACCTGGGCTACCCTTCTGTACTATGCTCCTCAGGTAATCCCATTACTACCCCATGTGATTTTGCAAAACCCGACGCAAATCTTACCGGGATACCGACCATACAGTCTTAATGCTAGCTTCTATAAAAACCCGTGTTAAACTATGACTATGAACTTACAGAATTTAGAAAATATTCATATATTAAGCTTCGAAGAATAATATACGATGTTGCGTTTCAGCGCTGTTCTAAGCCACATAACTCCGCTTCTTAGCCTGACAGCTGTGGTTCATTGTTAAAATCAACATCAATAAAAAAACCTGATGAAAAGAGTATTTAGAATTACTTCCATACTATCCATCTCACTGTTCTTTTTACTATGGATACTCAGTAAAACAACAAGCATAAGTATTTTTGATAATGCTGATGTAAGGCTTGTTCTGGTTTTATCATATCTATTCATATCAATGAGATATTATCAGATTGAGGTTCGGGAAAAGAATGAGTTAATTGAAAAATTGAACCATCGATTAAGTGAAAGAAAATAAAAGCTACTCCATCAAAAGCAGAAATTAATACAACGATCTTACAAGATCGTGTATAAGCCATTGCTAGGTTCCTACAAGTTTCGAAAATATTCCCTAGATTAGACAAATCTTAAAAGTTGAGCCTGGCGTTTCAGTGGCTCAAGCTACCAACCGCCAAAGGCCAACGCTCAGCTTGATCCACTCACCCGCAACGGCTCATACACCAACCGTTACAATCAATATGAGAAAAATGCTATTACTTCTATTAATGATTTCATCTTTCAGTTATGGACAGACGGAATACGATAAACACGATAGGCTTATTTCCGAAGCGAATACTTTGAGAAAAAATGGAAATTGTGAACAGGCAATCGAAAAATATAAGAATGCGCTTGAAATTTTAATACCAAATTCAAGCACGCCATTTTTTAATTTGGCAGAATGTGCGCTAAACCTGAATAATTTAACTCTTGCTGACGAATGGATTAGAAAAGGTGTTTCAGTTGGCGGAGCTCCGAAAAGTTATTTAAAGGATTACAAAGGCTTTACCGATATTCAAGAAAAAGAATTTTACAAACAGATAATTTCAGATTATAACAAACTACGTCAAAAATACTTCTCGTCAATTGAAGATATTGATTTGTATTTGGAAATAGAAGAATTAACAGCAAGAGACCAATTCGTAAGAAAAACAGGAATGTATTTGGATGGCTATAGCGAAATTGATTATCAAAATGCCGGAGATGCTTTTTTTAAAGCACAAAAAGAAAATGATACAATAAAGGTAAAAGAATTAAAGAAAATTTTATTTCACAAAACAAAAGAAGAATACAAGAAAACAACTTCTGACCTAATGAAAAGAGTTGACTCTTTGAACGTTGCAAGATTGATGGAAATAACCGAACAACACGGTTGGCAAGAAAGAGCTTGGATTATATTATGGCATCAAAGAGGAACATACGGAGAAGATAATTACGTATGGAATTATTTTAAACCTGTAATCGATAAAGAAATTGAAGAAGGAAAATTAAGTAGAAATTTTTGGAGTGCTTTTGAGCAATTTAAAGAAATGATGAAAAGTGGAAATTTTGGAACAATTCAGGTTGGAGAAAAACCGAAAAAGGAAATTAAGATTAAGAAAGAAAAAAATTAAAAGATAAATACTGCTTGTAACAATGGCTATAAGCCAATGCTTGGCTCCTACAAGTTTTGACTATTTTCCTATATTTAAAATCATAACTAATATGAGCCTGGCAACACAGTGGCTCGAGCCCGGCCAGAGGTAATAACCCCTGCCTGCCCGCAGGCAGGAACGCTTGGCTCGATCCACTCACCTGCAACGATGCCTGCCTAACGCCAGGTAGGCATGGACTTAGAGCCTTACCGTCGTGAGTAATTGCAAAAACTCTTCTTCAAAAATGAGAATATCAAAACTTTACACCGGGATCCTCCTTTTCCTCAGCATATCCATACAAATCGAAGTCAATGCCCAAGTAAAGTCAAATGAGCTGCCACCCAATCAATACCATGCAATTGAATTTCATGGAGTTAAACTCTCTGAATTAAAAGCAACAAATGGAGTAATTAATGAAATGCAAAAGCTTTTAGCAATTGATAAAGTATGTGAGGGTGGCATTGAAATTGGTGAAAAATGGAGATCCTTCTATACCAGTGATGGCTTGATAATATTCTTCAATGGCTTATCAGAGAATCAAACTCCCGAAATAGGCAGGTTAGAATCAAAGTCGATATCTATAGATGGGAAACGGGCTAAAATTGGAGATAATATTGAAACATTGGGCCCAAATTTGGTTATTGGCAATCAATATGACGGTTATAATTATTATAAATTTACATTAGGTAACGCTGATTGTTGCCCCATCTCCATCAAAGTTGATTCAAATACCAACAAAATAATCGAAATCTTATATTTTGTTCAAACTTAAACAACTAACCACAACACCGTGTATAAGCCATTGCTTCCCTCCTACAAGTTTCGAAAATAATCCCTAAATTAGACAATACGTAAAAAATGAGTCCAGTGTTCCAGTGGCTCAAGCTAACAGCCGTCAAAAGCCCCTGCCCTACGGACGGTATTACCACAAAACTTAATCCACTTACTCTCAACACTGCCTGCCTAACGCCAGGTAGGCTGAGGCTCGTGCACCAACCGTTAGTGGCAATGATGAAAAAACACCTGTTCATATTATTAAGCTCGTTCTCTCCAGTGAGAAAAACATCCATTAAACGAACTTTTCAATCACAGAATTGGCTGCGAAGTTTTTGTTGTATGCTGCTAAATTAAAGAAGCATATAACAACCAATTTTGATAAACATTATAACATGGAAAAACTCAGAAAAACAATATATTATATTGTAGCCACAGCCACAATAATTCTAGCGGTATGCTCCCTCCTCTCCATATTAAGAAATACAGAAAGTCGATTCTTAAAAATGCTCGATTTTTCCAGAATACAATTCTTTATTGCCTCTATTATCAGCCTGATCCTGTTTTTAATAGTTGCAAAAAGATGGCAATGGCACGATTATCTTCTGGTCTTAGGTTTAGCCGGAGGACTGATCATTAACGGTAGCTATCTGGTGAATTATACAACTATAGTTTCCAAAACAGTTCCTACAGCATCAGAAGAAGATGTATCACCTGATAACCAAATCAGTATTTTATTGGCAAACGTAAAGATGACTAATCGGAATGCCCAACCATTTTTAAATTTAATCCAACTTAAAAATCCCGATATAATTATTGCTATGGAAATTGATGATTGGTGGGATCAACAATTGGAACAGATTGAGACAGACTACCCGTATACACAAGAAACCATCAATAATGTAGCGTATGGGATGACCCTATATAGCAAATCCCCTTTGAAAGACGTTGACGTAAATTATTTAAATAACGAGAAAGTACCCTCTTTTGAATGTACTATTCAGCTTAAAAACGGAGAGGACATACTTTTATATTCAATGCATCCGGTACCTCCTAAGCATTCTGAATATTTCCCGGACAATGAAGGTCAACAAGAGACCGCAATGAAAACACTCGGCAAAAAAATCAAAAACAGTAATTTACCCATAATAGTCGCCGGAGACTTTAATGATGTAAGTTGGGGGGCAACCGACGAACTCACAGAAACAAATGACTTGCTAAATGATGTAAGAGTTGGGAGAGGTTTTTTCAATAGTTATAATGCAGAGAATGCTTTGATGCGCTGGCCTTTGGACCACATATTGGTTACCAAAGAATTTCGAGTAGTAAAATTAGAGCGACAGTCTGATATTGACTCTGACCACTTTCCCATATATATCGAATTGGTGTTACCAACAGGTTTTCAATCAAAGTAAACAAAGAAAAACTTTTTGATTGGAATGTTACCATATTGGCAGGCCCGGTAGTTGCATCTGCTCCAGATCCGGAAGATACCTCAATTACTGCAGGTGGATTTTGAGCTTTGACAGGAACATTGAGCTGAAAAAGCTCTGCATGGTAACCTGATCCCCAAAAAGAAATGAATACATTCAAATCCTAATTCGAGTAGGATTTCAGTTAGTTTGATCCTATAAAGCAAGGAATGACACCTTAATCATTCCCAACAAAATTGGCCCTTCCAAAAAATCTTCGATTCACGAAGTTATTGAGATTCGAACCAAACCGGTAATTAAATCCAAATCTCGTATCGATGTTATAAGCTGAGGGTAGGTTGACTCTCCCGCTCAAAATATCCTGTTCGGTGAAATCTCCGGATGCGAGGTAAATCTGGTCCTTTACGTAGTTGCCTTCTGCCCTTACATAAAAAGAAAAATTCCCGGTGACACGGACTTCTGCCCTGATATTCAAACCTGTGGACCAAAAGCTAAAATCATCCAGATAATTTCTAAGACGATATCCCAGCTCCAGGTTTCCCCAACGTTTATTTAGTCCCAGACTAGCTCTCAAACTATGGAGGACCCTGGTTTCTTCAATAGCACCGTAAATCGTTTCGTCGACATAATTATTATTTCTGACTTCAACCCCATAGTTCACTCTTAGAAATCTGGAATTCTGCACTGATTCCGGAAAAAAATTGTACTCTACAGCTGGTCTGAAGCTGCTTTGAAACTTATAATTAAGGCGGGTGTTCTGACGACCGGCAATATCATATCCATAAGACCATTGGGGGGTGAGTGACTTTACAAGCTGGTGACTAAAGCCAAATTCTGAAATATCAAAATTATTCTCAACTTCATCGATGAACTGGTTACCGTCTTCATCAAGAACCGGATTGCCATTATCATCAACTCTAGGTACCTTTTGAATCGTTCTTCTCAGCCTTTCATCTATTCTCCCGGATATGGATATTTTCCATTCATCGGTGATACGGTTAATATTGATGTCTCCGCCAAAATTGATTTCACTGCTCAATTCCTCTAATTCAATGTTCGCATCACTCCCCACATTAAAAACCCAGAAATTCCAGGGATCAACGTTTTCCTGTATTGTATCTTCCGGAATATCAGAGTCAGTCTTCATATTGATTTCGATCTCCTCTCCAACCTTGGTTTTTGCAACAAACGGTGCTAATCCCAATTTGATAAACCGAGTTAGTTTTTCCCGCACTTCAAAGTCGGTATCTGTCTGTTTATTATTTACATAAAGAGTGTCTGATCTTCCAGCATGAATGTTTTGTTGACCAATAAAAATCAGTTGATATTGTCTTCCACCTCCACCAGATCTGTTCGTGTTAATCAGCAGAAAGACATCAGCCTTTTGATTATCCCTATAGAAGTCAACGGCCGTAATTTCCGTTCGAATAAAATCCAAATCACAGCCTCCATCTCTTCGTTCACAACCATCGATAAACACCCCGAGTTTATTGGGAGGGCTGTAATTATCAATCAGTGTTTGACTGATTGCGGGAGAATGAAAGGAAAAAAATGTCAGAAACAATAGTAGTGGTATTATTCTCATTTGATTAGAGTTAATTCAGGTTGATAGCACTCTTAAGAGCCAGGTTAGATGCAAATTGTCAACGCTAGAATTGCTTTTTAACAATATTGTAAGAAAGAATTGAACTTTTTGCATGAAAAGCAAAGAAAATAATTATTGATTTTTTGCCAACAGCAAATGTAAGTAAATGTGGTTTGGTTTCTTTTTGGCAGGTGAACAGAGGTAAAGATTAAAAGGCCCCGATTATTCCAACTTAGGATAGAAAAAGATGAAAACGCTTAAATCACATACGAAGTAAAAAATGTTGCCAGCAAAGGGCTATAAAGCATTTCAGCATCTTACACCGTTTAGAAAATATCCTTAAATTGAACGTCAAAGAACCCGCATGAAGCATTTCGTTTTCACTGTTTTTTTGAGCCTTAGCCAGAGTTTAAGGTCCACGCCACTGGCTCAGAACAACTCATCACAACGCTTCATAGCCATACCGTTGCAACCAATTTTAAAAATCATCCTTTTTACTTGAAATCTATCCGCACGAAAAAATTAACTTCTCTTCAGAAATACGAAGTTCTTAATCTCTGGAACAATGAATATCCCGAGAAATTATTTCACGGCTCCATTTCTGATTTTGAAACATGGCTTGAAAGTTTAGAGAATCCATCATATATCCTCTTAATTGATAATAATCGGTCGATAAAAGGCTGGTATGTCGATTTCGACCGAGACAACGAAAAGTGGTTTGTAATTATCCTTGACTCAAAAATTCAAGGAAAAGGTCTTGGACGAATAATTCTTAACCTCGCTAAAGAAAATAAGCCTGTATTAAATGGCTGGGTCATTGACCATGATAAAGATCGAAAAAAGAATGGGGCGGTTTATAAGTCTCCATTACAATTTTATTTGAAAAATAACTTCCAAATTATTTCCGGTGAAAGGTTTGAGCTTGGTAAAATTTCCGCTGTAAAAATCACCTGGAAAAAATAAACTGGCTACCACATCGTGCATAAGCCATAGTTCGTTTCTTACAAGCTTAGCATATTTTCATTACTTTAGACCAATTGTAAAAGTTGAGCCTGGCCTACTCAGTAGCCCCCAGTTCTGCCAGCTCCGTACACCCTGCCTAAGGCCTGGTATGCAGGGGGCTCATAGCCTGAGCGTTGGCGGTAATCAAGAAAAAACTGAAAAATGCACAAAAGAATTGCAATTTTAAGAGGTATCAATGTCGGAGGAAAACGAAAAATCCTGATGGCCGATTTAAAATCAATGTTTGAGAAAATGAAGTTTTCGAATGTTCACACCTATATCCAAAGCGGAAATGTGTTTTTTGAATCGAAAAACGACATTGATAACATAGAATTGTCGAAAAATATAGAGGAAGCGTTAAAGGAGGCGTTTGGATTAGAAGTTCCGGTAATTGTAAGAACACCCAAAGAAATAGAGACCGCAATTAGTCAAAATCCCTTTTACAGGAATGATAGTGATATTGGCCATTTACACCTGACCTTCCTGAAGGAAGAACCAACTGATGAAAATCAGGATAAGGCAAAATCATACAATTACGAACCGGATAGATTTAAAATAAAAGGAAGAGATATATTTATCTACTGCGAAGGGAAATATCACCAATCGAAACTGACAAACAACTTTTTTGAGAAGAAGCTCAAAGTCGGTGCGACCACAAGGAATTGGAAAACTGTATTAAAATTATTCGAACTCAGTAAAAATTAAAAAAAGGCAACTTTTAATTGCTTCAAAAAATATCAACATTCAATCGATACCAGAAAAATTCGGGATGCTTTCATGAATCTATAAACTATCCTTTAGGTACCATACATGCTTCCCTGGCCCTTTCCAAAGCCTCAGGCCAACCAACCACAACTGCGCATAACCCTGCCGTTGTGCAACATTTAAACCAGAATCGTGAAAAAACACTTAGCAATACTCCTGATTAGCTTAATTGCGACCTCTTGCAAAGGACAAGCGAATGCAGAAACGGAAAGATCTGTTGGCGGGCCTTGCCAAGATTGCGAGGCAACTTTGGATTATCAAAAACTCAACATTGAGCCGAAGGTCATCGACACCTTACCTGGATTTCAAGACAATGAACCTAAAATTAAAATTACTGGTACTGTTTTTCAGAATGACGGAAAAACACCGGCGAAAGATATAATCCTCTACGTTTATCACGTTGACCGAAATGGAATCTACCAACCAAGCGAAAAACCTGTTGGTTGGGAAAAAACCCACGGACAACATCGTAGCTGGCTAAAAACAGGAACAGATGGAAAATTTACCTTTTTCACTTTCCGACCGGCATCATATCCTGAAGCAGAAGAACCTGAACACATCCATATCTATGTAAAAGAGCCGAATACCATTCCATATTATCTGGATAGCTACCTTTTTGAAAGCGACCCGAATTTGACAGAAGAAAAAATACAAAACCTAAAAAATCGTGGTGGAAACGGTATTGTAAAACTCGAAATGAAAAACGGTATTTGGACAGCAAACAGAGATATAATTTTGGGACTGAACATTCCAGATTACGAATAAAAAAACATCCCCCAACAATGACTTTACCCTAGTAGTCTTTTCTACGAGAATTAGCCCGTTTTCATATATTGAACTCCAGTATAAAACAATAAAGAAAAGATTCCTTCCAGGTTTTCGGCCTCCTTCCCTGCCTTCCGCAAAGCAGGAAAGTCAAAGTTCAAAAGGGCAGTCAGCGGCCCTTACCGCCCCCCTGTCAACCTGGCGTCAGGCAGGCAGGTATGCACAGCCTGATCGTTACAAGCATTGACTTCTGACGATTGTATTGATTGAAAAATGCAATCTTACTCCGGAATCGCCTTCCACGATATCGTACTGTCCGAATTTAGGCTACAATTAATACAACAGAAAAACCCAAAAGATTTCATTAAATTGATAAGAAATCTTCGACACACTTGCCGTATGAGATCAAAAACCTTAGTTTCCATTATAACGGCTTCCATACTTTTCTTTTCCTCCGGTAAAGCCCAGGAATCTTTAAAGTACGGAAAGTTCAATATGCAGAAAGATCTGTTACTGGTTCAGTACGATTGTAAAACCGATGTAGATGATCTCCAATCGGTGGCTGCTTTTGCAACACTCCTGTCTGATCCCAGATTTTCTAAAATAAATTATCATGCCGTTGCCGGTACTTATGGCATTCAGGAGGGATTATATGTACCCCCCAACGAATTATTTGAACTGGCTTTTGAAAATAACTTGTCAGATGCTCATGAAAATTTTGAAAACGCCGTTGCCCTTGTTAAAAAGATTGCAATAAGAACGCTCGAGAATAATGGTGATATTTGGATTGCAGATGCCGGTCAATCTGATTTTTCTGCCGGGCTGATAAAATCAATACAGACCGATTTACCTGAAATTAATACTTCTCAGCGCATTCACCTCGTACAGCACAGCGACTGGAATGAAGAAGTTACATCTCCCGCGTCTCTGGAATTTGTAAAGATCAACACTGATTATCACAAGATTCCTGATGGCAATGCCGTTGGAAATGGCACTCCCGGATTTCGATCTCCTGAATTCACCAATTTGAAAGAGAAATTAAATGACCCCGAATTGATTGGGATCTGGCAGTTAGCCATCGATCTGTCAAACAGGTATAATGGAAAAGAAGGCCGATATCACAATGAAGCGATTTCATCAGGCGGACTGGACTTCTCAGACCTTTCAGAAGTGTGCTGGATTCTGGGTTTAGACGACATTAAAGACACAGAACATTTTTTCAATCTATTTTCAAGGTAGCTACCATTCAATTTATACTGAACCCATGTGCAGTCTATTTCAAAACGATATATCAGGAAATTAAAGAATGACCCAAGCCAATAAGCTCTATACCATCAAATTCATTCATACCTTAATCTGGGCCTTCTTCGTTGCCGTAATATTTTACATCGTATATACAGGGTTTACAGATACGGTAACGATTTACACATGGATAGGGATCAGCTTAATTATTATTGAGGGTCTCATTTTATTATTGTTTAAAATGTCCTGCCCGTTAACTGTTGTTGCCCGCAAATACTCTGACTCACAGAAAGATAACTTTGACATTTTTTTACCAAATTGGTTGGCCAGGCATAACAAATTAATCTTTACTTCCATTTTTATCGTTGGGCTCATCATGGTGATGTATAGAACTTTAACATAATGAAGATAAATTAGGTTCTAAAAAGCCTTCTCCAGGATCTGTCAGGTTTCCAAACTTTCCCATGGAATAGACCAGATCTAAAAATTGACCCTTTGGTTCCAGTGACTCAAGCTTCCCGCCACCATCCCGATAGCTTTTGGGAAGCTACAGATCATGGCACAGACCCATGGCTACAATATTATTTGTATTACCGCAGTCAAATCTTTACTTAAAATCAATTACAGTTTCAACATCTTCATTAATAATGCTAATGGAAATTATTTAACTCTGATAAAAGAATTATTTTAGCGCAATTTTTCATCGGAATTCCAAATACCTGCCCATTAAAAATGATAAGAATATTACTTCTCGTAATTATTACATTTTACTTTCAAAATGCTTTCAGTCAAGAACCTACTGGAAAATGGTATTTTAAAACTCATAGTAATGGGAGCGAAAAGCATTATATTCTGGACCTCCCCAAGCAGAAAGAATCCAGTGCGTACTTAGATCTTCCTTCCGACAAAATCTTCAGATTAGAATTAGATAGCATTATTTTTCAAGACCAGGAGATTTATCTCGCTCACAAGGGTATGAATCTCGCAATCACGGGTATTTATACTCATAATACAGATCAGATTCATGCTGTTTTAAAGAGAGATACATTTCAGGATTCAATTATTCTTAGCCGAAACCCAGCCGCAGAGAGGATACAAACTATTAAAAAACCCATTCCTTACAGAAGTGAAGAGATCTCTTTTTATAATTCAGACCACACTAAACTAACAGGGACAATTACTTATCCAATCGAAAATAACTCCCAAAAAGCTGTTATACTAATTTCAGGAAGCGGGCCGCAGAACAGAGACAGTGAAATTTTAGGCCATAAACCCTTTAAGATCCTGGCAGATCACTTAACAAGAAAAGGAATTACCGTACTGAGATATGATGACAGGGGCTATGCTAAATCGGAAGGGAAATTTCGACCGGCAACAACTGAAGATTATGCCGATGATGTAATTGGTGCAATTAATTTTCTAAAAAAATACGATAAGGTTTCGATTGGCTCTATTGGTCTTATTGGCCATAGTGAAGGGGGAAATATTGCTCCCATGGTGGCTGCTAATCGAAAAGATATTGAGTTTATAGTTTTATTAGCAGCGCCCGGCACTTCAAATTATGAATCATATTTAGTGTCGTTAGATTTATTGCTAAAAGATTATCCCGAGACCTATGATCGGGATTTTGAGCTTTATAAATCGGTATATAAAGACATGTCAGAGATCAGTAAAAAAGAAATTTTAAAAGACAGTCTGACCTCAAAATTCCGAAGATACGCTAACGTGCTTGATGAGGAGGAAGTTTCCATGTACGGAGGGATCGACAGCTTTGTAAATGGTCAGATAGAAGCTCACACTAGTGAGTGGTACCATTATTATCTTCAATTTGACGTTACCAAATACCTGGAGCAGTTGAAAATTCCAATTTTAGCTTTAAACGGAGATAGAGATATTTCAGTGGAAGCTGATTTTAATTTAAATGGTATAGAGAGAACATTGAATCGATCCGGGAATAAGAGCTTTAAAACAATAAAATTAAGAGATGTCAATCATTTCTTCCAAAGCAGTGAAGACGACAAGATCGAAAATGTATACTTTAATAAGGAAACTTTTTCTAAAGAAGCTTTGGGTCTGATTGCTGAATGGATACAAACGCTATAGCCAGCTTCTCATTACTCAAATGGGGGAACCGTCAATAAGTGAAATTCATTTTGTTCCCCAATACTGCTTTCAGCGATTATTTTTTTCCGGAGGAAAATTTTGTCATCGAAGAAGACAGCGCTCAGCTTAAAATAAAAGCGTATGCCTACGAAACCAATAAGTCAAATTTGACTGATATATTACCAAAAATAGAGCAGGTAATAAGCAGGTCTACCTATAAAGATCACTTCATCTCAACATCATTTATTCAGGGAAATCCAACGGTTTTAAATGATGAATCATTAACAAATGATGCCATTAGTATACTGAAAGATCTTTATGGAAGTAACTCGGTTCTCAGGGCTTACGGGCAAATTCCCTATTTCAACGATGACTTCATTTATTTTCAGCAAAAAATACCCGGAGTGTATTTCCTGCTGGGGGGATCAAATACGGAGAAAGGATTGATTGCCATGAATCACGCACCTGACTTTAGGGTTGATGAAGAATGTATAAGAACAGGTGTAAAGGCATTTTCTTCATTGATTTTGGAACGGGTCAATAAATAACTGAATAACAATCGCTAAAATTATGCTGGCTGAAACCAGGTTCCGGGCATCAATAGTCTTCTCCTCATTGCCTGAACTATTTCTCCGTTTTTGGTGAAACAAGAAAAGAAATCAATTCAATTATTAAACCTTAGAGGTATCTTCCACCTCTCACAGGGGGACGTTCACAAATACCGTCTCCAGTTGAACACCATTCTCAATCCCATATACCAGACATTCTCTAAAACCACTTCTTCGGCAATTTCGGGAGACAGCACCTCTACTTTAGAGGGCACATCAACCCCAAATGAGAACTGAAATTTCAGGGTGGCACTTTGGGTATTTGAAAAAATGCGGGTGGGCTGATATTCCAGGAACGGAAAATCCCATTTGGTAGATCGGTATGCAAGCAGGTAAGGATCCGTGAAACTTGTTACCGGTACAATGAGAGACTCCCTTACCCTGCCTCTGCCATACAGAGAAACCCCTACTTCTCTTCCCAGCACAAATTGAAACCGACCTATCGGAGTTGATATTCCTGATTGCCATGGAATAAGCCCTCCGTTACCAGCGGTGACCGCCATTCGCTGATACGTCTGAGGGGAAGCCCAGGCCAGAATGGGCGCGACAAGAATTAAGTCGCCGGGAATGAGCCAGAAAGGCATTCGCATTCGAAAGTTGAAAGCAGACCGGCCCGGAATGGTTGACGTTACAGAACTTCCCTGGTAGTTTAATTCAGGATCAGTAAACTGGCTGGTCGTGGGTGAATCCTGCCTCCAGCCTAACTGAACGAATGTTAGTCCGTCTCCGGCCTTATTCATCACTCCATCCAGTCCGAGACCGATGATCAGGTTGGCTTCAATGCTTCCTATAAAAGTGGTCTGATTTTGATCAGGACCGAAACCGCCGTTCAGGGAACCTCCCTCAAGGGAAGATGATACTCCGATGAAGGGACCCAATTCTGCCCTGAATCGTTCCAATTCTCCCAATCCTTCCTTCAATCCCGGTTTCGGAGTGCCCTTTAGCACCTCATGCAATAAATTAAGGTCAAATTCCGCTTCAGGCATGTCAGTATTAGAACAGACATCGAATGTGCTCGGTGAAATCTCTTTGTCTGTCGCAGAATTTACTTTAGAATTCATTTCCTGCAGCATCACCGAACAAAATTGTTCCAGGCTTGTCTGTACTGCCCTGGCTGCCAGGTCGGCATCTTCCACTCGCATATAGGCATCCCCGGTAAGCACCGCAGACTGATCATCCCAGGTTTCGATCTCTAATCCTGCTTCGTTATAGTGATCATGAGTACCCTTGCGCTGGGCCGCCGATCCCCAGGTGCCGGCAACATGCCCGGCTGCATATACGTCTTCGATGAAATGGAGCGCAAAAGTTTCATTGGCCAGGGCTGCCCTCAGTATCGATGATCGTTGTTCTTCCCTCAGGTCTGGCTTTTTTGACTGGACTACCATTTCCAAGGCCTGTGTATGAAAAAAAGAATAAGCCCCTAAAGCATTCAGTGGAGCCCCTTCCCTGAGACAGCGCATAAAATACGCTTCTGCCGTCTCATCCACAGAATTTCTTGCCAGTAAAAAATGTACATTATTGGCTCCTGCACGGGTGGCATATTCCAGATCAGCACGTTGCAACCGTATGTCTGAATTTCTGATCGCATTAATTATCTGATCAGGCCTTTCAGCCTCAGCCAGATCATTTCGTAAACGCTCTGCCACCTGGTCAACCTTTAAGATCCAGTCACTGCTGAGTATGATTTCCATCATCTGCTGAGGGGAGCAGCTGTGGTCCCCGGCAATAGCCGGCCACGATGCCAGGTCCAGGGTTCCAGCATCAGAACCATACTCAGGGTCTACCATGAAAGCTGAGAGCCTGCTTTCATATCCCTTTCGAGCCTGAGTCCACATATTTTCCAAAATACTTTTGTACTCCGGACTTAATTGCTGAATAGCCATAGCTGTGATCTCCCTGTGTTCAGGATATACCCAGACAGGAGGCTTTTCTGTATCACGGTCAGAAGCACTTACACCCGGCGAGAGCAGCAGTAGCAATGTGCCTAAAAGACAACGTATCATACGAATAAAATGAAAAAGTGTTATAATTAAAGATAACCAACTCTCCAGGATCATCAGCGTAAAACAGACGAACGACACAGCTGTTCCGAGCATTGAAACATGCAGAACAATCAGTCCTTAGCGTTTTGACCTTTTTATCCGGAGCGTCAATTGGTTGACAGAAAGAAGGGAAACTGCTTTTATAAAAAGAATTAAACGAGCGCTTAGCCCAAGCTTTCTGAAGATCGGCGAGTAAGGTTCATGAGACCAATTGAAATAAAACAGCAATAGTCCTGGTTTAAAAGCATTTAAACCACAGCAGGCACCTTCACGTTACGATTTTATTCCCTAACTTAGACATACGCTGTGTTTGGATCTCCATTTCTTAAGCACTCTGAAAAAATCTCATACCGCTTATAAAGATCGGTCTGAGAAGATAACATATCGCGCAGTGCACCCCATATCATATCGTTTCATAACCGGCCTTTAAGCTCACCGCCCCGGTCAGTATTTATCAAGAAAAAAAAGGGAAAGCCGAAAACCGACCAGAGTAGGCAATTAATTCTATCTAAAATGACTACAGAACAGAACATTCAGGTTATTAACTCCTTGTACAATGCTTTCTCAACCGGTGATATGCCGGTTGTTCTCGGATTAATGCATCCGAAAATAGAATGGAATGAAGCAGAAAGTAATTCGCTTGCCGATGGTAATCCGTACATCGGGCCGGATGCCGTACTCCAGGGTGTCTTCGCTCCTTTGGGTGCCAATCATGAGTATTTCGGGCTGCAGGATGTTAAAATCCACGGTATGAATGACAACATGATCTTAGCTACCTTGAGGTATGATGGCAAGGTAAAAGCCACCGGCAAAGCCTATAACGCGCAGGCGGCACATCTTTGGACACTTGATGATGAGGGGAAGATCACTGCCTTTCAGCAATTTGTCGATACCAAAAAGCTGGCAGAGGCCGGAAACTGAATTTTCTCCTGTATAATCCATTAAATATTCCGAGAACCTCAGCTATACGCCGTACCAATTCCAGGGGGCATTATACCTTTGGATATGACAACAATGTGGAGTTATACCGGGTATTCATGCCGGATGCTGCAGTCGGGGTTCAAGATGAACCTATATGAAGAATAAACATCTCTTATTCAGCCTCCTTTGCTTTTTGATTTTTACATCATGCTCTAAAAAACTGACTTCAGTTCAGGACAAGGAAACTGATCAGATCGCTGAAACTTATACCGTTCTGAAAAATGTTCCTTATGGCACAGATGCCGAGCAAAAAATGGACATTTATCTTTCGAAAGATGCAGCAACTTTCGGAAGGAATAATTACACGGTTGTTTTCATTCACGGCGGAGCCTATTATCTAAGCGATAAGACCGCAGAAGAAAGATATATTGATCCCTACCTTAAAAAAGAACTGAATGTTATCAATATGAACTATCGGCTTAAACGAGGAATTGCCCCGGCTACCAGTGACCTTACCCTTGCCCTCAATTATTTAAAAAACCGGAATAATGAATATGATCTGAGGTTAGACAACATCATCGTCACAGGGTTCTCGGCCGGAGCACAAATAGCGACCAATGTGGCATTAGCCCAGAATAATCCTTCATTTCCCGATGAGTTAAAACGCGGACTCATCATCAGAGGTATCATTAATTTTTCAGGCCCGGTAGACGACCTCGACGTTATAGAGAAGATCTTTGTAGATCATGAAAATGAACTCTTCAGCCTGGGCGGTAAAGCGCTTTTCCCTTCGGAAGGTTATGAAAAGAAAGATGTCGTTTCTGTTTACGAACCCATCACCTATTTCGACGGGAATGACCCGCCTGTTTTTTTATGGCATGGAGGAAAGGACGATCAAATCCCCCCTGAAACATTTACATATTTCACTTCCAGGTTTCGAGAAGGCAAAGATGTACTTGTTTATGTGCCGGAAGGAGAGCATAGTCCGACCGGGGAAGAACTGGAAGCTGCCTACCTGAGAATATTCGAATTTCTGGACGATTTATAAAATGACCGGGGCCGGAAAGTACAGCTCGTAATCCGTGCTGAACAACAGCTGTTATAGTAAAGTGATCCCACTAAATTCACGATTCGTCATAAAATATTGATGACTCATCTCTTATTTTCTGCATAAATCCTGTCAGCGGAATTATATTTGGCCCAAATTAATCACCTTAATGAGTAAAACCCTTAAAGTCATCAAGAAAGTATTTTTGTATACTTTCACAACCCTTTTACTGCTCACTGTGACCGGTTATGTTTACCTCTACGTCCTTCCAAAGGGACCTGCCATCACGGAAACAGATAAAATTACCACCGGTAAAGACTCCTTTGTCATGTATGCCTATAAAGAAAGTGAGAAAAAATCTGTGAGGGTATGGACCTACAAACCTGAAAACTGGCGCGACCAAAACAAAATCGTGTTCGTCATGCACGGAGGAGGACGCAACGCAGAAGACTACCTGAACACCTGGACGCAATTAGCCGACGAGAACAACCTACTGATCATTGCACCTGAATTCGGGAACAAGTTTTCTGATTATACCACCAACGACTATCAGGAAGGGAATCTGTTTACCTTTTTCGGTACCAAAAACCCAAAAAGCGAATGGGCATACACAGTTATTGAAAATATTTTCGACCATATCAGGTCGGTGAATAATATTACAAATGAAACCTATGATATATTCGGGCATTCGGCAGGCGGGCAATTTGTTCACAGAATGATCATGCTTATGCCTGAATCAAGAATTGAAACAGCTATCGCCGCGAATGCAGGTTTTTATACGTTTCCTGATGAAGACCTGGAGTATCCTTACGGAATAAAGAATTCCGGTATCGAATCATTGCCCGATCTTCAATTGTCTTACAATAAAAAGCTGATCATACTGTTGGGAGAATTAGATAACGATCCGGCATTAGGAACTTTCAGAACAACCGACTTGGCCATGAAACAGGGAGGCAACAGGTTAGACCGAGGTTCCAATTTCTATATCGAAAATGAAGCGCTGACAAAAAAGCATCACTGGAAATTCAACTGGGCAATCGATACAGTGAGCAAGGTAGGCCATGATTACAAAACGATGTCAGTAAACGCGGCCAAATGGCTATCAACCAAACCTGGCACTCCCTGAAAAGGTAATACCTGCTTTCATGAGGGTCCAGGTCACAAACAGCCACCGGTGAAAACAACAGTTAACCAAACAAAGCAGAACTTAGGTTCTTAAAAAAGAAACTGATTTGCGAGTAGAAAAAATTGAATCAACTTCAGAAGAATGATTCACTCGCTTTTGAAAATTTGTCTGTACTGAAAAACGTCGTATGAAAAAAATAGTATTACTGCTTGCAGCACTGACTCTAAGTTTAAAGGCAAGCGCACAGGAACAGCATAGTTGTTTTTATAACGTGGCCCTGGAACCGGCCTTTATCGCTTTTAATACACATAAAAACAGTGAACTTGACAAATGGTATAAAAACACCTTCGGACTGGAAGTTGTTAAAGAATTTGAAGTTCCTGACGGAAGCGCCACCGGAATCATCATGAGAAAAGACGATTTTATCGTTGAAATATTCTTCAGGAATCACACAGCTGAATTACACGAAAAGAAGGATAACACAAGGTCTAAACCGGGTGGTGGCATTATGAAGATCGGGTTATTTACCGATGCATCGCTTACCGATCTGAAAGACTGTCTGAACAATAATAGCGGCAAAGCCGGCAGGATATTCAGGGATCAGGAACTCGGGATTGACCTGTTACATCTTACCGATCCCGAAGGGAACGTACTCGAGATCATAAGCAGGGTTAATGATTAATTGATTCTCATCCTCATTCCTCTAAAGGGCAAAGCGCTTTCAATTTACTGAACATATACCGATATCATTTACCTCCTGCATTCATGAGACAAAAAATTGCTGTTGCGTAAACTTGAATCATTCTTTTGCAATAAATTTAAAGTGTGAACGTACTAACAACCAACCGGTAAAATAAAGATCGGCACGTTCTGGCAGTATGACCTTTATCTTTCTGTTTCATTGATGAATACAGAAAAGCAGACGTTTGAACTGCCGCTTTTCTGTCCTTCAGACATAAAAGGGAAGAACCATCTGACGAAACCGGAAAACAAACAATCATGCGAACAGCTTTTATCATTATCATCGCTCTTCACGCTTTGATCCACCTGATGGGATTTCTGAAAGGCTTTGGAATATCTGAATTTGAGGGACTATCGCAACCGGTCTCAAAAACATACGGATTTCTTTGGCTGCTGGCATTTCTTCTGCTCGCCTTTACACTCGTACTCTTTGCTACTCACTCCGATTTCTGGTGGCTCTCAGGAATATTCTCTGTGATTCTCTCACAGGTTCTGATCCTGGTTTTCTGGTCTGATGCAAAATTCGGAACCCTTATCAACCTGATCATTCTCATCGCTTCGGTGGTGGCCTGGTCGAACCATGCTTTTCTTTCCAAAGTCGAAAAGGAAAAAGCCGGTATCATTCAAAACTCTGAAACATTTTCTGATGAAATTATCACTGCGGAAGACATTTCGCATTTACCGAATGTGGTTAAAAAATGGCTTACCAACAGCGAGGTGATCGGGAAACAAAGGGTACCGACGGTTTATCTCACCCAGGAATTGCTGCTGAAGATGAAACCCGATCAGGAGTCCTGGTACCGGGGATCAGCTGAACAGTTCTTTTCTGTCAGGCCACCGGCTTTCATATGGACGATCGACATGAAAATGAATCCGATTATGCCTGTCGCCGGAAGAGATAAATTTGAAGCAGGGAAAGGAGAAATGCTCATAAAGCTGCTTTCTCTCATACCCGTGGCCAACGCCAGAGATCACGAGAAGGTGAATCAGGCGACCCTGCAACGTTACCTGGCAGAGATCGTATGGTTCCCTTCGGCCGCTTTAAGCGATTATATCAAGTGGGAAGCGCTGAACGAGTATTCAGCCAAAGCCATCATGACCTATGAAGGTACCCGGGGTGAAGGTATATTTCATTTTGACCATAGCGGTCGTTTTAAAAAATTTACAGCCATGCGATTCCAGGATTCAGAAAAGGCGGAACCTACCGAATGGATCGTCACCGCCACCAAAACCGATACAAGAAACGGAGTAAAAATACCGGTAGAGTGTGAAGCGAGCTGGAAAATGAACGATAGTACCTGGACCTGGCTGAAGCTGAAAATCACTGACATCAGCTATGGAAACTAGGATACCGGCCGGTAAATTCTTTGTCAACAATCTGTTTTTACTTCATAAACGACGGAAATAAGTTGTATTTTTAAAACTATAACTCTCTGATTTAAAAATATTTACCGCCCCGATAACCCAAGAATGTCTTTTTATTGTTTTGGGATTGAAGATAGTCAGGCAACAACTGAGTTAATAACTGTAATCTTATAACCAACCTTTCATTCAATGAAAAAGTCCATTAAACGTTTAAAGCAGCTGTTGGCAATGGCTGCTTTTATCATCCCTGTGCTTTATTTCTCTTCCTGTCAAAATCAGGAGAAAGAACAAGCTACTCCCATAAACCGTGAGGTAAGCGTTGAAACAGAAAAACCGGAGTATTTCCAGCTTCGTCCGGAGGTAGAAAAAGCCTATGGTTATACCCATGCTGTAAAAATAGGCAACGACATCAAGATCTCCGGAGCCGTGAGTATGGATGACCAGGGAAATCCCACCGCGGTTGGTGACCTGGAACAACAGATGAAAAACTGCTACGCCGACCTCGAACAGATCTTACAACATTTTGACTGCACTTTCGATGATGTCGTGGTTGAAAATATCTTTACGACCCATATGCCGCAGTTTTTGGAGATCTCGACCTATCGCGATTCGATCTATACCAGGCAATACCCTGCCGGCTCATGGCTGGGGGTTAAGGAACTCGCCTTGCCGGAGTTTATGATCGAGATCGAGATGGAAGTTTATAAACCTGATTAATGCGCAAAAAATAAAGTTAACTGTTATCTGTTCTTATAATACTTGTAAAAGATTGCACCGACCTGGAGTTTAGAAAATAATCATTATTTTAATCGCATCGTATATCAGTTCAAAGCAATTAACAATTAGGAAACAGCACAAAAATCATGTCTCAAATAATCATCCAGCGGAAAACAGAGTATATCAATCTCCTTAGAAAATACCGTATTTATCTGAATAACAATAAGACCGATAAAATAGCCGGTGGCGAAACTCTTGTTATCGATGTGGAGCCGGGTTTGCATGAAATACAAGCTGCCATCGACTGGTGCCAAAGCAACAGGCTGAGCTTCGAAATAGCCGAAGGTGAAACCCTGGAGATAGAAGTCAGGAGTAATGCCTTATTGAAGTACAGTGTGCAGATCGCATTACTCAGTCTCATCCCCTTACTACTGTATAATTTTTTCGTCAATACAGCGTTCAATCCGTTTTTATACCTGTGGCCGGTATTAATGCTGGTGCCGGGATATTTTATTACCATTGGCAGGAAACGATACCTGCAAATCAGTAAAACTGAGTTTCATATGGCTTCTTAATTAAAAGCAGGATTTTCCATAAGGAGAAAGCCTTATAGAATTGATCTCCATTTATGGCCTGTTTATCTAATACTATCAATGTACTCTTCAAAGGTGAACAGCAGATTCAATTTTCTGAATTACAGATATATAACCCTTGATAAATGTAACATTTTATTCCCTGAAACGTCTGTATAATACAAGGCGATCAAAAAGCCTATTAAATCAACCACCGATGAATACAATACTCATAAAACCATCTGAATCAGCGTTTGTCACCTTCCAAAGGGTATTTTTTTACAGCCTGTTATCGTTCCTGATCATTAGCTGCTCCTCCAATGAAAAAAAGAGGGTAGATAGTTCAATCAGTGTAAAGGAAGACAATAAAAACTATGAGCTAAAATACATGCTTGAAAAATGGTCTGAATCTTTTATTGAAAAAACTGATTCAACCTACCAGGTATCGCTCAGCTTTTATCTTGCTGATTCGTCAGAAGTCTATCAGGTAGAGGTTAAGAATAATGTATTTGAAATAATTGAAGGAGAAACCGATTCATACAATATCTCCTTTTCAGCTACAAAAGATCATTATAACAGGATATTCAGAGGGGATATTACCGCCATGACCTCTATGGGGCAGGCCACCTCCACTGATCCCATTCCTCTAAATTTTGATATTCAGAGTTCGGTCACTGGCAATACCACCAATGATTTTCTGTTTATCGCACAGCGCTTTTTTAACCGATATCCATATGACCTTGTGAGGCTTGGTGAAGAACACGCTAGAATCGTTCACGGAGGACTTGCGATTCCTATCTTTTACCAAAAAACCGATGACATCGGTGTGAGAAGTGCCTGGTATCAGATAAATAAGGGAGAACAGGTAAATGAACCCGGTGACACCAATCCTTTTCCCCAGTATTTCATAATCACTCAAGGTGAGGGATATGCGAAAATCGGTAGAGATACAATTAATGTGAAAAAAAATGAGGCTTATTATATTCCTCCCCATCATGATCATGTATTTTGGAATGAGAATGAAGAACCGATTGTATACATATTTCTTGCCTGGGGAAAGGGAGCCTGAATCTCCTACAGCCTGACTCTTTAAATTGGTTCATATAATCCCGTCGAATTAAAGATCAGAACTAACGCCATTGAAGTACAGTGTGCAAATCACTCTGCTCAGTCTCATACCCCTAATACTGTATAAATTCCTTATTAGCACAGCATTCAATCCGTTTTTATACCTGTGGCCGGCATTTATAATGGTGCTGGTATATTTCATAACTATTGGCAGGAAGCAATACCTGCACGTCTCCATGGCTGACCTTCAAAATTCCCCTAGAACAGGTTCGCATTGCAACACAGGTGCTTAAAACCTTTAAGGTATCGAAATGTCTCTGATAATTTAAAGGAGCGCAAAGAATTTGAAAGCATCTGTAGAACAAATAATAAAACTCCATGAATGCAAGCAGTTTTCATAGTTCCTTTAAGTGAAAGAACAATGTAAAGCAGGCTCGTAATAAGACATAAGGATAGTGAGTATTCGGTTCCTGAAATATTTCAGACCTGATCCTCATCAATCCAAAATATTTTTATCTTTCTAATATCTATGCATAATTAAGCACATTTAAATCATATGAAAATACTTCCATGTTTTCTTTTAAGCATCCTGATGACCTCATCGTTGGTATCTCAGGAAATTCAGGGCGACTGGTACGGGAGCCTGGAGGTGCAGGGCACAGATTTACCATTGGTTTTTCATATTGAAAAGACAGGAGATGAACTAATCTCAACAATGGACAGCCCGAAACAAGGAGCTTTCGGTATTGAGGTTGAAGAAACCAGCTATATAAATTCCTCTTTGACCCTGAAATTACCCCAATTAGGAGTTACCTATACCGGCACTTATGAAGACGACAAGAAGATGATATCCGGTACTTTCGAGCAGAACGGCATGCGCTTTCCCCTGAATCTATCGAGAGAAAAGATCGAGAAAAAGGTCATAAGACCTCAGGAACCTAATCAACCCTACCCCTATCGCTCATTAGATGTTACTTTCAAAAATCAAAACGATAATATCCTTCTGGCAGGTACCCTGACCTTCCCTGAAAACAGCACAGATTTTCCTACGGTGATACTGATCAGCGGCAGTGGCGCCCAAAACCGCGATGAAGAGATCGCCGGGCACAAACCCTTCCTGGTCCTTGCAGATCATCTCACAAGATCAGGAATTGCAGTACTCAGATTTGATGACCGGGGCACAGGAGCTTCAGAGGGCAATTATTCCGAAGCCACAACTGAAGACCTCTCTCGTGATGTGATTGCTGCTGTAGAATACCTGAGGTCGAATCAGGAGATCGATGCGGATAAGATCGGACTCATCGGTCACAGCGAAGGAGGTATCATTGCACCCTTAGTGGCATCAAAGAACAAGAATGTAGATTTTATGGTGCTGCTGGCCGGACCCTGCCTGCGCGGTGATGAAATAATGCTCGCCCAGAAGAAATTGATCGAATTGAAGAGTGGTTTTAGTCAGACTGTGGTAGCTCAAAGCCAGGAAATCTTTAAAAAGGCCTATGCCCTGATCGATTCGTATGATGGGGACGATAAGGCACTGAGTGACACTCTGACTGCTTATTTCAGTAAAAGTTTCAATACCAACCCTGAAGACCCACAGATAACCGGCATCGTTCAATATGTAAATTCCCCGTGGATGCGCTACTATTTGTCGTACGACCCCCGAACAGCCCTGGAAAATACTGAAATACCAACCCTTGCCCTCTTCGGGAAAAAAGATCTGCAGGTTCCGGCAGAATTGAACACAGTTTGTCTGGAAGAGATCAATAATGATCACATCAGAGTCATTCAGCTGGAGAATCTGAATCACTTGTTTCAAAACAGCCAAACCGGACTCCCGAATGAATATGACAAGATCGAACAGACATTTTCGCCTGAGGCTCTGAATATCATATCTGAATGGATCAACGACCAGTTTTAGATCTTAAGACATAGAAAGAATCAATTATCCCGGGCCGGGCAAAACTCCGGGTCTCCCCTTTTTAATGAAACCCCTTCTCTGCTGACATTTAAACTAAAAACTTAGTTTGAACTAATTATTTAGTTATATTAGCATTGATTAAACCACCTTTCTATGACAAAATATCTGAAAAAGCTAAGCCCGTTCGTATTGATTATTTTAATCCTCATCACAATAAGCTGCAGGGAGAATCGGGAACAAAAGAAAAATTCGGAATCCGTAGAAACAGTGAAGGTTGTTAATTTTGATAATAAAAAAGAGCTGGCTGCCTATACCCAAATGAACCTGGACAGCACTCATCCGAACCTGTTGAATCCTCAAATATCCAGATCTGAATATGATACCGTGGTACAATCGTGGAAAGGTCTGCATCACGACCTCGAGCAATACCTATCTCAAAATGATTTCAACTGGGGCGTTAAAGACAGTACGATCACCATTGTACAGAAGATCTACTTTAATCCTGAGGGGAAGATCAATACCTATTTCTTCAGGGTCATAAATAATGAGGTAACCGAAGAGAAAAAAGAAGAATTAGCCCATTTGATCGCTTCCTTCGCACAAAACCATTCGATCGGAATAAAAAGAGAGGAACCTTTTGCGCAGTGCGGCAAGACCCGTTATCTGAATTAGGAAACGAGTCTTATTTTACGCAAAATGCCGTAACATATTATTCACTTTAGCCACTAATGGAAAAAGTGCCGGTGCTCATACCGGGCGGGCGCGCAGTTTCTTTACGAAAGGATATTGTGATTTGTATATACATACCAAAATATAGAATTTAGACATCCTGATTTATAGTTATGTTTTTTCGCCCTTTAGATTTGGTTACTACAGAACAACTCCTGGAATGTTTCAACCTTTCATTCAGGGACTATTCCATTCCCTTGCAGTTATCAAAGGAACAATTGCTTGCTAAAATACAGACTGATATGTATCGCCCCGAGGTTTCTGTAGGCGCATTCGACGGTACGCAACTCGTTGGCTTTATACTACATGGAGCAGATGACGTCAACGGAAAAACGGTCTTGTACAACGGCGGTACCGGGGTTATTCCTGAATACAGAGGTGAAAATCTCAGCTGCCGCATGTATGATTACCTGAAGCCCCAATTGTTAGAGAGAGGGGTTTACAGCATTCGCCTTGAGGTTATTTCAGACAATATCCCGGCGATCAGATCATATGAAAGCTGTGGCTTTAAAACCTCCAGGGCATTGAATTGCTACCGGGGTGAGGTTTCATTGGAACAACTGAATGAAAATATCAGGATTGGTGACCTGATAGATGCTGACTGGGAGTACCTCTACTCGTTTTGGGATACGATACCCACCTGGCAAAATTCATCTGCTGTATTAAAAGACCAATCAGGACAAAAAGTGAGACTGGGAGCATGGTATGGAGATACCCTGGTTGGGTATTTAATCTATGACCCTGAAAGTTGTCGGCTGCAACAGATCGGAGTGAAAAAGGATTTCAGGAGGCAAAAAATTGCTGCTACGCTAGTGGCAAATATTATCAATGATCATCAGCACTCATTAACAGTCATCAATGTCGATACCTCTGCAGACTCTCTGAATGGCTTTTTTCGAAGCATGGAACTTGAAAAAATACTCGAACAAAAGGAGATGATCATCATGATGGGGTAAGACCGGAACTCCCTCCTTCTGTCATATAAGCAAATCTTCGGTTTGGAAATCAGGTATCAGGGTCTTTAAAAACTTTTCAACCTGTGATTCTTAAGAATAATGTATAGATTAGACGACCGAAACCTAAGTCTTGTAAAGGCTTTTGTCGCTGCGATGAATAGAAAAATTAAACTGTTAGTAGCCTAAATAAAAGGAAGCAACCAGGCATATGTCAGCACCTAATCCCATCTTGACCACCATCATTTTTGTGTTTGCCCTGCAGGCTATCTTGTTAAGTGCTTTGCTGCTCTTCAGCAAACCCAGAACACAGGCGAAGATCTTTCTGGCTCTGCTCGTTTTCTTCTTTGCCCTGATGGCCTTTAATATCGCCCTGGTAAATGTGCTGGCCAGTTATGACCTGATGTACGTCTTCAGGTATGTACAATTGGAATTGTTATTCGGCATAGGACCTGCCCTTTATTTCTATACCAAAAGCATTACCGATCCTGAGTTCAGGTTTTCAAGGAAAGACCTTCTTCATTTTATTCCGGTCGTTCTTGAATTCTTTTTCTACCGTACAGCCTTTTACCGCCTGGGAGCATCGGGAATGTACCTGGAATCGTCACATCCCTACACCCCTCTCTACCTGGCCGAACAATGGCTGGGAATTTTCTCCATTACAGTTTATACCCTGCTTTCACTGCGTCTGCTTTTTACCTATCAGCACAGCCTGAGACAGCACTATTCAGAACTGGAAAACCGTTCATTGAACTGGCTGAAAATTCCCGTGATCATCTTTGCTCTCTTCTGGATCGGATGGACCCTGCTCACTGAAATCGACCGGTTTCTGTTCGATCGGACTCTCCGGGAGATCTACTTCCTACCCGCATTTACAGGCCTTGCCGTCGTTACCTGCTGGATCGGTTTTAAGGGATATCTTATGTCCCGCACTCAGAAAACTCCCCTGAGTATGAAAAAGATGATCCCTGAAGAGAAAGCAACCGACCCTGAACTCACACGGCAATTGGAGGTTCTGATGAAAGAACAAAGACCCTATCTCGATCCTGAACTGGATCTGGCAAGGCTCTCGGAAATGCTGAAATGCAATCAAAAACAGGTGTCTCATACCATCAACCAAAGTTTCCACAAGAACTTTTATGAATTTGTGAACGGCTACCGGGTAGAGGCATTTAAAGAAAGAATGCTGGAAACCGACAGTGACCGCCTGACATTTTTAGGACATGCTTATGAATGTGGATTCAAGTCGAAATCCACTTTTAACCATGTCTTTAAAAAAATGACCGGTCAAACCCCCACTCAGTATGTCAATCAACTGGAAAAGGAGTCCGAATAGAAGCATTCGGTCGCTCATACCGCTTTCGAATACTACATTTGCCGGCGAAATCATTAAAGATTATTATGTGGTTACATTTTCAAAGAGCCTTTGGTGACATACTGAAATTCGGCCTTCTGATAAGTCTGTTTTATGTGTCTGAAGTTTCGGCTCAGACGTCGTTTTCAAAAGCAGAGATTCTTGAAGACATGGCTTTCCTGAGATCTTCTCTGACAGATGCGCATTACAACTTATATGCCTATACCTCAAAAGAAGATTTCAATAACAACTATGAACGACTGAAAGCAACTGTGGTAAAAGACAGTTTTGACCTGCTCGAAGCCACTTCTTTATTCCAACATATTATCTCAAAGGTCAATAACGGCCACACCGAAATCGGTTTCCCCGGAACTTCTTACATAGCCTATGTCAGGAACGGAGGTACTGTTTTTCCTTTAGAGATTGCCTTCGAAAAGGGCACCCCGCTTATCAGGAAAAACTGGTCTGCCAATGACAGCATCACTCCGGGTGATGAGATCGTAAGTATCAATGGTATGACTATGAATGAGGTCGTATCACGCATTTATCCACTGGTCTCTGCCGAACGCCCCTATTTTAAAAATGCCAAGATCGAAGCCTTCTCCTTTCCAAGGTATTACTGGCAGGTTTTTGGCCGGGTAGACAACTTTGATGTGGCGATTCGACAAGGTGAGCGTATCGAAAGATTTCAAATCGAAGCGATCGATGCGTTAGAAGGTTACGAAATGAAGCGGGAAGAAGTTTTGAACGCAAAAATGACTCTGCGGTTTTTCGAAGATACTGCTTACCTGAATCCCGGGAACTTTTCAGGAGACGAGCAAAAATACCAGGCATTTATCGACTCCTCATTTGCGGTGATCAGAGAAAGAAAAAGCAAGGATCTCATAATCGATTTCAGGAATAACCAGGGTGGAGATGATTCATTCAGCAACTATCTGATCTCCTATTTTGCTGACCGGCCTTTTACATGGAATTCACGTTTCACCCTTAAGACGAGTCAGTTTCTGAAAGATCATGTCATAAAGGAAAAAGACACCACCGATGCCTACTGGAAGGAGGCATTAAATCGGAAGAACGGAGAGATCTATGAGTATGCCTTCGAACCTTATCAACCACAGCCTGAGCATAAAAGATTCAAAGGAAGGGTCTATGTTTTGGTCAACCGTCAGTCGCATTCCCAGTCGGCTGTCGCCGCTGCCCAGATCCAGGATTATGGTTTTGCCACCATTGCAGGGGAAGAAACCGGGGATTTTCCTTCCTTGTATGCCTCCATTTATCACTACTCCCTGCCCAATACGGGAATCCGGGTCAGTGTTTCCAAAGGTTACATAATCAGAGTCAACGGAAGCACTGCAGAAGAAGGGGTAATACCTGAAATTTACATCAAGGACTTTTTACTCGATGAAGAAGACGAAATTTTATCAGAGTTATTAAAAATGATTGATCCTGCAGAACAGTAGCACCTTGGTGCATTGGTAAAATACGCTATCCACAAATCGGATACGTGATCATATATGCGTCTTGTTTATTGAATAATTTTCTTGCGTTAAGTAAATTTTTCTGATATTAGGAATGATAAGCGATCTGCATATTCAGCAACGTTTATTATAAATAACTAAAAAATGAAAATACCTTTCATCCTGATCGTTTTGCTTAACATTTCGAATCCTGCTGAAGAAAATTATTCTCCAGAGAAAAAATTCGAATTTGAAATCACCAATATCCAGAACAAAGGAGGGCAGGTTAACATCGCTGTTTATGACAGCGAATCAGGCTGGATGGATACACCCTTTAAAACAAAGACATTAAAAACGGATAAAGATGCTGAGACGGTTTCCTTCGAAGTGCCTTATGGGACCTATGCCATCTCTGTCTACCAGGATGTAAATGGCAATGGTGAACTTGACACCAATTTCATGGGAATACCGAAAGAACCGATAGCCTTTGGAAATAACTTCAAACCCTTCGGAAAACCAAAATTTAAAGATGCCGCTATAAATTTCAACAGCCAATATCAGGTCCAATCCTTGAAGTTATATAACATACTTTGAGCGTATAATTACTGATTAATTCTTAAAACGGAGGTGCATCAGGTCCTTTGACAGGATCGAAAATGCAGGTTTACTTTTTCCTGAAAAACTTCATCCCCAGTAACATTTCACAAGCATAGTCGTCTCACTTAAAGAGACTTAAATTATAACACTTCAACCTATACTGTTTCCTGCTTCAGCATAGGTGATGCTTGGTAACAACTGAATAACTCTCCGGTATGAAACGACTTTTTAAAATCATCAAATATATCTTCATTTCATTTATTGTTCTGATCCTGGTCGTGATAATTCCTGTCGGCCTAACCAAACTATTTGAAAAGATTCGGGCTCCCTTCCTGAGTGAACAACAGAAAAAGCTGGAAGATTTGGATAGGCTCGAATATGTTTTTAGAAATGAGTTTCCTCAGCATACCTACAGATCAGGGAGTGAAGAATTTGAAAAACATCTGGAAAAGTTAAAATCAGATCTTCAAAAAAACCCTTCTCTATCTGATCAGGATTTCAATCTGACCGTGCTCAAACTGGTTGCTTCATTCAAGGATCCTCATACGGCAATTGCTAATAAAAGTGATTTTTTGAGGGAGCGCTTTCCGGTATCGATTACCTGGAACGACGGGAACTTTTACCTCACAGGTGGACTGGTGAAACCTAAATGGCTTGGAGCTGAGATAATCGATTTTGAAGGTATTCCCGGCATTGAAGTATTTAACCGTTTACGTAAGTATACCAATGCACCAAACCAGGCAGGGGAAGCCTATTTTATGAAGTCAATCATAAATTCAGCAGATATTCTCTTTGCTGAAGACGTTATAAAAAAGGGCAACGAAATTCGCCTTCGGGTAGCTATTAACGGGGATACCACCTCTTTAAATTTCAAATCATATGATATCACTGCAAACCCACCTCCGGGATATCTGCAAATGAAGGATAAATTTCCAAAAACCACCCCTCTTCTCTATGTGCAGGAAACTGATAAGAACTATTGGCATCGCTGGTTCAAAGAAGATAGTACATTTTATATTCGCTATGCACTATGTATCGACCAGGGCGACCTGCAGCCTTTTTGGGACGAGGTTCTCAGAGGTATTGATTCGCTTCGTCCGCTAAGAACTATAATCGATGTTCGGGGAAATCCTGGCGGTGATACCCAAAACCACATTCGTTTTCTGAACAGCCTTCAGAACAACAAGGTATCTAACAATTACGGAAAACTCTTTACATTAATCGATCGCGGAACCGGATCTGCTGCCATAAAATTCGCGGCAGATACAGAACGGCTTACAGAAGCTATTCTGGTAGGGGAAATGACTATGGATAAACCCAACACCACCTCAGACCCAACCTATTTTACCTTGACACACTCTGGGATAAAAATGGTCGTACCCAGCCTGTTTTCTCTCCATACGCATCTTCACGATAAAAGGCCTGCCTTAGAACCACAAATTACCATTAACCAGGATTATATGAATGAAGGGTATTTCAAAGACCGTGTACTTGACTCGATCAATAAAATAACCCTTGCAGCATCTTCTGATCGTTACGCTGATTTACCGGACTCCTTCCGGGGAAAATACAATTTTTCACCCCTGCGTCATTTGAACCTGGTAAAAAAAGACAAAATCTGGTGGTTGACTATAGATGGGCTTCTCTCGACCCCTTTATATCAAAATGACAGCATAATTTACAGCAGAAAATATCAGATCGAATTAATCCCGGAAGACAGCAAAGGCGAAAATATCAAATTAACAATCCATAATTCAGATCTTATTCTCAGAAAATTACCTCCATCAGCAAATAGTCTGGAGCTGGCTTTGCAAAATAATGAATTCAAAAAATCTGAAGACATTATAAACAATCTGATCCTTCAGGAAGAACTTTCCTACTTCCTCGACAGACCCTTTTTCCAATCCAGAATCTATCAAATACTGAATGAAAAGGGATTTGACCAGGCCCTGGCTTTAAACCAATTCTCAAAGTCCTATTTCCGGGATGATCCGGTTATGAACATCATCGATTATCAACTCTATTCCCAGAACGATCAATCGTTTAGAAAGTACGGCAGCCTGATTCCACTTGCAGGTAATTTACTGAAACGTTATTACAGCGTTATGACCACCGATAAAATCATGAATGATCAATATAATGCCTTCATAGGAAGGTGATGCCTTAATTTTACTTCGCCGCATTAAAATCGTCATAAAAAAACTTTACTATGTAAGTTTCAGAACTTTAAGAAAGCTTTGAGAAATACTCCTCTATTTTTTGCTATTTTAAGGAGAATATCTTCAGGAAATATTGACCAGTAATCTTTCCTGTCATCTGAAGCACTGACTTCAAAGGGATGGAGGCCCTGATCCCGCAAAGAACTTATTTCTGGAAATGAACGCTTTTCCATCTCAAACTGCGGTACCCAAAATGCAATCCCCAATAACTCATTTATAATCTTCTGGTGATGATAAATGTACGATTGTGATGATCTGGTACTGTTTTTCAAAAATGTATAATCAAAAAAAAATTAAAATTATGTCTAGTCCGGAACACAAACAAAAAGTGTGGAACTTAATAAAAGATATCAAAACGGGAATGCTCGTCACTCAGGAAAATAACGAGAGTGACCGCTTACGGGCACGCCCCATGTCACTGGTACAGGATGCCTATGACGGCACCTTGTATTTTTATACTTCTAAGAAAGACGCCAAAGTCTATGAGATCAAAAATGACAGGGATGTATGCATCACCTTCTCCGACCCCGATGAACAGGTGTATGTTTCACTGACCGGCAAAGCCCGGCTGAGTCATGATCAGGAACTGATCGACCGATATTGGAATTCATGGGTGAGCGCGTGGTTTGAAGAAGGCAAGGAAGATCCCGAGGTAGCCATGCTTGTGGTAAAAATAAACAAAGGGGAGCACTGGAATGCCGATGAGAACAAACTAATACAACTATTTGAAATAGCAAAGGCGAACCTGAAAGATGAAGCGGTCCCTGACATCGGAGAAAATGAAAAATTTGGTAATTAATGTTATCCACCCGGCCACGGCCGGGTTTTCTTTTTTAACAACTATCCGATCTGTAAACCAAAACCTCAACTTTAAAAAGCAGATTCCTTTAGACTCTGAAGACGTAAGAGCGTGACAAATAATGCTTAGGAATCACGGTTTATCCAGCCGTCCCCGGGTCACACTAACTCCGTACGAATGGTGAAATGGTCTGCCGCCCATTTTATATTCTGAAATCCACCAGTAAAGATATTTCCCTCAATGATACGATGATCCATTATTTTAACAATTACCGAAACATGCTTACATTTAAAATGAATCGCCTGGTTACCCGTATTTATTTAGGGATGATCACTATTCAACTCAAAAATGACCTTGCATTTTGAATACTGAAAATTTAAAGCGTACCGTCGGATTCAGTGCTGCCACTGCTATCGGCCTGGGTGCCATGCTGGGGGCAGGAATATTTGTTTTTCCCGGTCTGGCTGGAGGAAAGGCGGGTTTTGCGGCAATCATTTCTTTTCTTATCGGAGGCGCTATTGCTTTGGCAGCAGCGATCTGTACGGCCGAATTATCAACGGCCATGCCGCAAAGCGGCGGGGGTTATTTTTTTATTTCCAGATCTTTCGGAAGGTTTTGGGGCACCCTGACCGGAATTGGTCAATGGGTAGGCCTGATCTTCGCATGCGCTTTTTACCTGGTTAGTTTTGGAGAGTATGCAGTTACCCTGTTCGAAGAACTGGGGATCAACGGCCTTGGTTTTAAAAAACTATGGGCTTTTTGTTTCACCCTGCTTCTGCTCTTGCTGAATATACTCGGAACAAAAAAAGTGGGCCGGATTCAAAACATCATGATCATCTCACTTACCGCCATATTGGTGACCATGCTCTCGTACGGTATCGTAGATCTGTTCCTGATCAATGAGCGAACTGCCGCTTTTGATAATATCCTCCCGGATTCCAAACTCACTATCTTCACTACTACTGCCCTCATATTCACCTCATATCTTGGCTTTGTTCAGATCGCCAACATAAGTGCTGAGATCAGGCAGCCGGCAAAAAATCTTCCCAGGTCACTTATAGGTAGTGTTCTTATAGCCACCGCTCTTTATGCCTTCGTTATGACCGTATGTACGTTCACTTTTACCCGGGAAGAACTTAAAAATTTCGGGGAGACGGCAACCATTGAGGTAGCACGTGAGATCCTGGGAAACTGGGGGGCCGTGGTGATTCTTATCGGAGGGCTTCTTGCGGCCCTCTCCAGTGCTAATGCCTCTGTGATCAGTGCTTCCAGGGGTGTTTTTGCGTTAAGCAAAGACCGGTTGATCAGCAAAAAGGCAAGTAAGATCAATAAACGCTTCGGGACTCCTCACATTTCACTCCTGCTGGTTTGTTTACCGGTGGCGGTTATGCTCATGAGAAGCGATCTCGCGGTTTTCGCCGAAGTGGCTTCTTTTCTGCATTTAATGATCTACGGTGCCATATGCCTCTCGGTCCTGAAGTTGCGAAGGGAGAACCCTACCTGGTACGTACCCGCTTTCAAAGTTCCGGGATCTGAGTTCATAGCCGGATTTGGGGCGGTAAGCTGCTTCTCACTTGTTTTTTTCATGCAAAAGACCTCTATTCTCATCAGCCTCGGTATCCTGGTTCTGGCATCCATATATTATCTCGTTTATGTGAGAAAAATAAATTTGGAACTGCATACCCCTGTCCCCCCTCATATCGACCCCGGTCTGTTCAGTCCGAATATACTTGTCCCGATAGATATCACCGCCGAAAAGAAAGACCTCCCCTACCCTGTTTTAAAAGCTATGCCCGAATCCAGGCTCCTGCTGCTGGGTTTTAAAGAAACTCCTGAGCAAAGTGAGTCAGAACAATCAGAGGAAGAATATGGTGAAGAAGGAAAAGAAAAGCTGAAAAGTGTCACCAAACACCTGGAAGATGCCGATTATGATTTTGAATCAGAACTGATCTTCAGTAACGATATTAAATCACAGATCGAACAGGTGATCGAAACCGAAGACCCAAACTTCATTTTAACCCTGAAACCGTTGTCAGAACTTCAGCAGATCGTCATCCCCATTTATAACCAAACTCAGATCAACAATCAGTTGAATACCATAGTACATAACCTGCAGGAAAACAAAACCATGACGATCAAAGTTCTGCTTTTCCCTGAGGAAAAAGAAGATGGCGCTTCTAACGAAACCCAGCTTAAAAAAGCCCTGGAGCAGCAGCTAGGACTAATACATGCCCGGGTTGATGATTACGAGATTTTTCATAACGAAAAATCGACGCCGGAAGCGCTGGTACAAAAAATTTCAGACAGAACCGACCTGGTGATATGGCCGGAAGCAGATCCCGGAGAAAGACAGGTATTCTTAAATAACATACTCGAAAAAGAAAGCATTGATACTTCTTCACCTATCATTATGATACTCAAAAAGAAAAGCGATCAAAAGTAGGCGTTGGGAAAAGAGTCTGTGTGAGTAAATTCTGTCTTTTTCGTTTGCCACTACATTTAATGGACTTAAATTTGTTTGCCTGATAAGCCGGGAACTGATAAAACGACTTCTTTAAGCATCAAAAATCTTGAACACGCAACCTACCAAAGCCAAAAAAAGAATTGAACTGTTAGATGTCTATCGCGGATTTGCCATTTTGGGAATTTTCGTGGTCAATATCACCGTGATGAACTCGACTTATCTTAACCAGGACCAATTCCTGCAGGGATTCACCGATGATATCGATATTCTTTCACAAAAGATTCTACAGCTCTTTTTCTATACGAAATTCTTCCCCATATTTTCCCTGCTTTTTGGTCTGGGAATCTCGATGCAGGCCCTGAAACTATATCAGAACGATCAATTATCATTCGCCTTTTTCGGCAGACGCATGTTTTTTCTTTTTCTGATCGGTGCTGCTCACATTCTTTTTCTCTGGTCAGGAGATGTCGTTCATCTTTATGCTATCATCGGCCTGTTTACAAGCCTGCTGATCATGAAATCTGACCGACTCATTTTGTCACTGGCTGTTGTTTTTTTAGTATTTCCATTTTACGATCAGCTCCTGGAAGCTCTGTTTAACCTGACAGGCTTTGCCCCCTACTCCTACCTGGGGGATCATACCGGGGAAACCGTTAACCAGGTGATCAAAAACGGGTCTTATCTCCAGGGGATGCAACTGAGGGTTCAGGAGTATCTTGCAAATACCCCAATGCTGTTCGGATTCCTTGCGCCTGTAGCTGTATCCATGTTCTTACTGGGACTTTACCTTGGGAAAAACCGGATTTATGAATCGCTGGATACCTTTATTGATACTATAAAAAAGCCCGCTATTTCGATTGCTGTCATCACCAATTTGTATCGCATAATATTTCTTTTCATCCTCCCTGACTTTGACATCTACCGTGATGAAACACTTCGACCAGTTTTCATAAAACTGATGGTTTTATCAGATATAGCAATGGGTCTTTTCTACCTGTGGGTGATCGGCTGGCTGTGGCACTATACCAAAGCACAGAAAATTCTAAGGGTATTGCAATACCCGGGACGTATGGCCCTGACCAATTACATCATGCAGAGTGTTGTCGGCTTGATACTTTTTTCTTCAGTAGGGTTCAGCATGTATGAAACTTTAAGTCCTTCTGCAGCCCTGGCAACCGCTGTGACGGTTTTTCTGTTCCAGATCGGGTTCAGTAAATTATGGTTGAGATTCTTTAAATATGGTCCCCTGGAATGGATCTGGAGATGCTTTACTTACAAAAGAATGTTGCCCATTGCAAAAGACAGGCATGCTGCAGAAATAGTGAGTTCGTAAATTGTCTATTCGATTTTAAATCGCAGGCTAAGCTTCATTCCCTGACAATATTCGTTTCAGAAGCATCAGTTGACCGGTATGATACGAATTATGGTTCACCATCAGTGTTATCTCCCGAAATAATGTGTAGTCAGAAGCAAAAGGCAGGGGTTCGAAGAGATCAGGATCTCCCTTCTCTATCATGCGTGTTAATTCATTACGGTCAGCCTGAAATCTCTTAACCGTCGCTTCCCATCTCTCACGATCTCCGTTCACTTCAGGCCAGTAATCATCAGGCCAAACCGGCTCTTTATAATCCGGGTTCCTGATAAACTCCAATATATCGTGCTGGGCAAAACGCATATGCTCCAAAATCTCCCAGGGGGAATAAGGGAGGCCTGCAGATTTTTCATTAATAGTATCCAAAGGGAAATCACGCACCACTTCCTCCAGCGTAATATGAGCGTTCTTACCTGACAAGGCCTCTTTCAGGTGTTGCTTCAGTTTTTCAGTATGCGACGTCTCAATTGTAATAGCCATAATTTCAAATATTTTGATCTGTCTTTAAGTTGGACATATATCTCCTTTTGTAAAGTTACCAATTTCAAAATCAGCATTTTACCTCCCGGCCTCTTCTCCTCCAAAACCTTGTTGCCGAATAGAATGGTTGGAATTTAAAATCAACCTTTTCGATGTAACAAAAATCTGCATATCAAGTCTATGAATAAATAGCTGTTTAAAACACTGCGGCATACTTGAAAAATTATGAAAAAAATACTTCTGACCCTCCTGACCACAGTTTTATCGACCACCTTATTTGCGCAGGTCCGGTTACCCAATACCCTCAGTAAAACCGAAAAGGTCTATGGTCTCTCCAAATTCTGGCAGGAGGTGAACTACAATTTTGTTTATCTCGATAAAGTAGACCGAAAACATTGGGAAAGTGAATATATACGCCTTATCGATGCGGTTCAGGAAACTGAAAATGACTATGAATACTATCGCCTGTTACAAAAGTTCTGTGCCATATTAAAAGATGGACACACCGGAATATATCTGCCTGAAAGCATTGATAGTCTGATCGATTCCAATTCGTTTGGCAACTATCGGCTACGGCTGGAAAACATCGATGGAAAGGCGATCGTTACGGGTATTAACACAAATAAAAAAGAGGAAGTTCCCATTGGATCAGAGATACTTTCGGTTAACGGTATTCCAGTACCGAAATATGCTGAGGAATTTGTGAGGCCCTATATTTCATCTTCCACCGACTACATACTGGAAGACAAGATCTTTTCCCGATTGCTACAGTCACCGCTGGGCACTTCGTTTGAACTGACACTCAAAAGACCCGACAATAGTATATACGATCTGCACCTGACCCGACAGAAATCTGAAGATGATCAGATGCATCCCCCGGTAGCAAAACAAGAATTGCTGGAATTGAAATGGATCGATAGCGAAACAGCTTATTTGGCTTTGAACAGCTTCGGGTATCCGGAAATAGATTCCCTGTTTTTAGAAAAGCTACCTGAACTTAAAAAAGCAAAGAAAATGGTGATCGACCTGCGCAGAAACGGAGGTGGAAACACCGATATCGGAACCTTTATCCTGCAATACCTCACCAACGATGATCAGCTGCAGAGCTCGGTTTCCCAAAGTAGGTTGCATATCCCTGCATACAAAGCCTGGGGAATGTGGGTGAAGCCTGCCGACACCATCTCCGTAAAGGGTGAAGACAGGAATTGGGAAAAACAGGCACTCCTTTCCTATCAGGATCAATACATGCATGAATTCGCTAACGACCCCACCCCTACAGAGCCATTACAAAGCGAACGTCTCGTTATCCCCACCGTTTTACTTATTGGAAACCATACCGCTTCAGCGGCCGAAGATTTTCTGATTGCCGCCGATAACCAGGAACATATGACGCTGATCGGAGAACCTACCTATGGCAGTACCGGACAGCCTATGATCTTTGAATTGCCGGGAGGCGGAGCTGCACGGGTCTGCACCAAGAAAGACACGTATCCCGATGGCCGGGAGTTCGTTGGGGTGGGCATACAACCGGATATATACGTCACAAAAACGGTCGCTGATTTCATGAAAGACCGGGATCCGGAGTTAGAGAAAGCTATCAGCTATCTGAAGGCCATCCCGTTTGCTAAAAGTGATTACTGATAAATCCATAAGCAAGAAAGTTGCTTATGGCAATCCCTTAAAGGCTATGGAAAGCCCTCATAATAAATGACTTATATTTAATTCACTAAAAGCATAATTGATGACTGGTTCAAAAATCAAAAACGCTCTGTACAGATCAATTCTGATGGTGTTTTTTCTTCCGGGTTTAACTTGTTCAGCTCAGGAAAATTCAGGAATTGATTCCTTGTCAAGTAACCACCGGGATTTCAGTCACCTGGAGTACCTGCTTAGTATCAAGAATGAAGTGGGTAAGAAGCACTGGCCCGAATTCGCGGATAAAAATTTTCATCAGCCGATCGTATATTATACCAGAAGCGGAACCTTCGTCTTAAACCCCAATGAGCACATACGGTCAATTACCCAACACAGTGAACTACCTCCCTTTCAGGAAGAAGTGGCACGCATCAGGCTGTCGGCATCCTATACCGATACAACCTCATTTCAATTTGCATCCAGTTACAGTGATGAAGACCGTACCCAATTGCATTATCGTGAAAATGTACTGCTGTTTCAAAGCTTCGATCTTACCCAAAAATTTATCCCTGACATTACCGATATCCAGGATTGGTCTATCATGGTGATTCATGAACTCTTTCATGGCTATCAGCGTGCTATTCCCGAACACAAAGCCTACTACGTAAACCTTGAAATCCCGGGAGGTCCGGATGAGTTTCTCGGTGCTTATCACCGGGATCTGGAATGGTTTAAAGAAAGTGTTCGATTGGAAAATGAGTTGCTGAAAGGGATCTGGAGAGAAAACAGGAATCTCAAAGAAGGATTAAAAAAATATGACTCGATTCGAGCGGCTCGCATCGATAGGATCAAAAAAGAATATGGTATCGACATTCGAAAAATAGAAGATTACGAGATCCTGACAGAAGGGCACGCGCGGTACTTTGAATCTTTATGTAAACGATATCTGTCAGAGCAACAAACAGACACTTCTATTTTAGCTGACACCGATAACGGTCTGATCACCGGAATGTTTCAGGACTATGAAGTCGCGGAAGACAAAAACTTATACAACATCTATAATGATCGATATTACTATCCGCTGGGTTATAATATCGCCATGATCCTGGAAAAACACCTGCCTGAATATGCTGAAACCATATACAGGGAAACACAAAGTTTCGATTCGTACCTCGATTCTTTAAGGCATGATGCCCCCTGAAAAAACCGGGTTACCATTTAAGGGATTTTTTTATCGGTAAAAGCAAACTCTTAAAAGATACCGCCTGAATTGTTTATCTTAACAAACGTTTTGTTATCAAAACAGCATTAATGATATCTATGTTTAATCAACTTTTTGCCTGATGAGATTTAACCATTTCGCCCTAATGTTTGTCTTGCTGACTTTCAGCATGAATGCTCAATCTGTCAATGACTCCTTAAAACTGGAGCTTGAATCCATATTGAAACGCGACCAGGCGGTTCGCGAATTGATGAATCCTTCCATTACCGATGAACGCAAGAACGAGTTGCTCGCGCTGATCGGATATTCTGAAAAAGAATTTACCAGCAATCCCTGGGGGATCTCTGTGAAACAGGACTCGATAAACCAGCAACAAGTATTTGAAATACTGGATACTTACGGGTATCCCGGAAAATCCATGGTCGGTGAGCCCGCCAACAGAGCAGCATGGTATGTTGTGCAGCACTCAGAAAGCATTGAAAAGTACCTCCCCTTGATCAGGGAAGCCGGCGAAAAGGGCGAATTACCCATGCGATATGTGGCGCAGATGGAAGACCGGTACCTCATGGACCAGGGTAAGGAACAACTTTACGGAACCCAGGTATGGGGTGCAAAACCCAAAGGAAAAGAAGAGCAGGTTTTTGTGATCTGGCCCATCAAAGATCCTGATAAAGTAAATGAAAGAAGGCGACAGGCGGGATTCAACGGTACAATTGAAGAATATGCCAGCCGCATGGATATGGAATACCGTGTGTATACTCTCGAAGAAATGGAAGAGATGTTCAAACCTGAAAACCTACCCGGTAACCAATTATAATTTTCATGGCTTCTGATGGATTTGTAAGCTGATTTTTTTCTGGTCAGCCTGTAAATATGCTTCCAAACTATATTTCACTTATTTTCCACTTGTCATTCATTCATGCTCAGATTTTTCAGAAATATTCGGTTACAACTGGTTGAAAGCAAAAAGCTAAGACGATACCTGCTCTATGCCCTGGGTGAGATCGCCCTTGTCGTGATCGGAATCCTGATCGCCCTGGCCATCAACAATGCCAGCGCGAAAAACAGCCTGAAAAAAACAGAGAACACCTACCTCTCCGGTCTGGAAACCGAATTTAAGATGAGCAAAAACAAACTTCGGGAGCTGATCGGGGTAAACCGCGAAAACATGAAGGGAGCCAGGGAAATCCTGAACTATACCAACAACAGAAATAACAAGCCATCAGAAACCCGGTTTTCTGAGTTATTGTATACCACATTCGCCTATGACATCTCCTTCAATGCCAATAATTCTCTATTGAATGAAATGGTAAGTTCCGGAAGCCTCAAAGACCTGTCAAACCCTGAATTGCGTATCCGGCTTACCAATTGGTTCGCCACCCTGGAAGACATTGCCAAACAAGAAAGAGATCTCGCCCTCCAGCGCGAAAATGTTTTAGATATGTTTCGAGATGACAACAGCAGCATACGACAGATCTTTGATGATACAGGTATCAGTGAGCAACTGCAGCTGTCTCCTTCAAATTCAGTGAGAACTAACCTGGCCATGCTGGAGTCACCGGCATTCGAAAACAATGTGCTCTATTTCCTGCTGACCAGCTTTGCTACAGAAACCTACCATTACCAGCCACTTTTACAGGAAATCGAGGCTATTCTGGCACTTATAGGAAAACAAATAGAATCCGGATCCTAGTAGCCTTACTGATGATGAAACGACTGTTACAACCTGCCTTTCTTTTCTTCCTTGTGCTTTTCTTACTTCTGGTACACGGATGGTTGTTCAAAGAGGAGTTGATTTTCTTAAACCTGCTGGACACCTATTACGTCATGGATCAGTTTTTCCTGAATCTGCTGCTTGCTTTCGTACTTTTTTTAAGCCTCCTGTTCTACATCACAGTTCAAAAAAAAGGAAAATCATGTAAAAAAATTTCCGGCAACCTCCTTATATACCTGTCTATGATTGCCGTTGTATTACTCCTGGCCATGGGTCACCTGCAGCGGGATTTGGAGCTTTCAACACGATCAGCATATGCCGGTTATATCAATCCGGCTATATGTATCTCATTAGCAGTCTTCACCCTTTCCCAGCTGTTTTTCGCTGGTATATCGATAATCAACCTCTTCCCGGCAAGGCAAAAACCAGAACCGTAAATTTTTCTGTTTATGCAAGCAGCTGAAAATGAAAACTGACTCCGCTTATAATTTGTATCTTTAATATAATAAGCCTCATTTCTTAATTTCGCTTAACTCATATCAATAAGTGATTTCATGTCTCAGCCCGCTTGAAAAACGACTGAAATGAATAAATCAAATTACACTACCTATATCCTCATGTTGGGTTGTTCTGCTATAGCCATGTACATCACCATGTATTTTCATACCTACCAGGTCGATCATATCTTTTTCAGCTGGACCCGAATGTATATGACTTTTATCGGAATCAGTGCCATGGCGATCATCATGTTCCTTTTTATGAAACAGATGTACAAGAACAAAACGAAGAACATCGCTATCGTTTTAGGAAGCATCTTATTAATGGGGCTTTCAACTTACCTGGTACGCCGGCAAATTCCTATTGGAGATGTGCGCTATATGAAGGCCATGATCCCCCACCATTCCATTGCGATCCTTACAAGTAAGCGAGCTGACATTAAAGATCCAAAAGTGAAAGAGCTTGCTCAGGAGATCATCAGGGCCCAGGAAAAGGAGATCGCCGAGATGAAAAAATATATCGAGCGACTGGAGAATGAATGAAATCATAGAAAATAAAACCTGACTTCCATATTATTACCAACTTAAAATCCCGTTTATGAAAAGAACCTCACTATTACTTTTGATGACTCTTCTAACCCTGGGCTGTAAAGAGGAAAAACCCGCTCAAACAGAAACAGAAATGACCGATCGCAACTGGTGGAAGGAAAAAGTATTATACCAGATCTATCCGCAAAGTTTTAAAGATACAAACGGTGATGGCTTCGGTGACTTTCAGGGTGTTATTGAAAAGCTGGATTACCTGGAGAGTCTGGGAATAGGCATGGTATGGATGAACCCCTTCTTTGAATCCCCTTTGGTAGATAATGGTTATGACGTGTCAGATTACCGGGCCATCCACCCCAGGTATGGTACCATGGAAGATTTTGAAACCATGCTGTCCGGAATGAAAGAACGCGACATACGCTTTGTGCTTGATGTGGTGGTGAATCACAGCAGTGATCAGCATCCCTGGTTTAAAGAAGCTAGCAGTTCAAGAGAAAGCAAATACTTCGATTATTATCACTGGTGGCCGGCCGAAAAGGGCGAGCCGCCCTACCGGCACAGTCTCTTTGATCCCGAGGGAGGTTGGGACTATGTCGAAGCAGTTGATGCTTATTACCTGCACACTTTTGCAGAGCAACAACCCGATCTGAACTGGGAAAACCCCGAACTGCGACAGGAGGTATACGATATTATGAAGTTCTGGGCTGAGAAAGGGGTCGACGGCTTCCGCATGGATGCTTTTCAGTTTGCCAGTAAAGACACTACCTATCCTGAATTTCCTGAAGGGCACGAAAAGGAATTTATCAAATGGTACGGAATGCGACCTCAGCTGCACGAGTACCTGAAAGAGATGTATAAAGAAGTAATAGAACCTTATGAGGTGTTCGCTGTGGCTGAAGGTGCGGGAAGTACCCTGCAGGATGCCCATGATCTGGTCGATGCAGACCGGGAAGAACTTCAGACCGCCTATCATTTCGAATATGTTGACATGGCAAGAACACCTGAAAGTTTTAAACTGTCTGAATTCAAGGAAGTGTTTTCCAAATGGGACAGCGCTTTTGCCAAAGAAGGCTGGCTGGCAGTATTCCTGTCGAATCACGATAACGCCAGGCTGGTCAACCGCTTTGGCAACCCCTCTCCCGAATTCAGGCGGGTATCGACGCAAATGCTCAATACCTTTCTTCTGTCGATGCGCGGGACCCCCTACACCTACTATGGTGATGAGCTCGGTATGACCAATATCGATATGCCCACCATCGAAGAATATGTGGATATAGATGCAATAGGCAAATATAAAACCGCGCAAAAGGCCGGTGAAGACATGGATGCCTTTATGCAGGTACTAAATTACAGTTCGCGGGAGAACAGCCGTACCCCTATGCAGTGGGACACAACAGCACATGCCGGTTTTACCGACGGGACGCCCTGGAAACAGGTCAATGAGAATTATAAGGAAATAAATGTAGCCGTTCAGGAAGGAGACCCTAACAGTGTGCTCAACCATTTCAGGAATATGACCCGTCTGCGAAATGAAAATGAGGTGTTGATCTACGGAGATTACCAGATGATTTTAGACGACCACCAGCAGATCTATGCCTATACCCGTACGCTGAATGCCGATAAGATGCTGGTTATATTGAATTTTTCTGATAAGCAGGCAGAAGCAGCTTTGCCCGATGGATTGAAGACGGGAAAAGTACTTATAAATAATTACCAAACCCTTCCCTTCCATGACGACAGCTCATTGAAACTGCAACCCTACCAGGCCCTGATCGTTCAGCTCAAATAAAAGGTAAGTCCCGAGGATTTCAGTAGGAGTAAATATTTTGAACGAAAGTCATGGCAGAAATTATCTTGTATATCGCCACCTCTTTAGATGGCTTCATTGCCCGTAGAAACGGGTCGATCGATTGGTTGGAACTTTTGTTGAACAAGAATCATTTAAAAGCTTCGCCTCTAACTTCCTTATCCGCAGGTTCAATGATCATAAATCCAGATTGACCTCAGCCCTTATGTCTCTTGAAGAAGCCCCTGCACGCAGAAAGTAACCTCCATGTTCCAGACTCCATCTGCCCTTCATTTCATCCCAATAACTCAGTTCACTTACCGGGAGGTTGAAGCGCACCCTAAAGGTCTCCCCCGGAGAAAGATCGGGCGTCTTGACAAAATCTCTGAGTTCTTTTTCGGGGCGATCGATACGGGTTTCAGGCTTCGAAACGTAAAGTTGCACCACTTCCTTGCCGGTATGGCTGCCCGTATTGGTTATTTCCAGATTCAAACTGATCGTATCCTTGTTAAAAGTAACCTCAGGCTTACCGTAGGTAAAATCGGTATATGAAAGTCCATATCCGAAGGGGTAAGAAACGGGCAGGTCATTCTTGTCAAAATGCCGGTACCCTACATAAATTCCTTCTTCGTAAAGGGTATAATCACGGTTTCTCACCTGTTTCTCCGGCTCGACCTCTCCTGCGAATATCATATCGGTGATTTTCATGGGCTCTCCTTCCAAAGGAAAATTGCGATGTGAGGCGTGGTCACCAACCTTTACCGGGAAGGTCATGGGCAGTTTTCCACTTGGATTGACTTTTCCGCTGAGCACATCAGCCACGGCATTCCCTCCTTCCTGTCCGCCCTGCCAGGCCAGAAGAATGGCATCAGGAAGGTCTTTCCATGAGGAAGTTTCGATTACCCCTCCGATATTTAGTACCACGATAAGCCTCTTCCCATAATTGTGAAAGATTTCAGATGCCCGTTGCAAGAGGTCAGATTCCTCAACCGTAAGATTAAAATCATCTTTCTCTCTCCTGTCTCCTCCCTCTCCTGAGTTCCTTCCTATTGTTAAAACGGCTAGATCAGAGGTCTCGGCCAGATTCGATAGGACCTCATTGCTGTAGTAGATCTCCGGCGGATCATATGGGGTGAACATGGCTTCGATGCCTTCCGGTTTAATAAACTCATCCTGATGCGATTCCCGGTGCCGTTCAAAGATTTCCACACCTTCCCTGTTAATGGTGAAACCGGTTGAAGCCAGTCCTTCCCGCAGTGAAACGGTATAAGCCTCATTGACATCTCCCGACCCGGTACCTCCGGCTATGAAGTCATACGAGGTGACTCCTAAAAGCGCCACGTTCTCTGATCCTTTCAATGGAAGTGTCGATTCATTCTTCAGCAACACCATCCCCTCGGCTGCTGACTCACGCGCCACCCTGGCATGAGCCTTCAGATCAGGATTATTGGAAGGCTTCAGACCCTTCATTTTAGGAGACCGCAGGATCAGTTTCAATATTCTTTCAGCTGCTGTATCGATATGCTTCTGATCAAGATTGCCCTGTTCATATGCTTCAGTCAAGGCATCCCATTGCTTTTTGGTACCGGGTTCCAGAAGATCGTTCCCTGCTCTGATCATGGCGGGAGCATCATTGCCTCCAAACCAATCTGACATGACCAGTCCGTCAAAACCCCATTCATCTCTTAATATTCCTGTCAGCAGCGTTCCATTTTCAGCAGTATAAGTACCGTTTACTTTATTATAGGAAGACATGATCGTACTGGGGTTCGCCTCTTCGACGATAATCCGGAAACCTTTCAGGTAAATCTCCCTAAGGGCACGTTCTGATACCATGCTGTTGTTAAAATTGCGGTTGGTCTCCTGGTTGTTGGCTACAAAGTGCTTAACCGATGATCCTACCCCGTTTATTTCTATGCCACTGACCATCGCGGCCCCTGTCTTGCCACTCAGTACCGGGTCTTCAGAGTAATATTCGAAATTTCTTCCGCAAAAGGGATGTCGGTGAATATTGGCTCCGGGTCCCAATATAACATCGATTCCATATGCCAGTGCCTCCTCTCCCATGGCTTTACCGACACTTTTTACCAGCGGCGTATTCCAGGTTGATGCCAGCTGAGTGGCTACGGGAAAAGCCGTACAGTAATAGGTGCGTTTTTCGCCTTCCCTGGTAGGTTCGATTCGCAGGCCTGCGGGGCCATCTGACAAATAAAGAGTGGGCAGGCCCAGTCTTGGAGTGGGTACAATGGTTCCTACAGCACCGGGAATGCCTTCCCCGGGTTCGGTTCTTCCCATAGCTGATGCCAACCCTGATCCCTTGAGCAAATGTATTTTTTCTTCCACCGTCATTTTATCCAGAAGATCAGCAGCTCTGGCCTCTACAGTCAATCGGTCATCTTCATAAACATCCAGCTCTCCATTACGATTGCGGTCAATGAACTCACGCCCGTTCACGGTTAATTTCCCGGGAACGTTTATTTCCTGATATTCTGATTCAAAATCGATAAAGGTTGCTTTCAGATAAAACCAACCTATAAGTCCGCCAACCAAAAGGATAAGTAGTACAGACCCTGTTGCGATCAGGAAGATCCTGAAGAATTTATTCATGGAACGTTAGCTTAAGGTTCAATCCCTTAAAGATAACCAAGCTGAACGAATCTTTTTAATAGAAAAAAGAATGGTAGATAAGGACCTACAGCATTTTTGTGGTAATTATTTTCACCGGACAGGCCTTTTGGGCTTCACTACACGCATCAAAGATGGTATTATCATGTGATTTCAGGGTATGGAAGCCCTTTTTCTCTTTGGAATGCAGCAATACGCTTTTCCCGTCTTTCTTCGACATCTGGAATTGCAGCGGCGCCAGCTCCACGCAGTAATTACAGCCGATGCATTTTTCGCGTTGCAGGGTGACCACGACCATCAGGCAGCAACGATTTTATACAGTTTATCAGAAAGCCGTACTCTGAAGTCTGTTTTAAAAGTGCAGGAATCTCCTTTTTTAGCCTGTTCGGCCTTCTGATCATCGACCATCATTTCGGTAAGCTGGAATTCCTGTACTCCGGTGGTCGGACCTGTCACCAAAAGTTTGTCGCCCACCTTTATATCATAAGCCTCAATCTTGAACTGGGCAATACCGGCTTTCGGAAAGAAATGCTCGCCTTTTCCGATATATACCTTCTTCTGAGTGGCCTGTGAACCCGGACCATCGCTCCATTCCCCGAGTTTCTGCCCCAGGTAGTAGCCATTCCAGAATCCGCGGTTGTAAACCTTTTTCAGCTCTTCCATCCACTTCCCTACCTTTTCTTTGGAGTAGGTTCCTGCTTCATAGGCATCGATCGCTTCCCGGTACGTTTTGATTACCCTGGCCACATATTCCGGGGCACGCCCCCGGCCTTCGATCTTAAGTACCTTAGCCCCCGAATCGATCACCTGATCAAGAATATCCAGGGTGCAAAGATCTTTGGGTGACATCATATATTCGTTATCGAGTTCAATCTCAAAACCGCTCTCCTGGTCGATCACGGTATACTTCTTCCGGCAGTTCTGTTTGCAGGCTCCCCTGTTGGCCGAAGAGTTATGAGAATGTAAACTCAGGTAGCACTTACCAGACACAGCCATGCAAAGGGCACCATGACCAAAGATTTCGATTTCCACCAAATTCCCTGACGGACCTTTTATCTGCTCCTTTTCGATCTGATCACAGATCTTTTTTACCTGCCTCAGACTCAGTTCCCGGCTTAAAACCATGGTATCGGCAAACATGGCATAGAAACGCACCGTTTCGATATTGGTAATGTTGATCTGGGTTGAGATATGCACCTCCATCCCGATCTGTCGTGCGTAAGCGATCACAGCCTGATCCATCGCGATCACAGCGGTAATTTCTGCCTCTTTAGCCTTGTCAAGCAAAACCTTTATTAGGGTCAGATCGTGATCGTAAATGATGGTATTCAGGGTGAGATAGGTACGTACCTGCTTTTCCCGGCATCTTCGGGTGATCTCCGCCAGATCGTCTATGGTGAAATTAATGCTGGCTCTGGCGCGCATATTGAGTTGTTCCACTCCGAAATACACAGAATCGGCCCCGTTATCAAGCGCCGCCTGAAGAGATTCAAAATTCCCGGCGGGGGCCATTAGTTCGATCTTTCCTGACTCGGTCATAGCTCTGAATTTTGCGATGGCAAAAATAAAAGCTTTTGTAAAAAGTAAAAGTGACAAAAGTCACATGACCCCTTAAATATTTCATATAAAAACCGGTTCAGGGTAAGTAGTCAGTACGTGTAGGCACTGAGATATCTTAAAACAGGCTATTCTGCCGCGATCGTATTGCCATTCGAATTTTATCTATATTTAGTTGTCTTTATACTGTTAGAGGCATATCCTCAGAATTCTATTATACACCGATGAAGAAGAATGATCTTTCCTTTTTCAGCTCAAAAGCATATAAACTAACCCTGTGCTTTTCACTTGCCATATTCTTTTACTTGTTTATCGTCTTTTTTCTTCCCTTTGGAGTAGATAATTATGATCCTGATCATAAGTATACTACTGAATTCCTGCTGGAGATGCTTTATTTTTTCATCATCCTTTTATTGACGTGCGCAGCTAACGAGTTTCTCTTAAAACCGCTGATAATCAGGAGCAATTCACCCAAAAACGTGATCCTTTGGAGCTTATGGACTTTGTTTTTCTTAAGTACAGCAGTTTATTTCACTTATAATTTTCTGGGAAACTGGCATGACTTTCATCTGAGCAGTTATTTCGAATTCTTAAGGGACTGCCCGGCTGTATTGATCTTCCCCCTGATCGCTGTATTTTTCTTTTTCAGGTATCGTTCATTACAAGACCGGGTGAATTATATTTTAAAAGAACAGCATAATTATAAGGATTCAGAACGATTACTGACATTTATAGGCAGTGGAAGCAAAGACCGGATCTCCCTGGCTGCTTCCCGTTTTTTATACGGAAGGGCCCAGAATAATTATATAGAGTTATTTTATATCGAGAAAAATGAAAAGCAAAAATTTGTGATTCGGGCTACCCTCGGCCAACTGGTAACTTCTTTGAATGATCCTGCCATCCGCAGATGTCACAGATCATTTATGGTCAATTTGGAACAGGTTCGTACCATTAAAGGAAATCATCAAAATATGCGTTTGATATTAGCCCCTTTCGACTCAGAAGTACCTGTTTCTCCTTCCTACACAGCAGACATTATGTCGTTGTTGAAACGTCGATAGATAGTTCTCTTACCCTTTCACCACAAATAGACATTTTTCACCACAAAGCCGCATTATTCCCGTAACTGCAGGGAATACCCCGCGTCTTTAAGATGTGATCAATTTCTAATCAAAAACAAAAATTTTAATCCTATGAGAACTCTAATTCACCTGAAAAGAAAAACTTCTGTTTTAGTCACTTTATTACTAATGGGAAGTATTATGACCTTTTACGCTCAACAACCTTCTTCAACCTCAATGCTGCAGGAATTTGTCGATAGCTATAAAACCGATCCGATGGCACACTCTGCCTACTTCGGAATTAAGATCGGAGACCAATGGTGGCATGTGTGGTCGGAAAGAAAACAAGAAGACTATAAAGTCGGCAAAAATAAGGAATACACCTTTCACAGCTATGGGCCTCATAAAGTAAGTCTGGCACAGGGAAAGCCAGAGAGACCCACATGGTATTTTGAGCTTGCTGATGAGAATACATTATCCAATCTTCACAGTGGAAAATGGAATGCCGCCACCGCCTCAGCCAGGTCAACAGCAGATGATATGGTTCCCCTGCAAGTGAAAAACATGGAAGGGTTTGACGCCGGGATTAAAGAAGATGCCATAGTCTATGAAGTCATGGAACATTTCTGGAAAAAGGATCCGGTAGAGATCACCTATTTTTCCAGAGACGGATCTTTACCAACCCATGGTGTAGACCATGTAGGATTGTATACCATGAAAGACAAACGAATCGGCTGGTTCAGCATCGGACCCGAGCAGGCTGCTAATGCAGAACGCGGGCTCGATAAAGGCCAGGTTCCCAATTTGTTCATCATAACCAAAGGTCGTGGAGAAGCTGATTTTGGCAACGGCCCGGTGGAGCTGAAACCGGGAATGAGCGTGTTTGTCCCCCCCTACATGAAGCATGTTATTTATAATCCCCACAGTGAACCTCTCGAAGGAATCGTAATATTGTTCGGAGATAATATTGATTTTGCTGAAGGCAAGTCATACATGGATTTCCTGGAAGAACAACATGACTTTTACCAGCGCTACGACCCAAATGTTCAAAATTGATATTTTGATGGTGGATGATGGGTAAAGCCGTAACAAAACAGAGGTTTCGGTTTTACCCTTTTCTACTTCAGCTCTCAATTATTTTCCTCACAAATTTATCAGAAAGGAGGCTGTTTTTTCATCAGATCTCATGGAAAGGATCTGTTAAGAGGCAATACTTTTTCTGGTTATTTTATTATCGGGATGGAACACCCCACTTCGGAAAACTATACGTAAATACCTGAATAAATTGCAGGTAACAGCCATCTGATTTGCTGTATGAAATCGTTATAATAAGATAAATACCCGTCTTTTTTTTGACCTTTCTTTATTTATTGGAAAATTGGCTTATAATAGTCAGCATGAAACAAACAAGTTCACCCCCTTTTGCCCGGATAGCCGGAATCAGCTATATCATTATTTTCCTTGCGGCGATCTTCGCAAACTTTTTCGTACTTGAATCGCTTATCCAGGCACCGGTGCCCACCCTGGAAGACCACCCTATGGTGGTACGGTGGGGAATCATGGCTTTTCTGATCACCGCAGTTCTGGATGTGGTGGTTGCCTGGGGACTCTATGAACTTTTCAAAGACCGCTTTCTGTCATTGCTAAGCAGCTGCTTCAGGCTTATTCATGCGATAGTAATGGGGGCTGCCGTTTTTGCCTTACCTCCGGTTTTTGAAGCTGAAGGAGCAAAAGAGATCCTGGATCAGATAACGCTCTTTAATAACATCTGGCTCATCGGCTTGTTCTTTTTTGGTATCCACCTGATTCTCCTGGCCAGGGTCATGAAAAAACCGCTATTTATAACCGTATTGTTAACACTGGCCGGGATTGCCTACATCACCGATACAACGGCGCATTTTCTAATGGAAAATTACGCCGATTATGAATCGGTATTCCTTATGCTCGTGGCAATACCCGGTGTTTTAGGAGAAATGTCGCTGGCGGTTTGGTTATTGATCAAAGACGGCAGAAGTGACCTTCATAAATAATAGGCACAAAAGTAATCCCGGTGGCTGCTCCATTACCGAATTGATATAACTTCCTGAATTTTATTTCTTTATTACAAGAATTATTACTTACTTTGAATCACAAAGTACTTTTAAATGGAAGAAAATTATCTTGATGATCTGAAAACGATCAGGCAACTGATGAATCGCTCCTCCCGATTCCTGTCTCTCAGCGGAATTTCAGGAGTGGCTGCCGGAATAGTCGGAATCGCCGCAGCATGGTTTTTTGAGCAATACTTTTTAACCACAGAAAATTGGCTGGTATATCAGGCTGTCAGCATAAATGCTGAACAGCGACTGCTGTTAGTGGTAACAGCACTGGCTGCCCTGTTTACAGCAATAGGTCTCGTGCTATTCTTCACCTGGAAAGAGACAAAGAAAAACGGGGAGAAGGTCTGGGACCTTCAAAGCAAACGGCTACTGATCAACCTGGGAATCCCTTTAGTGAGCGGAGGTATATTCTGCCTGATGGTACTGGATAAAGGATACATAGGATGGTTACCCGCTTTGACCCTGATCTTTTATGGTTGTGCCCTGGTCAACGGCAGTAAATACACGGTCGACGAAATACGAACGTTGGGACTGATCGAAATTCTAACCGGCTTACTGGCCTTTTATTTCATTTCTTTCAGTGTCTATCTCTGGGGAATCGGGTTTGGATTAATGCATCTCATTTACGGAATAATCATTTACAAGAAGCGTCGTTCGTGAAAGCCATTCTGAAAGATCTTGACAAAGCTTTTGAGAACAGGATACGGCTGGGTATCATGGCAGCGCTTATGGTTAATGATCACCTTGATTTCAATACCCTAAAGGCGCTTCTGGAGGTCACAGACGGCAACCTGGCCAGTCATCTCAAATACCTGGAAAAGAACAACTATATCACCCTGGAGAAAGAATTCGTAGACCGAAAGCCCCACACCAAGTATTTCAAGACCCACGCAGGTAAGAAAGCCTTTGAAGACCATTTGAATGCCATTGAACAACTTATCGCTGAAAACCGAAGATCATGAAAACAGGCACTGGTATTAGTAAACTTACTGATCACATATTATTTGTGCTTTTTGTTTGTTTGGGAATTCTGAACTGGATTTTGATCGACCCAAGACCAGGTATTTTTTATCTGGTCTTCAGCCTGTTATACATGCCCCCGCTCACCAACATGATCTGCAACAAACTCGGAGTGCCCTTTCCATTTTGGTTGCGTTTCATCTTTGCTCTATTACTGCTCTGGGCAACCCTTGCGGTAGGAGATCTTGCTGAGTTGGCCGGACTATGAAAAAGAAAACACCTATCATCAACTGAAATATTAATTCATTAAACTAAATCAATATGACACCCAATCAAAGATTAACGGGAATCCTGGTGACCATAGGATGTATCTTATTACTTCCTCTTGTAGCCATGCAGTTCACCAATGAGGTAAACTGGACAACTTCAGACTTCATCATTATGGGCATTCTCCTTTTGACAACAGGCCCGCTCTGTGAATTTATTTTAAGACGAGTAACATCGCTGCGATTTCGTCTTGGACTTTGCCTGTTAATTCTATTTCTTTCTTTCCTGATATGGGCCGAACTCGCCGTCGGGATCTTCGGGACCCCCTTTGCAGGCAGCTGATAAAGCGTAGCCATCATTTTTTCTTTTCAGCAATCAGAACTGGTGTGATCTTTGTGGCTTAAAAAACAGCTTCATGTTCTCATGAAAAACGGCTTATGGATCGAAATACTAATAATTTATAATTAAGTTTAACCGGAACTTTCCGGCAGAATAGCCAAATGAATAAATTTTTCGTTATGCCCGACCGCTTTGTAAAGCTGATTCTCCTTTTGGGGTGTTTACTACTCATTTCGCCGCTTTCCGCACAGGACCCTGTTACCCAAAACCCCTATTCGTATAAAAGTGATGATCCCAACGGGATCGGCAAATGGTACCAGGGAAGGGAGATCGCCCGGGTGATGAGCTATCTCGGCATCAGGTGGCTGGAACGAAGCAGCCGGCAGGAAGAGGAAAACACCCAGAAACTCATTAACAACATGGATTTACAGGCCGATGATGTAGTAGCCGATATCGGCGCAGGATCAGGCTATCATGTGTTCAGAATGGCACCCAGGGTTCCGGAGGGAACCGTATATGCAGTAGATATACAAGACGAGATGCTCGTGGCGCTGAGAAGAAAGAAAAAGGAGCTGGGGGTAGAAAATGTAGAGGTGGTCAAGGGCAGCGACCAGGATATCAATATTCCTGCATCGACTCTGGATAAGGTCCTGATGGTCGATGTGTATCACGAACTGGAGTTTCCGGTGGAAATGATGGCCTCGGTAAAAAAAGCCTTAAAGAAAAACGGAGAGGTTTTCCTGATCGAATACCGGGGTGAAGATCAGAGCGTCCCGATAAAGAAGCTGCATAAAATGACCGAGAAACAGGCTGTCAGAGAAATGAAAGCAGCCGGATTTAAACTCAAGGAAAATATCGGGAACCTCCCCTGGCAGCACTGCATGATATTCGTGAAGGGATAAATTTCCTGAAAGGAAGGCTCCATTGCGAAAACAATCATTTTGTCTGACTTCAGGTTTATTTCCACTTATCATAAGGGCCGCATTTCTAAAAAAAATGCCGTGATCTCTCACGGCATTTGATTGCAACAAAAGTAAAACTCCCATCAGGCATTCACCTCTTAGAGGGTTGGGTAATCGGTATATCCCTTCTTTCCGGGCACATAGAAGGTATCTTCATCCCATGGAGCGATCTCAGCCTTCTTTTCAAAGCGATGTACCAGGTCGGGATTAGAAATAAACGGTTTCCCATAGGCTACCAGGTCAGCTTCTCCGGTTTCCAGCACAGCGTTTCCTTTTTCCCTGTCAAAACCTGTGTTGATCATAAGCGTTCCTTTATAGATAGGCCGGTAATGCCTGGCGATCTCCTGCACGGCAATAGGCACATCAGAAACATCATTAAAGGGTTCTGAAAGATGCACATAAGCCAGGTCGTAATCATTCAGTTTACCGATGATATAATCGAAAGTGGGAATCGTCTCCTCATCCATTTCCATCCCGAAGATCCCGTGCAGCGACGGATTGAAACGCACCCCGATACGATTCTCAGGCATTACTTCCCTAACCGCATCCAGGACCTCGAAGAAGAAACGGGCACGATTCTCCTTATTCCCCCCGTACTCATCGGTTCTTTTGTTAGAAGTCGCGTTAAAGAACTGGTGAAACAAATACCCGTTAGAAGAGTGAATTTCAACTCCGTCGAACCCTGCTTCCATGGCATTTGCTGCTGCTTTCTTAAAGTCATTCACGGTTCTTTTGATATCATCACCGGTCATTTCTCTTGGGGTAACCGTATCCTTAAAACCCTCGGGAGTATATGACTGAGCATTTGGGTTAATCGCTGATGGCGCGACCGGAAGCGCTCCCCCGTGAAAGTCAGGATGTGACATGCGACCTACGTGCCACAGTTGTATAAAGATCTTCCCGCCTCGGTCATGCACTCTTTTAGTAACCTTTTTCCAGCCTTCAACCTGTGCTTCGGTATAGATCCCGGGCGTATTCACATATCCTACAGCTTCGGGCGAAACCTGTGATCCTTCTGTGATGATCAATCCGGCACCGGCCCGTTGCTCGTAATACAAACCATGAAGATCATCTGTAGGTGCATTATCAGGATTATCGGCCCGACTTCGTGTCATAGGAGCCATTACCACCCGGTTAGATAATTCAAGTCCGTTCATATCGTAAGACTCTAACAAATTCTGTTTGCTCATATAGCTTTTTTTATGATTAGTAAGTTCTGGCTACACTGTTCAAAAGAAATCCAATCCTTTTTTGGGTTTAAGGGGTAGCCTTAATTCTGTACGTCATGTGCATAGCTCCCTTACGCCCTGGAAATCGAAAATCTCGATGCAATGATGCCCTGTATCTATAAGAATTTATATCATGCTTAAAATCTGCCATCTACCTGCTCTCCTGCTTTTATTTTCAACAGGATTCGCTATCTTAGAAAATAATTCATTCCGGAAAAACTGAAACTCCCGGCTGAAGCCCATGATAGCAAAAACCATTTTACCGTTTTTCATCCTGTTTTATTCGGTATTTCCAGCACCTATGAACCTTCAGTATGTAGAGGAAGGTATGGCTTCCTATTACAGCGATTCCCTGGCCGGGAACCCCACTGCCAGCGGTGAGATCTATGACCCGGAGAAAATGACGGCTGCCCATCCCAGCCTTGATTTTGGTACCGAGGTGGAGGTCACCAATCTCAGCAACAACAGGTCGGTGGTTGTCAGGATTAACGATCGCGGACCCTATGTTAAAAACCGCATCATCGACCTCTCTAAAGCCGCTGCCCGGGAATTGGGCATTATAGATAAGGGTGTGGCCAGGGTACACCTTCTGGTCGTATCTGAGTGAGCAAACATCCTTTCCTATTCTTATTTGAACACTATAAAAATCAAAAGATCATTATGTTTTCAACCTTGCATATGGTTGCTTTGAAGACAAACACTTCATTACTATATTTGTCTTCCTACATATCCTGATGCTTTTATACCTTCAGAACTGATGAACCAAAAACCTTCTTCACAGGGAACCCCTGATATCAAACTCCCGTTTCTTATTAAGCGCCTGTTTTTTCTCTTTATACTGATTTTTATGAACTCTGCCGGGTGCTCCCTGGCTCAGGATCTGCCTGCCGATATGCTCGCGGAGATCAACAGAAGAACTGAAAAAGATATCAATCCGGCTATTGCGATGGCAATTTTACATCCCGATGACAGGGTGACCTATCACAACTTTGGAGAAACAAACAACCTGGCGCCCGACAGTCTTACGCTTTTCGAAATTGGTTCACTGACAAAAACCTTCACCGCCTATCAGGTACTCCAATATTTTAATGAGGAATCAGACCAGGAGTTAGAAACGTTTCTTTTGACGGAAGGAAAAACAGAGTTACCCTGGAAAAGGATCGCGATCGGGGATCTTTTAAACCACAAAGCAGGAATACCAAGGCTTTCTCCATTATTCCAGCCGGAAAACTGGGCAGATCCCTTTAAAGGTTACACCGAAGATAAATTTTACGAAGAATTGATAGCGCTTGATCCTGAAAACGAGGCCGCGTGGAGCTACTCCAACCTGGGATATGCCATACTTGGAAAGACTCTGGAGGTAAAATCAGGAAAAAACTACGAGGAACTCATGGGTCCCTTTCTGAAAGGGATCGGAATGGAACATACCTGCCTTTCGCATGAATCGGTAGCCGCTGAAATAGCGATCCCTACACATCTTGGAATCGCTAACAGTTACTGGCATTTCGATGGTCCCAGTCATTATGCCGGCGGACTGATCAGCAATACCAGGGATCTTACCTGCTATCTCAGATTTTTAAAAGAACACCATACACTATTCACGGGTGATACAGGTGATGTCATTCCTACCGGAATTGATGACCTGGGTAAGAACACACTTTTTTACAAAAAGGGTTGGTTTGTCTGGAAGCCCGACACGAACACTGAGATCCTTATACACAATGGTGGAACGGGTGGTTTTTCCTCCTTCATAGGCTACAATAAATCTTCTGAAACAGGCATTGTTGTGCTTTCAAACTCCCTCAGTCTTTCAGATGATTTAGGTCTTCATTTGCTGTATCCCGGCTTTAAATTGAGACACCCTGAAAGAACGATCGCTTATACTCTTGCCCAGTCTATTGAACAGGATCAAGGGCACGATCTGGTGAAACAGTACCACGAACTAAAACAATCAGGGGAAGCTGACGATATTGTAGATATCTATTGGCTGGAAAGATTTCACTTTGGAAAAGGTCACTACCAAATAAGCAACCAGCTCTGCGATATCATGATAGAGGCCTTACCCGATGACTGGGAAGTATACGACCTCAAAGCTCAAAATCTTGAAAAACTGCAGCAACTTGCCCTGGCCGCCTCTTACTATCAAGAGGCTATCGAAAGAAATCCTGACGACAAAGGATTGCTTGCACGATTTCAGAATCTGCAGAACCAGATGAAAAACTAAACTACTGTATAAAGCCTAAAATTATCACCCATGAGAACCATTATCAATATTGCTTTTAGCCTTTTTCTGTTATTCCCGCTTATTTCCTGCAACAGCGATGGTAAGGAGAATACCGAAGGAGATAATCTCACCGGAAAGTATGCTCACCCCGACCTGAAACCCGGTCGCTACAACGTCGCCTTTCTGATCATGGACGGGACTTTCAATACCGAATTTACTGCCCCGTACGACATTTTCCAACACACTGTTTTCAGAGACAGTATAAAAGCGATGAATGTTTTTACCGTCGCCAATACCCTTGATCCGGTAACTACTTTTGAGGGAGTACGAATACTTCCTGATTTCGACTATACCAAAGACAGCCTGCCAAAGATTGACATCCTGGTGGTTCCAAGTGCCGAACATCACCTGGATACCGATCTTCAGGACAGTACCATGATCAATTTCGTCAGGAATACGGCTGAAAAAGCGCAATGGGTCACTTCGCACTGCGACGGTGCTTTCGTGCTGGCACAGGCAGGCCTTTTAGATTCGGTTACATCTACCACCTTCCCCTCTGACATCGAAACCTACAAGGCCAGGTTTCCTGATCTGGAGGTGGTCAGTGATGTATTATTTGTTCATGACGGAAAATTTATCACTTCCGCAGGAGGAGCGAAAAGTTTCGAAGCCGCTTTGTATTTATGTGAGGTGCTTTATGGTCCTGAGATCGCCAGGGACCTTGCCGGCGGATTGGTTATAGACTGGAATCTGGAGACGGTACCGCATCTCAGGGTCGAATAGGTCTGTAACCGATCCTGTAAAAAACAGGAAAGGTAAACCTACGACTTCCCTTCATCTGATATCCCTCCCAGTATGCTCTTACCGGATCAAAAGAATTTGCCTTCTGAAAGCATTTTACCGCCGACCAGCTGCTGAGATAGTTCATCAGTGAGGCTTTATCCCAGTTAACCTCTATCTGATAATCATCTGTAAGCTGTACCTCATCAAAAGGAAAGGAAAAATTTTGATAGGCGGCTTCGATCCACCTTCTTCTCTCCGGCCAGTAATCATAGATCTGTTGATGATAAAAATCATCCATCATCGCATTGAACCTGTCATCACCCTGAATCAGTCCGTATCCTAAAAGGGCAAGCAGACCGTTCGGCTTTAATATTCGAAGAACCTCCTTATAGAAGGCATCCCGATCAAACCAGTGAAATGATTGTGCGCAGGTGATCAGGTCAACCGACTCTTCCGGTAACCCGGTGTCTTCTGCCCTTCCCTGCCGGTATTCTACCCGGTTTCTTTCAAAAGCGACAGAGATTTGCTCCAGGCTGATATCCAAACCTATGACCTTGTCAAAACCCGGCACCAGCCTGCCAGCTAACTGACCGTTGCCTGTGCCGGCATCAAGGGCCAGTGCGTGACCCTTTGCCATACTCATGACTTCCTGTATCAGGGCTTCCGGAAAAAAGGGACGGGAAGAGCGATATTTTTCAGGTTCATCAGAAAAGTGGTTCAGGGGTGGTTCCATGAAGGCTTCCTTTTTTAAGTGCTAATACAAGGTCTTCATCCCGTATTCTTCCAAAAGAGCCCCGTAATCAGGCTGAATTCTAAGCAGGGCTATCCCTTCCAGGTCACGTAGCCGGTCGCTGTCTCTGAATCCGTTCTCAAGCAATTGCTCGAGATAATAATACGACATCCCGTATTCCCCCTCCCTCACCGTAAGGGGCAGTATATTGAGATAAGCCTCGTAATCTTTTGGATTGATCAGTGTTTTAAGGATGTTGATGAACAACAATTGTTCGGTATGCTCTTCCATTGTCATATTCAGGGCCATGGCGTCTGAAACCGCACTCAACAGGTTCATCAGACGCATGTACATATTGCGGTATGCCTTTTTGTTGCTCTTTTCGAAGTTCTTCTTCAGGCCCGTGATCTCGTCCTCCCAATATCCCAGGGCCTCCAACTCTCCTTTCTTGATATCTTCAGGAAGATATTTCACATAATCATCGAGGTAAAAACCTTCGACCGAGCTGATATACTCATGATTCGATCGTTGCTGCCTGTAGGTTTTGTTTCGTTTGATCTCATTTCTCCTGTCTTTCAAACGATCCTGGTCGATGTAAAATCTATAATCTTCCATGACGTCCAGCCAGTTAGCATAAGCATGATAATGTTGTGTATTGCTTAACTGTTCTTCACTGTACCGGTACTCCATATCATAAAAACCCTCGATATCGGTTTCTTCCGGTTTAAAGAACCCCTTATTCATCAGCTTCATATGCAATGACCGCATTGACCTGTCGACCGCTTCTTTCGGAGGCCAGTGATGCGCCCCGGGAAACACCAGGTTATAGGTCTCGAACTTGAGCTTGTTCAGATATTGTTCAGCTACCTGCATGGGCCGGTAATTAAAATCCTGATCACCCACCGCGCTCACATAAACGAACCGGTTTTCCTTTGGGGTATAGGTATCGCTTATTGAAAAGGAACTGCCAAAGGCCAGCACCCCTTTGATGGCAGGTTCAAGCACTGCTGCCGCGACAGCCAAACGGGCTCCCCCGGAAAATCCGGCAGTAACTTTTAACTCTTTGCGCGTATTCACCATCCCTTCAACCTGATCGAACAAGAGTCTTATCTTGTTGAAATTGACCTGGTAATAATCATTTTTTATTCCATTCGACGACACTAACACGTATCCATAACGATCGGCCCCTTCCTTAAAGGCTTCAACCGCTTTGATTCCTTCCCCCGCAGGGTCGAAAATATAGATCACCGGCCAGGATTTGGTGGCGTCGTAAGCAACAGGCAGATAAAGACAAAGCGTATTCTCTGTTCCTGCTATAGCGATGGAATCAGTGACCTGTCCCGCTTTGGGGTCTTCACCCTGAGCCCTGACCATAGACAGTACCAACAAAAAAATAGTGACGAAAGAGTACCTCATGAAGTTACTAAGCGTTTTCTTTCAAAAGTTATTAAAATAAAATCAGATATGGTATCTTGGGCAAAGATTAGGCCACAAAAAAAGAAAATATAATGATAAGAACCGTAGTAAATTTTCTGTTTTTAATTTCTTTTATCGCACTGAACGCGCAAGCGGTATCTGAAGGACCCTATTCCCAGCTGATCATCAGAGGAGCCACGCTGATCAATGGGAACGGTGCACCTCCGACAGGGCCGGTAGATGTAGTGATTGAGAACGATATTATAACCGGAATACATACGGTAGGTTATCCGGGGGTTGCCATTAAACCAAAGGATCGCCCCAAACTCAAAGAAAACGGAAAGGAGATCGATGCCTCAGGTATGTATCTGCTTCCTGGTTTTATCAATATGCACGGACATATAGGCGGAGATGCTCAGGGGGCTGACCCGGATTATGTATTCCGCCTGTGGATGGCCCATGGTATCACCTCCGTCAGGGAGCCCGGAGGCCGGGGACTTGAATATACCCTTGACCTGAAAAGGAAAAGCGAAAGCAATGAAATTGTAGCTCCGCGTATTTTCGCTTATACTATTTTTGGTCAGGGCAGCGATAAACCGATCAGCACCACAGAACAAGCCCGTGAGTGGGTACGAATGAATGCGAAAGGCGGAGCAGACGGTATCAAATTCTTTGGGGCAGACCCCGAGATCATGACTGCCGCACTTGACGAGAACAATAAGCTTGGGCTCGGGTCAGCCTGTCATCACGCCCAGATGGATGTGGCCCGGTGGAATGTGCTGAATTCGGCTCGTGCCGGACTTACCAGCATGGAGCACTGGTACGGACTTCCTGAAGCGCTCTTTACAGACAGAACGGTACAGAACTACCCTCTGAATTACAATTACAATAACGAACAGCATCGGTTCGAGGAAGCCGGAAAACTTTGGGAACAGGCTGCAGAACCCTACTCTGAGCACTGGAACAATGTTATGAACGAACTCATCGAACTGGATTTTACCATAGATCCCACATTCAATATTTACGAGGCGAGTCGTGACCTTCACCGGGCACGCAGGGCCGAATGGCATGAAGACTACACCCTGCCATCACTCTGGAAATTTTATCAGCCCAGCAAAGTCTCCCATGGATCCTACTGGCATTACTGGGGTACCGAGCAGGAAGTGGCATGGAAACGCAACTATGATCTCTGGATGACATTTATTAACGAATACAAGAATCGCGGTGGAAGGGTAACGGTAGGCTCTGATTCCGGTTTTATCTTTCAACTCTACGGATTTGCCTATATCAGGGAAATGGAACTCTTACGGGAAGCGGGCTTTCATCCGCTGGAGATCATAAGAGCCGCCACGCTTAATGGTGCCGAAGCCCTGGGAGTGGCAGATCAGCTGGGTACCATCAGTATCGGTAAAAAGGCAGACATGGTACTGGTTGGTGAAAACCCACTTGAAAACCTGAAGGTCCTTTACGGTACCGGGGCCGTAAAACTTACCGAAGACAATGAAGTCGTACGTGTAGGCGGCGTAAAATACACCATTAAAGACGGGATCATTTACGATGCAAAACTATTGCTTGAAGAAGTTAAGGCTATGGTAGACAAGGCTAAGGATGCAGAAAATTTTGAAATCAAACAACCGGGCAGTTAAGATGGAAAAACTTTTTATGGTCATGCTCGGATGCAAACCGGAGGGCCGCCTGACCGAACAACACGACATTTTTTTCGGGATCGCTCCAAGCCTGAAAGCCCTCATACCCGAAATGAAAGCTTTCTGGCCGGAGGCCAAAGGGCAAATTCATATCGATGCCTGGCGGGAGATCACCCAGATCGATGGTCATTCGATCAGTATTGTAAAAAGAAAGGATAACCAGCAAAAGGCATCGCCGGCAAAGCGACTGTTCTTTATCAACCTCGGAGGTTATAAGAGAGGAGAGTTCGAAGAATATCATTATAAAGTGGTCACGGTTGCAGATACGCGATCAAAAGCCATCAAAACATCCATGAATACCAGCTTCTACAAGCATTGTGGTTTTGAAGGGGCTACTTCACATATCGATGATAAATATGGCATTGATGTCGACGACATCTATGAAATCGAAGACATTCTGAACGAGGAGACCAAATCTGAATATGCCATAGAAATAACACCGTCAAAAGGAGAGCAGGAAGATGACCTTTTGCATATCGGTTATCTCAAGCTGGCTCTGCTCGAAAAACGACCATAGAATCACCTCTTTATAATAGGCCGGTCTTCGACCACATTAGAAAGCACGATATGGGTACGGGTTTCACCATAGGTGATCATCTTATCAATGAATTCCTCCAGGTGAAAGTGATCGGTAAAAACAACTTCCATAATGATATTTTCATTACCGGTAATACGGTAACAATTGATCACTTCATCGAACTGTTTCACCGTATCGAGAAAAGGCTTCAATTTTCCCATAAAGGCACGCAAGGTGATGATTGCGAAAAGCTGGTAGCCTGACTGGGAATAATCGATACTGGTGGTATATCCTTTGATCAGTCCCGTATCTTCCATTTTTCGTATACGCTCTGCCACCGCCGGAGACGAGAGTCCGACCTTACGTCCGATCTCGGCATTACTCAGCCTGGCATTCTTCTGCAAGAGCTCCAGGATCTGCCAATTTAACTTATCAACCTTCATTTTAATGAAAAAAGAATTAAAAGCTTTAATTTTTAATGAAAGTAGCTAATATACTTAAATAGTTAAAGACGAAATGGCTTTAAACAGATTAAATTTGATTCTACAGTAATCATCACTCATTTATGAAAGGTTTCGGTTCTCAGATAAGATCAAAAAGTGTAAAACGCCTGGCTGTCTACCAGAAGGCTCTGGAGATCTTTCGCCTAAGCCGGAGCATTACAGCTTCTGCCAACCTTTCAGGCCTTGATATCATGGACCAATACCGGCATGAAAATGCAGATGTGAGATTGTCAGATCACCTGATCATGACCTCCCTGGGGCTGGCTCCTAAAATCGCCATGGCCGAAAGCACCAAAGACCCGAACGTCAAGTTTCATTCTATAGAGGCCATTCGCCAGTCGACCGATTACCTGATGAACTGCTGTGAAAGACTGGAACAACAGGGTGTAACACGAAAAGAATTTACCCGGCTGCTCAAAAAGGAGCTCAATAAATTCGGAAAATTGCAGCAAAAATGGGCAATCCGTATTTCTGCAGTTAACTGATAAAAAGCATAACATAAAAAACCGGCTTCATGGAACATACCATCATGAAGCCGGTTTTTTTATGGACCGCGATCACAAGTGATCCCGGAGTTTGTAAATTATAGGGTGCTACATATTCCTTCGGTACTGGCCCCCGACTTCGAAAAGCGCCTGGGTGATCTGCCCCAGAGAACATACTTTGGTAGCCTCCATCAGGGTTTCGAAGATATTTTGGTTATGAACAGCTGCTGACTGTACTTTTTGCAAAGCCTCTTTCGCTTCTTGCTCGTATACCTTATGGAGATTCTCAAGAGAATTCAACTGCAGCTTCTTTTCTTCCTCAGTAGCCCTGATCACCTCCTCGGGGATGATCGTAGGCGAGCCTTTACTGCTTAAAAAGGTATTCACCCCGACTATAGGATATTCTCCTGTATGCTTAAGGGTTTCATAATGCAGGCTTTCCTCCTGTATCTTCGAACGCTGGTACATGGTTTCCATGGCTCCCAGCACCCCTCCTCTTTCGGTGAGCCTGTCAAATTCGCTGAGCACGGCCTCTTCCACAAGATCAGTCAACTCTTCTATGATAAAACTTCCCTGGAGAGGATTCTCATTCTTGGCGAGACCCAGCTCCTTGTTGATGATCAACTGAATAGCCATCGCTCTGCGTACCGACTCTTCGGTTGGCGTGGTGATCGCCTCGTCATACGCATTGGTATGAAGGGAATTACAGTTGTCATAAATGGCATAAAGTGCCTGAAGAGTGGTTCTTATATCATTAAAATCTATTTCCTGCGCATGCAGTGACCTTCCGGAGGTTTGAATATGATATTTAAGCATCTGCGCTCTGCTGTTGGCTCCGTATTTATGCTTCAGGGCTTTTGACCAGATACGTCTGGCTACCCGGCCGATTACAGCGTATTCAGGATCCACCCCGTTGGAAAAGAAGAAAGACAGGTTGGGTCCGAACTTATTGATATCCATTCCACGGCTCAGATAGTATTCAACATAGGTGAAACCATTGGCCAGGGTAAATGCCAGCTGGGTTATAGGGTTAGCCCCGGCTTCGGCAATGTGATATCCTGAAATCGATACCGAATAAAAATTCCTGACATTTTGCTCGATAAAGTACGACTGAACATCACCCATCAGTCGTAGGGCGAATTCAGTAGAGAATATACAGGTGTTCTGTGCCTGGTCTTCCTTCAATATATCAGCCTGCACCGTTCCCCTTACCTGGGTAAGCGTTCGGGCCTTGATTTCTTCATACACATCAGCCGGCAACACCTGATCCCCGGTTACCCCAAGCAGCATTAGCCCAAGACCGTCATTCCCTTCAGGGAGCTTTCCTTTCTGCATTCCCTTTTCGCGGTCAAATCCGTGGTAAGCAGGCCGCTCCACTCCCTTTTCCTTATAAATGGCCTCGATCTTTTTATCAACCTCAGCTTCCAGGCCGTGCTCCCTGATATACAGTTCGCATTGCTGGTCGATGGCTGCGTTCATAAAGAACCCAAGTAACATGGGTGCCGGACCATTGATGGTCATACTCACCGAGGTCATAGGATCGGCGAGGTTAAAGCCCGAGTACAGTTTTTTAGCGTCATCAAGGCAACATACAGAGACTCCTGAATTTCCGATCTTCCCGTATATATCGGGGCGCAGATCAGGGTCGTTACCATAAAGCGTTACCGAATCAAAAGCTGTCGACAGCCTTTTTGCAGGCATATCGAGACTTACATAATGAAACCGCTTATTCGTTCTTTCGGGACCTCCTTCACCCGCGAACATACGTGTGGGGTCTTCCCCGGTACGCTTGAACGGATACAAACCGGCGGTGTAAGGGAACTCTCCGGGTACGTTTTCCTGCAAAACCCAGGTCAGTATATCACCCCAGGCCTGGTATTTCGGCAGCACAACTTTAGGTATCTGGGTATGAGAAAGAGATTCTGTATGGGTCTGAATACGGATCTCTTTATCCCTGACCTTAAAACTGTAAACCGGTTCCTTATAACGGTTTACTTTCTCGTCCCAGTTTTGAATAACTTCCCAGTTGAACGGATCCAGGTTCATCTTTACCCGGTCAAATTCCTTTATCAGCAAGGAAACCAACTCTTTATTAACGGCATCATTCTCAGGAATGCTCTCTGTATCCAATCCGCTCTTTTCAAGTTTGGGTACAGAACCTGTAAGCGATTCCAGCGTTTTGAAAATACCGTACAGCTTTTGCGCGATCTCTGCCTGCTCCTGTGCCTTCTGATCGTAAGACCGGTTATTTTCGGCTATTTCTGAAAGATAACGGGTACGCTTGGGAGGGATCACATAGATCTTTTCACTCATCTCATCACTGATCTCAAAAGAGGAAGAAAGGTCTGCCTCGGTTTTCTCAGCTATGGTATTCATAATAGCCCGATACAGGGTATTCATACCGGGGTCGTTAAACTGAGAGGCAATAGTGCCAAATACAGGCAGGTCATCAACATTGGTATCCCATGCCCCGTGATTGCGTTGATACTGTTTTTTTACATCCCTGAGCGCATCCTGTGCACCCCGCTTATCGAATTTGTTAATAGCCACCAGGTCTGCAAAATCAAGCATATCGATCTTTTCAAGCTGGGTGGCTGCCCCGAATTCAGGAGTCATGACGTAGAGAGAAACATCTGAATGATCAAGTATCTCAGTATCGCTTTGTCCGATCCCTGAAGTTTCAAGTATGATCAGGTCATAGTCTGCCGCTTTCAGTATATCTACCGCATCAGCCACGTGTTTTGACAAGGCCAGGTTCGATTGGCGGGTAGCCAGACTGCGCATATAAACCCTCTCGTTATTGATCGCATTCATACGTATCCTGTCACCCAGCAATGCCCCCCCGGTCTTACGCTTCGACGGGTCTACAGAAATAATTCCGATAGTCTTATCTTCAAAATCATTCAGAAAACGTCTTACGATCTCATCGACCAGGCTGCTTTTCCCGGATCCGCCGGTACCGGTGATACCCAAAACAGGGGTCTTTTTCTTTCCGGCCTTTTCACTGATGGCTTCAAAAACCCCGTTGGCCTGCTCTTTAAAGTTCTCGGCCGAACTGATCAGCCGGGCAATAGCCCCCGGATTCTTCTCTTCCAGCTTGTCTGCCTCGCCATTTAGCTCTTTCCCGATAGGATAATCAGATTGCCTGACCAGGTCATTGATCATACCTTGTAATCCGAGTTCCCGGCCATCGTCAGGAGAATAGATCCTGGTGATACCGTACTCCATCAATTCTTCTATTTCTTCCGGAAGGATCACTCCTCCTCCCCCACCGAAGATCTTAATATGAGATGCTCCCCGCTCTTTCAGCAGGTCATACATGTATTTGAAATATTCCATGTGTCCGCCCTGGTAGGAGGTCATCGCTATAGCATTCACGTCTTCCTGTATGGCTGTATTCACAACCTCTTCCACACTGCGGTCATGCCCCAGGTGGATCACCTCCACCCCGGTCGACTGTATGATACGACGCATGATATTGATAGCGGCATCATGACCGTCAAAGAGGGAGGCCGCCGTTACGATTCTGATCTTGTTTTCAGGTATATAAGGAGCTGTTTGCTTCATCGCTAATCGATTCTGTTTTTAGTGCGTGCAATTTACAGAAAATGCAAAAAAAGAGCTTCTGAATTCAGAATAATTGAAAAGAATCGCCTTGTTAAAGTTTTGTTTAAGTCAGTTGTAAGCAATCTTCTGCTCCTGAGGCAAGCAACTTGACGGGATTTGCGCTTATTTTTTTGTAAATTCATGACATTCAGAACATCTAAGTTAGTGTAACAGATATGTCAAAAGTTAAGATTGCAGTAGCGGGTCCCATTCCCCGCGATACCATTATTACCCATAAGGGAGAAACGATTGAAAAGTATGGTTGTGTGACCCATCCGGCAATCGCTTTGGCCAAGCTACTGGATGACCGGGGAGAAGTATTTCCTGTAACGCATATCAACAAAGTCGATGAAGCCCCCGTTAAGAAGTTGTTCAGTCAGTACGGGAATATACGAACTGAGGGGATACACACCCATCACGATAAGGGAACGGTTATCGAACTCAGGTTTCTTGACCAGAACAACCGAATGGAAAAACAGCGTTCGAGCATGTCTCCCATACTTCCCGAAGATGTGGAGCCCTTTCTGGATGCCGATGTTTTTGTTTTTGTACCCATAACCGATTTTGAGATCGCCCTTGACACCCTGAAATATCTGAAGGAAAACAGCAAGGCACAGATCATCTTTGATGCACATGGCCCCACCACCTGGGTAGATGAGGAAGGTACGCGTCTAAGAAAGATCTGGAAAGATAAAAAAGACTGGCTTCCCTATATAGATGTCTTAAAAATGAACCTGGAAGAATCACAATTCAGCTGGTTTGAAGATGAGAACATACTCACCGAATACAACGAGGAACTCACCGACCACCTTGATTCATTTGCCGATGCCTGCCTCGAACTGGGAACCCGGTACGTTTATGTGACGCTTGACTCAAGAGGTTGTGTGGTCTACTGGAAAGACAACGGGAAGACCGAAAAGACCTTTATACCCTCTATGAAGGTCGATCATGTGGTCGATACCACAGGATGCGGTGATTCATTCGCAGGCGGACTCGCTTACGGCCATGCGGTTCATGCTGACCCGGTGATCGCAGCCCAATACGCCAATATTCTAGGTGCCCTGCGAACTCAGGGAAAAGACTTCAGCGTCTTTAAAGACCGTAAGGAAACCGAAGCTCTCAGAAAGTCGGTCTACCTTTGACCCACGACAATCAGGGTGTTTTATAAAAATTTCCTGACCTTGGGAGTTTCGCTGAATTGACATGCATACAAACAGACTCGGAATACGGGAATTATTTTTGCATTTCTTGGAAAAGAAGCAGTTACGATATACCATAAAAAGAGCTTTTCTGCCCGTATATAGAAAACAGGTTATTTAATGGTGAATATTTTCCTAATTCTGTTGCATCATTAAAACTAATTAATTAATTTTAAGACACTTAGATTAGCACCTCTCTACTGGACCAATTTAGGATTCATCGAAGTTCTCCGCTCCATCAAGCGAAGTTCATAATTAATACTTTGGTAATTTGACCTTAACATTAATTACATCAAGCTGACAGATATTTGCGGAGAATATTTTTCATACTTTGAATTGTTTGAGTTAGCTAGTTTTGAAAAACCGATTTGTCATCAGATCGGTTTTTTTACGCCCAGCGACGTATGAAATCTATGGAAGCCGCATTGAAGTTTGCGGGCTTTTCGACGTTTACCACGTGACCACATTCCGGAATAACCTTTAATTGAGAAAGTGATGAATTCTCAATGCTTTTTCTGATAGCCGGTAAAAACATATAATCTTCCTCACCCATTACGAACAAGGTGGGTACATCAAAGTCAAAATCACGAAGGTAACGCAGTAAAGGATTGATCTCTGAGGTAAGCCGAAACCACTTTACAAATTCCTTTTTATACAACTTCTTGGCTTCTCTTATAAACAGGTTCCGGGATTCCTTATGACTTTCGCGCGGCATGATGATAAAAGCATAGAGCTTATAAAGCCACAGGTATGGCACCACATTCTTACAGATCATTCCCACCCGCATAAGCAACTGAGACCGCATGTTCAGCTTCATGATTGCCCCTCCGAGTATCATGCTCTTTACGATCCCCGGCTGTTCACAGGCTATTTTCCTGATCAGTATGGTTCCCAGGGAGATACCTACAAAATGGGATGATTCTATACGCAAATGACGCAATACCTCCAGTATATCATTAGCTATGGAAGGAAAGGTATACTTCTTATCAAAAGCATCTTTGATCCTTCCTGTAGAACCGTGCCCCCGAAGGTCGACCAACAACAGATTGAAATGCTTGCTGAAGGGGCGCACCTGCTTGAACCAAATAGCAGAACTGCCTCCTGCTCCATGCACAAAAGTGACCCATGGAGCGTTTTCTGATTTTTTATATATCTGGTAATTCAACATAATCGAAGGCCTAAAGTTAATGATTAAGAGTCTTTATCTGTATAAGACAGACTGAATTTGGGTGAAATAATTAAAAGCATCTGCGATTCGCCCGCTGTACCAGGAGAAGTAACTGCCATCTACCAGCAATATTCTTGAATCAGGAAAATATTTTTTTAACTCATGCAGATGCCTGGTTCGAAACGGATAAGGTTCTGACGATAGCAGAACGACCTCAGGTGCTGTGGCCTTTATTTCATGAATATCAATTGCCGGGTATCGCTGCTGTTGAATCACATTATGCAATCCGCAAAGTCCCATCATATGATCTATAAAGGTACCCTTTCCTGCCAACATCCATGGCTCTTTCCATATCAGGTAGGCAGCTCTTTTGCTTTTTTGACCGTTGTCATCCAGCAGCTTTGACCGTTTATTGCTGATCCTTTCAATGAGATTTTCTGCCTCTTCCTCCTTTTTGAAGATATCACCATAATGCCTGAAAAGTTCCAGTGCATCGTCAACGGTGGAGACATCTGATACATGAACGGGGGCGATCTTCTCCAGTTCACCCACCATTTTAAACGTATTCTCTTCTTTATTGCAAAGAATAATGTCAGGCCTCGCCCGGCGTATTTTCTCAGGATTGATCTTTTTGGTACCTCCCATCACCGGCACATGGCTCAGCATAGCGCGGGGATGCAGACAAAACCTGGTTCTCCCTACGATCTGGTCTGCCAGCTTCAGGTCACATAGGGCTTCGGTCAGTGAAGGCACCAGCGAAATGATTCTCCCGGGAGTTCCGGGTAGCGATACTTCTCGGCCAACCTGATCAGTCAGGATCATCTTCTAAAGAAATTCTGCCATTTGGCGTTGCAGTTGCTGGGCAGCTTCCCTGGCTTTGCTATCAAAATCATCTCCCTGCCCGGCATAAATGATCCCTCTGGATGAATTCACCAGCAATCCAACCTTTTCATTCAGGCCATACCGGCAAACATCTTCCAGGCTTCCTCCCTGAGCCCCCACTCCGGGCACCAGTAAAAAGCTGTCGGGAACGACCTTTCTGATCTTCCTGAAATAGTCTGCTTTGGTCGCGCCAACGACATACATCAGTCGTTCGCTGTGCTTATACGTTTGGGAAGTTTCCAATACCTTTTGATAGAGAGGAACCCCTTCGACACTTTCGGTCTGCAGGTCGAAAGCCCCGGGGTTAGATGTCAGGGCCAGAAGAATAGTATGCTTGTTTTCAAATTCCAGAAAAGGCTCAACCGAGTCTCTGCCCATATAGGGTGCTACCGTAATGGAATCAAAATTCAGATCTTCCAGGAAAGCGCGGGCGTACATATTTGCCGTATTTCCGATATCACCCCTCTTTGCATCAGCTATGGTAAATATCTCAGGATATCTTTCATTCAGGTAGTCGATAGTCTTTTTTAAAGACTCCCAGCCTTTCAGTCCCAAAGCTTCATAAAAAGCCATATTGGGTTTGTAAGCCACAGCCAGGTCATGGGTAGCATCGATAATGCGTTTATTGAATGAAAAAACAGGATCGTCTTCCTTCAGCAGAAAACCGGGAATTTTTTCCGGATCTGTATCCAGTCCGATACATAAAAAAGAAGATTTTTTCCTGATAGCAGCGGTAAGCTGATCGTTGGTCATTGTTCAATGTATTTACAGTCGCCTGAACAGCGAAATGTTTAAGGCATATTAAATGGTCTCGCTGGCTTCCTTCAGCTTTTCGGTGTTCTCTGCCAGTTTCAATTCTTCTATGATCTTATCCAGGTCTCCGTTGACGATATTTGAAAGATCATACAGGGTCAGCCCGATACGGTGATCGGTCACACGCCCCTGCGGGTAGTTGTAGGTTCGAATTTTCGCACTTCGGTCACCACTGGATACCATGCTTTTTCTTCGGGCCGCATCTTCTTCCTGCTTTTTAGCCAGCTCTCTCTCATATAACCTCGAGCGTAAGACTTTGATCGCCTTTTCAAGGTTCTTATGTTGTGACTTTTCATCCTGGCAACGCACTTCGATTCCCGTAGGAAGGTGTTGCAGCTGTATGGCTGAATACGTGGTATTCACCGACTGCCCCCCAGGACCTGTAGATGTGGTTCTGATGATCTTGACATCGCTCATATCAAGCTCAACATCAAACTCCTCTGCTTCTGGCAAAACCATGACCGTAGCTGCGGAGGTATGTACCCTCCCCTGAGTTTCGGTCTGCGGCACCCGCTGAACCCTGTGAACTCCGGCCTCAAATTTCATGGTTCCGTAGACATCCTGACCATTGACTTCAAAGATGACCTCCTTATACCCCCCGGCTGTACCTTCGTTGAAATCCACCACATTCACCTTCCATCCCTTGCTCTCGCAATATTTGGTATACATACGATGAAGGTCTCCGGCAAAAATACTCGCCTCATCACCTCCGGTTCCTGCACGTATTTCCATCACCACGTTCTTGGCATCTTCCGGATCTTTCGGGATGAGAAGATATTTGATCTCTTCCTCCAGGGCGGGCAGCTGCTCCTTGGCCTCCTCAAGCTGCATTTTCGCCATTTCCACCATCTCATCGTCAGAACCATCTGCGATGATTTCTTCCGCTTCGGCGATATTATCTTTCAGCAACACATATTCCTCCCGCTTATCTACCAGCTCCTTCAGCTCTTTGTACTCTTTATTAAGGGCTACGTAACGCTTTTGGTCTGCAATGATATCTGGTTGAATGATCAGGTCTGAAATCTCGTCGAAACGCTGTTTTACTATATTAAGTTTATCAATCATAATCTTGATCTGAATAAGGACCCAAATTTACGATAATTTGAACACATCACTATAGCACCCGTACATTCTTGAACATTATTCATGTTCAGAAAGATAAGCAGATTTACAGGGGCTGCATCAGGGATTAAATACGCGAAGAGTATTACCGCTGAGTTCTGTCTGGTAGATCAGTAAGGTATTTGTGGTTATGTCATTGACCGGTTTCCCCTGCAGATCAAAACGGGAACCATGCACATCACACCAAAAACGTTCTGTGTTATTGACGCGATCATAAACGATCTGGTAATTACCCTCATGAGGACATCTTCGTGTAGCAGCAACAAAATCACCTGCCAGATTACGCACTACTACGGTTTCATTCATGATGATGTACCCTCCGGGTTCCTGAAGAGGCTCGGCATCCTGAGAAGACAGATCGATTGTAAAATCTAATTCATTTTCAGATGTCGGATCCTCAACCTGGTCTTCCGGCTGTCCGGATGTATCACCTGCAGGCGAACTGCAGGCAGCACAGGGAAGAATCAGAGCCAGCGCGGCTGCAGAACCCAGTGAACGTAAAAAATCTTTCCTTTCCATAAGAGGTTAACTAAAAGAGTTGCTTGGGGTTAAAGTTTTTTAAATATAGTGATTTATGGTTTTTGAAGGCATTAAAAAAGGCCTTCCCGATGGAAAGGCCTTATATTCATATATATTCAGTGATTTAGCCGCATTTGGATGAACCGCAATCTTTACAGGTCAGACATCCCTCCTGATAAACCAGGTTCTGCCCCTTACAATTCGAGCACTGCTGCCCTTTGATGGCTGTGCCATCAGGAACGTACCTCTTAAGCGCTCTTACAACCCCGTTCTTCCAGGTATTGATAGACTCGCTGTCAAGCTGCAGGCTGTTTATGAGATCAACGATCTTCTCAATAGGCATCCCGTGTCTCAGAGTACTTGATATCAGTTTCGCGTAGTTCCAGTACTCCGGATCGAATTTATGCGAAAGGCCTTCGATGGTGGTCTTGTACCCTCTCTTATTGGCAAACTGAAAATCATAACGGCTGCTTCCGTCTTCATTTCTATTCTTGATAATCCAGCCTTTTTCAACAGAACGAGGTAATAGTATCCCGTCTTCATCATCAGAAAGTCCTGTGAACACTTCATAAGGCTTGTTATCGATCAATCCGATAAAGGCGATCCATTTTTCCTTATTATTCTGGAAACGAACCACGTCTGCCTCCAGGCCCTGAGGTCTCTTGGTCGGGAATTCGGTTAGCATTTCCTGCTCTTCCTTTTCTTCCTTCTTGTTTGAAATCAGTACACCACTGCGCGAACCGTCACGATAAACCGTCACTCCTTTACATCCTGCTTTCCAGGCTTCAAGGTAAAGTTTGCCTACCAACTCTTCATTTACATCATTCGGCAGGTTGATGGTTACACTGATCGAATGATCAACCCATTTTTGCACCTGCCCCTGAAGACGAACCTTACTCAGCCAGTCAACATCATTTGATGTAGCTTTATAATAGGGAGAAGCCTTTACGATCTTATCGAGTTCCTGGCTGCTGTATTTCTTATCAGGATCATACCCGTTCACGGTCATCCATTCCTTGAACTTGTGATGGAAAACCACGTATTCTTCCCAGCTGTCACCAACCTCATCTACAAAATCCACATGTACATCTTTATCGTTGGGATTTACCTTTCTTCTTCGTTTATAAACTGGAAGGAAAACAGGCTCAATACCCGAGGTGGTCTGAGTCATCAGACTGGTGGTTCCGGTTGGGGCGATCGTAAGAAGTGCGATATTTCTTCTTCCGTGCTCCAGCATTTTATAATAAAGTTCACTGTCTGCTTCCTTGAGTCGCAGAATGAACGGATTATTCTTTTCACGCTCGGCGTCAAAGATCTCAAATGGTCCGCGTTCAGCGGCCAGATCAACCGACCCGCCATAAGCCTGAAGAGCCAGGGTTTTATGAACCTCAACTGAGAAAGCAGTGGCTTCCTCGCTTCCGTATTGCATATTCAAAGCGGCCAGCATATCTCCTTCGGCGGTAATTCCTATTCCTGTACGACGACCGTTTAACGCTTTTTCACGAATATTCTCCCACAGTCTGCGCTCTACACCTTTGACCTCATCTCCTTCAGGATCATCATTGATCTTCTTCAGAATGTTATCGATCTTCTCCAGCTCCAGGTCAATGATATCATCCATGATTCGCTGAGCAGCACGAGCGTGCTTTTTGAAAAGCTCAAAATCAAAGCTGGCCTTTTTCGTAAACGGATTTCTCACATAAGAGAACAGGTTGATAGCCAGCAGACGACAGGAGTCGTACGGACACAGAGGGATTTCTCCACAAGGATTGGTCGAAACTGTAGTATAACCAAGATCGGCATAGCAATCCGGCACCGATTCGCGTATAATGGTATCCCAGAACAGGATACCCGGCTCGGCAGATTTCCAGGCATTGTGCACGATCTTATCCCATAGCTTCCGGGCATTGATATCTTTGCTGACCTTTGGATTATCGCTCAAAACAGGGAATTTCTGAGTATAGTCTACCCCTTTGTCTACCGCCTGCATAAAGCCATCGTCGATCCTTACCGAAACGTTGGCTCCGGTTACCTTACCCTGTTCCATTTTAGCATCGATGAAATCTTCGGCATCGGGGTGATTAATAGATACCGAGAGCATCAGAGCTCCCCTTCTCCCGTCTTGAGCAACCTCCCTGGTTGAATTGGAGAAACGCTCCATAAAAGGAACCAGCCCGGTTGAGGTGAGAGCGGAGTTTTTCACGGCAGAGCCTTTCGGACGAATGTGTGAAAGGTCATGCCCCACGCCTCCCCTTCGTTTCATAAGCTGCACCTGCTCCTGGTCGATCTTCATAATGCCTCCGTAAGAATCTGAATCCCCTGCATTACCGATAACAAAACAGTTCGAAAGCGAGGCGATCTGAAACGGATTTCCTATTCCAGCCATGGGACTTCCCTGCGGAACGATATAGGTAAATCCTTTTATGAGGTCATACACCTCATCTTCGCTCATCGGGTTCGCATACCGCGCTTCGATTCGTGCGATCTCACCAGCGATTCGCCTGTGCATATCGTCGGGGGTTAACTCGTAAAGATTCCCGTCAGAATCTTTCAGAGCGTACTTATTCATCCAGACCCGTGCGGCCAGGTCATCGCCTTTGAAGTATTCCAGGGCTGCCTGGTACACCTCATCAGGCGTATACGTTTTTTCAGGTATAACTGTAGTGACAGATGGCATAGCAGTAATAAATTTTAAGAATTAGTAGTAAGCTTCACAATCGGAAATAAAAGTAAATAAATCAGCAAACCGGTAGCTGTTAAAATAAAAAAAGTTATCAATAACAACTTGTTAATTAACTGATTTGCAATTAATTAAAATTCCAAGAAAAATGAAAAGTTTACAGAAACTTGCAACAATTGCAATTTTTCAGTAGTTAGAAAAGTGCTGTAAACAAAAAAGAAAAATCAACAAAAATCAGGCATATTCGAAAGTACCAAACTCGCTGTCTATGGTAAGCCCCTTTTGATCAGCTGCTTCAACACGACCCACTATTTTCGCCGGCACATTAAAAGATTCTGAAATCCCGATTATCTCCTCTGCGGTCTTCGGGTCTGTATAGATCTCCATACGGTGACCGCAATTGAATACCTGGTACATTTCTTTCCATCCGGTACCCGATTCATTTTGGATCAGTCTGAAAAGCGGGGGAACTTCGAACATCTGGTCTTTCACCACGTGATGGTCACCTATGAAATGTAGAATCTTGGTCTGAGCACCACCACTGCAATGCACCATCCCGTCGATCTTTTCCACACCTACCTTGTCAAGAACCGCCTTTATTACAGGGGCATAGGTTCGGGTGGGCGAAAGCACCAGTTTTCCGGCATCGATCGGGGCATCCTCAACCTTCCCGGTCAGAGACATGCTGCCTGAGTAGATCAGGTCGCCGGGTACGCTATGGTCATAACTTTCAGGATATTTTGAGGCCAGTTCTTTATGAAACACATCATGCCTGGCAGAAGTCAGACCATTACTACCCATTCCTCCGTTATAACCATTCTCATAGGTAGCCTGTCCGAAAGAAGCCAGCCCGACGATTACATTACCCGGTTTGATACGGGCGTTATCGATCACTTTCTTCCGGGGCATTCGCGCGGTCACTGTGGAATCAACGATAATAGTACGAACCAGGTCCCCCACATCGGCAGTTTCACCTCCGGTCGAATAGATATTCACTCCAAACTCTCTGAGCTCTGCGATGAGCTCCTCTGTACCGTTGATGATCGCCGCGATCACTTCTCCCGGGATCAGATTCTTATTGCGGCCGATAGTCGAAGACAACATGATATTGTCTACAGCTCCCACGCACAAAAGATCATCGATATTCATGATCAGGGCATCCTGAGCAATTCCTTTCCAAACCGAAAGATCTCCGGTTTCCTTCCAGTACATATAGGCCAAAGATGACTTGGTACCGGCTCCATCGGCATGCATGATGATACAATGGTCCTGGTCTCCGGTAAGGTAGTCCGGAACGATCTTGCAAAAAGCCTTCGGAAACAAGCCTTTATCGACATTTTCTATCGCTTTGTGAACATCTTCTTTAGAGGCAGACACTCCACGCTGCGCATACCTTTTGCTGATCTCAGAACCCATAAAATGAAAGTTTGCACAAAAATAGCCATAAAAGAAAAGCGCACAAACAAAAGTTTGTGCGCCTCCGAGAGTTTTACCTCTCTTACCCCTTTGGTGATCTTTACAGCTCTCACGAATCCCGCTTTAAGCTGATCAAAATCACACGATTAAATTGATTAATAGCATTTCAAATATAGCTATTAGATCGAAACAGATAGAGCTCAACCGCTGATTTACAGGTAGTTTTATTCACATTTCGACAAATTCGATAAAAAATCAGACCAAGAACAATTGCCTTAATTTCTATACCGAAATAAGCGGTATTTTATCGAGTGAACAACAATTCCCTGTACTTGGTGAGCGGCCATATATCATCGTCTACCAGCAGTTCCAGCTTGTCACAGTGGTAACGTATCTCATCGAAGTAAGGCAACACCTTAGTGCAATAAGCATCGGCTCGCTCCTGAGCCTCTTCTATCTTATTGGCTTCTCGACGCTCATTGATCATCTTATTGATGCGTGAATTGATCTCAGCGATATGGGTTGAGATCGCCTCGATCAGATCGAGCTGCTCTCCGGCCAGTTCTTTGAAACGGTCGCTGAAGATCTCTTTCAGACCCTCCACATTATCGATGAGGGTGTTCTGGTACTTAATAGCTGTCGGGATCACATGGTTTCTTGCGATGTCACCCAACACACGACCTTCGATCTGCACCTTCATGGCGTATTCTTCAAGCTCTATCTCGTGACGGGCTTTAACCTCAGTTTCGCTCATGACTTTCATCTCTTCATACAAATCGATGGCTTTCTTCGAAACTCCGGCTTTAAGCGCTACCGGCGTTGTTTTGTTATTGCTTAGTCCGCGTTTCTCTGCCTCTTTTTCCCATTCTTCACTGTACCCATCTCCCTCGAAACGTATACGCTTGGAAGACTTGATGTATTCGCGAAGCACATTGAAGATCGCTTCATCTTTCTTCAGTCCTTTTCCTTTAATCAGCGCATCGACCTCCTGCTTGAATTCTTTCAATTGTTTAGCCATAACCGTATTAAGTACAGTCATAGGTTTGGCACAGTTCGATTTCGAACCTACCGCACGAAGCTCGAATTTATTACCGGTAAAGGCAAAAGGTGAGGTTCTGTTCCTGTCGGTATTGTCAAGTAAAATTTCAGGAATCTTCCCTACTACATTTAATTTAAGCTCTGTTTTTTCCTTAGGCGACAACTTACCTTTCGACACATCTTCGAGTTCGTCAAGCACTTTGGTGAGCTGTGAACCTATGAAGACCGAAATAATGGCAGGAGGAGCCTCATTGGCACCCAGCCTGTGATCGTTGGTAGCCGAAGCGATGGAGGCACGAAGAAGCTCTTCATTGTCGTTTACAGCCTTGATGGTATTGATGAAAAAGGTAAGAAACTGCAGGTTCTTCATCGGTGTTTTACCAGGGCTTAACAGGTTGCTGCCCGTATCTGTCGACAGCGACCAGTTATTATGTTTCCCGGATCCGTTGATGCCGGCAAAAGGCTTTTCATGAAATAACACCTTGAAGTTATGACGGTCTGCCACTTTATCCATCACATCCATCAGCAACGAATTGTGATCGACTGCCAGGTTCGCCTCCTCAAAGATCGGAGCCAGCTCGAACTGATTGGGAGCCACCTCGTTGTGTCTTGTTTTGACTGGAATTCCCAAAGCCATACATTCCTGCTCCAGATCCCGCATATAATTCAGTACACGTCCGGGAATAGATCCGAAATAATGGTCATCCAGCTGTTGCCCTTTGGCGGCAGCGTGACCTAATAACGTTCTTCCGGCCTGCACAATATCAGGGCGGGAATAGGCGAGCGCCTTATCTACCAGGAAGTATTCCTGTTCCCATCCCAGAGTTGCATATACCTTACTTACATTCTTATCAAAATACTTGGCTACAGCCGTCGCATGAGTATCGACAGCCTGAAGAGCCCTCAATAAAGGAGCTTTGTTATCAAGCGCTTCTCCCGTATAGGAAACAAAAACCGTGGGGATACATAAGGTGGTCCCGTAAATAAATGCAGGAGAGGTCGGATCCCAGGCGGTGTAGCCCCTGGCTTCGAATGTATTCCTTATTCCTCCGTGCGGAAAACTTGAAGCATCGGGCTCCTGCTGCACCAGCTGATCGCCTCCGAATTTTTCGACTGCCTGTGAATTAGACACAGGCTCAAAAAAAGCATCATGTTTTTCTGCTGTTGAGCCCGTCAATGGCTGAAACCAGTGCGTATAATGCGTGGCCCCTTTAGATATTGCCCAGTTTTTCATGGCTGCCGCTATTTCATCGGCCAGTTTTCGGTCAATAGTACCTCTCCCCTGGGTCACCTCAAGTACGTTTTTGAGGGCCTCCTTAGACATATACTGCCTCATTACTATTTCACTGAAAACATTGCTCCCGAAAACCTCAGAGCGCATGCCTCTTGACACCACTTCCACAGGCTTCCTGGAAAAGGTCTCACTTAAGGCGTCGAATCGAATTCTTGACATTTCTTACGTTTTAAAATGATTGGATTACAGCTTTGAATTTACTAAAACTCATCGGTATTACCATAAAAAGAAAAATACCGCAGTAAAAATAATACTTTGTTGTTCAAAATTTGCAATAATTTTTGAACACCCCTAATTAAAACAGGGTTGTTAATAATCATTTGATAATTATTGATCAATCACCCCTGTTTTAACACCCCTAAAATGAAAATTATTTTATTTTTGCCCCAGAAATTATTTCTTCTTAAAAATAAGACACTATTATGAGTAAGGCGAAACTTGAGTACATCTGGCTGGATGGTTACACTCCAACGCAGGAATTACGCAGCAAAACAAAGATCGTAGATGATTTTGACGGCAAGCTTTCAAGCTGCCCTATCTGGTCTTTCGACGGAAGTTCAACCATGCAGGCCGAAGGAAACTCCTCAGACTGCCTGCTGAAACCGGTAGCTATCTATCCCGACCCGGAACGCAAGAACGGGTGGCTGGTCATGAATGAGGTTCTGAGTCCTGACGGAACACCGCACCCTTCAAACGCCAGAGCACAGATCGATGATGATGATAACGATTTCTGGTTCGGGTTCGAGCAGGAATACTTCATCATGGATACGAAGACCGATCTTCCCCTTGGGTTCCCAAGAGGAGGCTTTCCCGGACCACAGGGACAATACTATTGTTCAGTAGGTGGTCGTTACACCTGGGGACGTAACCTGGTAGAGGAGCATCTTGATATTTGCCTGGAAGCAGGATTGAATATTGAAGGCATCAATCAGGAAGTGGCACCCGGACAATGGGAATTCCAAAACTTTGCCAAAGGAGCCAAGAAAGCAGGAGATGAGATCTGGATCGCACGCTACCTTTTAAACCGTCTTACCGAAAAGTATGGTTACTATATAGAACTGCACCCGAAACCGGTACGTGGCGACTGGAACGGTTCAGGTATGCACGCCAATTTCTCGAACTCCACTCTGAGAAATGCAGGAAGTAAAGAGGTTTATGATGAGATCTGTGAAGCTTTCAGACCTGTGGCTTCCCATCATATCGATGTGTACGGAGCTCACAATGACGAAAGACTTACCGGAAATCACGAGACCCAGTCTATCGATGAGTTCTCATACGGAATATCAGACCGTGGTGCATCGATAAGAATTCCGATCGCTACAGTTGAAAGCGGCTGGAAAGGTTGGCTGGAAGATCGCCGTCCGGCTTCAAATGCTGACCCATACAAGGTAGCAGGAAGAATCATCAAAACCGTTAAGGGAGTAGACAATGCCGTAATGGCCGACAAATAGAAACCGCCATAAGATTGAAGATTTAAGGTTTCACCAAGTAAAGCCATCCGGTTCACCGGGTGGCTTTCTTATTTCAGATTATATGATCACGAAATAAACAAAACCGGCATAGAGGCCCAGCAGTACTATTCCGTCACGCCATCCGAGCCTGAGCCCTTTAGGAATAAATACTAATGGCAGAACCATAAAGCTCACCAGTAACATCCAGTAGATGTCTGTATTCAGCAGTCCGGGATCATTCACCCCTATCGGGGTAATGATGGCTGTGATCCCAAGCACGGCAAAAATATTGAACACGTTAGAACCCAGCAGGTTTCCTATGGAGATGGCTTTTTCCTTTTTGAGCACTGCGACTACAGAAGCGGCCAGCTCCGGAATACTGGTTCCTACTGAAACCACTGTTACCGCTATGACCCTTTCACTTACCCCGTAATACTCTGCCATGCCCACCGCTCCATTGATCAGAAGCTCAGAGCCGCCCCAAAGTGCAACCCCGCCAAGCGACAGGTAAATAACGGTTTTATACAGAGGAAGTAACTCATCATCCTCAGGCATTTCATCTATCACTGCCGGCTTTTGAAATCTCAGCAAATAGACCAAAAACACCACCAGCAACACAACAAAAATGATTCCCTCATAACGTACCAGCCGGCCGTCGAAGATCACAAATAAGTATAACAGCACCGAGGCCGCCATCATAACCGGCCAGTCGGTTTTATAGAAGGTGCGCTCCACCTCTATTGTTCCCAGCATAAGCGTAATACCCAGTACCAAACCGAGATTTGCCAGATTGGAACCTACCACATTACCCATGGCGATATCAGGAAATCCATCTAAAGCCGCCTGAACACTTACTATAAGCTCCGGAGCCGAGGTAGCAAATGAGACCACGGTCATTCCGACAACGATCTTTGGAATTTCCAGCCTCAAGGACAGTCCCACTGCCGCCTTCAGCAACCAATTACCTCCAACTACCAGCAATGAAAGGCCCAAAATGATTAAAAGCAGGTTCATACAATATTTTTTGGCGAAGATAGCTAAAGCAGGCCAGACGATGAAGCCGGGAGATCAGCCCTTCGAAAACTACCTTTTTAGTTAAATAACTACAAATTTAGTTGTATAACTATTTTTTTAGTTTATATTTGTATCAGCAAGACCGAGAAATCATGGAAAAATTAACCAACAAAGAAGAGGAAGTAATGAAGATTCTCTGGCGAATGAATAAAGCCTTCGTCAAAGAAGTACTCGAGGAGATCCCTGAACCAAAGCCTCATTACAACACCCTTTCCACTATCGTAAGAAATCTGGAAGAAAAAGGATATGTCGATCACAAGGCTTTTGGAAAAACCCATCAGTACTATCCAATTGTCAGCCTGGAAGATTACCGCAAGCGGTTTATCTCTTCAGCCGTGGGAGATTACTTCAATAACTCCTATAAAAACCTGGTATCTTTCTTTGCCAAAGAAGAAAAGATCAGTGCAGATGAACTCCGGGAAATCCTGGACAAAATTGAGAAATCATGAGTTATACCGAATTCTTCCCCTACTTTCTTAAAGCCAATGCCTTACTGGCGGTTTTCTGGTTACTGTATCGATGGGTGCTTTCGAAAGAAACATTTTTCACTCATAACCGTTTTTTCCTGCTTTCGGGTATCGTGATATCAATCTTACTCCCGTTATGCATCATAGAAAGAACCGAAATCATTGAAATAGCTGTGGGTTCCCGGGAGATCAGCGCCTCAGGTGGTACCTCTGTGGCCGAGACCCAGGATTTAGCGACCAGCCTGGGAACTGCACTGTTTTATATCTATCTGGGTGGGACCGTGTTATTCAGCACTAAACTACTTATACAGCTGGCTTCCCTCAGAAGAATATTAAGAAAGGGGTCTGCACGGGTGATCAAAGGCATGAAGATTATTCGTTCGAAAGAAGCCGAAGCACCCTTCTCATTTTTTAACTACATCGTACTTCCTTACCGCCAAAGCGAACAAAAGGAGCAAGTGGCAGTACTTTCTCATGAATTCGTGCATGTCAAACAATGGCATTCAGCAGATATCATGCTCAATCACCTGCTCACCATCTTTGCCTGGATCAACCCTATAGCCTGGCTGTACCGTAAAGATGTGGCGCAAAATCTCGAATATCTGGCAGACCGTGAAGCCAGCACCCGAAAACTTTGCAGTAAGGAATATCAGTACATCCTGGTCAAGCAAAATTTGAATACACAACAATTATCAATCATCAATCCATTTATCAATTCATTAATCAAAAAACGAATAGTTATGTTACATCAAAACCCTTCTAAGAAGACGAACATCTGGAAACTCTCTCTGGCCCTGCCATTTTTAACGGCATTTGTTTTCTTATTCAATCTGAAAACTGTAGCACAGTACCAGGTTTCAGAATCTGCCAAAGGCCCTCAGCCAAGCTCTCAAATCAACCCGGCCGCAGAAGCTCAGGAGGAATTCAATTTTATCATTACCAATGAAATGAGCGATTCAGAATTAAAGGAACTGAAAGAGCAGGTCGCAGAAAAAGGCGGAAAACTGGTCTGGAACCAACTCAGCCGTAATAAGCAGGGGGTCATTACCAAGATGCAGGTCACGTTCACTCATGCCAGCGGCACCGCCTCTGCCACTCACGACAATAAAAACGGGATCGAACCCTTCAGCTTTGGCGTTAAAGCAGACGGTGGTATATTCATAATGTCAGGTGATCGGGTAGAAAAGAAAGAATACGTGGTTTTAAATGAAATAACAGGTACTACGTCCCGTGGCAAAAAACCCATTGTTATAGTTGATGAAAATGAAAGCACTACAGTAACAGTTAAGAGCATTGACCCTGACCAAATAGAAAGTGTCACTGTATTAAAAGGGAAGCAGGCCACAGACAAGTATGGAGAAAAAGGTAGTGACGGAGTGATAGAGGTTCACACAAAAACCATTAAATCAGGCTCAACAGATGTAGCCCCACCCCCGGCACTTCCAAATATATCCTTAGTAGACTGGGATGAAACAGCGGTTTACATCGACGACAAAAAGGCCGGACCGGAAGAACTCAAGGCCCTTCAACCTGATCAGATCGATAAAATGAAGGTGCTTAAAGGCGAAGAGGCTCAGGAGAAATATGGTAAGCCTTCTGCCATTCTCATATACACTAAATAAACCAATAAGGAATACCATAAATATGATACAGAAGCCCTCCGATAGGAGGGTTTTCTTATTAGAGGCTATTTCTCTACAGATTTCATACATTTGTAGGAAACACCAACCATGAAGAAGAAATTTTTCAAACTCCTTGCAAAAATAAACCGGGCCTTACTTCCTTCTTTGTCAAAAAAGGAGGTCGATCTGGCCAAGGCTTCAAAATGGCAAATGGCACTGATTGGCTGGAGAACTTGGGTAACAAAAAGAGCTCTCGACTAATATCTCAACACAGCATGAGTGGTATGATCTCCCAGGTAGTCCCTACCCTTCAAAAAGCTGAGTTCCATTAAGAAATTAAACTGCACTATTTGTGCTTCCTGCTCCTCCAGCATCTGCCTGACCGCTGCTGCTGTACCTCCTGTTGCCAACACATCATCATGCACAAGAACCCTCTCACCCGCCTTCACGGCATCGATGTGCATTTCGAGGGTATCCATTCCGTATTCGAGTTCATAACCCTTACTGATGGTTTGAAACGGCAATTTATTGGGTTTTCGAACCGGTACGAAGCCGGCACCCAGCTCTTTGGCCAGCAGTAATCCGAAGAAAAAGCCGCGGCTCTCCATAGCTACCACCTTGTCAACGGGTCCCTCCACTTCCGAAAGCAATTCCTGCAAAGCATATTGGGTAGCCTGTGGATCCAGCAAAAGCGGGGTGATATCTTTAAAGGAGATTCCCGGTTTCGGAAAATCAGGAATTTCCCTTATAAAGTCTTTGAGATCCATGATTCGATAAATTTCAGTGAAAATACAACCTTTTAAAACAGTTTAAAAACCTGCACAACGAGGAATCATACCCCTCATTGTGTAACTTTACATCCCGCAGATCTGCCTTCAAAACCTTTTAAATAATTTAAAATGAAAATAGCGGTATTCAGTACGAAAGATTACGACAGGCAATATTTCAGCAAGGTGGAAAGAAGAGACGCCATTAAACTCAAATTTTTTGATGTTCCTTTGAAAAAAGATACGGTTAGCCTGGCTGAAGGATACGAAGGCGTCTGTGTTTTTGTTAACGACCACCTCGACAGGGAGGTTATTGATGCCCTGGCTTCTTACAACATAAGACTGATCGCGCTCAGGTGCGCCGGCTTTAACAATGTGGACCTGAAGGCTGCCGAAAAGAACGATATCACAGTAGTACGCGTCCCGGCCTATTCACCCGAAGCAGTGGCAGAACATGCCCTTGCACTGATACTCACCCTTAACAGAAAAACTCATAAAGCCTACAACCGTATCAGGGAAGGAAATTTCTCCCTGGAAAGACTGATCGGCTTTGATGTACACAAAAAAACTGTCGGTGTGATCGGCACCGGAAAGATCGGCGCCCATTTCTGCCGTATCACAAAGGGACTGGGTTGCAAAGTGCTGGCAACCGATTTTTACCCTTCAGAAGAACTGAAAAGTTACGGCATTCAATATGTTGAGCAATCTGAACTGGTTAAACAGGCCGATATCATTTCATTGCATTGTCCGCTGAACGAACACACACATCACCTGATCAATGAAGATACGTTGTCGGTCATGAAAGACGGGGTTATGTTAATTAATACCAGCCGGGGTGGTCTTATAGACACTTCTGCGGTTATAGAAGCTTTAAAAAGCGGGAAGGTGGGTTACCTCGGCATCGATGTTTACGAACAGGAGGAGCAGTTATTTTTCCAGGATCTTTCTGAGAGTGTTATTCAGGATGACCAGATAACCAGACTGATCAGCTTCCCCAATGTGCTTATTACCGCTCACCAGGGGTTCCTGACTGCAGAAGCCCTTACCGAGATCGCAACCACCACCATTGGAAATATCGAAGATTTTATGAAAGGAAAGAGCAGTGACAACGTAGTTCGTTCATCCTGACAACAGACAGGAATTATTCCAGGTTAACCGATCGCACCGTACTTATCGGACAACAGGTTCCGTCTATTCCACCATTGGCCACTATCAACCTGTCATCATAAACCACGGCTGCAGGGGCCAGCAGGTTATCAGGCAGATCACAAAGCATCGACCATTCATCAGATTCAGGATTATACACCAGCACCTCACTGTAAAACACATTTTGGTTCCTTCCTCCGACTATCAGGACCTGGTCTCTGTAAACAAGGGTGCCCGGTTCAAAATGCGACCGGTCGGTTGGAAGGTCTGCCAGTCGCTCCCATGTATCGGTAACCGGATCATACCTGTGTAGATAGTTCAGATCATCCTTACCGCCATCATGACCGAATTGCCCGCCAATGGCATAGACCAATCCATCGATACTGGCAGCGCTGAGATGGTTACGCCCTTCAGGAAGTACGGAACGCTGCTGCCAGTTCATATCGATCGCAGAAGGATCGATAACCAGGTGTTCATTCTTATCAGTTCTTCTGTCAGGTTCCAACCCCCCGAAATAATGCAACAAACCTTCATTATAAACCAAAGCCCCGCTGGCCCGTGCACCAGGCAGGGGCGGCCCTTCCTCCCAGGAATCGGTCACAGGATCATAAATCTGAACCATTGCTGTGGCCTTCCCGGGATGGTCTCCCTCAAAACCCCCGACGATCCACACCTTACCATAGGCTATGGCTGCCCCCATGTGAGTGACAGGCAATGGCATGGGAGCCCCGAGGCTCCAGCTGTCGGTGGCTATATCATAGATCTCGGTTTCAGCGGTAATTTTAAGGTCATGGGTGAAACCGGAAAAGGTGTAAAGGCGACTACCGATAAGGGCGGTCTGAGATTCCAGCCGCTCCATTTGTGAAGAGCTGTGCTCTCTCCATTCACAGTCACTGCTTATGGGAGCATTGCTGTTGTCGCTGGTTTCATCTGTAGTCTGATCGTTGTTTTCAGGTGGATCTTCATCTTCTTCCACAGGAGGAGACTCTTCCTGTAAGACGGGTGGTTGCTGCTCCTGGGAAAAATTATCTTCAGAACTGCATGAAATCACAAGTAAACACGTAAGAAGGAAACAGGCTCTCAAGGAAAACCCGACTGCTGTAGTATTCATAGATGTCGCTATTAATCAGCAGCAGGTATTAAATATCCCGGGGTAACAGGAATCAAGAGATTAAAAAGATACGTAAAATATGCCTGTTACAGCGTTAGCATATCGTTAAAGAAAAAGCCGGGAAGACCCGGCTTTTTAAACGTAAGAATTGTGAAATCTTATTATTTGGCGATATTGACCGCTCTTGTTTCCCTGATAACGGTAACTTTTACCTGTCCCGGGTAGGTCATATCTGTCTGTATCTTTTGAGAGATCTCAAATGAGAGCTGAGAAGCTCTGTCATCATTGACCTTTTCGCTTTCGACGATCACCCGAAGTTCACGGCCGGCCTGTATCGCATAAGCATTCTTGACACCTCCAAATCCAAAGGCGATCTCCTCCAGGTCTTTAAGACGCTGAATATATGAATCGAGCACCTGTCGTCTTGCCCCCGGTCTCGCACCGCTAATGGCATCACACACCTGAACCACAGGAGACAACAACGAAGTCATCTCGATCTCATCATGGTGCGCCCCGATTGCATTGCAAACCTCCGGTTTTTCACCATATTTCTCTGCCCATTGCATCCCTAATATGGCGTGAGGTATTTCTGTCTCGGTTTCAGGAACTTTCCCGATATCGTGCAGTAAGCCGGCTCTTTTGGCGAGCTTGGCGTTCAGGCCGAGCTCAGCAGCCATCAGGCTGCACAATTTGGCAACCTCACGTGAGTGTTGTAAAAGGTTCTGACCATAAGAGGAACGGTATTTCATTCTACCTACCGCTTTGATCAATTCCGGATGCAATCCGTGAATACCAAGATCGATAACGGTTCTCTTACCTACCTCAATGATCTCTTCTTCGATCTTCTTGGTGGTCTTCTTAACGACTTCTTCGATACGTGCAGGGTGAATTCTTCCGTCTGTCACCAGTCTGTGAAGTGAAAGACGTGCGACTTCACGGCGCACAGAATCAAAACATGAAAGAATAATGGCCTCAGGGGTATCATCAACGATGATCTCTACGCCTGTAGCGGCTTCAAGAGCACGAATATTTCTTCCTTCCCTTCCAATTATACGACCTTTAACATCATCAGACTCCAGGTTGAAAACCGAAACGCAGTTATCTATAGCTTCTTCAGTACCGATACGTTGAATGGTATTGATGATCACCTTTTTAGCTTCCTGCTGAGCGGTAAGCTTGGCCTCTTCCATGGTATTCTGAATGAAGGTCATCGCATCGCTCTTCGCATCGCCTTTAAGCGATTCGACCAGCTGAGCCTTCGCATCTTCGGCCGAAAGTCCGGAGATCACCTCCAGTTGCTCCACCTGGCTTTTATGCAATCTGTCTACCTCATTTTGTTTCTTTTCCAGCAGATTCAGCCTGTGATCGTAGTCTTTGATCTTAGCTTCAATTTCGGCGTTAAGCTTTTTGTTTTTCGACAATTCTGAAGAAACCTGTGACTCTTTATCACGGGTTCTTTTCTCAGCATCAGCGATCTTTTTGTCTTTGGCTATGATCACCTTCTCATGCTCTGCCTTGAGTTCGAGAAACTTCTCCTTCGCCTGTAGTATTTTATCTTTCTTAATTCCCTCTGCCTCACTTTTTGCCTCCTTAACGATCGCATCAGCTTCCTTTCGGGCGGCGGCAATAAGTTTTGATCCCTTTCCTTTTTCAAGGGACTTGGCAATCACAAAGCCAATGACCGCTCCGATCACGACTGCAATTATTCCTATTGTTAGTGCATCCATCTTTGGTTTATTTAAAAAAAAAGCCTACATCGGTTGTGAAGTTTTGTATCAAACTCCTTAAGACAGGTTTAAGGCTACCGAACTGATCAAGGATCCGTCGTTCCTGTTAGGGAAACGGCATGCTTTTACAGCCCGAACTCACCTTTTTTAAATAATACTTGTTGAGTTTGTCAAAAAATTAACCAATGTAGGCAGTAACATTATATCTATTTAAAAGAACTTCTATGTGTTCAGATGCTCCTGCAGCATTTCGTTGATCTCTGTCAACCGCTGCTGCAAAGCTTCATCTGTATTAAGCTTGTCTAAACTCCCCTGTTCGATCTGGGCGGCAAACTGCAGTGCACACATAGCCAGCACATCCTGTTTGTCCCGCACAGCATAACTTTGTTCAAAGCCTTTTATCATCCCATTGATCTTCTTCGCAGCTTTTCGCAACCCTTCCTCCTGTTCCGGGGCGATATTCAGCGGGTAGACCCGGTCTGCTATGGAAAGCTTGATCTTCAGTTTGGTCATATAGTTTAGAACGTTATTCGGAAAGCTGTGCAATGCACAGGTCTATTTCCCGAATCAAAGTATTTATTTTAAGCTTAGCTTCTGTTTTATTTTCATTACTGCCAAGCATTGAATTAGCCATTTTAAGCGAATGGTACTTCTCTTCCCATTCCTGAGCGGTCTTCTCGAGACCTGAAATCTTTTGGTTCGCATCTGCCACTTCCTGCTCCAGTCTCCTGTTAGTTCGCTCCAGGACTTTCAGGCGATGGAGAAGTTTACTCACTTTTACTTCGAGTGAATCGACAAGTTCGACCATTTTACTCATCGCGGCTAATTTCAATACATTGCTCACAAAGTTAACATACGTGCAGGTTCTTCGCAAGGTAATCTTCTAAAATTATTTCTGGCAGACGAAAAGAAAAATCCCTTCGTTTTAACTTTAATCGGCTTTATGTTTAGAAATCAAATATTTATTTTAGCACCTACTATGAAAAGGCCTATGCGATATTTACTATGTTGTTTTGTTTTACTGATTTTTGGCGGGGTTGCACGCGCGCAACTCGCCTATCCCACTGATTACTTCTCACCACCTCTTGAGGTACCCATCGTACTGGCGGGAACCTTTGGAGAACTGCGCTCAAATCATTTTCACTCAGGTATTGATATCAAAACACAACAAAGGGAAGGATTAAAAGTCGTAGCTATCGGTGAGGGCTATATATCCCGCATCAAAGTACAGCATTACGGGTTTGGAAAAGCCTTATACATTCAACACCCCAATGGCTACACTTCGGTATATGCCCACCTCAAGAAATTTTCACCGGAAATAGAAGCCCTGATTAAGAAAGATCAGTATGACAAGAAGTCTTACGAAACCGATATCTATCTCAACCCTTCAGATCTCCGTGTTCAGGAAGGTGAGGTAATCGCTTATAGCGGAAACACGGGAAGCAGTGCCGGTCCGCATCTGCATTTTGAGATCAGAGACCGGGAACAAAAACCCATCAATCCATTATTCTTCGGCTACGAGGTTGAAGACACCGAATCACCCAGAGTTCGTGGAGTACACGCCTACACCCTTGATGACAGCAGCCAGGTACAGGGTCGGAACGGCTCGATGGAATTGCGACTGGGCAGCAGAAAAAACGACACCCTTTATGCGGAAAAGATCTATGCATCAGGCACCATAGGGTTCGGGATCGACACCTACGACCGACAGGACCTGGCCTATAATAAGAATGGCGCCTACAGCATCTCCCTGGCGGTAAACGGAAAACCGAGGTTCTCATATAATTTTACCACTTTTTCATTTGCAGAGACCTCTTATATAAATACCCTTATCGACTACCGCAAATACGCCTTTCGTAACGAGCGAATTCAGAAATGTTTCCTGGAACCCTGGAATAAACTGAGTATCTACAAAGAAAATATCAACGACGGAAAGATCGATATAGAGAATGGCCTGACCTATATGGTAAGCCTCCGAGTGGCCGATTTTCATGACAATGTCTCGACCATTATTATCCCGGTGGAAGGGCGAAACGCCGACATCGCGCATAAGGAAGAACAGGTCAGAACTCCCTATTTCGTGAAGGCAGACCGGGACAACATTTTTGATATCGGTGATGCACGGGTCTATTTTCCTTCAAACAGTCTCTACTTCGACACATTTTTAGATCTGAAACAGAACGGAGATCAGTACACCATTCATGACAGCAGTGTTCCGATTAAAAACTCCTATACCCTGAGCATTACCGCAAATGATATTCCCGGTGATGATCCTGACAAATACTTTATCGCCGGCGTCGATAATCACGGCAGGCTTTCATACAACCGCACCTACCGAAAAGAGAAGATATATACGACCAGAACAAAAGCACAGGGCACTTTCACACTTGCCAAAGACACCGTGTCCCCGTCGGTAAGACCCATGAATTTCAGGGATGAGCAGTATCTTTCTAATTTCAGGTACCTGAAATTGCGCATTGAAGATGATCTGAGCGGAATCAACACCTACAATGCATGGATCAATGGTGAATGGGTATTGATGGAATACGAATATAAAGATCAGTCGATCACTTTCAACTTCGATGATCTCAAGACCGAAGAAAAGAAATGCGAACTGAAAGTTGAAGTGACCGATAATGTCGGGAATAGTACTATCTTTAATTCGACATTCTACTTAAAATAACACTGTTTGAGGTCTCTTTTATTGCTTTCAGGAATCCTTATTCTGCTGGTATTTCAAAAAGCCAGTTCCCAGTCGGCCACCCTGAAAGGCGTGATTCTTGACAAGAACAACGACCCCATAGAAGATGTCGCGATCAGCACAGGAAATTCAGGCACCCGATCTGATCAGAACGGATTTTACCTGCTACGGCTGCCCGCAGCAAAAAAATCTACCGTCACTTTTTCCCATATTTCCTTTCGAACGGTAACTCTGACCCTGCAACCATCGGTCAATGAAACCGTCGAGTTCAACCCTGTTCTTTCTGAAGAAATCGAACAGATCGGCGAGATCGTACTTACCTCCGACCGCCAACTGAATGTCAGGGGAATAACGGCCCTCTCTCCCGAGACCATCAGAAAGATTCCGGGAGCCAACGCGGGGGTTGAAAATCTGCTTAAAACACTTCCGGGCGTCAATTCTAATAATGAACTAAGCACCCAATATGCGGTGCGTGGCGGGAATTATGATGAGAACCTGGTCTATGTGAATGACATAGAGGTCTATCGCCCGTTCCTTGTTCGTACCGGGCAACAGGAAGGGCTCAGCTTCATCAATACCGACCTGATAAGCAATGTCAGGTTTTCTGCCGGTGGATTTCAGGCTCGATATGGTGACAAATTATCATCTGTACTCGATGTCACTTATTCCGAACCGGTAAGTTTTAGTGCGGGAGTACAGGCTTCCTTCCTCGGGGCATCAGCCTTTATGGAAACTGCAAACAAAAGCCGCCGTTTATTAACGGTGAGCGGTATCAGGTACAGAGATAACAGCCTGCTGGTGAACAGCAGACAGACAGAGGCCAATTTCAGACCAAGGTTTATCGACGCTCAAAGCTTTGTAACGTACAAACTCACTTCAAAGTTTCACCTGAACCTGCTGGGGCACTACTCCCTGAACGATTATAATTTTCAGCCGCTGAGTCGTCAGACAAACTTCGGCACCCTTCAGGACCCTATAGCTCTGCAGGTCTTTTACAGAGGTGAGGAAGAAGACCGCTATGAGACTGCCACCGGTGCATTAAAAGGCACCTGGTTCGTGAATGACGACCTCAACCTTAAATTCATCAGTTCTGTTTACCACGCCACCGAACAGGAATTCTTTGATATCCTGGCGCAGTACAGGCTTGGAGAAGTAAATACCGACATAGGGAATGAGAACTTCGGCAATGTTTCTTTCTCAGAAGGCATAGGCGCACAACTGAATCACGCAAGAAACCTCCTTGATGCCATGATCATCAACCTGGAACATCTCGGCAATTTAAAAGATGGCGAGCAGGTCTGGTCCTGGGGAGTAAAATTCACGCACGAAGATATCAGAGACCGGCTTGAAGAGTATGAGGTGATCGACTCTGCCGGATTTTCCATCAGACCTCCGGAACCGGCCTTTGTGAATGATCAGCCATACAGCCCTTATACCGCCCCCATCGAACCTTTTCAGAATATTCAGACCCGGAACAAGGTTACCACCAATCGACTATCTGCTTTTGCTCAGTGGAGCCGCAGCTACAGCTGGAACGAGAATCAGTTATGGACCAATGCAGGCGTTCGAAGCCAATGGTGGAACGTTTCAACCGATGCGAATGGTTCTGAGCGACATTTCATTTTTAGTCCGCGGGCACAGGTAGCTCTCAAACCAAACTGGGAGCGGGATATGCTCTTTCGTCTTGCCGGCGGCCTGTACCAGCAGCCTCCTCTGTACCGGGAATTACGCGACTCATCAGGTATTGCGCGGCCGGGGGTAAAGGCTCAGAAATCCTGGCACCTCATAGCCGGTCATGAGTATGGTTTCAAGCTCTGGGACAGACCTTTTAAGCTCATTTCTGAAATGTTTTACAAAGGCCTGGATGATTTGAATCCATACACGCTTGAAAATGTACGTATAAGATACCGCGCCAGAAACAACGCTGAAGGATATGCTTACGGCTTTGAAAGCAGGCTGTATGGAGAGCTCATTCCGACTACCTCCTCCTGGGTAAGTTTCGGTTACCTGAAAACCGAAGAGAATATCGATGACCGGGGCTATATCTCCCGCCCCACTGATCAGCGCCTGAAATTTGCTGTACTGTTACAGGATTATGTTCCCAGTATTCCCAGTCTGAAACTCTACCTTAACGGAGTATACAATACCGGTTTACCCGGTGGCTCTCCCAGCTATGCCGACCCCTACGATTTCCAGTTCCGTTTGCCGGACTACAAGCGGGTGGACCTGGGCATTTCTTACGTGTTTACAGACAATATGCAACCGCGACCTCCGGGACACTGGCTGCATAAATTCGACGAATTATCGGTCGGGTTCGATATTTTCAATATTTTTGACATCCGAAACGCCATTACCAACACCTGGGTCAGGGATGTATACACCAAAAGACAATACGCCATCCCTAATTATATGACCGAAAGAGTCTTTAATTTAAAAATGAGCGCAAGATTTTAATGAAACGAACACTTCTTATCACCCTTATTTTAGGGGTATGGTCAACATGGTCTGTTTTTTCCCAAAGAACCGTTTATCAAAGTGAATCATTTGAAAGCCTCAGTGCAGATCACAAGCGAATCGCCATTTTGCCCTTTGAGGCACGGCTGGAACTTGAAAATTCAGAGGCTCTGAGCGACAACGATCTCGATGCCCTGGAAAACCGTGAAGGATATGAGGTTCAGAATGCCCTGGAGAATTATTTTCTGAAAAGGGATAAAAGAAGAGATTACCGAATCGAATTTCAGAATGTCGATCAGACCAATGCCCTTTTGGAACAAAACGGTATCGATCTGAAAAACCTGGGAATCTACACGGCTCAGGAGTTGAGTGAATTTCTGGGAGTAGACGCTATTATATCAGGTGATCTTACCCTGAATGCCCTGATTTCTCAGGGAGTATCTACCGATTTCGACTTTATCTCCTTTCTTACCGGCAAATCAGACTATGGCCGTATTGCCATAAAGCTCAGCGACGGAGCTACCGGAAAACTGCTTTGGAAATTTGAGAAAACCATTAACCGAAAGGCAGGCAAGAACACCCAGTCTATTATCGAAGCCATGATGCGAAAATCCACCCGTAAATTCCCGTATCACAAAGGAAACGAATAAGAAGGCGTTCAGGCGTTATCGTTCACGTAATCAGACAGCACCCCGATCACATAATCGATCTCTTCTTTAGTGTTGTATTTTGAAAAGGAAAAACGCAGTGACGGCTTATTAAGGTCTTCATCAGACAGAATGGCATTCAGCACGTGAGAGCCCTGAGAACTTCCGCTCTGGCAGGCGCTTCCACGGGAACAGGCGATACCTTTAAGGTCAAGCTGAAACAATAAAAGATCAGCCTTATCTGAAGAAACAGGCAGGCAGGCATTGACCAGGTTATAGGTGCTGCGCTCCATATCTCCGCAATACCCGTTAAACCGTGTGCCGGGAATCCGGCTACCGAGCTGCTCGATAAAATAGCGCTTTAATTCTTTTATGTAGTCTCTCTCTTCATCCAGGTTCTCATACGCCAAAACCAGCGCCTTTTCCATTCCCAGAATATTATGCAGGGCCTCTGTACCGGCTCTGAACCCTCTCTCCTGTTCACCGCCGAAAATAAGGGGTTTCAGCTGATGCTCCTTCCTGATGAAAGCAAAGCCCACACCCTTGGGCCCGTGAAACTTATGGGCTGCAGCCGCCAGAAAATCGACAGGTGTATCTTTAAGATTCCATTCCCAATGCCCTACCGACTGTACAGCATCGGTATGAAAGAGCGCCTTGTTTTCGTGACATATGGCCCCGATACGAGACACATCGATCATGTTTCCAATCTCATTGTTGATATGCATCAAAGAAACAAGCGTCTTTTTACCAGAACGCAGAAGCAGACCTTCGAGGTCTTCAGGCAAAGGGTTTCCGCATTCATCAAGTGCCACATAGGCGATCTCTGTACCGTATTCCCTCTCTAACTGTTCTACGGTATGAAGTACGGCATGGTGTTCAGTCACGGCAGTGATGATACGCTCTACCCCCATGTCCCTCACTGCGGCGCGTAAAACCATATTATCGGCTTCTGTACCTCCTGAAGTGAATATGATCTCTGCAGGGGAAGCATGCAGCAGTTTGGCAATCGCCTTCCGGGCACTTTCGATACGCGACTTGGCCTCACGTCCGAAAGCATGAGTCGAACTGGGGTTACCGAAATTAGTTTCCAAAACTTCGCTCATAACCTGTACCACTTCAGGTCTTAACCTGGTGGTAGCCGCACTGTCTAAATAAATTTTCTGCATGCGTCAAATTTACTCGAAATAAAAATAACCGCAATAAATTTCCTGTTAAGGCACTAAATCTTACTTTTGCTGGGATTGAAGTGATCCTATTATGAAGAAATTCTGCTCCTTCCTGCTATTGTTTGCTTTACTTGGCTGTGACGATGGCGATTTCTCAGTCGAAAGTCTGAATTTCGATGATGTGCCGGTACAAAACCCTTGCGGAAACCTCTTGATATTCAAGATCGGCGGAGGGGGAACCGAAGCCCTGATGATCGAACTCGATGGTCAGAGTCAGGATATATTCAGCAGCATTCCCGCCGATGGAAGCGCCAGATCATTTCCCGTCAACAACAATTCAAACAGGATCATATACCGCATATTTAACGACAATGTTTCTGCATTGTATTTCTGCAGGGATATACCTCCCACTACTCCTGTGGTAAATGAAGAATGGTTCGCCACCGGGGGAACGGTTCAGATCAGCACAAGTTTGGAAGAAGATGATAACGACAACCTTCCTGCTGAACTCGAAGGCATCGTGAGAGCGGCAGACGGCAGCATTGATGCCGCCGCTTCTCAAAATTCCGACGGAGATGCGCTGCCTGACTACATTGATTTCGATGACGACGGTGATAATGTACTCACCTCAGAGGAGATCGAAATCGTAGACGGCGAAATCGTCTATACCGATACCGACGGAGATGGCATACCCAACTACCTGGATCCTGATGACGACGGAGACGGGATCCCTACGATACAGGAAGACCTCAACGGCGATAATAATCCTGCCAACGATATTCAGCAGGGAAATACAGAGCCCAATTACCTGATCCCTTCACTCACAACGGCTAACACCAATGTATCTCGACGAAGTCACAGGTATACTGAAATATACCTGAGTACGATCACTATCATCAATGGTTTTCAGTTGGAAAACGGAGAGAACGAGATCAAATACGACATCCCTTCCTTTGACTTCGGAACAGTTACCCGTGAAGTAACCCAAAGTGGTATCTAATCATGATCATTTAGGATTCTGGTGCACATACACCTCGGTAGCTCCCATCCCGTATTTTCTGTAATCGGCATCGTAATAACTCACATTGTCATACCTGCCGAAAAGATATTCCAGCTCCTGTCGTAACACCCCTTCTCCTACCCCATGAATAAAAACAACCCTTCTGATGTTGGAGGCAATGGCGAACTCAAGCTTGCGCTTTGCCGTGTCGATCTGCAGGTTCAGCATATCGATCTTTTCCATACCTCTGGTTGACTCGGTAAGCTTATCGATATGCAGGTCTACCTCCATCGGGGGAGCACTGCGATCCTGTTTTACAGATCTTTTGGGCTTGGGCCTGTGCTTATTTTTTTCCTTAAAAGCTCTGAATGCCTCGATGTTGGTTACCTCCAGGGAACCCTCTTCAGCTATCACCTCATCAGGAGAAACCCTGATCAGAAACCCCTCTTCAGTTTCTATCTCCAATTGACCGTCAGCTATTCTGACAACCTTTCCTGAAATAGCCTCATCGATCAAAGACACATATGTTCCCGGTTTGAAGCCCATAAGTATCAGTTTTCAGAAACATCATCGGCATCATCCCGTGGATTATCTTTCACCCACATTCTGGTCGATTGGAAAAGTCCGTACATAAGAAGAATGAAGCCCAGAATTTTAAGATACATATGATATGACTCCTGGTCATCAAACAGGAAAACGAGTATCGCGCCAAGAACGATACACAGAAATGAAAAGACCTTCATGAATGAAATTTTTAACAATTATACCTGTGGCGCTTTTGCTACCACCGGTGTTTTCAGTTGCAAAAATAATGTTTTGAGTAGTATCTTCATTAATAAGATTTTAGTTAAGTTTACTGTAAAACCAACCGGTTCCCATGTTTTACACTGCTGATATCACCATGGAAGACTTCATGCTACCCTGTCTGAATAAGAAATTCTTCGGGGTGGAATGCATGGGGTGTGGGCTTCAAAGATCGGCTGCTCTGTTGATCAGGGGTGAATTTACAGCGGCTTTCCATATGTATCCCGCTATTTACACCCTTATATTGCTTTTCGCTTTTCTGGTGATCAATCACTTTTACCGCTTACGCTCAGGAAACCGTATCCTGGTAATCTTACTGGTTGTCAACGGCATTGTAATTATTGGAAACTACATTTTAAAACTAATCAACTTTTAATCATGGAAGAACTTCAGCAAAGAAAATTACCTAATGTTACCACCTCCCTGGTTCTGGGAATCATTTCCTTCCTGGCGTGTTGCTGCACCAGTGGAATAGGGGGTGTTCTTTTCTCAGGAATTGCACTCTACCTGGCCAACAAAGACCTGAAAACCTACAATGAGAACCCGGAACAATACTCAAACTACAACCAGTTAAAAACAGCGAGAATCGTAGCTATCGTCGGACTTGCACTGGCTGTTCTCTCCATTCTTATCGTGGTTTTCCAGATTATTTCGTACGGAGGCTGGGATGCCTATATGGAAGAACAGATGCGAATGATGGAAGAACTCGGCATAGAGATCGAATAATCTTCACAGTTTAAGCTTCGTATTTAAACATAAATAAAAAGCCATCTTCATGGAAGATGGCTTTTTCATTTTGAGATCTTGAATTACCTACGATTCGAACTTCTCGAGCGTTTTGGTAATAATATCAACGCAATCAAGCAATTGCTCTTCGGTCATTACCAGGGGAGGCGCAAATCGAATGATATTTCCATGGGTAGGCTTTGCCAGCAAACCATTCTCTTTTAAAGCCATGCAAATATCCCAGGCAGTAGAACTGTCTTCACTGTCATTGATCACAATGGCATTGAGCAATCCTTTCCCTCTGACGAGGGTCACAATATTACTGTTTCTGATATAATCGTTCAGTTTTCTTCTGAAAAGCTCACCGAGCTTTCTTGCATTCTGAGCCAGCTTTTCGTCGCGAACCACCTCGAGTGCTTCCATGGCTACCGCTGCTGCCACCGGGTTTCCACCAAAAGTACTTCCGTGCTGTCCGGGCTTAATGACATTCATCACGGCATCATCTGCCAGAACAGCGCTAACCGGGTAAGCACCCCCGCTAAGGGCTTTCCCCAAAATAAGCATGTCAGGTCGCTGATAGGTTTGCTGACGTTCGCAATGCCCTTCACAACTGCAATTACCACATACTGCCAGGAGCGATCCGGTTCGGGCAATACCTGTTTGAATCTCATCGGCAATAAACAGAACCCCGTGTGAATTACACAATTCTTTTACCTTGGCGATATAACCTTCAGCCGGACGGAACACCCCGGCCTCACCCTGTATAGGCTCAATCAATACCCCGGCGATATTTTTTTCGGTTTTCAGCACCTCTTCCAAAGCAGCGGGATCATTATAAGCCACCTTGATAAAACCGGGAGTATAAGGACCAAAGTTCTTACGGGCATTCTCGTCGTTAGAGAATGAAATAATCGTAGTGGTACGACCGTGGAAGTTATTTTCGAAAACCACGATCTTGGCTTCGGTTTCAGGAATACCCTTCTTTTCATAAGCCCATTTACGACAGATCTTGATCGCTGTCTCTACAGCCTCTGCCCCGGTATTCATAGGCAGTAATTTGTCAAAGCCAAAATACTCGGTCGCATATTTTTCAAATTTCCCAAGCATATCATTGTAAAAAGCTCTTGAGGTAAGTGTGAGCGTTTTGGCTTGCTCGCTCATGGCATTTACAATTCGGGGGTGACAGTGCCCCTGGTTCACCGCAGAATAAGCAGAGAGAAAATCATAATATTTTTTCCCTTCGGCATCCCACATAAACACACCTTCTCCCTTGCTTAATACTACCGGAAGGGGGTGATAATTGTGAGCTCCATACTTTTCTTCGAGTGCGATTGCATCTTTTGATGATAATTTTTCCAAAGTTGCCATTTTTGAATTTTAAAAGTGATACTTTACAATTCCTGCTTGTGGAGAGAAATCATCCTTGAAGTGCCGGCAAGTTACTAATTTTTTGAGGTATTTTGAACTCTTCCCTCTCTTAATCCTGATAATTTCAGAAGCTCAAGAACTTATGACTTTATGCCTGCATACCGTACAGCATTCCTTTGCCGCCTTTTGATTTCGTATATGATCAGTGAAAAGGTACTGAGAGTATAGAAATTATACATGATCGCAAGCGAGGAATAATAGGTCGTCTTATGCGGCATTCTCTAAAAAGACATTATTTTTGCGGCATGTCCAGAAAGAACAGAAAACAGCGTTTCGAAGCGGTAGAGGTCATCGATGCCGGAGCGAAAGGAAAAGGTGTGGCCAAGGCCCCTGACGGAAGAGTGATCTTTGTTCCATTTGCCGTACCGGGAGATGTGATCGATGTGCAAACCTTTAAAAAACGTAAAGCCTATTTCGAAGGAAAAATTGTTCAGGTACGGGAAGAATCTGAGTATCGCACCGATCCTCCATGTGAGCATTTCGGCGTTTGCGGAGGTTGCAAATGGCAAAACATGACCTATGACGCGCAGTTGCATTTCAAGCAAAAAGAGGTCGTTAACAATCTCATGCGAATCGGTAAGGTCGATCTGCCGGAAGTAAGCCCTATCCTGGGGTCTGAAGATATCTATTACTATCGCAACAAAATGGAATTTTCATTTTCAGACAGCCGATGGCTTACCGAAAATGAAATCGAAAGCGATAAGGAGATCTCCAATCGCAATGCTTTAGGATTTCATATCCCGGGCATGTGGGACAAGATCCTGGACATCAAACATTGCCATCTTCAGGAAGATCCTTCTAACGCCATAAGATTGGCGGTGAAGCACTTTGCCCTGGAACACGATCTTTCCTTTTTCAACACACGTGAGCAACATGGCCTGCTGAGAACCCTGATGATACGAACCAGTTCGACCGGTGAGATCATGGTCCTTATACAGTTTTTTGAAGATGACGAGGAAAAGAGACGATTACTCCTGGATTTTCTCAAGGATGAATTTCCAGAGATCACCTCTTTACTATATGTGATAAATCAAAAACCCAACGATACCATTTACGATCAGGAGGTTATCTGCTATGCGGGGAGAGATCATATTCTCGAGGAGATGGAAGGCCTGAAATTCAAGATCAATGCCAAATCCTTTTACCAGACAAATTCCAGGCAAGCCTATGAATTATACAAGGTTACCCGTGATTTTGCCGGACTTAAAGGTGACGAAACAGTTTATGACCTGTACACAGGAACGGGAACCATCGCCCAGTTCGTTTCAAAAAAGGCCGGGAAGGTCATCGGAGTCGAAGCTGTTCCCGAGGCCATAGAAGATGCCAAGGAAAATGCAAGACTCAACGGAATTGACAATTGCCAATTCTTTGCAGGCGATATGAAGAAAGTGTTTAACCCCGCTTTTATCAAGCAACATGGATTGCCCGATGTGATCATCACAGACCCTCCAAGAGACGGCATGCATAAAGATGTGGTAGCCCAGATACTCGATATAGCTCCTGAAAAAGTGGTCTATGTAAGTTGTAACAGCGCCACCCAGGCGCGTGACCTGGCTCTGATGGATCACATCTACCGGGTAAGCAGGGTTCAGCCAGTAGACATGTTTCCGCAAACACACCATGTGGAAAATGTTGTACTTTTAGAAAAAAGAACATAAAAACAATACTGTGAACAGAGTTTTAACCCTCTTTTTTTGTTCAGCCATAGCCCTGGCGGTATTATCTGCCTGTGAACGAGATGATATCTGCCCTCCTGATATACCTACCACGCCTTTACTGGTAGTGGGATTCTACGATATTCAGAATCAGGATGAGCTCAAAGCTGTTCCGAGACTTCGTGTGGTCGGAGCCGGTCAGAACAGCACCGTACCCACCTTTTCAGACCGAACAGACCAGAGAACGGTCAACCTCCCCTTAAAGACCAATGAGCAAAGTACAGAGTTCTTCTTCATCAGAGAATCTGCCTCAGACTCTTCAGGAGCCGAAACGGGGAATATCGACAACATTCAGTTCACGTATCAAACCAACCAGGTATTCGTCTCACGTGGTTGCGGTTATGCTGTGAATTACAGCAGTCTGGATGCTATACAAAATCCGGGACAGAACGACCCTGACAGCTGGATCTCTGCCCTGCTGGTAGAACAACAACAGATCTCAAACCAAGATACCGTACATGTTAAGATATTTCATTAACAGCCTATTGATATGCCTGCCGATGATATTGTCGGCCCAAATTACCGGTGATTCAATTCAGCTACCCGTTGACTATAAAGAGAAGTATGGCCTGCGTGTGGGAATTGACCTGAGCAAACCGCTCAGATCGACCCTCGATGAGAATTACCAGGGACTGGAACTGGTGGCAGATTTCAGAATTTCACAAAAATGGTATATCGCCGGGGAACTGGGAACAGAAGAAAAAACAACCCTGGAAGACACGTATGATTTCACCACATCAGGAAGCTACCTTAAGATAGGAGCTGACTGGAACATGTATGATAACTGGTATGGAATGCAGAACATCATCAATTTAGGCCTGAGGGCCGGGATCAGCACCTTTAGCCAGACCCTGAATGAGTATTCCATCTATACCACCAATCAGTATTGGCAGGAAAACACCGGGACTTCAGATAACACAAGGCTTCTGGGAGAATATGACGGCCTGAGCGCACAATGGGCAGAAGTTGTAGTCGGAGTAAAGGTTGAGCTGTTCACCAATCTTTTCCTGGGTGGCAGTGTGAGACTTCATTATCTGGTCAATCAAACCGAAGCTTCTGAATTTCCCAACCTGTATATTCCAGGATTTAATAAGGTTACCGACGACAGCCGTTTCGGTGTGGGATATAATTACACCCTAAGCTATCTTATTCCGATCTTTAAAAAAGATAAACCTCCTAAGAAAGATGAGAACACCCCTCAATCTTAACCAAGGTCCCTTATTCCTTTAAGAAAGATCCATTTCATTTTCACGGTTTCTTTCCCCTGGTGCTTAACCGCTGCAAATTTGGGGGATAACAGGCTTGCAACAATGGCTGCTCCAAGTAAAACGGGAAGCAGTTTCTCCGGAAAGAAAAAGAACAGAAGAAATCTGAAAAAGAGAAACAGCACCACAAACGAAAGGAAGTTGAAGAGCAGGGCTCTGAACTTTGGTGTCCACATAGCTATTGATTATTTTTATTTTTCTTACTTCCCTCATAGATCTCGTACTTCAGGAACTTGCTTTCCAATTTCCCGTTGTATAGGGTGATCTTGCGGGAAGGACGTAACCCGACGTGTTTCAGCGCCTCCATATTTGAGCTGATGAACCAGGCTTCGGTTCCCGGATAACCCTGCTTCAGGGTATCGCCGATGGAACTGTAAAACGCCTCAGCTTCAAGACGAAGACGTTCTCCGTAAGGAGGGTTGAATACCATATGTAAAGGACCTTTTGTTTCCTTTTCGGTTTCAAAAAAATCACGTTGTTCCACCGTGATGAACTCGCTAAGATTGGCATTCTTTATATTTTCACGACATTTACTTACTGCACTGGGTGCCTTATCGTAACCCAAAATCTTATAGGAGAATTCCCGGCTCTTTTTTAGCAGGCTTTCGAAAATGGTCTCAAAAAGATCGGCATCATAATCCTTCCATTTCTCAAAGCCGAATTCTCTTCGATTGATATTGGGCGGGATGTTACAGGCGATCATGGCGGCCTCCACAAGCACGGTTCCGCTTCCACACATGGGATCCATAAAATCGCTTTTTCCGTCCCAACCACTCAAAAGCAACATTCCGGCAGCCATTACCTCATTGATCGGCGCGATATTCGTGGCCGACCGGTAGCCCCGGTGATGTAATGAATTTCCGGAACTATCAAGAGATATAGTACAATAATCACGATTTATGTGCACATGTATTCTGAGATCGGGATGTTTTACGTCAACATCAGGTCGTTTGCCAAAAAGATCCCTATACCTGTCAACTACGGCATCTTTAGTCTTTAGGGCCACAAACTTTGAGTGCGTAAAATTATCTGAATAAACCGTCGTATCTACTGCCAGTGTACCGTTTACACCGAGATAATCTTCCCAGGAAATATTGTTCACCTGTCGGTAAAGTCCTTCTTCATTTTTCACCTTGAAAGAGGCGATCGGTCTCAGAATCTTTAAAGCAGTACGCAGCCCCAGGTTGGCCTTATACATAAATCCTTCATCTCCTTTAAAAAGAACACTACGTTTGCCCTCTTTAACATCGATGGCTCCCATCTTTCTGAGTTCATCAGCGAGAACTCCCTCAAAGCCATGCATGGTCTTAGCCAGCATTTGAAAATTATTTGCCATAGCTGTTAGCGTCTGAAAAGTCAAAAATACGTTAATTTAGCTGCCTAAATAAATTTATGGACAAACAGATCGAGAATTGGTACCTGCATTGGTTCGACAGTGACTTCTATCCTATCCTGTATGAGGACAGAAATCATCGGGAAGCACAGGAATTCATGCATAATATTACCGGCTATCTCAACCTGTCTCCAGGCGCACATATTCTGGATCTGGCCTGTGGAAGAGGTCGTCACAGTATCTACCTCAATGAGATGGGATACCGGGTAACCGGAATAGATCTTTCTGAAAATGCCATTACGCATGCCCGGAAGAAAGAAAATGAAAACCTCAGGTTCCTGGTACACGACATGACTGAACCCATGACCGAAAACTATGATGCGGTCTTTAATCTTTTTACCAGCTTCGGGTACTTCGAAAAGGAAGAAAGCAATCTCAAAACCATCAAGGCCATCAGGCAGAACTTAAACGTCAACGGGTATGGCGTTATCGATTTCATGAATACACAGAAGGTGCTGAACAATCTTATTCCTGAAAATGAAATAACCCGCAGAGGGATTACCTTCAGACTGAAAAGATACGTTCAGGATAAATACATCTATAAAGAAATACGCTTCGAACACCAGGGACAGGACTATCATTTTACTGAAAGGGTGCGGGCTCTTGAGCTGGAAGACTTCAAACAATATTTTCAAACTGCCGGTATGAACCTGTTGCAGACATTCGGAGACTATCAGTTGAACGAATTCGACAGGAAAGACAGTGACCGCTTAATTATGATCTTCAGATGAGTGGCTTTCTCTTAACAGACCTGCTGTTACCTGTTGCTGCTGTCGGAGCCGGGGTGTTGATTGGCTGGTGGCTGCAGCCTGAAGACAGGAAAAAAATCAAGCTTTTTCTTGCTTTTAGCGGCGCCTTTTTACTTTCCATCACGGTTTTCAATCTGATGCCCGCTGTTTTTAGTGACGGCCAGGGAAAGACCTACGGAATATTCGTCATGTTGGGAATCTTACTGCAAATTTTCCTTGAATTTTTCTCAAAGGGTGCCGAACACGGCCACATACATCTGCACGCAGAAGACAAGGCCTTTCCCCTGCTGCTCTTTATCAGTCTGTCGCTGCATTCATTCCTGGAAGGTTTTCCTGTGCACGGGCACCATGATGTGCTTTTTGGAGTCATCGTTCATAAAGTACCCGTAGCCATTATACTCACAGGTTTCTTTATCAGGTCACAGATGAGCAGAACAAAAAGCATTTTGTTTATGATGCTTTTTTCCCTGATGACTCCCCTGGGAACCCTGCTGGCTCATCTGATCGAGCTGCCTGAGCATGTCTATCGGGCTATCACTGCCCTCGTTCTGGGAATATTTCTTCATATTTCGACCGTTATCCTTTTTGAAAGTTCTGAAGGGCATAAGTTCAATTTCAGTAAATTAATGGTTATCGTACTGGGAATAATAACCGCATTTATGATCTGATATGTTCAGTAAAGAAGAATCAAAACGACTGCGACAGGAATTCTGGACCGCCTTCGGAAAGTCTTTTCCGAGAAAATGGACCTTATACAACACCGGCATCAGAGACCTGAACTTCAAGTTTCACTTCGACACCAAAAAGGCGTTGGTAGCTCTGGATGTTGAAAGCAATGACCTGGAAGAACGAATCAAATACTGGGAACGTCTGGAATCTTTGAAAGCCGTTTTAAAGGAGAGCTACCTGCCCGAAGCTGTATACGACGACAGTTATTTTCTGGAGAACGGGAAAGAGATCTCCAGGATATACGTCCTGAAAGAAAACGTTAGCATTCACAATAAAAACACCTGGCAGGAGACCATGGTTTTTTTTGTGGAAACAATGAATAAGTTTGAGGAATTTTTCGATGATTTTAAAGAGTTCCTTAAAAAATAGAGTCCTGTCAAGCTACTTCCAATAGCACCATAAAATAGTGTGAAATAGCTCCCCCCAGAACAAAGAAATGCCAGATGACATGGTTATAGGGTATTCTTTCTATGGCGTAAAATATGGTACCCAATGTATAAAAGGCACCGCCCGCCATCATCAGATACAACGCCGGCTCTGACATGAAGCTCAGCAATGATTGCAGGTCAAAAACGATCAGCCATCCCATAAACAGGTACAAGAGAAGGGAGAGCTTGTCAAAGCGACCCGTAAAAAATATCTTAAGTACGGTTCCCGCTATCGCTATCGACCACACCACCCAAAAAATGGTCCACCCGGAACCTTTTTCCAGAGTGATCAGTGCAATAGGTGTATACGTACCGGCTATAAGGAGGTAGATGCTTATATGGTCCAGCTTTCTGAAAACATTTTTCAGATGTTTGTTACTCACCGCGTGATAGATCGTTGAAGACAAAAAAAGAACGATCATTGAAAAGGAGTACAAGACAATACTGAAGGTGCTGAATTCAGACTTACCCGTATCAAAATGAATCAATACAAAAAGACCTAAAATACCAAGCGCAGCCCCAAAACCATGGGAGAGCGCATTCCACCTTTCTTCATTTACTGTCTGCTCCATGGCTCAAAGATACCCAAAAATACCATGCATGCATAAAAAAAGGAGGCTGCTAACAACTTCTTAACAGCCTCCAGTTCACTTAAAATCAAATCACTGCATGAAAATTATGCGGTTTGCTCGAGGTAGCGGTTTTTCAATGTTTTGCGATCCTGCTTCCCTGTATCGTTCTTAGGGATTTCCGTAATGTTTTGAACATGAACCGGAATCTTAAACTTCGCCAGTTTATCACGACAATAGTCCAGGATCATTTCGGGGGTAAATTTCTTATCACTTACAATAAATGCAGCTCCGCTCTCCCCCCATTTTTCGTCAGGTACTCCGATCACCACGACTTCCTTAATATCGTCATGTTGCAAAAGCACACGCTCCACTTCTACGGGGTATACATTTTCCCCGCCACTGATGTACATGTTTTTTTTGCGGTCTACGATAAAGATAAAGCCCTCCTCATCACGGTAAGCTACGTCTCCGGTTCTGAGCCAGTTGTCAAGTCTCGCTTTTTCTGTGGCCTCCTTATTGTTCCAGTATCCCGGGGTTACCATGGGACCTCCTATCAGCAGCTCTCCTGATTCATCTGCTTTGACATCTTCATCATTCTCGTTAACTATACGAATCTGAACATAGAAGTTTGGCTTACCGATAGAACCTTCCTTCCGCTTGGCCTCATCCTGATGCAGGGAAGTGAGGTTAGGTCCGGCCTCTGTCAGGCCATAACCCTGCCTTACCGGTATTCCCTTCCTGTGAAAGAGATCAATCAGCGGAAGCGGCATACTTTCCCCTCCTACGATCAGGTATTTTAATGATGAAAGGTCGGTTTCGTTAAATTCAGGAAGATCGGTCATCATTCTCAGCATGGTGGGCACAGCCATGAACAAATCAAGGCGTTCTTCTTCAATACGTTTCAGTATTTCCTTGGGCTCATATTTATTAAATAATATCAAAGTACCTCCGTGATGCAGAACGGGGGTCAGGAACACATTCCATCCACCCGTATGAAAAAGAGGCATACAGTTAAGAGTGGTGGTACTGCCTGACATATTAAGGCTTAAAGCTGTATTGATGCTGTTCCAGAACAGCATTTTATGGGTGTACATCGCACCTTTGGGAAAGCCTGTTGTCCCGCTGGTATAGAGAATGAAAACCGGATCATTCTCATCCAGACCGGGATCAGCCAAAGACGGTGTTTCTGTGATTTCAAAGAATTTTGCCAGCTCATCTATGATCACAGCGGGTACTTCGGAAGGAAACTTGGCGGCATCGGCACAATCTTCCCTGTAATAGATCAAAGACACTCCTGCGTCCTGCATCATATAATCCAGCTCTTCAGAAGCCAGCCTGTAATTAAGCGGAACCAGTACGAACCCGCTTTTTTGAGCCGCAATAAAAAGCAGTATCTGGTAAATGCTGTTATCGCTTATAATGGCAATACGGTCACCGCGATTGAGCTGATAGGTTTTCTCAAGATATACCACCAGGTTTGCAGCTGCCCGGTTCAGGCTTGCATACGAATAAGACGAACCTGTTTCACCGATCTTAACGGCTGTTCTTTCGGGATTGTATTCAGACCATTTCGAAAACCAGTCGAACGTATTGATCATGGATCATCAGAATTTAAAGAATGAATGAATTGGCTGCAAAGGCTAAACCGCCTCCGGAACCGATAAAAAAGAGGGTGTCTCCATCTTTTACCTTGCCCTGTTGCCATGCCTCGTGAAAGGCTATCGGAATGCACGCAGACCCGGTATAGCCGTACTCATGCATGACAGTATGAGCCTTTTCCTTCGGCACACCCAATATACGTAAGGTCTCCCAAATAGCATTGATGTTGATCTGAGTCATAAGAAAATGATCAACTTCATCTATGGAAATCTGCATATCTGAAGCAAGCTTCCTGGCCATATCACTCCACATGTCAGGATTGAGCTCTGAAGGAAACCGTCTCACAAACTTTAACTGATGGTCGTTATTCTCCAGAACTTCCCTATTAACCGGCTGCTGTGTACCTCCGGCATAGATGCCCATCCAGGTCGCATATTCACCTTTGGTGATCATGCTGCTGGCCTGGAAACCTTTAACAGGGTCAGCACTCTTGGTCAGTATAACGGCACCGGCACCATCGGCAAAAAGTGTCACCGTTTTCTTATCGTGTTTGTTAAGGTGTTTGCTCATGGCATACGCACCGATTACCATTGCGTTACGTACATTACCGCTTCGTATAAAATGAGAGGCGGTTTCCATTGCGGTCACGAAACCAGCACAGGCTGCATTCAGGTCAAAGGTACCTGCATTTTTAGCGCCAAGACGATGTTGAACAACCGAAGAGGTCGAAGGCGAAATATATTCGGGTGTATCAGTGGCGATGATCAGCAGATCGAGATCTTCTGCTTTCATGCCTGCATTTTCAAGACTGTTTAGAGCGGCCTTTTCACATAGGTCGGCCGTGGATTCATTCTCTGTACACCATCGTCGATTATATATCTGTACATTTTCCCTCAGCCAGGTATCAACGTCTTCCCCCAACAATTCATTAAAGTATTGATTGGAAACGATATTTTCAGGCACATACATCCCTGAGGAAATGATTTTTGCATTTGTCATTCCTTGCTTATTTAGAGTTTAAACCGGCGTGAAAGACTGTCTTTTTGCTTTCACGCCGGTTCTTTATTTAACTAAAATCAAATCACAGTATTTCGAAACGTTCTCTTCGAAAACTACTTAGAAAGTAAACTTGGTTTCAAGAAGATAGAGTCCTCTGGTTGGAGGCGAAGCAGTAAATTCTCTAAGATCTTCATTGAATAGGTTAGTGATGGCGATACCCACACTGAAATGATCTGTGAATCGATACCCACCGTTCAGGTCGAAGGAAACAAAGCCTCCCAGCGGACCGTAGTTCCAGGTATCAGCACTTTTCGCGTTTTCAACAATAGGCACTCCCCGGTAAGTCTCTCCCGGAATCGTTTCAGAAGCGATCTGGAAGCTGGAGAAATAATTATATTCTTCAACCCATCTTGTAAAAACAGAACCGTAGAATCGGTCTCCTGAATAGTTCAATCCAAGGTTAGCCTTATGTGTTGGCGCATTGACCAGAAAATCCAGGAAGTTCACCTCTCCGTCATTGTTGAAGTCGTTATCGAGATTGTCTTCATCAAAAGAATAATCGAAATAAGAATAATTAGCGGTCATACTCAATTTGGGAGTAAAAGTATAGGTCAGGCTGAAGTCAGCACCATAGGTATTCACCTCACCAAAATTGATATAGGTAGCTACCAGACCGTTATAGAAAGCGAATCCATCCTGTACTTCAGACATAGGTGTATCACCACGCTGGGTGGCTACACCCACGACCGTTACAGGGCTAAGGAAATCCTTGTTTATGTTATAATAAGCATTCACATCGGCATACAGGTTCTTGGCCAGGCTTCCACGATACCCCAATTCAAAGGTTGTAAGCTTCTCGACATCCTGAGGCTCAACAACGGTACCATCGACCAGGGTAAATCCTTCGGCGTTCCCCAGAATAAGTCCTGAAAACAAATTTCCATACAGGTTAAGAATGGTTGGAGCTGCAATTCCCTGACCATAGGTCAGTCTCAGAGTTCCCGAACCGATCTCTTTAAGAATTCCTAACTTAGGAATGAAGTTGGTTCCATATACCTCATGGTTATCAACACGAGCCGCTCCGATGGCACTGAATCCTGATCCAAGCTCGTAATCAAGGTGTAAGTAACCGCCAAGCTGACCTACATTGATATAATCATCATCGTTCTCATCAAGAAGGTAGGTACCCTTACTGTTTGCCTGGTCTAACTGCCATTGTGCACCCGTAACCATTTCCAGCTTCTGATCTAAGAAAGTGTTGCTGTACTGCACCTCTGCATTCCATCTTCTTGAATCATCTATAAACAAGGCACCACTGGCGTACGAAAAGTCACCGGCGGCATCTTCTGGTGTCAAACCTGCATCGATACCCCTGTAATATTGTTTGGTTCTCTCATCAATAGAGTAAGTACTGTCAGTTTTACTTGTAGTCAGGTAAGCCTGGGCAAAGAAATTCTTTGTTTTGAAACGCAATTGAAAAATATTGATCTTCCAGTCTTTGATCTGGTTACGACCTACATTGGTAGGCGCCAGATAGGTTGAGTTACTGTGCCCGTAGGTGGCGATCAGGTCTGTTCCCACACTTGGGGAGTAGTAGGCACTTGCCTCAGTTTTAAAGAATCGCACGGAGTTATCCAGGTCGAATTCAGGATATCCTTCTGTGATTCCGTCTGCATTCCTGTCGATATAAACAGAGTCATTATATTCGAATTCCTCGGCACGCGTGTATTCTGCTGTGGCTTTAAATGCCCATTTCTCATTGAATTTTTCTGCATATCTACCTCGTAAGGAATAGTAAGCATTTCCATCTCCATTCACCCCGAGGTTACCAACGATAGTAGTTCCTTCGTATTTACGGGGATCTTTTGTGATAGTGTTGATCAAACCGTTATGCGCGTTAGGTCCATAAAGAGTAGAGTTTGGCCCCAGTATCACTTCTACCTGCTCTGTATCTTCCCTGATGGTAGTTACGAGAGGTCCCAGCGGAAGCCCTGTTGCTACCAGTGAAGAAAATCTGTTATCTACCACCTGCAGGTTCTTAGAGTTAAAGTTGGAGTTGAAACCGCGAATGTTAAACGCAGGTGTTGCAATACCGGCTCTGAAATAATCAACCCCTTTTTTACGAGCCAGGAGCTCAGCAGGGCTTCCGGCAAACTGCTCTATCTCCCGCGGACTCACCGTTACAATGGTAGAAGGTGAATTAGTAAGCTTCTCTGCCTTTTTCAGACCTGAATACACCACTACCTCGTCCAGATCGACTCCGGGTTTCAACGAAAAGTCTACCCCGGTCATATCAGCTGTTACGACTATTTTTTTTGAGGCTGTTGAAAAGCCTACGTAGGAGGCTTCCAGCAATAAAGTCCCTTTTAAGACTTCTATCTCATAAGTACCATCTCCCTGAGTGGTAGCTCCTGTGTTACGGTCTGGAGAGAATACCGTTGCGCCGGGAAGGGGATTTCCCTCGTTGTCGCTTACAGTACCCGTGACCTTGAAGGTCTGAGCCATGATCCCAAAACAGGAAAACAGCGCAAGCATTAATAAAAATCCAGTTTTATTTCTCATAAGGTTATAGTTTAAGGTTAACGTAGTTTTAAATAGTTATGTTTAGTTGTTCATTAATTATTCGGTTCCATGAAATCGATGATCTGCCCTGCGGTCCATTCAGGCCTGTCCCAGGGCAAAAAATGCCCCGCGCGTTCTGCCGTCTTAATCTCAACAGACGGATAGTCTTCCTGTAGTTTTTTCAGCATAACATCCTGTGTGAGATTGGCGTGAAGAAATCTGTTGGGGATCAACAGGTCTTCCTTGCCGTATAGAACCAAAACAGGAATCTCAATATCTCCTATTTTATCATATACCGGCTCTTGAAGCATGGCTCGTATACTCCCCTCGGTTAATTCCAGATAAGCGTCATAGGCAGCGGTATCGTTTTTTATCGCCAGTCTGTCTTTATACATAAAAGCAGCATCTTCCGGAATTCTTGCCCCGTAAAAGTTGACGTTGAAATTATTCAGTATCTGTTCATCACTTAGCATCTTCATATTCTCTGCGGTTGCTGTGTTGTAAAACCATTGACGCTCCTTTTCATCAAATTGCTCGATCCCTGCAGGTGCTATCAGCACCAATCGCTCTATTTCCTGCGGAAGGTCTGAAACAGCCAGGGTCATGGCTATTTGCCCTCCCATGGAATGACCGACCAGGGTAACATTTCTCAATTGGAGTTGGTTGATGAAGCTATCGATAATGCCCGCAAATGATCGCATCCCCGGCTCAACATCACCCTGCTCGGAAGAACCATACCCGGGAAGGTCCGGGGCGATTACCCTGTAGCTATCAGGGAAATTTGGCATCATTTTTTTGTAAGCCTTCGCATTACTTCCCAAGCCGTGGATCAATAAAATCACCTGTTCTTTATCAGGGTTTTGATCAAAGTAGGCTATATCCAGATCACGCCCCTTTAAACTGAGCTTTTTCATGCTATCTTCATTTTGTGCACACAGACTCACGGAAAAACTGAAAAAAATCAGCATCCATGCATGCAGCGCGAATCGTATGCTTCTATAATATTTCATGTTACTATTTATTAAAATGCCGTTACGGGTTTGTCCTTGTTTACTTTTACAGTTGATTTAGCCGGCTTAACAAGATAGATCACCAGTCCGACCAGCGTTGATAAGATCAAAGCCAAAGCAGAAGCTACCGCAGGGTTTTTCACATCAACTCCTTTCATATAAGGAGTCAGTTCGAAGTAATAGATCGAAAAATGCGTTCCGACAGCTATCAGGGAAGAAATGATGGCCAGCCATTTATTTTGCGTCTTGGTGAAGATCCCGAACAGCACCGGTACAAAAGCTGCACTAAAGAATGCGTATACGCCGTTTTGAGCGAAGATGCCAACACTCAAATTCGGCGATCTTAACTGATCTACAGACAGGAGTACGGCCATAACCGCAATCCCTACTGCCACCCATCTGTTGATGGTTATGGCAGACCGGTCAGCTCTCTCTGAACCAAGCAAAGGCAGAATAAGATCATTGGTTATGGTGGTTGGAATGGATTGTATTAAACCCTCAAGTGTTGAAAGTCCAGCTGCTATAAGCCCTATGATCAATAAAATGGAAACATAGACAGAGAACTTAGAAACGACATAGGCCGAGATAATACCATCCATTTGAAGCGCCTCTCCGTTCATGGTCAGGTCAGGAAAATGCAGTCTGGCATAAAACCCGGTAAAGACCACAGAGAAGAAGAGTATCAGTATCAGTACTGAGTAGATCAGAAAACGATTCACCTGCTCATCCTTCTTCAGCAATAAAGATTTTGTAAGAATATGCGGCTGACAAACGATGGCAATACCTATAATGGCATTACAGACCACTACTTCAAAGAAATCTCTGAACAGGGGGCTTTTCTCATTAAATGGTTTAACCAGGTCGGGATCGATGGCAGCCAGCTGCGAAAACATATCGCTGCCTTCACCGGCAAAGAGCTGTTCGGCACCGGAAGTCAACATGATTCCCGCAACGACGATCATGATAACCGCCTGCAGGGAGTTGGTATAGACCATGGCATTTGCCCCGCCCAGCATGATGTATCCAAAAACGATAGCCACAACCGTAATAAGCACATAAATCTCATTAGCATCTAATGCCTTAGCCACTACTTTGGTAATCCCAACACATATAAGAACAATAAATGTCACCAGTAGAATGCTGAGAAAACCGAACAGGATTTGAAGGAATTTTGAATTATAACGTTTACCCAACCAGTCTGCAATACTCAATGACCCAACATTAACACCGTATTTTCTAAACCTCTTTATCAGAAAAGCGAGTGCCACAAAAATGGCGAGAGGCATAACCACCCCGAAAGCCAGATAGGCGCTCAGCCCATATAAAGAAATAAATCCGGGATTAATGATAAAAGTGGCTGCACTGGTTAGAGAAGCAGCCAAAGCCAATGCTACAGACAGGGGTGTAAAGGTAATAGAACCAACAGCATACGATCTGAGATTGTCAGACTTACTCCTTGACTTTATGGCCACTCCAATAAGGAATAAAGCAAAAAGTACCAGAGAAGCAGTGATTATATTACGAGAAAAAGCATCCATATAATTAAAACGATAATTTAGCTACCAAAAATTTAGGCATTCAACAATTTTGACATCAATATTTTGATCATTCAGTGGCTAATATTAGGGATATTCATAAAAGACCGAAGAAATAAAAAACACAATAATAGGGGTTGACTTTTTAAGCCCGGAAATTCAAAAAAAGCTCAAATAACGACTAAAACTTAAATATTTGGATGCGATTATATTGAAAAACACAAACAAGAGAACTGACAAATAGCAAATTTCAGGGAAAGAAAGAGCAATTACACAAAAGTCAACTTATTGTTTCATAATCACTAACAACTGTAAATCAATTCATTATGAATATAATTTGAGATTAAGTCAAAATTGTCAGACATGCATAAATATGTTTACCTATAATTGTAACAGATTATGACGCTTAGATTTGGATAAAAATCCTTTTAACATGAAACCATTCGACAATAAGATTATCATCATAACCGGCGGAATTAACGGTATCGGAAAAGCAACTACTGACGTATTCCTTGAAAAAGGCGGAACCGTCATCGCACTTGACATCGATGCCGATCTGGGTAAAAAGGTCATGGATGATGATCAAACGGGGAGGCTTGAATTTCTCCAGGTAAACGTAACGGTCAGACAGGAGGTTGAAAGCGCGGTAGCAGGAATAATCAACCGATACAAAAAGATCGATGTACTCATTAATAATGCAGGTATCACACGTGATTCGACATTGCTAAAAATGACAGAAAAAGACTGGCAACAGGTGATCGATGTGAATCTCACCGGCGTGTTTAACTGCACTCAGGTGGTAGCTGCCCATATGGCAGAAGCCGGTTCTGGCGTAATCCTCAATGCTGCTTCGGTAGTGGGTATTTACGGCAACTTCGGACAAACCAATTATGTAGCCACAAAATCAGGGGTAATAGGGATGTCTAAAGTTTGGGCCAGAGAGCTTGGAAGAAAAGGTATAAGGGTCAACGCTGTGGCTCCGGGCTTTATCGCTACTGATATGGTCAATACAATACCCGAAAAGGTTATTGCCAATCTCGAGTCTAAAACCCCACTGGGAAGGCTTGGCAAACCCGAAGACATCGCCAACACTTACGCTTTTCTTGCGTCGGACGACGCAGCATTTATTACAGGAACCACCATAAGTGTAGACGGCGGACTGGTATTATAATGAAACTGAAAAAGTTCATAGAATACAGTGAATCTTTACTTCCTCACGAGGTAAGGCTGCTGGAGCGATTAAGTCAGTTCAGGGACAGGGACAGGGAACATATATTCCAGACCGTGTATCACAACTCACTTTCCCAGCATGCGAAAAAAGAATACAGCGCGAATATCAACAAACGCAAGTATTCTCACCTCATGCAATGGATGCAGGGCAAACTTGAAGAGAACTGCACCGATCACTTTTATGAGAAACTCAATTATCTTGATTCGAGGATCAAGGCAGACCTTATCGACACCGAAGAAGAGAGGGAGCTCTTAAAGATCCTTAAGCAATATCAAACGCATCATTATCATTTTCTCAGATTCTATGAAGTAGTTAAGGACTATCTGAATTTTTTGCTCATCAGGGTACGCATGAACGATTACAAGCTCATCAATGATTTTATTCATGCGTACCACGATGACTACCGGAGAGGAAAAGACATTAACGACAGACTGACCCAATGCAGTTCAGACATCGTCAATGACTACCATCGCAACATATTATCTGATCAGGCCCTGAGATGGAGCAACTGGCTTAAAAAGAATATTCAGGACCAACAGCTGGACGGACTAAACAGATATCAATCCCTGGTACTACTGACCTATCTGGCCCTTATGGATGAAAGCCTGATACAGGAAACCCTGCATTTTTACGGAGAAATTGAAGAAGACATCATCAATGGCACCTATTACTCGCGTAAACTGCTGATCAATTACTACGGGAACAAGCAACTACTTCTGATGAAGTTGCACAAATACGATCTGGCTTTACATTATGGCGAATTATCGACCAATATAGACGGACCAGATTATGTGATGTATCTCACGAATTATGCCTTCAACCTGATGCGTCTCGGCAAAACCGAAAAGGCTTTGGAGATCATGCAGAATGCTTTGCCATCGATCAAAAATATGTCGAACCGGTATAACCGAACCTTGTTCATATCTTCTATGATCAGGGGATACAACGAAAATAAGGCGTATGAGCGTTCAAAGCGATATGCCGAAAATCAATTGCAGCTATACGAAAAAGATATCCTGGAACACAACTGGCACAGATTCTTCAGAAATTACTTTGAATCTCTTGTACATTTGAGAGATTACCAGACCTTAAGGAAGGTTCTCAAGAAATACAACCTTTTGGAACGGGAAAACTTCCTACTCACCCAATTTACCGGGTACCCCTACTTCAACTGGTTCTCGAAGCTGATCAAGTACAAACAGGGCAGCATCACCGAAAAAAGATTTATGGGAGACATTCGTAAGGAAATCGAAAAATTGACCGAAACCTACGGAGTCGAACCATCTTCAAGCATCGTTAAGTTAATGGATAAGGCTATTTACGAGCTGGTATGATCCTACTGTCTGCATCAGGGAAACCATCATAAAATACCTGCATCAGCTTTTCGCGTATCTTGAGCGTGTACAAAGAACGATGACCTCTGTCAGGATACACCCGGTTGGAAAGAAAAACAAAAACCCAATCCCCTTCAGGATCGGCCCAGACAAAGGTCCCCGTAAAGCCGGCATGCCCGAAACTTTGCATGCTGCTATCCGGAGCCGGGTATGCATCTTCTAATGATCGGTCTTTGTTATCAAGCAAAGGCTTATCGAAGCCCAATCCACGCCGGTTATCATTATCAGGAAACTGGACCTCCCTGAATTCATTTACGGCAAACGGGTCAATCAACGGTGCTCCATCGAAAACCCCTTGCTGCAGGTATAGCTGCATCAGTTTTGCCAGGTCTCCGGCTGTTCCGAAAAGTCCTGCATTTCCGGAAACACCACCCATAAGACTGGCATTTTCATCATGCACTGAACCCCGCACCAGTTTCTTTCTGAAAATGGTGTCTATTTCTGTAGGCACGATCTTGTCGTTTGGATAATGTCCTTCCGGATTAAAGATCAGGTCATCAGCTCCTATGGGCCGGTAAATCTCATTTTTCACATACGATTCGTAAGGAACTCCGGTTACTTCCTCTATAATTTCCGGAAATATCAAAAAGCTAAGACCTGAATAGCGGTATTCCTTTTCTCCACTCACTTCAGAGCGATTGATAATTCGGTATACTTTCTTTTTAAACCTTCTGTGAAGAAACAATGTATCGCTTATTTTGACAGGAAACCTTTTTGAACTCTCATTGCGTATGAATCTTCTTTTGAATTTACCGTTCTTTTTGTACAACTCCTTAACAAAAACGATATACGGCTGGAGTCCTGCCTGATGCGCCAGAATCTCTCGCAGGGTGATATCACGCTTATCGCTGCGCCGCTTCCAGGGCTTCCAGTATTTACTAAAGGGCACATCAAGATCGATCTCCCCCTCTCCCACCAATTTCATAAGGGCCGGAAGCGGACCGCTGATCTTGGTGACCGAAGCCAGGTCATAGAGATCGGTATGACTTACGGGCTGCAAACTATCGTACGTATGAAATCCATATGTTTTATGAAAAATCACCTCTCCCTCTTTTGCGACCAGTAGCTGAGCTCCCGGAAAAGCCTCCTGCTGTACAGCGTCATTTACCAGGGAATCTACCTTTCGTTCCACCTCATAGGGTACCCGCAAACCGCTAACGGAATTAGCTCTATCATCAGCCCGATAGGTAAAAAGACCGGCCTGTGCAAATACATATTGGAAACCAAGCAGAAAAGAGAGAACAAAGAAGTGTTTCATGTGAGTCATAGTTAGGGTGATTCGAAGATAAGTTTTTTTGGTGAGGTGTGAGGTAGGCAGGTAGGCAGGTAGGCAGGTAGGCAGGTAGGCAGGTAGGCAGGTAGGCAGGTAGGCAGGTAGGCAGGTAGGCAGGTAGGCAGGTAGGCAGGTAGGCAGGTAGGCAAGAATAGGCATTCCTTTAAACATCAGCACAACCCCTCAGGCCTTCGGCCAGCTCCCCTTAAAATTAAAACTTGGTTCCGGCCTAAAGCACAATCCCTCAGGCCTTCGGCCAGCTCCCCTTTTATAAAATTTAGTTACTGCCATAGGCTCAACCCCTCAGGCCTTCGGCCAGCTCCCCTTGAAAAGGAGGGCCGAGCGTTAAGAATAGTGCCGGTGGTACTATTTAGCGAAGGAGCCAGGTGGCGGGAGGGAATAGAACGGAGGGGTCTTAAAACAAAAAACCCCCATCATTTTCATGATGAGGGTTTCAAAGAAGGCGGCGACCTACTCTCCCACTTGCGTAGTACCATCGGCGCTGGCGGGCTTAACTGCTCTGTTCGG
>NZ_JAINZS010000006.1 GCF_020166495.1 Robertkochia aurantiaca
GAACCACTAAGAAATGGTCAAGACCAGTAAGTTGGACAAAGGTCATTAGTATATTATCAATGACTCACAAGGAAAGATTAGGCCTACCCTAAAAATAAAGAATGACACACTTAACTGAACACAACCTGGAAATACGGCACCTCTAATCCCTTATCCCTTATCCCTGCTTCGACATCCTCATTGACAAAGTCCGTATTCTTGCATAACTGCATAACTGCATAACTGCATAACTGCATAACTGCATAAACTACTCATGCTTCCCGATTTCCCAGCCACCTTTTTCCAGGTATTTTTCTCCGCTTTCGATAGCACCCTGTTCAAGAGTTGTGCCCATGGAATCGTTCCATCGGTTCAGGTATCCGAAAAGCGATATCACCCCCAGCATTTCAACGATCTCTCCTTCATCCCAATATTGGTGAAGTCGTTCCTTTATAGTTTCATCGACGGCATTGGGTACCTGCGAGGCTGCCAGTGAAAAATCAAGAGCAGCTCTTTCAGCTTCGCTAAAGGCTTCGTGAGTTTGGTATTCCCAGATATGATCCAGTTTTTCCTGTTCGGCGCCGTATCGTTCGGCGGCCCTGATGGCATGTGCCTGGCAGTAGCGGCAGCCCGTGGCATTGCTGCTCACCCATGCGATCATGCGTTTTAAGGCAGAGGTCACCCGCCCGTGATTGGCCATAACCGCCTTGTTCAGCTGAATGAACGACCTTGCGATCTCCGGCCTTATTTGCATGGTCAGAACAGAATTCGGGCAAAATCCCAGGGTCTCACTGAAGAATTCAGCGAGTTCTTTCGTTTTTGCATCGTGCTCGGGGGAAAGGGGGTTTATTAAAGGCATATCATTTTTTTTATGCAAAATAGCATTTTTTTAATTCTGGCCAGACAGGAGCATTTAACGACAAAAGGTTCTTCATTTTATGCGTATTTTTATTTTCGCATCTTAAAACTGAAGAATGATGACCAATAAAGTAGTGACCAGCTGGCAACAGAAGATGAGGTTTCATACCACCAATCCTGCAGGTGAATTTTTTATCGATGCAGGGCCCGAAGACGGTGGTGAAGGAAAGGGGCTGAGGCCTAAGGCGCTGATGCTTTCTTCCCTGGCGGGATGCTCCGGACTTGATATCGCCCACCTGATCGAAAAGATGAAACTGGAGGTAGACGATTTTCGCATTGATATAGAAGCAGAGCTTACCGATGAACACCCGAAATATTATCACAAGGTGAAGGTTGAATACCATTTTTATGGCGATAATCTTCATGAAAAGAAACTCAAAAGAGCGGTAGACCTTTCGGTAGATACCTATTGCGGGGTGATGGAAATGTTTCGCAGGTTCGCTGAAGTCGAGATAGGGGTCTTTTACCACCCTGCAGCCTAAACCCACTTTTTATGCGCTGGACCCTGAAGCCAAAACCTGAGCCTGAGAAAGTGAAAGCCCTGAGCGAGGCTCTGAGCGTCGACGAACTTACGGCATCGCTCCTCGTTCAAAGGGATATAACCACTTTTTCAGAGGCAAGGGCTTTTTTCAGACCTTCCCTTGATGCCATTCATGATCCGTTTTTAATGAGAGACATGGATAAGGCCGTCGACCGCATCGAAGAGGCGATATCGGCAGGAGAAAACATCCTGATCTATGGCGATTACGATGTAGACGGCACCACTGCCGTCTCATTGGTCTACAGCTACCTGCGGGGAAGATATGAACAGGTAGCCACCTATATTCCTGACCGTTACGAGGAGGGATATGGGGTTTCTTACCAGGGAATAGATTTCGCCTGTGATAATGACATCAGCCTGATCATAGCACTCGACTGTGGTATCAAAGCCATCGATAAGGTGAAATATGCCAAGGAAAAAGGTGTTGATTTTATCATTTGTGATCACCATCGTCCGGGTAAGGAAATCCCTCAGGCTGTTGCCGTGCTCGATCCGAAAAGAGACGATTGTGACTATCCCTATGATGAGCTTTGTGGCTGCGGGGTTGGTTTCAAACTGATCCAGGCACTGCATTACAGGCAGGGAAAAGGCCTTGATGAACTATTGCCTTATCTCGACCTGGTAGCTACGGCTATTGCTGCCGACATCGTTCCCATAACGAGCGAGAACCGCGTGCTGACCTACTATGGGCTGCAGGTCATCAATGAGAACCCTCGACCCGGGTTAAAGGCACTTATGGGCGAAGTGAATAAAAAGATGACGGTCACCGACCTGGTCTTTATCATAGCCCCAAGGATCAATGCGGCAGGGCGAATGAAGCACGGGCAGCATGCCGTAAACCTGCTTACCGAGACCGATATAAATATGGCTGTGGCCTTTGCCGGGGAGATCGAAAATTTTAATCAGGATCGCAGGGATCTTGATCAGCAGATCACCCTTGAGGCCCTTGATCAGATCAAAGGAAACCGGGAAGAAGAACGGTTCACAACCGTTGTCTATAACGAATTGTGGCATAAAGGGGTGATAGGTATTGTGGCCTCACGTCTTACCGAAACCTATTACCGTCCGACCCTTGTATTTACCAAAAGCGGTAATAAGCTGGCTGCCTCGGCACGCTCGGTAAAAGGGTTTGATGTATATGACGCCCTTGAAGCATGCCAGGAGTGTATCGAACAGTTTGGCGGCCATAAGTACGCTGCCGGGCTGACCTTGCTGGAAGAGCAGTACCAGGCTTTTAAAGACCGTTTCGAGCAAGTGGTTTCCTCGACCATCGACAAGCGCCTTCTTACCCCGGAACTCACCATTGACTGTGAACTTCCCCTGGCGGCAATAACGCCGAAATTTTATCGTATCTTAAAACAGTTCGCTCCATTCGGGCCCGGGAATGCCATGCCGGTATTTATGGCTCATGATCTAACCGACAGCGGCTACGCAAAGCAGGTTGGAAAAGAAGGGGATCACCTGAAGGCACAGGTGTCGCAATATGGATCTGCGTCTTTTGGAGCGATCGGATTCGGTCTGGGTGATCGCCTGGAACAGGTGGCCGGTCGCAGACCGTTCTCAGCCGTGTTTACTATCGATGAAAACGAATGGAACGGTAGCGTTAACCTGCAGCTTAAATTAAAAGATGTCAGAACCAAATAAACGTTTTATGAAACCTTTTATTAAATTCTTCATGCTGACCCTTCTTGGGTTGAGCGCCTGCAATGAATCGGTACAGGAAGCAACGGTGAATTCACCATCGGGTAACAACCTGCTTCATTTTTTTCTCGATACGGAAGGTACCCCCCATTATTTTGTGGAACATAACGGAACCCGGGTGATCGATACCTCCTCGCTGGGATTTGAATTTAAAGAATGGCCGGCCCTCAGGTCAGGCCTGACAATCACAAATGTTCAGGCAACAGGTACAGATGAAACCTGGGAAATGCCATGGGGAGAACAGCAGGAAGTGCGCAATCACTACAATGAGATGCGTGTCAGCCTGAAAGAAGAAAATGATGAGGAGCGCAGCCTTCATCTGGTTTTCAGAATGTACGACGACGGCTTGGGATTCAGGTATGAAATTCCGGAGCATGAGGGAAAAGAGGAAGTGATCATTACCGACGAATATACCGAATTCATGCTTACCGGCGATCACACTGCTTGGTGGATACCCGGAGACTGGGATATCTATGAGCACCTCTACAACACCAGCAGGGTGAGTGAGATCGACGCCATCAGCAAAAGAGATCACCCGAACCTGGCCTCCACCTATATTCCTGAGAATGCGGTAAACACCCCAATAACTTTAAGAGCGGAGGGAAAACAGCGATATTATCTGAGTCTTCATGAAGCTGCATTGATCGATTATGCCGGGATGACGTTGAAGGTTAATGAAAACCGCCCCGGTTTTGTAAGCGAACTGGTGGGCAGCGATATTAGCGGATATAAGGTTAAAAGAAGCCTGCCGTTCCACACCCCGTGGCGCACCATTCAGATAGCCGATGAGGCTCCTGAACTGATAGAATCCAAGCTGATCGTCAATCTTAATGAACCGAATAAGATAGGCGATGTTTCCTGGTTCACCCCTATGAAATATACCGGTATTTGGTGGGAGATGCACATGGGAAAATCAACCTGGGATTTTGCCAATACTCAGAAAGGAGGGGAAACCCTTTCGATGGAAGATGCCAAAGGCACACACGGAGCAACCACTGAAAATGCCAAGGCCTTTATCGATTTTTCAGCAGCCAATAATATTGGAGGCGTTTTGATCGAAGGGTGGAATACCGGCTGGGAACACTGGATCGGCTTTGAAGACCGTGAGGGAGTTTTTGACTTCGTTACCCCCTATCCCGACTACGACCTGCAGGAAGTGGTATCTTATGCCGACGAAAAAGGCGTGGAGATCATTATGCATCACGAAACCTCTGCTGCGCCAAGAACCTATGAAAAACAAATGGATACCGCCTACGCTCTTATGCAAAAACTGGGTATTCATTCGGTCAAATCAGGCTATGTCGGAAAGATCATTCCCAAAGGTGAGTATCACCACGGACAGTGGATGGTTAATCATTATAACAACGCGGTAATTAAGGCGGCCGAATACCAGGTGGCCGTAAATGCTCATGAACCCATTAAGGCTACCGGATTGCGAAGAACCTATCCGAATATGATCGCCAGGGAAGGGTTACGGGGGCAGGAGTTCAATGCCTGGGCCTCTGACGGAGGGAACCCGCCTGAACATTTACCGATCGTTGCTTTCACCAGGATGCTGGGAGGCCCCATAGACTTTACCCCGGGAATATTTGATATCAAAATGGAAAAGTGGAAACCGGAAAACCAGGTCAACACCACTCTGGCTCATCAACTGGCCCTCTATGTGGTGATCTATAGTCCCATTCAAATGGCAGCCGATCTGATTGAGAATTATGAGGGGCATCCTGCCTTTCAGTTTATTCGTGATGTCGGGGTGAACTGGAGCCAGACCGATGTGATCAATGGTGAACCGGGAGATTATGTGACCATCGCGCGAAAGGAACGAAACACAGGGAATTGGTTTTTGGGAGCTATCACCGATGAGGAAGCCCGAAATATGGAATTGTCTCTCGATTTTCTGGATCCGGGTAAGACCTATACAGCTACTGTCTATGCAGACGGTGAGGATGCGCATTGGAATGAGAATCCCACCTCATACAGTATCAGCAACCGGGAGGTGACGCGACAGGATACCATGACCATCAGCATGGCGCCCGGGGGAGGGGTTGCGGTAAGCTTTATTGAGAAAACAGAATAAGAGGGGGTTGCTTATAGCATGGAGGCGATATGCCGGGAAATAAGTTTGCGGTGTGTCCACGGAAGAAAATGGTTTCCCCAGGTCACCGGAATGGCTTCCACCAGGTCTGCCGGGAAGGCTTCTTTGACGTATCTCAGATTTCCGAAAGGAACGATCAGGTCGCCTCTTCCATGAATGACCTTTGCGGGGATACTGAGATTATTCCATCGGGATGCGGCTTTCTGCAGCTCTTTTTTGTGGTGTTTTTTTTCAAAGGCGGCTACCTGGAAGGGCAGCGGCACCAGGTTTCGGGTTAACGACCACTCTGTGAGCTTGCCCAAGAGAAAGTAGCGTTCTTTGTGAGGAGCGATCGCCGGGGCGATCATAACGATACCCTTTACCGCATTGTTCAGCAAAGCGGTGTAAGCGGCTATAGGCCCTCCGTAAGAATGCCCTGCCAGGATCACCGACTTCAGTTGTAATATATCGATCAGCTGATGCAGTATACGGGCCTGTTGCGAAATGTTTTCAACAGGATTCCCCAAACCTGAATAGCCATATCCGGGCCGGTCGTAGGTGATTAATCTGCCTTTACTGATAAGTTCTTTTTTTCTTAAATAACCGTAGAAATCAGAAGATGATCCGGGAGCACCATGAATGAATATTACGGCACGGTCGTCATTCTCACCCATGGAGATCACCCGTACGGGTGGTCTTTGATGATCGACGGTTATATAGTCGATCTGTGGTTCGAGGGAGTATTTCCTGAATTTACGTCTCGTTTGGGTGTCATCGATACGAAATTTCATGTCTGCGCCATTTCTGTTTAAGATACGGCAATTCGCAGAATTAACCTTTAATTTTCAGGCTCTTCAAACCGCTTTAATTCGAAGGTATCACCGTCAAATACGCCATAGGTGAAATAGGTGATCCAGTCGCCGAGATTGTAATAAGTAGCATCATCTCCCAGGTCTATTTCCAGCGGCAGATGGCGATGGCCAAAAACAAAATAATCGCGGTGTTTTTCCTCCAGTTTTCTTTTGGCATATTGCACCAGCCACTCGTTCTCTTCTCCCAGGAATTTGATGTCTTCATCACCGGAGATGATCTTATTCTTGACCGAGAGATATTGGGCCAGCTTCACACCGAGATCGGGGTGCAGCCATCTGAAGAACCATTTGGCAACGGGATTGGTAAATACTTTTTTCATGCGCTTATATCCCTTGTCACCGGGTCCGAGTCCGTCGCCATGCCCGATAAAAAACAGGCTGTCGTTGAATGTGAATTCACGGGGCTGGTGATATACGGGTATACCCAGTTCTTCTTCAAAATAACCATTCATCCACAGATCATGATTCCCGACAAAGTAATATACCGGGATTCCGGAGTCGGTGATCTCAGCCAGTTTACCCAGAGTGCGGGTGAACCCCTTAGGGATCACAGTTCGGTATTCGAACCAGAAATCGAAAAGGTCGCCCAAAAGAAAAATAGCAGCTGCATCCTGTTTGACTTCGTCAAGCCAGCGTACGAAACGGGCTTCACGCGGGGCGCTGTCTGCAGGGGTAGGAGCTCCCAGGTGATTGTCTGAGGCAAAATATACCTTTTTGTCAGGAGGCAATTGCATAGTGGCGGTTTAGGCTGTAAAGATAGAAATTAATGCTTGTTAGCTGTTGTCGGAGGCGTACCACTCTGCGAATGATGACTCTGTCTCCTGTAGTTTTAAAGAATGCAGGCTGATGTTATCAGGCAATCTGTTTTTGATCTTTTCGGCAAAATCGAGTATCATCTCTTCACTGGTCGGCTGGTAGTCAACCAGGATGATGTTGTGACCGCGGCTTTCAAGTTCTCTTGCCAGTTCGACATGGGGAGTATTCTTGTTGAAGACGGTGGCATGGTCGAACACATCGACGATCTCTTCTTTAACGATCTTTTTCAGATCTCCGAAATCGATAACCATGCCCAGTTTTACATGACTGGTATCTGAAATAGGGGTGCCGATCACCGTGACTGACAGCTTATAGCTGTGTCCGTGTACATTACGACACTTTCCGTCGTAACCGTAAAGGGCGTGACCTGTCTCGAAATTGAACTGTTTGGTAATGCGAATCCTGGACATGAAATGATGATTTGGATGCAAAGATACGCGAAAATGGCAGCATCGCATTTTTTTGATAATCGAATTGAAACTTGACGTACATTAGCGCACTTTTTACTTGAACCAAAGTTGACTACAGTTGTAAGAGAACAAACATTCTTCGGGGAAGAACTGTTGTTCGAGCAGATCATCACAGACTTGTTGCAAAAACATTACTGTGTTACAGATCAGTTTTTTGACTACCCTACTGTATTGCGTTTACGCAGGTACCTGGAAGAGAAATACGAGGCCGAGGAATTCAGAAAATCGGCTGTGGGTAACCAGTTTAATGAGCAGGTTGTACGCAGTATACGGGGTGATTTTATTCACTGGATCGATGAGAACGAAGATGATGAAGGCATACGTGGTTTTTTTGATCGCGTCGATGCGATGACCGCTTACCTGAACAGGCATTGCTTCCTGGGCCTGAGAGACCGTGAATTCCATTTTGCAGTATACCCTGAAGGTACATTCTATAAGCGTCATCTGGATACATTTCAGAATGACGACCGGCGCAGGCTTTCGATGGTGTGTTACCTGAACGACAGGGAATGGCAGGAGGCAGACGGAGGGGCCCTCGCTATTTATACCGACTCACCCGAGGGAGAGCAGGAAACAGTGATCTACCCGGCTCCCGGCCGCGTAGTGATCTTTGAAAGCCAGGTACTGGAGCATGAAGTGCGTAGCGTGGGAGCTGAAAAGAGATTGAGTATTACCGGTTGGTTAAAGACCCTTTAGGCTTTCCGAAACTTTTCCAGCGCCTTTTTGGTGAAATCTGATAACACGAGTTCACCCGAAATGGCAGCACGCTCATTTAAGAGTTCATCCCAGTGGTCGGTCCCTTCCCAAAGGGCCTGTTTCATTGCCAGGAGAGCTTGAGGATTATAGGAAGCAAGCTGAGTCGAGAGGTGGGTTACCTCCCGGTCCAGCTCTTTCAGGCTGTCAAAAACCTTGGCATAGAGCCCTTTTTCTTTTGCCCACCAGGCGGTTTTCCATTCGGTTGGATTCAGCGACAGTTCGGCGAGAGCTCCCACTCCTGTCTTTCGTTCGATTGCAGGAGCGATCACGAAGGGACCGATACCTATTGAGATCTCAGATAATTTAATTGAGGCTGCTTCGGTAGCCATCACATAATCACAGGCAGCTATGAGTCCAACACCTCCCCCTACTGTTTTACCCTGAATCCGGCCAATAATGGGTTTTTTGCAGCGGCGCATGGCATTGATCACCCCGGCAAAACCGCTGAAAAACGCTTTTCCTTCTTCCAGGTTGTTGATGGCCAGTAACTCATCGAATGATGCCCCGGCACAAAAAGCCTTTTCGCCTTCACTTTTGAGTACGATGACGTTGGCATTTTCGTCTGCCGATAACTTATCAAAAGCGGCCGACAGGCGTTCGAGCAGTACGGTGGGAAATGCATTACTGGAGGGGTGCCCGAACTCGATATGGGCAACTCCGTTTTCTATGTGAGTATACAGGCTTCCTTGGCTACGGTCGGTGGTCATTTTTGATTTTTACATCAAAAATAAGGAATTAAAGGTTGTCGACCTTCAGGTATTTCTTTCTGAATTTAAGCACCAGGGCTCCTGAGCGGATCAGCATCCACACGAAAAAGGCGATCCAGATGGCATGAAGCCGGAGACCCAGATGGTCAAAGAGCAACAGGGTGGGAGTAAAACCGAGAAAAGTAGCGATGAGCAAAACGTTTCTCAGGTATTTTGCCTCTCCCAGACCCTTAAAGATACCGTCGAACATAAAGGCTACAGCATTGACAGGCTGCATGAGCAGCACCATCCAGAAGACCGAACTGAAAAGTGCCAGAACAGTGGCTTCCTTGTTGAAGATCATACCTATTTCATCGTAGAATATGCCGCATACCGCGATCAGGATCACCGCTATGGTCATGGCGTATTTGCTGATATCAACACTGAGCAGCCATAATCTTCGGTAATCTTTGGCTCCGAGCAACCGACCGGAGATGGCATTTCCTGCATTGGCATAGCCATCGATGAAAAAGGAAAAGAAGAGCCAGATATTCATCAGGATACTTTGTGCGGCGATATAATTCTTTCCGTAGTCAGTGGCATAGGCATTGGCCAGGTAGATGGCGAAGTTAAGGGCAGCGGTTCTGATGAAGAGATTAAAGCTCATCAACAGCAGGTCTTTCATTCGCGGATTGATCTGTTTGCGTATGGTTAGCCCGAAAGGGGTGCGGGTAAAGAAAAAATAGAAGGCCATGATCAGCATGGTGAACTGGGCGATCACACTGGCGATACCTGCACCTTTCAGATGCATGGCGGGAATATAACCATCAACCCCGTATACCAGCAGGTAGTCCAGTATGATATTGACAATGGCGCCGGTAAGGCTGCACTTCATGGCCCACAAGGTATTTTGCAGTCCGCGGAAAACGCCGAAAATCGCGAAGGTGACCAGGGTAAGCGGGTACCCCAGCGCCCTGATGCGGTAATAGTCTTCTGTGTATTCCAGTATAAGTCCTTCAGCGTTGTAGAGGCTGAAAATCTCCCGTGCTGCCAGGGCTGTGGTTCCGTAGATCACCAGGCTGAAAAGGAAGTTAAAAGCGATGGCCTGTGGAACCAGGGTTTTAACGGCATGAATACGTTGCGCCCCCAGGTGTTGGGAAACGATGGCCGAGATGGCCGTCTTGGTCTGGGCTACGATCCAGATGATGGCTGAGAGGAACGATCCTACTATACCTGCGGCGGCAAGCGCCTCGACCGGATTGGTTTCGACGTTCCCGATAATGGCAATGTCGGTCAGAGATATCAATGGTTCTGCGATCCCGGCTACGATGGCCGGAATAGCAAGCTGGTTGATCTCTTTAAAGGTGACCTTTGGATAGTTTATTTCAGATTCTTCACTTTTTCTGTTCATCTGAGATCGAGTTCATAACAATAAAAAGGAGCGTCGCTTTGTTTGGGGAAATAGACCTCACCGTTTCTCTGATAGCCACGGGCTTCATAAAACCGTTGATTTCTGCTGTTCAGGCTAAAGGTGTCCAGGCGTACGGAAAGGGCGCCACCTTCCCTAGCTGTTTTCTCTGCATAGGACATCATTTGCTGTGCGTATCCCTGTGACTGAAAGTCGGGATGAACAGCCAGCCGGTGAATATAAAAATTGAGTCCGGTGGGTACCTTCCAGGGAATGGTCTTGTAAATATCATCCATCAGGGTGGAGATAACGATGCAACCAATAACTCGCTTATCTGTTGTGAGCAGATATAGCTCTTCTCTTTTGATGTCTTCTCTGAAAGCTTCTTCTGAAGGGTAGTATTCGTTCCATTGAAAAATACCCCGTGATTGCATCTCCTGTGCACAGGCACGGGTGAGCTCAAGGATTTTTGGGATGTCTTCCCCGAAAGCTTGACGGATTTTTACTCTGAGCTGTTCTATTTTTTATACTTTTAAGGCACAAAAATAGCAAAAGACTTTATGAAGCATATTCTTGTTCCAATAGGGAATTCTGATAACGCCATTAATACCTTACAATACGCCGTAGATCTGGCCGAATATTTTAACAGTGAACTGTACCTTATGCAGGCTTTTACGCTTGTACCCAGGGCGGGTGCCATTTCGAACCTGCAGGAAAAAGTCGAAAAGAGCAGTGCTGAGCACCTGGAAGAATTGATCTCAAAAGTAGACAATAAAGGAGTGCATATTCAGATCGCCACCTACAAAGGTGATGTTGTTTCAGGAGTAAAGGCCATCGACAAGGAGCTCGGAATTGACTTGCTGGTGCTCGAACCCCGTTCGAACGATATCAGGGAAGAGGTGTTTTTAGGCAGTACTTCCGGGAGTATCATTAAACAAACCGACATTCCGGCCATCATTGTACCTGAAGGGAATACGTTCAGGGCTTACAAACACGGACTGGTAGCCTTTAAATCAGGGATCGTTAAAAATTCACAGCTTTTAAAGCCTTTAAGGGAGATCAAGAAGAAGATGGGAATGGAGCTGGACCTGTTATTGGTGAAGACACCGGATTATCGGGAAGAAGATCTGAATATCGATAAGGCTCTGCAGGAACTGTCTAAAGGTGTTAAAACTACAGAAAATACCACCACTTTTGAGGGTGTGCTGGAACACTTCGTAGAACACGATCCGGAAATTTTAATTGTTTTCAGAAGAAATCGCGGATTCTTTGCGAAACTTTGGGAAAAAAATATAATTTTGAAGCGCGAATTCAGATGCAGTATTCCGCTACTCGTTTTAAGCGTGAAGAAATAGCAGAATTCGATGAGGTTTTGGGGATGTAGCTCAGTTGGCTAGAGCGCTTGACTGGCAGTCAAGAGGTCGTCGGTTCGAATCCGATCTTCTCCACCAATAAGCACAGCACCCTTCCGGCAGCGCCGGAAAGTGGCAAACAAATAAAAGCCCGCAAGTTCGCTTGCAGGGCTTTTTTGTTTTCCATTACTCTAAGGAGTTCCGGGTGTCAATAAGTAAACTTTGATACGCTCCCCTTTTAAGGAGGGCCAAGCGGTCTGTGGTATTATTAGAATTACCTTCCGCTCCCCCTTCGAGGGGGAGCTGTCTGCCCCCTCTGGGGTGCAGACGGAGGGGGTAATCATCGTTTCATACAGAGGTTAAAACAGGAACAATCCACAGGAAGAAACTCTGTAGTATTACACAAATCCAATAGTAGACCTTTACATTCAGATGTAACACGGTTCTACTTCGCTCGTCTTATTCCTGAAGCATAGAGATTGTTCCTGTGAGCAAGCGGATCAGAGATCGGAGAGCATTGTATTCCGATTTTCGCTACTCTGCTAAATCAGGACTATCTTTAATAAATCAAACAAAATTCAAATGTTAAAAAAGCCGGTACTCTCTCTTTTACTATTTCTGTTAGCCGTTGTTTCGGCTTCCGCCCAATCCATTTCGGGGAAGGTTGTAAACGAACAAAACGAACCCATAGCCTATGCGACGATTCAGTTGAAAGATGACTACGGGGTAATTTCGAATTCAGAGGGAGAATTCACCCTCGTGCTCCCGAAAGAGCCCGGTGGAAAAGTGACCATTTCATTTCTGGGTTTCGAATCTCTGGAGATCCCGGTTTCTGAATTTTCAGAGAAGACATATGTACTTCAGGAAAAGGTGACAGAACTCGATCAGGTGGTTGTGAGCAACAGGCAGCTGAATGCTGATGAGATCGTCGAAAAGATGATCACGACTGCTCCCGAATTGCATAGTACTTCTAACCACGAACAACTGTTTTTTATGCGTGATCAAAACGATCAGCAATTGCTTGATTTTGTCTTTGAGATCGATAAGGCTTCCCAGTCTTCAAGAAAGGATCTCAGGGAGATCAATGCCGGGATAGAACAGCTCACCAGATCCATTAAAGATAGCAGGTTCAAGTTCTTTACAGAGTATTACGGCCAGCATCTTCAATGGGAGGATTCTTCAAAATTAAGGGTGCAAAAAGCGGTAATTCTCAAAGACAGAGACAGGGATATCTCAGCCGAGGAGATCACCAAGAAACTGGTCAATACCGTCAGGCCTTATTTGGAGAAGGAAGCTACCTACAAGGTGAAAACCGGGATCATTAAAATTGAAGATTCGTTAAAAACAGATGAGATTTTTGATCAGGATATCGACTCGCTTAAAGGAAAGACCAAATATGTAAAGGGCAATCTCAGATGGAGGTTGAAAGAACACAATGAATTCTTTAAAAACGAGGAACTGGATTTTTTGCAGAAAATGAATCGTTATAATTACGTGCTTGAAGGCTATGCCGATATAGGCGGGGAACCGGTCTACATTATCCGCTTTGATCCTGAACGTAGTAGTGCCGCCTTCGCCGGAAAGATGTATATCCATATGTTCGACTATGGAATGATGCGTTTGGAATATGAGATGCTTGAAGGAGAGAAAATGCAGAACGTTAACCTGAAATTTTTGCTGGGTATCAAATACCGGGAAGACCGGATTCGTGTGATTTCTGAATTTCGCAAGAATGAAGCTGGTAAGTATTACCTGAAGTTCGGAAGAAGAAGCTCTGGAGAGTATGCTTATATCAGCCGTCCGCTTAAGTTCATAAAGAACAGAACAAATCGATCAGATGACAGACAGGTTTTTAAAATGGACTTTACCTTTGAGCTTGATAATTATTCCACGTCGGAAATCTATATAGCCGGTAATAATGATATGAACGAGTCGGATTTCCGTGCCTTTGAAACACAGGAGAATTTCGAACCCATAGAAACAGAGGTGTACGATGCAACTTTGTGGGAAGGATACAATATCATAGCTCCGATAGAAGATATTAAAAACTACGGTAGAAATGCCGATTTGCAGTGATTTACGGCAGGATCTCCCCCAGCCGGGAAGACGAAAGGAGTACAGGAGGCTAACAGGATAGTCCCTATTTTCGCTGAAGTAGTTGTTTGGGATGTGAACTTCTGACTGAGAGGGTGTTCCTGGTCTCAGCCATAGATAAAATAAGAACAGTCCGGCTTAGTAGTGCCGGACTGATAAAACCATGTCATCTGGAGCAGGGTTACCTTGTTGTAATGATCACTACCCGGTCATAATCTTTATCGGTATATTTTTTGATCTCATCTTCGACTCCGATAATATTCACTGACCTTATATTCTCTTCGCCAATAGCAGACATATCGAAAGTATCGTCCTGAACTTCCCCATCTACCACATAAAGTTTTCTCGCATTTTCAAAGGAGAACTTTTCCGGTGTTTTTATCTCTGATTTGGTAACGATTGCTACCACATCACCCTTTTCCCCGCCGCTGATAGTCACGGTAGCGATTTCCTCATCGTTCATTTTGTCGACATAATCTTTAGAAACGGTTTTCCCGTTTACCACGAAAGTGGCGTTCTTGGTTTCCAGACCTTTGAAATCTGTCACCTTCTGATCGTTATCAGTGGTGTTGCAGGCAATGGCTATTAATAGCGTTAGCACTACAGGGATCAATGCCAGTATTTTAATACCGGACTTGGCATTTACATTTGAATTACTCATCATAATGATACGTTTTTTGATTAATGAATGATTGAAGTTGGAAGAAAGGCCAATAAGCCTGCCTTCCGCGATTTGATTAATAAGAAGTGCCTGGTAAGCAGCTTTATTTGCGCCCGTTTTTAATACGCCCTGGTCTGCCAGATATTCATGTATCAGGGTGATCTTTCCCTTGATAAACCAGGCAAGAGGGTGAAACCAGAAAAGAGCGATGAAAATTTCGGTCAACAGTATGTCTGCAGAGTGATATTGTACGGCATGAACGCGCTCATGAGCAATGATCTGATCCCGTTCTGTCCCTTCGTTTAGTTTTTCCGGGATGAAGACATAATGAAAAAACGAAAATGGAGCCTTTATTTCAGGATGAACTAAAAGCGTAAGTTCACCATGGCTTTGCATTTCAGATCTTTTACGGAGGATAAACAGGCTGTTAAGTCGCCAAAAGATACGTACGATCAAAAAGGCAGATATGATCACATACAGGGTTAGGAAGATCGTTTCAGCACTTAATGTGCCGGACGCAGAGGTGTTGACTGATTCCCGGGCCAGAGGTGTCATCTCCGGAAGCGAAGTTATTCCTGTCGGAACAGGCATACTCTCCAGAATCGTTCCAAAGCGAAATGGCTGAAATGGTAAGAGTACAGAGGCGATTAAAGTTACTAAAAGATAGCCCCGGTGCGCCCACGGTGGAGTTTGATCAGTAAAGATCAGTTTATAGGCTGCATAGAAAAGGCAAAGGCTGACTGAGGTCCATATGAGATAATATAAAGGCTCCATCTTATTTCTTTTGATTGTTAATCTCTTCTTCCAGCATCTTCTTCATGGCCTCGAGTTCATGTATATCCAGATCCTTATCTTTTATAAAATGTGAGACCAATTGATTGACTGAGCCGTTGAAAAGTCCTTTGAGTGTTGAGTGCATGATATTGCCTGCATAATCTTTTTTCGAGACCAAAGGATAATAAACATTGGTCTTTCCGTAGGTTTTATGGGTCAGATATCCTTTCTTTTCAAGAACCTTGATAACCGTTGCTACTGTGGTATAGGCCGGTTTTGGTTCAGGCAGCTCGTTTAAGACATCGCTGATGGCACCTTCTCTGAGATCCCATATTATTTTTAGAATATCTTCCTGTGCCCGTGTTAGCTCAGCTAATTTCATGGTTTTTTGACTTGTGTGAATCAAATATACTATAAATATATGTTATATACTATAATTGTAGTAGTTATTTTTATTCATTAATCTTCGATGATTGGCAGACCTTTTAGATGTTTAAAAGCTAAAGCAGTCAAAAATTATCGTAACTTCCTGAAATACAATGACCTGACAATATTATTATGGAAACTAAAATGGAATTGGCCCCGCACGAAGAGCTCACCCGATTAATTACCGGTTACAGCATTACGCAGGCCTTGTATGTGGCTGCAAAACTCGATATAGCCGAATTACTGGTGAAGAGCGATACCAATCATGTTGATGACCTGGCCCAAAAGGCCGGTGCCGACAGCGATGCCTTATATCGTATAATGAGGGCCCTGGCTACCGTTGGAGTGTTTAAGGAAAGAGAAAAGAAGGTTTTCATTATGACACCGAAGTCAGAATGCCTTCGTTACGGGCATCCGCACAGTGTAAAGGCTATGGTGCTGAGCATGGGAGAGGTGTTCTATCCGGTCTATCAGAAACTGATCTACAGTGCAAAGCACGGAGCCAACGGGTTTGAGGCCTTTTTTGGTATGCCTGTCTTTGAATATTTCGATCAGCATCAGGAACAGGCCAGGGTTTTTGACCGTATGATGACCGAATTTCACGGCGGCGAGACACTTCCGATGGTGAGCAATTATGATTTCTCACAATTCGAAACAGTGGTCGATGTGGGAGGTGGAAACGGAGAAGTGCTCTACCAGGTCTTAAAGAAGAATCCCGAAGTAAAGGGGATTTTGTACGATCTTCCGCATGTGATCAAAAGGTCTGCTGAAAACATGAAGAACTGGGGTGTATCTGCAAGGGTGGAATGTACTGGAGGAAACTTTTTTCATCAGGTTCCTGAAGGGGGAGACGCCTATATACTCAGGCATATTATTCATGACTGGAACGATCGGGACGCTGTGAAGATCCTCGGTAACTGCTGCCGGGCAATGAAACCCGACGGAAAAGTTCTTATCGTGGAGGCGGTGATACCGGAAGATAATTCTCCGCACCCATACAAATGGCTGGACCTGACCATGCTGCTTATCGGGGGGAAGGAACGAACCAGAAAGCAATACGAGGTCTTGCTTGAAAAGTCCTGTCTGCAACTGGATCAGGTGATTAGGGTTACCGATGCGGTCAGCCTGATCGAAGCCACCCGGAAACCTTCCTGACGCTGTTGTGGTATGAATCTTTAATCCGGGAGGTTATTTTTGATCAGCATATTTTCGTTTGCTAAATTCCTGATGGTGGTTACATCACAGTTCAGCCTGTAATGTTATATCCTGCTTTGAGTTCAGAGCCCATTAGATATCTCCGGATATATTCTTTTCATTAATAGAGCTTAACATCTTGTTAAGCGCTTTAACTTGTCTTTAATTCTGTTTCTCTTTTATTAATCTTTTTCGCACCCTGCTTGTCATAGTTTCGTGCTCATCAACCTGATTTTTTGAGTATGAGCAGATATTTTTTTCAGGGCGGAGTCTTATGTGTCTTTCTTTTTTTAATCCATTCCACAACTTTAAATGCCCAGGGATGTGTTGCGATCAGGCATTTTTCAACTTGTGCGGGGAATAATCTGGAATCTAACATGATTGGACCGGGAGATCTGATTTTGGGCACCAACTACCGGTATTTTAAATCGTTCCGCCACTTCAGAGGTACAGAGGAAGAACCTGACAGGGTTGCCAATGAAACCGAGGTGATCAACCACTCGCATTCGTGGGACATGTTCATTACCTATGGTATCAGCAACAGATGGTATGCCAACCTGGTAATACCCATGGTTATCAATACGCGATCATCTCTTTATGAGCATGGCAGGGAGGAGCGAAATATGACTTTTTCCCGCGGAATAGCAGATATAAGGGCAGGAGTTGGCTTTTGGCTGCTTGATCCGGTTGAACATGCTCATAATAATGTGGCGATCGGTGCAGGAATAAAAATTCCGACAGGAAATTTCAATGCAACAGACATTTTCTACAATGTTGGTCCGAGCGGTGAACCTCAGGTCAGACCCGTTGATCAATCTATTCAGCCGGGAGACGGAGGATGGGGTTTTACACTCGACCTGCAGTTTTACACCCGATTAACTGAAAGACTGTATGGTTACGGTGGCGGATTTTATCTATTTAACCCCAGAGAGATGAACGGAATACGAACGTTCAGGGAAACTCTTAGCCCCATTCTTGAGAATGAATCGGTTATGTCGGTGCCAGACCAGTTCGCTATAAGGGCAGGTTTGAGCTATAGCATCTCAACTTCGGTTGCAGGCTCCCTGGGATTACGGTTCGAAGGAGTTCCGGTGGAAGATCTGATAGGCGGCAGTGAGGGGTTCAGAAGGCCGGGAAATGTTTTGTCGATAGATCCGGGGTTCTCGTTTATGAAGAATAACTTTACCTTTAATCTGAATGTGCCAGTAGCTCTCAGACGGGAAAGACCACAGAGTGTGACCGATAAGGAAACAGAAATGCAGACGGGAATACCGCGTAATGGTGATGCAGCTTTTGCAGATTATCTCATAAATGTAGGTCTCGCCTGGAGGATACCATCGAAATCAAAAACCTTAGAAGATCCAATGGATGCCTTTAACTAACCGGGTCTTGCGGTTTCAGAAATATTAACAGGGGTTTCTTTGCTATTGATAATTCATTACTATTCGGTATTTCGAATGAAAGTGGAACAGCTAATAATTTCAGATAAAAAACAGGAGCCAACCCGGTAAGGAATGGCTCCTGTTAACTATACAAATTTAAACTAATACTATTCCTGATCTAACAGGGCTAAAACGGCTTCAGGAAGAATAACTGCATTAATGGAATGAATTATTCCGTTCGAAGCGGAAATATCGACAGCTGAAAAAGTCGATGTATTCAGGTCTGCTTCGATAACAGGAGCGCCTGTTACCATAAAGCTGGAACCCTCGAGTAAGGTTTGAATTTTCTTGTTTTTCTTTCCATTTGGTACTACGCTGTTTGATGCTCTGCGACCTTCCGTCACATGATACAGTAAAACGGTGGTCAATACATCGTCGGGGATGTCTGCCAATCCATTCCATCCCTGTTCTTTAGCCAGGTCAGATCCCAAAAGATCCAAAAATGCCTGGTCGGTAGGAGCGAAGACGGTTAACTGAACATCTTCATTTGCAAATACCTCTGCCAGTCCGACCTGTTCCAAAGCGGCAACTAAAATAGATGTGTTCGCCAACTCGGCTATGGTCTGATCTCCGGGAGCGTTGGCAGGCTTTTCTGCACTTGACTTATCTGAATCAGAAGCTGCGTAGAGTACCTCCATGATAGATGCATCCTGGTTGAAGTCGAGCTCCATATCGTCCTGTTCTGTGGTACATGAAGCAAAGCCGGTTACTAGTAATAAAGCCAAAAACAGGGAAGATATTGGGGAGCGTGATTTAAAAAGTCGTAATGGTTTCATAATGATGAATTTATTATTTTGTTTAATAAAATTACATAAATAGTTAAACAAAATAGATTATTTACTAAAAGTTTAACACTCTTATTCGCCCAAGGGCTACAAAACCGGTTTCCTGAATAGAGGATGTTTGATGTTTCTGATAAAAGTGTCGGTGGTAAAGAGAATAATAAGCTGATTCTGCCGTAAAAAAGGGAGAACGAAGTTATCAGAGTTGTTTCCAGATCAGAAGTATTCCGCTGATCACCATCAGCGCGATTACGAGCCTTCTGAATGTTTTGCTGCTCATTTGTGAAAGCATTTTTTTGCCGATGATATTACCTGCCGTAGCACCCAGTCCCAATGCAAGACCGTATGCCCAGAGCTCCCCGTGCAACAGTCCGAAAAATGCATAGGAGCCCAGCTGTGACAGCCCCATCAGAAACGAATTGGCGGTTTTCGTCGCGATCATATCTTCCTTATCAAGCCCAAGGTTGAGGTAGAACGGATTTAATACCGGACCCAGCGCCCCGACAATGGTTCCGAGCACAGATACCAAAAGGCCCAGGGGAATAAAATACCAGAGTTTCATTTCAAATGAGCGTTCCTTTTTACCAAAGCGGTACTGAAACACCGTACTGATCAGGAACAGCCCTACAAAGATCTGCAACCATTCTGCCCTGATACTTTCAAAAAGCCAGCCGCCGATCCATGCTCCTGCTATAGCAGCAGGTGCATACCACAAACAAACCTTCCAGTCGATATGTTTCCAGAAAATAATGAGTCGTGCCGGCCGCCCCAGAAAAGTACCCAGGTTTAAGACAGGAGCTGTCTTGCTTACTCCGATAAGCCAGTTAAGTACCGGTACCATGATCAGGGCTCCGCCTCCACCTGAAATGGTGGAAACGATAAATGCCAGCGCCCCAAGCACAAACAGCAGGATAGTGATACCAAAATCGATTGATTCCATTCAGACTGAAAAGTACGAAAATTACTGTTTATTCTCTGTCTGATCTTCTTGTAACAAATCGGTATTTGCTTCGTCCTACTTGTAAACCACCTTTATGCACAGAGCCTTTTTTCTTAGCTTTTTCATCTTTTCACTTTCTTTTTATACCTCCCCATTTTATGCTCAATCTGCTTTTCCGTTAGAGTCAGTGGAACCCCAAACCAAGGGATTCTCCCGGGAAAAACTGGATTCCCTCAGCTTGTTTCTGAATGAAGCAGGTTCATCGGCCCTGATGATCCTGGTAGACGGAAAGGTGGTCTATGAATGGGGTGCGACCGATGAGAAGCTTCTTGTGCATTCTATAAGAAAGGCTTTAATCAATTCCCTCTATGGCATATATGTAGATAAGGGAGTAATCGATACCACAGCGACCCTGAAAGACTTGAAGATTGACAGCCTGGAACAGGGTCTTACAGAGAAAGAGCTCTCTGCCACGGTAGCCGATCTGTTGAAATCCCGTTCAGGGGTCTATCGGTCAGCAGCTGCAGTGAATGCGGCTATGCTCCGAAACATGCCTGAAAAAGGCAGCCATGAGCCGGGAACATATTATTACTACAATAACTGGGACTTCAATACTCTGGGCCATATACTCGAATCACGAACAGGAAAAAGCCTGTATGATCTCTTTTATGAGCATATCGCCAAGCCATTGGGAATGGACTATGCCAATGAGCATATCAAAATATACGATCCGGAGGATGATATGAGGATCCCCGATGTCGATGGATTTTATCAATATGAGTCTGAGAAGTCTGTTTTTCCCGCTTACCATTTCAGATTGTCGGCCCGGGATCTCGCCCTGTACGGACAACTGTGGCTCAATAAGGGTAAATGGCAGGGTGAACAATTGATCCCTGAGTCCTGGATCGAAGTTTCAACCAAGGCCTATTCCATGATCAATCCGTCTTATGGCATTGGATATGGTATGCTGTGGAATGTGCTGGTTCCTAACGAGGATCGAAAAAGCAAATCATTCTTTCATACCGGAGTGGGCATTCATATGCTCGGTGTATATCCCGAGTCCAATCTTGTACTGGTGCATCGTGTTGATACAGAGAAAGACTATGATTTTCAGGAACGCCATTTCTACCAGATGATCTCTAAGGTATGGGGTTCGAAAATTACTTCAGGTACCTCAGAATAATTTAGACGGCATTCTTATCATTTTTTTCTTCTGAAAATCTGTAAGAGCGAGAGCAACACCAGCAGAAACAGGACCGGAAGAAAGAAAATGCGGTCTGCATATGCCACCGGATTGTCACCGGGGTAATCCTGCAGTTCCCTGTCTGCATAGAACTCCCAAAAGAGGTAGGCCATTATCGCTACTACCGTTAGGAACTGTAAAAAGGTAGGTCGTCGCATATATAAAAATACAAAAAATATCACCCCATCTCACTGTGATTCAATGGGGTATTTCTTTTTTGGGTTGTGCTCAGGACATCTCACGGTATAATAATACTTGTTGTAAAGTTGAAATTTTGAAAGAAAAAACTGTATAAAAATCTTTTATAAATTAAATCTTAGATATAAATTCGGCGTTCTATTAAATTTTATCAACCAATAAATCAATTAAGAAGAACATGGATGCTCAGAAAGTCGATATGTTTATCATGTCAAACAACAAGTATTTTGAAAGTCATCAGGTCGGAGCTATAAGAGACCGTTTGCTCGAGATGGACGAGTCAAGTTGGCCAGTGGTGCAAACATTGCAATTTAAAGATCCCACTACTGCACTGATCGTTTCACTTTTCGCCGGCCAACTGGGTATTGACCGTTTTTTGATCGGTGATACCGGACTGGGCATCGGGAAGCTTCTTACCTGTGGTGGTCTTGGAATCTGGGCGATAATTGATTGGTTCATGATCATGGGTGCTACCCGTGAACGAAATATGGAAAAACTGCAGCAATCAATATCTGCGTAGTGAATAAGCCGGTTCGATTTTATCGGGTCGTAACTGTTTTGCTTTCAGGAGGGTATGGGTGGTTGTTCCTGAACAAATGGGTATTGCATTCCAGCCAGGATGATCTTATCGTTTGTCCGACCCGACTCGTTTGGGGTGTTCCGTGTCCTTCCTGTGGGCTAACCCGGTCACTATTAGCCTTTTTCAGAGCAGAGATATCAGAGGCAATGCATTGGAATCCGATAGGGTTTCCAATGTTGCTGCTATTACTCCTCCTTCCTTTATGGCTCATAAAAGACCTAATTATGAAACGGAATTCTCTCTATGAGTTTTACCTGTTGTTTATGAATCACATGAGAAGGCCTTATTATGCGTTTGCCTTCGGATTAATAATCTTCCTCACCTGGGGTTGGAATATTTCGAAAGACTTATGATACATTTGAAAACCTTTGATTACAATCCCGGAGAGCACGAAAGAGAAAAGGCCTCTAATAGCTACCTGATGTCATTGATTGCGGTAATAGCCGGTCTCCCACTGCCGATCATCAATTTGTTAGCCACATTTATCTTTTACATGGGAAATAGAAAAGGCACGTATTTCGTGAGGTGGCATTGTACCCAGGCATTACTGTCACAGTTCTCGCTGCTGTTATGCAATAGTATAGCATTCTGGTGGACACTTTCCGTTTTCTTCGCACAGAGAGAGATTTCAGATTATTATATAGCTTATATGACCACCGTCTTTATTTTTAACCTTTTTGAATTTATGGCTACCATTTACACAGCCGTAAAAACGCGAAAGGGAGAACACGTAGAATGGTGGTTCTACGGCCCTTTGACACAAATCCTGGTAAAGCAGTAGAATGATGAGAAAAGTACTATTTCAGGGCACTATATCGCTTTTAATTTTTTTTGGTTCATGGTTGATCATGGCACAGGTAGAATGGACAGAAATTCTGCGTGTTGACAAGCAAAAGGATGAAACCGAATCTGCCCTGGCCGAGATCCTGCTAAAAGATCTTGAAAACAACTATGAGCGAATTAACGACTCGATCGTTATTTCAACCCTGGACACTCTGCTGAAAAAACTGGAGAAGAAGAATATTTTCGACCGGGAAGATATCAACCTGCATATCTTTAACAACAGCGAGATAAATGCGTATGCACTACCCGATGGCCATATCGTGATAAACAGTGGTTTGATCCACGAGACGGAAAGACCTGAGGAGCTGGCCGGAGTAATGGCTCACGAGATAGCACACATACAGGCCAACCACGCCATGAAAAAATTGGTGCGAGAGTTCGGACTCAATATGTTGATCAGCATGATCTCTGGAGGAGCCGGTTCAGATGTTCTCAAGCAATCAGGCCGCTTATTGTCTTCCAGGGCTTTTAACCGTGAAATGGAGCAGGAAGCAGATCGTTTGGGAGTGCAAATTCTGAATCGTTCCGGGATCAGTGCAGAACCCCTGGCCGATTTTCTTTACTTGCTGGCTAATTATAATGGTCTTGGTTCTGAGGCACTGGTATGGCTTAGCACTCATCCTGAACTTAAAAGTCGGGCAGCCTACATTCTTGAATTTGATGAGCCGCAACAAACCCACACTGAAGCCCTGATTGAAGAATCGGTCTGGGCCGAAATGAAATCCCGCATTCATCGGGAAGTCGGGGCGCCAGAAGATATCGGTTTATAAGACACTTATCTATTACGAAATTTCTGAATCTTCCAATGATACATTCAATGCCTCGATTCTTTCCTTCGTGCGCTCCACTCTTTTTTTGAAGATGCGTTCGGCCCAAAGGATCTGGGCCAGGTGAAATATAGCCAGCGGAATGGTCAAAAACAGGGTGTAGCGCCACCAGGTCACTTCCCAGAACCAAACATAAAGGGCGACCAGAAATGCCTGCCTGATTCCCCAGGTAATGAGTTTGATCTTCCTTTCTCGCGGACTCATCAGGTACCTGTGCTCCAATGCCTGTAATTCGCTTTGCATATCCTGTCTCAGTTTTTCAATTTCCGGGTCGTTACTCATCTGCTGTTTTTAGGTATATCGATTCCCGAAAATACAAATTTATACTAAGGGAAGGGTTGTTTGGCATGCGTACACATAGATCTGAATACCTTGGTATCACAGTTAACACCCATGCAAAAAAGGTCGAGGTAAAACCCGGATTTTAAGAAAAGAATAACGCTGCTGTTTTCATGTTGCTTCCCGATGGTTTTATCTTTAAGGATAAACTAAACGATCAATATGGAACTTAAAGATAAAGTAGCTTACATCACCGGTGGTACCAAAGGTATCGGCCATGGTGTTGCAAAAGTATTATTGGAACATGGAATGCGGGTCGCCATCAGTGGCCGCCGGCATGAAGATGCTGAAAAAGCAGCAGCAGAACTGAGCGATGATCCCGAAAGAGTACTCGGAATTGGCTCCGACGTAACCGAACTCAAAAACGAAAGGCAGGCGGTAACCCAGATTCTCAATAAATGGGGGCAGCTGGACCTGGTTCTTGCAAATGCCGGTCTGGGCGTCTTTGCAGCTGTTGACGAATTAGATGATATGGCTTGGCATGATATGATCAATACCAATCTGAACGGGGTCTATCATACCTTGAAAGCCTCGGTAGATTCCCTTAAGAAAAGCAAAGGATATTATATGACCCTGGCCAGTCTGGCAGGGACGAATTTCTTTGCTAAGGGAGCAGGTTATAATGCCTCCAAATTTGGAGTGGTCGGCTTTACCCAGGCGGTCATGCTTGATCTGAGGCCTTATGATATCAAAGTAACGACTATTATGCCGGGTTCAGTCGCTTCCCAGTTTAATGACAATGAGCCTGATGAGAGTGATGCCTGGAAAATTCAACCGGAAGATATCGGGCAATTGGTGGTTGACCTGATGAAGATGCATCCACGAACACTTCCGAGCAAAATAGAGGTCAGACCAACCCGCCCTGACAAGAAGTAAGGATAGCAATCATCATTTGTCGATGAATTCCAAGGTGGCTTTCACCGCTTTTTCCAGGGCGGATGGAAGCCTTTCTTTTTGCCATGGGTGGGCTCCGCCAAAAACATGATCTGCACCTTCGATCACGGTGAGTTCAGCTTTCTCATTCCAGTTGTTGAGGTTTCTGGCTTCCGACACGTCCACCGTCGGATCCTGGTCTCCATGAACGATCAAATAGGGTTTTTCCAGGTTTTTAACCGCCCTGCTGATAGTCAGTCTGGATTCGTTCTGTACGAAATCTTCATAGAATTGAATATAGTGAGGCAGCTTTTGTTTGGTACGGCTGTTCTCGATATAGATCACCCCGTGCTGCTTCCATTGTGACAGGGCTTCTTCATTAGCGAATCTCGATTTGAAATCGCTCACTCCGGCCCATGACACCACCTTATCGATCTTTTGGTTTTCTTCAGCCTGTATAACAGCAATGCCTCCTCCCCTTGAGTGACCGATCACGGTGAGGGATTCTGGAAGATACCGGTACCTGCTTTCAAAATCGTCTGAAAAGATCCAGTCGGTCACCCTTTCCAGGTCATCGAGTTCTATACTGAAATTATTCCGTCCGAACGCCTCCGGGTCCGGGCATTCAAGAGGTTGTTCAACCGTACCTCCGTTGTGTGAAAAGTTGAATTTGATGAAGTGATGACCCTCATCAGCAAATCTCCTGGCTGCAAGATCCCAGCACCCCCAGTCTTTAAAGCCTTTATAGCCGTGACAAAACACTACTACCGAATGGTTTTTGTCTTTCAGATAGCTGTCTGCCAGGATGGGTTTAATGTGGGGACCGTCGATAATGATGTTTCGCTGAATATCCATGTTTAAATTTCTTTTTCTGTTAATGCGGTTTTGCTGTCAACAATTTCAGATATGAGGTTGCTAAGGGTGGCTTTAAAATGGTCCAGAACCTCTTTGTTGATCTGTTCCGGTTTTTCATTCAAACGGAGATTTGTATCCGACAATTTAAATGAAAGCAGTCCGGAATTCAGGTTTTTAAATGAGATAATGCCTGCGGTGAAATCCCGGTATTCGGGAAAGTTCTCTGCCAGCATAAGGCTGTAACACAAAACCTGAAAAGCCTTACTGTATTTATATTCCTGAGACAACAGTTCCCAGTTTTTAATAGTGAGGTCAGCCCGGGTAACGTTTCCGGTCTTATAGTCGATGACCTGCACCTGTCCGTCACACGATTCCACCCTGTCAACCTTTCCTTTAATTCTTGCCGGTCTGTCCAGACCGGGCACTGAGAGTTCCATTTCGAGGGAGGTTTCTACCTGTAATATGACGATCGTATGGCCTTTATCAAGTCTCGATTGCTCCCAATTTATGAAATTCTCTATATATCGTCCGGCTACATGAAAACTGAGAAGGTTTTTGCCCTCCAGGTTTTTCGTGGCAGGAAAGGCTTTTCTGTATTGTTCTGCAACTACTTCTGCCTGTCGGTTTTTCATCTCGCTGAGTGATTGACTGGTCAGGGTTTTTCCGGTATATGGTTTGTACAGCTCTTCCAAGCTGTCATGAATAATGGTTCCGAAAGTGTTGGCTGCGATCGATTCTTCGACGGTATCTTCATCCTGAATGCCAAGCACGTATTGTTTATAGAAATCTATGGGATTTCTGATATATGCAGTCAGGGAGGAGGGTGATAGTCCTCTGGAAGCCAGTTCGTGCAATTGGTTGGTTAATACAGGATCTTTTTCCATTTCCTTCAGTCCGGCAGCTTCCACATTTACCCTGGCAGATACCAGTTTGTGCTCAATAACATGCTCAGGAGCGGTTTCCATCAGTAATTGTTTGATAAATCGGCTCGGCTCACCACCCTCAAGGCTGTCGGTCTCTGTACTGTAGAGCAGGTGAATATTCTCTGCCCGCTGCAGTAAACGGTAGAAATGGTAGGTGTAGATGGCATCTTTTTCCTTATAGGTGGGTAGCCCATACGCTCTTTTTATATCAAAAGGCAGAAAGCTGTTCTGACTTTTCCCGGCCGGAAGTATACCTTCATTAACAGAGGTCACAATGATGTTTTGGAAGTCCAGATTACGACTCTCAAGCATTCCCATAACCTGGAGCCCCTGCAAAGGCTCCCCTTTAAAATCAATTGTTTCCCTGCTCATCACTTCCTTAAACAGTTTTCTAAGGATCTCAAGGTTGGCAAAGGCCTGGTAGGTCTCATCGTAATATTTGAGTTGATTGAACAATTGATGGAAACGATAGAGGTATTCTCTGAGCAGCAGGTTGTCATCCTGTTTCTTTTCCAGTTGGTCTTTAGCCAGTTGAATTAGCAGCAGGATTCTGTCTGTAAGTTCGTTTGATCCGGCGGTTTCCACGCCTGAAAAAATGGGCGAACTCCATGACATGTCTGCTTCATCTGTTATATCTTTTAAGAGAAACCGATCGTCTATGTATATGAGATTTTGTTTGTGTATGGTTTTGATGATCCCTTTCCAATGGGTGTCGTGAGAATTTATTGTTTTGAAAAACGGATGATTCAGCACATTTAATACATCTTTATAATACCATCTGCCGTCTTTTCCACGGGTCCAGAGATCGAATAGTGTGTCAAAGAACGAGGTTACCGGACTTAGTTTAAGTGGCATTCCTCCTGTTATGTTTATAGCCGGAATCTGTTCGGGAATGGCCGTAAGCAGAGGGATCAGCATTTCTTCATTACCCATTACGATGGCTGTATTTTCCCAGTTTAGTCCGGTCTCAGGAGTTTGCAGAAGCCGCCCTGCATAGCGCGCCATGGTTATGCTGTCGGATGCTCCGGTAATGGAAATATTTTTCTTTTTGCTGAAGTGATCTCCGATGACACGTGGCTTGCGGTTGTGGTACAGTCTCCATTTCTTAAAGTAGCGTCTCATAAAAAAGCCGGCGTCATGCTCGGGGTGTTCAAGAAAATAGGTGTCGGCATCCCAGTAAATATCGCCTCGGTTGTGTTCCAGTATCTCCTGAATGATGTGTTGTTCTGCGTTGTTCAGAGCATTAAAGCCTATGAAGTAGACGATCTTTTCAGCGTTGTGATGGAGAAAGTGTTCAAGTTTCTCGGTAGCTTCCCGGTAAAGCAGGCCCTGGTAACCAATGCCCTTTTCCTTCAGTGCTTCTTTAAAAATGCCGTAGTACCTGTGCAGTTTTTTCCAGAAACTCAGATAGTTCTTCTGTAATTCCGTTCTCTCGGTGTCGGCGGTCCAGTGCCACTGGTCGATCTCTTTGATATCGAATAAATGATTGAGAATCTTTTCCGGCGGAATAAGGTATCGGTCAATCTCGTTAAAATCCTGTAGCATAACCTGTGCCCATCCCATAAAGGCATTGAAGTCATCCTGTTCTTTTTCCGGGGTTATCTCTTTATAAGCGGCATAGAATTCAAACAACAGGGCCAGGGAGGTGGCAGAGCGTAAGCCTGAGAGAGACTCAACAAACTCTTCAATACTGATGATTTCCGGGGCCAGGGTGGCGTGGGTGATATGCTTTTTTAAAGCTTCCTTCAGAAAGGTTCCAGATCGTTTCCCCGGAACTATAAGCAGGAGTGACCCAAGTTCATCTTTGTGATTTTCATGAATTTCACGGGCTACTTCTGTCAGAAATGGTTGCATAGAGGCTTATTGATCGTTACCCCTAAAAATAAAAAACGCTCCGGAAACCGGAGCGTTTTATTTATGATTTATAGAGTGATTTACTCTTTGATCAGGTTGATCTCAACTCTTCTGTTCTGCTGTCTACCGGCTGCGGTAGCGTTAGAAGCCAGAGGCTTAGACTCTCCGAATCCTTCAGAGATCAGTCTGTCGGCAGCGATACCAGCATCTTCCAGGTATTTCTCAACTGCTGCAGCACGCTCTTCAGACAAACGCTGATTCAGCGATTCGCTTCCTGTACTGTCAGTGTGACCTTCGATACGGAATCTTGAGTTAGGATATTGCTTCAGAATATCGATGATATCGTTAAGTACCTGCTCAGAACGATCCTGGATGGTAGACTTACCTGTATCGAAAAGGATAGTTTTAGCGTACTCATTAAGAGCTTTCTGAACCTCCTCAGTTACTTCAGGACATCCGTTGTTAGCAACAGTACCTACTTTATCCGGACAAAGATCATCTTTGTCTGGAACTCCGTCGCCATCTGAATCAGGCCAAGGACAACCATTGTTCTCCGCAGGACCAGCTTCGTTAGGACACTCATCTTCGTTGTCAGCAATACCGTCTCCGTCTGCATCAGGACATCCATTCAGTTCAGGAAGACCTGCCGTCTGAGGACAAGCATCATCTTTATCAGCGATACCGTCTCCATCTGAATCTGGACATCCGTTCATATCCATTGAACCGGCTTCGTTCGGACAAGCATCCTTAGAGTCGATGATACCATCACCGTCTGAATCAGGACATCCGTCAAACTCTTCAAGTCCTGCTACTTCAGGACATGCATCATCCTTGTCATAAATACCGTCACCATCGGTGTCAGTTCCTCCGAACTTGATAGCCAGACCGGCTACATGCTGGAAGTGAGACACTCCATAATCTTCAAAGGCATGCTTATAGGTAGACGATACGTTCAGACCGATATGGTCAGTGAACCAATAGTTGAAACCAAGTCCTCCGTTAAGAGTACCAGCTCCGATATCGTCGATCCAGGTATAACCACCACCCACTTCGATGAAGGGAGTGAAGCTGTGACCTTCAGAAAGGTTGTATTTAATAATACCATCTACAGCATAGTGAGATAAATCATCAGCTGAGGTGTCACCTAATTTGTCGATTCTGTTAAGGGTACCGCGAGCACCAACAGAGAATCCGTCTCCCACGTAACGTGAAAGGGTTACCTCAGAGATAGAAGGAAGGATATTCCAGTGATCGCTCACGTTGAAGTACTCATCGAACCATGCTCCAGAGTAAGGCTTATCTGAATTAGTCGGATAAACATCAATTGCATTTATTCCGAAACTGATCTGCCATGGATTATTGGCGTCCTGAGCACTCATGCTGCTAAGCCCCACAAACAGGAGCATAGCAACCATTAATTTGCTAAGATGTTTCATGTTCTTTTTATTTAATTTTAAGTGTTAATTTATTAACAAATGTAAGTGGTTACAACGTATAAACAAAACCAAATATATAATTTTTTGATTAATCGGTACTTACGTCTGATCAGATAACATTTAATTCTTTTCCTACATCTGTAAAGGCCTGAAGGGCTTTGTCGAGATGTTCCCTCGTATGAGCAGCCGATAATTGTACTCGTATTCTTGCTTTGTCTTTAGGTACAACCGGATAGAAAAATCCTATAACATAGATACCTTTTTCCAGCAGTTTGTCCGCCATAATTTGTGATAATTTGGCGTCGTAAAGCATGACAGGGACAATAGCAGAATCGCCATCGATTATGTCAAATCCTGCGTCGAGCAGTCCTTTTTTAAAGTATTTGGTATTCTCCTCAAGGGTGTCTCTGAGCTCCGTGTTTTCGGTTAACATGTCGAAAACCTTGATAGAGGCTCCCACAATGGCCGGAGCCAGTGAGTTGGAGAACAGATAAGGTCTTGAACGTTGGCGTAATATTTCGATGATTTCTTTTTTTCCGGTGGTATATCCCCCCATGGCGCCTCCCAGGGCTTTGCCGAGCGTACCGGTGATAATATCGATGCGATCCATCACGCCTTTCTTTTCAAGAGTACCTCTCCCGGTTTCACCTATAAATCCTGTAGCATGGCATTCATCGATCATGACCATGGCGTCATATTTTTCTGCCAGGTCGCATATTTTATCCAGCGGTGCGAGCAGTCCGTCCATTGAAAAGACCCCGTCGGTTACGATGACCTTAAAACGGGCCCCGTCGTCATTGGCCTTTTTCAGCTGAGATTCCAGATCGGCCATGTCGTTATTCTGATAACGGTACCGCATAGCCTTACACAGTCGTACGCCATCGATGATCGAAGCGTGATTCAGGGAATCTGAAATGATGGCGTCTTCTTTGGTAAGCAGGGGTTCAAATACTCCGCCGTTGGCATCGAAGGCCGCAGCATAAAGTATGGTGTCTTCCGTTCCGTAGAAAGAAGCGATCTTCTCTTCCAGTTCCTTGTGAATGTCCTGGGTACCACAAATAAAGCGTACAGATGACATTCCGAAACCATGCGAATCGAGTGTATCTTTGGCGGCTTTAACTACTTCCCGGTGATTGGAAAGCCCCAGATAATTGTTAGCACAAAAATTGATGACCGTTTCTCCCGTTGAGATCGTGATCTCTGCTCCCTGGGGGGAGGTAATGATTCGTTCTCTTTTATATAAGCCGGCTTCTTTGATCTCCTCCAGCTCCTTTTGGAGATGTTCTTGTATTTTTCCGTACATAATTTCTTTTTTACAAAAATAAGCATCCTGAATAGATCAGAGATGCAGTACCTCTATTTCTTCACCGAGATAAACCAGGATCTTGCCGTTAATTCGATATCCCATCTCAGAAAGCACCGAAGCATAACGGTCAACCTGTACCTGGTGTTCGAGCTGACGGGAACCGGTCTTATAATCCAGAACCACAATCCCTTTTTCTTTTACCATGAACCGGTCAGGCCTTAGTGATTCGCCGTTTTTAGTAAAGATTTCTTTCTCCCGGTAAATCTCATAGCTGTCTGAGAAGTATTCGGTGAGCTCCGGATGGGTGGTGACAGCTGTGAGGACTTTCTTCGTCTGCTCTTTTTCTTCCGGAGGCAGCAATCCTTCCGCCAGGCCATTGTTGATCACCTCATCGATATCCCATGCATACTGCAGGCCGAAAAGCAATTCATGATAGAGATTTCCCCGTTCCAGTGCTTCTTCCTGCCGTGTCTCCCACAATGAGCCGGTGGTGGTGACCAGTTTGTCTGTAAAAGCCAGGTTCCCGGGCCGGAGTTTGGATGAAAACTCATGACCGTCTCTTCCGGTTTTGGCGGCAGAGCGCTTTTCCCCGGGGTTGCCGAATGAGAATGTGGTTTGTTCCCCGTTCCATAAGCCCTTATGATCCAGGTATGCGTAGAGCAACTCAGCATAATTTTTTGGAGAACCGGCATTCTTAAAATTTTTAAGCGGACTCCAGACATACAGTTGTTCAACCGTACGGGTGAATGCCACATATAGCAGGTTTACCTGGTCGAGTTCCTGTTCTGCTTCAAAATCGGTGACCAGTTCATTCAGGGTTTCATTCACCTCTTTCAGAGACTTGTTTTTATTTACCAATACATTAGGGAGTCCGAAAACCTCCTCATCTGCTTTGACCCATAATTTTTCTCCGCGATTGGGGTAGATGGGCGAGTCGGCAAAGGGATACATCACTACGGGAAACTCCAGGCCTTTCGATTTATGAATGGTCATGATGCGCACGGCGGTTCCGCTTTCCGGGTTTTGAACGCTGAGTTTGTCTTTATGCAACTCCCACCATGCCAGGAAATTGATCATGCTGTTATTCTCTTTCTGAGAGAACTTAAGCAGTTCGCTTAATAAATGTTCCAGGTAGCCTGAACTCAATTCGCCGAGATCGAAGCGATCGATGGCGTATTCAGCAGCCTCGTAAAGCGGCAAGGAGAGAAATTGATTGCTTTCAAACCGGAATGACCCGAGATAAACCGGCAAATCGTGCAGATGTTCGTTCATGATCCGGCTTCTTTCAGCCTCATTATCGTTGATTTCGGTAAGAAACCAGATGATTTCCCAGGCGCTCTGAAGATCTTCAGGATTTACATGATATGCCATAAGGCTTATCAGGAACTGTATGCCCGGATCATTCTTAAGTAGCAGTGAGTCTGATGAAATAACCGGAATCCCGGCCTCACTGAGACAGGAAGCCATAAAAGACCCTTCGTTGTTGGTACGTGTTAAGATGGCAATATCTCCATAACCGTAACCCTGATCAACCAGTATCCTGATACGATCCCTTACGGCTGTGCCATGAGCTTCATACCTGCTTTCGCTTTCCTTTTCATCTAAAAAATTAAGAGTGACAGCTCCACCGGGCTTGTCGTTTGGCTCCTGCCGGCTGTAGTTCAGGAACAGATCCCGGTAATGTTCTTTCTGAAAGCAGGTGGAACTGAAAGCAAAAAAGTCATTATTGAAATTAACGATCGTATCATAACTGCGGTAGTTGCGGGGAAGATTGATCACTTCTTTTCCGACCTGAAACGGATTGGTATCTGTGTAGAGTGCCATGAACTGTTCTGCTTCTCCACCCCGCCACCGGTAGATGGCCTGCTTGGCGTCGCCTACGAGCATAAGGCTTCCCCTTTGTCGATTCTGATCTTCAGATTCCAGGGCATGAGCCACCAGGGGTTGGATATTCTGCCATTGCATAAATGAAGTGTCCTGAAACTCATCGATAAAGTAATGCCGGTAACGCTCCCCCATGCGTTCGTAAATGAAGGGTGCGGGTTGACCGGCTATCGCCTCTGAAATGGTCTGGTTGAAGTCTGATATAAGCAACTGGTCTCTTTCGGCCTTTATCACCTGCAACTCCTTGTTGATCTCATTCAGCAGTGATAGAGGCATCAGGTTCTGATATACGTTTGAAAGAAAATAATGTTGTTTAAGCAGCTCTTTTGTCTTTTCAAAATGCTGTGCGATCTGTGGTTGAAGCTGATCGAGAATGGCGGCTTTTTCCGGCTCGGTCTTTAGCAGTTTTTGCGCATACAGGGGTTTGTCGCTAATATCATTCATCCATTGAAGACTGAAGTCGTCGCGGAAATCACCATGGGCGGTCCTGCTGAAAAAATCAAAGGCATAACCCCTGCTGAAGCAACTGCGATCCAGATTATTTGTTTCAAAGAGCTGCAGCGTGCGTTCAGCTTCTTCCCTGATTTCCGTTCCTATGTCGCTGATACCCGTTTTCATCTCACGGGTGATCTGCTGAAAGTCTTCCAGGCTTTTAGATTCAAGTGCTTTGACAAAAGGCGTGTGGTTTTCATTGAGCAGTAAGCTGCCGATACTGTTCAGGCCATAAGAAATATCCCAGCTCTTATCGGCGTCTGCCTGTTCCAGGGCATAGGAAATAAGGGTCTTACTTAACAATTCGTCGTTTCCTGCCTTGTAAATTATACGGTCTGTGGCTTCACTCAGCAATAGCTTGCTTTCGAGAAATACCTCAAAATTCATCGGTATTTTCAGGTCGTGGGCAAAAGTTCTTATCAGGCGATGATTGAACTTGTCTATGGTTGAAACATCAAAGAAAGCATAATTGTGCAGGATGCGGGAAAGCACTTTTTTGGAGCGCAGATAGAGTTCCTCTGAGCCGATATCCAGGTCTTCACAGATGTATCGAAAGAGGTCTGAGGGGTTTTCAAGATTCTCTTCCTTTGAAAACTGGTGCAGGTTCTCAAGTATGCGGGATTTCATTTCGTTCACCGCCTTATTGGTGAAAGTGATGGCCAGAATTCGTTTAAAAGTATCGGGATGCGGTGAGCTCAGCAGAATACCGAGATACCTTCTTACCAGGGTGAATGTTTTGCCCGAACCGGCCGAGGCGTTATAGATCAGAAATTTTTCGTTGTTCAATGCACCTTGATTTCCCGCAAAATAAAGAAATGAATCGACTTCTTAACAAAGAATTATCATGTATGTTTAGCGTAATTCGTAAATTTGATCAACAAAAATTATTAACCAAAAAAACATATATATGGCTTTTGATTTACCGAAGTTACCTTATGCATACGATGCATTAGAACCAAAGATAGATGCCCGCACTATGGAGATACACCATACCAAGCACCACAACGGGTATACCACCAAGCTGAACAATGCGATCGAAGGAACCGACCTGGCCGGGAAGTCTATAGAAGACATCCTGGAGAACCTTGATATGAAAAATACCGCTGTAAGAAATAACGGAGGTGGATTTTACAATCACCGCTTGTTCTGGGAGATCATGTCTCCCGATGGAGGCGGATCTCCTTCAGGAGAGCTGGGGAAAGCGATCGACAGTGCCTTTGGCTCATACGAAGGATTTAAAGATAAGTTTTCAAGTGCTGCTGCCGGTCAGTTTGGATCGGGTTGGGCATGGCTGTGTGTTCACAAAGGCGGAAAAGTGGAGATTTGCTCGACGCCTAACCAGGACAATCCTTTAATGCCCGGTGTGGGATGCGGAGGATTTCCAATACTCGGCATTGATGTCTGGGAACACGCTTATTACCTGAACTATCAGAACCGCCGCCCAGAATACATCGATGCATTTTTCGATGTGATCAACTGGGACAAGGTGACAGAACTATACAATGAGAATAAATAGTTTTTGAATACCATTTCTTTGAGAAGCCGGGTTAAGCCCGGCTTTTTTTATGCGTGCCATATGACTGATTTTAGTAAGTTTACAAGACAAAACCGCAAATTATGAAACCGATAAAGACCATTTTACTCACATTTTTAATGGCGGCCACTGCCGGTGCCCAGCAAACTCAGGATAAAGCCATCATCGAAGAGCTCGATGATCGGACTGAAAAATATGGAGAGATCGCTCAACAGATATGGGAATGGGCTGAAATGGGTTACCAGGAGGAAAAGAGTGCTGCCCTGCTTATGGAAACCCTGAAGTCTGAAGGGTTCGAGATACAATCAGGGGTGGCAGGAATACCAACAGCCTTTGTAGCGAGTTACACCAATGGTGAGGGTCCTGTGATAGGAATACTTGGTGAATATGATGCGCTTCCGGGTCTTTCCCAGGAAGCCGTTCCTTATGAGGCTGATAAGGGTGCAGCTGCAGGTCATGCCTGCGGACACCATCTTTTTGGGACGGGCTCAGCTGCCGCTGCGATAGCCATCAAAAATTACCTGCAAGCTTCAGGGGAGCAGGGAACCATACGCTTTTATGGATGCCCCGCCGAGGAAGGCGGTTCGGGAAAAGTCTATATGACCCGAGCCGGGCTCTTTGATGATCTCGACGTAGCCCTGCACTGGCATCCCGGTGATGCCAATGAAGCCAACCCGGGTGCTGCCCTGGCCAATAAATCGGCTAAGTTTCGTTTTAAAGGAATTTCTGCCCATGCTGCAGGATCTCCCGAACGCGGTCGCTCAGCTCTGGACGGGGTGGAAGCGATGAATATGATGATCAATATGATGCGTGAGCACGTGCCTTCTGATGCGCGCATACACTACGTGATCACCGACGGTGGTGATGCGCCGAATGTGGTACCTGATTTTGCCGAGGTATACTATTATGCCAGACACCCGAAACGTGATGTGGTGATCGACATTTTTGACCGTATGGTGAAGGCTGCAGAAGGGGCAGCGATGGGTACTGGAACAAGCGTTACCTATGAAATGATCGGAGGTACCCATGAATTGTTGCCGAACCTTACGCTTCAGGAACTCATGTATGATCGTTTGCAGGAAGTGGGCGGATTTGAATATGACACCGAAGAGCAGCAGTTCGCCAAAGAAATAGCAACAACCCTTGGGCGTGACCTCGAAATGCAGGCAGTAACAGGGGTGGCACCTTACAATACATCAGCCAGGGCCTACGGATCTACCGATGTGGGTGATGTAAGCTTTGCTGTTCCCACTGTAGGGATGGGTGCCGCTACATGGGTTCCCGGCACACCGGCTCACAGCTGGCAGGCCGTCGCCTGCGGGGGTACCGATATAGGGAAGAAAGGAATGATGGTGGCAGCCAAAACACTGGCTCTTACCGCCCGGTCTCTTTTTGAGAATCCGGAATTGATCGAAAAGGCACAAGAGGAATTTAAGGAGCGACGTGGCGCTGACTTTCAGTATATCCCGTTGATTGGTGACAGAGAGCCGGCCCTGAATTATCGAAACTGAGAAAGGGCAGGGCTCATTACTTCATCATGAGTGACAAATCAAAATTGATCTGGATCTGTTCCTTTACCGTGATGAGTCCCATAACACGGCTTGGAGCCTTAAGATCAAAGTCTCTTAATTTGAGGTTGAGAGTCCCCTGAACATTCATCATCTCGGTCTTTACCACTTTCAGAGGGATCTGATAGGTGTTGTTCTTTCCGGCTATGGTGATGGTTACTATGGCGATGTATTGTGTAGGAATGTGAGGTGAAGGTTTAATATTTTCCACCTCCAAAAGCACAAAGGGATATTCTTCGGTGCGTAATAATTTATTGAAATCATTATTGATTCCTTTACCGCCGCAATCAAAACCGGTATTGTTCAGCTGAAGAATAGCCTGGTCGAATACCAGCATATTATCATTGACCTGGTAGGTTACCTTCACCGGTTTGTTCAGGTTATCAATATTGTAATCGCAGCTGAAGCTATGCACATTGGTCTTCCCTAAAATGCTCAGATCGCTTTCAGAGGTAATGATTACCTCGGCCGATTCTTTGACCGGCGGGTTGATTACCATCAACAAAAAGGAGCTCAATATGAAGATTATCGTTGTTTTCATCGCTGCGATAAGATAAATTAAAAAAGGCAGAGAGACAGGCCTCAACAGGAACTTTTAAACCTTTTGAGACCTGTCTTCCGCCAGTAGCAGGTTAGATTAAGGTGTTATTATTAGAAGCTGATCGCTGCTTCAAGCATGATACCGTTAAAGCTTCCTTCGTTAAAGATGCTGGTATCAGCAAAACCGTCATAGTTCTGGTTTACATATTCGATCTTAGCCAGTACATTCTTGGTCAGGAAATATCCTGCAGACAGCTGGAATCTGTTGATCTCGATGTCACCGTTCGCAGGGTCAGCATCTTCTGCGTCTACCAGGTTGTAACGGGTTCCCACATAGAAATCTTCATTTTGTCCGAATCTGTAGATCAGCTCACCGGCATACTGGTTAGCAGTACGCTCTTCCAGTTCAGCATCGGCTTTACCTTTAGTTACTTCAAATGTTCCAAAGAACTCCAGACCTCCGACTTTCACGAACGGGTTGATCATTATGGCCGTGATGTTATTTCTCATACTTGGGTTGTAACGACCTGAACGGAAGTTTGAAGAGGCTCTGGCATCTTCCGGCTCCAGTACCAGGTAGTAACGAGATCCTGCACGGTCAGCACTGTAGAGGTATGAGTTTCTAACAGCTCCGGTGTTATAGATAGATCCTGTTAAACGGAATCTGAAATCATCCCATGTTTTGTCATATCCTAATTTGGCAAGGAATGAAGCACCACCGGTTCCGGGGTTGGCCACGTCCTGGTTCAATTTACCATTGGTGAAACCGATCATTCCGATCCATCCGGCTCTTCTGTAGTACAGCTCAGCACCTACCTCTGTGGTAAAGGCATCCATGATCAGGTTACCAACAAACGGGTTGTAAATAGTCTGAGAGTTGTCACTTCTTCTGAAGTGGGCATCCCCGTAGTTGTTCTCCATATGACCGATCTTCACGGTAGTGTACTTCATAAAGTTTTCCATGAAGCCTTCGCTGATGAAATCAAGCGCATCGATCTGGATGTACCCACCTTTCACGTAAGGCTCTGGGTGGTGACGAGAAGACAAATACGTTCTTAAGTGCATTCTCAGTCCTTTGTAAAGCACCACATCAAGATCAAGGTTGGCAGTAGCCAGGTTGAAATTGTCACCGATCTCGATCAGTGGAACGGCACCTGAGTTTTCATGGCTCAGTGCCTGAAACTGTAGGGTTGAAGATCCACCCACTCTTACATATACCGGCTCATCGTCCAGTACGGTGTCTTTGGGTGCTTCGAATACATTGATACCTCTTTTGTCGTAATGTCTGAAGTTATCAAGGTCTCTCTTGTTTTGTGCAAACAGGGTAACCCCTGATAGTAGCAGCACAAAAACTAACAAACTGCGCATAGTTAATGTTGTTCTCATAGTTCCTGTTGTTTACTTGTTGTTATAGTTAAAAAAATGATTAGGGTTCTATCGACTCATGGTCGACTTAAACTTTATTGTTACTTCGTCACCTGTGGTTATAGTCCCGAAAAGGGCTGTAGGTGGTTCGACATTGAATTCTGTCATTTTAAGCGATTTTTCCCCGGTTAAGATCACTTTGTTGCCGTCTACCTTCATCTCGAAAGGTACAGTGACCATTTTGGTTACTCCCGAGATAGTCATCTCTCCAGCGGTTTCGATGGCCCAGGTTCCGGCTCCTTTTTCAGAAATGGTTTTCACTTCTTTCATTTTATACCTGATGTTTTCATGGTCATCCGCATCAAGAGCCTTATAGGTATTCTTGTCCATACCGCCTTTTCCGCTTTTCAGGCCTTTTACTCCTACGATCACTTCCAGATCCTTAATGCTGTTATCACTTTCTCCCATCAGAAGCTTCACATCCTGGTCTTCGGCATCGATCTCCCAGTCATGCAGATTCGATGTTCCGTAAATGATCATCTCAGAGGAACTATCGTCTAGTTTATACTCTTGAGCTTTCAGGCTCATTCCGCATAGCAGCGTCACCAGGAAAAGGATGACCCATGCTTTACTGTTGAACTGTGTTGTATTCATCATACTTGGTTTTTACTTGTACAAATTTTCGCATTATTGGTTTCTTAAATCATGATAATTGTCAGGAGCAAAAAAAATTATGCGTGAATGGTATTTTTATGAGAAGGTCGTGAAGGGAAGCCTTAATTTTAAACGACTGAAAATAAGCATATTACCTATCAAATAAAATTATAGCATCGTATATTTATTTATGATGGTCATAAAGATTTTAAATAATTTCTTAAAATTTCCTTAATGTATGGAGTCGTAAATATCCTATAAAATAAAGTATTTCTCTTGTTTTTGACGGGAAATGACCGGGCTTTCCGGGTTGACCATCTTGTTCAGGTTGTTTTCGATGGTCTCTGAGATCTTAAATACCGGCACATCGGTCTGATAACCTTTGAAGGGATCCTGCAGGTGTATGGCAGATTTTTCCAGCAGGAAGAAAGGAATGGTAAAAAGAATGAGAAGCGTGCCAACCAGGTAACCAAGATATTCGATGAGCCCGAAAGGAAGTAATATAATAAAGATATAGAGTAGAAATTCAACCACCTTACTGTAGGTTTTTGGAAAAACCGTGTTGGCAATTCGCTCTGACCTTCCCATGGCATCACAGAGCCGGGTAATGGTTTGCTCGGTTAGCATATGTTGAAAATCGGTCAGGTGACCTTTTTTCCGGCAATTTTCCAGGATTTCGCTTTGCAGGTGTAACAGGGAGTTGGGAATATGGCCCGCAGAAGTAACCAGGGAAAGCTGCTCTTCATTTAAATATCTTTGAATGTCTTGCTGTTCCTGGCCTTTCAATGATCTGGCCAGGGCATAACACCAGGCTATTTGCAGGTTTTTTATCTCATTAACCGTTGTAGTTCTGAGGTCATCAGGTAAAAATGAAAGACTTTGTCGTAATAAGGTGCGACTGTCGTTTACAATACTTCCCCAGATCTTTCGGGCTTCCCACCAGCGGTCATATGCCTGGTTCAGCCGAAAACCAAGGATCAGCGATATCGTGGTACCCAATATAGCCGGGATGGCTACAGGAATAAAGATTCCCTTGACCTGGTATATTTCGTCGAGGATCTCAATAGCTATTACATACAAGCTTGTTAGTAACAGTTCTGTTTTGACCTTATTCAGAATAAAGCCTATCGGAATGGGTTTGTCCAATAGCATATCATCTGTCTTAAATACATTCGGGCATATCTTTTTTACCCTGTAAGGCTAAAAAAGGAAACCGAAGCAGCGGGGGGAACTGCTCCGGTTTTTATATTAAATGTTTATTGAAGAGGCCATTCCTCCCAGATGCCGCAATGACCTGCCTTATCGGTCTTTTCAATGTCTGTCTGTGTGCCGCTGTAGGAAGCGTTCATTACAGCCCGGGGTGCAAAGAAAATTTTTCCGGTTCGATTGGTAAAAGCTTCCCCAAAATGAGCCTGGCTCAGCCCATGCCCGGCCTCATGTAAAGCGACGGTTTCAACATCAAATACTCCGACACCGTCTACCCATGGAAAGTTATCATTATAATAAATCTCTCTAAACGCGACATCTGTTTTGCCGTCGTTATTGGTGTCAATCGTATTTCCCTGTGCATCGGTAAAGACAATGGTGAAGGCGACTCCGAGAATAAAATTGCTTCCACCAGGAGCCAACCGATTGAAGAAACCTCCCTCAAGCCATCCGGCATGTACCACATCACCGAAAAACCCGAATGATCCGCCATAACCAAAAATGGCGGCTACGAATCCGGTCTGGATGTTTTCGTTCGAAGGTATGCGGGTCATATCGAGATCAGAACAAATGACCTGGTCCCAGGTATTCATGGCGCGGGTGATGGCAGCGTCGGTTTGTGCCACCGGTAGTGACTGAGATGGTCTTGTATTGTCAATATAATACGAGACAGCAGGGCTTCCGTCTAAGGATTGAGCGGGAACGAAATCTGCCCCGAGTTGCCGGTTACCCCGGTCTGAAAAGAACACCGTTCTGCCCATAAGTCCGTTTTCCCCGGTGGTCAGGTATTCGGCACTGTACAACGTATAATTCAGGGAGGCCGTTTTGGCAAGCGTAGATTTTGGAATAATATCTTCCAGGTTGATGAAGACCGCTTCCGGTTCAGGGATTCGGGTCAGCTCAGCCTCGGGGGCGGTTTCCGTTAGATCGTCATGACAGGATGTCAATCCGAAAGTCAACAGTACTGCAAAACAGAATAATGCTTTTTTCATTGTGATTTAGTTTATTAGTGAGTGAATATTAGTAAGCTAAATCACAAGGTTGGAGGGATTTAAATCTACATATAGGCAAATAATAAACTGTAAATCAATCGATTAAAGGCTTATATATCCTTTGTGATATCAATCGTCTATGGCAGAAAAGGTAAGTTGCATGAATTTCCAGCCCGTATCATCGGTGTCTATGGCCTGGGTTTGTTTCATGATAATGCCAATGAGTTCTTCTTGCGGGTCAGCAAAATACTGGGTGTTGAAATAGCCACCCCAGTAGAAGGTTCCTTCACTACCCCACCCCCCTTTTAACGAGGTTTTACGGTCGGTTTGCCCGAAGGCGAGGCCGTAATTTCCGGCTACCCCATCGAAAAGTTCTGCGATCTGGTTGCTGAGTATGAAATCAACCGTTACCCGGCTAAGAAGTCTTTGACCGTTATAGGTGCCTTTATTCAGGTACATTTGCAGAAACCGGGCATAATCTTCGGCAGTGCTCGACAATCCCGCTCCACCTGAAAAAAACCGTTTAGCCCCTTTTACAGGATAGTCCGGATCATAAAATGTGGTGGGATAATTCTCCCATTGATCATTTGCCAGGGTTTGTATGCGTACCAGACGGTCTTGTTTTTCCTCCGGAAGATAGAACCAGGTGTCATCCATGCCCAGCGGATCGAAAATGCGCTCCCGGAAAAACCGGTCGAGCGGCATGCCGGAGATCACCTCTACAAAATACCCTAACACGTCCAGCCCTTCGCTATAAGTGAATTTTTCTCCGGGCTCATGATGCAGGGGGAGATCTGCCAGAGCGAGAACACTTTCTTCGATCGTTACATCTTCAGTGGTGAAGAGGTCTGTGACCCCAGCCTTATGATAAATCATTTTTATCCTTTCATCAGCATCGATCTGCCCGTATCCCAAACCCGAAGTGTGAGTGAGCAAATGTCTGATAGTGATCTTGTTTTTTGCCGGGACAGCCGTGTAAGTAGTATCGCTTGCCACCAGTGAGTCGAGCACCTCCATGTTTTCGAATTCAGTAATGTATTTTTCGATCGGGTCGTCAAGTCTGAACCGGCCTTCTTCCCACAACATCATCACGGCTGTGGCGGTTATCGCTTTTGTCTGGGAAGCAATGCGAAATATGGCATCCCGTTCCATGGGTTCACCCGTTTCAGGATTGGCTGTACCAAAGGCCTTATGATAGGCGATGACTCCATTCCTGGCAATAAAAGCTACTGCTCCGGGGATTTCATCTTCTTCTATGGCCTCCTCGATCATCCTGTCTACTCGTTCCAGTCGTTCTGCTGACAAACCGGCCTCAGCGGCATTTCCGTATCTCAGTTGAGAAACCACCTCAGCGCTTTGCTGGGCAGCAGCGGTAAAAATTGAAAATAAAATGATCGTAAAAAGTGGAAGGCGTTTCATATGTCAGACTTGTTTCCCATAAATATAGGAAAATATGCTACGGTTGCTAAAATAGCTCTGCGTTACCTAACACTTATATGTATAAAGTACACATCTTTCCAGGGAAGGGAAACCGGAAAGTTCGGGATGGAGAAATTCGGTCTTCTTTTGCATCCCGCTTTTTTCCATCACGCGTATTGATGGCTGATTAATCAGGGGGGCTATGGCAGCGATCTGTGGCACCTTCAGATTCGTGCAGGCCCAGTCGAGGCACCGGCGGGCTCCTTCACTGGCATATCCCTTGCCCCAATGATCAGGGTGCAGCCGCCACCCGACATCGGTCACAGGGGTGAATGCTGCATCAAAGGTCTGGTAACCGATTCCTATGAAACCTATAAAGGTGCGGGAGTCAAGTTTCTCCACAGCAAAATAACAATGTTGCCTGCTTTGATAAAGTCTGTTCATGCGGGAGATGAAGCCTGCTGTATCTTCAACGGTGAGGGTCGAAGGGAAATAGCGCATGGCTTTCTCATTACTATTAATGAGATGCATGGGTAACAGATCTTCAGCAAGTGACCAGGTTCTGAAGCCAAGTCGTTCCGAAGTAAAAAGAAAAGGTTTCAAACCTATGAAGGTTTCAGAAGCCTTCTGAAAGACGTTCCAGGGAGTTTTCGTCGGTGATCCTGATGCGTTTTCCCTTAGTCTCTATCAGACCTTTTTTACTGAAATCAGAAAGCATTCGAATCAGTGATTCTGTGGCAGTACCCACCATTCCGGCGATCTCTTCGCGAGATAGCTGCAGGCCGAGATACCCCTCGTCATCTTCTCCGAAATCTTCCTTGAATTCCAGCAGATAACTGGCCAGACGTTCTTTGACGGGCTTCTGAGCCATGTTTACGATATGGTTATCTGCTTCCTTCAGATCATCACATACCTCCCGAAGTACACTGTCTGTAAATTTCGGATTGGTATGAAAAGCGCTCATGATATCGGCCTTAGGTATAAAACAGACCTCCATGTCTTCAATCGCTATGGCTGAAAGATTCACGGTATCATTTCCTAACATGGTTCTCAGACCTAAAAGGTCGCCTCTTTTGATGAATTTGATGATCTGGCTGCGGCCGTTATTAGATAGTTTGGTCAGCTTACATATGCCCTCTTTAATACAATAGACTCCGTCAAGATGTTGACCTTCTTCAAAGATGGCTTCACCCTTTTTAACGGTGTAACCTTCCTTACAGGCTGAGATTCGGATCAGGTCTTCCTTGTTAAGTGTATTTAGAGAACTGAACTGTCTGACGATACAGTGTTCGCATTTGCTCATATGACGTTAGGTTGTCTGCTCGTTTCCAATTTACGAATTTGATGACAAATATCATACTTTTTTTGCTGACTACCCAGCATCTTTGTTTCAGGTAAATGAGTTAAAATGAGCATGAACTGCTTTCACTGCGGAACCAACTGTGGTACCGCACCCATTTGTTTTGATAACAAGGAGTTTTGCTGTACCGGATGTAAAACGGTATACGAGATCTTTTCTGCAAATCAGCTGGAAGGCTATTATGACCTGGATGAAAACCCGGGGATCAGACCCGGGGAGGTGGAAGGGAAGTTCGACTTTCTCGATAATCAACGCATCCTTGAAAAATTACTGGAATTCTCAGACGGAGATATATCGGTGGCAGAGTTTTATATTCCCTCCATTCACTGCAGCTCCTGTATCTGGATACTGGAGAACCTGCATAAACTCCACCGGTCGGTCAAGGCCTCTCAGGTGGATTTTCCGCGGAAGAAACTTCGGGTCACCTTCTCGCATTCCGATCTGACAGCTAAAGAACTGGTGCTCCTGCTGAGCCGGATAGGTTATGAACCCTACATCAGTTTGGAAGATGCCGGCCGTAAAGAGCAGGATATCGACAGAAGTCTGATCTATAAACTGGGCGTGGCCGGCTTTGCGTTTGGAAATGTGATGTTGCTTTCCTTTCCTGAATATTTCGAGATCGATGAATTCTGGCTGAATCAATACAAGCCTTTTTTCCGGTGGATCATGTTCGGGCTCTCATTACCCGTGGTTTTCTATGCCGCAGGCGATTATTTCAAAAGCGCCTTTAAAGGGATACGTGCCGGGTTGTTAAATATCGATATTCCCATCGCCCTGGGAATTGCGGTGCTTTTTCTGAGAAGTACCTGGGAAATAGCTACCAATACCGGACAGGGATTTTTTGACAGTCTAACCGGCCTGTTATTCTTTTTACTGCTGGGTAGATATTTCCAGGAGAAGACCTATTCTTTTCTTTCCTTCGAAAGAGACTATAAAAGTTATTTCCCTGTAGGGGTGACCCGTATGGATGAAGACGGGCAAGAGATAAGCACAGACATATATGATATAAAGGAACAGGATCGTTTGCTGATCAGAAACCAGGAGCTGATACCTGTAGACGGGATACTTCTTAACGGAAAAGCACGCATCGATTACAGCTTTGTGACCGGCGAGTCTGACCCGGTAACCCGGGAGAGTGGAGAGAAACTGTTTGCAGGCGGAAAGCAAACCGGAACAGCCATTGAAATGGTGGCCTTAAACAGTGTTTCCCAGTCATATCTCACTCAATTGTGGAGTAATGAGGTATTTTCGGGTGATAAACAAACCCGTTTTCAGAGCCTGACCGACCGTATCAGTAAGTATTTCACGGCGGTCATTTTACTGATCGCCTTTGGTGCAGGAACCTATTGGTATGTGACCGATCCGGCGCTGGCCGCTCCTGTCTTCACAGCCATACTGATCGTGGCTTGTCCTTGCGCCCTGGCGCTTTCAGCTCCCTTCACCCTGGGAAATATGCTCAGAATATTCGGGAAGCAGAAGTTCTACCTGAAGAACGCCCAGGTGATCGAGCGCATGGCAGGCATCGATACGGTAATCTTCGATAAGACAGGCACCATTACCGCTAACGCCAATGCTGATATCGCCTATGAGGGGGTTGAACTTACCCGACAGGAGAGATCGTTACTTCGTACGGGGCTGCGAAATTCGAACCATCCGCTCAGCCGACAGCTCTACGAGTTTCTGCAGGATCAACAGATCGATACCCTTGATCATTATAAAGAATCGACCGGAAAGGGACTGGAAATGAGTGCCGGCGGTGTGCTTATCAGGGCAGGTTCGCGAAGCTTTGCCGGTAGTCCTGACCTCGAAGAAGTGCTGAACACCAGTGTGTATGTAAGCACAGGTGAGGCCTATCGCGGCAGGTTTACCTTTTACAACCGATACCGGAAAGGAGTGGCAGGGCTCTTCCGTTCGCTGGCTGCTAAGTACCGTCTGGGAATTTTATCAGGCGATAATGAAAGCGAACGTGAAAACCTGCAAAAACTACTGCCTGCCGGAACCAAGCTTTTCTTTAACCAAAAGCCCGAAGACAAACTTAATTATGTGCGCTTTCACCAGGAGGAAGGGGCAAGTATCATGATGGTAGGTGACGGACTTAACGACGCCGGTGCCTTACAGCAAAGCGATGTGGGAGTAGCCGTTTCTGAGAATATCAATGTGTTCTCGCCCGCCTGTGATGCCATACTGGATGCTGAAAAACTGCCTCAACTCGGTGCTTACCTGAAGGCTTCGGCCCATGCGGTGACGGTTATCAAGGCCAGTTTCGTGCTGTCATTCCTGTATAACCTGGTCGGCCTTTATTTCGCAGTAACCGGAGCTTTATCTCCTGTAATTGCGGCTATTTTAATGCCTCTCAGCTCGATCAGTGTGGTGTTGTTCACCACCGGACTGACCGGTTGGATCGGTAAAAAACTGAATTAAACCGTGGTCATGACAAATGTCATCTTTTTTACCCTGACCACAGAATACATTTGTTAACGCATTCTTAAGGTATGAGTGTTATCTACATTTTAATTACGGTAAGCCTGATTGTGGCTGTCATTTTCTTTGTCGCTTTCGTAACAGCGGTACGCAGCGGTCAATATGATGATAGCTATACCCCATCGGTACGTATGCTGTTTGAAGATGAACTCGTGGAACCTGAAGAAGATTCTGAACCTAGCAACAGTACTAAAAATTGATTACAATGGAAGTAGAACAGTTTCATTATGACAACAAAATCGTAAAGAAATTTCTTTACGCTACCATGCTCTGGGGCGCGGTAGGCATGCTGGTCGGCCTTTTGCTGGCTTTTATGTTTCTTTTTCCCAACCTCACTGACGGGATCTCATGGCTGAGTTTCGGAAGACTGAGACCCCTGCATACCAATGCAGTGATCTTTGCCTTTGTGGGGAATGCCATTTTCGCCGGGGTATATTATTCGCTGCAACGCCTTCTGAAGGCCCGTATGTACAGCGACTTTTTAAGCAATCTTAATTTCTGGGGATGGCAGGCCATTATTGTCGCAGCCGCTGTTTCACTTCCACTGGGATATACCACCTCAAAAGAATATGCCGAACTCGAATGGCCGATCGATATTGCGATCGCCCTTATCTGGGTGGCCTTTGGGGTGAACATGATCGGAACCATTTTCAAGCGCCGCCAACGGCACCTTTATGTGGCGGTTTGGTTCTATCTGGCTACGTTCGTGACCGTTGCGGTGCTGCACATCTTTAACAGCCTGGAACTCCCGGTCTCTGCCATGAAAAGTTATTCGGTGTATGCAGGAGTACAGGATGCCCTTGTGCAGTGGTGGTATGGTCATAATGCTGTGGCCTTCTTTTTAACCACGCCTTTCTTAGGACTCATGTATTACTTTGTGCCCAAGGCAGCGAATCGCCCGGTTTATTCATACCGGCTTTCGATCGTTCACTTCTGGTCACTCATCTTTATCTATATCTGGGCAGGTCCGCACCACCTTTTATATTCTGCACTGCCTGACTGGGCGCAGAACCTCGGAGTGGTGTTCTCTATCATGCTGATCGCCCCTTCATGGGGAGGTATGATCAACGGCTTGCTGACCCTGCGGGGCGCCTGGGATAAGGTACGGGTCGATCCTGTGCTGAAATTCATGGTGGTGGCAATAACCGGTTACGGTATGGCAACCTTCGAAGGACCCATGCTGTCTCTGAAAAATATCAATGCCATCGCTCACTTCAGTGACTGGGTGATCGCTCACGTGCATGTGGGAGCTCTTGCATGGAACGGGTTCCTCACCTTCGGAATGATGTATTACCTCGTTCCCAAGATGTTTAAGACCAAACTCTATTCACTGCCGCTGGCCAATTTCCATTTCTGGATCGGTACGCTGGGAATCATTCTCTATGCCCTTCCGATGTATGTGGCAGGATTCGCCCAGGCTTCGATGTGGAAGCAATTCAACCCTGACGGTACGCTGGTATATGGTAACTTCCTTGAAACCGTTACCCAGATCATCCCGATGTACTGGATGCGTGCCATCGGTGGAACCCTTTACCTGATCGGAGTGCTGATCGGTATCTATAACGCTGTAATGACCATCAGACGCGGAAGCGATGTGGAAGATGAGTTGGCTGAGGCTCCAGCCCTTACCCGGGTGCGAAAAGGCCGTATGGCAGGCGAAGGTTTCCATACCTGGCTTGAAAGACGTCCGGTACAGCTCACCATTCTGGCTACCATCGCCATACTGATAGGTGGTGTCATTCAGATCGTTCCAACCCTGCTGGTCAAGTCGAACATACCGACCATTACCTCTGTGAAACCGTATTCACCGCTGGAACTAGAAGGCCGTGATATCTATATCAGGGAGGGTTGTGTCTCCTGTCATTCACAGATGATCAGACCTTTCAGGAGTGAGACCGAGCGATACGGAGAGTATTCAAAAGCAGGGGAGTATGTTTACGACCATCCTTTCCTCTGGGGAAGCAAGCGAACCGGACCCGATCTTCTCAGGGTAGGTGGGAAATATTCCGATAACTGGCACCTGAACCATATGTATGATCCGCAGAGTACCTCGGCAGGAAGTATCATGCCTTCCTATAAGTGGCTCTTCCGAAGTGAACTCGACCGTTCAAATACCGAGGCAAAGATGGAGGCCATGGTACAGCTCGGAGTACCTTATACAGAAGATGATATTGCCAATGCACAGCAGCAAATGGATCAGCAGGCGTCGACCATCGAGCAGAACCTGTACCAGGATCCTGATTTCGCACGCACCTATGAGGAAGACAAACGGGCTGCCGCCAAGAGAGGAGAAGAATTTATAGAGATGAAAGACCGTGAGATCGTCGCACTTATCGCTTACCTGCAGCGCCTGGGAACCGATATCAAGGTCAAGGATAATACAGGAGAAGAAGTAACCTTACAAAACGATTAACCATGAAGTTTATAAAAGATCATATGGCAAGTATAGACGGGATAGCGATTTATCCTGTCATTTCCCTCAGCATTTTCTTTGTGTTCTTCGTGGCGCTTTTCTGGTGGGTATTGACGGCGCGTAAGGAATACATTAAAGAGGTAAGCGAGTTTCCATTAGACAACCAAGATAATATTTAAGACCATGAAGGATTTTGCATCATATTTACGTGTAATCGCGATCACCGGCCTGGTATTCCTGGCTGCAGAGTATTTTATCGATTCAGGTGCACAGCCTGCCTTTCTGACCTATCCGGAAGTAAGCCTTTTCATCGCCTTATTCGCCATCACCCTGATCGGAATTGAGATCATGGTGGCCGCAATGAATAATATCTCTGAGGCGATGATGAGTGAGGAGCAGAAGGTGGCATATGCCAAAAAGCAGGAGGAAGCCAAACAGAACGCCTGGTATAAGAAACTCTATAAAAAACTGACCAAGACCAAGCCTATCGAAGAGGAAGGGGAGATCATACTCGACCATAATTACGACGGTATCAGGGAGCTGGATAATTCCCTTCCGCCATGGTGGCTGTACGGATTCTATATATCGATCATCTTTGCAGCCATTTATCTGGTTCGATATCATGTTTTCGACGGACAAACACAGGCAGAAGAGTATCAGGAGGAAATGACCGAGGCGCGTATCGCCATAGAAGAGTATAAGAAAACAGCCAAAGACCTGGTCGATGTGAATACCGTTGAATTGCTTACCGATGCATCAGACCTGTCTGCCGGCGAACAGATCTTCCAGACCAATTGTGTGGCCTGTCATATGGCCGACGGAGGAGGAGGTATAGGTCCGAATTTAACCGACGAATACTGGATACTGGGGGGAGGCATCAAAAATGTGTTCCGTACCATTTCTGAGGGAGGTCGCGACGGTAAGGGGATGATCGCCTGGAAAGCTACCCTGAAACCGGCTGAAATGGCACAGGTCGCCAGTTATGTGATCAGCCTGCAGGGTAACACCCCTGCGAATCCGAAAGAAGCAGAGGGTGAAATCTGGATAGATGAAAACGCTCCTGCCGAAGCGGAAGAAAATACAGAAAAGGCTGCCGATACGGTTACTGTGGCAGCAAGCGAGTAACAGAAAAAATCAAATGAGGGCCGGTTATTCCGACCCGGTGATGAAGGGATAAAAAATGGAGAATCAGGAGAAAGAGGTTTTCAGAGATTCCATAGGTACGGTTACCGAAGAAGGTAAAAGAGCCTGGATATTTCCTAAAAAACCCAGCGGCCGGTATTACGAAGCCAGGAAAGTGGTGAGTTATGTACTGCTGGCTATATTGCTGATCTCTCCTTTTATAAAGATCAACGGAAACCAGTTCATGATGTTCAATGTGCTGGAACGCAGATTCAACATTTTCGCACTTCCCTTCTGGCCGCAGGACTTTCACCTGTTTGTGATCTCGATGATCATAGGAGTGGTTTTTGTTACCCTGTTTACCGTGGTTTTCGGGCGCATTTTCTGCGGATGGATTTGTCCGCAGACCATTTTCATGGAAATGGTCTTCAGGCGTATCGAATACTGGATCGATGGTGACCGCGGGGCCCAGATACGTCTGAGCAAGCAGGCCTGGAACGCAGAGAAGATTCGAAAGCGACTCACCAAATGGTTTGTATTTTTTGTGATCTCCTTTCTGATCGCCAATGTGTTTCTGGCATACCTGATCGGTAGTGACACCCTTATGAGATATATTACCGACGGACCACTGAATCATGTGAGCACTCTGATCTCTTTGCTCATTTTCACGGCGGTGTTCTTTTTCGTGTTCGCCTGGTTCAGGGAACAGGTATGTATCATAGCTTGTCCGTACGGAAGGTTACAGGGAGTACTGCTCGATAACAAATCGATAGTAGTGGCCTATGACCATAAAAGAGGAGAAAAGACCAAGGGACGTAAAAAATTCAGAAAGAACGAAAACCGTGATGAACTGGGTTACGGAGACTGTATCGATTGCAGCCAGTGTGTCAATGTTTGTCCGACAGGAATCGATATTCGTAATGGTACCCAGCTGGAATGTGTGAATTGTACCGCCTGTATCGACGCTTGCGATGAGATCATGGAAAAGGTGAATCTGCCCAAAGGACTGATTCGCTACGCCAGTGAAAACAATATTGAGAAAAAGGAACGATTCAGGTTCACCCCGAGAATGAAAGGCTATACCGCCGTACTGGGAATTCTTACGGCCGTACTTGTGGGGATGATGTTTTTAAGAAATGAAGTGGAAGCCACCATTCTACGATTGCCCGGGCAATTGTATGAGCATAAGGGGGAATCGATCATCAGCAATGTTTACACCTATAAGCTGATCAACAAGACGGTGACAGATATTGAAGATGTACATATTGAACTGATGGAGCCTGAAGGTTCGGTAAAACTTGTTTCCGGTGAAAATTTTGTGGTACCTCAGCAGGGAATGTCCCAGGGTTCACTGTTCATAGAGATCGACAAGGCCTTTCTCGATGATGATAAGACCCGGCTGAAGCTCGGGGTTTACAGCGGAGATGAACTGATAGAAACCACCACCACGAATTTCCTGGGGCCGAGAAATTACCGGTGATTGGGCGAGTAGAGAATCGAGAGTAGAGAATGGGAATGTTATTTTATTTGGAGTAAAGTCATTTCGAATCTCGCAGGGGTGAGAAAGCTGCCAAAAAGAGGAAAACAGATTTTGAAAGTACTGGTGTATACCATAAGACTATAATATACCCTTCCTCTTCCGGGGGGAAGGTGATTTTGCAAAGCAAAACCGGAAGGGATTGAAGCACATAACTGTATAACTGCTTAACCGCATAACTGAAGAAAAAATGAAAATAAATTGGGGAACCGGACTTGTGATAGCGATGGCACTGTTTATCAGTTTCATCATGTATTTTGTGATAAAAGCCAATACCGATGCCGGGATGGATCACGATCTGGTCACAGAGGAATATTATAAAAAAGAACTCGGCTACCAGGAGCAGCTGAATCGCGAACAGCGCAGCAAAGACCTGGGCCGGGATATTACCTATACTGTAAAAGACAACGGCATTGAACTGCATTTTCCGGAAGATATCAATCCGGAAAGCATCAAAGGCACAGTGTTCCTGTACAGGCCATCTGATAAACAGTTGGATTCTGAAATTACTGTTTCATTATCCGATGCTCATTTGCTCATACCTGACGATCGTTTATTGGATGGCCGCTGGAACATTGATGTTGCCTGGGAAGCGGAAGGGAGTTCATATCTCACACGCTTGTCACTCATCTATTAAAGAAATTAACCATGTTGTGGTCGGCTGTCATATTGGGGTTTTTGGGAAGTCTGCACTGCGTGGGTATGTGTGGTCCCATTGCCTTTGTGCTGCCTCTTGACCGGGATAAGCCTGTTCGTAAATTTATACAGATCATGCTGTACCACTTCGGAAGAATACTCACTTATGGTATGCTGGGGCTGCTGTTCGGTCTGGCGGGCCGAGGTCTCTTTGTAAGCGGATTACAGCAAAGACTGTCGGTCATCATTGGAATACTTATGATACTGGCCGTGCTTATCCCCCTGGGTAACCGCTATAAGAGCAAGATGCTGGGACCGCTTTACAGCCTTATCGGGCAGGTAAAACAGCAACTGGGTAAACGATTACACAAAAGATCGTTCACATCGTTGTTTACCCTGGGTCTGCTTAATGGCCTTTTACCCTGTGGACTGGTCTATATGGCGCTTTTCGGCGCGATCGGCCTCGGGCATGCCGCAGAGAGCAGCCTGTATATGGCACTGTTTGGCCTGGGAACAATTCCCCTGATGAGTGGGGCGGCATATATGGGCAATTTTGTTTCGGTGAAAACCCGACAGCGGTTTCAAAAAGCGATACCTGTTTTTGTGGTCATCATCGGCATATTCTTTATTCTCCGCGGAATGGGACTGGGAATTCCCTATGTCTCTCCCTCAGATATGCATCTGATGGTCAAGGCAGGCCCCGACTGTGTGGTGCCTTAGAGGTGAGGTAGTCAGGTAGTGAGGTAGTGAAATGGTGAGATGGTGAAGTAGTCAGGAAGTCAAAAGGTCATAAGTTAACTTTAGATATTTAAAACTCTTAGCACTTAACCCTTAACCCATAACCCATAACCCATAACCCATAACCCATAACCCAAAACGTCATCCAGAGCGAAGCGAAGGATCTGCCTTTTCTTAGTGAAGTGGTGAATTGGTGAGGTAGTGAGATGGTCAATCGGTTAAAAGGTCAAACCGTAAGACTGTTAAGCCGAAAAATGTGTTTGTGTTACACTGCCCCGAAGCATCGGGGGTCGAAGTAGACTTGTAAGAAGGCCCCAAAGTGATTCTTAATTCAGCTATAAATGGCTTTATGATAAGGTAGCGAGCAGTTCTAAGATATAGTCATCCCGGCCGTCTGCTCTTGTAGCTTGAGGGATCTTAAGATAGTTTTCCACTGCGGGCCATTAGAATTTTTTAATTTTTAGCCCTTAGCCCTTAGCCCTTAGCCCTTAGCCCTTAACCCTTAGCCCTTAGCCCTTAGCCCGTAACCCAACCTAAATCGTCATCGAAAACAGGCGGGTTTCAGGTTTGCTTTTCTGCAGCCGCATATCTAAGGCCATACAGACATTCCTGACAAAGGGTTTTCCGGCTTCCTTGATCTCAAGGTGATGTTCTCCGATCTCGATGAGGTCGTCCCGTTCCATCTCCCGCAGGCGATCCAGCACCTTTGGAAGATCATTGAACCAGGCGGTGTCGTCTTTCCAGGTAGTGATATACTGGCACATCAGGTTAAGTATGTGCTGTCTGATGATCAGATCTTCCTCTGTACAATGATGACCTCTGAAAACCGGAATGATACCACGGTCTACCAGATTCATATATTCTTCGATATTCTTGCTGTTCTGGGCGAATCCATACCAGCTGTCGCTGATGCTTGATGCTCCAAGACCCAGCAGCATTTTGGTTTTTGAGGCGGTGTAACCCATGAAATTGCGATGCAGTTTACCTTTTCGCATGGATTGATACAAATGGTCGGAAGAAAGCGCGAAATGGTCCATCCCGATTTCGTGGTAGCCCAGTTCTAGTAACAGGGATTTCCCGACCTCATACAGTCGCCGTTTCTCTTCCCCCTCCGGAATATCTTCGTCTTTAAAGCCCCGTTGTCCGTTTCCTTTGATCCATGGCACATGTGCATAACTGTAAAACGCTATACGATCAGGCATCAGGGGGATCGTATTGTTTACGGTTTCAATAACATCAGAGGTGGTTTGAAAGGGGAGTCCGAAGACCAGGTCATGGCTTACAGAAGTGTAACCTATTTCTCTTGCTGCCCTTGTCACATAGGCTACCTTTTCAAAAGGTTGTATGCGGTTGATCGCCTGCTGAACCACCGGGGAATAATCCTGCACCCCAAAGCTGACCCTTCTGAAGCCAACGTCGTAGAGCGCTTGCAGATGTTCATAGGTGGTGTTGTTAGGGTGTCCCTCGAAACTGAATTCATGATCAGGATCTTTTTCCGCATATCTGAAGATGCCGTTAATGAGTCTGCTGAGGTTTTCCGGACTAAAGAAAGTTGGTGTGCCGCCACCAAGGTGAATTTCCCTGATGATGGGCGTTCTTCCCAACAATTCGGCATAGAGTTTCCACTCTTTCAATATCGCAGCTATATACGGGTCTTCCACCTCGTGCCGCTTTGTAATGCGCTTGTGGCACCCGCAGAATGTACAAAGGCTTTCACAATAGGGAAGGTGAATATAGAGGCTGATTCCTTCCTCGGCGTTCGATTCACGAAATACCTTTTTACAGCTGTCGATCCATTTCTGCTGTGAGAATGAATCGGTATTCCAGTACGGTACAGTAGGATAGCTGGTATAGCGGGGCCCCGGCACATTGTACTTTTGGATAAGGTTACCACACATGATAATTGACTTTATGGGTCAAAGTTAATGGGTCACCTTTCTTTACAGAATGATAAATGTCAGCTGGCCGAAAATATTCAGAAAAAGCACTTTGGGTTACAGGCATGCGCATTTACCTGTGCTCGGCTTTTCATGCCTCGACAGGTTTCTATAGTCCGCATGCTTTTTTAATTTTAGCTTTTTCGGCGGCCGGTCACTAGAGAGACAATGAACAATACAATAAAAATGAAGAATAAGATTTTAGCGATAGACGCTGCTCCTTCAGCGATTCCACCAAAACCAAAAACGGCAGCTACAATTGCCAGAATGATAAAAATAACGGTCCAACGTAACATGTTTGTTTATTTTTAAGGTTGATATACAGTAAGTTACAAAATTTTATGAACTGATTATTGCATCCTGAATTAAGTTTTTGAAAAATCTAAAGATCTTTGAATTAAAAAGCAGATGAAGACAGATGTGATCATTATTGGAGCCGGACTTTCAGGACTCACCCTTTCCTACCGTTTAAAGAAGAGAGGAATTTCTTCATTGCTGTTGGAAGGCAGAGACCTGCCAGGAGGACGAATTCGCACTCTGTTGTCGGAAGGGGAGCCGCCTGTTGAGATGGGCGCCACCTGGTTCGGGGAGCAACATCAGCACCTGAAAGCGTTGATCGATGACCTGAATCTGTCTTATTTTCCGCAATATATGAAGGGAAAGGCGTTTTATCAGAGTTCTTCCATGGTTCCTGCGCAGGCAATTGACCTTCCGCCCCAGCAAAGCAGTTACCGGATTTCCGGAGGAAGTATATCGTTTATTGACCGTTTGTTAAAGGAAGCGGGACCTGTTTATTACAATAAGAGGGTTGATCGTATTGAGGTCAATTCTGAGGGGGTCACCTCCCATGCGGGAGAAGAAGGCTACGATGCTGAAAGAGTTGCCGTATGCCTGCCCCCTCAACTCGCCGTGAACAAGATACAGGTAGATGGGGTGGTCAACCGGGAGCTGGAAGCCGTGATGCGAAGCACTCATACCTGGATGCAGGAATCGGTGAAAGTGGCGGTGACTTTTAAAAGGCCTTTCTGGAGAGAAAAGGGCTGGTCGGGTACCCTCTTCAGCAATACCGGTCCTGTAACTGAATTATACGATCATTCAGATGTAAATGGAGAACATTTCGCCTTATGCGGATTCATGCAGCCGGCTTTCAGGAATTTGCCGGTTTCCGAACGGGAAAAAATAGTGATCGCTCAATTGCGATCGGTTTTCGGCGATGAGGTCAGTAAGTATATGAATTATTACGATACAGCCTGGGCCAGGGAATCAATGACTGCGACCGAACCCCTGCCTGATCTTTTTCCTCATCAGCATAACGGTCATGTGCTCTATGACCAATGGTGGGTAAAAGACCGCATTATTTTGGGTGGTTCAGAAACCTCTCCCGTTTTCGGAGGGTATATGGAAGGTGCGGTATATGCCGCCGGTCGCCTGGCACAGCAACTCAGTTGAGCCATCCGTGCATGAGCACATCTGCGATCAGCTCAGGGGTGTTTTTAAACCCTGATTTCTGAAGCATGTTCCGCCTGTGGGTTTTTACCGTGTGGGTTGACAGGAACAATCGTTCTGAGATCTGTTCGGTGGTATAGCCTTTAATCAGGTAGCCCAGTATTTCCTTCTCCCGTTTACTCATGTTATAAGGGGCCGGATCAGCTTCCTTATTTTCTTCCGGAGGTATAAATCGACCTTCGTTCACGGGGATGTTGTGGTATGATTTTCCGCCCTTCAGGTGTATAAAAGAGACGGTTTGCAGTTGGGGTATTTTAAGGTAGCTGATATCTGAGTGCACGCTGAGTGCATGTTCTACCAATCCCTCGTCGTTCAGGTTCAATATAGAAGCCTGATGCAGCATGGTGCGCCGGTGTCCCTGGGCATCTATAGCCTGGTAAACGTATACCAGCTTATAGTCCAGCCGGTGCTCCCTTCCTAAAAAGCGATGAAAAAAATCCTGGATAACCTGTTCTTTCAGGTGTACCATCTCCATTTCCTCTTCCGGACTGGTTTTGAGAATGTCTTTCATACTCACCTCTTCCGGATCCATGCCGGTGAATATTTTCACCTCAGGGGATACATAGTCCAGTTCGAGGTTGTGCAGGTTGAGTACGTAGAAATAGCAATTACCCGGTGCAAAAAGTGCAGAGAAGCGTTTCAGCTGATCAGAGATCTGAAAACGCTGGTACTGTGAAACATGTTGAGAATAATGCTCTTTCCAGAAGGAGAGCACTTCTTCCTTCTTCCTAAGGGCCATAGTGGTTCAGTCGGTTAGTTTTTTCCGGCCGGAATATAATGTTATCGAAAAAAATACCTACAAAGAGGTATATGAAATGGCGAATAAAATCGTCAACTTGCTAACCCTAAATGAACAAGGCATTTTTTTAGTTAATGGTGCCTTACCATTACAGGGAAACAGAAACACAGCTTTGTTCCTGAAACACATGAACTTAGAGCTCAACCATTTCTGAAAGACCTGTAAATACTGGGATAACGGCGAATTACTATCTGGGGGGAAGTGATTCGCCTTTCCTTTTGCATGAAAATTTTTCCCTGTATTTTCCTTATTGCTTAAAAAACAAATATTCTTACGGAAAACCGTAGTTACATCAATATTTGAAGTAAGAATTTTATCTATTATTTTATAAAATCCGCTTACAGAAAAAATTGACGTTTCATCTAAGAATTGAAGAAAATATGTGATGTTCTTCTATCTTGGGTAGGCGTTTGAAAAAGACCAGGTTTTGAAGCCAGATTTCAGGCGCGCCCATCATCTTACCTGCCTGCCGCACCCCGGCAGATCTTCCCCGCTTATTCCGGTTCCGCCGGTTCAACTTTTGGTATTCCCCCCTTCATACATTTTAGATGTCATACGCATTTTGGTATGCATTGCTATCGGTTTTGAACTGACGACAAATGAGATAGTTATTAGCTAAGATATGACCCCCGCTTATTGAATTGATTATAGCACAAAAGCGAATCATTAATTAACTAATTCTAATCTTTAAACTTTTACAAATGAAAAAAGTGATTTTTTGCGCTGCGGCGCTGATTTTTGGGACTACGATGTATGCCCAGAGTAACGAGAGTTACGTAGAACAAGTTAGTGGGGGCGGCAGTGCCGGAAACACCGCTAATATCACACAAACCGGAGTAGATAACTATTCGAATTCTTTCCAGAACGGGTGGAATAATACTACAACTGTAAACCAGCAAGGAAAGGATCATAGTTCTGATATTGAAGTTGGAGGAACCAACGGATTCACCGGGAACATGGTTAAGGTGACCCAGAAAGGGAAGGATAATATGTCTTCTGTTGATATTTCAGGTAATGGGAACGATGTAAATGTTTCCCAGTCTGGAACCGCCAACAATAACAACAATAGGGGAGAAATTTCTGCCGTGAGCGGACCTGGGTTTAACAATGGAGAAGATGTTGTTGACATTATTGGAGATGACAATGAAGTGGATCTGGATCAGCATAACGCTTTTGCCGATGCACGATTTAAGGTGCAAGGTGATAAAAACTATGCCAAAACAGATCAGACCAATAGTTTTGCTGGTATAGCTAACGTGTATCAGAATGGTGATAACAACGAAAGTTATATCACCCAAAATGGAGCGAATAACGCCGCCTACACAGATCAGGTTGGTAACTGGAACGATAGTAGAGTACTTCAGATTGGTGGAAGTCCTTCTGTTAACAATACTGCTGTAACTTCTCAAACAGGTGATTACAATGATAGTCGTGTAAGGCAAGAAGGAATCAATAATAAAGCCTTTGCCACTCAAACCGGGGTGAATAATTACAGCAATGTAAAACAAACCGGAGATGCTCCTTCTGGTGCGGTAACAAATAATGTGGCTGAGACATACCAACATGGTTATGGAGCTGGAAACAGCAGTAAGATTACTCAGACAGGTATTTTAAACTTCGCTAAGACTACACAGTCTGGTTCAAATATGAGTACCGTAATACAAACAGGCGAAAGTCATTCTTCTACCGTAATGCAAAGCGGTGTTGGAAATGCTACCACTGTTATTCAGTCTGACATGTAATCCATGCAGGTTAAACTAAAAAAATGTAGCGGTGGTTTATTGCCGCTACATTTTTTATCTTTTAATTATATGAAAAACATAACATTAATAATTGTAATATTTTGTTGTTTGCCAGTATTCTTGGTTGGACAAACATATGCAGAGAAAAGTGAGGTGATTGAAGATGCCAGGAGCATTGATAGAAGTGTACAATTAAATTTGGTGAGTAATCAAAACAGCACCTCTCCAGCTAGGACTATTTCTAATAATAACATATTTATTAAACAAATTGGTATTAACAATACGGCTACCGTTGCAAATGTTTCAAACTCCTCTAAAATTGAGATTGAACAAAACGGAAATAAAAACGAAGCAGGCCTTTACCTTCAGGCTGAACGTATTCAGTATCGCCTGCAACAATTAGGAGATGATCATAAGTATTTACATTTTAATAATAGCAATCCTGAACTGATCAACGTGAATGCTATTCAGAACGGAAACGGTACCGATATTATCATTCATGGGAAGAACAGCCTTTCTGAAAAACTGAAGATCAATATGAACGGTAATGCGCGGTCTCTGATCATCAGGAACTTTAACTAAAAAACTACAAATTTGTCGCCCCTCAGAAACATATGGTTATTATGTCTTGTCGCCGGATTCCTGATTCCGGCATTGTCGTATGCACAAGTCATGAATACCGAGGTGGAAGCCGAGATCGATCTGCAGTCAAAAGACCGCTTTATTCGCATCAAGGGGTTTGCCACCAATAAAACCGACATCAATCGCAGCCTGCGATATGAACTCTCAGTCATAAAAACCGATTCTGCATCAGGCAACCGTTCTAAAAATCAGCAACAGGGCCGTTTTGTGATCGGTCCCCAGGAGAAACGCAGCCTTTCAGAAACCACTATCAATGCCGGTCAGAACGACCGCACGATCATTTTTTTACTGTTGTATGAAGGTGATCGGGTGATCGGGCAGGATCGCATCGTGCTCAATGGTTTTGAAGGCGAAGATGAACTGGAACCGCTGGTGATCGAAAGAGAAGAACTGACCAAACAGCCCTCAGAGCAGGCGGTTCCCAAAGAGAAGCAAAACGACGGGGTCACCCTTCGTGGGGTGGTGGTGGAAGATACCAAGACCAAACCCGGGAGTGATTTTTACCAGATGTTTTATTCTTCTTATCTGGCAAATAATGTCAATGGAGAACGCATTATACGCGTGGTCGAAAAACTGGCCATGGGGCGCAGTACCAAGATCCAGATATGGGCCGAACAAGACCTCATATTTGAGTTCTTTGTGAATCCCAGGGAAGAATACCTGAAACAAATGAGTGAACAGGCGATCTTCAGGGTACGACGGTATTTCCAGACCCTGAAGGCGCGACAAAACCAACAACAAAAATACTGATAGCTGTTATGAAACAAGTCCTAACGATCTTATTGTGTATGCTGGCAGGAAGCATCTACAGCCAGCAGCTCACCTATAAGCCTAAAAACCCGGCTTTTGGGGGAGATACTTTTAATTACCAATGGTTGCTAAATTCAGCCAACGCACAGAATTCCTTTACCGATCCTGCGAGAAGAGATGAAGAGCGCAGTGAGCTGGAAGATTTCCAGGAAAGCCTGAACCGACAGGTGCTGGGGCAGCTTACCCGTAACATTTTCACCTCCCAGCTGGGCGAAGGTTTGCAGGAAGGTACCTTTAATGTGGGTAGCCTCGTGCTTGAAGTTTTTGAAACAGGCGAAGGATTCGTCATTAACATTTTAGACACCAATACAGGAGAACAAACCCAAGTCATCGTACCTAACTAAACCTCTATGAAGACATTTCGAATAGCGACGATCACCGTGCTCTTAACGGTGATGCAGAGTTGCGGCACCTACTTCAATCAGCCATTTTCACAACAGGATGCCCGAACGGGGGAGCTTACCTCGGGTAGCCGAACCCTTTCCAGTCTGCCGGAACCCCAGGAGCCGGTGGTGGTCGGGGTCTATAACTTTAAAGACCAGACAGGGCAGTACAAGGCCGTGGAGAACGGAAGTACCTTTTCCACCGCGGTTTCCCAGGGAGGTACCACCATGCTGATCAAAGCCCTGGAAGATTCCCGCTGGTTCACGCCGATCGAACGGGAAAACCTTTCCAACCTGCTGAACGAACGAAACATCATTCGCTCTACCCGTGATGAGTACAGCGGCAGACCGAATCCGAATCAGCCCAATCTTCCCCCTCTGCTTTATGCAGGAGTACTACTCGAAGGGGGTGTGGTTTCCTATGATACCAATATCGTGACCGGCGGACTCGGGGCACGGTATTTCGGAGTGGGTGGTTCTTCACAATATCGTGAAGACCGGCTCACCATCTATTTACGAGCTGTCTCTACTTCCAACGGAAAGATCCTGAAGACCGTTTACGTGTCAAAGACCATTCTTTCCCAGGCCATTGATGCCAGCCTTTTTCGTTATGTGAACTTTCAGCGGTTGCTGGAAGTGGAAACCGGGATCACCAAGAACGAACCGGTACAACTGGCCATGAAAGACGCCATCGAAAAAGCAGTGGAGGGCCTTATCATTGAAGGGATCGGGGCCGGTCTCTGGAAGACCGCCAAGGGAGAAAAGATCGATCAGAAACTGGTCAATGACTACAACGAAGAAAAGCGACTGGAAGAGTCCAAGCTCTTGTATGACCGTCAGCAGTATCAGCGTGAATTTAAAAACGCCTTTAGCTTTGGCGGAACCGTGCCTCTGTTCAATGGCGACTACAGCAAGAAAACCATCGGTGCCGGAGGAACCTTCGGCTATAAACGATCGATTTCTCCCTATTTCAATTTCAACATCAACGTAGGTTATCTCTATCTCACCGGTGGGCCTGACTGGTATAAGGAATACATGGATTCAGGGATCAACCTGGAAGCAAATATTCTGCCCTTCGATAAGTTCACCCCTTTTCTTTATGGCGGACCGGGGATGATCTACGAAATACGCACCCTGGAAAACCCGGAGATCGAAAGTACGGCCTACGGGAAAATACAGTATGGAGCCGGGTTCCGTTTCAGGGTATCCCAGGCGGTAGACCTTTCGCTTTTTGCTGAGAACAACATCAGCTTTACCGATGCCCTGGAAGGGATCGTGAACGGAAAAAGGGACGATTACTATTATACCTTCGGATTAAAACTACACTACAACTTTGGAAGAAATTAAACAGCCTAAAAGAATCATACCGATGAAGACTTATACCTTTATTTGTTTACTGTGTATTGCCCTGTTAAGTCCGGGCTGTGAAGAAGAAACCATCGATGTCAGCGGAGAAGGAAACCTGACCGGAAGGGTGGTGAGCAGCGGTGAGAACACCCCGCTGGAGAACGTGAAAATATCAACCAATCCGGTAACCACCACGGTTTTCACCGATGCCGAAGGAAACTTTGCCATTGAAAACATTTCGATCGGGGAGTATTCGGTACAGGCCGAGCTGGAAGACTTTGTAACCGCCTTTGAAGCAGCGAATGTGATTGAGGGGGAGACGGTAAATGTAGTCTTTGAGCTGGACTCAGTCAGTGCGAAGAATCTCGTGCCATTAAAGCCCGTGCTGCTTTCTCCGGCAGATAAGGAGGAAGGACTGTCAACAGATATCACTTTTGTTTGGTCATCCTCTGCCAATGACGACGACGATATCGAATATACCCTGACTCTGAGAAACGGGTTGACCAATGAAGAGCAGGTCTTTGAGAAACTTACTGACACTACTACCACCGTTAGCAACCTGGGAATTGGAGTCAACTATTTCTGGCAGGTGAAGGCCGACGATGGGGTGAATGAAACCGTGAGCAGCGATATAGCCGGTTTTACGACGCTTGATATTTCTGCGAATCGGGTGCTGTTCACCCGTAATATAGACGGGAACAATGTGATCTACAGTGCGCCTGATGCCCAGGCAGCACAGGAAGGGGAGGAAAAGGTATATCGACTCACCTCTTCCGATCGCAACAGTTTCAGACCGCGAAAGAATAATACAGCAGGAAAAATCGCCTTCCTGAGAACCGTGGGAGCCGAAACTCACTTGTTCACCATGAATACCGACGGGAGTTCGGTACGGCAGCTCACCGGGAGTATTCCGGTGGCAGGATTCCGACAGGAAGAACTGGATTTCGCCTGGTATGACAACGGGGCAAAGATCTATTATCCGAATTTCGATAAGCTCTACAGCATCAATGCCGATGGCTCCGGAACCAGCCTTGTGTATCAAAGTCCGACGGGTGCCTTTATCACCGAGGTAGCTACTAATGAGGTGAACGACCAGATCGTGATCAGGACCAATAACAGTAATGGCTATAATGCACGTATCGTTGTGCTTGATCCGAATACCGGAACAGAATCAGCTGTGGTGGAAGAGAATGTCAGCGGAGCGCTGGGCGGACTCGACTTCTCCATCGCCGGAAGCAAGGTACTCTATACCCGTGATGTCTCCGGTATCGAAAACGACCAGTACCGGCAGCTGGATACCCGCATTTTTGAATACGATCTTACAGCCATGACTACAACAGAGCTCGTTACCGAAAAGGCCAGCGGAACTCTGGATCTGGATCCGAGCTATTCACCTGATGACGGAGCGATCATTTACACCAATACCTCCAACGATGGTATCTCATCAAGGTTTATATATAAACTGGTTTTCGATACGGAATTTAACCGTGAATTGCTTTTTGAAAACGCCTTTATGCCAGATTGGGAATAAGCAACAGATAACAATGAGAAAAGGCCTGATATGATTCATCAGGCCTTTATTATTTAACGCATTTTCTTTTCTTCTGATCACCGGGGTTCGTATTTTTATAGTACTTCGCATGCCGCGATAACATACCTGAAAAACACCCCATGATACCAGTAAATCATAACGAGATAAACGAGTTGATCGAAAAGATCGACCTGGTCATAGCCGATGTAAGGAAATCGGTTGATCTGGCTGCCAAAAGCCTGGAAAGCGTACACGAAAAGAACCGGGAGAGCGCCCGAAACCTCGTGCATTACCGATGCTTCCGGAAACATGATCTTACCGCTATCCAGACCGCATTGAGAAACCTGGGTATCACGGGATTTTCACATTCAGAAGGACATGTGATGGCTTCCCTGCTGCTAAACAGAAATCTCCTCATGGGACTGATCGGCCGGCAGGAGGAATTTCTGAAGATCCCTCATCTCGATATTCCCTTTTCCAAAATTCTGCTTGAAACCAATACCACCGAGCTTATGGGCCCTAGAAGAAAAGGCAGAAGAGTTGGAATCATGGTGACCCAACCTACGGAAACAGCCAATAAACCTGAATTGGTGGAAGGGATGCTGAAGAAGGGGATGGATTGCGCCCGAGTCAATTGTGCTCATGATTCGCCGGAAGTATGGAAAAAGATCATCGATAATCTCCGTACTACTGCCGCCGCAGAAAACAAAAAGATCTGTATTGCTATGGATCTTGCCGGCCCTAAGATTCGCACCGGAGCTGTGGCTCCCGGGAGACGTGTGAAAAAGATCAGGGTAAAGAAAGATGAAACCGGCAGGATGATCAAGAGCAAGGAGTTTGAACTCATTGCCAATGATGCCTTTTCACCTTCAACGGAGGGAATTCCCGTTGGCAGGGAGTGGTTGTCCGGTTTGAAAGCAGGTGACGAATTGCTGCTCAACGATACCCGGGGTAAGAAGCGGAGGTTAGTAGTGACGAAGAGACTTGAGGGAGATCGACTGAGTGTGATGACCGATAAAAACGTATATATCGAGTCAGGAGCCGAAATTCGGAAGCGTGGGGAGCGACCGGTTCGAGTGGGCATGATGCCTGCAGTTGAAAAAGCGGTCATTCTGAAAAAGGGGGAAGTACTGGAAGTTTTTAAGGATAAGATCGAGGGTCGCAGTTCCCTGTATGATCAGGAAGGAAAACTGCTGGCCCCGGCACGAATTTCCTGTTCCGCTCCCGGTGTTTTTAGCCGGGTACAACTCAATGATCCGGTGTTGTTTGATGATGGAAAGATCGAAGGAGTGGTCATTGAAAAGGAAGCCGGGAAGTTCACTGTCAGGATCACCCGTGCGGCCGGGTCAGGGGCATCGCTCAAAGCAGAAAAGGGTATCAATTTTCCGGCGACCCGATTGGGAATAGACGGACTGACCGAGACCGATAAGAGGGACCTTGAATTCGTAGCAAAGCATGCAGACATCGTTAACTTTTCATTTGTGAACTCGCCTGATGATGTTCGGGATCTTATAAAAGAACTGAAGCGTCTGGGAGTATTAAACAAGCTGGGGATCGTATTAAAGATAGAAACCCAGGAAGCATATGAGAACCTGAGTGAGATCCTGCTGGCTGCCATGGAGGTCAGGCCGGTCGGGGTGATGATCGCCCGTGGTGATCTGGCTGTGGAAACAGGTTGGGAACAGATCGGGATGATACAGGAGGAGATCCTTTCAATCTGCGGGGCTGCTCATGTTCCCGTGATCTGGGCCACCCAGGTACTGGAGAATCTGGCCAAGAAGGGGCTGCCATCCCGCTCTGAGATCACAGATGCCATGGCTTCATTGAAGGCGGAATGTGTGATGCTTAACAAGGGAAATTACATTGAAGATGCGATCGGATTATTGGACAGGATCCTTCGCAATATGGAACAGTTCCGCAGTAAAAAGGAACGTATGCTTCCACGTATGGAATAAAAAAAGGCCGGGTACAGCCCGGCCTTAGTGTTTTTTGAATTTTATATCACGGATAAAAATTAAGTCCGAGGCCTACCATGGGCTCCTCTGACTTCAGTAGGAATTGGTAAGAAAGAAACAGGTCAAGATTCTCAATGAGGTTGTATCCGGCATTCGCCCTGAACATAAAACTGCTCTCAAGATCATCTCCAAGGGCAAAGGCATATCCCGGTTGCAAATTCAGGAATAGCTGATTCACTGCATAGACCTTTGCAGACACCAAAACAGGAATATAGCTGTAATCTTCAATGACGATATCAGCTTGATCTGTAAATGATGCAATCGTTTCACCGAAAAGTTGTCCGTATCCCGTACTTCCTCCCAGCATGAGGTTTTCGTATACATATGTATGATAGGAGATCCCGGCTTCAATGCCATGGGTGTAAAGATTATTGGTTTCCCTGGGAAAAGGAAGACTGCCCTGAACGGAAATATTTAAATTTTTTTGAGCTGAAAGACTAAGCGTGGATATTGATAAGAAGGCTATAAATAGAAAAAGATTTTTCATGAATCGTGGATTATATATAAGAAATAAGATTAGAGATAGAAATTGAGTCCAAGACCCACCGTGGGGAGTCTGAGTTGTGAGATTTCCTGGTATGAAGCAACAACGTCCAGGCTTGGGCTGAGATTGTAGCCCGCCTTAGCCCGAAATATGAAACCATTGTCACGATAATCTTGAAAAGTAATGGCATACCCGGGTTGAACAGCCAGGAAAAAAAGATCTGCGGCATATACCTTGACAGATGCTAAAATAGGAACGTAGTTATAATCTTCGAAAAGTTCTCCCGGATATCGGTCCAGTGATTCAACAAATATATGTCCGTAACCAACACTCCCACCCAACATTAGATTTTCTAATACGAATGAATGGTAACTGATATCAGAGTCAATTCCAAGCTTGAACACCTCACTGGAAATTCCCACGGCGTGACTGGCACGAACCGAGATATTTAAATTCTTCTGAGAATGAAGGCTCATGCTGAGGGCCAATGTGAATGCCAAAAACAATAAAGATTTATTCATGATAAATGGGTTAAGATTTGGATAGCAATAATACAAAAACGAAAATTAAAAAATAAGAAACATCTTACTTATCGATTAACTTTTATAGGTATAGATTGGATTTTCTTTAACATAGCTAAAAGGGCTAAAATCGTATTTTTCTAAAGCTGTTATGAAAAAGAAAAAAACCGAGATAAGTCTCTTTTGGTTCAAGAGAGACCTCAGGCTGCAAGATAATGAGGCGCTTTACAAGGCGATGCATTCGGGAAGTCCCGTTCTGCTTCTGTATGCTTTTGAACCGATGCTGCTCCACGACGCACATTACTCAGCCCGGCACTTCAGGTTTATCGCCCAAGGTCTGGAGGAGCTGCAAGAGGAAGTGGCAGCTTTCGGCAGCCGGATACTGGTGGTTAAGGCTACTATGCTCTCAGCATTAAAAGCACTTGAGAAGGATTTCCATATAAGAGGTATTTATTCCATGCAGGAAACCGGCCTTGCCGTCACCTATGAGCGGGACAGGCAGGTTAAAAATTACTGTATGACTCAAAAGATTGCGTGGACAGAAACGATCAACAACGGAGTATTCCGGGGGTTGAAGAACAGGGAAGGATGGCGTGAGCGCTGGGAGACATATATGAAAGAGGAGTGTGTTAAGAATCCGCTTGATGCGGGATCATTACTTCCGATGGATCAGGTAAGATCTCTGGAAGGGCAATTTACAGAATCAGTGCCGGCATGGTCTGATCATGCCGATATTCAACCGGGCGGACGCAGTACAGGATTGAAATACCTGGAGAGTTTCTTTGATACACGATGCAAGGGGTATCGCAAAAACATTTCTTCCCCATCTCTCTCAAGAAAAGGATGCAGCCGGTTATCACCATACCTGGCCTGGGGCAACCTTTCGGTCAGGGAGGTATGGCAGCAGGCAAAAGCTGTTCGGAAGAAGAGTGAAAATAAACGAGATCTGGATGCCTTTACTTCCCGATTGCGCTGGCAGGCACATTTCATTCAGAAATTTGAAATGGAAGATCGTATGGAATTTGAAAGCCTGAACCGGGGATATTCACAATTATCCAAGCCGGTGGATGAACGTAAATTAAATGCCTGGAAAGAGGGGAATACCGGTTTTCCGCTGGTTGATGCGGCCATGAGATGCCTCAACACCACCGGTTATGTGAACTTCAGAATGAGAGCCATGCTGGTTTCCTTTGCAACCCACCATTTATGGCTTCCATGGCAACGAATATCTCACCACCTTGCCTCAGTTTTTCTCGATTTCGAACCCGGGATTCATTATCCGCAGTTGCAGATGCAGGCAGGGGAGACTGGAATTAACCAGATTCGAATCTATAACCCGGTTAAGAACAGCGTGGAACACGATCCTGAGGGCGACTTCATCAGGCAATGGGTGTCTGAGCTGGCAACACTTGAAGCACCTTTGATTCATGAACCCTGGAAATTTACAGCCCTGGAACAACAGTTACACGGCATAATACCGGGAGAAGATTATCCGCACCCCCTTGTTGATCTGGAGCTAAGCCGAAAAAAGGCAGGGGACCGTTTATGGGAGCTTCGAAAAGATCCACTCGTACAGAAAGAAAACTTCCGGATATTAAAAAAACATACTCTTGCCGACAGGAATAATTTTGATTAATGCTCCGGTATGTCCAGTTCCTGGTATTTGTTATGAATCCACAGCACAGCAACTCCGAATAAGACTGCCACGATGATAAGGGCATTGTTTAATATCCCGTCAGTACCGAATGAAATTCGGAGCAGGATAGTCGAGATTATGAATCCGGAATTTCTGATGACCTTATCAAAACGGTCTGTCTGAAAGAGTGAAAGCAGCAATAATAGTACGTCTGTCAGTATCAGGATCGTGAAGAACTCATTAAAGAAGATGTCGTTGAGGTTGATCATGCTTTCGATCTCTGCATTGTCAGCAAAAAAACTGTTGTAAACCCAGTTACCAAACCGGTACAGGGCCAGTGCCAGCAGTATGGGAACCAATGTCACGGCAAGTATCTTCTTACGCCTGATAAATGTTTCCAGTCTCCGCGCCCGGCCATTCTGTTTATCAAGTTGAATGTTCTTGCTTCGTCGGGTAATATAATAGAAAACAAAGATCAGGAAGAAGAGAATCAGGGTAGTGATGATGTCGTAGGTGAACTGCAGGTCACTGGGGTTTTCAAACCAGTCTTTGGTCAGCTGTAAATTCGACAGGTCTTTAAAGATCCTTCGGATGACCACCAGGGTGATGATCTCATACTGCTTGCTGAGGTAGGAAGTGATCGACTTGGGAATATAGTATACCAGCAGGTAAACCTCGTAGATAAGGATAAAGGAGAAGGGGGTGTAAATCGCCGCTATCGGATTGCTGAGTAATCCCTGGTCAGATCTCAGATCAAGAATGCCAAAATAATTCAGGGCGATGAGCAGCAGGTGCGCGATGAAACTGATGATACATAATACGATGATAAACCTTTCAGCACGACTTTTTGTGTCTTCAGATAGTAAAAGGTTGTAGACAGAAGTAAAATTCAAACGCTCCTTTTTGCTTGATTTCCATAAAAATAGCAAAAGGAGCGTTAAATGTTACCGATTCAGGTCAGTTTTCCGAATCTTAATATCGATGAATCCTATAGCGGTTTTCCCTTCAGGCGCTTTTCGGCATGCCTTTTTCTGGCAGTAAGTCGTTTCATCAGGTCCATTAATTTCTCGTCCTGGTTCTTTTTATAGATCTCATTAATGCGGAGAATATAATCTTTGGCTTTTCTTGAAAACCTGATACGTTCACTGGTAGATTTAGGCTTGGGTTCGCTTTCCTCGAATTTGATAGCGTTACTTATTACATCCATTTCTAACTTATTTAAAATCAATATTAAATAAACTAACGTGGATAGAAATGAAAAAATTATGGTTTAAGAAAATTTTATGATCGATAATTATTATGGTTAACATTTGATGTTCTCGAAAATCGTTTTTTCAACAAGGGAGACTGACTGCCAGCACCGTATGAATTTTCCAAAAACGCTATTCTTCCGCAGCTACCGTCATCACACGTTCATATAAGACTCTCCAGACAAAACCATCCGGAATAAGTTCACCCATTTTGGTTTGGTCCATCACTTTCTGCCATTCTTGAGTGGTTTCACCGGCCGGCTGATACCGCAGATAATTCATGGCATCGGCCAAGGAGTTGAATCCGTCCCAGGTCATTACTGAAAACCGAGCCTGGTGCCCCTGAGGATAGATTACTGACATCATGCCCCACGAAGACATTCCCATATTTCCTGACTCGATATTTGATTTATGTAAGGGTTGCCACAGGGTTTTGTTTTCTTCGATAAAGGCAGCGAGGTCGGTAGGCATGGCATAATTAACGAGAGCATACTGATACTCACCCGGTATCATGGCTTCCAGTTGCATAAAATAATCAAACGGCACAGGTGCAAAGGAGTTGGTTTCCACGTCTTCCATTTTCATGCCCATCTTACTGAGATTTTCTTCAGACCATACCTTGGCAGGGTCCATTTTTTCCAAACTTTCAAAAGTGTTGACGAAGACATAATTGGGAGCGTCCTGGTTTGTGACTCCCACCTTTCTCCATAGCGACCAACTGACCATGTTTCCCTGGTCAACGGCGGCTTTGGCTACTTTTGACCAGTGTTCGGTTTCTTTTTGTTCGAATTCCTGTTGTTTATCGGCAGGGACGACCCGGTACTGTAAATAGGATATTTGGCTAAAAAGCAGGGGGCAAAAGAGCAGGGCTGCGATAATTGACAATAAATGTTTCATGTGACTTTTGGTTTTGGTTACTTTCTTTAAAGTTACATAAAACTCTGATTAACAAGTAATTAATAAGAAATATTTGCACAAAGGAGTTATAAAATTTTTACTGTCAGGAATCTTCGCGGTTTTCATTTCCTTTAATATTCGTTACCCGGGTGAAATGGGCTCCGTAGAAAATGATCAGGCTGGAATAAGATACCCACAGCATGATAACCACGATCGATCCGGCAGCTCCGTAGGTGGATCCCGGTTCTGCTTTTCCGAAATAGAGTCCTAAGAGGAACTTACCGATCAGGAATAGGAAGGCTGTGCATATTCCACCCGCCCAAACCGATCTCCAGGGAATTCTCCGTGAGGGCAGAAACTTAAACATAGCAGCAAACAGCAAGGTGATCATGAAAAAGGAAAAAAGCAGATCGAAGTAATACATAAGCGAGTACCAGAAATCCCCCAGAAATCGCTGGATATATTCACTTAGAGTGGTGATCAGGGTAGTAAGGATAAAGCTGATAAGCAACAGAAACCCAATAATAAGGATAAAAGCGAAACTTTTGGCCCGGTGTATCAGCACCTCCCTAACCACATTTCCCGATTCTTCCACTTCCCATATTTTATCGAAAGAGATCTGCACATGATAGAATACCCCGGTGGCACCGTAAATAAGGGTGGCTATACCGAGAATGGTGAGCAGGGTGTTATCCTGGCTGTAGGATACCTGGTCGATCATGGTTTCAATCGATTTGGCTGTATCATCGCCCATGATGCCGGAGATCTCACTGATAACCTCTTCTTCGATATTTGAACGTTTCCAGAAAAATCCGACAGTGTTCAGGATCAGGATCATTAAAGCAGGAAGGGAAAGGATGGCATAGTAAGCTACGATGGCGCTCCACCTGAACGGACTGTCATCCATCCAGTTCAGAAAGGCTTCCTTAAAAGTTCTGCCTAAACGAATCACCTGTTTCCTGACTTTCTGGTAAAATGACATAGTACTCTTTAGCTCTTTTCTTATAAAGATACGATATGCAGAGGTTTTTAGGGAATAGGGAAGGGGGAATAGAGAATAGAGAATGGGGAATGGGGGGCAACCCCTTTCAGGTAGGGACTAGAGATTTCGTGAGTGGTGAGTCGTGAATCGAAAGAACGGCGTAGCTATTTGTTATACCATTTGACTACCTTACCAAATACGTCTTCACGAAGAAACACAAAGGAGTAACTGAAGCGATCTTTTGAATGGTTCTCATTAAGGTCATTGCATCCAAAAGCGGCATGCGTTATAAAACAATCATACAGCTAGTTTTATAATTAATCACCCCGCCTTGCAAGCAGGGTGCCTTTCTACTAAATAGTAAGGTGAATTTCGTCTCCCCCTCAGGCTTGCAGCCAGCTGCCCCGGGGAGGGGGAGCAGAAGGGATTTCAAATTTACAACCATCATCATCCCCTCCTGGTGAAGATGGCAGGCTCACCGCTTGACACAGACACCTTCCTGTCGAGATTCCAATAAAAAAACCTTCTCCTTCCCCTTTTGGGGAGGGCCGAGCGTTAAAAAATGGTTCAGTGAACCATTTTAGCGAAGGAGCCAGAAGGCGCTTGGATGGCCATGCCAAGGGCATGGACGGAAGGGGGTGTCATTATTTGCAGCCGGATGTCAGGCCGACTGACTACTTCACTATCTGACCACTTGACCGCCTGACCGTTTGACTGCTTGACTATCTCACCACCTCACCAAAAATGGGCAGATCGTTCGCTCCCGAAAATTTTCGGGAGCTCTGGATGACAGTAATGTTCACATTGTAAACTATTAGTTGCACTCCGTAAGTCCACTTCGAGGGCCTCAGTGTGACAAAAGCAGAATTGTATACCACATTTTCGTAAATACACGTTTTCCTTCCCCTTTTGGGGAGGGCCGATCGTTAAAAAATGGTTCAGTGAACCATTTTAGCGAAGGAGCCAGAAGGCGCTTGGGTGGCCATGCCAAAGGCATGGACGGAAGGGGGTGTTATTATCTGCAGCCGAATGTCAGACCGACTGATTACTTCACTATCTGACCACTTGACCATCTGACCGTTTGACTGCTTGACTATCTGACTACCTCACTCCCGGGCTTTAAAGATCTCCAGATATAACATGGTGGCCATCTTTCTTGCCCGGTTCTTTGCGATCCATGCACGTTCCCCTTCAAAATAGGTGTCAAGGGTATCGATCCACAGATTGATCCATCTGCCGAAATGATCCATGGTTATGCTGCCTCCTGTACTTTTGTCTGTGTGTACATGGGGTACCACGGGATTTCCCCTGTAGCTCCTTCTCAGAAATAGCTGCGATTCCCAGAAGTCGGTTAACAGTTCGAAATGTGCTTCCCAGTCTGTGATCTGCTTTTCAAAGATTGGCCCCAGGACTTCATCTTTTCTGATCCTGCCATAGAACTGCCTTACCAGGAAGGCTACGTCTTCACGATCAGAGATTTCTTTTAACTGGTTTTTCATGTAGTCGTTACTGGTTAAGTAGTGAGTCGTGAATCGTTAGTCGGGAGTGGTTAGTCGTGAATGGAAAAGATTGAAGGGGTATTTATATTTAGCTCATAATCTTTTGACCACTTCGAAGGCCCCGGTACTTCGGGGCAGTGTGATACGGTATTTTATCTGCCTGATTGCGTAACTTAATGATTTTTTGATCCTTGGGCAAAGCGATCTTAATTGCGCTCAAAGATCAGGCGATCGGTGGTACCATCTCCTCCACTGACATCGAACAGGTCAAGGGTGAGATTGGTTGAAGCATTGATATCCCAGTCATCGGTGAGTTCAGCCAGGAATTCCGGAGCGGAAAAGAAGATGTTAAAATCGATGTCCTCTTCATCTCCGTCACTGTTATCATCATCGCTGTCGTCATCGGCTGTGACCGACCAGGTGCCTTCGTAGCTTTCAGTACCATTGCTCGCGGTCAGCGTACCGTCATCGGCAAAAGTGAAGACAAAACCATTGTAGTCATCGGTTTCATCAACTCCCGAATCGTTGTATTCAGTAATGATCCAGGTATCTGAACTCATGGTTGCCTCTATATCGGCTATCGCAGCAGCCGTTCCGTCATTAATGGCGTTATCGTCATCGTCATTACAGGAGTACAAAAACAGCACCGCCAATATTGGTAAGAGATACATCAGACAGGTTTTTCGGGTTGCTTGATTCATAAGATGAAATTTAAGTTTTAACAGGTTGATTGTTAGAATATAACGGTTTTTACAGGAAAATCGTATTTGTCTGTTCTTTTCGGGAGTCGGGAGTGGTTAGTCGTGAGTCGTGAGTCGTGAATCGTTAGTCGTGAGTGGAAAAGATTGAAGGGGCATTTATACTTACCTCCTGATCTTTTGACTACTTCGACAGCCCCGATACTTCAGGGCAGTGTGACATGTTATTCGTATCTGCATAACCGCATACCTGCCTGCCGGCAGGCAGGACTGTATAACCACCTCACTTATCAGCAATGTGTAAGTCTCACTTCGACGGGCTCAGTGTGACACAGTATTCGTATCTGCATAACCATCTCACCATCTCACCATCTCACCATCTCACCACTTCACTACCTCACCTAAACATTATACAAACGCGCCCTCCAGCACCTCTTTAGCCAATGCCTCTCGGTGATCGGGATGAGCGATGTCGATCAGGGCCTTCGCCCGTTCCGTGAGGGTTTTGCCAAACAAGTTCGCGATTCCGTATTCAGTAACCACATAATGCACGTGGGCACGGGTGGTGGTTACTCCGGCTCCTGCTTTTAAGGCGCTTACGATCTTTGATTGACCGTTACGGGTGGTCGATGGCATGGCGATAATGGGCTTTCCTCCGGGGGAAAGGGAGGCTCCCCTTATAAAGTCCATTTGACCGCCCACCCCTGAATATTGTCTTCCACCTATGGTGTCGGCACAGATCTGACCGGTGAGGTCTATTTCTATGGCGCTGTTGATCGCGGTAACCTTGGGATTCTTGCGTATGATACCTGTGTCGTTGGTATATGCCGCTTCCTTAAAATGAACGAGCGGATTATCATCTATAAAGTCATAGAGTTCCTGGCTGCCGACGGCAAAACAGGTAACGATCTTTCCTGTTTTAACCTCCTTCCGGCATCCGTTAATCACTCCTTTTTTGACCAGGGGAAGAATGCCATCTGAGAACATTTCGGTATGGATGCCCAGGTCTTTATGATTTCCCAGATTGCTGAGTACTGCATTGGGTATATTCCCGATTCCCATTTGCAGGGTGGCGCCGTCTTCAATAAGTGATGCCACGTGTTTTCCTATGGCCATTTCGGTATCTGAAACGGGTTTCAGATGGGCAGCGTGTATGGGCTCATCGACTTCGATGGCACGGTCGATCTGATCGATATGTATAATACCATCTCCGTGTGTTCTGGGCACCTTCGGATTGATTTGCGCCACCACGATCTTGGCGTTCTGTAATGCGGGCAGGGTAATGTCTACAGAAACACCCAGGGAGCAATAACCGTGTTTATCGGGGGGCGAAACCTGGATAAAGGCTACATCGACAGGGAGTATTTTTTTTCTGAACAGCCAGTGGATCTCGCTGAGAAAAATAGGCACATAATCGGCATTGACAGCATCCCTGACATTGGCACCCATAAACAGGCTGCGTACCCGGAAAGCATTGTTGTAAGGTGGATGTACATATGGAGCTACGCCTTCAGTATGAATGTGAATGATCTCTACATCACTCAATTCCTGATGTCTTTCGCAAAGTGCGTTGATAAGGGTGTTCGGAGTCATGGCTGCCCCTTGTATGAAGAGCCGGTTGCCGGATTTGACCACAGAAACCGCTTCGGCGGTTGATACGATGTTCATTGTTTTATTGGTTTAGAATATAAAATTAGAACATGCATTACTGCCAGATACTGATATTTCTCAGGTTACAGGGTTTTGGAAAAATAATTTCATATTCCTGTAACAATTAATCATCGTATCCTACTTATCTTGAAGAAATTAACATCAACATTATTATTAACCATTATTAACGAAATCAAATGAAATCATTCAGTGTTTTTATTACAGCGGTATTTACCCTTTTCAGCCTTGGTCTCCAGGCTCAAACCGCTGATGAGATCCTCGACAACTATTTTGAAAATATCGGGGGGAAAGAAAAGCTTAAAAGCCTCGAAGGCATGAAAATGAAAGCCAAGGTCAACCAGCAGGGAATGGAGATTCCGCTCGAGATCATTCAGCTTTCAGACGGAAGACAAATGACCCTGATCAACTTCCAGGGAAAAGAAATCAAACAAGGGGTATTCGACGGTGAAACGCTCTGGAGTCATAACTTCATGACCATGCAACCTGAAAAGAGCGATGCCGAAACCACCGCAAATTTTAAACTCAATACCAATGATTTCCCCGATTCTTTTATCGATTATAAAGATAAGGGATACACTGTGGAGCTCGTAGGAGAAGAAACCATAGAAGGAACTTCAGCCTATAAGATCAAACTGGTTAAAGAACCGTTGACCATCGATGGGCAGAAGGAAGAAGACGTAAGTTTCTATTACTTCGATAAAGACAATTTTGTGCCGATAGCTGTAGAAAGCGAAGTGCGTCAGGGGCCTGCTAAAGGACAAACCTCATTGGTGACCATGAGCGATTACCAGGAAGTAGACGGGCTTTATTTTCCGTTTTCCATGACCCAGGGTGTAAAGGGACAACAGGGACAACCCCTGGTGATCGAATCGATTGTGCTGAACCCAGAAGTGTCTGAAGAAGCATTTGCTTTTCCTGAAACCAGTGAAGGCGGACAAGACTAAGCACACACAAAACAACTTGTACCGATGAGAAATATAGTATTGATTCTCGCCGGAATACTGTTATTACCTGTGGCATCTCATGCCCAGAGTGATGCAGTAACCCGGGGAAAAGAATTATTTGGCGACATGAGTGCCCGGCATATCGGCCCGGCTCTCATGAGCGGCCGTATCAATGACCTTGAAATGCACCCCACCAACAGTAAGGTGGTATACCTTGGCTCTGCCGGGGGTGGTGTCTGGAAATCAAATGACGGGGGAGCTACTTTTAACCCCATTTTCGAAGAGCACTGCCAGTCAATTGGTGCCGTGGCGGTTGATCCGTCTGATCCTGACAACACTATCTATGTGGGAACAGGGGAGACCTGGACCCGAAACAGCGTATCGGTGGGTTGCGGACTGTTTCGTTCAAAAGACGGGGGAGCCAACTGGAGTAAACTCGGTTTTGAAAACTCAGAACGTATCTCAAATGTGATCGTTAACCCAGAAAACCCTGATGAAATTTATGTCGGGGTACTTGGCGCCCTTTGGGGTGACAGCGATGAGCGTGGCGTTTATAAGTCTGCGGATGGAGGAGCGACCTGGGAGCAAATTCTGTATGTGAATCCGAAAACAGGATGTGCCGATCTTACCATCGATCCGAAAGATCCGTCGACCCTTTATGCCAGCATGTGGGAATTCAGACGTACCGGCTGGTCTTTTGAGTCTGGAGGAGCTAACAGTGCGCTGTATAAGTCAACAGACGGAGGTGCGAACTGGAAAAAGATTCATAACGGGTTTCCTGAAGGAAACCTGGGAAGACTGGCGATCGCAGTGGCCCCCTCAAACCCTGATGTACTCTACACAGTTATAGAAGCAGAGGAAGACAACCGTAAAGGATTATATCGCAGCGATGATGCCGGAGCCAGCTGGAAGCAGCTCAACAATGACTTCGGAATTACCGTTCGTCCGTTCTATTTCTCAAGGATCGTTGTTGACCCGAGAGATGAGAATGTGGTGGTGAAGGGCGGACTCACAGGATCTATTTCAAGAGACGGAGGAAAAACCTTTAAGAATTTGGGTAATATGCACAGCGATATTCATGATATCGCCTTTCATATCAAAGATTCAGATATCATGTTCGTGGGAACAGACGGAGGCGTCTATCGCTCCTGGAATGGTGGTACCACCATGGAGATCGTAGAAAACCTGCCTCTCTCGCAATTTTACCACATCAGCACCGATAACGAAGAGCCTTATAACGTCTATGGCGGGTTGCAGGATAACGGTTCCTGGTACGGGCCATCCCGTTCACCGGGAGGTATCTCGGCCAGAGACTGGAATTCGGTAGGCCAGGGCGATGGTTTCAGAGTGTACCGCCACCCTGAAAAGAATGTGATTTATTCAGAAATGCAGGGTGCTGAAAATATCTGGAGATATGATGTAGATCGTAGCCTGGTAAAGACCATTCAGCCGCTTCCGACAGATGAAGGCGTGAAATACCGCTTTAACTGGAATGCACCCATCGCCCTCAGTCCGCATGTGGCAGACCGCATTTATGTGGGTAGCCAGTTCCTGCATCGTTCTGACGATATGGGAGACAGCTGGGAGATTATTTCTCCTGACCTGACCACCAATGATCCTGCCAAACAGGACCAGGCAGCTTCAGGCGGACTCTCGGTAGATAATTCAGGGGCAGAGAACCACACCACGATCTTTACCATTGCAGAATCCCCGCTTGATGAGCAGGTGATCTGGGTGGGCACCGACGACGGAAACGTACAGGTGACCCGGGACGGAGGTAAAAGCTGGACCAATACCATTGAAAATATCAGCGGTCTGCCGGCCAATACATGGTGCTATCATATCGAGGCCAGTAGTTTCGATGCCGGTACCGCCTATGCTGTATTCGACGGTCATACTATGAACGATCAAAATGTGTATGTGTATAAGACCAGTGATTATGGTAAAAGCTGGAAAAGTATCGCTACGGAAGACATCGAAGGGTTTGCCAGAAATATCCAGGAGGATTATGAAAACCCGGATCTGCTTTTCCTCGGAACCGAATTCGGACTTTATATCACAACCGATGGCGGAACGACCTGGAATAAGTTTACCAATAATATGCCGGCGGTAGCGGTTCACTATATCGATCTGCAGAAGCAAACCAATGACCTGGTCATGGGAACCCACGGAAGGGGTGTGATCATCATCGATGATATTTCTGCCCTTAGGGAACTAACCCCGGAAGTGATGGAGAAGGAAGTACACTTCTTTGACATTCAGCCTACGGTAATTGATGAGAAAAACGGTTTTTCCGGAAATTTCGGTACCGAAACCCAGTTCGTCGGTAGAAATGATTCAAAAGATGTGCAGATTCGTTACTACCTGAAGAAGCGTCATGTGTTCGGAAAGATGGCCATGGAGATCCAGGATATGGAAGGCAACAAGATCGCAGATCTGGGAGCCGGCAAATCGAAAGGGGTCAATATAGTCACCTGGAACTATCGCCGTAAGCAACCCAAAGTGGCTAAAGGTAAAACCTTCAGCTTTGGAGGGTTCACCACCCCGAAAGTTCCGCCGGGAACCTATAAGGTGGTCATGACAAAAGGTAATGAAACCTATGAGGCACCTTTTGAGCTGCTGTTCGACGAAGATCTCCCCATGAGTCGGGAAGATTACCAGCAGAAAGATGCCATTACCATGGAACTGTACGACATGTCACAGGAACTGGCCTACCTGGTGTATGAACTTGACGAACTAATTGCACTCGCTGAAAAGCAGGGCAGGGATAAGGACGTTAAGCGACTGCAGGAGTTCAAGGAAACCCTGGTGATCACAACCGGTGATAACTATGTGGGTGCTGCTGAACCTCAGTTGCGGGAACGCATTGCTGATCTGTATAGCAAGGTAGCGAGCAGCTATGATAAGCCATCGGCTAACGATATGGCCAATCTGGAGGTGTTGAAATCACGACTGGAAGAGGCTGAAAGCACTATGGCCAGGCTGAAAAAGAAAAGCAAAGGCCTGGATGAAATAGAACTTCAGACCTTTAGTGAGTTTATAGGAAGTTAATTATTCAGAATTTAATGTAAGAGCCCCTCGAAAGAGGGGCTCTTTTGTTTTTTGGGGTTATGCAGTTAAATGGTATACGGTTATGCGGATAAGAAAAATAAGAATGCAGTCTCACACTGATTCAAAAGGTTGGCTGGCAAATGGATCTAATTACCGAAATTGCCCGAAGAAACCTGCCGGGGATCACAAGAACTTGGAGAAGAATCCCAGGAAGAAAAGCGTAAAAGCTATAAAAAACTGTATGAGTCTGGTTATCAATTGTATCATGATGCACTTTCTTCGTATTCAAAGATACGTTCAATGGACCGATTAAACAAGTACGACATCTTGAATGCCAACGGAAGACTGGGGTCGAACTTCCCTTTTTCGATGGCGTTGATGGTTTGCCGGGATACCCCCAGGGCATCTGCCAGCTGTTGTTGGGTCATATCATGCTCAGCTCGTAATACTTTCAACCGGTTCTTCATGAGTAACGTTTTGAGTTAATAACCACCGATACCAGGTAGGTCAATCCGATAAGAATAACCAAACCTGAGATCTCGGCATCGGCTGAAATAATGTTGGTGACATCGAGTAAAGAGTATGATAAGCCACCTACAACAGCCACGCCCAGGGCGATCGCCATTGCATCCATATGAATCTTTCGTTGCAATTCATCCAGACCTAAAAGGAACTTCCGGTTGGCAAGGATCATCCCAATACCCACAGCTATATTCAAGCCGATGGCAATCCCGCTGTAGACTTTGTCATAATCCCAGATAAATTCAGGTCCGAAGGACGCCACCGCCATGGTTGCTACCCATGCCATAGTCCAGTAAGAAAGGTTTTTGGTATTGCGCAGCGTCTGCGCCTTGAAATTTTTGTTTTCTTCTTTCATTTGTTAGGTGTTGTAGACATAATGTCAATTAAACTTGACACAAATATATGGTATTTTTTGAAATGTAAACAAGACTTTACATGATTTTTTTGCTTATGGGGTTATGGGGTTATGGGGTTATGGGGTTATGGGGTGATGAAGTAGTGAAGCGGTGAGATGGTGAGATAGTGAGATGGTCTGATATTCGCCTGAAGATACTGACACCCCCTTCCGTCAGCACTGCAGTGCTGCCACCTTCCCCTTTTGGGGGAAGGTGAAGGATGTAATTTTGAAATCCCTTCTGCTCCCCCTCCCGGGGGGAGCTGGCTGCAAGCCTGAGGGGGGATATAGAAGTTTATCTTGAAATCTGGCATTAAGATGTCCTGCTTGCAGGGCGGGGTGGATATGTTTTTATAAGTGAGATGGTGAGATGATCAGGCAGTCAAACATTCAGGTGGGAAAGCAGCGCAAAGGGAAAATCCTAAATTGTCATGAGAGATACAACTCTCTACCCGCAAATTGCTTGAATCAAAAAAGGCTGCCCCCAGAGGGCAGCCTTTTACAATGAGATTATCATTTAACCTTTAGCGTATGGCCCCGATACCGGCCTCGTATAGTGACTTGTTCAGTGCAGGAATCTTTTCTTCCAGAAGGGTCTTTCCTTCACTGCGGTACTGTTCCCACTGCTGGTTGAGTTCGGCCATTCTCGCCTTGGCGCCTTCAGTAACTAAAGGAATGCCGCTGTCGGTCTGGTTGATGGCGGTAAGATAATGCGCCGTAAAGCCGTTCCTGTAGTTCTCAACGTCATCGTAAGCCTTTGATAAGCGCTGCACCATGGTCGCATCGAATGCTTTCATTTCTTCCAGCAGACTGTTGATTTCTGAAATTAAATCCTTCTGATCATCCTTATCAAGAGCATCTTTGACCTGCGAGAGTTGTTGCTGTTGTTTATACAGGCTATTCGTCATCTCAGTCATTTCATTATACTTCTTCTCAGCCGCAGTCATGAACTGATGGTATTCAGCATATTCCTCCGGAGTAGTCGGGATCAATGGATTTCCGATGATCCCGGCAGGAATGGTTTGCTGTTCTTCGCCCGCTTTCAATTCCAGCATATATTCCCCAGGTATGGCTTTATGACCTCTGAAACTACCTTCGATGTACACCTCCGGAGCTCCTTTGAGCATGGTATGTCGCATATCCCATACAAAGCGGTTCAATCCGGGTTCTTTAGAAAGCAAAGACTTTGCTGAGGGGGCTCCTTCATAGGAAACGTATTTCGTATCAGCCTCTGAACTGAAGCTTCGAACAAGGCTTCCATCTTTCGCTCGTATCTCCAGCGTCAGGTTTTTTTCGGTTAATTCTTCCGGAAGGTGATAATAGATCACCATTCCGCTGGCGGGATTCACACCTTCACTGTTATTCGTGCCGGAAGGGTTAGAGGCATTCATACTGCTGTACCAGTTCGACATCATGGCCGGTTCCGGTTGATAGAGCTTTAATGCGTTGTTGTCTTCTTCATATTGTCTGAGCAGGGGCATATCGTCAAAGATCCAGAAAGACCGTCCCTGAGTAGCGACAACGAGGTCATTGCCCTTCACCGCCAGGTCAGTTATTGGTACCACCGGCAGGTTAAGCTGGAAGGGTTCCCAATTACGGCCACCGTTAAATGACACAAATATTCCGGTTTCTGTTCCTGCGATCAACAGGTCTTTTCTCCCTGTATCTTCGCGTACTACCCGGGTGTAAGATCCCACGGGAATGCCTTCAGAGATCTGAGTCCAGCTTTTACCATAGTTCGTACTCTTGTAGAGCGACGGGGTGTGGTCATTGAATTTATAACGCGTGGTTGCCAGGTATACCGTTGCCGGGTCATGCGGTGAAACTTCTATGGCATTGACAAGGGTTTCCGGCATATTTCGAGGCGTAATGTTTTGCCAGGTCTCCCCGTTGTCACGGGTAATATGAACGAGTCCGTCGTCACTTCCGGTGTACATCACTCCGGCTTCGTGCGGAGATTCGATGATGTAACTGATGGTTCCGTAGTTTTCGGCTCCCACGGCCTCATTTGTGTAAGGAGCACCACCTTTACCCTGCTTGCTGTCTGTATTGGTGGTCAGGTCGGGAGATATCACTTCCCAGCTTTCACCCTGGTCACTGGTTCTCAATACATACTGGGCACAATGATACCAGGTATCTTCTTCATGTTGTGATTTGATAATGGGGGCGTTCCAGTTATAGAGGTACTTCATTTCACGGGCCGGAAGACCGAGATACAGATTGGGTTCGATCATGATATTGGTAGACGCCATGGCCCGGGTGTCCAGAAGTTCAATAGTACCGAGGTAACTTCCTCCCATAACCTTGACCGGATTATCCGGATCAAAGGCCAGAAATGCACTTTCCCCTCCTGCAGAGGGGCTCCAGTTCTCCCTTCCGATACCTCCGCTACCAACGGCCATACTGGCGATCTTCACCGAGGTATTGTCCTGTTGTCCGCCATAGATGTTATACGGGAACAGATTGTCGGTGATGACCCGGTAGAACTGTGCGGTAGGCATACGGTCCTGGGCCGACCAGGTTTCACCGCCGTCAAAGGTGACCTCTGCACCGCCATCATCGGTAACCACCATGTTCTGGTTATTCTCAGGATTGATCCACAAGTCATGGTAATCGCCATGATGGGTATTGATCTCTTCCCAGGTCTTTCCGCCGTCTATCGATTTATAAAAGGAAGCACTCAGCACGTATACCGTATGTTCGTCGACCGGATCGGGAAACACCTCGATATAATACCAGGCTCTTTGTATCAGTCTGTGATCATCGCTTACCCGGCTCCAGCTTTCCCCACCATTGGTTGAAAGGAAGAGTCCGCCTTTTTCCTTTTCCGAATCGCTTTCTATCAGGGCGTAGACTCTTTTGGGATTGGCTCTGGAAACAGCTATGGCCATTTTTCCCTTTTCCTCAGGGATCCCGTTTTCAATGGTGAACCAGGTCTCACCACCATCGGTCGATTTATAGAGTCCGCTGCCTTCCCCGCCACTGACAACCTGCCATGGCTTTCGCAGGTGTTCCCACATCGAGGCGTACAGTACCTGCGGATTGCTGTAATCGATCGAAAGTTCACTGGCACCGGTCAGGTCATTAACGTACAGCACCTGCTTCCAGGTTTCTCCACCATCGGTCGATTTATAGATCCCACGCTCTTTATTGGGGCCGTGGAGGGCTCCCTGGGCTGCCACCCAAACAATGTCAGGATTATCGGGATGAATAATGATACGTGATATATGGCGTGTTTCTTCGAGTCCGAGATGCGTCCATGTCTTTCCCGCATCGGTAGATTTGTAGACACCATCTCCATAGGAGGTCATCACGCCCCGTGGCGCATGTTCTCCCATTCCGACGTAAACGATATTGGGATGACTTTCTGAAACCGAGACTGCTCCGACAGAGCCGGTTTTGAAATATCCGTCTGAAACGTTTTTCCAGTATTGGCCGCCATCGGTGGTCTTCCATACCCCTCCGCCGGTGGTGCCCATGTAATAGGTCAGGGGGTCTCCGATAACCCCTGAGGATCCATTGGCTCGTCCGCCTCTGAATGGTCCGATATTTCGGTAAACGGCCGGTTCAAAAAGGGAATCAAGGCTTTGTGCAGGAAGCTGGTACCAGGTGATCAGCGATACCAGGGAAATGATCATGTACTTTTTCATGTGGTTGATTTAGCTAGAGACTTCTAAAATACTACAAATTGAGATACCTGCTTTCTACTGATCATCACTTTGATTTTTAGAAAGGGTATAAACAGGAATTGTTGATTATTCTTTTACCTCCTCAAGAGTGGCCATAAAATCCTGATGCAATTGAATCAGGTGAAATTCGCGGGTTCCTCTTGGGTTTTCAGGACTCAGCACTGCCCAGTCACCATGTTCCACGGTGTAATATAAAAAACGGTCTACCCACTCATTTTTGAGAGAGAGCCGACCTTCGATGAAGTCCCGGAACTCGGTATCCAGATCACTTCTCAATGCTTCGGCCCTGTCAACGGCAATTCTTTTTTTCAGATTTTTTGTGCGACCGTTTATTTTGTTCAGTATGGGGTCTATCGCCAGGGCTCCTCCCAGTAATCCTAAAGCATGGTACCACTTGAAGTCTCCTGCGGTTTTTAGTTTTCGTTCATTTGGGGTCAGTTTTTCAGGTAGTTTCTGATAAATGCCCAGGTCAACGGCATTCATAGATCGATAGGTTTCCAGGGTGACTTCGGGTAATTCAATGGCATTCTCATCCATAAGGATCATCAAAGGTTTCCCGTCTGAGATGCGGTTATCGACAATCAAAAGTTCAGGTTGGTAGCCTACGTGGGTCAGCCGCAGGCTATCGCCGGTTTTGACCGGTAATTCGAAATACCCTTCTTCATTGCTGATGGTGTATTTCCCGTTCCGCAGATTCTCGATATGTACTGATGGGATAGAGTCTGCCCCGTTGGTGACCGTTCCGGAAAAGGGTAACTCCTGTGCCCTTAGTTGCTGCAGAAGCAGAAAGATGATGATGAAGTAAAACTTTTTCAAAAAAGTGCCAGTTTTTCAGGTGTAATTTAATTCCAAGCGGTGAAGCAGGAAAGCATAGACGGTGTTTTAACAGAAAATTCTGATCCCTGTTTCGATGTTACTCAGGGAATAAGCAAGTGCCGTGAAAGAGAAATTTTATAAATTAGAGAACGATCACGGCCATTTTTGCCGTGCTGATAAACTAAAACCTCTGTTTGATGACTCCTGTAATCGCTGAATTCCTCGGAACCTTTTTTCTGATACTTTTGGGTAATGGTGTGGTGGCAAATGTTATTTTGAAAGACACCAAGGGGAACAACGGCGGGTGGATCGTGATCACTACCGGATGGGCACTGGCAGTATTTACCGGAGTGGTTGTGGCAGCACCCTACAGCGGGGCCCATATAAACCCGGCGGTTACCGTGGGGCTTGCCCTTACCGGTCAGTTTCCCTGGTTAGAGGTGCCCGTCTTCATTCTGGCTCAGATGGCAGGCGCCATGGCCGGCAGTTTTTTTGTGTGGCTGGTCTATAGAGATCATTACCATCGTACCAACAACAACCTGGTAAAGCTGGCAACCTTCGCAACCATCCCTGCTATAAGGAAAACCGGATCCAACCTGATCAGTGAAGCTGTCGGTACCTTCACCCTCTTATTTGTGATCTTTTATTTTACAGAACCGGTTATGAATGGTGAAACCGTCACGCCTATCGGTCTGGGCTCACTTGGAGCACTGCCTGTAGCACTTCTTGTCTGGGTCATCGGACTCTCCCTTGGGGGAACCACCGGTTACGCTATTAACCCGGCCCGGGATCTGGGACCCAGGATCATGCACGCGATCCTTCCTTTAAGAGGAAAAGGTACCAGTGACTGGAAGTATGCATGGATTCCTGTGGCAGGGCCGCTGATCGGAGCGGCAGTGGCTGCCGGAATATTCCTGATTTTGTCTTGATCTGTTACTGCGGAAGTCCTCCGAAGAGACAGAGAATGAAAATGGTGAATGCCAGCAGGTATCTCAACTCCTTGCTTTTGAGTTTTTCCTGAAGGAAATCTTGCAAATAAGCATTTATCAGGGCACCCAGAACGATAAGCCCTAAAGGAAGCAACCACCAATTGCCGGTATACTGATCTCCAGAAACGAAAAGGGTGAATACAAGAAACAGAAAAAAATAAAGTCCGAGTGAACTGGCCAGGTTTGTTTTCATGGAAGCAAAGATAAGAAAGCAAACGGGCCCGGAACAGGGCGTATTAGGAAATAAAAAAAGAGGAATGGCTTAGCCATTCCTCTTTTTATTGGGGGTTATTATCTACCTGTTACGCATGTACTACTTGTTCTTCATGCTTACCTTCTCTAACCTCTTCAATTAGCTTATCTATGAAGGCCGGCAGGTCATTCGGATTTCTGCTGGTTACCAGTCCCTGGTCGACAACAACTTCTTCATCTACCCAGGCTGCTCCGGCATTGATCACATCATCTTTAATGCTTTTGTAAGAAGTCACTTTTCTGTTTTCAATGACTCCGGCGCTGATCAATAACCATGGTGCGTGGCAAATAGCTGCAACCGGTTTGCTTTCAGCAAAGAATTTGCGAATGAATCCTAGTGCGTTTTCATGAGTTCTCATCAGATCAGGATTTGCTACTCCACCCGGCAGAACCAATGCATTGTAGTCGGTAGAATCTACTTCGTCTACCAGCTTATCTACTTTAATGGTCTCTCCCCAGTTTTCACCTTCCCAGCTTTTGATATCTCCTTTTTTAACTGAGATGATATCAACCTGGGCTCCTTCTTTCTTCAGAGCGTTCATGGGTTTAAATAATTCTGATTTTTCGAATCCGTCTGTGGCTAAAATGGCCACTCTTTTATTTGTGAGTTTCATAATGTCTGATTTTATTGTTGTTAGTATGATTTAACACTCTATAACCTACAAAATGAAAGCCCTGATATCAAATGATTTAACGCTTTTATCATAACTTTAAGGTCTTTTAACAGTATAGGCCTGAATTATTGGGAACTCAGACGCTGCAAGGCTTTGCCGTCTGTCGAAACAATGCTTATTGCGAGTCTGATGCTCAGGCTGTATTAGTTATTTTTACTCGGAAATATATCATCAAATGCCCATAAACCCTAACAATCGATTTGACAGATCGTTTTCTGAAGATGTTTTTCAAACATACTTCCGGGAATTGATCGCCAAGGGGGAAGCCAAGACAGTCCCGGCAGGTGAGTGCATCGTTACCGAAGGTTCGGTTTGTTCCTATCTGTATTATGTGAAATCAGGGGCTTTTAAAGCCATCAGGTTTCCGGAAGACAAGGAGGTGATACTGGGGTTTACCTTTAAAGGCGATCTCGACACCTCGCCCTATGCTTTTCTGTACGGTCATCCCAGCCGTGAAACCATTCAGGCAATTACAGATTGTGAGGTCATTCGCATTTCAAAAAGAGACTTTGATGCGATCGCTCAGAAGAACCCTGATTTCAGGAGCTTTATGGTATATCTCCTGGCGAACTATGTGGAAACCCTGGTGAACAGGTTCGTGGAATTCAAGGCGGAAACGGCCGAATTCAGGTACCTTCAACTGCTGCGCGAACAGCCACAGGAAGCGAAAAGCATTCCTCTTCAGGACCTCGCATCTTATCTGGGGATTACCAAAGAGCGACTAAGCCGTATCAGAAAAAAACACCCCGATTTGATCTAGGTCAATTCAGTCCTTGGACTTATGTGATAAATTTGACTCCTGAAAAATCATAAGTAATGAAAACATTAGTCAGTTTAATCATATTAAGCGTTCTGTGCTTTCCGGTAACAGCGCAGATGGAAGAGGAGTCTGTACGGGCCGAACTGGACCGGGAACTTTCACAATTACTCACAGCTTCTCCAGATGCTCCGGTTGCCAACGTTCTGTGCTATCTGGAGGTAGCACCTGAAGATTTTGTATTTCATAAGGGATACGGAGCCCTTGCTTCCGAGACTGAGATACCTGTACAAAAAGATCACGGCTTTAAAACGGCAAGCATCTCCAAAATGTTCACGGCTACGATCGTATTGCAGCTCATGGAAGAGGGTAAGATTGACCTGGATAAAACAGTTGAATCCTATTTGTATGATTTCGATTTCATCGATTTTGACCGTTTACTCCTGGTCGGGGACGAATCTTTTGGAAAAGAGATCACTATCGGTCAATTGTTAAAACACCGTTCCGGCCTTGCCGATATCTTTACCGATACTGAGGCAGCATTCATTGCGGGTGTCATGGAGGATCCTTCTAAATCATGGAGCCCTGAGTTGCTTTTCGAAAAGTACTATGCTCTGGGAGTAAACGAATTGGGGAAGTTCAGGCCGGGGAAGGACTATGCCTATTCTGATGTAAACTATTTTCTGTTGGGACTGCTCATCGAAAATATCACCGGAGAATCTCTTGCTGAGAATTATCGCAACCGAATTCTCAACCCTCTTGGAATGCATCAGACTTTTTTCGAGTATTACGAGCCTGCCACTGAGCTGGTACAGTCACATGCCTATATGGGTGGCCTCGATGTCACCGCCAACATCAATACCTCTTTTGACTGGGCCGGGGGCGGACTGGTTTCAACTACCGGAGAACTGGCTGTCTTCATTCAGGGATTGTTCAACGGAAAGCTTTTTAAAGATCAAGCTACTCTTGAGATGATGACAGATGATCCCAATTACGGGTATGGTATCAGCAACTTCGATATAGAAGGAGAGGAATATTTCGGACATTCAGGACACTGGGGAAGTGCGGTTTTATATAACCCTGAAAAAAAGATTACCCTTTGTCTTTCTGTCAACCAGGTCGAAACCGGGTTCAGCTTTTCCGAAGTGATTAAAAATCTGATCGATTTGGCAGAGAAGGTACAGTGATGATCATCACAGCTGAAAATAAAAGGGAAGGTTTTTACACCTTCCCTTTTTTATAAAACTGCTATCCGGGTTCTTTTAGTCTTCAAGAATGACCGGTGCATTGGCTGCTTTAAGCTTTGCTTCAATAGCCGGTAACTGAACTTCATACAGTTCATTCACCTTAGGGGTGATCTGATCGATCATGGTACGGGCCTTATCCAGGCTTGCTTTATGCATTTCGGTAGGGCCATAGGTAGAAAGAATTCCGCGGTATGCCGTGCTCATATGAGTTTGGATAGTAGGCGGGGTTTTCTCTCCCACTTTATTTCTCGACGGGCTACCCTCTCCGATGATTTCCAGTTCGTTCAGGGTTTCTCTTGCCTGACGGAAATCAGATGCCAGGGCTTCCGGGGAAAGATTCGAACGGAAGGCGGCCTCTTCATAGGCCTTCAGCAATTTCTCAGACTGCTCAAACTTGTTTTCCAGTACTGCAGCGTCTGCCTGTACTGAAGCCAGTTTCTCGCTGAAGCTTGTGTACTCTTCGTGATCCATTCCTCCCAGCAGACCTTCCCTGATCGGTTCTACCTTGAAACTTACAGGGCCGTCAAGTAGTCTGACCTCGCCATCATTTTCAAGGTGCAGGGTTGCCGTATAGGTTCCGGGAACAGCCAGTGGTCCGCCACTGAACCATCCACCGCCTCCGCTACCCACACGCTCGGGATTGATCGCCCTGAAGCTGGGCATTCTCAGGTCCCACGCAATGCGGTGACTTCCCTTGCTCGCCGTTTCTTTCAAATGGCGAATGGTGTTGCCTTCCGCATCTTTTATGGTGATCCAGATCTGAGGCGCGATCTCGTTCTTTTCAGCATCAAGAGCCTCATATCCGGGGAATGGTACGTTTTCCTTGTTTTTATTCAATTCTTTCTCTCTTTCCATTCGTTCTTTCTTCGCAGAAGGGTAGTCATTGGAAAGATGATAAGTAAAGACTGCTCCGAATTCAGGGTTGGGTGCGAAATAGTAGTCGGCACCGGTATTCCCCACATTGCTGCGTGGCACATACCATTTAGCAGTACGAGGAGCAAACAGGGCGCCTTCCTTGCTGAGATTCTCCTCTGTCATATTTCGTAGCGGACTGTAATCATCCAATACGAAGAATCCTCTTCCGAAGGAGGCTGCGACCAGGTCGTTCTCTCTTTTCTGAATGGCAAGGTCTCTGAAGCCCATGTTGGGAGTGCCCGGTAGCTTATGCCAGTTCTGACCTCCGTTCAGGCTGGTATATACTCCGAATTCAGTAGCTGCAAATAACAGGTCTTTCTTTACGTGATCCTGTACCATACGCCATACCAGGGTACGTTCCGGCAGGTTCTCAGAGAGCGAGGTCCAGCTGCGCCCCTTGTCGGTACTTTTGTAGAGATACGGACTGAAGTCACCCTCTTTATGGTTGTCTAAGGCTACATAAACCGTGTTTTCGTCGTAGAGGTCGGCCTTTATGTCATTTACGAAACTGCGCTCAGGGAGTCCGAGTTCGGTCACCGGGATCTGTCTCCAGTTCTCGCCGCCGTCTTCAGTTACCTGTATAAAACCGTCATCTGTTCCGGCATAGATCAGTCCTTCCTTTAAAGGCGATTCGCTTAATGAGGTAATGGTGTTGTAGTTTGACATGGCTCTGACATCCCAGGGGTTTTCCCATGATTGCTGTCTGCCCATGATGGGAAGCTCCAGTCGTTCTTCGTTGCGGGTAAGGTCTCCAGAGATCGGGGTCCAGCTGTCACCGCGATCTTCTGATCTCCACACCCTGTAAGATGCAAAATACAGGCGTTCCGGTTTGTGCGGACTCACGAGGATGGGAGCATCCCAGTTAAATCGTTCATGAGGCTCATCCAGGCCTGCCTGTGGTTGTATCAAAATGGGTTCCCCGGTGGTCAGATCGACCCTATGGAGGCCACCCTGCTGGGTCTCTGCATAGATCAGGTCGTTAAAGACCGGGTCAGTAGCCGACTGATGCCCGTCTGCAAAAAGGGTCTTATACCAGTGTTTGTTGCTGATCCCTTCCCGCTCATCTGTGGCTGAAGGCCCTCCAGCAGAACCATTGTCCTGTGTTCCTCCGAAAATATGATAAAAGGGTTTGGCGTCATTCACAGCCACCTTATAGAATTGGGTAAGTGGCAGGTTCTTGATATATCGCCAGTTCTCGGCCAGGTCAAAGGTTTCATATATTCCGGCGTCGGTACCCAGCATGATATAATCAGGGTCATCTTCCTTGAAAACTATGGCATGGTTGTCTGAATGTTTTTCTTCTTCCTTTAACTGAACAAAGGTCTTACCTCCGTCTTCCGAAGTAAGAACCCTCACATTCATAAGGTAAAGACGGTCGAACTTATGCGGACTTGCATACAGTTCCTGGTAGTAATGCGGGCCTGTTCCGCCTGAAACGGTGTTAGACATCTTGGTCCATGATGCACCGCGATCTTCAGAACGGTAGACGGCTCCTTCGGTCAGGTCGAGCTCAATGGCCGCATAGATAACGTCAGGCTGCTGAGGTGAAATGGCGATACCGATCTTCCCCATATTCGAAGTTGGAAGACCGTTGGTGAGTTCTGTCCATGTTTCTCCGCCATCGGTTGATTTGTGAATGCCTGATCCGGGTCCTCCCCCCATCAGGGCAGCCACGGTTCTGTGGCGATCCCAGGTCGCAGCATAGAGCAGATCCGGATCTCTGGGGTCGATCATGATATCGGTTACCCCGGTCCATTCGTTGTCTCCCAGGGTCTGTTTCCAGGTTTTTCCACCGTCGGTAGTCTTGTAGAGGCCGCGTTCACCTCCCTTGCTCCAGAGCGGTCCCTGGGCAGCAACCCAGACGACATCTGAGTTTTCGGGATGAACAATGATCTCTGAGATGTGTTCAGAGTTTTTTAGTCCCAGGTTTTCCCAGGTCTTTCCGCCGTCTTTTGAGCGGTAAACCCCATCGCCATAAGCAACATGGCGTCCACCCACATTTTCACCGGTTCCTACCCAAACTACTTCCGGATTGGAAGGGTCAAGGGTAATGCATCCGGTTGAATACGAAGACTGGTCATCGAAAAGAGGAGTCCATGTAGTTCCTGCATTTTCAGTTTTCCAGACCCCTCCGGAGCCTACGGCCACATACCAGATGTTATCGTTTTCAGGATGGAATACGATATCGGCTATTCTTCCCGAAAGGAAAGCCGGGCCGATGTTTCGCATTTTAAAGGCGTCTAAAGGAAGGGAAGCTTCCTTCTGGGCATCGTTTTTCTTGCTTCTTCGCTGTGCTTGCAGGTCGGTAAATCCGAACATGAAAAGCAACAGAGAAAGCGCTGTTAAGGTAATTTGTCGCATAAGGGATTATTTTAGAGAAGCTTAAATGTATGAATTTTCCACTTAATAAAGTGAGGATTATTGATGGAGCAGGCAAAACATAAAAAAAATGCAGAACATTTTTGTTCTGCATTTTCAGTGTTGGTTGAGCTATATGTGGTGGAGGTCTAAACCTTCTTCAGAGCTTCTTCTATTGGGGTGTCACCTTTCAGTATTTCGAAGGTTTTATGATCAGCCTTGCTTTCATCAAGGGCTGTGACCAGGGTTTTGGCTACATCTGCTCTCGGGATATCTCCTTTGTGATCGATGCTTTTTCCGTACCGTATCTTTCCGGTGCCCTCATCATTGGAAAGCTGGCCCGGTCTGACGATAGTATACGAAATACTGCTATTGCGAAGGTGCTCATCAGCACTTTTCTTGGCTTTGAGATAATCGCTCAGTTCAGAATGACTCTCCGGGTCGTCGGCTCCGATAGAGCTTAACATGACGAATTTTTTAAGTCCGTGTTTTTCGGCCGCATCGACCAGTTTTTTAGCTCCTTCCTTATCGACTTCTTCCAGGTTCTTTCCTTTTGATCCGGCAGCAAAAATGACTTTCCCGGTGCCTTTAACGGCGTGTGAAACATCTTCGGTGAGATCTGCCAGCACGGTTTCGATCCCTTTCGCCTGGAATTGCGCGGTCTGTTCTTTTTTACGAACCATGGCAACAGGTTCGTAATTATCTGATTCCTTTAGAAGGTGAACAATTATATTTCCGGTGGTGCCGGTGGCACCTGCAACTAATACTTTTTCCATACATACAGAATAAGGTATTTAGGGGGCAAACACAAGGCAAAAGCCTCATTTAACCTGAGTTTGTGACTTTTGAGAGACATTGTCCTACAGTCTGCCGCCACGTCAAACAGAGAGTCTTCATTCTTTTAGCTGTTCAGATGAGCCCTTAGAGCTTGAGCTTGAATCCGCCATTGATCACGAAGCCGTCAACAGGAGCATAAATATCTTTGAATACCGGGTCATTGATGCTCCCGGTAAATATGGTGTCGAAGCGGGTCTGTCGGGTATCCAGGAAATTTTCAAAATTCAGGAATACCGAGAAATTCTCACCCAGCTTTTTTTCGGTCATGAGCCCGACGATCCAGTAGGGATCACCGGTTTCACCGTTGCTAAGCTGTTGGGGACTGAAATAATAGCCCTCCAGTCCGATCCAGAAATTCTCATGTTTCTCATACATCAGCACATTGTTCAGTCGATGCGTTGCCACCAGTGGAAATGGGGTAGCTTCACTATTATAGTTTTCGGTCACATCGGCGTAGGTGTATCCGATAAAGAGTTTAAGGTCTTTGTAGCTCCATTTCATATTAGCCTCTACTCCCTGAGACTCGATATACCCGTCAGGTTGAATATAGCTGAAGGCGCCTGTATCACTTTCGGTAAGCACCAATGGATCATTGATCCTGGTGTAAAAAAGCAGGGTGTTGGTTGAGAGACTCAGTTCATCACTGATGGGCCATTTGTAATTCAGATCGAAATTTGCTCCTGCCGATCTTTCAGGGGCGGTATTATCGACATCGATGGGTGCGATATTCTGAAACTGCAGCCTTTCGGCATCTTCGGTAAATATCGTTGGTGTTTTGTATCCCAATCCTCCTCCAAGCCTGAAGGTAAGTCTTTGGCTGGGCTCAAACATGGCTGAGAACCTGGGAAGCAGAAAGAAGCCGTAATCACTTTGGTAATCACCTCGTAAACCGGTTTCAAGACTCCATCTGTCAGACAATGTCCAGGTGTTTTGTACAAAGGCGCCAAACGTATGATTGGCATAACTGAGATCCTGTTGCGGGTCTCCGGCTTCCTGTTTGAAATCTTCCGTCCAGAGGTTAAGACCGGCTATCCATTCTGATCTGTCTCCTAATCGGGCATAGTTGAATTCGGAAAAAGATGAAATTTGGGTTCCTGAAAAGAGGTAATCGGGTATTAAAATGCTGCGATCGAAAAAACTGAAACTATTCTTAATCTCTATTCTCGTGTTTTCAGAGAGGCGATGATCGAACTTGAACTGGGTAGATAATCGGTCTGTCTTGTTTCTTTCAAAATAGCCTTCGGTAACAGATTCTTCGGTAATGAGGTCAATGTCACCACCCAGACGATCTTCGGTTACGTAATTGAACCCGATATTCATTTCGGTTTTATCTGAAAAATAAAGAAAGAGACGTGGGTTCAGGGTGAAACGATCAAATTCCGGAATGGCGGTAAGACCAATATCAGCGGGGTCATAAGCGGTGCCCTTATTGTAAGAGGCAAAAACAGTGGCTCCGATATTCTCATTGAATTTTTCAGAATAAAAACCGCTCAGGTCGAGACCCAGGGCAGAAGTTCCGTTAACCATGAAACTGAGCTCCTCTTCATCTTCCGGTTTTTTGGTGACCAGGTTGACCAGGCCCGCAATGGCTCCGCCACCATAGAGTGTTGACGAAGCTCCTTTGATCACCTCTACCTGCTTCAGGTCCAGAGGCGCGATCTGCATCAGGCTTAAACCGCCCGAATAGCCTGAATACAGGGGAAGACCATCGCGAAGAAGCTGGGTATATTTTCCGTCAAGTCCCTGTATCCTGATACTGGAGTTATAGCTGGTAGCCGAGGTTTGCTGCGTTTGTATCCCTGTGCTTTCATTGAGCAACATGCGTATATCACCCGGTTTCATATTTCCCTTTTCCGCCAGTTCTTCCCCGGCAATAAATTCGACACGGGTGGGAATGTCTTCGATGGTTCTGCTACTCCTGGTGGAAGTGATCACCACCTCCTCTATCTTTTCTTCTTCCTGTTCGAGATAGATGACAGGGATCTGCTTTTCTTCGGGAATAGGGAAACTCTTCTTCAGGGTTTGTTTTTTATAACCGATATAAGAGATCTCAATTGAGAATACCCCATCGGGAATTCCTTCTACCACGACTCGACCGTCCATATCTGTGGTACTTCCCTTATCGGCTTCAGGCAGATATACTGTGACCCCTACCAGGGGTTCCTTGCTTTCTTTGTCTTTGATGACGGTCTCAAAACTGTTTTGACCAATGGCAATGCTGCATGCAAACAGCATAACCAGGCATGAAATGATGGTTTTCAAAAAATTGAATTTTTAATGTTGTACTGTCCTATGATTTTTGAAATAAATACTGTTTGAACAGCACCTTACGAGGAGGTTTAAAAACCAGGCAGTGAACATCTGCAGGGATGAATCTGTTTACATGATCTGACTCTCTGTGAGATTCCTGAGGCTTTGGTGTCTCAGTATGGCTGTACAAAGAAACACTGAACCCCAAACAGCTTCCGCAGGTAAAAAAAGGAGAACAGGGAGATTCATGTTCCTCCTCAGAATCATGGGTGGAATCTGTGGTAACCTGGTTTTCCCGGGTGCAAACTTCTTCCACACAACAGGGAGTTGCCGAGAGCCCCAGGGTTAATAATGCTAATGCTAATGCCACCCATTTCATGGGCTTAAAAATACGATTTATACCCGGTATTCTCCAATCACCCGGCTAAACATGCCTTCAGAATGAATACTGCCATAACAATTTTCGCAATCATGTGATGTCAATCAGCAGACCTTTTAGAATATACGTTAAGAAAGCTTCGTTTTTCCCCATGACCCGTTCCTGAGAGTTTCTTTGAAACGTTCATTCGCATAAGAACAGCGAGTATCAGGGCGACTACAAAAAGTAGGGCAAAAATGCTGAGGGTGATATTCAGTGACCCGGTCTTGTTCATTATCATATCATAGATCGTGGGGCCTGCGATACCGGCCAGCGCCCATGATGAAAGAATACGGCCATTGATAACTCCCAGACTTTTGGTACCGAAAAGATCGCCAACCATGGCGGGTAAGAGAGCAAACCCGGCACCGTACATAGAGATAACGGTAAAAAGTAAGGCAAGAAACAGCCATTCGGCGCCTGTTTTGGGTAAAAAGTAGTATGCCAGTGCCTGAAAGAGGAAAAAGAAAATAAAGATATTGATCCGCCCCGCATAATCAGAAAGCCCCGACCATACCAGGCGCCCTAATCCATTAAAGACGCCGATCACACCTACCATGGCTGCGGCTTTCATGGGAGTAAACCGAAGGGCTTGCTGCATAATCGGACTTGCCGCCGAGATCAGGGCAATGCCGCAGGAGATATTGATGAACATCATAAACCACAGGTACCAGAATCTGCCCGAATGAAGCGCAGCTTTTGCACTCACGTCGGCCTGTACCGCGGCGGAACTTTCATCGGAGCCGGTTTCAGAAGATCCCGGAAAGAAATTATCAGGGGGTGGGGCCAGATAGAGGGAGCTGCCTGTTATCAGAACCATAAATAACAGACCTAAGTAAAAAAATGCCGTTGCGATGCCGACTGTATCGAAGAGCTGTTGCATTAGCGGACCGAAGATCAGGGCTGAGAAACCGAAACCCATGATCGCCATACCGGTGGCGAGCCCTTTCCTGTCAGGAAACCATTTGACCAGGGCGCTTACCGGAGCGATATAGCCCAAACCGAGACCGATGCCTCCCAGAACCCCGTAGCTCAGGTAGAACAGTGGTAACCAGGAGTAGTATACGGCCAGTGCTGCTCCAAGCATTCCTGATCCATAGAGAATACCCGCAGTGATTCCGGTTTTGCGCGGACCCACGCGTTCGGTCCAGCTTCCAAGAAAGGTAGTGGTAAGGCCCAGGAAAAATATCGCCAGTTTAAAAGCCCATTTCACATCGCTCCCTTCCACCTGGAAGATTTCTTTTACGGGATTGGTCATTACAGAATAAGCATAGACAGATCCGATAGAGAGATGTATGCCAATGGCCGAAGCGGCGATGAGCCATCTGTTTTTAAGGGTTTTGTTCTTCATGGCAGAGGGTCTTACTAGTTTACTCTTACTTCTTTAAAGTACCTGCGCAGTATTTCAGCTGCAGACTGAATTTCTTCTTCGGTGTTTTCCCTGGCATCTTCCAGGGTATACTTCCAGCCCAGGGCCTTCCATTTATGCACCCCTAACCGGTGATAGGGTTGTAATTCGATGCGTTCGAGATGCTTATAGTCTTTGAAATGGGTTCCCAGCCGGTGCAGGTATTCGGGTTGGTTGGTGATTCCCGGTATCAGGACATATCGCAACCAGAGCGGTTTGCCGAGAGATTCCCTTTCAGCGGCGTAACTAAGGGTCACATCTTTGTTCCGGGCGCCGGTAATATCTCTGAAACCCTCTTCGGTCAGGTGTTTGATGTCGAGCATCACCAGGTCGGCAAACTGGTGTAACTCCCTTGAAAAATGGTTGAGTACTCTCCCGTTGGTGTCAATGTTGGTATGAATTCCTTCTTCTTTTAAGCGCTTTAACAGCGGTAAGAGAGCTTTTGCCTGCAGGAGGGGTTCACCTCCGGAGATGGTTACTCCGCCCAGCTTGCCGAAATACGGTTTCATTTTAACCGCCTTTGAAACCAGTTCTTCAATTGGGTATAATGTGCCTCCTGAGGTGGTAATGGTATCAGGGTTGTGGCAATAGCGGCACTTCAGCTTGCATCCCTGAAGAAAAATAACAAAGCGTATGCCCGGGCCGTCATGTGTTCCGAAAGATTCGATCGAGTGAACGGCAAGAGTGTCTGGTGGGAGGTGGGTGCTCATAACTGCAAAAATATAAGATACCCGGAAAACCCAAAGGGGTCTCCCGGGTAAGTGGTCAAAGAATCACATGGTTTGGTGGAAGGAACGCGAGATCACTTCCAGCTGCTGTTCACGTGTCAGCCTGGTGAAATTCACGGCATAGCCCGATACCCGTATCGTAAGCTGTGGGTGGTCTTCCGGATGTTCCATGGCATCGAGCAAAGTTTCCCTGTTAAGCACATTCACGTTCAGATGCTGAGCTCCTTTCGAAAAATACCCGTCAAGAATCGCAGACAGATTGTGTATCCTGTCTTTCTTTTCAGCTCCCAGAGATTTGGGAACGATCGAAAAGGTATTCGAGATCCCGTCCTGCGCATTTTCATAGTTGATCTTGGCTACCGAATTCAGGGAAGCGATCGCTCCATGGGTGTCTCTCCCGTGCATAGGGTTGGCCCCGGGGGCAAATGCTACACCCGCGGGTCTTCCGTCTGGAGTGGCACCGGTTTTTTTACCATAAACCACGTTCGAGGTAATGGTCAGCACCGAAAGGGTTGGTACGGCATTTTTATATACCCTGAATTTCTGGAGTTCGGCATTGAAGTCTGCCACCACATCTGCTGCTAATTTATCGGCCCGGTCATCGTCGTTTCCATAAGCCGGGAAGTCTCCCTCGATCACAAAGTCGGTGGTTAGCCCCTGCTCGTTCCTGATCGGTTTCACCATGGCATATTTGATGGCAGACAACGAGTCGGCTACGATAGACAAACCGGCAATCCCGTAAGCTATATTGATATCGGGGTTGGTGTCGATCAATGCCATCTGGGCTTTTTCGTAATAATATTTGTCGTGCATATAGTGAATGATGTTCATGGAGTCGCTGTAGACCCTTGCAATTTCCTTCATAGCCAGGCGGAAATTATTCATGACTGCATCATAGCTCAGGTATTTCCCCTTGTATTCCGGAATTCCCTCGATCACCTTTTTGCCTGTAATCTCGCATCTTCCCCCGTTGAGAGCCAGTAACAGCGTTTTGGCAAGGTTGGTACGCGCTCCGAAGAACTGTATCTGCTTACCGATCTCCTGGTAAGAAACGCAACATGCAATGCCATAATCATCAGATTTACGGCTGGTACGCATCAGGTTGTCATTCTCAAACTGAATCGATGAGGTGTCGATGGCAACTTTCGAGCAAAAGCTTTTAAAATTGTCAGGCAGGTCGTCAGACCAGAGTACCGTAAGGTTCGGTTCAGGTGAGGGCCCCAGGTTATATAAGGTTTGTAAAAACCTGTATGAGGTTTTGGTGACCTTGGTGCGACCATCTGAAAAGGTCCCGCCGATCGCTTCGGTCACCCAGGTGGGATCACCGGCAAAGATCTCATCATAAGCCCCCATTCTCAGGTGGCGAACCATGCGTAGTTTCATAACGAACTGGTCGATGTATTCCTGGGCTTCTGCTTCGGTGATGAGTCCGGCCTGCAGATCACGTTCGATGTAGATGTCGAGAAAGGAAGATACGTTCCCGAGAGACATCGCTGCTCCGTCCTGCTCCTTTACAGCGGCCAGGTATGCCATATAGGTCCATTGTACTGCTTCACGGGCATTTTGAGCCGGACGTGTAAGATCAAGGTCATAGTATTTACCCATGATGATCATTTCCTTAAGAGAACGTATCTGTTCAGATACCTCTTCACGTAAGCGAATCGTACCATCGGTCATCGGCCCGGTTATGCCGGCCAGATCTTCCTTCTTTTCTGCGATCAGAAAATTTAGGCCGTACAGCGCCACCCTGCGGTAGTCTCCGATGATCCTTCCCCGGGCATAATTGTCAGGCAGACCGGTAAGGATTCCGAGAGATCTGAAACGTCTGATCTCATCGTTATAGGCATCAAACACCCCATCATTATGGGTTTTTACATACTTGTTAAATAATTCGCTGATCTTTTCATCAGGAGCCATTCCATGTTCTTCGAGAGCCTTCTCAACCACTCTGAAACCTCCGAAGGGTTTCATGGCACGTTTTAGCAGTTCATCGGTCTGTAAACCGACGATCGACTCCAGCTCCCGGTCGATATATCCGGCCCTGAAGGCACTTACCCCGGATATGGTTCCGGTATCTATGGCACGAACCCCGTTGTTTTCCCGCTCTTCTTTCATAGCGATTTTACAAACTTCCCAAAGCTTTTGGGTTCTTTCTGTGGGTCCGGTCAGGAACCGGTCGTCACCTTGATAAGGACTGATGTTCTTTACAACGAAATCACGCACATCGACCTTGGTGGTCCATGTACCCTCAATAAAAGGTTCCCGTTTCACATCCTGGGCGGATAAGGTGTCATTTGTCATGATGATGTATTTTATATGTGACTGATTTTACTTCTTATGAGACATCCAAATTATCACCGGAAAACCCCGAAAAACATGACATTTGACAGTTTTTAAATACGTAGAAAAGAGACCCTCTACTATTACGTTTGAGAAGAATGAAAAAATTGAAAAAAATTATTTCCTTCAGAATTTCCAGTCTGAAAGAAGCAAAAAAATGACTGTTTTCAGAGGAGGTGTCAGCATTTTTGGGGATTCAGAAACGGGTAATCACCTGAAGAAATGAAGTGGTTATGCAGAATGGATTCCGGAAAGTCGATTCAGGCAGTGGTTGCTTCCTCTTCCTCCGGAAAAATCACCTCATTCTCTGAAAAATCGAGGATCTCTGCTTCACTTGCCGATTGCAGGATCTCTTCCATGCACTTTTCAAGTCGCAGCGGGGTAGTGTACTTTCTGCTGTTGGCAAGCACAAGGCCGTTGTGCGATAAACGAAAGAAATGCTTCTTCCCGGGGGTGATCTTGCGGGTTAGTACGAACCCTTCGATATTGTTTTTTATGCTTTCGATGATGAGTTCGCAATCAGCTTTGTATTTACAGGAGATGCTGGTAAGCAGGGTTTTCCCACGCCGAGAGGTGAAAGAAAATTTAAAAGTACCATTATCACTTTGACTGATCACAAATAAGCCCATCTGAGAAAGGTTTTTTTAAGAGTTATTTTCATGGGGGAGCGATAAATCTAGAAGAAAATAGTGGAATGTCAAGGTTGTTTTTCTGAAAGGATTTTTCTAATAAGCGGGCCGATCAGGTTTATTCAGAAAGATCTTTGAACCAGTTCATTCTGTTCAGCTTCTGATGCTGAAATGATCTTGAAATCCACATGCCCCAGGATCAGGTCGTCATCGGTGACCACCTCGACGCGCCATTCTCCATGTATGATGTTCTCTTTGTAAGTATATCCACGGTAACCGCTTTCACGTCCGCCGGTGATCTCATAACCTATCTCATCCATAACCTTCCAGGCGTTGGTTGTCTGATCTTTGTGCATCCACCGGTGAATGATCTTCTCTTCCAGGGCTGAAGGAGCGAAGATCGAAGAGAACAGATAAACCCTTTCTCCGGATTCATAGGTAAACCGATAGCGATAGTCTCTCCAGAAAATATAGGGGTCCTTTTTTTCGTAGGTCACGATAAATTCATCATTTTCTTTGCGAACCTCATGAGCCACAATCCCGGTTTCAAGGGCCAGGGGAACCGGAGGTATCAGGTTGAAATAATAAAAGACATGGATTGCCAGGTAAATGGTTAGGATCAACCCGGTGAGTTTACCCAGATGAACTTCCTTTCGGGTGCTCGGACTCTTACGGTAAATGTAAATGATCAAAAAGAGTGTAATGCCCAGGCTGACTGCTCCTGACAACAAAAAAATGGTCGTATTCATTACCCCGGTAAGCACCGGGATCATAAAGCTGAAGAAGATGAAACTGATAAAGAAATAGATACTGAATTGCAGGTATTTGTTGGAGATACGCCGTTTCAGAAATTCATTGGCAAATAATAATATGACCAGGATAACGAAGAATGAGGTGGTTTTGGTCAAAGAGACACTTCTGGAAAAATAGATCACATAGGCGCTTGATAGGGCCCCGAAAAAGAATTGAATCGCCAGAGGAAGGTATTGCTGGTATCTGCCCAGAAGGGTGTTGTTCCAGGTACCGTCATCGGCCAGGTTAAACAGGTAAAGAAAGAGGGTAAGCAAGGTCATATGACTCCACAGAACCGTCATGTCATAGGCTCTGTCGATACGGCCCAGGGTCAGGGAGTCAAATATAAATCCCGCGACAAAGAAAACGATGGGCAGGTATTTTTCATTTCTGTCGATGTATCTGCCAAATGCTGATTGCCGGAACCGGGCCAGGGTTCGCTTCATGGGTAAAGGTTGTTTTGTCTCTTAAAATTAGGGATTTAATCTCTGACGGCCCGGAAAAAGAAAGTCCGGCTTCTTTAAAAACCGGACCTTCCTGCTATTAACAACCCGTGGCGGGTAAAACGGGTTTCTTCTTATGCGGTAACTTCCATGCCTTTTTGCTTTTTCTCAGTCGCTTTTTTTGGTTGAGCGTTTGCATCAGGCTGCCATTCCAGATTCTTTCTGTAACGGAAGGTTTGTGCTTTTGTCGGATCTGTCACCAGCAGGTGTATCCACTGGTTGTCCAGCAATTGTTGCAGTGAGGCATTACGCTTCAGGATGCCGGTCACCCTTTCGATGGGGGCTTCGATCAGAACCGAAAGCCTCAGCGGCTGGTGATAGAGCTGGGAGTCGGTTTCCCTCAGCGATTGTAGTGGCAGACCGCTTTTGAGGTCTCCTCCGTTCCCCTGCAGTACCCCGAACATACCCGTTACGTTGTGGGTGATCTTTGAACCACTTCCGAAGTTCTCGGTATCTACCGAGGTGAAGTAGTAGTGGTTGTTGATCCATTGGGTTACCACCATGGGGCCCTGCATGATCCCTTCAAGGGCCTTTCCTTCAGGGTCAAGCTCCCAGTTGTAGGAGTGCAGGAAGCAACGCCCGCCCAGGTCTGTGTGCAGGGTTTTGCTTCTGGGGGCGATAATGAATCCGGCATTTTTGGCCAGTCCCCACTCAGGTCTTGTTTCAGCCCAGTTACCGGCTTTTCTTTCGGCGGCTTCCACACTGTTTTTAGCACGCATCAGGCGTTTTTCTGTGGCCGCATGCTGAGCTTTTTGAAGGTCGGCTTTTAGCTTCGGAAGAAGGTCTTGGTGTGAGGCCGGAACCATCGCATCGAAGAGTACGATCTCATCGGTGGTGGTATTGTGTTCGGCTCCCAGGAACCAGGTCTTATCGGTGATCTGTACCCCATGCTGTTCTCTAAGTATTCTACGCACCTCCGGGTTGTTGGCCAGACGTGCCAGCATACGGGCGTTATTTCTTCCGCGACTTGCGGCACAGGCACCACAGTCAAGGCTTGATCCGAAAGGGTTGTTGGCCGTATGGCTTCCGTGGCCGGCGAAAACCACCAGGGGAGCAAAGGTCTTCCATCCCATCAGGTCGAAGGCAGACTTTACAATGGCTGCCTGCTCTTCCACCGGAATTCCTGTTCCATCACTTACCGTATCAGAGATCTTATCGATTCCGGGTTCACAGATGTGCTCGTAGTTGTTCTCCCATTTTCGCTGTTGTTTGTACCACAGCCTGGGAAAGCAGGTTCTTGTAAGCAAAGCCAGTCCGTAATTCACCCCGCTTCCCTCCACATAACCAAAGGTGGAAGGGAGCATGTTCTTCATTCTTCTGAGGAAGTAAGAGAAGAAGTTGTCCAGGTTGTTCCGGCTGTTAAACTTTTTGAATTCTTTCTCATTATTTTCGGAGACACCCTCGCTTACGGCGTAGGCGGAAGGGAGTATGGGCGGACAAGACTTGTTGATGAGTCCGTTCTTAGGGTTTTGGTAATCCATGGCAACTCCGAAGAATCCGGCGTAGCCGAAGGTCTCATAGTTACCCTGTGCCTCCACGTGTTTTCTGATTTGCTCAGATCGTGTATCGATACAAAAGACGAGTTGGGCATCAGCCTTGTTTTCAGAAGCCCTGGCTGATTTCGGAGATACTTTCTGCAGCATCTGCTCCTGCCAGCTTCTTTCCCAGGCCTGCAGCCAGATCAGGCGCAGGGTATCCAGGGTATTGCTGTTTTTTTCAGCTTCTCCTTCCGGCATAATGGACGCCTTAATGGTTCTGGCGATCAACAACCGCATTCCGAGGTAGTCTTCCAGGGTGACCGGGTATTGTTGTTGCCAGGCGTTTTGAGATTCTTCTCTGAATTTGATATAACCTGTCCACCCGGGCAAGGCTGCCAGGTGTGCAGTGATGATGGGCAGATGTTGGTCTTCAGGGTAAGCAGAAAGTACTTTTTCGATAGCTGCAGCTGCCGATTCGGGTAGGCCGTTATCTTTAATGCCTTTCAGTTCGCTGTCGTAAACAGCCAGTCCTTTCCATGCCTGGTAGAGTCCGTTTTCCTTTCCGGGCATGCTCCACTCTGCCAGTCCTTCGTCCATATAGGCCGAGAGCCATTTAACCGTCAGGCGGTCAAGCTCATGATTTTCATTCTGCTCTGCAGATGTTTCGCCTCCTTCAAGCAGGGTGAGCGACTCTTCAGGGGTTTCTTTACGGTTGTTTTCAGCAAGAAGTTCCTTCAGTATTTTTTCATCGATCTCTCCCGACTGCCAGGCTTGTCGGTAAGCCCTGACCTCAGGGTAGACGTTGGTTCCGAGAATATCCCGCGCCTTATCTACGGCCTCTGAGAAAGGGAGGCTTTCATATCCCGAAAGTGGATTAGAGGTGACGAAGCTGTAGAGCGGCCATGTCTTTCCGATATAGGCGGAAGCCTTAGTAATGGTGGTTTTTAGTTTATCAGGACTCATAGTGAGGAGTTTTTAAATTTTAGAACCGTGTTTTTAAATGGCTGGGTAAGATTCATAAGCGTGACGTATAACCAGGGTCGTTTCATATAGAAGCCAAGCTTCATGATGAAGAACCCTGCCAGGAAAATGATTCCGAAGGCTATTTGTATGGCGGTCAGCTTATGAGGTTCTGATACCAGTGGCATATCTGACATGAATTGTGAGACCCCGTTAAAGACCACTGCATAGAGGCCGATTCCCATAAAGACCAGGGCCGGGGACAGCAGAATGCGGAAGGCCGGTGCTATATGCGGTTGTTTCACGATGTTGTAGGTGACCTGCCCTACGGCTATGGCCACGATCAGGGTTAGAAAGATCCCGCTGTTCACTTCAGAACCCTTTCCGGTGAACTGCGTGAAGAGCCAGGCGCCTGCCAGGGAGCAGATCAGCACGTAAAAGGCCTGTAAAGGTTTGATGCGTATGCGAGGCGGTGCCTGCGGGTGAGTTTGTGCGATCCCTTCTCCGGCGGAAAGAAAGAGATAGGCTTTATAGAATCCGTGGAGAATGAGGTGGGCCACGGCAGCATTAAAGAAACCAAGTCCGCACTGCATGATCATAAAGCCCATTTGTGCGATGGTGGAACAGGCCAGCCTGTGTTTGACATTTACCTGCAGCAGTTTGGCAAACTGGGCGATCACTGCTGTTAATCCGCCAATGATGAACAATGGGGTGAGGGTGTCTGCGTCTATGACCAGGGGAGCGAACAGCGCCAGCAAGATTCCCGCTCCGTTCACAAAACCGGCGTGCATAAGAGCCGATGCCGGAGTAGGTGCGGTCATGCTGGAAAGCAGCCAGCGGTGAAACGGATAGATGGCCGATTGTATGATGGCGGCGGTGATGAGCAGCAGGGCTGAGAGCAGTAATACACCGTAGTGTAATGATCCCATATTAGCGAGTAATTCGGTGATGGTCATGCTTTTAGTAAGCATGGCAGGTAGTGCCAGGGCTACGATCAGGAACAGGGTGCTGGTCAGGAAGTAGGTCTGGCTTGACAGCCGGGCCTCCTGCGCTTCTTTCCAGTCGAGTCGCACTCCGATCAGGCGTGACATCATGAGCCCCATAAGATACCAGCTCACTATGAGCAGGATGAGGTTTTCTGAAGCGAGCAGCAACATCACCGAGGCGGTAAAGCCCAGGGTGTGCACCATAAAGCGTCGGCGGTAAGTAAAGCCGCTGAGATAGGTCAGGGCATAGGTGCTGACCAGGGCGCTGAAGAAGGTCACGGTCATCCAGATAAGCAGGGTAAAGCCGTTAAATCTGAGAAGTTGTTGCCATTCCCACTGCGGGAAGTCGGGATAGACCCAGATGGCCGTAGCCGACAACAAGGCAAAAAGTGTCCAGAGTCCTGCGGGAATAATGCGCGAGAGTCCTGATGACTGCTTCGCTGCAGTGCCCCTTTGGGCTGTTGTGACAGATGTGTGAAGATCACGCATGATTATAGATCAATTTAGAGTTGCTGTTTACAGTTGTGTTTTTGGTGGTGGTTGTTGTGGTGGTGAGCGCGAAGCAGCATGGGTAAAGAAGTGACTGAAGCCGGTTTTGAAACCTTTTTCCGGAGGGTTTGGTGTGCTTGCTGAATCTGAATGTCGTCAGTTCTTGTGATTCCATTGCTGTTATTCGTTCTGCGGTTTTGTATTCACCGCTGCAAAGATGACATATTTAATGCATAAAGTTTTATTTAACTTTATAATTAGAAGCATTAATAAATTTAATGAATAGTGGTAAGTGCTTTGCCTTCATATCGATAGCATTCTGTCTTTGGTAAGTGAGATGGTGAAGTAGTGAGATGGTGAGGTGGTGAGGTAGTGAGATGGTCAGATGGTCAGGTAGTCAGATGGTCAAGTGGTAATTTCGGTTTTGGATGCCTTTGTCACACTGAGCCAGTCGAAGTGGACTAACGGGATGTGAAACGGTGAGGTAGTGAAGTAGTGAAATGGTCAGATAGTGAACTGGTAGTTTCGGTTTTGGATGCCTTTGTCACACTGAGCCAGTCGAAGTGGACTAACGGGATGTGAAATGGTGAGGAGATGAATTAGTCAAATAGTCAGATGGTCAAGTGGTCAATAGAAGAAATAAACGCCCCCTTCCGTCAGCACCATAGTGCTGCCACCTTCCCCCAGGAGGGGAAGGAAAACGTGTTTTAGTATCGGCTCATTTCCTGGCTTTTGTCACACTGCCCGAAGTATCGGGGGTCGAAGTGGTCAGATGGTCAGGTAGTCAAGGGCTTAGATAGTGAACTGGTAATTTGGGTTTTGGATGCCTTTGTCACACTGAGCCAGTCGAAGTGGACATATGGGATGTGAAATGGTGAGATAGTGAAGTAGTGAAATGGTCAGATGGTGAAGTAGTCAGGTAGTCAGAAGGTCAAAAGGTCAGGAGATGAGGTGGAACATAACCTCATAAATGTCTGACAAAGGGATGATGATTAATGGTCATCTATAATTTACAATCTATCATTTATAATTTGAAAACGGTCATCCAGAGCTCCCGATAGCAATCGGGACGCAGGGAGCGAAGGATCTGCCTTCTTTTAGTGAGGTGGTCAGATGGTGAGGTGGTGAGGTAGTGAGATGTTGAGGTAGTCAAACGGTCAGATGGTCAAAAAGGTTAGGGCAGTCTCTTTATCCGGTTAACATCATTTCTTCATACCCTCATAACCCTGTACAAGTATGATTTGGAATCTTGGGATATGGTTTTGAACGCTCATGTCACACTGAGCCAGTCGAAGCGGACATACGGAATGTGGAACTTGAAAAGGGCAATTCTGGTAACCCCCGCTACCGCGGAGCCTGCTTGCCGACAGACAGGGTCCACCTCCGTGGTATCAAAAAACCGGCTTCCGTAGGCATGGTCCACCTCCGGTGGTTCTTGCTAAAAATCACCTCATAATCTCTCAAACGGACTGTAATAAACGGCAAAACCGAACCCCAGGGTTTCGAGGTTCATGGTCGGGGGTTTTCGAAAATCTGATTCGAGAGGCACTTGAGCCAATGCCTCCCCCGAATTATTGTCAGTGTAAATGAGATGCCCTCCCAGGGAGAACCGATCTGAGATATAGATTTCAAAACCTATCCCGTAACTGAAAAAACCGGCATTCTCTTCGTATCGGAAAGCATCTAATTGATTTTGGTTTTCTTCCAGGTTATCTACAAATGCAGCTGCCTGTGTTTTACCGAACTGATATCGGGGGAAGGCAAATACCGCCCCATCATCGAATCTCAGTTCCAGTTTGGCGGTGATCCCGACCAGGTGCTGGGTTATACGGGAATCGATGAGGACAGGAGCCTCAGGAGTGAGATTTATTTCTTCGTTTTGGGCTGCCAGGTACGCATAGGAGATTTCGGGTGACAGATGTCCCCACCTGAATAACTCGACTCCTGCTTCGAGCCCGGTGTAAAAATTATTTTCAAGACTTTGACTGATATAGCCGTTCAGCTTGGTAAACAGACGGGGATACTGTGCATGGCAGTAGGCATTGAACAGAATAAACAGCAGTAAGAAAGAAATCAGTTTCCTGTAGCTAAAGGCAGTGATCATGATAATCCGGGACTTTTGATTTAATAAGTGCGTAAAATACTAAAAAATAAAGCTTGTCGACTATATTCGATAAATGAAAAGTGAGATGGTGAAGTGGTCAGATGGTCAAGTAGTCAAATGGTCAGATAGTGAGCTGGTAATTTCGGTTTTGGATGCTTTTGTCACACTGAGCCAGTCGAAGTGGACTAACGGGATGTGAAATGGTGAGGAGATGAATTAGTCAGATGGTCAAGAGGTCAGTAGAAGAAATAAACGCCCCCTTCCGTCAGCACCATAGTGCTGCCACCTTCCCCCAGGAGGGGAAGGAAAACGTGTTTTTGTATCACCTCATTTCCTGGCTTTTGTCACACTGCCCCGAAGTATCGGGGGTCGAAGTGGTCAGATGGTCAGGTAGTCAAGTGGTCAATAGGTCAGGAGGTCATATGGAACGTAACCTCTTAATTAGTTGACAACGTGATGGTTATTAAGGATTATCTGTAATTTACAATCTATCATTTATAATTTGAAAACGGTCATCCAGAGCGACCGCAGGGAGCGAAGGATCTGCCTTCTTTTAGTGAGGTGGTCAGATGGTGAGGTGGTGAGGTAGTGAGATGTTGAGGTAGTCAAACGGTCAGATGGTCAAAAAGGTTAGGGCAGTCTCTTTATCCGGTTAACATCATTTCTTCATACCCTCATAACCCTGTACAAGTATGATTTGGAATCTTGGGATATGGTTTTGAACGCTCATGTCACACTGAGCCAGTCGAAGCGGACATACGGAATGTGGAACTTGAAAAGGGCAATTCTGGTAACCCCCGCTACCGCGGAGCCTGCCTGTCGGCAGACAGGGTCAACCTCCGTGGCAATCCACTATCCCAAACAAAAAACCGGATCCTCTCGAACCCGGTGTAATCTAATTTTATGTGATTGAAACTATGAAACGCTGCTGAGCAATTCCTTCTCGATCACTTCTTCTAAAGTGTTTTTCGGTAAGGCTCCTGCCTGCATCATGGGTTGCTTATCCATAGGGATGAACAACAAACTGGGGATACTCCTGATCTGAAATACTCCGGCCAGTTCTTCCTCTTTTTCGGTATCGACCTTGTAGATGGTGATATCCGGATATGCATCACTTAATTCTTCCAGGACAGGCGCTACCATTTTACACGGGCCGCACCAGTCGGCATAGAAGTCAATGATCGCAGGTTTGTCACCCTTATAGTTCCATTCCTTTTCGGTAGTATAATCAAATATCTCTTTCTTAAATTTCTCTGCTGTCAGTTTTACTGTGGCCATACTATATGAATTTTAGGTTGTAAAAATACTCTCAGGATTACGATTGGGCTGTAACCCTTGTTACTTAACAACATATGGAATGCGCGGCATAATCTCTCTTATAACTTCGTTAAAATCCTGCTTCCTGCTGTGAACAGGGCTCTTTCATCAAATACTCATGCAAGAAGTTTGGTAAATAGTATGTTGTTCTCCAGGTGTACATGCAGATGCAGGTCCTCTTCAAATTCTTTTAAAATGGCATAGGTCACCCTGTGAGTGGTACAAGCTGCAGGCGGTGGTGTATACCCATCGGTGAGTTCTGAAATTCTTCTCATGGCATCACCCGCCTGTTCGTGTTCTCCTTCCATCTGACCGATCAATTTTTTAAAATTCTCCCGTTCGGCCGGGGAAATTCCGTTGTTGGAATGGGTAATCATCGGGAAGAGCAGTGTTTCTTCATCAGCCATATGTTGCAATAATTCTTCGCTAAGGGCTAAGAAGCAATATTTTACTTCCGCCAAATAAGCATATTTATTGCCATGAACCCTGGTCAGCTTTTCAAGCAGCGGCATAAGCTCCGGAATTCTTTTTCTCACATAGCGGTGGTGTTTCTTAACGATGTGATCGACCAGTAAGTCGGGATCCCAGCTGCTGTAGTCTGATGTGCCGGTTTCCTGTACAGAGGTGCATTCAATGATCTCCTTCATCAAAGCAGCGGTATTTACCTGTTTTTTATCACATACCTCCTTGATCGTTTTTTGTCCGCCGCAACAGTAATCGATTCCGTATTTTGAGAAAAGGGTGGCGGTACGATAATCTTTCGCTACAATTTGTCCGACGGTCACATACTCAGTTATATTCATGGTTACAGGTTTATAAGGTTAAATTTTCAGATAATAGTCTCCCTTATTCAGATCTTCAGCCAGTTTTTTGATGGTTGTCTTGTTTAAGAGATTCGAAAGCCGATTACGAACCCCTTTGAACTTGTGGTGTAACGGACAAGGCTTTTCTTCACTGCAGGTCTGAAGACCCAAGGCACAACCGCTGTATACCTGGTCACCGTCGATAGCATCGACAACCTCGGCCAGGGTCAGGGTGTTCTTTTTCTCGGGTATCATAGCGAACCCTCCTTTAGGTCCCCTTATGGAGCGAATGACTTTGTGGTGTACCAGCTTTTGCAAGATCTTAGAAGTAAAGGCTTCCGGCGAATCGATGTCTTTCGCGATCTCCTTCAGACTGGGATTCTTTCCTTCAGTTTCACTCTTGGCTATAAATACCGTGGCTCTGATGCCATATTCACAAGCTTTTGAAAACATACGGCGACGTGTTTTTTTGCTGATTAAAGGATTTTCAAATTTAATTCGGACAAATTTGTCCGATTATGACAAATATCATCTTTTTTAGGGAGCATGTCAAGTTAAATTTGACACAGAATCGAGCATGCTTTAACCTGACAAATAATTAAAACCATGAGAAATTACAGCAAAATCATTTTCATTTTAACAGTTGGGATGCTTTTATCCTGCGGTGGAAAGAACGAGAACAAAGAAGAGAAATTCAGTTACGAGACCCAGCAAACCGAAAAAGAGCAGGTCGCAGAGGAATCATCTTCAGCAGAAAATGAGGTTCCGGCTTCAGAGCGAATTACCCTTGACAATAAAGGAGTAGGACCTATAAAGAATATAACCCTGGACCCTGAGATCGACCAGGCGATGGTGGAAAGAGGTGAAGCTTTATTCAAAACCAATTGTACGGCTTGTCACAAGATCGAAAAAAGGTTTATCGGTCCCTCACCCAAAGGGATCATGAAAAGGAGAAGTCCCGAATGGATCATGAACATGATTCTTGATCCGCAACTCATGGTCGCCCAGGACCGATGTGCCAAAGATCTATTGGTGGAATTTAACGGGGCCGCCATGGCAAATCAGAACCTTACAGAAGATCAGGCACGAGACATCCTCGAGTATTTCAGGACATTAGACTAACATTTTAAATATCAACCCTATGAAAACCTTCCGATATTTTATTTTTTTATTCCTCTCCATTCTGGTGCTGGCCATCGGTTGTAAAGAGGAAACCAACGAACCATCTGATACCCGCTCCGAGGTAGCTGAAACAACTTCGCATAAAAGTGGAGAAGCTTTTATCGAAGATGATGTATCTACCCCTAACATACTGCAGATTGCTATTGGTTCGCCTGATCATACCATCCTGGTAAAGGCGGTCCAGGCTGCTGAACTCGAGAACGCCCTGGTGAATGCAGGACCGCTTATGGTTTTTGCGCCCACCGATGAAGCTTTCAAAGCCCTTCCTGAGGGAACGCTTGATGAGCTGCTGAAACCCGAAAACAAAGGGGACCTGGCTAACATTCTTAAATATCATGTCACCCCTGGAAATTATACCAAAGACTTTCTGAAAAAATTCAAAAAGGTAGGCCAGGCCAATGATCAATCGGCTCCGGTGGAAGTGAAAGAAGATGAGGTCTATGTAGGAGGCGCCAGAATAATAGCCAGTGTACCTGCGGGTAACGGGATCGTGCATGTGGTAGACAAGGTCATGCTGCCCCCTGCAGAAGAATAATTTTTAAACCTGATAACAAGATCAATATTAAACAATAACTATCATGAAGTATAAAACAATACATAAAGCAGCTGTCTTTACATTACTGGCAGCATGGTTGTTCACCGGGTGCGGGAACCAGGGTAAAGGCGATAACGCCCAGGGTGCCCTTGTATCAAGCGCGGCCGAAAAGGTCTACGTAGCCCCCGGAGAAAGAGACGATTATTACGCCTTCCTTTCAGGCGGATACAGCGGAAATTTAACGGTGTACGGACTCCCCTCAGGAAGAATGTTCAAAGAGATTCCGGTATTCTCTCAATTCCCAACCTCGGGTTACGGGTATTCTGAGGAAACCAAACCCATGCTGAATACCTCCCACGGATTCGTTCCCTGGGATGATCTGCATCACCCCGACATCTCTCAAACGAACGGAGAACTCGACGGAAGATGGATCTTTGTAAACGGGAACAATACCCCCCGTATTGCCAGAGTAAGCCTGAGTACCTTCGAGACCGAAGAAATCATAGAGATCCCTAATAGTGCCGGGAATCACAGTTCTTCCTTTATTACGGAGAATACGGAGTATGTGGTGGCAGGAACACGATTTTCTGTGCCCGTACCCCAGCGAGATATGCCCATCGATGAGTATAAGGGAAACTTTAAGGGAGCCCTGACCTTCATTGGGGTTGATCCTGAAAGCGGACATATGGACATCAAATTCCAGGTGATCATGCCGGGATTCAATTATGATCTTTCTCATCCCGGACGTGGCAAGTCGCATGGCTGGTTCTTCTTCAGTACCTATAATACCGAAGAGGCCAGTACCCTGCTGGAGGTGAATGCCTCTCAGAACGATAAAGATTTCATCGCAGCCATTAACTGGAAAAAAATAGAAGAATATATCGCTAACGGTGGCGGTAAAACAGTACCTGCCAATTACGCACATAATGTCTATGACGAGGCCACTCATACGGGTACTTCTACGATGAAAAAAGAAGTGCTTACCGTTGATCCTACCGAAATTCCGGGCGCTGTCTACCTATTGCCGACCCCTAAATCTCCCCATGGGTGTGATGTTGACCCCAGCGGTCAGTACATCATCGGTTCAGGGAAATTGTCGGCTGATATCACCGTGCATTCATTCGACAATATGCTGAAGGCGATCGAAAATGAGAAATTTGACGGTGATGCCTATGGAATTCCGATTCTGAAATTTGAAGATGTGCTTGCCGGAACCGTTAAAAGCGGCGGGTTAGGCCCTCTGCACACTGAGTTTGATAATCAGGGGAATGCCTATACGACATTTTTCATCTCTTCAGAGGTGGTTAAATGGGAGCTGGGAAGCTGGGAAGTGGTTGACCGCAAACCGACCTTCTATTCGGTGGGTCACCTGATGATACCCGGAGGAAACTCCAGAAAGCCATTCGGGAACTACCTGGTAGCCATGAATAAGATCACTAAAGATCGCTACCTGCCTACCGGTCCGGAGATGGAGCACTCTGCCCAGATCTATGATATTTCAGGAGAAAAAATGGAGCTGATCTACGATTTCCCTACCCACGGAGAACCCCATTATGCGGCCGGGTGTCCTGCCGATCTGATAGAGCCCAACTCTAAAAAGATCTACCGCCTGGATGAAAACAAACACCCCTTCGCGGTAATAGGACCCGATGGAGCTAAAGTGGAACGGGATGGAAATGAAGTACATGTGTATATGTCGACCATTCGAAGTCACTTTACACCGGATAATATTGAAGGAATCAAAGTGGGTGATAAGGTGTATTTCCACATCACCAACCACGAACAGGACTTTGATGTGCCTCATGGATTTAGTATGATCGGACAGAACACTTCTGAAATCCTGATCATGCCGGGTCAAACCAAAACGTCGGTTTGGGAACCCAAACAGCCCGGGGTATGGCCCTTCTATTGTACAGACTTCTGTTCTGCCCTTCACCAGGAAATGCAGGGGTATGTCAGAGTTTCTCCCGCCGATTCTGATATAGACCTGAGTTGGTCTGTGGGAGAATAAAAATTGGGTTTGTGTTAAGTTGAGCAGGTGGTTATGGTGTAATCACTAATGAGCCACCTGCTTTTTTTAAAGCGATACAAATGAAGAAAGCAAGTATAATAATGATCATCGGAGCTTTATTGCTTAGTGGCCTGTTCTGGTTTCCGCTTTGGAATATCATGTTAGGGGCACCGCAATATCCCGAACCCCTGGGAATCGATATTTATATCGACGGACTGGCCGGGCAGAGCGAGTTTGACATTCAGAATATCGACGGACTCAATCATTACATAGGAATGAAGACCCTGCCAAAACCCGAAGATATGTGGGAGTTTCAGGTATTTCCAATAGTGATCGGAATTATGACCGCCCTGGGTGTTTTAGCCGGTATTCTGGGTTATTTTGGAAAGATCGGTGCGAATTGGTTTCTGGGCTGGTTGATACTGATGACGGTTCTGGGAATTCTGGGAATGTATGATTTCAATGCATGGATGATCGATTACGGAACCAATCTGGATCCCAATGCCATAATGAAGCTGCAGAATCCTGATGGTACCCCGATGACATACAAACCGCCTTTAATAGGCCATAAGCAGTTATTGAATTTTGATGCGTATTCATACCCCCGGTTGGGAGGCTACCTGATGGGTGTCGGAATGCTCCTGACATTAGTGGCTTACCTGGTGGGAATAAAGAAAAAGAATAAAGTTCCTTCCTCATGAAAAATCGCGTGAATGTTATATCGATCCTGGTTCTTTTGATAACCTCTGCCTGCGGTACGAGGGAAGCCAAGCCTATCGCTTATGGCGAAGCTGCATGTCACTTTTGTAAAATGACCATAGTAGACGCCATCCACGGTGCGGAAGTGATCACAGACAAGGGCAGGATCTACACTTTCGACGCACTTGAGTGTATGATTCACTATATGAAAGATGTGGAAACCGATCAGGACTTCCGATTATTTACAAATTATTATGAATCTCCGGGCGAATTGTTACCTGTGTCAGAGGCAACATTTCTCATAAGTGAAAATCTGCCGAGCCCGATGGGTGCCAATCTTACAGCTTTTAAAGATTCAGCGATGGCCCGCCGGATTCAGACCGAACAATCAGGCTCGCTATACAGCTGGAAGGAGCTCTGGCGCCGGGCCGCTGAAAATGAAAACGCACTGATCCCTTAATAATAGTACACGAATCATTAAAAATTTTACACCAACCCCTATGTTTCTTAGAAGTTTATATACCGGTATCCTGTTCCTTTTCATGGGGCTTATGGTTAAGGCACAATCCATTGAGGTTTGTTCTGACTGTGCGGTAAATTCTCTTGCAAAGGGAATAGCCATGGCAAAGGCAGGAGATACCCTTCTGGTACAAAAGGGAGTTTACAAGGAGTATAATTTACTGGTAGATAAGCCCCTGACCATTCTGGGAAAGGATTTACCTGTTATTGACGGGGAAGATAAAGGAGAAGTGATAAGGGTCGTGGCAGACAGCGTGGAGATCGACGGCTTGTTGATCAGAAATGTAGGAACCAGTTATACCAGTGATCATGCGGCTATCAGGATCGTAAGGAGCAAAGATTTCAGGATCAGGAATGTGGTGCTGGAGAAATTGTTCTTCGGAATATTTATAGAGAAAAGCACCCATGGAGAGATCTTGAATAACAGGATCAGTGGAGATGCAGAAAATGAATACAGTTCAGGTAACGGGATTCATCTGTGGTACTCAGACCATATTCGGGTGACAGATAATAAAGTGGAAGGAGTGAGAGACGGGATCTATCTCGAATTTTCTCATCATGTAAACATTTTCAATAATATCAGCACTGACAACCTGCGATACGGTTTGCATTTCATGTTTTCAAACAATGACTCGTATCGCAATAATGTCTTTCGCAACAACGGCGCAGGAGTGGCCGTGATGTTTTCAAAAGAGATAGAAATGATCGATAATCGGTTCGAAAAGAACTGGGGAACCGCTTCCTTCGGATTGTTGCTGAAGGAGATCAATGATGCGGTGATCAAAGGGAATACGTTTGAGCAGAATACTGTAGGCATTAACATTGAAGGGTCGAACAGGATCGTGTATGAAGGCAATGACTTCATACGGAATGGCTGGGCCCTCAAGGTACTGGGAGCCTGCTATACCAATACTTTTACGAAAAATAATTTTTTGAGCAACTCCTTTGATCTTTCCTACAACAGCCGGATGAACGATAACAGTTTTCACAAAAACTACTGGAGTGATTACACAGGCTATGACCTCGATGAAGACGGGATAGGAGATGTGCCCTACAGGCCGGTAAAGCTGTTTTCCTATATCGTGAACAATACCCCTGAAACGATCATATTGTTGCGTAGTCTCTTCGTCGATATCATCGATTTTTCAGAAAAGGTATCACCGGTGTTCACCCCCGATAACCTTTTAGATAATGCCCCATTAATTAGAAGAAGAAAATGATCAGAATTGAAAATTTATATAAGCGATTTGGCCGTAATGAAGTGCTCAAGGGAATTGATCTTCAGATCGAATCTCCCGGTATCTATGCGGTACTGGGACCTAACGGAAGCGGCAAGACCACTCTTATCAAGTCAATCCTGGGAATGGTGATTCCCGATAAGGGGGAGATCTTCTTTAAAGGGAACGACATAAGTAAGAGTCCTGATTACAGAAATGATATCGATTACCTTCCTCAGATCGCCAATTTCCCTGCAAATCTTACCGTTAAGGAGATCTTCAGTATGATAAAGGATCTTCGTGGAGGCCAGGCATCTGATCAGGAACTGATGGCTGCCTTCGGGTTGTCACCGTTTATGGATAAGCGACTCAATACGCTTTCCGGAGGAACCAAACAAAAGGTGAATATTGTACTCAGCCTGATGTTTAACAGTAAGCTGATCATTCTGGATGAACCTACCACCGGCCTGGATCCTGTCGCCTTGATTCGTTTAAAAGAACTGTTATTACAGGAGAAGGCAGCGGGAAAAACTATCCTTATCACGACCCATATCATGCAATTTGTTGAAGAAATGGCAGATGAGATCGTATTTCTGCTGGAGGGTAAGATCCATTTCAGGGGAAGTGTGAACGGCCTGAAGGAACGCACTCATACCAGCAATTTTGAAAAAGCTATTGCACAAACCTTAACCCATCACTATGCTTAAGATCTTAAAATACAGTTTTTTTGACCTGGTTCGCAGCCGCTGGAGCTATGTATATTTATTGTTTTACCTCCTCATAGGTTATGTGTTGCTATTTCTGAACCATGACCTTTCGAAGGCGGTCATTACCCTAATGAACATTATTGTGATCCTGGTGCCGCTGATCGGAACCATTTTCGGGATCATGTATTATTACAATTCCAGGGAATTCACAGAATTGCTGCTGGCTCAACCGGTAAAAAGGATGTCTGTCTTCCTGGGGCAGTACCTTGGAGTGGCACTTTCTCTCTCGCTAAGCCTGCTCATCGGTTTGGGCTTACCCTTTATAAGTTACGGGCTCTTTCAGTCTGATGCTGTCTGGGAATTCGGCTTGCTGTTGGTTAACGGCACCTTCCTGACCCTGATATTCACGGCACTTGCTTTTAATATTGCCATGATCAATGAGAACAGGATAAAGGGTTTTAGTTATGCGATTTTGATGTGGCTTTTTCTGGCGGTCATCTACGATGGTATTTTTTTGATGTCACTGGTGGTTTTTGGAGAATACCCATTAGACAATTTTTCGATCATTGCTACCATGCTGAATCCTATTGACCTGTCCAGAATTCTCATTCTCTTAAAGCTGGATATATCTGCCTTACTGGGATATACGGGGGCTATTTTTCAAAAGTTCTTCGGAACGCATACAGGAGTGTTGCTTTCGATGACCATTCTTACCCTTTGGGTGGCACTGCCCGTATATAATATCTACCGCAAGTCACTGAAGAAGGATTTTTAGAAAACAGGAAGTAAGGCCTAAGTCCAGAAGTTTCTAATTTTGTCTGAAGAATCAGCTGCAGGCTTATTTAACAACTGTCACTTTGATGTTTGAGAATGGTACTCGTTTCGGGACTTACGTGAGAACGGCCATAGCTTATTTTTTTATTGCCGTATTGGTTGGGTTGGTGTTGCGTGCCCTGCACCTGTTTGACTGGGGTCTGGATTACCGATACCTGGTTCATACCCATTCTCATGTGGCCCTATTGGGCTGGGTCTACCTGGCTTTGATTATCCTGATCACGAAGGCCTTTTTCCCGAAAGGAGAAGCGATGAAGCGGTTTCGAAGGGTGTTCCTGGTTACCCAGGTTCCGCTTTTAGGGATGTTATTCACTTTTCCTTTTCAGGGATATGCCCTGTACTCCATCATTTTTTCGACCTTGTTCCTTTTTGTTTCCTATTGGTATGCATGGGAGTTTTTTAAGCGTGTCAAAAAGTCTTCTTCAAGCAGGGGTTCTTACAGGTTCATCAAAGCAGCCCTTTTCTACATGGTCTTTTCAAGCCTGGGGCCCTGGGCTTTGGGTGCGATCATGGCAACGGCCGGTCCCGGGTCTGTATGGTACCGTGTCGCTATCTATTTTTATTTGCACTTTCAGTATAACGGATGGATGATGCTGGCCCTGGTGGGGCTGTTATTCTATATTCTGGAAGAGCAGGGTATTCCATTGTCCCGAAAGAACTCAAAGGGCTTGTATCTAACCTTAAATGCTTCGGTTATCCTGACGTTTTTTCTGTCTGTTCTTTTTACCAAACCACATGCGCTCTTTTATATAGCCGGTGGAGTGGGAGCATTGTTGCAACTTGTGGTATTCATCTGGTTGATCGTGGTGTTGCTAAGGCGACGGGATCGGTTAAAGAATATCAAAAGCCTCAGCAATCATTTGCTAATGGGCTTTCTGCTGCTTTTGGGTGTAAAATTCATGCTGCAGGCGTTAACTGCGTTTCCCTATTTCGCAGAACTGGCAAGCAACACCCTGCCGTTGGTGATCGGTTACCTCCACTGGACCTTTTTGGGCGTGGTGTCTTCAGGCTTGTTTCTTTTTCTGAAATACTTCCGGTTAATGAGGTTTCCTCGTTTTTTCCTGACGCTGTATGTGATTTGTTTTCTGGTTACCGAAGCGCTGATATTCTACAAAGGAGTGCTGATGTGGCAAAAGCTCAGTTCTCCTTTTGACCAGGACCTGATATTATGGGTTTTCAGCAGTTTTTTTCTGATCCCGGTAGTATGGTTGCTATATGATAATAGAAAATCCAATCATAAATGAAAAAAAGCGATCTACAGTGACCTCCTGTTATCGTCTTTATGGAAGCGTTCGTTGTTTCGAAGATCATTTTGAACCAAGTCATTATTTCAAATACTTCCTTATTATGACTCCTAGTGGATTAGTGATTTATTAATGAGTTAATAGATTGACTGGTTGATATTTAGTGAGTAAAAATTGACATTTTGTATAACTTTTATCTGATAAAGGCCTCAGAATATCGGAACTTTAAGTAGCTGGAGAATAATTTTTTTAGCTTGATTAATTGTCAGGGTTTTTATTCTGTTCTGTCAGCATTGACCTTTACAACATTCGAATTTTGAAAGGATGAAATCGAAGCAGATCGAGGTCGTGTAAACAGTTGTATTTATTGAGAATGGTAAAAAGGCAATTGATATACACGTGAACCAGTACATTTATTCTGATAATGGGTTTGTATATTGTTTTAAAGTTGAATTCCCGGACAGATTAATAAGACGAATATTACAGGATTTGATACAGGTCAAAATTTCAAAGTTAATCAGATCTTATCCATTTCATTTGCAACGCGCGATTACCTATGAGGAATAAGCCCAAACAGTGGATCATCAGAACCTTTCTGGCTTTAATTTTAGTAACGACCAATTTCCATGAGGTCGCAAGTCAGGTTCAAACTGTAGAAGCTGCACAAAGGATTCAGACAGACAGTACTTTAAAGAGTATTTCCTTTAGCGAAATATTCATAGCTGCCGGTGAATCAAGGGTAGAGGCTATGCGCATTACCAGTAATTTGCTGAGTGAAAAAGAGATTATAGAAAGGATCGATGCCGTTGACTCAAGTCTGATTCTCATAGACAAATCTTTGAGAGAATTTGAACAAAATTATTTCCCCGAAAAGAACCAGCGTTTTCTAACCAACCAAAGGGTATACTGGCAACGGGCAGACGACTATCTGAAAGAACAGAAGTTGATTTTTTCAAACCAGGTCAGACAGCTTCAGAGTCACAAACAGAAATTAGAAAGGGAGTTAAAAATATGGAGAATAACTGAGAAAACCCTCGATTCTCCCGCATCAACCGTGAGTGTTTATGAGGCCATAGAAGAAGTGACCACCATACAGGAAACCGTCATTAATGACATTCAAAGGCGCACTCAATTATTGATTAGCCCTTTAAACCGCCTTATTAGTATCTCTGCGGAAGTAGAATTGTTACTGGAGCAAATTGAAACAGCCTTGTCAATGGAAACCTCTGTGATCTATTCAAGATCAGCCCCTGCCATTTATGAGGTAGTTGATGATACTGATTCCGGACAAGGTTTTATAGGCCAAACCCTGGAGTCTTTACGTTTCGAATGGAATACAGTCAGGTTTTATTATCAGGGTAATAAAATGCGATTTTCTGTATACCTGATCTTTGTGATAGGGGTGTTTATATTATTTCTCTGGATCAGAAATCGACTGAATCTGATACGATCTGAGAGCCCAACCTACTATCAGCGTATGTTCTTTCTGATTCTTGACAGACCCTTGAGCACAGCAGCAGTATTCAGTTTGTTTTTCACACGGGTCATTTTTCCGGAAAGACCACCATTGCTTATTGACCTGACTATTTTGTTTTTATTGCTTCCCATTTTGAATTTGACCTTACGTCTCGCATCCGGCAGGAATCATAAAATTATTTATGCGTTTGCCTCGTTGATGATTCTTTTTTTAATAACCCATGTATTACAGGCCAATACATCGGTGTATCCTTTTATACTGCTTAGCTTAGGAATCATTGAATTGGTATTGTTAGTGAAGTTGCAAATTCAAAAGCATTATAAGCGTTTTGCAAGGCCTTTCTTTATCAGATTCGCTAAGTTTTTTATAGCTTTTCATCTGGTAATAGTAGCTTTGGGAGTAGCTGCCACCTTGATGGGGTTCACCAAATTCTCACAGGCAGCCCTTGAATCACCCCTAAACAATACCTTGCTCGCTCTTTTACTGTTTATTCTGCTTGTGACAATAATAGGTGCTTTACAATCATTTATCGACAGTGATTACGGGAAACGATTTCGTGTAATTGAAGAATACAATGATTTCCTCAAAAGTTGGGTTTCCAGATTAGTCCTTTTTTTTGTGCTGTTTATCTGGATAGATTCAGTCTTGCGAATATTCTACCTCAGAAACCCTGTTTATAATGCGATAAAATCTGTGATGACCAGAGAGATCGGTGTAGGCTCTATGACCTTACGCCTGTTAGATGTTTTAATGTTCATCGTTATTATCTGGTTGTCGGTGCTGATATCAAGGGTGATAAAGATTGTTCTCAGAGAAGATGTTCTCACCAAATTCCCTCTTGAAAAGGGAGTGCCCCGAATGATCATGGCGATCGCTCAATTCATGGCGATTACTTTTGGTGTAATTTTAGCAGTTAGGGCTATTGGTATGCCTGTTGACCAACTTACTATAATTTTCAGTGCTTTTAGTGTGGGTATTGGTTTCGGTCTTCAGAATATCTTTAATAATCTGGTGTCAGGAATCATTTTGCTTTTTGAAAGACCCGTGCAGATAGATGATACCATCGAAGTAGGTAATCTGATTGGAAAAGTACATTCTATGGGAATCCGATCCAGCCATATACATACCTTCGACGGGGCAGAAGTTATTATTCCGAACGGGCAACTGATCTCTCAGGAGGTGGTGAATTGGACCTTATCAGATAAAACCAGAAGAATAGAGATCTTGTCGGGGGTGGCTTATGGTTCAGATGTGTACAAAGTTCAGCAATTGTTGTTAGAGGCGGTTAGTAAACATCCCGATGTGATCAAGGTTCCGACTCCACTGGTGCTGTTTAATAATCTGGGTGAAAGTTCTCTTGATTTCAGAATTCTTTTTTGGACAGATCGTTTCGATGAGTGGATACGCATTCGTAGCGAAGTTATGTTTGCCGTTTATGATACGCTCACTTCTAATGGGATTAGTATTCCCTTTCCGCAACGAGACCTGCACCTGAAAAATTTTAATCTTAACGATTTTAAGGAGAACAACAACGAATCTGATTGAAGGTCGCCTCTATCTCAGGGGGGCTAAACTTCTTATATTTACCAAGTAGTCCGCCAATTTACTTGGAGTCTTATTAAATGCCCCGCAAAATTGCTGTGAGGGCTTTGTTGTGGTTCATAACTCAGTTAACTCAAAAAGAGAACTTTTATTCAGAGTGCTGTATGGAATTTCATTTGGTTTTAAGCTCCCCGGCTATGCTGTTGTAGTATTCGAGGGTGAGTTTCTCGGTCCAGGTAGTCGGTTGGCTGCCGCCATAGATGGCCAGGTACGTAACATCGCTTTCTTTGGAAGATGTATGCCAATGTTCCGTTTCCTTTGGACATTGTATCACATCTCCTTCTTTCATTCGAATCGGCGTCTTGCCGCGTTCCTGATAGTAGCCTTCTCCTTCAACGACTACCAGTACCTGGGGTGAGGAATGTCTATGCCAGTCTAAGGTTGAGTTAGCTTTAAATGTTGCTTTTGTTATTTCATAATCGAGATCGGCGTCCTCGCTCAACAATCCCAGAAGCCAGGCCTCTCCGATATAATGAGTGTTAGGTGCCTTGGTTCCTTCTTCTTTATAGGAGCTGATGGAGTAAGGAGAATCTTGGGCGAGCAGAAATAGCGGAAAGAAAAATACCAGGGTACTAATTGTTGCTTTCATGTTCTCATGTTTTTATAAAAATATGGAAATCACTGCAGACGTCAAATTGAAGGTGTACAGGTGAAACATAAACATCCTCATGGCAGGAGCTTCTCTTTTTTTCTATGCCGTTGATTGAATGATTGTATAGGATTGTCCTTATTATTACGATTGCTCCTACAATTATTTATCCTCAAAGATCCCTTGGAACTTAATTGTTTGTTCGAGCGTCTCTTGGACTCTCTTTACCAAAAGCAGTAATAGGATTGTAGTAACTGAAGTATATAACGGCAGCGCACCGGCTCGATCCCTACCCGATTAGCAGCGATCAGGCAGACTTACCTTGTCGCTAAACTCCTAGGGACGGGCTTCTCGCCAATTTTTATACGCTGCCGCGGACGTCCTCGTCCGTGGTGGACCGCTCTTGACCTTCGAGGGGCTGCCACAAATAAACATAGGAGAGTTGTATTAACCGAAGTGAAAAATTAGATGAATTACCCGCGCACCTGCTCGCTCTTCACTATCAAAGCTCCACTGGAAGATTAATTGACTAAAAGCCCACCCGCCAGTTTGCCCCCCTGTCTGCCGTCAGGCAGGTTCGCTAAAAACATCACCAAAAGCTGTGTGCAGCTTATTAAAACTCCTGGATAAGGCCGCATCTTTGTCGTGACCCCATCCCTGAATGTAGATCAACGACTTTTAGATTTCTGCATGTTCAGGGGTCATTTAGGTCGGATTAAAGGCGATATCAATTTTTGGTTTTAAGCGGATTAAGTTACGCAAGAATCATTATACGGAGTGGATTTCCCGGCTCTGGTCCACCTAAAAATTTGCAATCTCTGCAGGGGGGTTGTGTGATTAAAGTCTTCAAATTCGCTTTCCTGGGAAATGGCTCACCTCTTAAGGGGAATATTCATAGTTCGATCCAAGTTAACAAGATCGCTTGCGCGAAGCTTTCAGGAACATCCTTAAATTAGAAGGTACCGGATTACTTAAAGATAGTTTTGGAGTCTTCTTCATAATGTGCTATATTATAGTAAATTACGGAAAGAAAATTCAGTCTTCGCCAATTTGCAATAAGAGAATCGAAACTTCCATGTGAATCTGTTTTTTCAAGACCAAGCATGTTTAACCAGAACCAAAATAATATAGATGTTAAAGGACTTTACCAAGTCACAAGAACTTCATGAGAGAAGAAAGAACGCTGTAGCAAATGGTGTGGGTGTTTTTAACACGGCAACTGTTAAAGAGGCGAAAGGAGCAATCATTATTGATGCCGATGGCCGTGAACTTATCGATTTTGCAGGAGGAATAGGGGTGGTTAATGCGGGACATTGTCCCGAACCTGTCGTAGAGGCCATCAGAGAACAGGCTGGCAAGTACTTGCATACCAGCTTTAATGTAGTGACCTACGAACCTTATATTCAACTTTGCGAAGAGCTCGCTGAAATTCTTCCTCATGGTGAGAAAACAAAAGCCATGTTGGTGAGCACGGGTGCAGAAGCGGTTGAAAATGCCATAAAAATTGCCCGGCAGGCCACTAAAAGGCCAGCGGTAATTTGTTATACAGGAGCTTATCACGGGCGTACCATGATGGCCATGACACTTACCAGCAAAGTAAGTTACAAATATGACTGCGGGCCTTTTGCCCCTGAAGTTTACAGACTGCCCTTTCCGAATTTTTACCGCTATGCAGGAGAGCGAGACGAAGACACCTTTGTAAAGGATGAATTGAAACGACTTCATGAAAGTGCACTTAATCTTGTAGATACGAACAGTGTAGCTGCGATCATTCTGGAACCTGTACAGGGCGAAGGAGGTTTTAACCCTGTGCCTAAAAAGTATTTGGAAGGGTTAAGAACCTTTTGTGATGATCATGGAATTATGCTTATCATGGATGAAGTGCAGAGCGGATTCTGCCGCACAGGACATTGGGCCAGTTGGCAACATTACGGGGTGCAACCCGATATCAGTACCTATGCCAAATCTTTAGGGTCTGGCTTGCCCATTGCCGCAGTGGTCGGTCGGGCAGATATAATGGATGCCGCAGCTGTAGGGTCTATAGGAGGCACTTATATCGGCAGTCCCATATGCTGTGTAGCGGCTTCTGCCACCATACAATATATGAAGGATATCGATTTGAATGGAAGAGCCAGGGAGATCGGCAATGCCATAATGCACCGATTAAAAGGATTAATGAAAGAAATCCCTGAGATCGGGGACGTACGTGGTGTAGGTGCTATGATAGGTATTGAATTCGTTAAAAACGGAGACCCGAGGCAACCGTTTTCAGCTTTGTGTCCCCGGATTGTGAAAGGTTGTGCAGAAAATGGTTTGGTACTTCTCAGTGCGGGTACGCATAAAAATATAATCCGCATTCTATCGCCATTGGTTATTACCCAAGATCAATTGGAGCAAGGATTGTCAATTCTGGAAACTGAAATTAAAAAAGCCATAAATACCTCAGAGAGGTAATGAATATGCGCGTGATCTGAGGAAACATCAGTAGTGTTAAAGAATTTCCCGGGAGAAGGTGCGGTTGAGTGTTACGATTATTTTGCCGTAAATAGACTGATCACTCAATAACCTGGCACTGATTATGCATTAATAAACGGAAAATCCTTCAGGTAAACCCCTGAGAGTAAGGAATACACAAATTAATATGAACAATACAATATGAGACCATTCGCAATTGCAGGAATACAGATGAAAGTTTCGGCTGTAACTCCTAATGTGGAAATGATGAAGTTGAAACTCGATATTGCCATGAACCTGTACCCATGGATCGAAATGGTGATGTTCAGTGAACTTTGTGCCTATGGTCCTTTGACCCATACGGCACAGGAAATTCCCTGCTCCTTTGAAGAGGAAATGCAGGCTATGGCCAAAAAATATGGTATTTGGTTGCTCCCGGGATCGATCTTCGAAAAGAGTCACGGTAAAATTTACAACACAGCCACCGTTATTAACCCTGAGGGAGAGGTGGTAACGCGGTATCGAAAAATGTTTCCTTTCTACCCTTATGAGGTAGGGGTTACCCCCGGTTCTGATTTCTGTGTTTTCGATGTTCCTGACGTGGGAAGATTTGGGGTAAGCATATGTTACGATATGTGGTTTCCTGAAACCATCAGGACATTGGCAGTGATGGGGGCAGAGGTGATTTTACACCCAACCATGACAGGTACTATTGATCGTGAAATAGAATTATCGATCGTACGGGCAATGGCCTCTGTTAATCAATGTTATTTCTTTGATATCAATGGTCTGGATACCGGAGGTGGAGGTCGCTCCATCATCTGTGGCCCGGATGGCAGAGTCCTGCATCAGTCAGAAGGCACTGAAGAAATTATACCGTTGGAGATCAATGTAGCCCGCGCAAGGAGAAGTCGTGAGCGAGGTGTAATGAGACTGGGCCAACCACTAAAAAGTTTCAGGGACCATTTGGGGCAGTTTAACATTTATCAGCCTAATGTGCCTAAACCCTACCTCGATTCCCTCGGGCCACTTATCAAACCAACCCGTCTGGCCAAGTTAACAGAATTGCTTATAAAAGAAAATGCACTTGAGCACCCTGAAACACCACAACATTATAAGGGAGACGATATAACCTGAAAAAATCACAAGAAATGGGCGAAATAAGATCGAACAAGAAAATTAAGAAAACCGAAGAAAGAAGAGATTATGTGAGTTGGTTCGAAATTCCGGCGATCGACTTCCGGCAGGCGGTAGATTTTTATCAGCATATTTTTGGCATTACCATGCAGGAGAGCAATAATGAAGTCAATACCATGGCTTTTTTTCCTGCCGGCAACGGAATTGGCGGTGCCATAATTGCCGGACCCGGTTCCGTGCCCAGCGATACCGGCCCGTTGATCTATCTCAACGGGGGTAATGACCTTAGCCAGGTACTTGATAAGGTTGAAGAAGTTGGAGGGCGTATCATTATGCAGAAAACCGCCATCGGTGAAGACTCGGGTTACTTCGCCATTTTTATTGATTCCCAGGGGAATAAAATGGCTCTGTATTCTAAGAATTAATTGGTCAGGTCTGTATGACGCCTGCAGCCTTATTTTAGATCAGGGCAAAAAGCTCTTCTCTTCAGAAATACCCACATGGGTGAATATTCTTTGCCTCTGACCTTAAAAAGCCGGCTGTGCTGAGGTTAATCCAAATGTTGAGTCACCACAAAAAATAATTGAATGGCTAAAAACGAAAAAACATCAAAAAGTAAATCGAAAAGCTCACCGTATTACAACATTGGTCAGCTCAGGGTGGACTATTGGAATAAATTGAAAAAAGAAACCAGTGAGTTGGCTCATTGTCAGAATGGCTCCGCTAATGAAAAGAAGCACATACAGGCGACTCACAATCTGATAAAGGATCTTAAAGGCGTGGAATGTTTTTTCGCCTTCCCTGGAAAAGCACGGCTGCAAAAGTTGGAGAACCTTCTTTCTGATCATGAATACACTACCTTGTCACATTCGGTGGCAGATACCACAAAGCAATTGGTAGGTGACAGTTACAGGAGTAATCCCGATTATGTAGATTACGATGAGATTTCCATAGAGTCGGTTGAAGAACATGAACATTATAACAATGTTCGTAAAAATCATTTTGAGGTCTTGTTCATCGATAACATTTCTGAACAGGAAGAAGCCAGCCTAAAGCACAGATTCAGGTCATTGCGCTCTTCAAGTGATAAGTTTACCTATGGTGTGGTAGTACAGCGGTCTTTCCAGGATGCCATGATCACCTTGCTTTTTAATCATAACATTCAGGCGGTAGTAGTGCGATATGCCCCGCCCTATCATTCAAAAAGCATTACACCTCTTATAAAACCTTATATCGAACTGGTAAAAAAGATGGATTTTTCATCGCGGGCAGAAACCGATCTCGGTCCGATAATAGGAGAGTTGATCGCTAGATTCAGACCGGAACTGGATGCCTATTATATTACCGATACGGCATTAGGTCACCTGAAAGACAGTACTATTAAACAATTTGGACGAATTTTCTATCAAACAGAGGACCTGCAGGAATTACACCTTACCATTTTGCGGGGTATAGCAGATCGCTTTGAAACACCGTTCTTTTCTGCCCTTGTAGAGTATAGCCAAAAACCCACAGGGATATTTCATGCCATGCCGATTTCCCGTGGAAATTCGGTGTTCAAATCAAGGTGGATCCATGATTTTGGCGATTTCTATGGTCGTAATATGTTCCTGGCCGAAACGTCTGCAACAACAGGTGGACTTGATTCCCTGCTTCAGCCAACCGGGCCTATAAAAAAGGCGCAGGAAATGGCAAGTGATGCCTACGGCTCGCGACAAACGTATTTTGTGACTAACGGTACTTCAACGGCCAATAAGATTGTCATGCAGGCTATTGTTAAGCCCGGTGACGTGGTGCTTATAGACCGAGACTGTCATAAGTCACACCATTACGGGTTAGTGCTTGCAGGGGCTTATCCTGTTTATCTGGATTCTTACCCTATAGAAGAATATTCCATGTACGGTGCGGTGCCCCTGGAGCAGATCAAAAGCAAACTTCTGCAATTAAAGGAGTCGGGAAGGTTGGATAAGGTAAAAATGTTGCTTTTAACCAATTGTACTTTTGACGGTCTGGTTTATAATGTGGAAAGGGTCATGGAAGAAGTTCTGGCCATAAAACCTGACATGATATTTTTGTGGGATGAAGCCTGGTTCGGCTTTGCCAGATTTGCCTATAGCTACAGGCAAAGAACAGGTATGTACGTGGCCAAAAAGCTCTATGCAAAATATAAGAGTAATTCATACCGGAAAAAATACGATGCACACGTTAAAGGATTAAATAATGGAGATGTTTCGAAATTGCCTGATCCCGATAAGGTGCGCATTCGGGTGTATTCTACACAGAGTACCCATAAAACATTGAGCAGCTTCAGGCAGGGATCCATGATCCATATCTGGGACCAGGATTTCCGAAGAAAAAGTGAGAGTACTTTTTTAGAGGCGTATATGACCCACACCTCTACATCACCTAATTACCAGATGCTGGCTTCCCTGGATGTAGGTCGCCGCCAGGTACAGCTTGAAGGATTTGAACTGGTCGAAAAAGCTATCGAGATGTCTATGGTGCTTCGCGCCAAAGTAAACGGGAATCCACAATTGAGTAAGTATTTTGATATTTTGACGGTACATGATTTCATTCCGGACACCTATCGTGAGACAGGACTTAAAGAGTACTATACCAAGAACGAAGGCTGGAACCGGATGGACGAGGCCTGGGAAAAGGACGAATTCGTGTTGGATCCCACTAAAATAACCTTACATATTGGTAAAACAGGGGTTGATGGTGATACGTTCAAGAATAAATATCTGATGGACAAGTTCAATATCCAGATAAACAAGACCTCCAGAAATACGGTGTTATTTATGACCAATATTGGAACTACCCGTGGGAGTGTAACGTATTTAACCAATGCCTTGTTAAAAATTGCCGATGCGTTGGATGAAGAATTCAAAGCCTTTAACGAAAAAGAAAATGAAATCCGCAAACGCAAGATCCACTCCCTAACCAAGGAAGTACCACCCTTACCCGATTTCAGTTATTTCCATCATTCTTTTCAGGCCGTTCCGGGTATACCCGGAGGTAACCTGCGGGCAGCCTACTTTTTGGCCTACGATGAGGAGAATTATGAATATGTGCCTTTAGATGAGTGCCTTCCTGCCATGAAGAATGGCAAGACATTGGTAGCCTCGACCTTTGTGATCCCTTATCCTCCGGGCTTCCCCGTATTGGTTCCCGGTCAGGTGGTCAGCGAAGAGATCATCAATTTCCTCACCGTACTTGACGTTAGTGAAATTCACGGCTATCGCGCTGACCTGGGTCTCCGAGTGTTCCGGGAGAGCGTCTTAAACCGCCATAAGACCACAACGGCAATTGGAGCCATGGGTACAGGTAAAGGAAAAAAAGTGAATCAATAATCAATAATCAATATCAAAAAATTAAAATATGAGTGCAAAAAAAACGACCCCGGTCAAAAAAGATAAATCCGCAATCATGCTGAATGGGGTGCCGGATATCAGACGCTTCTTTTACAAGAACGAAGTGCCTCTCTATTTTATCAGTGCTACCAACTTTAACATGTTGGGTGCAGATGAATGGATCAAAGGATTTAAGTTTATTTGTCATATTGAGTGCTTTGATGGGCAGCATCCCAATGTTTTTTCACCTACGGAGGAAATTCCACACGATGAATTTACGAGCATTGAGGATATCAATAATTATCTTTTGCAACATCCTGAAGTTCAGGATTATTTAAAAACGAGAAAGAAAGGTAAAAATGCCGGCAAAGCTATGTTTCTCATGTTTGATGAGCAGACGGAAAAGCTCGCCAAAAAACTGGGATTAGAGATCATGTTTCCAAGTGCGAAAATGCGCACCTTCATGGATAATAAGGTAAATACCAACCGCATCGCTGAAAGAGCAGGAGTAGCCTGCGTGCCCTATGTGCTTTCTCCGGTCAAAGATTATCAACACCTAAGAGAAGTTTCTGAATCTTTAGGAGATGACCTGGTTATACAAACCCCATTTGGTGATTCAGGACACACCACTTTTTTTATTTCCAATGAAGACGAATTTAAGAAACACGAGGAAGAGATCGTAAAAGAGAAGGAAGTCAAAATAATGAAACGTATCAACTGCAGGGGCTCCGCTATTGAGGCTTGTGTTACAAGACACGGTACCATTGTGGCACCATTGATGACAGAGTTGGTCGGGTTTAAAGAACTTACACCCTATAAAGGGGGATGGTGCGGAAATGAGATCTATGCTGACGCGTTTACTCCGGAAATCAGGAGGAAAGCCAGGAAATATACCCAATTGTTCGGGGATCAATTAAGGGAAGAGGGCTATAAGGGCTATTTTGAACTTGATTTTCTTATCGATCAGGACAACGGTGAAATTTATTTGGGAGAGTTGAACCCAAGGGTTACCGGGGCCAGCTCCATTACCAACCATGCGGTTTTCGCCCTGGCAGATGCACCCCTGTTCGTATTTCATATTTTGGAGTGGATGGATGTGGATTATAAGCTGAGTGTGAAAGCCATTAACGATCGTTGGGCGAAACAGGAGAATATTGATGGATGGAGTCAATTGATCATTAAGCATACAGAAGATACCATCGAATATGTTACCGAAGCACCGAGGTCGGGTATTTATAAGATGTATGATACCGGTCATATTCAGTTTGACCGTATGGATACCCACCGTAGGGCTGTTGAAAGTGAGAACGAGGCATTTTTCCTTAGGATCCCGAAGTCCGGTGATTATCTGTACGAAGGTGCAGACATGGGTATATTGGTTTCCAGAGGCCGCATGATGACCGATGATTTCAAACTCAATGACAGGGCCAAAAAATGGATTAGCGCCATTCGCAGTAAGTTTGCCTCAAAGGTGGTTGAAGACAAGCGCGAAGAAGTACAGCTTACAGGAAGTCTGACCAAGTAGTGCTGAAAGAATTATCATAGAAACAACAGGGCAATTTTAAAAATGTATTGTTGTATTTTAGCAATGCATCAAGCCGCAATGTAAATTAAGTCGCTCTGACCTTATTTGTAAAGAGCGATCTTGTTGAAATGCGGGAATAATTTTCCGGAATTAACGGTTTGTGAAATGATTTTCGCTGATTATAAATATACATGCAACTACAGTTTAATGCGGTTTCCGAAACTGGCCTGCCGGGGAGAAAATGGAAGAACTTATTTAATGTGTACTGGCCGGCCTACAGGGCCTGGCTCAGTGCTAATGGTTTTGACTATGGGGCAGACCTGGATACCTCCCGGGCAGCATTAGAAAAATACATGCCCGAAATGGTACCGGTATATGACCGGTTTCGCAAGCTTGTCGGTGCCGACACGGTAGCAGCCCGTTTTCTTTCAGGATATAAACCACCTGCCTACATCAGTGCATGCTCACAGGCGGTACTCTCCGAAGATGAAATACAATTGGTGCGAAACTATGACTGTCATCCCGACCTTATGGAAGGTACGCTTTTAATGAGTAGCTGGCATGGAAAAAGGGTAATTGCCACCAGCGAATCCCTTATTGGGGCGGTAGATGGGATGAATGAAGACGGCCTGGCAGTTTCGCTCACTTTCGGGGGGCGTAAGATTGTAGGTGAAGGTTTTGGTATCCCGTTAATTTTAAGGTATGTACTTGAGTTTTGCAGTAATGTAGAGGAAGGCGTGGCAGCGTTATTGCGAATCCCTTCTCACATGTCATACAACGTAACATTGATCGACCGTAGCGGGGTCTTTAAAACTGTTCTTTTAGGACCGGATCGTACTCCGGTGGTTACAGATGCCGCTTTTACCACCAATCATCAGCTAAAGGTGGACTGGCCTGAAAATGCTGTGTTTAATAAGACAATAGAGCGGTCTGCATATCTGGAAAGGCTACTTTCAAAAAAAAGCATAAATGGTAAAACCCTTGCAAAAGCCTTTCAAAAGCCTCCGCTTTACAGCTCCCGCTTTAATGAGGGCTTCGGTACCCTTTATACGGCTGTTTATCGCCCTGCAGAGGGTGTCGTGCAAATGCGATGGGCAAAAGAAGAAATGCATCAATCTTTCAAAAGTTTTACGGAAGGCCATAAATACATCCGGTTCGATTCGATTCCAACTGAACCTGCGATTACTGACAACCACGACCTGATAAGAGGGGAGTTGGCAGGCACTTTTCCGAAAAAGGCCGTTCTGCAGGGTACTTCCCCGGTAAAGATGCCTGAGGCGGTGGCGGAAGCGGCAATACAATCAAATGCGAGGATTGTGCAACCGAAAGATCAGGTTAATGACATTACCGGTCCTGACATTGTTGAGAATAGACCTATAATTACTGGGGAATTACCCGCCGGATAATACATCAGCAAGATATCGGTGGGAAGTACAGGCCACATGTGGTTTCCGGGCCCTTTTAACTCAAGGAGTTACTATAAAAATTGAGGGTCATGAAATCCGCTTATTGTTTCATAACGACAAATTTGGTAAGATCGGGTACTGCTTTTTTATTTTGAGTTTTGGTCCGGAATAAAAAGTGCTAGCCAAAAAAAAAACTACGCAACACACTAATTTGAATAATATGGAATTTAAGAGTATTAATCCCTACAATGGTCAAGAGATCGCTCACTATAAATCACTGACAGAAGAAGAATTAAATGACAAGCTCAACCTGAGTCTGGAGGCATTTCAATCCTGGAAGAAAGTGCCCTTGACGGAACGTTGTGCACTTATTAAAAAAGCGGGGCAGGTTCTTCGCGATAATGTGGAGGAGTATGCCAAAATGATCACTTTAGAGATGGGCAAGCCCATAACTGAATCCCGGTCGGAGGTGAATAAGTGTGCCTGGGTATGCGATTATTACGCCGAGAATTCCGAAGACTTTCTGGCCAATGAGGTTATTGCTACCGATGCATCCCAAAGCTTTGTCAGGCATGACCCATTGGGGGGTGTTCTGGCCATAATGCCATGGAATTTCCCTTTTTGGCAGGTTTTCAGATTTGCAGCACCCACATTGACGGCCGGTAATACCGGACTATTAAAGCACGCTCCGAATGTCTTTGGCTGTGCCCGGCAAATAGAATCGGTCTTTACAAAAGCCGGGTACCCCAAGGGTGTTTTTCAAAACCTTTTGATACCGCATGAGCATACGGAAAAAATCATCGCCAATCATGCCGTAAGAGCTGTCACCCTTACCGGGAGTGAAGGAGCTGGATCTGCCGTGGCCGAAATTGCAGGGAAATACCTTAAGAAAACCGTTCTAGAGCTTGGTGGAAATAATGCCTTTATCTGTTGGAATGACGCCGATATCGACAAGGCTGTGAAAACAGCCGTTACGGCGAGGATGTTAAACTGTGGACAAAGTTGTATCGCAGCCAAACGTTTTATTTTGCTGGAGGATATTTATGAGGAATTTGTTACAAAATTCACGAGTGCTGTAAAGAATCTGAAATCGGGTGATCCTATGGATGAGGCTACCGGTATTGGTACTCTTGCGCGATTGGATCTGGCGGATCAGCTAAACAGACAAGTCAGAGAATCTATAGATCAGGGTGCCGAATTAGTACTCGGAGGTAAGCAACAGCAATGCTATCACGAACCCACCGTTCTTGGAAATGTTACCCCGGGAATGCCCGCATTTGATGAAGAAACTTTTGGACCCCTGGCTGCGATGATTAAGGCTAAAGACATTGACCACGCTTTCGCGCTGGCAGAACGATCAAAATACGGACTCGGGGTTACCGTATGTACCTCAAATGTTGAGAAAGCGATAAAAATGGCGGCCCGTGTTGGTGATGGCGCCTATTTCGTTAATGAATTGGTGAAATCCGATCCCAGATTACCCTTCGGCGGAACAAAAAATTCAGGATACGGTCGGGAACTGGCCAAGGATGGGATCATGGAATTTGTAAACAGGAAAACGGTTTATATTAACTAGTTATCAGACATTATTTTTTGACTGAACTCTTATTGTTGTCAGACTGCAAACCAAATGAAAAGCTTTCGATCTGATTTTAAGCAACGGTATAATAGCAGATTCGGATCCTTTGAAAATTCGTAACACGGCGTTACAGGTGATTTCCTTGAAATAGACCTAAAACCTTTTGAATTGTGGTAACCATAGGGTCTGAAAGCAAAAAAAGTCCAACTTTTTCAGGTTGGACTTTCTGTTGATTCTTTTCTGTAGCGTCAAGCTATCATGCCGACGAGCCTGCTTGCCCCCTTCAGTAAAAACATCCACAGGATATTTTTTTAACGCTCAGTCGTCTCTGGGGTTTACCTGCCGGTAGGCAGGCTCTTCTCGCCCTTCGAGGGGTCGCCAAATAAAAAAAGCCACACAAAGGTTATATAAATACGGGTAAATAATCGGGAGAAATGCCAACGCGCCAGCTCGCCCCTGCGCTAAAAAGGTCCACCGGACCTTTTCTTTGCGCTTGGTCGTCCCTCTTGGCCTCTGCTCACCCAAAAGGGTATAAAAGCAGAAAGCCAACCTTACGGCTGGCTTTCTGCTTTTAAGCTCCCCCTCTTGGGCTCGAACCAAGGACCCTCTGATTAACAGTCAGATGCTCTAACCAACTGAGCTAAGGAGGAGTGTTATGTCAATAACTTTTGCTGCTCTTTTTCCCTTTTCAGGGGCGCTGCAGCGGGGTATTAACCCCTTTTTGCGGATGCAAATATATCCCTTTTTTTATTTTCACCAAACAAAAAATATTGAATTTTTCGCCTATTCAAAAATTGCCCGGTAGATGTCATTTCCGTTGGCGTATAACAACAGGGCTATTAACAGGAAGAAGCCTACCATCTGTGCATATTCAAGGAATTTCTCACTGGGTTTTCTTCCGCTGATCATCTCGTATAACAAGAACATCACATGCCCGCCATCCAGGGCCGGGATCGGCAGTATGTTCATAAAGGCCAGGATGATCGAGATCAGAGCCGTCGATAACCAGAAGCCCTGCCAGTTCCAGGTATCAGGGAAAAGTTTGGCAATGGTTCCAAAACCGCCCACTTCTGTGGCGCCTTTTTTGGTAAAGATGAATTTCATAGACCGCACATAATCGGTCAGGGTGTGATACCCGAAAGTGATTCCCGCCGGGATGGCTTCCGCCAGGCTGTATTCCCGCTTGGTGTAGTCAACCCCAAGCTCCGGACTGTTGTATACCCCGATCACCTTACTTTCATTTGGGGTTATCATCAGGGTGTCGAGCCCTGTTTCATCACGGTCGATCACCACCTGCATGGGGTCTCCTTCATTGCTGCGTACCGCATCGGTAAATTCATCCCAGTAACCTGCACTCTGCCCATCAATACTAACGATCTTGTCACCGGGAAGAATTCCGGCAGCCTCGGCCGCAGAACCGGGTTCCAGACTGTCTATGACCGAGGCAAACCTCGGAGTGAGTGGAAACTGCGCTCCTGATTTAAATAAATAAGTACCTAAAGTGTCAGGCAGCTGTAATACCTCTGTCTTGCCGTCAAGATGACGCACTTCTACTTCGTCAGCTCCGCGAACCAGTAGTATCCGGTTGATGTCCAGTACAAAATCCAATGGCTTTCCGTCAACACTTATGATGTTATCACCATCCCGGAAACCGTATGGTTCTATTTGTTCTGCAGCTGCCAGTCCGTAAGGCAGATCCTCTGATTTCAATTCGTTGCTTCCCCAAACGAACAAGACCATTATATATATAAGGAATCCGAGCAACAGGTTTACGGTTACCCCGCCTAACATGATTATGAGTCGCTGCCAGGCCGGCTTCGAACGGAATTCCCACGGTTTGGGTTCCTGAGCCATTTGTTCCTTATCCATGCTCTCGTCGATCATTCCCGAGATCTTCACATAACCTCCCAGCGGAAGCCACCCGATCCCATATACGGTCTCGCCGATCTTCTTCTTGAAAAGGGCGTATTTTACATCGAAGAACAAAAAGAATTTTTCCACCCGTGTTTTAAAAAGCTTGGCAGGAATGAAGTGTCCCATTTCATGCAGGACGATCAGTATAGAAAGGCTTAAGAAAAGTTGTATCGTTTTTACGGCAATAGGGCCCATAGTATATTGTTAAATTCTGAAAACGCACAAAAGTAAGGTTTTATGCCAGATTACCATAACTAAAACCCTGCCTCTCCGGTATTTTATGATTCATTTAATAAAGAATTAGCAATCAAATCTATGTATGTTGTAATTTTGCAACCGCATGATGATTCCCGATATGTGATGAGACAATTTTTTGCCCGTTATAAATTCTTTTTTGTGTTCCTGGCCCTGCTGTCAGGGCTTATTATTTACCTGTTTTACAAGGCTCTGAAGCCTGAACAGAAACTTCCGGTATACCAGCCCTCCATGGTGAATCCGGAACTGGTCGATACCACCATACAATTCAAAAGAAAATACCACACCATCGCTCCCTTCCGCCTGGTGAACCAGAATGGCGATACCATCACAGAAAACGACTATCAGGATAAGATTTATGTGGCCGATTTCTTTTTTACCACCTGCCCGACCATCTGCCCCATTATGACCGATAATATGGTCGATATTCAAAAGGCTGTGGCAGACGATCCTGAGGTGAAACTGCTATCGCATTCGGTGACCCCTGATATCGATTCGGTCGCTCAGCTCAAGAAATATGCGATCGAAAAGGGAGTGGACGATCGTAAATGGAACCTGGTAACAGGTGACAAGAAACAGATCTATGAACTGGCGCGAAAGAGTTACCTGGCGGTGAAGACCACCGGCGATGGCGGACCCTTCGATATGATTCACACCGAGAATTTTATTCTTGTCGATAAAGAGAATCGTATACGCGGCTTCTATGACGGTACCAAAGAAGAGGAAATCGAAAAGTTACTGGAAGATCTGAAGATCCTGAAGCGGGAATATCGAAAATAACTGATCTTCAGTCGATTTTCAGAAATTCCTGATGTTTATAACTACTATTTTAGAATAAACATCGCGCAATGAAAAAGGTATTTGTTTTCGTCCTGTTGGGCATGCTATTTTCATCTCATGAACTTTTTATAAAATCAAAGAGTTACTTCCTGGACCCGGGAGACACTTATGAGCTTCAGCTCTTCAACGGAACTTTTGCAGTCAGCGAGAATAGTATTACTTCAGATCGCATTACCAATGCAAAGATCACAGGTCCTGATTATTCAAAAGCGATTTCTTCTGAAATCTTCAGTCAGGATGAAACTAAAACCTATTTTCCCTTTACCGCTTCCTCTGAAGGAACCTATGTGGTAGGGGTTTCCACACTTCCCAGGGAGATCGAACTGTCTGCAGAAGACTTTGATGATTACCTCGTACATGAGGGATTGCTGACCACGCGGCAAAGTCGAATGATGAATGGAGCCAATAAAAATCCTGTAAGGGAGCGTTACTCAAAACATGTAAAGACCCTTTTGCAAGTGGGAAACAGCAAGACAGAAAACTTTACAGCTATTATGGGATACCCCATTGAATTCGTGCCCAAGGATAACCCTTATAACACTGCTGTGGGAGACCAAATACGGTTTCAATTGCTCAGCTACGGAAAGCCTCTGGGAGAACAAATTGTTCAATATGGTTATATGAAGTACGGCAATATGGCTGAAGAACGAACCGCTGTGACCGATGAGAATGGCATGGTGAGCATAAAGGCCGATTCCTCCGGAGATTGGTATCTGGCTACTATTCATATGGAGGAATCTGAAGAGACAGAACTCGACTATGTGTCGAACTGGACTACGATAACCTTCGGTATGCGGTAATACTGCAAAGAAATCACGTTATCACCGCTTTTCTGATAACAGTTTTCAGTAAGTAAGTCTGTCGGCCTCCCGTATCTTAAACTCTCATTTATTTTCCCAAACCTATTTTTTGTGTTACTTTTGCTTACTTAAAATCAATCTAAATAAGCGTTGAAGTTGACGGTAGCACATCTGAAGCGGGGAGAAAAGGGAATTATCAGGCAAGTAGTGACCGACAAGGTGCCTATCAAGCTTTTGGAAATGGGCTGTCTGCCCGGCAATGAGGTAGAGCTTATTCAATTCGCCCCTTTTCAGGATCCCTTATATCTCAATATAAACGGATCGTTTCTGGCGATCAGGAAAGAAACCGCCCTTCACATCGAGATCGACCGGCTAAATGAATCCAGCTTGTAATGAGTAAACAGATCAATGTTGCCCTTATCGGAAACCCGAACACCGGAAAAACCTCTGTCTTCAATCAGCTTACCGGTCTCAACCAGAAAGTAGGGAACTATCCCGGCATTACGGTAGAAAAGAAAGAAGGCATCTGTAAGTTACCGCGCGGAGTAAAAGCGCATATACTCGATCTGCCCGGAACCTATAGCCTGAATGCCACTTCTCTCGATGAGAACGTGGTGATCGAACTTCTCCTTAATAAGAATGATAAAGATTTTCCTGACGTGGCCATCGTGGTTACCGACGTCGAAAACCTGAAGCGTAACCTCTTGCTGTTCACCCAGATCAAAGATCTGGAGATCCCCACTATACTGGTAATCAATATGGCCGATCGCATGTCGCGAAAAGGTATTACCATCGATCAGGAGATACTGGAGGAACGCCTCAACACCAAAATTGCCGTGGTGAGCACCCGAAAAGGTACAGGTATCGACCGTGTCAAGGAACTTATTGCCGATTACAAGCATCTTTCGACTGAGCCATGTGTGAATGCATCGCTGATCGATCCCGAGTACTTTAACGGTTTGCGCAAAGCGTATCCGCAACATAATATCTATAAACTCTGGCTGGTTATCACCCAGGATGTGAACTTCGCCAATGTAGACAGGAACCTGATCAAAGACCGCTCCGGGTTCTCTACCAAATCTGATTCTGAATTACGCCGTCTGCAGCAAAAGGAGACCATCCTCCGGTACCAGTTTATCAACGGGGTCTTAAAAGAAGGATATAAGGTCGACCGCTTTGCAGCCAAAGGGTTCAGAGCTACTCTTGACCGTATACTCACTCATAAGGTGTGGGGCTATGTCATCTTCTTCCTGATCCTGATGACCATTTTTCAGGCTATCTATGACTGGAGCAGCTATCCGATGGATTTTATCGATTCCCTTTTCGCTTCCATGAGCGAATGGGTGGGCGATAATCTTCCGCATGGAGCCTTTACCGACCTGATAGCCGAAGGAGTGATCCCCGGGCTGGGAGGTATCGTGATCTTCATACCGCAGATCGCTTTTCTCTTCCTCTTTATCGCCATCCTTGAAGAGACCGGGTATATGAGTCGCGTGGTATTTCTAATGGACCGGGTGATGCGCCGTTTCGGACTAAGCGGAAAAAGCGTGGTGCCCCTGATCTCAGGAACGGCTTGTGCCATTCCTGCCGTCATGGCGACACGTAATATCGAGAACTGGAAGGAGAGACTGATCACAATCCTGGTTACGCCTTTTACCACCTGTTCAGCACGATTGCCGGTCTACCTGATCATTATTGCCCTGGTCATACCAAATCAGCGGTTTTTGGGAATGAATGTACAGGGGCTCACCCTGATGGCACTTTACCTGCTGGGATTCGGGATGGCGGTATTCTCTGCCTGGATCCTGAACCGGGTGCTCGATATAAAGAGTCGCTCTTTTTTCGTGGTTGAGATGCCCAGCTATAAACTCCCCCTCTTCAAGAACGTTTTTATCACGGTGGTCGAAAAGACCAAGTCATTCGTTTTCGGAGCAGGAAAGATCATTTTGGCCATTTCGATCATATTGTGGTTCCTGGCGTCGAACGGTCCGGGTAAAGATTTCGAAGAGGCCGGAAGAATCGTGACCGAAAAAACGGCGGGTCAGAACCTTTCTGAAGACGAACTGACCACCAAGATAGCATCGTATAAACTTCAGAACTCCTGGATAGGGATCGCCGGAAAGGCCATAGAGCCTGCCATAGCCCCCCTGGGTTATGACTGGAAGATCGGGATAGCGGTGATCAGCTCTTTCGCTGCCCGGGAGGTTTTTGTCGGAACCCTGGCTACTATTTATAGTGTAGGTAGCGACGAAGAAGAAACCATTAAGAACCGCATGCGTTCAGAAGTGAATGAAGAGACCGGAGAGCCGCTTTTCAACCTGGCTTCAGGTGCTTCCCTGCTGCTGTTTTACGCCTTTGCCATGCAATGCATGAGTACACTTGCGATCGTGAAACGCGAGACCAACAGCTGGAAATGGCCCGTGATGCAATTGCTGGCCATGAGTGGTTTTGCCTATGTGGTGGCACTGATTGCGTATCAGTTGCTGAAATAGTTCCTTCTTTCCGCTTAGGGCTTTTTAGTATCTTAGTAACAAATACTGCCCTATGGCCCTGAATGCAAAGCGACCTCCATACTACGGGATGATCTTACTGGTGATGCTCATTTTCTTTGTCATCTCCTTCATGACCAATATTCTTAACTCGATCATTACCGCCGTCAAAGACAGCTATAATCTCTCTCTTACAGCTACCGGTTTTCTGCCTTTGTCCTTCTTTCTGGCTTACGGGGTCATGTCGATCCCCGGCGGATTCATGGCGCAGAAATACAGCAGCCGTCGTGTGCTGACTATCTCATTTTTGATCATGACCCTGGCTGCTTCAGTATTCGTGTTTTTCCCGGCTTACCCGAATTTTCTGTTCACCCTGTTTGTAATGGGCGGTTGTATGGCGGTACTTCAGGTGGTGATCAATCCGCTGCTGCGCATAGCGGGAGGAAAGGAGCATTTTGCTTTTTACTCGCTGGTGGCCCAACTGGTCTTTGGTCTGGCTTCGTTCCTGAGTCCGTGGGTCTACAGCAGTATGGTTCGTGAAAAGGAACTCGGTTGGTTTACTTCATGGGTGCCTTCTGATCTGCCCTGGGCGGGTATGTATGCATTGTTTGTGCTGATCTCTTTGGTGCTGGTACTGGTAGTGAGCAGTTTGAGATACCCCAAAATGACCCTGGAAGAAGACGAAAAGATGGGAGCACTGACTTCTTTTAAGAAATTGTTCGGCAGCAGGCTGACCTGGTTCTATTTCTTCGGAATCTTTGCTTATGTGGGAGTCGAACAGGGGGTGGGAAACTGGATCTCTCCCTTTCTAAAGACTTATCATATGGTCGACCCTCAGACCGGAGGGGCTGCCACTGTTTCCTATTTCTGGGGAATGCTGACCCTGGGTTGTTTGCTGGGACTGGTTCTGGTGCGTCTTTTCGACAGCCGACGGGTATTGACCGGTTTTACCTCCCTGGCGGTGGTCTCACTGGTAATTGCACTATACGGTTCAGCTGAGGTGGCGTTATGGGCCTTCCCCGCCGTCGGATTCTTTATTTCGGTCATGTGGTCGATTATCTTTTCCCTTGCGTTGAACTCGGTGAAATATCATCACGGAAGCTTTTCCGGTATCTTGTGTACCGGTATTGCAGGCGGGGCCGTTCTTCCATTTATCGTTGGCTTCCTTGGAGAAATTTTCGGACTCAAACCTGCCCTGCACTTTCTTTTTCTTCCTTTGATCTATATAGTGTACATCGCCCTGACCGCAAAACCGCTTGTGACCAATAAAACCTTGGTTAAGAAGGCAGAGGTAAAGTCTTAAATTGTCTTAAATCTCAGGCTGTGACGGTGTGAATGCTTATTTTTGCAGTATGATAACCAATGAGATCATACAACAAATACTGGTCTATGCCACCCTGCTGGCGGCTGCCGGCTATCTGGTAAAGAAATTCCTTTTGCCAAAGACTTTTCGTTCTCCCCTGAACGGTAAAAAGAAAGCCTGCGGCTCCGACGACTGCGGTTGTCACTGAGGTTTCTGATTTTTCCCTTACTTCGTTCGTTTTGCAGCTTTGGTAGCTGAAGCATTTTTTAGTACTTTCCATCTCCATTAACCTTTACCTGTACTATTCATGAAATTGCTGCCAACCTTTTCAGCTCTTCTTTTGCTTAATTTTCTCAACGCTCAGGATACCCGGTTGTTGCGGGAACCCACTCTGAGTGACACGCACATCGTATTTGTACATGCCAATGATCTCTGGCGGGTATCTCGTTCCGGGGGAGAAGCCGTGCGACTCACCAGTAATGAAGGTCACGAAAGCCTGCCACATTTTTCTCCTGACGGAAAACAGATCGCTTTTACCGCCGAATATGAGGGCAATACTGATGTGTATCTCCTGCCTTCGGAAGGGGGAAGCCCCAGGCGTCTGACCTGGCACCCTGCTGCAGATTATGTGCAGGGGTGGAGTCCTGACGGAAAAATTCTCTTTCGTTCCAACCGTAAAGCACATCCTACCCGGTTGAACAAATTTTATACCGTTGATACCGAAGGAAATTTCCCGGAAGAAGTTGCTATCCCACGAGCAGCTTACGGAGAACTTTCGGAAGATGGATCGATGATCGCCTATGTACCCATTACTTTCTGGGATCCCGAATGGCGTAATTACAGGGGCGGACAAGCCATGCCGATCTGGATCGTGGATATGGAAACCAAAGAATTACAGCGTACCCCACAACCTACGGGAGAGAGGCACCTGGACCCTGTCTGGTACAAGGGAAAGGTGTTTTATATCTCTGAAAGGGACTATGCTGCCAATATCTGGTCGTATGACCCCAAAACAGCAGAAGAGAAACAACATACTTTTCATACTCAATTCGATGTCAAGAGCCTGGATGCAGGGAATAACGGGATCGTTTACGAACAGGGAGGTTACCTGCATTTCCTTGATCCGGATGGTGAGCGTACTGAAAAGCTGAGCATCACGGTGAGAGGAGATATGAATTTTTCTCGTCCGCGCTGGGAAGAGGTGAAGCCTGCAGACTTGTCGAACGCGAATATTTCACCTACGGGTCAGCGTGCCATATTCGAATACCGGGGGGAGATCATCTCTGTTCCCCGCGAGAAAGGCTCCTGGCGTAACCTTACCAATACCCCCGGGATCGCCGATCGAAGCCCGGTATGGTCTCCCAAAGGAGATAAGGTAGCCTGGTTTACCGATGCAGATGGAGAGTATAAACTTCAGATAGCAGATCAGTTCGGGAATCGGGAGAAGCTTATCACCCTCGATAATGCCACCTTTTATTTCGAACCGGCCTGGTCACCCGATGGTACATACCTGGCATTTACCGATACCGATTACAACATTATTACCGTTGAGGTCGCCACGGGAAAGCAACAGATCATTGCCACCGATCGCTACGCGCATCCGAACAGGGCGATGAATCCCGTTTGGTCGCCAGACAGTAAATGGATCGCCTATTCCAGACAGCTGGAAAGTCATTTTAAAGCTGTTTTTGCACATAATATTGAAACAGGAAAAACGTTGCAATTGACAGAAGGGATCGCCGATTGCATCACCCCGGTATGGGACGCCGGCGGGAAATACCTTTATTTTCTGGGCAGTACCGATTACGGTCTCAATTCGGGCTGGCTTGATATGAGTTCCTACGATCCCGATGTGAGTCGTAACCTTTATTGCCTGGTGCTTTCTGCTTCAGATAAGGCGCCGATTCTTCCCGAGAGCGATGAAGAGACTGCAGAAAAAGAAGAAGACAAAAAAGAAAACGGTAAGGATAAAAAGAAGGGAGCAGAAGAAACGCAGGCGGTGACTGTGAAGATCGATGAAAACGGTCTCTGGAACAGGATTATTCCGCTGCAGCTGCAGGCGGCTTCGTATACTGCCCTCTTTCCTGCTGAGGAAGGACAGGTATTCATTTCACAGGTATCTGAAGAGAATCCCGGTGGAGCGATTATGCACCTCTATGACGTGAAAAAGCAGGAAGCCGAAGAGTTTGCAGCCAATGTGAATGAAAGCGTAGTGTCTTCTGACCGTAAGCATATCCTTTTGCGACAGGGTGAGAGCTGGGGAATCTATAAGACCAAAGGTTCTGTGAAGGGAAGCACCGAAGGAAAACTCAGTATTGATGTTCGTCTCAAGGTAGACCCCCGGGCAGAGTATCACCAGATTTTCAGGGAAGGATGGCGCTTCATGCGGGATTTCCTGTATGTCGATAATGTTCACGGTGCGCCATGGGATACCATTTACGAATGGTATTCGCCATGGATCGATCATGTAAAACACCGTACAGACCTGAACTATGTGGTCGATATTATGAGTGGAGAGGTTTCAGTGGGGCATTCGTATGTTTCGGGAGGTGATATGCCAGACATAGACAGGGTTCCGGTTGGCTTGCTGGGATGCGACCTGGTTACAGACAGGGGGCGGTACCGGATCGATAAAATTTACGATGGTGGTCTTTGGAATCCCGGTGCAGACGCACCCCTGGCCCTGCCCGGACTGAATGTTAATCCGGGTGATTACCTGCTTTCGATCAATGGCAGGGAACTGGAAGCTGCAGATAATCCGTATCGTTTGCTGGAGCAGACAGCGGGGCGTACCATTCAGATAGAAGTATCGTCTTCTCCTGAAGGAAAGGACCGAAGAAAACTCATGATCAAGCCTGTTTCAAGTGAAAGGAGTTTGCGTACAATCGACTGGATCGAGTCGAACCGGAAGAAGGTAGACGAACTTTCAGGAGGGAAGCTGGCGTATGTATACGTTCCGAATACGTCGGGAAGCGGATTTACTTCTTTTAACAGATATTACTTTTCGCAACAGGATAAAAAAGGTGTGATCATAGACGAGAGGAATAATGGAGGCGGATCTGCAGCAGATTATATGATCGACATTATGTCAAGACAACTGTTCGGTTATTTTAACAGCAAGACCAATGATCACAGGCCCTGGACCACACCTATGGCAGGTATCTGGGGGCCTAAGGTGATGATCATAAATGAAAGAGCCGGATCGGGTGGAGATTTGTTACCCTATATGTTCAGGGCTGCTGAACTCGGACCCCTTGTAGGTACCCGTACCTGGGGAGGTCTCGTGGGAACCTGGGATACCCCGAGGTTCATCGACGGTGGCCGGATGGTCGCACCCAGGGGTGGTTTCTATGATATCGGTGGAGAATGGGCCGTTGAAGGAGAAGGAGTAGCTCCTGATATCGAAGTGATACAAACTCCTGCTGAAGTATTGAAAGGCAGAGACCCACAGCTCGAAAGGGCGGTTGAGGAAGCCTTGAGATTACTGGAAGGAAACGAATTCGAACCGAGGCCGGAGCCCGATGCACCCATTCGCTGGAAACGACCCGAAACCAAAGGGAAAGAATAAATTGCATGTCTAAGAAAGCACTGAAGAAATACCTGGAGGAACTGGATGAGCAACAACTCAGGGAACAGATCCTTCATCTCTATAAAGAGTTTAAAGAGGTCAAGGTCTACTATGATTTTGTTTTCAATCCACAGGAGGATAAACTGATCAATGAGGCGAAAACCAAAATCGCTGAAGAATATTTCCCCACCAAGCGACGCAGGCCCAGAGCCCGGCCTTCCGTAGCCCAGAAATACCTGCGGCATTTTATCAAGATAGGTGTTTCTCCCATGCTGGTGGCAGACCTGATGTGGTATAACCTGGAGATCGCTCAGACTTTTAATAAGGAAAAGCAGCTGAACAGGGATGCCTTTTATAACAGTATGGCGCGCTCATTCGATGAAGCTGTAAAATTTACCCTGGTACATGGATTGCTGGAACAATACAAAACGAGAATGATCAAGGTCTATTCAGAGGCGGGGGAACAAGAGTGGCCCAGTATGCCCCGCCTTGACCGAACCCTGGACCTGGTTGACCTCTAATCGTAATTCTAAAGGATATGAAAAAAGCGACTTTACTTATTTTAACCCTGTTCTTCACCGCAGTGGCAGTGAATGCACAACAATCCATTACTCGTTCAGACCGTGAAGCCATTATGGAGATTCTCGGGAACCAGCAGAAGGCATGGAACAAAGGTGATATACCCGAATTTATGGAAGGATACTGGAAATCAGACAGCTTATCGTTCACAGGTTCAGGTGGTCCGGTCTTCGGATGGCAGAATACCAAAGACCGGTATTTACGCAATTACCCCGATACCACCGCCATGGGGAAACTCGGTTTTACCGTTATAAGGTTACAGCAAGTAGCACCTTCTGTGGCTCAAATGATCGGTAAATTCGAGCTGAGCCGCAGCATTGGCGACCTCAGTGGGTATTTTACCCTGGTCTGGCGAAAATTCGGTGATGAATGGGTAATTATCAGTGACCATACTTCTGCGGCTGCTCCCTGATATCGATAATTTCCCGACTTACATCTATTTATCTGAAATTCAACCGATTAAATTGGTGTGAACCATACTTTTCGTTACCTTTACTCTCCTTTTTAATCACTCCATAAATCACTGCTTTGCTTTGGTGTTTTTCAAAACAACCAAAAACCAGTATTATGGAATTCAGACAGCCAAATTCCAGACGAGGATTCATGGAAACCATGGCCCTGGGTGCTACGGGAGTAAGTCTCTCCCTTTTAGCCGGGCCACTGATGGCAAAGGAAGCCTTGTCTGTAAAAAAAGAAGACCTGATCAACAGCGAAAGCTGGTTTGATAAGATCAAAGGGAGCCACCGTGTGGTCTATGACGGTTCTACTCCCCACCAGGGTTTGCCCATCGCCTGGACCTACGTTTTTTACATGACCAACAATATGACCGACACCCCCGATGAAGACATGACTGCCGTATGTGTGCTCAGGCATAGTGCCATACCATTCGCCTTAAATGACGAAGCCTGGAAGCAATATAAGTTAGGGGAGTTCTTTGAGATCAATGATAATCAGACCGGAAACCCGGCCCTGCGCAATATGGCCTATATGCCGCAAAAGGGCGATTTTCCCGTTGATGAAATTCAGGGAATCAAACAATTGCAGGAACGTGGTGCCATGTTCTGTGTATGTGACCTGGCATTGAAGGTGTATGGTGGTTTTGCTGCACAAAAGATGGGACTGGAGGCCGACAAGGTATACCAGGACTGGAAAGCAGCTGTGATACCCGGAATCGAGATCGTTCCTTCAGGAGTTTGGGCACTTACACGCGCCCAGGAAAAGAATTGTGGTTACATTTTTGCAGGTGAATAGTCTTAATGACAGTATGATGAGACAAGTAGTGCTATTATTCGTATTGATGATCGGTTATCACGCCTTTGCACAGGAGAGTGTAAGGCCCGTGAAGATCGTCTTTGACGTAACCAGTGATAATGTAAAGACCCAGGAATCGGCCGTTCGACATATTAAAATGATGTCGCAAGCCTATCCCGAATCAGAGTTCGAGATGGTCATGTACGGAGGTTCCATCGATATGGTATTGCCGGGAAAATCGACCGTAGCTGCCGATATTGAAGAGCTTTCCGGCCGTGATAATATTTCGTTCAAGGTCTGTGAAGGGACCATGAAACGTCATAAGATAGATAAGACCGCCCTTATACCCGGCGTAGAAACCGTTCCGGATGGAATACTGGAACTGGTGGCCAAGCAAAAGCAGGGATGGGGCTATATAAAAGAAGGGGGCAATTAAGCACCCCCCTCTTATCATTAGTTACAGATACAGGGGATATACCCTTGCATTGTCAGCATTTGTTATAACCTTCCAACTAAAAGGTTAACAAGACCCGGATAACATCCGAAACTGTTTAATTAATTTGATTTAGCGATTTGTTAATTAGACAAGGCTGACCACATGTAGGTATATCCCTTTTTTATTTTTTATACTTTTCAAACCAGGCCACTGTGTGTTTGATCTTCGTGATCAGGTTGCTGGGCCTGCTGGCTATTCCATGCGAAGCCTCAGGTATTTCGACCAGCACGGTCTCCTTTTTTCTGATTTTGAGGGCGTGATACAGTTGTTTGGCTTCGCTTGGCGGGGTGCGCAGGTCTTCCATACCCACCATCACCATAGTCGGAGTCTCTATATTTCCAACGAGGGAAATAGGTGAGAACTTCCAATAGGTCTCTACATTTTCCCATGGCTGACCCGGGTAGCGGTAATTTGCATACCCATAATAATTATCAGCTACCAGTGTTTTGCTGATCCAGTTCATAACAGGCTTGGCCACAACGGCGGCTTCGAAACGATTGTTCTTGCCGATGATCCAGGCAGTCATGATACCCCCGGCACTTCCCCCGGTAACGAACAGCTGGTCTTCACTGGTATAACCCTTGCCGATAAGATGGTCAACACCATCCATTACATCCTGGTAATCGTCGCCCGGGTAGTTGTTGTATAGGAGGTTTCCGAATTCTTCTCCGTATGAGGTGCTCCCGCGTGGATTCGGGTAAAATACCAGGTAGCCTTCGGAAGCGTATAACTGCATTTCTGCCGAGAACCGATCTCCGTAATTCAAAATCGGTCCGCCGTGATTTTCAACGATCAGCGGATAGCTTTTTCCCTCTTCGTAATGTGGGGGTTTTACGATCCATCCCTGAAGTTCCCTGCCATCAACCGAAGAGGTATAACGCACTTCTTCAACCTCTCCCAGCTTTCGGTGGGACAGAATATCGTCATTTAGTCCGGTGAGAATTTTGATTTTTCCTTTGCCCGAGGTAAAGGCAACCTCTGCCGGATGATGAGGATCGGTATAGGTGAAGGCGATCTCTCCCTCTTCATTAACAGAATAGGATCCGCCAGGGTACGGCCGTCCTATGCTGGTGCCTCCCAGGTTATCAGCGATCACTTCTGTCGACCCTTTAAGGTCGGTATAACCGACCTTACTGTTCCCGAAATCATCGTAGGTGAAATACAGGCCCTTACCGTTGGCAGCCCAGTTTACCTGGTCAATACTTCTGTCGAGATCACCCGTGAGGGATCGTATCTCGCCTGATTCCAGGTTCATCAGGTAAAGCTCGCTTACCTGGTAGGTCTGTACCCTGTCTTCAAAGCCGGTAAAGGCGATCATGCTCCCATCGGGAGATACCACCGGAGACTCAGCCGGGCCTTTACGATCGGTAAGTGCCGTTGTTTCTCCGGTTTGAACATCAAGCCGGTAAATCTCGCTGTTTACGAAATCATATTCCCAGTCTTCATTGAGGTTGGCAGAAAAATAGATCGATCTTCCATCGGGTGACCAACTCAGGGGACCCGAAAAATTTCGTTCACCCCGGGTGAGTTGCCGTGCACTGCCCCCGATGGCGGGGATGACAAACAGTTGCCTGTATCCCGGTTGCAGGTATCCTCTTCCGTCTGCTTCATGTTTGAGACGATCGGTTATTCGTGGGGTGCCTGCCCACTTAGCACCTTCGGGCTTTTCGGGCATTCCGGCGATCACCGGGGCTTTCTCATCAACCATCATGCTGAAGGCTATATGAGAACCGTCGGGTGACCAGGTAAGATGCGACGGACTTTCAGGTAATTGGGAGATCCTGGCTGAACGCCCGGCATCAACCCAGTAGATGAACAACTCAGCCCCTTCGTCGGTACTGCTGATATAGGCGATGCGGTCTCCCTCAGGGGACCAGGCCGGTGAAGATTCCCAATTTTGTCCTTCGGTCAGTTTCAGTTGGGTGCCTGAATCGGTATCTAATAACCAAAGTGTACCCTGCCGCCGGTCTTTCATGATATCGAACCCGTTGCGCACATAGACGATATGCTCTCCGTCAGGAGCGATCTGTGGGTCAGAGGCATATTCCAGTTTAAACACATCCAGGTAATCGAAATTTGTTTGTTGTTGTGCTGTTACATTCAGGCAGAACAAGCCCAGGTAAAGGAGTATAATCGTGTGTCTCATAAAAATCAGGTCTTTTTACAAATATAAAATCCTGTGGTGAATTGTAAGGTTTTATTGTTTTATAACTCAGGAAAACAGCTATAATTACCTATCTTCATGAGCTGAAGTAAAGCGTTTACAGCTGAATGAAAACCTATGATTATATCATCGCCGGCGGTGGCGCATCGGGCCTTTTGATGGCGTATCGGTTCGCCCGTGATTCGTGGTATGACGATAAAGAGATTCTTATCATTGAAAAAGGTGGTAAGCGTGAGAACGACCGTACCTGGTGTTATTGGGAGGAAGGAAAAGGTGAATTTGACTCCATACTCTTTCACACATGGGAGCAGGGGCTTTTCAGGTCTGATCAGGAACTGGAATTCGAATTCGCTCCTTACCGCTACAAAATGCTGCGTAGCAAGCCTTTTTATGAGTATATGCGATCGGTTATCGGCAAGCGAAATAACATCGAAATTCTTCAGGCTCATGTTGAAGGGATAGAAGAAAAGGAAAGCGGTGGTGTCAGGGTGAAAACTGATCAGGGATATCGGGAAGCACACAGGTGCCTCAACAGTATCCTGGATGCACGTCCCGTATTGAAACAGCAGCGTTATCCGCTGATCCTTCAGCATTTTATCGGATGGTTCGTCGAAACTGAAAAGCCTGTCTTTGATCCCGCCCGCATGACTTTTATGGATTTCTCTGTTCCGCAGAAAGGCAACACCCGGTTTATGTATGTGCTCCCTTTCAGTGCCAATTATGCGCTGGTTGAGTATACCTTGTTTTCTGCCGAAACGCTGGAGGAACAGGAATATGAAAACAGCATACGCGACTATCTGGATGATCTGGGAGCAGGGCAGTACACTATAGTCGAAAAGGAACAGGGCCGCATCCCGATGACCTGTTACCCCTTTGAAAAGGAAAACAGCAGGGATCTGCTGCATATCGGTACGGCAGGCGGATGGACCAAACCAAGCACCGGCTATACTTTTATGAATACGATCACCTATTCTGAAAGGCTTTCAGAATTCATGAAAAAAGACCTGCCGCTGCATCGTTTCCCGAAAAGGGATCGGTTCTGGTATTATGATCTCTTGCTGATTGATGTGTTATACCATCGCAACGAAATGGGAAAAAAGATCTTTGGAATGATGTTCAAAAACAATCCGGTATCAAAGATCATGAGGTTTCTCGATAATCGTACCCGGCTTTCAGATGAACTCCGAATTATTCTTACGACGCCAACACCTCCGTTTCTGAAGGCCCTACTAAAAAGAATTTCAGGTGGGTTCTAGACCTTGCGGGTCATCAACTGCTGAGCAAAATCTCTGAAACGCGATTTAGAGTCTTCCTCGCACTCAATAGAATCAAGTATGTCGAGAGCCTTTTGCGTATATGATTCGATGGCTTCGAGGGTAATCCGGTCAGCGCCGCTGCCCGTAACCAGCTCCTTTACCGAGATGATCTTCTGCTCGGGGTCGGCCGGTGCGATAGTGTAAAGGTGTTTTAGTTGATCGGCATCTTTCTGCGGAAGCATTTCAATAGCCTTCAGGTAGAGATAGGTCTTCTTATTTTCAATAATGTCACCCCCAACTTGTTTTCCGAACTTTTCAGGATCGCCGAAAGCATCGAGGTAATCGTCTTTTAACTGAAAAGCGATTCCGAGATTGAGGCCGAAAGCGTAAATGGATTCGGCGTTTTTTGGAGAAGCCCCGCCGATGATCGCACCCATTTTGAGAGCAGCAGCCAGTAAGACGGCTGTCTTATAGGTGATCATTTTCAGGTACTCACCGATACTTACATCGTCCCGGTTCTCGAAATCCATGTCGTATTGCTGTCCTTCGCAAACTTCGACTGCGGTCTTGCTGAAGAGGGCCGCCAGTTGCCGGAAGATCTCAGGCTCATAATTCTCAAAGAGCTGATAGGCTTTTATGAGCATTACGTCACCTGATAGGATCCCTGTATTGATGTCCCACTTCTCATGTACCGTCTCCTTACCACGGCGCAAAGGTGCGTCATCCATGATGTCATCATGTACCAGCGAAAAATTATGAAAGACCTCTACGGCCAGGGCGGCGTTCAATGCTTTCTGATAGTCGGAGCCAAACATCTCACAGGCCATCAGGGTAAGGGAAGGTCTGATGCGTTTCCCGCCGAGGTTCATGATATAGACCATGGGTTCATAAAGATTCAGCGGTTCCTGTCTGGCGATATTTTGATCCAGGTACCGGGTAAAGACCTCCCGGTATTCTGTTAAGGTCAGCATAGACTATTTTTTGTGCTAAAATACCATATTTCGATTCCCTTGCCATATAAACCGAATGTTAAAAAACTGTAAACCTTAGGAAACTTTTTTTGTTTTTAAAGTTTCCAATGTAGTTTTGTGCTTACTATGAAGAACGCCATACTGGATAAAAGTGCTGAAATGTTCCTGTCATACGGCTTTAAAAGCGTGACTATGGATGATATTGCCTCGGAAATGGGAATATCAAAAAAAACCATTTACCAGCATTATAACAATAAAACCAAGCTGGTCGAAGCCTCTGTGTTTCACATCTACGAATCGATATGTGATGGCATACAGGCGATACACGACACTGCGGAAAATCCGATAGAGGAGCTATACAATTTTAAGCGTTATATCATGCGCCATTTAAAGAACGAACGCTCTTCACCGCACTACCAGTTAAAGAAATACTACCCCCGCATCTACGATGAGCTTATGTGGAAACAATTTCAGCTTATGCTGAAGAACGTCTCTGAAAACCTGCAAAAAGGCATTGAAATGGGTATTTACCGGAGTACCCTCGATGTCGGTTTTGTGACCCGTCTTTATTTCAAGGGTATCAGCGGGATCAAAGACGAAGATGTTTTTCCGCCTGAGAGTTTTTCAATGGATTATCTGCAGGAAAGTTTCCTGGAGTATCATCTTAGGGCCATCACCACAGAGAAAGGCCTGAAAGTATTAGATGCAATTATGAACGAGCACAAATCAGTTACTAAGGAATGAAACGATATTTAAGTCTTATGCTGCTGCTGGCCGGTCTGGGTCTCAGTGCGCAGGAGAGAACCTATAGCTTTACCATTGAGGAAGCGGTGAACTTTGCAATTGACAGCAGTTATACCACCATTAATTCCCGCAGGGATATTGCCCGCGCCTTAAAGCAGAAATGGGAAACCACCGCCACCGGTCTTCCGCAGATCGACGGGGCTGTCGACTATCAGAACCAGTTAAAGCAACCCGTGACCCCGCTTCCTGCAGAGATCATTGGGGGTGAGCCGGGAACCTTTGTGCCTGTGGTCTTTGGCGTGAAACAACAGATGTCGCTTACAGCTACCCTTAGACAACTTATTTTCGACGGGTCTTACCTGGTAGCTCTGGAAGCTGCAAGCACCTTTCTGGACTATAGCCAGAACTTTAATGAAAAGACCATGCTCGAGGTACGCAAAGGGGTGATCAATGCCTACGGAGGAGTGCTGGTTGCGCAAGAGAATGTATCTATCCTTGAAAGAAACCTGAACACCCTGGCCGATAACCTTGAAGAGACCCGTATAACTTATGAGAACGGCTTTGCCGAGGAGGAAGACGTAGAGCAGTTGCAGGTCACCTACCTGCAGGTGGAAAATGAGCTGAATAACGGAAAAAGGTATCTTTCAATTGCCAGGCAGATGTTTAATCTTGCTTTGGGGATACCCGTTGAGGCTGATGTGATATTCGAAGACGACCTGAACTCCCTGGCGATCGATAACGTAAGTCTCCAACTGATTGACACTACTCTTGATTTCGAGAACAACGTCGATTATAAGATCGCAAGAAATCTCAATGAACAGAGGGCCCTGGAACTAAAGCTTGAGAAAAGCCGTGCCCTGCCCACTTTGAGCGGATTTGTGAATTACGGCACCCAGGCTTTTGATAATGACTTTATATTCTTCGATACGGAAACCCGCTGGTATCAGTCGTCGATACTGGGGGTAAGCATGAATATTCCTATTTTCAGTTCCCTTCAGCGAAGTGCACGAACCCAGCAGGCTAAAATCGCTTATGAACAGGCGAAGACGAGTTTTCGTGAGACAGTACAGCAGATCGAACTCGAACTGAATACCGCAAGAAGTGACTACCGTTATGCCATAGAAAATTACCAGATATCAAAACAGAACCTTGACCTGGCAGAACGCATCGAAAAAAAGAATCAGATCAAGTTTCGCGAAGGAATTGCGAGCAGCTTTGAACTTCGGCAAGCCCAGACTCAGTTGTATACCGCGCAGCGTGAGTATATCGAATCGATGTTCGAGCTGATCAAAGGCAAAGCGGAACTGGAAACCATATTGAACACCCCCGATTTTAGAAATACCCAACTGGATTAAGATCAATAACACGACAATGAAAAAGATAACTATTATAACCCTGGCATTCATCACATTCGTTTCATGCGGAGACAGTAAACAGGCATCGTTTGAAGACCTTATTGAGCAAGGTAACCTTTCGGCCCTGAAAGAAAAGAGACAGGCGCTGAGTGAGCGTTACGATGCCTTACAGGCCGACCTTCGCAAGATCGACCAGGCGATCAGCGATCTGGATACGATTCAAAACCTGCCCCTGATAACAACTCTGACTGCCAGAGATACTGTATTTAATCATTTCATCGAACTTCAGGGAAATGTGAATACCCGAAAGAATATCGTGATCAACGCAGAATACAGCGGGATGATCGAACGGGTGCTTGTAGATGAAGGTGAGGCCGTAAAGGCAGGCGAACTGCTGGCTGAGATCGACGATGGCGGACTTTCGGCACAATTGGCACAGATGCGAGTGCAGGCAGACCTGGCCAGGACCACCTTTGAACGTCAGAAAAATCTGTGGGAGCAGAATATCGGTTCAGAAATGCAGTACCTGCAGGCAAAGTCTCAGTATGAATCCATGCAGAATTCCCTGGATCAACTGGAAAGTCAGTTGTCAAAAACACGCGTAACAGCTCCCTTTGCCGGTACCATTGATGAGGTTATCAGCGAGGAAGGAAGTAACGTAGGGCCCGGAACACCGATGTTCAGGCTGGTGAATCTTGATGATATGCATATCAATATCGAAGTGCCTGAAACCTATATTCCGGATATTCAAAAAGGAACCGAGGTGAAAGCTTTCTTTCCGGTTCTGAACAAGGAAATCGAGACGCAGGTGAAGCAGGCAAGTAATTATATCAATCCTGAGAACCGCTCGTTCAAGGTCGAAGTGGCTGTTCCGAAGGAAGGAGACAATATTAAACCCAATCTTACAGCAAGAGTTAAGCTTAACGATTATACCAATCAAAACGCTATCCTGATCCCTCAAAGCATTATTATCGAAAATGCAGCCGGAGAACAATTCGTTTACCTGGCCGGTGAGGTAGATGAGAAAGGAGAGGCCGTGGTGAAACGTACCGTGATCGAAACCGGAAAGACACAGGGTGACCTTGTAGAGGTGGTTAAGGGCATAGAGCCCGGAGACCGCGTAGTCGAGGAAGGAGCCCGTAATGTACGGGAAGGACAGCGTGTTAAAATCTTAAACAGATAGGCTTATGAGTAAGATGAAGAAAAATGCAGATAAGGAATTTAGTCTGTCAAGTTGGGCGATCGATAACAGCACGACAATTTATGTGCTGATCGCGGTATTCCTGGTTCTGGGAATATCAGCCTATTACACGCTTCCGAGGGAGAACTTTCCTGAGGTAACCGAGACCAAGATCTATATCAGTACGCCTTATCCTGGCAATACGGCTGAGGATATAGAAAGGCTCATTACCGATCCGCTCGAAGATGAATTGAAGAATCTAAGCAACGTGGTCGAGATCGTCTCCACCTCACAGGAAGATTATTCGATCATCACGGTTGAATTCGATGAGAATATTACGGTTGAGTTAGCCAAGCAAAGAGTAAAAGATGAGGTAGACGCCAAGACAGCCGGTGAAGACTGGCCTATATTTAACGGGGCCAAGGTAGAGCCGAATGTTTTCGACCTGACCCTTTCTGAAGAGATTCCGATACTCAACATCAATTTTAGCGGGAATTACCCCGTGGATCGCTTAAAGGAATTTGCCGAATATCTGGAAGATAAGGTAGAAGACCTGCCGGAGATCAAGGAAGCAGATATCAGGGGCGCCCAGGAAAAGGAGGTTGAGGTAGCCGTTGATGTGTATAAGATGATGGCTGCCAATGTCAATTTTGATGATGTTCTCAATGCCATAAGAAACGGGAACGTAACCATGTCTGCCGGAAATATAGTCAGCTCGGGGCAGCGCCGAATTATCAGGATTATGGGTGAGATCGAGAAGCCCTCAGAGCTTGATAATTTTGTGGTAAAATCACAGAACGGTGCAGTTTACCTGCGCGATATTGCCAACGTATATTTTCATGAAGAAGATAAAACCACCTATGCCCGTGAGTTCGGTGAGAGCGTGGTTATGCTCGATGTAAAAAAACGATCAGGGAAGAACATGATCGATGCGGCAGAGAAGATCGCCGACCTGGTCGAGGAGGCAAAAGCTTCTTACTACCCGCCCGATCTGAATATCAGTATCGCTAACGACCAGTCAACCAAAACGCTGAACCAGGTAAACGACCTGGTCAACAACATTATTTTCGGGGTACTGCTGGTGGTGATCGTTCTTATGTTTTTCCTCGGTTTCAGAAATGCTCTTTTCGTGGGCTTTGCCATACCCATGTCGATGTTCATGTCGTTTATGATACTGCAGGGACTTGGATATACCCTTAATACCATGATCCTCTTCGGACTCATCATGGGTCTCGGGATGCTGGTGGATAATGGAATCGTGGTTGTGGAAAATGTATATCGCCTGATGGATGAGGAAGGAATGTCAAGGACCGAAGCTGCGAAAAAAGGTATCGGTGAGATCGCTTTTCCCATCATAATATCAACGGCTACAACGGTAGCGGCTTTTGTACCCCTGGGGCTTTGGCCGGGAATCATGGGTGATTTCATGATCTTTTTCCCTATTACCCTCTCGGTAGTGCTGGGTTCTTCCCTGTTCGTGGCCATATTTATGAACTCCATGCTGGTCTCACAGTTCATGGAGACAGGTGAAAAGGTACTCAGCAGAAAGCAGCTGATCAGGCTAAGTCTCTTTTTAGGAGTCCCCGGCTTGTTGATACTCATTTTCGGCGGACCCATGCGAGGCCTTGGATCTGTTATGATAGTCACCGCAGCTTTGTTCTGGGCATACCGCTATGGTATCAAACAATGGGCGAATCGCTTTCAACGCGTGACCCTGAATAAACTCGAAAGCAGTTACCAGAATTTTCTGAAATATGCGCTTCGGGGATATAAGCCGCTATTTTTCGTCGGGGGAACCTTTGCTATACTGATCGTGGTGTTCATGTTGTTCGGATCGTCTCTGGGCAGCGGAAGAACTAAGGTCGAATTCTTCCCTGACAATATTCCGAATCAGATCATAGTCTATATCGAATACCCGGAAGGGACAGATATTGAAAAGACCAATCGCATAACTGAGGAGATCGAAGATAAGGTATACGAGGTTATCAACTCTGATGAATATACCAATGGTGATTATAATGTTCTCACCGAATCTGCGGTGTCTCAGGTGGGGGAAGGTGCCGGAAACCCCATGACAGATGGAGGTTCGGCTGCCGAAATGCCGCACAGGGCCAAGATCAAGGCCACCATGAGAGAATACAAATTTCGCGAAGGCAAAGACAGTGAAAAGCTGCGTCAGAAAATACAGGAAGCCCTGAAAGGAGTTTATCCCGGGGTGGCTATTTCAGTAGAGAAAGATGCGGTCGGACCACCGGCAGGTTATCCTATCAACATCGAACTGAAAGGCTCAGATTATGATGAACTGATCAATACCGCTGAAAGAATGCGGGAGTTTATCAATACCCGCAATATCGCAGGTATCGAAGAATTGAAGATCGATGTGAACAAGAACAAGCCGCTTATGGTGGTCGAGGTAGATCGTCAGAAGGCAGGAGAACTGGGCGTTGCCGTGGGGCAGGTCGGGAACCAGCTTCGACGCTCGCTTTTCGGTGAAAAGGCGGGAGTGTATAAGAATGAAGGCGAAGACTATGACATCTATGTGCGGTTCAACGAAGATCTGCGGTATGACAAAAGTGCCCTGTTCAACCAGGATATCATCTTCAGGGATCCTGCAACCGGTCGCCTGAAACAGGTTCCTGTGAGTACGGTGGCCAGACAGAAGAACACCTCTTCATTCAGCGCTATCAAGCACCGGGATCTGAAAAGGGTCGTTACCGTCTATTCAGGTCTGGCTCCCGGCTTTACCGATGCCCAGGCCATTGTGAATAAAATAGAAAGTGAAATGCTCAACTTTGATAAGCCGGAGGGGATCGATATCGATTATACCGGACAAATCGAAGAACAGAACAAACAGATGCAATTTTTGCTTGGAGCGTTCTTTGCCGGTCTCGGATTGATCATGTTCATTTTGATATTCCAGTTCAGTTCGATTTCGAAACCCACTATTATAATGCTGGCCATATTTCTGAGTCTCATAGGGGTTTTCGGCGGGTTGATGATCACCGGATGGTCTTTTGTGATCATGATGACCATGATGGGTATTATTTCACTTGCCGGTATCGTTGTGAACAACGGAGTGGTACTGCTTGACTATACCCAGATCCTGATCGACCGAAAAAAACTGGAACTCGGTATGGATGAAGATCAGCTGCTTTCAGATGAAGATATCAAAGATGTGATCGTTCAGGGTGGAAGAGCTCGTTTGCGTCCCGTTTTGCTCACGGCGATTACAACCATTCTGGGGCTTATTCCTCTGGCAATAGGTTTGAATATCGACTTCTTCTCCCTGTTCTCAAATTTTGATCCGGATATCTATATCGGAGGTGATAACGTGATCTTCTGGGGTCCTCTGGCATGGACGGTTATTTTCGGATTGTTTGTGGCGACCTTCCTGACCCTGATCATCGTTCCGACCTTGTTTTATATGAGTCACTGGCTGAAGCGAAAGATCTATGGCAGGGGTGTGGAAAAGGAAAAGAAAAATGAGGTGGAGAAGCCCGTTATGGCTCAGGCGCGTCAGTGACCGGTGATTACCAAAGGCTTAATTGATCCGGGTGATGGCGCAGCTTTTGCTTCATGGATTCGAAGCTTCCGTGATTGAGCTGTGGGGTTTCCGTATCTGAAAAATAGGTGTTCCTGGCGATCTCAAATTGCTTGTGAAGATGAGAGGCCAGCACCCCCTCACCCCGGTTGCGAATACCGAACCTGCTGTCGTTGAGTTGCCCGCCATGACAGGCCTTTATTTGGTTCAGTACCTTTTCGGCCCTCGCAGGCATCGCTTTATGAATCCAGTCAGTGAAGATGTCGGCGATGGCACCGTTTAACCGAACCACGGTAAACCCGATCGAGCTGGCGCCTTTGTCCTTTGCCGCTTTTGCAATCGGAAGTATTTCATGGCTGTTAATACCCGGAATAATGGGCGCGATCATCACCCTGACGGGTATGCCGTTACCCGAAAGCGTTTCAACCGCCTGCAGTCTTCTCTGAATACTGGCCGTACGAGGCTCCAGTAAGCGGCGGGTGCGTTCCTCGAGGGTAGTGACAGATATGTTTACCACAACCAGGTTTTTTTCTGCCAGCTTTCTTAAAATATCGAGGTCCCTTAATATGGCAGCGTTCTTGGTAATGATTCCCACAGGGTGTTCATACTTCAGGAATACCTCCAGGCAGGCCCTGGTTAAGCGGAATTTCTGTTCGGCTGGCTGATAGCAATCGGTATTGCCGGAAAGTACGATCGTTCGGGCTTTCCAGTTTCGACTTAACAGCTTTTTTTCCAGTAACTTCGGAGCATTCTTTTTGACAAGAATGCGGCTTTCGAAATCTACCCCGGCATCATACCCCCAGTATTCATGACTGTTTCTTGCATAGCAATATATACAGCCGTGTTCGCAGCCCTGGTAGGGGTTCAGGGAGTAGGTCATTCCCACGTCAGGGCTGTTCACCTTATTGACGATACTTTTAGGGTATACCTCCAGGTATTTCGTTTTTACCTTTCTCGGGTCTTCCTCACCTTCTTTGTAACAATGTTCCAGGAATTCTGTTTCCCATTGATGCAAATGCTTCTCAAATCGGTTGGGGGCTTTCTGCTGGGCACCTCTTCCTTTAAAATCTAATAATTCGGACATATTCCAAAATTATGGAAAAATTACGAATTGAGATAATTATTTTGAAGCTCTGAGAATTTTGTAACTTCCAGATCATTAACCTTCACGCTAACTCAATTATGAAAAGACGTTCTTTTATCAGGAAGGCATCTGCTGCGGCAGGTACATTTTATATCGTGCCTTCTTTTGTACTAGGCGGTAATAATCACACCGCTCCCAGTGATACCCTTTACATGGCCACCATAGGAGTCGGAGGTCGTGGCAATGGCGTTCTGCGGGAACTTTACAAGACCAACAAGGTGAAATTTGTGGCTTTCTGTGATGTTGACGATCGACGGGCAAAACAAACCTATGAACAATTTGAAAAGGTACCAAGATATAAAGACTTCAGAAAGGTCTATGAAAATCACCTCTCAGAAATCGATGCCTTTTCGGTAGCCACTCCTGATCATACACATGCTGCCATTGCCTTGCCTTTCATGCAAGCCGGAAAGCATGCCTATGTTGAAAAGCCGCTGACTCACAATATCAGTGAGGCCCGAATGATGACCAGGGTAGCCAGGGAAAGAGGTATTATAACCCAGATGGGGAACCAGGGGAGTTCTACCGATGGTATAAGAACTGCCAGGGAATGGATGGAAAGCGGCGTAATAGGAAAAGTTCACAAGGTCGATTGCTGGACGAACAGGCCTGTCTGGCCTCAGGGTATGGGGAAGGTCCCTCAGCCTGAAGCCGTACCGGAGGGTCTGAACTGGGATCTCTGGCTGGGCCCTGCAGCATATCGTCCCTACAGTCCGGCATATCTGCCGTTCAAATGGCGTGGCTGGTGGGATTTCGGAACCGGCGCACTTGGCGACATGGGATGTCACATAATGGAAACCCCTTTTAATGCCCTCGACCTGAAATATCCTTATGAAGCTGAAGCCAGCTGTACCACCGTCTGGGAGGGAGATTTTGTGGAAGCAGATTTTGATCAGTCTCCACCTCCTTCTTCTGTGGTGCGCTTAAAGTTTAAAAGCGATAAACATGGCGATGTAGCCCTGAATTGGTATGATGGAGGATTGATGCCTTCGAGACCGGAACATATGGCCGATGATGAGACGATGGGAGATTCAGGAGGAGGAAGTATATTTTACGGTGACCGGGGTGTGATGGTAGTAGATACCTATTCAGAAAACCCGAGAATCCTTAAGTACTATGAAGACAAGATTGCCCCAAGGCCAAAGCCTTATCTGAAACGGGTAAAGAAAGATCATTATCATAATTTCGTAAATGCATGTATGGGCAAGGAAGAGGCTTCATCTCCCTTCTCATATGCAGGGCCGCTTACTGAAGCTGTGCTTATGGGGAATCTGGCAGTACGTGCTTATCAGTATAAGGAACTGAAGGAAGGCAAGGGTCCCAATGACTGGGATCCATATCATTACCCGGGAAGGAAAGTGCTGAAATGGAATGGTGAGGCCATGAATATCACTAACTATGACAAAGCGAATCAGTGGGTGAACGGATCCTATCGCGACGGATGGAAAGTTACGCTATAATGTCAGGAACTATTTCCCTAAAAATAAAAAGCCGGTTTTACAACCGGCTTTTTTTGCCCCAAATCTTACCATGAACTTAACCTACTTATGTTATGGTGATGTAAATGTATATCACCCTGTATTCGGCGCCTCAAAAACCAGTTTAAAAGTCTGAAAATCAGATAAATGGATTTTATCAGGCTAGATGAACAAATATAGGAGGGGAGAGCAAAATTATTCAGATCAAAAACGGATATAAATAAAAAGGCCGGTTTAGTAACCGACCTTTTTTGCCCCAAATCTTACCATGAACTTAACCTACTTATGTTATGGTGATATAAATGTATAATCCTTGATAATAACGAAATAATTATCTTGATTAAATGTCTTAAAATCAGGTGAATGGATTTTTATGATTTAGGGTTGGAGAGGGTGTGTGGCGGAAGGCCGGTTGAAGTGCTCCTGGTATAAAATAAAAAAGGCCGGTTTGTTAACCAGCCTTTTTTGCCCCAAATCTTACCATGAACTTAACCTACTTATGTTATGGTGATATGAAAGTAGGCATAAGGGATTGTCCGGGAATAATTTTATGGTTTAAACGCGCTTATATCAGCTGAATGGTTGAAAGGGCTGTCAGGGGGAAAAGTTTGTTATGGATTTATTTATCCAATTATAAATTTTCAATTGGTGCCAAATAAAAAAGGCCGGTTTAGTAACCGACCTTTTTTGCCCCAAATCTTACCATGAACTTAACCTACTTATGTTATGGTGATATAAATGTATAGTCCTTGATATTAACGAAACAATTATATTGATTAGATGCCTTAAAATCAGGTGAATGGGTTTTGCTTCCAAACTCCTCTTAGGATATCAGGGAGTTCTTTTTCAGGGAGTAATTTTTAATGAGCAGGGCGGGTTTCCCATTTTAGGCAGAGAATTTTTGACGCCGTTTTGCAAAATCGGGAAAATGTATAAAATAAATAAGGCGGGAAGAACCCGCCTTATTTTGCCCCAAATCTTACCATGAACTTAACCTACTTATGTTATGGTGATGTAAATATAATATGACGTATTATTCCACGGATAATTTATTGGTTAAAATGCTATTATTGTAGATTAAAAGCATTGAAAATCAGCTAGTTAAGCAAATTTTAAGAAATTTGGAAGGTCAAAGGAAGTGACAGCTTTTCCTGCTGTTTTTATCGTATCAAAAAAGGCGGAAATTACTCCACCTTTTTCGCCCTAAATTTTACCATAAACTTAAACCTACTTGTGCTATGGTGCCTTAAAAATACCACAAAGTTTTAAAACGGACGAGTGATAGGGGTGAAAGTTGAAATAAAAGGGTTAAAAGAAGAATGCTTATCAGAAATACAGATCGGGTTTGGCAGAGGGTATAAAATAAAAAAGGTGGAAAAAATCCACCTTTTTTGCCCCAAATCTTACCATGAACTTAACCTACTTATGCTATGGTGATCTAAAGATACTACGAAGCATTTCGTTACAAATTATAATTCAGACGAAATGCAAAAATCACCGATAAAGTGCAAATCGCATTTTCCTAGTAAGCGCGTTCCTTGATCCCTTCGTAGAAGTTAATAAAGGCTCTGTTCACTACGCGGTTTCCACCCGGGGTAGGGTAGTCTCCGGTGAAATACCAGTCACCAAGATTATGCGGACAAGCCTTGTGAAGGTTGTCTACACTCTGGTAAATGATCTTGACTTCTGCCTTGATATCTTTTGGTGCCAGGAGTTCTGAGATCTTTTCAGAGATCTCTTCATCACTGAACGGAGCATAAACTTCTTTGACGGCATTGATAACATCTGTATCGTTGTAATCTACCTGGCCTTTACATTTATCATATACCTGGTCGACTATAAAGTAGGTGCCTCTTTCCTCGTGTAGTTTTAACGCAGCTTTAAAGGCTACCAGATCTTCGAGTCGTGCCATGTCAATTCCGTAACAGTCGGGGTATCGAATCTGAGGGGCAGAAGACACCACGATAATCGTTTTTGGGTGAAGGCGGTCGAGAATACGTAGTATCGATTTTTTAAGGGTGGTTCCCCTTACAATACTGTCGTCGATGATCACCAGGTTGTCAGTGGGTTTCACAGAACCGTAGGTGATGTCGTATACGTGGCGAACCAGGTCATCCCGGCTGCTGTCTTCAGTGATAAAGGTTCGCAGCTTGGCATCTTTGATAGCCACTTTTTCGATTCTCGGTCGCAGGTTGAGAATTTCGTTCAGTCGTTCCCTGCTGATATTTCCTCCTTCATTAAGGATCAGTTCTTCCTTCTGTTTGTTCATATGGTTCTCAGCTTCCTTAACCATTCCGTAGAAGGAAGTTTCAGCAGTATTGGGTATGTATGAAAAAACAGTGTTCTGAAGATCTCCGTCAATAGCTTTAAGAATCTTCGGCATTAACAGGCTGCCCAGATCTTTACGTTCTTTATAGATCTCGGCATCACTTCCTCTTGAAAAATAGATTCTTTCAAAGGAACAGGCTTTTCTTTCAAGAGGTTCAAGAATTCGTTTGGTATCGGTTTCACCGTTCTTTTTGATGATCAGTGCCTTTCCGGGATCGAGTTCTTTCACCTGATCAAAGTCGACATTGAACACGGTCTGTATAACCGGTCTTTCTGAAGCGACCACCACTACTTCATCATCCTGGTAGAAGTAGGTAGGTCTGATTCCCGCAGGATCTCTTAATACAAAGGCATCTCCGTGACCGATCAGGCCTGCCATGGCATAACCGCCATCCCAGTTTTTAGCTGCCTTTCTCAGGATTTTTGCAACATTCAGTCTTTCTGCGATCAGGGGAGAGGCTTCCATTTTGTTATACCCTTCCTTTTTGATCTTTTTATAAAGCTTTGCTACGGCATCATCGAGAAAATGTCCGATCTTTTCCATTACTGTAATGGTATCGGCTTTTTCTTTTGGATGCTGCCCCAGCAAGACCAGGTTGTCGAAAAGTTCGTTCACATTGGTCATGTTGAAATTCCCGGCCACGATCAGGTTACGGTGCATCCAGTTGTTCTGTCGCAGAAAAGGGTGTACGCTTTCGATGCTGTTCTTTCCGAAGGTGCCGTAACGAACATGTCCTAACATCACTTCGCCCACGTAGGGTACCTGCTGCTTCATGGCATCGATGTCATCCTGTAATCCGGGATTGTCAGCGATCTCCTGATTGATGCGGGTATTGATCTTGTTGAATATGTCCTGAATGGGTTGCGACTGGTTCGACCGCACACGGCTCATATAACGTTCTCCGGCTTTCATGTCCAGCTTGATGCTGGCAAAACCGGCGCCGTCCTGTCCGCGGTTGTGCTGCTTTTCCATCATCAGGTACATCTTGTTGATGCCGTAGAAAGCAGTTCCGTATTTTTCCTGGTAATACTCCAGGGGTTTTAGCAATCTAACCAGGGCAATGCCACATTCGTGTTTTATAGCGTCACTCATTGTACTGTTTCTATGAAATATGTAGGCTTAACAAATCTTAAGCCAGAGTTATATCAAATTGTGTTAAGGCTTTAAATTGCCTTAGTCTCTCATTTACCTGATCCCTTTCAAGAAATTCGATTCTTTTCGTTCCAAATTTTTCAACACAGAAAGAAGCCAGGTTAGAACCGTGAATTACCGCATTTTTCATATTCTCAAAGGAATAATTTCCGGTGGCAGCCAGGTGACCGGCAAATCCGCCGGCAAAGGTATCACCGGCACCGGTAGGGTCAAATATTTCCTTCAGCGGAAGCGCAGGAGCAAAAAAGATCTCCCCTTTATGAAATAAGAGCGCCCCGTGTTCTCCTTTTTTGATCACAACATAGGCCGGTCCCATCTGATGGATTTTCTCAGCTGCCCGAACGAGTGAATATTCACCTGAAAGTTGTCGGGCTTCTTCATCGTTGATGGTGATAACATCAACTCGTGCGATTACTTCGTCAAGCTGTTCGGGGGTGTTATCCATCCAGAAATTCATGGTGTCGAGTATGGCCAGGCGGGGTTTTTTGCTCATCTGGTCAAGTACCTGGAGCTGTACGTCGGGATGAAGATTGCCCAGCATAACTACTTCAGCATCTTTATAGGCATCGGGAACCTTGGGCTGGAAATCGGCCAGTACATTTAACTGAGTCTCCAGGGTATCCCTTGAATTCAGATCGTTGTGATACCGTCCGCTCCAGAAAAAGGTTTTTCCGTCTTTGACCACTTCAATAGCAGCAGTCTCGATATCGTGATCTTTTAACAGCTTGATGTATGAGTCGGGAAAATCATTTCCCACTACCGATACGATTGCAGCGTCAACGTCGAATTGTGAAGCGGCCAGACCTATAAAGGTACCTGCCCCTCCAAGTATTTTATCTGTTTTACCAAATGGAGTTTCAATAGCATCGAAAGCTACTGTTCCCACTATTAGTAATTTACCCATAAATATTTTTTTGCAAATATAAGGTTAGTTTTCCAGTATTAGTTTCAGATTCCTAAAAGAATCAAGGGGCATTTCGGTCAGACAGGCATTGAGTAACCAGGCGGGTATCGGACCGTTCGGATCCCCGTATAATTGTTGGGTGATCTCTACCTTTCCAGGGTCCAGCTCCCTGATGCTCCAGTGACCCTTGAAATTTGAAATGCGAATTACTTCATCAGAGCTGGGAATTTCAGACTCCTTGGCCGGATCGATGGTGATGTAGAATTCCTTATCATCGTTCTTACTGATAGTGATATGGCAAACATGCTCCCGATCCCTGATTGGCCAGGGCAGGTCATTGCGAATATAGAGAATCAATTCGTTGTCCGAGATCTTGCGAACCAGTTTGCTGCTCTTGGTGGCAGCATTCCATTGCCAAAGATTGTCGGCATCGGTGATCACCTGCAGGGCATGTGCGGCAGAGGTATTGGCTACCATTACCGCCTTGTATTCATTGATGTCGGTTGTGTCCAGTTTTCGGGTGAATACCCGAATATCTTTTTCATGCTTTCTGAGATCCCATGATTGGGCCCTGCAGTCGATGAAAACGGTTAGCAAACAGATAATGAATAAGGTTGTTCTCATTGCAGATTTGGGGTCAACAATTTGTGCAAATATATGAAAACCGCTGAAATTCAGGCTATTCGAACAGAGATTGTGATTCGTATCCTTCGTCTCTCCTTAAAGGGGTCTTTTTTGAGGCTTCCACCGCAAGCTGGTCACAACGCTCGTTTTGAGGGTGGTTATTATGGCCTTTGATCCATTCAAAATCCACCTGGTGACGACGAAATTCCTTCAGAAGATCTTTCCAGAGATCCGGGTTCTTTCGGTCTTTGAATCCTTTTCGTTCCCAGTTGAATACCCAGCCCTTCTTAACGGCATCAACCACATACTTTGAATCTGAGACCACTTTGACTCTGAGATTGTTTTTTTTGAGCTTTTTCAGAGCTTCGATCACTGCCAGCAGTTCCATGCGGTTGTTCGTGGTCTTTTGAAATCCTTCAGCGAATTCCTTGCGATACCCGCGGCCCACCCATTCCATAACAATACCGTAACCTCCCGGGCCGGGGTTTCCCCTTGAACTTCCGTCTGTGTAAATATAAACGTCGTGTTTAGTCATCAGATAGCAGGGATTCGATCACCTTGGGAAAATTCTCGTATTCCAGCTGGTGTATTTTTTCAGCCAGCGTCTCAGGGGTATCTTCAGTGTTGACGGCTACCGATTTCTGAAAGATAATTGCACCTTCGTCATAATGGGCATTGACATAATGAATGGTGATGCCTGATTCTTTCTCTCCTTTTTCTATGACCGCTTTATGTACATGAGCTCCATACATGCCCTTTCCTCCAAACTTGGGGAGTAAGGCCGGGTGAATATTGATAATGCGGTCAGGAAAGGCAGAGATAACAGGTTCAGGTATTTTCCAGAGGAAACCGGCCAGAACGATCAGGTCAGGAGAAATCTCTTTCAGCAATTGCAGCACAATACCGTTATCGAGAGCAGTTCTGTTGAATGACAGGGCACTCACCTTAAGATTATTGGCGCGATCAAGCACCCCTGCTTCTTTCTTGTTACTCAGTACTAGGGAGACCCTGATAGTTGAATGGTCTTCAAAATACCTGATGATGTTTTCGGCATTGGTGCCGGAGCCTGAGGCCAGAATAACGATATTTTTCATGATCTGCTGTACTGCTTTTGCTTCATTGCTATATAAGGACAAAAAAACGAGAAAAAATCAGAAAGGGAAAGGAATTGACAAATTGTTGCTTTAAAAATCATTACCTTTAAAATGACATTTTGTGGTTAAAACCTTTTTTTAATGCAAAAGTTTTTATTTTTGCCAACAATTAAATTTTAAAACAAAAAATTATGTCAGACATTGCATCAAGAGTAAAGGCGATTATCGTGGACAAATTAGGTGTCGATGAGAATGAGGTTGTGCCAGAGGCTAGCTTCACTAACGATCTGGGCGCAGACTCACTAGACACGGTTGAGCTTATCATGGAGTTCGAAAAAGAGTTCGACATTCAGATTCCGGATGATCAGGCTGAAAACATTGCTACAGTTGGTCAGGCTATCAGCTATATCGAAGAAGCTAAGTAAACACAATTATATCATTCACTACCAAAAAATTTATTCATGCTTTTGCGTGAATAAATTTTTTTGGTAGATTACTTTTCCCTAAAGTATTTCAAAGTTTATTCCTATGGAATTAAAGCGAGTTGTTGTAACGGGTTTAGGAGCCTTAACTCCTATCGGCAATACCAAAGAAGACTATTGGAATGGTCTTAAAAATGGGGTAAGCGGGGCAGCACCCATCACCCATTTTGATGCTTCGAACTTCAAAACACAATTCGCCTGCGAGGTAAAGAATTTTGACCCCACAGATTTCATCGATCGTAAGGAAGTCAGACGTACCGACAGGTTTGCTCAATACGCCCTTGTGACGGCCGATGAAGCTCTGAAAGATTCCGGCCTGGAGTTGGAATCGCTCGATAAATACCGGGTTGGTGTTATCTGGGGAGCCGGTATCGGCGGCCTGGAAACCTTCCAGGAAGAGGTGGTCAAATGGGCTCAGGGAGATGGTCAGCCTCGATTTAACCCATTTTTTATACCCAAAATGATCGCAGATATTGCACCAGGCTTGATCTCTATCAAGTACGGGTTCATGGGCCCTAACTATACCACGGTTTCGGCTTGTGCCTCTTCGGCCAACGCGATCATCGATGCCCTTAATTCCATTCGTCTGGGCACTACCGATGTAGTGATCACAGGTGGGTCGGAAGCAGCGGTTACCGAAGCCGGAATGGGCGGGTTTAATGCTATGCACGCCATGAGTACCCGTAACGACGATCCGCAGAGTGCGTCAAGACCATTTGATGCCAATCGTGACGGTTTCGTACTTGGGGAAGGCTCAGGAGCCCTTATCCTTGAAGAGTACGAACATGCCAAGGCACGCGGTGCAAAAATCTATGCAGAAGTAGTAGGTGGCGGACTCTCGTCTGACGCTTACCATATGACCGCTCCGCATCCTGACGGGATTGGTGTAGTGGCCGTTATGGAAAACTGCCTGCGAAATGCCGGGATGAAGCCTGAAGATGTTGATCATATCAACACCCATGGTACTTCAACTCCGCTGGGTGATGTGGCCGAACTGAAAGCCATCGGGAAAGTGTTCGGTGATCATGCCAAAAACATTAACATCAATTCGACTAAGTCAATGACCGGTCACCTTCTTGGTGCTGCCGGTGCTGTAGAAGCTATTGCATCGTTATTGGCCATGCAACATTCATTGGTGCCGCCAACGATCAATCACTCGGCAGTTGATGAGAATATTGATCCAAAACTTAATCTCACCCTGAATAAAGCAGAGGAAAGAGAGGTTAAGGTTGCGATGAGCAATACCTTCGGTTTCGGAGGTCACAATGCCTGTGTGTTGTTTAAAAAACTGGACTAGTTGAAACGTGCTGAATGAGTTTCATTCGAAAAATATTAGATTCCCGCTCCGATGAGGAGGGGGAATTTTTTTTAGAAATCAGCCGTATTTTAGGATTTAAACCCAAGGAATTAAAATACTATCGCAAGGCATTTACCCACCGTTCAATGAATGAAAAAGATGCGAACGGAAATGCAATCAACTACGAAAGACTGGAATTTTTAGGCGATTCCATGCTGGGGACCATTATTTCTCACCACCTTTTTAACGAAGTGCCCTCGGGAGACGAGGGGTACCTTACCAAGATGCGTTCCAAGGTGGTAAGCCGCGAACATCTCAACGAGCTGGGAAAAGATCTGGGACTTCTGCAGTTCGTACGCAGTAAGATCGATAAGAATAACTTCGGTGAGAATATACACGGAAATATTTTCGAGGCCCTCATAGGTGCAATCTTCCTCGACAGGGGATATAAGTATTGCGAGAAATTTATCAGAACCCGGGTGATCGAGCCTTATGTTGATATTGACCGACTGGAGGGAAAGATCATCAGTTACAAAAGTCTTGTCATCGAGTATTGCCAGAAACAGAAGAAGAAATTCTTCTTTGATGTTTTCGAAGACGAAGGTAATGACCACATAAAGCACTTTGGAGTCAGGCTTTATATAGACGATTTGCTGATGGGTAAGGGTAGGGCTACTTCTAAAAAGAAGGCTGAAGAGATCGCCGCCAAGCGAACCTACTACGCACTGCAGTCGGAAATAGACGATGTGGTCTGACCTACTATATCGTTTGCGTAGATACTCTCGCCATAATCAGTTACTTAAAGTTGCTAAGTCGCCTGCAGAATTATATCTTTACACAGTTCATGTGAGCAATTATGGCCGTCCACAAGCTTTTTGAAGATGAGATCAGCGAGCACTCCTATTCACTGATCGCCGTACATAGTTCAATGGAAGATTACAGGTTGGCCTATTTCCTGAATTCCCGCGCAGCGACCAGGCTCAAAAGACTTAAGCAAGACCTTATGCTGGAGAACGATGTCGGCTTTCCCATTTTCGAGTGGATCGATGAAGCCAGCGATATCTGCTGGAACCTGTTGCGAAACAAGGTCAGAATCGCTCACGAAACAAAGCAGACTGACGATATGTTCGGCGAGGGAACGGCCTACCGGTCACATTACCTGATACCTGAAAAACAACAGGTTGATTATTTTGTCAAGATCGATAACGAAGGCCCTTACGCTCAAACGGAAAGGCTTATCAGAACCATAAAAGATATACCCCAGGTGATTACAGCCTATCAGCTCGATCCGGGGGACTTGAAATCTAAGAATAATTTAATTTTTTTAGTGAATGCCAAATAGCAAGAAAACAAAGATCGTCGCCACTCTCGGGCCGGCTACCAGTGATAAAGATACACTACGGGCCATGATCGAGGCCGGGGTGAACGTATTTCGTATAAATTTTTCGCATGCCGATTATGAAGACGTAAAGTCCCGAATTAAAATGATCAGGGAGCTAAGCGAAGAGCTCAACTATCATGCCGCCATCCTCGCAGACCTTCAGGGTCCTAAGCTGCGGGTAGGGGTTATGAAGGAAGATGTGGTCGTTAGCAAAGGTGATGAGATCACTTTTGTCACAGGGAAACCTTTTGAAGGTGACTCTGATAAAGTCTATATGAACTATAAAGAGTTCCCCAGAGATGTAAACCCCGGGGAAAAGATATTGCTTGACGATGGGAAACTGATCTTCGAAGTGGTTTCAACCAATAAGTCGAGCGAGGTGAAGGCTAAGGTATTACAGGGTGGTCCGCTTCGTTCAAAAAAAGGGGTAAACCTTCCCAATACAAATATTTCGCTCCCTGCACTAACTAAAAAAGATGTGGAAGATGCGATATTCGCGATTGGTCAGGAGGTAGACTGGATGGCACTCTCTTTTGTAAGACATGCCGCCGACCTCTTAGACCTTCAAAAACTGATCAAAGAGCACAGTAAATATAAAATCCCCATCATCGCCAAGATTGAAAAGCCCGAAGCAGTTGAAAATATCGATAAGATCGTGGCTTATTGTGACGGTCTCATGGTAGCCCGGGGGGATCTGGGTGTTGAGATACCCGCGCATGAGGTGCCGCTGGTACAGAAACAACTGGTGTTGCGGGCTAAAAAGGCGCGTATTCCGGTGATTATTGCCACACAGATGATGGAGACCATGATCAGCAGCCTTACACCTACTCGCGCTGAGGTTAACGACGTGGCGAATTCGGTAATGGACGGTGCTGATGCAGTAATGCTTTCCGGCGAAACTTCAGTAGGAGCATACCCGGTACAGGTGATCGAGAAAATGAGCAGTATCATATCAAGTGTTGAGCATTCTCACCTGATCAAAGTCCCACAGGAGCCCCCGCACATCAAAACCAAGCGATATATAACCAAATCGGTATGTTATCACGCGGCCAGTATGGCCAATGATATAAACGCACAGGTTATCACAACTCTTACAAACAGTGGTTATACGGCTTTTCAGATCTCTGCATGGAGACCCAAGGCACATATACTGGTCTTCACTTCAAACCGCCGTATTTTATCCCAACTCAGCTTGCTATGGGGGGTAAAGGCATATCACTATGATAAGTTTGTAAGTACCGATCAGACCATAGAAGATGTTACCCGCATTGCAGAAGAGAAAGGATTTCTGAAAGAAGGTGATATGATGATCAGTCTTGCGGCTATGCCGATCAAAGAGAAAGGAATGGTGAATACGCTTAGGGTAACCGAAGTGTGATCGTTCATTAAAAAAAACAAAAAAAGGATCAGCTTAAACTGATCCTTTTTTGTTTTATATAGGAGAGATTATAATTCCCGCAGCCAGATGTTGCGATAGCTTACCCCGCTGTTATCGTTATGATCCTGTAAAATGATCGGTCCTTTCCCGTGAGGGTTGTTCTTAGGCCACCCTATGTATTCGGTCGTGCCTTCAATGACTGCATGGTCCTGTATCAATACCCCGTTATGCAGTACCGTCATGGTAGCCGGTTGGGTCTTGTTTCCCGCAGCGTCCCATTCCGGTGCGTGATAAATAATATCATAGGTCTGCCATTCACCCGATGGTTTGCTGGCATTTACCAGAGGAGGGTGTTGTTTGTAAATGGCACCGGCCTGTCCGTTGACATAGGTTGAGTTATCATAGCTGTCGAGTACCTGTATCTCATACAGCCCCTGTAAGAAGATCCCGCTATTACCCCGATTCTGACCATCATTCCTGGGTTCTTCGGGATTTTTCCACTCAATATGGAGCTGGATATCTCCGAACTCCTGTTTGGTTTTGATATTGCCGCTGCCGTCTTTTACGGTTACGCTACCGTCATCGTTCAGTATCCAGGGAGCCGGGGCGCCCTCTTCTTTAGCGCTTTCCCAGGCCTCCAGGTCTTTTCCGTTCAATAGAACGATGGCATCTCCGGGAGGTGTGCCGGGCTCACCGGTGCTTACCTTTTCAGGAACCGGTTCCCAAAGCTCGGTGTCTTTTGGATCAGTGGGTTCTTCAGATTCATAGGCAGCCAATTCTTTTTCTTGCATAGGATCTGCTTTTTTGTTTTCAGATGATTGCCCGCAGGAGGTTATGATTCCTGCCGAGGCTATTAAGACAAGGGCTTTTTTCACGTTTATAGTTTTTTTATCTTGATATTTCTGTATGCTACTTTGTCATCATGGTCCTGTAAGGCAATTTTGCCGGTCCAGTCGCCTGCAAAGTCTTTCCAGTCGGCGAATTTTGAGTTAGCCACCATCGCTTTCCATGCTTCCTCATCTAACGGAAATTCGGTCACCACCACTCCGTTATGGGTAACCCGGCCTTCTTTGGTATTGTGATTGATTTCTATTTCATAAGTATTCCAGGATCCTAAGGGGCTGCTTACGTCTTCCGAGGGCGGAACCATATCGTAAAGGGCTCCGGCCTGGTGGGTTTTACCACCTACATTGGCATCGGGGTGCTTTTGATTGTCCAATACCTGTATTTCAGGACCGGTATAATAGGCTCGGTTATATTCCGGCATTTCCTGAACAGCCCACATAATTCCGCTGTTGCCACCTTCAGAGATCTTCCATTCGAGGCTCAGAATAAAACTGGTAAATTCTTCATCGGTTACGATGGTGTGATTTTCACCTTCCTTCGGATAAAAGACAAGGGCATCGCCCTCGACTTTCCAGTTTTCCGGGAACGTATCTTCCGGTTCATTGTATCCATGCCAGGCGTCGGTGCTGCTTCCATCGAAAAGCACCAGCCATTCATCGGTGTCTTCTGAAATCATTTCGGTCTTAGTATCTGCTGTGGCCGGGCTCTCTTTGACTTCTTTTTTTTCTTCCTTACAGGAAATGAATGCCATAAAAGAAAATATGGCAAGGGTGAAGGTTCTTGTTTTCATATTAGAGGTTGAGTATTTTTTTCAGTTTTTCTTCATCTGTGTCATCCCCGGCAAAATCGTCAAAAGCCTTTTCTGTGGCTTCTATGATATGCCGCTGAATAAAAGGTGCGCCCTCCCGGGCTCCCTGTTCGGGGCTTTTTATGCAGCACTCCCATTCCATCACAGCCCAAACGTCACACCCATACTGGGTGAGTTTCGAGAAGATGGTCTTAAAGTCGATCTGACCGTCGCCGAGGGAACGGTATCGTCCGGCCCGGTCTCTCCAGTCGTTGTAGCCACCGAAAGCTCCTTTTTTTCCCGTTGGGTTGAATTCTGAATCCTTAACATGAAATGATTTGATGAATTCATGATAGTGATCGATATAAGTGATATAATCAAGTTGTTGCAAAACAAAATGAGAGGGATCGTATAAAATGTTCACCCTTTTGTGATTTCCGGTGGCTTCGAGAAATCTCTCGAAGGTGTCACCATCATGAATATCTTCACCGGGGTGTACCTCGTAGCACACATCTACCCCCTGTTCGTCGAACTCGTTAAGAATGGGCAGCCATCTTTTGGCCAGTTCTTCAAAGCCCATTTCGACAAGTCCCGGAGGTCGCTGAGGCCATGGGTGCCAGGTGTGCCAGAGCAGGGCTCCAGAAAAGGTAGCATGAGCATTCAGGCCGAGACGACGGCTGGCCTTAGCTGCTTTTTTCACCGTCTCCACCGCCCATTCGGTACGGGCTTTCGGGTTGCCTTTCAGGTGGTCCGGAGCAAAATTATCGAACATGATATCATAGGCAGGATGTACCGCCACCAATTGTCCCTGGAGGTGAGTCGATAATTCGGTGATCTCGAGCCCGAATGAGTTGATCCTCCCTTTCAGGTCATCACAATAGGCCTGGCTCTCTGCAGCCTTATCAAGGTCAATCAGAAAATCGACCCAGGTCGGTATTTGTATTCCTTTATAGCCAAGATCGGCGGCCCATTTACACATTCCGTCAAGGGAATTGAAGGGCGCTTTATCGTCTACGAACTGCGCCAGAAACACGGCGGGTCCTTTGATGGTTTTCATAACGATGTTGTTTTATGGTTACAGGCTGACCCAGGAAGCGTTGTTCTTATCGCTTTCCACGGCAGCATAGATAAATTGTACTCCTCTCAGTCCGTCTTTGACGGTAGGGAATTCTGCTTCTTTCTCTTTTCCCTCTAACCGGGCCTGCAATACACCGGCAAAACTGCGGTAAACGGTTGCGAAAGCCTCCAGGTATCCCTCGGGGTGTCCGGCCGGTATTCTTGAGCTTTCGGCTGCTTCAGGGTAGAGATTATTCCCTCCCGGAGTGTAAACAGTCAGGCTCTTATCGAGCCAGCGGCTGTAAAGTTTGTTGGGTTCTTCCTGGTACCATTCAAGGCTTCCCCTGGTACCGTAAATTTTGATGCCAAGGTCGTTTTCTTCCCCGGTGGCGATCTGTGAGAATGACATGGTTCCTTTGGCGCCATTGCTCATACGCAGCAAGACATTGCCGTCGTCGTCGAGAAGTCTGCCTTCCCCGAAACGCCCCAGGTCTGCAGCCAGTTCTTTGATCTGTAAGCCGCTGATGAATTCCAGCAGGTTTTCGGCATGGGTGCCGATATCGCCAAGAGCACCGCCTACACCTGAACGGCTCGGGTCTGTTCTCCAGGCGGCTTGTTTGTTTTCGGTTTTTTCGACCTCTGTGGCCAGCCAACCCTGGTGATAGGTTACCTGCACCTTCCTGATCTCTCCGATATCACCTTCCCGTACCATTGCTCTTGCCTGTTTCACCATTGGGTAACCCGTATAGTTATGGGTGAGGGCAAAAATAAGCCCGGTCTTTTCAACCAGATCAACCAGGGTTTGTGATTCTTCCGGGGTCAGGGTCATAGGTTTGTCGCAAACCACATGAAATCCATTTTCAAGGGCCAATTTGGCGGGCTCGAAATGCATGTGATTAGGCGTCACTATAGAAACAAAATCCATTCGTTCTCCTTCGGGTAATTTTTGTTCCTGTTCGATCATTTCAGCAAAGCTGCCGTAACAGCGATCTTCCGGCAGATAGAGTTCCTTGCCTGATCGTTTGGACTTTTCAGCACTGCTGCTGAAGGCTCCGCAAACCAATTCGATCTGCCCGTCAATGGACGAGGCTTTGCGGTGAACATCGCCTATAAAAGAACCGATGCCGCCACCGACCATCCCCATTCGTAATTTTCTCATATACTAGATCTCTTCTTTATATTCCACTTTTTCATTCTTAAACAAAATAGCAAATATAATCATGACCACAAAGGCAAAACCGGCAGGGTACATCCATATGTCTTTCCATTGATGCGTTCCGTCTTCAAGAAGGAAGCTGTCTGCTACCTGTCCGGCGACCCAGAACCCGATAAGCATTCCCACTCCGTATGTTGCGAGGGTTATAAGTCCCTGTGCGGCACTCTTATATTTTTTACCCGCTTTCGAATCGGTATAGATCTGTCCGGATACGAAAAAGAAATCATAGCATATCCCGTGTAGTGCGATCCCGATAATGAGCATAAAGGCGAGTTCTCCGGCATCTCCGAAGGCGAACAGAAGGTATCTTACAGTCCACGCCAGCATACCGGCCAGAATGGTCAGTTTAAATCCAAAGCGCTTGAAGAAGAAAGGAAGCAGTAGCATAAAAAGTACTTCTGAGGCCTGTCCGATAGTCATCTTCCCGGTCGGATTGTTCACTCCAATCTCTGCGAGAAAAGGGTTCGTATACTGGTAATAGAAGGCCAGAGGGATACAGATCAGTACCGAAGCGATGAAAAATACCAGGAAATTTTTGTCTTTCAGAAGCTTCAGGGCTTCCAGTCCGAGAATGTCAGAAAGGCTTACCTTTTCATCTTTATCAACTTTCGGTGGTGTTTTCGGTAGGGTAAAGCTGAAAAGTCCCAGAACGGCTGAGGCTACGGCGACCATGAGAAAGGTGTTTCGAAGCATCCCTTGTTCCCTTGCCTCAGGAGCATCCCAAAGAAATACATAACTGATAGTAAGACCGGCTACGATCCAGCCGATGGTTCCGAATACCCGAACAAAGGAAAACTCCTTGGCCGGATCTTTCATCTGGTTGAAAGATACAGAGTTCACCAGAGCCAGTGTAGGCATATAGGCGATCATATAACCAAGCACGAGCGGATAAAAGGCGGTGAAATCGGTGCTTTGGTACATCAGATACATCAGTACCGCTCCGGTCAGGTGTAAGAAGCCCAGGATGCGTTCTGCATTAAAATAACGGTCAGCGATGAGACCTATAATGAAAGGTGCCACGATCGCGCCCCATGATTGGGTGGAAAAGGCCATGGCGGTTTGAGCTCCTGTTGCGTTAAGGTTGTCTCCCAGATAGGTTCCGAGGGTAACAAACCAGCCTCCCCAGATGAAGAATTCGAGGAACATCATCAGAGACAACTGGAATTGAACTTTTTTAGTCATAGTATGTAGCTTGTTAGTTAGGGTTTTGTGATTAAGATAGTTTTTCTGCCAGGGAAAGAAGCAGGTCTTTGGTCGCGAGAATGCCTTGTTCTTCCGAAACACCGGAGCCTTCGAACTCAACGCCTATGTATCCCGAATACCCGGAATCCTTGACGATCTTCAGCATACGCTCAAAATCGATAGTAGTCTCTCGTCCGGAAGTGTCGAATTCATATGATTTGGCACTGACACCTTTTGCCAGTGGCATTAGTTCTTTAACGCCTTTATACATGTCGTATTCCTCGATACACTCGCCACCCCAGTTTCCTTCTCCATCTCGCCTGGTACAGAAATTCCCGAAGTCAGGAAGCGTGCCTGCGTTGGGTTGGTCTACCGATTCGATCACCTCTGCGAGCAGTGCTGCATCAGAAGAAAGCCAGCCGTGATTTTCAACAATGATATTGATTCCCTGCTGATCGGCGTATTCACAAAGTTTATTGAGGGATTCGACCGAATATTCTTTCCAGGCCTCAGGTTCTCTGGAGCCGAACAGGTTTACCCTCATAGAGTGGCAGCCAAGGCCTGCGGTGGCATCTGCCCATATGTGGTGATTTTCAATGGCCTTGTTCCTGATGGCAGCATCGGGATGTGACAGGGCTCCTGAATCTCCCGGAAGGTCAACCATCATGATGACATTCTCCATTCCATGGTCTTTACTGCGCATGTTGAGCTCACTGACCATTTTTTGGATGCCTTCAGCCTGGTTGTCAAACTTGCCCAGGTAATCGTTATACAATTGACTCACGTATTCAAGACCGCTGAATCCCCATGAATTTGCCTTTTCAGCAAAGGCAAAAGGGTCCAAGCCCTGTTCCTGTATCATTCGGTGAATGGACCACTGCGCGAGGGACAATTTGAAGAAAGCTGCCGTTGAAGCAACCATTTCTGCCGCCTTCTCATCAGCATTTTCATTTTTGGAAGCATCGTTTTTACAGGCAGCCAGCCCGAGTATCGACAGGGCAACCCCTGCCTGTGAACTGTTTTTTATGAAAGATCGTCTTTTCATGTGTAGGTGTTTGCTTTAAATATTGCAGTAACTGTAATAATACAGCCCGGTTTATGTAATACCGGCAAAAAAAATGGTCAACTAATGTAGAAAATTAATTTATATATTTGAAAAACTACTATCTAAACAAGCGAGAATTAATGAGCACATTTTATTACAGCTCCCCCCAGGAAGAATACGATGCCATTGTTGTGGGTACAGGTATTTCCGGTGGATGGGCCGCAAAGGAACTTTGTGAGAAAGGATTGAAGACCCTGGTACTTGAAAGGGGTCGAATGGTGAAACATATCGAAGATTACCCAACAGCGAATCTTGATCCGTGGGACATGCCCAACGGTGGGGCGCCGACCCGGGAAACCAAAAGACGAAAATTCAAACAGCACCGAACAGGATATACCACCAATGAGGCGCATCAGCATTTCTTTGTAGATGATCTGAAGCACCCTTATAATGAAGAACGCAGGTTTGACTGGATGCGTGGGTACCACGTGGGAGGTCGTTCCCTGATGTGGGGGCGTCAAAGCTACCGTATGGGAGATGTTGATTTTGAGGCGAATGCCCGTGACGGGATCGCAGTCGACTGGCCGGTACGATATAATGAAATGGAAAAGTGGTATGATTATGTAGAGCAATATATCGGCGTAAGTGGCGTGAACCTCGGGCTACCACAACTTCCCGACGGGAAGTTTTTAAAGCCTATGGAGCTCAATTGTGTAGAGCAACATCTGCAGAAATCAATAGCCGGTAAATACAGTGATCGTGTATTGACGATCGGAAGAACGGCTCATATTACCGAAGGAACCAAACCGGGCTTAGGTCGAAGCCAGTGTCAGTACAGAAACCGTTGTATGAGAGGATGTCCGTTCGGAGCTTACTTCAGCAGTAATTCATCGACCCTGCCCGCAGCAGAAGCTACCGGCAATATGACCCTCAGACCCAACTCTATCGTGCACGAGGTGCTCTATGATGAAGATACGCAGAGAGCTACCGGAGTGCGCATCATCGACGCCGAAACCAAAGAGTCGATCGAGTTCAAGGCTAAAGTGATCTTTTTATGTGCTTCAGCCATTGCCTCGACCAGTATACTGTTGCAATCTAAATCTGACCGTTTCCCTGACGGAATGGGGAATGACAGCGGGGAGCTCGGGCATAACCTGATGGATCACCATTTCAGGGTGGGTGCGAATGCAAAGGTCGACGGCTTCGACGATATGTATTATAAAGGTCGCCGTGCTAACGGAATCTATATTCCGCGTTTCAGGAACCTGGGCGGCAGCACCGATTCTAAAGATTTTATCAGAGGTTACGGTTACCAGGGAGGCGGAAGCCGTGGAGACTGGACCGAGATGATCAAGGAAATGGGATACGGAAAAGACCTGAAGAAAGCCTTGCTGCAACCGGGAGGCTGGACCATGGGACTGCTTGGTTTTGGAGAAACCCTTCCCGATCACAGTAATCGTATGTTCATGGATTATGAGAAGTTAGATGAATGGGGTCTGCCTACGGTAACCTTTGATGCTGATTTCGGCGAAAATGAAAAGGCGATGAGGGAAGATATGAAGCAACAGGCAGCAGAAATGCTTGAAAGCGCCGGCTTTAAGAACGTGCAGACCTATGACGACATAGGAGGCATGGGGCTCGGAATTCATGAAATGGGTACCGCCCGTATGGGAAGAGATCCTAAAACCTCTGTGCTGAATAAATATAACCAGGTTCATGCCGTACCAAACGTATATGTGACCGATGGGTCGTTCATGACCTCTTCAGCCTGCCAGAATCCTTCGTTGTCATATATGGCTTTTACAGCTCGGGCAGCTGATCATGCGGTAAGTGAACTCAAAAAGATGAACCTGTAAAAAATTAAAGAAATGGACAGACGAAAAGCGTTAAAGAACATAGGTCTATCTGCCGGTTTTATGGCAGCCACTCCATCGATCTTCAGCCTGTTGCAAAGCTGTACTACTGAAGCTGAGAGCTGGGCTCCGGTTTTCTTCACCGAAGAACAGGGAATAGCAGTGAAAAAGATAGTCGACATTATTCTCCCTAAAACAGATACACCTTCGGCTACCGAAGTGAATGTGCCTGAATTTATCGATCGTTATGCAGATGAGGTTTTTCTTTTGAAAGAACAGGAAAATTTCAGAGAGTCGGTGCAGGGAATGGTTGATAAACTGAAATCGAGTTACGATGAAGACCTGAACGATATAAAACCAGAGCAATACGAAGAGCTGGTTGCCATGAATCTGAAGGCGACTCCCGAGCACGAAGAGAAGATGAACAAGCTCATTCGTTCTTACCAGGGGTCGATCGAAAAAGAAGAACAGATCACCAAAGATATAGATGCCCTGACCTTTTCTGCCATGGGCAGTTTACGGTCGATGGCAATCAATGCCTACAAGATCAGTGAGATGGTAGGTGAGAACGTACTGGCCTATGACCCGGTACCGGGAGGTTATACCGGCTGTGGTTCCCTTGAGGAGCTGTCTGGCGGGAAAGCCTGGTCACTGTAGTAGTTACTTAAATTTGCTGGTTAAGCCTCTTTAAGCGTCATTCCCGTGAAAGTTATCGCCGGACTGTCGATTAAAGAGGTTTTTTTATGCGTACTGTCTCTCCTGATTTAGCGTTTGGCAGCTTTCCTCTTTCGCTGAAGTACCGTATTTTTGCGCCATTGATCACAGGATCTTAAGACATGAAGTCATCACCTGTAAGCAGCAATAACCCTATTTTAGAAAGATGAAGTACAATTTCAACGAGATCGAAGCCAAGTGGCAGGAATACTGGGCAAAAAATCAAACCTTTAAAGCGGAGAATCATTCAGATAAACCCAAGTTCTATGTGCTCGATATGTTCCCTTACCCATCAGGAGCTGGACTGCACGTAGGGCATCCCCTGGGCTATATCGCCAGTGATATCTACGCGCGTTACAAACGTCATAAAGGCTTTAATGTACTTCATCCCATGGGATATGACAGTTTTGGTCTGCCGGCTGAGCAATATGCGATTCAAACCGGGCAACATCCTGCGATCACGACCGAAGCGAATATTAAAAGATACCGGGAGCAGCTGGATCAGATAGGCTTTTCATTTGACTGGAGCCGTGAAGTGCGCACCTCTGACCCTGATTTTTACCGTTGGACTCAGTGGATCTTCATTCAATTGTTCGATTCCTGGTATAACAAGGAATCAGATAAGGCAGAACCGATCAGCAGTCTTACGCAAAAGTTTGAAAAGGAAGGAAACGAAGCGGTGCAGGCTGCCTGTGATGAAAATACTCCGGTATTTACAGCTGAGCAGTGGCATGCATTCACTTCTGAGGAAAAGGAGGAACTCCTGCTGAAGTACAGGCTGACATATCTGGCTGATACCGAAGTGAACTGGTGCCCCGCCCTGGGAACCGTTCTGGCCAATGATGAAATCGTTAACGGAGTTTCTGAAAGAGGCGGGCATCCGGTCGAGCGTAAAAAGATGAAGCAGTGGAATATGCGTATCTCGGCCTATGCCGAAAGGTTGTTGCAGGGGCTTGATAAGCTTGACTGGCCTGAACCCTTGAAAGAAATACAGCGAAACTGGATCGGGAAATCGATAGGGGCACAGGTCACCTTCGACCTCAAAGATTATGATGAGACCATCTCTGTCTTTACCACCCGACCTGATACTATTTTCGGAGTCTCATTCATGACCCTGGCACCTGAACATGAATTGGTTGAAAAGATAACCACCCCTGCCCAGAAAGAGGCGGTTGATGCTTATGTGAAAGCCACCGCAAAGCGCAGTGAGCGCGAAAGAATGGCTGATGTAAAGACCATCACCGGTGTGTTCACAGGTGCTTATGCCGAACACCCGTTTACCAAAGAGCCTGTTCCTGTTTGGATTGGTGATTATGTCCTGGCGGGCTACGGAACCGGCGCTGTAATGGCCGTTCCCTGCGGTGACCAGAGAGATCATGATTTTGCCAGACACTTCAATTTGCCCGTGCCCAATATATTCGAGGGCGTAGACACTTCTGAAGAGGCGTTTGCAGATAAGGAAAATACGGTGATCACCAACTCCATGTTCCTGAACGGGATGGATCACAAGTCGGCCACCAAAAGAGTGATCAAGGCATTGGAAGAGATCGGGAAAGGATACGGGAAGATCAATTACCGGCTTCGCGATGCCGTTTTCTCCAGACAGCGCTACTGGGGGGAACCTTTTCCTGTTTATTATGTCAATGGCATGCCGCGAATGATTGATGAAAAGCACCTTCCGCTTCAGTTGCCGGAGGTCGAAAAATATTTGCCTACGGAAAGCGGAGAGCCGCCACTGGGGAACGCTGCCGAATGGGCCTGGGATACTACCAAAAACGAGGTGGTCTCTAATAGCCTGGTCGATAATGAACAGGTGTTTCCTTTGGAGTTGAATACCATGCCCGGATGGGCGGGAAGCTCCTGGTATTTTAACCGCTACATGGATGCCGGTAATTCAGAGACATTTGCCTCACAGGAAGCTTTGAACTACTGGAAGGATGTTGATCTGTATATAGGCGGAAGTGAGCACGCCACCGGGCATTTGCTTTACAGTCGCTTCTGGCAAAAATTCATGTTCGACAGGAACTGGCTTCCGGTAGATGAATATGCCCGCAAACTAATCAACCAGGGAATGATATTGGGTACCAGTGCTTTTGTCTACAGGCTCCCTGAGCAGAACGTATTCGTTTCAAAGAATCTGGTAGCAGAAAGAGAAGTACAGCCCATACATGTCGATGTTTCAATGGTCAATGCTTCTGATGAACTGGATATCGAGGCTTTCAGATCATGGAGGCCGGAATTTGCCGAGGCAGACTTTGAACTCGAAGATGGAAAATACGTGGTAGGCAGAGAAGTGGAAAAGATGTCAAAATCGAAATACAATGTGGTGAATCCTGATGATATCTGCCGCCAGTATGGTGCCGATACCCTTAGGTTATACGAGATGTTTCTCGGGCCTCTTGAGCAGGCCAAGCCATGGAACACTGCAGGAATTTCAGGGGTGCATAACTTCCTGAAAAAGCTCTGGAGATTATACTTCAAAGGCGATGAAATGATCGTTACCGACGAAAAGGCTTCTAAAGAGAATCTTAAGTCACTGCATAAAGCGATTAAAAAGGCAGAAGATGATATTGAGAACTTTTCGTTCAATACCACCGTTTCAAACTTCATGATCTGTGTGAATGAGCTGAGCGCACAGGACTGTCACAGCAGGGAAGTGCTGGAGCCGTTATCGGTGATCATCGCGCCTTATGCTCCTCATATCGCCGAAGAATTATGGGCCGCATTGGGCCATGACACTTCGGTGGCACATGCAGCTTTTCCTGAATTCAAGGCTGAGTACCTGGTGGAGGATACCAAGAACTATCCCATTTCATTTAACGGGAAGATGCGATTTACCCTTGAGTTGCCCCTCGATATGAGTCGGGAAGAGATTGAAAAGACCGTTCTGGAAAATGAAAAAACACAGGCTCAGCTCGAGGGCAGAACACCTGAGAAAGTGATCGTGGTTCCCGGGAAGATCGTTAATATCGTGGGATAAGTGGAGGTCGACGGTATAGAAATAATTGGATTAATGGCGGCTTGTCTAACGACAGCCGCCTTTGTGCCTCAGGTCTATAAGACCTGGCGTACCCGTGATGTTCAGGGAATTTCCCTGACTATGTACCTCGCTTTCTTTATCGGGGTGCTGCTTTGGTTTATCTATGGCTGGTATATCGACAGCCTGTCTATTTTGCTGGCGAACGGGATCACCGCCATACTGGTCCTGGTACAATTGATATTGCGCATCCGGTATCGAATAAAGCGCTGATATTCAGGGTTTGTTTCGCAAACGTTTGCGGTTTTTTTATCTGTGCTTTCCGGTGATTACCAGGAAAAATTTCAGAAATTGTGAGGGAAGACGCAAATCATAACCAAACCAGCACAGTATGATCATAGGAATTCCTCAGGAAATTAAGAACAATGAAAACCGGGTAGGGATGACTCCTGCCGGGGTATTCGAACTCACCAAACGCGGTCATCGCGTGAACTTTCAGAAAGGTGCCGGAAAAGGCAGCGGGTTTTCAGATAAGGATTACGAAAAAACAGGCGCCACCATTCTGCCTGATATTGAGAGTGTCTACGAAAGCAGTGAGCTGATTGTGAAGGTGAAAGAACCCATTGAAAAGGAATATGAACTGATCCGGCCGCAGCATACCGTTTTCACATATTTCCATTTTGCTTCAAGCGAAAAATTAACCCGTGCCATGCAGAATTCAGGTGCGGTTTGTATCGCCTATGAAACGGTTGAGGAAGAAGATGGCAGCCTGCCACTCCTGATACCCATGTCTGAGGTGGCGGGAAGAATGGCGATACAGCAAGGAGCCAAGTACCTTGAAAAACCTATCAAGGGGAAGGGAGTATTGCTCGGGGGTGTTCCGGGGGTGGCACCCGGAAAGGTGATGATACTCGGTGCCGGTACCGTGGGTATTCAGGCAGCCAAAATGGCCTCCGGTCTCGGCGCTCATGTCACTATTATGGACATCAGCATGAAACGCTTGCGCTATGTGAATGATATCATGCCCAGCCATGTGGTTACAGAATTCTCAAACGAATACAACATCAGGAAACACATCAAAACCCACGACCTTATAATAGGCGGGGTGCTTATTCCGGGCGCTAAGGCGCCCAGTCTGATAACAAGAGATATGCTGAAAGATATGCATCCCGGTACGGTGATCGTCGATGTTGCAGTAGACCAGGGAGGATGTATAGAAACCACCAGGCCCACCACGCACGAAGACCCCACGTATATCATAGACGATGTGGTACATTACTGTGTAAGCAATATGCCGGGGGCTGTACCTTATACTTCCACAGTGGCCCTGACCAACGTAACCCTTCCTTACGTGCTGCAGCTGGCAGACAAAGGCTGGGAAAAAGCATGTTCAGAAAGCAAGGCGCTGAAAAAAGGACTCAACATAGTAGGGGGAGAGATCGTTTACGAGGAGATCGCTGAAAGTTTCGACCTGTCAGCCTCTGCTTCCTGATGCCAAAAAGGCATCGGTATGACACCGGTGACCGGGCTGCATAATTTGGCCGGATTTTTGCTTATTATTGATGAATTAAAAGAAAATCACGAAAGAATGGGAATTGGATATTGGATAATTATTATTGGGATCGGACTGATAAGTATGCTGGTCAGCCAGCGTCTTAAGAGTAAGTTTAAGCATTACTCCAAGGTTCACCTGAGAAACGGGATGAGCGGGGCTGAGATAGCCAGGAAGATGCTCGAAGATAACGGTATCAATGATGTAAAGGTTATTTCCACACCCGGAATGCTGACCGATCACTATAACCCACAGAAAAAGACAGTGAACCTCAGCGAGGCGGTTTACAGTCAGCGCAATGCCGCAGCCGCTGCCGTGGCTGCACATGAGTGCGGCCATGCCGTGCAACATGCCAAAGGCTATGAGTGGCTTCAGATGCGTTCGAAACTTGTTCCTGTGGTTAGTGTTGCCTCCAGCATGTCTGTGTGGGTGATTTTCGGCGGACTGGTACTGGGAGCCTCTACAGGCCTGGGATATACAGTTGCGGTAATCGGGTTGATTATGTTTGCCCTGGGTACCTTATTCAGTTTTATCACCCTGCCGGTGGAATACGACGCGAGTAACAGGGCTCTTGTATGGCTCAAGAACAGGAATATGGTTTCACAACAGGAATATGATGCAGCCGAAGATTCATTGAAGTGGGCTGCCCGCACCTATGTGGTAGCCGCTATTGGTTCTTTAGCGACACTGCTTTACTGGGCCATGGCTGTTTTTGGTGGCAGAGAGTAATTCAGGATTATAAAATATATTGAAACCGGTAAATTGAATTTACCGGTTTTTTTATACACTGATCTGTCGGTCGATCTGCTGGTTGAGAGATATGAAGGTCTCCGTGCGGGAAACGCCGTCAATGGTCTGTATCTTATGGTTGAGCAGGTTCATCAAATGTTCATTGTCTTTACATAAGATCTTGATCAGAATTGACCAGTTTCCGGTGGTGTAGTGACATTCGAGTACCTCCGGAATCTCCTTGAGCTGTTTCACGGCTTCGGGATTCCGCATGGCCTTATCCAGGTAGATGCCGATAAAGGCCATAGTTGTATAACCCAGCAATCTCGGATTGATCATGAATTTAGAGCCTGTGATCAGGCCGGCCCCCTCAAGCTTTCTCAGACGCTGGTGAATCGCAGCCCCGGAAATACCGATCTTACGCGCTATTTCAAGTATGGGCTTTCGGGCATCGTCCATCAGGTTTCTTAAGATCTCTTTGTCGATACCGTCGATCTCAACTGTTTCGTTGACAAATTTCATATGTTGATAACGTATTGTAAGTAAAAGTAAGGAAAAAGCTTGAATAATGTTAGCATGCTATCCTGCTACGAAATCGGGATTATAGCCGAGATATGGCATTTCTTTTTCAACAAAACGAATCCCATGTTCCTCCAATTCATCTAATATGGGGTCATAAAGTTCTTTAATGATCGGAATATGTACTCCGCTGAGGTCGATCTCCTGGTTGAGGATCTTCAGGGCAGCGATAGCTACAGGTAGTCCCACTGTTTTTGCCATGGCCGTATAGGTGCGGTCTTCACCTATAACCACCAGGCTTGAATCGATCTGCCGTCTTTCGCTCCCGTTCTTGTACCCGAATTTGTGATACATGACGATCATGTCTTTATCGTGATCCTTTAACGTCCACTTGTCTTCCAGTATCTTTTGAAGGGCCTGGGCGGGGGTGGCATTCGGTATTTCGATTTTCTTTTCTGCGTTGAACAGGTCAAGTTCCTCCAGTTTTTCCCACATGATATCATCCTGGTCGATCTTCAGGTAATGCCTGAGTTTGAGTTCGACTGAGTCGGTAGGATGGTATGGAAGGAAGGCATTGATAAAATCACGGTAGCTCATGTTTTCAGAGTCTTCCAGTTCAAAGCTGTCATCGGTCATTCCCAGTTGCACAAACATATTCCAGGCCTTTGAAAAACCGATGCGTCTCATGGTTCCCCTGTAAAGGGTAAGCGCATCCTGCAATCCGTAAGCTTCCCGGTATTTAAGGGAGTCTCTGTTTGCATAGCCTTCAAACCGCCCATATCCCTCTATTTCGAGGAACTCGGTTCTTCTAAACAGCTTGTGATAGGGTATGTATTTGTATTTTCCTTCCTGAATGAACTTAGCCGTTCCGCCTTGTCCGGCTACAACCACGTTGCGCGGATTCCAGGTGAATTTATAGTTCCATAGGTTATCATCGCTCTCCGGTGCGACCAGCCCACCGGTGAATGATTCGAAAAGCAGCATCTTTCCTCCTTTTTCCCTGACCTGATCGATCACCCTCATGGCACTCATGTGATCGATTCCCGGGTCTACGCCCATTTCGTTCAGGAATAGTAAGCCTTTCTCCTTTACCTGTTTGTCAAGAGCAGCCATCTCCGGGCTTACGTAAGAAGCAGTTACCAGGTTCTTATTCAGTTCCAGGCAGTCTTCTGCTATATTGATGTGCAGGCGGGCAGGAAGCATTGAGATCACGATGTCGGCCTTTTCTATGATCTTTCTGCGACCTTCCAGATCGAAAATATCGATTTCCTGCAGGGATACATGTTTGTTTTGGGCAGCAAGGGAACGTGCGTTTTCCAGGTTTTTGTCGGCCAGAATGAGATGTAATTGTTCTTTTTCTGCCTTTTCGGTAAGATATTGAATAAGATAAGAGGTAGATTTGCCGGTACCAATGATCAGTATGTGTCGCATAAATAGATTTATTTAACACGAATGTATAAAAATGTTATTTCTATAACAATAATTCTTTATTTACTATGGAAAGATCACTCTTAATCGCCGGGGGTATACTCGGTATGCTATCGGTTATCATCGGGGCTTTTGGAGCACATGCCCTTAAGGCAGCTCTTGATACAGAGGCACTCAAAAGTTTTGAAACGGGAGTAAAGTATCAGATGTATCATGCTCTTTTTCTGATGCTGGTAGCACAGGTGCAGTTGCTGACTCCCGGGGCCAAACAATGGATTTTTTACCTGGTCATTATCGGAGTGCTCTTGTTTTCAGGATCTATTTACCTGCTCACCACCACGCCTGTAACGGGTATCAACATTAAAAAATTCGGTTTTATAACCCCTATTGGAGGAACCATGTTGATCGTTGCCTGGGGGGTATTCCTTTTTCAGTTATTCACCGGGAAAAAATAATCTACTCAAACGTTGTAGTTCTGAATTTTTCATACATTTGCTTCAAGAAATTCTAGCACTAAAAGCAAATTTATGTTGGACAAAACCATAAGTACGAAAACGATTTCGTTAAAAGATTATGGAATTCTCGATGCTGAGGTCAAATATCAGTTGGATCCTCAGGAATTACACGAAATTACAGTGAGTAAGGGGATGGGTGAAACGGTATCGTCAGGTGCCCTTGCGATTAACACGGGTGAATTTACAGGACGGTCTCCAAAAGACCGTTTCATCGTAAAAGATGATGTAACCAAAGACCAGGTTTGGTGGGGAAATATCAATATCCCCTTCGACCCTCAAAAGTTTGATGATCTGTATGACAAGGTAGTCGCCTACCTGAGTGGTAAGGAGCTCTTTGTAAGAGATTGTTATGCCTGTGCTCATGAAGATTATCGCATGAACATCAGGGTGGTCAATGAATACCCCTGGAGTAACCTCTTTGCGTATAACATGTTTCTCAGGCCTGATGAGTCTGAACTGGAAGATTTTGATCCGGAGTGGACGGTGATCAATGCCCCCGGATTTATGGCAGACCCTGAAACCGATGGTACCCGCCAGCACAACTTTGCCATTCTTAACTTCAGCAGGAAGATTGCGCTTATTGGTGGAACCGGGTATACCGGTGAGATCAAAAAGGGTATATTCTCAGCGCTGAACTTTATACTCCCCGTAGATAAGAACACCCTTCCTATGCATTGCAGTGCCAATGTAGGTGAAGAAGGTGATACTTCGATTTTCTTCGGACTATCGGGTACGGGAAAGACGACCCTCTCTGCAGATCCGGACCGCAAGCTTATCGGCGATGATGAACACGGTTGGACGGCAGATGATGAGATCTTCAATTTCGAAGGTGGTTGCTATGCAAAAGTGATCAACCTTAGCAGGGAAAATGAGCCTGATATCTACGACGCCATAAAACCCGGTGCCATTCTGGAGAACGTCATCACTAACGAAGACGGAGAAGTTGATTTTACTGATACTTCCATCACACAAAATACAAGGGTTAGTTATCCGATCTATCATATCAATAATATCAAGGAACCCAGTGTCGGAAAGGATCCGAAGAATATATTTTTCCTTACCGCTGATGCGTTTGGGGTTTTACCTCCCATTTCGAAGCTGACGCCCGGCCAGGCAGCTTATCATTTTATTTCGGGTTATACCGCAAAGGTGGCTGGTACTGAAGCCGGAGTCGATGAGCCCGTGCCTTCTTTTTCAGCTTGTTTTGGTGCGCCTTTCATGCCATTGCACCCTACACGGTACGCAGAAATGCTCAGTAAGAAGATGAAAGAAGCCAATGTAAACGTATGGCTGGTCAATACCGGTTGGACCGGAGGGCCTTATGGGGTAGGAAGCCGCATGAAGCTGAAGTACACCCGGGCGATGATCGCTGCAGCCATGGAGGGTAAACTGGGAGAGTATTCGAAGGAAGATTATCATATACATTCGGTTTTTGGTGTGGCTCAACCACGAACCTGCCCGAATGTTCCTACCGAAGTACTCAGTCCGCGACAAACCTGGAACAATGATGAGGCTTATTATAAAAAAGCACATCAGCTGGCTGATGCCTTTAAAGAGAATTTCAAAAAGTTCGAAGATTACGCTAATGATGAAATACGGGCCGGAGGTCCGTTGGTGTAACAATAAAGGAGGAGCAAACAGCCTCCTGCGCTTGCCAAATAGTTAGTTAAATGAAAGAGCCGCTCTGTTTCCTGCAGAGTGGCTTCTTCTTTTTAAGAACTGCTGAGGGACAGGGAATTTTGGCTAATTTTGCGATGGCCGTCCTGCACGGCACAGAAATAAGTCATATGGCCATTATAGATAAGGATATTGAAAAGGCGGCAGCCTTACTGCTACAGAACCAGGTGGTGGCGATTCCCACTGAAACGGTATACGGACTCGCAGGAAACGCCCTGAATGAAGAAGCCGTTTCACGTATTTACCAGGTAAAGAACCGCCCGGCTACCAATCCGCTTATCATGCATATCAAGGGCAAGGAAGAAATAGATACCTATGCTCATGATGTACCACAGGTAATATATGACCTCGCCGACCGGTTCTGGCCGGGACCTCTAACTGTGCTATTGCCCAAAAGATCGGTGGTTCCCGATACAACCACTTCCGGATCAGATAAGGTAGCTTTGCGAATGCCGGGTCATCCGTTGACTTTGGAACTGTTGAAAAGCCTGCCTTTTCCCCTGGCCGCTCCAAGTGCAAATCCTTTTGGATACATCAGTCCTACACGCCCGGAACATGTACAACAACAAATAGGAGAGCGTATCGAGATGATACTCGATGGAGGTGCTTGTGAAAGTGGAGTCGAATCTACCATAGTCGGCGTGGAAGGTGATACGGTTCTTATTTACAGGCTTGGCTATATTACTGCTGACGATATAAAGCGCGTGTTGCCTGAAGGGTATCAGGTGGCCCTGAATACCGATAGCAAACCGGTAGCTCCCGGGATGCTTCCTTATCATTATTCGCCCAATACGCCTTTGTTTCTTTTTGATGATATAGCAGAGGTGCGCAACAAGCTTACCAATGACCGCACAGGGCTTATCAGGTTTTCACATGCCACCGCGGGTCATCAGCCTCAGGTGGTGCTCAGTCAGAAGGGTGATCTGAAAGAGGCGGCAAGAAAGCTTTATGCCAGCCTGATCGATCTCGATGACCGTAAACTTGCGGCCATTTACTGCGAACGATTTCCTGAGACCGGCCTGGGACATACCCTTAATGAAAGACTTCAGAAGGCCTCCAGCAAGAAGCCTGATTCCTGATGGTTGGTTCTCGTATATAAAAAAAGGCCGCTGAATGCGGCCATTTTCTTTATGTGTAAGTGTATGTGATTTATTTTTTGTTCACTTTGGCGATATACTTTTCCAATGCCATTGTCATGGAAGGTGTATCGGGGGTCGGAGCTTCGATATCGATTCGCAGACCCGCCTGAGTGGCAGCCTTCACAGTGGTATTCCCGAAAACAGCGATACGGGTATCATTCTGTTCGAAATCAGGGAAATTCTTCATGAGCGACTCTATTCCTGACGGACTGAAAAACACAAGTATATCATAATATACGTTTCTCAGGTCAGACAGGTCGCTGATCACGGTTTTATAAAGAATGGCTCTTTTCCAATCAACCTTGAGTTCATTAAGAATTTCCGGTACTGAAGGCTTCAGCACATCTGATGAAGGTAAAAGAAATTTCTCGTCCTTATATTTTTTGATCAGTGGAGCCAGGTCCTGGAATGTGCGTTTCCCTACATAGATCTTACGCTTGCGGTATACTACATATTTCTGCAGGTAATAGGCGACAGCCTCAGACTGGCAAAAGTATTTCATGGTATCAGGAACCTTGAAGCGCATTTCTTCGGCTATCCTGAAAAAGTGATCGACCGCATTTCTGCTGGTCAGAATGATAGCAGTGTACTGATTGAGGTCGATCTTTTGTTGCCTCACCTCTTTTGCTTCCACGCCTTCGACATGAATAAATGGACGAAAATCAACTTTAATCTTTTGTTTTTCAACAAGTCTTGAATAAGGTGAATTTTCCACTTTAGGCTCGGGCTGGGAAACTAAGATGGTCTTAACTTTCATAGGGTTCTATTAGTTTAAGCCTTATCTAAAAATAAAAATTTGATCAAAATTAAATAAGGGGCTATTTCTAGCGCGCAAAGATACAAAATAAAATAAAAAACGTGCCTGGAAATTGATTTTTGATGATTTCGTAAAGTGAGTCCTAAAGTCAAGATATTTAGGCAGATAAATGCAATAATCCCTCCTGAAATTATGAATTTATCATTCAGCTCGCTATACAGATAAAAGGCTGAAAATGGGAGCATGATCAGGGCCAGAAGATTGCGATAAGTAAGCTTGTGAAACTGATAGCTCTCTGCAAATGAGCTGATACTGAAGATGGCTGCAATGGTCTTTTCAAGGTAGGTTTTAAACAGGATGAAAAGCATCAGAAATGCGATGATCATGAGCGGACCGTAGGCAATGCTGATATCGAAATAATCAAGGCAGCAATAGAAAAAGAGGCCGAAACTGACCACCTGTGCCAGGAAAAGCAGGAGATTGAACCGATCGCTTACGGTAGAGCTTTCCTTGCTGTACAATTTCAAAAAACGATAGGAAAGAAAAAGGCCTATGAATGAATTGAACTTGCTTTCGTTACTGCTCTTGGCAACTGCTATCAGGACCAGAGCTCCAACCAGAAGCAGGGTTTCAAGGGTGTGTGGTTCTATGTGCCGTATTGCCGGATTCATCTTACGGTATACTTTATGAGATTACCCTGAAAGCCTGCAGGAAACCCTAACTCTGCGATGCCAAATCTGAGAAATGCCGTTTCTTCGGGTACAGTTGATCCCTTAGGAAGCAGTGTAAAGGCTTTGCTTTCGCCGGGATTTAGTATGCCATCTCCTTCCGGGCTGACCGGGATAGACCGTATCGGGGTCTGGTACTGATTCAGGGCAACGAGCTGAATGTTGAGATCGCTGAGATTTACGGAGCGGTCGTACGGATTGGATACCACTGCCTCAAAGCTTTCAGGCAGGGATCCATTCGACCCTTCTGCCTCTTTGCTTTCGGTTACGAACTGAATTTTTTTATGGCTCTTAAAGTTAGTTATGACGGGGCCCTTCCAAATCGCATTTCTGAAATCTCTTTTCACGCCTATCATGCTGTCAAGAGACACGCGTCGGCTCAGGAGTACCACCTCACGTCCCTGCAATGCGAATTCACTGCTGTCAAGGTCATACTGGTTTTTTCTGAAGTGCATATCATTGAAAGAGACCGCCTCGGCTTGTGCGTAATAACCATACATGCTGGCATCACGGTATGAATTATGAAAGATGACCGGCAGCTCACCTGCCTGAGCTTTCAGTTCGCCGGTCCATTCTTTATTATGATGTGTTTCGAATGGGAAGAAGGATAAAGAAGGGAAGGCGATGGCTAGTCGTACGTAAAATAATATGATGACCGCTGCCAGACTGGTTCTCCAGAGCCATTTTCGATATCTGAGATGATCATAGGCATATCTGAAGCCAAAATAAATAAGGGGAAAGTACAACAGGTTCACCCATTGGGCCTGGGTTCTTCTTGAGAAGCTGGAGATCAGGAAAAAGACAAAGACCCCGTACCCCAGAAACCTCAGAGCTCTGTCGAATGCTTCTTTTCCCGGTTTTTTGAAAAACGCCCAGTATACCAAAGGAAAACTGAGACCGCCTATCGCGATGCAGTTCAACAGGTAATGCAGGGTATATTCGACTTTATAGCGGTTATTGGCGCGTTCTATGAGATGGTAGCGTACAGGGGCGAAATCATTTTCTATCAGCCACCAGAGATGGGGCAGATAGAGGGCAAGTGAAAGTGCTATGGCTGCCCAGAATTTGGACTTCCCAAGTATTTTAAGGTTTGAAAGTATCACCAGGCCTATCAACAAAACTCCGTGATATTTGCTGTACATCACCCCGGCCATGGCAATGGCGAGACAGATAACAGCTATTCGGTCTTCGGTTTGCAGGAACCTTTTGTAGCCGTACAGGAAAAGTGCGGCAAAGAATAATAATGGGGTATCGGGAACCATAAAGAAGCCGTAGGCAGCAAGCAACGCCTGACTGCTAATAAAAAAGACGAACAGCCAGATATATTTGTATTTTCGTTCGTCATCAAAGAGTTTCCAGATCAGAAATACAGTGGCGCTGTAGAGAAAAGGAGCCAGTAGCCTGATGCCTGTTTCTGCTTCAGAGAAAAGCCTTCCCAGCCATACCATAAAAGCGGTCATGGGAGGGTGATCAAAATACCCCCAGCTGAGGTTTTCAGAGAAATACCAGTAGTAGGCTTCATCGAACAAAAGTTCTGTGATGCCTGTTTGTACCAGGTTAACCAGGGTGGCAATCATCAGGAAGCCGTAGAGAATGAATTCGGCAGATTTCTTCGTGGGCATTTAACGCTTTTTAAGGGCAAAAGTACTCATTCTGACGTAATGGAAATCAGCTGAGGCTGTTGAAATTTTTAATTATGTAAGCCTTTACAGTGTATTAATGTTATTTTTGTGACGCAAATAATAACCGGAATGTCATCAGATAGTTTAGTCATTATTCCCACCTATAACGAAATTGAAAACGCCGAGGATATTATCCGGGCGGTGTTTAAGTTGAAGAAAGACTTCCATATTCTTATAGTCGATGACAATTCGCCTGACGGGACCGCCGCTAAGGTCAGAGAACTGCAGGAAGAGTTTGCAGGGCGTCTTCACCTGGAGGTTCGCATGAAAAAGGAAGGCCTGGGTAAGGCTTATATTCATGGATTCAAATGGGCGCTTGAGCGGGATTATGAATACATCTTTGAGATGGATGCAGATTTCTCGCACAACCCCGGAGATCTTCTGAGGCTATACCGGGCGATCATACAGCAGGAAGCGCATGTTGCCGTTGGCTCCAGGTATCTGAAAGGCGTGATCAATGTGGTCAACTGGCCTTTAAAAAGGGTTTTGTTATCTTATGGAGCCTCCTTCTATGTGCGAACCCTGACCGGTATGCCTGTTTACGATCCTACAGCCGGTTTTATTTGTTATCACAGAGATGTGATCGCTTCACTTGATCTTGATAGTATTCAATTCGTTGGGTATGCCTTTCAGATCGAGATGAAGTTCAGGGCCTATAAGAAGGGCTTCAAGATAATCGAGATCCCCATCATCTTTAAAGACCGCGAAAAAGGGCGTTCCAAAATGAGTGGGAAGATAATCAACGAGGCCATTTTCGGAGTGATCTCGATGAAATGGCATAGTATAATCGGTAAAAAATACAGTTGGAATCATGAGCAGCGTGCTGATAAAGAATGCGATCCTCATCAATGAGGGAGAAAAAAAGGAAGCTGACCTTCTCATTAAAGGTGAATATATCGAAAAAATTGGTTTGGGTCTCTCGGCAGAATCTGCCGACCGGGTGATCGATGCAGCGGGTTCTTACCTGATGCCCGGAATTATCGATGACCAGGTGCATTTCAGGGAACCGGGACTGACCCATAAGGGAAATATAGCCACTGAGAGCCGCGCCGCGGTGGGTGGAGGGGTAACCTCGTTTATGGAACAACCCAATACCAACCCCCAAACGGTAACCATTGAACGTCTGGAAGAAAAAATGGCCATTGCTGCCCGCACTTCCTTTGCCAACTATTCCTTCAAGTTCGGCGGAACGAACGATAATCTGGAAGAGTTAAAGCGCCTTGATCCTAAAGCCTGTTCAGGGGTGAAGCTTTTTTTGGGGTCTTCAACCGGAAATATGCTGGTCGACGATGAAAAGGTGATAGAAAGTATTTTCAGCAATACCAATATGGTGATTTCGGCTCACTGTGAAGATGAAGAAACCATCAGGAAGAATCTGGAATATTATAAGGAGAAATATGGAGATGACATCCCGATCGGGCTCCACCCGGTTATAAGAAGTCATGAGGCTTGTTACCTTTCTTCTTCAAGAGCCATTGCCCTGGCAAAAAAGACCGGAGCGAGATTACATGTATTCCATCTTTCCACGGCTGTGGAGACCGGTCTTTTTGACAACAGTATTCCACTGAAAGATAAAAAGATCACAGCCGAAGTATGCACCCATCATTTATGGTTCAATGACCAGGATTACGCTGATAAAGGCACCCTTATTAAATGGAACCCGGCAGTCAAGGGGGAAAAAGACCGCCTGGCCTTGTGGGCGGCTCTGTTAGATGACCGTATCGATGTGCTGGCGACCGATCACGCGCCCCATACCCTGGAAGAAAAACAGAATCCCTATACCAAGGCTCCTTCAGGCGGACCCCTCGTTCAGCATACGCTCAATGCGATGATTCAGAAGCATAAGGAAGGAGTGATCTCAATGGAGAAACTGGTTGAAAAAATGTGTCATAGCCCGGCTATCTTATTCGATGTTGAAAAGAGAGGGTATTTGCGGGAAGGGTATTTTGCCGACCTGGTGCTGGTAGATCCGAACAAAAGCTATACGGTTAGCAAAGATAATATCGCCTATAAATGCGGATGGTCACCTTTTGAAGGGGTCACCTTCGACTCTGTGGTTACACATACTTTTGTGAACGGACACCTGGCCTATGAAAACGGAAAATTCTCTGAAGAGCAGCATGGTAAACGACTAACCTTTGAACGTTAAGCTGATGAAACGATCGATCCTTTTAGGTCTGACGCTGATATTCGCCGCCTGTTCAGAACCTTTGGTGGAGAAACCGGAAAACCTGATTCCCCCCGATAAAATGACCGACATCCTGTACGACGTAGCCATACTCGATGCAGCAAAGGGTACAGGGCTTACCACTCTGGAAGAAAACAATATTGTACCTGATACCTATATCTATACGAAATACGATATAGACAGTCTGCAGTTTTCCAACAGCAGTGTTTATTACGCTTCGGTAAAACCTACCTTGTACGCCGGGATGTTCGAATCGGTCGAAAAACGGCTGGTTACTCTCAAAGACAGTATCGACCAGGCATCGGTGCAAAAAAGAGAAGAGAATCTTAAAAAGCGGGAAGAAGTGGATTTGCCCGAAATAAAAGATTCTTTACAATAAGCTAAGAATGGCCTGCGATACGACGCAGGGTAAATGACAGGGGATTAAAAACGATCCCCGTCGCTTTTTTGAGTTTGAGGGAATCGTAGGCACTGGTAGTACTGAGGGCTTTAGCAGTATTACTGCTTATTTTGCGTTTGGTTCCGGTGAGTTTACTTCGCAGCCAGTCCAGTCGCCACATTATTGATAACAGCCAGTCTGGCAAAGGTTTTTCAGGGGCAGGTTTCTCATATATTTCGGCTGCAAGGCTGAGGAATTCTTCGTAAGTACGGTTTTCACCAACAGCGATAAAGCGTTCATTTTTGATCTCAGATTCGGTACAGTTCACCATAGCCCAGACCACATCTTTCACATCGACAAAGCCGGTGCCTCCTTTTGGATAGTACCGAATTCTTTTGTGTATTACATTTAAAATTCTATCAGTGCTGCTGTGTTTTCTGAAACTTTCTCCCAATACCACCCCGGGATTGATGATCACTGCGGGCAGACCTTCCTGGGTACCGCGCCACACTTCCATTTCGGCGCCGTATTTTGTAATGGCATAGACGTTGTTTTCCTCCTCGGAGTTCCAATGCGATGACTCATCGATAAAATCGCGGTTGGCAAGCTTGCCGAGGGTGGCGATCGAACTTACAAAACAGAGTTTCTTCACCCCGGCATCGAGGCAGCAATTCACAATATTCGCAGTACCTTCGATATTGATCTTCCTAAGGGTATGATAGTCACCGGGATCAAAAGAAACAAGTGCGGCGCAATGGTAGCAATGGGTGACTCCCTGCAAGGCTTCCTGGAGGGTGATAATATCATTGAGATCAGCCCTGAACCATTCTACTTGTTGCAGGCTGGCTGTCTTTCCTTCTTTTTCGAACAAACGTTCTGTGTAGCTGATATGTTCGCTGTTGCGGTAGATCGCCCTGACAGGGATCGATTTCTCTGTAAGTTCCAACAGCAGATGCGAGCCAATAAGCCCGGTTCCTCCGGTCACTAGAATCATAGGAGCGAAAATACGAATATTTGTACGCATACCCAGCTCTAAAGGGAAGAAGTGAAACTTCTTCAATTGAGCAATTGTTTTATCTTTGCCCAAATTCAAAAAATCGATCGTATTCATGGCAGAAAATCTAGTAGAAGAATTGCGTTGGAGGGGACTGATTCACGATATCATGCCCGGAACTGAAGAATTGTTGAAATCGGAAGCAACGACCGCCTATATCGGTTTTGACCCCACCTCAGATTCTCTGCACATAGGGAGCCTGGTTCCAATTATTTTACTGGTGCACCTGAGAAAATTCGGCCATAAGCCTATCGCCCTGGTTGGTGGCGCTACCGGAATGATCGGAGATCCAACCGGCAAATCTGATGAACGTCAGCTGCTGGATGAAGCGACCCTTGCCAACAATGTAGAAGGTATTAAGGGCGTGCTTTCGCGCTACCTCGATTTTCAGGCTGAAGACGCCCAGGCGCCTGTGCTGGTGAATAACTATGACTGGATGAAGGAGTTCAGTTTCATAGACTTTGTGAGAGATGTAGGAAAGCGCATCACCGTAAACTACATGATGGCCAAAGATTCAGTCAAAAAACGTCTTAGTGCCGATTCCGGGGTGGGCATGTCGTTCACAGAATTCACCTATCAGTTGATTCAGGGGTACGATTTCTACCACCTGTACAAGGAATATGATTGTAAGCTCCAGATGGGAGGAAGCGATCAGTGGGGCAATATCACCACCGGGACCGAACTGATAAGAAGGATGACGGCTGCGGAAGAAGGAGAAGAGTCTGCCAAGGCTTTTGCCATGACCTGTCCGCTGATCACCAAGGCAGACGGATCGAAGTTCGGGAAGTCTGAGGGAGGTAACGTCTGGCTGGATTCCGAAAAGACCTCTCCCTACAAATTCTACCAGTTCTGGTTGAATACTTCTGATGAAGATGCAGAGAAGTACATTAAAATATTCACCTTTCTCGATCAGAAAACCGTTGAATCGCTTATTGAAGCTCACAGGGCAGAGCCGCACCTGAGACAATTACAACGCAGACTGGCCGAAGAGGTGACCACCTTCGTGCATTCGGAAGCCGATCTTGAGAATGCTGTCAAAGCCTCAAATATTCTTTTCGGAAAATCGACCTCCGAAGAATTAAAGACTCTGGATGAAAAGACCTTCCTCGATGTTTTTGAAGGAGTACCGCAAGCCGATATTGACCGTTCAGAGCTGGAAGAGGGGATCGATATGATCGCCGCTCTTGCGGTTAAAAGCGATTTTCTGAAATCGAATGGTGAGGCGCGAAGAGCTTTGAAAGAGAACTCTATTTCGGTCAATAAGGAAAAGGTGAAGGAAGATAAGATGCTTACGCCAACCGACCTGATCAACGATAAATTCATACTGCTGCAACGCGGGAAGAAGAACTATTTTGTACTTAGAACAGTTTAATGTTGCTGAGTGAGGTAGTAGGGTAGATACGTCTTTGCGAGCCCCGGACTTCCGGGGCGAAGCAATCTTTTTGAAGAATAACGATACTCCGCTCCTGCAGAGCTTTTGCTCCGTGGTAAGCTAAGCACAAAAGAGTTGTTCTAATCCAATTAAGCTTTCCTTACCGGTCGGAAGACAGGTTCCGGTATCCTATTCCTCATGGTATGCTGAGGCTGCGAAGTCGGAGACTTCGTTGAGCGAAAAGACGAATGATCAAACGATACCCATCTTACTGAGCAGAAAAGAGGCATTCATGTTGGTACAGATGCCTTTTCGCAATTTATAATCAAAAGACAGCTCGTCGTTCTTGATAGTGGCATCAAAGAAATAATTCTTTACTTCTTCCCGGTCTTTTTCGATCTCGCACAGGCTCAGATCATGAGTGGCGATGATACCTGTTGAATGCGTATCGGAAAGATACTCGACGAACTTGCGGGAGCCGATCGCCTTGTCCTTACTGTTGGTACCCTTCAGGATTTCATCGAGTATTACGAAATAATCCTGATCCTTCAGTTTTTCACGTATGCGTTTCAGGCGTTTGAGCTCGGCAAAGAAATAGGAGGCTTCGTCGCTGAGCGAATCACTGGTGCGCATACTTGTGATCAGTCTGATCGGATTATAGCTGAAGGAGCTGGCAAATACCGGCAGGCCTGTGTTAGCCATCACAATGGAAAGGGAGACGGTTCGCAGAAAGGTGCTTTTACCGGCCATATTGGCTCCTGTGATCACAAAGAATTCCCCGCGTTGAATCTCAATATCGTTCATTATCATTTTAGCTTCTGCTATCAGGGGATGTCCTAAAGTCGATGCACTTAATGTTATGGGTTCTCCGGTCAGTTCCGGAAAATGATAATGCTGATGGTTAAAAGCAAAGTTTCCAAAGCTGGAGTAGGTGTCGAACTCAGATACAGCTTCGAACCAGTTCAGTATCTCTTTCTGATGTTGCGATAGCCAGGACTCTATCCGGTAACCATTATAAAGGTCCATCTGGAAAAAAGCATTCCCAATGATTCCTACCAGCAGGTTGTTTCGCTGGTCAAGTGCATCAATGTATCGGGAGAGCTTTTTTAATAATATCCCGGCAGGATCACTTGCGTTCAGTTTTGCCTTCATTACAGTTAGTTTCTCAGCTTGGAAGCCGGTTTCTTCTATAAGGTTCAGCAGTTTGTAATACTGTGCAAAAATCTCCTGAGCAGCCGATACACGAAGGGATAAGGCAGTAATACGTCTGAAAAAGCTTCCTGAGATGAGGATACCAAAAATGAACCAGTAAACGACATAACTAGCAGGAAGAACGCTTGATATGGCGAGACTCAGCATCACGATACTTGCGATCGAGAATACCAGGGGAAGCCATTTGAGATTACCGGGCAGGGAAGGACTAAAACTTTTGATGCGCTCCAGAACTGCTTTCAGTTGCTCCTTGTTTTCCACCATCAGAGCAGTGGCCTGGAACTCTTGTCTCCAGTCTGATTTTTCTGAAAGTTCTTTTATGGCCTCCTGTCGATCAGCGATACCTGAGGGGTCATTCTTCAGTAAAAGTTCAGCCAGCCCTGATCTGCCGCTCAGGGTTGCGGTACGATTGAGATATTGAAAGAAGGAGGCTTTTCCGAAAAGATCGATATCATGACTGAAGTCATGAGAGGGGTCAATAAATTCCTCCCCGGCATCCAGATGGTGAAAGTTTTTCTGTAACACCTGCAGCTCGGTTTCATTGATGCGGATGAGATGGTCGGTTTTGTCTCTCTCGTATTTCTGGGATTGGTAGCGCTTGACAAGGTACAGAAATATGCCTAAGCCGACAACGGCTCCCGGGATCCAGAAAGCCGGTAGGTCAAAGAAATAATAAACAAAAATGGCAGTGCCTGCAAAAACGAACAGTCGGAGAACACTGGTATATCGCAATGCTCTTCCGACTGTTTGTCTTTGTTTTTTGTAATGTTCCAGGCGTTGCTGGTAATATTCAGCGGGTATTTGCATTCAGCTTTGGCTTTTTAAGGCCTTAAAGCTAAATAATTTTCAGAATGTCACACCGCCAAATGCAGCTTATTCTTCCTGGTTTCTCAGGTATTCAGCACGGTAAGCCGCTTTTTGACGAGTTTGTCTTTTTTCTTCAGACGGCTTGGTGTATTGCTGACGCTCTCGCAGCTGCTGCAATACCTTGGTGCGCTTATATTTTCTTTTAAATCTTTTTAAGGCTCTTTCTATGCTTTCGCCTTCTTTTACAACGGTTTTTAACATATACGGATATTTCTGTTTAAGCACATTATAAAAAAATATCTGAATTAAACTGTTAAAAACAAGCAAATTTTGATTTTGAAACTCGTAAACGAAGTCTTTACAGCCTGGTTTTCTCGCTATTTTCCTTCTTCAGTGGTAGATTGTAAAGGTTTTGATAGTTCATGTAAATATGAATAGAGATAGTCTTTATGTACTCCTGTGAAGTATTTTCTTCCCTTTTGATTCCAGGCTCTTCTTTCAGCTTCATCAGGCATAGCTTCCTCAAAAAGTTTTTCCTGATTTTCGGTAGCTTTATCCAGGTCAGCCATGGAAGCATATAGCCAGGCGTCTACCATTTCCCTTCGGTCGGCACCCCATGCATGCATGTGTGGGTAATAAGCCTTGACATAGTCGTTCTTTTTAACGAGGTTTTCGGTAAACCAATTGTGCATTTCCATGAATTCCTTTTGACTGCCATCCTCAGGGTAGGCCATATGATTAACGCGTACATACAAGACCATATCTTCTGTAGGGGCTGCACTCAGGAATTTGGCACCCGGCAGCATGGCATAGATCTCATCTGAATGAAAATCGTCATAATTGGAATTCAGCTCTTGCATAAAGGCTTTCCGTGAAGCTTCATCAGGCCAGGCCGTTTGTACAAGTTCATTGTTTTTCTTTTGGGCCAGGTCAATATCATTCCAATTATCGTACATGGTCACAAATACCAGTTCACGACTGTCGGGAGTGTAAAGATGCTGATAGACGGCCGTAGCTTTGATCAGATCATTTTTATTGATCACCTTATCGCGGTATTCTTTTTCCATCTCCATCCACTTGTCCATGCTAAAGTCTTCCTTATCCATGTTCCAATGCATGGTGGTAACCGTGATATACGGTTGATCCTGGGCCTTAATAAGGCCGGTGGCAGTGAACAGTAAGAACGCTGTAAGAGCTGCCAGATACCTGTTTGTTTTCATCTTTCTGAAATTATGGTTTGTTAAAACGATTAAGTTTCAGGAAGAATCGAGGGGTTCTGTTACAATTCAGAGAAGAAATTAATGCTTAAGGAATTCTTAAAATTACGAAATTAACAGTTATAAAAGACTCTAAATCAATAAAATGACCTTTCTGGGTGTAAGGCTTCCATGAAAAGAGGTGTTTCTTTATTATCGATGATCTCGCTTACCAGTTTCCCGGTGGCAGGCCCCAAACTCCAACCCATCATGGCATGTCCTGCAGCGACTACCAGGTTATTAATCTTACCGGGCCTCCCGACATAGGGGAGTCCGTCAGGGGTTACAGGTCGCAGTCCGCATTCAGCTTTATTCATGGCTTCCTGACTGATCTGTAATTCGGGATAATACCGTTTGATGGCATCGGCAATGGCTTTCACCCGCTCTTTTCGTATGTAATGATTGATTCCTGAGAATTCCATGGTTCCTGCCAGGCGGGTAAATCCTTTCATGGGTGTCAGCGCCACTTTTGATTCCATCAGAACGGCAGGATAATGAATAGAATCGATACCGGGTTCATTGATACGATAACCTTTTCCGGCCTGTACGAGCAGCTTGACGCCGGTTAGCGAAGCCAACTCCTGTGTCCATGCACCGGAGGCCAGCACGAATTCATCAGCCTCAAAGCGTAAATTGTTTGCGGTGGAGACCGCGGTAATGTTCTTTCCCGACCGTTCCATCCCGGTGACGGTCTCGTTTTTTACCAGGTTTACGCCCTTTTCTTCGAGATAGCTCGCCAGTTTTCCCATGATCTCACCCGGGGTGGTATGGGCGTCACATTCGTAATGTATCGCACCTTTTACATTCATCTCGGTGTCGGGTTCCAGGGCCTGGGTCTGCTCTTTGTCAAGAAGCCTGACTTCCAGTCCTTCATGGGCAGCTCTTTCAGCGACTTGTTTTTCTTTGTCACCAACTTCGTCAGATTGATAGAGCATCAACAGTCCTTTGCGTTCCCACTGAAAATCTCCCAGTTCTCCCGAGCTGTGCCATTGATCGTAGATCTCCTTGCTGAGAAGATTAAAATCTTTGATAACAGGGATAGAGCGTTCTACTTTATGCGGAGTTGATGATTTGTAAAAGGCCCAGGACCATTTGATGAATTCAGGGTCCAGGCGGGGTTTCATGTAAAACGGACTCGAAGAATTAAACATCCATTTCAATCCCTTGGTGATCATGCCCGGCGCAGCCAGGGAAATGATATGACTGGGAGTGATATACCCGGCGTTCACGAATGAAGCCCCCTGGTTTATCTCGCCTTTATCGATCACGGTCACCTGGTGTCCTTCGCGATTCAAAAAGTAGGCTGTAGAGAGGCCGACAATTCCGCCTCCGATAATGACAATTTTCTTTTGCATGGTCAGATCACTTGAAATCCCTCAGCAAAAGGATCATCATCGTCGATGATGATAGTGTTGAACCCGGTGATTCGGGCCCACCCCTTTATCGAAGGAATAATGGCTTTCTTTCCTGCTAAGATATATTCTTCTTTTATTTTTCCGGTAAAAACAGAGCCGATATAACTCTCATGAATAAATAAGTCTCCGGTTCTCAGCAGGTTGCGTTCATACCATTGTGCCATACGGGCTGAAGTGCCGGTACCACAAGGGGAGCGGTCGATCGCCTTATCGCCGTAAAACACGGCGTTTCTGCCTGATGAAGCGGTATCGAGAGGCTTTCCTGTCCACATGAGGTGGGTAACCGACCGAATCTTATCATGTTCTGGATGAACAAACAAATCGGGATATTTTTCATTGATGAGAGGTCGCAACTCCTGGCTGAGGTGTACTAATTGAGCTGCTGAATATGACTCGATCCCGCTAAATGAAGGTTGCGGATCAATAATCGCATAAAAATTTCCTCCATAAGCTACATCGAAACGCAGAGTTCCCAGTTGCGGACTTTCTACCTCCAGGTCGGCAGCAGCCAGAAATGAAGGCACATTTACAAGGGTGACACTGCTCACCCGGTCACCGTCCATTTCATAGGTGGCCTTCACCAGGCCGGCCGGCGTTTCCAGTCTTACCTGCCCCGGTATCTGTGGCCTGATGAGTCCCTCCTGAATGGCTACCGTGAGCGTGCCGATAGTGCCATGACCACACATGGGTAAACAGCCGCTGGTTTCAATAAAGAGAATTCCGGCATCATTCTCGTCGTGTTCCGGCGGATAGATCAGGCTCCCGCTCATCATATCATGACCCCGGGGTTCAAACATAAGTCCCTTTCTGATCCAGTCGTGGTGCTTCATGAATTCCAGACGCTTCTCACTGATTGATCTCGCCTTGAGGAAAGGCGCTCCCCCGGCAACCACCCTTACCGGGTTGCCACAGGTATGCGCGTCGATACAGAAAAATGATTTTTTATTCTTCACCTTAACCTTGTAATGGAGTTTGGGGTTGCTTTTTTTTGATGTAATCCTTCACCCGGTCTTCCAGGATCGGCAGCGTGACTGTGCCCTGCTCCAGGATGATCTCATGAAATTCTCTGATATCAAAATTCTCTCCAAGAGCTTCTTCGGCAGACTTTCGTAATTCCCGGATCTTGAGTTCTCCCATTTTATAGGATAGTGCTTGTCCGGGCCAGGCGATATAACGGTCGATCTCTGTGTTTACCTCATGCATGGAAAGGGCAGTATTTGAAGCCAGGTAATCGACAGCCTCCTGCCTTGACCATCCCATGGCATGTATTCCTGTATCGACCACCAGCCGGCAGGCACGCCACATCTCATAGGTAAGTTTTCCGAAATATTCATAGGGGGTTGTGTAAATACCCATCTCTTCAGCCAGGTTCTCGGTATACAGGGCCCAGCCCTCTCCATAGGCAGATAGGTACAGATTCTTTCTGAATTCCGGAATGCTGTCACCCAGTTCCCGGTTCAAAGACCCCTGAAGGTGATGCCCCGGTACCGCTTCATGAGCTGTGAGAGCTGGTAGTACGTACAGAGGACGACTATTCAGTTTATAGGTGTTGACCAGATAATATCCCGGTTGGGTGGGAGATGATGGCGGACTGTAACGACCGCCCGTATAGATCGGTGCCAGGGCGTCAGGAACTTTTTTTACCCCATAGGGCCTGCGGGGAAGTGTTTTAAAATAAGCCGGTAGTTTGGCATCGATGCGTTTTGCGATATCGCGTGCTTCCATTAACAGTGACTCCGGAGTTTCAGTGTAGAATTGCGGATCGGTGCGCAGCCAGGCAATGAACTGCTGAAGTCCTCCCTCGTATCCAAGAACGTTGATCACTGAATCCATGGCAGATCTTATACGGGCCACTTCACTGAGGCCTAATTGATGGATATCATCAGCACTATACTGCCGGGTTGTGGTGTAATAATCGATGCGGTTCTGGTAAAAACTTTTACCGCCGGGGGTTTCAGATATACCTACAGTGGTTCGGGTACCCGGAATATATTCTTCTTCAAAAAATTCCTTGATCAATTTAAAGGAAGGGACCACACTATCGCGAATCAGTTCCCTGGCTGCAGCTATAATGGAATCTTTTCTGACAGGACTTAAGGTGGACGGCAATTTTTGCACCGGTCTGAAAAAATCGCTGCTGTCAGGAATATCGACTATATGCCTGTCATAGGTAGGGGCGTAATTCTTAAAGATCACCTTTGGTTGTGAAAGACCCAGATGAAGTCCTTCTTTCAATAATACCAGGTGCTCTCTGGTAAATCTTGGAATGGCGGCAAGGACACTGAGGTATTCCTCAGCCTCCCCGGCTGTATTGATATCTCTGATGCGATAGTTGAGGTTCAGGTGAAATCCCTGGTCTGCCTGAATCGGATTCAGGTGCATATTATGAGTGAAACGGTCGATACGGTTCTGCAAAACAAAATGCAGCAGCTTCCATGATATCAGCTCGGTTTCATCCAGAGAAGCGGTATCGATCTCCTCCAGCCTTTTTAATTGTGTTCCGGCAAAATCAGCATCTTTTTTATAGATGACACTGTCAAAGCGACCCAGAGGATATTCGTCCCTTTCGTACAGTTTGAAGGTGTCGACCGTGGTGATCACACCTTTGAGCTCTTCTGCCGCATTGGAAGTTTTTTCAGCGTTGCAGCTGATGTATAAAAGGGTAAGAACTGCAAATGCAAAAACATATAACTTCATAATTAAACAGGATCTTTGGTTATCGTTCCATTGATATTTCTTAAAATTCCAAGAGGATTGGCATTCTTGAGTTCAGCAGGTAACAGTGAGTCAGGCCAGTCCTGATAGCTCAAAGGTCTTAGCCAGCGGTAGATGGCATCATGACCCACCGAAGTGAATTTATCATCGGTAGTGGCCGGGTAAGGGCCACCGTGGTGCATGGCTGCACAAACCTCAACTCCCGTAGGAACGCCGTTGAAAATGATACGCCCGGTACGGGCCTGTAATTTGCTGATAAGGTTTTTATGCTCGGCAACACTTTGTTCGGTTCCTATCACGGTAGCGGTTAATTGTCCTTCGAGTTTATCTACGACCGATTCCATCTCCTGAATGTCCGTACACCTGATCAGCAATGAACTGGGACCAAATACTTCATTATCGAGGATTTCATTTAGAAGAAAATCCCGGCCGGAGACACTGAAAAATGCGGGAATGCCGTCATTTGAATCCGGAGCTTTTCCCTTATCAGTTATTACTGAAACTCCTTTTTGCAGGGAAAGTAATTCCTTGTCAGATTCATAAGTGCGTTTGATGTTGGGGTGCAACATGGTTTGACGCCCTGCGTTTTCAAGACGGGAAGCCAGGGATTTGGCAAAGGTGTCGGTATGCTGACTGTCGGGAGCGATGATCAGCCCCGGATTGGTACAGAACTGGCCGCACCCAAGACTTACGGAGCCTGCAAGCAGAGAGGCCCAGTGTTCTGAGTCGTTCTCCCAGGCTCCCGGCAGCATTACCACGGGATTCACGCTTCCCATTTCGGCATAAACGGGAATCGGAGTGCTGCGCTTTTGGGCCAGTTCCTTAAGGCTTTTTCCGCCTTTGAAACTACCCGTAAATCCGACTGCCTTAATACCTTCATGGAGTACCAGTTTTTCGCCGACTTTATGACCTGAACTGTGCAGGTGTGAAAAAGTACCAAGAGGCAAGCCTGTTTCGGTGATGGCTTTTGAGATACAATGAGCCACTTTTTCAGAAGTGGCGGCATGGTACGGGTGACCCTTCACGATCACGGGACAACCGGCGGCCAGAGCGCTGGCTGTATCCCCGCCGGCCGTGGAAAAGGCAAAAGGAAAGTTACTTGCTCCGAATACAGCTACAGGACCAAGGGGAGCCAGGGTTTTTCTGATGTCGGGTTTTGATTCAGCCGTGTTGATGACTGCTCTTACCCAGGAACCTTCCCTTAACAATTCAGCGAATAAGCGAAGCTGGTTGATGGTTCGGTTCAGTTCGCCCGTGGCACGCCCTTCCGGCAGGCCGGTTTCCTGCATATACAGGTTACAGAGCTCCTTTTGTTGATCCTGTAATTCTTTCGCTATGTTCTCCAGCAGTAATGCCTTTTTCTCCCCGGTTGTTTCCCTGAGGATGTCAAAGGCCTTACCGGCCTCTTCAACGGCTTTTTCTATTTCGCTTTCCGTGGCTTCGCTGAACTCGTATTCCAGGGTGTCATTACTCGCCGCGTTTAGGGTTTGAAAACGAGTATTACCCCTGGCTGAAAGTTCTCCTGCAATATGATTTTTTCCCGTGATCATGTGTTGAATATTTAACTTCTAATGTAACGATAATCAGGTAATTCAGGTCTGGCTTTCAGCGCTGAATCGATAATGTGTTGTACCCGTTCTTTTTCAGGTCCTTCCAACGGCAGGCGGGGCGGTCTTACTGTTTCAGAACCCAACCCGACGGCTGCTTCTGCCATTTTTATGTTTTGAACCAATTGCGGATTGATGTCCAGTTCAAGCAGTGGGAGAAACCATCGGTAGATGGAAAGGGCTTCTTCATTTCTGTTCTGTTTAATAAGTTCGTAAATGGCTACGGTTTCCCGCGGGAAGGCACAGACCAGTCCTGCCACCCATCCATCGGCTCCCATCAACAGACTTTCCATCGCCAGGGTGTCGACACCACAGAGTATTTTCAACCGATCTCCAAACCGATTCTTGATGCGGGTGATGTTTGAGATGTCACGTGTAGACTCCTTTACTGCCTGTATGTTTTCCAGTTTCAGCAGGGTGTCGAACATATCAAGGGTCACTTCGATCTTATAATCGACCGGATTGTTATAGACCATAATGGGGAGGGAAGTGCATTGAGCAACCGCCTGAAAATAAGCAACGGTCTCCCGGTCGGTTGATTTGTAACGCATGGGGGGAAGCATCATAAGGGCATTGGCGCCTTCCTTTTCGGCTTTTTGTGCCGAATCGACGGCTTCAGCGGTGCTGGACTCAGCAATATTTATGATCACGGGAATCCGTTCACTTACCACCTCCAGAGTGGTTTCCAGAAGGGTTGATTTTTCATCAGGTCTCAGGGTGCTGGCTTCCCCAAGGGTACCTCCTAATATAATCCCGTGTACTCCTGCCTCGAGCTGCGCTTCGATATTTTTTCGGAACAAAGGGAGATCCAGTTTGTCATCTGTGGTAAACTTGGTGGTTACCGCCGGCATCACGCCTTTCCAATCGATCTTCATATTGTTGAGTTTTGTAATTACGAAATTAGGAGGGTGTAAGCCGAATTTTTGTCTTCAAATTAGCCATGAATGACTAAATATTAACTTGTTTGTTTGTGTTAAATCTTATATTAGTGTAATATTCAGATAGAGTTGAATGAAGATCTATCCCTTTAAAATCCCGAAACCCTCTGAGGAAAACCTGGTGATACAGGTTGATAAAGAGCGGGTGTTCTATGACAGGTTGCATCAGCACCCTGAGATACAGGTGAGCTACCTAAAGGAGGGGTACGGGAAATTATTGCTGAAGGATAACGTTCTCAGTTACCGTTCCGGGGACCTGTTTTTGATAGGAAGTGAGGTGCCGCACTTATTTCGTTCAGAACCCAGAGGTGATGAGGTATCTCATATGATCTCTTTTTTCCTGACGGAAGATGCTTTTGGAAAAGACTTTTTCAAGCAGTTGGAATTACGCGAACTCACGACCTTTTTTGAGAGAAGCAGGGAAGGTATGGTCCTGAGGAAGGAAGAGCACGAATTGGGAAGTGTTTTTGAAGGTTTGCCGGAAGGCGGTAGTCTCGATCAGTTTATAAATGTTTTACAGCTCATGAAGTCGCTAAGTAAACTGGAGGGAAAGCCGTTGAGTTTTTTGGGAAAAGGAAAGGGGCTTTCCAGTGTGGAAGGGAAGCGGCTTCAATTGGTTTTTGATCATGTGGTTCGTTATTTCAGGGAACCTATTTCACTCAGTGAGATCGCTAAGGTGGTACACATGACCCCTCATGCATTTTGCCGCTATTTTAAAAGCCGCACTAACAGGACCTTTTTTGAATACCTCATCCAGGTGCGTATTGAACACGCGCGGGAATTGTTGCTGGCAGGCGAGGAAAGTACGATAGCTGAGGTTGCTTATGCCTGTGGGTTCCGAACCCTGTCTAATTTCAATGGAAAATTTAAGGCACTCAATGGGATCACACCCCGGGAATTCCGAAGACGAAATTCCCATTTAAGAGGGGACGATTGATTCGCCTCTAAGTTGCTTGCTGCAGGCTCGGCATGGTTTTAACTGATAACCCTTTTAAGTTTCCTCTTTGGTTGAAATTCAATTTTGGATTCAAGGGGAAAATTCCCTGTTCTCCCGTATTTTTCGGGGAAGACTGTCTACTATGAGCCTGTAGGAGTGATCGATCAGCTCTAAAATGAGTTTCTGTGGAACATCAGCATTCAGGCTTACCGTATTCCAGTGAACCTTACTCATATGATAGCCGGGAACGATGCCTTCGTATTCCTCGCGAAGTTGCAGGGCTCTCTCCGGATCGCATTTCAGGTTGACCGATGCTTCTCCCGCCTCCCATTTTTTAAGAGAGGTCAGGGCGAACATCTTTCCGCCGACCTTAAAGACCAGGGTGTCGTTGTCAAAAGGAAACGATTCGGTGACTTCCTTTTTTTGCAGACAGTAGTCTCTGTAACTTTCGATGTTCATCTTCTATTCCTTTTCTATACTCTGAGCTTCTTTCCTGATCGCATCGATCTTCAGGTCGGTTTTTTCATCCAGCTCCAGGGCTGAATAATCGAGTTTCCATCCAATCGCCTGTACCATATTTTCGATCATCAATACCGCATCCAGGGCTTCCTTTTTGGCAGAATCGAGTAATCCGCTCTCAGGGATCTTGCTTAAAATATGTTCCTTGGCTTCCTGGTGCAGGGCCGACAGGTCATCGGTTTTGAACCAATTGAAAAGGCCTTCCTTGATATCATAATATTTTACATCGGGCTCGATGCTGATCACTTCAGGCTCGGGGAATGATTCCATGACGATGCGTTTTTGTGCCGCATCAGACCGCATTTCGATTTTCTTCAGATCAAAGCCTACATGAACCTTGGCGTTGATCACCACCAGGGCCTTTTTCTTGCTGCTGATGAGTCTGAGAAAACGTTCCTTTACATTTTCATATTGGTAGATCTCGGCAAACTCGCCCTCAACGGTGACCAGTTTACAAACGTTACGAATCTTTTCCAGCAAGATCACCGACTGCTTTTCGGTGATATCTCGTGAGCGTTTTTTTCTCAGCAACGAAAATAACCAGTACATGCCCAGCGCACCGAGCAGTAAACCGATCAGGATTTCTACTATATCATTCATTCACGTCCGATTTTCCCAAGATGGGTATTCTTAAAACTGTCGGGGTATTTGAGTCCGTAACCCAACATCCGGTCGAAGCAGCTATGACAGAAAATGATGAGTCCTGCCAGTTGCCATCCCCGGGATTCGAAATATAAACCTACGAAATATAGTAAAATGCCCAAACCTTTATGGTGCAGGATATTATAGGTAATGGCTCCTTTTCTGGTTCCGAAGGCATATCCGATCATTCCCATGTCGGGGAGCAGGAACAGTCCGGCGAACCACCACCAGGAGTAAGATAAGTGAGTGAAGAGGTACATGCCCAGGAGAAGCATGAACAGTTCTTCAATCTTAATGGTTGCTTTCATGGGTAAGGATTTTATATAGTAAAGGGCGGCTGGGGGCAGCATCGTTCTCGAAGGCTGCAGTCTGAAGGTTCAGCAAATAATTGCCGTCGATCACCTGGTCAGGCACAAAAACGAATTCAGTGATGGTGGCGTCCAGTCGCGGATTGCCCTCAACATCCCAGAATGCCTTATGCGCAACCAGCCTTCCTTCATCGCGTTCTTTATCTACTGAGGGAAGATCGACCAGGAGGTGTTTGATACCTTTTTCTCTTATAAATTCTGCGGCCGGACCTGAAAGGTAAGGCGGATTGGTATGAGAGTAGTGTCGTTGTTTTTTGTTTTCCTCGTTGGGCAGGGTACGGATGATCAGGGCTTCTGTCTCGACGTTTTCCAAAGCCTTCTTCAATTGGGAACGGGTAATGACTTTATCATCATCTTTGTTTTCCGGGGCAAGACTGATAAGCCGGGCTGTGAAGAAATACTGCTTCAGTAGCTGGTTGACCGAATAACTGGTCTCGGTAATGTGTCCGAGGCATTCTGTATGGGTGCCATGGGCGTGTGGATTGAACTTGATGCTGTTGAAATTGACAGAAGCTCCTTTTTTAACACTGCCTACAAAATCACCGTCGATCACCGGGCTGATCTCGGGAACCCCCACATACCAGGCGCTGAGGTTTTCATCTCCGTTCCTGATCGCGATCGAAATGTCGATAGGCTCTGAGAGGTCGGTTATAAATACTTTATTGTTGTGTTTGATGCTGGTTTTCAAGACGCTGCTTTTTCTTACTGTAAATTTAACAGAAAAAGATCAGAGGCGAGCCCGTCTGCGAGGAACTTTCCTTTGTCGGTGGTTTTAAGCACTTGTTCTCCCGCATTTTCTTCCAGTATTAACAAGTCTCGTTCAAGGTGCTCTTTGGCCTGTTCAAGCAGGTAAGCTTTGTAAGTGGGGCCGAATTCCTTTTCCACTCTTTCCAGTGAAACACCCCAGATGGTGCGCAGTCCGGTCATCAGGTATTCATTGTAGCGGTCTTTCGCACTCAGGATTTCCCGTTCCAGGGGCAGTTCTCCCTTGTTAAGTTGCCTGATATATGTCGGATTGTTGGCGATATTCCATGATCGGGTTGTGCCGTCATAGCTGTGAGCGGAAGGTCCGATGCCCAGATATTTTTTGCCCTGCCAGTATGCTGTATTGTTTTTGCTGAAATAGCCCGGCTTGCCGAAATTCGAGAGTTCGTAATGGATGAATCCGGCGGTTTTCAGTCGTTGTGTCAGTATATCAAACTGCCTGGCAGCCTGCTCTTCCCCGGGTTCTTCGATCAGTCCTTTTTCTATGAAGCTCTTCAAGGCTGTTTTGGGCTCGACGGTGAGGGCATAACTCGAGATATGCGGAATGCCAAACGAAAGGGCGGTTTCTATATTCTTTTTCCAGGCTTCATCACTGAGTCCGGGGATCCCATAGATCAGGTCAACAGAGATATTGTCGAAATAGCGGGTGGCGGTCTCCAGGCACTTTAAAGCTTCCGCTGAATTATGAGCGCGGTTCATCAATTTGAGATCTTCTTCCCTGAATGATTGTATGCCTATACTTAAGCGATTGATTCCTATATCGCGGTATTGCTGCAACAGGGCTTCTGTGTCTGTTTGTACCAGGTCGTCAGGGTTGACTTCGATGGTGAGCTCGATCTCTTCCGCAACCGGATGGTGATTATAAACTCCACGGATAAGTCCGGATAATTCTTCAGGGGTTAATCGGCTGGGGGTGCCGCCTCCAAAATAAATAGTTCTGACAGGCTCTTGCTTTAACTCATCTTTACGAAGTTCCATTTCGGTAAGCAGGGCACCGATCATCTCATCTTTCTTCTTCAGGGAGGTTGAAAAATGAAAGTCGCAGTAGTGGCAGGCCTGCCGGCAAAAAGGGATATGGATGTATATTCCGGCCATTTATAGTGATGGAGTTATGAGGTTACGAAGTTACGAAGAATCGGGTTTGTTAGTCGTCAGGGGTTAATCGGGAATTAGAAATTAAAAAGTACGGTGTCTTCGCGAGGCTTGTTCAAAAGCCGGGCGATCTTTCTGAAACTTTCAGAGGGTTATTTTTTGAATAAGGAATTGCCAGATGGATTTTACTGCATCAGGATTAAGGTGCTCCATTCGGCATCACCTTTTGATAGGTTATCAAAGATTTGTGTTTGGTCTTTTGGTCAATTTGCGAGAAAGGATTCATTTTACACGACTCACGACTCACGACTCACGACTCACGACTCACGACTCACGACTCACGACTCACGACTCACGACTCACGACTCACGACTCACCAAAATCACCTCCTCGGGGGTTACGGCAAATACCTTGTCTTTTTTACCGGGACGTAAAATGTATTTCCCGGTAAAATCACCAAAGGCAGGAAGGATCAAACGTTTTTCAGTTTTATAAAAGCAGGGCAGCCGGAGCTTTTGCCTTCCCAATCCCTTCAGGCTGATGCCGGGATGAACGTGACCACAGATATTAAAAAAATCCTCTTCCTCGGTGGGATGATGTGTCAGCAGGAAGCCTTTGCTGCGTATCTCTTCTGTAAGATTGAACCCCAGCGATTCCAGTTTGTGGTGGGGTACGATGTCGTGATTACCCACCACCAGGGTAAAATTAACAGGCGTATTTCTTACCCATGATTCGAACAGTTCGAACTCGCTGTTGATCACTGAGTGAAAGAGGTCCCCTAAAAAGCAAATATCTTCTGGCCGGAACAGGTCGAGCATGGCTGACAGCCGCTCATATGCTCTGAGGGCTGTGTCTCCCGGAACGGGAATCCCGTGTTTCCTGAAATGCTGGGTCTTTCCCAGATGCACATCGGCTACCAGCAGCTGTTTTTTTTCTTCCCAGAAAGCGACCCCACTGGGATGGAGTGTAAAATGTTGTCCGGATATCTCTAATTTCTGGGTGCCTTTCATCAGCGGCAAAAATAGTTAATTCCCGTCTATTTAAGCAGTTGCAGTTGCATGCGTTTGATGCGGTCTGCCAGTTTTTCTGAGGAGAGTTTTTCACGCAGGCGGTCGGTGATGATCGGAAAGGAGAAGGGGGTGGGTTTTTCGAGTGCCTTCCATATTATGGTCTGTTGCGCGATACGTTCCAGCGCCTGTATCAATCGTCCCTCTTCCAGTGAATGTTCAAAGGTTTCTCTGAAGGCCTGCAGGTAGAGCAGATTATCGGGCTCAAAATCCCTGAAGACATTGAAAAGGAGCTGGGAGCTGCTTTGCAGGTGTTTGCTTTTGAGCTGTTTGTCAGGATATCCCTGGAAAACCAGTCCGGCGATTACCGCGATATCTCTGAACTTCCGGCGAGCCATTTCGGTTGCGTTCAGACTTTTCTGAAGGTCATCGTGCATGTAAGCGGTGGTGAACAGTTCGTTGTCCAGTACCTGCTGCATGTCGATTTCCTGGTCAGAAAGCAGTTCAAATCCATAGTCATTAAAGGCAATGGAGAAGGTGATGGGTTGCAGCAGGCTGATACGATAGGCCAGCAGGCTGCCCATGGCTTCGTGTACGAACCGGCCTTCGAACGGATAAAAAACGGCGTGGTATCCCTCCCGGGTTTTAAAGGTTTCGATCAGAAATTCATCAGGGCCCGGAATTACCGAAGTCTCCCTTTGCTTTTCGAATACCGGGGCGAGAGCGGTGATCTCTTCTCCTTCATCTTGCCCACGCGCGGTGTAGAGTTCCTGTCTGAGCAATTCGCTCATCTGTGATGAAAGGGTCATGCGACCTCCCATCCAGCTGGGAACCTTGGCAGTTTTTCTTTTTGATTTTCGAACCAGTACCTGCATATTCTTGATCTTGAACAGTTCCAGGTTTCTTCCGGCAAAGGTGAACACATCACCGGGATTGAGCTTTGAGATGAACCATTCTTCTATGGTGCCGATATAGCCACCTTTCAGGTATTTGACACTGAGCATGGCATCGCTGACAATGGTGCCAACCGACAGGCGGTGTCGCATTGCCACCCCGCGGTTGTTCACTACAAAGCGACCATCTTCATCGATACTCACCTTGTGGTACTCATCGTAATGCTGCAGGGTCTGGCTGCCTTTGGTGATGAAGTTGAGCACCCAGTTCCAGGAATCTTCATCGAGCCCCTGAAAACAGAAGGTCGAACGCACTTCAGGATAGATTTCTTTCGGGTGGAAACCATTGGAAACGGCCAGGGTAACCAGGTATTGTACCAGGACATCGAAACTCATCAGGTAGGGGATGCGATCTTCTACCACCCGCTGCTCAACCGCTTTTTTCAGGGCCGAGGCTTCAACCAGTTCAATGGCATGGGTCGGGAGAAACCAGATCACACTTTCTTTCCCGGGTTGGTGCCCGCTTCGCCCGGCCCGTTGCATAAAGCGCGCCACTCCTTTCGGACCGCCGATCTGGATAATGGTTTCAACCGGAGCAAAATCGACCCCCAGGTCAAGACTTGAGGTGCATACCACGGCTTTAAGGCTTTCGTGTCGTATGGCATTCTCAACCCAGATACGGGTTTCTTTATTAATGGATCCGTGATGCATGGCGATCTCTCCGGCGAATTCCGGGTATTTGGCAAGGATCGCCTGGAACCAGATCTCACATTGAGACCGGGTGTTGGTAAAGAGCAGGGTGGTTTTGCTTTCCCTGAGAATAGGAATTACCGCATCGAGCAGATGCAGCCCGAGATGTCCCCGCCAGGGAAAGGTGTCCATCTTTTCGGGGATGATCGATCGAACGCTGATCTTCTTTTGTAATTCTGCGCGAATCAATACAGAATTTTCAAGGGCCGGTGAATCCGGTCCCAGTAATACTTCCCGTGCCTGCTCCAGGTTGCCGATGGTGGCAGAGATGCCCCAGATACGCAGCGAGGGTGCCAGGGTCTTAAGCCGGGAGAGGGCGAGCTCGGTCTGAACGCCTCTTTTAGAGCCTAAAAGTTCATGCCATTCGTCGGCGACCACCGCATAACAGTCTTTAAAGGTCTTGTCATAATTTTTGGAAGCCAGCAGCAAATGCAGACTTTCAGGGGTGGTGATCAAAAGATCAGGCATGGAGCGTTTCTGGGCAGCTCTTTCTTTTTGTGAAGTGTCTCCGGTACGTATACCCACCGTTAGCGGGATTTCCAGGTCGTCGCAAAGCTGCTGGGTGGCCCGTTGTATTTCGAGGGAAAGCGCACGCAGGGGTGTGACCCATACTGCTTTCAGTCCTTTCTTTTTTTTGGCATCCTTTCCCTGTTTCATCAGGTAAATCATCACGATGGGCACCCAAAGCGCATAGGTTTTACCACTTCCTGTAGGGGCATTCAGCAATCCGTTTTTACCCGACAGGAAAGCTTCCCAGGTCTTCCGTTGAAAGGGGAAGGGCGTCCATTCTTTGTGTTGGAACCAGTTCTCAACCAGTTTTAGAGCTTGCTTTTCATTCATGGGAATACGTTATTCAGGCAACAGGTCTTTCAGGTCATCAAGGGTGTTGGCTTCTTCTATCTTTTTGTCTTTCCGCCAGCGCAGCATTCGCGGAAAGCGTACGGCGATTCCGCTTTTGTGCCGGCTGCTTCGGGCGATTCCCTCGAAGGCGATCTCAAAGACCAGTTCAGGGGTGACCTGTCTCACGGGACCAAAGCGGTCGATGGTATTTTTCTTGACAAAGTTATCGACCTGTCTGAACTCTGCATCGGTAAGACCTGAATAGGCTTTGGCAAAGGTTACCAGCTCACCGTCATCCCACAGACCAAAGGTGTAATCGGTATAGAGGTTGGTGCGGCGGCCATGGCCTCTCATGGCATAGGTCAGTACAGCATCAATGGTAAGGGGATCGACTTTCCATTTCCACCAGTCTCCTTTTTTGCGCCCGACCAGGTAGGGCGAATCTTTCCGCTTCAGCATGAGTCCTTCGCTGAACTTGTCCCGGGAAATTTCACGCTCACCGGCAGCTTCTTCCCAGGTTTTAAAGCTCATCAGTTCTGAAAGATGCAGTATACCGGTTTCCCCGGCATGGTCTTTCATGAGTTGATGCAAGAGATCCCGCCGCCTGGAAAAGGCCTGATCCCTGATATCTTTGCCCTGCCATTCGATGAGGTCATAGGCTTTGAGAATGACGGGGGTGCGCTCAAGCAGTTTTTTCGTGATGTTCTTTCTTCCTATGCGGGTTTGCAATTCGTGAAAGGTGCCTATTACGCCGTCGGCATAAGGAAGTATCTCTCCATCGATTACGGTGCCATCAGGGATATGCCGTGTAAGCACTTCGAATTCGGGATATTTATCGGTTACCAGTTCCTCACCGCGGCTCCAGACAAAAAGCTCCCCGTTGCGTATGATCACCTGTGCCCTGATGCCGTCCCATTTATGTTCAAAAAACCAGTCTTGTATATCTCCCAGCTCTTCCGGTTCACTGTCTAGCGCGTAAGCCAGGTAAAAGGGATAGGGTTTGCTTTGCAGGTCTGCTTTATCTTCTTTCAATACCAGAGATTCGAAAGAGATCTCTGAAGGATCCCAGTTTCCCATGAGCTTATAGGCCAGGATATCTTCATCCATCCCGGTAGCCTGAGCCAGGGCCCGTGTCATAAGTTTCTGGCTTACCCCGATACGGAAGCCTCCGGTTATGATCTTATTAAAAACGAATCGTTCGTAGAAATCCATTTCCTTCCAACGCGCGGTGACATAGGCTTTTTTTTGAGGCTCTTCGAGCTCTCTGAGTTCTATCAGCTCTTCGATGATGTTTTGAAGGCTGCGGGTAATTTTACTTTCTCCTTCCCTCATCACCAGGGCTATGGTTTCGGCCAGGTCACCTACAATGTGATACGATTCTTCGAATAACCAAAGTGGAATTCCGGCTGCTTCAGCAGCCCATTCCCGAAGTAAGGTGGTGTTGACGGGTCGTTTCGGGCGTCGGTGAGAAAGCAGGGCAATGGCCCAGACCTTATCAGGGTCTTCTGCAGTTTTGAAATAGTCTCCAAGCGCCGCTACTTTGGCGTTGGTCTTATTGGTGCTGTCAAGGGTTTTTATGAGCTGTGAAAATCGTTTCATTCGGTTTCGTTTGCTTCCAGGTTCTCCCCTTCGTATTGAGTAGCTTCAGGGTGAGCATCGTAACCCTGTTCTCGGAGGTATCGGGAAAAGATCTCGGTATAGCCGTGAGTGGTGATCACTTTTTCGCATCCTGTGGCTTTAACGGCATCCAGCAGGCCGTGCCAGTCGGCATGGTCAGAAAGCACAAAACCTTTATCTACAGCCCTTCTTCGTCTTGCTCCGCGAAAGGCCATCCATCCGCTTGCCGTGCCAGTCACAAAGGGTGCAAAGCGGCGCAGCCAAACGGTTCCATGTGTACTGGGAGGAGCGAGTATAAGGTTGCCCTTCACCTCTTTCTTGTCGGTTTCCCTGGTGATGAGGTGGGTTTCCGGGAGTTCGAGCTGCTCCCGCAGCACGGCGGTCATTTTTTCCACCGCTCCATGGGTGTATATTTTTCCGATGGAAGTGTCAAGGTGTTTCAATACCCGCTGTGCCTTTCCGAGGGTATAGGCAAATATCACCGAGGTGCGACCCTCCTTTTGGTTGGCAGCCCACCAAGTGTTCATGTCATCAAAAACCTCTTTCTGGGGGCGCCAGTTAAAGGCAGGAATGCCAAAGGTGCATTCCGTGATAAAAGAATGGCAGCGTACCGGTTCAAAGGGGGTGGAGATGTGATCGTCAGTGACCTTGTAGTCTCCGGTAAAAACCCAGGTTTCTCCTTTATGGGATACCCTGATCTGTGAGGCGCCCGGAATATGGCCGGCGGGATGGAAAGAGAATTCGACATTGTTGATGCGAAAGCTTTCTCCATAATTGTATCCGCTTACCGAAATATCGCCTAAACGGTGTTTTATGATCGGAATATTGTTGTGCTGGGTGATATATTGCTTATGGCCCCAACGCGAGTGATCGGCATGGCCGTGTGTTATAAGTGCTTTCTTCACAGGCCGCCAGGGATCGAGGTAAACCCCTGCAGGTTTACAATAGATGCCGCGGGGTGTAAATGATAAAAGATTCTTATTCATAGCAGGCTGAAAATACGAATTTTAGCATAAAAAAACCCGGAATAAATCCGGGTTTCTTGCTGTTTATCTATACGAGGTTAGGATACCAGTTCCTCAAAGGTCTTCAATCTGTTCATCGAATTCCTTATCTTGTCTTTATGCTTTTCCAGTAAGGCTACTGTACTTGGCGGAAGGGTACTTCTATCTTCAAGGATTTCATTGTACTCTTCAATGGCTTTCTCTTCACCTCTTAGACATTCTTCTAAAACGGCCTCTTCAGAATTGCTGGATAACATACTCTTTAAGTTCATCCAGACTCTGTGGGTGTCTCCTTTGAGACTGCCGCTATCTTCGGGGATTTCGCCATAGCTGATGATTTCTCTTCTCAGATCTTTGGCGAATTCGCTGCGTTGGTCAGCTTGTCTTTTAAAGAACATTTTGATTTCGTTGTTCTCAATATTATCGATTGCCTCTAAATATCCTTTTTCGGCATCATACGATTTCTCAAGTAATTCATTTAGTCTTTTCGACATTTTCTCAGTATACTTCATAATATCTCTCTTCATTGTTTTGATTAGTTAGTAATCAAAGACTGTCGATTCTCAACAGTACATCTACAATATAGCAGAAAATACCTCTGAAGTCAAGTATTTACGGGGGTTTGTGCTGGATTTAACAGGAAATCTTAAAGCATGTTAAATACCCCTGTCATCAGGTCAGAACTCTTAATGAATTTTAACATTAACAGATCATTTCGGGGTGCTCAACGAAATGAGAAGAGAATATTACTAAGGCATTCAGTATCAAATCGGAAAATAATGTATATTTGCAGCCTTAAAAATTAATAATCGGGTACGCGTACCCACCTAATTAATGTCATATGCCTGTAAAAATCAGATTACAACGACATGGTAAGAAAGGGAAGCCTTTCTTCTGGATTGTAGCCGCCGACGCGCGTGCGAAAAGAGATGGTAAATTCCTTGAGAAACTTGGAATTTACAATCCAACTGTTAATCCTGCTCAGATCGAGCTGGACGTGGACAGTTCAGTAAAATGGTTGCAAAATGGTGCCCAGCCTACTGAAACTGCCCGCAGACTGCTTTCTTACAAGGGAGCACTTCTAAAGCATCACCTGCTTGGAGGGGTCGCTAAAGGTGCCCTTTCTGAAGAGGAGGCTGAAAAGAAATTTGCAGCCTGGCTGGAGGAGAAAACCGGTAAGGTAGAGGCTAAGAAAGAAGACCTCGCCAAACTAGAGGCTGAAGAAAGAGCCAAAGCTTTGGAAGCCGAAAAAGAGATCAACGAAAAGCGTAAGGCTGAGGCCGCTGCTGCTGAAGCTGAGCTGAAAGCAGAAGCCGAAGCTGAAAATGCAGAGGAAACTGAAGCAGCTGCTCAAGAAGGAGCTGCCGACACTGAGGCGTCTGCCGAAGGTGAAGAAGAGAAATCTGCTGAAGCTTAATTTTTTGTTCCCATGAAAAAGGAAGATTGCTTTTATCTGGGAACGATCGTTAAGAAATACAGCTTTAAAGGCGAGTTGCTGATCAAATTAGATACAGACGAGCCTGAACTCTACGAAAATCTGGAATCAGTGTTTATTGCCTTGGGCAATAACCTGGTTCCTTTTTTTATTGAATCTTCTTCCCTTCATAAATCAACCCTGTTGCGTGTTCGGTTCGAAGATGTCAATGATGAAGCCGATGCCGATGCGCTGTTGAAAAGCGAAGTATACCTGCCGTTGGAATTTCTTCCCGAACTCAGCGGAACCCAGTTCTACTTTCACGAGGTAATCGGATTTATACTTAAAGACAAGGAATTCGGAGAAGTGGGGGTGATCACCGGGATTAATGACAGAAGTGCCCAGGCTCTCTTTGAGGTAGACCGTGACGGAAAGGAGCTTCTCATACCGCTTCATGATGAATTCATCATTGGGGTAGACCGGGATCATAAGCGTATTATTGTCGACCTGCCGGAAGGGCTGATCGATATCTTCCTCTGAAAACCTGCCTTTCTTCATTTAAGAGCCCGTACCTGATCAATTCCGCTCTCTTTCAATAGCCATTATCTCACTATCTTTGAACCCTAAATATGATTGTTTTGGGGAATAAGCCTTTTCATTTCAAACAATTTACCGTTCACCAGGATCGCTGTGCCATGAAGATCGGCACTGATGGTGTATTGCTCGGAGCGTGGGCTTCGGTCGATCATTTTCCAGGCAGTGTGCTTGATATCGGAGCCGGAACGGGACTTGTCGCTCTCATGCTGGCCCAGCGTACAGAAGCGCCGGTCATCGATGCGCTTGAGATCGATGAAGATGCTTATGAGCAATGTGTTGAGAATTTTGAACGTTCACCCTGGAATGACCGCTTGTTCTGTTATCATGCCGGTTGGGATGAATTCGTGGCTGAAATGGATGAACAGTACGACCTGATCGTTTCCAATCCCCCTTTTTTCAGCGAAGACAATCCTTCAGATAACACCTCCAGAGCCCTGGCCCGATCTGATTTTGCTCTTCCTCTTCCGGAACTGATAGAAGGAGTTCCTGCTTTTCTGACTGAAACCGGTAAGTTCGCGCTTATCGTTCCCTTCCGCAGGGAAAATGAAGTAAGCGATCTGGCCCGGGAACAAGGTTTGTTTCTGCAACGTATTACCCGCATCAAAGGCAGTCCGCAGACCCCCTATAAACGCAGTCTGATGGAGTTTGGAAAGACCGGAAATGAAGCGGTGAAAGATGAACTGATCATCGAGCTGGAGCGGCATCGCTACACAGAGGCCTATACACGACTCACTGAAGCTTTTTACCTCAATATGTGACAGTGCTATGCTGTTAAATTCACAGACATTCTGTTAAAATACTGAAAGAGTTGTATCGGTCACTTGGTATGGCTTGGTGAAAAATCCTATTTTTAGTGAGTTATCTTATCAGAACTTACTAGATATGTCTTTTCAGATCAAAAAGAATGCCTCGGTTTATGATATCTGTATCGTTGGCTCAGGCGCGGGAGGTGGAATGGCCGCGAAAGTGCTTTCAGAAGCCGGTTATAAAATAGCCCTGATGGAGGCCGGTCCGCATTTCGACCCTGCCAATCCCGAACAGCAAACACAATTTAAATGGCCTTACGAATCGCCCCGGAGAGGAGCCGGCACCACCCGTCCATTCGGAGACTTCGATATGGCCTACGGCGGCTGGGAGATCGATGGCGAGCCCTACACCCAAAAGAATGGCAGTCGTTTCGACTGGTTCCGGTCGATCATGCTGGGGGGTCGTACCAATCACTGGGGCAGGATATCTCTTCGTTTTGGTCCGCTTGATTTTAAAAGAAAAGATTTTGACGGAAAGGGCGATAACTGGCCTATCGGTTATGATGATGTAAAGCCCTATTACGATAAGGTTGATAAACTCATCGGTGTATTCGGAACCAGGGAGGGCTTGCCCAATGAGCCTGACGGCTATTTTCTGCCGCCCCCCAAACCCAGGCTCCACGAGATGTATCTTAAAAAATACGGGGAGAAGATGGGGTTGCCCGTGATCCCATCCAGACTTTCGATACTTACCAAGCGTATAGATAGTCGCAGGGGAGCTTGTTTTTACTGTAACCAGTGTTCGCGTTCCTGTACAATTTACGGAGACTTTTCTTCATCCTCTGTTTTGGTGAAACCTGCCCTGGAATATGATAATGTAGATCTTTTTGTCAATGCCATGGTCAAAGAGGTCCTTACCGACAATGAGGGAAAAGCGACCGGGGTGAGCTTCATAAACAAGACCGATCTGCAGGAGTATGAGGTGAAGGCCAAGGTGGTGATCCTGGCTGCCAGCGCTTGCTCGTCGGCACGTATCCTGCTGAATTCCAAATCCGGTCGTTTTCCGAACGGACTCGCAAACAGCAGCGGGGTGGTAGGGCGTTACCTCCACGATTCGACCGGGGCCGACAGGGCAGCCCTGATTCCTTCCCTGATGGATCGTAAGAGATATAACGAAGACGGAGTCGGCGGCTTACATCTGTATGTTCCCTGGTGGCTCAATGACAGTAAAAAGCATGGTTTCACCCGGGGGTACCATATAGAATTCTGGGGCGGCATGGGCATGCCTTCCTATGGAACCGGTTTCGGAATGGAAAACCTTAACGGACTGGTACCGGGTGCCGATGGTAAGATGAAAAGGGCCGGGGGTTATGGTGCAGACCTCAAGAACGATGTGCGCAGGTTCTATGGAGCCGTCGTGGGCATGTCAGGAAGGGGAGAAAGCATTCCGCAGAAAGATAATTACTGTGAGATCGACCCCGATGTGGTCGATAAGTTCGGTATTCCGGTATTGCGCTTTAATTATAAATGGAGTGATGAGGAGCGCATGCAGGCGAAACACATGCATGAAACCTTTGAAGAGCTGCTGAGCAGCATGGGTGGGATCTTATTAGGCGATAAGCCCGGGAAAGAGCGAGATTACGGATTGCACAATCCGGGAAGGATCATTCATGAGGTGGGTACAACCCGCATGGGCGATGATCCTAAAGAATCGGTGGTCAACCGATATAACCAGGCGCACGATGTGCCCAACCTGTTTGTGATGGATGGTGGTCCATTTGTATCTCAGGCAGACAAGAACCCAACCTGGACCATCCTGGCACTGGCATGGAGAGCTTCAGAATATCTCGATCAGGAGATTAAAAAAATGAACGTTTAAATCAAGTAGTGATGGACAGAAGAAAAAGTTTAAAGGCGATGATCGCCGGAACAGTAACCTCCGGTTTTATGTTTTCAGGATGTCTCACTGACGGGGAGTCTGAGACTACAGGTCTGCAACCGGTGGCACCGACTCCGGGCTATGGCCGCACTCCGGAAGAAGCTTCCCGCGACCGTGAAATCATGAGCGGGCATTTCTTTAATCAGCACGAAATGGCTACCATCACCGTGCTGGCAGACCTTATCATCCCTAAAGATGAACACTCCGGTTCGGCCAGCGAGGCAGGGGTGCCTGACTTCATCGAGTTTATCGTTAAAGATATTCCTTCTTATCAACTGCCGCTCAGAGGTGGTTTGATGTGGATCGACCAGGAAAGTCGTAAAAGGTTCAATCTGGATTTCAAAGACCTGGAGGCTGCCAGGCAAAAGGAAATATTGGATGATATCGCCTATCCTGATGAGGTGAAGCCGGAATTCACACACGGAGCCCGGTTCTTTTCAAACCTTCGCAACCTGGTGGCAACCGGATTCTTTACCAGTAAAATGGGAATTGAAGACCTGGGCTATGTGGGGAATACCCCGAACGTCTGGGATGGTGTTCCTGAAGATGTGCTCAAGGCTCACGGACTGGCCTACGATGAGAAGATCCTGAAACAGAGCATCAAACCCGAAGAGCGCAACCAAATCATGGATTGGGAGGGATATGACCTATGAGAAAAGTTTTATGAATTTAACAAATCACCGTTGTTTTGTTATATTTCATTAATTACATTTGAGAACCAAATTTAGATTATGAAACCTGATTTATTCGAAGCTCCTGACTATTACAACATAGATGACCTGTTAAGCGATGAGCACAAGCTGGTTCGCGATGCTACCCGTCAATGGGTGAAGCGCGAGGTCTCTCCTATTATAGAAGATCACGCCCAACGTGCCGAATTTCCCAAGCAATTGCTGGGGGGGCTGGCTGAGATCGGGGCCTTTGGTCCGTATATCCCTGAGGAATACGGAGGTGCCGGCCTGGATCAGATCAGCTACGGTCTGATTATGCAGGAGATCGAAAGGGGTGATAGCGGGATACGTTCTACCGCTTCAGTACAATCGTCGCTGGTGATGTTTCCTATCTTCAAATACGGAAGTGAGGAACAAAAGAAAAAATACCTTCCCAAACTGGCATCAGGTGAATATATCGGTTGCTTTGGGTTGACCGAGCCGAATCACGGTTCGAATCCCGGAGGAATGGAGACTCGTTTTAAAGATGAAGGAGATCATTACCTGCTGAACGGGGCGAAACTCTGGATCTCCAATTCCCCTTTTGCTGATATCGCGGTTGTTTGGGCCAAGAATGAGGAAGGGCGTATACACGGACTCATCGTGGAAAGAGGAATGGAAGGATTTACCACTCCTGAAACACATAACAAATGGTCTTTACGGGCGTCAGCTACCGGTGAGCTGATCTTTGATGATGTAAAGGTGCCTAAGGAAAACCTGCTGCCCGGGCGCAGCGGACTGGGTGCTCCATTAAGCTGTCTGGACTCAGCGCGTTATGGAATTGCCTGGGGGGCAATAGGTGCTGCCATGGATTGCTATGATACGGCATTGAGGTATGCCAAGGAAAGAGAACAGTTCGGAAAGCCTATCGCGGCTTATCAGTTACAACAAAAGAAGCTGGCTGAGATGATCACTGAGATCACCAAGGCGCAATTGCTTGCCCTGAGGTTGGGTCAGCTGAAAAATGAAGACAAGGCGACTACTGCACAGATATCAATGGCCAAAAGGAACAACGTTGAGATGGCTATCAAGATCGCCAGGGAAGCCCGACAGGTATTGGGCGGTATGGGAATCACAGGAGAATACAGCATTATGAGACATATGATGAATCTCGAAAGTGTGATCACCTATGAGGGAACCCACGATATTCACCTGCTCATTACCGGAGCAGATATTACCGGAATACAGGCATTCAAATAAAAAAAGCGGCTTCTAAGCCGCTTTTTTTATGGTATGAGGTTACGGAGTTATGAGGTTATGACCCCTTCCGTCAGCAGTATACTGCTGGTGCCCTCCCCTTCCCCTTGCCAAGGGGAAGGAGATGTTCCCATTAATTGAATGTTGTAGAAATAACACCTTCTTGTAACTATTCCCATTCTGAAAATGTTATTATCCCCTCCTTCCCAAGGAGGGGTGTCTCATGGCAAGGACATGAGACGGGGAGGTTCTTAAGGGGGGGCACTTGCCCGAATGGAAGGCTTATTGTATATGTTTAAACCACAATACATTGATAATCAATACGTTTTTGTATATTATTATCAAACTAAAAATCAAAAAGTGATGAAAGCATGTAGTAACTATTTAAAAATTTCAACTCTGATTCTGGCCTTTCTTTTCCTGGGTTGTGACTCTGATGACGACGGCGACCTGGTCATTGATGACCCTGTTGAAGTGAATGCGATCGTATATGATCTCAATGAAGTGGGAGAGTCTGGTGTGAACGGAACCGCCACCTTTATCGAATTAAGCGATGGTACCGTAACCATAGAGCTCGATCTGACAGGTACCCCCGATGGCGGACAACACCCGGCACACATCCATTTCAATACCGCAGCTGAGGGAGGAGATATCGCTCTGACTCTCGGGACTGTCGACGGAAACACCGGGGAAAGCACTATAAACGTCACGGAGTTTGACGATGGTACCCCTCTTACTTACGAGGAGCTAATTCTCTATGATGGATATATCAACGTGCACTTAAGCAGTGAAGAATTGGCTACCATCGTTGCCCAGGGCGACATCGGACAGAACGATCTCACCGGGGATTTCGTAGCCTATGATCTTCTGGAGGTCGACGGATCAGGAGTTTCGGGTGAAGTGATCTTTGAGGAAAGAGTTAATGGTACAGCATTGGCGACCATTGCACTCACAGGAACCCCTGAAGGCGGAATGCATCCGGCACATATTCATGAGAACGACATTGTTGAAGGCGGTGGCATCATCGTAAGCTTCAATATGGTTGACGGAGATACCGGCATGAGCAAAACACAAATATCCCAATTCGATGATGGCAGTCCGTTGGGTTACCTGGACATCCTGGTGCTTGACGGCTACGTCAACATACACCTCAGCGCCGATCAGCTGGAGGTGGTTGTCGCCCAGGGGAACATTGGGATCAATGAAACCCTATAGAATACGTTGATTGTATATTACGAAAACCGGCCACCTGGCCGGTTTTTTTATTAATAGGTATTATATAAGATCTAATGGTCTTAAACAGGCGACCCCTCAGCTCTACCGATAAAAAATCGGTAGAGCAGCTCCCCCTGAAAGGGGAAGGTGGTTTTGCGGGGCAAAAGCGGAATGGGTTACTGTTGCTTCGTAGGTTGCTGATCCGGGGATGGAATGAGACCCATATGATGGCTGTTTTCGTAATTTTATAACCCATAACTTATAACTCATAACTCATAACTCATAACTCATAACTCATAACTCATAACCCATAACCCATAACCCATAACCCATAACCCATAACTCATAACCCATAACTCATAACCCATAACTCATAACCCATAACTCATAACTCATAACCCAATCATGAAACTCCAGCAACTCACTCCTAATCTATATACCCGTGAGATCGAGAAAACCATCGAATTCTACGTAAACAATCTGGGTTTTAACTGCACCGATTACCACAAAGATCTCGGCTGGGCCATGCTGGAACGGGAAGGCGTGTCCATCATGCTGAGCCTGCCTAATGATCACCTGCCTTTTGATAAACCGGCTTTTACCGGCTCTTTTTATTTCTATATGGAAGGGGTGCACAAATACTGGGAAGCTGTTAAAGATGAGGTGGAGGTGGCCTATCCCCTGGAAAGCTTCGATTACGGCATGACCGAATTTGCTATCTATGATAACAACGGGTATATGCTGCAGTTCGGGGAGGCAGCAGAATAGAGAATTGAATTTCTCCCATATCCCTATCATTTTTAACAAAATCTCCACTCTATCATATTGGAATAATTCCTAATTTTGGGAAAAATTCCAAAACAAATGAACAGGACCATTCTCCATCTCGATCTTGACACTTTTTATGTGTCGGTCGAACGGCTGATCGACAGCCGGCTCAAGAAGCGTCCGTTGCTGGTAGGCGGTACCAGCGACCGGGGAGTGGTGGCTGCCTGCAGTTATGAGACCCGGGCTTTCGGGGTGCATTCGGGCATGCCGATGAAGATGGCCAAAGAACTCTGTCCGGAAGCCGTGGTTATCAGGGGAAACGCCGGGGTGTACAGCAAGCATTCCGATAATGTGACCGAGATCATCAAAGAGAAAGTGCCTCTGTTTGAAAAGTCGAGCATCGACGAGTTCTATGCCGACCTGTCGGGCATGGATCGCTTTTTTGGCTGCTACAAATACGCCTCGGAACTGCGGCATACCATTATCAAAGAAACAGGGCTGCCGATCTCCTTTGGGCTTTCGGTGAACAAAGTGGTGTCGAAAGTGGCGACCAATGAGGCGAAACCCAATAACCAGCTGAAGATCGATTTCGGTTTTGAAAAACCGTTTCTGGCTCCGCTCTCAGTGAAGAAGATTCCTATGGTGGGCGATAAGACCTACCAGACCCTCCGCAACCTGGGGGTGAAGCAGGTGCGCACCATACAGGAGATGCCCAAGGATATGATGCAGCAGGTGCTGGGTGCTAACGGACTCACCATCTGGGACCGGGCCAACGGGATCGATACCACCCCGGTGATTCCTTTTTGCGAGCGGAAGTCTATCTCGACAGAACGTACCTTCGACCGGGATACCATCGATGTGGCACGACTGCGTGGTATTTTGGTGGCCATGACCGAGAACCTGGCCTACCAGTTGCGGCGGGGTGATAAACTCACGGCCTGCATTGCGGTGAAACTGCGTTATTCCGACTTCAATACCTATTCAAAGCAAATGCGTATTCCTTATACCTCGGCCGATCATGTGCTGATCCCTGCGATCCTGGAACTCTTTGATAAGCTTTATAACCGGCGACTGCTGGTCAGGCTGATCGGGATCAGGTTCAGCCACCTGGTCGGCGGACATTACCAGATCAATCTTTTCGATGATACGGAAGAACAACTGAGCTTATACAATGCTATGGATAAGATCAGGAATCGTTTCGGGGAACGCAGTGTGCTGAGAGCCTCTTCCATGGGCGCCAAAACCATCGGTCGCATGTACAATCCGTTTAACGGACAGCCACCGCCGGTGCTGGCGCACAGGAAGCAGTGATGTCGGTCTGGGGCAGGTTATGGAGTTATGAAGTTATGGAGTTATGAGGTTATGGAGTTATGAAGTTATGAAGTGATGGGGGTGGAGAATTGTGGATTGTGGATTGTGGATTGTGAATGATGAATGGGATCGTCTTTGCGAGGAGCGAAGCGACGAAGCAATCTTTTTAAGAGAGTAGAGAGTGGAGAATAGAGAGTAGTTTTAATGGTAATTATCATGCAGCTATTGTCACACTGAGCATGTCGAAGTGAGACTATCCCAATGCTGAATTATGAATTGTGGATTGTGAATGATGAATGAAAACGTCTTTGCGAGGAGCGAAGCGACGAAGCAATCTTTTTAAGAGAGTAGAGAATAGGGATTAGGGATTTGTGACTGGTTATTAGTTATTAGCCGATAATCCATCATACCCTCATACCACCATACCTTCATACCCTGTTTTGAGAATAGAGAGTAGAGAATGGGGAAGCCCGCGATGCGGGATTAATTGTGCATGATGGATGCCCTCCCCCTGCAAAACCATTGGTTTTGCTTCCCCCCTCCCAGAGGGAGAGGGGTTACTGCATATAGAGGATATGTGAAAAATAAAAGGAGCCAGCCGGCGCTTGAATGACAATGCCAACGGCGTTGATGGAAGGGGTGGATGGCATAGTCTCTTAAGACAACCCACTCCGTCAGCGATTTCATCGCTGTCACCCCTCCCTGACCAGGGCGGAGAGCCCGAAACCCGGAACTTTGGAGCTATCAAAAAAAATCAATTTCCTTAACCCTTAACCCTTAACCCTTAACCCTTAACCCTTAACCCTTAACCCTTAACCCTTAACCCTTAACCACTAACCACTAACCAGTAACCCATGTACCTGAATTGTCACACATATTACAGCCTTCGTTTCGGAACCTTTTCCGAGACCGAGCTTTTGGAGCTTGCCGTGGCCAATGAGGTCAGTTGCCTGGCATTGACCGATATCAACAACACTTCGGCCTGCCTGAACTTTGTGCGGAAAGCTCCGGAGTACGGGGTGCGGCCGGTGCTGGGAATCGATTTTCGAAATGGGGTGGAACAGGAATTCGTGGCATTGGCCGAAAATAACGAAGGGTTTTATGAGCTCAATAGTTTTTTGTCGGATCACCTGCACAGCAAGAAGCCTTTCGGGAAACGCCCGCCTGCTTTTGACCATGCCTTCGTGGTCTATCCTTTTGAAAAAGTGCTGGCGGAAGAGATGACCGACTTCAGCGAGCGGGAGTTTATCGGAATCTCGGTGGCCGACTTGCGTAAACTGCCCTTCTCCTGCTATATAAAGAACTACCGGGATCGCCTTGTGGTACAGCAGCCGGTCACCTTTCGAAACAAACGGGATTTCAATGCCCACCGGCTGCTTCGGGCTATCGACAACAATATTCTTCTCAGTAAACTATCAAAAGATGAAGAAGCCGATGAGAACGAGAAGATGTTTCCCGTAACCAACCTGGTGCAGGCCTTTTCAGAGTACAGCTTTATCCTGGAGAACACCGATCGCCTGCTGCGATCCTGCTCCATTGAATTCGACTTCTCTTCCGATGATAAGATGCAGAATCAGCGTACCTATACCGGAGATCCTGAAAAAGATGTACAGTTGCTGGAAGAACTTTGCGAAAAAGGACTTCCATACCGCTACCCCGATGCCGGTCCGGAGATCAGGGAACGTATTGACAAGGAACTTTCGGTGATCAGGCAGATGAATTTTGTCGCCTACTTCCTGATCAACTGGGATATTATCAGTTACGCCAAAAGGCAGGGGTATTTTCATGTAGGCCGCGGAAGCGGTGCCAACAGTGTGGTCGCTTACCTGCTGGGAATTACAGATGTCGACCCCATGGAGCTCGACCTCTATTTTGAACGGTTTATCAACCTGTACCGAACCAGTCCGCCGGACTTCGACATCGATTTTTCCTGGCGTGACCGTGAAGATATGACCCGCTATATCTTTGAGCGTTTTCCGAATGTAGCCCTGCTGGGGGCTTATGTCACTTTCCAGTACCGGGGAGTGATCAGGGAGCTGGGAAAAGTGTTCGGACTGCCTAAGGAAGAGATCGATAAGCTCAGCGAAGACCGGCTCCGTACTGATGAGCTGGATCAGACGGCCCTGCTGGTATTAAAATACGGGAAGCTCATACACGGTATGCCTAACTATGTGAGCATCCATTCCAGCGGAATCCTGATCAGCCAGAAACCCCTGCACTGGTTCTCGGCGACCAACCTTCCGCCCAAGGGATTTCCGACCGTACAGTTCGATATGCATATCGCCGAAGATGCAGGGTTGTACAAGTTCGATATACTCGGGCAACGCGGCCTGGCAAAGATCAAGGAGGCGATCGCCATTATTCATGAGAACCGGCCCGACGCAGCCGATTTTGATATTCATGATATACGGTCGCTGAAACAGGATCCAAAGATCAATGGGATCATAAAGACCGCCCAGTGTATGGGATGTTTTTATGTAGAGTCACCTGCTATGCGGATGCTGCTGAAAAAGCTGGAGGTCGATAATTATCTGAGCCTGGTGGCAGCCAGTTCGATCATCAGACCGGGTGTCTCGAAGAGCGGGATGATGCGGGAATATATACTGCGTCACCGTCACCCTGAACGACGCAAACAGGCACATCCGGTGCTGTGGGAGATTATGCCTGATACCTACGGGGTGATGGTCTACCAGGAAGACGTGATCAAGGTGGCTCACCACTTCGCCGGCCTGACACTGGGAGAGGCCGATGTGTTACGAAGGGGAATGAGCGGGAAATATCGTTCACGGGAAGAGTTCAAACGGGTGGAAGATAAGTTCATCAGCAACTGTCGCGAGAAGGGGTATGATGATAAACTGGTCAAAGACGTATGGCACCAGGTGGCGAGCTTTGCCGGTTATGCGTTTGCCAAGGGGCACTCGGCATCGTATGCGGTCGAAAGTTATCAGAGCCTTTTCCTGCGGGCTTATTTCCCACTGGAATATATGGTGGCCGTGATCAATAATGGCGGCGGATTTTACCGGACAGAGATCTATGTGCATGAAGCCCGTATGCTGGGTGCCGGGATACATGCGCCTTGTGTGAATCGAAGTGGGATAGCGCATCGCATTATAGGGTGTGATATCTACCTGGGACTGGCTGCTCTGCGGGAACTGGAAGAGCGTTCTGCCATGCTGATCGTGAAAGAGCGGCAGGCAGGAGGCGTGTTTCGGTCGCTTGATGATTTCGTAGACCGGGTGCGTATCGGGATCGAACAGCTGAGTATCCTGATACGTATCGATGCCTTCAGGTTTACGGGAATCGATAAATACGAACTGCTGTGGCAGGCACATTTCAAACTGGGAGTTAGCAAGAAACCCGAACCCCAGCAGAAACTGTTTCGTCCGCCTCACCGGAACTTTGAGATTCCGGCCTTGTCGACCACCCGGTTGGAGGCCGCTTTCGATCAGCTGGAATTGCTGGGTTACTGCCTCTGCAGTCCGTTCGAGCTTTTAAAGGAAGCGCCGCTCAATACGAACGGAGCGGCAGATCTGGAAGCTTACCTGGACCGGCACATCGATATCTATGGCTACCTGGTGACCGTGAAACGCACCAAAACCCACCGGAAAGAGGAGATGAACTTTGCCACCTTTATCGATCAGCGGGGGGAGGTCTTCGACTGTGTGCTTTTTCCGCCCGTGGCCCGTAAATATTATTTCAGGGGGAAGGGCATCTATCGCCTCTACGGAAAGGTCGTCAGTGAATTTGGTTTTTTGAGTGTGGAGGTCAAAAGGATGCGAAAGGAAGATTATATCGCAGATCCGAGGTATAGTGATTAGTTATTAGTTATTAGTGAGTCGGGAGTTGTGAGTTGTGAGTTGTGAATGGAGAGTGGAGAATAGAGAATGGAAAACCCTGAATTATGAATTATGGATTGTGAATGATGAATGGAAGCGTCTTTGCGAGGAGCGAAGCGACGAAGCAATCTGCTGAAGAGATTAGGGATTAGGGATTTGTCACTGGTTATTAGTTATTTGCCGATATACCAGAATCTCATCATACCCTCATACCCTCATACCACAATACCTCCATAGCACAAAATGTCACACTGCTCCGGAGGGTCGGGAGTCGGGAGTCGGGAGTCGTGAGTGGTGAGTTGTGAATGGAGAGTGGAGAATAGAGAATGGAATATCCTGAATTATGAATTATGGATTGTGAATGATGAATGGAAACGTCTTTGCGAGGTAGCGAAGCGACGAAGCAATCTTTTTAAAAGAATAGGGATTAGGGATTTGTGACTGGTTATTAGTTAGTTGCCGATATACCAGAATCTCATCATACCCTCATACCCTCATACCACCATACCTCCATAGCACAAAATGTCACACTGCCCCGGAGGGTGGGGAGTCGGGAGTCGGGAGTTGTGAATGGAGAGTGGAGAATAGAGAATGGAATATCCTGAATTATGAATTATGGATTGTGAATGATGAATGGATTCGTTTTAGCGAGAAGCGAAGCGACGAAGCAATCTGCTGAAGAGAATAGGGATTAGGGATTTGTGACTGGTTATTTGTTATTTGCCGATATACCAGAATCTCATCATACCCTCATACCACCATACCCTCATACCACAATACCTCCATAGCACAAAATGTCACACTGCCCCGAAGTATCGGGGTTGTCGAAGTGAGACTATCCGAATGCTGAATTATGGCTTGTGAATGATGAATGGAAACGTCTTTGCGAGAGGGGAAGCGACGAAGCAATCTGCTGAAGAGATTAGGGATTAGGGATTTGTGACTGGTTATTAGTTATTTGCCGATATACCCCCATACCCCCATACCTTCACACCCTGTTTTGAGAACAGAGAACAGGCTGATGCTGAATTATAAATAAGGTTTAAGTTCTGATTATTTCAACCATCATCAGATTAACAGAGTCATCCAGAACGGAGGTGGCTTCGCCACCGTAGTGAAGGATCTGCCGGATCGTGGAAGTACCGGACATATATTATAACTGCAAAATGATGGATTGAGAATCGCACAAAAATATGTTCATTTCCTTAATCCTTAATCCTTAATCCTTAATCCTTAATCCTTAATCCTTAATCCTTAACCTTTAACCCTTAACCCTTAACCCTTAACCCTTAGCCCTTAGCCCTTAGCCGCATAACCACTAACCATTAACCCCTAATCACCATGTAAATAATGCCTCCCGATACTCCCAGACGCGGTAGATAAAGATCCCCAGAAATGCCATAGCCACTATGAACTTTAGCAGGGTGCCGGTAAGAAACCCCATAAAGGAACCGAAGGCGGCACGCATGGCGGTTTTATTGTCGGCCTTATTGGTGTACTCGCCCACCAGGGCTCCGATAAAAGGCCAGATGATGATACCGAAGATCCCAAAAATGGGGAAGACCAGGGATATGATCAGGCCGATGGTGGTTCCTATGACGCCATTTCTGCTGCCGCCATATCTTTTGGTGCCGGCAGCCGGAATGATGTAATCAAGTACCACTACCAGCACCGCCAGGAACAAGGTAATCCCCAGTGTGACCCAATTGAAGGGCACTGCCTTGGTAAGGTACAGAAGTAAGAGGCCGAACCAACTGAGAGGCGGACCAGGCAGTACAGGGAGAAAACTCCCCAGTATACCCGTGATGATCAGAATAAATCCAAGAACAAGTAAAAGTATGTCCATAATTGGCAGGTTTTCTACGAATATAGCTAATCTTATTGTGGTAAAGTTCTCATAAAAACCACCTTTAGCAATATTTTAAAAACTAAAAGATTAGTTTAAACTAAAGTTTTAGTTATATTTATGATCTGAAACATTATATTCATGGGTTGCAGCAGTAAAATATGGAGCCGATTGTGGATTGTGGTCGTATTGCTATACGGCACGACCATGTATGCGCAACAACGGCCTGATACGACCTTTACCTACCAGCCAAGACAGGCTGCTTACCCTGCCGGCGAAGGTCCGCTGGTGTTGATAGATGAAGGGCATGAGAACCTTCATGCGGCGGGCGGAAATTTCGCTCCTTTCGCAAAGTTGCTTCGGGAAGACGGTTACCGTGTAGCGCCCCATAAAGGTGCTTTAACTGCCGGATCACTATCTGGGGCAGATATACTTGTGATCGCCAATGCATTGCATCCGTCCAATAAAGGAAACTGGGTTTTACCCAATCCATCAGCTTTTAGCAAAGAGGAGATTCAAGCAGCCAGAGATTGGGTCGCTGATGGAGGCAAACTATTGCTGATCGCCGATCATATGCCTTTTGCAGGAGCCGCCGGGGAGCTTGCTTCAGCTTTCGGAATAGCGTTTCTGAATGGTTTTGCCATGACATCTAATGCCTTTTGGCCCCCTTCTGTTTTTAGCCGCTCTGAAGCGGGACTTTTGGCTCATCCTGTGACCGAAGGGCTTCAGGAGTACGAAAGCATAGATGAGATAGCCACCTTTACAGGCTCTGCCTTTACGTTGCCGGATGGGGCCGAACCCATTCTTGCCTTTAAGAAAGAACACCGATCGCTTCTGCCCGACACGGCCTGGGCCTTCAATTCGAAAACTCCGAACCTCTCTTTGGATGGGTATTACCAGGGCGGTATTGTGCAGCATGGGAAAGGAAAAGTTGCTGTCTTTGGTGAGGCTGCCATGTTCACGGCTCAGGTGACCGGGCAGGGAATCAAAGCAGGTTTTAATTCTGAATTTGCCCCTCAAAACGCTCAGTTCATACTAAACTTGATTCATTACCTGGAAGGACCGAAAATTTACACCGGGGAACTTTCCTCAGCAGAAAAGGAAGAGATGTCAGGGATGGAGGCAGAGATTCTGCAAGTGAATCACGAAATGGAATCGGCTTTTAACAGAAAGGATTATAAGGCCGTGGCTGAATATTATTCAGATGATGCCGTACTTGTTTCAGAAGGGATAGAGTTGCATGGGAGAGAGGCTATCGATGCGTACTGGATGGCCATGGAAGACCGCGGCATCGCCTGGGAGCTTGAAAATACCGAGATCATTCCTGATGTCACCACTGCAGTTCAAAGAGGAATCTCCCGTCTTACCTATTTGGACTATTCAGGAACCGAAGTGGTTTCCAGGGTGAAGTTCACTCTGCTATGGGTGAAAAGCAATGAGCAATGGAAAATTAGAATCGATCATTATTCAAAACTATAAAATGAAACAACTGACCAAGGCAGAAGAAGAGGTAATGCAAATCCTCTGGAAGTTAAAAAAGGCCAATGTAAAGGCTGTTATCAAGGAACTGCCCGAACCCAAACCGGCATACAATACCATCTCTACGATCATCCGGATACTGGAAAGCAAAGGATTCGTCGATCATGAGCAGAAAGGGAAAGGTTATTTGTATTATCCAATGGTACAACGGGAAGAATACAGCAGCCAATCGATCAACTCTTTTGTAGATAAATACTTTCAGGGGTCTTTTAAAAGTATGGTCTCATTCTTTGTGCGGAAGAACGATCTAAGCCTGAAAGAGATGGAAGATATAATGAAAGACATTGAAAAAAATAATAAATCATGATACGGTATCTAATCATCATGTTGAGCTGCCAGCTGCTTTTTCTGCTGGTGTACGATTTGTGGTTGAAAAAGGAAACTTTTTTTAACTGGAACCGGGTGTATCTGCTGCTTACCCCCTTGATCTCAGTATTTCTGCCATTTATTAAGATGGATGTCCTGAGAACCACCGCTCCTGAGCCCCTGGTAAAGGCTGTTCCGGTAATTTTTCCGGAGCCGGCCCAGGTGGTTACAGCAACCGTGCCTCAGGCCGATGGCCTTTCCTTGACGCCTTGGGAATGGCTCCTGCTGTCTGGAGGGATTATTGCATTGGGATTCTTCTTTTACAAGCTCTTTCTGATCTTCAGATTGCGACAGAAAGGAGTGAAAAGATATTTCAAAGAATACCTGCAGATCGAAGTTGCTGACAGCGAAATTGCATTTTCATTCTTCAGGCAGGTTTTTCTGGGGCAAAGAATACTGGAGCGTAGTCATCGCCATATCCTTGATCACGAACTGGTGCATATAAGAGAAGGGCATTCTTGGGATCTCATTTATTTTGAAATATTGCGCATCCTTTTCTGGTTCAATCCCCTGGTGTATGTGTTCCAGGCCCGCATGACCGAATTACATGAATTCATAGCCGACGAAAAAATGTCGGGCAAGCACAAGAAAGATACCTACGAGCACCTGTTGCAGGAGGTTTTTCATACCCGTGAGATTTCATTCATCAACTCATTTTTTAATCATTCATTAATCAAAAAACGAATAATTATGTTACATCGATCAAGATCCAATCCGCTCAGAAAATTCAAGTACTTGTTTATTGCACCCCTTGTGCTGGGAATGCTCATGTATACTTCCTGCGAGGGTGAAAAGCCAGAAATTGAAAATTCTTCTGTCAATGCAGGTGAACACCTGGAAACTTCCGCCGAATCTAAAGGTCCCGGTCCTGCTAAAGATGTCGCTTTTAGCAAGATACCCGTTAAACCTGCATTTAAGTCACCCTGTGAAGACGGACAGGAAGCCTTCGCTTGCTTCCGGAGCAAACTCGATGAACATGTAATAGCGACATTCCGTTATCCCGCTGAAGCCCTGGAAAAAGGTATGCAGGGAAAGGTATATGTTAACTTCCGAATCAATACAGATGGCAGTATAACCGTAATGGAAACACGCGCAGAGCACGAATTGCTCGCACAGGAAGGTCGCAGAATTATCGAAGCCTTGCCGGAACTTCACCCCGGTGGTGATGAAGATGGAAACCCGGTACCCGTAACCTTTGCCTACCCTATTATTTTTAAACTTAAAAGCTGATGTCTGAAAATCCAATCAAGTAATAGAATCAATATGTGGAATTCTAAAAATCTCAACAGTATTTTGCAAAAGGCACTGGGGGTAGGGTTCGTGATTTGTACATTTTCCCTGTATTCTCAAATGGAAGTTCCCGGTTCTAAGGCGGATAGTTTGTTTGAATCAGGTAATTTCAGCGCAGCTATCAATGCTTATGCCGCTAATAATGATCTGTATTCACAGGAACGAATTGCCAGGGCATATCGCGCCCTCGGCAACTACGGCAAAGCGACCGATCAGTACGAATACCTGGTCGGAAGATTTCCGGCTAATCTGGAGTTTAAGCATGCTCTTGCATCCCTGCTTTACAAAACAAGGGCTTATGAAAGATCGGTTGCGGTATATGACTCCCTTTTGCTTTCAGATACCCTTAATCCCGGACCCTGGTATCAGCACGGACTGGCTCTTAAAAAAATGCGAAGAGACAGCATGGCCGGAAAGTCTTTCTTTCGTGCTTATCAGTTGGATAGCAGTCATGTAAAATCAATCATAGAATTGGGTGAGTATTACCTGAAGAGAAGGCAGTTGGATTCGGCACATTTCTTTGCAGAGAGAGGGCTGGCGATCGCGCCCGAACATGCAGAGCTGCTCAATATCAAAGCTCTTGCCTGGTATAATGATCATCAATATCGTCAGTCCATACCTTACTTTGAGCGGTTAATTGCTTCTAATTATAACGAGTTCTATATAGTCGCTTCTCTGGGGCATGCCTACACTGAAAACTGGCAGAAGGAAGAAGCCTTTGAATTGTATAAAAAATTTCTTCCTGTTTACAATGACCAGCCTGAGATCTGGTATGCTATTGGTAACTTATACCGGCACGAACGCAGGGAGCAGGATTCGGCAGATGTATGCTTTCGCAAGGCGATTGAATTAAAGCAAACCGACCTTAGCCGGGAATACGTGGCGCTGGCAGGATTGAAAAGAGAACAAAACCGGTTATCAGAAGCCTATGAATACTACCAGCAGGCTTTTGAAGATGATTCTGATAATATGTTGATCATGTACAATATCTGTGAGCTCACCGATCAACTCTACCGGGATCAGGACATAAAGAAGTCCTGTTATGAGAAGTTTCTGGAGCTTTTCTCTCAGAAGAATTACGGGAGAAGATATGTTAGAAGAGTGAAGGAGCGTGTGGCCGCACTGGAGTAAGATTCTCTTTGTGCCCTTGGCCAAAAAGTCGTATTTTCCCCGCGTAAATCTATGACATGCAACGATTCGGGGCTTTACTGTTGCTGCTTACACTGGTCTCCTGCCAGTTCTTCGGTTCCACTGAAACGGCAAAGAAAGAGCTGGTTCAGAAGGAGCTCGAGAGTATGAACTGGAATGAGGTAGACAGGTATCCCTTGTTCGAAGACTGTGACGAAACGGCCGATAAGGCAGCTCAGCGACAGTGCTTCCAAATGGCCTTTACTTCTCATTTTTTCTCGACCCTTCAACAGCATCGTATTGAAGTCAGGGGCAATCTGAACGATACGGTTAAGGTTGAGCTGCTGATCGATAAATACGGCAGTATCATTTACCTCGATTCTGATATTAATGAGAATGTCAAAAAGGAGATTCCCGAATTCGAAGATATGGTTGAACGATCCCTGCAGACGCTTCCGCAGGTGTATCCGGCTTTGAAACGCGATATTCCGGTGAGTACCAAGGTGGTGCTTCCCATCGTGTTAAAGGTCGATTGATGTCTTATCATTCTGATGAAAGCCTTTTAATTTGATACATTTGTCACGGGCAGTAGTGCTCAAAAATCCTTGTTTTTGAAAAAAGAAAAGATCATACTAGGGGTCGATCCCGGAACCACCATCATGGGATTCGGATTGCTGAAATGTACCGGGCAAAAGCTCGAACTGCTGCAGCTCGATGAATTGATCCTGAAAAAATACACCGATCATTACCTGAAGCTCAAAAAGATCTTTGAGCATACCGTGGCGTTGATCGATCAATATAATCCTGATGAACTGGCTATCGAAGCTCCGTTTTTTGGTAAAAACGTACAGTCGATGCTGAAACTTGGCCGGGCGCAGGGAGTGGCCATGGCGGCAGGGCTCTCCAGGGAGGTCCCTATCACAGAATATTCTCCGAGAAAGATCAAAATGGCCATCACGGGTAACGGAAATGCCAGTAAAGAACAGGTGGCCAAGATGCTTCAGAACCTGGTGGGTCTTAAAAAACTTCCCAAGAACCTTGACGCTACAGACGGTCTTGCTGTAGCGGTATGTCATTTTTATAACAGTGGGAAGCCCAGCAGCGATAAGAACTATACCGGCTGGGCATCTTTTGTGAGCCAGAACCAGTCAAGAATAAAGAAATGACCCGTTTTCACCCTCCAAACGATTTCAGCGGTCTGACACAACAGGCTCAAAAAGAGGATCTCTATGCAAAATTGCTGGAACAGCTCAATAAGGATCTGCAATTTGCAAACCTGTCGGAGCAGTTTTCTGAAAATACCTCACCCGAAAAGCTTCAAAGAGACTTGCATGAACTGGTCTACCGGCTTATCAGTGAAAAATTCGGGGATTATTTGAATCTCTTGTATATCATTGATGTTTCAGAGGCTCAGATAAGGTCGCTTGACGGATCAGATGTGGTCAGGTTATCTGAGCAGGTGGCATTTCTGATTTTAAAAAGAGAGTGGCAGAAGGTGTGGTTTAAAAATAGACTCTGACAAAAGGCATCAGGGCACTGCCGTAAATACTCCGGGCTTCGTCATAAAGTACATCATAGCGCGCTCCAATGGTTACAGGGCCGGTGTTATAACCTGCTCCCAGGAATAGTGCAGGGTACCAGTATTGTTCATCTTCAATGATCAGCCGGTCATCGAAGCGGCGGTTGACATGAAGTTCTTCAAGTTCGGCAGAGAGCTGTATTTCTCTTATGGGAGAGTACAAGCCGATCAGGGAACCACCTATAACGGTCGAGTTATAAAAATCCCGCTCACTGGCATAGGTGAAATTCAAACCCAGTCCGACTGCAAGCTTAGGGTTTACATTATATATGCCACTCGGGGCCAGGGTGGCGCTAAAGAAGTCATTCCCGAATCCCAGGCCAATATTACCTCCCCAGCTCACATTGCTCCATATAGGATGAGCGTCAGCCTGTTGAGCGCTGGTTTTTGAAAATGGAAGGCAGGTTAATAGAAGGGTGAGGGAAACGATTATGAGAAAAGAACTTTCTTTTTGCATAGCTGTCAATATCTTCTTATAAATATAATAAAAGCTCACGGCGTTTTTCTTAAAAATTGTACTTTTGTATAAATTTTGCCCTGTTGTGGGGTAGCTAACAAGAAACATGGATAAATATTCCTTTTTAAATGCGGCACACACCGCTTTTTTTGCGGAGTTATACGACCAGTATTTAATTAGCCCTGATAGTGTTGAACCGAGTTGGAGGGCGTTTTTTCAAGGATTTGATTTCGGGATGGAGAGTGCTTCATCAAACGGGTATACTGAAAACCACGAGAACGGAACCGTAAGCGTGGAGCTGCCTGAATTGGGCAAGACCGTAGAGATTTCCCAGGATGTTCTTAAAGAATTCCAGGTGGTGCGTCTTATTGACGGATACCGCAGCAGAGGTCATCTCTTTACCAAGACCAATCCCGTCAGGGAACGAAGACAATATTCGCCCACTCTTGACAAAGAGAACTTCGGGCTGGAAGATAACGACCTTGATAAAGTGTTCAAAGCCGGGGAGATACTGGGTATTGGGGCTGCCAGTCTCAGAGATATCATTTCTCACCTGCAGGCGATCTATTGCGATGCCATCGGAGTGGAGTACATGTATATCAGAGATCCTGAACGCATACAGTGGATACAGGATTGGCTCAATGTCAACGATAACCACCCCAGATTCTCTGAAGAACAGAAAAAACACATTCTGAGAAAACTTACCGAAGCCGTTTCCTTCGAAGCTTTTCTTCACCGGAAATATGTCGGGCAAAAACGATTCTCCTTAGAGGGGAACGAATCCCTGATTCCTGCCCTTGACGCGATGGTCGAGCAGGCTGCTGCCAAAGGAGTAAAGCAGTTTGTCATGGGAATGGCCCACCGTGGTCGTTTGAACGTGCTTACCAATATCTTCGGGAAATCAGCCCGTGATATATTCAGTGAGTTCGAGGGGAAAGACTATGAGCAGCCTATTTTCGATGGTGATGTGAAATACCACCTGGGCTGGACCAGTGACCGCGTTACCGATAACGGGAATAAGATAAGTATGAATATTGCGCCCAACCCTTCTCACCTGGAAACCGTAGGTGCCGTGGTAGAAGGTATCACCCGGGCCAAACAAGATAGAAATCACCCCGAAGATTTTTCAAAAGTATTGCCGATAGTTGTACACGGTGATGCTGCCATCGCAGGACAGGGCATCGCCTATGAAGTGGTGCAAATGGCCGGGCTGGAAGCATATAAAACCGGAGGTACCATTCATATAGTGGTTAACAACCAGATCGGTTTTACCACCAATTACCTTGACGGAAGAACGTCGACCTACTGTACAGATGTGGGTAAGGTAACCTTGTCGCCGGTATTGCATGTGAATGCAGATGATGTGGAGGCTGTGGTGCATGCTGCTACTTTTGCTCTCGAATATCGTATGCGTTATGGACGGGATGTGTTTATCGATCTGTTGGGATACCGTAAATACGGTCACAATGAAGGAGATGAGCCTCGCTTTACACAGCCTAAACTGTACAAGGCGATAGCCAAACACCAGAACCCAAGAGATATTTATGCCGAGAAGTTGCTGAGCGAAGGAGTTGTTGAAGAGTCTTTCGTGAATCAGATCGAGGCAGACTACAAGGATGTGCTGGAGGAGAATCTTGAAGATTCAAGGAAACAGGAGACTACGGTGATCACTCCTTTCATGGCAGATGAGTGGAAAGGCTTTAAAGTGGCGCTCGAAGATGAGATGCTTAAAACCGTAGATACGACCTATTCGAAGGAGAAGCTGGATAAGATCGCCGAGGTCATTACCAACCTGCCGTCCGATAAGAAGTTTCTGCGCAAGATAGAGAAGCTGATCGCCGACAGGCATGAGCAATATTTTGAAAAAGATAAACTCGACTGGGCCATGGGAGAATTGCTGGCCTATGCTACACTGATCGAAGAGGGTTATGATGTTCGAATGTCGGGACAGGATGTGGAGAGGGGTACCTTTTCTCACCGTCACGCTGTGATCAAAGTAGAAGATTCTGAAGAGGAGATCGTGCTTCACAACAAGATGGGTGAGATGCAGAACGGTCACTTCTATATCTATAATTCACTGCTTTCTGAGTACGGAGTAGTAGGATTTGATTATGGGTATGCCATGGCAAGTCCGAATACACTCACCATCTGGGAGGCACAGTTCGGAGACTTCAGCAACGGAGCTCAGATCATGATCGATCAGTATATCTCTGCTGCAGAAGATAAATGGAAATTGCAGAACGGACTGGTGATGCTTCTGCCGCATGGATACGAAGGGCAGGGTGCAGAGCACTCTTCCGCAAGAATGGAGCGTTACCTGCAGCTGTGTGCGAAAGATAATATGTTTGTAGCCGATGTCACCACGCCGGCAAACCTTTTTCATCTCTTCCGCAGACAAATGAAGGCCGCCTACAGAAAGCCGCTCATCGTTTTCACTCCGAAGAGCTTGCTGAGACACCCTAAAGTGGTTTCGACCGTTAAGGATTTTACCGAAGGAAAGTTCATGGAAGTGATCGACGATCAGGAAGTGAAAGCTTCCAAAGTGAAGTCGCTGGTGTTCTGTACAGGGAAGTTCTATTATGACCTGCTTGATGCCAGGGAAGAAAAGGAACGCGATGATGTCGCTCTTGTTCGTATCGAACAGTTGTTCCCGCTTCCTACACAGCAGATACGTAAGATCATAAAGAAATACAGCAAAGCTGAAGAGGTGGTCTGGGCACAGGAAGAACCCCGTAATATGGGAGCCTGGAGCTTTTTATTGCTTCATCTGGAGGAGGCGCGATCTTTCAGGGTGGCTTCACGAAGGTTCTATGCCGCACCGGCGGCCGGAAGCGCTACCCGTTCGAAGAGAAGGCATGAACAGGTGATCGAGTACGTATTTGACAAATCTAAAGACAATATGGTGCGTTGATACCATGCCGATTATAAATATATTTGTAGAGCTGATAGGAAATCAAACACAACAATAGCATTACCAAACTAAATTAAACACAATGGTTTTAGAAATGAAAGTCCCTTCGCCGGGAGAATCTATCACAGAAGTAGAAATTGCAGAATGGTTGGTCGCAGACGGAGATTATGTTGAGAAAGACCAGGCCATTGCAGAGGTAGATTCAGATAAGGCGACACTTGAATTGCCTGCGGAGGCCAGCGGGGTGATCACCCTGAAGGCTGAGGAAGGTGATGCGGTGGCCGTGGGTGAGGTCGTTTGTCTTATCGATACCGATGCCGCAAAGCCAGAGGGGACCGATAAGGCCGATAAAAAAGATAAAAAGGAAGAGCAGTCTTCTGATAAAAAGGAGGAAAGCAAGAAGGAAGCGCCATCTGAAAAGAAGGAAGAAAAGAAAACAGAGTCTTCAGACGATAAAAAGACCTACGCTACCGGCTCTGCCAGTCCTGCAGCCCGCAAGATTCTTGCTGAGAAAGATATCGATCCCAGTGAGGTGAAAGGTTCCGGAAAAGACGGACGTATTACCAAACACGATGCTGAGAACGCGGTTCCTTCCATGGGAACTCCGGGTGGTGGCAGTCGTGGTACCGAGCGCAAGAAATTATCGATGCTCAGAAGGAAGGTGGCCGAGCGCCTCGTTTCTGCTAAAAATGAGACAGCGATGCTAACTACCTTCAACGAGGTGGATATGAGTCCGATTTTTGCCCTCCGAAGCAAGTACAAGGAAGATTTTAAATCAAAGCACGGGGTAAGCCTCGGGTTTATGAGTTTCTTTACAAAGGCAGTGGTGAGAGCGTTGCAGGAGTACCCTGCGGTGAATTCGATGATCGACGGTAAGGAAATGATCACCTATGATTTCTGTGATATTTCTGTGGCAGTATCAGGACCTAAAGGCCTGATGGTGCCCGTAATGCGGAATGCTGAGAATCTCAGTTTCAGAGGTATCGAGTCTGAGATCAAGCGCCTGGCAACAAGGGCCAGAGACGGAAAGATCACGGTTGATGAGATGACCGGAGGTACCTTTACCATTTCGAACGGAGGGGTATTTGGATCAATGCTTTCCACTCCCATTATCAATCCGCCGCAGTCGGGTATATTAGGTATGCACAATATCGTTGAGCGCCCGGTTGCTGTTGACGGAAAGGTGGAAATAAGGCCGATCATGTATGTAGCCTTGTCTTACGATCACCGCATCATTGATGGGAAAGAGTCGGTTGGATTTTTAGTGGCAGTAAAAGAAGCTCTCGAGAATCCCGAAGAACTGCTCATGGATAACAATGTTAAGAAAGCCCTGGAGCTTTAATCATATCAAAGCAAACTTAATAAGCGCCCGGTTTTACCGGGCGTTTTTTTGCTATATGCATTGTACAAAGGCAAACACGGCTATGGCGAAAGCCATAAAACTCAGTATATACACAACTACTCCCAGCTTTGAGTCGTCAGGGTTGGTGGTGACTTTTTCTTTCTTTCTCATCAGGTTGGTATTGGACAAATAAAATTGATGAAAAGACCGGGTGGTTACAAGAGGGTTTTTCCCCTTTATTTTTTTCTTTTGGAATTTTTAAGGTAGAGCTTTTTGCCTTTATAGTCGATGATCGATCGGGATCTTGAGAGGATGTCGGCCCCCAGAATGCCGTGAACGGGCAGGGCGTTATGCATGGTAAGTGCTGCATTGACATGAGTAAGGTCGAAGAGTACGAACTTTACTTTTTTTCGCTGCCAATCGCCGATCTTAAGGCTGTTCTTTTTCGCGATTTGGGTAACCATATTAGTGGCCCCTGCTCCGGCTGCTCTGATGTCTGAATCTTCAGCGATGAGGTCGAAATGTTCGATACAATCTCTGCCGATACAGGTGCTGGAAGCCCCGGTGTCGACGATGAAGCGCCCCTGTATATCATTTATAATAACCTCTACTTCAAAGTGATTGGTATTCGTAAGAGTAAGGGGAACGGCTGTATATCCCTTTTCAAGCAGAAAATTTTTCAGGCTCGCCATGTTCTGTTGCGGTTTGTGCAAATATACTCAGTTAAACCCTTACTTTTGCGCCATGAATTTAATCGATACCCATACACATTTATATGTAGAGGCCTTTGATGAAGATCGTAAGCAGGTCATCGAGAGGGCTGTTGAAGAAGGTGTGCAAAAGTTTTTTATTCCTGCCATCGATTCAGCGTATGTTGCCTCTATGTATGAGTTGGAGCAATTATTTCCTGATCGCATTCACCTGATGGCCGGACTTCATCCGACTCATGTGAAAGAAAATTTCGAAGAAGAGCTTGAGCTGGTCGAGAAGCAACTCAGGCAAAGACGTTTTTATGGCGTTGGAGAAACCGGTATTGACCTGTATTGGGATGACACATTTATCGGGCAGCAAAAAATCGCTTTCGCCAGGCAGATCAGAATGGCAAAGGAGCATGAGTTGCCCGTGATCATTCATTGCAGGGATGCATTTGACGAGGTGTTCGAGGTTCTGGAGGAGGAAAAGAGTGACGAAATGTTCGGGATCTTTCACTGCTTTACAGGTAATAAAGAGCAGGCAGAGCTGGCCATAGGTTATGGATTAAAACTTGGAATCGGCGGAGTGGCTACCTTTAAGAACGGGAAGATCGATAAATTTCTCGATCAGATCGATCTGAATCATATAGTTTTGGAAACTGATGCCCCGTACCTGGCCCCCAAGCCGCATCGCGGAAAAAGAAATGAGAGTGCGTACCTTACTCTGGTGGCACAAAAGCTGGCAGAGATCTATGGGGTGGAAAAAGAAGAGATCGCAAGGATTACCACTGAAAATGCTTGTGAGGTTTTCAAAATTTAAGCAATTTTAAGTTGACACAACCAAAGCCAGCCCAATTGATAACAAAAGAAGATATACGTCCGTACCGCGACGAAGAGGTGCATGATGCTCTTATGCAATATGAGTCTCATCCTCTTTTTTCAGCCTTGTTGAACTTTACCTTTCCTGAAAAATCTTCAGAGGAGATCAGTGAGTTGCTCGACTCCTGCCGGTCGATTCACGATTTTCAGACCCGGGTGGTATACCACAGTATACAGGTCATTCTTGACAAGTCATCTGAAGGATTCAGTCACAGAGGCTTTAATAAACTCGACAAAGACCGGCCTTATCTCTTTATATCGAATCATCGCGATATCGTTCTCGATACTTCATTGCTGAATGTGGTATTGATCGATGAGGGAATGATCACCACGGCATCTGCGATAGGAGATAACCTGGTGCGCAAGTCATTTCTGATGGCTTTATCGCGGCTGAATCGCAATTTTCTCATCAAAAGAGACCAAAGCCCCAGAGAGCGACTTCGAAGTTCCATGGTGGTGTCTGACTATATTCGGGAGTTATTGCTTGAGAAGCAGCGTTCAGTTTGGATAGCACAAAGAGAGGGGAGAACCAAAGACGGCGATGATCGCACGCAACAGGGGGTGCTTAAAATGCTGGGTCTGGCCAATAAAGATCAGGCTGCTGCAGATTATTTCAGGGAATTGAGAATTGTACCTGTCTCCATTTCATACGAATACGACCCTACCGATATATTAAAGATGCCGGAGCTGATGGCCCGTCATTATGATCAGGAATATGTGAAATCTTCCAATGAAGACTTCAACAGCATACTGAAAGGAGCTGCCGGGAATAAGAAACGAATACACATCGAGGCCGGACCTGTATTGGATTCAGAGCTCGACCGGATCTTTCCTCAAAAGGAGGCAAGCAACGTGCAATACCAGGAACTTGCCGAGTATATCGATCATCAGATCTACCGGCATTACCGGCTTTGGCCTTCGAATTATATCGCTTATGACCTTCTGCACGATACCGCAGAATTCCAGGCCCGTTATGATGAAAAGGAAAAGCGGCAGTTCGAACGCAGAATACTACGAAGAGTTGACCAGGAGGATCCGGCTGCTATCAGGAATTTTCTGAGAATGTATGCGAACCCGGTTATAAATAAACTTCACAACGGCTGAAAATGAGCGTTAAGATACTTTTGATCTATACAGGGGGAACGATCGGAATGATCAAAGATTATGAGACCGGGGCATTGCGAGCCTTTGATTTTGATAAACTGTTAAGCCGTATACCCGAATTGTCCCATCTGAATTGTGATATCCAATCGGTTTCTTTTGAAAAGCCGATTGATTCATCGAATATGAACCCGCAGTACTGGGTCAGGCTTCTGGAGATCATAGAGTCTAATTATAAGGAATTTGATGGCTTTGTGATCCTTCACGGCAGTGATACGATGAGCTATACCGCTTCAGCCTTAAGTTTCATGCTGGAGAACCTGGGTAAGCCTGTCATATTCACGGGATCGCAACTTCCTATAGGTGACCTGAGAACAGATGCCAAGGAGAATCTTATCACTTCGATAGAGATCGCTTCCCTGCAAAAGAACAGACAGCCTGTTATCAGGGAGGTATGCCTGTACTTCGAATACAAATTATACCGTGCGAATCGCACCACCAAGATCAATGCCGAGCATTTTGAGGCCTTTGCCTCTCCGAACTATCCGCCCCTGGCAGAAAGCGGTGTTCATCTCAAGATCAATCATGATATGCTGATCAGGCCTGCCAGAAGAAAGATAAAGTTTCACAAAGATCTCGACCCTTCTATAGGTTTGATCAAGTTATTCCCCGGTATTGACCGGGAGTTCATGGCAAGTATTCTGTTAAATGAACGCATCAGGGCGGTGATCATAGAAACTTACGGGGCCGGGAATGCCCCTACCGAAGAATGGTTTGGGGAGGTAGTGCGACAGGCCGTAAAACAGGGCAAGCATGTGGTCAACGTCACCCAGTGCAGCGGAGGCAGGGTGATGATGGGTACCTATGAGACCAGTACACATTTAAAAAAGGCCGGAGTGATCAACGGTTCGAATATCACGACAGAAGCTGCCATTGCTAAACTGATGTACCTCATGGGGAATGGCGTCGGGGCCAAAGTCTTCAGGACCATTTTCGAAACACCGTTGCGCGGTGAGATGGACTAAAATTAGGAGTATAAATTTTTAGGACTAAAAAAAAATTCGTTATTTGCCGCTCCAAAGCTATAAGAATTAGAGAGGTGGCCGAGTGGTCGAAGGCGCACGCCTGGAAAGTGTGTATACGGTAACCCCGTATCGAGGGTTCGAATCCCTTCCTCTCTGCTGTAGTTTTAACTATAAATAACAATTTTTTTTTATCTTTAACCCTATTAACTAACAAATTTAAGTTTAGAAGAAATGAAAAAACTATTCTCTATTCTGGCCATAGCCGGATTATTGGCTTTTAATGCAACAACTGCAAGTGCAAAGGATTTTACGCCTGCTGATACTGATATGATATCAGAAATTGTTGCTTATGATGATGCAGCTGTAACGCTTCAGGAAGAAGCAGCCGCCGCTGAGGAGTCGAAAAGCTTTCACCAGGTGTTGAAAGAGCGTTTCATCGAAGGTGGAGCCGGTTTCATGGGAATCGTACTACTTTGTTTGATCCTTGGTCTTGCAGTAGCTATCGAAAGAATTATTTTCCTGAATATGGCAACCACCAACTCTAAGAAGCTTGCTCAGCAGGTTGAAGATGCACTTGCATCAGGTGGAGTTGAAGCTGCTAAAGAAGTTTGCCGAAACACTAAAGGCCCCGTTGCCTCTATCTACTACCAAGGTCTTGACCGTGTAGACGAAGGTGTTGACGCAGCAGAAAAAGCTGTAGTGGCTTATGGTGGAGTTCAAATGGGTCAATTAGAGAAAAACGTTTCTTGGTTGTCACTGTTCATCGCGATTGCTCCGATGCTAGGATTCATGGGTACGGTAATCGGTATGATCCAGGCCTTCGATAAGATTAGTGCAGCAGGTGGTCTTGATGCCTCTCTGATTGCAGGAGATATTAAGGTGGCACTTTTGACAACTGTATTCGGTCTGATCGTAGCTATTATTCTGCAGATCTTCTACAACTATATTATCGCTAAGATCGATAGTATTGTAAATGACATGGAAGATGCATCTATCATGTTGGTAGATATCCTTGTAGATCACAAAAAGTAATAGTTTAAAGAAGATCAAACCATTATAAGATTATGTATAAAATAGCAAAAATATTAGCCATTATACTCGGTGTTGCCGGGCTGGTTCTATGGGTTCTCATAGTGCAGCAAGGAGCAGAATCGGGAATGGTTGACGTAATGATAAACCTGGCTGTCTACATGACCCTGATAGTAGCTGCGATCGCATTACTAATGTCGATTTGGCAGTTGATCACACATCCAGACAAGCTTAAGAAGTCCTTGATTTCACTGGCGGCATTCGCCCTTGTACTTTTGATCAGTTATTTCGTTCTGTCTTCCGGTTCAGATATCGACCTGGAAGCCATGTCGCGAAGAGGAATTGAAGTTGATGAAGCTACCTCTAAGTTAGTAGGTGGTGGTCTGATCGCTTTCTATATCCTTGCTGGAGTCGCTGTACTCGCAATGTTGTTATCAGGTGCGAAAAAAATTATAAGTAAATAATAAGATTATGGCAAGAAGAGGAGGAGCACCAGAAGTAAATGCCGGATCCATGGCAGATATTGCCTTCCTACTCCTTATCTTTTTCTTGGTAACAACTACCATTGAAACTGATTCGGGGTTGGATCGTAAACTCCCACCCATGGATACTCCGGAGACCGACGTTATAATCAAACAGAAGAATATTTTTACTGTAGAAGTTAACAAGAATAACCAGTTACTGGTAGAAGAGGAATTGATGTCTCTCGATCAATTGAGAGAGGCAGCTAAAGCATTTCTTGATAACGGTGGTGGTCTTGGAGAAGACGGAGAACGTTGTGACTATTGTCAGGGCGCTCGTGACCCCGGATCTTCTGACCATCCGAACAAAGCGGTAATCTCATTGCAGAACGACCGTTTGACACAATACAGTACTTATATCGCTGTTCAGAACGAATTGGTTGGAGCCTATAATGACCTGCGAAACAGGGAAGCTGAACGTCTTTACGGACAGAAGTTCACCGAAATGGATGCCACGTATTTGGATCCAAAGACTCCAGAGTCTGTAAAGGATGAATTGAAGCCTAAGATTGAAAGAATTCAGTCCATGTACCCGCAGAAACTGTCAGAGGCCGAGCCTAAAAGTAACTAAAACTCAGACAACGTATTATGTCAAAATTTAAGAAAAAGAAAGAAGGAGATTTGCCAGCGGTTAATACCGCTTCACTTCCGGATATCGTTTTCATGCTGTTATTCTTTTTCATGACGGTTACCGTTATGAAAGACAGTTCACTGATGATCAAAAATGAACTGCCGTACGCAGATCAGATTCAGAAACTGGATAAGAAAGACCGTGTGATCTATATCTATGCAGGAAAGCCAAGTGAGCGTTACCAGTCTACGTATGGTAGTGCAGCAAAAATCCAGCTTAACGATAAATTTGCCGATGTTTCTGATGTTGCATCCTACATACTTGCTGAGCGTGCAAAGAAAAGGGAAGAACTCCAAAATGTTCTCACCACCGCTCTGAAAGTTGATGAGGAGACCAACATGGGACTGGTGTCTGATATTAAACAGGAACTGCGTAAGGTGAATGCCCTGAAGATCAACTATACAACTCGTAAAGGAGATGCTTTCAGAAATATGCAGTAATATTTTATCAGAAGAATAGAATCTAAACTGGAAAAACGCTTTTAACGTGCATCGTTGAAAGCGTTTTTTTGTATATAATATGCTATTAAACACATGATGATTTACAGGAAATATTTGTTTTCAGCTTTTTTTCTTGTGGCAATATTCAGCACGGCGGCCCAGGAAAAGGATAAGGACAGTCTTGATTTTGATTATCGCGATGACAGATATTTTGAAGATCAGTTCTACCTTGGACTCGGATATAACCTGATGCTGAAACTCCCGGAAGGATCCAGCCAAAATAATGTTTCATATAGCTTACAAGGTGGTTTTATTAAGGATATTCCGCTCAATGAGCAACGCAATATCGCTTTGGGCTTGGGTGCCGGAGTAGCCCTTAATGCCTACTACAGTAATTTTTACGCATTGAAAGACAGCCAGGGCAATATAGCGTATCAGAAGATACCAGACGATACCCAATATCAGAGAAATAACTTCAGCACCTTTACAGCCGATATGCCAATTGAGTTCAGGTGGCGTACATCAACAGCAACGAGGTATAAGTTCTGGCGGGTTTATGGTGGTGTCAAGCTTTCTTATTTACTTCAGGGAAGATCCAAATTCGTGGGTCTTAGTAACACAGAATCCTTTGAAAACCCCGATATTAATGATCTGCTTTACGGAGCATATATAAGCTTCGGTTACAATACCTGGAACTTCTATCTTTATTACCAGCTGAACAATATGTTCGAAGATGGTACAACAACCATTCAGGGTAATCCTTTAGATATTAAGGTTCTTAATTTCGGCCTTATATTCTATATTTTATAGCCAATAACCAAAAGTGAACAATTGGGTCATCAGGCCGATAAGCATGCCTGTAACGACCTCTGATGTATTATGAGAACGAAGGTAAAGCCTGGCGGTAGCTACCGCTCCAACAGAGGCGACCAGTACTGCGATACCGAGGGTGATGTTTATTTCATAATGTACCGCCAGTCCCAGCACAAAGGTGGCCAGGCCCGTGATTCCCATCATGTGCATGCTGGCTTTGAAATTGAGGTAAATGAGTATCAGACAGGTGACCAAAGCTCCTATGACCCCGACAAAAAAGTAATAGAGTTCCGGTGAATAGCTTCCCGGAATGATCTTCATAATCGCGATATAGTTCAGGATGATATAAATGAAAAGCGGGATCTTTCTTTCTCCAACCGATGGAAGACCGGCTGAAGTGATCCATCGCAGGTTCTTCAGCAGAAAATAAAACAACAGGGGAATGATCACCGTCACGATCAGTAAGGCCAGTAAGACGGTATGGCGATTTTCAGGCGGATTGTACTTTGGAGTGATCAGGTAGTAAGCCACGCCACCCGCAAGGGGAATGAAGAGTGGATTAAAGAGGAGGCTGATGATCTGGGAGAAAATTCGCATCTATATTTCCTTACGTAATCGGGCTACGGGAATATTGAGTTGTTCCCTGTATTTTGCCACGGTTCGCCGGGCGATCGGATAGCCTTTTTCTTTTAACATTTTTGCCAGCTTGTCGTCGGTCAGAGGTTTTCTTTTGTCTTCGTCTTCGACCATGTTCTCCAATATCTTTTTGATTTCCCGGGTAGAAACATCTTCTCCTTCTTCGTTCTTCATCGCTTCAGAGAAGAGCTCTTTGATGAGTTTGGTGCCATAGGGTGTATCGACATATTTGCTATTGGCTACTCTGGAAACGGTAGATACATCCATGCCTATCTTATCCGCGATGTCTCTCAGGATCATGGGCTTCAGCTTTCTTTCATCGCCGGTCATAAAGTATTCCTCCTGGTGATGCATGATGGCGTTCATGGTGACATACAGCGTCTCCTGTCTTTGTCTGATGGCCTCTATGAACCATTTGGCTGCATCGAGCTTTTGTTTGATAAACATCACCGCATCTTTCTGAGACTTGCTTTTCTCTTTTGAATCTTTGTAGCCTTTGAGCATATTGTTATACTCTCTTGAGACATGCAGTTCCGGGGCGTTTCTGCCATTCAGACTGAGTTCCAGCTCACCGTCGACAATGCGAATGGTGAAGTCAGGAACGATATGTTCCACCGGCTTGTTGTTTCCCGAATAACTGCCACCGGGTTTGGGATTGAGTCTTTCGATCTCATGCACGGCACTGCGCAATTCATCTTCAGTGACATCATGTCGTTGCAGCAGTTTTTTATAGTGTTTCTTGGTGAATTGTTCGAATGAACGTTCAAGTATGTCTATTGCCAGGCTTACTGCTGGCTGCTGTTCCTTGCGCTCGAGCTGGATCAGAAGGCATTCCTGCAGATTTCTGGCTGCTACACCCGGCGGATCCAGGTCTTGTACGGTTTGCAGTACTTTCTCGACCTCTTTTTCGTCGGTGAAGATGTTCTGGGTGAATGCCAGATCGTCTACGATATCGGCAACCGATCTTCTTATATATCCACTGTCATCAACACTGCCCACCAGAAAGGAAGCGATTTCTCTTTCCTGCTCGTTAAGTCTGAGGGTGTTCAGCTGTTGGTTGAGATATTGTGTGAAAGAGGTTCCGGAGGCATACGGTACCTGCTTTTCTTCATCGTCACTGCTGTAATTGTTGGAACGGAGACGGTAATCAGGAATTTCATCATCACTGAGGTATTCATCGACATTGATCTCATCGGCTTCAATACGTTCGTTGTCCTGATCGTCTGTATAATCTGATTCGAACTCTGTTTCATCGCCTTCTGCCGTTCTGTCTTTACCGCTCTCCAGTGCAGGATTCTCTTCCAGTTCCTGTTTAAGGCGCTGTTCAAACGCCTGTGTAGGCAACTGGATCAGCTTCATGAGCTGTATTTGTTGTGGCGAAAGTTTTTGCGATAATTTAAACTGCAGTTGCTGCTTTAACATGCTGAGTGCGCTTTACATAAAAATAAAAAAAACCAGTCACAATAAAGGTTATTCTGCAACTAGTTTTTCTTTTAAAAATATATGCTGTCAGGCTTTAGAATTCTGCGTTTTGCGGAGTTCTGGGGAATGGAATTACGTCTCTGATATTGGTCATTCCGGTCACGAAGAGTACCAGTCTTTCAAACCCGAGACCAAATCCACTGTGTACGGCAGTTCCGAACTTTCGGAGGTCGAGATACCACCATAGTTCTTCTTCAGGTATACCCAGGGCTGCCACCCGTTCCTTAAGAACGTCAAGGCGCTCTTCCCGCTGTGATCCACCGACGATCTCACCGATACCAGGGAAAAGTATGTCCATGGCCCTTACTGTGTTGCCATCCTCGTTCATACGCATGTAGAAAGCCTTGATCTTCGCAGGGTAATCGAAAAGAATGACCGGAGCGTTGAAATGCTTCTCGACCAGGTAGCGCTCGTGTTCGCTTTGAAGGTCGGCTCCCCATTCTTCGATGATATACTGGAATTTTTTCTTTTTATTGGGTTTCGATCTTTTCAGAATTTCAATTGCTTCTGTATAACTCACTCTTTTGAAGTTGTTATCAAGTACGAAGTGAAGCTTTTCGATCAGTGACATTTCACTGCGTTCATTCTGAGGCTTGCCTTTTTCTTCCTGAAGCAGGCGCTGCTCAAGAAATTCAAGATCTTCCCTGCAGTGATCGAGTACGTACCTGATCACGCTTTTGATGAAATCTTCAGCCAGGTCCATATTGCCCATCAGATCCAGGAAGGCCACCTCAGGTTCGATCATCCAGAATTCAGCCAGGTGACGAGAGGTGTTTGAATTCTCAGCCCTAAAGGTCGGGCCGAAGGTATACACCTTTCCGAGAGCCATAGCGTAAGCTTCGGCTTCCAGCTGTCCCGATACGGTCAGGTTGGTTTCCTTTCCGAAGAAGTCTTCTTTAAAATCGACCTTTCCGTCTTCGGTAAGGGGAGGGTTCTTGGCGTCAAGGGTAGATACCCTGAACATCTCTCCGGCTCCTTCTGCATCAGACCCGGTTATTACAGGGGTGTGAACATAGTAAAAGCCATTATCCCTGAAATACTGGTGAATGGCAAAGGACAGGGCAGAACGCACACGCATCACTGCACTAAAGGTATTGGTGCGTACTCTTAAATGTGCCTTTTCACGAAGGAATTCCAACGAGTGTTTCTTGGGCTGAATGGGGTAAGTTTCGGGGTCAGAAGTTCCCAGTACTTCGATCCTTTCAACCTGTACTTCATATTTCTGACCCTTTCCCTGGCTTTCAACCAGCGTTCCTTCAATGCAAACGGCAGCTCCGGTATTAAGTTTTTTAAGGGTGTCTTCAGGAGTGTCCTCGAAATCGACCACACACTGAATGTTATTCAGGGTGGAACCGTCGTTCAGGGCAATAAACCTATTGCTTCTGAAGGTTCTGATCCATCCGTTTACCTTTACCTGTTGCAGTAATTGCTCTCCCTTGAGCAGCTCGTTTACCGTATATGTTTTCATGCTAAGTTGCTTGTTCTTACAGCCAGCAAAGATATAAGTTTTAGCGAAGTTTTTCACGGCCTGAAAGCGCAAAATACCTGTGGGGAGTAAGGCCTTTGTCTCCTGCCGGGTGACCTGTAAGCTGTGAGATCATCAAAAAAGGGGAAAATCCCCCTAACATTGAATGACCTCTGATCATACCTTTGGAACGTAGTTAAGAATAAACACCCGGTCTGCTCACAGGCCCGGATCAAAATATTTAAAATGTAGGTTTGGGGGAACCTTGAAGTCTGTTCGGAATGTTTCATTTCGGCAGACTTTTTTTTGGCCCCATCCGATCCGGCTATGTTGTTTCGATCACTCGTCTTCTTCCTCCTCTTCGGTAAGTACGTTGATGTTAGGTTCTTTGAGTACCTGTTTGTTGGCGATATTTCGTTCCAGTGCCAACAGCAGGGAAGGCAGCAGGATCAGGTTGGCCAGCATGGCGAACAGCAGGGTGATCGAGACCAGGCCGCCCAGTGCCTTAGTTCCTCCAAAACTACTGATCATAAATACCGAAAATCCAAAGAAAAGTACGATGGAGGTATAAAACATACTTACACCTGTTTCCCGTAGTGCGTTATACACTGATTTTCTGATATGCCAGTGGTTGGCCGCCAGTTCCTGCCTGTATTTTGCCAGGAAGTGAATGGTGTCATCGACTGAGATCCCGAATGCAATGCTGAAAACCAGGATGGTTGATGGTTTGATAGGAATACCCAGAAAACCCATGACGCCCGCTGTTACGATAAGCGGCAACAGGTTGGGGATCAGGGAAACAATAATCATTTTGAACGAGCGGAACATATAGGCCATGAAGATCGAGATCAGGAAGATGGCCAGGGCCAGTGACATGATCAGGTTCTTTACCAGGTACCGGGTACCTTTCATAAATACCAGTGCTTTTCCTGTAAGTGTGACATCATATCGGTCTTCAGGCAATACCTTGGCGATCTCTTCACGCAGATCGGTTTCTATGCCTTCCATCTTATCAGTACCGATATCTTTCATGAAAGTGGTAATTCTTGCTATCTGGCCCGTCGAATCGGCAAAACTGTTGAGCAGGTTGGCTTCTCCCGAAGATTTTCGGGCATAACTCATTATAAAGGTCTTTTCCTGGTTATTAGGTAACTGGAAATAATTAGGGTTGTTGTTATAGAAGGCCTGTTTGGAGTACTTCACCAGATTGGTGACAGATATGGGGTCAGATAATTCGGGAGTTTCCCGTATCAGCTCCTCGAGTTCGTCCATGCGGCGAAGAGTAGCCAGGTTCATTACACCATTTCGTCTTTTAGTGTCGATCATGATCTCGACCGGCATGACCCCGTCAAATTCTTCTTCAAAGAACCTGATATCTTCAAAGAAATCAGCTCCCTTAGGCATATCCTCAATGATGCTGCCTGAGATACGTATCTGGTAAATACCGATAATACTGGCGATAAGGGCCGTGAGTGAAACTATAAAAACAGCTATCCGGTGATGACGTACGGTGTTTTCCATCCATCCCACAAAGGCGCTGATCCATCTTTTATTCAGGTGCTTAAGGTGCTTGGTCTTGGGCAGCGACATGAAGCTGTAAATGATGGGAATGATCAGCAGCGAGAGGGTGAATATCACCATGATATTTATCGAGGCTACGATACCGAATTCTTTCAGCAGTTTGCTCTGGGTGATAATAAAGGTGGCAAAACCGGCTGCCGTGGTGGCATTGGTCATAAGGGTGGCATTACCGATCTTGGAGATGACCCTTTGTAATGATTTTGCCTGGTTTCCGTGTTTTTTAACCTCCTGTTGATATTTGTTAATCAGGAAGATACAGTTGGGTATCCCGATCACTATGATCAGTGGAGGAATAAGGGCCGTGAGTACAGTGATTTCATAATGCAGCAGTCCCAGTATGCCAAAAGCCCACATCACTCCGATGGTCACCACGATCATGGAAATAAAGGTGGCCCTGAAGGATCTGAAAAAGAAAAAGAATATCAGGGAGGTAATCAGCAGGGCTGCTCCGATGAACATGCTTATCTCGTCGATGATGTTCTGTGAATTGAGGGTGCGTATGTAAGGCATCCCTGAAACCCTGACGTTCAGACCTGTTCGTTTTTCAAAATCCTTTATCAGCGGGATAAAATCATTAAAAATAAAATCTTTACGCACTGAAGTGTTCACGATCTCCTTATCCAGATAAATGGCAGACCGGAGGGTTTTGGTCTCTTTATTGAACAACAGGCTTTCGTAAAAAGGGAGCTTGTTGTAAAGTACCATTTTCAGGCTGTCGATCTCTTTTTGGGTTTCGACCGGGCCGTCGATAAAGGGAACCAGCTCAAACGAATTGGTTTCTGTGTTTTTCTGAAGTGTCTGCAGGTTTTCTGTGCTGATGGCCAGCGAAACTTCCGGCTTGGCTTTGAGCTGTTTGCTGAGTCTGTTCCACTCATTCAGATTGCGTTTGGTGAAAAGGGCGCTGTCTTCAACAGCAATAACGATCAGGTTGCCTTCTTCACCAAAGACGTCCAGGAACTTATTGTATTCCTGATTTACAGGGTGATTGTCAGGAAGCAGATTGGCCTCGGTATAGGTGAACCGCATATTTTTCCACTGCATTCCCAAAAAAATGGTGCATGCCAGTAAAATTCCAAGTATCAGAAAACGGTTTCGCAAAATAATGCGGGCTACGCGCTCCCAAAATCCTCGACCTATGTGTTGTATCATTTCAGAAAATTTCCGTGCAAAGGTAGAAAACTCTCTCTATCAACCCTAAATTCCAAGTGATAAATAGAAGGTAAATTTAAAGGAGATATTATCCTCTACCTTAGGCAGGTGGTAAGCTCCGTAGCGATACATGAAGTTTAGTCCGAAGCCATAAAAGATCTTATTGATTTCGAACCCACTTTCAAAAAATCCTTTATTGAGCGATTGAAAATCCAGGCCCTGGTGATAGGAGAGGTTATCGATGTCTCCCATCGCAAAACGGGAAATGATAACGAATTCGGGTGTGATCATTTTACTCAGCTTAACAGGGAGAAAAAAGTGTTTAGCCTGCAGGCTGAAATACCGGTCTGAGAAAAACTCATTGAAATACATGGTTTCAAAGCTGTCACGCCCTGCTACTGAAAACCGTCTCCAGAAGTCTTCGTTGTCGGGTTGGTTAGGAGAAGCGTGGAAGAGTTCTGTGACCGGAAGTGCTCCCGATGCGATCCCGCCATTAAATTGAAAGGTAAACCGGCCACTGTTAAGAAGTTGCCATTCATGCTTAATACGAAGCTGCAGTTTGCTGAAGTCAAAATCACTTTCGAAAAATCCTTTGAAACTTTTTGTAGCCTGCAGGGAGAGCTGCGGATAGCCTGCTTTTATCAGTTCAGTTCCTTCAGGGGTCTGCATGTATTCATTGAACGGGCTCCATTGCAACGCAACCGTCGCTGTACTTGCCTGATATTTGTTAAACGGGGTGATACCGTCTTCGAGATAAGTGTATGCATAGGTAGGTTCCACATCGGTCAGGCTGAACCTTCCTTTCGCCGTTAATTTGGAATTGATATCGTGGGAGAGGCTGGCGCTGATGTCTCTGGTTCGGTGAAAAAGACTGATATTGAAAAGCCGGGGTTCAAAGACATAGAACATTCGCCCGTCAGTTATAAATTTAGAACTTCCCGTTTCGGTAAGGTCGTCGGTATAATTGAGGCCTATGATGGTGTTTCGCATTTTGTCAAGTCTGAAGGCGGCTCCTGCGCCGTATTTGAAGTCAGCATCAAGGGTACCGTAAACGCCATAGGCATTAAGAGTAAAGCGTTGGGAAAAGTTTTCATTGGTCACAGCACCCATACCCGTTCTGAATCCCTCATAAGCATTGTATTTAAGCAGGTATTTCAGGTCAAAGTCGACGTATCGGGTTGCAAGGTACCCGGTAAAAAGCTTTTTGAGGAATGGAATACGCTCGTTCAGGCGTTGCGCTTTGGCCAGGCTATCCAAAAAAACATAGGTCTCCCGTTCTCTGCTCCCAAGGGTTTCGGTTCTGAAGGGATTCCAGTAGGTATCGTCTTTCAGGGCTGCTTCTTCACTGATGACCAGCTTTACATTGTTGCTTCGTTTCTCGATATCGCTGTTTAACTCAATATCATAGGCCTGCTCGGTGATATAAAGCCTGATCTCCTCACTGGCATCCTGAGCATTGGTATGAGCAACCCCTTTTTCAGGCGCCTCTGTTTCGGTTTCTATGGTCACGCGATCGAACAGGCTAACCGCCAGGTCATTTTCTCCTTTTCCCAGTTCCACCTGCTGTTCTATGGGGAACCATATTTTTTCATCTTCAAAGTACCGGTAGGTCTGGCTGGCGGTGATATCGATCGTTCCCTTCAATTCAGCTATGCCTTTTTGAACCGCGTAAGATTCCGTATTGAGATATAGTATGCCTTCAAGGAGGGCCCTTTTATCTGATTTCCGGGGAAAGAAATATACCATGAATGCTTCTTTTCCTCTATCGTTCAGCGTGTCCAGAATGCGGTATTTATAAAACTTCGTTGCATTATTTGCCAGCGGACTCAGGTATTCGGTGCCAAAAAGGGAATAGGTGTCGTCGTAAAAGGAAAACGATTGCAATTCGAGGGTCAGCAGCCGGTAGAGCGGTTCCTGCAAACCGGCCATCCGGTTTCCAAGAACTTTTTCCTGTTTCCCTTTACCTTTGATAAAAGTGATCTCTGAAGCTTTTTCAGCCAGGTAGAGGTGAGAGCGCAGTAATCTTTTTTTGAGCCGGTAGTTGGTCGAATCTACCCTAAGCAGTTCCCTTTCCTGATCTGTGACGGCGAAAACAGAATCAACAGCTCCTGAAATAGAATCGGGATTTGCCGTAATGACAGTTTTGGAATAAAAGTTAAACCGGTAACTCCCGAGGGCATTATCAGGATCGTTTTCGGTTTTACGTGCGATGGCTTCTTCTATGAGCTTCTCGGCAAGATCTTGCTGCTGGGTTATAAACACCGGTTGCAGCTCCTCTTCTTTAGTGTTGAGCCTGATGGTGAAAAAGTCAATAGGCAGAATTTCACGAGTTACCGATTCGTACCCGACATAACTCACCGTAAAAGTTTGAGTGTTCTCCCCGACCGAAAGCGAGAATTCGCCTAACAGGTTTGAAATAGCGGCTTCGCCTTTATCGGTGATGATGGTGGCAAAAGGCAGCGGATTATTGTCTTCTTCGCTGAGAATGACGCCCTTAATGGTTTGCTGGGCCTGGAGAGACAGGCACAAGGCAAGTAAACCTAGGGTTATCAGTATTCTCATAGTGACTGAAGCAATAAAAAAAAGCGACCCTGAAAAAGGTCGCTTTATTTGAAATTCTTAAACGGTCATTATCTCCTTTTCCTTTTGGGCCAGAATGGTATCGACCTTTTCGATATAACTGTCGGTGAGCTCCTGAATGTCGACTTCGGCATTGTTTTTCAGGTCTTCCGAGGCGTCAAGCCTCTTGATCTCTTTATTGGCTTCCTGCCTGGCATTCCTGATGGATACCTTGGCTTCTTCGGCTTCTGCCTTGGCCTGCTTTACCAGTTGTTTACGCCTTTCTTCGGTAAGAGGAGGTACATTTATGATCACCATTTCGCCGTTATTCATGGGGTTGAAACCCAGATTGGCGAGCATGATACCGCGCTCGATCTCCTGAAGCATCGATTTTTCCCAAGGCTGAATCGCTATGGTTCGCGCATCCGGGGTGTTTACGTTCGCTACCTGGTTCAGAGGCGTTTGAGAGCCGTAATAATCGACCATTACGCTGCCGACCATTGACGGACTCGCCTTTCCGGCTCTGATGTTTACCAGTTCTTTTTGCAGGTGTGAAATGGCTGCTTCCATCGACTCTTTAGTGCTGTCTAAAATCAGTTCAATTTCTTCGTTCATAACCGCTTTGCTGTTAGTATGGTATGGTTAATTTATTATCAATTTAGTTAAAGATTTACTTTCGTGCCAATATTTTCGCCTGAAACCACTTTAGATAAGTTCCCCTTTTTGTTCATATCGAAAACAATGATGGGCAGGTGGTTTTCCTGGCTTAAGGTGAATGCAGTGGTATCCATCACCTTTAATCCTTTTTTCAGCACATCCTCGAAGGTAATATCATCGAACTTGCGTGCGTCTTTATTCTTTTCGGGGTCAGATGTATAGATCCCGTCGACTCTTGTTCCCTTGAGTATCACATCAGCATCGATCTCTATAGCCCTGAGTACGGCCGCAGAGTCGGTTGTGAAGTATGGGTTTCCGGTGCCTCCGCCGAAAATGACCACACGGCCTTTTTCAAGATGACGTACCGCACGGCGGCGTATAAAAGGTTCTGCGACCTCGTTGATCTTGATTGCAGATTGCAGTCGGGTCTGAATGCCTTCATCTTCCAGGGCACTTTGCAGTGCAAGTCCGTTGATAACGGTGGCGAGCATTCCCATGTGATCTCCCTGTACGCGATCCATTCCGTTGCTGGCACCTGCCAGTCCACGAAAGATATTCCCGCCCCCGATCACAATGGCAACCTGTACATCCTGGTCGACCACTTTTTTTATCTCTTCTGCATATTCTTTCAGTCGTTTGGGGTCGATGCCGTATTGACGTTCGCCCATCAGCGCTTCTCCGCTCAGTTTAAGAAGTATTCTTTTGTATTGCATGAATGCCCCCGAAGGAATTTTAAGGTGAAATTTCTAGATCGCAGCAAAAATAAGCAAAAATATTCAGTCGGGATGCTTGTCGAAAAGCACAAAAAAAGCCCCTGCCAGTGCAGGAGCTTTTAAAATATTTCAATGTTCAGAAGTCTTAGCTGAGTGCTACACGCTCGAAACCAACGATCGTAAGATCCTTGTTAACCGATTTTACGTATTGAGCAACGCTTTGCTTACTGTCTTTGATGAAGTCCTGATTTACCAGGGTGTTATCTTTAAAGAATCGCTTCAGTTTACCTTTTGCGATGTTCTCCAGCATTTCTTCAGGTTTTCCTTCGGCACGGAGCTGATCTTTAGCGATCTCGATCTCCTTGTCGATGGTTTCCTGATCAACACCGGCTTCGTCAAGGGCAACCGGGTTCATTGCGGCAGCCTGCATAGCCACGTCTTTAGCAGCAGTTTCAGCGCCTTCAACCTGAGCAGATAGTCCTACCAGGGTAGCGATCTTGTTTCCGGCGTGAATATATGATCCTACGAAGGGAGCTTCAAGAGTTCTGAAGTCTCCGATCTCGATCTTCTCACCGATAACTCCGGTTTGCTCGATCAGTTTCTCTGATACTTTCAGGCCGTTCAGCTCAGCATCGAGAAGTTCTTCTTTAGAGTTGCAGTTAAGTGCCAGCTCGGCGATATCGTTAGCCAGTTCTACGAATTTTTCGTTTTTGGCAACGAAGTCGGTTTCGCAGTTCAGTGAAACGATAACACCTTTAGCGTTGCTGTCGTTTACCTTAGCGATAACTGCACCTTCAGAAGACTCACGGTCTGCTCTTTTAGCAGCTACCTTTTGTCCTTTTTTACGAAGGATCTCTACAGCTTTATCAAAATCTCCATCGGCTTCCACCAATGCATTCTTACAATCCATCATACCGGCTCCGGTAGACTTTCTAAGTTTATTAACTTCAGCGGCTGTAATTTTTGCCATTTTTTTCTTTCGTTTTACAGTGATTAATAAGATTCTAAACCCCGCCTGAAATCACAAGACGGGGCTTTATGAACTTTATCCTATTGTTATGATTCTTTTTCTTCAGTAGAAGCAGTTGCTTCAGCTTTAGCTTCTTTAGCCTTAGGCTTATCATCTTCTTTGTCAGCGTCTTTTTCTGCCTTTCTGGTTGAAAGACCTTCAGCGACAGCTTCGGTTACATGAGCAAGAATCTTTTCGATCGATTTAGAAGCATCGTCATTAGATGGGATCACGTAATCAACCTCTCTCGGGTCTGAGTTCGTGTCTACCATCGCAAAGATTGGAATGTTTAATTTCTGAGCTTCTTTCACGGCGATGTGCTCACGCATGGTGTCTACAATAAACAGGGCGCCAGGCAGGCGGGTCATATCGGCGATTGAACCAAGGTTTTTGTCAAGCTTGGCTCTGAGACGCTCCACCTGAAGTTTCTCCTTTTTAGAAAGGGTGTCGAAAGTACCGTCTTTCTTCATCCTGTCGATAGCGGTCATTTTCTTAACAGCTTTTCTGATGGTCACAAAATTGGTTAACATTCCACCAGGCCAGCGCTCAGTAATGTAAGGCATGTTCACATCTGATGCGGCTTTTGCCACGATGTCTTTTGCCTGTTTCTTAGTGGCTACGAAAAGGATTTTTCTGCCGGAAGCAGCGATTTTTTTCATCGCTTCGTTCGCTTCTTCAAGCTTAGCAGCGGTTTTATACAGATTGATAACGTGAATTCCGTTACGCTCCATGTAGATATAAGGAGCCATATTCGGATTCCACTTACGGGTAAGGTGTCCGAAATGAACACCGGCTTCGAGTAAGTCTTTTACTTCTATGTTATTTGCCATTTTTCTTTTTAGTTTACGTTCCGTTGAATTTAGCAATGCTGAAGTGGTCACCTGAAGGTTCGCCTTCATCATTTGGATGCTAAACTAGTTTCCGTTGTGCGGATCAACGACATGATTATTTTATAATAATATAATAAGCAGTACGGGTACTGCCATAATCGCCCATGGGATTAACGTTTAGAGAACTGGAATTTCTTACGGGCTTTCTTCTGACCGTATTTCTTACGTTCAACCATTCTAGGATCACGGGTAAGCAGGCCTTCTGGTTTCAGTGTTCCTCTGTTCTCTGCGTCTACCTCACACATTGCTCTGGCGATCGCCAGTCTGATTGCTTCAGCCTGTCCGGTTACTCCACCTCCGTAAACATTTACGCTTACGTCAAAAGCATCTTCATTCTCAGTAAGAGACAGAGGTTGCTTTACCTTGTACTGCAGGGTAGAGGTTTTGAAGTACTCTGCAAAGTCTTTGTTGTTGACGGTGATGTTTCCTTTTCCTTCAGAAAGATAGACCCGGGCAACAGCAGTTTTTCTTCTACCAATTTTGTGAATCACTTCCATTATTTAATGTCATTTAGATTAATTGCTGCAGGCTTCTGAGCTTCGTGATCGTGCTCTGAACCGGCATACACTTTAAGATTGCGGAAAAGATCTGCACCGAGTTTGTTCTTAGGCAGCATTCCCTTGATTGCCTTTTCTACCAGTCGAGCAGGGTCTTTCGCCATAAGTTCGCCGGCAGTTTGAATTCTTTGTCCACCTGGGTATCCGGTATAGCGAATGTATTCCTTGCTATCCCATTTTTTTCCGGTCAGGTTGATTTTTTCGGCGTTGATAACAATCACGTTATCGCCACAATCAACATGCGGGGTGAAGTTGGGCTTGTGCTTCCCTCTAAGGATCTTTGCCACCTTTGAAGAAAGACGCCCAAGCGTCTGATCTTCAGCGTCTACCAACACCCACTGTTTGTCAACAGTAGCTTTGTTCGCTGAAATCGTTTTGTAGCTTAATGTATCCACACTAAATTATTTAAAATTAAACATTCCATTCCCTACCCAATCAGTTCGGGTTAAGGGAGTGCAAAAGTACACATTATTATGATAATTGCAAACGTGTAGCTGCTTATAATTGAGTGTGATGTAGTTAGCGCCATGAATTTTGACAGCTTGCTGAGTTTCAGTAACAGAGCGACCCCGGAATTTCAAAACAGATTGAAATTCTTGGAACTTCACACAACCTGCCTGCCTGCTCCCGCAGGGCGATGTTTCTAATGCGCTTCGAGCCAGTTGTCACCATGGCCCAGTTCGACCTTCAGAGGTACACTCAGGGTGTAAGCCGATTCCATTTCCTGCCTGATCATCCGGCTTACCTTTTCCAGCTCCTCCTTGTGAGCATCGAATACCAATTCATCATGAACCTGCAATAACATGCGGGTCTGGTACTGCTCTTCTTCCAGGCGTCGCTGAATATTGATCATCGCGATCTTGATGATATCGGCAGCACTTCCCTGAACGGGAGCGTTCACCGCATTTCTTTCTGCAGCCCCTCTGACTACCTGGTTTCTTGAATTGATGTCTTTCAGATAACGTCTTCTTCCTAAAATGGTCTCCACATATCCGTGGTCCTGCGCAAAATGGATCTGGCTGGAAATATAGTCCCTGAGTTTAGGGTAGGTCTCATAGTAAGTGTCGATCAGCTCTTTGGCTTCGGTACGGTTCAGCGATGTCTGGTTGCTGAGTCCGAAGGCTGAGACACCATAGATGATTCCAAAGTTTACCGTTTTGGCATTGCTGCGCTGCTCCCGCGTTACCTCTTCCATGGGTACATTAAAGACCCTGGAGGCTGTTGAGGCATGAATGTCTTCTCCTTCCTGAAATGCCCTGATCATATTTTCTTCCTGGCTCAGAGCTGCTATGATGCGCAGTTCTATCTGTGAGTAATCGGCGGCAAGCAGGGTGTATGCTTCGTTTCTAGGAACAAAGGCTTTTCTGACCTGTCTGCCTCTTTCTGTTCTGATAGGGATGTTCTGCAGGTTCGGGTTGTTGGAGCTTAGTCTTCCGGTGGCTGCCACCGCCTGGCTGTACACGGTGTGTATGCGATGGGTCTTCGGGTTCACTTCGTTTGGAAGGGAATCCACATAGGTGCTCTGTAACTTGTTCAGTTGCCGCCAGTAGAGTATATCTGCAACGATCTGATGGTCTTTGGCAAGTCCCGATAAGACATCTTCTGCGGTTGAATACTGACCTGTTTTCGTCTTTTTCGGTTTGTCGACCAGGTTGAGCTTGTCGAAGAGTATCGGCCCCAATTGCTTGGGAGAGGCCAGGTTGAATTCTTCACCAGCGGCTTCGAAGATCTGTTTTTCCAGTTTTGCGATATCGTCGTTCAGGGCCTTAGACAAAGATCTCAGGTAGGTCTCATCAAGGTTGATCCCTTCTATTTCCATAGCAGCCAGCACCTTGATCAGGGGAGCTTCGATCTCCCTGAAGAGTTTGTCGGCATTGCGTTCTTTGAGTTCCTTTTCGAATAGCTGCTTCAGTTGCATGGTGATATCGGCGTCTTCTGCGGCATATTCCTTCTGTTCTTCCAGGGCGACACTTCGCATCGATCGTTGATTCTTCCCTTTCTTACCGATCAGTTTTTCGATAGGCATGGGTGAATAACGCAGATAGGTTTCAGCCAGCAGGTCCATGTTGTGGCGCATATCCGGATTGATCAGGTAGTGTGCGATCATGGTGTCGAACAAGGGCCCGTCTACCCTGATGCCGTAATTCGAAAGCACTTTAATGTCATATTTCAGGTTCTGACCCACTTTTTCGATCTCCTTATGTTCGAAAAAAGGTCTGAATTCCTCGAGTATGGAAAGGGTCTCTTCCCTGTCTTCGGGCAAACTCAGGTAGTATCCTTTACCGGCGCTCCACGAAAAGGCAATACCAACCAGTTCTGCCTCCAGAGATTTCAGGCTGGTGGTTTCTGTGTCGAAACAAGCGCTTTGACAGGCGAGCAGTTGTTGCAGCAATAATTTTCTTCCTACCTGAGAGTCGACCAGCTGATAGTGGTGAGGGGTGTTTTCGAGGGTCTTGAGTCCGCCCGGCTCTTCCTTGGTGGCCGGGGCTGCTTCTGAGCCTTTTGAGAAAAGATCGTACTGAACATTGAGATTGTCGTTGATGCCTTCAGAGCCGTCTTTTTCCACTTTCGTGGTCTCCACCTCCTGGTGAAAGGTTTTCATGAGGTTTTCAGAAAGCCTTCTGAACTCCAGTTCCTGGAAAATTTCCTTTACCTTTTCAAAGTCGGGGGTGTTTAGTTCGAAATCCTGCTCATGAAAGGTCACCGGTACATCGGTCATGATGCGGGCGAGCTTCTTAGACATCAGGCCTTGTTCGGCATGACTCTCGACTTTTTCCCTCATTTTACCTTTTAGCTTATCGGTGTTCTCAAGCAATTGCTCAAGGCTTCCGAATTCTTTGATGAATTTTTTGGCGGTTTTATCTCCTACTCCGGGAAGTCCGGGTATATTATCAACCGCATCTCCCATCATGCCCAGGTAGTCGACCACCTGCATGGGTTCATCAACCTCGAACTTCTTTTTTACTTCATCGATTCCCCAGATCTCGATCCCGTTCCCCATTCTTGAGGGCCGGTAGATCAGGGTGTTTTCGGTGACCAGTTGGGCAAAGTCCTTGTCAGGGGTCACCATATATGTTTTATATCCTGCTTCCTCGGCTTGTTTGGCCAGGGTGCCTATGAGATCATCAGCTTCATAGCCCGCTTTCTCGATGCAGGGTATATGCATGGCCTTTAAAATATCTTGTATGATAGGAACGGCGATGCGTATGGCTTCAGGGGTTTCGTCACGGTTGGCCTTGTATTCTCCGAATATTTCCAGCCGGTCTTTGCTTCCTTCCTTATCAAAGGCTACAGCAAGGTGGTCGGGTTTCTCTCTTTTTATCACATCAAGAAGGGAATTCATAAATCCCATGATGGCAGAGGTGTCCATTCCCTTTGAATTGATACGCGGATTCTTGATGAATGCATAATACCCCCTGAAGATCAGGGCATATGCATCTAGCAGAAAGAGTCTTTTTTGTTCAGCCATAATGGTGTGTGCGATTTAGGAAGTAAAAATAAGGAAGTTTTTACGTTTAAGCTGCTTTTAAGGTTGGTGAGTGCTGTAATAAATGGAACCTATTTTTTTGATATTTAGAGCTAAGAAAGAGTTCGTATGTTGCTTTATCTTATTGTGAAACAGAGGTTTTGCCGGTTTCGAAATCGTTAAATTATATAAAAAGAGCCCGCCGGATAGCTTGCAGGGGCTTACATTTGTTAAAAAAGAAAATTTACATGTCCCGATTTTTCATATTTCTCGGGCTGTTTTACCTCCTAGCGGCCTTCTATGGCTTTCAGGCATTCAGAACAGCGGTAAAGAGTCCGATACTTCAGATAGTCTATGCCTTCGCCTTCCTGGCAGTGCTGGCTAATATTTATTTTCATTTCAACGGTTATGACCGCTCTCAGGGAATGACTCCAGCTATGGGATGGTCGGTGGGTTTCTTCCTGGCCTTTATGTCACTGGGTTTTCTCTCGGGGGCCTTTATGCTGATCGAAGATATCTTTCGTTTCTTCTCCTGGATCTATCGTTCTATGATTGCTGATAATTCGGCTGCTTCGGAAGGTTTTCCCTCCCGGCGAAAGTTTATCAGTCAGCTGGCTCTTGGGCTGGCCGCCATTCCTTTTGCCTCTTTGCTCTATGGAATGTATAAGGGGAAGTATGATTACCGGGTGCTCAGGTATACCCTCGAATTCGATGACCTGCCCGAGTCTTTCGACGGGTACAGGATCACCCAGATCTCAGACATCCACAGCGGAAGCTTTGACGACCGGAATAAAATTAGTTATGCCGTTGACCTGATCAATGAACAGAATTCTGATGTTATTCTTTTTACCGGAGATATGGTGAACAGCGTTGCCAGCGAAATGCATCCGTGGGTCGATATTTTTTCACGGCTGAAAGCTAAAGACGGAATGTATTCTGTGTTGGGGAACCATGATTACGGTGATTATGCAGAATGGCCGTCGGAGGAAGAGAAGGAAGCCAACCTGGAGGAGTTAAAAAGGATACAGAAGCAGATCGGTTTCGATCTGTTGCTCAATGAGAATCGTTACCTGGAACGAAATGGTGAAAAGATCGCCCTGGTAGGTGTTGAGAACTGGGGTGCCGGAGGGTTTAAGAAAGCAGGAGATCTGGCCAGGGCATCTGAAGGGGTGCGTAGTGATGATTTCAAGATTCTGCTTAGTCATGACCCTTCTCACTGGGAATACGAAGTGCTGAAGCACCAGGATCACTATCACCTTACCCTGAGCGGACACACCCACGGGATGCAGTTCGGGGTCGAAATTCCCGGCTGGTTCAAATGGAGTCCGGCGAAATACCGGTATAAGTACTGGGCGGGTATCTATCAGGAACTCGGACAGTATATCAATGTGAATCGCGGATTGGGCTTTATCGGTTACCCGGGACGGGTGGGCATCTGGCCTGAGGTAACTGTGATAGAATTAAAAAAGAAGGTTGTCTGATCTGATTTTTCAGGTCGTTCCCCGAAATTTACCGGCTAATGACTGTTTATTGCTTTTTTTCTTACATTTGAGGTAACAAGTAGCTAAAATTCAATCATATGTCTAAGTTCGGTGAGTTAATCGATGTCAAAATTCCTGTTCTGCTGGATTTTTATACCGATTGGAGTGAACCTTCCACGGCTATGCATCCCGTTTTGCGCGATGTGGCAGCGGCTATGGGAGATAAGGCTAAAGTCATAAAGATCGACGTCGATAAGAACAAGGAGCTTGCCGAAGCTCTCAGGGTGAAGGGGTTGCCGACACTGATGATCTATAAGGGCGGTGAAATGGTCTGGAGGCAAAGCGGGGAACAGGATGCCAATACCCTGATTGGGTTACTACAGGAATACGTCTAAAGCACTTCACAGGAATATCCCTTATCCTTCAAAAATTTTAATACAGCCGGGAGCGTTTTCTTCAGGCGGTCAAAAGCCTTTATGCTGTCATGAAAAATGACGATGCTGCCCGGTTCGATATGTTTCATGCAATTTTCAGTGCATTCCCCGTGAGTGAGGCTTTGATCAAAGTCAGCACTGAGTACATCCCACATTACGATCTTCAGACCTGACCCCCTGATATTCCTTGAAAGGTTGTTGGTCAGCCTGCCATACGGAGGTCGGAATAATTTAGAAGGGGTGAAGTTTAACTCCCGATCCATGCTTTCAATCAGAACCTGCGTTTTTTGAACATTGTCTATATAGCTGGTGAAATCATGCTTCCAGGCATTCAGATGGTTAAAAGTATGGTTGCCTGTCTGGTGTTGGCTGAGGCGAATTCTGCGGTAGATCTCCGGATATTTACGCACATTGTCTCCAATGCAAAAAAAAGTGGCTCTTGCGCCGTATCGCTTCAGTTCTTCCAGTACAAAATCGGTTACCTCGGGTATCGGGCCGTCATCGAAGGTCAGATAAACCTGTTTGTTGTTGGCCGGTGGGACCCGCCATAGCAGGTTTGGGAAGATTCTCCCCATAACCGCCGGAGTTTTTACGATATAAGATTTCATACCCGTTAAAAAAAAGGGGGCTGCCGCAGCCCCCTGATATTATTCATTCAAAGTGTCCTGAAGGAGGGTGTCATCGGGTAAAGTGCCCGGAATGGCTTCCTCCAGCAGTTCTTCTCCCGGTTCTGTAGTGCCTCTGTTTCCTCCGTAAAAGTGGCTGAAAAGTTCCAGGTATTCATTGAAAGTTTCAGCTTCTTCCAGAGCAAATTCTTCATCGTCGTTTATTACCAGTACATCAACCAGCGCACGGTAGCGTTCGATATTGGTGATGATGTCTTCAGCACGGTTGTATTGCTCATTAACATTGAGTGAAGAATAATACTCCAGGTGCTCCTGGTATTTTCTGGCGATCTGTTCGAAAAGATCACGGGCTTTTTCGGTTTCGCCCACCTTGTAATATCCGTCGACATAAGGCTCCAGGAATACATAGTATCCGAAATAACCGAAAGGCATTTTTTCCATTGCCAGGTTGAGAATATCACGGGCTTTTTCAACCTTATTCTCGGCAAGAAGTTTTTCGACCAGTCGGGCCAGGTTTCCTCTGAAAGAAATGCTGTTCTTTCGGGTTTCCGGATCGTGGTAGATGTCAGGTGACTCTGAATTACCCCAGTCCCATTTCATGACGATATCATACATGAGGTCTGCATCGATTCTTCCCATTTCATACGGATTCTGCGGGTCGATGGCGGTTCTGATGGGAACCAGTTTGTAAACAAGTCCGTCCAGTTGCAGATAGTCTTTCATCCACATGTATTCTGCCTTATCGAAGCTTCCTCCGGTAAAATATATGGGTCGTTTCCAATCGTTGTTGGCCAGGATGTCGAGCATCAGGATGCGGTTCTTGGTAAGTGCGCTTTCAGGAAGATCAATATCGATATAATCAACGATCTTGTCTGTGTCTTTTCTGCTTACCAGGCCTGATTCCAGTACATTTTCCTTGTTAACCGGTACCCTGATCTTATTGGTCGGGTAGAAAGGCAGATCGAGGTAGCTTTCAGGATATTGTGAAAGATCGCCTCCCTGTCTTTTGATCAGCGTACGGAACGTGTTCTGGTCATTGGCTACCCAGTCCATAAAACGGTCTATATCCCAGCGCTCATCGGTGAGTTTCTGATAGTAGATCACGTCCCTCACTCCATAGGCATATTTATCATGGGTGAGCTGAGAGGGAATAGGATCGCTTTCGTACGCCTTTCGTTTCATCTGGTCTATATACCAGTCTGTAGCGAACAGGGAAGTGTTAACCGTTCTTACATCGGTTCGGTAGCCTTCTATCTCCTGTGCATACCAAAGGGAGAAGGTGTCGTTGTCACCGATAGTGAACATGATGGCTCCCGCATCTTCCTGAACCGAGTCGAGATATGATTTAGCCATGGCCTGTGCCGTGTAACGGTTCGAGCGGTCATGGTCATCCCAGTTGTTGTAGGCCAGTACAGCCGGAACGGCTAAAAGGCAAATGACAGTAATGGCCGGTGCCAGAATTTTGGGTGCCAGGAATTTTTTGAATTCGTCGAACAGGGCGTAAACCCCCATTCCGATCCAGATAGCAAATACGTAGAACGATCCCACCAGCGCATAATCTCTTTCACGCGGTTCGAAAGGTCTTTCGTTCAGGTACACCTTCAGGGCCAGTCCTGTGAAGAGGAAGAGGATGAAGAGTACCCAGAATTGCTGTTTGCTGGTCTTGAACAGGAATAATAAGCCGATAAGTCCCAATATCAAAGGAAGAAAGTAATAGGTGTTTCTCGCTTTGTTATTCAAAACATCAGAGGGCAGGTTGTCCTGTGATCCCAGTCGCATTTCGTCTATGAAGTCGATCCCGCTGAGCCAGTTTCCATGGTTGTCAAGCTTGCCTTGTATGTCGTCTTGCCGCCCTGTGAAGTTCCACATAAAATAGCGCCAGTACATGTACCCCATCTGGAATTCGAAAAGGTACTTCATATTCTGCCAGAAGGTGGGTTTTTCGATGATCAGGAATTCATTGAACTGCCTTATAAATCGTACATATTCATCGTTATCGATGTTTCCGCTTCTGATCTCTGACCTTAACTGAGACACCGCTTCAGACAGTTGAGGGTTGCCCCGGTATTCAGGCTTGATTTTGATCTCAATCGGGCCTGCTACGTTCATGTAGTTCGCCGCATGGTCACTGCTCCACATGCGGGGAAGGATTCCCTCGTGGTTGCTGTTCGGTGCGGGAATGGCATCTTTGTAGTTGTTTACGATCACGTATTTCCCGCTGGCATAATCCCTTTCATATTTGGGTTTCTCATCATCATAAGGATCTACGGGATCCTGGCCGGCAAACGCATCTGTATACATGGGTCCGTAGAACAAATGGGTCTCCGGATATTGCTCCAGGTTATAGTAAGCCAGCAGCTGTCTGGCATCTGTCGGGCTGTTTTCATTAATGACGGTACCGGCATTGGCTCGAATCGGGATCATCATCCAGGTGGAAAAACCTATGAGTACGAAGAGAATGCTCAGTACGATACTATTCAGTATGGGGTAGTGTTTTTTACGGGTGTACGTTAAGGCATACCAGAAAAGAGCCACTATAAGAACGGCCGCGATAATGGTTCCCGAATTGAAAGGCAGGCCGATACTGTTGATAAAGAATACTTCAAGGTAGCCAAAGAACCGCATCACATTCGGTAAAAGAAGCTTGAAGATGAACAATAGTATAGCTATCGAAATAATATTGGCCAGGATAAAGCTTTTGGCTGTCGGTTTTTCGGTGGTTTTGAAATAATAGATCATCCCTACCGATGGAATGGCCAGAAGGGCCATGAAGTGTACTCCGAAGGAGAGGCCTATAACAAGGGAGATCAGAACAAGCCAGCGGTTACCTCGGGGCTGGTGGATCTCGTCTGCCCATTTTAGTGCCAGCCAGAATAACAGGGATAGCAACAGCATAGCCATAGCGTAAACCTCTGCCTCTACGGCATTGAACCAAAAGCTGTCTGTGAAAGTGAACGAAAGCGCTCCTACCAGTCCGCTGCCGAGAACGGCCAGGTATTTCCCGGTGGAAGGCTCTCCGGTTTTCATGGCGAGCTTGGCTGTAATATTGGTAATGGTCCAGAACATAAACATGATCGCAAAGGCACTGGAGAATACCGACATATGATTCACGGTAACGGCGACGTTCTCAGGTTCAGAAGCGAACATGGCAAAAAAGGCACCCATCATCTGAAAGAACGGTGCACCCGGAGGGTGTCCTACCTGAAGCTTGGCAGAGGTGGCGATGTATTCTCCTGCATCCCAGAAGCTGGAAGTAGGTTCTACGGTCAGGTGATAAGTGATCAGAGCAATTGCAAAAACTATCCACCCAAGGATAGTATCCCATTTTTTAAACTGTAATGCAGTCATGAAACGAATTTCTATAGTGGTGGCGAAATTAACAATAAATATAAGACAGCCATGTATTTTTGACCTAAGTTCAGACTATAAAACGAAGAGGCTCTCAAATTATTTTTCAAAATATTTGCGCAGTAAAAAGTTTGTTTTAAATTTGCACTCGCTTTTGCAGATCAGATGATCAAAAAGCATACTGGTACTGGCCTATGGTGTAATTGGTAACACAGCTGATTTTGGTTCAGTCGTTCAAGGTTCGAGTCCTTGTAGGCCAACTCTGAAAAGCTTCTCCGGTGAGAAGCTTTTTTATTGCCGTAAATTTGAACGATTTAGCTCAAAAACAATTCCTCTGAGTAGAAATTATTCGTATATTTGCGGCGTTGAAAGGGAATAATTGATTTCAGAGGGGACCAGATAGTCCCCTCTTTTTATACTGAAATATGCTGAAGGAAAAGGTAGAAAAGCTGGTTGAAGAGTTGTTGGAGAATGATCCGGCTCTCTTTATTTTAGAGCTGAAGATCACGCCCGATAATAAGATTCGGGTGATCGTCGACAGCGATAAGGGTGTTGCCTTAAACGATATCATTGCGGTAAGCAGGCATATCGAGCATAACCTGGATCGCGAGGCTGAAGATTTTTCGCTGGAAGTGACCTCTCCGGGGGCTACCGAGCCTTTGACGCACCGACGTCAGTATAATAAGAACCTGGGGCGAAAGCTTAAGGTGAAGTCGGCTGAAGGTTCTTTTGAAGGTAATCTGGCCGAAGTGACTCCTGAAGGAATCCGTCTGGAATGGAAGGCTCGTGAACCGAAGCCTGTCGGAAAGGGAAAAGTGACAGTTAAGAAGGAAAAGCTGCTGCCTTTCGAAGAGATAGAAGAAGCTAAAGTTATGATAACGTTTAATTAGTGAAATGACATGGAAAATCTTGCATTGATCGAATCTTTTTCGGAGTTTAAAGACGATAAACTCATAGATCGTGTGACATTGATGGCTATTCTTGAAGAAGTATTCAGGAATGCGCTTAAAAAGAAGTTTGGGTCTGATGATAATTTTGACATCATCATCAACCCTGACAAGGGTGACCTGGAGATCTGGAGAAACCGTATCGTTGTAGCCGATGGAGAGGTGGAAGATGATAACCAGGAGATTTCCCTGTCTGAGGCAAGGAAGATCGAGCCTGATTTTGAAGTGGGTGAAGATGTTTCGGAAGAGGTGAAGCTGATCGATCTGGGTAGGCGTTCCATTCTGGCATTGCGTCAGAACCTGATCAGCAAGATCCATGAACATGATAATACAACAATATATAAGCAATTTAAAGATCTCGTAGGTGAGATCTACACGGCTGAAGTACATCATATTCGTCATAAAGCCGTAATATTGCTTGATGATGAAGGCAATGAGATCATTTTGCCAAAAGACAAGCAGATCCCTTCTGATTTTTTCAGAAAGGGTGAGAATGTCAGAGGAATCATCGAATCGGTAGAGTTGAAAGGGAATAAGCCAATGATCATTATGTCCCGTACAGCTCCCGAATTTCTTGAAAAACTGTTTGAGCAGGAGATTCCTGAGGTGTTTGACGGTCTGATCACCGTTAAGAAAGTGGTACGTATTCCGGGAGAGAAGGCCAAGGTGGCTGTTGATTCCTATGATGACCGTATCGATCCTGTAGGAGCCTGTGTGGGAATGAAAGGTTCCCGAATTCACGGAATCGTCAGAGAGCTTGGAAACGAGAACATCGACGTGATCAATTTCACGAATAATCCGCAGCTCTTTATCAGCAGGGCCCTTAGTCCGGCCCGGGTCACCCAGGTGTCGCTGAACGACGAAACCATGCATGCTGAGGTTACACTGAAGCCCGAAGAGGTTTCAAAAGCGATCGGAAAAGGCGGCTTTAACATACGTCTTGCCGGTCAGTTAACCGGTTATGAGATCGACGTACTACGCGAAGGCGTGGAAGAAGATGTCGAGCTGACCGAGTTCTCAGATGAGATCGAAAGCTGGATCATCGAAGAATTCAAAAAGATCGGATTGGATACTGCCAAGGCCGTTCTTGATAAGGATGTTTCAGATCTGGTGCAACGAACCGACCTTGAGGAAGAGACCATTAAAGATGTGATGGCGATCCTGAGGGCTGAGTTCGAGGACTAGTTTAAAATTTAAAAGATTATTATTACTATATGGCTGAAGGCACAAATATGAGGCTAAATAAAGTTCTGAGAGAATTGAATATCTCTTTAGATCGGGCGGTTGAGTATCTCTCTTCGAAAGGAATCGAAGTCGAAGCGAGACCGACTACCAAGATCTCGGGCGAGGTATATGAAGTTCTGTTAGACGAATTCCAGACCGACAAGAGCAAGAGGGTCGCTTCGAAAGAAGTCAGTGAGGAAAAGCGCAAAGAAAAGGAAGCGATCAGAATGGAGCTCGAGAAAGAGCAGGAGCTCAAGCGTCAAAAACAGGAAGAACAGGAAGTGGTTAAGGCCAAAGCCAACGTTGAACGCCCGAAAACGGTTGGTAAGATAGATCTCGAGCCTAAAGCCGAAAAAGAACAGGATAAGCCGGAATCTGAAGCGCCTAAAGCGGAAGAGAAGAAGGCAGAACCTCAGAAAGAAGCAGCAGCTCCGGAGAAAGTTGAAGAGAAGACTGAAAAGCCGGTAGAGAAGCCTGCAGCAAAAGCTGAAGAAAAGGCTGAAAAGCCCGAAAAGAAAGAAGAGGTCGCTGCTGAAGAGAAAAAGCCAGCTGCTGAAGAGAAAAAACCTGAAGAGAAGAAAGAGACCCGTAAGGTCTTTGTCGAAGGCGAAGAAGTGGATTCTGAAAAACTTCAGACCAACTACAAAAAACTTCAGGGGCCTAATTTTACCGGTAAGAAAATAGATCTGTCACAGTTCGACAAGCCGAAAAAGAAAAAAGAAACCAAAGGTGCAAAAGAGGGCGATAAAAAGGCCTCTGACGACCGTAAGAAACGCCGCAGAAGGATCAGTAAAGACACACGTCCCGGACAAACCGGAGGTGCTCGTCAGGGAGATCGCGGCCGTAAAGGTAAAGGCAGACGCCATGTAGAAAAGGTAGAGCCTACCGAAGAAGAAGTACAAAAGCAGGTACGGGAAACCCTTGAGAAACTGCAGGGTAAAGCCAGCAAATCAAGAGGTGCCAAGTACCGTAGAGAAAAAAGAGATATACACCGTCAGAAGACGGAGGAGGAGCAGGCGCAGCAGGAAGCGGCCAGCAAAGTACTGAAGGTTACCGAATTCGTAACCGTAGGAGAAGTGGCTACCCTGATGGATGTCTCAGTGAACGATATCATCTCAGCCTGTATGTCTCTAGGTATGATGGTGACCATGAATCAGCGTCTCGATGCTGAGACCCTTTCGATCATCGCCGATGAGTTCGGTTATGAGGTGGAATTTGCAACTGCCGATATCGAAGAATCACTTCCGGAATACGAAGACAGCGAAGAAGACCTGGAGAATCGCGCACCTATCGTTACTGTGATGGGTCACGTTGACCACGGTAAAACCTCGCTTCTTGACCACATTCGTGAAGAGAATGTAATCGCAGGAGAGAGTGGTGGAATTACCCAGCACATCGGTGCCTACGGGGTTACTCTTAAAAGCGGACAAAGAATTACTTTCCTGGATACGCCGGGTCACGAAGCCTTTACGGCTATGCGTGCCAGGGGTGCTCAGGTTACCGACCTTGCGATCATCGTGATCGCTGCTGATGATGACGTGATGCCTCAGACCAAAGAGGCGATAAGCCACGCGCAGGCAGCAGGTGTTCCGATCGTATTCGCCATCAATAAGGTTGATAAGCCTACTGCGAATCCTGACAAGGTAAAAGAATCCCTTGCCAATATGAACCTGTTGGTTGAAGATTGGGGAGGTAAGATTCAGTCACATGATATTTCTGCAAAAACCGGACAAGGGGTGCAGGAGTTGCTTGAAAAGGTTTTGCTGGAAGCAGAGATCCTTGAGCTGAAAGCGAATCCAGACCGCCTGGCTGACGGAACCGTGGTAGAAGCCTTCCTCGATAAGGGAAGAGGTTATGTAGCTACGGTGTTGGTTCAGAACGGTACGCTGAAGATCGGAGATTATGTACTTGCCGGTACCCATAGTGGTAAAGTGAAGGCTATGCAGGATGAGCGAGGAAAAGAGATCAAGGAAGCTGGTCCATCGACTCCGATCTCCATACTTGGTTTGGATGGAGCGCCTCAGGCAGGTGATAAGTTCCGTGTCTTTGAAGACGAGCGTGAAGCCAAGCAGATCGCTACTAAACGTACTCAATTACAGCGTGAGCAATCAGTGCGTACGCAGCGACACATCACTCTTGATGAGATTGGTCGTCGTATCGCTCTGGGAGACTTTAAAGAACTTAACATCGTCTTGAAAGGTGATGTGGATGGTTCTGTTGAAGCGCTTACCGACTCGTTCCAGAAGCTGTCAACTGAAGAGATACAGATCAATATCATACACAAGGCTGTTGGTCCGATCACCGAATCAGATGTATTGCTGGCAACGGCGTCAGATGCGATCATTATCGGATTTAACGTGAGGCCAATGGGTAATGCCCGTGCAGTGGCCGATCGTGAGGAGATCGATATCAGAACATATTCGATCATTTACGATGCGATCAATGACCTGAAAGATGCGATGGAAGGTATGCTTTCTCCTGAACTGAAGGAAGAGATTACCGGTACTGCTGAGATCAGAGAAACTTTCAAGATATCGAAAGTGGGAACTATCGCAGGATGTATGGTTACCGATGGGAAGATCTACAGAAGCTCCAGTATCAGGCTGATACGTGACGGAGTGGTGATCTTTACCGGAGAACTGGCTTCGCTGAAGCGTTTCAAAGATGACGTGAAGGAAGTATCTAAAGGTTACGACTGTGGTATACAGATCAAGAACTATAACGACATCAAGGAAGGTGATATAATCGAAGCCTTCCGTGAAGTTGAGGTGAAGAAGAAACTGAAATAAGTTTTTCCAACTCGATAAGAACAGGAAAGGCCTCCCGAAGTGGAGGCCTTTTTTTTGTTTATGGGTTATGGAGTTATGGAGTTATGGAGTTATGGAGTGATGAGGTGATGGGGTGATGCAGGTAATCCCGATTGAAAAAGAATACTCAATAAGTGGTCATGATACCCCCTCCTTGGTAAGGAGGGGTGGCTCAGGATGCAATCCTGAGACGGGGTGGTTGTTATTCCGGGTTATGGGGTTATGGAGTGATGAGGTGAAGGGGTGCAGCAGGTGACAGGTAATCGCGAATTCCTGTGACGCCCCCTTCCGTCAACACCTGTGGTGTTGCCACCTTCCCCCGGCAGGGGAAGGAGCCAGCGGTTCTTTTAAACGAATCGATCTGCCTGCTTTTTAATAAGTGTTGCACTGCTGCAGACAGAGTGGGGTGGTTGTTATGCTTGTAATGAAGTGATGAAGTTATGAGGTAATGAGGTGAACCAGGTGTCTCCCGGAATTAATAATTACGCTCCCCTTCCTAAGGGGAGCTGGCCTCCGCCTATAGCGAAGGGCTGAGGAGTTTGTGAAGTGATGAAGCAGAGTTTGTGTTAGTAATAAGAGATAAGTACACAGCTCCCCTTTCAAAGGAGGGCCGAACGATCAAAATAATGTCTGGCAGAGATTTTTCGTGAGGGGCCGGGTGGCGGGCAGGCGCTTCCGGTTATATAGCGAAGGGCTGAGGGGTTTCCTCGCTTAAGGCTTCAACAAAAACGCGCTCGGAAACTCCTTTTTAACCTCCAGTAAGTAGCGGTCTGCTTCCAGTCGGTTCCTGAATTTTCCTACTCTCACCTTGTAATTCGGGGTTTCGAAAGTGATGTCTGAAGGCAGGTCTTCAAATGCTTTTCTGAACTCCTTCAGCGCTTCCTGGGCATCTTTTAAAGTGCCGTTGTAGATCTGTATGCGGTAGCGTTTTTCATCCTTTTTGTTGATCTTTTTCTTCATTTCGATCAAACGGGTCAAACGCTCATCCTGTTCAATGCTTACACTGGCATCCTGAACAGTTTTATCAGCAGATGTTTGAGCTTTTACCGACTGGCATAACACCAGGTTGAAGGCGACAAAGGCAAAACAGGTCAATATTCTCGAAACTCTCATTTTTAAAGGGCTTTATGCAAATTTAATACTTATAAATTTAAGTGTTGAAATTATTTATTTAGAACTATTATAAATTAGATGTTAACGCTTCACTAACATTTCTCAAATCGAACCTAAGTCGTATTTTTGTGCTCGGATTTAAAATAACGGTCATGTGCTTTAACTATTGTGGCATGCCGTTCCCATTTTATGATAGAAAATATATATTCCAGCATGAAAAAGGTGACACGCCGAAATTCAGAATTCAGAATTTTTGGAATTGGATTAGCGCTTCTGTTTTTATTTACCTCATCACTTAACGCACAAGACGCTGAAGCAGCTGCAGAAGATGCAGCAGGACAGGACGCCGCGGCCGCAGCCGCCGGAGGTGATCCTGCAGCAGGTAAAGATTTGTTCAATACGTATTGTGCGGCCTGTCACAACCTGGACAGACCTATGACCGGACCGGCACTTCGCGGGGTAGGTGATAAGTATGAGCGTGAATGGCTTTACGAGTGGATTAAGAACAGTCAGGCTATGATCAAATCGGGTGACCCTCAGGCGGTTGCCATTTGGGAGGAGTATAAGCCGGCTGTAATGACGGCTTTCCCGCAGTTAAGCAATGATGATATCGATAATATCATCGCTTATACCATGCAGCCAAAGCAAGAGCCTAAAGTGGCTGACGCTGCTACGGCTGAAGGCGCTCCTGCAGGGGGCGGACAATCAGGTATTGGGAACGAGGTGATCCTCGCTGCCCTTGCTCTGGTTTTCGGATTGCTGGTAGTAATGCTGTTCCTTGTTAATAAAACCCTGCGTCGTATCGCAGAAGCGAACGGGGTGGAGTTTGCTGTTGCTGAAAAGGAGAAGCGCATGCCGATCTGGAAAGCGTTTGCTCAAAATCAGTTCCTGGTAATCGTGACCACTATCTTCCTGTTGTTAGGAGGTGCTTATTTTGCCTATGGGTATCTGATGCAGATAGGTGTTGACCAGGGTTACATGCCTGTACAGCCAATTCATTACTCTCACAGAATCCATGCCGGTGAAAACCAGATCGAGTGTAAGTATTGTCACTCATCAGCACGTGTTTCGAAGCATTCGGGAATTCCGTCGCTCAATGTATGTATGAACTGTCACAAAAGCATCGTAGAGGTTTCGCCTGAAACAGCTACCGCTGAATATTCAAAAGAGTTCTACGACGGAGAGATTCAGAAACTTTATAAAGCTGTAGGTTGGGATGTTCAGAATCAGGAGTATACCGGAGAAACCCAGCCTGTTAAATGGGTGCGTATTCACAACCTTCCTGATTTCGCGTATTTCAATCACTCTCAGCACGTGTCGGTAGCGGGTATCGCTTGTCAGAAGTGTCACGGTCCCGTCGAGGAAATGGAAGTGATGTATCAGCATTCTCCTTTGACCATGGGGTGGTGTATTAACTGTCACCGTGAGACCAATGTCAAAATGGAAGGGAATGAGTATTACGAGAAAATTCACGAAGAGCTTTCTAAGAAATACGGCGTAGAAGAACTGACCGCAGCCCAGATGGGTGGTCTTGAATGTGGAAAATGCCACTATTAATCCTTTTACGAGCTATAATCAATAATTGAATCAAAGTCGGTCTGCCGATGCAGACCTTTTAAATAAGTTAGATATAACATGGCATCAAACAAAAAATACTGGAAAAGTGTCGATGAGCTGGATGAAAACAACCCAGTGGTAAAGACGCTTAAACAGAATGAGTTTGTTGAAGAGATTCCGGTAGATGAATTTTTGGGCGATAAGGAATCGCTTGATTCTTCTTCAACTACCAGAAGGGATTTCTTGAAGTATGTGGGCTTCAGTACAGCTGCTGCGTCGCTGGCAGCATGTGAGGGTCCTGTTAAAAAGTCTATTCCATACGTGGTTCAGCCCGATCGTATCGTTCCCGGGGTGGCGAATTATTACGCTACGTCCATTGCGAACGGTTTCGATTTCGCCAGTGTGCTGATCAAAACCCGTGAAGGTCGTCCTATCAAGGTTGAGAATAACACAGATGTGGTTTATGGCGGAGGTGCTAATGCACGTGTGCATGCTTCTGTTCTTGATCTGTATGACAGCCTGCGCCTTCAGGGACCAAAAAGCGAAGGTGAATATATCAGTTGGGATGCTCTTGATGCCGGAGTGGTTTCTGGTATGACTGCTGCTAATGCTGCCGGAAAGCAGGTGGTGTTGCTCACGCAGACCTTTGCAAGTCCGTCGGTAAAAAGACTGATCGCTGCTCTAAAGGAGAAGTATGCGAACGTTAAGCACGTAATTTACGATGCTGTATCTGAAGATGCAGCTCTTGAGGCTTTCAGAACTGAGTTCGGTAGCCGTGCCCTGGCTGATTATGATTTCAGCAAGGCTGAAGTAATCGTGTCGTTCGGTGCAGACTTCCTTGGAGACTGGCAGGGTGGCGGATTTGATTCGGGATATGCTAAAGGACGAATTCCTGAGAACGGAAAGATGTCTCGCCATATCCAGTTCGAGTCGAATATGTCGCTTTCCGGGGCAAATGCTGATAAGCGAGTTCCTCTAACTCCTTCTATGCAGCGTAAGGCTCTTGCCAAATTCTATGGGTATCTTACAGGTACTTCGGTAAGTGCTGAACTTCCTGAGAATATCGATACAGCTGTGAAAAATGCCGCTGCCCAGGTCAAGATGGCCGGAAGCAAGGCGGTTGTGGTGACCGGTATTGATGATGTCAACGCCCAGCGTATCGCTCTCAAGATCAATAAGAATTTAAACAGTGAGGCTTTTGATGCAGACCGTCCGAGATATATCAGACAGGGTAACGCAGATGAAGTTTCTCAGCTGGTTAAAGATATGAATGCTGGTGAAGTGGGTGCGCTCATTATGAGTGGTGTGAACCCTGCTTATACCCTGGCCGATTCGGCTGCTTTTAACGAAGGTTTGAAAAAGGTGGCGGTTTCTGTTGCCTTTACAACCAAAGAGCACGAAACGGCTCTGAATGCTACCTATATCGCTGCTGCTCCTCACTATCTGGAGTCGTGGGGTGATGTGGAGTTCAAAAAAGGTTATTACGGACTTACTCAGCCGACTATTCGTCCGCTGTTCAATACAAGACAACTTCAGGACTGCCTGTTGAAATGGGTAGGGGATAACAGAAGTTACCCTGACTACCTGAAAGAAACCTGGCAGGAAAATATCCTGAAAGGAGCTTCCTGGAACCAGGCGCTTCATGACGGAGTTTATGATAATGTGTCTTCTTCAGAGGAAGAAGTGATGGCAGAAGACCAGCCTGCAGTTCAGGTGGGTGAAGGAGAAGGTGAGGTTGTTTCAGCTGTAGCCGGAGTGTCATCGATGCTTACCGCTCTTGCTAAGGAGCAGGGAGAAGGGATGGAGCTTGTGCTCTACACCAAGACAGGTATGGGAGACGGGCAACAGGCTAATAACCCATGGCTGCAGGAGTTCCCTGATCCTATCACCAGGGTTTCGTGGGATAACTACATCACTGTTTCCAAGGCTGATGCAGAGGCAATGGGTCTAGAGAACTGGAATGTGGCTAATGGCGGACTCAACGGTAGTTATGCCAATGTAACTGTGAACGGGGTGACGCTTGAGAACGTTCCCGTGATCATCCAGCCCGGACAGGCTAAAGGTTCTGTCGGAATGGCGCTCGGTTATGGCCGTAACGCCGGGATGAAGAGTGATATGAAAGTTGGGCATAATGCCTACAGACTATATAATAATTTCAACAGCGTACAAAAGGTAACCGTTGAAAAAGCAGCAGGTGAGCATGAATTCGCCTGTGTGCAGCTTCACAACACCCTGATGGGTCGCGGAGATATCATTAAGGAAACCACGCTTGAGATCTTTAATTCAAAAGATTCAAGGGTTTGGAACCATGTTCCTCAGGTTTCTCTGAACCATGAAGAGGTAGATGCGGTTACTGTAGATATGTGGGATGAGTTCGATCGTTCGGTCGGGCATCACTTTAATATGTCTATAGACCTGAACGCCTGTACCGGTTGCGGGGCATGTGTGATTGCGTGTCATGCAGAGAACAACGTACCTGTGGTAGGTAAAGCCGAAGTTCGTAAATCGAGAGATATGCACTGGCTGCGTATTGACCGTTACTACTCGTCAGATGAAACGTTCGAAGGTGATAACGAGACCAAAGAAGGAATGTCAGGTCTTGGAGACTCACTTAGTACTTTCGGAGAAATGGAGTCTGCTGCTGCGAACCCGCAGGTAGCATTCCAGCCGGTAATGTGTCAGCACTGTAACCACGCTCCTTGTGAAACCGTATGTCCGGTAGCGGCTACGTCTCACGGACGCCAGGGTCAGAACCATATGGCATATAACCGTTGTGTGGGTACTCGTTACTGTGCTAACAACTGTCCGTACAAAGTACGTCGATTCAACTGGTTCCTTTACAACAATAACGACGAGTTCGATTTCCATATGAATGATGACCTCGGTAAGATGGTGTTGAATCCTGATGTGACTGTTAGGTCAAGAGGGGTTATGGAGAAGTGTTCACTGTGTATTCAAAGAACACAGAAAACCATACTGGATGCCAAGCGTGAAGGTCGTACGATCAAAGACGGAGAATTCCAGACCGCTTGTTCGGCAGCTTGTTCCAGTGGAGCAATCGTTTTTGGCGATATCAATGATAAAGAGAGTAAAGTTGCCAAGCTGAAGGAAGACGATCGTATGTATCACCTTCTGGAGCATGTGGGTACAAAACCTAACGTGTTCTACCAGGTAAAAGTGAGAAATACACAGGAAGCATAATTAATTATCAATAAAGAAACAATATTTTAAGGATATGGCGTCGCATTACGAAGCACCTATACGTAAACCTCTTGTAACCGGAGAGAAGTCTTATCACGATGTGTCGGTAGACGTTGCTGCTCCCGTTGAGGGCCGTGCAAATAAGCACTGGTGGATTGTCTTTTCGATCGCCCTGGTCGCTTTTCTTTGGGGTCTGGGATGTATCATCTACACGATCTCTACAGGTATCGGTACCTGGGGTCTTAACAAGACAGTAGGATGGGCCTGGGATATCACCAACTTTGTATGGTGGGTAGGTATCGGTCACGCTGGTACACTGATCTCAGCGGTACTCTTGCTGTTCCGTCAGAAGTGGAGAATGGCTATTAACCGGTCTGCCGAGGCAATGACCATTTTCTCGGTGGTACAGGCGGGGCTTTTCCCGATCATTCACATGGGGCGTCCGTGGCTTGGTTATTGGGTACTCCCCATTCCGAACCAGTTCGGTTCGCTTTGGGTGAACTTTAACTCTCCGCTGCTGTGGGACGTGTTCGCGATCTCTACCTATCTTTCAGTGTCTCTGGTATTCTGGTGGACAGGGCTACTGCCTGACTTCGCTATGATCAGAGACCGTGCGGTAAAGCCTTTCCAGAAAAAGATCTATAGTCTGATAAGTTTTGGTTGGAGCGGACGTGCCAAAGACTGGCAACGTTTCGAAGAGGTATCACTGGTTCTGGCCGGTTTGGCTACACCTCTGGTACTTTCGGTTCACACCATCGTATCATTTGACTTTGCTACTTCGGTGATTCCCGGATGGCACACCACTATCTTCCCTCCATACTTCGTTGCAGGGGCGATTTTCTCAGGATTTGCCATGGTAAATACCCTGCTTATCATTATGAGAAAGGTTTGTAACCTGGAAGATTATATCACTGTACAGCACATTGAACTGATGAACATTGTGATTATGATCACAGGTTCTATCGTGGGGTGTGCCTATATAACAGAGCTTTTCATCGCCTGGTATTCAGGTGTTGAATATGAGCAATACGCCTTCCTTAACCGGGCAACCGGACCTTACTGGTGGGCTTACTGGAGTATGATGACCTGTAATGTGTTCTCTCCTCAGTTCATGTGGTTCAAGAAACTGCGTACAAGCATCATGTTCTCATTCTTTATTTCGATCGTGGTTAACATCGGAATGTGGTTCGAGCGTTTTGTGATCATCGTGACCTCGCTTCACCGTGATTACCTTCCGTCTTCATGGACCATGTTCTCACCAACCTTTGTCGATATCGGGATCTTTGTGGGAACCATCGGTTTCTTCTTCGTGTTGTTCCTGCTGTATGCAAGAACCTTCCCTGTAATCGCTCAGGCAGAGGTGAAGACCATTCTGAAAAGTTCCGGGGAGCGTTACAAAAGACTTCGTGAGTCAGGTGTGAGCCTGGTAGGTACCGGTGCTGATGTTCGTACATCAAGCCCTGCGGCTGAAGGTGATTCTCCCATAGTTGTGAGAGCAGACGGAACGATAGATACCGATAAGCAGAACGCTCTTTTAGATCAGGTAGGTGCATTTAACCCCGGAGCGGAAGAGGCAGATGACCTGAAGAAGATCAACGGTATCGGGCCGATGATTGAAAAGGCATTGAACCGAATCGGAATATTCAAATTTGAACAGATAAGTAGAATTTCTGAAACAGAATACCATCTTCTTGATGCACTAACGGGTAACTTCTCGAAAAAAGCATCTAATGACGATTGGGCAGGTCAGGCTAAAAATTTAATAGGATAATTATGGCTTCTAGAGTTATTCACGCAATATACAATGACGATGATGTGCTGATGGCTGCTGTCAAGAAAGTGAAGGCAGCAAGACATCACATCGAAGAGATCTATACTCCTTTCCCTGTACACGGTCTGGACAAGGCCATGGGTCTTGCGCCTACCCGGATCGCGATAACCTCGTTCCTTTACGGGTGTGTGGGGTTAACCGTAGCCATTACCATGATGAACTTCATTATGATACAGGACTGGCCGCAGGATATCGGAGGTAAGCCAAGTTTCAGCTACCTGGATAATATGCCTGCCTTTGTTCCTATCATGTTCGAGCTTACCGTTTTCTTTGCAGCTCACCTTATGGTGATCACCTTTTACCTGAGAAGTAAGTTATGGCCATTTAAAGAAGCTGAGAATCCTGATGTGCGCACTACAGACGACCACTTCCTGATGGAGCTGGCTATTTATGATAATGAAAAGGAATTAACCGAGTTGCTGGCAGAAACCGGGGCCGTAGAAATAAAAATCACAGAAAAGCATTAATTGGTACAATGAGAGTTTTTTATAAAATAGCGACCGTATTAAGTGCAGTTACCCTGATGGTTTCCTGCCAAAACAAATCAGAACGCAATTACCAGTTCTTCCCGAACATGTATCAGGCCGTTGGATATGAGACCTATGATGAAACCGATGCTTTTCGCAACGGAAAAGAAGGTCAGCTTCCGGTGGAAGGAACCGTATCAAGAGGATGGATGCCTTATGATTACAATAATACCCTTGAAGACTACCAACAGGCAAAACTTGACCTTAAAAGTCCGTTAGATTCACTAAACCGTGAAACGAACCTTGAAAAGGGAAGAGAGCTTTACAATATTTATTGCGCTGTTTGTCACGGAGCTCAGGGGAATGGAAAAGGAATTTTGGTAGAGCGTGAAAAGATCCTGGGTGTGCCCAGCTATGATGATGCAGGACGTGCTATTACAGAAGGTAGCGTTTACCACGTGATCTATTACGGTCTGAACTCAATGGGTTCTTATGCCAGTCAGTTGAGTGCCACCGAAAGATGGCAGGTGACCGAATATGTCATGCAATTGAAATCAGATCTAGAGAATTAATCGATAAATCAACTATCTAAACAGAAGATTCAGGATATGTATACGTTTTCAAACAGATTAAGAACCGCAGCTTTCGTATTAATGATAGTTGGTGCTCTTGGTTTAGCATACGGGTTTTTAACGGCTCCTTCTACCGTAGATGAGGCTATGGAGATGGTCGCTGATCAGCACCATGATGAAGGTGGTCACGAGGCTGCCGGAGCTCACGGTGAAGAGAGTCACGCCGGTGAAGAGCACGGGGTGGCTGCCGGTCTCGAAAGTGATGCCGCAGATATGCTCGAAGAGCCTTACAGTGAAGAGCATGGAAATCCTCATGGAGAGCATTTGTTACACCAATTGCAGAATAAGCCATGGGCAGCTCTGTATGTGGCAGCATTCTTCTTTATGATGATTTCGCTTGGTGTTCTGGCATTTTATGCCATTCAACGTGCCGCTCAGGCAGGTTGGTCTCCGGTACTTTTCCGTGTGATGGAAGGTATCACCGCATACCTGTTACCCGGTGCGCTAATCGTATTTGTGATCCTGTTACTTTCAGGACTTCATTTGAACCACCTGTTCGTGTGGATGGATCCTGAAGTGGTTGCTGAAGATGAACTTATACAAGGTAAATCAGGTTACCTGAACGTGCCTTTCTTTTTGATACGTGCCCTTATCTATATTGGAGGTTGGGTGGCTTACCGTCACTTTTCGCGTAAGTTTTCCATCGCTCAGGATACGGCCGATGACAATTCGAACTTTAAAAAGAACTTCAGAATTTCTGCTGCGTTCCTGGTTTTCTACCTGGTATCTGAGTCTATGATGGCCTGGGATTGGGTGATGAGCGTAGATCCGCACTGGTTTAGTACCCTGTTCGGATGGTATGTTTTTGCCAGTATGTTTGTATCGGGAATCACCGTCATCGCCATGGTAGCTATCTACCTGAAGTCAAAAGGATATCTGGAGTATGTGAACGACAGCCATATTCATGACCTTGCGAAATTTATGTTCGGTATCAGTATTTTCTGGACCTATCTATGGTTCTCTCAGTTCATGCTGATCTGGTACTCGAACATTCCTGAAGAGGTAACCTATTTTGTTACCCGTATAGAAGATTATAAATTGCCTTTCTTCGGAATGCTGGTGCTGAACTTCATCTTCCCGCTTCTGATACTCATGAACAGCGATTACAAACGTTTGAACTGGTTCGTGATTATGACAGGTATCGTGATCCTGATCGGTCACTATGTAGATGTGTTCAATATGATCATGCCTGCCACTGTAGGTGACCAATGGTTTATTGGAGTGCCTGAGATAAGCGGAGTGCTGTTCTTTGCCGGTCTCTTCATCTATGTGGTGTTTAATGCCCTTACAAAGGCTCCATTGCTGGCGAAAGGCAATCCATTTGTGGAAGAGAGTAGACAATTCCACTATTAATAAATAATATAAGTAAAACGGGAGATATAAAATGACTGCTTTATTAACGATTATTGTTCTAGTTCTTGTTGCCATAGCCATTTGGCAGATGACCAAAATGTTCGAATTGTCGCAAACCAGTACCGACGATTCGCAGGTCGCCAATGATTCTGATAACAAGCTGAACGGTTACCTGATGTTTGGATTTCTGGTTTTCATTTACCTGCTTACCATTTTCTCTTTTGTTCAATACGGAGATGTGGTGCTTGGAACCCCTGCTTCAGAGCATGGTTCTGACTATGATAACCTGATGTTTATCTCTATGGCGCTGATCTTTTTCGTACAGATCGTCACCCAGGCACTGCTTCATTACTTTGCCTATAAATACCGGGGACAAAAGGGTAAACGTGCCCTTTTCTATGCCGATAACGATCGTCTGGAGTTTATCTGGACCATCATCCCGGTGATTACACTGGCAGGACTGATTCTTTACGGTTTATATACCTGGACCACACTGATGGATGTAGATCCTGACGAGGGAGATCCGATCATCGTTGAGCTTTATGCTCAGCAATTCAACTGGAAGGCGCGTTATGCCGGAGAGGATAATGTGTTGGGTGAGGCTAACGTTCGCTTGATAGAGATCGATAAGAACAATGTTCTGGGAGTTGATGAGTCTGACCCTTACGGTCAGGATGATATCGTTTCACAAACAGAACTGCATTTACCCGTAGGAAGAAAGGTTATCTTTAAGATGCGTTCTCAGGATGTGTTGCACTCTGCTTATATGCCTCATTTCAGAGCGCAGATGAACTGTGTTCCCGGAATGGTTACCCAGTTTGCATTTACACCTGTAATAACCACAGAGGAGATGCGTGCAGATCCCGATATGTTGGAAAAGGTACAGAAAATTAATAAATTACGGGCCGAAAGAAGTGCATCCGGAGAGGATGCTGATCCCTGGCAATTCGACTACGTATTACTGTGTAATAAGATCTGCGGTTCTTCCCACTATAACATGCAGATGAAGATCGTTGTGGAGGAAGAAGATGAGTTCAATGCTTGGCTGGAGGCGCAACAAACCTTTGGTGAGCAAATGGCCGCTGCAGAATAAAAAAAGCTATTGAAAGAAAAAAATTAAAAGGAAGATTATGTCAACAACAGCAGTTAATGTACCAGCGGAGGATCATGCACATGATCACGGGCATCATCATAAAGAAATTTTCTTAACAAAATATATTTTCAGTCAGGATCACAAGATGATCTCTAAGCAGTACCTAATCACGGGTCTGATCATGGGATTCATCGGGATCGCTATGTCATTGCTGTTCAGAATGCAGCTGGCATGGCCGGGAGAGTCCTTCAAAATCTTTGAAGTACTGCTCGGTAAATGGGCGCCTGAAGGAGTAATGGATCCCAATATTTACCTGGCACTGGTAACGATTCACGGTACCATCATGGTATTCTTTGTACTTACCGCAGGATTGAGTGGTACGTTTAGTAACCTGCTTATTCCATTGCAAATCGGTGCACGTGATATGGCCTCAGGTTTCCTGAATATGATCTCTTACTGGTTGTTCTTCCTGTCTAGCGTTATCATGGTATTGTCTCTGTTTGTAGAGGCAGGTCCTGCAGCAGCCGGTTGGACGATCTATCCTCCATTGTCTGCTTTACCTCAGGCTCAGCCTGGTTCCGGTATGGGTATGACCCTGTGGCTGGTATCGATGGCGATCTTTATCGCTTCGTCTCTGCTTGGTTCACTGAACTATATCGTGACCGTGATCAACCTGAGAACAAAAGGAATGTCGATGACCCGTCTTCCTCTGACCATCTGGGCGTTCTTTGTAACTGCTATTATCGGTGTTGTTTCTTTCCCGGTTCTGTTATCAGCTGCCTTACTGCTGATCATGGACAGAAGCTTCGGTACATCTTTCTTCCTGTCTGATATCTTTATCCAGGGAGAGGTACTGCACTACCAGGGAGGTTCACCGGTATTGTTTGAGCACCTTTTCTGGTTCCTTGGGCACCCTGAAGTATATATCGTATTATTACCTGCATTGGGTATCACCTCTGAGGTGATCGCCACCAATGCCAGAAAGCCGATCTTTGGTTACAGAGCGATGGTAGCGTCGATCCTGGCGATTGCCTTCCTTTCGACCATTGTATGGGGTCACCACATGTTTATCTCAGGAATGAATCCGTTCCTTGGATCGGTGTTCACCTTTACAACCCTTCTGATCGCAATACCATCAGCGGTTAAGGCATTTAACTATATCACCACGCTCTGGAAAGGTAACCTGCAAATGAACCCGGCTATGTTGTTCTCAATCGGTCTGGTTTCTACCTTCATCACCGGAGGTCTTACAGGTATCATTCTTGGAGACAGTGCCCTTGATATCAATGTTCACGATACGTATTTCGTAGTGGCTCACTTCCACCTGGTAATGGGTATCTCAGCTTTATATGGACTTTTTGCTGGGGTGTACCACTGGTTCCCTAAGATGTTCGGCCGCATGATGAACAAGAACCTTGGATATGCTCACTTCTGGATCACTGCAGTCTGTGCCTACGGGGTATTCTTCCCGATGCACTTTGTGGGAATGGCGGGGGTGCCAAGACGTTACTATACCAACACGAACTTCCCTATGTTCGATGACCTTACCGATATACAGGTAGTTATGACTGTATTTGCCCTGATAGCCGGTGCAGCTCAGTTGTTATTCGCATGGAACTTCGTTTACAGCATTTTCTACGGGAAGAAAGCGACCCGTAACCCATGGAACTCCAATACCCTGGAGTGGACTACTCCTGTAGAGCACATTCACGGTAACTGGCCCGGAGAGATCCCTCATGTACACCGTTGGGCTTACGATTACAGTAAAACCAAAGAAGACAGTGACGAGTATGTGATCGCCGGTCAGGATTTCGTTCCGCAGACCGTTCCTTTACAGGAAAACGAAGAAGAACTCAACCATTAATTTGGTCTTTGATAATGCTTATTAGAAACTGCTTCCTGATTGGAAAGCAGTTTTTTTTTGATCTCGGTCGGTTTGGATGGAGGGTGTGGAGTTATGAGGGTATGGAGTTATGAAGGTATGAGGGTATGAGGGTATGAGGGTATGAAGGTATGATGTGCTGGCTGGATTTATTGAAATCAGCATCTTCGCTTCTTCGCTCCTTTGCTCCTTTGTTCTTTCGCTTCTTCGCTCCCAACTCCTTTTCACCCGGTGATGGTGGCTTTGCAATCGAAACCGGCGATCAAACCATGCTGAGACCAACTTAAAGGAGCTTTAATGGCTTCCTTTTGATTTAGTGGTATACCGGTATAAATATTAAAGAAAGTCGCTACAGCCCTCTTATTTTCCCTCTGAAATATAATGAAAGACAACATCGTCGGGCATATTATCCATGGTGCTGTAACGAATCACCCTGGGCATATCCGGACCATCAGGATCTGAATAGACTTCTTCCACCTGGTAACGTACCAGATTCCAGCCTGCTTTAAAATCGAGGTCATAGATGGTTTTAACCTCGTAGACGTCTTCCTGGTTGTAGGCATACCGTTCAAAGACACATTCAGTGTCTACTGTGAACGGCTGTTCGAAGTAATACCAGTCCAGGTAATACCCGGAAATCATATCTTCCTGTCCTATCATGCTGAAAGCCCTTGCGAACTCGGGGCTGTCTACGGCCATAAATGCGCCTAAGGGTTTTTCTTCGTCTACATCTGCTATTCCGTAACTCCCCTGGAAGGCCATAGTGAAAAGTGTTTGTTCAGGATGTGCAATGTCAAGGGTGTCACCGTTACAGGTGTAATGTCCTCCGGTGGTGCGCAAGGTAGCGGTCCACCCGTCTTTTTCGGCCGTATCAAAACTGGCGAGCGATTTTTCAATGATGGTTTGGTCAAGCGGAATTTCAAAGGCCCCGGAAGCGTCTATGGTTCCGACCACGACCGGATCCATAAAGCCGATATAGATGTCTCCGGCTTCCTGATCGTATTTGTCGAGTTTACCTTCGAACTTTTCCTGGCTAAAGCCGCTGAGGCTTATAAGCAGGAGGGGAATTATCAATAGTTTGGTTGATAGATGCATATGCGATGAGTTTTAAGTGGTTTATAAGTTTCATCACATGTAGTCAGGTTGTCATAATAATATAGTAAAAATCTGCATAAAATATAAAAAGTCAGTAAGTTAATTCCCTTACCATAGTGCGTAACGATACCTGGCTCGTTCCCGGGAGGATTTCGGTACCTATAAAGAAAAAGCACCCTGATCTGTATCAGAGCGCTTTTTGATCCTGGCCGTTCCAAAAGTATTAAACGGTAGATTGTTTAGGCTGACCGATCAGGCTGAAGGCTTCTTTCAGATCATCTTTCAGGTCATCGATGTTCTCAAGACCGACCGAAAGACGAATCAGGTCTTTGGTTACCCCTGTCTGAAGCTGGTCTTCATCGCTCAATTGCTGGTGCGTGGTACTGGCCGGGTGAATGATGAGCGATTTCGTATCACCGATGTTAGCGAGCAAAGAGAAAAGTTTGGTTTTATCTGCGATGGATTTTGCAGCCTCATAGCCACCCTTCACACCAAAGGTCACGATTCCGCTTTGGCCTTCGGGTAGGTACTTTTTCGCAAGTGCGTGATATTTACTTGAAGACAAGCCGGGGTAGTTCACCCAGGTCACTTCGGGTTGCTCCTGCAACCAGGCCGCCAGTTCCAGGGCGTTCTCACTATGCTTTCTGATTCTCAGTTCCAGGGTTTCCAGACCCTGTATGATCTGAAAAGCATTGAACGGGCTAAGGGCGCCTCCGTAATCGCGCAGGCCTTCGATGCGTACCTTTGCGATAAAGGCAGCTTCTTCAAGCGCTTCACTGTAGACCAGTCCGTGATACCCCGGGGAAGGCTCTGTGAACTCCGGATATTTCCCGTTGGTCCAGTCAAAGGTTCCCGCATCAATAATAACACCTCCGAGGGCAGTGCCGTTACCATTGATATATTTTGTCAGTGAATGTATTACGATATTGGCGCCGTGAGCGATAGGGTTCAGGAGATAGGGAGTGGCCACTGTATTATCTACGATCAGCGGAACCTTATGTTTTTTGGCCTGACCGGCAATGGCTTCGATGTCAAGTACATCCAGTTTCGGATTGCCCAGTGATTCGATGAAAAACACCCTGGTATTCTCCTTTGCGGCTTTATGGAAGTTTTCCGGATCTGAAGGGTCTACAAAGGTGGTGGTGATGCCATGCCGTGGCAGGGTAACGCTTAACAGGTTGAAGGTACCTCCGTAGAGGCTGTTGGAAGCGACGATATGATCACCTGCACGCAACAGGGTAAGCAGGGTGGTTGATATGGCAGAGGTACCCGAAGCGGTGGCTACGGCTGCGATACCACCCTCCAGCGCTGCCAACCGTTGTTCGAGTATGTCATTAGTGGGGTTGTTGATACGGGTATAGATATTTCCCGTTTCCGCCAGCGAAAACAGATTGGCCGCGTGGTCTGAATCATTGAAGACATAAGCGGTAGACTGATAGATCGGAACCGCTCTGGTTCCTCCGTTGGCCGATACGTCATGGCCGGCATGCAATGCTTTGGTAGCGAATTTTTGTGTACTCATTTTTCTGATTTTTTGAGTTAATAAATAATTAAACCCAAAGTCAAACAAGCTTCCTGAGAAGCCTACTTAATCGAAAAATGTTATAAGAAATAAGGTGAAAGCCGCGGGGTCTTCACTTTGGGTTATCTATCTGAAGTCGTAACTGTACTCAGCACGTCTTCATGTAGAACGTAGCACCTTCTTAAAGGGATTAAGGGTTGCTAAGGTTTCACAGGGTCTATTCCCTCCACCTTTCTTGATAACATTTCAGTAAGTTATTGAACTTTGTGAGCTCACAATATTCCTAATAAATATGAAATAATCCAAGCTTTTTCATATAAATCTACTAAATCAATAGGGTTTTCTTAAAAACCTGGGAATCATGCGGCCTTTATCCCACAGCAGTTGCTGCAAGTGACCGGCTTATTTCAGGCAAACTTGATGAAGCTTAAGGTATGGACAAAAAAAAACCGCCGGAAAGCCCGGCGGTTTTATCTGGATGTATGTTGGTCTTATTAATAACGGTAGTATTCAGGTTTGAATGGTCCTTCGACCTCCACACCTATATATTTGGCCTGATCTTCACGAAGTTCCGTGAGTTCCACTCCGATTCTTTCCAGGTGAAGTCTTGCAACTTTTTCATCAAGATGTTTAGGCAGCATATATACTTTATTCTCGTACTTATCGCTGTGATTCCAAAGCTCGATCTGAGCCAGGGTCTGGTTGGTGAAGGAGTTGCTCATCACAAAGCTGGGGTGTCCCGTGGCGCATCCAAGATTCACAAGGCGCCCTTCAGCTAGAAGAATGATATCATTACCATCAACATTGTACATGTCAACCTGTGGTTTGATGTTCACTTTCCCCTCTCCATGATTCTTTTTCAACCAGGCAACATCGATCTCGTTATCGAAGTGACCGATATTGCACACGATGGTCTTATCTTTCATGGCCTCGAAATGCTCACCTCTTACGATGTCTTTATTCCCGGTAGTGGTAATAACGATGTCTGCTTTTCCGACAACGGTTTCAAGACGTTTTACCTCGTAACCGTCCATGGCGGCCTGCAGCGCACAGATAGGGTCGATCTCGGTAACGGTAACGATAGAGCCGGCTCCTCTGAAAGAAGCGGCTGTTCCTTTTCCTACATCACCATAACCACAAACCACCACGCGTTTACCGGCGAGCATTACATCGGTGGCTCTGCGAATAGCGTCGACCGCACTTTCGCGGCAACCGTATTTATTATCAAACTTCGATTTAGTAACCGAATCATTCACATTAATGGCGGGCATCACCAGGGTGCCCTTTTTCATGCGTTCATACAGACGGTGAACTCCGGTAGTGGTCTCTTCGCTCAGACCGCGAATACCTTGTGCAAGCTCAGGATATTTATCAAAGACCATATTGGTCAGGTCACCTCCGTCATCGAGGATCATATTCAGCGGCTTTCTATCTTCCCCGAAGAACAGGGTTTGCTCGATACACCAGTCGAATTCTTCCTCTGTCATATCCTTCCATGCGTAAACAGGAATGCCGGCAGCAGCAATGGCAGCAGCAGCGTGATCCTGGGTTGAAAAGATATTACATGAACTCCAGGTTACTTCAGCTCCCAGGGCTACCAGGGTCTCGATCAGCACAGCTGTCTGAATAGTCATGTGAAGACAACCCGCAATACGGGCACCCTTGAGGGGCTGCTCGTCTTTATATTCCTCGCGCAGGGCCATAAGTCCGGGCATTTCAGCCTCGGCCAGACCGATCTCTTTCCGGCCCCAGTCGGCCAAAGAAATATCCTTTACTTTATAAGGTACGTAGGGAATTGTTTTAGTACTCATCTTAACTTTTATATTTTTACGTTCGTTACCAGATAAAACAAACCGGAATACTCAGTCTTTCCGGTGTTTTTAACGTTTGCAAAGGTACATATTTACATTCATAATGCATGGGTCTTTATAAAACAATAACACTTCGCCAAAACACTAAGGTGCTGATATGGAGCATTGAAGAGAGCGAAGAAGAACTTCAGAAAGGCATTGTGATCACCGATTATTGCCGGGAGCGTATGGGCCGGATGAAATCAGAATTACACCGAAGAGGCTTTCTGAGTATCAGGCACCTGTTAAAGGAGGCGGGTTATACCACCCATCAACTCTATTATGACGAACAGGGAAAGCCTCATCTTACAGATGGGAAATTTATTTCCATCACCCATTCATTCGGGTATTGCGGGATCATTATCAGCGATATTCCGGTAGGGATCGATATAGAAAAGCAACGGGAAAAGATCAGGCTGATCGCCCATAAGTTCGTTGATTATGAATTTTCATATCTCACTGAAGACGAAATAAGGCGGCTGACCCTGGTCTGGTGTTCCAAAGAAAGCCTGTATAAGGTTTTTGCCACCCCCGGTCTCAGTTTTAAGGATCATACCAAGATCATTCCCTTTGACCTGGAAGATTCGAAAACCACGGGCTGGGTCTTTTACGAATCAAGGCTGTCCAGGTATGACCTGGAATTTCTTGAATTCGACGGGTTCAGCTGTGCCTGGGCATTGCATACCAACTAACATAAGATCAAATAACAACATGGATATATCAGTAGAATTAACCCTGAGTCCCTTACAGGACGATTTTGAACCGGTGATAACCGACTTTATTAAAAAACTGAGGGCTTCGGGCCTGACCGTAAAAGAAAATCCGCTCAGCACTCAGGTTTACGGGGAATACAGCAAGGTGATGAGCCTGCTTACCGATGAAGTGAAGACGGCCTTTGAATCGATGGATAAAGGACTGCTTTATATGAAGATCGTCAAATCAGATCGAAGCGATTATGCTCCAGATTTCTGATTGGTTCTTTTCCCAATATGAGAATACACCGGCCAGTTTCGTGATCCTGGAGATCATCGGGGTGGTTTTTGGTTTCCTGAGCGTCTGGTATTCCAAACGCGAGAACATCCTGGTGTATCCCACCGGCATCATCAGTACGGCCATATTTGTCTACCTGCTTCTGCAATACGGACTGGTGGGCGATATGCTCATCAATGCCTATTATTTCATCATGAGTATTTACGGATGGTATTTCTGGACACGAAAGGTGGATCCCACCCATTTCATTCCTATCACCAAAACGAACAAAAAGGAAAAGATCATATCGGTGGTGCTCTTTTTCGGTACCATGATCTTTGTCACAGGCATTTACGAGATATTTGATAAATGGGAAGGCTGGGTTTCACGCGTCGATATAGTGACAACAGCCATTTTTTTCGTTGGAATGTGGCTGATGGCCAAAAAGAAACTGGAAAACTGGATCTACTGGATCGTTGGAGACATTATTTCTGTTCCCTTATATCTGTATAAAGGACTGGCATTTACCAGCCTTCAGTATTTTGCATTCACCATTATTGCTATTTACGGTTACCGATCATGGAAGAAAAACTTGAACAAAAGCCCTCAGACCTTATTAAAATAGTTTTATACGGACCTGAGTCTACAGGGAAGACAACACTTGCCCGCGAATTGTCTGAACATTTCAATACCCGATGGGTGCCTGAATATGCCAGGGAATATCTGCAGGATAAATGGGAGCGGGAAGGAAAGGTATGCGAGCTCGATGACCTGCTGCCCATAGCTGAAGGGCAGATAGCTCTGGAAAACGCCATGAGCGTAAGTGCAAATGAGATTTTGATCTGCGATACCGATATACTGGAGACCAAGGTCTATTCAGAGGCTTATTTCAACGAATATTGTGACCCCCGGCTTGAAAAATATGCACTGGAGAACCAATACGATTTATATTTATTAACTTATATCGACACTCCCTGGGTTGCTGATGATCTGCGCGATAAGCCAAATGAGCGGGAAGCTATGTACGACCGTTTCAGATCTGCCCTGGAATCTTATGACAGGCCTTATATCGTATTGAAGGGTGACCGGGAGGAACGTAAACAGATAGCTATCAACGCCATTAATCAACTGAAAGCCAAAAAAATATGACATTGACCGAAAAGGACCAGAAACTGATTGAAAATAAAGGTATCAGCGAGGAGCAGGTGATGCGCCAGATAGAAACCTTTAAACGGGGGATACCTTTTGTAAACCTGCAGGCAGCTGCCACTATCGGAAACGGGATCATGCAGTGCAATGAGAAGGAAAAGACAGAGTTTATTACCCATTTCGAAAAACGTAAGAATGAACTGGATCTTCTGAAGTTCGTGCCCGCCTCAGGAGCGGCAACCCGAATGTTTAAAGCATTGTTCGAATTTATACTGGATTATGATCCTGAAAAGGAAACCGTTAATGCCTATGTGAACCGCACCAAATCAGAATTGATACGTACCTTTTTCATCGGGATAGAGAAATTTCCCTTTTATGAACAGGTCATGGAAGGCTTGAAGGAAGAACACCAAGATTTTGATTCGCTGCCTGACCATTATCAGAAGTTTTATTTTGTGAAGATGATGCTCGATCAGGATCATTTTAATTTCGGTGATTATCCCAAAGGGCTGCTGCCTTTTCATAAATATAAAGATCATGTGGCAACGGCCTTTGAAGAACATCTTTATGAGGCCGCCCTGTACGATGCCTCGAACGATAAGGCAAAGCTCCACTTTACCATTTCAGAAGACCATTCCAACCGCTTTGATGATGAATTCGACCAGATAGAAAGCAGGGTTGAAAACAGCACCGGCGTTTCATTCGATATATCATTCTCATATCAGAAAGAATCGACAGATACCATTGCTGTGACTCCGAACGACGAACCTTTTCGTCTTGACAACGGAGAGATTTTGTTCAGGCCCGGGGGGCACGGAGCTCTTATTGAGAACCTGAACGAACAGGATGCTGATGTGATTTTCATCAAAAACATCGACAATGTGGTGGTGAAGAAATACAAGCAGGAAGTGGCAGACTATAAAAGAATGCTGGCCGGAATCCTGTTGTCATTGCGCGAGAAGGTCTTTCAGTATGCTGCTCAGCTGGAAGAAGAACTGGTGACAGCCGAAACGATCAACGAGATCAGAAAGTTTCTGGAAGAACGACTTAACGTTTATGTTAAACCTGAATTCTATAAGTTTAAGGAGGAATACCAGGTCGAATTTTTAAAAGACAAACTCCATGCTCCCATCAGAATCTGCGGAATGGTTAAAAATGAAGGTGAGCCGGGGGGAGGTCCGTTCTGGATCAAAGATGAAGATGGTAACATATCTCTACAGATTATCGAATCTGCACAGATAGACACCCAGAATAAATTTCAGAACGATATTCTGAAGGCGTCTTCACATTTCAATCCCGTTGATATCGTTTGCAGTGTAAAAGATCATAACGGGAAGAAATTCGATCTGCTGGAATACATCGATGAAAAACAGGCCTTTATTACCAATAAGACCAAAGAAGGACGGGAGGTTAAAGCTCTTGAGAAACCGGGGCTTTGGAACGGTGGAATGGCGCACTGGAATACGGTTTTCGTCGAAGTGCCGCTGATCACTTTTAATCCGGTTAAAACCGTGGTTGACCTTCTGAAGCGAACTCACCAGGTAAAGGATGAATAAGCAGTGTAAAATTTACACATACTTGAATATACAGTAAACACTTTTTACACAGGTATTCCAGGAATTTAAAGAGCAGAAACCGACGTTTTTTATTGTTTGTCGCAGATTTTTGCAGTTAGTCGATATCGGTACACTTTTTTCTCTTAAAGAGATGAATAGAAAAATAAATTGTGATTTTACATTGGTAATGAAATTCTATTCAATGTTCTGAAATCAAGTGTTATAATAGAAAGTTTTCCTGAAATCAAAAGCAATGTCCATAGTGCTTAGTATTTTACCCAGGACCAACATCAAAAATCATATCTAAGGTCTGACAGGAAATTAAAGTTAGCTTCATTTATTTTCATTACCAGTTAAAGGCCTTCCGTATCAACGGGGGGCCTTTTTCATTCTTCGGGAAGAAAGTTGCCTGCCAGTTCCTTTGTGAGTACAGGGCTGTCTTTCTTTAAAACACCATACTGATAATCGCAGGCGATAAGACCTGATAAGGGTACAAGGATGAGGAAAGGCCAGAACCAACCGGTAAAGTGACAGAGTATATAAGAGGTTATAAGGGTACAGGCAGGCAGTAAGACCATCACACACAGGAATTTTACCGACTGTATAAAATGCGGATCTTCGACCACGTATCTGATCAGAAGCTTCACGGTGACGATCCATAAAATGTTGAGAACGATGCCTGCAATCCAGAAGGGGAAGCCAACGATAAGCCTGATTATATGAAGGAGATTGCTTATTCTGTTGTCTTTTTGTCCGGGTATTGTGCTGCCCGAGCGCAGATTTTCGATGAGCTCTTTATCTTTTTCAAAGCGCATAACCAGGTCAGGTGACAGGGTGCGATGCGATTGCCAGGCCGACTCAAGCTCATCATAATTCTTTTTAGGGGTGATGTCGATCATGAGCCTGCTGACCTTTTTCGCGATAAGTTCCCTTAGCTCTTTCAGTTCTGCCGGTTTGGTGTCTTTACTGTCTCCCACGAATTTTCGCATGCTTACCGGGCGTCCGAAATTGATCAGTAAATCGGTTCGCATACGGGTGGGATGTTCGTAGTTTATTCCCACGGGAATGATGAGAACATCATCTTCAGGGGGCAATGTTTTGACAGCTCTGAGTGCAATTCTCCCAATTCCCTTTTTCAATGGGGTCCGCAGTCTTTTTTGCATGCCGTGATTTCCTTCGGGAAAGATCATCAATGCCCCTTTGTTGAGCAATATTTCCTGGCAACGATCAAAGGTGTCGTTATTGGCAATTTTCAGATCTACCTTGTCTCTCGGACGATAGACAGGTATCATGTGTAACAGGTTCAGACAACGGCTTACAAAACCCTTTTTAAATACACTGGCCCTGGTGAGGAACCACGGATTTCTTTGAGTATGTACCGCGATTACAATCGGATCGAGGAAGGCACTTTGGTGGTTAGGAGCAAAAATAACCGGCTGATCACCCGGAATATCTTCCTGATATGTAACCTTCACCTTGCGAAAAAAGAAAAATGCAGTTATGCGTGCCAGTATCCTGATAATTCTGTAGACGATCATAATACACGGTTTAAGTGTGTATACTCAAAGCCGGCCACCTCCGGTATAACTGTGCCACCAGCAGGCCTGCCAGAATGTTCCAGACACCCCACCAGGCAACCAGGAGAACCAGGCCTCCCCTTGGTTCAAAGAAAGTGAATACCAGTACCAGGGCGAGCCCGGCATTTTGTACACCTGTTTCTATGGAAATGGTTTTCATGTCTTCAGATTTTCCCGTTGTAAACCGGGCAAGGTAATAACCGCTAGCCAGGGCGATCAGATTTTGGGCGAAAACGAGAAAGACAAAATGTTGCCAGTACTCGGCAAAGATCTCACCATTGCCATTAAAGGCGAAAATGATGAAGCTGATCAGGATGAGCATGCTCAATACCTGCATGGGTTTGAAGATTTTTTGTGCCAGATTTTCAAATCTGTGGGCAAACCACATTCCCAATAAAAGAGGAATTACCAGTATTTGCAGAACAGTAAATCCAAGATCGAAATAATTGAGTGAAACGCTTTGAAATACCGGCTGAAGGTAGGTAAGTCTGGATGTCCAGAATTCAAAATTGAAAGGGGTCATGACGGGAGCCAGGATGGTCGCAATTATAGTCAGACAAACGCTCAGGGCCACGTTACCCCCGCACTGCATCGAAAAGAAATTGGAAATATTCCCACCGGGACATGCAGCGACCAGTAACATCCCCATGGCAAGACCGGCCTCAGGCTGAACAATGTATACCAGCAGAAAGCTGAGCAGAGGTAACATCAGGTACTGAGATAAAAGTCCGGTCAGCACCGATCCCGGGGTTTTTAATAAAACCTTCAGGTCACCTGGCTTGACAGATAAGGCTACACTGAACATAACGATAGACAGGCATAAGTTTATGAGCCAGAGATTATCATCACTGAAATCAATACTTACATCCTGTAAGGCGATAGGTGGGGTAACTAGCATGGCGGCAAAGTAAGAAAAAAATACCTTTATCAGCCTACTTAATGAACCGGTAAGAACAATTGAGATCGGTTTCCGAAGAATGCATCAAAACCCTGGTAAATACTATTGTGAAAAGGGTAATACAAGCTTTACAAACCGTTACGAATCATGAAATTTGCCTATATGCCAAATTACTCCTGAAGGGTCATGAACAAAGAACTCCCTCCCCCATTCAGCGTGGTGCATCTCAGTGATACGAACCACCTTATATTTTTTGTCAAGCTTTAAAGAATTTATGTATTCCAAGGTACGCTCCGGATCTGACACCTCCAGAAAGACCATAGAATTTTCAATCCAGTCCTTTACATAATAATCCTGAAGGTAAAAACCGAAATCCCCCTGACTGAAGTATGACATCTTGGTAGAGGTTCTGAGTTCTTTGAATCCGAGCTCGTTATAGAATTTCCTTGAAGTTTCGAAGTCCTGAGCTCCGATAAAGGTTCTGATCGATCTGGCATTCAATTTCATGAGTTACTCTTTTTTTCTGAATTTCTTCGAATTGGTTCTTATCAGGAGATAAGGTAATCCTGTTACAATGGCCATTATCAGGGCATAGAGTTTCAGTCGGGGATCATCCAGATACAGGCTTAAACCATATCCCAGGATAGTTATGGTTGCCATATAGAACATGACGTTGCCAAATATGTGAGCGATGGCTTCGATGTCATAGCGGGCTTTTTCTTCTTCATCCATAGAATTGTATCCGGCGATCAGGTTGTACATTTTCGCATACCTGACCAGTATTCCCAGGAGAATAAAAATTGCTGCCGCGAAGATCATATTATCAAAGATTGAAGTGAAAATAAATACCAAAACAGATATTCAGCCAACACTAAATTAATATTCCCCGTCAGATTCAGCAAGAGATCTTTAGAACACATTTTCGTATAAGAGTTCGTCTCTGTTTTCATTTGGGGCTTAGTGTTGTTTCGTTTGTGATTTCAGATGTTGATGGTCCGGGGGTCAATCTTCTTTGCACTTATCATGAATCCAGCTTAAGTAGGTGTTTTCATATTGATCTGCATAAAAGGGAGGAGGCACCCCTTTTCCTAAAGGCCAGGTGAGCATGGCGTGATCTCCCTCCTCTAAAATCACTGTTTCGACCCCCTTATATTTTTGAAAGTTCTTCACGGTTTCTTCCGGGGGGAAACTCTCATTTTCCCGGCCAGAGATAACAAGTATTTCGGTATGGCTTGCCTCCAGGTAAGTTTCGGGCTGAAAGTACATAACCTGGTTCCACCAGGGATAGAAATACAATTCCTCTGAAAATTCTTCTCCGGCCTTAAACCAGTCTTTATCTCTTAATACCGCAATTCGTTCTTCGATTAGCTTTCGTGCTGCAGGATCATTTTTAAAAGTCAGGATGTCGGTATACAGGTTTTTTGCTTCTTCGATCTCATTTTCGGTGAATCCTTTCCGCTCTAACCGATAGGTCATTTCGCGCACTGTCTGTTTCAATGGTGAGGTTCCGGAGGGTGAGACCATTACGATAAAATCGACCGGAATGAGAGAGTCGATGATCAGGCTAACCCATTCGCCTTCACTGAAAGCAAACAGGCCTGTCTTTTCGAAAGGATAGGTCTTTCTTATTTTTTCAATAGCAGCGACAGCATCTCCGGCATAGCCCTGGTAACCGGTTTCATAGGTGTCTCCCTCAGATCTGCCGCTTCCTCTCTTATCATAGGCAAAGGCCGCTACTCCCGATCGGGCAAGGTTTCTTGCATGAAAGGCGTATTCACCTCTGTCTTCGCTTCCTGATCCATGTATGAAAACCACCAGACAACGGGCTTCTTGTGACTTCGGTTGGTATAAGGTTCCGTATAATTGATTGCCCTCGTTTTCGAACATTACTTCTTTTTCATCATAAGTGAAGAAATACTCTTTAACCGAAAGCACGGTGATGATCAGGGTCAGAACCGTAAAACCCATATAAATTTTCTTTCTTTTCTTTATCAAGGCAAACAAGGAAAGTATCAAAAGGCTGATGGAGACAACTACCACCTCTTTTCGCGTATCTAAAACCGCCCCGATAGCGCCGAAGTTAGAATAATAAAGAACGAAGGTTATCGGCGTTAGTATCAGCAGGGTTATCAGTAATCCTTTCATCTTTTGAAAAGTCGATTAAAATAAGATAAACAGCTCCTTCTATAATTCAGCAGCATTTCCGGTCATTTTGTACGGGAGGGCAGGGTACCGATCCGTAACTGCAAAAAACACAGCAATCACCAGTAAGCGGCTTTAAAATCACATTGCAATTTTCGCATTTATAAAAGTATTGACAGGAATCGGCAGGCATAACTTCCTTTTCTTTATGTGCGCATTCCGGACAGGTGATCTCGCAAATCGTAATTGTTTCCATAGAGGTTAATTTAAATCATACTGCTTATATCTGATGCCATTGAGGGGTAAGAGTACAACATTTTCTTTAGGTCATGGGTTTTTAAGTCGGCGTTCATGGCCATGGCGAACAGATTGATGGTTTCTTCTGCGTGGGGTCCGATAAGATGAGCGCCCAGGATCCTGTCTGATTCTTTGTCGATTAAGGTTTTAAAAGCATATTCATCCTGATTGGTTCTTTTCGCATTAAACCATCCCGGTACCGATTCGTATTTTGTTTCAAAACTAAGGTCTTGATCGTTGGCTTCCCTCTCGGTCATGCCAACCATGGCCACGGGTGGAAGGGTGAAAACAACGCTTGGGATGGCAGGATACTTCATTTTTTTATGATTGTTTCCGATCACATTTGAAGCTACCACATGCCCTTCCAAAACTGCTACAGGTGTCAGGGGAAGACCATTGGTAACTGCGCTGTCTCCTGCGCTGTATATGTGTGTATTTGAAGTGCTTTGCAAGTAATCGTTTACTTCGATCCCTTTTTTGTTGTAAGCGATGCCGGCTTTCTCGAGATCCAGATCGTCAATGGCCGGTACCCTTCCTGATGAATTAAATACCGCTGAGACCGGGTAACTGTTCTTACCGTTTTTGTTTTCTACAGTGACAAGAAAGCCCTTTTCTGATTTTTGAACTTCTGTTACCTCTGTGTTCAGCACGATATCGATACCCAGTTTTTCAGTAGCGGAAACAAGATGCTTGACAATATTATGGTCGAATTTGGCGAGAGGGTGTTCTCCCCTGTGCACAATAGTGACTTTGGCTCCGAATCGGGCAGCGATATGAGCAAATTCGAAAGCTATGTATCCACCTCCTATAAATAGCAGAGACTTCGGAAGTTCTTTCAAATTCAAAAAGTCTGTGCTTGTAAGTGTATATTCACCTCCGGGGATGTTCAAGGTCCGTGGCCTGGCTCCTGTGGCAAGGATGATCTTTTTTGCCTTAACCCGGGTTTCATTGAGCTCTATTGTGTTTGGGTCCAGAAATTTGGCCTGAGAATGAAAGGTAATAATTCCGTGGTCTTTATAGTCTTTTTCAATCTTCCCGGGCATGGAGTCGGTGAAAGTGCTCTTAAACCGCATTAGATCCTTCCAATTTAAGGAAGGGATCCCTTCCAGGCCTTTGTGCTGAAGATTCTGAGCAGACCGGAACACTTCGGTAACCCCTGTTAACACCTTTTTTGGGTCACAGCCCCTGAGGGCACATGTTCCTCCGTAGGGCCGCTCATCGGTAATTCCCACTGACAAGCCTTCCGAAGCGCATTTTTTGGCAACGGTCATTCCCGCCATTCCGGATCCTATTACGAAAACATCGAACTCTTTCATGTTGTGTTTCTATCTCTATATCTTCAATAGTCAGCAGCTTTTCGTGAGCGCTGAACGTATTTAATAAGATACTAAGAATCTGATAAATCACCCGGTATGTAAATAACAGATCATTATTGCCTATGTATTCATAAGGGGCGGAGGATACAGGTATCCGGCTACTGCACAGATTTCACAATTGGATATCAAAAGCCGGGAATTATTCCTGTCCCACGATATTGCTGCGTCTTTCCAGCAGGAAATTATCTTTCCACTGACCATTTCTTCTGGCAATTCTTTCCCTGAAACCTACAACTCTGAAGCCAACGCTTTTATGCAGGCTGATACTGGGGGTGTTTTCGGTAAAGACCGAAGCCTGGAGTGTCCAGATTCCGTTTTTTTCGCTTTCAGCAATCAGTTCTTTCAATAAAAGTTGTCCGACTCCTTTTCCACGGTGATGTTCAGCAATATATATGCTTACTTCGGCAACGCCCGAATAAACCGCTCTTCCTGACACCGGGCTCAAGGCTGCCCAACCGGCTATTTCATTATTAATCGTGGCGACCAACCTGCCAAACTTTAAATGTGAAAGGTCAAATTTTACCCGATCCGGTGCCGCTGTTTCAAAGGTGGCTATTCCTGTAGCGATACCGCTTTGGTAAATGGCTTTAACGCTTTCCCAGTCCTCTTCAGACATGAACCTGATTTTAACGGCCACCATTATGGTAAGGGTGTTAGAGTCAATGTATGTTGTTTAGTGGATGACATTCAGTTTTTTCTGAGTATTTTCTCCATTTTCCTTCCTTTAGCCAATTCATCGACAAGCTTATCCAGGTACCTTACCTTTTTTGTAAGAGGGGTCTCGATCTCCTCTATCCGGTAACCACAGATCACGCCTTTTATCAGATGAGCATGGGGGTTGAGGTCAGCTTTGTCAAAGAAGGTTTCGAAAGTGACCTTATCCTCTATGAGTTTATTACTCTCATCGTCATCGAAATTTGTGAGCCATTTTATCACCTCATGGAGTTCCTCCTTCGTCCGGCCTTTTTTCTCCACTTTAGTTACATAGTGCGGATACACAGAGGCGAAAGTCATCCCTGCGATTTTTCTGTCGTGTTCTGGTGTGGTTGCCATAGATGTTATTTTTGAAGATTTTCGTCGACTTAATTTAAAATATTCAATCGCTGAAGAATGATGTTAAAATACTAAAAATCTGATATGCATTTATAGTTGTATCAATCGCAGCCATGCATTATTCATTGATTTTACTAATGATCATCCAGGAATCTGCTGACCAAAGAATCATTCTCTGTTTCCATCTGAACGGTCCAGCTATCGATGAACCATCTTCCTTTTTCAAAATGAAGCCTGATACTGTTCAGTCCTCTGACATCTGCAGGTACCCCGGGATCGGCACGTATCTCGAAAGCGCTCCAGACATGGGCAATATCGCCGTAGGTCTGTACTGAACGACCGAGTTCCTTTTCGAAAAGATCTTCTCTTGGTGACAGTGCCAGGGGGATGTATTCAGCCTCCAAAGATGAATAGGATGCGTTGCCCTTTTCATCAAGCCTGATAATGACTGCATCTGTTGAATGAATGAATTTGTCTCTTTCAAATTCCCAGGGGTCTGTGCCCGAACCTGAAATGACATCATAATAAGCGTTGATTATGGCGTCGATCGACGCCACGTCTTTATCATGGGTATTGCCGGAATTTTGAGCAAAAGCCGGTAAACTGAAAAGCAGGTTTACCAGGAGGAATATCAATTTTTTCATTGGAATGCGATTAAAGTCAGAAATATCATGATCACTATGGCGAGTATCAGTATTAAGGGCCAGACGAACCTGAGATATCGGTCATATCCGATTTTGGCGACTCCGAGAAAGGCAAGTAACAAACCGGTGGGATTGATCAGATTAAAAAGTCCGTGCCCGAACTGATAGGTGCTTACGATCACTTCCCTGCCGATATTGACCGTGTCGGCCAGCGGCGCCAGTATGGGAACGGTAAGCACGGCCGTACCTGATGTTGACGGTACAAAAAAGGCGATGAAATTATAGACGATAAAAAGTGCGTTCACAAAAATCCCTTTATCCATGCCCTCTGTTATACTTCCGGCCTCATAAAGTATGGTGTCACTGATCATTCCATCACTCATAAGAATCGATATGCCGCGGGCGAGGCCGATAATAAAGGCGACACCTAATAACGAACCGGCCCCTGTCATGAAGGCCTGTAAAAAGGTTTCCTCTTTCATACGGGCCAGTAAGCCTAAAACGACAGAGCCGAAAAAAAATACAGCCGTCATTTCGACCAGCCACCAATCCAATGCTACCACCCCATAAACCATGATCACGAAACACAGCATGAAAACCGAAAGAATCAGTTTCATATTACCCGAGAGACTCGGGATTCTTAGTTCCGGATCCACTGCAAAATTACTTTCGATCTTTTCTTTTTGATCAGATATCACCGAATAAGCGGGATCGGCCTTTACACGTTTCGCATAACGCAACAGAAACAAGATTGTCAGCGTGATGCATATCAAAAACATAACCATTCTTTCCTGAAGACCATTGGTCCACACAATACCTGCTGCATCGGAGGCGATGATGGTAGAAAAGGGGTTGGTGGTAGAAGCCATGACCCCCACCTGTGATCCGAGAAAGACACAGGCCACAGCTACCAGGGCATCGTATTTTGCGGCTAGAAAAACGGGGATCAGAATCGGCAGGAAGGCGATGGTTTCTTCTCCAAATCCGAAGGTGGAGCCCCCCAGGGCGATTAACAGGGTAGTGCTGATGATCAGGATAAATTCGCGACCCTTCAGGAATTCTGAAAGCCACTGAATACCGGCACTGAAGGCTCCGGATCTTTCAACAACACCCACCGTTCCTCCAATGATAAGAACCAGGAATATTATATCTGCTGTCTCGATGATCCCTTTGACAGGTGCCTGCAGAAATTGAAAAAGACCTTGCGGCTTTGCATCCACATGTTTATACGTGCCTGGAATGCTGATGGGTTTGTAAATGGCTCCGGAGGTGAAATTTTCCAGGGGGATTTGAATATTTAGAATATCCAGAGTCTCAGGGGTGGGAGGTAACTTTTCGGTTCTATCATTCCTTTGAACTATAAAGGCATCTTCAGAGGCATTATAGGTGAGTTTCGCATACTGACCTGCGGGAATAACCCAGGTAAGAACCGCAACAAGTGCCGCAATGATCAGGAGAATGGCCTGAGCCGAAGGGAAAGATCTTATTTTCATTTCAGAGGTACGCTTATTTGCAAAGCGCCTGTTTATATTACGTCTATGAAAGTATGAATATTTTCTGAGTTAATGCCGTCAGATGGGTCGCTATATGTCTGATAATGAATGACTCTATGTGCTCTGGCAGATCGATTTTTTAAAGTTGCGTCTATTTCTACCTTAAATGACTTTAGTTAAGGCGGGGATGTAGAGGAATATCTTATTGCCAAAAGAATTACATGATCTTGCGTTTTGTGGGAAGTACGCAGAGTTTACCAGGAATCATAAAACAAAGAGATCAACCGGAGGTGATTTTTCGTTCACCGGATCTGTTCTTAAATATGGCATTGTAAAGGAAGTAACTGAAAATCCCTGTGATGAAAGTGGCGGCAATATCCCAGACATCGATAGGTTTGCCCAGCAGGGGATGTGCCAGCTCATACACTATAATGCTCAGGGTTCCAAGCTTGATCAGGTAATTCCCTTTGTCACGCTCATGAGAGAAAATAGCGATTAAAATAAACAAGGTGGTTAAAGTTCCGAAGGTATTCCCTAAGGTGTCTGCTAAATGAAAGTCATTGATGTCATTGCGATAAACATATGGTCGGTAAATAGGTCGTCCTATGAATTCGTATATAAGAAGTGAAGAAAGGCCGATGGCAAAATTGATGATTTTGTACCAGGTTAATTTCCATCCTTTCAGTTCATCTAAAAATTCGTTCAATTCCATATAGAAAACATAGTGATTAGGCGATAAAAGTGTTTATGACTGGTATAATGAGGCTGAATGACCTGAAAGTCCTCGGGCCGGCATGTTTACTAAAGCAGCCTCCATAGAATACATGGCTTCTATAATCAGTCAGGTGATTCGTTATTGCTCCGATTCTTTCTTTAAATATAGCATTTATAAATGCTGTAATTCTATAAATATACCCGGAAAAGCCTTCAATAGCATGTAACCAACTGATAGACAGTATGTAATATGTGCCTTTCTTTGTGTATTTATTACACACTTTGCTCTTCAATTACACACTATTTGGGAACTCTGTTGTTTTTTGGCATGGATCATATATCTCTGTGAAGCCTTATTATCGCTGGGATCAGTGAGGATTAAGGCCGGAGTCGTATGTTTTGGTACAATAGTTTCTATATAACTAACAAACAATTAAACTTAAAAGTTAAAATCAATCATTATGAAAAAATTAGTTTTAGTATCAGCAGTAGCATTAGGTGGATTCGTTTCATTTGCAGCAACCCCCGTAGTATTTCATGACGGGATCGCTGAAGACATCTACGAAGATGTATACATGGTACAGGAAGAATATACAGAGGTTTCGGTAGATGAAGTGCCTCAGGCCGTTAAAGATGCCCTGGCAAATGATTTTCCGGGAGCTGAAATAGCTAAGGCACACAAGAACGAGGCCAATGAGTATAAGCTTGAAGTAACCATGGGTGAAGAAACAGCCACCCTTTACGCGAACGAAAATGGCGAGTGGATCCAGAAGTAAGATCCTGTCATAAATTTGTTAAAGAAAAGGATAGCCTGGCTATCCTTTTTTTTATGCTTTTTTTCATCCAGCTGTTGACTTAACTTCCTATTTTTGTGTAAATTAAGTCAACAGATGCCGAAAATCCTGATCATCGAAGACGATGTTTCCTTCTCTGCTATGCTGGAACGTTTTCTCTCAAAGAATTCTTTTGAGGTGGATACCTGTTATTCTGCCGGGGAAGGGTTAGAGCACCTTAAATCCGGAAACTATGATCTGGTGTTTGTCGACCTGAGGTTACCCGACCTCGATGGCATCGAATTGCTGTCGCGGGTAAAGGAGATGAAACCGGAAACCCCGGTTATTCTGATGACCAGTTATGCTGAGGTCACCACAGCGGTGGAAGCGATGAAAAAAGGCGCTTTCGATTATATTTCAAAACCTTTTAACCAGGACGAGGTCCTGTTGGTGATCAAAAATGCCCTGAAAGGAAAGGGGCATGATGTATCACGTACAGATACTGCTAAACCTGTTTCTTCCCTTGACAGAGATACCTCCTCTCAGGGAAATATGGTGAGAGGTATCAGTAAGGCTTCCAAAAAACTTCAGGAATATGTGCAGTTGGTGGCTCCGACCGATATGTCTGTGCTGATAACCGGGCAGTCGGGAACGGGGAAGGAAGTAGTTGCAAGGAGTATTCACAACAACAGCAAGAGGAAGAATTTTAATTTTATTGCAGTCGACTGCGGTGCGATACCAAAGGAAATTGCTGCCAGTGAATTTTTTGGTCATATCAAGGGTTCGTTTACCGGAGCGGTCACTGATAAGAAGGGTCATTTCGAAGCCGCCAATAAAGGAACCATCTTTCTTGATGAGGTGGGGAACCTTAGTTACGGGAACCAGATTCAGTTGCTCAGAGCCCTTCAGGAGCGAAAGATCAAGCCCATAGGGAGTAATAAGGAGATCGAAGTCGACATAAGGCTCATCACAGCTACCAATGAAGATCTTCTGAAAGCTGTCAATGAAGGTGGTTTCAGGGAAGATCTCTATCACCGGCTTAATGAGTTTTCCATCCAGGTGCCAACCCTGCATGAGCGTAAGGAAGACCTGATGATTTATGCCGATCATTTTCTGGATCAGGCAAATCTGCAACTGGAAAAGAAGGTGGTGGGTTTTTCAGATGAGGTGCTCGATATTTTTCAGAAGTACTCCTGGCCCGGGAATCTCAGAGAGCTTTCCAACGTCATCAAGCGATCTGTCTTGCTCACACAGGGCGACTATGTTGAAAAGTCGGTGCTGCCGGCTGAAATCGTGAGGCCGAGGACTCATGAAGACCCGGAAAGAACCGTCAGGTCTTTTTCGAAGAAAGACAATGAAAGGGAGTTGATCATGAACGCCCTTGCTGAGGTGGATAATAACAAATCTCAGGCGGCCAGGTTACTAAACATCACACGAAAGACGCTCTATAACAAGATCAAGGAATACAATATCGATTCCTGATTCATTCCCCGTATTTAGCCAACCTCTGCCAGCTGCGTGAAGATGATCTCGATCTCGCGTTTTAATTCCTGAACATAGGCATGCAGGTGGTCAGTATCTTCAGGATCCAGGTGTTCGATTTTGTTCAGGATAGGTATGATGTTCACGGCGTTTATCTGTCGGTACATGGTTTGCATTTTATGTCCCAGTTCCCTGGCTCTCTCATACTCTCCTTTACGGGCACTTTCTTCAAGTAAAGTGAGATCTTTGAGGGTGTTTTCCCGAAACAGGTCAAGAATTTCCTTTAAAGCCGATTCGTCATTATTCAGAAATGACATCATACTGCTGAGGTTGTAGGCCTCATCTCCGTTGAAAGGCTTTAACTGTTTTTGACTTCCTTTACCGGTACCATTTTCTGTGAATTGCGTTTTTCCACTCATTACCTGATCGATCATACTGAGTATGGCAGCAGGCGTATAGGGTTTATTCAAAAAACCCGAAAACCCGGCATCCAGGTAATCTTTTGCTGGCAATTCCTTTCTTCCCGTGACAGCGATAATAGGTTGCCCTGAATAACCGGTATAATCATCTGCCCTGAGTAATTCAGCAAAATGAAAACCGTTCATCGAAGGCAGTTGAATGTCGGTTATTATAAAATCGTATTCCAGTTCTTTCAATTCCAGCAAAGCTTTATTGGCATCTTTAAAAGTATGGGTGGTCATACCCTCTGCTTCCAGAATTTCACGAAGAAGACTGAGCAGGGTTTCGTCATCGTCGATCAGTACTCCTGTTAAGGCAGGCATGCTTTTCAGTGCTTCTGCCGGTTCGATTTCCTGGCTCTTATCGCTGAGCCTGGCGGGAATGGTAAATGTAAATGTGCTGCCTTTATCTTTTTCGCTTTTCAGATAGAGTTCTCCACCCAGGAGTCGTACCAGTTTCTTTGAAATGGTGAGTCCGAGTCCGGAGCCGCCATATTTTCGTTCTATCGAATTCTCAGCCTGTGTGAATTCTTCGAAGATCAGTTGCTGCTTTTCCTCGCTGATCCCGATACCAGTGTCGCTTATACTGATGGCTATCATGGCTTCTTTTCCTTCCTTTCTGGTTATGACGGCTTCGATGGTTATCTTTCCTTCTTCGGTGAATTTATAGGCATTTCCGATTAGATTTGAGAGCACCTGCTTAAGGCGGAAGGGGTCGCTGACTACGGGCCGGTCGATCTGCGGGTCGGTTCTTACTTCCAGCCGTATGGGTTTGTCTTTATACAGACTACGCACGCTTTCTGCGGTTTCAGAGATCAGATTTTCCAGATGGAAGGGGATTTTATCGACGAAGATCTTACCCGACTCCAGCTTGGAGAAATCAAGCAGATCATCTACCAGCTGAGTGATGAAGGAGGCCGCCTTACTAACCCTGTCGGTATAGTAAGCCTGTCGGGACCCCAACAGCGATTTTCGCAACAGTTCCGTATACCCTACGATAGTACTCAGCGGGGTTCTCAGGTCATGACTTACCATGGAGATCAGCTGCTCCCTGCTCTTCAGCAGAGACCGTGTCAGCTCATTTGATTTCTCCAGTTCTTCCCGGTATCGCTGACTACGGAAGAAGTCGTTGAGGATCATGATCGAAAAGAGGATCATCAGTACGGCGGCAGCGATCGCAGCGATTGTGATCACGTTAATGCTTCTTTTAAGAACAGCCTCCCGTTTGGCATTGGCTTCGATTGAATTCTCGATAAATTCATTTTCAAAGGCCGTAAGTATCTGTCTTAATTGCTGGGAGGTATTCAGGTCGTTCCGAAGCAATTGGTTCTCTTTTATGGCCATCGACAGTCGCTGCCGGGAGTTTTCTTTCCTGATATTTTCCAGCATGGTACGGGTGGCGATAACCATCGAGTCAAGTACTTTCTCATCTACGGTGTTCGAAGAGTCACGCGGAATGTATTTGTTCCATATCCCGATGGCTTCCGACAGGTTTTCGCGTACACGCGGACTCAGCTGATCAGGGTTTTCTGAGAAATCGGTGATCGATAGACGACCCAGGCGTTCTTCAATATTCGAAAACTTTTCTATGGCTGTTTGTATCGACCGGTCTGCATTGTTGTTGTGCCTGATGGTTCTCAGGTCTTTTATGTTTCTGATCTTTTGATCGACCAGTTCCCTGACACTGTCGAGAAGACTGCTTTGATAGTCATTGGTGATCTTCATTTGCAGGGAATCCAGTTCCATGGCGATGGAATCGTTCTTTTGAAGATACTGTTCGAAGGGAATCTGTTTATTCGATTGAATGGCTGCCCTTGCGAAGCTTTCACTCTCATACATGAGCGTGAGCAATTTTCCGATACTGAAGATCTTTGATCGCTCAAGGCTGTCGTCCTGCTGGGCTTTGGTAAAGCTGTTGATCTCTCCATAAACCACCCAGCCAACCCAGACCACCAGCAATGCCAGGATCAGGTAGCTTACAAATACTTTCAGGGTGATCTTTTGTCTGGATGAGTTCATATTTCGATTGTAAACTTCTGTGATTCAATCATGTACTAATTTAAGTATAAATTTTTTCGCGTATGTCTCTTCTAAACTATACTTTTGCAGCGTCTCATAAGGGGTGCCTTGCCGGAATGCCGGTGTAAAGGCTGAGATTATACCCATTGAACCTGGAACAGGTAATGCTGTTTAGGGAGTAAGGTCAGAATAACTGACCTGGCGGCCGGGATTATTAAAAGGCCGTATTTTTTCAACATTTTAAGAACCGATGAATAATGACCCCTTTTATTCGTAAAAATTTTATTACGAATGAAATCGTTATTTGTTTTTTTACTGGCTATGCTGCTTTCAGCAACGGCCATGAGTGCGCAGGAGTACAAAGTCTATGGTACTTTCAGCGATCCGGAAGGGAATCCCATGCCCGGTGTGACCGTCATGCTCAGGAATGCCAACCGTGGAACCCAAACCAATTTTGAAGGCTACTATGAGCTTACCGTTCCGGAAGGGGAGCAGGTGCTGGTGTATCGTTTTCTGGCACCCGATGCCCTGGAGAAGCGCATCGATGTCTCGGGAGACATGCGTCTGGATATCAATCTCGAGGAAGAAGATATTCTTTTAGACGAGGTGCTGGTATCGGCGATCAGGGCCAACCCTGAGAATCCCGTAACCTTTTCGAATCTTACAGCTGAAGAGATCAAACCCCGTAACCTCGGGCAGGATATTCCGATACTGATGAATTATATGCCGGCTGTGGTAACCACTTCAGATGCAGGAGCAGGAGTAGGTTATACCGGGATACGTGTAAGGGGTAGTGATGCGACCCGGGTGAATGTAACGATAAACGGGATACCCTATAACGACGCAGAATCACATGGAACCTTCTGGGTGAATATGCCTGATTTCGCCACTTCTGTAGAAAACCTGCAATTGCAGCGGGGGGTAGGAACATCGACTAACGGTGCGGGAGCTTTCGGTGCCAGCCTGAACCTGCTCACCGACGGGGTTAAAGATGAGGCCTATGCCCAGGTAAACGGATCTGCCGGAAGTTTTAATACCCTTCGTACCAATATAAAGTTCGGTACGGGTCTGATGAATGACCACTTTTCTGTTTCAGGCCGCCTTTCACGCATTCAGTCAGACGGCTATATCGACAGGGCATCTTCTGATCTTGAATCATATTTTCTGCAGGCAGCCTATAAAGACGAAAATACCCTGGTAAAAGCTCTGCTGTTCGGAGGGCATGAGATCACTTACCAGGCCTGGTACGGTATCGAAGATGAGGAATTGCTGAGAACCAACCGAACCTTTAATATCGCCGGAGCTATTTATGGCGACAACGGTGAGATCGTTGACTTTTATGACAATGAGGTTGATAATTACAAACAGGACCATTTTCAACTGCACTGGAACCAGGAATTCGGTCAGCACTGGAATACCAACCTGGCCGTTCATTACACTTACGGGCGTGGTTTTTTTGAGCAATTCAGACAGGACGATGATTTTGCCACCTATGGCCTGGAGCCGCTAACGGTAAACGGCAGCCTGGTCAACACTACCGATCTGATAAGGAGACGCTGGCTGGACAATGATTTCTACGGAACCACCTTCTCTGCGATCTATGAGCAGAATAATTTCGAACTCATCCTTGGGGGAGCATATAATATCTATGAGGGAGATCATTTCGGAGAAATTATCTGGGCCCGGTTTGCTTCCGACAGTGAGTATCGCGACCGGTATTATAACGATGACTCCCGCAAAACCGACCTGAATACCTATGCCAAGGTGAACATGAAGCTTACCGATGGGCTGAGCCTTTACGGTGACTTGCAATTCAGAAAAGTGAATTATGAGGCCAACGGAGAAGACACCGGTCTGGTCGACGACGAGTTTAATTTTTTAAACCCCAAGGTGGGGCTTACCTACCGTATGAACGCCAGCAATCAGCTATATCTTTCGTATGCAAGGGGAAGTCGTGAACCCAACAGGAACGATTATGAAAGCGGATCTCCCAAACCGGAATTCCTTAACGACTATGAGTTGGGATGGCGGTTTTATAACCAAAAGCTCCGGATTAATGCCAATGCCTATTATATGAGGTATAAAGACCAGCTGGTACTCACCGGAGCTCTCAATGATGTAGGAGCGCCATTAAGAGAAAATGTGGGCGACAGCTATCGTCTCGGACTTGAACTGGATGCCAGTCTGATGCTGGGGTCAAACTTCGTATGGCAGCCAAACCTGGCGCTGAGCAGCAATAAGAACATCGATTATATTTTCAGCCGTGACGGGGAACTGGTCAACCTCGGTAACACCAATATTTCGTATTCACCCGAAGTGGTTGCCGGGAACGTGATCACCTGGTTACCGGGCGAAAGAACACAGATCTCGGTGCTGACCAAATATGTCTCAGAACAGTACCTGGGGAACATCGATGCCCCTTCATCAAAACTGGATGCCTACACGACCACAGATCTCAACCTGCAGTATGAGATCAGGCCGGAAGGTTTCATACGATCAGTGGTTTTCAGTGGCCTGCTCAACAACGTCTTCGATGCGAAGTATATTTCGAACGGTTACTATTACACCTTCGATATACCCGATGGCAATAACGGGGTTACCACCCTTGACGGGACAGGTTATTATCCGCAGGCAGGTATAAATTTCCTGCTGGGCGCAAGCATCAGTTTCTAAGAAACCCGCTCCCTGTGGCTTGAATGCCGCAGGGAGTTATTTAATTGAATACTCTCAGGATATTGGCATTGGCCGTTACGCGGTAGTTCAAAAGAGGATATACTCTTTTTTCTTCCTCCAGTTCACTTACCAGGGCGCCGTTGGCCAGACTGTATCGGTAGTCGTCACAACTGCATACCGAGAACACCCCGTCTGTGATGGTCATGGTAGAACAGCTGTTGGGCTGATGGTTCGGGCAACTGGCTTCCCACGCCAGGTAATTTCCGAAACCCGAATTAAACACGATGACTCCCCGAATTCCAACGCCTTCACTACCGATGTAGATGGCATTTCCAGGAGTGCTCAAAGAGCCGAATTGCGGCAGGTTCAGGTTGATGTCGTAGGAGAAGGAGCGCTCGATCAAAAACGGATTGCGTTCGATATCGCTGTTATCGCAGGCAACGAAACACAGCAGGCTCAGGAACAGGAGAATTCTTATTTGCATGAGAAGAATTTATATCCGGCGAAGTTAAGACAAATAAATACTTGCTTAAAATTTTGTATATTTGATGAAATCCTCTTGAGCAAAAAAGGGGATTTTTTGTATTTATAAATGATGAAGTTATGAGTAACGTATCATATTACACAGAAGAAGGAATAAAAAAATTACGAAAGGAGCTGGATCATCTTAAGAGTGTTGAAAGACCCAAGGCGTCGCAAGCCATAGCCGAGGCCAGAGATAAAGGTGACCTCTCGGAAAATGCCGAATATGACGCTGCCAAAGAGGCCCAGGGATTGCTGGAGATGCGTATATCAAAATTGGAGGAAACCCTCGCCAATGCCCGTGTAATCGACGAATCCCAACTGGATACTTCAAAGGTGCTGGTGCTTTCAAAGGTGAAGATCAAGAACCAGAACAATGGTATGGAAATGACCTATAAACTGGTGGCCGAAAGCGAAGCCGATCTTAAAACGGGCAAAATCTCTGTTAACTCCCCCATCGGGAAAGGACTTTTGGGAAAATCTGTGGGTGATGTAGCCGAGATTAAAGTTCCCAACGGGATCCTCAAATTCGAAATTCTCGATATCAGCCGCGAATAATTCTTCCTGCCCGCCTGCGGCTGCGGCTAACAGGTACAAATAATTCCTTATCTTTCCTTGACATCACAGTATTTCACTCATGGAAAGAAGACCATTTTTAAAAAATATCAGTATTGGTGCATTAGGGGCTTCGGTAATTCCTGCCGAAGCCTTTTCCATGCATGACGGCCCTCTGTCGCAGAATGCCTTTAAGCTGGCCTTTGCGCCTCATTTCGGGATGTTCGACACCCTGGCCGGCCCTGATTTGCTGGATCAATTACGATTTATGAAAGAGGCGGGTTTTCAGGCTGTTGAAGACAATGAAATGGCCAAAAGGCCTGTAGAAATGCAGGAGGAGATCGGAGAAACCATGAGGGAGCTCGGTCTCAGTATGGGTGTCTTTGTAGGCCACAGTATTTCCTGGAACGAGCCTGACCTTGCCAGTGGTGATGATGAAAACCTCGAACGCTTTCTGGAGGAGATCAAATCTTCAATAGCAGTGGCAGACCGGGTTGATGCGAAATGGATCACCGTGGTGCCCGGAGCCAAAGACCCTTCTCTCGATATGGGATATCAGACCGCGAATGTGATATATGCTCTGAAGCGGGCCGTTCAGATACTGGATCCTTATAAGATTACAATGGTGATCGAACCTCTGAACTTTTATGATCATCCGGGGATGTTCCTGACAGGTTCTGCCCAGGCTTATGAGGTCTGTAAAGCCGTTGGTTCTCCTTACTGCAAGATACTCTACGATATTTACCACCAACAGATACAGGAAGGGAATCTTATCTCTAATATTACCCGCTGCTGGGACGAGATAGCCTATTTTCAAATGGCCGATAATCCCGGTCGTAAGGAACCCGGCACCGGAGAGATCAATTACGCCAATGTGCTTAAGTTCATAGCCGGGAAAGGTTATACCGGGTTAGTGGGTATGGAGCACGGAGTGAAGACCGAGGGAAAAGATGGAGAGCTCCGGGTAATCGAAGCCTACCGGGAAATTGACCGAACCTTATAGATCTTATCTCAGGGGGAAGCCTTTTGCCGCCCACCACGGATGCACTTCGATGACAAGACGCCCCGCTTTGACCATAGGGTCAGCGTTGGCCAGGCTGTCTGCCATGGCCAGGGTAGGCACATTGTAAATCGTGATACCGCGAATCTCACCATCATCGCCAAAGGGACCTGAAATACTTGCATAACCCTTTTCATACATTTCCGAAAGGTGAGCCAGATGCAGACGCTGCAGGCTGTCGGCCTCTGTTCTGGTTTGTGACCGATTGGGTCCTGACTTCAGGAAAGCCATGAAATATTGTTGCATCAGAATCGTGTCTTTGGTTTTCTCATCGATATAATCGAAAACCTGGTACCCTTCTTCCTCTAACTTCTTCTTCGTTTCAAGCGATGTTGTCTGAACGGTATCAGAATCCACCTCTGTTGGCAGTTCTTTATGATCGGGTTGTTGCTGGCACGAGACCAAAAGCAGCAGCGTAAGGGTAGTAATGATCGTACGCATAAGATTGAGTGTTTTACCAGATAAAGTTACCATTTTTTATAAGGGTTTTTGCTCAATTGCGAATTGTAGTATCTGATGTCACCGGTAACCTCTTTGCCAAGCCACACTGGTTTGACGAAGACATCGTCTTCGTGTTCAAGTTCTATTTCTGCGACTATCAGACCCTCGTTCTCTCCATGAAACTCGTCGACTTCAAAAATATGTTCCCCCTGCCTTACAAGGTAACGTGTCTTTTCAAGTTTACCGGGTTCACAAATGGCCAGCAGGTTTTCGGCTTCTTTGGGGTCTATTTCAGTTTCCCATTCAAAGCGGGTTGTTCCACTGGAATTCCCGATGCCTTTTACGGTAAGGAAGGCTTTCCGGTCACTTACCCGTACCCTGACGGTTCTTTCCGGATGGGTGTTCAGAAACCCCTGTTTGATCTGTTTTTGGTCAATGGCCTCTTCTTTGAAGTCCTGAGAGCTGACCAGGAATTTTCTTTCTGTTTCTTGCATAGATATCAGCTGTTGGTATTGATTCGCCAGGGTGGATATTTCCGGTTCTCCCCGGCGTGGTAAATGATCAGGTTATTTCCGGCAGGGTCCTGTAGAGAAGCTTCTCTCCACAGCCATCGCTTATCTTCGGGCTCTGCTGTTATTTCTATACCCTTTTTTTTCAGTTCCTTTATCACCCTATCAGGGTCGTCAACCTCGAAATAGATGGTTATGTCAGAGGGTTGAAAATTTTGTTCTTTTTTTGAAAGAGAAAGCGTCGCATCTCCTGCAGAACATTCGAAGCGCGCGTAGGTGTCTGTTCTCACGATCAGCAACAGCCCCAGGTTTTGGTAAAAAATCACACTCCGGTCCAGATCCCGGCAAGGAAGGGTTACCTGGTTCAGATTCATAGCATTTTATTTAATTTTCTGATACTGTCGCTTTCCATGCATCCTGATTTTTCCTCGTGGTTCGCCAGCCAAACCATGGCATTGGCGATCTCTTCGGCATCGATGAGACGGTATTTCTTAAGATTCCCCAGGAATAAAGGATCAAGTACCTGAAAGAGACGCTTAAAAAACCATTCTCCCGGACGGCTCTCAGTACGTTTTCCGCCTATGATACTGGGTCGTAACAAATAGATGTTCGGTATGTCTTTGGCCAGGACACTTTCTTCCATTTCTCCCTTAGTACGGTTATAGAAAACCCGGCTTTTACTGTTCGCGCCCATGGAAGAGATCACTATGAAATTCTCCACTCCCATTTCGACGCTGATCGATGCCGCAGTAACCGGGATTCCGTAATCGATCTTTTTGTAAGTCTCTTTGTCAGGTGTCTTTGCCCGGGTGGTACCGATACAACAGAATACGTCATGAGCCTTAAAATCTTTTTTATGTTCGTCGAGTTTGAAAAGGTCTGTTCGTATCTCTTCTATTTTTTTATGGCTGATATTCAGGGGGCTTCGCGTGAATACCCTGATCTGTTCATACCGGTCATCTTCGATAAGTTTTTGCAGCAGGATGGAGCCTGTAAGGCCCGTTGCTCCCAGAATAACTGCTGTTTTATGGGTTGTTCCTTCCATTCATGATTCCTTCTTAGCAGGATGCTCTAAATTAAAGTAATTTTGTTGCATGACCACCTCAGACCTTAAAAAGATCATACATGTTGATATGGATGCTTTCTTTGCTTCCGTAGAGCAGTTAGACCATCCTGAACTTAAGGGGAAACCTGTGGCTGTTGGCGGGGGTGAGAAGCGGGGTGTGGTGGCTGCGGCCAGTTACGAAGCCAGGCGATACGGGGTAAGGAGTGCTATGAGCGGGGCGCAGGCCAAACGTCTTTGTGGGGATCTGATATTTGTGAAGCCCCGATTCGAACGGTATCGGGAAGTTTCGATGGTGATACGCAACATCTTTTTTGAATATACAGACCTGGTTGAGCCTTTATCTTTAGATGAAGCCTACCTCGACGTAACCGAGAACAAAATGGGAAACCCGTCGGCGACCAAGATCGCCACGGAAATCCGGGAACGTATCTTACAGGAAACAGGTCTGACTGCCTCAGCAGGAATATCGGTGAATAAGTTCGTGGCAAAGATCGCGAGCGATATCAATAAGCCGAACGGACAAAAAACGGTTGCTCCTGAAGAGGTGATCCAATTTCTGGAGGTGTTGGAGATCAGGAAATTCTACGGGGTGGGAAAGGTAACCGCCAAAAAGATGTACGACCTGGGAATCTTCACGGGAAAAGACCTGAAGGGGAAAAGTCTTGATTTTCTGCAAAAGGAATTCGGAAAGGCCGGGGAACATTACTTTAAGGTGGTCAGGGGTATTTACGACTCTCCTGTACGTCCTCATCGAACTCCGAAATCTATAGGCGCTGAGCGTACCTTCAGTGAGAATCTGAGCAGCGAGATCTTTATGCTTGAAAAATTGAAAAAGATAGCCGGAGAATTACAACGGAGGCTGCAAAAGAAAAAGACAGCAGGAAAGACACTTACCCTTAAGATCAAGTATTCAGATTTCAAAACACAGACGCGCAGTAAGACCCTTGACTATTTTATAAGTGATGAAAGCCTGATATTAGAGGTGGCTAAAGAATTACTCTACCAGGAGCGCCTGGAAAACTCGGTTCGGTTGTTGGGTATTTCGGTCAGTAATCTCAACATTTCACACCTTGACGAGGAGGCGGATGAAGAGGGCGCTGTAGCGGTCCAGCTGCGGTTTGACTTTTAAATACTGTTTAAGTTTTCACCCCTTTAAACCGGCTGCATCAGCAAAAAGATTTAACAAGAATGTTAAGGTGCGTTTCAGATTTTTACCGGGAATAGTTTTTTATTAATTTTTACGGTTAAAATACTGTTTATGGGTGAATTAGCACAATATGATGCTGGAGTGAGACGATATTATGAGAAGCGCGGCCCCCTCATTTCCTTTCCACTGAAATCTTTCGATTTTCATATGCAGCAACTGTTACAATGGCAGTTAAGCGGGCAGGATCTTGAAAGATTGAGAATGATCTCATCGAACTGGAACCGTGAGTGGGATTTTGAGGCCTCCCTTCGCAGGAGGAAAGAAGTCATCGTGATCACCGACACCTCTCTGAAGATCGTTTTTTCTTCCTATAATATGCAGGAGATGAGTGGATATGTTCCGCAGGAGATCATTGGGAAATCACCAAAAATGTTCCAGGGGGAGATGACCTGTGAAGCCACTTCTTCCCGAATAAGAGAAGCCATACAAAACAGGACGTCTTTCAGGGAAAATATCGTTAACTACAAAAAAAACGGAGCTCCTTACAAGTGTGAGATCAAGGGGTATCCCGTTTTCGATCAATCGGGAAAGCTGGTCAACTTCATAGCCTTTGAAAAGGCTGCCTGAGAATTTTTTAATACCTTTCACTCCCTTAATGCTAGGTGAAAATTCAGGTGATGCAGTACGCGGTAGTTGATGTGGAAACCACAGGTATGGGAGTGGCTGGTAACCGGGTAACCGAGATCGCGATCGTGGTTACCGACGGGCAGAGTTCACTGCACGAATATCATACCCTGGTGAATCCGCAGACCCCTATTTCACCTTATGTTAGTGCCCTTACCGGGATCGATGATTCCATGGTTCAAAATGCTCCGACTTTCGGTGAGATTGCGGGTGAAATCAGCCAAATACTTAAAGGAAAGGTGTTTGTGGCACATAATGTGAGCTTTGATTATAATGTGCTGCGGAAGGAGTTCGCTCAGACCAAATTTGACTTTAATCTGCCTAAAATCTGTACCGTTCGCCTTTCCAGGGCCCTTATTCCCGGCTTGCGTTCCTATTCCCTTGGAAAACTTTGTTCTGCACTTCAGATACCCCTGCATGACCGGCACCGGGCGCTGGGTGACACTCTGGCTACCGTGAAGCTTTTCCAGCTGCTGGTCAGCAGAGATACTAACGGACTTATTCCCGAGCAACTGAACCGCAGTAAGGGGTATCAGAGTCTTCCATCCCTGCTTTCAAAGGAAACCGTTGACGGGTTGCCTCAAACTCCCGGCATTTATTATTTCAAAGATGCAAGTCACCAGATCATCTACGTGGGTAAAGCTAAAAATATCAGGAAGCGGGTGATCGGTCATTTTTATGATAAAAAACCCAGTGAACAGGCAATGTGCCGGGAGACCGCACATATTGATTTCGAAGTGTCAGGTTCTGAACTTCTCGCCTTACTTATGGAATCGGTGGCCATCAAGAAGCATTATCCGAAGTTTAACCGGGCACAGAAACGAAGAAATAAAGGATTTGGCATCTTTTCATACACCAACAGGCAGGGAATTCTTCAGGTAGCTTTTAATGATCTGAAGATGGTCAAAGATCCTTTGCGGGTATTTTACAATCAGCAGGAGTGCCTGGCCTTCCTCGAAGCGATATGCGAGGAATTTGAACTTTGCCCGCGTTTTACCCAGCTCCAGACCGGACAGGCAGGCAGATGCCGGCATTACAGGATTAAAAATTGCCAGGGGGTTTGCTGCGGAGAAGAGACCTTCGAGACATACAATGGCAGGGTATTGCGAGCCCTTGAGCAAATTACAGAGAACAGCAGCAGTTTTGTGATCTGTGAAAAAGGCAGATCTCCCGGAGAGACAGCTTTCGTTTTCGTTGAAAACGGTCACTATGCCGGTTATGGTTTTGTAGATCAGGAACAGCCTATAGAACGCCTTGAAGATTTCAGAAATTTTATGACCCCGCAGCCTTCCGACAGAGATAACAAACGCATCATTCATCAATATCTGAATTCGGCAAAAAAGATCCGGATGATCGGTCCTGAGGGAGTCATGGAGAGCGATCAAATTACCTCCGCTATTATTTAGCTTTCTGCGCACTTCTGCTTAGTTTTGCGCAAATCCTGTCTTGATTTTGAAAAGTTTATTCAGTTTTTTACAACAAAACAGGGCTCCGGTCTCTTTTGCCTGGAGCCTGACCTTCCTTTCCAGTTTCGGACAAACCTTTTTACTTTCCTTATATGTTCCGGAGTTGCTCAAAGCCTTTGAACTTTCTAAAGCAGGTTTCGGAAGCGTCTATGCGGTCTGTACCGTGATCGCTTCGGTGGTGATGCTCACCGTAGGTCATACCATTGATCATAAACCTGTGAAAAAGGTAACAGCATTTGCGCTTCTGGCCCTGGCCATTTCCTGTTTTCTTCTGGGTTTCTCAGAGTATCACATCGCTTTGCTGTTCGTGGCTGTAACCGGGTTACGTCTTAACGGACAAGGAATGCTGACACATATCGGGTTTACCCTGATGTCGAGATATTTCAACAAAGACCGCGGGAAGGCATTGAGTCTGACCTCCCTCGGATTTTCTGTTGGGGAAGCAGTATTTCCGCTTATCATCTCGCTGCTGATACTCCGCTTTGATTATAGGGTGGCGGCTTTCGCAAGTGGCGTTTTATTATTGGTTTATATGATCGCCCTGCGCTTTATGGATCTCAGAGGTTTTGACCGGCAACGGGCCGTTACCGGTAAACAGAACTGGAGCAAACTGGCAGCCACCTTTGGTGAACTGATCAGGGACAAACGGTTTTTCATCATTGTTTCGCCCAGCTTTGCGCTGGGATTCGTCTCTACAGCGATCTTCTTTTATCAATATGTTTTCGTTGAAGATAAAGGATGGTCAGTCGCCCTGTATGCCACTTTTTTTACGGTATATGCGGTCACCCGATTTATGTTGTCTGTTCTGGGCGGTGTATGGGTCGACCGGTTCGGTGCCCGAAAATTGTTCTCTTTTTATCTCTTTCCGATGAGTCTGGGGTTACTGGCCTTTGCCTTTATCAATCATATCGTCGGAGCCCTGGTTTTCCTGATCATGGCAGGTGTTACCATGGGGATAGCGGGTACGGTAAAGACCGCCGTTATCGCAGAGGTGTACGGTACGGCCAAAATGGGAACCATCAGGAGTCTTTTTACCATGTTTATGGTGCTGAGCACCGCCCTTGGGCCTCTGTTGGTGGGGGGTATGCTGGATAAGGGAATAAGCTTTCCCTATGTGATACTGAGCCTTATGGTTTTGATGATCCTGGCGCAGTTCAATGCGATGAGAATCAGAAAGGTGCCCCTGTTCAGGGAGAGTTATGAGGTCAGCCGGGTGGAAAAAAACGTTTAAAAAAAGTACAAACTTTTAAAAAGCCTTTATTTTTGCAGGAGGTTGTTTAAAACAAATCGGGTTATTGGCCCCGTAGTTCAAGGGATAGAATAGAAGTTTCCTAAACTTTAGATCCAGGTTCGAGTCCTGGCGGGGCTACATCAAGCAGAAAACCCATCGCGAAGGCGATGGGTTTTTTTATTCCCCGGGAACGTCAAGTGCTTGCACTTGTAAGTGAAAGGGGAATAAAAAATACAGCCTGCAAAGCAGGGTGAGGGTTTTGTATTTGCAGGAGTGGGCCCATACAGGTCCACGCAGTACTCCTGGCGATTTATGGTCACCATGCAAGCATGCTTGCAAATGGTGGAAGGGCATTAAAAAAACAGCAGGCGAAAGCCTGGGTTTTGTATTTGCAGCAGTGGGTCCATTCAGGTCCACGCAGTATTCCTGGCGTGTAAAAGTCACAGGTTTAGCCGTAATTGCTAAACCGTTACCGATTATTCAAATTTCCCTTCTTTTTATTCCTTTAGCTGAGCCGTAATTAATGGTATGTACTCTGCATACATTGATTACATTTGCAATTATAATTACCAATGCTTCAAACATGTCACTGATATCTCGTTCCGATAAAAAGGTTTTCAGATTAATGTCTTTACTGTCATTAGGACTTCTGCTGTCATTCATTGTGTTTTCCTGCGGAAGGGAAGAGAAGACCGAGGAAAATGCCGAGGATCAGGAGCAGGAAGTTCGCACCTATGCTGAACTCCCCGAGATCAGACCATTAGAAGGCATCGATGAAAGTCAGATAGATTCATGGATCAATTTCAGGGAACTTGAGGCTGAAATGCGAACCTTCAGAAATAAGAATTCGGGAGACCTTACCTATACGGTCGATCAGCTTATTCAGATCGAGAATAAGATACATGCCGATACCATACCCGATAAATTCAATACCCGCGGTATTAAAAGCCGACTCAACCTGATGAAGACCTTTCTCTATCAGCTTAAGTTCAGACTGCAGGATAACGATGACGTAAGTGAGGTCAATGCTTCCAGAACCAAGGTGATGGAAGCCTATAATGCCCTGCGATTCCAGATCAGCGAAGTGCTGCGTGAAAAGATCTATGAAGACTTTCTTGAAAAGAACCGCGACTCGGTTGCAGGAGGTTAAAAATCAGTGTTTTTCCTGTCTTTGAAAGCGACGTGATTTCGTACATTTTTCTGCTATTCTTAAAAAAAACCTAAATGCGTTCGGGTCGGTATTTCCTGACGACTATATGTCTTATATTGCATGAGTTAATCTCAAACCTAAATAACGAATACAATGAATGTTAATTTGAAAAAGTCGGCTTATGTCGGACTCCTTTCACTTGCCGTTGTGTCATGTAAGACCGAAAGTGAAAAAGATCTGGCTCAGACCGAGGAAATTCCGGGGATCAATCTGGAATATATGGATACCACGGTTCGGGCACAAGACGACTTCTTCCGTTTCGTCAATGGGGTGTGGCTGGATAGTACCGAAATACCTTCTGACAGAACCATATGGGGAAGTTTTAATGAATTGCGCAAGCGAACCGATGAAGATGCCCTGAGCATACTTAAGGGCGCCATGGATGACCCACAGCTGGACCCTGCCTCTGACCAGGCCAAAGCCGTACGTCTGTTCGAAAGTATCATGAATACCGATGCCAGAGACAGTATCGGAATGGCGCCAATCATGCCTTACCTGGAAAAAGTTGAGCAGATCAGCAATGTTGAAGAACTGCAGCAGTTCCTGGTTGAAATGGGCCCAAAAGGCCTTGGAAATTTCTTCGGGATCGGTGTTAGTGCTGATAAGAAAGACAGCAATATCAATGCAGCCTATCTTGGGGTAGCAGGTCTGGGTCTTCCTGATCGTGATTATTACCTTGAAGAGGATGAGCGCTCGGTGGAGATACGCGAGAAATACGTTGATCATGTGAGCCGTATGCTTCAAATGGTCGGTGTTACCGCAGAGGAAGCCGATGCTCAGGCAAAAAACATACTGGCTTTTGAAACCAGACTGGCTGAGGCTATGCTGGATAAAGTAGAACGCAGAGACCCGAAAACCACCTACAACCCGATGGCTGTAAGTGAACTGCAGAATATGACACCGGCTATTCAGTGGTCATCTTATTTTAACGAAATGGGTGCGACTGATCTCGATACCATTATCGTGTCCCAGCCAAAGTATATGAAAACCCTCCAGGAAGTACTGGCCGAAGGGAAAGTGGAAGACTGGAAAGACTTTCTGCGCTGGTCGGTAATCAATGATGCTGCCAGTAATCTTACCACTGAGATGGATCGTGCCAACTGGGAGTTCTACAGCAAAGAGCTGAGAGGTGCCAAAGAGCAACTTCCTCTGGAAGAAAGAGCACTGAGCTCAATCAACTGGACTGTAGGTGAGGCTCTTGGTAAGTTGTATGTAGATAAGAAATTCCCGCCTGAAGCGAAGGCTAAGGCTCAGGAAATGATCGCCAACATCATCAAGGCTTATGAGAACCGCATCAATAAACTCGAGTGGATGGATGAGGATACCAAAAAGAAAGCCATTGAAAAGCTGAATAAGACCACTATCAAGGTAGGATATCCTGATAACTGGAAAGACTACTCAGAGCTTGAGATCGTATCTGTAGACGAGGGAGGTTCTTACTTTGAGAACACCCTGAATATCGCTCAGTATAACTACCGCGATAATATGGAAGACCTTGGGCAGCCGGTTGATAAATCTGAATGGTTCATGGCGCCGCAGGTAGTAAACGCATACTATAACCCTTCATACAATGAGATTGTATTTCCCGCAGCGATCCTGCAGCCGCCTTTCTATAACTTCACCGCTGATGCAGCAGTGAATTACGGAGGTATCGGTGCGGTGATCGGACATGAGATCTCTCATGGATTCGATGATAGCGGTGCTGATTACGATGCCGAAGGGAACCTGGTGAATTGGTGGACCGATGAAGACCTGGAAGAGTTTAACAGGTTGGGAGACTCACTGGCTTCTCAGTACGACCAACTGGAAGTACTGCCCGGAGTTAGTGTAAATGGGAAATTTACTTTGGGTGAGAATATCGGAGACCTCGGTGGTGTAAGCGCTGCCTATGACGGACTCCAGATCCACCTTACAGAACACGGAGACCCCGGTCTGATAGATGGATTTACACCTGAACAACGCTTCTTTATGTCCTGGGCCACCGTCTGGAGAACCAAGGCCAGAGACGAAGCCCTGAGAAACCAGGTGAAAACAGATCCGCATAGCCCGGGAATGTTCCGCGCGGTTCAGCCTTTGAAGAACGTTGATGCCTTCTATACAGCTTTCGATATCAAAGAAGGCGATGCCATGTTTCTTGAGCCTGATAAGCGGGTGAAGATCTGGTAATTTATATTTCATATCACAACAAGGCCTCCAATTGGGAGGCCTTTTTTTTTGTAATGAAGTTATGAGGTGATGGGGTGGCAGGTAAATAGGTAAGTAGGTAAGTAGGTAAGTGGGTAAGTGGGTAAGTGGGTAAGTGGGTAAGGTTTAATGGCGAGAGACGTCTTTGCGAGTCCCGATATTTCGGAACGAAGCCATCTTTTAAAGTTTAGTGCTACTGCCCCCTGTCGTTATTATAATCAGCTATCTGAAAGGAAAATAGGGAAATAGGAAAGTGGGAATAAGTAGTAGCTAAAGACATTTCTCAGGATTCCCTCAGACCTGGAGTAGAATCTAATTACTATGAAATAAAAAAGCAGCCCACCGGGCTGCTTTTTAAATATTTTTGGATGTGATCCTTGTTAATTCATTATTGTATCACAGTATCACGAAGACGCTATTTGACTTTGTAAATTTCTTACTTCGACAGCGCCGATACTATGAGGCAGTTTGACAAAGTTATAGTCAGTTCCTCACTACTTCCCTCCGTCTTCCCCGGTGGCAGGTTGCTGGGCAGCTTCCTTTTGCTTGAGAAGAAGTTCTTTGATCCTTTTTGCGAGAGCAAAATTAGGAGCCATCACTATCGCCTCATCGATGAGAGAGATGGCCTGGTCAAAGTTAGTTTTATCCTGGTTGTATTTTAGCAGTCCTTCCTGGTATTTAAAGGCGGCCTTGATAGGTACCTGGTAAGGAGGTTTGGCCTCGTAAAAAGGCAGCATTTCATCATCCTTAGCGTTTTCAAGTCCGTATTTGATATAGGTCTCAGCTTCTGCGATCTTTCCTATCTGCAGATTGAGGTCGACCAGTTCGTAAGCCTTGAATACGTCGGGTTGTCTGCTGAAAAGAATATCGAATTGCTGTACGGCCAGTTGTGGCTGATTCAGTGATTTCAATGCTATAGCCTTTACCTCGACCGCCAGATCTGAGGCATCGGTGTCTTTTTCCGCTCCCAGCACATTAATCGCCTGGTTATGCATATTGGCATTCAGGTAATAGTAAGCCAGGGTGTCTTTTCTTGCCTGGGTAGGCTCCAACACAAGGAGGTGGGTGAGGCCGTCAATGGCTCCCCTGATATCTCCCTGTGATTTCATTTGCTGATAAAACGATTCGTAATGATTTTTAATACTCGCGTCAGACTGAGCTGCAGCCGTCAGGGAAACCATTCCGGCCAGGGCAAATGCGATTTTTTTCATGGTATAAATAATCTGGTTCTTATTCTCATTCTGCCGGGCGAGATCGGTCTGGCCCGGGCTGAGGCCAAATCTATTAAATTTATTCAATTAAAGGTTAAAATAAGTCTTAAAGCTTTTGGTTCTCAGGCATTATCCAGTCCAGCTTTTCATTTAAAAAACGGTATTGCAGCGCATCGCATGTATTGGCTGAGGAGATGCGTTTGCCGCCTCTCTGATCATTCTGATCAAATTCGGGGGGTAAGAGCCCGTTCCGGGCAGCTATCTCACCATAATAAGACGATTTTTCAGGATGGTAAGGAGACACGCCATGACAGACAGAGACGGACTTTTCTGACTCAATCAGGGAAGTAATCAACCCGATACAATCCTGACGATCGATTAGGTTGACCGGAGCATGCGGGGAGGCGAGCCCCTGTTTACCGGAAAGGAATTTAACCGGGTGACGATCCCCTCCAAACAGCCCCCCGAATCTCAAAACTGTGCCTCTTATTTGCTGAAGCCCTGTAACCAGTTTTTCAATTTCGGCCAGTTGTCTTCCCGAATCAGAGTCGGGTTCCGGACTGGAAGCTTCATCAAAAGTCATCTCCCGGTCAGGAAAGACAGAGGTGCTGGAAATGTAAATGAGCTTCCTCAGGCTGGCAGCTTCCTGTAAACTATTCAAAAGAGAGCCGATCTCAGCGACATGGTCTTTTTGCGGATCACTGCGAAGTCCGGGAGGAACTGCGATAACAAGAAATTCAACATGGTTGAGAAAAGCGTGAATATCCCCGACAGGTCCTTTCGGATGAAGCCGTAGCTGAAAAGGTTCTGCACCGGCCGACCGCAAAAGGGGAAGTTTATGTTCGGAGGTAGTGGTGCCTTTCACCCTGTACCCCTTCCTGTTAAGATGTTCTGCCAGCGGAAGGCCGAGCCAGCCGCAGCCAAGTATGCCTATGGTTCTTTGACTCATAGCGATATTTTCTTTTTAACGATGATAGCATCATTGAGAACGAAGGGCATGGGAATGCTGTTCCCGGGTCTTTCCGGTACGGAAAGATCCTCATGCCGTAACAGGTCATAGGAGCTTTCATAAAAGATCAGTTCTGCTTCGGCTTCCGGGTCAATGACCATTTCTATAGTGGTATAATCGTTCTGTGTGATAAAATGGGTAAACAGGCGCTCCCTGCGCTGATGCAGATAACCCTCATCATATGCAACGCCGTTAGTTCTTAGCGAATGTATCTGAAGTCCGGGGGCCAGAACTTCCAGCCGGTTCACATCCCGGTGAGGTACCACACAAAGCTCAAGGTGTCTCAGCCCTGAAATAAGGGTGTCTTTTTTGATGCTGATATCCGGTGGCATCAGGGATATGGATGTTGCCGGAGCTGTAAAAGTGAAACTGCTACCGTATTTGCTGCTGAAGTTCTGACCCTCATCGGGCTTGTTGTTTTTGGTGGGGATGAAACCTTTGACCCATTCGTCCGGTTCTTTATTATAGGTGGCCCAGATCGATTCATTACTGTCGGCGTCATGCAGGTAGACAAGGCTGGTGGGTCGGGGTCTCTCGGGGGTGAAGGCAGCATCAAAATGGGCGCTGATAAAACTGAAGGCCGCAACTATCGCGAAAAGAAATGCGAGCGTTTTCTTCCACCTGTATCTTAACAATAGCGGCAAACAGAGCGAAAAGATCAGCACTGTGAAAATGCCGCTAGCCACCAATATTTTAAGTCCGAGGCCTATCGGGAACATTTTTACGAAGGGGCCCAGAATCCAAATTGCAGGAAGCGCCAGAAAGAGCATCAGGAACAGGCTGGGTTTCTCCTGTCGCAAATAGATAAAATAGGCTGCCACCGTACCCAGTGCCGGTATAACAAAGAAGCCTGCTCCCGGTAAATATACCGCCAGGATGATGCATAGTGCAAACCATAGCAAGAGGGGAAAGAACAGTAGTGCGGGTGCCGGGATCTTTCTGAACCGTGCATAGGTATAGAAACAGATAGCCAGTGCGAAGGCTGCTATGAAGGCGATATAGTCATGACCATTATAGGTGAATCCGTGCAGCATATCACGGTATCCGGGGTAGAGCCACAGCAGCAGAGGCCACAGGAGGTATCCTGTAATACCAACGACCGTTAAAGAGATCAGCAATGGGAGACTTCCTTTTCCGATATCTTTCAGAATTAGTTTATTGCTGCTGAACCCGTATATGGTAACAGAGAGAAAAACAATGAAAAGACCCAGGATCATCGGCCATATCCATGAGAAGGGAAAAAATACCAGCCTGTAAAACGGAAAGTCAAAGTAGACATGATCCCCGGAAGATGACAGGTTTCCCAGATCGGCCTGGGCAAAATAATACAGCAGAGGCATCAGATAGGATGCCTGGTGCTGAAGCGTAGCGGGATCGAGCCTTTCGACGCGGTCCAGGGCCGTATGATAATCAAAATGATCGTCAATAAAGGCAAAGTTGAAACCATCGATATTTCCGTCTTCGCGAAATACGGTCAGGTCTGTATCGTTTGGTAAGAGTTTATAAATGCTGTAAGCCAGAGAATTTGCCACCGGGTGGGTGGGGTTGGCGTCAGAGAATGATTCGATCAGTTTTGCATTTCCTCCATTCGTTTCTATGAGCATATATCCGGGTCCACCGCTACCCCGGGCCTCGAAATTCAGCACAAGTGCAGCTTTTTGTCTGAGCTCATGCTTCTTGACAAACAATTCAGCACCGTTCAGTCCGAGCTCCTCGGCATCGGTAATCAGGATGATCACATCATTTTCAGGGATGTTTCCCTGGGCGAGGTAGGCCCTGATGCCTTCCAGAATAACAGCTACACCGCTGGCAGCATCACCGGCTCCGTGTGAAGAGTGGGGCTGACTGTCGTAATGACTCATTAAAACCAGCGCCTCTTCCCGGCTGTCATCGCTTCCTTCAATAGTGGCGATGATATTTACAGCCTTACTGAGGCTTCCCCAATCTCCGGCCGTGTAACCCTCCTGGGTTTCGACCTGCAACCCCATTGCTTTGAGTTCCCCTATAATATAATTGCGAACAGAATCATGAGCCCGCGAGCCTACATAATGAGGAGCTACAGACATGGCTCTGACGTGGTCAAAGGCACGCGTATTTGAAAAGCTTTCGGCAGGGATTTGCACTGAAGGGTCGTCGGGATTCGGAGTAAGTTTCTGGAAGCGCCAGATCACGGCTAAAATCAGTAGTAACAGGGTGGCTGCCGCCGCAATTCTTTTCATGTCAGGAGTTTGGTTTAAACTTACGAAAAAGCAGAAAATTAACAGTTCCGCTGAGAATTATTTATTTTAGTTTTCCAATATTCTGTATATTTATAAAGGAGCAACACTAAAAACGAACATTATGGGGATCAAGAGTTTTCAAGGAGAAAGAGAAGAGATAAAAAAGGAATTTAATGCGCCTGTGCTGGTAGAAGACTATATGACCAAAAACCTCGTAGTCTTCAAACCTGAGCAGTCTGTGCTGGAGGTCATGGAGTTGTTCATAAAGCACAGAATTTCAGGGGGTCCGGTTTGTGATGATGACGGTCACCTGGTAGGTATTATTTCAGAAGCAGATTGTATGAAGCAGATATCTGAAAGCCGGTATTTCAATATGCCGATTCTGGATAAAAGCGTCAAAAAATTCATGAGCACAGAAGTGGAGACCATCGAGCATGACAAGGACATCTTTGATGCGGCCTCACAATTCTATAAAGGTAACAGGCGACGACTTCCGGTAATGGAAGACGGTCGACTGGTCGGACAGATCAGCCGGAAAGACATCGTATGTGCGGCGCTGAAACTCAACAGTCAGAACTGGGGTCATTAACGCTCCCGGCGTACGATCATTATAAAATCATTTTCCAAAGGCAGGTAACCAAGATCATAGATGAAATAATAGGTGCTGCCTTTTTTTGTGGTATATACACTGGTCAGGTGGTCAAAATCAAAACCCTCATCAAGCAGGCGTTTACGAGTGGTTTTTACCTTATCACCCGGATTGATCTGATCAAGAATACGGTAATTCTTCCGCAGGCGGTTATTTACGTTTCTTATAAGGTTCTTCGTGTCTTTGTTCAGTTTATTGTTATAGGCGTTCCGACAATAATCAGAACAGAATTTCTTGTCGGAACGTCCTATTACTTTTTCTCCACACTCAAGACATGTCTTTTCCATGATGCGAACAATTATGGTTTCTCAGACATGATAATTGCAGGCACCCCTTTTTCACGATACATGCGATTGAAGGTCTCGAACCCTTTATTGACAATTTCATCATAGCGTTGCTGCTGTTCTTTCCAATTCAGAAGGAGATCGTCCAACCGAAGGCGGGCGCCCTGAGTGAGTTTCGGATCTGCACTGCCGGTATAGTTCTTCAGGTACATTAGCTCGGCATTGAGCTGATTGTTAAAGTTGATCACATCCTGAAAGGTCTTCTGCTCGGGTTGTATGAGTTCACGCTCCCAGGCATCGATAGCGCTTATGAGTGTGTCGGCCTGCTTTCGGAGGTCTTCCCAGCCATCTTTATCCTGCATAAGCTTGCTGTAGTTTTCCAGTTGCTCCCTGGTAGTTCGCATCCCGTTGACCGTTTCATGAATTTCGGTGATCAATGAATCGATCTCGTCTGTAAAGCGTTCCTGTTCGCGATAATCTTCCATCGAGGCTTTGATGTTCGGGTTGGGCCTGATAGTGACCGGGGTACTTACCGTATCGCTTTCAGTTATGAGTCGTAACTCGTAGGTTCCCGGAATCACGTAATTACCCCGGTAGTCTCCGTAAACAAAAACTTTTTCTACTGCAGGAAGCGTGGATTTTCTGAAATCCCAGGTGAATCGGTTAAATCCGGGTTCAGCAGGCAGTACAGCAGGTTTGGAAGGTCCGCCGGGCCATGACGCGAAGGCTTCGGGTGCTTTGCTACCGATGGTTCTGATGATATTGCCCTGATCGTTGATCACTTCGAGTTTCAGCTCGATACTGTCTTTGGTTTCAGGAATAAAATAATCAAAAGTGACTCCCGATTCCGGATTCTGCCCCACATTGTTGCTGAGATCATTTTGTCTGCCTCCGACAAAGAGATAGGTTTCTTTCGGACTATAAATGGTCAATTGTTCCGGCTTTTCCAGCATGGATTGCTGCAGGGGAGAAAGGTCATCAAGAATCCAGAAGGATCGTCCTGCCGTTGCGGCGATCAGGTCATTCTGCCTGATGGTCAGATCGTTTATAGGTACTACCGGAAGATTGAGCTGGAAGGGCTTCCAGGTTTTACCGCCGTTCACCGATACATACATTCCTGTTTCGGTACCGGCGTAGAGCAAGCCTTCGCTTACCGGGTCTTCACGTACCACCCTTACAAAAGTGTGCATCCCCTCAATACCTTCGGTTATAAGCTTCCACGACTTTCCGTTATTGGTGGTTTTATAGATATAGGGTTTAAGGTCGTTTTGCTTGTATCGCATTACGGTGATATATACCGTTTCGGGATTGTGGGGTGATATCTCTATACTGTTGATAATCCCGTCTTTCACATCTCCCGGCGTAACATCGGTCCAGTTTTTTCCTTCATCATCAGTGCGGTGCAGCAGTCCGTCGTCGGTTCCGGCCCATAGTACACCGGCCTGTTGTGGTGATTCGGCCAGGTACATGATGGTGTTGTAATTCTCTCCTCCGGCAGCTTCGTTGGTGAAGGGTCTGCCGCCGGGCCCCTGTTTATCGGCTTCATTTTTAGTCAGGTCACCGCTGATGGCTTCCCAGCTGATGCCTCCATCGGTGGTTTTGAGGATCACATTCCCCGCATGATAGACCGTATTTGGCTGGTGTTGGGAAAAGATGATAGGAGCGTTCCAGTTGAAACGGAATTTCATTTCTCCCGGTTCATTACCCAGGGAGAGTTCGGGGTAGGCCTTGATCTGTTTACTTTCTTTAGAGATGCGGTTCCATGCGTCTATGATTCCCTGGTAGCAACCTCCATAGACCACTTCGGGATCGTTCGGGTCAAAAGCCAGGTAAGCGCTTTCGCAACCTGCTACTGAGAACCAGTCTTTCCAGTCGATCCCGTTATCGTTGGTGCGGCTCATAATAGCGATAGCACTGTTGTCCTGTTGTCCGCCATAGACCATATAAGGTACCTGGTTGTCTGCTGATACCCGGTAAAACTGTGCGGTGGGTTGGTTTTCCTGTGTAGACCAGCTACGGCCTCCGTTGAGCGATACGTTAGCACCTCCGTCGTTGGCATTGATCATGTATTTGGTGTCAAGAGGATTGATCCAGAGGTCATGGTTGTCGCCATGCGGGGTGCTTACAGGAGTGAAGCTTCTTCCACCGTCGATCGATTTCAGCATGGGGGCATTGAGTACATATACCGTGTTGAGGTCGGCCGGGTCAGCGAAGATCTCCATATAATACCAGCTTCGGGCGATATTGATACGGTCGTTGTTTACCTGTTGCCAGCTTTTTCCGGCGTTATCAGACCGATAGACCCCTCCTTTTTTGCCCTCTGCCTCAATGACGGCCCACAGCCTTTCGCTGTCGGCTCCTGAGACGGTGATGGCAGATTTGCCCATCGTTTCGGGAAGACCCTCAGTCATGGGTTCCCAGCTGTCTCCTCCATCGGTACTTTTATAAAGTCCCGAATGTTCACCCCCCGATTCCATAACCCACGGATATCGTCGGTGTTCCCAGAGACTGGCATAGAGTATTCTCGGGTTGGCGGGATCCATCTCCAGAGAAGAAGCCCCTGTTCTGTCATGGGTGTAAAGAAGTTTTTCCCAGTTCTTCCCTCCGTCACGGCTGCGGTAAACTCCTCTTTCTTCAGAAGGTCCGTATTGTGCGCCCTGCACTGCCACGTAAACGATATCAGGGTTTTCAGGATGGATGATCACATCTGAGATATGCCTGCTGTTGTCGATGCCGATATGAGTCCACGTTTTACCGGCATCGGTAGAACGATAGACACCGTCACCGGTTGAGGTCATCACTCCTCTTGCTGCATGTTCTCCCATGCCGACATAGATCACATTCGGGTCGGAAGGAGCGACGGCGAGGGCACCGACGGTTCCGGTTTTGAAAAATCCATCTGAGATGTTCTTCCAGGTGATCCCGGCGTCGGTTGTTTTCCAAACCCCACCTCCCGTGGTTCCCATATAATAGGTAAGGGGATCTGAAGGCACCCCGGTGCAGGCGACACTTCGCCCTCCGCGGAAGGGTCCGATATTACGCCATTTCAGCTGTTTGAATTCAGGCAGTGATTCCGGGTCCTGCTGTGACCGCAGCTCGTTGGTTCCCGTTGCAAAAAACAACAGGGTAAGGAATACATAAAAGCTTGTTTTCATAGTAGTAAAGGTCTTTATGTTTCGGTATGGTTGGTGAACCCGGCCCGAAGGCCGGGTATTATATTCATTCAGGTGGTGAGGCCTGAAAGTTTTTTTCGGTTTGGAATCCGGTTTGTCGTCATGGCTTCACGCTCCCCCAGTTCTCACCTGATTTGATCCGGTAAAGCTGCATTTCAGAGATTCCGAATTGTTTGGCGATCATCTTCATACGGGTTCTTCGGTTCGGATCATTGATCTTTCTTTTAATCAGTCTGACCTTGGCTTCGGTAAGCTTGGAATAACTGCGATGGGTTTTTTTGCGTTCCTTGGCCTCGATCACCCTTGGGTTTTTACTGTTGTGTTTTGTCAGTTCTGAACGGTTGGCCCATGCCAGGTTATCGGCATGATTGTTTAGCTTGTCAAAATCACGATGTATCACAAAACGTTTTTCTTCCTTTTTCTCCAGGAATAATTCGGCAACCGCACGGTGAATGTAGACCAGGTCGTTCTTCTTGTTCTTCTTGATGGCTGTAACCACGCTGTATCCGCCTACTTTGCCCGGGTCCAGCAGCTGGCCTTCGGGTTTATGCTTGAAGCTTATAACCCTGCCGAAATTGGAGATTCTGTAATGTTCGTTCTCGCGCCATTCCGGACGCCTTAAGTCTTTCCAGACTTCGTCTTTCAAATTGATAATCATTATAATATATAGGTTGGGGAGTTAATAGATTCTCAGGTTTTTTTGATCACGTCATAGAGGTCTTTTCTACGGTCTTTCAGCGTTTTCACACTTCCGTGTTCATGTAATTCCTTCAGCAGGTCCAGGTCGACATCTACGATCAGCGTCATTTCTGTATTGGGGGTAGCTTCCGCCTTTACACCATTAGTGGGAAAGGCAAAGTCGGCCGGAGTAAAAACAGCCGCCTGGGCGAACTGTATATCCATATTGTTGACCCGCGGGAGGTTTCCCACGCAGCCTGCAATGGCCACATAACATTCATTTTCAATGGCTCGGGCCTGGGCACAGTGTTTTACCCGGGTATATCCGTTCTGGGTATCGGTAAGAAAGGGAACAAATAGTAATTGCATACCTTCTTCAGCCATCAGTCGGGGTAGTTCTGGGAATTCCACATCATAACAGATCATGATTCCGATCCTTCCGCAGTCAGTGTCAAAGGTCTGAATAGTGTCTCCGCCGCTCATACCCCAGTGAGCTATCTCGTTGGGGGTGATATGGATCTTGGTATAGATCTCTGAGGAGCCATCTCTTCTGCAAAGAAAACCAACATTTAACAATTTCCCATTTTCATCGATATACGGCATACTTCCCGTGATAATGTTGATATTGTAGGAAATAGCGAATTCCTGGAACTTCTTTTTGATGGTATCGGTATAACCCGCCAGCTCCCTGATGGCATCGGCTTCGTTGAGATAATTGAAATCGGCCATTAGGGGTGCGATGAACAGTTCCGGGAACAGCGCAAAATCACTTTCATAACCGCTTACCGCATCGATAAAGAACTCAGCCTGCTCATACAGGTCTTCCAGGTTTTTCAGGGGCCTCATCTGCCATTGTATCAGGCCAAGCCTGACTACCGACTTACGGGAATTGATGAGTTTTCTGCTGGGTTCGTAGTAGATGTTGTTCCACTCCATCAGGACGGCGAAGTCCTGGGAACTGGTATCTCCTTCAAGGTAATTCTTCATCACCTTTTTAACGTGAAAATCATTGCTGAGCTGAAAGGCGAGAACCGGATCGAACAACTCTTTCATACGCACTTTTTCGATGTATTCCTTCGGACTCAGTTCTTCAGCATATTTGCCGTAGTTAGGAATGCGTCCCGCAAATACAATCCCTCTGAGGTTCATCTGTTCACAGAGTTCCTTGCGTTTGTCGTAGAGTCGTCTGCCAAGTCTCAGACCCCTGTAGGCAGGGTGTATGAACACATCGATCCCATAGAGTATGTTACCCTTTGGGTCATGAGTGGAAAATGTATCGTTTCCGGTGATTTCTTCGTAAGTATGGTTGTCATCGATATCGTCTGCGTTTATGAGCAGCGATAAGGCGGCTCCAACGACCTTTCCATCTGCCAGGATCACGAACTGTCCCTGACGGAATATGGAAAGCAACCGCTCGATCTCATGCTTCCTCCAATACATTTCCTTCAGCTCCCTGTAAGCTTCGATCATCGAATCTTTCAACTCCAGGTAATCCTCGACCTGCAGATTTCGCAGCTCGATCTGGTTTATAACTTCCATAAATATGAGAATATTACTACAATGATACAGATAATTTTTAAACGATTACAAATGATTATAATCGATTATAAACGAAAGTAACCATGTATCAACCGAATGGGCCGGGGGTACCTTCAGATCTTGAGATCAGAATTCAGGGTAAATCCAATTTACGAATTATTCAAGGAACATTAATTTTTAAAACTTGTAATTATGAATGCATTAAGAAACAAAGTGCAACTGATCGGCAACCTGGGCAACGATCCCGAGATCATCGAATTGGAAAGCGGCAAGAAACTGGCCCGTATTTCTGTGGCTACCAACGACAGTTACCGCAACAGTGCGGGTGACCTGGTAAAAGATACGCAGTGGCACAATGTGGTGGCCTGGGGCCGCCTGGCTGAGATCATTGAAAAATATCTTCGGAAGGGTAACGAGGTGGCAATTGAAGGGAAGTTGTCTTCCCGGAGTTATCTCGATAAGGAAGGCGTGAAAAAGTACATTACCGAGGTGAATTGTCACGACCTCCTGATGTTGGGCGGGAAGCCGCAATAAAAAAGGCGATCTCTTTAAGATCGCCTTTCAGGCAGCAGTTTTTTTGATCAGGTCGAAGCAGGGGCATCTTTTGCAACGCTTCGATTCTGATTTTTTATACTTATTGCAGCATTTGGACTTGTAGGTAAGAACTTTATCTTTCTTCGCCTTCTTGTCTTTTTTATCCTTCTTTTCCTTTTTCTTCTTTCCCAACCTTAGATGGTTTTTGAGTTTCGAGAAAACAAAGATATGCTATTTATAATTAATCTAAATAAAATTTAACATCCTAAACAGCAGAAGAGGAAGCCGAGCTGGTTACCGTAAGCTGCTGAATGTCCCGGTCGAAAAGGTAGAGTCCGCCCTTATCGTCACCGATGAGATTGATCTTATCCAGTATGGACTTGGCCATGGCTTCTTCTTCGATCTGTTCAGCCACATACCATTGCAGGAAATTATGTGTGGCATAATCTTTCTCCTGCAGAGACTGGTGAACCAGTTCATTGATGCTTTCTGATACCAGTACTTCATGATCGTGCAGCATCTGGAACATTTCCTGGAAGGAGTTGAAGGTGACATTCGGTGCTTTAAGGGCCGATATCTGGGCATGACCTCCGCGTTCGTTGATGAATTTGATCAATTTCAACATGTGTTCTCTTTCTTCATCTGACTGGTCGAACATGAAGCGGGCAACGCCTTCAAGTCCTTTTACCTCTGCCCAGCAGGCCATTGCCAGGTATATCTGGGAGGATTCTGCCTCAACCCGAACCTGGTCATTAAGTGCTTTCTCTATTTTTTTGGATAACATATGATATTTCCTTTTCAGTTAAAGTTAATGAATTCGTGATAAAGAACGGGATTCTTTATCATGCGTCAAGTTTCATAGACAGCTGTATGCGATTTCGCTCCTTATCGATGTCGAGCACTTTCACCCTGATATGCTGGTGCAAATGAACGATCTCATTGACATCGCTGATATAGCGGTCGGCCATGTTAGATACGTGAACCAGTCCGCTTTGTTTGATCCCTATGTCAACAAAGCATCCGAAATTGGTGATGTTGTTTACAATGCCCGGCAACTCCTGCCCGGGATACAGATCATCAATGGTTCTTACATTTTTGTCAAATTCGAATACTTCGGCTTTCTCCCGGGGGTCGAGGCCTGGTTTTTCGAGCTCAGCCAGGATGTCTTTCAGGGTAAGCATTCCTGTTTTATCATCGACATATTTCGCAGGTTCTATCTGAGCCACCAGCTTTCGGTTTCCGATGAGCTCCCTGATGCTGACACCCAGATCTTTCAGTATCTTCTGTACCACCGGATACGATTCGGGGTGTACTCCTGAATCGTCGAGCGGATTCTCACCGTCTTTGATGCGCAGAAACCCTGCAGCCTGTTCGAATGCCTTGCCTCCAAGTCTCGGAACCTCGAGAAGTTGCTTCCGGTTTTCAAAACCTCCGTTTTCACTTCGCCATGCGATGATATTTTCTGCCAGCTTTTCTCCGATCCCTGATACATAGCTCAGCAAGGGTTTACTCGCTGTGTTGAGGTTCACCCCGACTTTGTTTACGCAGCTTCCGACCACCCGGTTCAGTTCTTCTTTTAGTTTATTCTGATCCACATCATGCTGATATTGTCCGACCCCGATCGATTTCGGATCTATCTTAACGAGCTCGGCCAGCGGATCGGCCAGCCTTCGTCCTATGGATACGGCGCCCCTTACGGTGACATCGTAATTCGGAAATTCTTCCCGGGCCACCGAAGAGGCTGAGTATACAGAGGCCCCTGCTTCATTGACCACGAATACCTGCAGGTCCCGGTCGAAGCGAATGCGTTTCACCAGTTGTTCGGTTTCCCTTGAAGCGGTACCGTTACCGATGGCGATGGCTTCGATCTTATATGAGTTCACCAGGGAGCTGATCTTTTTCATCGCCATGGTGCTTTCCTTTTGAGGAGGGTGCGGATAAATATTTTCGTTATGGAGTAATTGTCCATTTTCATCCAGGCAGACCACTTTACAACCGCTTCGGTAACCCGGATCGATGGCCAGGATGCGCTTTTCGCCCAGCGGGGCTCCCAGAAGTAACTGTTCCAGGTTTTTGGCAAAAACAGCAATAGCGGTTTCCTCTGCTTTTTCCCTTGCCTGGTTGAGGGCTTCTTTCGAGAGCGCAGGCTCCAGAAGTCGCTTCCATGCATCTTCGGCAGCTTTACGAACTTCATCGGCTCCACCGTGTTGAGCGCGAATCACCCGCCTTTCAATCTTTTCAAGGGCCTGATCCGTATCGATCTTTACAGATAGTCTGATCACACCTTCCTTTTCAGCTCTTAAGATGGCCAGCAGCCGGTGAGACGGACAGCGGTTCAGGGGTTCAGACCAGTCGAAATAATCCCTGAAACGGGCAGCTTCTTCACTGTCTTTTTTCGAACTGATTACCCTGGTGGTCAGCAGGGCATGTCTTTCGTAGATCTTGCGTAGGTCATTCCTGATGGCGATTCGTTCGTTGATCCATTGAGCGATGATGTCACGGGCTCCCTGAAGTGCCTCTTCCACACTGTTCAACTCGTCGTTAATAAACCGCAAAGCCGCCGCTTCCGGGTCGGGTGTGTTCTGGGCCATGATCATCTTCGCCAGGGGCTCCAGTCCTGATTCCCTGGCCTTGTCGGCCCTGGTTTTCCGGGTCTTTTTATACGGAAGGTAAAGGTCTTCGAGTTCGTTCAGGTCGTAACAGGCTTCAATCTGTTTCTTCAGTTCAGGGTCAAGAGCGTCCTGCTCTTTGATGGCCTGTATGATCGTTGTTTTTCGCTTTTCGATTTCTTCATAGGACTTCTTGAGCTTTTCGATCTCAGTGATGGCCACTTCATCGAGATTTCCGGTTGCTTCCTTTCGGTATCTCGCGATGAAGGGAATGGTGCTGTCTGCATTGAGCAGGTCGACCGTATTCGACACAGCCTTTTCAGGGGCATTGACCTGTTTGGTGATAAATTGTATAAGGGTCATACTTGTGTTTTTAGAAATATAGTTCGCGGGCAAGCCTGAAGGTATTGGCATGGGCCTCGACGATCGTCTTGATCTCAGGAGAATAACCGCCTCCCATGCTACACTGAACGGGTATGCCATGGCTGAGACAACTGTTCAGTACCATGGCATCCCGCTCTTTACATCCTTGCAGGCTGAGTCCCAGTTTTCCCAGTTTGTCTCCTGTGATCACGTCAACTCCGCAAAGATAGAAGATGAAACCGGGTTTGACCTTCTCTATGAGTTGGCCCAGATGGTTCTCCAGGATCCTGAGATAAGTCCCGTCATCTGTTCCGTCTTCCAGGGGGATGTCGAGATCGCTTTTTTCCTTGCGGAAGGGGTAGTTGTTCTTTCCGTGCATGGAAAAGGTGAAAACTCTTTCCTCCCCTGCAAATATTTCTGCCGTTCCATTACCCTGGTGTACATCGAGATCGATGATAAGGATCTTTTTCGCCTGTTGCTTTTCCAACAGCTCATAGGCTGCGATCGCCTGGTCGTTGAGCAGGCAGAAGGCTTCTCCGTGCCCGCGGTATGCATGATGGGTGCCACCGGCAATGTTCATGGCAATACCATGATCTCTGGCGTACTCGGTTCCTTTGATGGTTCCACCGGCTATGGTGATCTCTCTCTCCACTAGTTCGGCAGATAGGGGAAATCCCGTTTTGCGTACTTCGCTGGGTTTCAGTTCCAGCCTGGTAAGACGCTCAAAATAGTCACGGTGGTGAGCCCTGAGTATTTGTTCACTTTCAGCGGGTTCAGGTTCAAAAAAATTCTCTTCCTCACAGGTTCCCTCATGAATCAACTGCTTTGGCAGGAGTTCGTACTTGATCATGGGAAAGCGGTGACCCTCGGGTAGGGGATGCTTGTAGATGGGATGGTAAGCGATCTTGAGCATAGATAAAGCTGAGTTTCCGCGATGGTTACGCGAAGATAGCCGTTTAAGGGCGGTTATAAAAGAGGAAAAACTGTAATCCGGTTTACTGATCTGAAAGGGTTATTTATTACGACGGCCCATCCGGAAGTGGGATGTTTTTTGGTACAGACACGATGTTAACGACCCCTTCCGCTTTTGCCTTTGGCAAAACCACCTTCCCCTGACCAGGGGAAGGAGCTTGTATTATTATATTGCCGGGTACGTGATTTTACGCTATGATATTGCTTTTTCAGAAATAATCTTCCTCTATCAAAGGATAAGGAGTCGCACGAAATTCAATTATAACCATCTGCTTATTTTCTGAGGTTATAACGAAATCACAGCCACTTATGCCATTCAAAAAGCAGGTCGACTACCTTCCTTGAAAAGGTGAGGGTAGTCATACCTTTTAAAATAGGATTGGATATTTTTTAACTGATGATGGTCCCATTGGTAACTCCGGCTTCGTCAGGATTTACGAATACCAGTTTACCCTCCTTGTTTTCGGTCATCAGGATCATTCCCTGGCTTTCGACACCTCTGAGTTTGCGGGGTGCCAGATTCACCAGAACGGTAACCTGTTTTCCGATGATGTCTTCGGGTTTGAAGCTCTTCGCGATACCTGAAACCACCGTGCGGGTGTCTATTCCCGTATCAACCTTTAAAACCAGTAGCTTATCGGCCTTGGGCATTTTTTCGGCTTCGATGATCGTGCCTACCCGCAGGTCCATTTTAGTGAAATCATCAAAGGTGGAGGTTTCTTTTTGAGGTTCAGCGGTTTTGTTCGCAGCTTCGTTCATCTTTTTGGTGTTTTCCAGTTTTTCGAGTTGTTCACTAACGTCTTTGTCTTCTATCTTACTGAAGAGCAATTCAGCTTTTCCGAGCACAGTACCTGATGGGATCAGGGCTTCTGCCTCAGTAACAGCCTTCCAGTCGGGAGTGAATTCCTTTTCCGGACTGAGCATGGCTTTCAGTTTGGCTGAGGTAAAAGGGAGCAGGGGTTCGCTGACCACGGCAAGTGCGGCAGTAATCTGAATGGCGACATACATAATGCTTTGTACCCTTTCAGGATCGGTTTTGATCTGTTTCCAAGGCTCTTCATCGGCCAGGTATTTGTTTCCGAGGCGGGCAAGGTTCATCAGTTGCTGACTGGCCTCTCTGAAGCGATAATTTTCTATGGCCTTTCCGATCAGGGCGGGTGCCTTTTGCACCTCTTCCAGGGTTTGCCTGTCGATCTCCTGCAGGGAACCGGCTTCGGGAACCTTCCCGTCATAGTATTTCTGAGTCAGTACCATCACGCGGTTCACGAAGTTTCCGAAGATGGCTACCAGCTCGTTGTTGTTCCTGGCCTGAAAATCCTTCCAGGTGAAATCGTTGTCTTTTGTCTCCGGGGCATTTGCAGTGAGAGTGTACCGAAGTACGTCTTCACGCCCGGGGAAATCTTCCAGGTATTCATGCAGCCATACCGCCCAGTTCTTGGAAGTTGAAAGCTTTTGTCCTTCAAGATTCAGAAATTCGTTGGCCGGTACATTCTCAGGCAGCACATAGTCGCCATGGGCATGAAGCATGACCGGGAATATCACACAGTGAAAAACGATATTGTCTTTTCCTATGAAATGAACAAGTTTGGTGTCTTTATCTTTCCAGTACGGCTCCCAGTCTTTTCCTTCTCTCTCTGCCCATTCTTTGGTAGAGGAGATATAACCGATAGGAGCATCGAACCATACATATAAAACCTTGCCTTCTCCGCCTTTCACCGGAACGGGAATCCCCCAGTCAAGGTCACGGGTAACCGCCCTGGGTTTCAATCCCTCATCGATCCAGCTTTTAACTTGTCCGTACACATTGGGTTTCCAGTCTGCCTTATGGCCAACCAGTATCCATTCTTTCAGGAAGTCCTGGTAACGGTCAAGCGGTAAAAACCAGTGTCTGGTTTCTCTGAGTACGGGCTTGCTGCCGGTAATGGTCGATTTCGGATCGATAAGATCGGTGGCGTTCAGCGAGCTTCCGCAGCTTTCGCACTGATCACCGTAAGCCTCGGGATTGCCGCATCGCGGACAGGTACCTGTAACAAAACGGTCTGCCAGGAATTGATGGGCTTCTTCGTCATATAACTGCTCGGTAACCTCTTCAATAAAATCATCCTGACCATGCAGTTTGGTGAAGAAGTCTGAAGCGGTCTTATGATGAACCGGAGCTGAGGTGCGTGAATAATTGTCGAAAGCGATACCAAAACGCTCAAAGGAATCCTTTATCAGGGAATGGTATTTGTCGATGATCTGCATGGGGGTGACCCCTTCTTTTTTAGCCTTCATCGGAATGGCGACCCCGTGTTCGTCACTTCCGCATATAAAGGCGACATCATGACCTTTTAGTCTGAGGTATCTTGCGTAGATATCTGCCGGCACATAAACCCCGGCCAGGTGTCCTATGTGTATGGGCCCGTTGGTGTATGGCAGGGCAGCAGTGATGGTATAACGTTGATGGTTCTGCGTGCTTTCTTTTGACATTATGCTTATCGATTAAGCCACAAAAATACACAATTTACGGGCAGAACTGCTAACGGGAAAGCTTCGAAGTTTTACAGGGTTCTTCCTCAGGAAAATCTAAGAGATCACCACCGATTTGCTGTAGATCTTACCTCCCATCGAAATGCTGTAGATATACTGTCCGCGGCTCAGTTGGGCACCGGTCGCCTGTTGCAGGTCCAACTTATGCCTTCCTTCTGTGACCATCTCATTTCTAAGGGTTCCGATATTTTGCCCCAGTATATTGAATAAGCGTACCACCAGGTGTGCTGCCTGCGGTACTGTATAATTGATATATACAGCTTTATCAGGTCCGTAGGAAGGGAAATGCTCGAAAGTGATCCCATCTTCCTGTGGAAGGGGTTCTTCGGCCAGATCGTCTTCCGACGGAACTTCACCACTTTCAATAATGGTATTATCATCGGTGGAGCAGGGAAGTCCCAGTCCGAGTAGGGTGGAAGGCCGTCCTAAAAGGGCTGTTGAGACCAGGTTGCGATCGATGCAGAGCCACTCTGCCATTACAGAGGCGTAAACGTCTCTGAAGTCGACGGTGTGCTGCATGTTCCCGCCCCGAATGAGTTGATCGAGCGCCGGATGCTCCCCGATAAAGCCCTGACCTTCTATTCCGGGTCCGAAGAGCATAACCGGTGCGGCTGTACCGTGATCGGTACCATAAGAGCCATTTTCGAATACCCTTCTTCCGAATTCAGAAAAGGTCATGCTCAAAGCACGTTTCTCCATCCCGGTGGCAGCCAGGTCCTGGTAGAAGGATTTTACGGAATCAGACAGTTCAGTAAGAAGCGCCTTATGACGCTCCGGTTGCGCAGAATGAGTGTCAAAACCTGAAATACTGACCATGTATATCTTGGTTCCCAGTCCGCCCTTTATGAGTCTGGCAACAGTTGCGAGCTGCCTTGCGAGTGATCCCTGGGGATATTCCACAGCATTGTTCGCCGGCTGGAAAGCATTGAAAATAGTACCGGAATATTCATAGGTAGTATTTATGGAACCACGCAGAAAATACAGTTGATCTTCGTAAGTACAATCGGGTATCAGATCGGTCAGGCTGTGTACCACACCTTCCTCTGCGATACGCTCAAGCTCCGTGACATTATTGATGGTAAAGGCATAATTGACATCGTCACCCTGAAAGATCAGGTTCCCGATATTTCCAACTTGTATCGCTGCAGGGTCGGGCGGCGGATTTAACAGGTAATTGCTGAAATCTCCGTGATTGTCAAAATACCTGCCGAACCACCCGGTCTGGGTATCATTGTTCGTATCGGTAGAGGCGAAGATATCTGAGGAACTGAAATGAGAAAGATTGTGATTCTCATAACCGACCCCGTGTACGACCTTCATGCCCCCTTCACCCCATAACGGCTGCAGGCCTTCCATGAAATCGGGCATATAGAAATCATCATTCAATCGCAGCAGGTTGTTGAAGGGAATATGGATCTTTGGTCGGAACTGGGCATATCGGTCAAAATCGTAGACCGGAACAATGGTGTTGAGCCCGTCATTCCCGCCGTTCAGTCTTATAAGGACTAATATCTTATCGTTTTCTGAAGTATTCAAAGCGGCAGTCAGTGGAGAAGGTCGAGAGGCAGAGAGCGCATTTCCTCCCAATAGCATAGAGCCTGATCCTGCCAGTCCGAGGGCTTGTAAAAAGGCTCTCCGGCTCCATTTTTCATGCTCTTCATCATGTTTCTGCCTGTTATTGTCAGGGGTGAAATCGGAAATACACATAGCCGCTTATTTAAGTTGAAATTCTGGTTGTTTGATCAGGTGTTGCAACAACATGAACACCTGTGAGGGAACTTCCATCCAGGTAAGGTTCCATGCGCCGCTTTCGAAGTACTGGGGTTGTATGATGCTTTTAAATATATCTGAGGTGATACCGTAATCTTCTTCAGAGTGAAAACCTTTCGGCAACAGGCTGTCGGTGATCGTTCGGCTGATCAGGTCGGGGTCGTTATTGCTGTATCCGCCCATCAGGTCTACTACAAAGGTTCTGAATTGCTCTTCGTCGGCAGCAAAACGGTCGTTAAGGTAAAACTCCAGCATTTTCCAACGTCCCAGCAGGGTGCTGGGTCCGATCCATTTTCTGTCCCGCTGCCAGCCGGCCACATCGACAGGGTTAAAAAAGTCCTGCCCGATAATTCTGCAGATATTGGCCCCGTCGTTCAGGGTGAGGTCGTCGTAGGCAAACCCCGTTTCCCTTATGAATCCGAGAAAGATATCGTAATGGCTTTTGATGATAACGCCCCTTGCTTCAGGGTCATAGAAATGAGCTGAAGCGAATAACTGCTCTAAAACGGGGGCCAGTTCAAAGTTTGCACTGACCATGGTGTTTGCCAATGCATTGGTGATCTCAGGTATCTGCGTCGGATTCACAAAGAATTCGTAAAGCTTTCCGCAGATAAACCCGGCAATAAGTTCTCCCTTTTGAGCGAACAGGATATCTATCACATCGTCATAATTCCAGTTTCCGGTTTGTTCGAATATGGTCTTGGTGCCGGTATCAAAGCTGTTCTCGTTAAAGACGATCGCTCCGCATCCCTCCTGCCTGTCTGTATAACCGGTGAGGGCCCTGGCTGTTTCCTGTATGTCTGCTTCGGTATACCCGTTTCCTTCTCCCAGGGTGAACAGCTCATAGAGCTCGCGGGCATAATTTTCGTTAGGTCTGCCTTTCCCGCTCTGTAAACCATTCAGATATACCAGCATGGCCGGTGAAAGACCGATCTCATGTACAAAAGTCTTGAAGTTTCCCAGCGAATGGGTTTGCAGGGTTTTGAAATATTGATAGAGGTAAGACGGACAGTTATACTCTCTGTATTCTGTTACGAAGTGATTGAACCAGAAAAAGCTCAGCCGGTCTCTGAGGTCATTGCTGATAAGCTGGTTCAGGTATGTGGTGCTGAAGTCATTGTAATGCTCCCTTTTCAGAGCGCCGTTGTCATCGGGATAAAAGGTATTATCCCAGAATGCCCATTCAGGTTCTGGTAATAGTGGCTTTGAGATGGCTTCCTGTATTTTTTCGGCAGCGAGCTGTGAGGCATTCTTTCCCAGGTGTTGCTGCAGGTTGTTATGGTTGTCTCCAAATCCCGTACGTCTGAAAAAATGTGCCAGGTCGTCAATAGTTAATGCTTGCTGGTACGGAGCCAGGGAACTCAGATTACAGTTGGTAGTCTCAAACATGGGCAGGTCAGCTTCTTTGGGTTGATCGGTATAAGGGACTTCAGTTATTTCTTAGTTATATACGGCCGCAAACCGCCGGTCAGATGGCAGTTAAAGTAAATAATATTTGTCGATTATTTGTATGGTTCCAACGTTAAATTACTAATATTCTGATCATTGCATCTATATTTGTTGTGAATTCCTTCAAAAAGTATATAAACTTTCTTCCTGTTGGGGTAAGACTTTTTTAAAAGATCTATGGCTGTTCACAACCAATACGGAAAACTGGCTGAGTCCCTGGCCTGTGATCTGGTGATTCAAAAGGGGTACACTGTTCTGGAACGGAATTACAGATTTGACCGTGCGGAAGCCGACATCATTGCTCGCGACGGTGACCGCCTGGTTTGTATCGAGGTGAAGGCACGCTCAAGGTTGAAATACGGACTTCCTCAGGAAGCTGTCACGCGCAGCAAGATCAGGCAGCTGGTAAAAGTTATGCACCATTTTGTCACCGAACGTGATATCAAACAAGAGGTACGTTTTGATATCATTGCGGTGTCGGGGAAGGGTAAAACCCTGGAGATCGAGCATATAGAAGATGCATTTTATTACTTTTAATTGTTGTATTTGTAACTTTAAGTTTGAAATTTACCATACTTTTGTGTTTTAAGTGATAAAAATCCTGAGATACCATGAAAACCATCTCTTCTGTTGTAGAGAATTACATCAAATCGAAACCTTTTCTTCAGAGTGCTCTTTCACAGGGTATTATTAATCTTACCTCGCTCTCAAGAGTGATAAAGCCGGATATTGAAGTGAAGCTGGGCAAGGAAGTGAGGAACGGTGCTATTGTCATGGCACTAAAAAGGCTTTCGAGCGATCTTGAATTCAGAAGTACACACAGGATCCTGAAAGTGCTTAAAAATCTTGGGGAAATCACAGTGAGGTCCTCGCTTACCGATTATACATTCCTGATCTCAGACACCATTATGAGCCGGCAGGCCGAATTGCTCAAGCACATCGATAACCAGGATGTGTTCTATACGTCTTCACGCGGGGTGAATGAGATCAACATAGTGGTGAGTGATACCATGAATAAAACGGTCGAAAAGATCTTCGAAAAGGAAAAATGCACCCGCAAGGAGAGCGACCTGTCTTCTATAAGTGTGAAGCTTCCGGAAGATAACGTCAATGTTCCGGGGGTATATTACTTCATTTTCCAGCGACTTGCATGGGAAGGGATCGGTATCAATGAGGTGATCTCGACCACTAATGAATTCACCATTATCGTACAGGAAGCTCAGATCGATAAGGCCTTCCGTGTCATCAAAGACCTGAAGTCGCTGTAGCGTCTGCCCGATCAGGAACTTTCCGTTACTCCGACCTTTCCGGTGACCATCTGCATCACTTCGAGAGCTTTGTCTATACTGGTGATCTTATCGAAAGTCAGCAATAAGCGCAGTCCGTTTCGGGTCTGCTTTTCTTTGATGCGGCAAAGATCAGGTCTTGTCTGGACAAATTGCAGTACACGACTGAAGGTTTTTCCCTGGTAGAAGGAGCTTTGCTGATCAGCTACGAAATATCCCACCAGTTTCCCTTTTTTCAATATGATCTTTTCCAGTCCGCAGTCGGCGGCCATCCATTTGATCCTGACGCTGTTCAGCAGATCGACCGCTTCTGGAGGCAGCGGACCAAAGCGATCGGTAAGCCTGTTTTCGTATTCCTGAAGAGCTTCTTCGTTATCGATGCTGCTCAGTTCATTGTAGAGCTTCAGTCGCTCGGTGATGGAGTTGATATAATGATCAGGGAATAGCAGTTCGAAATCGGCATCTAGCTGAGTGTCTTTTACGTAGACCTTCTGGTCTTTGTCTGTCTCATACAGTTCAGCAAATTCGTTCTCTTTAAGCTCTTCTATGGCCTCCTGCAGTATCTTCTGGTAGGTATCAAAACCTATCTCGTTGATAAATCCGCTCTGTTCTCCTCCCAGAAGGTCTCCGGCACCCCTGATCTCAAGATCTTTCATAGCGATATTGAAGCCGCTTCCCAGGTCGGTAAACTGTTCAAGGGCCTGAATGCGTTTCCGGGCCTCTTCGGTCATGGCTGAATAGGGAGGGGTGATAAAATAGCAGAACGCTTTTTTATTGCTTCGACCCACCCTGCCACGCATCTGGTGAAGGTCGGAGAGTCCGAAATTATTCGCGTTGTTGATGAAGATAGTGTTGGCATTGGGTACGTCAAGTCCGCTTTCCACAATCGAGGTGGAAACCAGTACATCAAACTCTCCGTTCATAAAGGCCAGCATCAGTTTTTCCAGTTTTTTGCCGTCCATTTGTCCGTGCCCTATCCCGATCTTGGCATCGGGAACCAGCCTTTGGAGCATCCCGGCCACCTCTTTGATGTTTTCTATTCGGTTGTGAATAAAGAATACTTGTCCGCCCCGCTGTATCTCATACACCACGGCATCTCTGATGCTTTCTTCACTGAATCGTATCACATGACTTTCGATAGGATAGCGGTTAGGCGGGGGAGTGGTAATGACAGACAGGTCTCTGGCGGCCATCAGGCTGAACTGCAGGGTTCTTGGAATAGGTGTTGCCGTTAGGGTAAGCACATCGACATTCTCTTTGATGGTCTTGAGCTTGTCTTTAACCGCCACACCGAACTTCTGTTCTTCATCGACCACCAGCAATCCCAGGTCTTTGAATTTTACATTCTTGTTCACCAGTTGGTGGGTGCCAATGATGATGTCAACTTTTCCTTCGGCAAGCCGCTCGAGTGTTTCTCTTTTTTCCTTGGCGGTTCTGAACCGGTTGAGGTATTCGATAGTGACCGGCATATCGCTCAGTCGCTCGCTGAAGGTTTTGTAATGCTGGAAAGCCAGAATGGTGGTGGGTACAAGTACAGCCACCTGTTTGTTATTGTCTACGGCTTTAAAGGCTGCCCTGATTGCGACTTCGGTCTTTCCGAAACCTACATCACCACATACCAGCCGATCCATGGGCTGTTCCTTTTCCATGTCTGCCTTTACATCATCGGTAGCCTTGCTTTGATCGGGGGTGTCTTCGTAAATGAACGACGCCTCCAGTTCATTTTGAAGGTAACTGTCGGGAGCATACTGAAAACCTTTTTGAAGCCTGCGTTTGGCATAGAGCTGTATGAGATTGAAGGCGATCTCCTTGACCCTTGATTTGGTCTTTTTCTTCAGGTTCTTCCATGCAGCCGATCCCAGTTTGTAGATCTTGGGTGGCTTGCCATCCTTGCCGTTATATTTCGATATTTTGTGCAGGGAGTGAATGCTCACGTAGAGGATATCGCGATCACCATAGATCAGTTTAATAGCCTCCTGAATTTTTCCCTCAACCTCGATCTTCTGTAGTCCGCCGAACTTGCCGATCCCATGATCGATATGGGTGACATAATCGCCCACCTCCAGGTTGTTGAGTTCCCGTAGGGTGATCGCCTGCTTTTTAGCGTAGCCGTTCCTGATGTGAAATTTATGGTAGCGTTCGAATATCTGGTGATCGGTATAGCAGGCAATTTTTAGGTCCCGGTCAATAAATCCCTGGTATAGCGAGAACACCACGGTTTGATAATGTACGTCTTGTTCCACATCTTCAAAGATGTCGTGAAAGCGCTTCGCCTGCTGTTCACTCACACAGAACAGGTAATTGGTATAGCCCTCCTCATGATTCTCGTTCAGGTTATTGATGAGCAGTTCAAATTGCTTGTTGAAAGAAGGTTGGGGCAGGGTGTTGTGCCTGATCTCGGTTTTCACCGAGCCCGGAGTGGTGCCGGTTCCGAGATAGACCAGGGAAAAGGCCTCAAGGTCTTGTTCCATCTGCGGACCATGGCAGAACAAGGCTTCAGGGGCATCATGCTTCAGAGTGTCTGACAGTTCCCCGAAGGCTGTTTCGGCTTTACGGAAAAGGGATTCAATGCGGGCCAGTAACATCTCCCTGTTCTGTACGAAGACCACGGTCTCGTTCTTGATGTATTCCAGAAAGCTCACACGGGATTCCTGGGTGAGCTTGTCTTCGACATTTGGTATGAGATTGATCTTTTTATGTTGCTCCTTTGATAACTGTGTTTCCACATCGAAGGTTCTGATACTGTCGACTTCATCTCCGAAAAATTCGATACGATAAGGTTCGTCGTGAGAGAATGAAAAAACATCAACGATCCCACCCCGCACAGAGAACTCGCCGGGTTCGGTTACAAAATCAACTCTTCTGAACCGGTATTCGAACAATACCTCGTTCAGGAAATCGAGCGAAAGCTCATCGCCGACCTTTATTTTCTGGGTGTTCTTTTCCAGTACCTGTTTGGTGACCACCTTTTCGAAAAGGGCGTCGGGATATGATACGATTATGGCCGGCTTACGACGGGAATTGATGCGATTGAGCACTTCTGCTCTGAGCAACACATTCGCATTATCGGTCTCTTCGATCTGGTACGGCCTTCTGTAGCTGCCGGGGTAGAACAGCACCCGGTCTTCTCCGAGGAACTGTTCCAGATCATTGAGGTGGTATGCAGCCTCTTCCTTGTCGTTGAAAAGAAGCAGAAACGGCTTTTCAACTTCTTCGAAGGTATTGGCGATCACCATGGAGAGTGATGATCCAGCCAGACCTTTAAGGTTGGTTTGGGTCTTGCCTTCCTCCTTAAGCCTGTTGAGCAGTTGTTGGTGGAGGGGAGCGTTCTTGTAACGTTGTAAAATAGATGCTACGCTCAAAATATCATTGATTTGTGCAAAGATACCATACTCAGACGAATCACGGGAAAAATGATAGCTGCCGGGATATCAAAAAAAAAGCCTGTTGCTAAAAACAGCAACAGGCTTTTTTTGTGATCTGGTATTCAGGATCATTCTTTGATGACCTGTCCGTCTTTCATGACGAAAACCACATTTTCCAGTGTTTGTATGTTTTCGGTGGGGTCTTCTTCCACAGCGATAATGTCTGCGAGGAATCCTTCGCCTATCTGCCCCAGATTCTCAGATTCATTCAGGATCATGGCATTGGTGGTGGTTGCCGACTGTATAGCTTCCATCGGAGACATTCCTGCCTCTACCATAAAGCCGAATTCCCTGCCGTTGGTGCCGTGTTCAAATACCCCTGCATCGGTACCAAAGGCGATGCCTACTCCTTTTTCATAAGCCTTTTTAAAAGTGGCCTGGATTTTAGGCCCTATCTCCAGAGCTTTCTTAGCGATCACTTCCGGGAAGTATCCTTCTTTTTTTGCGTTCTCGGTTACCACTTTTCCGGCTGTCATGGTCGGAACCAGGTAAGTGTCATATTCCTTCATCAGGTCCATGGTCTCTTCACTCATCAGGGTTCCGTGTTCTATGGTCTTTACGCCTCCTTTGATCGCCCGCTGCATACCTTCGTCACCATGGGCATGTGCAGCTACATGAAAACCGTAGTCAGCGGCCGTCTCGCAGATCGCTTTGACCTCCTCGAGGGTGAATTGAGGGTTTTGGCCGTTCTTGGCAACACTAAGCACACCTCCCGTTGCGGTGATCTTGATCAGGTCTGCCCCGTTCTTATATCGCTGCCGTACCGCCTTGCGGGCATCGGCCACGCCGTTGATCACTCCTTCCTTTGGTCCCGGATCACCTGCCAGGTCGGCGCGGTATCCGTTGGTCGGATCGGCATGACCTCCGGTGGTTCCTATCGCCTTTCCGGCAGTATAGATGCGCGGACCAGTCACTTTTCCTTTGCTGATGGCGTCGCGAAGTGCGATGTTCACTCCCGAACCACCCAGGTCCCTTACGGTGGTAAAGCCGGCATTGAGCGTGCGTTGGGCTATCTCCTGAGCGTTGTATGCCACATCGGCCTGGTTCAGGGTGAATGTCTCAAGGTACTGCCGCGGATTGGTCTCCCCTTCGATATGTACATGAAAATCGATAAGCCCCGGTAATACCGTTTTGTCTTTCAGGTCGATGCCGGTGTCGGCATCAGCGGCATTCAGATATCCCTTTTTGACCCCGGTGATGCGGTTTCCTTCAACGATTACCGTTTGTTCGTTCAGCACTTTTCCGTTACGGGTGTCTATCACCTTTCCACAGTGCAGATAGGTCTTTTGGGCAAAGGTTGTGCTGCTGATAAGCAGCAGGAGTAATAAGAGTCGTTTCATAAGTTTGGTTTAGGTGGTTATGCAGATGGTTTAATTTCTGATCTTTTGCTCCCAGAGCCAGGCAGAGGCCATGGCTTCATCGAGGGTTGATTCAGCCTTCCAGTTCAGTTGTTTGTTCGCGAGCGAGGTATCGGCAAAGGCAGCAATAACGTCTCCCGGTCTTCTGTCGGCAATCTGGTAATTCAGCTTGTTTCCGGATACCCGTTCAAAGCTTTCGATGACTTCCATTACAGTACTGCCGGTACCGGTCCCGATGTTGAAGACCTCATAATTCGAATCGGATTTTTTCTTCAGCAATCGCTCAAGGGCTGAAACGTGCGCTTTGGCAAGGTCGACCACATGAATATAATCCCTGATACAGGTACCGTCGCGAGTCGGGTAATCATTGCCGAAAACCGAGAGTTTCTCCCTGATACCCGCGCCGGTCTGCGTAATAAAAGGTACCAGGTTCTGAGGCACTCCTATTGGCAGTTCCCCAATAGCGGCTGAAGGATGAGCTCCTATCGGGTTAAAATATCTCAGGGAAATAGCTGCGATCTGTTCATTTACGCGGGTAGTGTCTCTGATGATCTCTTCCCCGATCTGTTTGGTGTTTCCATAGGGTGATTCTGCCGCTTTTACCGGAGCATTTTCTGTAATGGGCAACTCATCTGCCTGTCCGTAAACCGTGCAGGATGAACTAAAGATAAAATTAGCCTGTTCCAGCTTAGACAGCTCCTGTAATACGTACACCAGGGTGTTGATGTTGTTTTCGTAATACAGAAGGGGGTTTGCTACGCTTTCTCCCACAGCTTTGGAAGCTGCAAAATGAATGACCCCATCGAGGTCTTTGTGTTTTTTAAACAGGGCAGAGACCGCAGACTTGTCACGCAGGTCTGTTTTTTCAAATTCCGGTGCTTTTCCAGTGATCTCTGTGATGCCTTCCAGTACCTTCAGGGAAGAATTGGAAAGGTTATCGACTATCAGTACTTCAAAACCTCTTTGCTGTAGTTCCACAACGGTATGTGAGCCGATAAAGCCCAGTCCGCCGGTAACGAGTATCTTCATGTGATCAGTTTAAGAAATTGCGTATGGTCTGCGCAATATAGTCAATTTGTTCATCATCCAGTTCACTGTGCATGGGCAGGGAGATCACCTCTTTTACCAGTTGGTTGGTCACGGGGAAATCTTCTTCCCGGTACCGCTCATCGCGATAGGCCTTCTGGCTGTGAAGCGGGATGGGGTAATAGATCCCGTGAGGGATGTCTTTTTCTGCCAGGTGCGCAGCCAGTTCGTCTCTTTTTCCGTTGGTGATACGAAGGGTGTACTGATGAAAAACATGGCAGTCGCAGGTATCACAGATAAAGGTACAATTGTTGGCCAGCTGCGGAATGATAATATCCTGGTGTCCGTTCAGGGCTGCATTGTATTTTTTGGCGGCATTTCTTCGTCGTTGGTTGTAGGCGTCGAGCTTCGGAAGTTTGGCCCTCAGTACTGCTGCCTGCAGGGAATCCAGCCGGGAGTTCACGCCCACCACATCGTGATGGTATCTCTCGTACATTCCGTGGTTTACGATACCTCTAAGGGTATGCGCGAGATCGTCATCATTGGTGAAGATTGCTCCTCCGTCTCCGTAGCATCCGAGATTCTTGGAAGGGAAGAAGGAGGTCGCAGCTACATGACCTATGGTGCCCGATTTCTTTTTTGAACCATCGGCTGAGGTATAGGTTGCCCCGATACCCTGGGCATTGTCTTCGATCACGTAGAGATCGTGCTCCCGTGCGATTTCCATGATGCTGTCCATATCGGCACACTGACCGAACAGGTGTACCGGCACGATGGCCTTGGTCTTAGGGGTGATGGCTTTTCTGATCGCCTCCGGATCGATATTGAACGAATCGGGTTCGACGTCGACCAGAACCGGGGTGAGTTGCAGCAGTGCGATCACTTCGACTGTCGCGGCAAAGGTGAAGTCTGCCGTAATGACCTCGTCACCGGGTTTAAGTCCAAGCCCCATCATGGCTATCTGTAGGGCGTCGGTTCCGTTGGCGCAGGGGATCACGTGCTTCACACCCAGGTAATCTTCCAGTTCCTTCTGAAAGGAACGCACCTGGGGGCCATTGATGAATGCTGCTGATTCGAGTACTTCTTCAAAGGAATTCTGTACTGTGTCTTTTATTTCTTCGTATTGACTTTGGAGGTCAACCATTTGTATCTTCCTCATGCAACTGGATCTTTTCGAAATTAGTTTGACACAAAATTACGTAACTGCGGGTAATGAAATAGCAGAAAGAGCCTTATTTTAGCGTCAAACTCACAAAAGTGTTGCTGATCTACAACTTCTTTATACGGGTGGTGGCGGTCTTTTTACCGGCCACTTCTCTTTTCAGCCGTAAGATGAAACTTTTTAATGATGGTCGCCGCACGGTACTGTCTTACCTGCGTGCCAATGTGCGTGCAGGCGACAGGATCATCTGGTTCCACGCTGCTTCTCTGGGAGAGTTCGAGCAGGGTTTGCCCGTTATGGAGCAGGTGCGAGCTGATTTTCCCGAACACAAGATCCTGCTGACCTTCTTTTCTCCATCCGGGTACGAGGTGCGTAAGAACACCAAAGCCGCCGACCTGGTCACTTACCTCCCACTTGATACGCCGGGAAGGGTTCGTAAGTTTCTGGACCTGGTGAACCCTGATATGGCCATCTTTATCAAGTACGAGTTCTGGCCGAACTACCTGAAAGCTCTTGATCAGCGAAACATTCCGGTACTGCTGGTCTCGGCCATCTTTCGTTCTTCCCAACCGTTTTTTAAGTTTTACGGCGGAATGTTCCGAAGGTCTTTAAGAGCCTTCGAGCAGATCTTTGTGCAGGATAAAAACTCCGAAGACCTGCTTCAGGAGATCGGGTTCGACAATGTAACCGTCAGCGGGGATACCCGTTTCGACCGGGTTACAGAAATTCTGGAAAGAGATAATCATCTCGGTTTTATGGAGCGCTTTAAAGGGAAAAGACGATGTTTCGTGGCGGGCAGTACCTGGCCTGAAGGCGAAGATATGCTGGTGTCGTATATCAATGTTAGGCAGGATGAGGAAATATGTTTTGTGATCGCACCGCATAACATCAAAGATTCGGCGGTTGAGAATCTTATGCGACGTCTCAAAGTACCTGCCGTCTGCTATACCCGTATCGAAAAGCAGGAGCTCTCAGAATACCGGGTGCTCATACTGGATACGGTCGGGTTGCTCACCCGTGTTTACAGCTATGCAGACCTTGCTTATGTAGGGGGCGGGATGGGAAATACCGGCCTGCACAATACCCTGGAACCCGCCGTTTTTGGAATCCCGGTGCTGATAGGACCTAATTATTCCGGATTTCGCGAAGCGGAAGAACTGGTTCGTCTGGGAGGGATCACCGTGGTCGACGGAGCCGATTCATTAAAAATTACGGCAGATTCTATGTTGTCTAATGAGTTGGAAATGAAACGAAAAGGAGCATTGTGTTCAGATTATGTGAAAAAAAACGGGGGTGCCATAATCCAAATCGGGGATTATATACGTAATTATTTCAGTAATTTTTAACTTTTTCTCATAAAATACTCAGAAAAATTGTTAATGATTATTTGCGAAGAAAGGAAATATATCGTTTTTTCGTACAGCAACATTTAAGTAAAACTAAAACACAAACCATGAAAAAAGTTATTTTAAGCCTTGCCCTTGTTTTTGCAATGGGTATGTCATTTACTTCTTGTAGAGAAACCAAAGAAGAGAAAGCAGAAGATGCGATCGAGCAGGCTGCTGAAGACACAGAAGACGCTCTTGAAGATGCAGCTGACGAAACAGAAGAAGCTGTAGAAGAAGCAGGAGATGCTATTGAAGAAGGTGCAGAGGATGCAGAAGCAGCTGCTGAAGAAGCAATGGAAGAAACTGAAGAAGCAGTAGACAGCATGTCTAACTAAGATAGTTTAAATGCTTACGAAAAGGCTCGTCATGATGACGGGCCTTTTTTGTTTGCAGAGGTTTTAATTTTTAATGAATAAATTGAATACCGGTATTTTTAATTTATGCTCAGGATTCTAAAGTGTATAGCGGCATTTATTGTCATTTCTGTTAATGTAAATGCACAGTTTTCAGGCGATTATGAAAAGCGGGAAAACGGGGTTATCAGCAAATTGACGTTAAAGGATTCCTTATTTAATTATTCAGAATTTGTAGTCGGTTCTCACGGAGCATTTCATAGCAATGGGGAAATTAAAATAGAGGGAGACACATTAGTCCTTGTTCACCAACCCTATGTATTACCGGATCCCATCATTGATATTTCGAAACGGGTGGAAACATCGGGAGATATCGCGATGGAGATTTATTCATTGGATTCTACAGCGCTTGGAGATTCAGACATTTTCTTTTTAAAAAATGATGAAGTGATCGCTCATCAAAGAAGCAACCTAAAGGGTGGCCTTAAAATCAATTTTGATCCTGCGATTTATGATGAAATAGCTATAGGTCATGTGCTTTCAAATAGCGAATTGATCATTCATAAAAGCCGGATTCCGGAAGACAGTGGTAAAATTAAAGTCTATTTACCAGTGGAGAGTGCTGATTCTTACAACAGGATAAGGAGGGAGGAGAGGTTTCTGATTAATGGGGTGAAATTAATTTCCCTTGACAATGGTGAGGTCTTTTTCGAAAGGATTAAATCCTGAAACCTGGACAATCTATCTTTCTTAATCCATTATCACTCTTACATATTTCGAAAATATTCCATACCTTAGTCAGGCTATAAATAATTAGTTCCTGTGATCTTTCTGCCTGAGTTACATTCCCATTATCAGTTATTTTTTTAGAACTTAAACAAATTTTGCTATCGGGCCGTGGAATTTTTACCATTTTGAATACTGAAGGCAATGGTGCAGGAAAAAACAAATTTCTCAGTAATGATAACTCTGGTCAGACCAAGACAGTACGGTGCTGGTATTATGAAGTATAAAGTTTTCGCAAACGATCAATTGATTTGTGAAATCGAAGATGATCAGACTTTAGAAATTGATTTGGATTCGGGAACGTATGTCGTCTTTTCAAAAGTCCTTTGGTTTAAGAGTAAAGAGTATAAGATGAATTTAGAGAATGGCGATACTTTAATGATAAGAACTAATAAATATATAATCTGCCTACCTGTTTTGCCAGTGCTTATCTACGGTCTGATCGTAGGTTTAGATCTCGATTCCAAAACTTTGGTTTATTCTGTCTTGATTCTTGTCGTCCTGATCTTGATTAATGTGCCAATTGTAAAGCGAAATTATCTAAAACTTTCAAAGCTATAATCTAAAGGAAGCATGCGCCGCTTTATTAAAATACGAGAACCCCGGAATGGAAACGTTTTATGAAAAACGTAAAGCCCAGATGGCCGGTAATAAGGATTCAAGGGATTGATGTATATCAATAGTATAAATGGAAATAAGGATAAAAAGAAAAAGGCTCATATTATTTTACTTAATGACATTCTTGTGGAGTCTCTTATTGATTTTGAAATTCGTTTATGGCGGTTTCGAAGATTGGTCTGACTACCTTTTAGTTTTTATCGCAGTTATTTTTATTTTTCAATATTCCCACAAAGTACTTACACCGTACGTAACAATTGCAAAAGGTATGATCTCGACCCATGAACTCTTTTCACCTAAAATAGACCTGACCCAGATAAAGCAGGTTAAAGAATTCGCCGGGGAGCTAATAATTAAAACCGATAAGGAGGAATTGCGAATAAACGCCGAATTGATCGAGCAAAAGGAACTGAACAGTTTGAGAACAGAATTGAATCAAAAATGTAATTTGACTTACTGATCTCTGTCATTCCGGAAGGTCGGGGATCAGGTTCAGTGGAATTAAAACTGAGCAGAACATAGCTAAGGTTATAGTAGTTATCTAATAAAATGAAAGCAAATACTGTTTTAATCACATTTCTTCTCCTTGGTGTTTGCTCCTTCTCGCAAAGAAAAGATTCTTCTGAAATGGACTTGCAGTCAGGATTGATTAAAATGAATATGGCGGAAGAGGGCATGCGTTTCACCGATGGGAAAATAACCACCTTTAGCAATGATGTAATCTCAACAGAGCAATTCAGAGGAAGTTATCTGGTGATAGATTTTTGGGCCACCTGGTGCGCACCCTGTGTGAAAGAAGCGCCGGTTTACAAGGAAATAGCAGAAGCATTCAGCGAGAAAAATATCGTATTTATTTCTGTTTCACTTGATCATGATTTTGAGGTCTGGAAGTCATTTCTGAAAGATAGAGAATGGAACCCGACCCACCATTACTGGTATGGTAAATCGGGGGATGATCCTTTTTTGTCTATAGCCTATTCAGCTATAAAAATGACCGGTAAAACATTTTATGGGATTACCCTCCCAAAATATGTCATAATCTCTCCGACAGGCGAAATACTGAGCAATTCAGGGATCAGACCCGGCACCCCTGATTTTATAAATGAATTGCGAAATTACTTCTAGATAATCCGCTCTGGGCCCTAATTGAAAAAATCTGTTCTGTACTACAAGATTTAGAATATATTCCTATATTGATCTTTTAATTTTTTGTCGGAGCTATTCTGAATAATGGCCAAATTGCATCATAAGAGGAAGCGAGGCATATAACTTAATCCTCTATTGACAGCTGCGGTTAGTCAAACAGCTTATTCATCAAAAGCAGCAGATATTTAATTTCAAATAATCATGAAAAAAGCATCCTTTCTTTTATTAGTCTTAATCTCATCCCAATTTTCTTTCTCACAACTTTCTCCTCAGGAAATAACATTTAATTTCTTCGAAACTTATAAAGCCAAGGGGGCATCCACAGCATTGGAGGATTTATATGAAACCAATCCCTGGATGTCCAGGTCTGCCGATGCCATCACCAATCTAAAAAGTCAACTTGAGGGACTAAATAAAGATTATGTAGGAGCATATCATGGTTATGAAAAAATAACGGAGAAAACGCTTGGAAATAGTTATATGCTGTTAAGTTTCATGGTGAAATATGACCGGCAACCTATTCGATTCATATTTCACTACTATAAACCAAAGGATAAGTGGGTCATTTATGCATTTAAGTTCGATGCGAATATTGATGAAGAGCTGGATGAATCTGCCAAGGTTTATTATCAGGACTTATAAATAAAATCAGGGTTCAAAAGGACATGACGGACCTAACCTTATTTGACAATTTTCGAAAATATTTCCCAGATCAGATAAATCGTAAAATTGAGGCAGGTCTTTCAATAGCTCGTTTTTGCTACTGATAAAGCCCAAATAGGGACTTTATTCTTTAAGTCTCTAGCCATTGGCACGAAACGGCTTAGAAATCTTCATACCAATAATCTGAATGAACAAGTTTGCTGCAATAATTTTACTATCAATCAATATGTTTTATTGTAATCGATATGAAAAAGAAATTGATCAACTGGCCATAGCCAAAAGGCACTTCACGGTACTCGATGATTCTAACTATTCGAAGGTGGATTTCTGGTTTTCTGATAGCTTAATTATAGAGGAAGGGAGTTATAAGCAAGTCTATTCTAAAAACGAATACATAGAATTATTAAAATGGGACTCAGTCTTTGATCCAAGCTATGAAATAATTGAGCTGCTGAAACTTGAAAAGGGCGTAAAGGCAAGAATTTCAAAATTGGATAAAAGAATAGCGTTTCTTCATGGCAAACCATTCATAACGAATCAGACACTGAGATTCGAGAAAAGTAAAATAGTAAGTATTGAGATTGAATATTCGAATTTCAATGATTCAATATGGTCGGCAAGGAAAAATGAACTTTTACGTTGGATTGAAAAGAACCATCCCGAGTTAAATGGTTTTATTTATGATCAAACAGAAAGTGGGGGCGAAAAATTTTTAAGAGCCTTAGAGTTATATCAATTAAGGCATTAACTGGCAAAACATATTTTGCAAGATCCGGGAAGGTTTAATAATATTACCTATCTTAAATTTTCGCAATGATCTGAATCGCTCGTGCATGTACCATTAACGTTCATGTTCTTAAAATCCTAAAATCAACAACCGATGGGAATCACCATACTAATCGCCACCTTACTATTTTTAACCACCAATTTCCTGTTTTGGAAATTTACCCATACGCATTTCGAAAAGGAATACGGCAAGAAGGTATTTCAGCATTGGCGCACCAAAACCTATTACTGGCAGGGAGCCATTTTCGTGAGTACGGGGGTAACTGCCGTGATCATTTTTCTGTTGCAGGGGGCCGATATACTGACCTTCTGAAATTCTTTAATAAGAATAAGCTTCCCGCGATTATAAAAGCAGGCCTTATCATTATTAGCCTCCCGTAAAATTCATTAATTTAGGGGAATAGCATTATTTGAATTTCCCGAACCCCACCAGGCTTTTAGCAACTAACAGATGTGTTACCATACCAGCCAGACGAAAACTACCTCTCAGCTTGAGAAACGATTCAATGTCTCACGTGACAAACGTTATGATATCGGGGAGCTGGATTTTACCTTTTACCATTCGAACGGGTTTGCGCATCAGAACATCCTGATCGTGCCCCAGCAAGAGCCTGATACCCTCACCCCGGCTAAATGGGGGCTGATACCCCCGGATCAGCCGGGTGCCGATCATGAGAGCTATTACAAGAAGAGCATACGCTATGGCAGCGGACTTAACGCCCGTTCAGAGAAGCTTTTCGATCATTTCGTTTACCGGCTTTCCGCCTATGAGCGCAGGTGCCTGGTGCCGCTCGACGGCTTTTTCGAGCCACATGAAAAGGCCGGAAAAAAGTTCCCTTATTACATACATCGCAAGAATAAGGAATGTTTTGGCGTGGCGGGTATCTATACCATAACGCCCGATAATTATGTCACCGTATCCCTGCTAACCAAAGAAGCCTCTCCGTTTATGGCTGAGATCCATAATAAACGCAAGAGGCAACCTGTTTTGTTAAAAGCCGAAGATGAAAACGCCTGGCTTGACCCCGCAGCAAACCGGGAACAGCTTGAAGCGATCATCGCTTCTGCTTATAAAGACGAATCGCTCGAGGGATGGGCTGTGAGCCGTGATCTTTTCAGAACCGGTGTTGACTCAGACAGACCTTCAATCGTCGAGCCCTTTCCCTATTCGGAACTTAACGCCTTGTTTTAGAAGTGATGTCTTCCGCCTGGTAGACCTTGATATAGTCGATCACATACCGGGCCGGGAAAATGGCATCGTTTACTTCAGGCCCTCCAAAGTTTCCGCCAATGGCCATGTTCAGCAGCAGATAGAAGGGCTGATCATAGGGCCAGGTCTCCTCATTCTTTTCTTTGGGCGCGTAGGTATACACTTTTTCACCGTCAACACTGAAGGTGATACTTTCAGGAGTCCAGTCTGCCCTGAATAGGTGAAATCCTTTTTCGATGTTGTCGATATAGGTTTTTTGGGTATTGATGGTATTCCCATGGCTGGAAGCGGTATGCATAGAGGTGAACACCATACCGGGTTCCCTGCCTACATATTCCAGGATGTCGATCTCTCCGCATACGGGCCATCCGACTTCATCGATATTGCTTCCCAGCATCCAAAAGGCAGGCCATAAACCTTTACCCTCGGGGATGTTAGCGCGGATCTCCACCGTTCCGTACCTGAATTCAAATTTATCTTTGGTGTTTATCCGGGCAGAGTGATAAGCATCGCCCTCTTTTCTGGCAGTGATCACCAGGTTTCCGTCTTCGAAACCGATGGATTCATCCCCGTACAGCTGCAGCTCATTATTCCCCCAGCCGCAAAGATCAGGGCAACCGTTTCCCTTTTCGATATTCCATAAGGTCGAATCAAGGCTGCTGCCTTCAAAATCTTCGAACAGCACGAGTTTTTGAGCCTGCAAGGATACCAGTCCTGCAAGAAAGCATACTACTAAGGCGATTTTTTTCATTCTGACAGGGTAAATTCGGTTTCCAGCAGTTTGTCTGAACTTCCGCCCACGAATACTTTAAAGTCACCTGCTTCGGCTTCCCAGGTATTGTTGGCGGTATAGAACTTCAGGTCCTCTTCGGTCAGCTCGAAAGAGACCGTTACCGATTCACCCGGTTGCAGCATATGCTGGCTGAACTTCTTGAGTTCTTTCACCGGCCTTGTTCTGCTGCCTGTGAGGTCACGTATGTACAATTGCACGGTTTCTGTTCCTGCCACATCTCCGCTGTTGGTAAGGGTTGCTGTTACATTTAAAGCACCGTCACGAGCCATGGTGGCACCGGAAGTCTTAAGGTTGCTGTATTCAAAATCAGTGTAACTCAGCCCATACCCGAAAGGGTAGAGCGGTTCATTGCTCTCATCGATATAATGTGACCAGAAAACCAGGTCAGGTGCGGGAATTTCAGGTCTTCCGGTATTCTTGTAATTGTAATAGATCGGCACCTGCCCGACACTTTTCGGAAAGGTCATCGGCAGTTTTCCGTTAGGGTTATGATCACCATACAGTACCTGGGCGATCGCGTTTCCGCTCTGGGTTCCCAGATGCCAGGCTTCGACGATGGCAGGGATGTTCTCATCTGCCCATTCGATGGCGAGCGGACGTCCGTTCATCAATACCAGTACGATGTTCTTATTGACCTCGTATACAGCTTCTAGCAGTTCCTGCTGCAGACCCGGAAGGTCCAGGCTGGTTCTGCTTCGCCCTTCTCCAGACTGGAAACCGTGTTCTCCTAGCACCATGATCACTACATCCTTGTCACGGGCCATTGCCACAGCCTCTTCAATTCCCGTGCGGTCTGTGGTGTTGATGCGGGTTTCCATGGTGAAGCTCGGTTGACCTTCGACCAGTTTTACTCCCTGCTCGTGGGTGAGTTCATTATCTGCATATTGCTGAAGACCTTCCAGTACTGAAATTGCGGTCTCATCGTCTGCAGCGATGCGCCAGCTACCCAGGGGAGAGGTTTTGTCGGCTGCCAGCGGACCGATGAGTGCGATGTCAAGGCCTTCCTTTTTAAGCGGAAGCAATTTGTTTTCATTCTTGAGCAACACGATCGACTTTTTAGCCATGTCGAGAACAGCCTGCTGGTGTTCTTCGCTGCCAATCACCTCTTTTTCTCTCTCAGGATCGCAATAGCGATAAGGGTCATCGAACAATCCGAGTTCGAATTTCACTTTGAGTATACGTCTCACCGCGTCGTCGATAAGGGCTTCATCTACCTTGCCTTCCTTTACCAGGGCAGGCAGGTGATTCAGGTAATGATAAGACTCCATATCCATATCGCTTCCTGCGGTGACAGCTTTATAGGCGGCATCTTTTCCGTCTCTGGCATAGCCATGCGGAATCATTTCATTGATAGAGCCCCAGTCGGAAACCACAAAACCCTCGAACTGCCAGTCGCCTTTCAGTATATCACGTTGCAGGAATGTATTTCCGGTGGCCGGAATACCGTTCAGGTCATTAAAGGCGTTCATAAAGGTTCTTACCCCTTCTTCCTTAGCTGCCTGAAAGGGAGGGAGGATCTCGTTATACAAGGTAGCGGTTCCGATGTCAACTGTGTTATAGTCTTTTCCCGCTATGGCAAAGCCGTAGGCGGCAAAGTGCTTGGCACAGGCCGCAACGGTAAGCGGGTCTGACAGATCGCTTCCCTGGAATCCTCTGACCCTGGCACGGGCGATCTGACTTCCGAGGTAGGAATCTTCTCCTGCTCCTTCCATGACGCGCCCCCATCGGGCATCTCTTGAAATGTCTACCATGGGAGCAAAGGTCCAGTTGATCCCGCTGGCAGCAGCTTCTGCTGCTGCTACCTGGGCCGATCTTTCGATGGCTTCCAGGTTCCAGCTGGCCGCTTCGGCCAGCGGGATTGGACTTACTGTTTTATAGCCGTGAATGACGTCGAAACCGATGATCAATGGAATCCCCAGTCTTGACTCCTCTACGGCGATCTTTTGTACTTTCCGTACTTCTTCCACACCGCGCACATTAAGCATTGACCCGACACGGCCTTGTTTCAGATCTTCGTACTTGTCGGCGGCATCTCCGTCCTGGGGAGCCGGTCCGGTGACGTTCCAAAACCCGTTATACTGGTTCATCTGTCCGATCTTTTCTTCCAGGGTCATCAGTGACAGGAGGGAGTCTACTTTCTGATCGGTATCTGACATGGCTGATGTCGTTTGAGCCCGGGCTGAAAGCGTCATAAATAACGCCGCTGCCCAGATGATTGAATTTTTCATGCTATTGTGCTTAACCGGTTGGTGTTATGTGTTTTACGTTTAAATTTACTGATATACTCTCACATAATCAATTTCCATCGTTGCAGAGGTGAAATCGGGATCTATATCACCTCCGAGTGTTCCTCCCATCGCCATATTCAGGATCAGGAAGAAATCTTTGTTGAAGGGAAGATCAGCATTGTTCGAAACACTGTGATACATCTCATCGTCAACATAGAAATCAATGCTGGTTTCACTCCATTCCATCGCATAGGTATGGAAAGCTGTGGTGGCATCGGCTACCGTGGTGCTTCCAGTTCTGGCATTCCCTGCGAAATTGTTGGGATCATGGGTGGTTCCTAAAATGGTTTCCGGATTGTTTCCGGTGAACTCCATGATATCGATCTCCCCGGCGCCCGGCCACGGATTGGTATCGATATCGCTTCCTAACATCCAGAAGGCCGGCCAGGTTCCACCGCCCTGAGGCATTTTTGCCCGTACTTCAACTCGCCCGTAGGTAAAGCTGAAATTATCTTTGGTAGTGATTCGTGCCGAGGTGTATTCCTTTCCACCTACAGCCTCTTTGATGGCTGTAATCTTCAGGTACCCGTCTTCAATCCTGATATTGTCAGGAGAATCGGTATAGTACTGGGCTTCGTTATTACCCCAGCCGCAAAGGTCAGGACAACCATCACCCAGCTCGTAATTCCAAACGGTGGCATCAGGAGCCCCCGGGGTATCGAATTCACGCGCCCAGATCAGTTCGTCGAAATTGTTTCCTGAAGGCTCGCTTCCCCCTCCGGCACCTGCATCGGTAGCGATCAGGATGAACCACCAGTCGAATTCATTATTTCCGTCTGTGGTCTTAACGATCATTTCATCGGCCGAACGGCTGAAGATCTCATAACGGTGGTCTCCGCCGGTATAATAACCAAGGAAACCGGTGCCTGACAATGAGAGGGTTTCGACTCCATTCGGTTCGCTCAGTGCCCAAACCTCCTGGTAGTCATTGTACGGGTAATTGATGATATCTGCTCCCTGTGCTTCCCCTCCTGGACCTGCCAGTTCTTCGATAAGCACTTCACGTCCGAAAACTGTTCCTTCAGGAGTGTCTGTAGTCTCATCAGTAATATGGGTGAAGGTTCCATCTGCGTTGAAGATATACCGGTCGTCGTACATACCGACTCCTGTTTTCTCCTCAGGGCCTGCGCCATACCATTCTGTCGGGATATTCCCTCCTACGGGTCCGAGACCGAAGTGACCGGAGGCTTCTGACTTGATCCTCCAGGTTCGACTTCCGTCGCCCACTAACATCTGCAACAGGTCGGCCGGTGGCTGATAGGTAACCAAAACTTCAACGCCTACGTTCTTACTGGTTGAAATACCGCCGGTTCCCACCGCAACCACACTTACGTTATAGGTGAAAAGTCCGGTATTACTAAAGTTAAAAGTGGTCTCTCCGGAAGGGACAGCGCGGGTTTCTCCGTTAAAAATAAACTGGTATCCCAGGGCGTCATCTGCAGAAGCAGTAAAGTGAACGCTTCCGCTTCCGTCTCCGTAAGGGTTATCGGCATCTGCACCCACGATATCTACCGCCACTTCCAGGTTAGAGGGGGTAATGATCGGGTCCAGTTCGGCCAGGTCTTCTTCGCATGATACCAGGATTATGGCGAGTAGCCATAATCCTGATAAGCGGTATATAAGTTTGAAAATATTCATAAGATTATTGTTTTACGATGTCGTCGATATAGAAATCTCCGGCGGTAGTGCCGGGACCGTCGATAAATATTACCATGGTTCCGTATTGTCCGGTGGGTATGAAAGGTTCACCGGCACCCTGGGTTCCGTCGATATAGCTTTTGATCGCATCATTTGCGAAATCAAAGGTCAGGGTTTCCCATCCGCTTCCGCTGTGATTGGCGGTTACCTCGGTTTGTCTTTCACCATTCAGTCCACCTTCGAACTTCAGTAGTACGGGAACTGCCGCATTCGACCATACCTTCATGGTGATCACCTTGTTTCCAACGCTGAAATCAGCGGCGTTGTCAAGGTTAAAGAATCCACCTTCCCAATTCACACCTGAGTTGGTGATCTGTCCGACCATTGAAGCTTCTGTATTGGTTCCTGACAGATCAGGATTCTCAACAACCTGATAAGAAGCACCGTTAAAGGTACCGAAATCATAGGCTACATATGGATTGTCAAAATCAATTGGCAATGACAGGGGTTCAGAGGTGAATGCCAGGTGAGCAACATCATCGATGTAAAAATCACCTGCAGTGGTTCCCGGACCATCGATAAAGAGGGTCATCACACCATATTGTCCGGTTGGCACGAAAGGTTCACCGGCACCCTGGGTACCATCGATATAACTTTTGATCGCATCAGTAGCGAAGTCAAAGGTGAGAATTTCCCAACCGCTTCCTGAGTGATTGGCAGAAACCTCGGTTTGTCTTTCACCATTAATACCACCTTCGAATTTCAATAATACCGGAACAGGGGTGTTCGCCCAAACCCTCATGGCGATGGTTTTGTTCTCAACCGAGAAATCAACTGGTTCTCCCAAAGTAAAGGCTCCACCTTCCCAATTCACTCCTGAGTTGGTGATCTTGCCCACCGTGCCTGTGCTGGTATTCGCACCTGAAGCGTCAGGATTGGCAACCACCTCGAAAGAGGTTCCGTTAAACACAGCCATTTCATAATTAACTCCCGACTCGTCAAAAGTCATTGGTAATTTCAGTGCCGTAGCTGATGCATCAGCCAGCATTATATCATCAAAGAAGAAATTCTCTCCTTGTCCGTTGGTTCCGAAATCAGGGAATACCACCACCACGTCATAGGCGTTGGCAGCATCAAAAGCTCCTACAGTAGAGGTAGCCATATCAAAACTGAGGGTTTCCCATGTATTCGCCTCCGTAGTGGTTGCGGTTACTTCTGCTGCGATATCGGGATTCGATGAATTTTCGATCTTAAAGAGAACCGGAACACCGGCACGTGGTGACCATACTTTCATGGAAAGAACCGAACCGGTTGAGAAATCAATTGGCTCGTCCAGTCCGAGAGCACTTCCTGCCCAAACTTCAGATCCTGCGGTCTTTTCGATCTGCAGCACTTTGGCGCTGGTGTTTGCTCCGCTTGCATCAGGATTATCTATGATGGAAGGATTGGCTCCTCCAAAACCTCCCCAGGCATAGGCAAGTACTTCTGACTCAAAATCAAGCGGCAGGGAAAGCGTCTCTGAAGTGGTGAAGCTCACAGTGATGCTTACCACGCTTTCGACGGTTTCTGCACTGGCTCCGCGAGCGATCACTCTGATGCTGTACGTACCTTCTGCCTCGTAGGTGAAAGTAGCGGTCTCTCCGTCCATCACTGTTACAGGCTCTTCATCCTGACCCAATCCGAAATAGATATCATATGCGGCGGCATCGGCTGCACTTGGGGTAACGTTCACAGTCAGGTTGGAGGTTGCAATATCAACCACCAGGTCTGATGGCTTGGTAAAGGAAATGTTTACCACGCGAACCAGTTCGCTGGTCAAACCTGTAAGACCTACAGCTACCACACGAAGGTTGTATTGACCCTCTGCATAGGTATGGTCGGCAGTTTCACCGGGACTTACCTCAAGGGGAGCTTCGTTTTCCTGGTCCCCGAAATAGATAAGAAAGCTGGTAGCCCCCTTAGCGGTCGGGGTAACCGATACCTCACCGCTGCCATCCTGGGCAATGTCAAAGGCTACATCGAGTTCAGTCGGAGCTGATACGTCCTGCAGCGCATAAGAGATCTCTTCTTTTTCGCACGAGCTTATCACCATGAGGGTGGCCAGCGAAAATATATAAGTTAATACTAGTTTTAGAGTTTTCATAGGTACGTCGATTTGTTTTTAATTAATAACCAGGATTTTGCTCCCAACGGTTCCCCGCCAGTTCGATTTCTATTGAGGGTATCGGGAATAGTTCGTGTTTACCGGGGGTAAAGCCATTAATGGCTGAAGCGGCTCTTCCGGTTCTGACCAGGTCGAAGAACCTGTGACCTTCGCCGATAAGCTCCAGTCTTCTTTCTTCGTAAATAGCCTCGGTAAGCTCGTTGCCCGATGCGGTAACCGGATCAAGACCCGCCCGGTCACGAACCTCATTCAGGTAGGTTCGGGCCCTGTCGTCACTGATGCTTCCCCTGTTAAGGGCCTCAGCTGCCATTAGCAGCACATCGGCATAGCGAATGGCGCGGTAGTTGTTCGGGTTGGTCAGGTTCTGGTCTCCTGTATTGAGATCTCCCTGACGAGGTATGTACTTGCGATTGTAGAAGCCGGTATGTTCAAAACCTTCTACGTAAGTAGCGCCTGTTTCCTCAGCCCATGCTTCGATATTCAGAATGGCAATATCTCTTCTTAGATCCTGATCAGAGAAGGCGTCATAAGCTTCCTGAACAGGTACGTTAAAACTAAATCCAGAGTCGAACAGGGGACCGGTATAATTTCGTGGCCCGTTAAATCCAACAGCTACATTTCCTTCACTACACTGAAGGCAACCGAATCCGGCACCTTCCTGATCGGTGTACTGCACTTCGAAAACAGATTCTGCACTGTTCTCGCCTTCCTGTTCAAAAATGATGCTGTAGTCTTCAAGAAGTCTGTGCGGACCGTTTTGGATCAGTGTCTCCAGCACGGCAGCGCTTTCAACGAATTTATCCTGGTAGAGATAAACTTTACCAAGCAGCGCCTGGGCAGCGCCCTTGGTTACTCTTCCATCCTGACTTTGCGTATAGGGAAGAATGTCGGCTGCATATTGCAGATCAGCTTCGATCTGGGCATACACTTCACTTGTGGGTGTTCTTTCAACTACGTCCTGATCTCCAAAGAGGAAGCGTTGATCAACAGCCAGTGGCACATCGCCGAACCACTTTACGAGTTCGAAATAATAATAGGCTCTTAAGAAAGTTGCCTCTGCCAGGATCTGTTCTTTTCCGTCGAATTCAATCTTGTCTTTAAACTCCAGGATGTAGTTCGCCCGATTGACACCGGCAAACATCCAGGTCCAGATATCGCGCAATTGCTGGTTAACCGGAGTATGCCTCATGTCATCCACTTCCTGTATCCCGGGAACGTCGGTGGCGCTTTCTCCACCGGCGAGGGTGTTATCTGAAGCGATCTCGCCCAGCATTACGTTCAGGTAGGTGGAATGCAGCAGGTCATAGGCAGCCACAAGAGCGTCCTGGTAATCCTGTTCTGTATTGAAGAAGTTTTCAGAATCTTCGTCGAAAGAATCAACTTCTACGAAATCATCGGTACATCCGACAGCCACCATGGCTGTAACAAATGCGATTATGAGGTAGGTAGTCTTTATAATTTTCATTGCAGCAACATTTTAAAATTTAAGATTTACACCCAGCAAATAGGTTCTGGGTACAGGATAGAATCCCTGGTCAATACCACCTCCGATGGGAGCTCCGTTAGAAGCCGCAGGGTCATATCCCAAATAATCGGTAAAGGTGTAGATGTTATTTCCAGACAGGTAGAATCTGAGCTTGGTTATACCAGCCTTTTCTATCACACTGGCAGGAAGTGAATACCCAATCTGAACATTTTGGATTCGCACAAAAGAACCATCTTCCACGTAGAAGTCAGAGAACAGGATGTTCGAAGTGGCTCCTGTAGTGACTCTTGGGTATTCGTTAGTCGATCCCGGTCCTGTCCAGCGGTTTAGTACGTAGTTCATTTTATTAACCAACGGCTGGTTACGCTCATAGTTTCGAACGATGTCATTACCTACAGAGGCAAAAGCATAGGCTGTCAGGTCAAATTGTTTATAGTTCATACTGAGGTTCAGACCCATGGTAGCATCCGGGATTGGATCACCGATATATGTTCGATCATTACTATCGATCACACCATCTTCGTTAATGTCTACGAATCTCAGGTCACCTGGGTTGGCATTGGTCTGAGTAGCATGGGCATCAACCTCAGCCTGGTTCTGGAAAACCCCGTCGGTTTTCAATCCGAAGAAATATCCAAGTGGGAATCCATCTTCCATTCTTGAAGGCGGATCCTGTCCGACACCAAACGATCCGCCGGGTATGAACCCAACTCCATTATTCACTGAGATCACCTCATTCTCAAGGAAGGTAGCATTATAATTAATGCCAAAGCTGAAATCCTTCTCCGCGTCGCTATTGTAGCCGATAACAAATTCAAAACCGCGGTTTTCAACGGTACCGGCATTCACGACAGGCGATCCCGATCCTGGCGCTCCGGCACCCAGAATACCTGACACCGGTGGTGAAACCAGAAGGTTCTCAGTGCGTTTCTGGAAGTAGTCTGCCGTGATGTTCACGTGACTGTTGAACATTCTGATATCGGTACCGATATCAAGTGTTTTTTGTTCTTCCCATTGGATCTCAGGGTTAGACAACTGTCCGGCAGCCGAACCAAAGAAAAGGGTGTCGTCGAATACATAGGTTCCTTCCCCTGAAAGAACCGATCGGAAAGCGTTAGCTGCGATACGGTCGTTACCTACAATACCGTAACTACCTCTCAGCTTCAGGAAGTTCAGGACTTCGCTTTCTCTCAGAAATTCTTCTTCGCTGATCACCCAACCGGCAGAGAAGGATGGGAAGTAACCGAAACGGTTTTCAGGACCAAAGGCGGTCGAGCCGTCACGTCTGATGATGGCAGATAATAGGTATTTGCTGTCGTAATTATATTGCACACGGGCAAAATAGGACAGGAGTCGGCTATCAAATTGATCTCCCCCGTTGATGAAGTTGTCTATAACGTCTGTTGCGTTATCGATATCTGCATTCAGGAATGAATTACCGGGAATGTCAAAGCCGGTGAAGCCTGAGAGCTGTCCCTGTGTTCTGAAAACAGACATACCAAGGGTAGCTTCCACATTGTGAACATCAGCGAATGTTTCGCTGTAATTGAGGAAGGTATCCCAGGTGTAATCCTTGAAGATATTGTCGTTTTCGGCCACCAGGTTACGGTCTACGTTAAACACCTTACCTGACCCGTAAAATACTTCCGGCAAGAAGACCAAGGAACTGGTTTCGGCATAGTTGAACTGCAGGCTAGTTTCAAAGCGAAAGTTGTTTAAGAAGGTGTAATTACCTCCGATCTTACCTGATATCCTGTTAATTTCATTGGAATTAAAGGTATTGGCGATCTGAGACGCGGGGTTGATAACCTCGTTCCCTAGTCCTTCAGAAATACTGAAAGCTCCGTCGGCCTCTCTGACATTCAGAGTAGGAGCATTGTTGGCAGCGTTGAACAAAACCGATCCCAAAGCGTTCTCGGCAAGTGTCTTTCTGTTCGTATTGGTATAAAGGAAATTCGTGGTGATATTGAGATCTTCAAAAAGTGTGGCATTAAAGTTTCCTCTGATCGTACTACGGTTAAAGTTGGCTTTTTCAGCACCAACGATACCGTCTTGCGTCAGGAATGAAGCACCCACAGAATAGCGGGTGTGCTCAGTACCTCCTGAGGCTGTCAGGTTATGATTGATGATGGGGGCTTTTCCGAATACCTCATCCTGCCAGTCGGTTCCTTCTCCTAATCCGGCAACGTTCGGAAAAGGAAGCTGATCACCTCCAGCAGCGTAGGCCTCATTGACGATAAGTGCATATTCTGTGGCATTTAAAACAGGTAATTTTCTGCTTGTTTCCTGGAAACCGCCATAAGCATCATACGAAAATTGCAGGGGGGTGTTCTTGCGACCTGTTTTGGTGGTGATCAAAATCACCCCATTCGCCGCACGCACCCCATAGATACCCGCTGTAGCATCTTTCAATACGTTAATGCTTTCAATGTCGCCGGGGTTAAGTACCGAAAGGTCTTCGATCACGTTCCCGTCTACCAGGATAAGCGGACGGTTATCGCCGTTGGTCGAGATACCCCTGATACGAATATTGGAAGCGGCACCGGGTGAACCGGACTGGGTGGTTACCTGAACACCGGCTACCTGCCCCTGAAGAGCCTGTTCCACACGCTGGGGGTTGAGTTCTTCAATCATCTCTTCACCCACTACAGAGACAGCACCGGTGATCTCTTTCTTTCTTTGAGTACCATAACCCACTACCACCACTTCTTCAAGTGACTGGGTGTCGGGTTTAAGGCTGATATTTAAAAAAGTATCATCAGTAACGGTTATTTCCTGGGGTTGAAAACCTATATAGGAAAAGACCAAGGTGGTTCCCGGTGAGATACCACTAATCTGAAAGTTTCCGTCAAAATCGGAGCTGACTCCTTTGGTAGTATTCTTTACCATGATATTGACGCCGGGCAGCGGGGTCTCGGTCTGATCATCTGTGACCTTCCCGCTTACGGTAAATTCTTGACCGTATCCTGCCGTAATAAACAGGCATAGCATTAGGAAAATTAATTTGTGACGCATAGGTATAGTTTTGAAATCTAAAACTACTCGTATGCATTATGAAATCCTCAAAAAAGACCTCAACAAAATTCATACATCGTAATAATGGGTGTTAATTTTTAGGAAAGAGATACTGGGTTTCCTTTAAAATAAGCTGTTAAGAGAGTGTTAACGAATTATAAATAATCTGTTTTAACTGGTTGTTTATAAGCTAAAAAACGTTTTCGTTGAGGTAATGTTGAGGTAAAATAGCTCAGCGTAGAGGTATTTTATAAAAGCCTGTGCGATTTAAAAAGGCATTTTTGATCTTAGTTGAAAGCATTTCTTCGAAAACGATATCGTAATCAATGGGAAGGTATAGGGTGAGAAAATTATTCATAATAATATTATCGGGTTGATTTTCTCCATGAAGACCACCTTCAACCGAATGTGATTTTTCAGGTCTTTTTTGGTGAGCTTACATTAAAGGTGATATTCACTTTGGAAACGAATATAATTATGGACTGACGAAAGGATTAAGGAGGTTGGTTACTGCCTGATTTAAGCAGGTAATGAAGTTTGATGAGTAAAATAATCAAGTAGCGCAGGCGACCTGAAATTGAAATTCGTGTTGAGCGGAGTCAGGTAGATCACATGCCAGTGATCAGATGTCTAGTATGTATTCCACAAGGCTCTGTTCGTGTTCCAGGTCCATCTTCTTACGCAGGCGGTAGCGTTTGATCTCCACACTGCGCACCGAAATGTTGAGCAGGGGTGCTATCTCTTTTGAAGACAGGTTCAGCCTTAAGTAGGCACACAACCTGAGATCGTTGGGGGTGAGAGTGGGGTGCTTTTCCTTCACCTTTTTGAGAAAGTCTTTGTCGGCATTGTTAAAGGCATCTTTAAAGAGATTCCAGTTATCTTCTTCGCTGATGTCATTGTTAATGCTGCTGATGATGGTTTTAAGGTCTTTTTCTGACTTCCCGTTTAGTTTTTTGAGACGGTCTCTGACCTCGATCAGAAATTCATTCTTCTTGATCAGGTTCATGGTTGATGCAGCCAGTTCCCTGTTCTTGCTCTCCACATCTTCCCTGAGCTTTTCATTTCGCAACCTGATGATCTCCTGTTCGTTCTGCAGCTGCTGCAGCCGCATTTTCTCTTCATTCTCCTTGATGAGTCGGTACTGCTGCCGTGTATAATAGCGCTTGTATTGCCGGTTTATAAAATAGGCTGAAATAACCAGTAAAATAAAATAGACCGTCAGGGCCCAGTTTGACAGATACCACGGGCGCAGGATCACAAAACTGAAAGAGGCAATGTTTTCACTTTTCCGGTTTCCGATTCGTCCCTCCACTTCAAACCGATACTCTCCGTAGGAAAGGTTTTCGAAGCTGGCTATCGGATCTTTTGTCCAGTCGGTCCATGCATCCTGATGCCCCATTAATCGGTATCTGTAGGTGGCCTCGGTAAATTCCCGGTACTCAGGAATATAATATTTGAACCCTATATTGTTATTATCAGAACTCAGTCTTGCCGATACTTTGTGATTCAGTAAAGAATCTTTTTGGTTGAAACTGTGAATAAACGCCCTTTCCAGTTGTACCTGGTAGGAACGGGTATTGGCCTCTGAAAGGTCCATTTTCAGGTAACCGTCTTTGGATGCGATCAGGTATTTTTCTCCTCCGAGATACGAAATATGCTCATATCCTGATTTAGACCTGATCTTTTCATAGGGAATGCCTGTTTTTTCTATGGTATAATAACTGCCCAGGTCGTTGGTGCTGATACGGTTCAGGTTGTCTTTGGTAAATACCCAGAGGTTGCCGTTCCGGTCGTTGATCATTTTTCCGGATACATATTTATCGTTCTGAAAGAGTTCGCTAAGCAGTGTATCCCTGGTAAAGCCTTTTTGTTCCTGCAGATCTAACCGGTAAATTCCTTTCTGGTTGGCATAGATGATATCACGATTAAATCTGGTCAGTCCTGCGTTCTTTCCTTTCTCCGGGAGTTCCAGTTTTTTAAAGTCTGATATAAGCTTCAGGCTTTTATCAAGCTGCAGTTCAAATACCCCTTTATATTCATGACTCATGAAAATTTTAAGATCATCGGTGATCTCGAAGTGTTTCGATGAATAATTAAAACCTTCCACGGGGCCTGCATATTGCCATTTTCCGTTTCTTTTCTCAAGGAGGTTGAAACCGTTATAATTCCCCTGCAATAATTTTGAATCCTCGCCCGGGATAACCCTGAAGTCCCAGGTGCCCGGAATATTCGCCAATAGTTCAGCCTCGCCTCCCTTAATGAGAAAGGTGCCGCTGTCATGACCGCAAAACACCTGATCATCATGGATGAAAAGAGACCATACCTGTGATTTTGTACCTTCAATCAATCGAAAGTCTTTATCGTTACCCTCTCTGTAGAACAATCCCTGGTTGGTTCCCAGGTATAAAATGTCATCTTTAATAGCCGTGGTATAAACCGTTCCCAGTTCCCCGCCATTGTCCCTAAAGATCCTGAAGGGAGAGTTGAGATTGATGCAGTTGATCCCGCTGTCAAGAGCCAGCCAGATATTGTGGTCCCGGTCTTCCTTCAGCGAAAGAACCGTGTTGTTCGAAAGACCCGAATACTGATCAAGCCGGTACAGGATCTCCAGATCTTCATTTATGATTAAGACTCCTGTGGCAATAGTACCCAATGCGATGTTTCCTTCGGAAAGTTGAGAAACGCTGTATATTCTGAGGCTCTTAATCCTGTCGTCTAAGGGAACCTCCTCGAGAAGTTTATCGCGTGTATTGTAGCGGTAAAACCCGTTTTGTTCACTCAGGATCAAAAGTTCGTCATCCTGCTGCAGGATGGAAACGATACGGGAATTCGCTATGTTCTGATTCGTAAGGAAGGGTGTGGCCTCTCCGTTAAGGACCTTAAAAATACCCAGGCCAAAAGAATGAAAATAGATATCGTCACCTACCAGGAACATTTTGGTGACTCCGTTTCTGGCACCAACTGAACTGAAAGTCTTTCTCAGGGTATCGAAGATCAGAATTCTGTTCAGTGACTGAAACAGTACATAGTGATCAGACTTTTGGATATCCCAGAATTGTTCGTCTTCGATGAATTCCAAGGAGTATTCTTCTGCCAGTGACTGGTATTTCAGGGTGTTGGTATGGTCTGCTGACCAGAAACCAATATCCATATAACAGCCGGTGTAGACCAGGTCGTCGATCACCTTTACAGATCGCATGATGCTTTTATTGGGGGTGGGGTAATGATTCCAATAGGCGCCGTTGTAAACCAGCAGGCCGTCGTTATTGGCCACAAAGATCTTCCCGTCTGCACCCTGGTCGATCTTCCAGTTCTGATTGCCCGCCTGATAATCTATCGGATCGAATTCCAGAACAGGAGGCAATTCCTGGGTAAAACCCGAGAAAGCGCCAAAAAAGAACAAAAGTAACAGTAAAGAAACAGGTCGCATGAGGCAGCAATTTTTCTGGGTCTAAATATAACGGTTTCTGCAAAAAGTCGGCATAAAAGCTTCAGTCCAAACAGCTTGGTCATGAAGGATTACTTTTTTTAGGATTTCTTTAACGGCATAATACCTTAACTTTGATCACTCCTGACTAACCCTATGCTTGATCGATGAAGTTTCTTTTATCTCTTTTACTACTTATTACATTTTTTAGCCTTCAGGCTCAGACCTCTGATAAATCATTCACGGTTAAATATACCAGGGAGCCATTTAAGATTGATGGGATACTCGATGAAGAAGCCTGGAAGGATGCCGAGAGTGCGCGTGATTTTATGCAGTATTTTCCGTCTGATACCGCCCTGGCGAATAAGCAGACTGATATCAAGATGTTGTATGATGATACAACCCTCTACCTGGGGCTGACCATTGAGACTTCAGGCGATGAATATGTAATTCCTTCCCTGGAAAGAGACTTCAGGGCAGGGGGCAATGACAATATCAGCCTGCTGTTCGATACTTTTAACGACGGGACCAATGCTTTTCTGTTTGGTATTAACCCTTATGGAGTACGCAGAGAAGCGCTGATCTCGAATGGCGGTGCTGACAACAGTGGTTTTACCACTTCGTGGGACATAAAATGGCAGGGCGAAACAAGGGTCTATGAAAACTATTATACAGCAGAGATCGCTATTCCTCTTACTTCGGTAAAGTATAAAAGTGGGGAAACGAAGTGGCGATTCAACAGTTATCGCTTTGACATGCAAGATAACGAGCAGAGTACCTGGGTTCGCATACCTCAAAACCAGGTAATATTCAATCTCGCTTTTATGGGCGATATGAATTTTGAATATCCCCTGGGTCGCTCCAGAACCCCTGTGGCGATAATTCCTTATGTTAACACCAGGTTGAGCAAAGACTATGTAGCAGATAACAGTCAGACCGATTTTAAGTTTGGTGGGGATGCGAAGATCGCCGTTGGAGGAGGTATGAATCTTGACCTTACATTAAATCCTGATTTCTCGAATGTGCAGGTTGATAATATAGTGGTTAACCTGACCCGTTTTGAAATCTCCTTACCTGAACGAAGGCAGTTCTTTATAGATAACAGTGATCTGTTCGGAACATTTGGGGATGAACGGGATATGAATCCTTTTTTCTCAAGACGTATAGGAATCGCTACCAATGCCGATGGGCAAACGATTGAAAATCCTATAATCGCCGGTGCCCGACTGAGCGGAAAGATCGATGAGAACTGGAGGCTGGGGTTACTAAACGTACAAACGGAAGAAGATCCGGAAAATGAGATCCCATCCAATAATAATACGGTGGTTGCTCTGCAGAGAAAAATGTTTTCCCGGTCTAACCTCAGTTTACTGTTTGTGAACCGGCAGACATTTGAAGATTACGATTTCCTGGAAACGGGCGAGCGGTATAACCGGGTTGTTGGCCTGGATTACAATCTTGCTTCAGCAGACAATACCTGGGTTGGGAAGTTCTTTGCCCATAAGGCCTTTGCTCCTGAAATCGGTGATGAGAGTTACAGTGCGGGAGTAAACCTTCGTTATAACTCGACTAATCTTTCCTATGGGATTCGCGGAAATTACGTCGGTGATGATTTCCGGTCTGATCTGGGATTTGTAAGGAGAACCGATATTATTGCCGGCAGGCCTTTTGCCCAATATACTATCTGGAAACGTACCGATAAGATCAATAATTACAGTTTCAGGGTGAACCCGAATTTCATCTGGCGCCCGGGACTGGATTATCAGAATACAGACTATGCCATCTTTAGTACATGGAACGTGGAGTTCACCAATCAATCGAGATTTTCGGCACGTCTTATAAACCGGTTCACCTACCTGACCGACCCATTTGATCCAACCAATACCGACGGAGCGGTTGAATTACCAGGTGATGAAGGATATTATTACAACAGTTTTGAGGTGGAATACGGCTCTGACAGGCGGAAGATATTCTCGTATAATATACAGCCGAATTATGGCGCTTTTTTTAATGGAGAACGGTTTTCAATTGAGGGTGGAATGAACCTCCGGGTACAGCCTAAAATGTTTTTTTCGGTCGATGTGAATTACGACCATATTGATCTACCTGATCCCTATCCCGATGCAGATATCTGGCTGATCGCTCCCAGGGTGAATATTACTTTCAGCAAATCTGTCTTTTGGTCAACCCTGGTCCAGTACAGCAATCAGATCGATAACCTGGGAGTCAATTCACGGCTCCAGTGGCGATTCGCTCCCCTTTCAGATCTTTTTCTTGTATATAACGATAATTATTTCGTTAACACCATCATGCCCAAAAGCAGGTCGATAAACCTGAGGGTGTCTTATTGGCTGAACATTTGATCATTGTCGGCTAGAAAGCTTCCCCGATTCTGAAGTGGATACCCCAGTCGCCGTCACCGACCGCGGTATCCAGGCCGACCTTAAGCTTATTCTTTTTAATTGCGGTATAGCGAAAACCGGTGCCGATTCCGGGGTAGAGCTTCCAGTTGTAATCATAGTTGTCAGCTCCGTAAAGGGTAGCTAACCCGAAGAAACCTACCAGCCCGAGCCCTGAATCGCAGTTCTTGTGATACTCGGTATGTACGGCGATTTTACCATCACCTCTGAATTCTCCTAGAGAGTAGTCTCTTATGTCTTTATTGCCGATTACCACCTGCTGTTCAAAATCTACATCTCCCAGTCCTGCGTTTAGATGTGCCCTTACTGCCAGAACATCATCATTGGCTACCATTCCGATGTATCGGTTGTATTCTGCTTTAACCCTGTTGGCAGGGGTGTCGTTGGCCAGCCATTCAGGGAAAATACTCAGCTTTATCTTCGCCAGGTAGCCTGAATCGGGATATCATATCAGGTCCCGGGTCTCTGTGGTGAGTATAAAACTCAGTGCGTTTTTCATATTGTTGGTGGGGGGGGTGCGATATCACCTTCAAAAGTGGTTTCTGCCACTGATCGGGTAAGGGCAAGTTCGCCGTACCAGTAACCCTTTATATTTCTTTGTACCCCCAGATGCACTATTTTAAAGGCTGAACGGAAATCCTAAATGCCCGGTGGTATGTCGATCGACTCAAGCCCGGTTTGTGAATTCTGATCTCCGGTTCCCGCGACTGCTGATCTCCGCCAGCGGTCATGATCGAGAAAAAGCCTGGTAAAGGCAAAACCGAAAAAGGAGCCGTTGGTGGGAAATACGATCATGGTGCCGGCCATGGTCGGGGGTGAAACGGTATCTTGCTTACTCATGGGAAACATAATCATAGGTACGGCACCAAACTCGAACTTCAGATTTCTGCTGCAATTCAGTTAAGGTACCGGAACGAATTTAAGATCTGATTTTGGTTTGGCTGATTCGGAAGATTCCTGAGCGAAGGAACAGGAAAGGAAGAGAAGCAGAACTACAATGCAAACAGTTTGTTTTGTCATTTTGATAGCAGATATCAGTTAAACAGGTCGATACTTTTATTGAGGTCAAAACTGAGGCCCAGCAAGATGACATCTGTGTTGTTGGGAAAGACCACTTTTCTGGATTGGTCCAGTCTGCCCTGGAGATAGATCGAGAACATATTTCCGAAGTAATAGTTCAGTCCGGCATAGAATTGCAGCAGGCGATAATTTTCATCTAACGCTGCTACGTCACCTCGTTGCCATTTGTAATTAAAGCCACCTTCGATTTTTACACGCGCATGAATGGCATAGCGGTTCAGGAATTCTACACCGCAGACAGGGAATGCGATAAGTGTTTCGTCGTCAATACGAAGATATTCATGTTCGATGACTGCAAAGGTAAGGCCGGAATACAATTTATCATCGTTATATCCATAGCCAGCTATAAAGGTGTTTGAATTGCCATTCAGTCCATTGACCAATTGTCTGAAGTTACCGGGAATCTCGGCATGATTAAAGGCTACGCCAGCTTTCAGCCGGTCGCTGAAAGCATAGGTCAGTGAACTTCCGAAATTCGTGTGAGAACCGAACAACTGGGTTTGCAACCCTATCTGAAACTTCCCAATACGGTTGCGATAAACCACGGCTTCATCTGCGCGTCCGGTTCCTTTCCAACCTCCGTCGGTATTTCCGGCATAGACGTCGGCAGCACTGCTTCCGAACACGGTGAAATTATCGGTGAATTGACCCACATCATAGTATACACCCCATTGTTTTCCGAGCGAAATAGCCCCCAGGATTTCATGAGCGATTCCTAAATACGCCAGTCGCAGGCTGAAGGGTTCAGGTTCTTGAAACGGGTCTGAAACGAATTCTGAAGGGCTATTGGCATTGTTGTTGAACTGGGTTCCCCGGGCCAGGTTCAGGCCGTATTCAAGTTTTCCAAAGGCGGAGGTTTTATTTCCAACCTTTCTTGAGATGAGAGTACCGAATCGTGGTACATTCTCACCCAATTCTGCCTGCCCGGAGAAGTAGGCCGTATGCACCTGTAGATGAAGGTTGAATGCGATCGAATCTATAATGCGTATGTTCTGAGCATGAACTTCTTTCACAAATACACATAAGAAAGCGATACTTAGAAAGCAGAAAAAACGGGTTTTCACTGAAGCTTTATTTAGTAAGCGGGTGGCTACAGGGGAAGGTGAGGGACGGAATTTATCGTGAAATTATAGCTTTATGACTGATAATGAAACTAAAAAAACGCCTGTTTACTTTACTTTCTTAAATTTAAGAAAGAATGCAGATACATGATGTGTCAGCTTCAATAAATACGAAAACCCAACATTGTCTTACCTGGGGCTTTTTTCTCTTTTTAGATACATGTCAAATGAAATGCTTCATGTTTTTGAGGTTGATTTTTGTGCTATTGCCATTATCAGTATTACATGCTCAGGATACCCATTACTGGACCCAGCAATTCGGAAACCGATCAGCGTTGATGTCTGGTGCCGTAGTGGGTGGTGCCAGTGATAACACAATGCTGTTTTACAACCCGGGTTCCCTCGCCTTTCTGAAAGACGCTTCTGTTTCTGTAAACGCTAACGCCTACAGGGTTGAAGCCATTCGTATTAAAAATGCTTTGGGAAATGAGGCTGACTTCCAAAGTGATCAGTTAGGTTCGGTGCCTTTGTTAGCCGGCGGAATGATCAATTTGCAAGACCAAAGATGGAAGCTGGGCTATGGATTTTTGGCGCCGGTCGATTTCAATTTTAAAGGGATAGCCCGTGCAGACGGTAATTTCAATATAATCGATGATGCTGAAAGTCCTGGTGCGGAAGAAACCGTGGGAGAATCCAGTATCTCGAATAAGGTTAAGGAGCTACTATTTGCCTTTGCAGCTTCCTATAGGTTAGATGAACACTGGGGCTTTGGAGTCAGTAGCTTTTTTACGGTTCGGTCACACACCTATAACAGGACTTTGTCTATTTATAGTTTTGCCAATGATGAAGCTGTAGGTTTGGTCGGTGGCAACCTGATTCAGAATGTAGACTATTACAATGTTAGATATGCGCTAAAAGTGGGGATAAACTATCAAAAGGAGCCATGGGGTGTAGGACTAACTCTTACCTCCCCTTCGTTGAATTTATTTGGGAAGGGTACCACTGCCTCTAATATTGCCGCCAGGAATCTTAAGTTAATTGGTGATGACCGGGTAAGCGGGGTAGCTACTGACCGACAGGCTAAATTAAAAACCACCTTTAAATCGCCGTTTTCTGCCAGTTTCGGAGCTAACTATGCTCCTGGCGCATCTACTTATGCGGTTACTGTTCAGTATTTTTCAGGTATCGATATTTATAATATCATGAATCCTGCACCGGGATCTTTTGTAAGACCGGTGAGTATTGCTCCGGCTTTAGGTAGTAACCAGTTTTTGCAAGTGGGTGCCGGAGCCCGTTCGGTTTTTAACGTGGCATTGGGGTATGAATACGCAATTGATGAAGATTTCACATATTATTTTAGCGGGCGGAACGATATGTCATATTTCGATGAAGACCTTAATGATCGAAGCGGAATTCAAGTGACAACCAGTAGCTGGGACCTGTATCATTTCGCTTCGGGATTTACTTTTGACAAGGCTAACAGCAGTCTAAGCCTGGGTCTTTTATTCAGTACCGGAAAGAACGACAGATATGAGCAAAGTGGAAGTATAAATCCTTCCCTTCAGGAAGGAGATCTTTTGAGAGGAGCCGTTACCATTACCGAGGCAAGTTATACGAGTCTGGGGGTTTTATTTGGTTTTACATATTATTTCAGAAAATTTAATTGATCAGAAAGGAGAACGACGAAGATGGAAACGATCACAAAGACTAAGGAAAAAAATGTTTTAGGGACCGAATTAAAGCCTTGTGGCTTTGATCCTGTTGCAGGGTATATGCGGGATGGATATTGTCGCCTTGTTTACGGAGATTCGGGAACGCACCTGTTGTGTGCCGTGATGAGCGAGGAATTCCTGGAGTTCAGCCGCTTAAGGGGTAATGATCTGGTCACTCCCATCCCCCAATGGCGTTTTCCGGGTTTGAAGCCCGGAGATCACTGGTGTTTATGTGTTAGTCGCTGGATTCAGGCGGAACGCAAGGGAGTAGCACCAAAGGTGGTGCTGGAATCAACCCATCAGGATACCTTAAAATACATAGACTTCGAGTTGTTGCTCGATTACAAGTATTGAGTCACTTAGCCGGGTTTATTTGTGAGAGGGCTTCCTCTGCAGCTTTTCTTCCCGAATACATGGCAGCATTGAGAGAGCCGTTAAAAAGGTAATCACCGGCCTGGAAAATACTTGTGGATGACTGAGTACCTGACTCTTCCGAATACATACTGAGATTGCTGATATCGGGAAGGGCCTGTTTAATGTGAAACAACTTTATGAATGATTTCACTTGTATCCCGCAAACATCAGATAATTCCTTTTCGACCTTGTCGATCAGTTCTGCATCGCCATAATTATGATCCTTTACAACGGTTACAGACAGAAGATCTTTTTGATCGAAGGGATAAGCGATATTATTAATGATGCTATTCCCCGGTAATAGTGCGATCAGGTCATTGGAAAGATGTTGGTTCTCTGTCTGAAAATAAAGATTGGTGCAGTTTTTCCATTGCAGGTTGATTTCCGGGTTTAAGCCGGGTACGGTATTAATGATCAGGTCAGATGTGATGGTTTTATCACCAGGAAGGTGGATCTCATTTCCGGAGATCTTCTGTACAGGGCAATTAAACTCAAAACGGGTGTTTTGAAGCTTCAGGGTAAGCTGTTGTGCAATTCCGGCGATGCCTTTTTTAGGAATGGCCGCTTTTCCCTCGCTGAACATTTTAAAGACGAACTCAAACATTCTGGAAGAGGTTTTCAGCTCGGGTTCGAGGAAAATACCGGTAAAGAAGGGTTGGAAGAAATTGCTGATCACTTTTTCAGAAAAGCCATAGTTCTTCAGGTATTGCAGGGTGGTAAGCTCAGGGCTTGTAAAGATGGTGGCCAGGTCGGTTCTCTTTAACTTTTCACTCAAACGAAAGATGAGCCATTTATCGGTGAGAGTTGCCACTTTGCTTTTCAGGGTTGGCCAGAGGGAACCAGGATCTCTCAGGGGATCACCGATTCTCTCCTTTTTACCTTTTTGAAATATGATGGCTCCCGGTTTGAAATATTCCAGTTCCAGGGCATGAAAGTCAAGATATCTTTTTGCTTCAGGATAAGCGGTTAGCAGTACCTGAAAACCGTGGTCCAGGTAATACTTTCCGTGCATGTCTGTTCTTACTCTGCCTCCGGTGCGATCGGTAGCTTCATAAATGACAGGGCTGTAGCCTTCTTCTTCGCAGGTAAAGGCAGCAATGAGTCCGCTGACACCCGCTCCGATAATGCTTATAGAAGGTTTTTGCATAGGTTTTCTATTGAAAGTTAATATTCTTTTTTGCCCGGTGACTGATATCTATGCGTATGCCAAGAGTGAAGAGATCCGGGTTTGAAATTCCGAATTGGTCATAGCCGCGTGCGTGGCGGTATTCGGTATAGAAATAACTCAGTTGAAACGGCCGGTACTCCATTCCCGCAATGAAATGCAGGGTTTTGAAATCGGGATGAAGAGGCAGGTTTTGGGTATCGGGTTGGGCGTAATTGATGCCGCCCAGAACGCGGAATTTTCGCTGTTTATATTTGAAGTAAAATTCAGTCCCGTAATTGTCGTAAACAACTGTAACGGTTTCCTCCTCATCGATGATGGTATCTGCCAGGTCGCCATTGGTCTGAACGGCATAGACCAGGCCGGCCTCAAAAGTATCACCAAGGTATTGTATTCCCGCTATGAAATATTTCGGGTCATCATCGAAACCGATGGTATTGTTGATGATGGGGTCTGCAAAAAGCGCGGTGGTGAAGGAGGCTCCTATGCGAAAGCCGATAAAGGGTGAGTATTGTAAGGAAGCTCCGTAACCGTCAATAAAACGGTTATTGGTGGTGGAGCGTAACAGCATTTGGGTTCCCAGGGTAAAACGGCCTATGGAATTTCTGTATATCAGCGCCTGGTTCGATCTGCCTGTCCCGATACCTCCATCGGTACCCGCAACATAGGTATTGCTTCCCCGGCCTCCGAAGACATTGAATTGATCGGTATAGCCTGAAACATCATAATACGTTCCCCATTGCTTCCCCACACTTATTTTTCCGTACTTATGAAGGTCGATTCCGATATAACTGAGACGGTTTCCAAAGACTTGCCCTTCCTGATCGCGATCGAATACAAGAAATCCGCTGGACGTCTGAGCATCAGCGTTAAAGGAAAACGTGCTTTTTATGAAATTGATGCTGAGTTCAGCATGAATAAAGAAGGAAGCTTTATCGGTTTTGGTTCCCAGGTGGAAGCCAATCCGGCTGGCGTTATCCTGAAATTCGGCTTCGTTCCTTATAATCCCCAAATGCGACCTCAAACTGGTATAGGGTTCAAAGGAAATCTCTATGCTGTCATTTGCCGACTGGGCATTTATTTCCGCGGTCAGCAGACACAGTAAAAGAATAATTGCTCTATTATACACAGCAGAATGTACTAACGGGCTTTCTAATAAAGTTATGAAAGATTCTGCTATGGTATAAAGGTTTTAAGATGAAGGGTATCAACTTCCCTGTATAGGGTAAAATTGATAAACTACCATTGAATCAGCAGATCAGGCAGCCTTTTTCTTTTGGGGTTGTGGTATTTTTTCTACTCTGGTGTTATTACCCATAAAATGGATCAGACCGACGGCGACGATAATAGCTAGTGAAGCGAATAAATAGATATACAAAGTTTCCATGAGAAATGATTTTTCACCAGCAAAGTTCTTAAAAAGAACACATATTGTTTTATTTATATTTAGAATGTATAGCATAAGTTATTTTAATGGGTATGCGGTCAGATGGTGAGATGGTGAGATGGTGAGATGGTGAAGTGGTGAGATGGTCAAGTGGTCAAGCGGTCAGAAAGTACGTCTTTGCGAGTCCCTAATGGGATGAAGCAATCTTTTAAAGAGATATTCGAAATTGGACCAGATACTCAAGTATCCACGTACCACCATACCTTCATACCCCCATACCTTCATACCCCCATACCTTCATACCCCCATACCTTCATACCCCCATACCTAACTGGCAGATTCTTCGCCCCGAGCTGTCGGGGCTCTGAATGACGGTTTTAGTGTGGTGGTCAAGTGGTCAAGTGGTCAGAAAGTACGTCTTTGCGAGTCCCTAATGGGATGAAGCAATCTTTTAAAGAGATATTCGAAATTGGACCAGATACCCATGTGCCTTTGTACCCACGTACCCACGTACCCACATACCCATGTGCCTCCGCACCCACGTACCCACATACCCATGTGCCTCCGCACCCACGTACCTGCATACCATCCACCTAATAAAAAAGCCCCTCATTTCTGAGGAGCTCTTTAAATCATTATTTTGACTTGCCTTAAGATTTAGAAAGGGAGTTGTATTTTTCCCTGAATGAAAGAATCGCTTTGGTCAGGTCTTCCTTTTGCTCCTGAAAAGGAATATGACCGCCTTGGTTCTCCCATAACAGCATCTTAGGGAAGCGCACCTCCCTGTAATGTTCCGGGCCTACCATATAGTCTTGCTTCCCATAGAAAAATAAAACAGGGATGGTTATCTTTTGGGTGTCCGGCAGATAGTTGTACCAGTAGTCATCAATGGAAAGTGCTGCGTTTCCAAAATCATAGTTCCAGTTTTCTATTTGCTGGTAGGTTGCATTCATAATAGCTTCACTTTCCTTTTGGGAATAGGCCATTCTCCAGAAAATATCTTTTTCTCTCAGTTTATTTCCCAGATATCTCATACGTTCCATCAGGGAAAGGCTGTCTTGTTCGCAACCCGGGTAGGTCTCTTCTAAAAATTCAGAAGCCTTTGGAGCCCAGCTCTCGCAAAAGCTCTTATTGAGATGCAGGGTAGTGTTGATCATCAACATCCCTTTGTTCGACCCGGGATAGGCCTTGGCGTAGGCCATTTGAAGGATTCCTCCGAAAGAGTGACCTAGGGTATACCAATTGTCATAACCAAGGGCGGTTCTGATTTCTTCAAAGTCCTTTGTCATTCGCTCCAGGCTGTAATCCTGATTTTCAGGGCTGGATGATCGTCCGACCCCACGCTGATCAAGATAGATAACGGTAAAGTTTTCTTCCATGGTCTCTCCGTAGAATTTCTCGAACCAATAGCTGCCCGATCCCGGTCCGCCATGCAAATAGAGCACGGGGTCACCGTTTCCTTCAACTTTTACATATAGATTTACCCCATCTGAGGTGGTGATTTGTTTTTCCTCTGCCCGGAGATTGTTACCGATCAGAAGTATGGCCAGGGTGATGATTAGTTTGTTCACTATTTTGATTTTAGTTTGAAGGATAGACGATCATATCGAATTTCCGTTACAGAGGGAAATTGATTTTGTGTACAGCGAAGTAGCGAAGGGGCAAAGAAGCGAAGAAGCGATAGGACGAATGATGAATTGTAAATGATAAATGACGACAGGTGAAATAGTGAGGTAGTGAGGTGGTCAAGTGGTCAAGTGGTCAAGTGGTCAAGCGGTCAAACGGTCAGGTAGTCAGTAGGATCGTCCTTGCGAACCCCATGAATTGGGGTAAAGCAATCTTTCACAGGGTTGTCGAAATCTAATCAGAAATACCCATGTACCTTTGTACCCATGTACCCATGTACCCATGTACCCACGTACCTCCATACCTCCATACCCTCATACCTCCATACCCTAATTGGCAGATTCTTCGCTGCGCTCTGAATGACGATTTTGTGAGATAGTGAGGTGGTGAGATAGTCAGATGGTCAAACGGTCAGGTAGTCAGTAGGATCGTCCTTGCGAACCCCATGAATTGGGGTGAAGCAATCTTTCACAGGGTTGTCGAAATCTAATCAGAAATACCCATGTACCTTTGTACCCATGTACCCAAGTACCCACGTACCTCCATACCCCCATACCCCCATACCCCCATACCTCCATACCCTAATTGGCAGATTTTTCGTTCCGCTCTGAATGAGGACTAGGCAAGAGCTTTTTTCAAAACTGTATCCAGATCCTGGCTGTGTCCTTTTTATCTTTTTCGAAGAATCTCACTTCCGAATCGGTAAAAAAATCGGTTATCCGGGCTGCCCATTCCTGCCATTTTTTATCTCCGACAAAAGCCATTCTTCCATAATCGCTTAAATGCGAAGTGTCGATTTTGATATCTGCGATGAACCCTTCAAGAGTATAGCCTTTAAAATTTTCAAACTCGAAATAGAAATCCACTTTCCGGCCTTTCTCTGTAATCTGATGAATGCGCTTGTGCACCGATTCGAGATCTTCCTTACTCAGTTTTCCGGAGATCTTTAATGCGATGAGATTGTCTTTTTTACTGTCTATATGTTCTATCATAATTTTTTATTTACGTTGCCTGATATCCTCCGCGTGCAGCTGCTATTGATTCCGGTTTTAGTTCCCGTTCAATTGTCTTTCGTAATCTTCAGCGTCATAGATTCCGATTGATTTCTGAATAAGTCCGTTGTTGTTTATGGTCCATTCCTCAAACCCGCTGAAATCGACTTTATTTCCCGTTCCGTTGGGTCCGTTGTTGGTTCCTCTAAAGGTCCAGTAATATCTATAGGCGTTATTATGAACCGTCAAACTATCCATGGTTAATTTCATATCCGGAAATGCTGACATGTAGGATCCCGCCGTTTCTGCTAATTCCTCCCTTCCGACGGCTGGGGTACCGTTGTTTACGGTCAGCTCGCCATCTTCGGCGTAAAATGAAGCCATCTTTTCCGGCTGCTTGCTGTTCCAGGCAGCAGTATAGTTTTCTGCGAATTCAACCATTTTGTCGTAATCTGATTTTTCAGTTTTACACCCAGTCAGTACAGCAGAGAATGCCAGAATCACCAGCATAAATAAATTATTGATTTTCATGTTATTTCGCTTTTAGGATTAGGAACCTTTAAGTTACGGATTTCCGGCGGGTAATTTGAGAGGTGAGGTGGTGAGGTGGTGAGGTGGTGAGATGGTGAGATGGTCAAATAGTCAGGTAGTCAGTAGGATCGTCCTTGCGAACCCCATGAATTGGGGTGAAGCAATCTTTCAAAGACTACTTGGAAATTCAATTAGAGATATCCACGTACCCACGTACCTCCATACCCTCATACCTCCATACCGTCATACCCCCATACCCTAACTGGCAGATTCTTCGCCCCGAGCTGTCGAGGCTCTGAATGACGGTTTAGTGAGATAGTGAGATGGTCAGACGGTCAGATGGTCATATAGTCAGGTAGTCATTAGGATAGTCTTTGCGAGTCCCTTATGGGACGAAGCAATCTTTTAAAGAGATATTGGAATTTGGAGCAGATACCCACGTACCCATGTACCTCCATACCCTCATAACCCCATACCTCCATACCCTCATACCTCCAAACCCTAATTGACAGATTCTTCGCCCCGAGCTTTCGGGGCTCTGAATGACGGTTTAGTGAGATAGTGAGGGGGTCAGGTAGTCAGGAGGTCAAAAGGTGAATAACCCAAGGAGCTAAGCAGCAACTGATTAATTTTAGAGGATATGTAGATATGACGGCTCCTTCCCCTGTTGGGGGAAGGTGGTAACGTCAAAGACGTTGACGAAAGGGGGGGCGATCTTGGAGTACCTGAAACGGTGTATGGAAAAAAGTATTAACACCTAAAAACCCAATAAAAAAAGCTCCTCATTTCTGAAGAGCTTTCTGTGCGGGTGAAAGGACTCGAACCTTCACACCTTGCGGCACTAGATCCTAAGTCTAGCGTGTCTACCAATTCCACCACACCCGCGAATTGTGGGTGCAAATATAAATCAATTTTCGAATATTGAAACGGTATTCGCCAAAAAAGTTCTTTTTGTATTTTTGAGGTAAGAAATAAAATTTCATGGAAAACATAAAAGCGTATGTCGATACGCATAAGGAACGATTTCTGGACGAACTTATACAATTGTTAAAACTTCCATCGGTGAGTGCCGACCCGGCCTTTTCTCAGGATGTACTGAATACAGCAGAAAAGGTAAAAGATGCCCTGCTGGATGCGGGTTGTGATCATGCTGAGGTATGTGAAACTCCGGGCTATCCCATTGTTTTTGCCGAGAAAATCATCGATACTTCCCTTCCCACGGTGCTGGTTTACGGGCATTACGATGTACAACCACCTGACCCGGTAGATCTATGGAACTCTCCGCCTTTTGAACCGGTGGTGAAAACCACCGATATTCATCCCGAGGGTGCAATATTCGCAAGGGGCGCCTGCGATGACAAGGGACAGATGTATATGCATGTGAAGGCTATGGAGTTTATGACGGAAACCGGGCAGCTTCCCTGTAATGTGAAATTCATGATAGAGGGGGAAGAAGAAGTGGGGTCTGAAAGTCTTGAATGGTTTGTAAAGAACAACAAGGAGAAACTGGCCAATGATGTGATCCTGATCTCAGATACGGGAATGATCGCTAAAGATGTTCCTTCCATCACCACAGGACTCAGGGGTCTTACCTACGTAGAGGTTGAGGTGACCGGTCCGAACCGGGATCTGCACAGCGGTCTGTATGGAGGGGCGGTGGCAAACCCCATCAACATCCTCTCAAAGATGATCGCCTCCCTGCACGATGAGAACAATCACATCACTATACCCGGTTTTTACGACAAGGTCGTTGAACTTAGCCGGGAAGAGCGGGAAGAGATGGCCAAAGCTCCCTTTTCACTCGACAGTTATCGCAATGCCCTGGGCATTAAGGATGTTTACGGGGAAAAGGGATATACCACCAATGAGAGAAACTCCATACGACCAACTCTCGATGTAAACGGTATCTGGGGCGGTTATACCGGGGAAGGTGCCAAAACAGTGATACCGGGTAAAGCCTACGCCAAGATCTCCATGCGATTAGTACCTCACCAGGAATGGCAGGAAATAGCCGATCTGTTCCAGGCGCATTTCGAATCGCTCGCTCCTGAAGGAGTGACCGTAAAGGTGAAGCCGCATCACGGAGGGTACCCCTATGTCACGCCAATCGACAGTGATGGTTACCAGGCCGCCAGCAAGGCTTATGAGGAAACTTTCGGGAAGACGCCTATTCCCCAGCGCAGCGGTGGAAGCATACCTATCGTATCGCTTTTTGAAAAGGAACTGAAGAGCAAAACGGTACTTATGGGATTCGGTCTTGACAGCGATGCCATCCATTCCCCGAATGAACATTTCGGCCTTTGGAACTTCTATAAGGGAATCGAAACCATCCCATGGTTCTATCATTATTTTACAGAACAGAAGAAATCTTAATCTAAATTTCTTTCGCGCCGGAGCTTTACATGCTCCGGCGTTTTTTTTATTATGAAGGTCTTTTACAGCTAAATAGTGCCCGAAATAATGTAACATCCGGTAACATTTTGCGTTATATAGATTGATTCATCAATAAAACGCAGTTATGTTACAATCTTTCTTCTGGATGTGTTCAGGCGCCGATCCCAAATTGCTGAAGGAATGCTCGGGTTCTGAACAGATCAAACAGGCCGGAATCGGAGGTACTGTATTCTTCACAGCCCTTATGGCCTTTATTGCCGCTGCCTATGCGCTCTATACCGTGTTCGATTCTGTTTTTATGGCTGTTGCCTTTGGTCTTGTGTGGGGTTTACTGATCTTTAATCTCGACCGTTTTATCGTCTCTACCATAAAAAAGCAGGGTAGTGCAGGGAGTCAGTTTCTACAGGCTGTTCCCCGAATCCTGCTGGCTGTGATCATTGCTATAGTGATCGCCAAACCCCTGGAGCTGAAAATATTTGAAAAGGAGATAGATCGGGTGCTACTGGAGGAAAAGAATCAAATGACACTTGATAACCAGGATCAGCTGGCCTTACAGGTGCAGCCTGAGATCGATCGCCTGGAGACTGAGGCCAACGCTCTTAAGGAAGAGATACGTACCAAGGAAAGCGAAGTAAACGCGCTTTACGATACCTATATTTCAGAGGCTGAAGGCCGTGCGGGTACTGGTTTGCTTGGGAAGGGCCCTGTGTACAAAGAAAAACGTGAAAAACATGACCAGGCACTGGCAGAACTGCAATTGCTGAGGAATGAGAACAACGCGCAGATCACGGCCAGGGAACAACAGATCATGGAGTTGCGGTCTTCCTTTCGGGAGAATGTTTCCCGAACGCAGCCTGTTATCGATGGCTTCGACGGACTGATGGCCCGGATCAATGCGCTTGACAAACTGCCTTGGCTTCCTTCCTTTTTTATATTCCTGTTGTTTCTCGCTATAGAAACCGCACCGATAATATCGAAGTTATTGGCTCCGGTAGGTGAGTATGACCTGAGGTTGGCTGACAGTGAAAAGACCGTGGCGACATGGACCGCCCAGAAGGCACACCAGATGCAACGCCAAAAAGAAGCCGATGCGGCCATTTATGACCGGGTCTATACCGAGTTGGCCGAAGAGGAAGAGTTATATGCTTACAAACGACAAAAGGCCAGGGAAGTAATGCAGTTGCAGGCCGACGCATTTTATCGCCAGCAAAAGGCCGGATTGTGATCAAAAGAATATCTTTGAAACATAGTTCTACAGTATGGGTAAGAAATACGACCGTATAAACCAGAGGCTTCAGGATTTTATCGAACGCCAGAAGATTTTCTTTACGGCCACGGCTGCAAGTGAAGGCAGGATCAACCTGTCACCCAAAGGAATGGATACTTTCAGGGTGCTTGATTCGAACCGGGTCATGTGGTTGAACCTTACCGGCAGCGGTAACGAAACTGCCGCACACCTTCTTCAGAACGACCGTATCACTATTATGTTCTGCGCTTTCGAAGGGGTGCCTATGATACTTCGCCTTTATGGAAGGGCTGTTGCCTATCATCCCGGTGATGCCGAATTTGATAAGTACATAGGGCTATTCCCGGAGATCGCCGGGACCCGTCAGCTTTTCGATGTTGCAGTGGAACTCGTTCAGACCTCCTGTGGCATGGGGGTGCCTCTTATGGATTTCAGGCAGCACCGTGATGAACTCAGAACCTGGGCCGAAGAACTGGGTGAAGATGGAATCGCAGACTACCAGGAGCGGAAGAATCAAAGCAGTATCGATGGGCTGCCTACCAGGCTACCCGTTAAAAACTGATCCCGAAACCAAAGGCGAAACGGTTGCCTTCGTCTGAGTTAAAGAAAGATACATCCAGATAGATCAGGTTGCTGGCTGCTACATAAATACCGCCACCGATTGAATCATGCCAACTGTTTTCAGGATCTCCTGACGCCCAGACCCTTCCGTAGTCATAGCCCAGATAAATACCCGGCTGCATCGGTAAAAGTCGTGTTCTGTATTCCCTGAAGTTGTACCTGAGGTCTCCGTTGAAAACCAGGCTGTGTTTCCCTGTAAACCTGTTTATTCTGTATCCCCTGAGTCCGTTGTTTCCTCCCAGGAAGGCTCCCTGGTAAAACTCAAATCCGTTCCCGAAATTCAAATGACTGGCAACCCCGGTCTTCAGTACCAGCTTTTTATCGGAGGTGAGGCGTGAATAATACAGCAATTCCGGTTTGAGGTAGGCAAAATCTTTGCTCCCGTTCTTCAGGTTCCGGGTATAGCCGGTCTCTATATCGAAGCGCATACCCCTGGATGGATTGATGTCACGATCATAACTTTCATACAGAAATCCGAATTCGAGGCTCATGAAATATTTCCAGTCATAGAATTCGGGATCGTCACTGAAGGTAGTGATGAACCGACCTTCAGTCTCATCGACCTTTACGCCTTCGAAACGAAGCAAGGCTCTCATGTCGTTCCCGTAGTCGGAGCGTCTCACAATTCCTGTTTCCAGGCTCATATTGCTGAGGTTGACCCGGTTGTAGTCAAGTCCCAGTTCTTCGTCGGGGTTTTCAGATTCCGTTCCTAAACCAAAGAAGTTATGCGCGAAGGTCGGACTGTTATAGCGGGCGCCTACCCAAAGATTCGAAGACTTGAACCAACCCGCAAACTCCCCCTGGTATTGAACTTCGACTCCTTCGGTCGCAAAGTGATATTTGAGACCGATATCATGACTGCTGGTGAAGGGATTCCGCTCGAATCCATAACTGGTGATATTGTAATTAACGCCTGCGATGACCCCCGCATCAGGATTAAACCCGATTCCCGGAAGCAACATATTGGTCGAATATTTGTTCTTGCTGAAGGTGAACAGGTTGTTTTCATAGATATCGGTAAAGCGCTTGGTTCCGCCATCGTTTCTGATTATCGTATTCTTTTTAGATTTATGGTCGTAGAACCTAAGTCTGTGACCATTTTCAATATCATAGCTGTCGTTGTTTTGTCCGCCGATAAGCCTTACGAGGATTTTTGATTTGTAATCGCCTGTAACGGTAAAGGTATCGGTATCATCCAGGCCGTAGATCCATATCTCCTCGGTCTGCTCAGGGTCGAAGGTCTTATCCAGTAAAAGGTCTGCACGTTCCCCGTCTTTATTCCGGTAGATCTCTACGCGGGTGAACCCGTCTTCGAGTCTTTTCACATCGATATAATCATCTTTGTCTGTACCGCGAAGCACCACCGTTTGGTTGAGAATGTCATAATAGTTTTCTGCGATCTCCTGAAGCAATGCTTTTCGGCCGATCAGGGTCTTTTTGATCTCTTCCATGCTTTCATCCTGAACCTCCAGTGGCATTTCCCTGAAGGCCGAATCGATGACTTCTTCTGTAAGGGTGTTCTGTAAGTGTTTTGCTTCCCTGATAAAGTCTTCGAGTCTTGCGTTCTGTATCAGAACACGGTCCATGGGCAGGGGTTCTGTGTTGAACCATTCAAGGTTTTTCAGTTCGGGTTCATAGCGCTGCATCATTCGGGCCGGAGCGACAAGCGTACGTATGGAGCTGAGGAAAGCTCCGTCAAAGTCAGAAAAAGCCTGGTCTCTGTCGCGGGGCACCGGTCTGTATATATCGAGCTCGCCTTCTTCAAATTTAGCCCATCGCCACTGATCGGTGTGCCTGTCCCAGTCTCCGATGAGCATATCGAAGAGCCTGGCCCTTACATAGGCATTCTCATCCAGGCGGTTTTCTTCATCTTCCCTCAGATCGGCGAAGAGATCATCGGTACTGTCGATGTCATTGGCATAACCGAACCCCGGGTTGTTGTTGTGCTCATCGGCCGGACGCTCCTCGATCATATAGAGTTCATCTCCATAGAGTTCATTGTATTTGCCCAGGGCCGGTTGTTTCGGAATGTAGTAGAGTTGTGGGTGGGTGTGAAAAACCCCGGCTGCCTTTGCGAGTACTGTTATGGGGTAAGCCGCATAGGGGTGGGCTGTGGTATAGAAGTCCTGCAGAAATTCTTCAGGAAGTGTCCCGGTAAGGTCTTCCTGTTCCAACACTTTGTCTTTCAATACGACTGTCTGCAGGAACTGGGCGCCACTCTTTTTGAGTCCTCTCATATTGAACTCACGTCCCTCGCTGTCGACCAGTCTTAATGTCTTGGTCTGATGACCTCCTCCCATACGAATCGGTGTAAGGCCGCCATAAAGGGTGTCAAGCAGGGCAACTTTTGCTTTTATCTTTCTTCCGTACAGTTCGCGGTAGTGATCCCCCCAAACCCCTGCGTAGAGATTTGAGACATCGATCTCTCCTGGCTCATATACCGAAGATTCGATCTCCCGGGGATACTCTGCCGGAAATACAGGTTCGCGATATGCGATTCTCGGCGGGAATACCTCTGTCTGAAATACCGGTTCACCCGGTTTTTCGGCATCGTAATAACGAATCCATGAAGAGCCATCGGTAAATACATCCAGTACGGCATACCCCTGGTTTCCGTAGGTGAAAACCGCATCTCCGGTTAGTTTGGTGGCTGAAATCTTAGATCCTGAGCCTGAAACCACCTGCCTGAAATTCTCAGACTCCGTGTATTGAAGGGAGTGCTCGTGACCTGATACAAATATGACCCTTGCGGGTGCTTCTTTCACAATGGATTTTATACGGGTGGTGAATTCCCTGTATTTCTCGTTTTGAATATCCTGAATCGAGATACCTCCTGACTTGCGTGTGATCGTGATCAGGGAACCAAGTCCGGGAAGGGGTATCTTTTTCTGAAAGGGAAACAGGTGCTTCTCTGCAGCGTAGTAACCTCCATGAGGCCCGTAAGAATATAGCGGGTGATGAATGGCTATGAGCACGGTCTTGCCTTCTGCTTTCTTGAGCATGGTTTCCAATTCTATAAAGAATTGACGGCGCGTCTTTATCTCACAGTCATCATTGATGGTCGGGTGGTCATCCCAATCTTCGAGAAACAACTGAGAATCAATGATGATGATGTGCGTCTGATCATCGATATCAACTTCGTCCAGGCCACATGCATCACTGGGGAGGAAGCCGTGTTTTAAGTCGAGCCTGTCTTCTATAAAATCTTCCTGTCTTTGTAAGCCTTTAATACCGCCGCTGTACCAGTCGTGATTCCCGGGAATAAAAACACTGCGGCCGGGAAAACGTGCTGCAGCTTCCACCTGCACCTGCAGCCTGTGAGCCGCAAGTTCATAATCGGGGTCTTCTTTTTTTGGGAGGCCGTTGGGATAAATATTATCGCCCAGGTATAATGCAAAATCATCTGCTTTTCCTTCAGCCATGGCATCGCTCCATGCCTTTATGGCCCGGCTGGGTTCTCCGGCGGGAGAATTCCCGGCATCTCCAAGGAGATAGAACCGTTTGTGAAGGGTTCGGTCTTCTGGATATAACTCGTAGGCTTCTTCGCGGTATTGAACCTCGTAAGACGCACAGGCGGTGAGGAGAAAAAAAATAAGAAAGGGAGAAAATTGAGTAAGCCGCATTATTTAGTTGGCAATTTTATATTTCGTAATATTATAGTACTATATGAAAGCAAAGCAAAAGATCATGAACGATAAACTTGTAGAAGAAGCCGCAGCATATGTCAGTGAGCTGTTATCTACAAAGCTCGATAAGAAGTACCTCTATCACAATCTACGTCATACCGAGCGGGTAGTTAAAAATACGAAAGTCCTGATTGATAACCACGAACTTTCCCCAAAAGAGCAGGAAAACCTGCTGCTGGCCGCCTGGTTTCATGATACCGGATATATTCACGGAAGCGAGAACCACGAAGAAAACAGTTGTGAAATAGCCAGTGACTGGTTAAAGGAACGGGAGGTTGATGTGAACCGGATCGCCCAGGTCTGCGAGGTCATTCTGTCTACAAAAATGGAAGCCGAACCTGAGAACGAATTACAAAAGATACTGAAAGATGCAGATTCATCTCATCTGTCTAAACCCAGCTATATCAACACCTCAGAGATTCTAAGGCAGGAGCTTAAACTCACCGGGGTAGCTGAATATTCACTTGAAGAATGGCGAAAGGAGAACATACAGTTGCTGGTCAACCGTCATAAATTCTACACAGACTTTGCAAAGAAGAACTGGAACAAAGGCAAGGAAGAGAATATTGAAGAGCTGGCCAAGCAGCAACGAAAAGCCAAAAGGAGGCAGCATAAGGAAGAATTAAAAGTGCATCTTAAAGGCAAGAATCCTGACAGAGGGATACAGACCCTGTACAGGGTGACCCTGAGGAACCATCTGAAGCTGAGTGATATTGCAGACACCAAGGCAAACATTCTTTTGTCGGTTAATGCCATAATTATTTCCCTGGCACTGGCAAATCTGATACCAAAACTGGATAATCCTTCGAACAGTCACCTGTTATTGCCCAGTCTCATCCTGGTGCTTTTCAGTGTGGTTTCTATCATATTTGCCATACTTTCCACCAGGCCTAATGTAAGCAGTGGTGAGTTTTCTGATGAAGATGTAAAAGACCGCAAAGTCAACCTGTTGTTTTTCGGCAACTTTCACAAGATGCCTTACATGAAATATGAATCGGCACTCAGGGAGATGATCGTAGACCAGGAATATATCTATGATTCGTTGACGAAAGATCTCTATTATCTGGGGGTGGTGCTGGCGCGCAAGTACCGGCTTTTGCGTATTACCTATACTGTGTTTATGATCGGGATCATACTTTCGGTGCTTACTTTTCTGGCGGCCTTTCTTCTGATTTAGCAAGTTCCTGCATCAGGTCTTCATAAGTGAGCTTGCTCTTATGTTCTTCATGACGATAGAGTATACCCACCCTTAAGGCTTTAAGTCCGCTGACACCCTGGGTGTTGTCGATCTCATGGATCTCATGGTTGGCAGCAAGTATTCCCTTTGATTGCAGAAGTCTTACGTATCTTAAATATTCCCGTTCTTCATTTTTTCCGCCATATACAATGGTGATATGCCCGGGTTTGGTGATGCGCTCGTCGGTTCCCAGAATCAGGGATTTGTCGATACGTTTTTTAAGTATCTCATAGCGGGCATTATATGACCCGTCTACATCGAAATGCTTTTCATCCATTCTGAACTTAATGGCAAGCGGGTTGGAATGCACGAGAATCATAGAGGTGACATCAAGCGGAATTTCCAGTTCGGGTTTGAGATTATAGTACACATTTTCCATATGGCACATGGTTTCTAATTGCCATAATCTCAGGTTCTGAAGATACACCTCGCTGTATTCCCGGTCTTTTGAAATGGAAGCTCCGATATACATGGTATGCTCCACCCCATCGGTCTTGTACCGCTCGAAGTAATGAGGGAACATCGCGTAGGCTTCTTCGTGTTTCTGATCCAGAAGCCTTGCCATACGGCGGTTGATCAGGTTGACAGTATTATCGTATTTATTCCGGTAGGTGTTGATCATTCCGCTTTTCGAATCGATTCGCTCTTCATATTGAAGAACCTTCTTATTCAGATCTGCACTAATCGTTCTCAGTTGTGGGAGAACCGGATGGATTTCCTCGAAAAGAAAATTGATGATATCCTGTTCCGTATTTGTCAGGTAGTCGTTCCTGACATTGTCGATCAGTGACATGATACGGAAGTTGTATTCTTCATAAATAGGAAGTCTGCCGTGTTTAATGGCAAGATCCATGATCTCCTCGACCAGCGATAGTTGTTCCAGAAGGTCCCGCCGGGTTGCTGAGTTTCTTTCCTCTGAGGAATTCCTGATGTCGATCTGACCGTAAAGCGGGTGAACATCTTTAAAGCTGATCTCTCTGAATGAAACCATATTTCCTTTTTCCTTTTCTCTGAGGAAGTGTCTGGCTTCTTCAACAAATTTCCATTTCACACTGTCATGTATGGAGGTGCACTCGTTCTGTATCACTGCCTCAATGCGGTTGGCCTCTTCATTGCGGTTCCTGGCTACGGCAGTCACAATAAAAGGCATGACGTCATTCAGCTTATTGGCATTCACGCTGTTGAGTTCTTTTCTCCTGGGTGACAGCAATTCCAATACGCCCAGCAACTCCCCGTCACGGGCTACGGGAGCCAGGATGATACTTTTGTACCCCTGCTTCTTATACCGGTCATAGGCTTTGCGGTCTCCGGAATCTGTGACATAGCGGTCGATGTCAGATATGGCAAAATAACTGTGATTGTTTAACAGGGCATTCTTGGCCCCTCCGCAGAACAAATGTTCACAACGCTCGAGGCTTTCCCCTTCCAGCAGGTAACTGGGAACGTTCTCGTTGATGCGTTCAAAGCTTTTGGTATTCTCTTCATAGGCAGAAAACCCGATCTTCAGATCCGGAATACCATATATCGACTTAAAGACATTAGTGAACCAGGAAAGGTTAAGACTGCTTTTGGCACTGGTGTTCAGCAAGCCCGTTTTTAATTCAGAAATAGAATTGTCGATGGTCACATCAAAGATGTTTGAAATAACAAAGCCTTTGGCAACCCAGCTTCCCGGAGGAAACTTCTCTTTCCACAGCTCTATATTATCAAAACCATTCAGCAATTCGTCTATGTCGCCTTCATCGAGGTCAACCGCATTTTCCGTCGGGTAGATCTCCATGAAGTCTGCGTTATAGGTTACCCTGTAATGCTTCATGATTCCCTGTGAATCGGGTATGTCGTAGTATAAGGGTCTTCTGAACTGCACATTTCGCCCGTAGTAAAAACTCAGAATAACACTGCAGGCCATAATGTACATGTCATTGTCAGGGATCTCCCTGAATTTCGGACTGAAGTCATCACCTGCTTCACTAACGATATTGTCAAAGCGTTTAGAAGATTTAAAGATAAAACCTTCAAACGGTACCCCTGCGGTCTTGATCTCGTTATAAGTCAATATCGGGGAAAAGGAATCCTGTAACAGGCGGTCGATGACCTCCTGGTACTTATGAACCGATTCAAATTCGGTAAACCCTTCCCGAAGTTCAGGGTACTCCTTTTGAATCTCAAGCACTTCTTTTGCCCTGGCGGCGATATCAGTATCATCGCTTTTAGCGAGCATTTCATATGATTCCATCAGCTTATTAAAGCTGATATACATAGTAAAAGGAGAAGAAGTATGTTTATCCATAAAAATGTGCTTACTACCCTTCTGTCGTAAAAGTTGGCAATAAATAACATTTGACCTTCAGGGAATTGCAAAGATAATGAACCGGGAAAGAGATTGAAAATTCAGACTTCCCGGTTTCCCCTCTTTGGGGTTTATTTGGTATTTTTAAATCATGTCTGTTAAAAGCCGTTATGATCTGGCCTATCGGAGGGCCAAAGTTCTCGAGTTCGATGATCGCTCCCGATTTATTTTCTTAAGTGATTGTCACCGCGGCGACAATAGCTTTGCCGACGAATTTGCGAACAACCGGAATATTTATTATCACGCCCTTCAGGTCTATTATAAAAAGGGATTCACCTATTGTGAGCTTGGAGACGGAGATGAACTTTGGGAGAATCTTTCATTCGAGCCCATATTCGAATCACATAAGAATGTATTCATGCTGATCAGGGAATTTCATCGTGACAACCGGTATTTTCCCATTTACGGCAACCATGATATGGCATACCGGGATCCCGACCGGGTACGCAGGAATTACAATACCCGGTTCGACCCTGAGAAAAGGCGGGAGGTACCATTTATGCCGGGCCTGGAATATACCGAATCGATCGTTTTGAAGCATCGTGACAGCGGTCAGGAGATCTTCCTGGTTCACGGGCATCAGGCAGACTGGTGGAATTACCTGTTCTGGAGAATGAGCAGGTTTATGGTTAGGGTGTTGTGGAAACCCCTTCAGGTAGTTGGCATATCTGATCCGACCAGCCCTGCCAAAAATAACCGCGAATCTATCCGGCAGGAAAAACGTACCGAAAGGTGGATAGCAGAAAAGGGAAACCTTTTTACCATCACAGGGCATACACACCGGCCACGTTTTCCGGAGCCGGGAGAGTTGCCCCTTTTTAATGATGGCAGCTGTGTGCACCCCAGGAGTATAACGGGTATTGAACTGGAAGAGGGACAGTTGAGTCTGATCAAGTGGTATGTCGATATAACCGAAGAAGGCTTTCTCCAAATAAAGAGGGAAGTTCTGGAAGGTCCCACCCGCCTTGAAGATTACCAAACATCTGCCATATGATAAAAAAGATTGCGTTAGCAGCCGCTCTTAGCCTGACTGCCTGCTCTGAAAGACGACCCTCACAAGCGACGCCTGATCATTATGCTTGGGAGAGTTACCTGGGTGGTCCTGAGAGAAATCATTATACCCGGCTTTCACAGATCACCGCTGAAAACGTCAGCCATCTAGAGGTTGCATGGCGGTATTTTACACCTGACAGCGGACAAATGCAGATGAATCCTGTGATCAGGAATGGCCTGCTTTATGGTAGTGATTCCCGGGGAATGATATTTGCCCTCAATGCCGGAACCGGTCAACTGGAATGGCATTTCAGGGATACATTACAAACACAAAGTACCAGCAGAGGAGTGGCATACTGGGAAGGTGAAAAGGGAGATCGTCGCATATTGGTAACTACCGGACCTTATCTTTGGGCCTTAGACGCAGATACCGGGAATCCGGTGACTTCATTTGGCAAAGATGGGCGTATCGATCTTCATGACGGATTGCCTGAAATCGCCGCAAAAAAGTATATAGGTGCCACCACACCCGGTACGGTTTTTAAAGATATGATCATCATTTCTGTACGGGTTGCGGAAGGAACTGAAGCAGCGCCAGGAGATGTAGGGGCTTTCGATGTGAGAACAGGAGAAGTTCGCTGGACCTTTCATACTATCCCACACCCGGGAGAGCAAGGGTATGAGGCCTGGGAAAACAGGGAGGCTTACAGGAATGAGGGGATCGGGGGAGCGAATAACTGGGCCGGTATGGCTTTAGATGAACAGCGGGGAATAGTCTATGTTCCTACCGGAAGTATAGCTCCTGACTTCTATGGAGGTGACCGTAAAGGTGACAACCGATATGCGAACTGCCTGCTCGCCTTGAACGCTTCTGATGGAAGGCTGTTATGGTATTATCAGTTCACACACCACGATGTCTGGGACAGGGACCTGCCTGCTCCTCCCAATCTGATAAGTGTAGACCATGATGGAGAAAAGATCGATGCTGTGGCTCAAATCACAAAACAGGGTTATGTGTTTCTGTTCGATCGGGAAACCGGGGAACCTCTTTTTAATATAGAGGAAGTGCCTGTTCCCGAATCTGAACTGGAGGGGGAAGCGTTGTGGCCCACCCAGCCCAGACCTGTGAAACCTGATCCCTTTGCAAGGCAGGCTCAGGATCTGAAGGAAGAAGACATCAGCAGGGATGCTCCCGATCGCGACAGCTTGCTGGCTTTGTTCAGAAACTCCGACCGGCGGTGGTATGCCCCCGGAAGCAGCAGCCCTGTTTTACTGCTTCCCGGCTACGATGGCGGGGCCGAATGGGGAGGTGCCGGTGCCGACCCCGATCAAGGTATTCTTTATGTAAATGCAAACGAAATGCCATGGATTCACCAGTTGGAAGACTTGCAGGATGATTCCAGGGGAGCTGCCTCTGCAGGAGAGCTTCTTTATGACCGGTATTGCGCTGCCTGCCATCTATCGAATTTGAAAGGGATGCCCGAGAGTGGTTATCCTTCCCTTGAGGGCCTCCGGAATAGACTTAACAAGGAGTCATTTTCGCAAATGCTTTCAACCGGTAAAGGAATGATGCCGGGCTTCCCCCAGTTAGATGAAAAGGAGATAGACCTGCTCTATAACTTCCTGGGAGGACAGGATAAGTCTGAGTTTGTCGGGGAGCAGTTAAATGTAAATGTCGAACAGCGCTACCGGCACAAGGGGTATAGAAAATTTCTGGATCAGAGCGGATTGCCGGCCATAGCACCACCGTGGGGGACACTGAGTGCCATCGACCTGAATTCTGGAGAGTATATATGGAGAATACCTTTTGGTGAAGAAGAGCGAACCACTGCTTACAAGGGTGAACAACCTACCGGAACCGAGAATTACGGTGGTCCGATCATCAGTGAAAACGGCCTTTTGATGATCGCTGCCACCCGCGATGGTTTCTTCCGGGTGTATGATCGTCATACAGGAGAGTTGCTGTGGAAATACCGTTTGCCGGCTCCTTCTTTTGCCACCCCGGCCACCTATGAGATAAATGGCAAACAATTCGTAGTGGTCGTATGCGGAGGGGAAAAACTCGGAACATCTAAAGGAAACCAGGTCATAGCATTGAGTCTCCCCGATGACCTAGCGACCGAGCCTGAGAATTCTGAAAGCTCCCCTGATAACCACTAAAAATACGATCGTACCAATGATCAGATCCGGCAAGTTTGATTGAAATGCGGTTACGAGTATCCCCGCCAGTATTACTCCCGAATTGATAATAATATCGTTTGAAGTGAAGATCAGACTGGCCTGCATATGAGCCTCTTCTTTTCCTTTTGCCTTTTGCAGGACATACAAGCAGAAGGCATTCGCTGCCAGTGCCAGGGCAGCAATAACGATCATGGTCTGGTGATTGGGAATTTCCCGAAGGCTTATAAATCTCCTGATAACCTCAGCGAAACCGAGAAGTGCCAGGCCCAGTTGTAGGTATCCGGCGATGGTAGCTATCGATTGTTTGCGTTTAAGAGTACTGTTCACTCCCAAAAGACTGATGCCATACACTGAGGCATCTGCCAGCATATCAAGACTGTCTGCTATCAGCCCCATGGAATTTGAGATCAGTCCGGTAGTCATTTCGATCAGAAAAAAAGACAGGTTTACCCAGAAGACGATCTGCAATGATTTCTTCTGATCCTTACCTTCGAAAGTATATGGCTCTTCAGTTTCTTCTGAACTAAGCAGTTCTTCTCCCAATTTAAGAGACGCTATTAACTGTAGTAACTCATCAGGCTGTCGGTGGTGAAATATGGTCAGGCGACGGTTGTCGAGATCAAAATCCAGGTCCTGGACCTCGGGATGGTCCCCAATTTTGAGGCGGATCATATTCTCTTCCGAGGGGCAATCCATCTTTTTTATGTGGAGTACCGTTTTTCTCATGTATAGACTGCTCAGGATTCAGGAGCCAACTCCACTTCCAGTCCGTCAAGCTCTTCCGAAATCGGTATCTGGCAGCCCAGGCGGCTGTTCTCCTGAACATGAAAGGCTTCTGAAAGCATAAGATCTTCATCCATGCTCATCTCAGGTAGCGGGTGATCGCTCAGTATATAACACTGACAGGAAGCACACATAGCCATACCACCGCAAGTACCTTCTACCGGTAATTCATATGCTTTGCATACCTCCATGAGGTTCATAGCCATATCTGTCGGGGCAGTGACTTCGTGTACGACGCCCTCTCTGTCTTTGATCTTGATCTGTATGTCTGACATTCAGAAAATTTTGAAGGCAAAGATAGGCAAGAGCCGGTAAATAAAGAATCGATTATAAGGTATTAGTCAATGCTTTTGATCACCGCCTTTTCAGCTTCTTTCCGGCTTCCGTCGAAACCATCGATACCGCTCACGGTAGTATACTTCATGACATATCGCTTGTCAGGGAATATACGCTTATAGGCTGACTGGCACATAAGAGTTGCTTCATGGAACCCGCAGAGGATCAGTTTCAGTTTCCCGGGATAGGTGTTTACATCGCCGATCGCATAGATGCCGGGAACGTTGGTCTGATAGTCCAGGGTGTTGTCTACCTTGATTGCATTCTTTTCAATTTCCAGTCCCCAGTTCGCTATAGGACCTAATTTTGGAGAGAGACCAAACAAAGGGATAAAGTGATCGGTTTCCAGAATATGATCTTCGCCGTTCTTTGAAACAGTTACGGCTGTCAGATTTTCTTCACCGTGCAGTGCGGTAATCTCTGCCGGGGTGATGAGGTTGATCTTTCCTTTTTGCTTGAGTTCTTCTGCTTTTTCAACCGAATCAAGAGCTCCCCTGAACTCATTGCGTCTGTGTACCAGGGTAACGTCTGCGGCTACATCAGACAAAAATATACTCCAATCAAGTGCAGAATCACCTCCTCCGGCGATCACCACGCGTTTGTCGCGATACATTTCGGGGTCTCTGATGATATATTCAACGCCTTTATCTTCAAATTTCTCAAGATCTTCGAGCTGTGGTTTTCGGGGCTCAAAGCTTCCGAGTCCGCCGGCTATGGCTACTACAGGTGCCTGGTGGCGTGTTCCGCGATTGGTGGTGACTATAAAGGTGCCGTCTTCCTGCTTTTCAATCGTTTCAGCTCGTTCACCCAGGGTGAATCCCGGATCGAAGGGTTTGATCTGTTCCATGAGATTATCTACCAGGTCCCCGGCAAGAACTTCAGGAAAACCGGGAATATCGTAAATAGGCTTCTTAGGGTAGATTTCCGCACACTGGCCTCCGGGCTGGGGAAGTGCATCGATCAGGTGACATTTAAGTTTTAATAAACCGGCTTCAAAAACCGCAAATAGGCCGGTAGGTCCGGCTCCGATTATGAGTATATCTGTTTTAATCATTTTCATTATTCCTTAAGCAGCTTGATGATTTTCACCACGGGCTTATCCGAACACGTGACGGAAGGTGATCAGTCTGCTTTTATTCTACATTAATGACCTCCTCTATCTGGGGAACATATTTCTTGATGGTCATTTCCACTCCGCTTTTCAATGTCATTTGATTGACACTGCAACCTACGCAGGTGCCCTCGAGCCTTACACGTACCAGCTTGTCATCGTCGATGGAAACGAGGGAAATGTCTCCTCCGTCGCTTTTCAGGAAAGGCCTGATTTCTTCGAGCGCCTTCTCTACATTGGTCTTGATTTCTTCAGATGTCATGGGTTTATTTCTTGTTCACGGCAGAGCAACCGGCCATGGTGGTTATTTTAATAGCCTCTGTCGGAGGCAGGGTTTCGTTTCTTTTCACTACCTGTTCAACCGTGTCACGGGTAATTTTTTCGAAGGCTTCAGATTGCGGAGTGCCTGACTGCAGTGCAGCAGGTCTGCCGACATCTCCGGCCTCACGAATGCTTTGAACCAGCGGCACCTCTCCCAGGAAAGGTACTTTCAGGTCTTCTGAAAGATTCCGTGCACCGCTTTCTCCGAAGATATAATATTTATTATCGGGTAATTCAGCCGGAGTAAAATAGGCCATATTTTCAACGATGCCCAGCACGGGTACGCTGATGCTTTCCTGCTGGAACATGGCGACACCCTTTTTAGCATCGGCCAGGGCGATATTCTGAGGGGTACTTACCACCACCGCTCCTGTAATAGGAAGGGCCTGCATGATACTCAGATGAATATCACCTGTTCCCGGAGGAAGGTCAACCAATAAAAAGTCCAGTTCTCCCCAGGCAGCATCGAATATCATCTGGTTAAGAGCCTTCGATGCCATTGGTCCTCTCCAGATCACGGCCTGGTCGGGTTGGGTGAAAAAGCCGATAGACAAGATCTTTACCCCATAACTTTCAACCGGCTTCATTTTTGATTTCCCATCGACGTTAATGGCCAGGGGCTTTTCTCCCTCCACATCAAACATGATGGGAATCGAAGGTCCGTAGATGTCAGCATCGAGCAATCCGACCTTAAAGCCCATTTTCGAGAGTGTGACCGCGATATTGGCAGTAACCGTAGATTTTCCTACCCCGCCTTTTCCCGAAGCAACAGCCACCACGTTCTTGATCCCGGGAATCGCTTTCCCTTTGATCTTTGGCTTTTCGGCAGGCGCGTCAACCTTTACATTGACGGTTACTTTCGCCTTCTGGTGCACCTTATCGTGTATGATCTTCATGATCTCCACTTCGGTTTTCTTTTTAGCCTGAAGGCTTGGGTTGTTTATGGTGATATCGACGACAACTTCTTCGCCAAAGGTCATCACATTTGTTACGGCACCGCTTTCAATCATATTCTTTCCTTCACCGGGTGCTGAAATATGTTCCAATGCTTTTAAGACCTCTGCTTTATCTATCTTCATAGTGTGCTATTTCTGGAGCAATTTTTATTAATTCCTTTTTTATAATCATTCTAAACAGCAAAGATAATACTTCAGGTCTATATTACGAAAGTTATGAATTGAAAAGCGCGATGAGATCATAACAGGCGGCTATAGCTGGTAATACCGGGCGCGAGCTATCATAATTCCCCGGCCGGGTCCCAGAAGGTTTCCCTGAAATCTGTAATGGTATTGTCTTCAATGCGATGACCTTCGTTTTCCAGCAGCTGTTGCATGAGGTTGGTTCCCGGGAAGTGATGCTTACCGGTAAGAACTCCCTGCCGGTTCACTACCCTGTGGGCAGGAACATCTTCGCGATTGTGAGAGGCATTCATCGCCCAGCCCACCATGCGGGCACTTCTTGCCGCGCCAAGGTAACGGGCTATGGCCCCGTAGGAGGTAACTCTTCCGTAGGGAATTTTTGCAACCACCTCGTAGACCCTCTCAAAGAAGCTATCCTGTTCAGCTTTCGGCATAGAATAATCGTATCAGGGTGATAATGAGCAGTACGCCCATAAGTGCGCTCAGAATATAATCTGAATAGCGTGCAAAACGATCTGTTTTTTCCTGCAGCTTATCAAAATAAAACACATACATATAGAGCATGGCAAAGGTGCCCACCCCGGCTGCCACGATAAAGGTCACTACGTCGGTAACTTCAAATTTGATCCATCCGCTCACATTCCAGGCGGCATTGAGGCCACAGAAGTAAGCGATAGGCAAAACATTCAGGGCGCTGATCAGCATGCCTTTAAAAAAGAGGTTCTTCTTTTTTACCTTAACCCCCCTGACCTTTTTCTTTTTTCCTTTTTTGGCGAGCACCAAAAAATAAACGGCAAAGAAGCTGAATACCAGGATGGCAATCTTCAGCAAGATGTCGATCACATAGGGGTTGTTGTAGAGGTATTTTGAAATAAGTACCCCGATATAGGCCTGTATCACTACGGTAAGCGAAGCCCCGGCAGAAAAAATGATGCCGCTTTGTTTTCCTTTGTTTGTACTGGTCTTTGCTGCGGTAATATTTACCAATCCCGGAAATACAACTCCTACCATGGCGGCTGAGAAAGTAGCAAAGAACAAAATGATGATGTGGGTCATTAGTTTAGTTTAAAACGCACGTAGGTGATGGGTTTCTCCTGCTCAAGATACTGCTTTTCATAGAATGTCTGAATTCCTGTAACTTCTTCAGGGCTTCCTTCATTGCGATAGACATGGTGATTCGCATATTCGATCTCATAGCCCAGACCATGCAGGAGTCCAAGGGTATACCCATGCAGAAATTCGCTGTCGGTCTTCAGGTGAATTCGGCCTTCGGGTTTCAGAACGGCCTTGTATCTTTCCAGAAAAACCTGGTTGGTCAGGCGGTGTTTGGTGCGTTTGTATTTGATCTGCGGGTCGGGAAAGGTGATCCAAATCTCATCTACTTCGTTCTCACCGAATAACAGGTCGATGAGTTCGATCTGTGTTCTCAGAAAACGTACGTTGTCCATATTTTCATCAAGGGCTGTTTTGGCTCCTCTCCAGAACCGGGCGCCTTTGATATCGATCCCGATGTAGTTGTGATGCGGATTTTTACGGGCCAGGTTGACGGTATACTCTCCTTTTCCGCAGCCCAGTTCCAATATAAGCGGGTTGTCGTTTTTGAAAACCTTCTCACGCCACTGCCCCCGTAATTCAAAACGACCTTCGGTAACCGTATCCCTTTCAGGCTGAATCACATTCGAAAAACCTTCATTCTCTTTAAATCGCTTCAGCTTGTTTTTACTGCCCACAACAATTTTTTAAAATTTTGACAAAATTAAGGAAATCTGGTGCACCGGAAAATAAAGTTTCTTTGGACCTATGAAAATGAAGAAACGCATACTGGTTGCTCCTCTTAACTGGGGGTTGGGTCATGCCACCCGTTGCATCCCCGTGATCAAACAGCTCGAAAAGGCCGGATACGAGCCGGTACTTGCATCAGATGGGGCAGCCTTGCAGCTTCTTCGACTGGAATTCCCTCACCTTGATAGCCATGAACTGCCATCGTATCATATTCGATATGCCGAAAAAGCCAGGTACTTCAAGTGGAGAATGATGCTCGATTCTCATAAGATCATGGCAGCTGTTCGTAAGGAAAGAGCGTTAACCGCCAGACTCGTCGGAGAACTGGATCTGAAGGGGATTATATCTGATAACCGTCTGGGTGTCTGTTCGACCCTGGTGCCTTCGGTCATTATCACCCATCAGCTGAATGTGCTTTCAGGTAACACTACATGGATCAGTTCTAAAATGCATCAGCGAATCATCAGGCGTTTCGATCAATGTTGGGTTCCCGATTTTGAGCAGGAGCCGAATCTGAGCGGTCGGTTGGGGCATATGAAGAACGGGGCGGCTAACCTTGTCTATATCGGGCCGCTAAGTCGGCTCAGAAAACGGGAAGTACCTGCCTGTTATGATCTCATGGTCGTCTTGTCGGGTCCGGAACCCCAGCGAAGTATGCTTGAAGACATACTGATGGATAGGCTTCCTGAATTCAAGGGGAAAGTACTGTTCGTAAGAGGACAGATCGGGAAACAGCAGTGCATGTACAAGCAAAACAATATGGTGGTATATAATTATATGAACTCAGGTCAGCTTGAAAAGGCCTTTAATTCAAGTACCCTGATCCTGAGTCGTTCGGGTTACACCACTATTATGGATCTTGCCAAGCTGGGGAAGAAAGCGTTCTTTATACCCACCCCGGGACAGTACGAACAGGAATACCTGGCAGCACTGCTCGATCAGGAAAAAGTGGTTCCCTTTTGCAGGCAGGATGATTTTTCACTGGATAAATTGGAAAGGTCAGTTGATTATTCAGGTTTTACGCACCTGGGGTCCTGTTTTGATCTCAACGGGCTTTTTAGCCTTTTCGAGGGTGAATGAGAATTCTGAGCCTACCCCGTATACGCTTTCGACGTAGATCTTTTCTTTATGAGCTTCAATGATATGTTTAACGATCGAAAGTCCGAGACCCGAACCTCCCTCACGACGGCTTCCGCTTTTATCGACCCGGTAAAAGCGTTCGAACAGCCGGGGAATATTTTGTGACTCGATTCCCTCACCGTTATCGGTCACCCTTACGATTACCTTATTGCGAATCAGGTCTTCGATACTCACCTCGGTGGTGCCTGATTCTTTACCGTATTTTATGGAATTCACGACCAGGTTGGTGACCACCTGCTGAATGCGTTCCTTGTCGGCATATACCAGCACCGGCTCAGGATACTCGATATCGAAGGTCAGGGTGATGTTCTTTTTATTGGCTTTCATTTCCAGCATATCGAATACGCCCTGAACCAACTCTACGATATCGAATTCTTCCCTTTCAAGGTGCAGGTCTCCTGATTCGAGTTTGCTGATCATGTCGAGGTCGCGTACGATGTAGATCAGCCTCTCCACGCCTTTATTTGCGCGGGCCAGGTATTTTTTGCGTACAGATTTGTCTTTCATGGCCCCGTCGAGAAGGGTGAGAATATAGCCCTGTACGGTAAATAAAGGAGTTTTCAGCTCATGGGAAACGTTTCCCAGGAATTCCTTTCGGTAGTTCTCCCGGATCTTTAAAGATTCGATCTCCATTTTTTTGTTCTCTGCGAATTTTTCGATCTCCTGGGTAAGCGTTTTCATGTCGGTGGTGATCGGCTGATCCTGGAAACTGCTCGATTCAAGAAGGGTTACATCATCATATATCTGTTTGACCCGTTTGTAAATAAAGCGCTCCACCCTTATCTGTATTACAAAGAAGCAGACGATAAATAAAATAAGTGCGAATCCTAAAACCAGAGGGAACTTGAATTGACCGAATGCATAAATGAAAACTGCAAACAGCAAGCTGCTGATAAGGGTGATCAGCAGAGAAGACCGTAGGGCAAAGCGGTAGGATTTTTTTAGTTTGGTTTTCAAGAATTTCAAGAAGGCGAAAAATAAGCATACGATCTTACTTCACAGAGGTATGCAGTTATCTCACCAAATTACAGTTTTAATAATTAAAGCACAAACTTGTAGCCCACACCTTTCACGGTTTTGAAGTGGTGATCACCTATCTTTTCGCGCAGTTTCCTGATGTGTACATCTATGGTTCTGCCACCTACAACCACTTCATTCCCCCATACCTTATCGAGTATGTCTTCTCTTTTAAAGACCTTTCCCGGGCGCGATGCAAGCAGTGAAAGCAGTTCAAATTCCTTGCGCGGCAGAACGATGTCTTTACCATTCTGGGTGATCTTATATTCATCACGGTTGATGATGATGTCACCCACTTTGGTCTTGTTGTCTTCGGCCTGGTCTTCTTCCTTCAGTCGGCGCAGCAGGGCCTTTACCTTTGAAGTAAGCACTTTGGGCTTGATCGGTTTGGTGATATAGTCGTCTGCACCCGCCTCGAAACCGGCCACCTGAGAATAATCTTCTCCCCGGGCAGTCAGGAAAGTGATGATGGTCTGGCTTAGTTCAGGAATGGCACGCATTTTCTCACAGGTTTCGATCCCGTCCATTTCGGGCATCATCACATCTAAGATTATAAGGTGCGGTTTTTCCTTTTTTGCTTTTGCGATTGCTTCATGGCCACCTTCGGCAGTTGAAACATTGTATCCTTCCGCAGAAAGATTATAGCTCACGATCTCCAGGATATCCGGCTCATCGTCTACTAAAAGGATCTTGGTTTCCTTCTTTTTCATGAAATAAGTGATTGATTCTTATGGTCAAAAGTAAAGATAAAATTTATTCACCAAAGGGCTTAACATTGATTTAATATGATAACAATAATGTAACCTGTACCCCAGAGAGCTTTAATTTTTAGCTAACGTGCTTCGTCTGATTAGGCCGTTATTTTGCGGCAGAATTTATAAACGTAGACATGAAGAGATTACTGTTGCTGATGTTGACATTTGTTTCAACGTCAATTTTTGCCCAGGAGGGTAGCCCCGGATCAATTATGGGACTTATTACCGATAAGGAAATGAATAACGAACCGCTTCCGTTTGCCAACGTGCAGATACAAGGATCCACTAAAGGAACGACCACTGATATGGACGGCCTTTATGAAATTCCAAATATGGAGCCGGGTACCTATACCGTAGTAGTAAGTTTTGTGGGGTACGAAACCCTTGAAATACCAAATGTAGTGGTTGAAGCAGGAAAGGTTACAGAGATCAATACAGCCTTAGGTGCTGGTAGTGTAAGCCTTGACGAAGTAGTAGTGACCACTACGGTAAGAAGAGATTCAGAAACCGCTCTGTTACTTGATCAGAAAAAAGCGGTAGAGATTAAAGAGAGTATCGGAGCACAACAATTAACAACAATTGGAGTGTCTGATGCTGCCACTGCAACCACCAAAATATCAGGAGTTTCAACCAGTGAAGGCTCAGGTGACGTTTTCGTAAGAGGATTGGGAGATCGTTATTTATCGACCACTCTTAACGGGTTACCTATTCCCTCAGATGATATTGAGCGGAAGAACATCGACCTGGGGTTATTCCCAACCAGTCTGATTCAAAACATTGGAGTAAGCAAGACGTACGGTGTTGAAAACTATGCAGATCAGGCATCTGGTACCATCGATATTTCTTCGAGGGAGCTTGTGGGAGATGAGCAATTTTCTGCAGGAGCTCTTACGGGCATCAATACAAATGTTGCTCAAAATGGGGTTTGGAGTAATTTTAAAGTTTCGCCGAACCAAAACGATGTAACTGCCGGGTATTACAATCCAAGCGGAAATATATTTTCCAACATCACCCAGCAGTCTTGGAATACCCAGACTCAGGAATTCCCTATGAACTATCGTTATCAGATCACTGCCGGGAAGAAGATCGGAGAGAAGCTGAGCGTACTGGCAACCGGTAGGCAATCTATTTCGAATGAATACCGAAAAGGAGTTTTTCGTCAGTTCCGTTCGAATTTCATCGAAGATACCCTGACCGATGTAGAGAACTTCCAACGAAATGTAAATACATCAGGCTTGCTTGATGTGACCTATAAAATGGACTATCGCAACAAGATCAAGTTTAATACCCTTTTGATCAATACGCTGAGCGATCAGATCTTTGAAGGAGGTCGTAACGGAGTGGGGGCGATATTCGAGGAAACCGAACCGGTTGAAGGTCTGGGGCAGTTTATTCGTGACCAGAATACCAAGCAGACAACCCTGTGGATCACCCAGCTATCGGGACAGAACTTCCTTACCGATAAAAACCAGCTTAACTGGGGATTAGGATATAACAATGTTAATGCAGATGAGCCCAACCGAATCAGAAATGAGGTCAACTTCGATGATGATTTCGTGCAACTGGGACGTACCGGAGGTTTTCAACAGAGAAAATCCCTGCAAAAGATCACCGATAATGAGTATAACGGTTTTGTAAAAGACAAGCAGACCTTTATAGATACCGAGAATACCACTCTTGATGTGACTATCGGGGGAAGCTATAGAAACAAGAGCCGTAATTTCATTTCACAGTTTGTCGGAGTAGAAGAAAGAGCCACAAATGCTATCAATCCTCCTTCTATAGATGATCTGAGCAGCATTTTTACCCCGGAAAATTTTGAAAGTGGTTTGCTTACCTACAACTTCCTTTCTCCCGATCGTTACGAAGGAGAGCTTCAGTCATATGCCGGGTTTGCCAATATGAACCTTGCACTTGACAAGTGGAATATCAACCTGGGCGTAAGGTATCAGAACGATGACATCTATGTGCTTTACGATGTGGGTAACATCCCCGGAAGAATCGGTGAGGCTGACAAGGCTTACAGTAACCTGTACCCCAGCCTGAACCTGAAATACAATATCAATGAGAACCAGGCGATTCGTTTTGCGACCAGCCGTACCATTACCCTTCCCGAATTCAAGGAGATAGCTCCCTTTGAATACGTGTCTCAGACAGGGCAGGTGACCAGAGGTAACCCTGATCTGGAAGCTTCAACGAACTATAACTATGATCTGAAATGGGAATTCTTTCCAAGTGCTTCTCAGCTGATCTCTGTTGCGACCTTTTACAAACTGATCGAAGACCCTATTAACAAGGTACAGGATCGTGGGTCGGCAGGCGTGTTCTCTTATTTCAATTCAGGAGATGAGGCTGAGGTTTACGGGATGGAACTTGAAACCCGACTGGACCTGATAAAAAGTGCAGAGGAAGATAAGGGATATGACCTGGCACTTAACCTGAACGCCACCCGTATGTGGCATGAGCAGGATCTTAAAGAGATACGTGACGAGAACGGAAACTTTATAAGAACCTTCCAGTATAACAATAAAACCACTAATGGCCTTCAGGGAGCTTCTGACTGGATCTTGAATTCAAGTCTGATCTTCAATACCAAGGGAGCGAATCCATTTAATGCGTCGCTAACGGCGAATTACGCTTCTGACAGGATCTTTGCCATTGGTGCACCTGAAATACAAACCGCAGGAGATTTGTTCTATAATGATGACATCATTGAAAAAGGTTTTGTCACCCTTGACGCCGTTTTGAGAAAAGACTTTGGTGATCATTGGAGCTTTCAGTTCAGGGGATTGAATCTGTTAAATCCTGAGATAAGAAGAACACAGTTGATAAAACCCAGTACCACAGGTATTGAGCGCGAAGTAGACGTGAGGTCTTATACCCGTGGTGCGATACTGAACCTGGGCGTTAACTATACATTTTAACCCAATAATCTAAATTTTAAATCAGAAATTATGAAAACTAACATGATGAAAATCACAGCCTTTGCCTCTCTGTTCGCAGCAGTCGCCTTTGTTGGCTGTAGCAGTGACGATAGCGGTATCGTTATTCCGCCCGACGGTGGAGGAGGAGAAACTCCCGATGTCGAAACCGAACTGCAGGGAACTATCAGCCAGGATTCCATCCTGGACCCCGCTATAGCATACGAACTGAAAGGAACCCTGCTGGTTGAGGCGGGAGCTACCCTGACCATTCCTGCCGGTACCACCATCACATCAGATGCGGGAACAGAAAACTATATAGCCGTATTAAAAGGAGCTCAGATCGACGTTCAGGGAACCATGTCTGAACCGGTAATCATGACTTCTGTCAACGGGAATGCCGGTGACTGGGGTGGACTACTTCTTTGTGGAGAAGGTATTACCACCGAAGGAGTTGATGCCATTGCTGAAGTAGGCGGACTGGTATACGGTGGAACCAATCCAGCAGATAACTCGGGGAATATCAATTACCTGGTCATCGAAGGTGCCGGAGCACAGATCAACTCTGAGTCGCAGTATAACGGACTATCTCTTTATGCAGTCGGTTCTGGTACTACCATCTCTAACGTGGCGATACTTGACGGTGCTGATGACGGAGTTGAATTCTTCGGAGGTTCGGTTTCAGTAGAGAACCTGTACCTCGAAAATAATGAAGATGATTCAGTAGACTGGACCGAAGGATGGGACGGTGCGATCACAAACACCTACGTATTGCACACTATCACCGGTTTTTCAACTGCCATAGAAGCAGATGGTGAAAACCAGAACCCTACCATCACCAATTTTACTGCTGTTTCAGAAACCGGAGGAACTGCATTACAGTTCAAAAAGGAATCAGGTGCTACCATCACCGGATTGTCACTTACCGGATATGATACTTCTATCGATATGCGTGACAACGGTCCTCTGGCAAACATCCAGATCGACGGCGCCGATGCAAATCCTGAACTGACCTATACCGCTCCTGCGACTGTAGATGTTAGTATGTTTGACTGGGTCTCTAACCGGGGAGAGGTAGCTGAAGATATACTTCAGGGAACCATCACCGGTGATGTTGTACTCGATGCTTCAGTAGCTTACACGCTGAACTCTTCGCTTATCGTTGAGAACGGTGCTTCGCTTACCATTCCTGCGGGAACCAAGATCACTGCCAGAGCCGGTGGAACAGATGTTTACATCGCAGTACTTAAAGGAGGAACCATCGACATTCAGGGAACTGAAGAGAATCCTGTAGTTATGTCTTCAGCCAATGAAATGGCCGGTGACTGGGGTGGACTTACCATCTGCGGAAATGCTTCTACCACTGCCGGTGTTGATGCAGTAGCCGAAGTGGGAGGTTTCATTTACGGAGGAAATGACGATGCTGACAGTTCAGGTAACATCTCTAACCTGGTTGTTATAGGAAGTGGAGCTCAGATCAATGCTGAATCTCAGTATAACGGAATCTCTTTCTATGCTGTAGGTTCAGGAACCACCGTTCAGAACATCGCGGTTATCAACGGAGCCGATGACGGAGTTGAATTCTTCGGAGGTACCGTAAGTGCGGCCAATATTTATCTTCAGGATAACGAAGACGATGCGGTTGACTGGACCGAAGGATGGAACGGAACAATTACCGATACATATGTACTTCACGATATTACAGGTTTCTCTACAGCTGTTGAAGCTGACGGAGTTAACGCCAACCCTAAACTAATCAACTTTACTGCTGTTTCTTCTACCGGAGGAACCGCCCTGCAATTCAAAAAGGAATCAGGAGCTACTTTTACCAATGCTTCTATTTCAGGATATGCAACCTTAGTTGATATGCGAGATGGCGGACCTGTGTCAAACATCTTTGTAGATGGTACGCCTTTAAGCACTGCCACTGATGATGTTTGGAACGGAACGCCGGTTGATATCTCCAGCTGGACGTGGATAGATGCCAGATTGTAATCTGCATTTATAAATTCTGTTAAAGCACCCTTCGGGGTGCTTTTTCATTTTCGTACTTTTGCGTTCTTAATGAAAGGCATGAACGTCAGGGCTGTTTTTGATATTTCCAATAAGGAAGAGTTCCGGGAGAGAGCCCTGGAGGTTTTTAATTATCAGTACGACAATGTGCCCGTCTACAGGGAATTCTGTGAGTTGCTGCAAACCGACAGGAACGCGGTGAAAACGCTTGAAGAGATCCCCTTTCTTCCCATAGCTTTCTTTAAGTCTAAAAAGATCATCACTTCAGACACTTCGGCCATGCAGGTTTTTAGCAGTAGCGGGACTACGGGAACGATCCCCAGCAAACATTATGTGGCTAACCTGGGTGCTTATGAGCAGAGTTTTATGAAAGCTTTTGAGCTGTTTTATGGTGACCCTCAGGATTACAATATCCTGGCCTTATTGCCTTCTTACCTGGAACGGGAAGGCTCCTCTTTGATCTATATGGTGGCTGAACTGATAGAACGATCGAAGAAGAAGATCAGTGGATTTTACCTGAACGAACTGGATGAACTGGCTGCCCTTCTCAGAAAGGTCGACGCTGCCGGAGAGAAAACACTACTTATAGGGGTTTCTTTTGCGCTGCTCGATCTGATCGAATCACATTCATTCGAACTGAAAAACACCCTGGTAATGGAGACCGGCGGAATGAAAGGCAGGCGCAGGGAGATGATTCGGGAAGAGCTGCATGAGGCCTTATGTAATGGTTTCGGTATCGACGCCATTCACTCTGAATACGGAATGACCGAACTGCTTTCTCAGGCCTATTCAAAGGGCAACGGAATCTTTCACGCTCCGCCCTGGATGCAGGTTCTGGTCAGAGACACTGAAGATCCTTTGAGCTATATGGAGAATGGCAGAACGGGAGGAATCAATGTCATCGACCTTGCCAATGTGAATTCCTGCAGTTTTATCGCTACACAAGATCTGGGCAAGCTACATCCCGGTGGCGGTTTCGAAGTGCTGGGTCGCTTTGACAATTCTGATATCAGGGGGTGTAACCTGATGGTACTTTAACATAACCACCCCTGCCAGGCCATGCCTGGCATCCTCTTTCAGCTAGCATGCTGCTATAATTAACCACAACCACCCCTGCCAGACCACGCCTGGCATCCCCTTTCAGCTAGCATGCTGCTATAATTAATCACAACCACCCCTGCCAGGCCACGCCAGGCATCCCCTTTTGGCTAGCATGCTGTTATATTTAATAACAACCACCCCTGCCAGGCTGAGCCTGGCATCCCCTCCTTGTAAAGGAGGGGAATTCAAGTGCATTCATATAGGATGTATTACAAACCGATTAGAGAGTTATATAAGAAAGCCATAAATCTCCCCCTCCTTTGCAAGGAGGGGGGTTGGGGGGAGGTTGATTTAAAGCTTTACATGTTTAATTATAAGTATCCGGCGATTTTTTTTAATACGTTTTCTGTATCATTAAATACTTCATCGTTCCGAAACCTTAGAACTTTGAAACCCATTCTTTGAAGGTGCAGGTCTCTTTTGATGTCTTTTTCTTCGCTTAAGGGATTAAAATGGGGAGCACCATCCAGTTCGATCACTAATTTTGCTGATGGGCAATAAAAGTCTACGATGTAATTACCCAAGCCAGACTGTCTTCGAAATTTTTGGCCTTTCAGTTTACGGTTTTTCAGATGATACCATAAGTATTTTTCAGCGGGTGTAGCTTCAGTTCGAAGTTTTTTTCTAAAGTGGTAGGTGTAAAGGCGGTTGAAAAAGAAGCGTTTCATGCTATCATATTTTGTAGAAAATATACTAAATAATACTGAAGCCTAACTTTTTTTATCTCTTTTGTCAGCGCAACCATCCCCTGGCATTTCCTTCCGGCTGGCATTTCCTTCCGGCTGGCATACTATCATGATTAGTCACAACCACCCCTGCCAGGCTGCGCCTGGCATTTCCTTCCGGTTGGCATACTGCTATCATTAGTCACAACCACCCCTGCCTGGCTACGCCAGGCATCCCCTCCTTGTAAAGGAGGGGAATTCAAGTGCATTCATATAGGATGTATTACAAACCGATTAGAGAGTTATATAAGAAAGCCATAAATCTCCCCCTCCTTTGCAAGGAGGGGGTTGGGGGGAGGTTGTTTACAAAGGTTTAGTTGAAGTATTAATAGAGCAGGACTGCAGTGTGGTTTCAGTTCCAACTTCACTGTATTCCTTCACGCAGGCTAATCACTCCACCACCAACTCATACAAATTCCCGCCGCTTATCCCGCGTCTTTCATCGCTGATCAGTAAATGGGTTTCGTCAGGGCTGAAGCAAATGCCTTCTTTCTGTGAATAGTATTCCATGTCTCTCACCGTAATCTCGCCGGTGGTGATGTCGTCGTTTTTGAAATTGCTTATGGTCCAGATCTTATTATGACCAAGAAGTACGACCGTTTTTCCATCAGCGGAGATGTCGGCGCCGGTGATAAAGCAAGTATTTTGCTCATCACAGGTCTTCAAAGTGCCCAACAGCTCAGCCGCATGTTCACCGGGCTCAGCCGGAATTTTATAAACATAGGCGCTTCCGTCGAAATCACTGCTCCTGTTTTTGGTGATGACGTATAAATAGCCCTTGCTGAAATACATGGCTTCAGCATCATAATGAAAGTCTTCCTTTTTCGGAGGGAAGTCTTTTTGTTCCGGATAATAGAAGCGAATTGCCTCCGCTTCCACATCATCTTCAGCCTTCAGCACATCTCTTACCCTGTATATGACCAGGTCATCCCGGTCGTTATCATTATTTCCGAAGTCACCGATAAAAAGGGTTCCGTCGGGAGCTGTTGCCAGGTCTTCCCAGTCATCGTTGTCTGCATTCTCGACGTTAAGGTCTTTGATTATATTTCCTTGCCGGTCGAGGCCGTAGATATGATCATCATTTCCTGAATCGGCGATCGTCCATATCAGCGGAGAACCGGGAAGGGTTTCCAGTGCTGAGTTTTCGTTCAGTAGTTCGGGCATGTCGGCTATAATCTTCAATTGACCGTAGTCGTAACTGCAACTCAGAAGCGTCATTAAGAGGGAGTTATAGAAAAGCAAGGATTTGAATTTCATGCGAAGCCGGGGTTTCGTGTAATTTCCATTCTGTATTAAAGATAAAACACTAATTTTAATCCTGCGAAACACAGCCGATTAATGAAAAAGAAAATTACCCTTAAGGAAATATCAAAACGTTTTAATGTATCGATCTCGACCGTATCTAAGGCGTTGAAAGACAGCCCCGAGATAAGTGAGAAAACACGGAAGATGATCCAGGCCTTTGCAAAGGAGCATAATTATAAGCCTAACAATATTGCCCTTAGCCTGAAAAATCAAAAGACCAAGAACATCGGGATCATACTTCCCGAGATCGTACACTATTTCTTTTCTTCTGTGATTACGGGAATTGAAAGATATGCCACGGAAAAGGGTTATAACGTGATCGTCTGTATCTCGAACGAGTCTTTCGATAAAGAGGTGATCAATATGGAGATGCTGGCCAATGGCAGCATCGATGGCTTCATTATGTCGCTGTCAAGAGGAACCGAACGCAAACAGGATTTCCATCATATCAAAGAAGTGATCAACCAGGGGATGCCGGTAGTGCTTATCGACAGGGTGACTGATGAAGTGGAATGTGATAAGGTGATCATCGATGACTTTCACGGTGCCTACAGCGCTGTGAGTTACCTGGCTGAGCAGGGCAGAAAACGTATTGCCCTGATCACCATGCCTGATTATATGAGCGTAGGCCGTTTGCGTATGGAAGGGTACAAAAAGGCCCTGGAAGATGCCGGTCTCGAATACGATCCGGAGCTGGTACTGCGCATGGAAGATTTCTATGAGAACTTTGAGGCGATCGAAAAGGTCATCAAAGAGCGAAAGGCCGATGCGGTTTTTGCAGTCACTGAATTCTTCGCCGTCAGCGCCATGAAAATGGCCCAGAAAGAAGGTATCAAGGTCCCCGAAGAACTCTCGGTGATCGGTTTTACCGACGGTATCATTTCCATAAGCAGCAGTCCTTCACTAACCACCGTAAGTCAGCACGGGGAAGAGATCGGAGAAAAGGCAGCCCATTTACTGATCGAACGACTCGAAAATGAAAACATGGCCGAGCAGAAACCACCTCAGAAAGAAGTGGTCAAGACCACGCTGGTAAAAAGAGACTCTGCCTAATTTGCCAACGGCATAAAGATCTCGGTGGTCCATGCCAGTTCATTTCCTCCCTGATTCGGATTATCATGATAGATCTCCAGAGGGAGCTTCGCCAGCTCTTTATCGCGTTTAACAGCATAATCATAGATCGAATACCAGGCACGGTTCGAGTGGATATAGTTTCCATTGAACACGGCCTTGATAGAGGGTGATGCTTCGATCTTCTTGTAGAAAATCTCAGGATGCTCCGGCAGGCTGTCGGTTTGATCCACAGGAAAACAGAAATCAAATGCGATCTCATTGGTCTCCTCATTATAATCGGTAACCTGAACCATCGGATTACCCCTTAGCGGAAGTTCGTGTTTGTTCAGGAATCCGGTGATATAGTTATAGTGACGCATCATTTCCCTTGCTTTCTTCTCTGGTGTGGAGGTAGTGCTGTAACAGGCACAAAAAGAGTCGGGAGAAACGCTTTCGCCGACTACCCTGACGCGGAACCGATCCAGGTTATCATCGAGTATGTCTTTAAAATCGTAGATGAGTTCCTTGGTGTGCAGTTCCACCGGTAATTCCTCAAAATACATGAGAGCCCGGTTCCTGAGGGAATTTCCCGGTTCTGTAACCTTAAGAGTAACCCGGCTGCTGCTGTCTGTTAGTTGCTCGACCTCCCACCTCAGCTTATAATTCCTTTCTTTAAACGCGATCTCCTGTTCGATATACCGGTATTCTTCACGGGCGATCTCATTCTTCACCGTCAGACTGTCTGAAAGGGTCGTATAGGCATTGATCTCATGAAAGAGATTACCCGTACTGGTTTCGGTGTTAAAGGCAGCGATATAATCTGCCGGTTTCAGGAAAAGATAAGTGGCAGTGCCTGCCAGCAAAAGCGCAAGCACCATAATCGTGTTCTTTTTCATTTATTATTCTTTTTCAGCGATTGTTTCTTCAGATTGCATGTCAAGATTCTCGACTACATAATCTCCCAGGTTACGCCCCTGATCCAGTCCTACCTCAATGGCCATTCGGTAATGAATACCTCCGTACATACGGCTTATGGCTGCCTCTTCGGCTGCATTGCGGAATGATTTAAAACTTCTTACCGGCAGCCCGTATGGCAATTCTGTGTCGTCGTCAAAGGCAAAATCTTCCCCGAAAACCGAGGTCAGGGCTTCTGAAGCGGCACCCGACACCACAGAATGTCCGCTGGTATATTCAGGAAAAGGCGGAGTCTGTAAAATGGGTTTCCAGTTGTCGTCTATGTATTTGTTGATCAGGGTTTCGGGGCGGATCAGGTTACTCCGGTATTTTTCATCCCAGCAGCTGATAAAGCCATCTGCGATAGCGATCGAGGTTTTGGTATAAGCCATGACCGTTTTTCTGAAATCACTATCGGTTTGTTTACAGGCGATCTTGCATATGCCGATCCAGTGTGCTCCCGGAGTGATCTTTTTTGTGGCGAACATCAGGTGACCGCGTGTAACCGAAACATAAGGGTTACAATCCCAGAACTGAGCGATGGCCACTTCTTCAGATTCGTCTGAGGTAATTTTATTTCCCACCTCGTACACTTCCATCAGTTCCTTGTGAAATTCTGAACCTTCCTCCATGGAAAAAGGAGCCGGAGGAGCCGGTTTAAACTGAGAAGCTGAGTCGAGGGTAAAAGGTCTGATCTTGTTCCAGTGCGGCTCGATACCATCCATATAAGCCGGAGGAGTGGGTTGCCACCTGCCGGGTTCTTCACTCCTGACGGTAAACTTGGGCATGGTACGGGTTTGCTTATAATTATCTTTGTCCATCCAGTCGCGGATATGCGCCACCACTTTTTCAGCATATTCCTTGGTTTTATTGAATTCTGAGCTGTTTTCTTTTTGCCATTGGTTCAGAACACTATCCTGGTAGGTGGCCAGTTTCTCTTCTGAAAAGATCAGGGATTTGCTCAGCTGCATGTGAGCGATCATTGCAGCCAGGTCCATATTTACTCCTTCTTCCTCCGGTTCGGGTATGGGAGTTAATCCGTTCACCTGCCCCGCAAGACTGTTGTAGTTGGCATCGTCTAAAGCAATGATCTCATAAGCGGCGATATTCGGATAAGCGAAGATACGGCTGGCAACAGGGGGAGAGAAGATATCGTGTATCATCACCTCAACGGTTTCATCGACAGACTGATGAAAATGGTCTGCCCTGATTGCGATCGGCGCTTCATTCCTGCTGCAGGATTGCAGTATCAGAAAAACAGTAACAAGAATTACAATAGGTTTATTCATTGATCTTAGGATTATTTATGCGATAGATTTCTGCCTCGCTGTTATTAATGGTTACAACCAGATATGAATCACCGGCAAACTCGATCACATCGAGAGCCCTGATTGCCTTACCGCTGAGGTTCAACCCATACTCGTGGGTTAAATGTACATTATCGATATCAGTTATCAAAGCACCGGGAAAGCCGTCAAAGCGGCCGTGATAAGGCCTTACTCCGAAGTAATTTCCACCGGCAAGCACTTCAGGCTGTCCGTCTTTATTGAAGTCCTGTAGAGTAAAGGCGGTAATGGGAGCCAACTGTAAATCTTCTCCAAAGGGTATGAACTTAAAAATGCCCTCCTCATTTAACAAGATGCCTGAGCGAAGTTCATGTACTTCTAATTTTTGAGCCTGATCAAGCAGGGACTGATCGATTACTTCATGAATGGGTTTTCCGGCGAAATCCCTGTAACGGGTAAATTTCTTGCGCATGAGCGTTGGCATCTGGGAAGCCAGATGATCCAGGCCGTCGAAGGTGTAATATTCACCATTGTGTTCCTGGGTTACAATGGTTTCTCTTTTTCCGTTTTTATCGAAGTCGTGATGATACATACGCAAAGGTGCTTGCTCCGTGGCCCTGAACTTAGTGTTCGACCCCCAATTTCCGAGTATAAAATCCAGGTCTCCGTCATCGTCTATGTCGAAAGGCTGAACAGCCTGCCACAACCCGTTCAGCTTATCGGGGATCACTGAGGAGGCTCTCTTGAGGGAGCCCTTTTCATTCATGAATAGCACGGGTGACATCCATTCGCCCACAACCAGCAGATCCGGCCAGCCATCTTCATTGATGTCCTGCCAAACCGCATCGGTGACCATGCCAACAGATCCCGGCTGTTGTTTCCCGTCTTCTCTGAAAACACCTTTCTCATTCAGAAGGAAAACAGACTCGGGAAGGACGCCGAAATCGTCAGAGTTCGTGTGACTTCCGAGAAATAAATCCAGGTCACCGTCACCATCATAATCGGCGGCGGCGATGACATTGTTGTTTTGATAGCTTTCGGGCAGTTGTTTTTTTACAAGCATTCCGGCCTCCCCTGCATAGTAATGGTCGAGCAGAGGCGCAGCTTTGCCAAAAAAATGTGCTCCGCCGGTAGTAGTTATCAGGTCGTTCAGGCCGTTGTTGTCGAAATCAAGAATCAGGGCCCCCGTATCTTCACTGATAGAATCTCCGGCCACTGCATCGAAGTTCTGCTCAGTAAATCCGTCTTCATTCTGCAAATAGATCTTTGACGGAAAGTAGCGGGAGCTTCCGAAGAACAGGTCGGTTTTTCCGTCACCGTTCAGATCACCTGAAGCGAATGCCGGCCCCCTGTCTGATACCTGGTACGGAATAAGCTTATGGTTATTGAAATCGACATAATTGTCTTCGGTGTGCACGTAATCGATGCCGAGATTGTTTTTCGATTTCTCAAACAACAGAGAATTCCTGAGTGGGGTTTCAACACCCCTCTCGTAAGTATCCTGTTGTACCGTTTTCAAGGTGGTATTCGTGGGAACATCTCTCAGCAGGGTCTCTGACCGGTCAGGCCATGTGATCAGAACAGAATCTATTTCGGCGACATTACCGGGGAAGCCTATATGAACAAAAGGTTCTGATGATGACTGAAATCCTCTGACGGGATACAGTTCCCGAAAATAGATTTTGCCGTTGCTGTAGGCGGTCACCTTTGTTCCGGTACCAAAGCTGTTTTTACCATTAGCTTTAAGCTTAAGCTTGAGGAAGCGGGTAGCTTTTTGATCTGTCTGGTTGATCAGTACAGTGGCAGGAGCATTCACGTTATTGATGACCAGGTCGAGGTCTCCGTCAAGATCCAGATCTCCATAGGCGGCTGCGGTGGCATTAGTGGTTTCTTTCGGTAACCAGGTATTGCTTCTGTCTGAGAAGAACAGCGAATCGCTTCCCTCAAAGATGTAGTTGGGAACGGTGCCTGAAGGCATCCGGTCTAAAGCTTCTTTATCAATACCCTTGGCAGGATTGAGACTTGCCTTGATCTCCCCACTCGATATGAACCTGATATAATCCAGATCATTAGGGCGCTTTGGAATTCCGTTTGCGATAAAAAGATCCTGGTTGCCGTCCTGGTTAAAATCGCTGAAGAGAGCCGACCAGCTCCAGTCAGTAGCTGCTATGCCGCTATGCAGAGCGGCTTCGGTAAAGAATTCGCCTCCCCGGTTCAGTTGCAGCATGTTTCGGGTGAACTGATAATGGTAGCCCAGTTTTTGTGTACGCAACTTCATCATCTGCACATTGTCATCTCCTTCAGAAGCCTTCAGTGGTATTTCCTTTTCGGGCAACATATCTAAAGAGAGCAGATCAGGCCAGCCGTCATGATTGATGTCGGCCACATCATTTCCCATCGAGAAACGGGAGATATGTTTAAAATGCGCCTTAACAGACTCTTTGAAGGTGCCGTCTCCCTGGTTCAGATAAAAATAGTCATCTTCATGAAAATCATTTCCGATATACAGGTCTGGGTAGCCGTTCTTGTCGAAGTCAGATACCGCAATTCCGAGTCCAAATCCATTGATCCCTCCGTATATTCCCGCAGCTTCGCTCACATCGGTAAAATGATCTCCATCGTTTCTCATCAGCCGGTCACCTGTTTTCGGGTTACGTTGGTCACGAAGACTAACATCGCCATAAGACTCTTGTGTGTGTACGGCATGGTTCAGAAGGTAGAGGTCAAGATCTCCGTCCAGATCGTAATCAAAGAAAGCGGCATGGGTGCCGTAAGATTCCAGGTTGAGATTGTAAGCTTCAGACATTTCTTTGAATGTCAGATCGCCCTGGTTGATGAAAAGCTCGTGGTGCCCCTGAAAATCATGGATTCCGGATACGGCAGAGACAAAGATGTCGAGGTATCCGTCGCCGTTCACATCTGCCATGACCGTACCTGTGTTCCAGTTTCCGGTGCCGGAGACTCCTGCCGTTTCGGTAATATCTTCAAACCGCAGGCCTCCCTTATTCAGGTATAATTTATTGGGAACCCGGTTGCCGCTGAGGTAGATATCAGGAAGGCCATCGTTGTTCACATCTCCGATCGATACGCCACCCCCGTTATAGTAATAGAGATAATCGAGTATGTTAACCGTATCATCCGTATCAAGGATGTTGGCAAACTCAATACCGCTTTTTTCCGGTTCCAGATACACGAACAGTGTATCTTCCTTCTTGCAGGCAAGCAGGATCATTGAAAATACAATCGATATGTAGATCGCTTTATGGTTCAAGGCTGTATATACGTGGTTTCTGATCGTTGATTGCTGCTATGACATATCGTTTTCCGTCTTTATCCTGAAAAACTTCCAGGTGTTTGATTTCATCACGAATAAACATTCCTGCTTTTTGGTAATCCTGCCATTCGAAATTCATCTTTCCGTCACCCAGCAGTACGTTGCCATAATTGGCATCAAGTCTTGAGAACTGGGGTTTGAATTCGAAATTATTCCCCCCCATAATAAGATCAGGATTTCCGTCATTATTTATATCAGTACAACTGATATCACAAACACATGAGAATTGCACCCTTGAGGGAAGCTCCTTTATGGTAAAAGATCCGTTACCCTCGTTGATAGCCACTACCGAAGCAGAAATGGTCACTTTTTTCTCCTTGCTTTTTCTGAAAACCGCCGGAGGAAAGAGTTCGTCTATCGACTTACCGGCATATTCTGATGCTTTCAGATTTTGCTTTTTAAGTGATACCAGCTGGGCGGTCAATTCCTTTTTCATATGAACGGGGTAATCCTTTCCTTTTAAATGGCGGGTAACGATCTGCTCGGTGCTGCCATTATCATCGAAATCATTTACCCACATCTTCACCGGATTTTCGGGTGAAGGCTTGTAGGGTAGGTTTTTGCCTTTATTTCCTAAAACAAGGTCCTGATCTCCATCGTTGTCAAGGTCATAGGCGGCCACGGTGTTCCACCAGCCATATTGTTCATCAAGACCTGATTCCTCGCGCAACAGGCGGCTTCCTGTGTTTTTAAGTATCACGGGGGTTCCCCATTCAGAAACCGTTACGAGGTCTTTGTGTCCGTTGCCGGTAACATCAGACCACACGGCATCGGTGACCATGCCCAAATCCTGCAGGTCAAAAGCCAGCAGATCGGTGACATCTTCAAAATTACCCTTACCGTCATTTCTCAGTAAAAAATGTTGAGGGTCTTTTCCGTAGGTTGCGGTTACATTTCGGGCACCGATAAAGACATCGGTGTCACCGTCGTTGTCGAAGTCATGCGGACTTATCACGGCGATGTTCATAGTGCTTGAAATCACATCTGTTAGTGCAGCTGTGAATTTACCTTTCCCGTTATTGAGGTAAAGCCTGGTTTTGTTGTATTCTTCCAGGCCCATTTCGTTACCTCCCGACCCTACCATGAGATCCAGGTCCCCGTCGTTATCTGCATCGAAAAATGCTGCTGCGGTATCTTCAAAAATGGCGTCCTTTTCCAAATCAGGTGTTTTGAGAACAGCCAGGTCCCCATTACCCTTATTCCTGTAAAGAACGGAAGCCTGATCCCGGGCTCCCCCTATAAAAACATCTTCATTTCCATCGCCGTCTATATCACCAACAGCCAATGAAGGGCCTTCCTGGGAGATCATTTGATACAGCAATCCTTCGTAATCAAAATCAACATGTGAGTTCTCGGCATGTTTTACCGTAGTCGAATTATCCAGCTCTCTCATCAGAGGTTTTTCAGCTGTCTTTTTACCGGGAGTATAAACAGCATCAGCATCAGCCTGGTTGAATTCGAGAAGCTGATTGCCGGCAACCGAGGAAACAACAGAAGTACGGGTATCAGGCCAGATCACACGAATGGAATCTATTTTCCGGGCGTCGCCCAGACCTATTGTCATGGTGTAATCCATTGAAGACTGAAAACCTCTTGAAGGATTGTGTTCCTGTATATAGTGCTGTCCGTTAAAATACAGGTATACGGTACTACCTACAGCAAATCTGTTGGTTTCGTTACCGTTGAGTTTTATCTTTATGTAATTGTTCTCTGTAAGTTCGTTGGCGTTGTTGCGGTACAGGAATGATTCCATGTTGACATTGTTCACCACCAGGTCCAGGTCACCATCGTTATCCAGGTCACCGTATGCACAGCCGTTCGAAAGGCTTGGTTTATCCATTCCCCAGTCAGCGGAAGCATTGTCAAAAGTGATGTCTCCGTTATTTCTGAAAGCATAGTTGGGAACCGGGACGATAGGCATTTTATTAATGATAGAATCTATGGCTTCTTTCTTTCCGGTGAGTGCCATTTTTTGAATGATCTCATTGGCAAAGAAATCCACAAAATCAAGATCGGTAAGGTCATGGTTGACCCCGTTTGTTACATAGATATCACGGTAACCGTCATTGTCCATATCGAACATGAGGCCGGCCCAGCTCCAGTCTGTTTTTGCAACGCCACTGAAATAAGCCACTTCTGAGAAGCTTTGATTTCCGTTGTTCAGCTGAAGGGTGTTCTGAATATACTGCTGGTAGAAGTCCTTACTCTGTTTAAGTTTAAATACATTGTATCCTTCGAAGGTCATCACCGATTTGGTACGCTGATCTCCTTCCGGGAGCATGTCAGTGATGAAGATGTCCTGGTTTCCATCATTGTTGATATCGGCCATATCGATACCCATGGCCGACAGGCAAAGGTGAGATGTCCAGTTCTTGATGTCTTCGGTAAAGGTGCCATCCTGGTTATTGATGTAGAGGTAGTCCCTTTCATAGAAATCATTGGAGACGTAGATGTCAGGGTAAAGATCTTTATTGATGTCGCTGATCACCACGCCGAGTCCGAATCCTATCAGGCTTCCGTAAATTCCGGCCTCTTCACTTACATCTGTAAACTTCCCGTTATCGTTTCTCAGCAGCATATCGCCCACACCTCTGAAGATTTCCGGTACTCCTTCCCAGTCCTGAGCCCGCACCTCACGTTGCTCGGCATACCCAAGACTGCTTACAGGAATATTACTGTTATTGAGTATGTATGCATCAAGATCTCCGTCTTTATCGTAATCAAAAAAGGTGGCATGGGTTGAAAAACCGGTTTTTGCCAGATTATATTCTTCAGCTCTTTCTGTAAAAGTAAGGTCACCGTTATTTATATACAGGTCGTTATCGTGATTATTACCTTCCATATTACCGGCATTGCTAACATAGATGTCCAGCAGTCCGTCCTGGTTAATATCAACCATATTAACCCCGGTAGACCACGGCTTGTTTCCCTCGATCCCTGCGCTGGCTGAAATGTCTTCGAATTTCATGTCGCCCTTGTTGAGAAAAAGCTTGTTCTTTCCCATATTGGCGGTCAAATAAACATCGGGAAGGCCATCGTTATTGATGTCACCGATAGCCACCCCGCCACCGTTATAGAAGTTTCGGTACTTGAATATGTTAAAATCGGGTTGGTTTTCCACTTCATTGAGAAATCTGAGCCCGGTTTCTTCAGGAGACATCAGGGTGAATAGGCTGGGTTGCTCCATATGTTCAGCTGTTTCAGACTTTTCACTGTCACAGGAGAAAAGTAGCGTGCAAACCGCTGCAATCAGGTACGTATGGTTATTTCTTAGAAACATCATGGGTTTTATTTGCATTTTTGGTAAAAATCAGGAGGCTGTCATTGTTTCGGCCAGTTATAAAATATTCTTTTCCGGCGATTCTTATTTTATCCAGGTCCCTGACAGGACCGTCGATTGCGAATCCGCTGTTTGTCGGGCTGAAGAATCCATTTCCATCGTTCAGCAATAATACGCCCTTATTGGCATCCAGCCTTCCGAGTTGGGTGCTTATTTCAAATAGATTCCCGGCCAGGAACATATCTGTAAACCCGTCTTCATTGAAATCATCTGTGATGATAGTCATAACAGCAGACAATTGGGCAGGGTACGGGAGTGGATGAATTTCAAAGCTATTATCACCTTTGTTCTCAAAATAAGTACTTTCAAGGGTATAGACCTTTTGTACCTCTGCCTGCGATAGCTTTTCACTGCCTATCAGTTCATTCAGGCTGGCACGGGCATATTCGCGGTAACTGAGAAACTCCTTGTTGAGATAGGGCAGATTCTTCATCAATTCATCTTTACTGGTGAAGGGCGTTTCGATCCCGTCGAGCCAGTGGGTGATGAGCGGTTCCGTACGTCCGTTGTTGTTAAAATCAAAGCGATACAGGGTGACAGGTTCAGAAGGGCTCGCATTTAACCGGGTGTTGCGCCCCCAGTTTCCGGCAACGAGGTCAATATCGCCGTCGTTGTCGAAGTCTTCAGCTACAATGGTGTTCCACCATCCGTGGGTTTCGTCAAGGCCTGCCCTGAGAGAATCGAAGCCGTCGCCTTTATTTATCATTATGCTTACCGGAGACCAGTTGCCGCAAATTATGGCATCCGGCAGTTTATCGTTGTTCAGATCTTTGAAAACAATATCATTTATCTGGCCGATTCTGGAAAGTGAGGAACTGTAGTCATTATGAGTTGTGAATCTACCCTCACCATCGTTCATCCAGACATATTGCCCGGTCGGGGTGCCAAAGGTCCCGGGTTCGGTATCTGCAGTGAAAACGAGGTCGATATTTCCATCGTTATTCAGATCAGTGGCTTCCACATCACTCGCATTCAGGGAAAGTTCAGGAAATGAATTTTCTTGTTCCTCGAGTTGTCCATTTCTGTTCAGGTATAGGCGTGGATTCAGGTTCTTGCCTCCTGTAAATTCGTTACCTCCGTATACCACGACCAGGTCTTTCCAGCCGTCGTTGTTGGCATCAAAGATTATATGGCCGGTGGTTTCTGCCATGGCGTTCTCTATGAAATAAGAAGAATTTTGAGCTTCAAAGCTTCCATCGGGCTGCTGATAATACAATTGGTCAGCCTGCCTTTTCGCACCACCGATATAGACATCATCCAAACCGTCATTATTCAGGTCTGATACCCCGATGGAGGGTCCCATGTTGGTATTCGCGAAAGGAATCAGCGGGTCTCGGTTAAACATAAGGGTTTGCTGGTCTTCGTGCTTATAGGCGATGGCGGCTTTCACTGCTTTTAAAAAGGTTTCATCCGGAACAGAAGCGGGAGAATAATTTCGGTCAGCATTTTTGATGTCTGCCTTCAGCGTGCTGCCGGCCTTAATCTTTTTCCATGTCTGTGTGCGCCCATCAGGCCATTTCACGGTCACAGAGTCGGCTGTTGACGCTTTGCCTAAACCGAAAGTCAGGTCAGAAACCTGATGGGAAAGGTAACCGTTTGTGGGGAAGTTTTCTTTTGTTTGTATCCCCTCCTCATTATACAGGGTCACCCGGGTCCCGATTCCATGTGTGTTCAGACTGTCTCCCTGTATTTTGATCCTGATAAATCCGTTTTCAGGTTGTAGTTCGCGGCTGTTGTTCTTTAAAAGGAATGCCTGTTGGTTGATGTTGTTGGTGATAATATCGAGGTCTCCGTCGCTGTCAAGATCGGCATAAACGGCTCCCTGACTATACGAGGCATCGTGACCAATTTGCGCACTCAGATCTTCGAATTCTCCATTTCCGGTATTGCGGAAGAACTTATTTTTAAGTCTCTTTTCAGGGATCTTATCGATAAATCGCATTTCCTTTTCTCCCATGGTTTCTTCTGCCAGTGCGCGCTGAATGTTCTCGTTGGCTATGAAGCTCACAAAGTCCATATCATTGGTAGCCCCGGGGATACCATTGGTGATATACAGGTCCTGATGGCCATCAAGGTCAAAATCAGCAGCAAGTGGTGACCATGACCAATCACTGGCTGCAATCCCGGCAGCGTAGGCAGCTTCGGAAAATCTCTGGTTTCCCTGATTGAGATGCAGGGTGTTTTGCATGTATTGAGGTAAATATCCATTCTTCAGATAGTTCTGATAGATCTGATAATGAAATTCAACTCCCGAAGTTTTGTAGTTCTCTATGTCGTCCGGCAACATATCCAGGGAAATAATATCTGCGAGGCCGTCATTGTTCATATCGCTTATGGTGTTCCCCATGGAATAATGCGTGGTGTGACCCAGCGCACGCCCGTCGGCGTTGCCATCTACAAAGCCGCCACGGCGGTCGTTCAGGTAGAGGTAGTCATTTTCGAAAAAGTCATTTCCGATATACAGATCAGGATAGCCGTCGTTGTTCAGGTCACCGACGCTCACCCCCAGACCATAACCGATCTTTCCCCTGTAGATACCGGCATTCTCAGAGTCATCGATGTAGACGCCGTCTACATTCCTGTAGAACCGATCTCCTGAAAGAGCGTCGGCCATATATCTTTGGCTGCCGCGACCATAGTTCTGGTTGGGATGCACAGAGTGATTCAGTAGGTACATGTCGAGGTCTCCGTCCAGGTCCTGGTCGAAGAAACTTGCCTGGGTAGAAAACCCGGAGAAATCGAGCCCGTATTTAGCCGACATTTCTTTAAAAACCGGGAATCCCTTGCTGTTGTTACCCTGATTTACATATAACAGATTATGGCCGGAGAGGTTGCGGTACCCTGAAACCTTACAAACGTAAATATCCGGAAGACCGTCATGATTCACATCGGCAACCGTTACTCCTGTGGTCCAGCCTGAGCCGTTGTCGATACCGGCTTCCGTGGTTATATCTTCAAATCTGAAATCCCCGCGGTTTAAGAATAATTTGTCTGCAGAGGTGTTCGCGGTGAAATAGAGGTCTGTTTTTCCATCGAGATCGAAGTCAGCGGCAGCGACCCCCGCACCGTTGTAGAAATAGAGATAATTAAGAATGTTCAGTTCAGGGGTGGAGGTGATGGTATTGGTGAAGTCCAGGTTACTGTACGACGCGTCGATTTTTTCAAATAGGGTTTGTTTCCTGTTGCATGATAGCGAAAGGAGCGTGAACAACACCAGCAGGGTGAGGCCATGTATTTTTTTAACTGTTCTGATCGGTTTCTGAGTGTTAATTATCTCGATTAAAAAAAGCTAACTTTGAGTTAGCTTTAATTATTTAATTATATGAAAAACGCTTTGCTATTTGACTTGTGCTAATATAGGCAAATAGTTCAAGGCGCTGTATTAACGGTTGGTCAAAAAGGATTAATGAAAAGTTAATAGGATTAATGAAAGTTTAAACTTGATTTCAAACCGGAAGGAATCCTGAACTTGTAGCTGTATGAATGCACGAAAGATCTACATCCTGATTTTTATTGTTTCCGTGTGCGGACTGGTCTTTGTTCAATACCAGTATTTGAGAGTAGGTCTGAATCTGGCCAGGGTCCAGTTCGGGGAGAAAATGGGAATGGTGGTTACTGAGATTAAGGAAGGCCTGGAGTTTGAAAACGAACTTACTTTTTTGGTAGGTAAGGCTATTACGGGTGAGGAAGGATATTTTCGACTTAGCCTTGACAGTGTGCAGGATGCATCCCGGTATTTCCTGGATGACTATCTCAAAAGTTCCCTGGTGACTAACGGTATCAACGCTGATTACGTATATGTACTGAGGTCCCGTGATTCACTGACCTATCTTTCTTCCCCGGAATCTTTTGAAGAAGGGGGAGAACAATTTTTGTCCTATCCCGTGCGACTGGAGGGATACCTCCCGGAACGTGCCGGAGAGCGATTGGTGCTGGAGCTGAAGTTTAAGGATTTGAACCGCTATTTTGTTTCACAGCTGAACGGACTGATAATTCCGGGAATTGTGTTTCTTATTGGGATACTAGGGGTGACAATATGGGTATTCAGGGCTTTTTATTTGCAGCGTAATGTGATCACTATTACCAACGAGTTCATTAACAATCTCACCCATGAATTGAAAACTCCCGTATTTTCAATAGGTGTTGCCACACGACTTTTAGAGGAAAAGGGAAATGATCAGACGCGGCAGATCGTACAGGTTATCAGAGGCCAGGTGGATAAGCTGAATAACCAGATCAACCGTGTTCTGGATCTGGCTACCGTAGAGAGTCAGGGTATACTTAAAAAAGATCCCGTTGAGCTGACTAGCTTACTAAGTCGTATATCGGATGAGTATGCGGGAGTCTCTGAAATCGAAGATTTTGATTTTTCGGCTGATCTGCCTGAGGAGAAACTATATGTGAAAGGGGCAGAGGGGCATTTAGAGAATGTGATCGGCACCCTATTGGATAATGCAAGAAAATATTCGTCTCCCCCGCGAAGGGTGGAATTAGGTGCAAACAGAGAGAACGGCATGGTGCGTATCTTTGTCAGAGATAACGGAATCGGCATCCCTGAGAAGGAGCAGAGTCGGATATTTGAAAAATTCTATCGTGTTTCGTCCGGTGACCTGCACGATGTAAAAGGTCACGGTCTTGGTTTAAATTATGTACAGACGATCGTCAGAGGTCTGGGAGGAAAAGTAATAGTTATCAGTAAACCCGGTATGGGTTCTGAGTTCATCATAGAATTGCCCTTAATAAAGCGATATGCAAAAGAACCACATTATTCTGGTTGAAGATGACCAGGCTCTTGGATACCTGCTCTCTGAATACCTGAAGATGAAGCATTTTGAGGTGACCTGGGTCACAGATGGGAATCAGGCGCTGGAAATTATACGTCAAAAGGAATTTGATTTAGGGATACTCGATGTGATGATGCCGGGTATGGATGGTTTTACCCTTGCGGAAAGGATCCGTCAGGAGCAAATAGAACTTCCTTTTATTTTTCTTACCGCCCGTTCTTTAAAGATCGACGTTTTAAAGGGCTTTTCCCTGGGTGCCGTTGACTACTTGAAGAAACCTGTTGATGAGGAAGAATTAGTGGTTCGTATTCAAACGCTTTTGAAACTGGTAAAATCGAAGACCAGGAATGCAGAGGACGACCAGTTATCACAGATGGGCATCTTCGATTATGATGCCGAGAACCAGATCTTAAGAGCTGAAGGACAGGAATTGCGTTTAACGCAACGGGAGAACGAGGTGCTGAAGTATTTATGGAACCGCCGGAACCAGGTTTGCAGTCATCGTGATATTCTGAATACGATCTGGGGAAAGAATGATTATTTTAACCGTAAGAGCCTGAATGTATTTATAACCCGTCTGCGTAAATACCTGGAGAAGGAAGAAAGAATTTCCATCGATAATATACATAATCAGGGCTTTATTCTGAGTTTCAAAGAAGACTGAAAATACCAATATAATGGTATGACCGTACCTGATTACTTCACGAAGAAAAATAAAAAACCACGCCGAAGCGTGGTTTTTATTATCACTTAAAATTAAATCAGATTAATATCCGGGGTTCTGTACCAGATTCGGGTTGGTAGACAACGCCTGAATCGGAATAGGATACAGTGTTTTTGATTCATCTCCGGAAACTTCCTTATAAGACCATTCGCTGGTAAACTGGCCAAAGCGAATCATATCATTCCTTCTCCAGAACTCAGCATAAAGTTCACGACCTCTTTCGTCGAGCAATTCCTGCTCACCTACGCTTCCAAGAGGAGCAGCCCCCCTGATAGCACGTAGTTCATTAACAAGCGCGGTAGCATCACCTCCCATACGCATCATGGCTTCTGCTTTCATCAGATGTGCATCTGAATAGCGGAATATGATCTTATGTCCGGCGAAAGCTCCGTTTACAGGGTGGTATTTGATCACCCTGATCCCTGTTTTCTCGTCGTTACCCAAAAGTCCGGGTAATTCTTTAGAGAATACGAGCGGGTTACCGGGACGGTCTCTAAGTGCAGACCCATCTCCGTCATATTGTTGCCCGATGAGGAATCCGTAACCAATTCCAAAGTTTTCGGTGGTTGAAGGCGGAATAGCAGTTCCTGGTGCAGGAACATACCCACGTCTTTCTTCCTGTCCGGATCCGGGGATGTTGATTTGCGGATCACCCTCGAACAGATCATAAAATTCTGCAAGAGTAGAGAATCCGTTCCATCCACCACCTTCATTATCAGGACTGTTCTGAACATAGTGTAAGCCGTTCCAGATCTGATTACCTACACTGGAAGTAGTAAAGAAGATAGTTTCAGAATCTGCATCAGGAGCAAAAAGTTCAAAATATCCTTCCTGAAGGTCAAAACCAGCGGCATTGATCTCATCAACCAGGTCAACTACCATTTGCATATCGGCATTGTCAGGAGAGCCTGATCCTGTATAAATATGCTTGTTCAGCAATACTTTCGCCTTTAGGAATTTGGCAGCTTCAGCAGTGGCTGTTGAAGCACCACCTGCAGGGGCTGAAGGCAGATCAGGAATAGCCTCATTGAGATCAGTCAGAACAAAATCGATCGATTCTGCTCGTGTCATAACCATGGGCGGTTCATCGATAGCATCATCTACATTTCTGAATGGCTGTTGTCCATACAGGTCAGCGATCCAGTACATGGCATATGCTCTTAGAAATTTAGCCTCTGCAGCTTGTTGCTGATTAGGGCTACTTCTTTGATCCAGAATAGCTGTGGTATTAAATATCACACGGTTCAGGTTATTCCATACGGCACGAACATAGGCGTGATTCGCATCCCATGTGTGTGAGTGCAGGGTTCTCCATACACCATTATCACCCCAGTCAGTACCACGGGTAGGTACCAGGAACTCATCGGTACTCACTTCTGCAAGTGCGTAAAGATCGGCCTGGTTCTCCAACTGCCCGCGTAGGTCGTTGTAAACGTTTTCCAGAGCTCCTGCGGCTTCCACTCCGGTGAATTCACCAGACTGCTCACCGAAGACAGAGTCTGTCTGTTCGATTTCCAAGTCGGTACACCCGACTACGCCTATCGCCAGGATGGCGAGAAAAAGCGGTTTAACAATTAATTTCTTCATTCTTCATTTTTTTTAAAAAGTTGCGCTTAGGCCAAGTGTAATAGTTCTCGGTCTTGGGAAACTTGTATAGTCAATACCAAGTGACGGCAGGTTGTTCAGAGGTTTGTTAACGTTCACCTCAGGATCCAATCCGCTGTAGTCGGTAATAACGAACAGGTTCTGTCCGGTAAGCGATATTCTGAAGGAATCAAATCCGTCACCACTTACAGGTACATCATAAGCCAAGCTTAAGGTCTGCATTCTGAGGAAATCACCCTTTTCAAGGAACCTGGTTGATACATCAGGTGCGTTGGCAGGAGACTCCCCATTCGTCAATACGTCTTCTATTACGTTCTTACCACCTGCAATAATACCGGCAGTAAAGAAGGCGTTCTCAGTATTGTTGTAAATGTATTGTCCAAACTGACCGGTAAGGAAAGCATCCAGACTCCATCTTCTCCAACTGAAAGAGGTATTGAAACCAAGGTTCACTGTTGGAAGTGCAGTTTCACCTACTACAGTCTGTACGTCACCATTTGGATAAATACTGATTCCATTTTCATCAAATCCGCCAAATTCTCTTAAGAAATAAGAGAAAAGCGGCTCTCCGTCTGTCAAAATCTGTGCAAAAGCACCTGTTAGTCCGTTACCGTTGATCTCACCTGTTTGAATTTGAACATCACCCAGGTCAGTCACTTCGTTCTTGTTATAAGATACGTTAAATCCTGCAGTCCAAAAAAGATCTTCCTGAACAATTAAGTCATAGTTCAAAGAAAATTCTGCACCGTAGTTTAAGACTTTAGCGTCAATATTCTCGAAGTTAAACTCCTGTGGAGAAGGCTGTGCAGTCGAGAATCGAAGCAGAAGATCTGCAGTGCTCTTGTAATACAGGTCAAAAGTACCATTCAGTCGTTGCTGGTTGAAACCGAAGTCAATACCAAAGTTGTACTGAGTGGTTTCTTCCCATTTAAGGTTTCTGTCAGGATATGATTGAATTGCCAATCCCGGAACTACGATATTTCCGTTGTTCTGAATCCCGATACCTGCATAACGCTCTCTGAAAAGGAAGTTACCGTAACCCAGACCATCCTGGTTACCGGTGATACCGAAACCAAGTCTTAGTTTCAGGTTGGAAACGTAATCTCCTACGAAATCTTCCTCATGGATCTTCCAGGCAAATGCCGCGGAAGGGAACCAACCATAGCGATTTTCGGGTCCGAAACGGCTGGAACCGTCAACCCTTAGAGTTGCGGTAAACAGGTATTTGTCGGCAATGGTATAGTTCGCACGACCGAAAAATGACTGTAATTCATCTGTAGCGTCAAAGGTGTCATATCCCGCAGAACGCAGCGCAATCCCTGAAGGTCTTGAAAGCGAAGTGTTTTCATCGCTGAACAATCTATTCACTGCCAGATCATCACGATCAGGAGAATATATGATCTGCTGGTACTCACCGTCTACCGATGCGGTAAGAACATCACGGGCTTCGTCCAGTTCATCACGCATATCGTTGTGATCGGTTGAGCCAAATCCGAAACCTAAGGTAGTGCTACCATATCGCTGAAAACTTTGATACGAATAACCAAGTAAAAGGTCTAGAGAGGAATTATCGAATTCTTTGTTGTAGTTAATAGTTGCATCCAGCAACTGGTTCTTAAGATTAACTTCGTTTAATCCACCACGTCCGTTATTTACGGTACCGTTATTAAATCCGATTACATCACCTGTAAGTGACTGGTAACGATCTGAATTCGACTGATCATAACCAACAAGAACTTTGGCTTTCAGATTATCGGTAATACTGTATTCTGCCGAAGCGTTAAACAGCACCCTGTCTGAGAAAGTTAAATCCTGGTATTCCTGAAGCAGGTTAGCAGGGTTTAACTCAGCTCCTCCCGGATCGAAAGTAGGGCTGTTAGGATAAGTTGGGTTAGCGAAATAAGCTGCACCCAGTACATCACCCTGAGAACCGGCATTATTGGTCACCAGAGGCGTCTCATCGTTTACTCTTGAGACGGTACCGTTAAAATCCAGTTTTAATTTATCATCAAGGAAGCGCTGAGAGATGTTCAGACGCCCTGTAATTCTTTCCTGTGAAGAGTTTTCAAGAACACCGAATTGCTTTTGATACCCGAATGAGGTTCTTACGAAACCAGAACCGTAGTTATTAGAGTATGCTATGTCGGCAATAGGCGATAAAACACTTCTTGTAACAACGCTTTGCCAGTCGGTATTAGCTCCAAAATCCAATTCGCTTGGATTCGGGTTACCATATTGTGCCAGCGCATCGAGGAATTGTCCTCTGTCTAACAGGTCAAATCGGTTGGCTGGTTCTGAGTAAGCTGCGTTGGCATTTACTTCCCATCTTCCGCCTGAACCGGCTTTACCTGATTTGGTGGTGATCAGAACCACCCCGTTAGCACCCCTTGAACCGTAGATCGCCGTAGCAGAAGCATCCTTCAGGATACTGATGCTTTCGATGTCATTCGGGTTCAGGAAGTTCAGCGGGTTTCTGGTCGAGAAACCACCCTGACCTACATCTGTACCACCACTCTGGGTGTCATCTGCAGCCAGTGGCACTCCGTCTACTACAAATAGCGGGTTGTTGTTCGAACGTACAGAAGCGGTACCCCGAATCCTGATGTTCACTCCCGCACCGGGCTCACCACTCGCCTGGGTAATCTGCACCCCGGCAGTTTTACCCTGAATCAATTGTTCAGGTGATGAGATAACCCCTTTCTGGAAATCTTCAGAGCTTACCACATCAACGGCACCCGTTGCATCCTTTACGGCCTGAGTACCATAACCGATCACTACCACTTCGTCAAGAGCCTGAGCATCTTCAGTAAGGGTAACGTCGATAGTCGATCTTCCGTTTACCGGAATTTCCTGGGTTTGAAAACCCACATAGCTGAATACCAAAGTGGCATCAGAAGGGACATTGTCCAGGGTGTAATTCCCGTCGAAGTCCGTTTGTGTACCAATGGTAGTACCTTTTACCAGAACGTTAGCTCCCGGTAAAGGTCCCGTTGCATCATACACTGTTCCACTAACAGTCTGAGCCTTGGTCAGGGAGAAGCACAGTAATGCCACCACCATCACAAGACCATTTAGTAAAGTGTTCTTCATACAATTAAAAATTTAAGTTCAAATAGTTAGCTATGTTTTTGCAACCAAAGGAGGTCGATTCATCGAAAACCTTATAGTGTTAAAAACAGTTAATCGGTTGTGAATATAGTAAAATTCTAGGATTATTTTGAAAATCTCATTCTTTTGGGATAGAAAAAGGGTGATCTGTGCAATCGGTCAAGCCCCTTTTGCCGCAGATCACCCTGTTTTATTAGGATTTTCGAAAAAGTTTCGAAAGTCCGTTACTGTTATTGTGCTACTTTAAAGCTGGATATAAGCGAATTAGAGGTATTATTTTGAGCGTCTTTACTTACAACTTTCCAAAAATATGTCGTTCCTGAAGTTAGATCGGTCACCTCAAAATCTTCAATTGTCAGGTTTTCAGCGATTAAAGTTGAAGGTTGATCATTAGTGTCTAGATAAATATCATACCTAAGTTCGGTGTTATCGACGTCACTTCCTTTCCATGCCAGCTGTACGATCCCTCCCGAGGGGTTAACGCTTGTTCCCGGTGCGGGAGAAACGATCTCTGCAGGAAAGGGTGCATAATTGGTCTCTCCTGAACCCTCCAGGTAAAATTTCCAGGTTTCGCTTATCGCTTCATCGTTTGAATTCGTCTGCTTTGAAACAACTTTCCATTCGTAAGGCTCTCCTTTGACAAGGCTGGCCGTATTACCGGGAGTGGTACTGTTGTAAACGCTGAGTACACCTGAATTGAGATTGGTGATCTCCAGATCATAGGAATCGGTGTGCTCAGAAGGTTCCCAGCTGAATGCCACCTCGCTGAGTTCTGCATTGACCGTTGTACCGGATACGCATAATTCATTATTGGCAGGTGCGGTAAGTGTAGCAGCTGCGGGAGGAATGGTCGGTGTCTCCGGTGTCGGCTCTTCTCCGCCTGAATCGCCACCACAAAATGCAAGGGTATTGGCAAGGAACAATAAAAGTATGAGTCGTGAGTATTTCTTCATGTCTGGCTTATTGTTTGATAATTTTAATCGTTTGCTGCAATTCGGTTCCTCTAAGCTCAAGCAGATAGAGACCGGGCTGAAGCTGTCCCAAATCCAGGCTTTTTCTGAATTCTGAATTCTGCAGGCCGAAACTACCTGATTGAACCACTTGTCCGTTCATGGCGAATACCTTAAAAGTCACCGCCCCTTTCTGCTGTTGGGTGAATAGTATTTCGGCTATATCTCTTACAGGATTAGGAAACAGGAAGACGCCCTGACTCAGCATGAAGGTTTCTTCATAAACGCCCTGGCATGATTTGGCGGCGCGAACTTTAAGGGTGTTCAGCCCATCCTGTAGTTCAAGGCTGATGGTTTCTGCCCTGGTTTCAGTAGTGACCCCATTCAATTCGATATAATAAAGGTCAGAACCTTTTAATTCCAGGTTCAGGGTTTTGAGATCTTCGTTCACCTGAGAAAAAACGGCGAGGTCTTCAGGTTCTCCGATGGTTATTTCAAAGCACTGTTCATAGTCAGGCTCAGAAGAAAGGGTAAAGCAAAGCTGATAAGTGCCTGCTGGCAGATCGGCTGCTATCCACTGATTGCCGGAGAAATTTTCGCTCAGGGTAATTCCGTTACCGCTCAGATTCACAGTATAATCCAATGCCTGCTCTGTGCTTACAGTGATCACCCCGTTATCGGCATTGGAACAGGTCTCACCGGTAGATTGAATGCTGTAATTCGAGGTTGGAAGCGTAAAAATTTCGCACCCGGTAACGTCTACGGTAGCACCCAGTGTGGTCCCGGGGCACAGGTCATCAGCGTCGATAACACCGTCACTGTCTTCGTCGGGCGGATTGGTATTCGGAAACAATGCCGACGGCTTATCGGCAAATATTCTGAATTCTCCGGGAGCCAGAGTTATGGTAGCTTCGGGATCGGTAACAACAAATTTCTTGTTTTCTTCAAGCACTTCGTACCAGACGCCTGTTTGCTGGAATCCGGGAACGATGTCCTGTTCTGTTAGTCCGAAGTTCCCGACGATGGTAATTAGAGCTATCTCATCGGTTCCGGCTGAGGTATTTGCGAGATGTATTCGCTTAAGTCCTGAGGAGCCGTTCAGGTCAAGGGTGAAATTCTCACTTTCGAATATGGCTTCTCCTACTGTAAGTTTATTCAGGTCTGACCAGGTTTCATAGATGGCACGCCTTTCGGTTACATCGAAATATTCCCAACGGATCGGTTTGTTTCCGGTTCTGCCATTCTCGTCTATCGATACTTCGTATCCTAATTCTCCGAATTGCCAGATCATTTTCGGTCCTGGAACGGTGAAGAAGAAAGCTCCTGCAATTTCCATCCTCGAAAGGGCTGTGTTAAGATTCGTTACATCGTAACCACCCGTGGCATTGCCGAATTGCAAATTTTTGAACATGAGTCTTTCTTCATCATGACTCTCCATATATGAAATGGCTGCAGGGTTCGAAAAGCCTTTAGCCTGGTAGGAGACACCTGAAAAGTCAGATTTCCCGCTGTCATGGTAGCCCATGGTGGCTTCGTTATAGGGGGTGGTTTGCTTGTTCCACAGCATGATGCCTTTTCCTTCGTCCAGTCGGTATTCGGCCCATTGAGACTCTTCCTCAATAGTGCCCAGATGTTCGAAGATCACCATGAAGTCGTCGTTTGAAGCCCATTGTGTATCGGCGTAGCCTTTAAGAACCTCGATCCGGTCTGCCTGCGGACTATTGGTACAATTATCGTTCGACGGACCGCAATTCTGAGTGAAACCCTTGGTGAGATCCCAGCGAAAGCCGTCTACCTTAAATTCCTCGATCCAGTATTGTACGGTCTGGTTTACGTAATCGCGTGTTGCCTGAGACTGGTGATTGAAGTCGTTGAAAACACTGTAGGAATGCTTTGCCTCGGCATTGAAAAAGGGGTTGTCCTGGGAGGCCGTTCCTCCGGTTCCTCCACCTGAAGTATTCCACATTCTGAAATAGGGATGCTGACCGGTTGCATGGTTATAAACCACATCGATGATCACTGCCATGCCACGTCGGTGGCATTCGTCTATGAGCTGCTTAAAAGCTTCGGGAGTACCATAGTATTTATCAAGTGCCATATGAAAGGAGGGGTTGTAGCCCCAGCTTTCATTGCCGTCGAATTCATTTACAGGCATGAGCTCAATGGCATTGACTCCTAAGGTTTCCAGATAATCGAGTCTCGCTTTTACGGCATCAAAGCTGTGCAGCTCATCAAAATCTCTGATCAGCAGTTCATAGATGACCAGATCTTTTCTCTTGGGAGGCTGAAAGTTCAAGGTGTTGTCTGACCAGTTGAACTCCGGTTGGCCAGTTCGCAGAAGGGTTACGGCTTCGGTCGTCTGGCCTTCGGGGTAGGCAGGGAGGCCGGGGTAGGTTACCTCTGTGATGTACTGGTCGTTAAAAGGATCCAGGATGGTGGTGGAGTAGGGGTCTGCGATATTGATAGAAGATTCCACCATATATTGGAACATGTGATCAAACTGAGGGGTAAGCCCGGTGATCTCGATCCAGAATCGGTCTGTGGCCGGGTCTTTCTTCATAAGGTAGTTGTCGTTGATCTGCCAGTTGGTAAAGTCTCCGATCACATGAACAAATTCTTTCTGAGGTGCGTATAACACCAGGGTGACATGGGTGTTGTCATTGGGGTCGAAGTTGATCCCGTCTTTCAAGCCGGTCGGAAGCGGTTCTTCGGTAACGGTGGGGCTGACAACTGCTGTAAAGCTTTCACTCAGGGTTTCGTTTCCATCGGTTGCACTGAGCGTAAAGTTAGTGGTCTCAGTCACCGTATAGGTATAATTAAAAGCGGTGACGCCTGATGCGGTGTTTACGGTTTGTCCGTTTGCCGTCAGGGTAAAGTCTGAGCTTAATGAAGTCTCGGCAGTGATATTGAATCCGGTGCCTGACTGCACTACCGTAGTGGTCTGGGCTGGCGAAGTGAGGTTTAAGACATACCCGCCCACTTCATATAAAAAGTCTTGTGTTTTCTTATCGCCGGTCCCGTCTTTGGCTTTGGCCAGAAAGCCGATTCGTCCTATGGGGGAGCGGTCGTAAAAAGTTGAGGGGACAAAGGTAATGCTGAAGGTGCCGTCTCCGTTATCGGTCAGTTTCTGGGCTTCATTCGAGCTTTCCCATGTTCCGTTATTGGGCGAATTTTGGATGTTCTGATCGTTTTCGTCAAATGACCATGCCCACAGGTACAGATCTGAAACGCCCCATGCGGCCGGGTCGATATCGGTAAAGGTGATAGTGATCTGGTCGTTTTCACCGAAAGTAGCAGGGTTCACAGTAACAGATGCTTCCTGTTGCTGTGCCCAGCTGAATACCGAAAACAAGGAGATCAGCAGTAGTAATAGTTTTTTCATAAACGGGTTGTTTAAAATAAAAGAGGTTACCGGAACAACCGGTAACCTCTTTTGATATTTGATTCTTATATCATCTTATTGAATCGTATAGGTAGGAGCACCGCTATCACTGAAATCAAGCGTGATAGTGTAGGTTCCTGCAGTTACAACAATGTTGTCTCCATCCTGATCAAGGATTCCATCTGCACCGGTATCACCGTAATTGGTTCCCCAGTCTTCGTTGATACGGAATTTCATTTCACCGTCTAAGAGCGTGATGTCTTTTCCGATCCAAACACCGGGTTGTACTTCTGTAAGCAGGGCATCGGGTCCGGCACCTCCCCAATCATTGTAGGCCGATCCGACAACGCCGAACAACTCAGCCTCTTCGATAGTGTAGGTCTGGTTCGCGATATCCAGAGTGATCAGGTAATACCCGGCACTAACCACGATATTGTCGCCACCGTTATCCAGTGTACCGTCTGCACCGGTATCTCCGTAGTTCACAGCCCAGTCATTGTTAAGTCTGAATTTGATCTCACCATCAGCGAGTTTCACGCCGGCTTTGAAGGTGTTGGTAGTGTAATCATAGTAGAAAGGTTGGTCAGGACCATCCCAGCCATTCGCTGAGGCTTCTCCAACAACTCCCCACTGATATTCTTCCATGGTATAAGTCAGTGCTCCGAGATCCATAGTGATCTTGTAAGTTCCGGCAGTGACCATGATATTGTCTCCTCCTTCATCCAGAGTGCCATCTGCACCGGAATCTCCATAATTGAGGGTCCAGTCATTGTTCTCTCTGAATTTGATCTCCCCATCGGCCAGGTCAACATAAGCAACATAAATGTCTGCCTGATCGGTGGTGTAGAAAGGCTGGTCGGGACCATCCCATCCGTTGGCGGTGGCTGATCCTACGATACCCCATGCAGATACCTCGAACCCATTGCCTCCATCTTCTGATTGTTCGATCAGGGAGATTGTAAGGGCCATGGTCTCAGACATGGTTTCAACTGCGTTCACAGCTCCTGCGTCTCCGACAAAAGCTTTAACCCTGAAGTATACGTCACCGCTATTGTTCGCTTCACCATTCTCATCGGTAGTAGCAGGGTCGTTGTCAAGGCCTTTTATCTCTGCCATCGATAAAAGATCTCTTACCATTACAGCCTGATTGGTGGCTTCGATAGTCCCGGAACTGTAATCTACAGAGGCAAATTCAGGAGTCACAGATCCTTCCAGGATGTAATTTACCGGGGTAGGAGCTTCAAAGTTTGGTTCGTTCCATACAAAACGCTCTGCAACGTTAGAAGCGGTTTCTGATGAAAGAAGGTACTCTTCAGAGAGCGTGTTGGTAAACATAACAGCGTCACTGGGCTCCTGGGCGGTGATCACCAGGTAGTCTTCATTGTCGCAGGAAGTGAAACCTGCACCCACGGCCGCAGCCATGGCAAATATTTGTAAGCTTTTTAAGAATTTTTTCATTGTTCTAGAGTGTTAGTTATTAGTAGCCGGGATTTTGAGTCAAATTGGGGTTGATCTGCAGTACATTGGTAGGCAGTGGGAATAGTTTTCTGTATTCTTCCACCGCTCTACCGTTGGTAGCACCGCCTTTGAAAGGCCATAGATAAGAACCGGAAACGAACTGTCCGTATCGAATCAGGTCGGTTCTTCTGAGTCCTTCCCATTTCAGCTCTCTTGATCTTTCGTCAAGAACGAACTGAGGAGTCAGGTCTCCTTCAGAGATGGCCGGAGCATTGGCTCTTGTGCGTAATTCGTTGATCAGGCTGGCTGCCGTACTCAGGTTTCCGCCACCGCCTTTCACTGCAGCTTCTGCGTAGTTGAGATAGATTTCGCCCAAACGTATCAGGGGCATATCACAGTCGGCAAAGTCACCTGAACTGTCGCTTCCCTGGTTTCCGTTGATATCAACGTTTCGGTATTTGGCAAGCGCATATCCGTCTGAAAAGTTTCCGGCCACTTCTTCGATCTCATAGTCCTGTCCGTCGGTAAAGAAAGTCGCCCTTCCGTCTTCCCAGGCCACCGGGAAGCCGTTGGCATCGGTTTCGGTCTGGGCATAATCGAACTTCTGAACAAGAGCTTTGGTGGTTCTGTAACCGGCCCAGCCTCCGTTTACACCGAACTCGGCAGGATCCATATTACCCCCTACCGGAGCATGACACATAAAGGTTGAGCCACCGAAGGTCTGGGCATTGATCCCGTCGAAGGTTGCCACGAATATGAATTCATTCTGAGCTCCGTTGGTGTCGTTGTCTGCGAGGAATAACTCATCGTAAGCATTGCCGTTTCCGTTACCATCGGTGGTATTGATGGTATACCCGCTGTTGATCACCTGTTCGGCGAATTGCAGGGATTCTGCGTAGCGTGCCTGTCCGGTATAGACCTCTGCATTCAGGTACAATCTTGATAAAAGTGCCCATGCGGCTGCCCGGTCTACTCTTGCGTATTCGTTAGAACGAGGTTCGGGGAGCAATTCCTGTATCTCCAGCAATTCACTTTCGATAAAGGCAAAGATCTCTTCACGATTGCTTTGCTGAGGAAGTTCAGTGCTGATCTCGGTTACCAGGGGAACATTTGCATATAAATCCATCAGGTTGTAATACGCATATGCTCTGACAAACCGGGCTTCAGCTATAAAGGTTTGAGCTTCGGCTGATTCAAGCTGTCCCGCATTCGAGATGAATGAGTTACTAAAAGATACCACCTGTGATAGTCGGTAATACATGGCTTCGGTAAAGTCATTGCTCGATCCCCAGTCCATCAGGTACAGGTTCGGAAGACCCGGGTCACCCCATCCCACAACGGCATGGTCTGTGGTTAGTTCATTCAGGTTGTACAGCATACGGGTAAACTGAGAGAACCCCTCATCGATACGTCCGATATCAGGCTGACCTGCAGGACCCTGTTGCCCGGTCAGGGCCAGGGAGGCATATACCTTGGCGAGGGCGCTTTTAGCTTCCTCTACATTTTGATATACATCGATCTCGGTGAAAAGGTCCGGATCGATAGGGGTCTGGTCCAGGTCGTCGTGGCAAGAGATTACAACCCCTGACACAGCCAGACCTAAGATTAAATATTTAAGCTTCTTCATCATTAAATTTTTTAAAAGTTTAGATCAAGACCCAGTACGAAAACTCTTGGTCTCGGATAGAAGTTGTTGTCTATACCGCCGTTGATCTCAGGATCAAGACCGGAATAGTCAGACGCAACTAGTACGTTGTTACCTGCAAGGTATACTCGGAAAGGTTGGTTGTTCAAACCTTCGTTGAAGGTATACCCTAAAGTTATATTATCTATTCTGAAAAAGGAAGCGTTCTCTACGAAATAGTCGCTTTGCAGACCTACCACGGTCTGGTTTCTGAACTGCGTTTCCAATACATCGGAATTCTGGTTGAAAAGTATGCCCTCATTCAGCCAGATTCCGTTATATGAGGCAGTGCTGGCGATGTTATTGTATACGTAGTTGCCGATGTTGGCGCGGGTTACGGCCTGGAAGTCCCAGTTCTTGTACTGAATGGTTGTATTCAGTCCCATGATCACATCTGCATACGGATCTTTGTAAATATACTTATCATTCTCGTTTACCTGTCCGTCTCCGTTCAGATCGGCATAAGCCCCTTCTATAGGATTGCCGTCTTCATCATAGATCTGCTTGTACACGTAGAAGCTGAAAGGAGCGATTCCTTCCCGGTGAATCTGAATGGTGTTACCCACTCCACCTGAAATACCTCCCACTTCCTGGGTGTCTGGCAGTCTTGTGATGGTGTTATCGTTAAAGGCAACGTTATAGCTGATGTTCCAGTTGAAATCTTTAGTTCGGATTGGGGTGTAGCTTAATTCAAGTTCCACACCTTTGTTTTCCATATCTCCGATGTTGTCAGAAATGATGTTTCCGAAGTTGGTGAACGGATCGACCACTACATCGGTGATCAGGTCTTCGGTGATCTTCAGGTAGGTGTTTACGGCTCCTGTGAGACGACCTTCCATGATGCTGAAGTCAACCCCTGCATTAAAGGTGTTACCAACCTCCCAGCGCAGGTTTTCGTTTACCGGCTCGGGACGATAGGTTCTGAAGAATTGATTGCCCAGCTGGTATTGTGCCGTCTGGGTACTGATCACATATCGGGTCAGGAAGTTATAGTCACCAAGCCCGTTTACGTTACCTACTTCACCGTATCCGACTCTGAGTTTTAACTGATCAAAGAAACCACCATCCATAAAGTCTTCCTCATGAATGTTCCAGGCTACGGCAGCTGAAGGGAAAAAGCCCCAGCGGTCATCCGGATTCAGCTTTGAAGAGGCATCTGCTCTCATTGTTGCTGTGATCAGGTATTTATTGCTGATGTCGTAGTTCACCCTTCCGAAGTAAGAAAGAAGTACGTTTCTCGAACGGTCAACAAATTGCTGGTCGATGGTTCTTTCATCGTTGAGCGACCCGTCTTCGTTGAGGAAGCGTGTGAGGTTGCTTGAAAAATTATCGAACTCAAAGCGCTGGTAAGAATAACCTGCCGTTGCATCAAGCGTGCTGTTTCCAAACTCTTTATTGTAGTTGAAATAAATATCCAACAGGTAGTTGTCTGCCTCCTGGGTATAGATATTGGTAGAGCCGTCAAAACCTGCCTGCGCAGTGGGCAGATTAGGTGCTGTAACTCGTGATCCTTCGCTCTCAGAGATATCGATACCGGCATTTACAGTAGCGGTCAGTCCTTCGAGGAATGGCAATTCGTAGTCAGCCTTGAAATTACCCACAAGGCGGTCGACCGTAGCCTGATCTTCAATAAGATCCAGAAGCGCTACCGGGTTAGTGGGAGCGAGGTTCAATTGACGTGGGGGGTTACCGTTGTCGAGGAAGGAATAATAACCAAAATCGGTTCCATTTTCATCGGTAAAAGCGAAATAAGGCGAATTCACATCGTATACCGGTTTGGTCGGATCGAAAGAATTGGCACTTCCGATAGCTCCGCGGTCTGCAAAAGTGTTATCGGTACGTGATATTCTTGCATTGAATTCGAGGCGAAGGGCATCGTCGAACAGCATAGGTCGAATATTGATAGAAGCTGTTCCTCTTTTGAGGTTATCACCCATCAGGATACCTCCCTGGTCGGTATACCCTGCAGAAGCTCTGAATGGGAGTCCAAACAACCCGCCTTGAGCGCTCAGGGTATGATCACTACCAAAGGCGGTGGTATAGATCTGATCCTGCCAGTCTGTATTGGCATTCCCCAGCCGGGAAATATAGTCTTCGTTCCCCGTATTGGTTACCACCTCTCTGAACTCATCAGCCGTTAATACGTCTACGAAGTTCGTAGGCTCATATACAGAAGTAATATTTCGGTAATTCAGTTTCAGGTCACCCACCTTACCTTTTTTGGTCGTGATCAGTATCACCCCGTTCGCTGCACGGGCACCGTATATAGAGGTGGCCGAGGCATCTTTCAGGATACTGATAGACTCAATGTCATTAGGGTTGATCAGGTTGAGGGGGTTTCTTGTTCCGCCTACCCCGCCATCGTTCAACGGCACCCCGTCGATCACGTATAGCGGATTAGAGTTCAGGGTAAGGGAGCTTATACCTCTGATCAGTACGTTTGAGCCTTCGCCCGGCGCACCACTGTTGCTGGAGATCGATACCCCGGCAACCTTACCTTGTATCAGCTGTTGAGGCGATACGATAGGTCCCTGGTTGAAATCTTCATCGGTCACCAGGTTTACAGCCCCAGTAGCATCTTTTTTCTTCACGGTACCATAACCGATGACCACCACCTCATCAAGAGCCTGGGCATCTTCGGTCAATGCTACATTAATAGTAGAAGAATTTACCGTCTTTTCCTGGGTTTGGAACCCGATATAGGAAAAGACCAGCACATCACCATTTTCGGCCTCGATGGAATAGTTCCCGTCAAAATCGGTCGCCGTACCCACCGTAGTACCTTTCACAACCACGTTCACACCGGGCATGGGTGTTCCCGTGGCAGCTTCCGTCACCACACCGCTTACCATTTGTTGCGCCAAAAGTCCGAGCGGACTCAGTAACAACAGCAGGAGGATGTATCTTTGCATTGTTCTCATACAATAATTTTAGATAGTTAAGTATTAGTTTGAAACAGTTATTTAAAACTGTATGCATCATTTCTCGGTGTTAAAAATATGTAAAGAGCAAGGCGGGAAAGGTGATAAAAGTCACTAAACCAAAGCGAAAACGTTTTCGTGTTAAAAACTTTTTAAATATTCAGAACCCCGTTTTTTTAAAGGGAATAAGTGATAAATTGCTAATATCTTGCTATGAAAAATGTCAAAATCTCACTATGAAAAGGAAAGTGACCCTGAAGCAAATCGCAAAAGAGCTCGATGTTTCGGTCTCAACGGTTTCTAAGGCGTTAAGAAACAGTAAAGAAATAAGCCAGGATACCATAGATAAGGTACAGGCTTTTGCCAAGCTGTATAATTACCGGCCTAATAACATTGCGATCAGTCTGAAGAACCGGAAGTCGAAAAATATCGGGGTGATCATTCCTGAGATCGTGCATCATTTTTTTACCATGGTGATCAGCGGGATCGAAAATGTAGCTAATGAGCAAGGCTATAATGTGATCGTTTGTCTTTCGAACGAATCATTCGATAAGGAAGTGATCAATATGGAAACTTTGGCAAACGGCAGTATCGATGGGTTTATTATTTCTGTATCAAAGGAAACCCAGCAGCGTCGGGACTTTCATCACTTGAGAGAAGTCGTCAACCAGGGAATGCCGCTGGTGATGTTCGACAGGGTAGCCGACGAGATCTATTGCGACAAGGTGGTGATCGATGATGCTCAGGCAGCATATAACGCTGTCAATCATCTTATTGAAACAGGTTGCCGTCGCATTGCACTGATCACTACAGAAGATTATGTAAGTGTGGGAAACCTGCGAACTTTGGGTTATCTCAATGCTCTCCGGGATGCCGGAATCGAGGTTAACGAAAACCTTGTAGTAAAAGTGAACAGTGAGCAGGAATGCCGTGAAAAAGTCGCAAAACTATTTAAATATCAGGTGGTTGACGGAGTGTTTGCGGTTAATGAGCTTTATGCTCTTATCGCCATGAGGGAAGCTCAGAACCGTGACCTGAAGATACCCGATGATGTTTCCTTTATCGGTTTCACCGACGGGCTGCTTTCGCAGTACTCGAACCCGACATTGACCACGGTGGTACAGCACGGTTATGAGATCGGTCAGCACGCCGGTCAAATGCTCATCGATAAACTGGAAGAACGGGAGGCAGATGATTATTTCAGAACTGAGGTGATCAAGACAAGTATCCTGAAGAGAGAGTCCACAAAATCAGGCGATAATCTTAAGGTTAGCCAGTAAAAAAAACGTATATTAGCCGCTCAAAACTTATGCATCACTTCTCACCTGTTTATAAGTTTTGATAAGTGTAGACGCTTATCGTACTGTGTTCTAATTAATTACGATAATGAAAAAGCGTACCTTAAGTTTCTGGGAAATCTGGAATATGAGTTTCGGATTCCTGGGGATCCAGATGGGATTTGCCCTCCAAAATGCCAATGTTAGCCGAATCTTTCAAACCCTTGGGGCCAAGATAGATGATATACCCATACTCTGGGTGGCAGCGCCTCTGACCGGTTTGATCGTTCAGCCGATCATAGGGTATTTCAGCGACCGTACCTGGACCCGCCTCGGAAGACGAAGACCTTATTTCCTGGCAGGAGCCATACTGGCCTCTGCAGCTTTACTCATCATGCCCAATTCACCTTATTTATGGTTCGCCGCAGGAATGTTATGGGTAATGGATGCCTCCATTAATGTCTCCATGGAGCCTTTCAGGGCTTTTGTGGGTGATAATCTGCCCGACCGGCAACGCACCATGGGCTTTGCCATGCAAAGCTTTTTTATAGGGATTGGAGCCTATATCGCATCGAAACTTCCTAATATATTAACGAATATGGGGGTGGCCAATACCGCTCCTGAAGGGGTGATCCCCGATTCAGTGAAATATTCCTTCTATATTGGAGGTGGTGCTTTTCTGCTTACCGTATTATGGACTGTTTTCACTTCTAAAGAATATAGCCCTGAAGAATTGCAGGCTTTCGAAGATGATGATAAGGAAGGGTATGAAAAGGAGGAAAAATCTGCATCATGGTTTCGGGAAAACGGGAAGCGACACAGCCTGATCGGGTTGATCGCCATGATTATTGGTCTTTCTTTTACATGGTGTATCAGTTATTTTGATCTGAAAAAAGATCTTTATGTGCTTTCTCTTGGGCTTATCGCCCTGGGCGGACTCGCACTGATCATTTCGGGATGGCTTCAACAGAAAGGGAAATATGATAATGGTTTTATTACCATTATGAATGATTTTCAGTTCATGCCAAAGGTGATGAAGCAATTGGCATGGGTGCAGTTCTTCTCCTGGTTCGCGCTTTTTTCAATGTGGATCTATACCACACCTGCGGTTACTGAACATATCTATAAGACCGTGGATACGACCTCAGAGGCTTTTAATACCGGAGCCAATCAGGTTGGTGAAATGTTTGCCAATTACAATATCATCGCTGCTGCCGTAGCCTTTTTGTTACCGGTCATTGCGAAACGCAGCAGTCGCAGGTTTACTCATTTCCTGGCACTGGCCATAGGGGGTGTGGGACTGATGTCGATTTATTTTGTTACCGAGCCTACCGCCATGAATCTTGAATGGTTGCCCATGATCGCTGTTGGTATTGCATGGGCAAGTATATTGTCGGTGCCTTATGCCATGCTTTCGGGCGCCTTGCCTGCAGATAAGATGGGGTATTACATGGGGGTGTTTAACTTCTTTATCGTAATTCCGCAATTGGTTGCTGCGTCTATCTTAGGATTTATGGTGAACGTGTTTTTTGATAATAAGCCTATTTATGCACTCCTGATCGGGGGTGTAAGTATGATCATTGCCGGCCTTTTGTCATTAAGGGTTGATGATGAAGATAATGTTGTTATAGAAGATTAGTATATTTATATGAAAGGATTAATTTTTGACCTTGACGGGGTTATAGTAGATACGGCCCGATTTCATTTTCTGGCCTGGAGTAAGACGGCAGAAGAATTGGGCTATGAACTTACCGAAGAGAAGAATGAAGAACTGAAAGGAGTGAGTCGTATTGATTCGCTGAAAAAAATATTGTCATGGGCGGGAACTACCATCGAAGATGAACAATTCCGCAAAATGACCGCAGAAAAAAATGAAGACTATCTGTCTTACGTCGATAAGATGACCACAGACGATATTCTTCCCGGTGTTTATGATCTTATCGCTGATCTGAAAGCCAAAGGCTACCCCATTGCCCTGGGATCTGCCAGTAAAAATGCCCCTCGTATACTTAAAAAAACAGGAATGTACGAAATGTTCGATGCCATTGTTGACGGGAACAGTGTGAGTAAAGCCAAACCGGATCCTGAAGTGTTCCTGGTAGCGGCTGAGGCCATACAGGTGGCTCCTGAAAACTGCGTGGTGTTCGAAGATTCTTCAGCCGGAGTGACTGCGGCAAAACGCGCAGGAATGATCGCTATTGGTATCGGGGATCAGCAGGTGCTGGGCCATGCCGATTTCGTATTTCCCGACCTGAAGGAAATGAGTGTTAATTTTATTGAAAACCTTGAAAACAAAGCAAAATGAATCAGGATTATATAGTGCCGAATGAATGGTCGTTGATCGAAGAAGGATTCGAAGCAGGGAGAGTAAAATCTTCTGAAAGTTTATTTAGTATGGGTAACGGGGCCATGGGCCAGCGTGCTAATTTTGAAGAGACCTACACCGGTCCGACCTTCCAGGGGAGTTACATCGGCGGGGTGTATTACCCCGATAAGACCCGTGTGGGCTGGTGGAAAAACGGCTATCCTGAATATTTTGCAAAAGTACTGAATGCTCCCAACTGGATCGGAATCAACGTGAAGGTGAACGGAGAAGAGCTTGATCTGAACAACTGTAAGAAGGTTGATGATTTCAGACGTGAGCTCAATATGAAAGAAGGGTGGCATGAAAGAAGCTTTGTGGCAACCCTTCAGAACGGAGCCAGGGTAAAAGTCAGGGCGCGTCGCTTCCTGAGTCTGGAAATGGATGAGGTGGGAGTGATCAGGTATGATGTGACTCCTGTCAATATGGATGCCGTTATAGAGTTCAATCCTTATGTAGACGGGGGTATCAAGAACGAAGATTCCAACTGGGATGATAAGTTCTGGGATGTATATGAAACCGAAGCGGCTGCCGATCACGCCTATGTGGTATCAAAGACCATGAAAACCGAATTTCACGTTTGCACGGGTATGAAGGCCCGTGTCTTTAAGAACGATCAGTCACTGGAAATCGAGCCCGGCCTGCATAAAGACGCATTTAAGAGCGGACAGCTGTTTGCCGTAAAAACCGCTGAGGGAGAAACCGCATCGATCGTGAAGATGGCGGGTTATGTCACCTCATTAAATCATAAAAAGGAAGATCTTTTAAGCGCTTCGCAAAGTGTGCTCGACAAGGCCATGTCGAAAGGCTATGAAACGATGCTTGAAGATCAGAAAGCCCAATGGGCAGGAATCTGGGAGATGGCAGATATTTCCATCGAAGGTGATGTGAAAGCCCAGCAGGGTATTCGCTTTAATATCTTTCAGCTCAACCAGACATATACAGGTAGAGATGCCCGTCTGAATATAGGGCCTAAAGGATTTACCGGTGAAAAATACGGAGGAAGTACCTATTGGGACACCGAAGCCTATTGTATTCCGTTCTATATGGCAACCAAAGATCAGCAGGTGGCCAGAAATCTTTTGAAATACCGTTATAACCATCTTCAGAAGGCCATCGAAAACGCTGAAAAATTAGGTTTCAAGAACGGAGCAGCTCTTTATCCCATGGTAACCATGAACGGGGAAGAGTGTCATAACGAATGGGAGATCACCTTCGAGGAGATCCACAGAAACGGGGCGATCGCATTTGCCATTTATAATTACGTGAGGTACACCGGTGATTACAGTTATGTGCCTGAAATGGGGCTGGAAGTGCTAATCGGGATCGCAAGATTCTGGCATCAACGAGCGAATTACTCGGCCCAAAAAGAAAAGTATGTCATTCTTGGGGTTACCGGTCCGAATGAGTATGAAAATAACATCAACAATAACTGGTATACCAACTACATCGCTAAGTGGTGTATTGAATTCGCAGCGAAGAATCTCAAAAAGATAAAAGACGAGTATCCTGACGATTTCAATCGCATCACCAAAAAGACCAACCTTAATAACGAGGAAGTGAACGGTTGGATGAATGTGGCCGAAAACATGTACTTCCCTTATTCGGAAGAGCATGGGGTATACCTTCAGCAGGACGGTTTTCTCGATAAGGAAATGATCACGGTTGAGAATCTTGATCAGTCTCAGCGCCCCATTAATCAGCATTGGTCATGGGACCGCATTTTAAGATCGCCTTACATCAAACAGGCCGATACCCTGCAGGGATTCTATTTCTTTGAGGATCACTTTACCAAAGACGAACTGGAGAAGCATTACGATTTCTACGAGCCGTTCACCGTTCATGAGTCATCGCTTTCGCCGTGTGTGCACAGCATACAGGCAGCCGTTCTTGACCGTATGGAACAGGCGTATACGTTCTACCTGAGAACCTCACGCCTTGACCTTGACGATTATAACAAAGAGGTGCACGAAGGACTTCATATCACCTCTATGGCAGGAACCTGGATGAGTATCGTTGAAGGTTTCGGTGGCCTGCGTATTCGAGAAGGGAAACCTACGCTTCATACGCGTATTCCGAAACAGTGGAAGGCTTATTCCTTTAAGCTTAATTTCAGAGGTACCGTGCTAAAGGTGGAGGTGAGTCAGAAAGAGACCAGCGTTAAGGTGGAAAGCGGAGATCCTATAGAAGTTTCGGTGAACGGAAGGGAAATGAAGGTCTCTAAGGAAACTGCTCAAAAAGTATGATGATTTTCAAACCCTAAGTCTACAATTAAATGAGTTATAAAATTGTTCTGCCCTTGCTGCTTTTCAGTGCGCTATTACGGGCACAGGTGGAAAGGGTGGAACCTCCTTTCTGGTGGGAAGATATGAATCATGATAAGGTTCAGCTGATGCTTTATGGTGATGCGATCGCACAAAAATCGGTAAGCTCTGAAGATCTTCCTGTTCTTAATGTGCTGAAAACCGAAAACCAGAACTACCTTTTCGTTACTGTAGATACCGGTGATCTTTCAGCCGGGAGCTATGAGTTGGTATTGACCGCATCAGACGGAACTACCGAAACCGTGGATTACGAGTTAAGATCAAGGCGTGAAGCAAGTGGGCTGAGGCAAGGGTTCGATTCTTCAGACCTTATCTATCTATTAATGCCTGACCGCTTTGCAAACGGGAACCCGGAGAACGACAGTCATCCTGCGTTGAAGGAGAAGGCAGACCGTTCATTTGACGGAGGCCGTCATGGTGGAGATATAGAGGGAATCATACAAAATCTCGACTATATCGAAAATCTGGGAGCTACAGCTATCTGGAGCACTCCCCTCTGCGAGGATGACGATGAACGATACTCGTATCATACCTATGCCCAGAGCGACGTCTACCGCATCGATCCGCGTTACGGAACCAATGAAGATTACAAGAGACTTGCTTCAGAGCTGCATAAGCGGGAGATGAAGTTGATCATGGATTACGTAACCAACCACTGGGGACTGGAGCACTGGATGATTCAGGATCTGCCTGCTTATGACTGGATTCATCAGTTCCCGGGTTATGGGCAGACCAATTATCGCATGACCACCCAGATGGACCCCAATGCCTCGGCTATCGATACCCGGTACAACGAAGATGGCTGGTTCGTACGCTCTATGCCTGATCTCAATCAGGAAAATCCCCTGGTGTTGAATTACCTGATTCAGAATGCCATTTGGTGGATTGAATATGCTGACCTGGATGGGTTCAGGGTAGATACGTATTCCTACGGAAATAAAAAGGCAATGGCCGAATGGACCAATGCTGTCATGAAGGAGTATCCCAATTTTAACATCGTCGGGGAAGTATGGATGCATGACCAGGCTCAGATCGCCTACTGGCAAAAAGACAGTGAACTCGGTGCAATTCAGAGTTTTAATTCTCATCTTCCTTCGGTTATGGACTTCACACTTCACAATGGGGTGATGGAGGCCTTTCGGGAGGAGAACCCGGGCTGGAATAAGGGAATGATCACTATTTATGAGAATTTCGTGAATGACTTTCTGTATCCTGATATCGATAACATCATGGTATTTGCCGAAAACCATGATACTCCGCGCATCAACGAGTTATACCGCGATTTCAGGGATTACCGCCTGATCATGACCCTGATCGCAACCGTCAGGGGTATTCCCCAGATCTACTATGGATCAGAGATCGGCATGCAGGGAGACAAGCAAAAAGGAGATGGAGATATCAGAAGGGACTTCCCGGGAGGTTGGTCCGGTGATAAAGTAAGCGCCTTTAAAGCTGAAGGCCGCACCAAGCAACAGAAACAATACTATGATTTTTCGTCTCAGTTGTTCAACTGGAGAAAGAATGCTGAGGTTATTCACAGGGGAGAAACGACACACTTCGTTCCTGCCAATGAGACCTATGTCTATTTCAGGCACGACGACACTAACCTTGTGATGGTGGTGTTAAATAATAGCGAGGAAGTTCAGACTATCGACCTCCGGCGGTTCTCTGAAATGCTGAAGGACGAAATCTCCGGCTATGATATCCTGCAAGGTAAACAGGTCAAACTTGAAAAGACATTGGAAGTTTCGGGAAAAACACCCATGATCATAGAGATAAAATAACCCCACATGATTTATAAAATTCGAATAGGAAAAAGCCATGTCTTTGGATTGTTTGGCGCATTTCTGCTGGCGACCCTGAGCTCCTGCGAAGAGCCGGGAAGTGCCATCGCTCTTACCGAGGTGATCGCCCCTCTTGCTACCCCGGTCTATCTCGATCCGGGTAAGAACACCATTTTGTTGTCAGACTATTTTCTGGAATCAGACGTGATCGATTCGGTAGCTGGAAATGAACAGTTAGAGATGGACTACAACGCGGAAACAGCTCAATTATTCATCGAGCCAGTCGAAGAAATGGATGCGGTTACCAACCTGAGGGTGTATGCCAACGGAGGTAAGCCGGTAGATATCCCTGTGTTTAAACCAACAGCTGAGGAGGTAACCTTCGCTCTTGAAGATCCTGAAAAGCAATATGGTTCAGTTATGATCAAGGGAGCCTTCAATGGCTGGGTAGCCGAACGCTCGGTGATGCAGTACGAAAATGGCATATGGACCTACACCGCCACTTTTTATCCGGGAGACCATCAGTATCTGATGGTGGCAGACGGACGAGAGATGACAGATCCCGGAAACTCCGCTATTGTTAGCAATGGCATGGGCGGACAGAACTCAGTGCTTCGGGTGGGAGATCAAAATAAAAAACACTTTGTTTTTACTTCAAGGCTTGAAGGGAAGAACATTAGTCTGAATTCATCTGTCGGGGATCTTGCTATGAAGGTATACCTGGATAACACCCTGCTTGATGATGTGGTTTCCAGGAAATCTGATTCGGTATTTCACCTGCGTCTTCCCGATCTTCAGCTGGAAGGAAGACACTTTATAAGAATTTATCCTTACGGAGATCAGGGACGTACCAATGATCTTCTGATACCGCTTCATGACGGGGAAGTAGTAACCGATGCAGCAAGGCTGAACCGGTCAGACTTTCATACTATGATCATGTATTTTCTCATGGTCGACCGCTTCAGAGACGGAAACCGGGCAAATACTCAAAAAGTTCAGAATGATACCATACTTCCCATTGCTAATTATTTTGGTGGTGACCTTAAGGGAGTGTATGATGTTATCAATGAGGGTTACTTTGATTCCCTGGGAGTGAACACCATCTGGCTTTCTCCCATAACACAAAATCCTTATGGCGCCTATGGCCTATGGAAAGAACCATACACCCGCTTTTCCGGATATCATGGTTACTGGCCCATATCAAATACCGATATCGATGTGCGATTCGGGGATTCGGCGGTTTTCAGTAATCTCATAGATGCGGCTCACCAAAAGGAAATGAATGTGGTGCTGGATTATGTTGCCAACCACGTGCATAAGGAACACCCGTTATACCGCAAAAACCCCGAATGGGCTACAGATCTTTACCTGCCAGACGGCAGCCTGAACACAGAACGATGGGACGATCATCGCCTGACCACCTGGTTTGATACCCATCTTCCGACCCTTGATTTTTCAAAGCCTGAGGTGGTCGAAAAAATGACCGATTCAGCCCTGTATTGGGTTGAAAATTTCGAACTTGACGGCTTCAGACACGATGCCACAAAACACATACAGGAGTCTTTCTGGAGAACCCTGACCGAGAAAGTGCGTTCTCGTGTAAACAGGCCGGTTTATCAGATCGGGGAGACCTACGGGAGTTATGATCTGATAAGAAGCTATATACATACAGGGATGCTCGATGCACAATTCGATTTCAACCTGTACGATGCTTCAGTAAGTGCCTTTGCGCGTAAAGATGCATCTTTTGGTCCCCTGGCCGATGGATTAAAACAGGGTCTGGAGTACTATGGCAGTCATCACCTGATGGGAAATATTACCGGGAACCAGGACAGGGCACGATTTTTAAGTTATGCCTCAGGCGATGTAAGGTTCGATGAAGATGCCAAGGTCGCCGGCTGGACCAGAGATATCATAGTAAGTGATTCTGCTGCCTATAAAAATCTCGAAATGCTGCATGCTTTTAACCTCAGTATACCAGGAGTGCCTTGTATATATTACGGAGATGAATACGGAGTGCCGGGAGGAAACGACCCGGATAACCGGAGGCAGATGAAATTTGAAGGCCTCACGGCCAGGCAGGCGGCACTGCTTGAAAAGGTTTCAGAGCTCACACGGATGAGGAGAAGTAATATGGCTCTTCTTTACGGTTCGACCCAGGTGGCCGTTCCCGAAGAGAAAGTCCTCCTGCTTAAACGCAAATATTTTAACAATGAGGTGATCGTCATATTCAATAAAGGGGAGAAGGCCTGGACCGGAAATGCTTTTGGCAGCCAGGCGGAGGTCGGCCCAATGGACTATGAAATCATCGTAAAGAATTAAGTATGAGAAGAGCGTATATTTATACAGTTGTATTGATTTTAGGCCTGAGTCTGCCTGCCTGCAATACAGGTGAAGAAAAAAAAGTTGAACAAAACCGAAACGAGATGGAAACCAAGGAAGGGAAAAAGGTGATATACCAGGTATTTACCAGGTTATTTGGGAATACGAATACCACGAATAAGCCCTGGGGTACCATCGAGGAAAACGGTGTGGGTAAATTTTCTGATTTTACCGATACTGCATTGAAAGAGATCAGGGATCTCGGTGTGACTCACATATGGTATACAGGGGTGCCGCATCACGCTGTAATCACTGATTATACCGAGTATGGAATATCTATTGATGATCCTGATGTGGTAAAAGGAAGGGCAGGGTCTCCTTATGCTGTTAAAGACTATTACAATGTGAACCCCGACCTGGCAGAGGATCCTTCAAAGAGACTGGAAGAGTTTGAAGCGCTCATCGATCGAACGCATGCCAACGGGCTCAAACTGCTCATCGATATTGTGCCCAACCACGTAGCGAGAGATTATGAAGGTTTGACAAATCCGGAAGGAGTGCAAGACTTTGGTGCCGGAGATGATACCTCGGTCGCTTATCACAGAAATAATAACTTCTATTATATTCCCGGCAAAGCTTTTCAGGTACCCGAATGGCGAAACGATTACCAGCCCCTCGGAGGAGAGAATCATCCTTTGGCCGATGGCCGGTTCGAAGAAAACCCGGCTAAGTGGACGGGGAACGGAGCCCGTGATGCGCAACCCGATATGAATGACTGGTATGAGACAGTGAAAATTAACTATGGGGTTACTCCTGACGGAGTTCGCGAATTTGACAGTCTCCCGTCTGGTTACGCTGACAACGACTATAAAGATCATTATGCATTTTGGCAGGATAAGAACGTTCCCGATTCATGGAAGAAGTTCAGGGATATCGCTCTTTACTGGGTCGATAAGGGAGTGGACGGGTTTCGCTTCGATATGGCCGAAATGGTACCGGTAGAATTCTGGAGTTATCTTAACTCTCATATCAAAATGAAGAATCCTGATGCTTTGCTGCTTGCAGAGGTCTATAATCCTTCTTTGTATCGTGATTACATTCGCAAGGGGAAGATGGATTACCTCTATGACAAGGTGGAGTTATATGATACTCTTAAGCATGTGATGCAGGGGCACGGACTCACCAGGAATATTCCTCCCATACAGGATGGGCTGAAAGATATCGAACATCACATGCTGCATTTCCTTGAAAATCATGATGAGCAGCGTATTGCCAGTCCGGAGTTTGCCGGAGATGCACAAAAGGGAAAACCAGCTATGGTGGTTTCAGCAACCATTAGCAGTTCCCCAACCATGGTCTATTTCGGGCAGGAAGTGGGTGAGCCCGGAGCGGAAGATGCCGGCTTCGGCGATCCAAGCAGAACTTCGATCTTTGATTATATCGGGGTTCCACATCATCAGCGGTGGATGAACAACAAGAAGTTTGACGGAGGGCAATTGTCTGAGGAGGAAAAGCAGCTGAGAGACTTTTATAAGCGTTTATTGAATTTTACTGTGGAGAGTGATGCACTGACAGGATCTTATAAAGACCTTCATTTGTTTAATCTGGAGGAAGGGACTGCCGGGTATGATGATAAGGTGTTGAGCTATGCCCGTTACGACGGAGATGACAGGTTGGTCATCATCAGTAATTTTAATGCTGACCAGGGTAAAAACTTTACCCTGAAGATTCCCGAGGAACTCGTCAGTCAGTGGAGTCTCAGTGATGGCACCCATGCCGTGACCGATCAGTTATATGGTAAAAGAGAATTGACTTTACAGGTAGAAAATGGCCGGGGAAGCCTTGAAGTAAAACTCGAGCCACTCGAGTCATTGATACTGAAACTTTGAAAACTAAAAAGCGGGTTAATCCCAGGGGAGTTTCCCGCTTTCCGGTTGGTTGGTATTTAGTCAGGAAAATCTTAATCCTGATTACTCAGGAACTTGATTACGAATATAGTAAAAATATTAGTATTAAAATTTCTCGTAAAAACTTATCGATTTTTTAAAGATATGACAGCTTGCTAATTCGATCTTTCGATTTATTTTTGCCTCGCTAAGCAACTCAAAATCATGAATAAAATTTTTGCCGGACTTTTAACCATTGTATTACTAATATCCTGTACGGAAATGACAAAACCGCTTGTTGTGGGTCATCGGGGAGCCATGGGTTATGCCCCTGAAAATACCATTGCCTCGATCGAAAGAGCCCTTGATCTTGGAGTTGATATGATCGAGATCGATGTGTTTAAGTGTTCCAGTGGAGAGATTGTCGTGTTTCACGATGAAAAGCTGGAAAGATTGACAAATGGAGAGGGATACCTTGAAGATAAAAGTTTCTTTATGCTTCGGCAGCTCAGAGTGGCCGATGAACATCAGATCCCGATGTTGCAAGACGTGCTGAAGGCGATCGATAAGAAAGCCCGGCTGAATATTGAGCTGAAGGGAGATGATACAGCAGAAAAGGTCAATCATATTGTTACTTATTATGTCGAAAATAACGGCTGGCAGTTAAGCGATTTTGTGATCAGCAGTTTTAAGTGGGATGAGCTACGCAAGCTGAGAGAGCTGAACCCGGACATTGCCATCGGGGTGCTTACCGAAGAAGATCCTATGGGAGCCCTTGAGGTGGCAAAAGAATTAAACGCATATTCCATCCACCCCGATCACAGCACACTTACAGCTGAAAATGTGGAGGCTATAAAAGGTGAAGGTTTCAAGGTATTTACCTGGACCGTCAACGAGCAGGCCGAGATCGAAAGGATGAAGGCTTACGGGGTTGACGGCATCATCTCTGATTATCCTGACAGGGTAGCTGAAGAGGTGCTGATGCCCGCCATGTAATCAAACGAATGAATGACTACCAGGTAGTGATAGTCGGCGGCGGTGCTGCCGGGTTTTTTGCTGCTATACATATTGCCAGAAGGAACTCAGGTTTGCGCATTGCTATACTTGAGCGGGGTAAAGATGTCTTAAATAAAGTTCGTATTTCAGGAGGGGGGCGCTGTAACGTGACCCATGCTGAATTTGTGCCCGCTGTACTTACAACCAATTATCCTCGAGGTGAAAAGGAGCTTTTGGGACCTTTTCATCAGTATTGCAGCGGAGATACCGTTCAATTTTTTGAAGAACTGAATGTTCCTCTCAAAACGGAAGACGACGGGCGGATGTTTCCTGTCTCTGATTCTTCAGCAAGCATAATCGATTGTTTAACAGGCGAGGCACGCAGACTGGGCATTCACCTCATTACCGCTGATCCCGTTCAGCGATTTTATCCAACATCAGACCATACCTGGAACATAGAAACCAGGAAAAACAGCTATACAGCTCAAAGACTTTTGCTGGCAACAGGCAGCAATTCTAAGGTCTGGGATCTGCTTCATGAATTGGGCCATTCCATAATACCGCCGGTGCCTTCATTGTTCACCTTTAACTGTAAGTCGGAGGTGATCAGCAATCTGGCAGGAGTCAGTACTGAGGTCGGATTGAAGGTTGAAGGAACCACGCTCGAATCAGAGGGTCCTTTGCTGATCACTCACTGGGGTTTCAGTGGTCCCGGAGTACTTCGTCTCTCGGCCTGGGGAGCCCGTACACTGAATGAACTGAATTATGAGTTCGCCTTGAAGATAAATTGGATACCCGGTTCTGAACGCGAGGAGGTTGAAAAGCAATTTGAAGAAATACGTAAAACATCGGGAAAGAAAAACGTGGGTAATACGCGGTTTGCTGAATTGCCCAGACGTTTATGGCTGGCCCTGTTATCGTATGCGGAAATCGACCTTACCACCCGTTGGGGCGATCTTAAAAAGGATGACATGCTGCGTTTATCAGAAGTGCTTACCAGCTCTCATTTCGATATCCGGGGGAAAAGTACCTTCAAGGAAGAGTTTGTAACAGCAGGGGGAGTTAGTCTGAAGGAAGTTGACTTTCGAACTTTCGGAAGCAGAAAATTACCCGGATTATATTTTGCAGGAGAAATTCTCAATATAGATGCGATAACCGGCGGGTTTAACTTCCAGAACGCCTGGACCGGAGCCTATATTGCCGCCAGGGCAATAGCTGCCTCTTTCGGTTAAAATAAGTGATCAGTTAAGCATCCAGATACGCAGGTTCAGCACTGTTGCGAAGGCCACCCAAAGAAAATAAGGAACCATTAACCAGGCGGCTTTGTTACTTACGATACTGAACCATTTTATGGTAAAGCCGATCAGCACCAGGAGGGCAATAATGACCAGCAAAGCAGCAAAGATTTGCTGAAATCCAAAGAACACGATAGACCAAAGAGCATTTAACAATAGCTGAAAGCCAAAGTGATAGAGCGCTGTTTTGACCCATTTATGGTAGAATCCCCTGGCCCAGACCAGGCCGGCCGCTACTCCCATGAGGATATAGAGCACGGTCCACACCGGACCAAAGATCCAGTTGGGCGGATTGAACACCGGCTTTTCAAGGGTGGTGTACCAGGTTTCCACCGAACTCTGGGTGGCAAAACCTGAAAGAAATCCCACGAAAAGGCAAATGGCAACGGCTATGAAAACCCTGGTTAGCGTTTTTGACATAATAGCTGGAAATCTGCCCTAAAATAAACAAATATTTAACAATTCATATTTTCAGCAGATATCTGACCCCTTAAAACTTTAAAATTATATTTGCATAAACCTATGTTATGATTGCGAACGATTTTATCCCTGCTCCCTATAATTTTGAAGCCGGGTCGGGTGAAGTCACCTGGCAGGCGCCCAGTAATATTGCCATAGTGAAATACTGGGGTAAAAAGGAAGGGCAGATACCGGCTAATCCTTCCCTGAGTTTCACACTGGATAAAAGCCTTACCGAAACCCGAATGAGCTGGGAGCCGAAGAAAGCAGGAGGGGTGTCGTTCGATTTCTTCTTTGAAGGTAAAGAGAAGGCCTCCTTCAGGCCCAAACTTGAACAATTCTTCGATCGTATCAGGCCCTACCAGCCCTTTATCGAATCATTTCATCTGACCATAAATAGCAGTAATACCTTTCCGCACAGTAGCGGGATCGCCTCTTCGGCAAGCGGGATGAGTGCCCTGGCGCTCTGTCTTACACACCTGGAGAGACAGATATCAGAGATGACCGAAGAGCACTTTAACAGAAAGGCCTCCTTTTTGGCAAGACTGGGGTCGGGCAGTGCCTGTCGCAGCATTGAAGGACCCTTGATGAGCTGGGGAGAACATCGGGATATCAAAGGAAGCTCTGATCTTTTTGGGCTCCGTTATACAGAGCCCCTGCACGATATTTTTAAGGATTACCAGGATACCATCCTGCTGATCGATAAGGGAAGTAAGAAGATGAGCAGTACGGCAGGACACCAGCTGATGCACGGGCATCCATTTGCGGCAGAACGATTTTCACAGGCACACCGGCATATTGCGGAATTAAAACCGCTTTTGGCGACCGGTGACCTCGAAGCCTTTATCTTTCTGATGGAGCGTGAGGCTCTTACCCTGCATGCCATGATGATGACATCTGACCCCTATTTTATTCTAATGCAGCCCGCCACGCTGGAGGTAATAAACAAGGTGTGGGAATACCGCAGAGAGACCGGAACCCCCCTTGGGTTTACATTGGATGCCGGAGCCAACGTACATCTTTTATATCCTGCTGATAATAAGGATGAAATCCTGAAATTTATTGAGGCAGAACTCGTTGCATATTGTGAGAACAGACAGTATATTTGCGACCGAATTGGTTTTGGAGCAAAAAAATTGTAAATTTCATTTACCTTGTAAGGTAATTAAACAGCCTGGCCTTGAGTTTTACGAAGACTTAAGTCTATAAAAATTGCATATGAAAGGTCCGCTTTTTTATTCGAAAATCCTGCTTTTTGGTGAGTATGGTATTATTAAAGACTCAAAGGGTCTTTCCATTCCCTATAACTTTTACAAAGGAGCACTAAAGGTCGATGACCTGAGTGATGAGAATGCCCGGAATTCGAACAAGGCCCTTCTTCGCTTTGCCGATTATCTCGAGCAGCTTCAGCAGGATCAGCCTGACCTGGTGCGTTTCGATCTCAAAAGTCTGAGAGAAGATATTCACAGAGGGATGTATTTCGACAGCAGTATTCCGCAGGGATATGGTGTGGGAAGCAGCGGAGCACTCGTAGCGGCCATTTATGATAAATATGCCTTTGAAAAGATCACCGTTCTTGAAAACCTTACCCGGGATAAACTGATCACTCTTAAAACCATATTCGGGGCCATGGAGTCGTTCTTCCACGGGAAATCTTCAGGTCTGGACCCGTTAAACTCCTATCTGAGTCTTCCAATACTGATCAAGTCAAAAGATCACATAGAGCCAACCGGTATTCCTTCCCAGACCGAAAACGGGAAAGGAGCCGTGTTTCTTTTAGATAGCGGTGTAACCGGCGAAACAGCGCCCATGGTACAGATATTTATGGAGAATATGAAGCAGGAAGGGTTCAGAAATATGATCAAAGATCAGTTCATAAAACATACCGATGCCTGTGTTGATGATTTTCTTCAGGGCGACGTCAAGTCACTCTTCTCGAATATTAAGAAACTTTCCAATGTGGTCTTCGATCATTTTAAGCCGATGATTCCGGCTCAGTTCCATAACCTCTGGAAACACGGGATAGAGACCAACGATTATTACCTGAAACTCTGTGGTTCAGGGGGAGGTGGTTATATTCTGGGATTCACCGAAGATATCGATAAAGCCCGCAAAGCCCTGAAAGATTATAAGCTGGAAGTGGTTTATAACTTCTAAAGCATGCTGAAGCGCAAACAGAAGCTCTACCTGCTAAAATTGTTCAGTCTGTTTTCAGTGGTCAGAGGTTATAACGTACTGGTCATTGTTATAGCCCAGTATCTTGCCAGCATTTACATACTTTCACCTGACCTCCCGCTTCGCGAAGTTATTTTTGATCCGAACCTTTTTGCGATCGTTGCCGCTTCAGCCGTGGCCATCGCCTCCGGATATATTATTAATTCTTTCTATGATGACGAAAAAGATCTGATCAACCGGCCGACAAAAACTATTCTGGACCGGCAGGTGAGTCAGCGATTCAAGCTCACCACCTATTTTGTGCTTAATTTCATCTCTGTCATTTTTGCCAGTTACGTATCCTTTCGTGCCGTGATCTTCTTTTCTCTTTACATTTTCGGCATCTGGTTCTATTCTCATAAGCTAAAGCGTTTGCCCGTTATCGGCAATATCACTTCGGCTCTTCTGGCGATCACTCCCTTTTTCGCTGTATTCGTTTATTATCGTAACCTGGAACCTGTTATCTTCATGCATGCGATCTTTCTTTTCCTGATCATCCTGATCCGGGAAATGGTAAAAGACCTCGAGAATCTCAGGGGAGATATGGTTTACGATTACCATACCATACCCATAATTAAGGGAGAAAAGATATCGAAGCAGATCATCACCCTGTTGGGAGTGCTCACCATCCTTTGTGCCTATCTACTGGTCTCCGGATTTGAGATAGGTCAGATGTATTATTACTTCTATGGTTGTATGATCGCGCTGGCGATCTTCCTGGTCCTGCTGTGGCGTTCGGGAGAAAAAAAACAATACCTCATACTGCATAACATCCTTAAAGGTATCATCGTAGCGGGGGTTTTCAGTATACTACTGATCGATATCGACCTTGTAGTCAGCAGATTTTGAGACCTGGTATAAATGCCTCGAATGAATAATGACCGCAACCGTCTTAAATCCTTAAGATTCAATTATCTTTGTGCCTGTAAATTGATACTATGAGCAGGCAAGATCCATCTAAAAAGGGAAAACAATCAGGTCGTCAGGGCGGTAACGGGAAAAAGTTTTCCGGAAGGCAGGGCGGAAAAGCCCGGAAGGGTAGCTATGCCCGCGGGAATTCACCCGTAAAGTCACATGGCGTACAAAAATCGGCCCAACTGGCACCGGATGAGATGCGACTCAACAAGTACATTTCCAACAGCGGAATCTGTTCCAGAAGAGATGCAGATATTTATATCGCTTCAGGAAATGTGACCGTGAATGGTAAGCCTGTTACTGAATTGGGATACAAGGTCAAACTCGATGATGAGGTTCGTTTTGACGGAAAGCTGATCAATCCCGATAAGCCTGAATACATATTGCTCAACAAACCCAAAGGCTTCAGTTCTACCCCGAGTTCCAATATGGAAAAACAAACGGTGATGAACCTGTTGGGGAAAGCCGCCAAAGGTAAGATTCAGCCTGTTGACCGGCTGGAACGAAATACCACAGGGTTGATACTTTTTACCAACGATGTGAAACTGGCGCAGAAGCTTAGCGATCCTAAGAGCAGGGTAAAACGAATTTATCACCTGGCTTTAGACCGTAACCTGAAACATGAAGATCTTAAAAAGATCGAAAAAGGAATCAGGATCGGTGGTCATGAGGTGCCGGTCGACGACATTTCTTATGTAGATGACTCCTCTAAAAGAGAAGTGGGTATCAAGGTAAGCAGCGGGAAGCACAGTACGATCAAAAAACTGTTCCAGGAGCTGGGCTATGAGATCATTAAATTCGACCGTGTGGTTTTTGCTGATCTGACCAAAAAGGATATTCCCCGCGGAACATGGCGAGTGCTGAACAGACAGGAGATCATCAATTTGAAGATGCTTTAGCCAGGGGTTTTCTGAAGATCTCCCAAAGTATCAACGATACCACCGGTACATATTCAAACCACAGCAGCAGGGCTGACTCCCGGTAGGAAGGTTGATTGTAGGCGTAATAACTAAGGAATACGAGGGCACTCCAGATGACCATATAACGGTAGGAGGTGAAAAGGCTCAGCACCAGGGGAGTGACAAGGTACCACGGATGAACCGTGGTTGACAAAATCAGGTAGATGGTGGCCGCCCACATCATGTTTCTTATCAAATCTCTTATATCTGAATTCTTATTCACAAAAGTTAGCAGCAGGATGGCTGCGATGATGAGCAATGGCAGGATGTCACCTACCGTTTCGATAATATTATAGCCCTTACGCAGGTAGCCCACTTCTCTGATCAGGTAATAGATGCTGGCGTTGAATTCGAATTTATGAAACCAGAGGTCCAGGGTTTCACCGTAGTTTTTAATCAGTTCTTCACTCAAAAAAGGGATAAACCCGCCCAGGGAGATCAGTAAAGTGGTCAGAGCGTATGAAGTTGCTTTGAGCCAACTCCTGATCTCTGTTCTTCCTTCTGCTGAAATCAGGTGCCATAGTATCAATGGCAGGAACATCAGGGGTAGTAATTTTACACTTACCGACATTCCCAGCAGAACAGCAGAAAGCAGGTATTTCTTATTGTTCAGAAAATAGAGGGCCATAATAAGAAATGCGGCCATTACTCCTTCGAAATGCAGGTTACCTGAACATTCCAAAATGATAAAGGGATTTAGAAAGTACCACCAGATATAGTTCGGCGACAGATGAAGTGCACGCAGTAACTTTCTGCCATATACCAGTACCAGCAAGTCACCTCCCAACAGCATTAGTCGCATGATGATCAGGCTTCCCGTTATATCGTTCATCCCGGCAGCCAGCCTGAAGAACAGTTGGTTCAAGGGTGGATAATTCGAATAATGAGATGCGCTCAGGCTTCCCATACCCTGATAGAGTTCCCTTGTAAGTTCTGAGGGAAACCCCGGTATTTCCATCAGCATTTCAGGTGTAAAAAGATACGGATTAATACCCTGCATGAGTAAAAGTCCATCCCAGATGAATCTGAAATAATCCTGTGAAAGGGCCGGGATGGCCACTATAAAAATAAGCCTGAAAAGTATGCCTGTGCCAAGGAGCAGATTGCGATCACGTTTGTTAGCGATTCTGAGCAACCAAAAAGTCAACAGGAATAATGAGGCCACTATGCCGATCAGCTTCCAGAATTCGGTTCGTTCTGTTTGGTAAGCCAGAAAGAAGTAAAGAACAGCCATAGCGGCTGTCAGTAATAAAGCTTTGCCTAAAGACCGGGTATCAGCCTGCATCAGACCTTACTGCTGATAGAGTTATACATGATGAACCCGAAGCCAAATACCAGCATTCCATGAAAAGGGAACAGGCCGTAATCGTCAAGGGTGAATGCACTGTACATGCCGAAGAGGAAGTAGAGGGCCATCAGGCCTTCCATGATCACATCTGCTGTGATCTTCCCGTTGATGTAACGGTTGCCCTTCCAGCTGTCTTTCAGGTTGCGAATATTGAACTTTGGCGTTCGTATAAATTCACTCTTCTTACCTACATGTCCTTCGATCACTGCCCGGCTGTTGTGCAGGGAAAACCCGAGGGCGATTGCGAAAAATGTAAAAAAGAGTCTGACGTAGTTCAGGAATTTTTCCGGCCCTCCACCCTGAATGTTTTTAAAAGTAAACCAATAGCAGGTAAAAAGTATAACTGTACTGATCAGGAAAAAACTGAAGATGGTAAAAAGCCATTCGAGTTCGGGGATCATATTCTTTATATACAGGATAGGAATACTGAGTACCGAAACGATGAAGGCACACAAAAACATGCTGCTGTTAAGCAGATGGAGTATTCCGTGAATTTTTGTTTTAAGGGGAAGATCTTTTGCTTTCAGCAGTTGCAAAAAGCTCTTTTTAAAATTCTCCGCCCCTCCTTTGTTCCACCTGAATTGCTGAGACCTCGCGGCACTGATCACCACCGGCAACTCGGCCGGGGTTTCCACGTTTTCAAGATACTTGAACTTCCATTTCTTCAACTGAGCCCGGTAGCTTAGATCCAGGTCTTCGGTAAGGGTATCACCCTCCCAGTTTCCGGCATCAATGATGCAGGTTTTACGCCATATACCGGCCGTCCCGTTAAAATTAATGAAATGGCCGCTTGCGTTTCTTCCTGATTGCTCGATCGTAAAATGGGCATCAAGTGCAAAGGCCTGAACCTGGGTCAGGAGTGAGTAATCACGGTTGAGGTGCCCCCATCGGGTTTGAACCACCCCGATTTCAGCATCGTTGAAGAAGGGTACTGTTTTCTTCAGCCATTGTGGATCCGGCAAAAAATCGGCATCGAAGATGGCGATGAATTCTCCTTTTGCTTCCTTCAGGCCTTCTTTAAGAGCACCGGCTTTAAAGCCCGTTCGATTATCCCGTCTGATATGTTTGATGTCAAGACCATCCTGTTGCAGCGCTGCGATCTTTTTTCCGGTCTTGTTGATCGAATCATCGGTAGAGTCATCTAAAACCTGTATTTCCAGGAGATCACGCGGATATTCCATTTTGGCGATGTTCTCCAGCAGCCGCTCCACGACATATTCTTCGTTATAAATGGGGAGCTGAATGGTTACCGGTGGAGCTTTGGCAGGGTCGAAATCTTCAGGGGGTTCCTGATTCTGAAATTCCTTACGGGCACGAAGGTAGTTAAACAACAGGTTGAGTTGCGCCAGGCTGTACAGAAGGATCAGTAACAGCGCGATGCTGTAGACTCCAATGATGATATAGGCTATTACCGATTCAACGTTCATTTTACACTGTATTTAAAAATCCATCCCAGTATCTTCACTCCGGCCATAATGCTGCCTTTGACGGTGCCTGAAACCTTTGATGTGCCAATGCGATTGCGATACTTCACAGGTACCTCGGTATACCGAAGGTTCTGCCTGAGTGCTTTCAATTGCATTTCTACGGTCCACCCATAGGTTTTATCTTCCATCTGCAAAGCTAACAGCTTTTTGTATTTAATTGCCCTAAACGGCCCCAGATCTGTGAATTCTGCCTTAAAAAAAAGCTTCATCAGTGATGTTGCCAGCCAGTTTCCGAAAACCTGCTGGGGGGTCATAGATCCTTCTTCTCTCAGTTCTGCCTGGCGGGCACCGATGACCATGTCAAAATCTCTTTCTGAAATGGGTTCGATCACCCTGATGAGTTCCTCCGGGTAATCAGAATAATCTCCGTCGAGAAAAACGATGATATCAGGTGCGACCTCTTTCTTTTCGATATAGGCCATTCCTTTCAGGCAGGCGTGACCGTAGCCCTTTCTTTTTTCGTCAAGCACGGTGGCACCTGCCTTTTCTGCTGCTTCACGGGTATGGTCGGTAGAGTTGTTGTTCACCACGATCACCTCTCTGACAAGCGAAGGTATATCGTTAATTACTTTTCCTATGGAATCCCCCTCGTTAAAGGCGGGGATGATCACATCAATGTATTTCATCTGGTAGCGGTATTCTTTCCGGAGCTTATTCTTTGCGCGGGCTCCGTGTGGGGTCATAATCTCTGATGTGATCGAGCAGATCTACATCATTGCCCAAAAGTACGCCATCTGAATTAATACGGTTATCCCTGCTTCCGTTTTCCAGCTTCAACACCCCGCGAGGACAAACCGCTGAGCAGATCCCGCATCCCACGCAAGAAGCTCTTATAATGTTTTGTCCTTTTTGGGCGTATGCCCTTACATCGATTCCCATTTCACAATAGGTGCTGCAATTTCCGCAGGAAATACACTGACCTCCGTTGGTGGTAATTCTAAACCTTGAGAACAGGCGTTGTTGTATTCCTAAGATCGCAGCCATCGGACAACCGAACCGGCACCAGACCCTGTTTCCGAAAATGGGATAGAATCCGGTTCCTATCACCCCCGAAAAGATAGCTCCGATAAGAAAGGCATAGGTGCTCCTCAGGGTCTCTGCCTGGAAAAGAAAAACGTTAGACCCGCTCAGGTAGTGAATGACGATCAATCCCAGAATGATGGCCAGGTAGGTTACCGCGCCATATTTTGCATCTTTTTCAAGTTCATCTTTTTTGAAATACCAGATGAGGGCGAACAGGATTGTAAGTCCTGAGGCCACTGAAATCAGGAAGAACTCGCGGTTTAACCAGTATTTGTCGGCATCGTAACCCAGGTAGGTATAGATTACCGCGGTAGTCATGAGTACTACGAAAACCAGCACACTGTGTACTACCCAGCGTTCCACTCTCCAGGCAAAAAGGCTTTTGTCTGAAAGATGGCGAAAGGGATCCCCGGCGGTCTCGGCCAGACCTCCACAACCACAAACCCAGGAACAATACCATCTCTTTCCATACTTGTAAGTAAGTATAGGGGTGATGACCAGGATGGAAAGGACTCCGAAAATAAGCAGCGCTATTCCGATGGTTCCCGCTGAGATAAATTGATCCACCCGGTATTGTTCGAAGTTGTAATAATTCAGGGGCCAGATATTTTTCAGGTCGTAGTAGGGGAGATCAGGGTTGTTCAGGCGTAGCATCAGCTCCGGAATCAGGAAGGCGAAGGCTGTCTGAAAGAACATGACGCTGAAGGTACGCAGGCGTTCATACCGATTGTGCCTGTATTTATATAGAAACTTTATTCCGAAGGCCAGAATGGCTATGGTATACAGTACTCCGTAAACGAACCACTGGCTGGCCGGATTTCCGCTTAAGACTTTACTGAGGGGGTCAAAAAGAGAGATGACACCGGTATTCTCTCCGTCAGGATTCAGGCCCAGGTACTGAGGAAAGAAATAGAGCACGATATAAAAGCCGGTCAGGGCGATACCCGAGAGCCATGCCCATAGTCCGCGCGAAGAGATCGATTTGAACCAGACCCCGTCGTTTTTGATCCCTTTCGATTTTCCTTGATATTCCCGGTAGGAGAACAGCAATATTCCTGTTGCCAGGGCCGATAAGGAAATCGTAAGCCAGAGGGTTTTATCAGGGAAGTTTATGTTTAAGGTGGCCAGCAAAAGAATGCCCAGACCGCTCATCCCGATAAGGACTGCCAGTTTTTGCCAGGTGTCAAGAGATTTTGGAGGTTCGCCCGTGAGGGCCATATTGTGATCTATCTTATATTCGCTCATACCGTTGCAAATTGATTTTTTATCATTCTGAGATCTTCTTTATACGTGCCGAAGAACTCGGGTTCAAATAGGGCTTCTTTAAAATTCTCTATTACGTAAGATAACTTTCGTTTTTCAGTAAGCCATTGGTCGATCACCTCATGCCTGATACGTATCCCGAATGAATTCAGCCCTAAAAGGTGTTTGGTGTTCTTGTCGTAGGCCAGCCTGATGGCCTTTTTACCTGAAGGATGCTTCCAGAAAAGTTGTTTTTCGTTTTCTGAAGGTTCCGGCCAGACCCATCCATAGGTCTGGTATTCGATATCAAAAAATTTGGCTGAATTGAACCAGTGTCCCGGCTGGTATGGGGTGCGCCTTCCGCAAATGGTCTGTGCCACAACTTCTCCCATCATTCTGCCCGTGTACCATACGGCCTCAATCGGTCGTCGCTTCCCGCTGGTTTCTGTCTGTTCGGCACAGTCACCGATGGCGAATACATCAGCAATATTGGTTTCCAGATAGCGGTTAACCTTTACGCCCCTGCCCAATTCGATCTTGCTGTCTTTCAGAAAATCGATATTCGGACTAACCCCGGCTGTAAGACCGACCAGCTGGCATTCTATGCGTTCTCCGGTATTGGTGATCACCGCCCGGCAGCGGCCGTTCTCATCGGCTTCTATTTCTTTTAATTCGGTTGACAAACGCAGATCGATATGGTGTTCCCTGATATGCTCTTCGATAAGGGCGGCATCTTCCGGCGGCAGGATATTGCCCCAGAAGTTCTTTTCTCTTACGAGAAAGGTTACAGGGATCTTACGGGTCGAGAGCATTTCGGCCAATTCTATACCGATGAGACCACCACCTATTATTACGGCATGGGGGCACTGCTTGTTATTAGGCGCATTTCTCTCCAGCATCTCAAGGTCCTGCTTGGAATAAAGCCCCTGAACGCCTTCGAGGTCCTGACCGGGCCATCCGAATCTGTTGGGTTTGGAGCCACAGGCAATGATCAGCCGGTCGTAGGTAACATTGTCACCGGTATCGAGGTGCAGTGTTTTGGTGTCGGTATCTACCTTTTCAACATGGGCAAACAGAAGTTCCAAACGGTTTTTCTTCCAGAACCAATCTTCATAGGGCTTGGTGTTTTCGTAGGTCATATGCCCCATGTAGATGTACATCAGGGCTGTTCGGGAGAAAAAGTATTGCGATTCTGACGATATCAGGGTAATGCGGTAGTCTTTTTGCTTTCTGATGTGGCGGGCAGCTGTTACACCTGATATCCCGTTCCCAATTATTACAATATGCTTCATGTCGGCGTTTGGTCAGTGTATATTCTGTCGTTTTACAGTAAGGAAACTTATAAGAAATATCTAATTTAGAGGTAATTTAAACAGCTGAAAAATCTTTATGAGAATTCCCTCTTTTTTTACCGGCCGGGCAATGGCTGTTTTTCTGCTTGTTTCTTCAATGTTGCCGGGTTGTGATACCGTTTTGCATGAAGGTGAAAAGATCAACGGGGTGAGCTATGTGGCCGGGCGTAAACCCACCAGTAAGACCCAGGTGCGCCTGGTAAAGGAATTGCACGGGAATTACGCGGCCATCATGCCGTTCGGATTTGTGAGAGGGGAGGGGCAACCCGAATTATTTTACAATAATGAGAGACAGTGGTTCGGAGAACGTGCAGATGGGGTGCGGCAGTATGTCAGCTTGCTTCACAAAGAGGGTATCGCGGTTATGATCAAACCGCAAATATGGATCGGGGGCGGACAGTTTACAGGAGATCTGGGGATGAGCAATGAAGCGCAATGGAAGCTTTTTGAAGAGCAGTACCAGGCATTTATACTCGATCATGCACGACTTTCCGCAGAACTGAACGTTGAGATATTCTGTATCGGTACTGAATTGTTCCGCTTCATCGCCAACAGGCCGGTTTTCTTTCGGGAGCTCATCGCGAAGGTTCGTGCTGTTTTTCCTAACAAGATCACCTATGCAGCCAACTGGGACCGGTATGCCGATATTCCATTTTGGGATGATCTCGATTTCATTGGTGTTGACGCCTATTTTCCCCTGTCGGAAGATCGAACACCTTCTGCAGGGGTACTGGCCGATAGTTGGCAGGAGGTTAAAAATGAGCTGGAGGCACTTTCAGAAAAACATCAGAAACCTGTTCTGTTCACAGAATACGGGTACCGCAGTATCGACCAGGCGGCCAGGGAGCCCTGGCGTTCTGACCGGATAGAAGGAAAGATCAATATGACCGCTCAACAAAATGCACTGCAGGCGGTTTTTGAGGTATTCTGGGAAGAAGACTGGTTTGCCGGAGGGTTTCTTTGGAAATGGTTTCCGGAACATGAAGGGGCAGGAGGTATTCACGACAACCGGTTTACCATTCAGAACAAACCGGCCGAAGAAACCGTACGTGCCTATTACAAAAAATGGTGAAGCCCGAAGACCTCACCATTCATTCTGATTTTCTGTTGGAAGAAGTTTATTTCAGTATACCGTCAACGATTCCGTATTCAACAGACTCCTCGGCATTCATCCAGTAATCACGGTTAAAGTCTTTCATGATCTTTTCAAAAGTCTGTCCGCAATTCTCGGCCAGTATCCTGGCACCAATTTCTTTGGTCTTGATGATTTCCTTAGCCTGGATCTCTATATTGGAAGCCTGTCCCTGAGCACCACCACTGGGTTGGTGAATCATGACCCGGGCGTACGGGTAGACGAAACGCTTTCCCTTTTCCCCGGCTGAAAGTAAAATAGATCCCATTGAAGCGGCCAGTCCGGTGCAAATCGTAGACACAGGGCTTTTCAGGGACTTCATGGTGTCGTGAATCGCGAAGCCTGATGTCACATAGCCTCCGGGGCTGTTTATGATCAGTTTGATCTCGTCGTTGTTGAGAGAATCAAGGTAGAGCAGACGGTCGATTACGTGCTTAGCCGATTTATCATCAACCATACCCCAAAGAAATACCTTACGGTCTTCCAGTAAGGCAGCATCAATTTTATCCTGTATTTTATTACTCGCCATAAAATATGTATTCGATTTTTATCTTTTTTCAAATATAACCATTTTGCTTTTAGATAACCCGCTTACCGGGGTGAAACGATATTTTTGCGGTAATACTCGAGCAATTGTTGCGGGCTGGCCCTCCGGCGGTTTTTCAGATGAATAACCAGGTAATGGTACTGCAGTTTCCAAAAGCCGTTTTCCCGATATTTTCTGGCAGAGGTAATAATCGTTTCGGGTATGATAGTAAAGGGATAGCATTGGTAGAATCGATTGATGAGGTCACAATCTTCATAGATTTTAAACGCTTCGTCAAAACCATTGAGATCATCAAAAGCTGCTTTGGTGATAAAAAGTGACTGATCACCCCCACGACAAACAGGAAGATTGATCCTGGTGAACCATTGTGAAACCCTTAGTAGAATGTGATCGTGGTCAAAACGCATTCTGAAGCATCCGCCTACCGCATTGTTTTTGACAGCTTGGTAAATATGCCGGTCAAAGCCGGAAGGGGGTATCGAGTCGATATGCAGGAAATAAAGTATATCGCTTTCGGCTGCAGCAGCGCCTGTATTGAGTTGTTTTGCTCTTCCTTTCTCTCCTTTCAATACCTTAAAACCGATAGAATTGAGCTTGCTCAGGGAGTTTACAACATTGAGAGTGTTGTCTGAACTACCACCGTCTACCAGAATGATCTCATGGGTGAATTCAGGGTCGGCCTTATGAAAAAGGTCAGATATTCTCTCTCTCAGGATGTCTTCCTCATTAAAGACCGGAATAATGATACTGAGCTTATCTTTCATTCAGTGCCCAATTATAATCCATGAAAGTGACAGCTGTGCCGGGTTCGACCTTTTGAGCTGCATAACGATTCAGAAAATCGATCAGTTCTTCACCTTCTGTGAAGTCCTGACGGTACCAGCGGAAGATTTTTGAAAGTCTGATCCTGTCATTTCCCAGCTCGTTCTTTTCGGTATTATTGATAAAACCGGCTGTTACCTGGTCTAATTGTTCGTCAAGTAATTCAGGAATATATGCCCGGTTCAGCAACTTAGGGCAGGAGACCGAAGCGCAATTGATAGCGAAATGTATGCGTGGGTCACCGGTTTTTCTCAGAATATCATGTTCGATATGGTCGAGGTCGATGAGATCCCCATCCCATGGAATGAAATCTTTTTGCCACGGACCGTTTATATCTCTGATGCTCTCCAGCGGATAATGGTCGATAATAAGCTTTATGGTATAGGCATTATAAGCATTGATCCAGTATGCTTTTCGTTCATCCTGACTCCAGTCATCCAGGGGCTGGTTTTTGACCAACATGTTCAGAACGACCTTCAGTTCATCCTTATTGTTACTGATGCTTTTGTAATCAACCCATCCTTCTGCATCAACATGGTTTTCAAGAAAATCATTCCAGACCTGGTAATCGGGTTTTTGAGCAATGACCGACTGAATAGTGGTTATGCACACCATGATGAGTACAAAGCTTCTCATGTCTTGGCGAGTTTCTTTTTTTTCTTCGGAAGGGAAAGCGGGTATAATTCCTGTTCGATGAAGTCACCCGGGAAGTCTTCGTCACCTTCAAAGCCGAGTTCGATATCCCTGCCGCTGTGTGGCACATAGTCGGTTTTGAAAATGTAGTCCCACAGGCTCAGGGAAATTCCGAAATTCACCCCATAACGGTTTGGCATGCTTTTACTATGGTGCCAGATATGCATTTTCGGGTTGTTCAGCACATATTTAAAAGGCCCGTAATCCCAACCCAGGTTGGCATGATTCAGATGTCCTACGGCGATGGCGAAAAAGTGAACGGCTGCCACATCGGCGGCATCAAGGCCTCCGATGACTGCCAGAGGAATATAAAGCATGGATTTATATACCACCGGTTCCATCCAGTGATACCTCAGGTGAGCGGCAAAACCCATTTCCTTGACCGAGTGATGTACCTTGTGAAAGTTCCAGAGAAAAGGAACCCGGTGAAGGAGCCTGTGTGTATTCCACTGTACGAAATCTGAAACCAGAAAAAAGACCAGTAGAGCAAGAGGCCATGGTAAGGCATCGATATCTACCAGCTGAAAATCTGACAGCTGAAGTCCTGCAACCGAAAGCAGGTCGTTGAACAATTCAGCTGCGGTATTAGAAAGCATGATCAGTACGATCAGGTTCAGCAGAAAGAAATTAAAGAACATATAAAAGGTGTCCAGGAAGAAGTCTTTTCTGAACAGCGGCTGGTTCTTTCTCCATGGGAATAAGTATTCCAGCAGCCATACGACCAGAGAAATTCCGATCAGGCCGTAAAAATAATTTTCCCAATGGAAGCGGGTGATCTCAGACAGCAGGTAATTGAAATAACCTGAATAAGATTCCTGTATGATGTCCCAGTATTTATTCATATATGCTTATGTCGTGCTGAAGCTAAAAGTCTTACAATCAGCAGCAGCCGCCACCATCGTAATGCCAGGTAGATTCAGAGATAAAAATATCATTCCGGTTCAGGCTTTTCAGAGCAGCTGCTGTTTTATCACAAACGGCAAGCGGCTGGTTAGGCATCAGTACATGCCCCTTTCTGTCATCAAAGTATTCTTCTGTGCCGTAATAGATGGCTGTTTTACCCGTAAAAACACAGGGGCCGTCTTCAGGCATGGGGTCTTTGATTGCACAGACCTCTACCGATTCGATGAAGATGAGTTCATCGGTTTCATACTGCCCGGGAGCCAGGATACGGTAAGGCCTTCTGGCTCTGATCTCGATGGTGCCAAAGCCTGCATCGGTCAGCATGCGAACATATTCGTTGATAGGAAGACTTCCGCTCAGGCACAAGGCCCGTAATCTTTCATCATTTCTCAGGTTTTCGCCTATGGGCTGCTCACAGGTCGGATCGCTCATTACCAGCCTGCCGTGAGGTTTTAACACCCGGTACATTTCAGCAATGGCTTGCTGCAGGTCTTCGGTTTTAAATATATTAAAGAGGCAATTCTGAGCGGCAACATCGATACTGTTATCTTCAACTGGGAGATCAAGTGCGTCTCCTTTTTTCAGGGATACGAAAGACCTGTCGAACCAGGGGTTTTGAGTCTCAGCTTCCTCAAAATTTCGGGAGGAGGCTTCCAGCATTTCCTCAACGGCATCCACTCCGATCACCCCCTCTTTTTGACGGGAAAAATAGGCGAATTGTAATAATTCCATGCCTCCTCCCACTCCTACATAGAGTATTTTGGGATTGTTGACAAGATCGCGCGCATTTACGGTGCTTCCGCAGCCGTAATTCATCTCCTGCATAATGCGCGGAATTTTTAATCCGGGAAGCTCCCAGATGGGATTGGTCGTGCAACACAAGCCAACGTCAGGAGTCAGGGCAGCATCTTTATATACGTTTCGGGTCGTTTCAAGATAACTCATCAGCTTAATTTTATCAGTTCGGTAAACAGGGTGATCATTTTTGGTTCGGCTTCTCCTGCCACTTTGAGGATTTCCTCTACATCAACAGGTTTCAGGTTGTCAGGGTCGCATTCATCGGTTAGTACCGAGACAGCCAGTACAGGTAATTTAAGATGGTTGGCAACGATCACTTCAGGTACGGTGCTCATACCTACAGCATCAGCGCCGATGATCTTCAGGTAGCGATATTCAGCCCTGGTTTCCAGTTGCGGACCGACAACGGCGGCATAGACCCCTTCATTTAAGGGGAGGTCATGTTTTTCTGCGATGCTGCGAGCCTGTTCACGCAGCTCTGTGTCATACGGATTACTCATATCAACGAATCTTTCGCCGAAGGCAGATACTTCCTTGAAAGCCAGCGGAGATCCGCCCTGCAGGTTGATGTGATCTTCGATCAGCATGAGCTCTCCCATCTTATAATCCAGGTTTATTGCCCCGGCCGCGTTGGAGATGAGCAATTTTTTTATTCCCAACTGATGCATGGCCCTTATGGGGTAGGTAATATCAACGAAATCATAACCTTCATAATGATGGAAACGGCCCTGCATCACCACCACTTTTTTCCCGCAGAGATTCCCGTAAATGAGTTTTCCAGAATGAAATTCTACCGTAGCCAGTGGGAAAAAGGGGATTTGGTTGTAATGAGCAATGACCTGGTCTTCTATTTTATCGACCAGTTTGCCCAGTCCGCTTCCCAGAACAATCCCGATCTCAGGATCTTCGAATCCTCTCTTTTGAAGGTATTCCTTGGTTTCTTCTAAATGTCGTTTGTCCATTTTCTTTTCAGTTTAATAAAGCTGCACCTGCAGGTGAGTTCTCCAGGTCATCGAGGGTATCGATATCATTGAGCTCTCTTAACAAAGCTACGTCTTCTTTGGCAAGACTTTCAAGTGTTTTTTTGAGAACCTCTGAAGTTCCCCAGGGTTTATCTTCGAAAAGTTCATCGTGATTTTTCTTCATCCCAATCAGGTAATAACCGCCATCGGCAGCCGGTCCAATTACCAGCTCATGTCGGTCAAGTTTTGAAAATGCCGATTCAAGGTCTTTAACGCAAAGATCGATGAGGTCACTGCCGATGATGATTATCTGTTTGTAACCTTCACTGAAGGCTTCTTCAAAGGCTCTTTTCATGCGTTCTCCCAGGTCTTCGCCCTTTTGGAGCTTTTTTTTAAACTGCTCTTCCGGCCACTGATCATGATGATCGATATATTCAGAATAATACAATTGGCGGTCACAGTTTATTTTGAGGCTTACCTCACGGGTATGGCGAAGTAATTCCAGGTACACCTCAAGTGCCCGTTCCTTGCCGATACTCCGGGCGAGACGGGTCTTCACCTTTCCCATTTCCGGGTTTCTGATAAAGATAAGTAACAGGCGGTCTTTCATGATCAGCGATTTAGGCGACCGATCCCTGGCAACTGCTTCCCGCTCCGGCTGTACAGCCATAACAATGTTGGCAGATGGCGATCTTTCTGTTTTGCAGAATTTCCATATTGAAGTCACTTATGTGCTGTACCGCACTTTGAACCTTCATCTCCAGCATCTGGTTGAAGTCACAGTCATACAGCCAGCCGTCCCAGCTAACCGAAAGGGTGTTGGTGCACATTACATTATCTACCGCAGCCGGATTAAAAGCGTCGACAAGATTGTACATATAATCTTCGTAGTTCTCTGAAGCGATCAGGTAATCCAGAAATCGGGAAATCGGCAGATTGGTTATGGCAAAAAGTTCGTGAAAATGAATCCCGAAGTCTTCCAGTAAGGCCTTTTTGAATTCTTTTTCCAGAGACGCCTGATTTCCCGGCAGGAATGCTCCCGAAGGGTTATACACCAGGTCGAGTTTCAAACCACTTCCCGGCATGCCGTAGCCCACGGCGTTGAGGTCTTTCAGGGCCTGTATCGATTTATCGAAGACTCCGTCGCCGCGTTGTTTGTCTGTTTTACCGCGTGTCCAGTGCGGCATGGAAGATACCACATGTATGCCGTGTTTTTTGAAGAACTCCGGCAGGTCTGCATACTTCTTATTTGCTTTGATGATGGTCAGGTTGCTGCGAACGATAAAATCTGATATCCCGACTTTTGATGCCTCTTCGACGAACCAGCGAAAATCAGGGTTCATTTCAGGAGCGCCGCCTGTAAGATCCAGGGTATGGGCCCCCGTCTTTTCAATAACGCTTAAGATCTCCTTCATCGTGTCTCTGGTCATGATCTCTTTTCGGTCCGGTCCGGCATCAACATGACAATGCGCACAAACCTGGTTGCACATGTAGCCTACATTCACCTGTAATATCTCAAGCTTTCCCGGGGTTAACGGAGCCTTGCCAGCACGCTCCAGTCTTTCTTTAAAGGTAGGCAGCTCCCCATCTGCAAAAAGACCATTTGAGAGTATCTGCAACTGTCTTTCGGACTGGGAAAGGTCGCTATTGCGTTTTTTTAAAGATTGAATTTTCATAAAGTGATTTCAGGCTCCGTTTACATCGAGAGCTTGTTATACTTATTCATCATCTGTACCCCGTGTACCAGGGTAGCGCCGCTTTGAATGGCAGCACCCACGTGCACCGCTTCCATCATTTCCTCCCTGTTGATGCCGCGTTGCAGTCCGTCCTGAGTGTAGGCATCGATGCAGTAAGGGCATTGAACCACATGTGATACGGCCAGAGCAATAAGCGATTTTTCCCGGGCAGAGAGTGCACCCTCTTCAAAGACCTTTCCGTAATATTCAAAGAACTTTTCACCGAGTTCTTCGCTCCATTCTGTTATATTTTTAAATTTTCTCAGGTCTGAAGGGTTGTAATATGTTTTTTCCATGAGATTGATGTTAAAGTATTTAATTCTTTCTAAATTCATGCTGCCTAAACTGTTTGACGAATCGAAAGGGAATTCTTGACAGAAAAAATAGAATATAATGAAATTCGAAAGAAAACAAGGTCAAAGTTACGGTATTAATAAGGCTGCTGCAATTCATGAAAACAGGAATTTTTCAGCGGTATAAGAAGAAATATCTTCCCGGAGAAGTCACGACCACCGGCGCCTTTAAAGGGTGATGGTATTCTTGTTTTTCCTCATCAAATGAAATTCTTACACTTATTATATGAGATATAGTATATTATGCCTGCTTTTACTGTTGCTTTCCTGCGCAGAAGAACAAAAGCAGGATAGGCAGACTGATGAAGAAACCGGAACAAGTATGTATAAAGAATCCCATCGACCCCAATTTCATTTTTCTCCAGACGAAAACTGGATGAATGATCCCAACGGTCTTGTTTATCATGATGGCGTCTACCATCTGTTTTACCAGTATTATCCTGAAGATATCGTCTGGGGCCCCATGCACTGGGGGCATGCGGTAAGCAAAGATCTCCTTCACTGGGAACACAAACCCGTTTCCCTTTACCCTGATGAGCTGGGATATATTTTCAGCGGTTCAGCGGTTTATGATAAGGATAATACGTCTGGTCTGGGTACTGCAGATAACCCGCCATTGGTTGCTGTTTTTACATATCACGATCCTGAAAAGGAAAAAACGGGATCTAACGACCATCAAACACAGGGAATAGCCTATAGTGTCGATGGAGGTGAAAGCTGGGAAAAATATGAAGGAAATCCGGTGATCGGGAATGAAGGGATTCGGGACTTCAGGGATCCCAAGGTCTTCTGGCACGACGAAACTGAAAAATGGATCATGCTTTTGGTGGCCGGTGACCGGCTGATGATCTATAACTCAGATGATCTTATCTCATGGAACTTTTTAAGTGAATTCGGAAAAGACCGAGGTGCCCATGGTGGAGTATGGGAATGTCCGGATCTTTTCCCGCTCAAGGTTGAGCCTTCGGGGGAAACAAAGTGGGTGTTGCTTATCAGTATCAATCCGGGCGGTCCTAACGGCGGTTCTGCGACCCAGTATTTCGTGGGAGATTTTGATGGTACCGCCTTCACTTCAGAGCAGCAGGATATAAAGTGGGTAGACCACGGTGCCGATAATTATGCAGGTGTTACATATAACCATACTCCGGATGGGAAACGCATATTTATCGGTTGGATGAGTAACTGGAACTATGCGCAGAAAACTCCGACACAGCCTTGGAGAAGCGCTATGACCCTTCCGAGGGAACTGAGCCTCGAGAGACCGGCAGACACCTATCTGCTGAAAGGTAACCCGGTTGATAATTTATCGGATCTGTATAAGGATGATGGCCGTAACATCCCGGGCCCTGTTTCAGATACCCTGGTGAACATAAACGGAGCCCTGTTCGATCTTCGCTTTTCGACTACCTCTGATCATCTTCGTTTTGCACTTGTAAATGATCAAAATGAAAGGATGGTATTTGAGTTTGACCGCAGCAGGAAGGAATTTCTCATCGACCGGTCGCAGAGTGGAAATGCTGACTTTGATGAGCAGTTTGCCCAAACGCCTCATTCCATGCCAATGCCCGTTTTGCAGGATACTACAGAGATCAGGCTGGTAAGCGACTGGTCTTCGGTTGAATTGTTTATCGACGGTGGCAGGTTTATGATGACCGAGCAAATGTTTCCGAATGTACCGTTTTCTGATCTCAGGGTAGAAAGCGGAGAGATACATGATTTAAGAATCAATTTGATTAACCGAATCTGGGGCGATGAATAAACTTTTACTTTGGTCTGTAACGGTAGCCCTGGCCGGGTTTCTTTTTGGGTTTGATACAGTAGTAATCTCCGGAGCTGATGAAAAACTACAGTCGCTTTGGAATTCTTCAGATGCTTTTCACGGGATAGTGGTGATGGGAATGGCCCTCTGGGGCACGGTGATAGGTGCCATCTTCGGCGGTTGGCCTGCAGACCGTCTGGGAAGAAAAACCACCTTGATCTGGATAGGGGTTTTTTATTTCGTATCGGCCCTGGGTTCAGCCATGGCAGGTGACCCCTATGTTTTTGCTGCCTTCCGTTTTTTGGGAGGTCTTGGGGTGGGAGCTTCGACCATCGCAGCACCCGCCTATGTCTCTGAGATAGCCCCTGCCAAAGATCGCGGGAGACTGGTGGCTCTGTACCAGTTCAATATTGTTTTCGGAATATTGATGGCTTATATCTCGAATTACCTGCTAAAAGACATCGGTGAACAGGCCTGGCGATATATGGTTGGGGTGGAAGCAATTCCTGCTCTGATCTACTTCCTTATGGTTTTTACGGTACCGCGAAGTCCGCGATGGTTGTTCGTGAAAGGTATGGAGTCTGAGGCGCGAAAGGTGTTATACCGCATCGATCCCGATCATGATCCGGAGGAGGTGTTCAGGGAAATACGAATTCAGGAGCGGAAACATGCTCATACCCGCGAGAATATTTTTATGAAAAAGTACCGCTATCCGCTGATACTGGTATTTCTGATCGCATTTTTCAACCAGTTTTCAGGTATTAATGCATTTCTCTATTATGCGCCCCGTATCTTCGGAGAAGCCGGACTTCAGGAAAATACCGCCCTGCTCAGCAGTATCGGGATCGGACTCACCAATATGATCTTTACGCTTTTGGGGGTTTTCCTGATAGACCGACTCGGGCGAAAAAAGTTGATGTACTACGGGTCATTTGGTTATATCATTTCCCTGACCCTTGTGTCCCTGGCATTCTTTTTAAATTGGGAAGGTATTATGGTGCCGGTGTTTCTGTTCATTTTCATCGCTTCGCATGCAATAGGACAAGGGGCGGTGATCTGGGTGTTTATTTCAGAAATCTTCCCCAATCATCTTCGCAGTGCTGGTCAGGCTTTCGGAAGCTCGACACATTGGGTGCTGGCAGCTGTTATTCCCTCCCTGGTGCCCCTGCTTTTCTCAAGTATTGGTGCGGGTCCGGTATTCGCCTTCTTTGCTTTTATGATGGTTTTGCAACTGCTTTATGTGCATTACCTGATGCCGGAGACAAAAGGGAAAACCCTGGAGGAACTTTCAGAATCGCTGATCGCAAATAGGGGGTGATGTGACAAAAAATAGCTTACTGAATTTCAGGCAGTTTTGCCTGGATAGAGCCCCAATCTGCCCTTCCTCATTTTTAAAGATCTGAAAGGGCGGAAAAATCTCCTGAGGTAAGAAGGTTGGTATGGGCCGTAATTTTTTCAATCGGCCAATCCCACCACCGAAGCCGTAGCAAATTATCAATATGTTCTTCGGCAAACCTTTTTTTAATCTCTCTGGCAGGATTACCCGCCACGATGCTATAGGGAAGCACGTCTTTTGTTACCGTGGCATTGGTGGCGATAATGGCGCCATCTCCCACCTTCACACCGGGCATGATGGTAGCATTATGCCCGATCCATACATCATTTCCAACCACGGTATCTCCTTTTGAAGGGTAGGATTTACCTTCCATGGCCTTTGACCAGGCACCACCAAAAATGGCGAACGGGTATGCCGAGATAGCATCGGTAAGGTGGTTTCCACCATTCATTATGAAAGTGGCGCCCGAGGCGATCATGCAGAATTTCCCTATGATTAGTTTGTCACCGATGAAGTCAAAATGGTATTTGACATTTTGCTCAAAATTATGAACGTCTTCAAAATCATCATAGTAGGTGTAATCACCGACAATGATATTGGGATTCTTTATTATGTTCTTGAGGAAGCAAAGATTTTTATAACCTTCAAGGGGGTATTGCGTCGAAGGATCAGGAACTTTCATAATTTGTTATTTAGTAAGGGTGTCGTATAGATTGCTTTTAACCGTTTACGGGAACTGCCTTGGGTGGCAGGATAGGTCACTTTCTGTCAGATAAAGAGATTTTGCACCCTATAAAGGTAGGTCTAAGATTGAGTTTATAATAATTATTGAGTTGTTTCAGGTATGGGAAATGGTAGTTTTCTTCAAAAGTGAAATCTTGCTCATCACTTTAAAACTTTCTTTGGGTGAAAATTTTAAAGATCATTTTTTATTTCTCCGACCATAAATCGATGCCTGTAGATATGGCAGCATTAGGAGTTTTTGTTTTTACTGAAGCCAAATGACCTGAAGTGTTTTCTTGATTGATGATGTGTTTCTCACATGCATGCAGACCTTGTTAAAAAAAATCAAAACTCAGCCTGATGGGGATTTTTTAAGTAAATTCAGGGGTTATTTATTAGAAAAAGTCAAAAATAATCAGATCATGCCAACCTATTCTTTAAAAGTAAACGGCACCACCCACCAGGTGGAGGCCGATGCCGACACCCCAATACTTTGGGTGCTCAGAGACCAGCTCGACCTGGTAGGGACTAAATTCGGATGCGGGATAGCACAATGCGGCGCCTGTACCATTCATCTCAATGGCGAAGCGGTTCGCAGCTGTATTCTTACTATTTCACAGGTCACAGACCAGGAGATAACCACTATTGAAGGGCTTTCAGAAAAGGGAGATCATCCGGTACAGGTGGCATGGAAGGAGCTCGATGTACCTCAGTGTGGATATTGCCAGGCAGGTCAGATCATGACCGCTTCAGCCTTGCTCGATCGCAACCAGAATCCTTCCGAAGCTGAGATCAAACAGGCCATGCATGGTAACCTTTGCCGCTGTGCCACATATAACCGAATAGTAAAAGCTGTTCAGAAAGCAGCCAATAGCTGATCATAATCTAAAGCATAAAAAAATGACACGTATATCATCAACCATAGACAGAAGATCGTTTTTAAAGGTGTCTTCCCTGGCGGGAGGGGGAATGCTGATCGGCTTTAATTTTTTAACAGCCTGCAAGAGCGATGTGCAACCTCCGGTAAATATTGCCGATCTGAATTTCAACGACTTTAATGCCTTTATACAAATCGCCGATAACGGGATGGTCACCATTTTTTCACCCAACCCGGAGATCGGTCAAGGTGTAAAAACGGCCATGCCCATGATTATAGCTGAAGAGCTGGATGTGCCATGGGATCATGTGTTTGTCAAGCAGGCGGGACTCGATACCGATAATTTTACCCGGCAGGTGGCAGGTGGTAGCCAGTCTATCAGGTTTGGCTGGGATTCACTCAGGGAAACCGGAGCCACGGCACGGCAAATGCTGGTCAATGCCGCGGCAGCCCGATGGGGAGTGAAACCGGCAGAATGTTCCACCTCAGAAGGAGTTATTACCGGGCCCGGGGGAGAAAGCCTGCATTACGGGGAGGTGGTTCGGGAAGCGGCTCAGCTTGAAGTGCCCGACAATGTATCTCTTAAAGACCCATCAGAATTTAAGATTATCGGTAATGATGCCATTAACGTAGATATAGATGAGATCATCACAGGGAAACCTTTGTTCGGACTCGATTATAAAAAAGAGGGGATGGTGTATGCCTCTGTGCTAAGACCACCATCATTCGGACAGACCCTTGATAGCTTTGACGATACTGCGGCGAAGGCGGTCAACGGAGTTCAGGAGGTTGTGCGATTTGGTGATAAGGTCGCGGTGATCGCAAATAATACATGGGCGGCCATAAAGGGTAAAAGAATGCTGAAGGCAGAATGGAAAGATGGAGAAAAAATGGAAAGCAGCAGTGATCACGATCAGCTCTTAAGCGATCTGCTTGACGGTTCAGATTTCGAGACCCTCAGGGAAGATGGTGATATTTCGAAGGCTTTTGCAGAAGCTGATCAGGTGATCGAACGAACTTATACTTCTCCTTTCTTACCTCATAACTGTATGGAACCCATGAATTTTTTCGGGGAGGTGACCGATGATAAGGTGACCCTGGTGGGACCTATCCAGACTCCGGAGGGTACGCGTAGCGGAGTAGCTAAGCTTCTGGAACGCCCTGAAGAATCGATCACTATCGATATGACCCGAATGGGAGGTGGTTTCGGTCGCCGGCTGTATGGTGACTTTGTTATGGAAGTTGCCGAGATAGCCGACAAGATCAGGAAACCGGTGAAACTCATATATACCAGGGAAGACGATATGACCGCCGGTATTTACCGACCGGCGATCAAGTACCGTATTGCCGCATCTGTAAAAGACGGGGAGATTACGGGCTACCATCTTAAGGAAGCCGCCATCAACCGCAATATGTACAACCTGATCCCTAATTTCTTTCCGGCGGGAGCCATCGCAAACTATAAGGTCGATGTAGCAAACTATCAAAGTAATATTTCCACAGGCGCCTGGAGAGCACCGTATACCAACTTTCTTGCATTTGCCGAGCAGAGCTTCTTCGATGAACTGTTTGAGATCATGGGGGCAGATCCCATTCAAACAAGGCTGGACCTGCTGGAAAAGGTAAAGGGAACCACCGATGAAAAAATTGAATATTCACCTGAGCGGTTACAGAACGTGATCAGAATGGCCGTGGAAAAATCAGGTTGGGGGACGCAAAAAGAAGGGGTACACCAGGGTTTTGTGGCCTATTATTGCCATAATACCCATGTGGCTGAGGTTGCCGACGTTGTGATGGAGAACGATATGCCCGTGGTCAAAAAAGTGACCTGTGTGGTTGACTGTGGTATTCTTGTGAATCCAACGGGAGCCAGGAACCAGGTTGAAGGCGGAGTGATCGATGGTGTAGGACATGCCATGTACGGAGACTTTAGTTTTGACAAGGGACGCCCGGGGTATAAAAATTTTGATACCTATCGGCTTATTCGTATGAAAGAAGCTCCCGAGGTGGTCTCCCATTTTGTTAAAAATGACCTTTCTCCCACGGGACTTGGGGAACCTGCACTGCCGCCTGCCGGTGGAGCGGTGGCTAATGCCGTATACAAGGCAACAGGAAAAAGACTGACCAGTCAGCCTTTTATCGAGGCTTTAAGGCAGCAAAGTGAAAAGGAAATCAAAGGTTAATATCGATTATGGAGATATTGTTATTTGGAATCACCCGTGAAATCATCGGACAATCCAGCTTAAATACGGAAGTGCTCGGAACCGATAAACCCACTACCGTAAAAGATCTGCTGGCGCTTATAAAGGAGAGGTTTCCTGCTTTGAAGAATCTGAGTTCACTCTCTGTGGCAGTTAACAACGATTATGCCTCGCCTGAAACACCTTTAACTGAAAATGATGAAATAGCCCTGATACCCCCGGTAAGCGGAGGCTGATTTCTTAACTTTACAAATAATTAAGACCCGGCCTTTCTTTTGCCGTGGCCGAATTGCGTAACTTTATGAGATAAATACCACCTCATGCTGATAGATAATCATAACAGAGTGATCAATTACCTCCGCCTGGCAGTAACAGACCGATGTAATCTCAGGTGTAATTACTGCATGCCTTCTGAAGGAATCGATTTTTCGGGCAGTAACGAATTACTGAGCATTTCTGAATTGATAAGAACTTCTGAAATGATGGTCAGAGAGGGGATCGATAAGATTCGTATTACGGGAGGAGAACCATTTGTGCGAAAGGATCTTCCGTTATTGTTGAAATCTCTGAGTAAGAATAAAGACCTTAAGGAGATATCGATAACGACCAATGGAACCCTGATAGGCAGGCATCTGCCATTACTTAAGGAGTTGCGTATCGATCATATCAACCTGAGCATGGATGCCATAGAGGCGGAGACTTTTAATAAGATCACCCGCCGTGAGACCTTCGCCACCGTGTATGAAAATCTGCTACGGATGCTCGATATGGGATTTAAGGTCAAGATCAACTGTATCGTGCTCGATGGGCAGAATATCGACCAGATATATCCTATGCTGGAACTGACCAGGAATTACGATGTCTCTGTTCGTTTCCTGGAAGAAATGCCATTTAATGGCGGCTCCAGGCAATTCGATACCATCAGGTGGAACTATAAGGAAATTCTTTCTTACATCAGTCAGGCCTATCCGGAATATGAGCGTCTCCCGGCGCCTGCCACCTCGACAGCTATGAATTATGGTATTCCCGGTTTTAAAGGCTCGTTCGGGATTATCCCTTCCTTTTCCCGTACCTTTTGCGGCAGTTGTAACAGGTTGCGTATTTCAGCTACGGGTGATCTGATCACCTGTCTCTATGGAAAACCACGTATCAACATCAGGCAGTTACTGCGTGACGGATCTGATGATCAAAGCATCGCAGGTCATATAAGAGGAGCCCTTCATACCCGTTCGAAAACCGGTTTTGAGGAGCAGCAGCGTTACAAAGGGGTGTTTGATAATTCCATGACCTCCATAGGAGGATAGTCAATAAATAAATAAAGATGTCAGATAAGAAACTTTCACATATAGATGAAAAGGGTAATGCTTCGATGGTTGATGTAAGCCACAAATCTGATACAGCCCGCAGGGCTTCAGCTTCAGGGCTGGTGATTTTTCCTGAAGCCGTGTTCAGGCAACTGGAAAAAGACGGGTTTACCTCAAAAAAAGGAGCCATCATACAAACCGCGGTGATCGCGGGTATACAGGGAGTAAAAAAGACAGCTGACCTCATACCGATGTGTCACCCCTTGATGCTGGATAAGATACAGGTCGATATCGTACCTGAGTTTCCGGCCCTGAAAATTGAATGCCGCGTAGGTTGTTTCGGAAAGACCGGGGTGGAAATGGAAGCTCTGACCGGTGTAAATGTTGCGGCTTTGACCATCTACGACATGTGCAAAGCCCTGAGTCATGACATACGAATAGAAAACATTGAATTACGATCAAAACACGGAGGAAAGAATGACATTGAGAAATAAAGGGGTATACGGTTTAGTCCTTTCGGGCGGAAAAAGCAGTCGCATGGGGCGTGATAAGTCGAAGATCGCTTATCACGGGCAGCCTCAGGAGGAATATCTCTTCGGGTTGCTCGATCGGTTTTGTGACCACACATTCATCAGCGTTCGGTCTTCATCGGAGAAAGATGAACGGTATATCACAGACGATCAACCCTACCGGGGTCCGTTGAACGGAATGCTCAGTGCCCATAAGAGATTTCCCGAAGTAGCCTGGTTCGTACTGGCCTGTGACCTTCCGTTGGCCGATGAACGGTCGGTGAAGGAATTGCTGCAGGCCAGGGATCGTTCATTTTTTGCTACCTCTTATGCTTTGAAAGGCAGTGAACTGCCCGAACCTCTCTTTGCTATATGGGAGGCGGAAGCTTTTTCTGAAGCTGAAGCCTACTTGCTCAAGGGAGAGAAAAGTTGTCCGCGAAAGTTCCTGCTGAATAATAATACCCACATCATACATCCATATTCTGACAAGGTGCTCATGAATGCCAATTCTGAAGAGGAGTATCAAAAAGCGATGGAAATAATAGGTCACAGGTGAAGCGTTACAACCGGCAAATACGACTGAAGGGATTCGGGATGGAAGCGCAGAAGAAGCTGTCGGCATCTTCGGTGCTGGTAGTTGGTGCCGGAGGTCTTGGGGTGCCGGTACTGCAATACCTGAACGCCATGGGAACAGGATGCCTCGGTATAGTAGATGACGATGTTGTGGAACTGAGTAACCTCCACCGTCAGGTGATGTATTCAGAAGCTGATGTGGGCAAATACAAAGCAGATTGCGCCTCGCGATTTCTGCAAGCCAGGAACAGTGAAACAACTATTGAGGTAATTAAAGAAAGATTTGATCTTTCTAACGGGGAGAACCTGCTCCATGATTATGATCTGCTGATAGATGCTACTGATAATTTTCAGGCCAGGTATGACATCAATGATTGTTGTGTGGCCAGGGGTGTGCCTTATGTATATGCCGGACTGCAAGGGTTCGAGGGGCAGGTAAGCGTTTTTAATCACCATTCAGGAATCACCTATCGCGATGTGTTTCCGGTACCTCCTTCCCCTTTGGAGATTCCTGATTGCAATACCAATGGGGTGCTGGGAGTTTTACCCGGTATCATAGGGAACTTTCAGGCCATGGAGGCGGTAAAGATTCTCTGTGGTCTTGATGGGTTACTCGATGGTAAACTACTGCTGTTTGATGCGCTTCAACATACACAGCGAATTATCAGGCTCAAAAAAAGCGCTGTAAAACAAGCCTTAACAAAGGGAGATGAGATAGAATCAGTTTCCTCAGCAGCGTTCAGAAAATTATTGAAAACAAACAGCAATATGAAACTTATCGATGTGCGGGAACCTGATGAGTACGAGGCTGGCCATATTGAGGGGAGCAGAAATATTCCTCTGGATACCTTACAGAAAAGTGAGTTGGATTTGGCAACTGAGGCGACCGTTTATGTTATCTGTGCCAGTGGAGTAAGGAGTGCCAGGGCTGTTAGCTTTTTACAGCGGGAAAAGAATATGAAAGCCATTAATGTGGATGGTGGAATGAATAAGCTGAAAAAATATGGAATGGATACTTGATCAGCAATTGGTCCTCATGACCACGTGTTTTCTGGTCGCATTTTTATATACTTCACTTGGTTTGACGGGAGCATCGGCCTATATGGCCATCATGTCATTCTTTTTTCTGAGCCTGGTCACGCTTCGTCCCGCTGTACTTGCTGTAAATACTATAGCCGCAGCCAGTTCGGGCATACTTTATTACCGGCGTGGAGAGCTCAAGATGCGTAAATTGCTACCCCTGATATTGGGTAGTTTACCCCTGGTTTTTATGGGAAGCAAAATAGGGGTCAGTGAGACCCTGAATTTCGTATTGCTGGGTGCCGTGCTTATTCCTGTTTCCATCTTTTTACTGGTGCAGATAAATAAGAAAAAATCGGTTAGGTTATCACCGAAGATCTACCCTACCTGGCTTCTGGTTCTTATCGGGGGAGTCATCGGATTCTTCAGCGGTTTAACCGGTATAGGTGGAGGCGTGGTCTTACTGGGGCTTTTAATGTATATGCGATGGGACTTTAAGATTCCCCTGGCAGCGATCTGCAGTATTTTTATTTTACTCAATTCCCTTATGGGTTTTGGTGTCACCCTGACTCAGGGGCTGCAGCATATACCCTGGCTACTTATAGTTTTTGCAGCGATCGGAGCAGGCTTAGGGGCTCAGCTTGGAACCCGTATGAATCTGAAGGGGTTTTCGCGAAAAGGAATGAAGACCATTACCGCTTTGGTCATTCTCCTGGCCGGTGCCAAGCTGCTTTTTATTGACGGATTGAAGATCTACGAATTCTAGAATATGATTACATACGAAAATGCGATTGCCTGTGTACTGAGAGAGGCTTCGGGGCCCGCCACCATTAGTGTTCCGCTGGAACAAAGTCAGGGTTATATTCTGGCAGAAGATATTCTCGCCGACAGGGATTTTCCGCCCTTTGACAGGGCTACCAAAGATGGAATAGCCCTTGTTGCAGAGGCAGCAGGGAATGGCAGAAAGGTTTTCGAAATCGAGGGTATTGCAGCCGCGGGTAGTGCGCAAAAGTACCTGCAGAACCCGGAACATTGTCTTGAAGTCATGACCGGAGCCGTAGTGCCGGAAGGAGCCGATGCCGTGGTTATGTATGAAGACCTTGAGATTCATGATGGGAAAGCCACTTTATTGAAGCCTGTGAAAAAGGGAATGAATATTCATAAGCAGGGCAGTGATACCAGAGAAGGTGAGGTTGTTCTGAAATCTCCTTTGCGAATAAGTCCGGCCGAAACAGGGGTGCTGGCTTCGGTGGGAAAATCTTTCGTAAAGGTATTCGCTTCCCCAAAAGTAGCGGTTGTAGCTACCGGGAATGAGTTGGTAAAGGTCGACAGCAAACCGCTTCCGCACCAGATAAGGCGTTCAAATACCCTGACCCTTAAAGCGCTTTTGGAAAAGGAAAGAATTCAGGCAGCGTTATATTATCTCAATGATGATAAGGATGAATTAAAGGCGGCGATCGGAAAGTTGCTGGAAGAAAATGATGTGTTGCTTTTGAGCGGCGGAGTATCCAGGGGGAAATACGATTACTTACCCGAGGTTTTCGAATCTCTGGGGGTAAGCAGGATCTTTCACAGAGTGGCTCAGCGACCCGGAAAGCCACTCTGGTTTGGAAAGCACGAAACCTGGAATACCACCGTATTTTCATTTCCGGGTAACCCGGTATCGGCTTTTTCCTGCTACCACCACTATTTTTTACCCTGGCTTGATGTGTGTATGGGTATGCATGGAAGAGGAGTGAAAGTTCGTGCGGGAGAGCATCTTTCAAATGATTCAGATCTTACCTCTTTTAAAAGAGTAAGACTTGCTCTTGAATCGGGGCGATTGATTGCTTATCTTGTTAAGGAAAACGGTTCGGGTGACCTGACCAGCCTGGTGAGAACCGATGGTTTTATTCGACTTTCACCGGGGCATCAAGCGGAAGAAGGTGACCTGGTCGATTTTACACCCACAAGAACCCCGGCACTATGACACATGAGTTCAAAGAAATAATAGATGCATTTGAAAAGGCACAGGACTCGGGTAAAGCTGCAGTTCTGGTAACTGTCGTAGCCCTTGACGGATCGTCATACCGCCGCCCGGGTGTAAGGATGCTTATCACCGAAGATGGGAACATGACCGGGGCGGTAAGTGGTGGCTGTGTTGAAAAGGAGATTCTCAGGCGGAGTCAAAGTGTATTCATGAATTCACAGGCGAAGTTGATCACCTATGATGGGAGATACCGGCTGGGATGCGAAGGCATTCTCTATATACTGATAGAACCTTTTGATCCTGGAAGGGAACAGCTCAATCTGATAAAAGAAGACATGGGATCCAGAAAACCTCTGAAGATCATGACTTATTTTTTAAGAGAAGAGGGAAACCAGGAAGCAGCCGGTTCTGTAATCTGCACTACAGCTAAAACTTTTTCTGCTGATCAAAAAAGAATTCCTGACTCCAGTAAATCACAGGAAGTATTCGAACAGGAGTTACAACCCCTGTTCCGGCTTGTGCTGATCGGTGCTGAACACGACGTTGTCATTTTAAGCCGTATGGCCGATTTATGCGGGTGGCAGGTCGTGGTGGTGGCTCCGCTTGATGATGCTCGAAAACCGGAAAACTTTCCCGGTGCGACCACCGTTGTCAATACTGAGGCCTCTCAGTTCGATCTTTCGCTTTGTGATGAGCAGACAGCTATAGTCCTGATGAATCATAGCTACGTTAAAGACCTGCAGTATCTGATGCGATTACAAAATAGTTCTTTTGCCTATTTGGGACTTCTGGGACCGTCTCGTCGCAGAGAACAACTGTTTCAGGAATTGATAGAGAAAGCACCTGAGACAGATCCGGATTTCCTGGAAAGAATCCATGGTCCTGCGGGGATAGATATCGGTGCAGAAGCCGCCAGCGAAATCTCTGTGTCGATTATAGCAGAAATTCTCAGCGTGGTCAGGGAGCAGACCCTGAAGCCACTCAGGGAGAAAAAGGGTCGTATCCATTCAGGAATAAAACTTTGAAGCACGAGAAAAATATAGGTATTATTATTATGGCTGCCGGTGCCTCAAGGCGGATGGAAGGTGCGGTGAAACAATTATTACCCTACGGAGATTCGCATCTGCTGCAAAGGGCTGTCGACACTGCTGTTGCTTCAAAAGCGGGTGATGTTTTCGTTGTGCTGGGAGCTTACAGTGATGAGATCATCAGGCATTCTCACCTGGAGAATGCAGAAGTGCTGATCAACAGCAAATGGGATAAAGGCCTGGGGGCAGGTATCTCATTTGCTGTAAAACAGGTTGCAGACCGACCCGATACTCTGTTGTCTGGAGTGCTGATCATGTTAGGCGATCAACCGGGGGTAGATACCGCCCTGATCGAAGAGCTGACAGATCTCTCAGAAGGCAGACCCGATGTAATAGTCGCCTGCAATTACGGCAGTAAAAAGGGCGTTCCCGCTTATTTTGGGTCAGATTTTTTTAGCAGATTGCAGGAATTGACCGGAGATACAGGTGCAGGAAAGCTTATCGCCGCCTGGGAAAATCAGGTGAAAACTATTCAGGCAGGCTCCAGACTTATCGATATCGACACAGAGGAAGATTATCGTAAATATCTCTGAATCAGTATGCTTTATATGACTTTTGTCATCCTGCTTATCAGCTTTGAAGCGTAATTTTAACTGTGAAAACCAAAAATATCAGGAAGATGGAAGCCGGAAAAGAACCCAAGTATACCGAATGGAAAGACGCTGAGCAGATGCATAGCGAATGCGTGAATTGGCTGCTTCAGCTTGAATTCATAAAGAATGAGCATCGGTTCATTATGGACCTGATCGATAAATTCTTCAGCGATCTGGGCGAGATGAATCATTACCGGGAAAGCAGCAGCGAGATCAATGAACTCAATGAAAACAGACTGGAGGTCGAGGCTTTAATTGAAAAGATGAAAAAGCATAATAATGAGCTGGTCATATTAGTCGATGATGAAGATCAGCTTGAGGCTGAGAAAGCCGTTCGTAAAGACCACCAGGTACTGGCAGAAAATGTCGAAATGGCCATGAGAAACTTCGGAGACCACAAGAGAAAGTTTTTTTCGATCTTGACGAACATCATGAGAGAGCAAAAGCACCTGTTTCTGATTCGTAAACAATAGAATAGCTACGCTTATAAGTTCATATTGCCCCTTCAATTTTGTAAATTTAAACGTCACACAATCAACAAGTCTTATAAAGACCTATGGAATTTATCGACTATTACAAGGTGTTGGGACTCGATAAGAGTGCCTCTCAAAACGATATTAAAAAGGCCTACCGGAAATTGGCTCGTAAATATCATCCAGATGTCAACCCGAATGATAAAAATGCCGAGATCAGGTTTAAACAGATCAATGAGGCTAATGCCGTATTGAGCGATCCTGAAAAGCGTAAGAAATACGATCGTTACGGGAAAGACTGGGAACATGCAGAGGAGTTTGAAAAGGCGCGTCAGCAACAGCAGCAGCAAGGCAGAAGATACCAGGGTTCCGGAGGTCCGTTTACCTATTCAGGTGATGCTTCGGAAGCAGATTTCTCTGATTTCTTTGAATCCATGTTCGGGGGAGCAGGAGGCTTTGGCGGAGGCCGTTCACGGCAAATGAAGTTCAAAGGACAGGACTACAACGCGCGTTTGACCTTAGATCTCAGAGATGCCTATACCACCCACAAACGCACGCTCACGGTTAATGGCAAGAATATACGTATTACTATCCCGGCAGGAATCGAAGACGGACAAACCATCAGAATAAAAGGGCATGGAGGGCCCGGAATTAATGGTGGTCCTGATGGTGATCTCTATATCACCTTCGACATCGCGAACAATACCCCTTTTAAACGCGAGCGGTCGAATCTTTATAAAACAGAAGAAATTCCGCTTACCACAGCGGTGCTGGGAGGAGAGATAACCGTTGACACCTTCGATGGAAAGGTGAGGCTTAAAGTTGCACCAGGAACCCAGAACGACACCAGGATCAAGTTAAAAGGAAAGGGGTTCCCGAAATATAAAAAGGAAGAGACTTTTGGAGATCTGTTCATTACCTACAGAGTTACCTTGCCTGAAAAGCTTACACCGGAACAGGAAGAAATGTTTAAGAAACTGAAGCAGACCGGACTCTAAAAACATTCAAACGATGACCAAGTATAATATTTCTATCAGACAGTTTTGTAAAGCCTATGATCTTGAAGAGGGGTTTGTAATGAACTTCATTGAAACCGAAATGATCGAGATCGAAACACGCGGTGATGATTACCTGATCAAAGATGAGCATTTGGGTCTTCTTGAGAAAATGGTCAGGCTGCACCGGGATCTTGGGATTAACGAGGCCGGACTGGAAACCATTCACCACCTGCTGGAACGCATGGAAGAAATGCAGGAAGAGATTCGCAGTTTGAGAAACAGGCTGAGGTTGTATGAGTGAGGGTTAGACAGTTATACGGTTATGCAGTGATGCAGTTAGGCGGTTATATGGATATGCGGTGATACAGTTATTGGGTTCTTCTTTGCTTTTCGGGGTAGTTGATATAATTGAGTTTTAGAGTCTTCTGGAGCAACACCATCATCACATAACCCCTTACCTTCATACCTTCATACCCCCATCCCCTGTATAACCAATCCACATCAATCATAATTACGCTCATCAGACTTACTCTGCAAACCACCATTGCTTATTTACCGGTTTACGGCTAAGTCCGAACTTTTTAATGGAGTATTCCCGCAGATGGGCTTCCATCTCTTCGACCGAATCGGTCATGAAGAGCAGCTTCATATCTTCTTCACTGATGCTTTCATTACGGCACATGGTCTGAATATGATCATAGAGTTCCTTATGGTATTCCTTTCCCATGATCACTACCGGAAAATTTTTTATGATACCTGTCTGAATAAGGGTAATGGCCTCAAAGAGCTCATCAAGAGTTCCCATCCCACCGGGCATGACCACAAAAGCATAAGAGTATTTGATCAATAAAAATTTCCGGATAAAGAAATATGGAATATTGATCCAGTGATGCAGGTAATTATTAGGCTCTTGTTCTTTGGGCAATATGATATTACATCCCACAGACATTCCGTTATTCTCATAAGCACCCTTGTTGGCAGCCTCCATGATACCGGGGCCGCCCCCGGTCATCACGGTAAATCCCATATCTGATAGTGACTTTCCAACTGCCACGGCTTGTTCGTAATATTTATTACCGGGCTCGAAACGCGCCGAACCGAAGACGGTAACACAGGGACCGAGAAAATGCATTTTTCTGAATCCGCGAATAAAGTGATACTGTGTCTTGAATGTGAACAGCAGTTCTTTGAATCGTGTTCTCGGTCCCTCGAGAACTGATTTTTCTTCTTTGTGCAGCAGGTTGTTTTCGGCCATAAATGTATCAGAAGTATTTACCCAAAAATGTGAAGAACCTGCGTTTCAGCTCCTGGTAAATGGTTCGCTGGGCATTAAGGTTCTCCCGCATTTCCATATGATAAAGATAACCAATACGATCGACTGCATCATTATGATTATCTACATGGTCTGCTATATTATGTTCATGGGTTTCTATATCTGCTTTCATTAGCGCGATTCTCTTTAGCTGCTTTTCGAAGAATCTTTCATATTGTCCGAGTTCAGCAAGAACAAGGTCATCGGTCCATCGATCCTCTATTTCCTTTACGCGGTTTTTAAAGGTTTTGATCTCATCTTCCCAGAACAGAAGCTCGTTCTTCCAGCTCTTATGTTCAAAATGAAGAATACTGTTGTCTACTACATGTGTCATGATCTTAAGGTTTTATGATGGTTTAAAGTATTGAAATAAAGATTCTTAGCCTATGATAAATGTCATCAGTCTCATGATATATATCATGAGAGAATATCGTCAGAAGGCCTTATCTTTAAAAGACAAAAGCGGGAATTTTGATATATAGCATTCAGAAAAGATTCGAAGACTTTTTTCTTTTCACCGCTGAATTAAGTCTTTTTGCCATGCGATATTTTCGTGAGGCATTCAGGCGCCCCTTTGAGATCAATGAACTTTTGAGGCAATGTTATAATGTCGGCAATCGGTCGTTACCCCTGGTTGCACTCACCGGTTTTATTATCGGCCTGGTGCTCACGCTTCAGACCCGTCCTACCCTCCAGGAATTCGGAGCCGTGTCGTGGATGCCCTCGATGGTGAGTATATCGATAGTGAGAGAAATAGGTCCTGTGATCGTAGCGCTGATATGTGCCGGGCGGGTAGCGTCAGGCCTGGGAGCAGAGATCGGGTCCATGCGGGTTACCGAACAGATCGATGCCATGGAGGTGTCGGGAACCAATCCGTTCAAATATCTTGTGGTAACACGTATCACCGCAACCACCCTTATGCTGCCCATGCTCGTGATACTGGGGGATACATTAGGTTTGTACGGATCTTATATCGTTGAGAATACCAAAGGAGACGTTTCATTTATGCTGTTCTTTAACCAGGTTTTTGATGCTCTGGAATACCAGGACATCGTACCGGCGACCCTTAAGACCTTTCTCTTTGGTTTCGCCATAGGACTGGTAGGAACCTTTGCGGGCTATACCTGTAAAAAGGGTACGGCCGGGGTGGGACGAGCTGCCAATTCAGCGGTAGTGATTGCCTCCCTTCTAATCTTCATTATCGACTTTATGGCCGTGGTAATCACCGATTTGTTCTATGAATTATGAAAACAGCAGACACCGAACATAGAACCCCGGGAGGCACAGACAGAAGGAGGCCTGTCCTGGAAATTAAGGGCTTGAACAAGGCATTCGGTTCAAATAAGGTGTTGAACGATTTTAATCTTACCATGTATCATGGTGAAATCGTTGTGGTGATGGGTCGTTCAGGATCTGGAAAATCAGTGATGGTGAAATGTCTGGTTGGCCTAATGAAGCCCGATAGTGGTGAAATCAGCATCCTGGGGCGGGATATGATCAATATCTCCTCGGGAGAACTCGATGAATTAAGGGCCGATATAGGGTTTCTCTTCCAGGGAAGTGCCCTTTATGACTCCATGACCGTGAGGCAGAATCTCGAATTTCCCCTGCGACACCGAAAGGAAAGAAAGGAGCTGACTGAAAACATGGAAGAGGTGGTCACCACGGCTCTTGATCAGGTGGGACTCGCACACACCCTGGACCTGATGCCGGAAGAGCTCTCGGGAGGTATGAAGCGTCGGGTGGCTCTGGCCAGGGCATTGATCCTGAAGCCTGAGCTGATGATCTATGACGAACCTACCAGCGGGCTGGATCCTATTACCTCCAAGGAGATCATTCAGTTAATGAAACACATCCAGCAGACGCATAATACTTCCTCGATGGTGATCACGCACGATGTTGATTGTGCCAGGGTGATCGCAGACAGGATCGTTCTGCTGATCAACGGAAGGAACTATGCCCAGGGATCGTATGAAGATTTAGCGGCCAGCGAAGATGAAGAGATAAAAGCCTTTTTTAAAACCTGAATCCATGAAAAGTAAAGCGACAAAGATCAGACTGGGAGTGTTGGTGGTGGTTACCACCCTTATATTGCTGGTGGCAGCATACCTGATCGGCAGCAGGCAAAACCTTTTTGAGGAAACTTTTAAATTAAAAGCAGCCTTTAGTAATGTGAACGGATTACAGCAGGGTAACAATGTACGCTTCTCCGGTATCAATGTGGGTGTGGTAAGCCAAATAGGAATGATTAATGACAGTATGGTAATGGTCAGAATGCGACTGGAAAAGGAGATCCAGCCTTTTATTAAATCAAATGCCATTGCCACCATCGGTTCAGACGGACTGGTGGGAAATATGATCGTGAATATCGTTCCACAGGCGGGTGAAGCATCAGCTGTAAAAGACGGGGAGGAGATCAGTTCTTTTTCACCGATTGCCACCGATGACCTTTTGAAGACCCTTAATGTGACAAATGAAAACGCAGCTCTGCTCACCGCCGATCTTCTGAAAGTGACCCGATCTTTATTGTCGGGTCAGGGAACTCTGGGGACTCTATTAAAAGATACGGTTATGGCCGGTGACCTGAAGCAAAGCATTGCAAATCTGAAAACTGCGACAGAGCGAACCAATCGCAGTCTGCAACGATTTGAAGGTTGGATGAACGAACTCGATAACCGGGAAGGCTTGCTTTATAAACTTACCGCTGATCCTGAAACCGCGAAAGAGGCTGACAGTATTTTGTCAAACCTCGCTGCAGGAGGCCAAAAGCTTAACGGGGTGTTAGATGATCTCGACACCCTGGTGAACAGCCTGGGAAAAGAAGGTGGAACCTTACATTACCTGAATTCTGATACGACCATGACCAAACGGTTGGAGCGTATCATGATCAATGTTGAAGGGGGTACCCGGTCTTTTGAAGAAAATATGGAAGCGCTCAGGCATCATTGGCTTTTCAGAAAGTATTTCAGAAAAATGGAAAAGGAGGCCGAAAATAACGGGGGCTGAATGGAGGTTTTGCTTACTGTTTGATTATGCGGCCGTCTTCCATTTCTATAATACGGTCGGTGCGATTTGCAAAATCATAATCGTGCGTAACGATAAGTAATGACAGTCCTTGTTGTTCCTTGAGATTCTTGAAGATCTGGAATACGTTTTCAGAGTTGTGACTGTCGAGGTTGCCGGTAGGTTCATCTCCCATGAGTATAAGCGGGTCGTTGATCAGGGCCCTGGCGATAGCTACCCGTTGTTTTTCTCCACCCGAAATGCGGGAGGCTTTTTTGTCTGCGAGGTGATCAATATGAAGAATTTTAAGTTTCTGCATGGCAGCCTTGCGAATCGCGGCCTCACTTTTTTCTCCCAGTTTGCGAGCCGGAAGCATAACATTTTCTAATACGCTGAATTCTGCCAGCAGATAGTGGAACTGAAATACAAACCCGATATGTTTGTTCCTAATAAAGGCCAACTCGTCAGAAGAGCTTCCGGTAATAAGGTCTCCGTCAAGCAATAGGTCACCCGTATAATCTGTGTCCATAGTTGAGAGTATGTATAAAAGAGTTGACTTTCCGCAACCTGACTTTCCCATTATGGAAACGAATTCTCCTTTTTTAATCCCGAAGCTGATATCTTTCAACACATGAAAGCTAACCGGTTTTCTGAATTTTTTATCGATATGCCTGGCTTCCAGTATGTACATATTAATCTGCTTTTAATTTCCGCGTATGATCTGCACCGGATCGATTTTTCCTGCTTTTCTTGAGGGCAGGTAGCCAGCCAGGAAAGTTGAAAGCAATGCAAAGGAGATTCCAATAAGATAAAACAGCGGATCGTGATTCACCGGATAGGTGGAGATCGTGGGCAGGGCTTCGGTCTCGAAGGGCAAGGTGTCGATAAGGGCCGATAAGACATACCCGATCAGCAGGCCGATCACGCCGCCGGTGACTCCTATGATAAGAGCCTGGCTTAAAAAGATACGTGCCACGTCTCTCCCGGTAAAACCGGTTGCCTTCAGGATAGCGATATCGTTCATCTTTTCGTAAATAAGCATGTTGAGGATATTATAGATCCCGAATCCGGCAACAATCAGCAAGGTGATGGATACCGCATAGGTGATCAGGTTCCGTATACTGGTTCCGGTTTCGTACTGGGCATTGGCTTCATTAATATCACGTGCCGAGACCGTGAAGAGCTCTTCGATCTTTTCTGCCATAACTGTAGCCTTGTTGATATCGTTGAGTTTTACATGTATGTCAGTGATGTGGTTGGCCGGCACTCCCAATACCTTTTGAACGTTTACCAGGTTGGCAAAACTCTGAACATTGTCGATCTCAGCGATACCGCTTTGATAGATGCCCACCACCTTAAAAAGGAAAAGTTCCCCCGAAATATTGGCCAGTTGTACATGGTCTCCCACCCCTAATGACAGTTTTTCGGCCAGGCCGGCACCCAGGAGTATGTTATTCGAAGTTCCGGAAAGATCTGAAGGGTCACCCTGGGGGACATAATCTCCGAAATTTGATAAGACTGTTTCCTGCTCAGCGTCGATCCCGGTCAGGTTTCCTCCGATTTCGATAGATCCGGAGAGGTAAAAAACCTGACTGTTCACCCTGGGGGTAGCCCCTCTGACCTCAGGATTGGTATTCAGCCATTCCATCAGTGGAAGAGCATTACGAATTTTTTGCGGTTGTCTTTTGGGTTTCACGGAACTGATAACTTTCAGGTCGTTTTTTAAACCGTCTAAATAGTCCAAAGGCTGTTTGTCAGAAGCCCGTATCTCGTTATATATATGGATATGAGGTGTCTGATTGAGAATAAGATCATCAAGCATGGTATTCAGTCCGGTCATGAAACTGACCAAAGTGATGTAAGCCCCGATTCCGAAGGTTACCCCAAGAGCAGCCGTGACCGTGCTTTTCAGCTTGCTGAGCAAATGGGTTCTGGCAATACTTAATGATACGCTCCAGTGGTTCATCGTTCGGGCATATAAATGCGGGTTGTTGAATCGATTCCTTCCAGTATCTCGGTCTTTTCAAGGTTGGAGATTCCTGTTTTAACGGGCACAAGGCCCCGGTCTGTCAACACCTTTCCTGAAGCGAGGTATTCCCGCGGAATTGTCAGGGTGTTTCTCCTTGTTTCGATGATGATATTGGCTTCCCCTGCCAGTCCCGGATACAATCTTTCCGGAGGCTTTATAAATTCACCTTCGACAGTAAAGGTCTGATTCCTGATATCTTTGCTTGGCAGCACTTGCTTGACACGTATCTCAAAGATCTCTTGGGGGTAAGCATCCAGAGAAACAAAGGCTTTCTGACCGGGACTTACTCTTACAATATCGGTTTCGTCGACCAGCATCTCCACCAGAAAGTGATGACTGCTTCCAACACTGCCCAGAGGTTCCTGTGGGTTTACTTTTTCACCCGGTTCCTTGGTCAGCGAATATACCACTCCGTCAATACGACTTTTTATGGTAAAATCTCCTTCGGTGATCAGGCTGGCTCTGTAATTATTTTCGGCCGTTTTCAGGGCGGTCTTCAATTCGTGCTTCATACGGTCATAGCGGTTTTGCAGCAGTTCAAACTGATTCCCCGACAGCTCATATTGCAGTTTTCTGGTGTCGTAATCATTCTTTGATCCGATCTGGTTCTCCCAAAGATTTTTTTGACGGAAGAAGTTCACCGAATCATTGCGGTATTTGAGGTAGGCCGTTTGCAGTTCCTGCTCGAGTTCCTGAAGCAGGGTATGACTGCCCAGGTAGTTTCTGCGGGCCAGTTCAAGAGCCAGTTTGGCATTTTCCTTTGAGATCTCAGGGGTGTCGTTTATGATCTGGATCAATTTCTGATTCCGGCGAACGGTATCTCCCTCCCTGACCAGGTTCCGGTCGATTATACCACTCACCCTTGCGTATAACTGGTACAAGCTGTCAGGACGAACCGTAACAGAGGCGTATACAGCAGTTGTGAGGTCTGTTTTTTCAGGAAAAACACCCTCCTTTTCCCCTTTACAGGAGAAAATAATCAAAAAGACTATAAAAATGGCAGCTGTTGTTCTCATGATCTCAAAGTCAGGCCAATTTCAAATGTCTCACTTTTAAGGGACTATGGAAATGACAATTATCATTAGAGATGAGGTCTGAAAAATCCTATATTTGATAGTATTAACAATCAAACTTTAGAAACCATGAAAAGGATCTTAGTACCTACAGATTTTTCAGAGCAGGCCCAATATGCTTTGAGAGTCGCAGCAGATCTTGCAAAGAAATACCAGGCGAAACTTTATTTACTGCACATGCTGGGGATTTCTCAGACGCTCATTACCAAAGATGAATCCAAATCACAGGCTGAGGCTATTTATTATATGGAACTGGCAAAGAAGCGATTCGCAGAATTGCTCGAAAAGGATTTCCTGAAAGGTGTTGAGGTGGAAACCATCGTACAGAATTACACCATTTTTTCAGAGATCAATTCGTTGGCACATGATAAGGGAATTGACCTTATTGTAATGGGGTCTCACGGAACGGGAAATCTCAACGATTTCTTTGTGGGTTCCAATACGGAAAAGGTGGTTCGTACTTCAGATTTCCCGGTATTAGTCATCAAGGATGAAAGACCGGATCTGAAGTTGGAAAAGGCGGTTTTTGCCCTCGACTTCGATTCCGAGAATATGAAGGCTTTCAAAAAAGGAGTGTCGTTTTTCGAAAATCTGGGGGCTGAGGTTGAATTGTTGTATGTCAATCTTCCAAACGAGAAATTCAGAAGCAGTATGGAAATTCATGAAAAGGTTGAAGAGTTCATGAAGGCAGCAGGAAGGGAGGCCGATGTTTCAAAGGTCAGCGTGAGAAGTGATTATACGGTAGAGAACGGAATTTATAATTTTGTAAAGGAAAAAGGGGCAGATGTTATCGGTATTCCGACTCACGGTCGCCGAGGATTATCGCATTTCTTCCTTGGAAGTATCGGTGAAGACCTGGCGAATCATGCCAAGGTTCCTGTACTGACCTTTAAAATATAAATGACCTGGTGGCAGTCGGCAGAACTTTCATCTTAAAGGTTGGCTTCGATCACCTTCAGGATATCCTGCTTGGGAAGAACTCCTGACTGCCGCCATTTTATCTCACCGTTTTTGAAAAGAATCATGGTGGGAACTCCTCTTACATTGAACTTGTTAGATAAGGCTTGATTTTTATCGACATCGATTTTTACGATCTTGACCTGTTCTCCCATTTCTTCCTTCACCTCCTTAAGAACCGGAGCCAGCATTTTACAAGGACCGCACCATTCGGCATGAAAATCTACCAGTACGGGTGTTTCAGAAGCTACGATGGCATTGAAATTACTCTTCATGATTATTTCAGGTTTTAGATTTAAAAGTAACCATTAGAAATTTTATTTAAAAGTGAATTGTCTTCTGTTTTTGACACTTTTTGAGAATTAAAGTGTTGCTTTTCAATGTATTGCGATCATATTTTTTTAAATTTAAGGAGCAACATAACCAAAAAATCTAAACATGAGTTACTATCATAGTCTGGAATTGAAAGATAAAGATTTCAATGCCGTGGTTGAGGCAACCAAAGAGGCGTTAAGCAAGGAAGGTTTCGGTGTTCTGACCGAGATCGATATTAAGGCTACGATGAAAAAGAAATTAGATGCCGATATGAATGATTACATGATTCTCGGAGCCTGCAATCCTGAATTTGCCTATAAGGCCCTTCAGGCCGAAGATAAGATCGGGACCATGCTTCCTTGTAATGTGATCGTGCAGGCCGGAAAAGATTCGGTCGAGGTTTCGGTCGTTGATCCCCTGGCATCCATGCAGGCAGTGCGAAATGAAGATCTGTCTGAGATCGCTTCTACGGTGAATGATAAGCTCAAAAAAGTTCTCGATCACCTGAGATGATAATTGTCTTACCTCCTGATATTTATCATGAGTAGTCGTTAATGCTTTCTGTAACTTAATCCTTAGACAAACCGATTCATATGAAGAAGATTCTACTTCCCACCGATTTTAGTGAAAACGCGTGGAACGCCATTGCCTACGCCATGCAGCTGTTTCATGACGATCGCTGTGAGTTTATATTACTACATACCTACGTGCCTGCTTTTTACAGGGTGGATTATGCCCTCGGCGGACCTGCATATTCAGGGATCGATGATGCGATGATACAGGCGACGATTTCCGGGCTGGAGCGTACGGTAAGCAGAATCGAAGAAGAGTTTCCCAACCTCAGGCACACTTTCCATCAGCGTTATGCCTTTAATCTTCTGACCGACGAGATCAGTGAGATCACGGCTGAAGAAGATATAGACCTGGTTCTGATGGGAACCAAAGGAGCTACCGGAGCTGAAAAGGTGTTATTCGGCAGCAATGCCGTTTTTACCCTGAGAAAATCAAAAGCTCCCGTGCTGCTTATCCCCGCAGGTTACAAATACAGTAAACCAAAGCACATCGTGTTTCCAACCGATTACCTGCGTGTTTATGAAGCAGCTGAATTAAAACCCATGACCTCAATCCTGAATAAGTTCAAAGCCACACTTACGGTATTGCGTGTAGAGGAAGATGAAGAGGAACTGACCGAAAAACAACAAAGTAACCGGGACAGATTGGCTGAATGCCTGGGAGATATCAGATATATATTCGAAAAAGTCGAAGATGGTGTCATGCCTACCGCTGTTGAGAAATATGTGGAAGATCATCCCTGTGATATGCTGGTAATGCTCAACCGTAAGCATTCGTTTATCGAAAGATTGTTGTTACGGCAGAACGTTGATACCCTGGGCTTCGAACTCGATATACCCTTTCTGGTTATACAAAGCAATGCGAAATTAAATGTCTGAAATAATGAAAAAGATATTATTACCAACCGATTTTTCCGAGACCTCTGTCAATGCGATACGGTATGCATTTAACCTGTTTAACGATACAGAAGCTGAAATGCATCTTGTTCATGCTTTTGATGTGGCTCCTTCAACCCTGGGTGTGACCAGGGAAGAGAAATTGAAGACTCATTTTTATGAGGTGACAGAGGCACAGGCAAAAGAAGAAATGAAAAAACTGTTGGATCGTATTAAAACAGAGTTTCCGGAAAGAAAAGGAAAGATCAGGGCTTTTACCACTCCCAATGATCTGATGGATGCCGTGCCGAATGCCATAAAGGAATTGCAGGCAGACCTCGTTCTGATGGGAACTAAAGGGGCTACAGGTGCCCAGGAGGTATTTTTGGGCAGTAACGCCGTGAAGGTTATGAAACGGTTGAAAAATATCCCGCTGTTGTTGGTTCCGGGGAAAGCTACCTATACCGAATTGAAACATATCGTTTTCTTTAATGATCTCAGGAGGCATTTTGAAAAGGAAGAAGTGCAACCCATGGTTGACCTGGCAAAACTCGGCAATGCTGAGATCTCGCTGGTTTATCTCAAACATGTGAATGAACTTACTCCTGAACAGGAGAAAAATAAGGAAGAATTAAAGCACTTGCTGAAAGAAATGGAAACCAGAGAGCTGGTGATGGCTTTGGAAGATGAGGTCAACCAGGTGATCACAGATTTTACAGCCAAAGAAAATGTGAATTTGCTGGCGATGATCAGAAACAAGCATGGTTTTTTTGAAAAGATCTTCAGGGAACCCGTGATATCAAAAGTAGCCTTCCATACCGAAGTTCCCTTTTTGGTTATTCCTGAAATCCCTTAAAAACCATTAAAAGATGAAGCGCATAGTATTACCTACTGATTTTTCTGATAATTCCCGGCACGCCATCGCCTGTGCTCTTGATATCTTCCGTGAAGAGCATTGTGAGTTCATTTTGCTTAATGTATTTGGTGCCGATGTGTACTCAACAGCGAATACCATGGCCCTTCAGTCAGGAGATGCGGTGCTTGATGCTGTAATAAAAAGATCAGAGCGTGATCTTGAGAATCTCAGGCAGATGCTTGAGAATAAAAAGAGTGAGTCTCACAGCTTCCGAACGGTTTCGCGCTACAGCTTTATTTCTGAAGCGATCAATTCATTGCTGAAAGAAGAGCGAATCGACCTGGTGGTGATGGGAACCAAAGGGGCTACGGGGGCTCGTGAAATATGGTTCGGGAGTAATACCGTCACCGTAATGGAAAATGTTACAGGTTGTCCCGTGCTGGCAATTCCGGCCAGTTACCACTACAAACGACCCGGCGAAATCTTATTCCCCTCATCCTTCGAGTATCGCTACCGGGAAGAGGAAGTTGAAGCCGTATGCGAACTGGCCAGGAAGTTTAAGGCAGCGGTAAGGGTGATGCATATTTCTGAGGAAGATGTGCTCAGCAAGGAGCAGCGGGAAAACAAGCAAAGGCTGATGCAGTATTTTGAACCATTGGAATGCTCCAGCCACACCCTGAGCAATTTCGAACCTGAAACGGCAATCAGGTGCTTTGTTCAGGCCAGAGATATAGATATGATCGCCCTGGTGAATCATAAACACGGATTTTTTGAAAGTATCTTCAGAAAATCCACCGTAAAGGAATTGGGGTACCATTCAACCGTACCCCTGTTAGTAATGCATAGAAAAGAATAATTTAAAATTGTAATTGTCATGAAGAAAATCGGAGTTTGGATGGATAAGGAAAAAGCACATCTCGTGCATCTCGATGGAGATGGAGAAAGAATGGAGACCATTATGTCAAATGTGGAAGACTATAATGCCGTGGGAGGCGCACGTCATAAAAATAAATGGGGTCCCCAGGACCAGGTACACGACAGCACCTATACCGAAAGAGAAAAGCACCAGATGAAACGCTACTTCCGCGATCTGGCAGATACCTTAAAGGGAGCTGATGCGATTGCCTTGTTCGGGCCTGCAGAAACCAACGTGAAGTTTGAAAAATTCCTGAAAGAAAATCACAAACAGTTAAGTGAAAAGATAGAGGGTGTTGAAAAGGCAGACAGCATGACCGATAACCAGGTGAAGGCACTTGTAAGGGATTATTTTAAGAACTGATACAATTCAGCTTAAAACACTTAAGGAAGCCGGAATCCCGGCTTCCTCTTTAAATATGAATATGATCGATCATGGAATCGCCACCGGCAGAACACATACAGGTAAAGAAATCCACTGGTGAATCGGTGCCGTTTTCCGTTGATAAACTACGGCGGTCATTAAAAAAATCAGGGGCCTCACATCAGGAAGTCGAAAAGATCCTTGATAAACTTAAAGACGAGGTGTACAGCGGTATCACGACCGGGGAATTATATGCCCGCTCCTATGCCCTGCTCCGCCAGCTGCATTCGGTCTATGCCTGCAAATATAAATTAAAGACCGCCCTTTACGAACTGGGCCCCAGCGGCTTTCCCTTTGAACAGCTTATTGCAGGAATACTTAAATATTCTGGATACGAGACAATGACCGGACAATTATTTCACGGTCGTTGTGTAACACATGAGGTGGATGTGGTGGCTAAAAAAAATGGTGACACCACTTTGATAGAGTGCAAGTTTCATTCTGAGGAAGGCATCAAATGCAATGTGAAGGTTCCGCTGTATATCAGATCGCGATTTAATGATATCAAGGAGGTGTGGAAGGAAAAAGGCGCGTTACGGCCCTGGTTGGCTACCAATACCCGGTTCACGGCCGATGCCCTTCAATACGGGAAATGTTCCGGCTTGTACCTGATGAGCTGGGATTATCCCGAAGGTGATGCCCTCAGAGACCGGCTTGACCGGCTTGGATTATACCCCATCACGGTTTCGGGCTTTCTCTTTTCGGCTGAAAAGGAATTTCTTCTGGATAAGAACATAGTGCTGGGAAAGCAACTGCTTAAAGAGCCATTCATGCTGGATCATGCCGGACTCCCGGAAGAGAGGAAAGCGAGGGTGCTCGAAGAATTTAAAAGTCTTTGTAATCATGGAGAATGACAGGAAACCGAAAATAAGCATTCAGTTTTTGGGAGCAGCAGGAACAGTCACCGGTTCAAAATTTCTTCTCAAAACCCCGGAAGTAAATATTCTGATCGATTGCGGAATGTTTCAGGGAGAAAAGGAGTTAAGAGAAAAGAACTGGGAGGCGCTTCCCATAAATATCGAAAGTGTTGATTTTGTATTGCTCACTCACGGACATCTGGATCATGTAGGATATTTGCCCAGGTTGGTAAAGATGGGTTTCAGGGGAAAGATATACGGGACTTCACCTACCCTGAGTATTGCCAGGATCATCCTGGAAGACAGCGCCAAGATACAGGAGGAAGATGCTGAAAAAGCCAATGAGGAGGGGTATTCCAAGCACCATCCGGCCATGCCGCTTTACGATTCTGCTGATGTAAATAAAACCTTTGAATTTTTCGAACCCCAGCCAAGAGGTGTTTTTATAGATCTGACTCCTGATATACGATACAAACATCATTATGCCGGTCATATTTTGGGGGCTACCTGGCTGGAAATAAAGGTTTTCGGCAAGACCATCGTTTTTTCAGGAGACCTGGGGCGAAATGACGATCATTTGTTGTACGAGCCTGAGTTACCCAAAAAAGCAGATTACCTGGTAATGGAGTCGACTTACGGAGATCGGGATCATCCGAAGGAAGATGTAAAGGAAAAGCTGGCAGGGTTGGTCAATGAGGTCATCAATCAAAGAGGAAACCTCATCATACCGAGTTTTGCGGTGGAGCGGGCTCAGAGCTTGCTTTATTATCTCTGGCAGCTTTATAAAAGAAACGAAATCCCCTCGGTGAACGTGGTGATCGACAGCCCTATGAGTAATAAGGTATATGACAGCTTTTTCGATTATCCACAGTGGCACAGACTCAATAAGGAGGTTTTAAAAGAAATTCTCGGTTTTGTGGAAGTGGTAGAGTCGTATAGTGAAACCTGGAAGATCATTGATCGGAATCAACCGAAGGTTATTGTTGCCGGTAGTGGAATGATCACCGGAGGAAGGGTGCTTACCTATCTTCAACAACTGATCGATGAGCCTGAAACCATCGTACTGCTGGCCGGTTTCCAGGCAGAAGGTACCCGCGGGAGGGACTTGCAGGAAGGAGCCAGGGAGTTGAAGTTCTTCGGTAAGTGGTATCCCGTAAAAGCCCGGGTGGAAAGCTTGTCATCCCTTTCGGCTCATGCGGGGCAGCAGGAATTGCTTGATTGGTTGCAGGAGCTTGTAAGCGGGCCCGAGAAAATATTCCTGGTACATGGAGAGGAAATAGCTTTGAGCACCCTTGGTGAAAAGATCAAAGAGCGATATGGCTGGGATACCCTGATTCCTGAAATGGGTGAAAATTTTGAGCTTTGGTAGGTTAGGTGTGAGGGTATGAGGGTATGAGGGTATGGAGGTATGAGGGTATGGAGGAACTTGCCAAGGTGCTCTAACTGATCTGCTAACTTACCCAAAGTATGACTTATGACCTCGCAAGAATAAGTGCAGTAATATGTTTAGAACGGATGAAATACGCTGGTTTTTCAAAAAGGAGTCCTGGTCACTGCTAAAGGCGTTTCATGCCATGGGAGGAGACTCGGCGAACGGAGACTCCAGAACTGATCATTACTTGTACCTGCCTCCAAGAGATGACATTGGGGTGAAGATCAGGGAAGGGCAGGTGGAAATCAAGCATCGCGTGAAGATCAACGGAAAGAAGAATCTGAGCAGACAAATTTCCGGGTTATCTGAAAGCTGGATCAAATGGAGTTTTAGTGCTGATCCCGGCGACCCGCTTTTGAATGAGATCGTTAAAGGAGAGAGTTATCGCTTTGAGTCGACCGAAGACCCTTGCTGGATCCCTGTGCTGAAGACCCGATACCTTATTTTTGCTCAGAAAGATGAAAAAGGAGAGTTGCACATAACGCACTCCGAACCTTTAGGGGATAGTGGTCTGCAGATCGAATATTCCCGCATACGTGTGCATGAAGAAGACTGGTTTAGCTTCGCACTGGAATGGTTCGGGGGAAGTGAGCTTCAGCCTTCTGTCATCTTTAATAAGCAAATATTTAATGAGGTTTCCCTTCCGTTGGAGGAATCTATGGGCTATTCGGCCTTTTTGAACAGGCTGGGTTGATCCATTCCTGCTTATTAAAGTTATGATTTGATAGTTATGGTTATAAGGGTTGCCTGTAAACGGGTAGTAGATCAGTTCCTGGTTTTTCCGTTACAGCAACGGTGCTTTGCTGAAATACTGCCTTCAACCGTACTCAACAATCTACGGGTAAGATTTCCTTAGTCATCCGGTTGTATCAATCTCTTTCATTTTATTTTTTGACAGATAGTCCCTTAGTTCCTGCGTGAATATCAAGCCATTCAGGTCAAGGAATATGTGCACTGCAACAGCGAACCATATGTTCTGTGAAAGCAGATAGATGTAGAAAAGCATCAGGCCTGCAAGGGTGGTGGAAATGACTCCGGAAATTCCCTGGTACGCATGAGCAAGTCCGAACCAAATAGAAGATCCGATGATTGAAATCCATGTCGATCCGGTTACTTCAAATAGGAGAATGGGGACCGATAACCTGAAAAACAGTTCTTCACAGACTCCGGCATTGACCGATAAAAGGGTAACCCAGATTTTTTCTTTAGCATTCCTTGGTAAAAGGTGCTGGATTTCCTGATTCGTTACTTCTGCATCAGCTGTCACTCCTTGTCGATGGTTCTGGTATACAGATATCCATGTTAAAACGGGAGCTGCGAACAGCAATAGCGGAATGAATGCTACCAGAAAGATCCTGGCTATTCGCCAAAAGCTCATGCCTTCACCGCTAACTGTGAATGCACGGATCGACTCTGAAAGATCTAATAAGAAATCAGGCATACGCTGCAAAGACGAAGATGCATCGAGGAGGATCAATGTTGCCAAAGCTGCCAGACCGTATAAAAAGAAAGCTTCCAGGGTGTTTTTTCGCAGGCATTCTTGCCTGGCTTCGGTGGAGTCAAGCGATTTGAAACGCGCAAATTTTTTCCTGTCTCTGAAATGAGACCAAACAGACACAAAAATCAGAAGAAACAGTACAATTAAGCCGGTGGTTGTCATGTCAGTTGTTTTCGAGTGCTATTGATTTACACCTGGAAGAGAAATAATACATATCTCTCAACAGTGCACCATATGGGTAGTCCATCAGAAGTAATCGTTACATGTAATTGCGATTTTTTACAATATACCATCAGACTACCTATGCGTATTTGGTCAGAACTTTAATACGAATTTATATATGTTTGCATTCTTTAAAAAACAAAGGCAATTATGAATCGATTTCTACTATTTGCAGCTTTTATCGCTGTGCAGGTTTCTTTTTCACAGATGGACGACCGGTTTTATTTTCCAAACAAGGACTGGAAATCAACCGATGGCTATCGATTTGAGGAGATCTTTTTCTACCCTGATCAGGATACGTTGAGCACGGTTTTAATGAAGCCGGATACCTCCCCGAAAGCAAGTATACTGTATTTTCATGGCTCCGGTGGTAATGTGACCAACTATATGCCGCTGGCACAACCTTTGGTTGAAGCGGGATACCAGGTTTTAATGGTAGATTTCAGGGGTTATGGTCATTCTACCGGAAAGCCCACACATGTGAATATTGGCTCTGATGCCCAGTTCCTCTATGAGAAAATGCAGGAATTGCCGGCAGTAAGAGGCCAGGAGATATTGGTTTACGGAAGTTCGATGGGTACACAAGCAGCCATTCATCTTGCCAGGTACAATCAGGAAAAGTTAAAAGGACTTGTGCTTGACGGTGCCCTGGCTTCATTCACAGATATAGCTCTTCAGTACGCACCACCGGCAGCTCACCCTGATATCAAGGCGCAGGAAAGCTTATTCCCCTATTCAGCCAAAGCGGATATTGCTCATATCACAGATCTTCCGATATTATTTATTCACAGTAAAGAGGATAAGGAAGTGTCATATGAGCAGGGAGAAAGGTTGTTTGAACTTACACGCGCTCCGAAATCATTCTGGACCTATGAAGGCGGGCATCTTCAGGCACCGGCTTTGTTTCCGGAGGAACTTACCAGACGAGTTGATGCGCTTACCCAATAAAATGGCCTTTTTATTTGATCTTATTCGTAGAACTTTCATGTTTTAACATTTATTGTTATGTAGAATAAGGGGAGTTTTTTTATTATTCTTACATAAGTCTGAATATGCAGAGTCTTAACAGTAGTAAACACCGAAATAAATAGGTGAATGGTTTGACAATAGTGCAATTAACAGGTGCCATAAGATGACCTTTTTCGTTGTGATCGTTGATTCGTCTATAGTATCCCTTATAATTATAGTATAGGGTTTAAAGGTTAAAAACATGGAAATTGAGTATCTTTAGAGATTAGGCCCCCATGACAATTCATAGTGATGGAGCGATTTCTTTTTATACTTTTATTCTTAGGGCTATATATCGGGAGTATTACAATTCCTGAAGCCCGCATGGCCACATCAACCAACAAGCTTCGGGCTTTGGTTGTGTATAGTTCTACGAGTTACTTTCTCTATAAGGGAGAAACCATGGGGTTTGAATACGAACTGCTTAATCACCTGGCTGCACAGCAGGGAATGGATCTGGAAATCGTTGTTTCTGATGGTATAGAGAGCCTGATTCCTGATCTTTTGGCCGGAAAAGGAGACCTGATCGCCCATGGATTGAATATCACTTCGGAAAGAATGAACAAGATTCAGTTTACAGATACTGTTATCATGACCAAACAAGTACTCGTACAGCGTAAGCCGGAAAACTGGCAATCGATTCCGTCAGCAAAGCTGCAGGAAATTCTGGTGAGTAATTACAGAGATCTGTTGGGTGATACCCTCACAGTAGCGCGAGGTACATCTTATGAGGAACGACTTCGTAAATTTATTGACAGCATAGGGGGTGGGATACATGTACAATTATTGGATCCGAAGTACTCTAAAGGCGAATTGATCGAGATGGTCAATGATGGAATTATACAGTATACCATAGCAGAAGAATACATAGCGGGAATAAATGCTTCATGGATGTCGGATCTGGATGTTTCTGTTGCGCTAACACCGGAAGAACCTATTGCATGGGCGGTAAGGCCTGGGGAGACCGAATTGCTTCAAGTCTTGAATGAAGGTGTAAAAAAAAGCAAGTCCTCCACTACATATGCGGTGATCTATAATAAATATTTTAAAAATCAGAAGTACTTCAAAACAAGGATCAAAAGTCCCTTTTACAGTCTTAAAAATAATCAGATCAGTCCGTTTGATAAAATTGTAAAAGAGGAGGCAGCTGGTATAGGGTGGGATTGGCGTTTAGTTAGTTCGGTAATTTATCAGGAATCCCGCTTTGACCCAAAGGTAAATGCATGGTCGGGTGCGGTGGGACTCATGCAGTTAATGCCTAAGACTGCGGCGTCACTCGGGGTAAATGATTTAACAGATCCGGCACAGAATATAGCCGGGGGCTGCCGTTATTTGGCTCAGTTGTTCGAAAGGTTTGATGAAGTTAAAGATTCAGTACAGCGTATGAAATTTACTCTTGCTTCTTATAACTGCGGAAGTGGTCATGTGTTTGATGCTCAGAGACTGGCAGATTCGAGAGGCATGAACCGTAACTGGTGGGATGGTAATGTAGAAATATGTCTGAAGGAATTAAGTGACCCCGAGAATTATACCCTGCCCATGATAAAGTACGGTTATGTGAAGGGAAGGCAGCCTTATAATTACGTCAGAGATATCTTTCAGCGATACGATCACTATTCGTTTTTCATTAACAAGTAATTGGTATTAACATCCTGTTTTTGATCACGAAATGTCTTGAATTTATATTTTTCAGAGGGTTAGTGGGTTAGCTTTATCTAAAACAGAATTTTCACCCCTTAATCCATAACCCAAAACCCTATAACTAAAAAACCCAGCCATATGGCTGGGTTTTTATGTGGTATCTCCAGCCCAGACGATTCGGGGCTGGAGGTGGGACTGCCCCATTGCTGAATTGTGGATTATCAATTATAAATATATACGTCTTTGCGAGGAGCGAAACGACGAAGCAATCTGCTGACGAAAATAGAGATTAGGGATTTGTGATTGGTTATTAGTTATTGGGTCTCTACCCATGTAACTTCATTACTTCATTACCTCATTACTTCATTACCTCATTACCAGTATAACTGGCTAACTGCATAACCGTATAACTGAATAGGGATTTGTGATTGGTTATTAGTTATTGGGTCTCTACCCATGTAATTTCATTACTTCATTACCTCATTACTTCATTACCGGTATAACTGGATAACTGCATAACCGTATAACTGAATAGGGATTTGTGATTGGTTATTAGTTATTGGGTCTCTACCCATGTAATTTCATTACTTCATTATCTCATTACTTCATTACCTGTCTACTGGATAACCGCATAACCGACAACCCTATAACTAAAAAACCCAGCCATATGGCTGGGTTTTTATGTGGTACCTCCAGCCCCGAAGCGTCGGGGGAACCAGGGACGTCATATCATAATTCATCAAGAATATTTGGGTCTGAGAGGATCTTCCTGATGAAAGTCCTGCTTTTCATTCGCTTGATAAATCCTTCCAGATATTTTGCTCTTTCAGGGTCAGGACATTGATAAGTGAGTACAAACTTCCAGTCTTGAGCGATTTTTGTGAAACTTTGTGCATAAGCATGCGAGTTATGCTTAATTAGTCTTTCGTCCAGATCTACAGTAATACCGAAATAAAATCTATCGACTTTTTCGCTGTAAATGATGTATAAGTGCATAGGCCTGAATATAAAACAAAAAAACCGAGCGTTTGCTCAGGTTTTTAGTGGTGCCTCCGATGGAGAAGCATCGGCAAATCAATATTTTTTCTATTGATAGATGGGCTGATATCATAAAGAGGGTCACGCTTAATCTCATTACCGACAACCCTATAACTAAAAAACCCAGCCATATGGCTGGGTTTTTATGTGGTACCTCCAGGAATCGAACCAGGGACACACGGATTTTCAGTCCGTTGCTCTACCAACTGAGCTAAGGTACCAGTTGCTTACAGTATTACTGCGATTGCGGGTGCAAATATATGTGCAAAATTAATATCTGCAAAGGAAAAGTAAAAAAAAACGGTTTCGTAAATTTGCAGGAATTAGCGCGCTGGAATGAACTTGGTAATAGACGTAGGAAATTCATTTATTAAAGTAGCTGTTTTTCAGGGAACACAGCTCGTTTCCATAGAATTTTGCAAGGAAGAAAACTTTAATACCTGCATAAGTCATTGCTTCAATGCCCATCCCGATATCGAGAGAGCCATTATCTCTTCGGTAGGCCGGCTCGATGCAAAACGACTGAAAGCCCTGAAGGTATTCTGCCCGGTGCACGAGCTTTCACATGAATCTAAGATACCTTTCAGGAATCGCTATGCCACTCCCCGGACTTTGGGCATGGATCGAATTGCATTGGTTTCATCGGCCTTCTATCATTATCCTCATACCAACTGCCTGGTGATCGATGCCGGAACCTGTATCACCTACGATTTTATCAATGCAGAAAGCGAATATCTCGGAGGCGCTATTTCACCCGGACTCCAAATGCGGTTCAGGGCGCTTCATGAATTCACCAGCCGGCTTCCGCTGGTTGAAGAAACCGATTATGAGGATTTGATCGGGATTTCTACAGATTCTTCAATAATTACAGGTGTAATAGGGGGTGCAGCTAAAGAAATTGATGGAATCATCGCCGAATACCTACAAAATTTCAAAGATTTAACAGTTATTTTAACAGGGGGCGATCACCTAATTTTGTCAAAAAGAATTAAAAATACCATATTTGCCCATTCAAATTTCCTCCTCGAGGGATTGAATTACTTATTAGAACTCAACAAACACTAATGATAAAGAAGTTATTTGTGCTAGTGACCCTGACTGTTGCCCTATACAGTTATGGTCAGGAAGGTAGTGTGTCGCCCTATTCTTTCTATGGAACCGGAGAACAGCGTTTCAGGGGAACTATGGAAAATCGTATGATGGGAGGGATGAGTGTATATTCCGACAGTATTCATTTAAATTTACAGAACCCGGCCTCGCTTTCAAAACTGAGGCTCACCACCTTTAACGTGGCAGGTTCTTACAACCGCACCAGTCTGAAATCGGATATAAATTCAGAAACGGCATCTAATGTGACGCTCGATTATTTCGCTTTGGGATTTCCGTTGGGAAATAAAGCCGGGGTGAGTATGGGCTTATACCGTAATACGGCCGTTGGTTATCGCATTGCTGACCTTAATGAGAGTGGAAGCACCCCTGTCCTCAGTCGTTATCTGGGAGATGGTGGTGTGAACAGGGTTTTTGTGTCTTTTGGTTTTGAACCGATCAGGAATCTTTCGATCGGAGCTACCGGGAACTTTAATTTCGGAAACGTCGAAAACGAACTGACGCGTATCTTTGAAGATATCCCTTACGGAACCCAGGAGATCAGCCGTTCTGAATACAGCGGATTCGATTTTAATGTGGCGATGAACTACCGAACTACCATCACCGACAGGTTAACGATGTACAGTTCAGCTATTTACGCTCCCAGTAATGAGATTTCGTCGAGTAATTTTCGACAAATATCTACTATCTTTGTAAATAACGATGGTGATGAATTGCCAATTGTACGTGAAGAAGTAGACCTGAGAGCCCTCGGGCTTAATTCGACCTATCTAAATATGGCCGAAAGCTACACGCTCGGTCTGGGTGTAGGGCAGGAACGCAAATGGTTTCTCGGAGCTGAATACCAATATAAGAAAACCAGCAACTTCGAGAATGAGTTCCTGGATCTTAATAATGGGGCTTATGAGGATTATGAGCGTTTTTCAGCCGGTGGTTTTTTCATCCCCGATTATGATTCGTTCACAAGTTACTGGAAAAGAGTGGTCTATCGTGTCGGAGTGCGAAATGAGCAAACAGGACTTATTGTAAATAATGTGCCTGTTTATGATTTTGGCATGACTTTTGGCTTAGGTCTACCACTGGGTGGTTTTTCCAGCGCGAATGTTGGCTTTGAGTTCGGAAAGCGTGGAAGTACCTTTCAGGGAAGGGTAGAAGATAATTACTTCAACCTCAATATAAGTTTGTCACTGAGTGACAGATGGTTTGTTAAATCTTTAATCAATTAAACACAATAACCCGTATAACCCATAAAATAAGAAAGATGAGAAATAAACTTTCAGTAGTTTTAGGTCTTTTGGGCGCTGTAGGCTTTTCTTACGCTCAGGCTCAGAATCCTGAGTGTATGCAAAACCTGTCGATTTTCGCTGAGCATGCGAAAGTCAAGAATTATGACGCGGCTTATGAACCATGGAAAATGGTTTATGAAAATTGTCCGGAGTTGCATTATGCCACCTACGCCTATGGAGAAAAGATTCTGAAACATAAGATCGAAACCGAAGAGGCTAATAAAGATCAGTATGTGGCTGCACTTGCAGACGTATATGAAAAGGGCCCTCAGTATTTTCCTAAAAAATTCACAACTGCAGGAAGTTTGATCGATATTGCTCTGCTGCAATACGACAATAAAACTGCCAGCAAAGAAGAGATTTACAACATGCTTGATAAAGCATATAAGGAGGATCGCGATAATTTCAAGAATCCGAAGGCTTTGTACCTGTATTTCTCTACCCTGGTAGATCTTCACGGAGAAGGTAAAAAAGACCTGCAGGACGTTTTTGATACGTATGATGATGTTACAGGTAAGATCGAGGACGAAAACCGGGAGCTTGCTGAGACCATACTGAAATATGTTGAAAAAGACTCATCAGGAACTCTTACATCTAAGGAAGAGCGAATTCTTAAGGCAGCCAGAACAAATGGTGAATCTTATGAAAAGATCAGTGGAAGTATCGACAGTAAGTTGGGTAGCCTGGCCGACTGTGATAACCTGATCCCTCTTTACCAGAAGAATTTCGAAGAGCGTAAGAATGATGCTGAATGGCTTAAAAGAGCCGCCGGTCGTATGGATTCTAAAGACTGTACCGGAGATCCGCTTTTCGTGAAGCTCGTTGAAGCTCTTGATGCGCTTGAGCCGTCGGCTGCTTCTAAATACTATCTTGGTTCTCTCTACGAAGAGCAAGGTCAGAGTTCAAAGGCTATGGATTTTTATAAGCAGTCTATAGATCTGGAGACAGATAAGTACAAAAAAGCAAACAAGCTTTACTCTATAGCTGTTAAGGCCAGAAAAAGAGGACAAAAATCAACAGCGCGTAATTATGCGAACGATGCCTTGTCTTACAATCCTTCAATGGGTAACGCTTACCTTTTGATCGCCAGTCTGTATGCAGACAGTGCCAACGAGTGTGGTTCTACTCCATTCGAAAAGCGTGCGATCTACTGGAGAGCTGCTCAGATGGCCAGAAAGGCTGCTCAGGTTGACCCTTCGCTGGGAGGTAAGGCTGCAGCTGCTGCCAACAGTTATGAAGGAAGAGCGCCAAGCCGTTCTGATATCTTCAGCTCAGGCATGGCCGGTAAGACCATCAAGTTCAATTGTTGGGTAGGTGGAAGCGTGACCGTGCCTTCACTATAAGCAATGAACAGAAGACATATTAAATATATTATGATGAACATTGTCACAGTTTGCGCTGTGACAATGTTTTTTTCTTGTAGGGGTGATATCAGCGAAGTGCAGGAGATTAACCGTATTGATAAGATACCTAATGGCGTGGCAGAAAACTTCCGGTTAAAATACACCGACTCCACCCACCTAAAGGCTGTTGTGAGCGGTCCGCTCTACAAGGATTTTGGTAACCAGTCTTTTCCCTATCAGGAGTTTCCTGAAGGTGTTTACGTAGAGTATTATGGCGATAATGACCAAGTGAGTACCATACAGGCCGACTACGGAATCGTTTATTCCGGTACCGATCTCATCGATCTGCAGGGTAATGTGGTAATTAAAACCCATGACGGGAAGATCCTGAGGGCTCCTCAGCTTTATTGGGATCAGACTAACGACTGGATATTCACCGAAGAACGATTCACCTTTGAAAGCGATGAATACGATATCGAAGGGGTGGGTATCGATTTTAACAAAGAATATACTCAATTGCGGTTCCGTCAGGGGAAAGGGGATGCCGTGATCGAAGAATAGCGCATTTATTTGACTTCACCATTTTTTATTACATTTGAGTTCAACCATACTTCATGAAATATTTTAGAATTTTTGAGATCGTTTACCTTGTGATCGCCGTGATTTCTGTGATCGAGGTCGTACAATTGTGGAATGTTAACCGCGACCGTGCCTGGATATTTGTGGTATTTGCGGTTATCTCGATAGCCATGTTTCTTTTCAGAAGGCATTACCGTAAGAAATTTCAAGACAGAAATAAGAAAGACTAGACTATGACCCTGGAGATTGCCATCATAGCGGTTTCTTTGATCTTTTCGGCTTTCTTTTCAGGGATGGAGATCGCTTATGTCTCTTCCAATAAGATTCATATAGAGATCGAGAAAAAACAGCAGGGAGTGCTGGCCAATGTGCTCAGGAGGCTCACGGCAAAACCTTCCCGCTTCATTGCCACCATGCTGGTTGGAAATAATGTAGCGCTGGTGGTCTATGGGTATTATGCCGGTGATCTCATCGTTGACCTGCTATACCCGCAATACGTGGGAGCCGCATCGCTGCCGTTTAACGTGATACTTATTCAGACCCTTATTTCGACCCTGATCATCCTGATCACGGCCGAATTTCTTCCCAAGGTCTTCTTTCAGATCTACGCGAATAGCCTGCTTAAGATATTTGCAATTCCTGCGTTTCTGTTTTACCTGCTTTTTTATTTCGTTTCGACCCTGGTGATCAGGATCTCTGATTTCCTGTTACGAGTGTTTTTTAAGACGGAAGGAGATGAGGTGCAGCTTGCTTTCTCGAAGGTGGAACTGGGAGATTACATCTCTGAACAGATGGAAGCCGCCAATGAAGAAGATGACCTTGATTCTGAAATACAGATCTTTCAGAATGCGCTGGAATTTTCAGAGGTAAAGGCCCGGGAAGTGATGATTCCGCGAACAGAAATAACAGCTGTTGAGCTCCATGAATCACCTAAGGGGCTGGCAAAGATCTTTACCGATACAGGTTACTCCAAAATTCTGGTTTATAAAGATACCATCGATGATATCATCGGGTATGTGCATTCTTTTGAGCTCTTTAAAAAACCGAAGGGGATCAAGAATATCATGATGCCGGTCGAATTCGTTCCGGAAACCATGCTGATTGCCGATGTACTGGAGATCCTTACCAAGAAACGCAAGAGTATTGCCGTGGTGTTGGACGAGTATGGAGGAACTTCAGGAATGATGACCGTGGAAGACATAGTGGAAGAACTGTTCGGCGAGATTGAAGACGAGCATGACAGCGTGGCCCTGGAAGAAGAGCAGATCAGTCATAACGAGTTCAGGCTTTCAGCCAGGCTGGAGGTCGATTATATCAATGAAGAGTATAAACTGACCCTTCCTGAAGGAGAGAATTATGAAACCCTGGGAGGGCTCATTGTGAATCACCTTGGGGAGATTCCGGAAAAGGATGAGACCATTCGCATCGACCGTTTTCTTTTTACGGTACTTGAAGTTAGTAATACCAAGATTAACCTTTTGCATCTCAAAGTTCTCGAAGACGATTAAAAATGCCGATATAATCGGTTTTACGGTTTTTATTATTACAAAAAAATGGTATTTTCGCCCACTGTAATTTGTAAAAAAACCTATTTATTAAATGGCAATTCTAGAGAAAATCAGAAGCCGTTCCCTGTTTCTTATCCTGGTAATCGGACTGGCTTTATTTGCATTCGTGATTTCCGGAGTATTTACCAGCAATGGTGCAGGAGGGAAATCGGTGATCGGAGAAGTTAATGGTGAGAGTATTTCCCGCGAGGAGTTCGGACTGATGGTAGAGAACACTGCCAGAAGATTAGGTCCAAACGCAACCACCCTTCAGGCTGTGAATCAGGTATGGAACCAGGAAGTTCGACAGCTGATCATGGAACAGCAGTTCGATGAGCTCGGTATTCGTATCGAGAAAGACCAGATCCTTGAGGTGGTGAAGGCAAACCCGGCTCTGGCTTCAGACCCTGCCTTTCAAAATGAAGCAGGCGTTTTTGACGAAAATAAGTTCATCGAATTTATAGCGCAGCTCAGGGCTAATAACCCTGCCGGTTACCAGCAGTGGCAACTGCAGGAAGATGCCCTGATCAACGCACAGATGGAGCGTTCATACTTCAACCTTATCAAGGCTGGTGTGGGTTCAACTCTTAAAGACGGGGAGCTCAATTATCACTTTGAGAATGACAAGGTAGATATCAGCTATGTGAAAGTTCCTTATTCAAGCATCGCAGACAGCACCGTCACGGTAACAGACAACGAGATTAAAGAGTATATCAAAGAGCATGAAGATGAGTTCATGCAGGAACCTTCTCGTGATATTCGTTATGTTTTCTTTGCTGAAGAACCTTCTGAAGAGGATATCGCCGCGATCGAAGAAGAGATCACTGCTCTTATCGACGGGCGAGTGGTTTTCGACGAGGCTGCCAATCAAAACGATACGCTTCCCGGATTCAGAACAACCACTCAGGTTCGGGATTTTGTTAATGTAAATTCTGATATCGAATTCGATTCTACTTACGTGGCCAAGAAAGATCTTCCGGCTGCCTATGCAGACAGTATTTTCGTTTTAGAGAAAGGTGAGGTTTTTGGACCTTATAAAGACGGAGATTTTTATAAGATCACACGATTGATCGATCGCAAGGAGGGTGCTATGGTTAAGGCCAGTCACATACTTCTTGCTTATGATGGATCCGGAGCGCAACCTAAAGAATCAAGAACCAAGGAAGAGGCTGAGGCTCTTGCTCAGGACTTGCTGAAGCAGGTAAATGCTGATCCTTCTGAGTTTGGAACCCTGGCTCTGGAATATTCAGACGATCCCGGTTCATCTGCTCGCGGAGGAACTTATGACGATATTCCTGAGGGTATGATGGTTCCTGAATTTAACGATTACATCTTTGGTAATCCTGTTGGTTCAACCGGTGTTGTAGAGACCGAATTCGGTTACCATGTTATCAAGGTAGACGATAAGTACCAGGGGGTACAACTGGCGACCATTGCCCGTGAGATAGAGCCTTCTGAAAAAACACTGAGTGATCTGTTCACTGAGACCACTAAATTTGAAATGGATGCTGCAGAGCAGGATTTCAAAGAATTGGCAGAAGTATCAGACTATGCCTTGCGCCCGGTAAGAAATATTCAGCCGTTAAACGAAAACATTGCCGGTATCGGTAACCAAAGATCCCTTGTTCAATGGGCCTTTAACGATGATACCAAAGTTGGGGCTGTTAAGCGTTTCAGCGTAAGCGGAGGCTATGTGGTAGCTCAACTGACCGCCAAACGTAAAGAAGGGCTTGCCAGACCGCAGGATGTGGCTTTCAGAGTGAAGCCTGTCATTATGAAGCGTAAAAAGGCAGAGATTATCAAGGAAAAGTATGCCGGAGAGACTATGGCTGATCTGGCCAAAGCCGCCGGAGTGAACGTTGCATCGGCTTCAGGTCTGACCATGAAAACTCCAAATATAGCCGGAGCAGGGAGAGAGCCTAAGGTTGTAGGTATTGCTCTTGCCATGAAAGAAGGTGCTACTTCTGATCTTATAGAAGGAGAACAGGGAGTGTTTATGATTGAGGTGACAGAAAAGGAGATTGCTCCAAGCCTCGATAATTATATCACCTATTCGAATTCTCAGAAGACCCTTAACAGGAACCGCGTTTTCTCAGCAGCATATAACGCGCTGAAAGAACAGGCCGAGATCGAAGATGATCGCGCTGAAGTATACTAAGAAGATTAGTAATTATACTATAACAAAAGCCTCCTTTTCGGGAGGCTTTTTTTGTTTGTGAGATATTTTGTCTTCAGCTCTGTTACAGCGATTCGGGGTGAACCATCTGCTTATAAGGAATCACGGTATCATAACCTTTCCCGATGAAATATACTGGTGTATTCGAGTCGCCGGCTGCCAGGATAAAATCACCTCCCCATGCTCCCAGGCTCTTAATACTGCCGTTATAATCTGAAAATAACCGCTGCTGTACAGGTTGTATGCCGATGATCTTACCTACCAGGGTTTCATGTTCCGTCATGATCAGCTTGAAATCGTCAAGTGTTGAGGCTGAAACGGCTTCTCTGGTTAGTCTGTTGACCTGATCAACAGCCGCAGACAGCTGCTTCTTTTGTTGCTGATATCTTGAGATCCCTTCCCGGCTGTTTTGTTTTTTATTGAGATATATAAAATACAGGTCATCGATAAATGGTGGTTTGAATGCGCATGGGGTGATTTCAGGCCCTCCTGAGTTGATCCTGTAAATAATCGGTGTATTGGTCCCCGCACATGCAATGTCATATCCACTGCCGCCAAAGGTTTTCTGCAGCAAAACGTAGGGGTCTGTTTTTGACCAGGCCGCAAGGTTATTAACCAGGGTAGAGGAGGTGCCTAACCCCCAGTCTTTTGGGAATTGCAACCGGGTTTTGATCACATAGCCTTCAGCTGAGAGAAAGTTTTGGTTGAGTTCCCTGGCACTGAAAAGCAGCTGAAGCAGGCGTAATGTCTTCGCATTATCGTTGGTTTGTATGTGCCGGTTTTCTGAGATGACGTCCGCATTCAGGGCTTTCATTTCGCTTCCGGAGTTGCGGAAAAGTCGGTGAAACTCATCGAGGGCGATGCTGGCTTCAAACCAAAGATTCTGCTCTTCATCTAAACTGTACCATTGTAATAAAGCGCTTTGTGTTTCTTTGACTTCTAATGATTGCCCTCTGGAAGTAGGCACGGCAAGTCCCTGAGCGCCATCAAGTATAAGATATTCGCCCGTGAGTAAAAGTTTGCCGTTGCTATGAAAACTTCCAGACATCAGTCGCTTAGGGTTGTTTTCTTTTGTGAGCTTCGTACACCTTGATTACATCGCTGTGGGTTACGGTCTTATTTTTGAAATACGAGGCCATGTAATTCTTTTCTTCCTCGGTGGCTTCCAGCTGATTGAGAATGTTCATCAGGTGCATTTTCATGTGGCCTTTCTGAATACCGGTGGTGATAAGGCTTCTGATAGCTGCAAAATTTTGAGCCAGCCCTGCTACGGCAGCGATCTGCATCAGGTCTTTTGCTGAAGGGTTGTCAAGTATTTCGAGTGATAGCCTGACCAGGGGATGCAGGGAGGTGAGTCCGCCAACTGTCCCAAGGGCTAAGGGGATTTCAATGGAAAAATGAAAGGTGTCTTCTTCGATCCATGCTTTTGTCAGACTGGTGTATTTGCCGTTTTTGGAAGCATAGGCATGTATGCCTGCTTCAACGGCTCTGAAGTCATTTCCTGTAGCCAGCACCACAGCATCGATACCATTCATGATGCCTTTGTTATGCGTTACGGCTCTGTGTGGTTCTACACGGGCAATATCAACGGCTCTGACGAACTTTTCAGCGAATGAGCCGGGTGTGAGTTCCCTGTCTTCATCAAGGTCTTTTACCGGGCAGCTTACACTGGCCCTGACCACGCAATTGGGGACATAGTTCGAAAGTATGCTCATTACGATCTCGATGTCTTTTTCTGCATCATCGAAACCATCCCATCCAACCGCTTCCTCTTTGAAGGTTGCGGCGAACTGTTCAAGACATGAGTTGATGAAATTGGCGCCCATGGCATCAAGCGTTTCGAAAGTGCTATGCAGCTGGAAATACCCTGGTAGTTCCCCGGTTTTATCGATAAGCTCGATACCGGTAATTCCTCCTCCTCGCTTTTCCATATTTTTGGTGATATGCGAGGCTGCGGAAAAGAGCTTTGGCTTGATGGCGGTAAAGAATTTTTGCAGTCTTTTTTTATGACCCTGATAGATGAAATGAACCTGACCGATCTTTTCGGTACCCAAAACTTCCGTTTTGAATCCCCCGCGTTCCATCCAGAACTTAGCAGCCTTACTCGCAGCTGCGACCACCGAACTTTCTTCTATCGCCATAGGAATGGTATAGTTCTGCCCGTTGATCAGGAAATTGGGTGCCACCCCGAGCGGCACGTAAAAATTCGTAATGGTATTCTCTATGAACTCATCATGCAATTGCTGTAGCTTGGCGTCATGATTCCAGTATTTCTTAAGAAGGGAAATGCCTTCATCAGGATTGGAAAAATAGTGAGAGGCAAGCCAGTCGATCTTGTCTTCTTTCGATAGTTTGGAAAATCCTTTAACCGGAGGAACCGTCATATTATCTGGTGCTTTTTGAGCAAAGATAATAATATTGACCTCTGAGAGAGGCAGAGGACTTTGCTTTTTGTTATGGGGGTTTTAAGTTTTCGTATTCAAATCTTTAACTTTAAAAGTTGCCATTTATATGAAATTATTAGTATTATTGACCGCTTTAAATAAATCTTTCCCCAAGAATGAGAAAAATTCAGGTTCTTACACTTCTGTTTCTCGGAATGCTGTCTTTGTCAACAGCACAAAATAAAAAGATAACTCTCGAAAAAATTTACGGAGGCGCCTTCAGAACTGAAGGAATGGACGTGCTTCGTTCCATGAATAACGGAAAACAGTACACAGTGCTGAACTTTGACCGGAATACCCGCTCTTCCAGCATTGATAAATACGACTACGAAACCCTGAAGAAAACAGAAACCATACTTTCTTCTTCAGCACTTCCCGAAATTCAGTATTTCACATCCTATACCTTTAGTGATGATGAGCAAAAAATACTGTTATCGACCCAGGTCGAGTCTGTTTATCGCAGGTCGACACTTGGTGTTTATTACGTCTATGATCTTCAGACGAAGGAGCTGATCAAACTCGCAGATCAAAAGATACAGGAACCTGCCTTTTCTCCTCAGGGAGATAAGGTGGCTTATGTGTTCGAAAACAATATCTATATCAAGGATCTTGCAGATAAGAGCACCCTTCAGGTGACCACCGACGGAAAGAAAAACGCTGTGATCAACGGGGTGACCGATTGGGTCTATGAAGAAGAATTTGCTTTTGTAAGGGCCTTCGACTGGAATGCTGATGGAACCTATTTGGCTTACATTCGTTTTGATGAAACTAGGGTGCCCGAGTTTTCCATGGATGTTTACGGAGAGCAACTGTACCCGCAACAACATGAATTTAAGTACCCGAAAGCGGGAGAAGATAATGCCGAGGTAAGCCTTCATGTCTATGAACTGGAAGGAGAACAGACCTCAGTGGTAGACCTGGGTGAGGCCTATTACATTCCCAGAATCCTCTGGACTAAAGACAACGATAAATTGAGTGTTCAGGTGCTGAATCGTCATCAGAACGATCTCAGGCTCTTCCTGTACGATCTGGAGGAGGGAGAAGCCAAATTGATCATGCAGGAGACCGATGAGGCCTATGTGGATATTACAGACAACCTCACTTTTCTCGATGATAACAGCTACATCTGGACCAGTGAAAAAGATGGTTTCAATCACATTTACCATTATGCTGCAGACGGAAAGTTAAAGCAGCAGGTTACAGACGGCCCCTGGGAAGTGACCGCTTTCTATGGGTATGATCCACAGACCAAGAGGGTGTTTTATCAGTCGGTAGAGACCGGAAGTATCAATCGGGATGTGTACAGTATCAGAATCAATGGAAAGGGGAAAAGACGTTTGAGCAGTGAAACCGGAACGAATCATGCAGATTTCAGCGCCGATTACACTTATTTCATCAATAATTTCAGCAGTGCCTCTACTCCAAACCGCTATACCCTTCATAATGCAAAAGACGGTTCTCTGGTTAAAGCGATCGTTGATAACGAAGACCTGAAGGAGGAGCTGAATGAGGCCTATGCGATTCTGCCCAAGGAATTCACGACCATAGAGATAAATGGAAATGATCTGAATATGTGGATCATTAAGCCACGTGACTTTGACCCCGAAAAATCGTATCCCATGCTCATGTATCAATATTCAGGACCCGGTTCCCAAAGCGTGGCGAACCGTTGGAACGGAGCCAATGACTACTGGTATCAGATGCTGGCAGATCGTGGTTTTGTGGTTGCCTGTGTAGACGGGCGCGGAACCGGCTTTAAAGGTGCTGATTTTAAGAAAGTCACTTACCGGGAATTGGGCAGGTACGAGGTGGAAGATCAGATCGCTGCCGCAAAGAAACTGGCGGAAAGATCTTATATAGACGAAGAAAGAATAGGTATCTTCGGTTGGAGTTACGGGGGCTTTATGAGCAGTAATTGTATACTCAAAGGGAGTGATATTTTTAGTGCTGCCATCGCTGTGGCTCCGGTAACAAGCTGGAGATTTTATGATACAATCTACACCGAAAGATATATGCGAACCCCGCAGGAGAATCCGGAAGGTTACGATGATAACTCTCCCTTGAGTCATGTTGATAAATTACAGGGAGATTACCTGCTGGTACACGGTTCTGCTGACGATAATGTTCATGTGCAGAATACCATGCGAATGGTAGAGGCGCTGGTTCAGGCTAACAAGCAGTTTGAATGGGCAGTCTATCCCGATAAGAATCATGGAATCTATGGTGGAAATACCCGGGTGCATCTGTTTACCCGGATGACCGATTTTCTTATGGAATCGCTGAAACCGGAAATGGAGGCAAGTCCATCAGAAAATACCCCTGTAGGGCAGGAATAACAACGAAATAACTCTAACTAATACTGATATGGAATTAAAATACGGTGGATCAGAAATTAACCAGCGGACGGTTTTAGGCCATCCGTCAGGTCTTTTTGTGCTGTTCTTTACAGAGATGTGGGAACGGTTCTCTTACTACGGAATGCGTGCTCTTTTGGTGTTGTTTTTAACCTCGGCTATACTTGATGGCGGATGGGACTGGAGCAACGAAGAGGCATTGAAGTTGTACGGGATCTATACCGGTTTGGTTTATCTGACCCCGATTCTTGGAGGTTTAGTGGCCGATAAATTTCTCGGATACAGAAATTCAGTAGCATTAGGTGCCCTTATTATGACTTTGGGCCATGCTTCCATGGCACTGGAAGGTTTAACCGGTTTCTTTTTTTATCTGGGACTTGGTTTATTGATCGTTGGAAACGGGTTGTTTAAGCCGAATATTTCTTCCATTGTTGGTCAGCTTTATAAAACACAGGGAAAGGAAAAAGACGCAGGTTATACCGTTTTCTATATGGGTATTAATGCCGGGGCTTTCCTGGGAATTCTCCTCTGTGGATACATCGGAGAAACAGTGGGATGGCATTACGGTTTCGGCCTGGCCGGGATCTTTATGTTCTTCGGTATGCTGCAATTCTGGTTCGCGCAGGGAATTTTCGGAGATATCGGCCTGAAGCCTAAGAAAGGGAAGGTTGAATTAAAAGGAAATGTAACCAAGGAAGAAGCCGAACATCCGGAGGAAGTCTACAGGGATCGTGGAATCGTGATAGCGGTCTTCGCTTTCTTTACCGTATTCTTTTGGTGGGCTTTCGAACAGGCAGGTGGATCGATGACGGTCTTTGCCAATAATTATACAGACAGGGTACTGGTGGGTGATGGCGCGATGACCTTTAAGATCGTGAATTCACTTATCGCTGTAGTACCTATGCTGATCATTACCTGGGTGCTGGCTATGTTATTTAAACAGACTTTTGGAAAATATGCTTTATCAAATGTGTTTCTCGGAATCAGTTTCGTGATCATCTGGGGTATTGTAATATGGATGCTCCAGCGTCAGTTCGGTGAAGACACAGCAGAGGTGCCGGCATCGTGGTTCTCGGTTCTGAATTCTTTGTTTATCATACTTTTTGCACCGGTCTTTTCACGTGTCTGGCAAAAGGTCTGGGATCCTTCAGGTCCAGTAAAATTTGCCCTGGGCTTACTATTGCTCGGACTTGGATTTGCTTTCCTGGCCTATGGAGCCAGTAATATTCCGCAGGGAGCTCAAACTGCTGCAGTGAGTATGATCTGGTTGATTTTGGCATACCTCTTTCATACGCTTGGAGAATTATGTATCTCACCAGTCGGACTCTCCTATGTGAGTAAGCTGGCGGCACCAAAGATCGTTGGTCTTATGTTCGGACTCTGGTTTATTGCCAATGCTGTTGCGAACCTTTTGGGTGGAATTACAGGAAGCTATATCGACCAGATATCATCTGAATACGGCCTTTCTACCTTCTTCCTGATATTTACCCTGATACCTATCGGTGCGGCCGTAGTCATGTTAGGTCTTAGTCCGATGTTGAAAAAGAAAATGCACGGGATTCGCTGATCAGTTTCCTGTTTCTATCATAAAATATCCCTTTTCGCCGGTATAGTGAAAAGGGATATTTTTTTTAGCAGCGCTTTGTTTCCAGCGTTTTACCAAAAAGGGACTGTTGCTGCCATCGGCTACGATGACCTCGGGCGAAGACGTTTCGATAAGCCGGTCCATGTTTACCGGAGGTGAATAAGACAGCCATACTATTTTATTATTACCAGAAATATGACCTGTATATCCCAGGCTGTCCAGTCGGATCAGGGTCTTATCTCCCCATTCAGACTTTAAAGGTGCCTCTCGCTGTTGATATCCTTCTGCGAGATGTTCTCTCATCACAGGTTCAATCAGGTCTTTCTTTAAGGTTTCCTGGCTCCACAACTCCGTTTGATGATTAGTCATTGCTAGGGCAGAGCTTTTTCTGTATCCGTGTAAAATGTACAATCTCCCGGGGCGGGTTTGCCATGCGTGAAGGTAGACGGCCTGTGTAAACAGAAATGCCAGGCAGAAAGGTATGATGTGGACGAATTTTTTTCTTTTTAGCCATAACCAAAGAAACAGGATGGCAGCGGTAAGGCCCAGGGCCATGCCGCCGGTGAAGAACAGTCCGGTGAACCTGAATCCTGAGACAGAAGCCCCGAACTCTATGATACCGTTCATAAGGTTTACCAGAAAGCTAAATGTCGAATTAACGAATGAAAGCAACAGACCGGGTAGGGGAACAAGGCTTAAGATCAATGCCAGTATTACTAAGGCGGTAAGTAAAGGAACCAGGAATACTCCGCTGATCAGGGAGAAAACAGACACTTCATGGAAGTGGAACAACAATAGGGGCAGCACCCCTATCTGGGCGGCTAATCCGGCGAGAAAGAGATCATACAGATATCGTGCTGCCCTGTGGCCCGGTTTGTAATAACTGCGCAATACTGGGTGGAAACAACAAATACCGAATACCGCGGCATAACTCAGCTGAAATCCGGTCTCAAAGAGGTAGGCAGGTCTGAATATAGTTAACAGCAGGGCAGATATGAATAGCAGACTCACAACATTTTGATATTTATGCTGTAAGAGGGTCAGACTGAGAAAACTGAACATCACCACAGAGCGAAGCACCGAAGGTCCCAAGCCTGTTACCGATGCATAACACCATAGCAGTATGATCATAAAAGCCGGAAGATATCTGCGGGTAGGGGGAAAATACCGCAATGGGAAAAGCAGGAGATAGAAAAAAGACGAGATAATTCCGAGATGCAACCCTGAGATAGCCAGAAGATGGGCAGATCCTGATCGTATATAGGATTGTCGCAGGGATCGGTCTAATAGATCTTTTCTGCCGAAAACAAGAGCCTGGGCAAGCTGTCTGGCCTCAGGATCCCTGATACGGTTGTCAAGCGAGTCTGAAAGCCTGAATCTGAGAGCTTGCAGTTTGTTGTAAAAGTTATCAGATGTCAACTGAGGGATATAGTAGCTTTCTGTCTTAACCCGGTGAAAGATGTTTTGGGTCGCCATATAAGAGCGGTAGTCGAACTGATAAGGATTCTTGGCTGAGGGAATAGGTTCCGGAGATTCCCTGGTGATCAGTATAACACCCGGTTTGATGTCTTTTTGAGCCTGATCAGGATCTGCAACCACCAAAACCGTTCCTGTGCATCTGTGATGACCCGCCTGTATCACATCAGCCGAAAAAGTGGCGCTTTTCTCATTCCTGGTTAAAGGTTCTTTAATGCGTAAAAACAGCATGGTATTTTCATTGTGCCACCTGGAATAATGCGAGTCGGGTGTGTCAGACTGGCTTACTTTTTGAGAAAAGATCCCGGCAAGTATGAAGATCAGAAACCAGAAACAGGCATGATGATATAGCTTCCGTATGAGAAGGAAAACAGAAAACAATACGATGACTCCGGAGATCGTGCAGACCGTATTCAATTCGTGAACGGCGGCTCCAATAAGAATGCCTGTAAGGAAACCCGAGGTTATGGTTGCTATGGGAAAATTTACGCCCATAGCTAAAATTACTTAAAAAGAAGTAAATTACCTACATGATTCTACGGGCATGATCGAAGGCATAATTCCAGTAGCCTTCATCAAGGGAGGAGACGAGCACCCCTCTTGATGAAGTCGAATGTATAAACCGAATCTCGCTTTGTGAAACCTCGACCACCAATCCGACATGATTGATCCGGTTTTTCTTTCCGGTGGTAAAGAACAGCAGGTCTCCCTTTCTTACTTCCTCCAGGCTTATGGCATCACCTTGTTTGGCCATTTGAAAAGAGGCTCTTTGAATGGGTATCTCATATTTTGTAAATGCCACGTAGATCAGTCCTGAACAGTCCATTCCCTTTTTTGTCGTTCCGCCGAATTTATAGCGTACCCCGGTATAATCAATGGCTGTTCGAACGATGTCATTGACCAAAGGATTAAAAGTATTGTCTGTCGGCTCTTCAGGTTTGTTCTCCGGTAAGGATGACTCATCTCCGGCTGCCGCGATGGCGGCCTTTGCCTTGTAATTAATGGCGCTGTTGTCAGAGGCAGCAACAGAGATGCTCTTTTGCTTTGATTTACAGGCGACCAGCAGTAAGAGGATCGCAAGGATCGGAAGTTTTGCTTTCATTTTCCTTTGGGGTATGCCCCAAATTAGGAAATTTTTTCGAAAATAAGCCTGGCGGCCTTTTTGCTGGCGCCCCTTCCTCCCAGTTTTTTCTCAAGATGGTAGTAGTCAAGAAAAATACGTTTTCTGACCTCCGGTTCCAGAATCTTCCCGAGTTCCTTTTTGAGATTTTTCGTATTCATCTCATCCTGTATAAGTTCTTTCACCACTTCTTTATCCATAATGAGGTTCACCAGGGAAATGAATTTGAGGGTAATGATTCGTTTGGCGATCTGATAACTGATCCAGTTGCCTTTATAACAAACCACCTGAGGTATTTTAAAGATGGCAGTTTCAAGGGTGGCGGTACCGCTGGTCACCAGGGCCGCGTAAGAAACGCTCAGCAGGTCATAGGTTTTGCCTGTTACAAAATGCACGTTGCTACTCCCGATAAAGGATTCATAGAATTCGTAATCCTGACTGGGAGCTCCCGCGATCACGAACTGGTACTCAGGAAAGTCTTCGGTTATACTCAGCATCACCCCCAGCATGTTGGTGATCTCCTGTTTCCGGCTGCCGGGAAGCAGGGCAATGATCTTCCGCTTGTCAAGCTGATTTTCTTCCCTGAAGGTTTCCGGGTCTGGTGCTTCACGGTCGCCTATGGCATCAAGCAGGGGATGCCCTACGAAATTCACGGGATATTTGTGTTTCTTCTCATAGAATTCCTTTTCAAAGGGAAGAATCACGAACATCTCGTCAATGTCACGCTTGATTGCATGGATGCGTCCTTCTCTGGATGCCCAAACCTGTGGGGAAACATAATAGAAGGTTTTGAACTTTTTGGGTTTCGCCCATTTTGCGATACGCAGGTTGAAACCTGAATAATCTATAAAGATGATCACGTCGGGCTGATAGGCTTCAATATCTTCTTTGCAGAACCTGATATTTCTGAAGATTGCGGGAAGGTTGGCCAAGACTTCGAAGAAACCCATAAAAGATTGCTCCTTATAATGCTTGACAAGGGTGGCTCCTGCCTGTTGCATAAGGTCTCCTCCCCAAGCCCTGAATTCGGCTTCAGCGTCGGTTTCCTTTAGTGCTTTGATCAGGTTTGACCCGTGAAGGTCTCCTGAAGCTTCGCCTGCGATGATATAATATTTCATGGAAGATCAGGAATCAGAAGAATTTTAAAATAAGAATGATGAATGCGCTGAGTATGGTAGCCATCAGCACACCTCTTGCCCGGGCATCTCTCTTTAGTTTCAGGAACCCGAAAAAGGCTCCCAGGTTTAAGATGGCCCCGAGTGCAATCAGGCTTCCCAGATGATCGGTTTCCTGAGAAGCTTTTATTGTTGCGGCAATGCTCAGATCTGAAAAGAGCAGGATATACAGCAGTATGCCGATTACGTTAGCGATGATTCCGACAGCGAAGCCGATACCGATTTCTTTTTTAGTCATTGAGTTTCCAGGTATTTAGATCTTGAATGGCGTGATGGGCGGTCAGGTCGAACTGAACAGGTACCACTGAAACGAAGCCATTGGCGAGTGCCCATTCATCGGTGTCTTCACCTTTGTCCTGGTTGATAAATCGCCCTGTAAGCCAGTAGTATTCTTTACCCATAGGGTTGGTTCTTTTATCGAATTCCTCCACCCAGTTTGCTTTGGCCTGTCGGCAAACCTTGATGCCCCTGATCTCTTTTTCCGGCAGCTTCGGGAAGTTGACGTTCAGTACCACACTTTTAGGTATGCCATTTTTCAAAGCTTCCTCGGCTATGGTGCGCACATGGTTTCTGATCGGTTCAAAATCGGCATCCCAGGAGTAATCACAGAGGGAGAAACCGATTGCCGGTATGCCTTCGATTCCGGCTTCGACCGCGGCACTCATGGTGCCTGAATAGATCACGTTTATAGATGAATTGCTTCCGTGGTTGATACCGCTCACACAGAGGTCAGGCTTACGGTCAAGCACTTCATTCACGGCCAGCTTAACACAATCGGCCGGCGTACCGCTGCAACTGAATTCGCGGTGATCCTGTTCGTCATTGTTGACCGCGTTACAATAAAGGGTGTTGTTTACAGTGATAGCGTGACCCATGGCGCTTTGTGGTTTGTCTGGGGCAACCACCACTACATCCCCCAGTTCTTTCATAATGCTGATGAGCATTCTGATGCCGGGAGCCGTGATACCGTCGTCATTGGTGACCAGAATTAATGGCCTTTCTTTCATAGCGAAATCTTTAAGCTGCTAAATTACACAATTTGCACTTTATGATGTTTTTGTCTAATGTTTAACAAAAAATTAGTTGACCCCTTCCCGTATCGCATATTTTTTTCGTTAATTTAGTTCATCTTACCTTTTCCGTATGGTTAGCAGAAGGCCTGTAGAAGGCCTTTCCCGGTTTTTGAAACCCGGAAAGACTGAACCGGAATGGCACGATAAGTGCAGTAGGTAAGATATTGCTGTGAAAAGAAATAAGAAACGAAAAACTGATATATGAAAAGGAATTTGGTATACTTACTGTCAGCCCTGCTGATTTCTGCTGCTTCCTGTAGCTTTACAAATAACTTTGACAATCCTGATAAGGATAAATTGCTCATAGACCTGATCACTTACGTGCTGGAAAAGGGGCATTTTAATCCGAAGGATATCAATGATGAATTTTCATCAAACGTCTACGACAGCTATATAGAATCACTTGATCCGCTGAAGAGATATTTTTTGAAAAGCGATATTGAGGAATTTGAAAAATACAGAACTGCGATTGATGATCAGATCAAGACTTCAGACGTTACTTTTTTCAACCTTACCTATGACCGGTTGATGCAACGTATGGATGAGGCTTCAGTGCTTTACAATAAAGTGCTCGATGAGCCTTTTGATTATGATAAGGAAGAATATCTCGATACCGATTATGAGAAAATGGATTATGCCGCTGATAAAGATGAGCTTTGGGAGCGTTGGAGAAAGCAGCTCAAGTTCAATACAATCGAGCGCTATATCCTTGCTAAGGAAGGAGATACTCCCGGAGATAATGAAGCCAGTGAAGATGTAGCAGAAGTGGTTGAAAAAAGCGATGATGCAGAGAACCTTTCTGCAGCAGAATTAGCCGCTATCGAAGAGGAAACAAGAGAAGCTACCCGCACCACCCTGAACGACTACTTCAGTTTTATGGAAGACCTGGAGCGAAAAGATTGGTTCTCTATCTACCTGAATTCCATAGTTGAAGAATTCGATCCGCATACGTTCTACTTTGCTCCGGAAGAAAAAGACCGTTTCGATATCAGTATGTCTGGTAAGTTCGAAGGGATCGGCGCAAGGCTTCAAAAAAGAAATGACAATATCAAGATAGTTGAGATCATTTCAGGAGGTCCGGCCTGGAGAGGTGAAGACCTCGAAGTGGGCGATGAGATCATTAAAGTGGCTCAGGGAGATGAGGTTCCTGTGAGTGTGGTTGGAATGCGACTGGATGATGCCGTAAAGCTCATCAAAGGGCCCAAAGGGTCTGAGGTGAAGCTCACGGTCAGAAAGATCGACGGAACCATTGATGTGGTGACCATTACCCGTGATGTGGTTGAGCTGGAAGAGACCTATGCAAAAAGTGCTCTTGTAAAAGAAGGTGACCGCACTTTTGGGGTGATCAATCTGCCGAAATTTTACATAGACTTTGACGATTATAAAGAAAGGAATGCTGCAACCGATGTGGCCAAGGAGATAGAAAGGCTAAAGGAAGCAGGTATGGAAGGTCTGGTTCTTGATCTTCGTGACAATGGAGGAGGATCACTGAAAACCGTGGTTGATATGGCCGGATTATTCATCGAGGAAGGACCTATTGTGCAGGTAAAATCTACCGGTGAAGGAAAAGAAGTGCTGGCCGATACCGATAAGAGAGTGCAGTGGGATGGCCCTCTGGTGATTTTGGTTAACGAGTTGTCTGCTTCTGCCTCTGAAATTCTGGCGGCAGCCATGCAGGATTATAAGAGAGCAATCGTACTCGGTAGTAAACAGACCTATGGTAAGGGTACCGTTCAGAATGTGATCGACCTCAATCAGTTCCTTCGCGGGAAGAATGAATTCGGCGATGTGGGAGCCCTTAAGATCACCACACAGAAGTTCTACCGTATCAACGGTGGTTCTACGCAGCTGGAAGGTGTAAAGAGCGATGTGGTGGTGCCGGATAAATACAGCTACCGCTATATAGGTGAAAAAGACCAGGAGAATCCGCTTCCATGGGATAAGATCGAAGCCCTGGACTACGAGGCCTGGGATGGTTATATCGATTATGAGTCTACCGTTCAGAAAAGTAAAGATCGTTTGGCCGGTAACGAGCAGATCGCTTTAATCGACGCAAACGCCCGCTGGGTGAAAGAACAGTCGGAGCAGAAAATGATACCGCTGAGCCTGGCCGATTACGAGGCAGAGATCGAAAAAGATGAAGAAGCTGCCAAGCGATTCAGAGAGCTGACCAAGTATCAGACAGATCTGAGCTACACCTCACTTCCATATGAACAGGAATTGATGAGCCAGGATAGTGTGTTGATGCAAAAGCGTGAAAGATGGCATAAGGATCTTTCGAAGGACGTCTATATGGAAGAGGCCGTACATGTATTAAGCGACCTTCAAAAAGGCAGTCTGAAGAACGGAAAACTGGCCGATACGAATAAGAATTGATCATAACAGATTAGTGAAATAAGCAAAAGGGTGTGGTTTTATACCACACCCTTTTTTATGCTATAACCCCAGGTAAGGCTGCCTATGCTGATGCCGGTCAATAGTTCAAAATTCGATATATCGGCTTTTCTCTTTTACAGGTGGATCTGCTTTTCGGCAGCTTATATCTGGATCACTTTTATACAGGGTGAGCTTATAGAGGGGCATCATAAAAAAAAGCGAAAGTTCTATCCCAGAGCAGACGGTTTGAATCTAGGTCTGGCAGTTTTCGTGTTTCAGGTAATCTTTCTGTATTTGTCAGGGCTATAGGTTCGAATACATTAGGATGTATTCTTCCAGTCTTCTTCAGGGACCCTTATACAATACGTTCGGTTAGGCATTCAGCAGTTTCCTTGGTAAAAGATCTTACATCCACTCATTGATCCTGTTCCCGTCAAGCTTCAGGAAAATGAACAACAGAATGGTAAACCCTAGCAGGCCGGAGCCGCCGTAGCTGAAGAAGGGTAAGGGGATGCCTATGGTTGGTAGTAATCCGATAACCATACCCACATTGATGGCAAAGTGAAAAAAGATGATAGCGGTTACTCCATAGCCATACATGCGGCTGAAGGCAGATTTCTGTCTTTCGGCCAGGTAGGTGAGTCTGAGAATAAGGAGGCAGAACAGTATAACCACCACGGTGCTGCCTACAAAACCCCACTCTTCTCCCACCGTGCTGAAGATGTAGTCGGTATGTTGTTCCGGCACAAAATCCCCTTTCGTCCGGGTGCCTTCGAGAAACCCTTTCCCGGTAAGTCCGCCTGACCCGATAGCCGATTCTGACTGATAGGTGTTATAGCCAATGGTCTTTCTGATCTGCTCGAGTTTGGCCGGGTCATCTTCCAGGCGGAGCCAGAGACTGAATCGGTCACGGTGGCGTTGCTCAAAGATGTTTTCATAGATGAAGTTCACTGAATATGAAAAGGCAGTTGCCAGTAATAATACGCCTGCCAGGTTGATCAGACGCACTTGCTTTTTTTTCCTGTTGCCGAAATAATAGATCAGTGCAAGTAATATGGCTGTACCGATACAGACCCATAGAGGGCCGTATAGCAGGGTGGCTGCAAAGAGTAATACCGCCAGTAAACCAACGATGAGGTACATGAGTGAAAGCCCCTCTCGGTATAATACGAAAAAGAAGGAAGCGTAGACCAGGGCACTCCCCGGATCCGGCTGGGGTATGATCAGTAATGCAGGCAGGGCGATAATCCCGAAAGCCTTCAAAAGATCTTTAAAGTCCTGCAGGTTTGTTTGAATATCACTCAGGTATTTGGCCAGGGCCAGGGCTGTTGCTGCTTTTGCAAATTCAGATGGCTGTATGGTCATTCCGCCTATGGCATACCAGGAGGTAGCTCCGTTAACGTTCTTTCCGAAAATAAAGAGTCCCAGTAACGACAGGAGGGAGATGAGGTAAATAACTCCTGAGAAGCGTTCGTAGAACTTCGCTTCGATACTGAGAATGATCACGATCATCACCAGGCTCACCAGTATAAAAAAGAACTGCTTGCCGTAAAGTTCGTTCAGGTCCAGTATATTTCCAAAGGTATCTCCGCTGAAAGTAGCCGAATATATATTGAGCCAGCCAATAGCGACCAGGATGAAATAGATGATTATGGTAAGCCAATCCAGTTTTTTATTCATTGACCAGAATTCGATTTGGGTTTGTAGGGTCCGTATCCGGGCGGATACATCTGTTTACTGCCGTCGTTGATTTTAAAAGGCTTGCCGCTTAGCGGCTTATCATATTCTTCCTGCAGGCTGCCTTCAAGTACGAACTTTTCCATGTCTGTTCGCGTGATCTCACCCTTCAGGTATTTTTCGATCAACAGACCGGCGATCTTACCTGCCCACCTGCTACCCCAGTAACCGTTTTCAACAAAAACGGCCAGGGCGATTTTCGGATCATCAACCGGGGCAAAGGCAACAAAGATGGAGTGGTCGGTCAATTGAACGCGAACGCTGTCGATTTTGGTGAAATTCTCTGCGGTACCTGTTTTACCGGCGATCTCTATATCGGGAACCTGAACCCAACGGGCCGTTCCTTTCTTATATACTTCATGCATTCCGTCGATCACTGGTTCGAAATGTTCCGGAGCTACGGTGGTCTGATGTTTGGTTTTATATTTCGCCCTGTCGATGGTATCGTTCTCTATATCCTTGATCACATGAGGTGTGTAATAATACCCGCGGTTGGCAATGATAGCTGTTAGATTGGCAAGCTGTATGGGGGTCGTTAAAACTTCTCCCTGTCCAATTGCGTTAGACAGCGTATTGGTGGCGAACCATCGATTTTCTCCATAATAACTGTTATAGAGCTCGGTATCAGGTACTTTTCCGGACTTACCTATCGGAAGGTCATACCCCAGATAGTCGCCAAGTCCGAAGCTCTTCACATGATTTTCCCATGCATCGATTCCCTGTTGGGCATTGGGATAACTTTCAATGATGCGTCGGTAGGTATTGGCGAAATACGCATTGCAGGATTCATAAATACCCCGGATAAGGTTGTTACGCTGACCCGATGGGCAGTGGCACCCCATAAAGGCGCCTCTACCGTAGCGGTAGCCGTGGTAGCAGGTGAATGTGGTTGATTCATCTATGACTCCTTCCTGAAGGCCGATAAGCGCATTCACGGTTTTAAACGGTGAGCCGGGAGGATACATGGCCAAAAGTCCCCTGTCGTAAAGAGGTTTGGCGATCGAATCATAATAGAGTTCGGTGTAATTTTTAGAACGCTTTCTTCCTACCAGCAGATCTGGATCGTAGCTCGGAGCCGAAACCAATGCCAGGATCTCCCCGGTCTTGGGTTCGAGGGCTACGATACCCCCGCGTTTGTTCACCATCAGTCGTTCGCCGTACTCCTGAAGGTCGTTGTCGATAGTCAGGTAAATATCCTTACCCTGTATGGGGAGGGTGTCATAGATCCCCTGTTTGTATGGGCCGATAACCCTGTTGAAACGATCTTTCTGAATAAATTTCACTCCTTTACGCCCCCGAAGTATCTCTTCATACTGCTTCTCGACTCCCTGTCTTCCGATCAGTTCACCTGACTGGTAATACGGATTGTTTTGCAGGTCTCTCTCGTTAACCTCACTGATATAGCCTAGTACGTTGGCACCCGCTTCGGTCATGTAATGCCTTAGCGAACGTTTCTGAATGTAGAAACCTTCGTATTTGCGCATTTTTTCCTGAAGAGAGGCGTATTCAGCCTTTGACATTTGAGGAACGAAAACAGAAGGCAAGCGGGGAGAATAGGAGTATGCTTTTTTAAACTTTCTGACAAAATCCTCTTTTGAAATATTCAAGAGTGCGCAAAATTCGGCCGTATCAAGTGGCTTGACATCCCGGGGAATCACCATGACATCATACGATGGCTGGTTGGCCACCAGTAACTTCCCGTTACGATCGTAAATATGACCCCGTTCGGGGTAGTCATAAACCGCCTTAATGGCGGTATCGTTAAGGGGATTTTTATTGGTGTTATCTATAAGTTGGAGATAAGAAAGCCTGCCTATATACACTATAGCAATAATGATCATTATAGATGAAAGCAGAATTTTTCTCATGTTCTTTTCCGGCTAAAGAGAGCGATAAATATTAAACTTAAAACGAATGTGAATATTGCTGAAAATAAAGTTTTTTTCAGGATTGTCAAAAGTTGTACAAAACTAAATATCTCAAGGGTGAATAGGATAAAATGATGTGTTAAAATCATCAGAAGAAGAAAGTTAAATCGCTGACCGAAAGTGGCCTTGCCCAATTTGAAGGTGTTGTAGTCGATAGTGGCTCCAAAGGCCCAGCGCATAAAAAGGGGTCTGAGGTAGGCAACAGAGAGGCTGGCAGCAGCGTGAACCCCGCCGCTGTCGCTGAAAATATCGATACTGAGTCCCAGCAAAAAGGCCAGGAAAAGAAAGGCGATACGCAATTCCTTCTCAAAAGGGAAATAAAGCAGGAAAATGATATAAATATAGGGATTCAAATACCCTAAAAAATCGATGTGACTGAAAAGCGAGACCTGCAGCAAAACAAGAACGATCAGCAGCAGGATGTTTGAGATGATCTTATTGTTCATTGGTAAGGGCTTCCAGGTTGCTGATTTCTTCTCTATCGGTATTCTCTATGACATAAACTTTATCAAGGGTGGTCATATCGTTAAATAGTTCTACATCTATGATATAGTAGTTCTCTGAAACATCGGGTCTGAAGTCTTTGATCCTTCCGATCAGTATTCCTTTCGGGAAAATACTTGACATCCCTCCTGTAATAATAGTGTCACCGGGCTTAATGGGCGCTGAACTGAGAATATCAACCAGTTGCACGACATTTGCTGATTTCCCGTCCCATTGCAGGGAGCCAAAATTGTTGGTGTTCTTTACCGAAGCATTGATCTCTGATATGGTATTCAGTACCGACTGTACGGTGGCGTAGCCGGCAGAGGTATTGTCGATGATTCCGACGAGCCCGTCAGAGCTGACCACTCCCATATCTTGCCTGATACTGTCATTGTGACCCTTATCGATGAGCAGGTAGTTTCGCTGTTTATCGTAACTGTTCTTGATGATGCTGGCGTTTCTGAAAATGAATTTTCCGGCAATACTGCTGTCGATTTCCAGCGAATCAGAAGGGAATGTTTCACGGTTAAAGATCATATTGCGCAGCCTGCGGTTCTCTGAAGCCAGCTGCTCATTATATTCTCTCAGGTGAAAGTAATCGTTGATGTTGTTTACGGTACCATATACACCTCCTGACAGCCAATTCGCAGAATTGATAAACTTGCTGCGATGATAGGAGTGAGACTGAATCGTAAACGCCAGTGACAGGGCAAGCAGCATCAAAAAGATAATAAAGGTTTTATTCCTTATTAAAAAGTTGATGATCTGCTGCATTAATCACGTTATTTTATAAGTATGGGTTTGTATTTTTCGATGTTCTTCAGAGCGATTCCTGTACCGCGTACTACGGCTCTCAGGGGATCTTCGGCTATATATACGGGCAGATCTGTTTTTTGGCTTATACGCTTGTCAAGTCCGCGAAGCATAGATCCTCCCCCGGCCAGGTAAATCCCTGTATTGTAGATATCTGCTGCAAGTTCGGGAGGTGTCTGTGAAAGAGTTTCCATGACCGCATCTTCTATACGTAAAATGGACTTATCAAGAGCCTTGGCGATCTCCCGGTAGGAGATTTGTACCTGTTTGGGTTTCCCGGTAAGCAGGTCACGTCCCTGAACGCTCATTTCTTCCGGTGGGACCTCCAGGTCTTCGGTAGCTGCACCGATGGCGATCTTGATGTTTTCTGCAGTGGTTTCTCCTACGTACAGGTTGTGCTGGGTGCGCATATAATAGATGATATCGTTGGTGAATACATCACCTGCGATCTTCACCGATTTGTCACAAACGATCCCTCCCAGGGCAATCACAGCGATCTCAGTGGTACCTCCTCCGATATCTACGATCATATTCCCCTTGGGTTGCATGATGTCAAGTCCGATACCGATAGCGGCTGCCATAGGTTCATGGATCAGGTATACCTCTTTACCATTGACCCTTTCTGCTGATTCCTTTACCGCTCTCATCTCTACCTCTGTAATACCCGAAGGGATACAGATGACCATTCTGAGGGTGGGCTGAAAGAATTTCTTTTTGAGGGCCGGAATACCTTTGATGAACATATTGATCATCTTTTCTGAGGCATCGAAATCGGCGATCACTCCGTCTTTAAGAGGTCGAACGGTTTTGATGTTCTCATGGGTTTTTCCTTGCATCATGTTGGCTTCTTTACCAACAGCAATGATCTTCCCTGAGATACGGTCCCGTGCTACAATAGAGGGACTGTCTACGACAACTTTGTCATTATGTATGATGAGTGTATTTGCGGTGCCAAGATCAATCGCGATCTCTTCGGTCAGGAAGTCGAAAAAGCCCATATGTTATTGTCAGGTATTAATTGAGGTGTTTGAAATCTTTCAAATGTAGTAAATTAATGTTTAAAATGGCGGGTCCCGGTGAAAACCATAGACATGTCATTTTCGTTGCAATAATCGATGCTCAACTGGTCTTTTATCGAGCCTCCGGGCTGGATAACAGACGTTATTCCGGCCTTGTCTGCGATCTCCACACAATCAGGGAAAGGGAAGAAGGCATCGCTGGCCATCACAGATCCATCCAGGTCGAATTCAAAAGAACGAGCCTTTTCTATCGCCTGTCTCAACGCGTCTACCCGGCTGGTCTGTCCGGTACCACTGGCGCAAAGTTGTTGATTCTTTGCCAGGACAATAGTGTTCGATTTCGTATGCTTGCAGATCTTTGACGCAAACAGCAGGTCTGCGGTTTCCTTATCTGCAGGTTTCTTTTCGGTCACATAAGACAGATCTTCCAACGAATCGGTCTTTCCGTCTTTCTCCTGCACCAGTACACCGTTCAGGCAGGTTCTCACACTGTTCTCTGCCAGGGGAGCCTCTTTCTGAACCATGATGATACGGTTCTTTTTGCTTTTCAGGATTTCCAGTGCCTTGCCGTCGTATGACGGAGCGATGACCACCTCACAGAACAGCTTGTTGATCTCTTCGGCTGTAGCCTCATCGATGGCGCTGTTGCTGATCAGAATTCCTCCGAAAGCTGATACAGGGTCACCTGCAAGAGCATCCAGATAAGCCTCTCTAATGGTAGGCCTGGTAGCGAGTCCACAGGCGTTGTTGTGTTTAAGTATCGCAAAGGTCGGGTCGTCATTCTTAAATTCACCCATCAGGTTAACGGCGGCATCAACATCAAGCAGGTTGTTATAAGAGAGCTCTTTTCCGTGCAATTTTTCAAAAAGCTCATCGAGTTGCCCGAAAAAGTATCCTTTTTGATGCGGGTTTTCACCATAACGAAGTGCTTGTCCTTTTTCTTCAGAAATCTTCAGTACGGTTTCTTGCTGATCCCGGTTGAAGTAATTAAAGATGGCTGTATCGTAATGAGAAGAAACATTAAATGCCTTTGTTGCAAAACGTTTGCGGTCGTCGATCGAAGTCTCTCCTTTTCCATTAGTCAGGGTTTCTAGGAAATCATCGTATTGTTCCATCGAAGAGACACACAGCACGTCTTTGAAGTTCTTGGCTGCAGCTCTGATCAGTGAAATTCCACCGATATCTATTTTCTCGATGATGTCCTGTTCTCCGGCACCTTCGGCAACGGTTTTCTCAAACGGATACAGGTCTACGATAACAATGTCGATCTGAGGGATCTCAAACTTTTCCATTTCTGCCACGTCACCTGCTTCGTCCTGTCTGTTCAGGATACCTCCGAAAACCTTGGGGTGAAGGGTTTTTACCCGACCTCCCAGAATGGATGGATAGCTGGTTACGTCTTCAACGGCTACTACATCAATGCCGAGGTCTTTGATGAATCTCTCCGTGCCTCCGGTTGAATAAATAGTGATACCCAACTCGTCTAGTTTCTTAACGATGGGTTCAAGACCGTCTTTGTGAAAAACCGAAATAAGTGCTGATTTTGCCCTTTTTAAATTGCTCATTATTACCGTGTTGTTTAAAGCTGCAAAAGTAGTTTTTTTGAATTAAAATCTGATGGATGAAACCGATTAATCTCAGATCAGTGATGAAAAATTAAGTTCTTCTTTTTCGATGACCTCAGCTACCTGCCCGTTGATGAATTCCAGGAAACTAACATCTTCACTCGTAAAGGGATCCGGCGTATGTGAGTCAATATCGATTTGCCCGATGTTTTCACCGTTCACAAACAGAGGGATCACGATCTCAGCCTTCACATCGATGCTGCAGGCGATATAATTATCCTGTGCCTTTACGTCAGGTACCACAAAGTTTTCGTTGCTTACGGCCACCTGCCCGCAGATACCTTTTCCAAAAGGTATAATGGTATGGTCGGTGGGGGCTCCAGCATAGGGTCCCAGCTTCAATTCGTGCTTGTCGCCATTCTTGAAATAAAAACCTACCCAGTTGTAATAAGGAACCTCTTTTTGAAGGAGGGTACAGATCTCCTGTAGCCTGGTGTCCAGGCTTTTTGAGTCATTGTGAATAATCGAGTTTATCTCTGGTTTAAGTGCATCTGCTTTCATAGCGTAAAATTTGATGCGAAGGTAGTCTATTCCCACTAGAATTCCTTACGAAATAAAAGCTAAACCACAGCTGTGACAGCGTGGTTTTCTCAGCTGTTTAGCCGGGAAAAGTTTCGATCGAAAGAAAGGAGTAAGATTTGAATATGCGGGCTTAATTTTTTACATTGCCGGAGAATTTAACGTTGCTTTAACATAAGCGTTTCCAGGAATTCAAACACAATGACCTTTAATAAACCAATATCTTAAACATGAAAAGAATAGTTGCTTCATCATTACTGCTTGCACTCGTGGTAACAGGGTGCAAAGAGCAGAAAAATGGAGATAAGATCGCTGATAATGAGCTGACTGCTGTAATGGCAGAACAGCCGGTCGGGACAGAAAATATCGCCTACAAATGGGGAGAGCAGGCCCTTCTGGGGACAGCCCTGGATACAGACCGATTCAAGCCAAGACCCACCATTACGTCAAGATACCTTGCGCTTATTTTTTCTGCCGTATTCGATGCGTGGTCAAGATACGATGATACCGCAGTGCCAGTGTATCTGAACGGGGTTGATCGTGTATCGCCTGATCAAAGAACGCTTACCAATAAAGAGATTGCCATCAGTTATGCTGCCTTGCGTACCATGAATGAGTATTATTATAGCGACAAGGAGAAATGGGATGCCTTCATGAAGGAGGAGTTAGGATTGGATCCGGCCAATACATCGCTTGATCCCTCGACCCCTGAGGGTATAGGTAACCTTGCAGCCAAGGCGGTGATCGAGGCGCGTAAGAATGACGGGGCCAACCAATATGGTGAAGAACAAGGTTCGAATGGTGAGGCGTATTTCGATTATTCAGGATATAAGCCGGTCAATTCACCTGAGCAGAACGTAGATATCAATCGCTGGCAACCCAAATATTTTTCTGATGGAAAAGGCGGTAGTTATGCTCCTTCCTGTCTGACTCCTTTCTGGGATCAGGTGGAGCCTATTGCCCTTGAAACAGGAGATCAGTTTCGTCCAGGGCCACCGCCAATGGTGGGGTCTGAGCAGCTCAAAAAAGAAGTGGAGGAAGTGGTAGCGCTTCAGGCAGGTCTTACAGATGAAGAAAAGGCTTTGGTGGAATTTATGCGTGACGGGCCGCAATCGGTACAACAGGCCGGACACTGGCTGAAGTTCGCACAGGATGTTTCGCGAAGGGATCAGCATACCCTCGATCAGGATGTGAAAATGTACTTCCTGAACCAGGTGACGGCTATGGATGCCTTTATCGCTTCCTGGGATTCGAAGATGCATTATGATTTTGCAAGACCTTATGCGCTTGTTCATGAACAATATAAAGATAAGGAGATAACTGCCTGGGCAGGTCCCGGAAAAGGAATGGTAAAGATGAAAGGTCAGTTCTGGAGGCCGTATTCTCCTGAGACCTTCCTGTGTCCTCCTTTTCCCAGTTATACTTCAGGGCACAGCACCATTAGCGGAGCCTGTGCAGAAGCATTGAAGCTCTATACCGGCAGCGATGAGTTCGGGGAAAAAGTTGAGTTGGTTCCGGGGGCTCTGACAGAGCCTGATAACCTGGGTGACACTGTGGTGATTGAATTCCCGACATTTACCGAAACGGCTGAAATGGCCGGAATTTCAAGGGTCTTAGGAGGTTACCATATTCAGGCTGATAACGTGGCCGGGTTGAAACTGGGTCGTGATGTGGCACATGAGGTATGGGATTTTTATAACAAGCACGTCCGCGGTACAGAGGAATCTATGTAGATTCTGAGATTACGAACTTTGAAAAAGGCTGCCTGAGGGTGGTCTTTTTTATATGAGGTTATGAGGGTATGAGGGTATGGAGGTATGAAGGTACGAAGGTATGGAGGTATGAAGGGTAGGTGTGCAGGTAAATGAGGTGTATGGCAGAGAGTTTATAAAGGTTGTGTTCAGTTAAGTGTGTCATTCTTTATTTTTAGGGTAGGCCTAATCTTTCCTTGTGAGTCATTGATAATATACTAATGACCTTTGTCCAACTTACTGGTCTTGACCATTTCTTAGTGGTTC
>NZ_JAINZS010000007.1 GCF_020166495.1 Robertkochia aurantiaca
TGGTTTTGACCTTCTTACCTCCTTTGCCGTTACGGCGGTTAGGGCGACTCTCTTTCAGGTGAGCATCCAACTCTCCTTCCATAGAGGCTTCCAGAAGTTTTTTTAAAAGCGGAGTGAAAGCACCATCGGCTCCTTCAAGCTTCTTGGTCTTTTTGAGCTGATCCAAAGCATCCTCGAAGAGTTGCTCCAACTCACTTTTTGGGGTTGTTTTCTTGTTTGACATCGTGTACATAAGTTATTGTTTTAATTAATACCTATGACACACTTTTTTGAACAGTCTCACCCAATACACTAATGACTCTAACCTGTAATAAATCGGATAAGTATGAAGTTAGTTGCCCTCCTACTCTCTATTCTCCACTCTCCATTCCCTACTCTCTATTCCCTATTCTCTATTCTCAAAAACTACACATCATCATAATCGATCTCCAGCTCTGAGCTAAGAGGATGCGACTGACAGGTAAGGATCAGTCCCTCCTGCACTTCGCTGTCGGTAAGTATTTGATTCTTGACCATTTCAGCCTTCCCCTTTTTAACCCGGGCGATACAACTGCTGCAGATTCCGCCCTGGCAGGAATACGGCGCATCGATATCGTTATCAAGAACGGCATCAAGCACCCGCTTCTTACGATCCATAAGAAGGGTAAACTCTTCGTCGTCGACCGTCACCTTCACCTGGGTTTTCCCCTCAGGAACATCTGACGGAGCCTCTCCGGAATCGTCACTGCTGAACAGTTCGAATTTGATCCTGTCTGAAGCAACCCCCTTTTCCTTCAGGGTTTCAGAAACATTGTTGATCATTCCTTCGGGTCCGCAAAGATAAAACACCGCATCACCGGCGCTATCCAGCTTATTTTTCAGAATATAGTTCACCGTTGAGCGCTCGATACGGCCAAAGATGGCATCGTTCTCCTGGGTACGACTATAAAGGAACTGTATTTCCAGCCTGTTGCCATAACGCTCTTTCAGAGACATGATGTCTTTATAGAACATGGTCTCTTCCAGCGTCTTATTACCATAAACCAGAATAAAGTCACGGTCGGTGTCTTTAAGAACGGCTTTCATGATACTCATCACGGGTGTGATACCACTTCCGGCTGCAAAGGCCACCACCGTGTTACCCGGGTCATTAGCGGCATCAAAGGTAAATCTCCCTTCAGGTGGATGAACCTCTATTTCAGAACCCGCACTGAGCTCTTCGTTCGCATAGACCGAGAAGGTTCCGTCAGCCACTTTCTTTACCCCTACCGTAATTCCCGGATCATCAGCAGCCGAACAGATACTGTATGAGCGCCTTACCTCAGCGCCGTTTATATTGGTTTTCAGGGTGATATATTGTCCCGGCTTAAAGCGAAAGGCTTCCTTTTTATCTTCGGGTATCTTAAATGTGAGACTTACTGAATTGGGGGTTATGTTTTCTACAACACCGATCTCTAATGGGAAAAACTCAGGCATATGTCGATTTTTTAGGCAAAAATAAGAAACAATGCATGTTTTTGTAACAAATGAATCATTTTAAACACTAATGCGATAAATCATCAACAACATGCTTAAACTGTTCCTTACCCTCCAATGGAAATCTTTTATCCGGTCTGCTTCTTTCAATAAGAACCTGGTTTTTAAGATCCTCATGGGGTTTGCAGCACTTTATTTTATAGCGGTTTTTTCGATAATGGGGGCTGCCTCCTATCACATCATTGAAGACCAGTTGCAACGCAATCCGCTCGAGGTTATCAATGAGATCCTGATTTTCTACCTGGTCGCAGACCTGGTGATGCGTTACCTGCTGCAAAAAATGCCCGTGGTGAATATCAAACCACTTCTTCCCTTGCCTTTTTCTAAAAGCAGGATCGTACACTTCAGTTTATGGAAAACCGTTCTTTCGTTCTTTAACATCATTCATGCCTTTTTCTTTATCCCGTTCACCATCGTTCTGCTGGTGGAGGGCTATCCGCCCGTACAAGCTCTGGCATGGCTGGCCATGGTGGCTTTTCTGATCTATGCAAATAACTTCATCAATGTTTTTCTGAATGATGTCGATGCCATTTTTTACACGGTATTACTGATCGTTGCAGCTCTTGGGTTATTGACATTTTACGGTATTGTTGACATTTCAGTCTATACGGCACCCGCTTTTATGGCGGTATACGAACAGCCGCTGTGGTTGATCATTCCTGCTTTGATCTGTCTGTCACTATATGTGATAGCTTTCCGGTATTTTAAAGCGAGACTGTATCTCGATGCAGGTCTATCTGCCAAACAAAAAGAGGTGCATTCTGAAGACCTCAGCTGGCTTGATCGGTTCGGGAGCCTGTCGGTTTTTCTTAAGAATGATATCAAGCTGATCAAGCGTAACAAACGTTCACGTACTACTGTATTGATGAGCCTTGCTTTTATTTTCTACGGCTTGCTGTTTTTTACCGGAGGAATCGAGGTTTACGAAGGACCCGTTTGGCGTATCTTTGCCGGCCTTTTCGTAACCGGAGGGTTTTTGTTCAGCTTCGGACAATTCGTGCCGAGCTGGGACAGCTCTTATTACCCCCTGATGATGAGTCAGAACATTCGCTACAGGGATTACCTCAACTCCAAGTGGTGGCTTATAGTTATCGCTACCATCCTGACCACCGTTATCGCCAGCTTTTACCTGTACTGGGGTCTAGAGGTATACCTGGCCATTGTGGTTTCTGCGATTTACAACATAGGGGTGAATGCACATATCGTTTTATGGGGAGGAGCCTACGTCAAAACTCCGATCGACCTGACCTCCAACAAAAAAGCATTTGGCGACAAACAGGCCTTTAATGCCAAAACCCTGCTGCTGACCCTTCCAAAACTGTTATTACCTTTGGGGTTATATGCGGCAGGCCACTATACACAGGGACCTGACCTCGGGTATATTTTTGTTGCCCTGGCGGGAGTGTTGGGCTTCGTCTTTAAAGAAAAAGTATTTGATATCATTACCAGGGTCTACAAAACAGAAAAATACAAAACCCTTCACGCTTACAAACAAAAAAACTAAAGGAGATGATAGAAATTAAAGGACTGTCAAAGTCATATAAACAAAAGAAAGTTCTGGATATCTCATCACTTGAGATCCCTAAAGGTCAAAGTTTCGGATTGGTCGGTAATAATGGTGCCGGAAAAACGACGCTTTTCAGCCTGTTATTAGACCTGATACAACCCACAACCGGGCAAGTACTCAACAACGATGTACCTGTTCAAAGCAGCGAATCATGGAAATCGTTCACCAGCGCCTTTATCGATGAAAGTTTTCTTATCGGGTACCTTACCCCGGAGGAATATTTCTATTTTATCGGGGAGTTACGCAACCAGAACAAGGCCGATGTTGACCGGCTGCTGTCAGGATTTGAAGACTTCTTCAATGGCGAAATTCTGGGCGTTAAAAAATATCTTCGTGACCTGTCTAAGGGAAATCAAAAAAAGGTGGGAATCGTGGCAACCCTTATCGGGTCTCCCGAAGTGATCATACTCGACGAGCCCTTCGCCAACCTGGACCCCACCACCCAAATACGACTGAAGAAAATTCTTAAGACCCTGCAGGAAGAAAGAGAGACGACGGTACTTATCTCCAGTCATGACCTGATGCATGTCACTGAAGTATGCGAACGAATCGTAGTGCTGGAAAAAGGAGAGATCGTGAAAGATATCAAGACGAATCCGCAGACCTTACGTGAGCTGGAGACCTTCTTTTCGGGAGAGATCCTGAATGTTGAGGCGTGAGGAGTTAATAAGGAGAACGGCTATCGGTGAACGGTCAATGGCTTTTCTGTGAGTTTGGTGAGTTATCGAGTTAGAGGTTAGAGGCTAGAAGTTAAAAGCCAGAAGTGTTCCAAATTCTACCTAATACCCTGATAATACTTACCTGGAAAAAATGGATGATTTTGTAGTTTTTAATCCTCCTATTCTCCACTCTCCATTCTCTACTCTCTAAAAAAGCATCACAACAGTTCGATCCTAGGCGCACTACTCCGAAGTATTGGGGGCATCGAAGTGGACTTACGGGATGAGAATTGCCGAATGTGTTGTTCTGGCTAACGGCTAACGGCTATCAGTGAGTTTGGTGAGTTATCAGGTTAGAGGTTAGAGGCTAGAAGTTAAAAGCTAGAAGTGTTCCAAATTCGACCTAATCCCCTAATGAGACTTGCCAGGAATAGCATCAATAGTTATGAGGTTCTTTTTCCTCCTATTCCCTACTCTCTATTCTCTATTCTCTATTCTCCACTCCCCCGTTATTCGTCCCGCAAATACTGTTTAAGCAGTAACAGAAATCATTATGCCATGGGATTTTTTTCTGTCAGAGAGGCAAAATACAGCGACGGTCTCAATTGGAATTAATTTATATATTTCTTGTAATATATTTCTAACAAAAGCCTGTTTTTATAATATTTAAAGACTATTTAAGCCATTAAACACTTGATAAATCATAAAGTGAATACATGGTATTAAACGTGTTTAATCGCACGACTACATACAAAAAGCATTCACACTCATTCACTCTCCTATTGATACAAGACCTCTATACTCCAATTCAGAAATTGGCAAACCAGAAAGCTAAATACTGTTGACAACAACCGATATTCATGCAACGAATCACCGATTTTTTGAAGGTAACTGTCTATTCCTTTCGCGCATGCAGTAAGCGCGTGAGTTTGATGGCAAGGTCGCCGAGTATGACCTTCCCGTTTCCGTTGCGTTCAATGTGATAAATTGCCTCTTCCAGTTCGCGGTTGATCTCCAGAATATTATTCCCGTGCACAAAAGGAGCGAATTTTTCAAGACGAAAATCTTCCTGTGAAAACTCGGTATAGGCTAATTCCTGAGCCTGGTAATTGACCATAAGGGCCTGACGGAACACCTCTATGCAATACTGTAGGAATTGCTTTTGGGTCTCTCTCCCTGTACGCGCGATCTCCTCGCTCCAGCTCAACAGGTCATTGATGGCCTTTTTGTTTCCTTTGGCTTTAAAAGCCGATCGGACCCAAAAAACGAACCAACGTTCGAAAACCAGATCTTCAGAGTCGTTATTGACCAGGTCTATGGCCTTATTGAAATTCCCGTGAGCCTGGTGGGCGATCTTTTGAGCCGTATTCGGATCAAGATCCCATTGTTCCAGGGCCTTTATAATATCGGCTTCCGCCAGAGGCGGAAAATGAAGAATCTGGCATCGGGAGGTAATGGTCTGCAGGAGCTGGTCTTCATCTTCTGCGATCAAAATGATGACTGTGTCTTTGGGTGGCTCCTCTATGAGCTTTAACAACTTATTACTGCAGGCGTCATTCATCTTTTCTGCCATCCACATGATAAGCACCTTTCGCCCTCCTTCATATGATTTAAGAGATAAGGCCTTTGAAAGATGAGCCGCTTCGTTCACCCCCATGAGTCCTTGCTTATTCTCTATACCCAGTTTTTGCAACCAGTCAAACAGATTTCCATAAGGCTGTTCCCTGAGGAATTCCCGCCACTGGCTCATGAATTTCTGACTATAGGCATGTTCGCTTTTAACCTCAGCAGTTCCATTCACAGGAAATGAAAAATGCAGGTCAGGGTGATTAAAGTGTTCAACTTTCGCATTACAGCTCTCGTTACCTGTATCATTCTCTCCCCCGGTATTACGGCAAAGAATATAGCGCGCATAGGCAATAGCCATCGGCAGGGTGCCACTCCCTTCAGGCCCGACGAATAGTTGGGCGTGAGGAATTCTGTTGTTATCTGCACTCCTGACCAGATGACGTTTCAGGTGAGCCTGTCCGACAATAGAACGAAATAGCATAAAAACCGGTTTTCAGGCCGAAAAATAGAATTATTTGGAGCCTTCTACAACTTCCTGATGAGAAATAAAGCATATTTCAAAGAAGCGATTAAATGGTTAACTTTGTTTCTCATTAAAAATAACCTATGAAAACAATTGACGATTTCAATTTCTCTGATAAAAAAGCCCTGATACGGGTTGACTTCAATGTGCCGCTTGATGAAAACTTCCAGGTCACCGATTCCAACCGGATTCAGGCGGCGAAACCAACCATCATCAAAGTACTGGAAGACGGGGGCAGTGCCATCCTGATGAGTCACCTTGGAAGACCCAAGGGCATGCGAAATGATGCGATGTCACTCCAACATATTGTAAACAAAGCTTCGGAAATCATCGGTGTTCAGGTCAAGTTCGTAGAAGAGGCCGTGGGACCCAAGGCTGAAGAAGCTGCTGCCAACCTGAAGCCGGGCGAGGTATTGTTGCTGGAGAATCTGAGGTTTTATGCCGGAGAGGAAAAAGGAGATCGGGAATTTGCCGAAAAACTATCCCGCCTTGGAGACGTCTATGTGAACGATGCCTTCGGAACAGCACACAGGGCACACGCCTCAACCACCATAGTGGCTGAGTTCTTCCCTGAGAACAAATGTTTCGGATACCTGCTGGCCAAAGAGATCGAAGCGATCAAAAAGGTCATGGATTCAGGGGAAAAGCCCGTAACCGCTATCCTGGGAGGTGCAAAAGTATCTTCAAAGATCACCATCATTGAAAACATACTCGATGCCATTGACCACCTTATTATCGGAGGGGGAATGGCCTATACCTTTGTAAAGGCTAAAGGAGGCCGCGTTGGTGATTCGATACATGAAGATGACAAGCTCGATCTGGCCCTTGAAATACTCGATAAAGCAAGAGCAAAAAATGTAACCGTTCACCTGCCCGGTGATGTGATCGCTGCCGATGATTTCAGCAACGATGCCAATACCCAGATCTGTCCGATCGATGCCATCCCTGAAGGCTGGCAAGGACTGGACGCCGGACCCAAAGCCCTTGAGAATTTCGGCGAGGTGATCCTGAATTCCAAAACTATTCTTTGGAACGGACCCGTAGGTGTTTTCGAAATGGAGAATTTTGCCAAGGGAACTATTGCCGTCGGTGAATATGTGGCGGAGGCCACCAAAAAAGGAGCATTCTCACTTGTAGGTGGGGGTGATTCTGTGGCCGCGGTTAAGAAATTCGGCTTCAAAGATAAGGTGAGCTATGTCTCAACAGGTGGTGGAGCTATGCTGGAAAGCCTGGAAGGAAAAGACCTTCCGGGAATCGCAGCCATTCAGAAATAATACTTTTTCAACATATACTACTGAAGCCCTTATACCTGCGTATAAGGGTTTCTGTTTTAACATTTTAAAATGTATTTTTAGGTAATTTTATTCGATTTTTGACCCCATTTTTAATCAAACCCCGTCATTCTACATGAAAAAAGGACTTCTGATAACGATCGCACTTATAACCCTGAATTCTTTTGCACAACAAAAGAAAGAAACTGTGATCGGAGAAGCTGAACCGAAAGAAATTGTTGAGGCCGACTCAGACAAAAACACAGAGATCATACAAAATGCAGTTGATTCGGTTGCAGCCATGGCCGATTCACTCCTGATCAGAAAAGTGAATGGTAAATACCTGCTGGAAGACAATCCGCTTGCCCGCAAAATGGACAGCCTGTGGTTACAGGAGATCTATGGTTCCGGACTTTTCGATACGCTCTATACCGATATCAGCGAAATGAAATTCGATGATGTTGAATATGCCGAACTCCATACTGATACGCTTAAGAAACGCCTGGAGTTGCTCGATCAGAAAACGCCATTTCATATCAGCTATAATCCTTCTCTTGAGAGTGTGATCAAGATGTTCCTCACCAAAAGGAAGAATTACCTCAACCGGGTGATGACCCTGAGCAAGTATTATTTCCCCCTTTTCGAGGAACAACTCGATAAACACAACATTCCATTAGAGATCAAATACCTGGCGATCGTTGAATCTGCCCTGAATCCGAGAGCAAGATCAAGGGTTGGTGCCACAGGGTTATGGCAGTTCATGTTCACTACCGGAAAGATGTACGATCTGGACGTGAGCAGTTACGTGGATGAGCGAAGCGATCCGGTGAAATCTACCGAGGCCGCCTGTGAATTCCTCGGACGTCTTTATACCATGTTCGGTGACTGGGACCTGGCCCTGGCTGCTTATAACTCAGGCCCCGGCAATGTTTCCAAAGCGATCAGGCGCAGCGGCGGTTATGAAAACTATTGGAACATCAGGCCTTTCCTTCCGAGGGAAACAGCAGGTTACGTGCCGGCTTTCCTTGCGGTGATGTACCTGTTTGAATACGCAGAAGAGCATGGTTTTGACACCTACAACCCCAGAACTTCCATGCTGGAGACAGATACCGTTCAGGTGAAAAAGCTCATCACATTCGACCAGATTTCTGAACTGCTTGATGTGGAAGTAGAAGAAATACAATTCTTCAATCCGGCCTACAAACTGGATATTATTCCCTACGACGAAAAGGAAAAATACACCCTCCGGCTTCCGAAACACCATATAGGCAGGTTCGTCAACAACGAGAAGGAGATCTATGCCTTTGTGGAGGAAGAGATGAAAAAACGGGAAAAACCCCTACCGGAGTTATTAAAGACAGATTCCCGCATACGATACAGAGTGGTAAGCGGAGATTACCTGGGCAGGATCGCCGATAAATTCGGGGTACGCATCAGCGACATTAAGCGCTGGAACGGACTAAGAAGCAACAATATCAGGGCAGGACAACGCCTGACCATCTACCCCAGAAAGCCTGTGCTTCCGCAGAAAAAAAACACCAGTGCTGAAGCCAGCGTAAGCAGTTCAGCTAAGGAGTATACCGTACAAAGGGGAGACTCACTCTGGAAGATCGCCAACAGGCATCCCGGAATTTCTATCGAAAATATTAAAGATTGGAACGATATTCGCAGTGATAATTTAAAACCAGGAACAAAGCTGAAGCTTTGTAAGTGTTAAACCAACAAGATTTTTATGAAACGTATTATTATTCTCCTGTTTTCGATCGGTCTATTGTATTCGTGCGAAGAGAGCAAACAGGTCAAGCCTGACTCTGTAGGAGCCATCAACAGTCTGTCTGTGATCATTGAGAATGAAATGTGGGAAGGTGCCGTGGGTGATACCATACGTGAATATTTTGCAGCCCCGGTGCATGGCCTGCCCTGGGATGAACCCTTATTCACCATCAATCAGATGCCTCCTGAAGTTTTTACCGACTTCACACGAAACAGCCGGAACGTTCTGATCATAGCCAAAGACACTTCTGAAACGGCAGGAATAAAAACCAATCTATTTGCCAAGCCACAAAAGGTTGCGATCCTGAAGGCTCCCACCAGGGAAGAACTGATCAACAAGGTAAAGAATAACGCAAACCAGATCATAGAGACCTTCAAAGAGCAGGAAATCGCTGAGACGCAGCGTCGCTTCCATCGATCTCTCAATAAAGAAAAAGACCTCGAGCAGGATTTTGGTATCAGCCTGACTATGCCGTCTATCTATAAAGTGGTGAAGAAAGATGATAATTTTATCTGGATCAAGCGCCTTATTCAAAAGGGAGAAATGAACATACTCGTTTATGAGATGCCGATGGAATCTATCCCCAATGATTCAACCCGCATCCAGGCGATCATCGAAATGCGCGATTCGATAGGCGAAAAATATGTTCCCGGCCGCGAAGAAGGCATGTATATGATCACAGAAAAGGCATACGCTCCTTATGTCTATGACGCCGAAATAGCAGGACATAAAGCCATTGAGACCAAAGGTATGTGGGAGGTGAAAAACTTCTTTATGGCCGGACCGTTTATCAACTATATTGTTGAAGACGAAAAGAATGACCGACTGCTGGTGATCGAAGGTTTCACCTTTGCACCTTCAACAGAAAAGAGAGACTATATGTTCGAACTGGAAGCAGTATTGAAAACACTTCGATTTATAGACTATACTGAGGAAGATAAGCAGGTAGTAGCTGAGTAGGCGGTTAGGCGAATTTAAAGCTATCGGCTATCGGCTAACAGTGATCAGAAGGAATCATTTTGATTGGTTGGAATGTTAAAAGCTAAAAGTGCATGTTTTTTCTAATAACTGATCGCTAATCTCCAATCACTAACTTTAACGTCATCCAGAGCGCAGCGAAGGATCTGCTTGTTTATGAGGGGATGCGGGATGCGTTCCGCGTGAGAACGGTGAACGGTTACGCAGTGAACGGTCAAAGATCTTTCAGGGAGTTTGGTGAGTTTCGTGATTTAGGTGAGGTATTAGGTTAGAAGTTAAAAGCTAAAAGTTCCCAAATCGAACCCTATACCTTAAAAGGATACTTACCTTCATTCTCTACTCTCAAAAAACACCACAACAAAGCCACCCTTGTCACACTGCCCCGAAGTATCGGGGCTGTCGAAGTGGATTTACTGGATGCGTTTCACCCGCTAACTGCTAACGGCTAACAGTGAACGGTCAAGGACCTTTCAGGGAGTTTGGTGAGTTTCGTGGTTGAGGTAAGGTATTAGGTTAGAGGTTAGAAGTTTCCAAATCAGACCCTATATCTTAGAGGATACTTACCCCCTACTCTCTATTCTCCATTCTCTACTCTCTAGAAATCACCACAACAAAGCGCCCTTGTCACACTGCCCCGAAGTATCGGGGCTGTCGAAGTGGACTTACGGGTGTGATCCGTGTGAGAACGGCGAACGGCAATCAGTGAGCTTGGAAAATATTGTTAGAAATTTTATGATTCCTATTATCAAATAACCCTTTACCCCTTCACAAAAAAAACATCATCAACAAAAAAGCCTCCGCTAAGCGGAGGCTTTTTTATATATCGTTTCTGATACGTGATCAGTCCTTTTTACTCTCGTCGATTTTGGCATCGTCTTCCTTGGTGGCATCTTTAAATTCCTTGATACCGCTTCCCAATCCTCTCATAAGTTCAGGGATCTTCTTACCGCCGAAGAGCAGTAATATCAACACGACGATAATGGCGATCTGCCACGGCCCGACCATTCCTAAAAAAATACTTGTAAGGGTCATATTATCTAATTTTAAAAGACAAAGGTAATAATTATAGTCTTATGCAACCGTTAAAAGCTTATAAATTAAGGTTACAGCGCTGCAAAGATAGGGCTGTATTGGCTATATTTGCGAAACGATGGCAAAAAAAGAACAGAAGCGAAAACAATTAAAGAAAAAGCTCCTTCATAAATACAGGCTTGTGGTTCTGAATGAAGACACTTTTGAGGAGCGACTGTCGTTTAAACTCAACCGGCTGAACGTGTTCGTTTTAGGAACCCTGTTCACGGTTTTCCTTATTTCACTGACCACCTTACTCATCGCTCTTACCCCCCTTCGTGAATATATTCCGGGTTATTCGTCGGCACAACTAAAGAGAACCGCAACAGAACTCACTTTCAAGGTCGATTCACTGGAGTATGAACTGGCTTCAAACGAGGTCTATTTCAATCGCATTCAACAGGTTTTAAAAGGTGAGATCAATACCGTGGAAGTGAATAAAGATTCCCTTTTTTCGACCTTCCGCACAGATACCATCGAGTACAATATTTTTCCCAACCGCCAGGATTCCCTCCTGAGAGCCAAAGTGGCGCTGGAAGATAAATACAACCTTTTTGAGACGGCATCGTCCCGCTCAGATTTCGTCTTATTCCCTCCCCTGAACGGGACCATTAATCAGGGGTACAATGTCAAAGAGAAACATTTTGCGGTAGATATCATAGCCCCGGCTGAAACCCCGGTGAAATCGGTGGCAGACGGAACCGTGATCTTTGCCGAATGGACAGCAGAAACCGGATATGTCTGTATCGTAGACCATGGTTATGGACTGCTTTCTGTCTATAAACACAACTCTGCCTTATCAAAATCACAGGGTGACCTCGTCAAATCAGGAGAAGTAATTGCAATTATCGGTAACACCGGAGAACTGACTACCGGTCCGCATCTGCATTTCGAACTGTGGAGTGAAGGATATCCTGTTGACCCAACCGATTACATAGATTTCGAATAAACATGACCTCAATAAAATCAATCGCAGCAAAATTATTTGCCAAATACATACATCAAAAAACTCAGAGCTGGGCGAAAAACCCGGTAGTCACCCAGGAAAAAGTCTTTCGGGAACTTATAGAAAAGGCCCGTAATACCCGCTTTGGTCAGGACCACGATTTTGACCGTATAAACGATTATAAGGATTTCGCGAAGCAGGTTCCGGTAAGGGATTACGAAGAGCTGAAGCCGTGGGTGGAAAAGGTCGTGAACGGAGAGCAGGATGTTTTGTGGCCCGGGAAACCCGTGTACTTCGCCAAAACTTCAGGAACCACTTCAGGAGCGAAATATATCCCGATAACCAAAGCTTCCATGCCCTACCATATCGAGGCTGCCAGAAATGCCATTCTCAGTTACATACATGAAACCGGCAAGGCTGATTTTGTAAACGGAAAGATGATCTTTTTACAGGGCAGCCCGGAACTGGATGAAAAGAACGGGGTGAAACTCGGTCGCCTGTCAGGTATCGTGGCGCATTATGTACCCGGATACCTGCAAAAGAACCGCATGCCCAGCTGGGAAACCAACTGTATCGAAGACTGGGAAACAAAAGTAGAGGCCATAATAGACGAAACGCTACCTGAGAATATGACCGTGATCAGCGGTATTCCTTCCTGGGTACAGATGTATTTCGAGCGTATCCAGGCAAGAACAGGAAAAAAAGTAAAGGAGGTTTTTCCAAACTTTGAACTCTTCATCTATGGAGGAGTCAACTTCGAACCTTACCGTAAGAAATTCGAATCGCTGATCGGTAGAAAGGTCGACAGTATCGAGCTCTTTCCGGCAAGTGAAGGCTTTTTTGCATACCAGGACTCCCAAAAGGAAGAAGGTATGTTACTGCTTCTGAATGCAGGAATCTTCTATGAGTTTATAAGGGCTGATCAATTTTTTGAAGAAAATCCCAGGAGACTTACCATCGGAGAGGTGGAAAAGGATGTGGATTATGTAATGATCATTTCCACTAATGCCGGTCTGTGGGGTTATAACCTCGGAGATACCGTTCGTTTTACCAGCCTCGATCCTTATCGTGTGGTGGTGAGCGGAAGGATCAAGCACTTTATCTCTGCCTTCGGAGAACATGTGATCGCCAAAGAAGTGGAACAGGCCATGAAAACCGCCCTGGATCAGCACGGGGGTGAGGTAAATGAATTCACTGTTGCCCCTCAGGTAGAACCTGAAAATGATGCACTGCCCTATCACGAATGGTTGATCGAATTCGGAAAGGAACCCGAAAACTTTGATGCCTTCGCCCGTACACTGGATGCTTCCATGCAACAGCAGAACAGCTATTACCTGGACCTCATCGAGGGAAAGGTATTGCAACCCCTGAAGATCACCTCTCTGCCCGAAGGAGCATTCAGAGACTACATGAAAAGCAAGGGAAAACTGGGCGGCCAGAACAAAGTGCAGCGACTTGCCAATGACCGCAGTGTCGCGGATGCGTTGCATGAGTTAGCGGCTAAGGGCTAAGGGCTATCGGTGACCGGTGAGTTTGGTGAGTTTGGTGAGTTTGGTGAGTTTGGTGAGTTTGGTGAGTTAGAAGCTAAAAGTAAAACGTTGGTCTCAGCTAAAAAAACCAATAACTAATTCCTTTTTCAACCGACCGGCAGATCCCTCGCTCTGCTCGGGATGACTCACTTAAAAGAAGAACCCCGGCAAGTACCTCCCAAATTAACCCGTTGATCATTTTAACCTCATCCAGAGCGTAGCGAAGGATCTGTTTGAAATCGACGGGAGTCGGGTAAAATGAAGTTTTTCTGGCGAATTCAGCAATTCATAAAGGCTATCGGCGTTAAGTGATCCGCTATCAGTGATCAGTGAGTTTGGTGAGTAAATTCCAGAGGTTAAATATGGTTACTAATATCAAATAACCAATAACTATTTAACGAATCACCAATCCCTAATTGGACACAACCTCCTCCACCTTCTTAACAACCGAATCAGGAGAGATCGTACGCATGACATCTTCGTATCCTTCAGGTAATTTATTCCCGTAAACTGAAGTCGGTATCAGTGGGTATTGCTCGCGGTCAGCAAGCAGGGTGTGGGATTCTGGTTGACCATAAGGTGCAAAACCGAGATAGGGATGGGTAACCCCCCAAAGGGTGACAACAGGCACACCGAACATGGCGGCCATATGCGCATTTCCGCTATCCATAGCGATCATGAGATCCAGGTTGGAAATAACGGCCAGTTCCTCGCTAAAGGAGAACCGGTTGACCAGGCTTTCAACCCGATCATATTGCTGTGCTAAACCCTCTAAAATACGTGCTTCTTCACGGCCTCCACCAAATAGCAGGATCTTGTAATCTCCCGACACACTAAGTCTTTTTATGACTTCCTCCATGAGATCGGGAGGATAAACCTTTCCGGGAAAGGCGGCAAAAGGAGCCACCCCTATCCATTTCAACGGTTCCTCACCGATGATCTTATGAGCGGCTACAGGCAATTCCCGTTTCGGGGAATACCAATTCTTACTCATGTCTATAGGGTACCCCAGTTTTTCAAAAACCTGAGCATAGCGTTCCACCGTAGGTGTAAGAGGCTTCAGATTCTTATCCTTTTCCCGGGTCAGTTCTGCTTTTTGACTCCTCCCCTTATCAAGAACTACCGTATTCAAACCCCGCAGTCTGAAGAACAGTCCGAGTACTTTACTTCTCAAGACATTGTGCAGATCGGCAACAGCGTCGGGTTTTAGCCTCATCAGCTCGCCAGAAAGTTTCCAGAGTCCGCCTATACCCCGATGCTTTATCTTAACATCAGCTTCATAAAAGTTGATGTCTTCAATCCCCTCGAACAGGGGTTTAAAGAATCCTCTTGATAAAACGGTAAGTTTCAGCTTCGGATAGGTTTTCCGCACCGCCTGAAATACGGGTACCGTCATGGCCACATCTCCAAGGGAAGACAGGCGTATCGCAAGGATATGCTTAGGGTTGTCGGACATGAAGTGGGAGTGGAATTACTTCTTTTTATTCTGGTACAATACCGGGTTCAGCTCTTCGTCGTTGTACATCTTCATCTGCTTGTATACTTTCATATACTTGTCACCCTTCTCGATATCGCTTAAGAGCTGATCGATGGCTTCAGAAAGGTCTTTGCGCTGTTCAAGAAGTATGTCCAGTTTGGCCTGACACTTGGCGCGGTGTTCGTCAGAAGCATCTTCCCGTTCGACCTCCTCTTTCATATGGTAGATCTTTAATGCGAGAATCGATAAACGGTCGATGGCCCACGCCGGACTTTCAGAATTGATGGTAGCCCTTTCGTGCGGCTTCACATCTTTGTATTTGTTCAGGAAATAGCTGTCGATATACTCAACCATATCGGTACGGTCCTGGTTGGAAGCATCGATCTTTCTCTTCAGGTCAAGCGCTGCCACCGGATCGATCTGCGGGTCACGAATAATGTCTTCGAAATGCCACTGTACCGTGTCTATCCAATTCTTTCGAAACAACAAATGTTCAACACTATCGTTTGGATATGGATTTTCAAAATCCTGGTCCACCTCGTTCTTTACGTGGTATTTCTTAATGCTTTCCTCGAAGATTCTATATGCTAATTCGCTAAACATGCTATGAAATTTTAGAGTGCAAAGATAATGGATTTTGAGTGAACAGTGAACAGTGAACAGTGAACAGTGAACAGTTATGGGTTATGGGTTATGGGTTATGGGTTAAGGATTAAGGGTTAAGGGTTAAGAGCTAAGAGCTAAGAGTTAAGGGACGTACAACCGATCACTGATAGCTGTTAGCCAAATTAGACCTTCCTGTCTCAATTCGACTAAACCTTTTATTTAAACCCTACTGAAAATGAGCAGATCCCTCTTCGCCCAAATGGGCGCATCGGGATGACTCGTTTTTAAACCTACAAAACTTTGAGGCCGCGCTTCTCGCATCCCGCTTTACTCAATTAATCCTGTTCTCACTTAGCCGCTAGCTCCCCACATTATTCTGCCTCTCGCTTCAAGTTAAGAGCTGCTAATACTACTTGTCGATAGCAAGTCATCATATGGTCCAACTGCTATCTTTGCTCCATCAAAATAGTGGTCCCTGGGTGGCTGCTGGCCAGGTATCCGCTTGATGAAGTAAACGTATAAAGCCAGGTGCTGTTTGAATCATGCCAACAAGGCATGATGAGTTCAGCTGGCTTAGTTTACGAATCCATAGCGGATGGCCAAAGACACCGGACCGGGTCCTTTCTTTTGGTTCGTTTTCTTTGGACCAGCAAAGAAAATGAACACTTACTAAAATGAAAAGCCGATTCACTTATTGGTAGTTATCATCCATCCTGAAAGAAAAACTTTCACTAATTTTAATACCATGAAAACCCACCACCTGGCCAAAGAAAATTCAGTATTGCTGCATTACCTGCAACAAATTCGTGACATTCATATTCAGAAAGACAGTATGCGTTTCAGGCGTAATCTGGAGCGTATCGGAGAGGTACTCAGCTACGAGTTAAGCAAAACCCTCGATTTCCATCCGGCTCAGGTGACCACGCCACTGGGAGAAAAAGAAACCCGTCTTGTACAGGACGACATTGTGATCTGTTCCGTTCTCAGGGCCGGCCTACCCATGCACACAGGGGTCCTGAACTATTTCGACTGGGCTGAAAATTCGTTTATTTCAGCCTATCGTTATCATACATCTGATACCGAATTCGAGATTATTGTAGAGTACCTGGCCTCTCCTTCCCTGGACAATAAGACGCTGATCCTGGTCGATCCCATGATCGCTTCAGGTCATTCCATGCTGGCCACTTTTCAGGCGTTGAATAAGGTAGGACTACCAAGGGTCATTCACCTGGTATCTGCCATCGCCGCACCGGAGGGGATCGCCTACCTGGAAAAGCACTTTCCAAAAGAAACACAATTGTGGGTAGGTGATATCGACGACCACCTCAATGACCACTCCTACATAGTGCCCGGTCTTGGAGATGCAGGAGACCTCTCCTTTGGCACCAAACTACAGCAATAAGATCCAGAAAGGCACTATCACAAATAGCCACAGCAATCCTTCTTTAAGCCATTTCCTCTTTACGGTTTCCAAATATTTGGTAAAAATGACCGACAGCGGGAATCCGACAAAGATGAGTTCTGAGGTATTCGGACTTTCGGCAAAGGCGGCAACAAGTAAAGCTACAGCCAGGTGAATCAGCACAAGTAAACCAGGCGCCCTTCCTCTGGAAGATTTACTTCTCATTTTAAAGAAATAGATCAGTACAGCTATGAACCCGAAGCCGGATAAAAAAACGATAGGGAAAAGATAGCCCGGCTCGTAGTACTTATTAAAATTGAATTCGGGCTTCATGCGGAAAATATCCAGGAAAGCTTCGACATGATCGGTCATGAAGTAATAAGTGAACGCGAGAATTGCTACCAGAAAGACCGCCACCAGGGGAATTAACAGGTTTTGATAATACTGGTAGGAATACAGAAATATGGCCATGTAAACAACGATCAGAAACAGTATGCTCCAGCTGAAGAAAAAGGCAGCTGCGCATATCCATAAAGAAGCATCGAATATTTTATTCTCCACTTCCAGCCCTGAACGAATGCTGATAAGCCGTCGTAATGCAAGAAGGATAAAAATGTTTGCCACTACCAAATTGGTGTCCAGAAATATCCTCGGGAACATGCACAGGAAAACCACGTAAAAGAGGCTGATATAGGAGTTGTTCTTCGAAAGGGTGTTCTTACGGTTGATAAAATCGATGAGCAGAACGGTAAAAATGATCAGCAATAAATTGATCAACAGCTCGGGTGTTCTGATCGCGCCCGGCTCCTGTATCGGACCGAAGATCACAAAAACCGCCACGAAAACGATGGTAAAAAGAAGAAGCAGTACGAAATTTATGGGTTTAGTTCTTCCGAAAATACTTGATATCATGGTGGGTTTTTGTATTTTTGTCGGGTAAATTTAATATAAGTTTTACTCATGAGTGACTTTTTCTACGGTATCCAGTATTTGTTTGAAGAAATTCTGTTTATCCCTCTTGACGCTTTAAGGGGAATGGAAAGCTGGTGGGCCGCCAACTTCCTGAACTGGATCTTTATGATTATCGGTTTTGTAGCTTTCCTCTATTGGATGAAGCAATTAAAGATCTTTAACGACAACAACGAAGAGAACAAAGACGTTACTGCGCATTCGTATATGTAATCGCAGTTTACCATACATTTTAAATAACCCCGGAGTCGAAAGGCTTTGGGGTTATTTGTTGGGTTATGGGTTACGGGTTATGGGTTATGGGTTATGGGTTATGGGTTATGGGTTATGAGTTTTAATGTGTAGATTATTTACTATATTTAGGTCGCTTCAATTATAACGTTATGACTCATAAAGATTTGGATGTATGGAAGCGCTCCATGAAACTCGCCAGAATGATCTATAAGGAAACTGAAATGTTTCCTGAAAGTGAACAATACGGTTTAAAAAGTCAATTGCGAAGATGCTCTGTTTCAATACCCTCCAATATAGCAGAAGGTGCCGGCCGCAAAGGAAACAGAGAACTGATACGATTCCTTTATATAGCTCTGGGATCGCTCTCAGAATTGGACACTCAGGTTGAGCTGGCTTACGATCTTTCTTATCTAAACTCCCGTAATCCTCTTATTGATGAAATTACAATAATTCGTAAGATGACGTTAAACCTAATAAAGGCTTTGCAGTAACTATCTAATGCAGTTTTGAGTCGGAATTCATTATAACCCATCCAGGCTCACCCTCTCGTAACCCATAACTCATAACCCGTAACCCGATCTATAAACCAGTTTCCTGGTTTATAGATCGAAACCAATATCCTTTCGATAATAAATCCCGTCAAAACACAATTTCTTCGCGCTGGCATATGATTTATCCAGTGCTTCCCGGTAGTCTTTTCCGAAGGAAGTAAGGGCGATGACCCGCCCACCGGAAGTTACCACCTTGCCATCGATCTGGCTGGTACCTGCATGAAACACGATAGAGTCTTCAATAGAGTCAAGACCCACGATCTCCTTGCCTTTTTCGTATGCTTCAGGGTACCCGCCGGAAACGGTCATAACCGTAGTGGCGGTGCGATCATCGATCTCCAGTTGTACCTCATCCAGGCGGCCTTCAGCCATAGCATTTAACAGCTCGACCATATCATTCTTAACCCTGGGGATCACCACTTCGGTTTCCGGATCACCCATACGCACATTGTATTCGATCACATAAGGGTCGTCACCGACTTTAATGAGTCCGATGAACACGAACCCCTTATAAGGGATATTATCTTCCTTAAAACCGTTTACAGTGGGTTTAATGATACGCTCTTCCACCTTTTTCATAAAGGCATCATCTGCAAAGGGAACAGGAGAGATCGCGCCCATACCACCGGTATTGAGTCCGGTGTCACCTTCCCCTATTCTTTTATAATCTTTAGCGGTAGGCAGGGTGAGGTAATTTTCACCGTCGGTAAGCAGGAACACGCTGAGTTCTATTCCGCTGAGAAACTCTTCGATCACCACCTTGGCGCTGGCACTACCGAACTTCTCCCCTACGAGCATGTTTTTAAGTTCGGCTTTGGCCTCATCAATATCATCAAGTATCAACACCCCTTTTCCGGCTGCCAGTCCGTCTGCCTTGAGCACATAAGGCGGCTTCAGGGTTTCCAGGAATTGAAATCCGGCCTCCAGGCTTTTGGCTGTAAAGCTTTGATAAGCCGCGGTAGGAATCTTATGGAGGGCCATGAACTCCTTGGCGGCTTCCTTGGAACCTTCAAGGATGGCCCCCGCTTTCTGCGGACCGATCACTTTCACGTGGTTGATGGCGTCATCTTTCAGAAAGAAATCATGAATACCCATTACCAGCGGATCTTCGGGGCCTACCACCACCATATCGATCTCCTTTTCGATCACCAGGTTCTTTACGGCCTGAAAATCATTGGCAGCCACCGCTATATTGGTCGCTATGCCAGCCGTTCCGGCATTACCGGGAGCCACATAGATATTCTGCGCTTTATCGCTTTGAGCGATCTTCCAGGTTAAGGTATGTTCTCTCCCGCCGGAGCCGAGAATTAGTATATTCATGATCTATTAGAATTTTCGTTATGCTTTTAACTCAAAGTTTATTCATGAACACAAAGGTAAAAAAAGGGATTGGTGATTAGGGATTAGGGATTGGAGTATTTATATAGATTTTTTTCTATATTAGTCTTGTGCATACAAACTTTCAAGATCTAAACTGTTGGAAAATGTGCAATCAGTTGAAAGAACTGATTCGCACCGAGGTATTACCTTCTTTACCCAAGGAGGAGCGTTATGATTTGCATAGCCAAATTTTGAGATCTTCCAGGTCAACTACCGCAAATATAGCAGAAGGATGGGGCAGATACCATTATAAAGAAAACATCAAATTCCTTTATATTTCCAGGGGTTCCGTAGCAGAAGTCCTCGATCATGCCTTGGAGGCAAAACAATGTGGCTACATCAACCAGGAATTGTTGAATTCAATTAGATCACACTGTGAGGACTGTATAAGATTGATAAACGGATATATTAGTTATTTAAAGAAAGCTCTTTAATTCTAATCCCAAGTCCCTATTCTCTAATCCCTGATATCAATACGCCTTCTCTTCCCCTTTAAACACATTCAACACGGTTTGCACCATGATCTTCAGGTCGAGAGCCATGGACCAGTTCTCCAGATAGAAAATATCGAATTTCACACGGTTGATAATATCGGTATCGCTTTCGATCTCACCGCGGTAACCGCGAACCTGGGCTAATCCGGTAATGCCTGGCTTAACAAAGTGCCGAACCATGTATTTATCGACCATCTGGCTGTACTGTTTGGTATGCAGCACCATATGGGGTCGTGGGCCTACAATAGACATTTGACCAAATAATACATTGTAGAACTGAGGCAGCTCATCAATACTGGTTTTGCGTATAAACCGTCCGATACGTGTCACACGCATATCTCCTTTGGTAGCCTGCTGTTTATCAGAGTCTGTATTCACGGCCATAGATCGAAACTTGAGACAGGCAAACTCTTTCGAATTAATCCCATTTCGATACTGTCTGAAAAATACAGGGCCCGGAGACTCCAGACGAATCAATAAGGCTACTAACGGGGTGAGCCATGAGAGAACAAAGACAACCACCAGCAGTGAAAAGAAAATATCAAAGGAACGCTTTAATACATAGTTAATGGAATTTTCTAAGGGGATGTCTCTCAATGAAAGAATTGGGAGGTAATCGTAATAATCGAACTTGAGGCGTTTGTTGTAAATGTATTTATTGTCCGGTATAAACTTAACTACCTTCAGGTTGTTATCAGCAAAGGCGATGATCTCCTCCAGTTGCTTATTCTTGAGTTCGGCCACCGAGCAATAGATCTCATCTATGTTCTCCTTTTTGACATAGTCACAGACCTTGTCTATGGAAAAGTCATCTTCATCTGTTGCAAACCTTTTTTTAAATACGAACCCGAACTCCAGCCGTTCCTGAAATATTTTAATTAGCTGATCAGTCTTCTTATTCTCTCCAATCACTATGGTGGTTCTGCGATTTCCTCCAATTACCTCGCGGTATCTTTGGAGTAGATAGTATACCAAAATTTTAAAGAATGAAACTAATATAAAGCAAGCGAGAAAATACTGGCCTAATAATAGCCTGCTGATCATATTTTCTTTAAAGAAACCTATAAAGGCATACAATACCAAGAAGAAGAATACAAACTGCCTGAAAAGCAAGGATAACACGAGTGGGATTTTCGTATAACGCTCAACCTCGTAGAAGTGATTTCTTACTGAAATTACTATCCAACTGAAGGTCAGATAGAAAAAGAATAGTATCGGATTATGAAGCCTTATTGGTAGAAAATATGCCAATAGCAATATCACGCTTAAATCTATAGCGTAAGAAATAGGCTTTAAAAATCCGGAAAATCTTTTCATAAACGAGAAATTAAGCTTTGTACATCTTCGAAAGCAACTCAATTAGTGGAATGGGTTTTATTTTTTCACCTAGTAAGTCATAAAGTTTATCGGTGGAACCTTTTAATATTTCGATTTCATTTTTACGAACAAATGATGGATTTACCTTTACATTGATTTCATGGCCTGCTATCTTATTCATTTCCTGAAGAATTTCCTTAATATTAATAGCATTGTTTGAAGAAACGTTGACGATCTCAGAACTAACAGTCGAATTCATCAATTGAATGTAACAATCTATAACGTAGGCTATATCGTTAAACTCTCGGTAAACATCAATATTGCCGAGTTCAATGTTTCTTTCTCTCCTTTTATAGTGTGAAACTATTTTTGGTATCAAAAATTTTTCATCCTGTCCAATCCCCGTATAATTGAAAGGTCTTACTATAATGATATTCTGAGTATCAAAATAGTGGCGGACCATATTCTCCATTACCAACTTACTATTCCCATAGTGATTTACAGGTAATGGACACATTTTCTCATCCAAAGAGCCACTTCTCCTTCCGTAAATTGCGGCACTACTGGCGATTATTATTTTAGCTGGAATGTAATCGAGACTATCAACTGCATTCAACAAATTTATACTGCCAAAGATATTCACACGATATATTAAATCCTGATCTTCACTAGCAACAAAAGAAATTGCTGCAAGATGAAAAATATAATCAGGGCGAACATCCTTAAGAGTTGTCAGCAAAGAATCCTCGTCTAAAATATCGCACTTTATATGATTATTTGAATTAGGATTTGAAAGTGTTGTTCCAAACACTTCAAATCCTAATTGCTTTAATTTGGCTTCCAGATAAACACCTGTGAAACCCGTTATACCAGTAATAAAAACTTTACCTTTAGAACGTACTTCCATTTTGATTCCTTTCAATGTCTTTTTTCACCATCATCTCACATAACTCTCTGAGAGTGGTCTTAGGCAACCAATCTAACATTTCGTGGGCTTTACTGGCGTCACCAATCAATAGATCTACCTCCGCAGGTCTATAGAATTTAGGATTTACCTGAACCAGTTTTTTGCCAGATTTGGCATCTATACCCTTTTCATCTTCTCCTGTTCCTTCCCACTCAATGTTCACATCTATTGCTTGAAAGGCCATACTTACGAAATCTCTTACCGTTCTGGTTTGATTAGTGGCTAGCACAAAAGTTCCGGGCTTATCAATTTGCAACATTTTATACATTCCTTCCACGTATTCCTTTGCATATCCCCAATCCCTTTTTGCATCTAAATTCCCAAGTTCAAGTAAATCCTGTTTTCCTAGCTTTATCTTCGCTACAGCATCACTTATTTTCCTTGTTACAAATTCCTTTCCGCGAAGAGGTGACTCATGATTAAATAAAATACCACTTGTTGCAAAAAGATCATAGGATTCCTGGTAATTTAAGGTTGCCCAATGAGCAAATACCTTAGCTACACCATAGGGACTTCTTGGATGAAATGGAGTGTCCTCATTTTGTGGTATCGCATGTACCTTTCCGAACATTTCGGAAGTAGATGCCTGATAGAATTTGATCCTAGGGTTTATAGATCTGATTGCCTCTAAAAGATTCAATGCACCTATTCCTGTGATCTGTGCTGTAGCTACCGGCTGGGTAAATGAAACCCCTACAAAACTCTGTGCCGCCAGATTGTAAATTTCATCGGGCTCCACTTGACTAATTATTCTATAAGCACTTGAAAGATCAACCAAATCATACTCTAGCAACTCTAAGTTTGGATGATCATTAATCCCTAATTCTTCAATTCTCCAAAAGTTAGTGGAACTTGTTCTTCGATATGTGCCAAATACCTTGTAACCCTTATTTAAAAGTAAATCCGCTAAATAAGCCGCATCTTGACCTGTAATGCCAGTAATTATTGCTTTTTTCATTAATTCTGCTCTAATTTCCAGTTTCTATATAATTTATCAATTAATTCTTTGAATTCGGATTCGAATCTCTCAGTTCTAAATCTTAAGGCATTATCTCTGATAACATTTTTATCAAATCTACTTTCTACCTGTTCAAAACAATTTAATGATTCTATTAATGATTCTTCCGTTTGCTCTTTGAAAAACACCCCAGAATAACGTTCTACTTCAATATTCTGCTGTGGATAAAAACCGTTAATTGTTTCTAATGCACCACCAGCTCCATAAGCAATTACTGGAACACCGCAAGCTTGGGCTTCAACGGGAGCAATTCCAAAATCCTCTTCCGCTGCAAAAATAAAAGCTCTTGACTCTTTCAATAGTTTAAGCATTTGATCCTTTTCAACAAAACCCAATAATTGTACGTTTTCAGAAGCAATTCGTTTGATTTTATCATACTCAGGTCCGTCTCCAATTACTATTAACTGTCTATCAGTGCCAGATAATGCTCTTACAATTAAGTCAATCTTTTTATACGGCACCATTCTAGAACAGGTTATATAATAATTCTTAGTGACTTCACTAATATTAAAATTGGAAGTATCAACGGGAGGGTAAATTACGAACGCCTCCTTGTTATAAGTTTTCTTTATTCTTTTGGCTATGTAATTTGAAATAGCTATATAGTAGTCCGGCCTATTTGCTGTAATCAAATCCCAAACTCTCAACTTATGTAAGAAATATTTTGCCAAGAATCCTTTGAAACCACTTTCCAATCCACTCTCTTTTAAATACTGAAAGTGAAGATCCCAAGCATAGCGAACGGGTGAATACATATATACAATATGAAGCTGATTGTGATTGGTCAATACACCTTTAGCGACTGAAGAAGAAGAAGAAATTATAAGCTCATAATCTCGTAGGTCTAATTGCTCTATTGCCAATGGAAATAATGGCAAATAATTTCTATACCTCTTCTTCCCGAAAGGTAAATTTTGAATAAATGAAGTTTGGACTTTTTTTCCTTTTAAAATTGTTTTTCTATCACTTTCGTTAAGGTCATCGACAAGTGAAAAAACATCGAAATCTTCCCATAAATTAATAAAACTTTCAACACATCTTTCAGCGCCACCATATACAGTAAACCAATCGTGAACTAAAGCTTTCTTCATTTGCTATCAATATTTTCTAAAATTCTGAATATTTTTTTTGCACTCTTACCCCAATTAAAATCCGAAATATTAGATTCTTTAATATTTTTTGGACTAACCAAAGATTTATGGATTTTATTTGCCATATCCTCAACATCATGGGGGTCAAAGTAGTATGCTGAAGATCCGCATACTTCATGAAATACGGGAATGTCTGAAACACAAACTGGTACCCCCATGCTCATTGCTTCGATTATGGGAATACCGAAACCTTCATAAAAACTAGCGAAAACAAATAATTTAGCACCCTTATAATAATCTACAAGCTCATTATCACTAATGTTTTCCAAGAACCTAACATTATCAACAGTTTTATAGTCAATATTTGAATTAAAATTATTGTTATTATTCCCGATTATATATAAAAATAAATCTTCTTGAGACATTAAATTAAATGCAGAAATTAAATTCTTAAAATTCTTTCTAGGGTGATGTGAAGAAACCGTAAGAATATAATTTTTATTATTCCCGTGACTCTTGTCTTTATCCTCAGTTATTCTAAATATTTTAGAAGGTGCATTATAAACAACGCTTATTTTCTCTTCAATTATTCCAAGTTCATTAATTAGTTCCATTTTCGAATACTCACTCACAGTTAAAATGTGTTTAGACAACTTAGCCAACTTGGGGATTAAAAAATTGTAGTAAAGTGAAAACTTCTTGGAATACCATTCTGGGTGTTTTCTAAAACCCAAATCATGAATTGTTATTACTTGAGTCAAGCAAAGTAGAGGTCCTGTATTGCACAATGATAATAATAAGCACTTTTCCTTTTTAAGATAAATCATTAGGTCAAATTGTTCCCAGGAATGACCGACAAACGTACCAATGATCTTGACATTAAATTTTTTAGCCAATCCCCAATGAATAATGTTCTTGGGCGCTACAACCTCCACATTTTTTGATTGACATAAAATAGCTGTAATTTCTGAAGCAAATCTCTGTACTCCAGTAATTGGCTGGGAAAGAAATCTTCCATTAATGATTATCTTGTTTTTTGATGGCATGTCGAAAATAAATTATTGATAATGATAAAGAATATAAAACAATTCCTGCCTGCCTAATCAAAATGGTTTCTGTGAAAGATACAGCAGTCAAAAAAAGAAAGCTTATTAACATTACATGATCCTTCGATCGTATTATTTTGTATAATAAAACTGAGCTTGCCGAAATGTAAAATGCCAAGCCTATTAACCCAGACATTAGCAAAGTGTACAATACTTGGCTATGGGGGTTGTTGGAATAAAAAGGGGGCTCGATATTCATCTTCAAATACTCTTCACCTAAAATGTCATATACGTTGTTTGTACCAACGCCAAATAATGGGTTATTACTTAAAACATCTAATGAAGCTTCTAACATTATCAACCTTTCATAACCTTCGCCCATTTGATCTATATTATTAATACGCCATAAATTATATGGTGATATGATAAATAAAACGAGTAATAAAAATGACAATAATAATGCAGTAATAATTGCTTTTTTATAATTAGAACGTTTGAACGTTATCATCACTATACTCAATAAAGTAAATACTATAGCAGAGCGTTTTCCAAGGATAATTAAAAATATAAAAGAGGTAATTGCGGATAGTGAAATGAAAATTGATTTTTTTTTAAAAAGAAGAATGATATTTAAAACTATTGTTAATCCTAATTGCATCGCAAAGTATATAGGATGGTAATTTCCATAAATAGTGTGCGGTAAATGAATAAAAGAAAAATGCTCATCCGGTCTATTATAAAATTGAATAGAATTCATTAATCCCAATATTATTGCAATCAAAGTTGAAACAGATATAATAATGGTCCAGTCTTCTAAGGATATTGGTTTTAATCCTGAAATGGAATATAATAATGGTATGAGTATGAGCGGCGCCAATCGTAATAGGAACCAAATGGTATCAAGTTCAAGATCTCTTACACTGATTACAGCAATGAGAAAGAAGAATCCTAATCCTATAAATCCCACAATAATTTTTTCCTCAAAAAATCTTTTATATTCCTTTACTGTAACCGCCAAAAAAGAAATATATACCCAAAGTGAAATAGAGTTAAGGGCTGTAGAATAAGAAATAGAACTGATTAATATAAAAACAATCAACAAGTGTAAGCTATAGGCTTTAGAGCTATTTAAATCGAACATATTTAACTATTGGATAAACGGTCATAAAAACAAATAGTGGCACTAAAAACCTAGTCAGATAAAATGGATTATATCTTGCTAATTCTAAAATCCAAATAAAGAAAAAAGGGTATACACTCCAGGCAAATAAATTTCCATTAATCAATCTAAACCATAATAAAAAGAAAGACCAAAAAATCGTTACTAAGCCTATAATTAAACCTAAAATACCGAAATCAGTATAAATCATATTAAGTCCCCCATGATTAGTAAAATCTCTCCACCTAAATTCACCATAATCAATTCTATTTTTAGATGATAGATTGATTCCCAAATTTTCCAAAACATTGGCGATCCAGTCAGAATAATGATTTGTAGTATACGCTAGTTCATTTTCTAATCCGTAATAAAATTTATTTTGTGTGTCACCATAATAAGCAAACAGCCTTTCCAAAGTCCATGAAATTTTATAACCCAAATCTAATTCTTCATTACCATATTGATTTTTGAATTGCCTTGACAATTCAAAAATCATAAAAAATATTACGAACGTAGCTATGTATTTAAACAACTTACCAATTTGAATCCTTTTTTGCTGGATAATAAGATAAACAAGAAAAAGAGGTAATACTAATTCAATTAGAGCCAAGCGCTCTGCCATAAAATATGAGCGTAGTGTGACCAGTAAAATTAATAAGCCAACTACAACTACTGAAGACTTTAATTTTTTTTGAAAACTGTAAATAATAAATGGGACAATAAAAAATAAGCATAATTGAGAGATTATATTTATCCCTCCAAACTCCTTAATTGTCGCCTTAGAAATGTTAACATTTCCCGTATAAGCGTTCAAGCCTTTAAAAACTATAAAAGCGTTCATTATAAGGGACATCAATACGAAGCAAAAAGACACTTGATACCATTTTTTAGGTATTGATGGAACTATAATATAAGTTGGATCAAGCTTTAAAAGCTTTGGATAATGAACAAATATCCTTGCTATAATTATTAAAATGGTAATAAAAAGGCAAATCAATGTATGCCAGTAAATGTCAAATACTTTTAAGAAGGGGAAAAAATTAGGTTTATACAAATATGGAACATATATCAAAAGAATATATCCAACAGTTGCAACTAAGGGGGATGCTAAATAAAATTTTGTTTTGATTTTCATGATAGATCACACAGCATTTTACTCAACTCCTCCCAACTATTAACTTTCTGTTTATTATCAAAGTTGAATTTTCTGCATTCCTCGAATACTCTATCTAAATTGCTGTAATCCCTTTCGTAGTAGAGTTTGTTTTCTCTATTAGATTTAAGGAAATTGGGAGCTATTATTGGCAAATTGCAATAGGTATATTGTTGAACCTTAAGACTATCAGTAAAGGACTCAGCCCCTTTAGAATAGCACAAAGTGTGCAAACCTATGTCTGCATATTTGACATATTTAATAGTTTCTTGAAAAGGGATTTCTCCGTAATAATGTATGTTATGTGATTTTACTTTTCTTTCTATTGGACCTATAATATGAAAGTGGATGTGGCTAAATCGTTTTGAAGCCAAACAAATAAAATCATAGTCCAGACGTGAAATACCAACAAAAACAGCATTGATAGAATTACTTTTGTATGGATTATTTTCCTCTTTATCAAATATTTCTTTGTTGATTCCATGATACTGAAGTTTCACTTTAGCCTTATTGTCCTTTTCCCTTAATTTTTTGTAAATATATTGACTCGGGACACTTATTAAATCAAAAGATTCAAGCTTTGATTGCTCATAATCTAATAACGAAGGGTGAACCCCGAGCAACTCTAAATCATCTGATACCCTATATATATACTTAGCATCCGAATTAATCTTTTTGACTGCATCTATCAAAAATAACCCTGGAGTAGATTCAAAAATAATAAAATTTGAGTCTGTTAAAAATTCTTCGATTTGGTGTAAAGGAAATTTTTGATATATTTTATAAAGATTTTTCGTCCAATTATTTAGAGCATCAATCCGAAGGTTCGCAACATGGAATGGTGTATAATGAACATATGATTTCATTCCATTATTATGGATCTTTATTTTGTTGGATTGGTAATTTAATTTATTCCCTCTAAAATTTTTAATTTGATTTAATAGACTATAAGGAGCCGTAACGAATAATACATCGAAACCTTGGCTTAATAAGGAATTCGCGATGTGATGAAAACCTGCGTTGCGTTTCGAGTCATAAAGATGTCCTGAAAATAAAACTACTTTTTTATCTTTTCCCCTCATTCTTTATAATTTTTTCAAATAATTCATAATCCTCTTTATGATTAAAGCTAGAATTATGCCATAACAGGGTAAAGTTCCCACCATAATCAAGACACCTTTTCTTTAAATTAGATGCAATAGGGAACGCATGTTTATGGTCCAGATTCATGTATTTTTTGTCTAAAAGAGAAACTTCCATACAAATTAGAGGCCTAATTACTATATTTAATTGCTTTCTATTTATTACATCGAAAAAATTATACTCCTTGGAAGTACCACAACGAAAACCAACGTGCTCCGCGAATCCTAATGTTGAATCATATATTAGTCCATTTTTATCCCAAATTAAGCTAGTTTCATTGTTCCACCTCAAATAATGTTGTCTCCCCCCTTTGAGAACATCTTGGCTAAGACCTGATTTTTCTAAAACATTAACTAAAAGTTGTTTCTCTTGTTCAAGCTCAAAAAAATTATCATATGAATAATAACTTCCATGGAGACCTATTTCGTGACCACGTTTAAATATGCGTTGAATAAGCCTAAGTACATCAGGACTGGATATATCATAATTCCCATCAATTTTCTCCTTTTTATTCCTTGCAATAAAATAAAAAGCCAAATCAACCTTTTCTTTTTCGCATGATCTCATTAGATAATCATAGGAGTTATAAGAATCATATTTTAAATTTCCCAGTATATTTATTGCGAAACTTCTCTTGAGGGTCTCAATAAATTTATATAACGATCTATCAAGTAATATATTCCTAGCAAGTCGCTTTAAAACCTTCAATCCTCGCAAGTTATATTCATAAAGAAAATCCACGTCGCAACTTACTAATAGTCTGCCAGGTTTCGAGGATATCATTTTATCTGGCCAAAGTTTAAGAATTGCTTTTCCTAATAGATCAACATAAATATCAACAATAGGATACTCCACAAGGTTTTCCTCAGATAAAATAGAACTCTTTAATGAAAATCTATCATGTTCGTCTCTTCCTGACTTATATATTTCTTCCAATCTGGTTAACATAAAAAAGGCTGAACCGAAAACATCAATACCAATTAATATTGAATCAATACTAATATGCAAAACGGGTTCACCAAACAATATTGGTATATCATATTTATGAAGAATATTTAATTTAGTGCCTACAGAAAGCTTACCAAGAGGTGTTGAAGGCAAGATTTTGCCTTTTATCCCATCTTCTCTAATATAATTCTTGAAAAAACTGAAGTCAATTTGAATAAATTTATCTTCTCTTTTCAGAAGAATGATGTCATCATTAGCCTCCTTGCTAAAAAATATCTCATACTTAAGTTCTAAAAAACCTGACAAAACCTGCTCAAGTATGTAGTGAATTTCAGGAGTATCGTATAACTCATGAAGACAGACTACTAATTTTTGAGAATTATAATTCATAACCATATTTACGTGCTAAAACTCCACAAAAATCAATTAATTCCGATCTGTCTTTATCCGCCCAATTTTCATACGCTGGAAAACTTCCAGCTCTCTGCGCATTTATTTTACTACCAAGGCAATTTTTTATATGCTTTTTTGAAATTCCTTTAGATCCGATGAAATTAATTACTTCCTCCACTTTTTCAGTATTGATCTCATTAAAATTGAGAACAATGTAATCATCTGATTTTAAGTCTTTTAAAAACCCATCAATGAACATATTGGTTTCATTCCATAACCAAGAGATCCTCTGAATATCATTTAATTCTGACCATCTTTCTGTAGATTGCATGGTAATTCGACCAATATCGTGATCATGGTTGCCACTATACCACCCTCTACGCAAACCTGATCGTACAAATTCTCCAGGATGTCGGTGAATGAATACAAACTTAGCGTTCGGGATAAACTCCTTAATCAATGGGGCGAAAAAAGTAATTCTATTGTTGGTTTCAATATAACGCTTACCATGTATAACTGACCTAAAAAAATATTGTTTTCTTGTCTGAAAAAGAAGGCTAAAGATTAATCTTCGAATATTCTTATCCAGTAAAGAATCTCCCTCGTGCAAATTGAAGATTTCCTTACTTTCAAATATCAATTCAGGAGAAGGAGCATGCTCAACAATATTATTCCGATCCTTTGATAAAATGCTTGTAAACAGCTTAGTTCCTGTCCGTCCAGTGGAAAGGAAAAAAACAGGCTCAAAATCCGAATTTAATCCCTTGATATTAAACTCATTTACACTTATTTTAGGTTGATTAAATGGGTGAATCTCATATTTCAAATAATTCAAGAGCAATTCTTCTAATTTTAACTTAATCCTACTTACCATCAACTTTTCCATACATCTTTAGATTGTCCAATTTTTTATAATGTTCAATATCCCTTTCACCAATCTTCTTTAAGCCAGATAGCCCCATTATGGCATACTCTGGTATTTTACCGTGCACTATACAGCCTGCTCCAATTATTGCACCTTCTCCAATTTTTGATCCTGGTAGAATTGTTACTCCAATACCAATCCAAACATTTCGTTCAATCATAACACTTTTGAAAGTAAAGGAATCATCGTAGGGTAATTTGGCGCCTTTATAATTGTGGTTGTGGGTGTAAATGGTGACGTTCCGTGCAATATGAGTATTTTCACATATTTTAAGTCCTCCTTCTCCCCGGATAAAAGCACCTTCACCGATATGGACATTATCTTCTAATACAATATTAGATAAACCAGTAATTTTAGAAACTCCATTGAACCTTACTCCCTTTCCAACACTTTTACATTCACTTTTATAACGATGCGAATAGTAAGAATTAAGAGACTTTTTAGATATTTTTTCCAAAATACTGAATATAAAGCCAATCAATCGCCACATACTTAATTAATTAATTTGTTAGCAACTAGATAATAATAACCTAAAAATATCGCATAAATTACACTGAAAATAGTGGTGTAAATTATCAAAAACTGCTCTATACTCCAATCCAAGAAATTTGCTAGTAAAACTATAGTAATAAGAGCTAAAAGAAGAATCACATTGTTTAGCAAAACCTTTGATTGTTTTTCAAAGACAGTCAGTGTTGTAGAAAGTGAAGAGCTAACTAGCCGAATAACAAATAATGGCAGCATTATTATTGCAAAATTGGCAGCTTCAAGCCATTCAGGACCGAAAATTAAAAGGAAGATATTTTCTATTAATAAATAACCAAGCAAAAGAGCACATAAGCCAATAATTCCAACCTCCTTAAATGTCTTCATGAATATCGCTGAAGATGCTCCAGAATTTAGTCTCTCATCACTAGCTTCCTTAAAATATACCTGACTAAATGATCTTCCAATGACGGATAGCGGCAGGCCTAAAAGCTTAAATGCGATAAAATAAAAGCCCAGTATTTCAGGTGAATACAGTCCGAGCAAGAAAATATTATTTAATTCAATACTAGCAATGTTAGCCAATGAAGCTGGGAATGAATATAAAGGAAATTTTTTATGCTTAATTAGTAATTCCTTACTATCATTTATGAGATTAAACTTTAAACTCTTAAGGAATTTTAATCTAGAAAATGGGTAAAGAGATAAAAAGCTTCCAACGACAGCCCCAAGTAGCAACCCTTTAAAGTCCAACCCCATAAAATAAAGAGAAACTTGAGCAATTAAGGCTAAGATACTCTTTAAAACTAAAGACAATGAAATAGTATTATAATTATTGCTTTTAATTGAGAAATAATTAAATAAATTAAAAATAGCTAAGGTAATCGCGCCTGTTAAAAGAATAGGCCAGATTTCAATTAGTTTATGATAATCATTAAAGTATATCGATTCGAGTAAGATTCCTTTTACGGATAGAAGAAGTAATCCTGCAATTATTCCAAAAATGAATATCAATCCTAAACCTATTAAAAGTAACCGTTTAGATTTGATTATACTCTCCTCAATTACAATCGCCAATTCATATCTCAAAGTAAAAACGAGACTAGAAATTGAGATTATAGACAACCCTGTAGCAAATAATCCAAAATCTTCAGGATCATACATTTTAGCTAATAATATTGAAGCAATAATATTAACTAACTGTGCAATACTTGTCCCTGATAAAAGACTTATTACATTGCGTATTCTTGGTGAGAAGAAATTGGTATTTATCGCCATTCAATTATTACTAAAACCAAAGAATATTTACTTTTTCACTTAATTGAAGAATAAAGATGAATGATAGTCCCCTTTAAGACCGATTGGCTTAGAATTTCGAATTTCATGAACTATTTCAATAGCCCTTCTAGCAGCTTCCAATCCATAACCGCGGCCATCGATTATGTCCCTATATACCATGGAGTGCAAATCGGTAAATCCTCCGCTAAATTCAAGCTCCTCTCCGTTTATGATAATAGATCTGAATGTGGTTTTGCCTTGTTCTTGTGCTTCCGGCGGCAAGTATTTTGAATTAATTGATAAAAACCATCTTACACGGGCATTTTCAAATTCAAGGTATCCAGCCGCGCGATCCTTTTCATGAACATGGACTATATTTTCCTGAACATCTCCAAAAATCCAACCTAACATATCGTAGAAATGTACTCCAATATTTGTAGCAATCCCGCCAGATTTTTCTAAATCTCCCTTCCATGAAGTTTGATACCAATGCCCTCTTGAAGTTAGGTATGTAAGATCCACCTCAAATTTGGTGCCTTTTGGAGAATTATCGACCTTCCGCTTTAATTCAATAATGCTTGGATGCACTCTCAACTGAAGGATATTATATACCTTTTTACCTGTTTTCTCTTCAACCTTTTGCAACTTATCTATATTCCAAGGATTCAATACTAAGGGTTTTTCACAGATAGCATCAGCACCGCTCCTTAGTGCGAACCTAATGTGGGCATCATGTAGATAGTTAGGAGAACAAATGCTAACATAGTCTAGAAAGACGTTAGAATCATATTTCAATTTTTCAATATGCCTGTCAAATCTCTCAAATTCAACAAAGAAATCGGCATTTGGGAAATAGGAGTCTATAATCCCTACGCTGTCAGTTTTGTCAACTGCAGCAAGCAAGTTATTCCCCGTATCTTTTATAGCTTTCATATGCCTAGGGGCTATGTACCCTGCAGCACCTACTAATGCAAAATTCTTCATTGTATAAATTTTTTTATTATATCACAGATATATTGAACCTCCTCTTCAAAAAGATATGGGTTCATAGGTAAGCTTAGTACCGTTTTGGATTTTTGTTCTGAAACTAAGAAATCTCCTTTTTCGTAACTCAGATACTGAAAGCACTCCTGCAGATGCAGCGGGATCGGATAATGGACTGCAGTTGGGATACCATTTTGAGCTAGAAAATCCTGCAACTCTTCTCTGTTATCTACTTCTATTGTATATTGAGCGTAAACCGAGGTGTTGAATTCTTGCAAGTAAGGTGTAGTAACGATATCTGCCAATTCATTAGAGTACCAATTCGCAACTTTTTGTCTCCTTTCAATGTCTTTCTCATAGTTCTTCAACTTTATATTGAGAATTCCTGCCTGAAGATTGTCTAGACGCCCACCGATACCAATATATTTATGGATATACCGTTTAGTTTGCCCATGTACTCTAAGTGCATGCATTTTTTCATAGAGGAGTCTATCTGAAGTAAAAACCGCCCCGCCATCGCCAAAACAGCCCAAAGGTTTAGCGGGAAAAAAGCTCGTACAGGCAATTGTTGACAATCCGCAACTTCTCCTACCCCTATAGGTGGCTCCAAAGCTCTGTGCAGCGTCCTCTATCACAAATAAACCATTGTCCTTTGCAATCTTGTTGATTGCATCCATATCACTTATTTGACCGTACAAGGATACAGGTATAATAGCCTTGGTTCGAGAAGTTATAGATTTCTCAATTTTATTCGGATCAATATTATATGTTCGGGGGTCGATATCAACAAAAACAGGTTTTGCTCCTAAAAATGCAATGGCCTCAGCAGTAGCTATAAAGGTAAAGGGCGTGGTTATGACCTCATCGTCTGCGCCAATATTCAAAGCCATTAAGGCAAGAATTAACGCGTCTGTTCCGGAAGCACACCCCAAAGCATATTCCGAACCGACGTAATTCTTCAAACTCTCCTCGAGTTGAGAAGTTTGTTCACCGAGAATAAATTGGGCATTTGAAAATATGTCGGTTGTAATATTATCTATTTCGACCTTATTTTCCAAATAGGACTTATCAAGACTGGCAAAGTCTATTTTCATTTAATTCTTTTTAAGTTATTGTTCTCCAATTGGTATTCTTGTCCACTCTCAGGACATATCCCAACCTTATGTTCATTAAAATCGAGCCTATGACCATATTCACTCACCCAACCTATCTGTTTTGCGGGATTTCCTACCAATAATGCATACGGTAAAACGTCCTTTGTGACAACAGCTCCAGCACCTATGAGTGCATACTCTCCGATAGTATTCCCGCACACAACCGTGGCATTAGCTCCAATTGAAGCCCCCTTCTTGACTAAAGTCTGAACATAACTACCCTTCCTCACTACCGCACTTCTAGGATTAAGAATGTTGGTGAACACCATTGATGGACCTAAAAAAACATCATCCTCGCAAATTACACCGGAATACACTGAAACGTTATTTTGAATCTTAACATTACTGCCTAATATCACCTTTGGCGATATCACAACATTTTGGCCAATGTTACAATTTTCTCCAATCCTTGAGTCAGACATAACATGGGAAAAATGCCAGATTTTCGTCCCTTCACCAATTACGCAGCCATCATCAATATAGCTACTTTCATGAGAAAAAAATTTTAACATAATTAAAGTCTTGCAGTTACTTTATCCTTAGGAAAAAAGCTCTTAATATCATAAACAACAGATGTAGGATTTCTTTTTAAATCCTCGATATTTAATTCCCGAAATTCTTCATGACCAACTGCCATAACAATTGCGTCATATGTTTGATTCAAGTTTTTAAGAAGTTCAATTCCGTACTCTCTTTTTACCTCGACAGGAGAGGCATGTTTATCATACACATCCACTGTAACACCAAATCCTTCCAGCTCCTGAATCATATCTATAACACGAGAATTTCTAATGTCTGGACAGTTCTCCTTAAAAGTTATTCCTAAAACCAATACTCGAGACCTCTTAACTTTTAATTCATGTTTGACCATTAATTTTATGACATTATTAGCTACAAAAATACCCATATTATCATTGATCCTTCTTCCCGACAATATGACTTGAGGATGATATCCCACACTTTCCGCTTTGTGGGTAAGGTAGTAGGGATCGACACCGATACAATGCCCTCCAACCAGTCCAGGTCTAAAGGGTAAAAAATTCCATTTTGTTCCAGCTGCCTCAAGAACCTCCACAGTATCAATTCTTAATTTATCAAAAATAAGGGCTAATTCATTAACTAAAGAAATGTTTAAATCTCTCTGAGTGTTTTCAATAATCTTAGACGCTTCCGCAATCTTTATAGAAGAAGCCTTATGAGTGCCCGCCTTGACAATCGAACTATATAACTCATTAACGAGCTCTGCAGTTTCTGGGGTACTTCCAGACGTTACTTTAACAATGTTATGTACCCGATTCACCTTATCTCCAGGATTTATTCTTTCCGGTGAATAACCGCAGAAAAAATCTTCGTTAAATTTTAGGCCGCTAACTTCTTCCAAAACAGGAACACAATCCTCCTCAGTACAACCAGGATAAACCGTTGACTCATAAATCACAACATCATTCTTTTTAAGATACCTTCCAACTGTTCGACTTGCGGAAAGCAAAGGTTTAAGATCTGGTTGTTTAAATCGATCTATTGGAGTTGGAACTGTAATAATAAATACCGTACATTCCCTTAGCGTGCTTTCATCATTAGAATATGAGATGTTCTTAAGGTTTTTTAAATCTATTTCTTCAACTTCATCGGTTATATCCCTACCATTGTTTAGGTCCTTAATCCTATTTTGATCTATATCAAACCCTAATACCTGAAAGTTGTTTTTTGCAAATTCAACGGCGAGAGGCAGTCCTACATAGCCCAGACCGACAATTGCAATTTTTGAATCTTTCAAACTTCTATTTCTCATTTGTCGTATTTTTTAAACAACTTTTTAACCAATTGTGACTCCCCTTTAGGCAGAATTAAAATTTTATTATCTACCTGAACAACGTTTAAATTTTCTATTCCAACTCCTAGAAATTCCATATCACCATAACAATCCACGTTTCGTACTTCAAGCCCTTTTAAGGGCTTAACGCTCTCGTTGTCTCCGAAAGAATTGAAGTATTTAAAAAATGCATCGAAACTTCCTAAATCATTCCATTCAAAATCAGCAGCTACAGTCTTTATTATTGCAGATTTTTCAAAAACTGCGTAATCGACACTATCTTCCGGAATTTCTCTCATCAGATCTGCTGTTACTCCACCTTGGAAAGCCCTTTGCGTCTTTTCAAAAATATCAGGACTGTGTTTTTGAAGCTCTGACAAAAACAATCCCGCCTTAAAACAGAACATGCCACTGTTCCAATAGAAATTACCCTTCTCCAAGAACTGTTTGGCTGTTTTTTCATCCGGTTTTTCTCGGAAGCTTATTACCCTATCACCAACGAATTCGATATAACCAAAACCCGTTTCCGGATGTTCCGGTTTGATAGAGAATGTTACCAGGAAATTGTCTTTTGCCAGTTCGATTGCGCGATTCACCACTTGAGTATATGCTAACCCTTCTCCGATCATGTGATCACTTGGTGTCACAAACAAAATATCCTCTGGATCCACCGAAAAAGCTGCCAGTGCAATCGCCGGAGCCGTGTTCCTGGGTACAGGCTCTAAGACGACATGATCAAAGGAACGATCTAACTCCTGAATCTGCTCCTTTGCTATTTCGTAATGCTTCTCATTTGTAAGGATCATCAGCGCATCCACCAGGTCCTCATTTCTTTTCACTGTGTGCTGGAACAAAGATCGATTATCAAAAATCTTCAGGAATTGTTTTGGGTTCTCAGGAGTTGACAAAGGCCATAGCCTGGTACCAAATCCCCCACTTAATATGGTATTTATGATTCTTGGCATGCTGTATTATCGTAGGTTAAAGATTCTTAAGCGGCAAAAATACGATAAGACTTGAGGTTGACAAATATTTTCTATGTTAATGTTTACGGGTGTTAAGTTAGAAGTTGGGGATTGTTTTCGTGAATCGTGAGTCGGGAGTCGGGAGTGATGAAATGTAAACTCTGGATAACTGATAATGTTTTAAGTTAAAGGTTGCAAGCTAGAGGTTAAAAGTTGGTGTTGAGGATCTGTGATTTGTTATTCGTAAGAAGGGAAATGAGCAACTTAAATACCGGATAACCCTTAACAAGTTAACTAGATAACATACTGATTTAGAAGTTAAATGCTAGAGGTTAAAAGTTGGTGTTGGTTAATTAGGTGAGTTGGGTGAATTGGGTGATTGGAGATTCGTGAGTCGGGAGTCGGGAGACGTTAGACGTTAGACGTTAGACGTTAGACGTTAGACGTTAGACGTTAGACGTTAGACGTTAGACGTTAGACGTTAGACGTAAAATGAAAAAAATATTCATGCCTTTGAAAATTAAAGGACTAACGTGGTTGATTATGAGGTTACATCAAGAACTGAATATCGAGGCCGTTCTGCTTTCAGATCCAGGTCGGTGGTTTTAATCGGGATGATGGTGGTATGTAAACCGTTTTCCTCAAGGGTCGATTGAGCGAATTCAAACCAACTCATGGGACCTCCGTCACTGAAATGCTTTATACCAAAATCCTGGGGAGTATGTCTAATAAGTTTAACTAAGTAATCTGACAAGGCTTTTGTGTTTGTAGGGCGACCGGTCTGATCGTCAACCACACTTAAAGCTTCACCTTTCCGAGCCTTTTCTACAATAGTTCGATAGAAGTTTTTCCCAAACTCCTTACTGTATAACCAGGAAACCCGAACGATAAAATAATGCTCCATAATGGCCTGCACATATTGCTCCCCTTTAAGTTTGGATTGACCATATACATTCAAGGGATTAGGTTGATCGGTTACCTTATAAGGCTCTCTCTTCATCCCGTCGAATACGTAGTCAGTGGATATATGAATAAGAATGGTACCATTAGTCTTACACGCTTCTGCCAGGTTTTTTACGGCTTCAGCATTTATTGTAAATGCCTTTTCCCGTTCTTCTTCAGCCTTGTCTACCGCAGTATAGGCTGCGCAATTGATGCAATAATCCGGTTTATATCTCTCAAAAACCTTTTCCACTTCATCCCGGTTTGTAATATCCAATTCTTCTTTGCTGCAGAACACCCATTCCAGATCTGAGTTCTCTTCGTGATATTTACGAAGGGTCAGGGCCAGCTGAGAGGCGGAGCCGGTGACAAGGATAGTGGGGATATGGGTGTTATTGTGAGTCAATGGATTTTAGGGTTTGGATTATGCAAATATAGGATATGTTAGAGGTTAAAAGTTAGATGCTAGAAGTGAAAAGTATAAACGAGTAATTTTGTAGTATATTTTCTATATCTTTGTGTGAAACATGGAAATATGGATTCACATAAAGATTTAAGGGTTTATAAACGATCTATTGAATTGGTTAAGATCATTTATAAAATAACTGAAAGTTTTCCTGAGACAGAGAAATATGGCCTGGCTTCCCAAATGAAACGATGTGCCATTTCTGTTCCATCGAACATAGCGGAAGGAAGCGCCAGAAAATCCAGAAAAGAGCTAAGACAATTCCTTTATATCTCTTTGGGTTCCTTATCTGAATTAGACACTCAGATACACATAGCACAAGAACTCAATTTCACACCTGCTGATAACGGCCTCCAATCTCTTGTTAATCATATAAAAGCGATGCTTATAAATCTAATTAAGAGCATATAAAATTAAAATAAGTACCTGCGTAAAGTACTATCAGCTTCAACCTTTTAACCTCTAACCTCTAGCCTCTGACCTCTACCTTTTAACATTTAGCTTCTAACATTTAGCTTCTAGCTTATTACATCCAACTTTCAACTTCCCAAAACTTCACTCATACGCGGTAACAACAGATCCTTCTCAGATAAGATCAATTCGTCTTTGGGAAGCTCCCATTCGATAGCGAGCTCCGGGTCATCATAGATAATGCCTGCTTCTGCTTCAGGGGCATAATAGGCATCACACTTATAAGAAAAAATAACCTCGTCTGTTAACGCCAGGAATCCATGGGCGAATCCCCTTGGAACAAACAACTGAACTCCGCTTTGGGCATCGAGGATCAGTGAATGCGCCTTTTTATAGGTAGGTGAATCCGCCCTCAGGTCTACGACTACATCCTGTACCCTTCCCTTCAGCACATGCACCAGTTTCGCCTGGGCATGTACTCCCTTTTGAAAGTGCAACCCTCTTAAAACTCCCTTTTTTGATACGGACAGGTTGTCTTGAACAAACTCGGTTTCCAATCCTGTTACAGACTGAAAACGCTTCTTATTGAAGGACTCCAGGAAATAGCCCCGGTTGTCTCGGTAGATGTCAGGTTGGAGGAGGAAGCAGTCTGATAAGGGTGTGGGAATTATTTTCATGCAGGTTAGACGTTAAATGTTAGAGGTTAAAAGTCACAAAAATATCGAAATAAACTTCTTTTAACTTTTCACTTTTAACCTTTTCACTTAATTAACCTTAAAAGATACTCCCCATACCCGCTCTTCATCAGCGGCTTTGCTAGTTTACGCAACTGGTCGTTATCGATATACCCCATGCGCCAGGCTGCTTCTTCGATACATCCCACTTTAAGGCCCTGCCGGTCTTCGATCACCTGTACGAACTGAGAGGCCTGCATGAGTGACCTGAACGTCCCGGTGTCCAGCCAGGCGGTTCCCCGGTCCATAATACTCACCTTTAAGTTTCCCTGGTCCAGATAATATTTATTGACATCGGTGATCTCAAGCTCTCCACGCGAACTCGGTTTTATATTTTTTGCAATCTCCACCACATCATTATCGTAAAAATATATTCCCGGTACAGCAAAGTTCGATCTTGGGTATTCCGGCTTTTCTGCAATGGAAATCGCCCTGCCCTTATCATCAAATTCGACCACTCCATATCGCTGAGGATCGTTCACGTGATAGGCATAGACCACCCCTCCATCGGGATCATTGTTGCTTTGCAGCAGATCGGCCAGGCCCGAACCGTAAAAGATATTGTCCCCCAGAATCAGGGCTACCTTTTCATTCCCAATAAACTCTCTTCCAACCCGAAAAGCATCTGCCAGCCCGCGTGGTTCTTCCTGTACGGCATACTCGAAACTGCACCCAAGTTGGGAACCATCACCCAGTAATTCTCTGAACAATTCCTTATCAGAGGGGGTAGTAATGATCAGGATCTCCCGTATTCCGGCATACATCAAGGTTGATAACGGGTAATAGATCATGGGCTTATCATAGACCGGCATGAGTTGCTTACTAACTGCCAGGGTCAAGGGATGTAATCGGGAGCCGGTACCTCCGGCGAGGATGATGCCTTTCATTTTGGTGGTTATCTTGTTATCGAGTTATGATGTTATCCATTGGGAAAATAAGACTTTATAATGAGCTTATCAATTTTATGATCATTCGACGGATATAAATGATCTTGTCAAATGGTGCATGCCCTCTGCTAAGGTATTTAAGTCTGACAGAGATTTCAAATTGTGTTTCCACCTCTGAAAGTGAGCCTAAAGCCAAATATAAAAATCTGGATAGTTCCTTATTGCCTTTTCTGCCACAACCTTCGGCAATATTGGAAGGAACCGAGATCGCTCCTCGTCTCAGTTTTGAGGTCAATCCATACAATTCTTCTTTAGGAAATTCCTTAGTCAGTGCATAGACCTTTTCAACCAGATCTATCGATTCATTCCACACCCTCAGATCCTTATGAGATTTTATCATAAAATTAGATTAATCCCAAACAAGATAACTCATAACAGGATAACAACATAACAATGTGTAGAATTTAATCTACATTAAGGCAATGTGCTATTCGTAATAATTCGTGTCATTCGTACTTATTCGTCTTAATTCGATCCAATTCGCTATCATTCATAACGCTTCTCATAATATTCCCTGTACTCCCCGCTGGTAACATGCTCCAGCCATTCTTTATTTGACAAATACCAGTCGATGGTTAGCGCAAGACCTTGCTGAAAGGTGACGCCAGGTTTCCAGCCGAGGTCTTTGTGGATTTTTGAAGCATCGATGGCGTAGCGCTTATCGTGACCCGGACGATCTTTTACAAAGGTGATGAGTTTTTCAGAACTGCCTTGGGCCCGGTTTAGCCTCTGATCTATCAAGGTGCACAACAAACGGACAAGATCGATATTCTTCCATTCATTAAAGCCGCCTATGTTATAGGTTTCTCCTGTTTCTGCCTTGTGGAGTATCAGGTCAATGGCTTCAGCATGATCAATGACGTACAACCAATCACGGGTATAATTCCCGTCACCGTAGACAGGCAGGGGCTTGTTGCTGATGATATTATTGATCATCAGGGGTATCAGCTTTTCCGGAAACTGGTTGGGGCCATAATTATTTGAACAATTGGAAGTGATATAAGGCAAACCATAGGTTTCCCCGTATGCCCTTACGAAATGGTCTGATCCGGCCTTTGAAGCAGAATAAGGGGAGTTTGGCTGATACGGAGACTTTTCTGTAAAAAATCCTTCAGATCCAAGGGAGCCATAGACCTCATCGGTGCTGATATGATAAAAAAGCACATCTGTTCTTCCCTTCCAAAAATCCCTGGCTACTTCCAGTAAGTTCAGGGTGCCCATAATATTGGTGCGCGCAAAAGCCAGAGGATCATCGATCGATCGATCGACATGCGATTCGGCAGCCAGATGTATAACCGTGTTGATGTCGTACAGATGGAAAAGCTTATTCACCATTTCTTTATCAGCGATATCTCCCTTGATAAATGTATAATTATTCGCTCCTTCAATATCTCTGAGATTCTCGAGGTTTCCCGCATAGGTCAAGAGATCCAGGTTAATGATATGGTATTCGGGATAACGCGTTACCAGGCGTCTGACCACATGTGAGCCAATAAAGCCTGCCCCTCCCGTAATGAGAATGTTCTTCATGGTAACGAAGATAGTTAAAATGTGAATTGGGTGGGTTAAGGTTAGAGGTTAGAGGTTAGAGGTTAGAAGTGAAAAGTTAGAAGAGGGCTAAGGGTTAAGGGTTAAGGGTTAAGGGTTAAGGGTTAAGGGTTAAGGGCTAAAATTGGATTTCACCAAAACAATATGCAAATAACTAATCACCAATTAACCAATCACGATATGGGTTAGGTAAGGTTAGAAGTTAGAGGCTAGAAGTTAAAAGTCTAAACAGATAGGTCCATGATAACCCGATAACTGGTTAACAATGTAACAGTCTTATGGTGAGTTAAGTGTGAGAAGTTAGAAGCTAGAAGCTAGAAGTGAAAAGTCAGGACAGACATTTCCCAACCCGATAACAGGATAACTCGGTAACAGGATAACATCCAAAAAAAAGCCCCGCGGTTGGCGAGGCTATTGTTTGCAGACTATTTATAATCTATAGGTTTCGTTTTCTTTTATAATCGATCAAAAAGCGGTTCAGTTCTAAAAGCATAAGGGTGATCAGGGTCAGCAGGATCAGTGCTGATGGAACCAGCAGCTTATAACTGTTCTTAAACCCTTTCATTTCAACCCCTCTTCGTGGAAAGTCAGAAATGATATTCACTATGCTGGATTTATTGGCACGCTGTTCGTTCAGCTCTACCACCCCTTCCTTTAATTCATTGATCTGCCTGATAAGTGCCAGCTCCCTGTTCTCACGATTCCCATTCTCACCGAGGCTGATATTGGTTCCCTGTAGTGGTTTCTCGGCCTCTTTTTCCATAACCCTTTTATAAAGCCGCTGTAAAGAGTCGATTTCGGTCAGCTGTTTTTGAATGATGCTGTCCTGCAGGTCGATGTTCAGTTGAGAAATGTTCTTCTGAAGCTTAAAATAATCATTTCGGGAAATGCCGTTCAGGATCGCCGGCTGCGTCTTTTTCGCCACAAAGGGATCGACCGCGATCACAGAGATGTTATGGAACCGGGCATCAAAAGAATTGAAGTTCTCCATAAAGCGCTCCATATCGATGGTTTTTTGTGTAGTGGTATCGAGATTTCGTATAAACTCATCAAATAGTTTGACTTTTTGATTCTCATCGGCATAAGACTCGATATTAAATTCCCTAAGGGTGGCCGCATCGCTCACAGAAATATCAAGCGCCTCAGCCAGCGAGATGGAATCTTTAGCCTGAGCCAGTTCGTTATAAAAATTCACATTGTTGTAGAGCTGCTGGGCACTGTTGAAATTTGGCTCCACCACCATTGAGGAAATGTACTTTTCATTGGTGTAATAATCCAGTGAGAAACCGATAACCACACCGATCACACCCGCTATCACAAACTTTATGAAGTGTTTCTGGATAAATAACAGGAACAATAGAAGCAGTTCGAATAACTTCTGAAAAATACTTCCTATGAAACGGAATAACTTTTTAAATCCGTCACCGATCATTTTAAATAATTGTCCCAGGTCGATCTCCTCAGAATTTTGCTGTGGTCTTTGAGGTTGTAGGTTTTCGCTCATGTTTGTACTAAGTAATTAATATTTGTTCAAGGATCTTTTTAGTGATTAAATAGGTAGGTTTTACCCCGGTAATGCCGAGTCCGCCACTGGCCAGCGTACTTCCTGTTTCCAGCGGGTTATCGGAAGCGTAGTATGCATAACGCACTTTTACATCTTTGGAGATGCTGTTCCTGATACGGGAAGCCGATTGCACCGCCTTCTGATAGTGCGCTCCTTCCATCTCCAGTCCGATCACATTCCAGGAGCTGTCATGGAAAAATTTCAGGATATCCTTATTCTGAAGGGAGGTTCCCAGCACGGTGATCATGGTCCCCTCAAAGACTTCCAGTCCGTTACCTTCAAAATCTTCCTTACAAAGCTCGTTGTCAAACGGATAATTATCTGCAGTTCCTTCAAAGATATGGGCATTGGGTATCATCAGGTCGCCTTTAGCTCCTTCGAGTATCCCCGCCTTGCCCATAATAGACACAGAGGCAATATTCATATAAGTCTTTCCCTCCTTCTTCTCTGTATAGGGCTTTAACAGCTCATCTATGGTTTCATAAGCCTGTTCCCCGAATGCGTAGTCCATTACGAACAATACCGGCATGTTTCCGGAGTCAACATCAGTAAGGCTTGTATCCCACCCCAGGCTCTCAAAGTCGATCCTGGCTGTATCAAAGAGCTGGACATCGATATTGGTCCCGGAATGATCAGGAATGCTGATCATACCATTTTTTTCGGCAAAAGTTTTCACCTTTTCACGCAGGGACTCGTTTTCGGGTTGACTCAGTTTTTCAAAGACTTCCATATCATCTTTGATTCTGCTTGTCTTCCCAAGGGCACCTTTAGCATAAATACTATTCATTACGCTGTGCATGTTGGCACTGATAATATGCAGCGGACGGCCCAGCAAGCCATTGCTTTTTAATGTCTTCTTGATATGCTGGGCCCAGAACTCCCCATGAATATGGTGCCCCAGGCGTTCCCGTAGCACCGGGCTGAAGGTAATGGTTCGTTTATTGCCATCGGCCAGTTCTTCCATCCCGATCTTTCCCAGCCAGTATACGATCGATAAAAATCGTTCCGGATCTTCCTTGGTGGCAAACACCTTATGGGCAGCCCGAACCTCTTCAAAGGTTCTGCCCAGGATGCCTGCAGTATGACTTAAGGCGATCTCCCGGTCCTTTTGCGAGAGTTTCTTTTGCTGAACCGCTTCCTCCAGTTTTTCCCAGTCCCTGATCACGCCACCGGTTTCCTCTATGAAGACCCGTCTTGCGATCTTATTCGATTCGATGAACATAAAGGTCAGGTGGGTCAGAATATCGTAAATGTCTGACCGCCCCCGGGTGATCTCAATATTCATCTGCTCGTCATCAATACGGTAGCAATTCCTCCTTCTTTTCGGAGGAATAATCACTTCAAAACTGGAGTTCTTATATCCCTCGTCTGAAGTAAGGTTGATATATCGGCATTGCTCTATCCCTACAGGAAGCCGGTCCAGTATGTATACCAGTCCGTGTAATTCTGCCTTTTCCTCAGCCACGGAACCATATATTTCAGGGCGCAGTTGCAATAGGGCATTGCGCAAGGTTTCGCCTGAAACCCCCATGGGTTTGTAGAAGCCCCGGTTGAAAAGATGCCTCATGGTGATATACATCCGTTCAATGGCGGCGGTTGATTCCTGTGCTCTGGTTCTGGTTCGTACTTTGCTCATTGATAGTAATTCGGGCAAAAATACGAGTTCTGACGAAAATTTTCAGCTTTTTGAGGTGAATTTGGTGAATTGAGTGAGTTGGGTGAATTAAAAGTTAGATGCTAGAAGTGAAAAGTTAGAAGAAGGCTAAGGGTTAAGGGTTAAGGGTTAAGGGTTAAGGGTTAAGGGTTAAGGGTTAAGGGTTAAGGGTTAAGGGTTAAGGGTTAAGGGTTAAGGGAAAGAATGAAAACCAATAACCAATCACAAATCCCTAATAACAAATTTCCAGCTATCGGCTATCAGTGAACGGTAACTTGTAAGTTCCAATAACTAATTTCTTGCTAACGGTTATGGGTTAAAGGCTAAGGGCTAAGGGCTAAGGGTTAAGGGTTAAGGGTTATGGGTTATGGGTTATGGGTTATGGGTTATGAGAAATAAAAATGGAATGAAAACCAATCACAAATCCCAAATCCCTAGTAACTAATTTCCAGCTATCAGCTATCGGCTATCAGTGAACGGTAATTTGTAAAATCCATTAGCTAGTTACCAATTAACTGCTCAATGGCTAATAGTTATCTGGTTATCCTGTTATGGGTTATGGGTTATGGGTTATGGGTTATGGGTTATGAGAAATAATAATGGAATGAAAACCAATCACAAATCCCTAATCCCTAATAACTAATTTCCAGCTATCGGCTATCAGTGAACGGCAATTTTTAAGTTCCAATAACTAATTACAATTTTAAGGTTATACAGTGATGCAGTGATGCAGTGATGGTATGATAAATTATGAGATAACATCTTTCTGAGTGAATCGTTCTTATTAGATATAAGATGTTGTAACTATTTATCATTAAATGTATTATTTAATCGATCATAATTGAAATAATGAACACTCAGACACTTGATAAAATATAAAGTGATATTAAACAAAATACCTATTAATAATGTATTTGAGCTGTTTTTATAAAAATCGCTTCGTCAGCCTTTATGGCTTCCTCGCGAAGACGAATTTTATATTAGTGGAGGTTAAAAATTTAGTCGCCCAGCAATTTGAATAGTAAAATCTCAAAACAAAAAAGGCAGGCTTTAAAGCCTGCCTATCTCTTATTATTGATAATAGAATTAAACCACCATTCCGGCGGCTACTGTTTCGTTTGTTGATTCATCTATTAATATGATACTACCGGTATTCCTGTTCTCGCGATACGGATCAATCATTAAGGGCTTGGTGGTTCTGATCTTCACCTTGCAGATATCATTCATGTTCAGTTCTGTATCATCGCTTTTACGCTCGAGGGTATTTATGTCGATCTTGTAGATCACCTCTTTGATCATGGCCAATTGCTCGTTGGTTGTGTGGCGAATGGCATATTTTGCTCTGGGCTTGGCGGGCTTGTCGTTCAACCAGCATAACATCACCTCCACGTCCTGAGAAGCCTCTGCCTTATTATTAGAACGAACGATCATATCGCCCCTGCTAATATCGATATCGTCTTCTAATGTCATCGTCACAGACATAGGAACGAAAGCCTCTTGCACAGGTCCATCAAATGTATCTATCGAACTGATCTTTGAAGTAAAACCAGACGGCATTACTGTAACCTCATCTCCGGGTCGGAATATACCACTGGCAATTCTACCCGCGTAGCCCCGGTAATCAATATAACCTTCCCTTTGAGGCCTTATTACTGTTTGCACAGGAAAACGTGCGTCCACTTTATTGACATCGCTGCTTATATGCAAGGTTTCTAAGGTATGCAACAATGGTGCTCCCTGATACCAGTCCATGTCTTCCGAACGGTTCACTACATTATCACCCAGCAATGCACTTATCGGAATAAAACGCACATCCCGAACTAATAATTTTGAAGAAAACTCCTCAAATTGAGATATGACGTTGTTATAGGCCTTTTCGTCAAAATCCACAAGGTCCATCTTATTCACACACACTATAATGTGGGGTATCTGTAGCAAGGAAGCAATAAAGGCATGCCTTTTGGTTTGTTCGATCACCCCGTGACGGGCATCGACCAAAATAATCGCTGCATTCGCTGTAGAAGCTCCGGTAACCATATTTCTCGTATACTGAATATGACCAGGAGTGTCTGCGATGATAAACTTACGCTTAGGAGTAGTAAAATATCGGTAAGCAACATCGATGGTGATTCCCTGTTCTCTTTCATCTCTTAACCCGTCTGTAAATAAGGCCAGATCTACACCTTCATGCCCTTTCTTCTTACTGGTGGTCTCTACAGCACTGATCTGATCCTCAAAAATTGACTTTGAATCAAAAAGCAATCTTCCTATTAAAGTGCTCTTTCCATCATCTACACTCCCAGCAGTTGTAAAACGGAGTAATTGGTTTTTATCGATTTCCATTATGGTCTTCTTAATTTTCAATTTTTTAAAAGTAACCCTGACGTTTTCTGTCTTCCATGGCCGTTTCAGACCGCTTGTCATCGGCACGATTACCCCTTTCTGTTTGTCTCATGGCAGATACTTCCTCCACTATTTTTTCCAGGGTATCAGCCTCTGATTCGATCCCTCCTGTGATGGTTATATCCCCTAGGGTTCTGAAACGAATTTTTTTTCGCACAATTTCATCCCCTTCATCCATAATTAAATATTCGCTATTTGGAATCCATGATCCATTACGCCAAACAACCTCTCTTTCATGAGCAAAGTAAAGACTTGGAATTTCAATGTTTTCACGTTTAATGTAGTTCCAAACATCCATTTCGGTCCAGTTACTGATTGGAAACGCTCTGAAATGTTCTCCTTCAAAACATTTACCATTAAACAAATTCCACAGCTCAGGGCGTTGATTCTTAGGATCCCATTGTCCGAAATCATCCCTGTGTGAAAAGAAACGTTCTTTAGCCCGTGCCTTTTCTTCGTCTCTTCTTCCCCCACCTATTGCACAATCTACTTTGTTGGATTCAATCGCATCAAGAAGGGTGGTGGTTTGAAGTGCATTTCTGGTTGCATTCTTCCCCTTTTCCTCTGCAACCCGGCCGTTGTCAATAGATTCCTGTACGGAACCTACAATAAGTCTGGCTCCCAATTTCTCAATAAGATCATCCCTGAATTGAATGGTTTCCGGAAAATTATGACCCGTGTCTACATGCATCAGAGCGAAAGGAATCTTTGCAGGAAAGAAAGCCTTTTTAGCCAGATGGGTAAGCACTATGGAATCTTTTCCTCCTGAAAATAAAATTACCGGGTTCTGGAATTGCGAATATACCTCCCTAAGCACATAGATCGCCTCAGATTCCAATTCATCCAGATAATTCAAATAATATTTACTCATGTTAGCTTAGCTTTATAATCTTTTATTTATCACCTCCAGAACCTTATCAGCTGCATGTTCTAAAGAATCTTTCTCGGTTATTTCCAAGTCCGGGTTTGCCGGTTTTTCATAAGGCGCATTAACACCGGTGAGGTTTTTGATCTCTCCAGCCCTGGCCTTTTTATACAAGCCTTTAACGTCTCTTTTTTCACATTCCTCAAGAGAGGTGTTTACAAAAATTTCGACAAAGTTATCATGATCAACCGTTTTTGCAATCATTTCTCTATCATTTTTGTAGGGAGATACAAATGCCGCCAGTACTACCAGTCCGGCATCGATCATAAGTTTCGAAACCTCCCCGATTCTTCTGATGTTCTCTGAGCGGTCTTCAGGATTAAAACTTAGGTCCTTATTCAGTCCTGTTCTGACATTATCTCCATCGAGGACATAGGTTTTTATTCCCCTTTCATGTAAACGTTGTTCAACAATATTCGCAACCGTTGATTTTCCGGAACCGGAAAGTCCGGTAAACCAAACCAGAAACGAGGCATGCCCGTTACTTCGATTCCTATCGCTTTTTACAACTTTAAAACGATGTTCAACTATATTTTTGCTCATTTAGCTTTTCTTTTGCTCTCTTTAATTTGCGTAATCTGTTTCTTCTGTCCAGTCCAAAGTCGATTCGGTACCATGCACGCTCATGAAGGTAATAGAGTATCATTTTTGTAAACACCTCTGCGGCACCGATTTTAAGGCCCGTTAACGGATTTCCCGTAATGATCCAGGCCAGCACCATAGTGTCTATGGTCCCTACTATACGCCAGGTAATAGTTTTCAATATATGCCGTTTTTGACTATTGGGCATTTTGAAATTAAACCAGGCCCGTTCGTGAAAATAATACAGCACCATTTTAGTGATCACCTCCGAAAAACCAATCTTCAATCCAGACATCGGGTTGCCGGATATCAGCCATGATAGCAATATTGTATCCAGAGTTCCTACGAAGCGCCAGGTAACGGTTTTCGCAATATGTCTTTTTCTAATTTTCCGGATCATTTGGTAACTAAAAAATAGTTGTTCAATAAATTCTCCCGGTTGTACTTCATTTCACTTCCCGTATCCTGATCCATAACTCTTAATCCTACAGCATTACAAATCGCCTGACCGGCCGCTGTATCCCACTCCATAGTCGGGGCGAAACGCGGATAGACATCTGCTTTGCCCTCGGCTACCAGGCAAAATTTCAACGAACTGCCTTTGGAAACTATCTCGGTTGTTTTTCCTTCAGACTCCAATGATCTTATATAGGACAAAGTGTCTTCGTTCATGTGTGAACGACTACCCACTACTTTAACTTTTGCTCCTGAATTTTTACTTGGTTTTATTTCATCAGCCTGGGCGAGTATAGCCTCCAGACCGGAAGATTCATTAATATTTGTTTTAAATGCTTTTCCTGCATCGACATTGGCAAAGTATAATTCCTGACTGGCCGGCACATAAATTACCCCCAAAACAGGTTTGTTCTTTTCTATAAGCGCAATGTTCACGGTAAATTCCCCATTTCTTTTGATAAACTCTTTTGTGCCATCCAAAGGGTCAACGATCCAACAGCTTTCCCATTCCTTCCGCTGGTCATAATCGATTGACTTGTTTTCCTCGCTAATTATCGGGATGTTCGTCTTTTCCAAATAAGACATAATTACTTTATTCGATGCCAGGTCAGCCTCAGTGAGTGGAGAGGCATCGTCTTTGGTCTCTATTTTGAAATCCTTCTTGTAGATTTTCATGATAGAATTCCCAGCCTCAATCGAAGATTTTATAGCAACTTCAAGCAATTTTTCGTTGGCAGGCATAGTTCTATTTATCGTTAAAATGAAGTAAGTCGCAAATATGCCACATAAAAATAAAACAACCATAAGGGCTTACAACTTTATTCGATGAAGGGAAGAAGTAACTGTTGATGTAATTTATTGATAACCAGATGATAAAAACTGATTAATTGGTTTAGCAAAAAATGGAAGTCATTTTCAAGCACATACGTTAATCCAACCAGTAGACAAATGGCTCATAAACCGAGAGGCGGGATGTGGATTTAGCTATCGGTGAACGGTAATTTTTCATCATCACCACTAATACATTCATCACTTTCTTATAGCAGTAGTCTTTGGATTATGGGCAGATCCCTCCCCCCGAAGTGTCGGGGTCGGGATGACGTTACTTCTTATGAACTGAAAACCAATAACTAATAACCAGTAACAAATAACTAGTAACCAGTAACAAATAACCGGGATGCGGGTTTGGCTAACGGCTAACAGCGAACGGTGAACAGCTAACGATTTTACTCCATCATAACTACTAATACATTCAATACCTTATGAAGACAACAGTCTCTGGATTATGGGCAGATCCCTCCCTACGCTCGGGATGACGTTACTTCTTATAAATTGAAAACCAATAACTAATAACCAGTAACAAATAACCGGGATGCGGGATGTGGGTTTGGCGAACGGCTAACGGTGAACGGTGAACGGCTTTTTTCATCTTCACCACTAATACATTCATCACTTTCTTATAGCAGCAGTCTTTGGGCTATGGGCAGATCCCTCCCTACGCTCGGGATGACATTACTGCTAATGACCTGGCAACTTATAACCCGTAACAAATCACTATTTAACTAATAACCAATAACAAAATAAGACCGTTCAATTTGAACGGTCTTTTTTCAGAGGCATCGAGCGCCCCGACGCTTCGGGGGAACCGCTGTACAACACCCATGTCTCAAACGTATATCCTTGAAAATAAAAAACCGTCCCAATCAGGAACGGTTTTCTTTAGATTCAGAGGCATCGAGCGCCCCGACGCTTCGGGGGAACCGCTGTACAACACCCATGTCTCAAATGTATATCCTTGAAAATAAAAAAACCGTCCCAATCAGGAACGGTTTTCTTTAGATTCAGAGGCATCGAGCGGATTCGAACCGCTGTACAAGGTTTTGCAGACCTCTGCCTAGCCACTCGGCCACGATGCCATTTTCAGGAGGGCAAATGTAACAAAAATATCATTACACTCCCAACACAAGCTGCATTTAGCGCTTCAGGGTCATTTCGATCGATACCCGCTCCACGTTTCCGCCTATAGGAGGGTTGATCTTCGACACTTCCACTGTGGCCCACTCAGCGATGCTGATCTCTTCTAAAATGCGGTCCAGAATCCTTCTGGCCACATGTTCGAGTAGTTTGGAGCGAACAGCCATTTCCTCCTTCACAATTCTGTTGATATGCACGTAATCTACCGTATCCTTCAGCGAATCTGATTTCGCCGAGGGCTGCAGATCAGCCTTCACTTCCACATCGACGCGGTAATCGCTCCCGATCTTTCCTTCCTCCACCAGACAGCCGTGATAGGCATATACCTGTATGTTTTTTAATCGTATTACTCCCACTTCAGAAATTCTTGCTGCAAAAATAGCGTACGCGGGAATGAAACAAAAAGAATCTCACCAATTATCGCATGGTACATTTACAATTGCTGATTCCCTGGAAAAGATCAATCCCCAGTGTGATCACATGGGTACCGGTACTGTAGAGCTGAATTTCATTGAAGATCACCTGGTAGGAATAAGCAAAATAAAAGCCTCCCTTTTTCAAACCGGCCATAGGCCCGATGTTCCAGGGGTTCAGGAACTGGTCGTTAAGGAAACGGTAGGTCAACCCGAACCAATAGTAATCTTCAAAGTCGAAATATCTGAATTTCATGTTCAGGTCAGTACTGGACCGGCCGTCACTCTCAAAAAGCTGAAAGAAAACCGAAGGTTCGATCTCCCAGTTGGAGTTGATGTTCTTCTTGTACCTGTAACCCGAGTAGATGTAATAATTACGCAACCGGTTGGGTTCAGAGATCGCAAAGACGTTCAGATCCTTATTCAGGATATTGGCAGCATTCAGACTGGCAAAGAACTTCCCCTGACGATAAAGAATACCCACATCAAAATTGTGATTCGTGGTGGCCCTGTCATCCGTGATCGATGGGTCAGCATTCGGATCAAACTGGTTGATATCTACCCGAAACTGGTTCACGTTATATGACAATCCGAAAGACAGAAACTTATCTTCCTGGTTGTTCAGGGTCAGGTGATGTGCAAACGAAAGTCTGGCGCCGTACTGAGCTGTAAAACCATTACGGTCATTATAGAACAGCACCCCGGTTCCTGATCGCTGCCCCAGCCTCACATCTCCAACCAGGGTCTGTGTATCGGGGGCATCTTTAATACCCACCCACTGGGTCAGGGCATTTCCTCTCACTTTCACATAATCTCCGATTCCGGCATAGGTCGGGGAGATCACGAATTCATTGTCTGCCGTGTATTGGGTAAAGGTCGGCAGAGTCAGCTCCTGGGCGAAGGTAAGGCCCATCCAGGTCATAGCCGCTGCAAAGATCAGTTTTCTAATCATCATTCTCGTTTCAGTAGGTTAATTCATTTCATTAGCGATAGAGGGTAAAGTGCCCCACAAACTCTCTATCATCATTTTCCCCATTCAGTTTTATCACATACCAGTAATCTCCTGTTGGTAATGGCGTGCCTTTGTATTTTCCATCCCATTCCTGCCCGATGGTCATCTTACCGACTACTCGTCCGTAACGGTCATAGACCTTAGTCAGGATTCGCGGATAGTTCTGGGTATTATCAGGTCCCCAGGTGTCGTTATTTCCATCACCATCAGGTGTAAAGAAGTTCGGTATATCGACATCGATAAACTCCTTTTCTACCGTGATGGTCATCTCACATCCGTTGGCGTCAATTACGGTTACCTCGATCACCTTGATCTCACGACCTTCCTCATCTACATAACCGGGATCATTCGCTCCTATATAATAGGTCGGGTCAGATCCGTTGTTGCGGTCATTAAAGTAGAAGGTATAAGGGGCCTGCCCTTCTGTGGCTTCCACCTCGATCAGGTTCATCTCATTCGGATTGGTCATGTCAGTTAGAACCACCGGATCGATCTGGTCGATATCAAAGCTGTTTTCGAAAGTATGACTACAGCCTTCGTAGAAAACGGTCAGCGTCTGAGCAGCACCGGCTGGCAGGTTGCGAAGTATTCCCACGCCGTCAACTACCTCGTCGAACAATATCGCATCGTTGATGTCATTGGAATTTATCGCCACCATCAGCTCATTCGGATCAAGCTCCGCATTATTGAAGATCACTTCAACCCAGTTTGAAGGCATGTTTGCCTCACAGGCGTAATTCGGAGTAGCCTCTCCTGAGAGATCAGGTCCCATCGGGATCATAAACGGCATTTCAACCGTACATCCGTTCGCATCGGTTACGAAGACTGTATACTCCACATCACCGCTCAATCCGTCGAACATCACCATATCAGCATCGGTGATATTGCTGCGGGCCATCACCTCATCACCTGAAGTGGTTTCATTCAGAGTCACGCTGTAAGGAGCAGTTCCTCCTGCAGCATTCACTTCGATATATCCGTCGTTCGAGCCAAAGCAAACCAGTGATGATTTAGAGATCTCAGAAACGATCACCTCATTCGGCTGTTCGATAGTGATCTCTTCCGTAGTGAAATCACAACTCCATGCATCGTAAATGGTGATGGTATAGGTTCCCTCCGGAAGATCGGTAAAGACCGGTTCTCTCTGCTCAATCGAAGTAGTCCCTCGGGTAATATCATTCAGTATGAAATAATAACTGTCTGCACCGGCCCCACCTGTTATGTTGGTGGCAGTAACCGAACCATTACTCTCCCCGTTACAGGTCACATCTGTTTTGATGATCTCTGCGGAAATGAACTCAGGGGTGATCAGCTCCACATCTGCGGTTACTTCACATCCGCCGGCGTCGGTTACTGTAGCGGTATACTGTCCACCGGAAAGACCGATGAACACATAGCCGTTCACATCACTCACCGTCTGAACATCACCCGTGGTGTTATTCAGCAATTCTATGGTATAAGGTGCATAACCTCCCTGAGGATTCACATAGATCTCACCCAGGTCATTGGTACACGTAACATTCGCTATCTCTTCAGCCGTGGTGCTCAAAGGCTCCAGCGACTGCTGAATTGAGAACTCACTGGAAGGAACGGTACAATTCAGTCCGTTGGCAGTAAGAGTAGCCTCTATGCGGAAGGTTCCCGCAGGAATTCCATCTACAACTATAGTGTTGGTTGCGCTGTTTCCACTCAAAGTGAAAGCAGGATCGGTTACACCGGTAATGGTATAAGTAAAGCTGCCTGACTGGTCTCCGTCACCTAAATAAAGGTCTTGCATCACCAGCTCCACACTACCTGAAGCAGTGCCGAAGCAGGAAACTCTCGATGATTCCTCTGCAGTGAGTACGAAGTTATTCGGATCGTTCACCGTATGGCCTATACTCACCTCACAACCGGTATCAGTATTGATAATGTTGACAAAGTAAGCCCCCTGGGCCAATCCTGCAAAACTCCATGAAGCATCAGTGGTTACAGGTGAATTATCAACCGCTGTACCATCGGCGCGGGTCAGGAAGTACTGCAGGTTGGCAGTTCCTCCGATCACATCTACGCTTACGGTCACATCTTCCCCACTTACACAGGTCACAGCATTATCAACTGTTAATTGCGGATTCTCTATTCCGATGAACGGAGGTATCACGGCATCAATAGTTCCCATACATCCGTTCTCATCGTAAACATTCACCGTTACGGTTCCTCCCGCAAGGTCACGGAAGTTCAGTACAGGATTACTGCTGTTCTGGATCACTGATCCATTATATACAAACTCATATCGCACATAGGTGCCACTTCCGCCATTAACATCGGAAGGATCAACGATCACCTGTGCATAATTGGTCACATTGCTTCCGGCGTCACAGGCAAACGGAATTACTTCCACATCAGTGATCGTTACAGCCTCAGGAGCATAAATCAACTGATCAACTGTAGCCTCACACTGGTTAGCTGCTGTGGCAGTGATGGTATAAGTTGTTCCGGCAAGACTTCCGGCAAGACCTTCAAAGGTAGCCGTATATCCGTTGCTGCTTGTCGCAGGAATAGTCGTTGCTACTCCGTCAACCGCTGTAATTTCGAACGTGAAGGGACCAATGCCATTATCTACCGCATCAACCACTATTTGTCCGTCAGCAAAACCTTCACAGGTCTGATCCTGTGCATAGATCACAGCGATCTGTGGCTCGAGTCTTTCCGGTACTGTTACGGTTTTTACTACCGGGCAGTCCCCATCAAGATCCCAAACGGTAATGGTATAATCTCCGGCTTCAGCGGCTCCATCCCAGGTCATTCCTGAAGCAGGAAGTGCCGTTCTCGTCAGGTCTGCTGCATTCGGACCATCGATCTCGATCTCATAAGATCCTGAACCGGTGATCTGGTCTATGGTGATCACCGCATTGCCGGCTGTACCGGCCTCACAATCAAGTAAGGTGGTTATCTGCGGACGGTAGTTCAACGGTGTTACATCAATTACATTCGTAGCATTGTAACCGCAACCATTGGCATCGGTAATCTGAATATCATAGGTGCCGGCGGTTAATCCGGTGATAACATATTCGTCATTTGCATCAAAAGTGATATTTCTTACAGCTCCGTTCACTGTTAAGGTATAAGGGGCAATTCCGGCCTGAGTCAGGGTCACAGTAACCTCACCTCCATTGCTTGTACAATTATTGGTCAGGTCCAGCGCGATCTCAGGTGTAGGATCGGTACCGATAACAGCCGTTCCGGTTGCAAAACAACCAAGTGCTGAAGTTACGGTCACATCGTAGGTGCCTGCATCGAGTCCGGTGAATACACCATCGGTGTTCGACTGAAGTACACTTCCTCCCTGCGAAATTTCATAGGTATATGGCGGATCGGTCTCTGTAGCTCCGTCAAGGGTCACTATTATGGTTCCGTCAGCACCGGCACAGGTTACATTGGTTGTAGCGATGTTGTCAATAGCCGGAATAACAGGAGCAGTCAGTTCGATGTCTAACACCTCCACGCAACCCGTGATATTATCGGTTACGGTGAACTGGTAAACACCATCTAAATCCAGTCCGGTGAAGGTTGCAACTGCACCATTATTTACGGTAGATCCATCAGGATACTCGGCATCAAAGCTAAAGTCTCCTGAACCTCCGATAGCTGATAGGGTGATCACCCCGCCTGTATTAGCATTACTGGCGTCACAGGACAGATCGGTGTCTATGTTTCCTGAAACGGTGAATTCTTCGAACAGTTCGATGTTGTCTGAAACAACAACCTCACAAGACCAGGCATCAGAGATACGCACTTCATACTCTCCCGCTCCGAGTCCGCCGAATAAAGCGGTCATTCCATACTGAGGCGCTCCAAAATCGACTCCGTCTTTGATAAGCTGGAAGATATAATCGCTTCCGGCTCCACCTGAAACATTATCAACCGTCACCTCTCCGCTCAATCCATCGCAATTCGGATTGGTAGCAGTGATGTCTGCCGTGATCGGTGTAGGATCAACCAAGGTAATATCGGGTACCTCAAAGGCACATCCGTTCTGATCGATCACCCAGATATCGTAGGTGCCCGCATCAAGATTATCGAATCTTGGCGTTGATGCATAATTAGATGCATCTGCAGGATCCGGATTCGGTGTCTGGCTTACATAATAGCCATAGCCTCCCCAACCACCCTGGGCCAGTACTTCGATAACCCCGTCATTACCTATACAGGTAGGATCGGTTCCCACAGCTGTGGCTGTAAGGGTTTCGCTCGGACCTTGTATAGAGAAGGTGGTGCTTACCGGACAGAAAGGCGAGCCTGTAAGAGTGATATCAAGCGTATAATCTCCCTCAGGAAGATCGTTGAAATCTATACTCACTCCTGTACTGGTAGCGTTAACAGTAGCAAATGAAGGATTGGTTGAGGTTAGGGTGTAATCAAAAGCACCCGCATCATCTCCATTGGAAAGATCTGTATCAATCACCGTAGCAGTTACCGATCCGGTTGCAGATCCGAAACAGCTCACCTCGGTATTGGTTACGATCTCCAGTTCAAAAGTATTCGGAGCCACCAGTTCTATAGTCTCTGTAAGGAAACACCCGGTATCATCATTGGTCACGCGAACTTCGTATAGTCCCGGATCCAGATTGTCAAAAGTATGGGTGGCGGCGTTAAGCGTTGCATTATCAGTATATGATCCGTCCAGCTGAGTCAGCTCATAGGTGATTGACTCTCCGTTATATCCAAGGCCAAGCACAGCATTCACTTCAATACTACCGTCCAAACCGTTACAGGTTGGCTGAACAGCTGTCAATCCAACGCCGTCAAGGCTGTTGAAAGGTTCGATAACAATGCTTTCTGTATCCTGGCAACCATTCTCATCATAAACAGTCAGGCTCACCGTTCCTCCCAGCAGGTTGTTAACGGTATACGTTTCATTGGTGCTGCTTTGTGTAAGATCATCAGAGGTGTTGCCCGGTGTACCATTGTCGTAGGTGAACACATAGGTATATGCCCCGGTTCCGCCGGTTACATTGGTGGCTGTAACAGTAGCCACCCCGGTGGTATTTCCGGAAGTACAGCTAAAGTCATTCAGCACAAGAGGATCCAGAACCACTTCAGCCGGCTGAGTGATAGTGGCATCAATCGTGGTTTCACAGAAATTCGATCCTGATCGAACTTCAATGGTATAGGTCAGTCCGGTCTCCAGTCCGCTGAGTCCATCAAATACAGCTGTATAACCATCCGAATCAGACGGGATAATACTTAATGAATTCGTAGTCGTACCATCTGTGGAAGAGATGATCTCAAAAGTAAATGGTCCGATGCCATCATCAGCGGCCGAGACGGTAATACTGCCGTCACTTCCACCGAAACAGCTCACGTTGGTAATATTGTCAATGGTAGGATTCGGCAATACCCTGTCAGGAGCCTCAACTACCACGCTTACCGGACAGTTTCCTGAAGGATAGGCATCGGTCACAATAATTTCATAGGTACCGGGCAGTGATGCATCAACACTGTATGTGATGGTTGCAGAGCTAACCGGAACATTGTTAAACGAAGGATCGGGTGTTCCGTTAGGCAGAATAACCGTATACGTAAGGTTGTTAAAGTTGTTTATCGAACTTCCTCCGGTAATATCAACCGTGATCTCTCCGTTAGCTAATGCCGCATTCGGATTACAATCGATAGGTTTCACCAGTTCGGCATCCAGCTGCAGAGGCGGGAATACCTCCACTGTTTCCATATCGGTACATCCGTTACTGTCTTTCATATAGACATCATAGATACCGGGAGCTACGTTGGTGAATACATTACTTCTCTGGTAAGTCGCTCCACCATCTATGGAATAATAGTAAGGCGCCAGTCCTTCAGTAGTGTCAGGATTAACCGTTATAGAAGGTTGTACCGAGCAATTGTCAACCACTACTGCGTCGATAACAGGAGGCTGTGCGATATTCATGGTTACATTACCAAGGTTTTCAGCACAACCGAACTGATCTTCAACACTCACATTAATATTGATCGAACTTACTGTAGGATCAGAAATATTGCTCAGAGGCACTTCAATGACTAAATCATTTGATGTTATAGGATTAACAAAATCAGTACTTGTTAAGGTAATGGTATAGTCTCCTCCACCTCCGATAAGGTTTTGTATCTCGATTAGTCCGTTTTGTTCACAGGTGATATCCTGTAACACATCAGGCGTACCTGTGATAGGATCGAGTTCTTCGATCAACACATTCTCTGCACCATATACACATCCGTTGTCGCCTGTAAGAATCACATAATATTCTCCGGGCGCCAGAGGCGTGGTCGTAGAAAAAGTATCAGGGGAACTGAATGGGTTAACACTACCCGATTCAATCGGGTTATCGTTGATGTCGAAAAGGTCCCAGGTAAAGCTGCTTCCCAGATCTCCATCTGTATCATTCACAGCAAAATCAATCACCCCGTTATTGGAACCGGCACATGAAGGCGTGGCAGTTCCCGAAACGATTGGAATATCGATCAGGTCATTTACATTTACCGTACTCTGACGAATACAACCCTTGGTGTCACGTACGTAAAATACATAGGTTCTTCCTGGGATCAAGTTCGTAAAGGTATATTCGTGTGGTCCTGTAAGAGGAGTCACCGGACTTGTCCAGGTAGCGGTTAAGGGATCAAAATCAGCCGGATCGCTGGTATACGTATATTCGTAGCCCGGATCTCCCTGGGTTCCCTCAACGGTAACATCCATCTGGGTACAACTAACCAGAACCGCGCTTACATTAATATTCAGATCGTCTAAAGGATATGGAATAATAAACCTTCCGTATTCCCAGTAACAAACAGCACCGGTTACATTATGTGTAACACGTACGGCAGGATATACCACATCACCCGCGCTGTATGTATCAAAAACCGGACTGGTCTGCCAAACGCCGGTTCCGTCATCATATTCGATAGTATAATCTCCTCCTGTGAAGAAAGGTGGAATATTGATAACCTCAAAACCGAATCCGGTTCCAAGACTCAGATCATCACAACTTCCAATTATAGGATCAACAACCGCTGTGAGTTCTTCAGGGTTGATAAGTGTCCTGCTGTCAGTAACCATACAGCCTTCGCTGTCGGTTACTGTGATGGTATAGGTTCCTGCAGCCAGGTTGTAAAACACCCTGTTCTGTGACACTTCATTGGCATAGGTGGTGGTAGTGGTCCCGTCGTTGAATTCGATGGTGTACGGACCTTCACCCCCTGTGATATCCAGCTCGATCGAGCCGGTATCATTATAACAGGCCGGCTGATTGTCGGTCAGATTGATGGCTATCGGTGCATACTGATCGATGGTCACCGTGGTGGTGTATTCACAATACACAGAATTACCATCATTGTCTCGAACATATACATCATAGTCTCCTGCATTGCCGGGAGTAACGGTCAATGAAGAAGCCGTTGTAAAATCACCGGCGCTCACAGCTGTTCCTGCCGGAACGATGGCGAAGACATAATTTCCGTCTCCTCCTGTAGCGGCGACAGAGATATTTCCATCATTACAGCTGATATCGTCTACAGTGGTGGTTGCCAGTAAAACGTCTTCAATGATAACTGACTGAGTTACGATACAACCGTAAGCGTCTCTCACGTCGATGGTATAGCTCCCTGGCAATAAGCCTGAAAAGACATGGCTGGTAGGTGAGGTGTTCATGTTCACATATGGTCCACCATTCAGGCGCACCTGAACATTCCCATTACCAACAGCTCCCGTTCCGTTTGGATCAAGATTCACGGTTATGGTTCCATTATTATCTCCCGCATAACAGTCAGCGGCTATGGCTTCCATCTCCAGCGGGTTCGGCTCATTTACTGAGATATTGGTATTGGTCTCACAACCATTACTGTCACGAACTACAATTATATAATCTCCGGGAGCAACATCCGTAAAGGTGTTGTTACTGCTGAAAGCATAGCTTCCGACAACTACTCCGGAGGCATCTTGAAGCTCGTACTGGTAACCCGGTGTTCCGCCTGATCCGGTTGCTTGTATTGTGGCAAGCTGACCATTGTTACAGGTCGCTTCAGTTGTCACATCTGCAACCACTGCAACAGCAGTCGGCTGATCAATGGTGAACGGAATAGAAATAACACATGAAGGATCAGCGCTATCGGTAATGTTCAGGGTATAATCTCCTGCAATTAAATTGTTCTCAGTGGCCGAAGCAGTCAGACCGCTGCCGGTAGTAACGGATGCTGAACCACTGTCAAGTATTTCATAGTTATAGGAAGTGATATAATTAGCCGCATCGAATGTCACGGTACCATCAGAACCTCCGAAACAAAGTACATCGGTGGTATTGGTGATCACCCCTGTGAGTTCTTCACCTGCCTGTATGGTCACTGGTAAGGTGGTTGTACAACCACTTCCATAGTCAACCGTCACCACATAGCTACCCGGCAAAATATTTGAAAAGACCGGTGAAGCCTGGAACGTTCCCCCGTCAAATGAATAGGTAAACGAAGGGTCAGAAGGGGTTGCTGTAACAGTCACTTCACCTGTTCCGTCACAATTATAGGTGACAGCGTAGCTTAATGCCGGCTCGTCAGGAAGTGGAGCAATGATGATCGTATCTTCCACGAAACAAGATGTTGCATTCGCATCGCGAACTCTTACGGTATGGGTACCATCCTGAACACCTGTAAAAACATTCGATGTTTGCCATGCGCCGCCATTGAGACTGTACTCAAGGGTTCCGCTTCCGCCGGAAGCAGTTACCGTGATCTCAGCATCTGCGGTACAGGTATAATCGGTATTTGATAAGGCTACAATAATCTCATCAGGTTCCCCGACAGTCACCTGCAGCGGGAAAGTACATCCGTTCACATCACGAACCATCGCATCATAGGTGCCTGCGGTCAGGTTGTAAAAATCAGGTGAATTCTGGTAGGTAGTCCCATTATCAAGGCTGTACTGATAAGGTGCGGTTCCTCCGGTTGCCGAGAGCGAAACACTTCCGTCAGCTCCCCCGAAACAAGTCACATCAGTTGGAGTGGCTATCAGATCCAGAGCTGCTGTTTGGGTAACGGTTACCTGGGTTAGAGCTTCACAATAATCAGCAGTTCCGCTGTTATCGCGCACGTATACATCATATACACCGGGAGCTGATACACTTAATACATTATTTGCTGCATCGAAATCAGCGTCACTTACAGAATTTCCTGCTGGAACGATAGCAAACACATAATTCCCGTCACCCCCTGAGGCGGTGGCCGTAATATTTGTAGTTCCTCCGCAGGAGTTGATCACTCCGGCATTGGCAGCTACCTGAACCTGGGTGTCAACAGTAATCGTAGCCGTAGCTTCACAATCCAATGCATCTCTTACGGTCACGGTATAATTTCCGGGAGTCACATCGAAAGTATTCGAGGCCTGGAAAGCAGCTCCGTTCAGACTGTAGGTGAATGGAGCAGTCCCTCCCGAAGGAGTGGCCGTAATGGTAACATTGTTGGTTCCGTCATAACAACCGGCGCTACTGAGAGCCAGGGTTGGCGGTACAGGGTTACTTAATGTAAACGGTCTTGAAATAATACATCCTCCCGCATCTTCGATAGTTACAGTATAATCGCCGGGGGCAGTAAGGTTATTGAACAGGCTGTTGTTCTGAGGGCCCTGAGTGCTGCCATCAGGCAAGGTCAGGGTATACCGGTAGCTTCCGTATCCTCCAGTCGCACTCACTCGTACGCTTCCTCGTGGTGAAGAACAGGTCAGGTCATTCACTTCAAGGGTTGCATCCAGAGCGGTAGCCGGAGCATCTATAACGACAGTTGCAGTTGTGGTACATCCGTTGGCATCAGTGACTTCCACATCGTACGATCCGGCGGTCAGATTATCCAGATTAATGGTCGCTCCTGAAAGGCCGCTGCCTCCGGCAGAACCATTCACGGTATAACTGTATGGTGGTATAAAGTCAGTTACGGTAAGGGTGGCCGAACCATCGACTTCTCCTTCACAGGTAACGTTACTCTGTGAGGTGACCGAAAGTCCGATCTGCGGGTTAATCGTTAGTTGTGTCGTGTTGGTACAGCTGAACCCGTCTCTAACGTACACATCGTAAGTTCCCGGGGTCAGGTTGGTAAAGGTATAGGTGTTCGGTGTTGCGCTGTCTGCATTGAACCAGGTGCTGTTATCCAGACTGAACTGGTAATCTCCGTTTCCTTCTGTTATAGTAACAACGATCTCGCCATTAGTACCATCATAACAGGTAGTTGCAGTAGCATCAAAAGTAAGAGGAAGGGGCGCATCGAGCACCACTGGATTAAGCGTGTTAGCCTCACAGCCGTTAGCATCTCTTACATGTATTTCATAGCTTCCCTGAGGAAGGTTGGTGAAGACATTATTGGTTCCCCAAACAATGCCTGCTCCACTTCCGTCATCAATTCCGTACTCGTAAGGGGCAGATCCGCCGGTAGCTTCTGCTACAATAGTAGCGCCCGGATTAACAGGGTCACAGGTCACTTGCTGAGTTACATCAGAAGTGACTTCAAGAACCTGAGGCTGCCCGATTGGAGCTGTTGTTCCCATTGTAAAGAAACAGGTGTCATCTACCGGGTTCCTGATCTCAATGGTGTAATCGGCAGGAGCCAGATTGTTTACTGTAACGGGAGATGTATTTGAAAAGGTCCACGTGTTACCTCCGTCAATGCTGTATTCAAAACCTTCAGCCGGATCAAAATTGTACACATCAAAAGTGATCGAGCCGTCTGCGGCTCCAAAACAGGTCACGTCATTCTGCTGGCCAATGGCCCCGCTGAATTGCTGGCTTTCCTCCACCACGATCGGCACCTCTACTACCGAGGTACATATCTCCGGTACCTGATAAACACGTAATCCGTCGATAGCGATATCATTTCCGGAGAAAACAGTGGAATTACTTCTGATCCTGAAGGTCAGGGAAGAATTTCCGCCTGAATTCAGTGAAAGCTGCACAGGGTGCCACTGCTCATCGTTGTCGATAAAGCCGGTCTGATCCTGGCTCACTACATTTCCTGAGCCGTCGATCACCTCAACGATGATCTCAGGATCTCCCTGGGTCGAGCTCTGATATAACAAGTTAAATACACTGATATCGACCATGATATCAGAACCGTTCACGATATCATTGATCTGCTTCGAATAGATTATTCCTCCTTCTCCGGCTGCATCGCCGATATTTACGGCCAGGTATCTTCCTCCTGCAACCCCGTCGGCATCAGAAGGTGTCACCCATTGCTGTCCGCCTATCGGCTGCAGTGCGCTGGTCACCACATATTCTCCGTCATCCAGCATGCGGTCTGCATCTCCTTCCGGCGGATCCTGGTTCTGTACCTGAGATTCGTAGATATAATTCGGGTTGATCTCATTCAAGGTGGTATTTGGTCCGGTTCCGAAATCCTCTTCCAGAAGTATCCCGGGTGTAGGATTATCAGGAGTGGCATTTTCGTAGAATACCGTAATGGTATAATTTCCGGGAGCCAAACTCTCGAAGGAATTGGAATCCTGTGGAATGTCTCCGTTCAGACTATAGGAATAAAGGTATACGAGGTTGGGGTCTTCAACAAAAGGTGTCAGGACCACATTTCCTGTGCCGTCACAGTTATAGTCTACTGCATCGGTAATCTGAGGAATTTCTGTTAGCGCGTTTACATCAACATAGGCCTCAAACTGGCACCCATTGGCATCACGAACATAGACATATCCGTCATTTGAGCGTATTCCGGTATTGGAAGAAGTCCATGTTCCGTTAATATTATATTCATAAGGCGGGGTTCCTCCTGAGGCATTGGTGATTCTTATCTCTGAACCACCCAGTTCAGGCAAACAGGATACGTCGGTACTCACCCCTGCGTAGGCCACAAGTGGTGCATCAGGCTGTTCGATGGTGAATTCACGAACAAATGAACACGTGCTGTTTCCTTTCTTAACAAAAATGGTCACTTCGATCACATAATCCCCGGCAGCCAGGTTAGGAAAGGTTCCACTGGCGTTCAGTGGGAATAAAGGCGTGTTCTCCCCTCCATAGACATACGTATCTCCATCAAACAAAATGGCTTCGACGCCGATTTCCTCATTGGTTTGAAAATCCAGAGATACCGCTCCATCGGTTCCCCCAAAGCAACTTACGTCCTGGGTTTCTACCGTAAAGTTATAGCGTGGATCAAGTTCAATCGTCTGAATGTTAGAAAGGGCAAAGTTACCGGCTTCATCGCGCATCACCAGTACATAATCCCCGGCTTCCTCGATCAGAATTTCATATACCCGTGATTGAGAACCACCGGTACTTTCACTTTCTTCGTTCGAAAATGCGGAATCAGGAATATCCTGGAATGAATCATAGCGGGGAACCCCGTTCACACTCCAGATGGCAAACTGATATGGAGGATCTCCTCCCCCTCTGGCGATCCTGATACGAGCCCGGTTACAATCTTTGATATTATACCCCTGGGTTTCCATCCACAGTGGGTTAAAATCTTCGATCACAATGGTTTCACTATATGAACAACCACTGTCACTTGAGACACTGATGTCATAAGTTCCGTCTACCAGCCAATCGAAGGTATGCACGTTTTCGGTAGTCGGACCATAGGTGGCTGTATAGCCATTATCTCCTGAAATGGTGTAGGTATACTGCGGACCTGTACCTCCGGCATTGATCGTAATGCTTCCCAAAGAAGCGGGGGTATAGTTCGTTGAAGATGTGGTGGCATTCAACTGATCTTTATAAACATTAAAGTAAAAGATCCTTCTACATCCGTTCTGGAAAACCAGTTCCACACGATAGCTACCTGCATCGGTGACTTCATATCCCGAACCTGAAGCAACGGTGCTCCAGCAGGCATTGCTGGGGTTTGCACAATTAGCAGTAGTAGTACAGCTGGCATTCTGTTGTTGCCAGTTGATCTGTACAGCATCTTCGTATCCCGTATCTATGAACCGGCTTTCTTCGCTTCCGCACAGAAGCAGGTTCGGCATCTGGCTACCGTCGTTCGGGCAGATCCCTACATCGTCGGCAAAAGGCAATATGGGGTTGGCAATACTACTGGCGTCATATACATTAACTGTTTCTGTATAACTGAAGGTTTGTCCGTCACAATCTACGGTCTTGGTAATCACGTAGGTTCCCGGCTGGGTCAGTGTGGCCGTTTGAGTATTGGCCACAAAAGCCCCGTTTCGGGTCCATCGGTAGGTGTCAAAACCTGTTCCGGCGGTTATATCAACAGAACCACCACAGATCGCTTCTGTTCGGCTATAGTTCAGATTGTTTGTGCGCACCGGAAAAGTAGTTGGTGCAGCTGCAGCATCCGTACCATTTGCAAAACTAGGTTCAGAAAGTCCCCGGTAATTCGAATAAGCCTGGTTAGTGATCAAGGTGGTACAGGAATCTCTGAACAATTCAACCTCATCAGTAACCCGAACACGTACCAACACCGTCCCACTGGCGTTTGGTCCGAGATTACCAACATTGATGGTTAGTTCTCTTGTCGTCGTATTGTAAGTCGAATTTGCCGGATCATCTGTACCAATCAGAGTGAGCGTTTCAGGCAACACATCGGTAATGCTATAATTATTGATCGGTGAGCCTGAGGTATTCTCGTATGTCAGAGTATATACCACTTCCTGCCCGGTCGAGGCTCCGCCAATAAGTGTTCCTCCTGTAGCATTGGTGACTTCTTTAATAAGCTTGATCTCATTGGCAAACATCAGGTTGCTTTCGCTTCCTTTTACCAGTAAGGGTGCTTTAAAGTCTGCTACCACAGAGTTATCTTCGATATACCCGAAATCTCCGTTATACGCCAGCAAAAGTTCCTTTTCAGAAGAAGGCTCTGCCAGGGGATTGATTTCAGGGAAGTACTTTAATGCCAAATTCCCGCCGAGTAAGAGGCAGGCAATGGCTAAAAAGGTGTTTAGTTTTAAGTAGTTTTTGGTCATAGCATTACGATTATGGGACTGATACTATTCAAAGTTGGTTGTTACGAACTTCCTACCGGCATTATCCAAATATCATTCTGGTATTGTTTCTTAATGCCTGATCGGTAAGACACCATGGCTTTTTTCCAGGTATCGAACTTCTCAAGGTAGACGTATTTGTAATTGTTAATGGGGTTGATATAAATATTTGCTTTAATACCCTGCTGTTTCAGACTGTCGACAAAACGACGGGCATTATTCATATTGTCAAAGACATTGGCCACCAGGTAATAGCCTTTGCTATCTCCTCTTTCGGCCGGCTCTTCCTCAGCGAGTCGCGTGTCGCTGTATACAGCAGTGAATGGTCTGATTAGGTTATTCACATACCTTTCGGTACATTCTGAAATGACTCCTCCTCTTCGCTGAATGAAGTTTTCATAAGAAGGGTCAAAGTCTATATTATTCTGAGTGGTATTTTTACCGCTGTTTGCGTCTTCACCTCTTTTATTGTTTTCGGTATTCGAAGCCAGGACGGTATTGGTGCGATCGGAATTCTTTACCCTAAGCACCCAGGCCTTCTGCTCATAGGAACCATTAAAGTTATTGGCATAGGCCTGCTTGGCCTCCTGAAAATTATTGTACCTGCCCAGGTAAACGTAGTTCAGGTTTCCTTTTTTGAATACTCCTGCCTTGATACCTTTCGATTCAAGCTCTGCCAGAAAATCATTCAGATAACGTTCTTTGCTGAACACATTGGCAATCGCATAATAACCCTTATCGACCCCGGCCACACGGTCTGTGGCAGTCGTGGTCAGGACAGGTTTGTCGTAATTGATATACTGATTGGTTTTTTCTTTGGAAGTTTCTGCTGTTGCAGCCGGTGCTTTCTCTCGGTTCCCGGAGCTGTTGTCGGCATAGACCTCAGAACTGATCTCCGGCGCATTGAACTCTTTGCCTTCCTTCATGTCCTGAACAGCCTGTGTCACAGCCTGCTCCACCTTTTGCTGATTCCCACGATCTGCTTCGTCTTTGATGAACTTCAGCAGATAAGCGAACCGGCGATCGATATCCTTTTGCCTGGCTTGTTCGATGGAGTCCTGACGAAACATCATTTCTTCAATGATCATGTCGTTTTCTGCCACCTGAGCACGCAACTTCTCGATTTCAGCGTCCTTTTCGGTTTTGGTTTCAACCGAAGTGCTGTCTACAGCTTGTTCAACGATCTGAAGATCGTTTTCAATATCATCAAACACCCTGTTTTCGGTAAGCGTCGGAGTAAATGAATAGGCGAAACTTACCTCGTGAGTAGCTCCGAAATTCGATACCTGATCTTTAATACCTTTTTCGATGGTGTATCCTAATGAAAGTCTTTGCGTCAGGTTAAAACCGACTCCCGCAGCTATTCCGTAGAAATCATCATAGCCGGCCTGTACCCATCCCACCTTTGGCAGATCGAGTATCAGGCTTCCTGATAAAGTTACATCTTCACCTCCCCTGGTTCTGGCTCTTGAAAGCAGGCTCATTTTACCATTCTCCAAAATACCGGATCCATTTTCAAACCGATTGGTATACATGAGATGTCCTGAAAAGGTTTTTTCGCCAAAGTCGGTCAGGGAACTGCTGGTCTTTAAGTTATAATCAAACAGGTTCTCGGCATAGAACCCTACATCGAAACTTCCGACAGACAGGTTGATTCCCGGTTGAAAAGACAGCAGCGAACTACCATCAAGGTCTGCTAGAGCAGGGTCGTTAGGTTGGGTGGGGTCGATCCCGTCAGGGTCCACACCACTATCATAGTAAGAGAGGTTAAATCCGAAGGTCAGGTTGCTTTTTTCAGCAAGCTTTACTCCATATGCATAATTCGCCATCACTCCGAAATTTGAAATGGTGGCAAACTTCTGATGATAAATGCTTAGTCCGAGACCGGTGCGGTCTCCTACTCTTCCCGAATAACTGGCCAGGTAGGTCTGGTAATTATCGTCGAATTTGATCCATTGGTTACGGTGATAGAAATTCAGGTAGGAATTATCTTCATTTACCGTAGAGAAGGTAGGGTTGATCAAAAACCGGTTAAACTTAAGCAGATTCTGGGCCGGAATATCGATGGAAGCCACAGGGGTTTCTTCCTGGGCGCTCACCGAAAAGGCCAGTAGCACATGCAACATCAGCAATATGGAAAATTTCCTCGTCATCTTTTATTTAATCACTGTTATGGTGCCCTGCTTTAATACTTGTTTTCCGTTGTTAATCTTGTAATAGTAAATGGGTGGTCGGTTTCCGTTATAAGTAATATTCCCGGCTTGTGGCCAGTTGTTCTGGTACTGGTTGGTAGCGAATATCTGTACGCCGTTCTCATCGAATATACTAACCGTTATATCGGCCTGATACGCAAAGGAACTCGGCAATATCCAAAGGTCATTGAAGCCATCGCCGTTTGGTGTCACCACATTAGGTACGGCATAGCTCAGCTGATATTCCATGGTAAAGCTTTTATATACCTCACAACTCCCTATAGTTGCTTTGAGCGTATAATTCCCTGCTTCCGTAAGAGTAACAGACGGACCGTTGGTGATAAGATTCTGATTCTGATCAAACCATTGATAGGTTTCAGCCCCGCTGGCATTGACCACTTTGGTCTCTCCCTCCGGAATACTGAACAGTTCAGGAACATCAAGCATCACTGCGCTTTCGTCAAAAGGCATGATCTCTATTGGATCAGATATCACTTCACAGCCATCGAGAGCCAGTTTCAACTGATAACTACCGGTAAGGTTGGTATCAAAACTGCTTCCGTTTTCTGATAGTGGGGCTCCGTCTTTTATCCAGGTATAGGTATAAGCTGTGTCTGTCACCGAAGAGGTGATGGTAACCAGCTCTCCCCCCTGGCAATAGGTGCTGCTTGAGGCTGATAGTACCGGAGTTTCTGTAATGCCGAGTTTAATGTTGATCGGATCTGACATTACTGTCGTTCCGGCATCAACCGTTACTTTTAACCGGTATTCTCCATTATCGGTTCTGTCATTCACCTGATAGTTTCTCTGGGTGGCTCCGGAAAGCTCCGTTGAATTTTGTACCCATTGGTATGAAAGACTGTTGAGCTGATTTTCATCGAGTATTACCGCAGTTCCATCAGCATCAAATGCCTCTACCGTTTCCAGTGTAAGTTCAACCGGGCCCGCGCTACATTCGGTATAGGCCGGGGCTGCGATTGCCACAGCGTAAGAAACAGGATCTATAATTGTTATCGTATTTGAATTCTTCTGGGCCACACAACCGGAATTATCACTAACGGTTACGTAATACGAACCGGGAGTGGTAACGGTTAAAGTAGCTGAAGCAGCATTGTTAATGACCTGTCCGTCACGGTACCATTGGTAGGCAGGACTGCTTGCGGTGGTAGAGGCGCTTAGTGTTAATGATTCGCCCGGTAGCAGCAGGTTGCCCTGATCAGCAGTGATATTGAGATCAAATCCGGCTTTGGTAAGGGTCACCTCCGATGTTTTCTCGGTACAGGTAGCATCCGGACGGTCTACTTCCAGGTGATACACCCCTTCAAAATCAGTGTTACTGCTGTTTACGGTATATATATGCTGATTGGTTTGGGCGATTAATTGTCCGTCTTTATACCAGCTATACGTATAAGTGGGGTCGTTAACGTTCGCGGTTAAAGAATAGACTTCTCCGTCACACAGTTGGATAGTTGTATCGCCCTGCAGTTCCACTCCGAGCGAAGCTTCGGTAAAAACCTCCACCAGGTTTGATGAGGTTGAAACCGAACAATAATCTCCGTAATCGATCTCGGCAAAATAGATACCTCCTTCAGAAACCTCTATTGAGGGTCCCTTTTCACCTTCGATCAGCACCATGTCTTTATACCAGTTATAGGCCTGTTCGTCAGGATAGTTATCCACTGTCAAGGTAATGCTGGATGATTCGCAAACAGATGCTTCCTGGTAGTTATTGACGATAAGGGCTTCATTCACACCTCTGTAATAAGCTGAAAAAGATACGCTTAAGGGGCTGGTTTTAGCCGGATTGGTACTTCTGACACGTACTTTATAGTTATCTCCTGCCACAGTTTGCGGAAAGGAAAAATTGAAGTCAAAATTATAAACCGTATTTTTATTCCCTGCAGATGCCAGGGTGGTGGGAGCAGAAAAATCACCGTTTTCGTCTGAAAGCTCCAATATAAACTCATTATCTGAAGCGACGTTTTGGGTGGGTTCCCACTGAAAATTAACTGAAAAAGTGTTGTAAGACTCCGAAGCGCAGGCGTAAGAAAAACCGGGGACGGGTTGCTTAAGATCCTGAGCATAAGCACCCACGGCAAACCCTGTAATAGCAAGGGAAAGCAGCACAAGCCGGTTAGTTCTTACAGATTTTGATCTGTACATTTGGGTTGAGTTGGTCATGAAATTGGGGTATTACAAAGTAACACTTTTTGCAATTACAATCCTAAAGTTATCAGAATTTTTCAACAACGGTTGATAAATGTGGTGAAAGCACATATTTTATATGCCAACCCTCTTCTTTGTAAGGTTTCGTTTTTTCAAATCGCCCTTACAGATACAGAAACTCCCGATTTTACTGCCATAAATACGTTGACCCGTTCTGCTGTGTGATCATGAATTTCATTAATTTTGTGGTTTAAAATTGTACACATGGCAACAGAGGTAAAATCTTTGAATTTTATAGAGCATATTATAGAAGATGATCTGAAGGCAGGCTTTGACCGAGACGATCTTCGCTTTCGGTTCCCGCCTGAACCGAACGGGTATCTGCACATAGGTCACGCGAGTTCGATCTGTTTGAATTTCGGGCTCGGACTGCGTTACAATGCACCGGTGAACCTGCGTTTTGACGACACCAACCCGGCCAAGGAAGAAAAAGAGTATGTAGATGCTATCAAAAACGACGTCTCATGGTTGGGTTTTGAATGGGATAAAGAGTGTTATGCCTCTGATTATTTCCAGCAATTATACGATTGGGCCGTAATGCTCATCAAGGCTGATAAAGCCTATGTTGACAGCCAGAGTTCTGAAGCAATCGCCGAACAAAAAGGAACCCCTACCAAGCCAGGTATAGACAGTCCCTTCAGAAACCGATCGGTACAAGAGAACCTGGATCTCTTCGAGCGCATGAAAAACGGAGAATTTCAGGCGGGGGAACACGTATTGCGAGCCAAGATCGACATGACGGCTTCGAATATGCTAATGCGGGATCCGGTCATGTACCGTATTTTGCATAAAGCACATCATCGTACAGGTAACGATTGGTGTATTTATCCGATGTACGACTGGACGCATGGTGAAAGCGATTATATCGAACAGGTTTCGCATTCACTTTGTACCCTTGAATTCGCCATGCACCGCGAATTATACGAATGGTTTGTCGAACAGATCTATGAGGAAGGAAAAGTAAAACCAAAACAGCGCGAATTTGCAAGAAGAAACCTCAGCCATACCGTGGTAAGCAAGCGCAAGCTGCTGAGACTGGTGGAAGAAGGGGTCGTAAACGGCTGGGATGACCCGCGGATGCCTACGATCTCCGGACTCAGACGTCGTGGGTATACCCCGGAATCGATCAGGAATTTCGCTGACACCATAGGAATCGCTAAACGCGAAAATCTGATTGATGTTTCTCTGTTAGAATTCTGCGCGCGGGAAGACCTGAATAAAAAGGCACCGAGAGTAATGGCAGTTCTGGATCCTCTTAAACTGGTTCTAACCAACTATCCGGAAGGCGAGACAGAATATGTCGAAGCTGAAAACAATCCCGAAGAAGAGGAACAAACCTATCGCAAGCTGCCTTTTTCCAGGGAATTATATATTGAAAAGGCCGATTTCCGGGAGGAAGCCAACAGAAAGTTCTTCAGGTTGAAACTGGGCGGAGAGGTCCGGTTAAAAAACGGGTATATCATCAAGGCAGAAAGCGTGGTCAAAGACGAAGAAGGAAATATCACCGAAGTTCACTGTACCTATGATCCCCTGAGCAAAAGCGGCAGCGGAACACCTGAAAGTATGCGTAAGGTAAAAGGTACCCTGCACTGGGTTTCAGCCGCTCATGCTAAAAAAGCCGAAGTGCGGAATTATGACCGTTTATTCACAGAGGCCGAGCCCGACAGGCAGGAGGAAGATTTTATGCACTATCTGAATCCTGAATCGCTTCAGGTTACCGAAGCCTTTGTAGAACCCGGTCTCATTGAGGCTAAACCCGGAGAGCACTTTCAGTTTCAGCGTCTGGGATATTACAATGTAGATCCTGACAGTAAACCCGATCACCTGGTATTCAACAGAACCGTAGGATTGCGTGACAGCTGGGCTAAAATAGAAACTAAATAAACCTTTCGGTATAATTATAACCTTTAAAAGCGCCTTGTGGCGCTTTTTCTATTTATAAAATGTTAATTATAAACTAATTAGTGCGGAATCTGAGGCTTTTTGGGGTAAATTTTTTAATTTAATGATATAATCCAAAAAACCTATATAAACATGTCAAATAATACCGGAAACACCGTTCTAGCATTACTTACAGGCGCAGCCATCGGAGCTGGTCTGGGAATTCTTTATGCCCCGGATCGCGGTGATGAAACACGGCGCAAGATCAGTAAAAATGCTAAAAAAGCTCAAAAAGATCTGGAAAGGACTTTAAAGCAAACCACAGACGAAATAAAGCATCTGGCCAGTTCTGCAAAAATGACTTTCGACGATAAGCTGGATCACACTATTGAAAGTGCAAGTTACAAGGCAGATGATGTAATAGACACCCTGGAACGCAAATTAGCCGAATTAAAAGCTAAAAATGCGAAATTACAGAAGTCTAAAGCAAAGGTAACCTCCTAGTTACCCGAACCGCCAACCCTATCAACCACTTAAAATTTCCATATGAGTTTATCAGAACTTTCTGATAATGTCCACCATGTAAAGGAGAGTTCAAAAGAATATCTTGAAACCTCCCTGGCATATTACAGATTAAGCTTATTTAAAAAGGTAACCAAAGGCATTGCATCGACTGTCAAAATTCTTGCAGTAGGTGCACTGGCCTTTCTGGCCTTTTTTATGTTCTCCATAGCCGGGGTCTTTGCCATTGACAGCAGTATTCAAAATTTGGCGCTTTCGTTTGTGATCGTGGGCGTTATTCACCTGATCATCGCCCTTTTGGTTTATTACCTGTTCCGCAAACAGATCGAAAAGGCCATTCTTATAAAAGCTTCAAAAGACTTTCTCGATGACTGATAGAACACCACACAAAATCTACACTTCCTTCGAGGAATTGGAAAACGATCTTCAGATTTTAAAATTGCAAAAGCAGATCGCTCAGGAACAGATCAAACTGAACTACGAGAGCACAAAAGAAAATCTTTCCTTCCTGACCGTAATTGGCAATACAGCCGGTTATGTCGCCAAAAGATTACTGGCGATCAAGGTGATCAATAAATTTTTCAGATAAAAAAAGCGACCGGTTGGTCGCTTTTTTATTTATATTTTCAGGAACAGATTTAACTCTGATCTTTCCCCTCGTTTTGTCGCTTCATGGCTTCACCTATCTGATTACTCGCTGTAAATGATGCTACCATGTTATTCAGCATATCGCTTCCGGCCTGGGGTGAATTTGGCAGTAAGATCAGGTTGGTATTGGTCTCCTCACCTATAGCCTGTAAGGTATCATAATGCTGGGTTACAACGATAAGGGCAGAGGCTTCCTGAGAATTAATTCCCACCTTATTCAGAACTTCTACAGATTCTTCCAGTCCGCGCGCGATTTCCCTGCGCTGATCAGCAATCCCCTGTCCTTGCAGACGTTTGCTTTCAGCTTCTGCCTTCGCTTTTTCAACCATCAGTATACGGGCAGCATCCCCTTCAAACTGGGCAGCAATTTTCTCCCGCTCAGAAGCGTTAATACGGTTCATGGCTGCTTTTACCTGCGCATCAGGGTCAATGTCGGTTACAAGGGTCTTAATTATGTCGTACCCGTAATCAAGCATGGCATCCTGCAGTTCGGCCTTTACGGCAATAGCAATGTCATCCTTTTTAACGAACACGTCATCAAGTTTCATCTTAGGTACCTCTGCCCTGACCACATCGAATACGTACGATGTTATCTGATCTTGCGGATATTCCAGTTTGTAAAAAGCTTCATAAACCTTATCGGTGATCACCACATACTGTACAGAAACCTTCAGCTTTACGAACACATCATCGAGTGTCTTTGTTTCGATGATCACGTCAAGTTGCTGAATCTTAAGACTCAATCGCCCTACAACACGGTCGACCAAAGGAATTTTAAGCTGTAAACCTGAATTCCGGATGCTCTGAAACCTCCCGAAACGTTCAATGATGGCGGCTGTTTGTTGTTTGACCGTAAAAAATGAGAACAATACCACTAAGGCTCCCAGGGCAAGCCAGGGGATAAGAAAGAAATTCATGACTATTAGATTTAGATATAATTTCTGAATTTACGAAGTATCCCTAAATAAAATCCTTTAACGGTACGATTAATCTTTAAAAAACAAAAAAGCCGGCCCACCGGCCGGCATTATAATTTATCTGAATTGTGATTTAGTAACTACCCCAGTACCTCAACGGCTCTCCTCAGACGCGCTACGGTTTCTTCCTGACCGATTACGCCCATTATATCAAAAATATGAGGGCCTTTCATCTCGCCAACCAGTGCCAGCCTTAACGGAGGCATCACCTTGCCAAATCCCAGTTCATTATCGGTTATCCACTGCTTTACAACACTTTCTGAAATCTCAGATGAAAACTCAGGTAAGCCGGCAAGCAGATCACCAATTTCATTTATATACCTATTGGTATCTTCTTTCCATTGTTTGCGGGCTGCTTTTTCATCGTAGGTCTGGGGTGTTTCGAAAAAGAATCCACCCAATTCCAGGAAATCCCCGACAAAATCTGCGCGCTCCCTGATCAATACAATAACCTTTTCGGCGAAATCATCTGAAACCTCAATGCGATTGGATTTCAGCACTTTTTGAAAACGATCGACCAGTTCAGATACAGAAGCTTGTTGTAAATAATGGTGATTGAACCATTTGATCTTATCCGGATCAAAACGGGCGCCTGACTTATTCACTTTCTCCAGGGTGAAAACATCGCAAAGTTCCTCCATTCCAAATATCTCTCGCTCGTCACCCGGATTCCAACCCAGAAGGGCCAGGAAGTTTACTACAGCCTCCGGGAAATAGCCCTCTTCGCGGTATCCTGCAGATACAGTCCCGTCTTTCGGATCTTTCCACTCCAGGGGAAATACCGGAAATCCTAATTTATCGCCATCGCGTTTGCTAAGCTTTCCTTTCCCTGCGGGTTTAAGAATAAGAGGCAAGTGCGCAAATTCAGGGGCCTGCCATCCGAAAGATCTGTATAATAAAACATGCAGTGCCAGCGATGGAAGCCACTCTTCCCCCCTGATCACGTGAGAGATCTCCATTAGGTGATCATCTACAATATTGGCAAGGTGATAGGTAGGCATACCGTCACTTTTGAAGAGCACCTTATCATCTAGGATATTGGTATCGATGGTAATCTCTCCACGAATCCGGTCTTTAAGAACCAGGGTCTCATCTTTCGGAGCCTTGAAGCGAATCACATAATTATCGCTGTTTTCCAGTTTGCCCTTCAGCGTCTCCTGATCCATTCCAAGGGAATTGTTTAAATGATCGCGGTTATACCAGTTGTAAATGAACGTATTTCCAAGGCTTTCCGCTTCCTGCCTGCGGGTGTCCAGTTCTTCTGCGGTATCGAAAGCATAATAGGCGTGTCCCTTTTCGACCAGCATTTCCGCATACTTCCGGTAAATCTCCTTTCGTTCACTTTGCCGGTAAGGACCCTTATCTCCTCCTTCCCTCGGGCCCTCATCGATAGTGATTCCGCACCAATTGAGGGATTCAATAATATAATCTTCGGCACCTTCGACATACCGGTTCTGGTCGGTGTCTTCGATGCGCAAGATGAATTTGCCGTTCTTTCCTTTGGCAAACAGATAATTGAATAAAGCGGTTCTAACTCCCCCTATGTGAAGTGGTCCCGTGGGACTGGGGGCAAAACGAACTCTGACAGGTGTACTCATGCGACAAATTTTGTAGCAAAGATAGGCCTTCTGGAGTAATCGTTAAAACCTGATCAGGCTGCCATTCTCATGGTTTGGGGTATTCTTTTGTTCATCACCCTGAACCATAAGGGCGGGAAAAGAGACAGGACCATACTGGTGGGGTATCCATAAGGCATCTGAGGGCTTTCATCGTGACAATCCAGTAACTGATATTTCTTTGAAGCGCGGTAATGGTGATCGCTGTGCCTGGTCAACTCGTACAACACGATTCGCCCGATCACATGATTTGAATTCCATGAATGAATCTCTCTCACCCGCTCATATCTTCCAGATTCGGTTTTTAAGCGTAATAAACCGTAATGCTCGATATAGTTGATGGTCTCAAGCAGCAAAATGCCCACTGCGGCGAATGCCAATGCATAGAGCAATCCATTAGCCCCGAAGAAATAAAAGACAAGACCCAGGTAAAGCGCCTGAAATAAGGAAAACCACAGCATGTCATTGGAGAGTGAAAAAAATCCCTTTCCGCTGCTTCTTAACAGCTTGCTTTGTATGCGCCAGGCATTTGAATATTGTCTGCATACAGAGGTGATCCAGAAGGAATACACCGACTGGTTCAATCTTGCCGTTGCCGGATCTTCAGGGGTTGCAGCATGCAGGTGATGACCAAAATTATGCTCGACATAAAAGTGCATGTATAAAGCAGGCAGCAATTGTATTTTTCCCATTATACGTTCAGAAAGCTTTTTTCTGTGACCCAGTTCATGTCCTACATTAATCCCGTTGGCTCCGATTACAATTCCGGTTGAAAAAATAACCCCTGCCATTTCAAAAAACGTTAAATCCCGGGTGGTTAGCACAATTAGCGAATAAACGATCAAACCGTAAACAAGTGGGAGGTTCAGATATAAAAGCCAGTCAAAAATTTTATTGCGTTCTTTTCGATTGCGCTCTTCCTTATCAAGGTTGTGGTTATCCCGAGGTAACAGAATTTCAAGAACAGGAAGCAGCATAAACACATAAAACGGGGTCAGAAAAGCGAACCAACCCAACAGACTGATCCCGGCGATCGCAGAGAGCGGTATTGTGTAGGCCATCAGATATTTAAGATCATTGATCATCCCGGTATTTTTAACACAAGCTTATCAAATTTACCAATTTTAAGACTTAAAGAAAATTGTAATTTAGGGAGTTAAGGGTAAAAGATGCTATATTATGCAGTCAGCCAAAAGAAAAGGGTATGAAGAATTTCGAAAAGATCATTGAAAAACTGGAAGGGTTCCTGAAAAAGTACTACTTCAACGAACTGCTGAAGGGGGCTATTCTTTTTCTTAGTATCGGACTCTTATATTTCCTGTTTACCCTGTTTATGGAGCATTTGCTTTGGTTAAGTGCAGATGGCCGTGCCCTTTGGTTCTGGATATTCATCGCGGTAGAAGGGTTCCTGTTATACCGGTTTATCATCAGACCACTAATGTCGTTGTTTAAAATGCGGCATGGTCTCAGCTATATACAAGCGGCCAATATGATCGGCTCTCATTTCAATGAGATCGACGACAAACTCACTAACCTTTTGCAATTATCTAAAAATGATCAGCGTTCAGAATTACTGCTCGCCAGCATTGACCAAAAAGCAGGTGAGTTATCACCCTTACCCTTCAAACGGGCCATTGATTACCGGAAAAATCTTCCCTTGCTTAAATACTTAATAATACCTTTTGGTATAATAATTATAATCTACATCAGTGGGAATATTTCGGTGTTGAGCGATAGTTATAAACGGGTCACTGATCACAAAACAGCTTATGCCCCGCCAGCACCATTTCAGATTGAAATTTTAAACGATAGCCTTGAAGTTTTACAAAACCAACCCTTTTTACTGGAGATCGGTATAACCGGAAAAGTGATTCCGGAAGAAGCCACCATTCATATAAATAACGATCAGTATTATTTAAAACGAACCGGCACCGGAAGATTTGTTCACAAATTCGTGAATCCCTTGTCAGATATAAGTTTTCATATCAAATCTAACGATGTGAAAAGTTCAGAGCGCACCTTAAAAGTAACCCCGGTCCCATCATTGGCGGCCTTTGTTCTCAAAGCTGATTATCCTGCTTACACAGGAAAAAAAGATGAGGTAATACAAGGAACCGGCAACCTGACCGTACCCCAGGGTACAGATCTACAGTGGGAACTCTCTGCAAATAATACCGGGGAGATCGCTTTTACGACCGACGATTCCACTTCTTACTTCGACAGAAAACAAGATGTGTTTTTATTCGATCTGCGCATCCTGAAGAATCTCACTTACGATATTTCACTAAGCAATGAATTCCTGACAGATCATGAGCGTCTGCAGTACCAGATACGGGTGATTCCTGATCAAAGACCCGAAATAAGTATCAGTAAATCAGAAAAAGGTTCTTCGGAAGAAAACCTGATACTCACCGGCGAGGTTTCTGATGATTACGGGATTAGCCGTTTACAATTGCTTTACCGGAAAAGCGGGGCTGATAGTGACTACAAATCGGTTAGCATCCCCGTATCTCAAGGAACTTTCGACCGGATTGCCTATATATTCCCCGGCAATTTACCCATAGAAAAAGGAAGTGCCTATGAATTCTATTTTCGGGTATCAGATAATGATGCGGTAAACGGGCGGAAAAGCACTTCATCTCAGATATTCAGTTTTCGTTCTCTCAGCCGGGAGGAAGAACGCAATAACCAACTGCAGCAACAGCAAAACAGCATTAAAGACATGTCCAAGACCATCAGGGATCTTGAAAAGCAACAGGAAGACCTGAAAGACATCTCAAAGATCACCAGGCAGAAAAACAACCTGAATTTCAGTGATCAGAAAAAACTGGAGAATTTTTTGCAACGACAACAGCTACAGCAGAATCAAATGAAACGCTTCAACGAAGAGCTGAAGGAAAATCTCAATAGTGAAACCGAAGATGAAAATGAGTTTAAGGAGTTATTAAAGGAAAGACTGGAAAGGCAGGAGAAACGCATCGCTGAGAATGAACGATTGCTGGAAGAAATGCAAAAGATCGGTGAAAAATTAGTCAATGAAGAACTCAATAAACGCCTGGAAGAAATGGCAAAACAACAAGCTAACCAGGAAAGAAACCTTAAACAGTTGTTGGAGCTCACCAAACGCTATTACGTGGCGCAAAAAACCGATCAGCTCAGCCGGCGCCTGGACAGCCTTGCGAACAAACAACAAAAATTAAGCGAAGATTCGGAACAAACCGCACCCGATTCTCAAAAGGAATTGTCTGATGAATTCAACAACCTGCAAAAGGAACTCGATTCCCTTACAAAAGCCAATGAAGCACTGAAAGACCCAATGGAGATCGGACGCGATGAACAATTGGAAGAACAAATTGAATCAGACCAGGATAAGGCTACTGAATCACTGGAAAAAATGGAAGAAACACCCGATTCGGAAGAACAAAAGAAGGCTCAAAACAATGCACAAGATAATCAGAAAAAGGCTTCAGAAAAATTAAGAAAATTAGCACAAAAAATGCAACAATCCATGAGCATGTCAGGAGCGCAAATGTTACAGGAAGACACCCGTATGCTACGGCAGATTCTGGATAATCTCGTTTACTTTTCCTTTGAACAGGAAAATCTTATGGAGCGTTTGGGGGCTCTGGACAACAGCAATCCGAATTTCGCCAAAGAGTTAAAAGCCCAGAATGATTTAAAGAACCTCTTTTCTCATGTCGACGACAGTCTTTTCACCTTATCATTACGCAGACCGGAATTATCTGAAGTGATCAATGAGAACATCACGAACGTATATTATAATATTGATAAAACCCTGGAGCGTTTCAGTGAAAATCAATTTTACCAGGGATTATCCCACCAGCAATACACCTTAACGGCAGCCAACAATCTGGCTGATTTCTTAAGTGAGATTTTAGATAATATGCAAAACCAGCTTTCCGGTTCCGGAAGCGGAGGTGGAAAACAGTTACCAGACATCATCATTTCCCAACAGCAATTAAACAAGCAGATGCAGGAGGGCATGAAAAATGAGGGCCAGCAAAAAGAGGGTGAACAGCAGCAAGGCGAAGAGAAAGGCCAAAACGAAAAAAAGGACAAACAGGATAATGGCGAGTTGGAATCTGAAGAATTGTATGAAATCTTTAAGCAGCAACAACAAATTCGTCAGGCCCTGGAAGAACAATTAAAAAACCTGCAAGGGGAAGGAGAACGTGCCAGAGCCAGGCAACTACTCCAGCAAATGGAGAATCTGGAAAATAACTTATTGGATAAGGGATTTGATCCTGAAAATCAAAAACGCATGTTGCAGCTGGAACACCAACTGATCAAACTGGAACAGGCTTCACAACAGCAAGGACAAAAAAATGAACGCGAAAGCGAGACCAATCTCAAAGAATTTCAAAATCAATTGCAAAAGCAAACACCTGATTTACAAGAATATTTAAAGGAGACAGAAATTTTAAATAGACAAATATTACCTTTGCGGCAAATTTACAAACGTAAAGTACAGGAGTATTTTGAAAACAATGGTCGCCTTTAATTACGAAACCGATTTTGAATTAAACAATCCTCATCTATATCAGAGCTGGGTAGACCAGATCATTCGCAGCGAATCTCATTCTACCGGTGAGATCAACTACATATTTTGCGATGATAACTACCTGCATGAGATCAATCTGAAATTCTTAAATCACGACACGCTTACCGATATCATCAGTTTTGATTATACAGAAGGAAAACTGGTTAGCGGTGATATTTTTATTTCTGTAGAACGGGTAGCAGAAAACGCCAGAATTTTTAATACTACTTTCGAGGAAGAATTGCGTCGGGTAATGGCACATGGTATTTTACACTATTGTGGTTATCCCGATAAAACTGAAAAAGAAAAAGAAATCATGAGGAACAAGGAAAACGAAAAGCTGGACTTGTTTCACGTGGAACACTAAAATACGATTACCATGTTTGAAAAAGAATACGACCTGATTGTTGTTGGCGCCGGCCATGCAGGATCTGAAGCAGCTGCGGCTGCAGCCAATATGGGTGCCAAAACCCTCTTGGTAACCATGAATCTTCAAAACATAGCCCAGATGTCATGCAATCCCGCTATGGGCGGAATTGCAAAAGGACAAATTGTAAGGGAGATCGATGCTATGGGTGGCTATTCAGGAATAGTAACCGACAGAACCGCTATTCAATTCAAAATGCTTAACAAATCAAAAGGTCCTGCCATGTGGTCTCCACGTGCTCAAAGTGATCGGATGCGTTTTGCGGAAGAATGGCGCTTAATGCTCGAGAGAACTCCAAATCTTGATTTCTACCAGGAAATGGTAAGCGGGTTACTGATCGAAGGCGACGAAGTAAAAGGAGTGACAACCTCCCTGGGAATTCCCATTCGCTCAAAAACTGTTGTTCTTACCAACGGAACCTTTTTGAACGGACTCATCCATATTGGTGAAAAACAATTCGGAGGAGGAAGAGCAGGAGAAAGAGCCGCAACGGGAATCACCGAACAATTAATTGATTTAGGTTTTACCGCAGGCCGAATGAAAACAGGAACGCCTCCCCGAGTTGACGGACGTTCCCTCGATTATTCTAAAATGACCGAACAGCCGGGAGACGAGCAACCCGAAAAATTCTCTTTTTCAGATGCGACCAAACCGCTAGCCCATCAAAGAAGTTGTCACATGACCTATACCAGTCCTCAGGTACATGAGCTTCTTAAAGAAGGTTTTGACAGATCTCCCATGTTCAATGGCAGAATTCAGAGTATTGGCCCCAGATATTGTCCGTCAATTGAAGATAAGATCAATCGCTTTGCCGACAAAGACCGTCATCAGCTCTTCGTTGAGCCGGAAGGTTGGGATACCGTAGAAGTATATGTCAACGGCTTTTCCACCTCCCTGCCTGAAGACGTACAATTCAAAGCTCTTCGTTCTGTTGCCGGATTCGAAAATGTAAAATTCTTTCGTCCCGGGTACGCCATCGAATACGACTACTTCCCTCCGACCCAATTAAATCATACCCTTGAAACAAAATTGGTAAAAGGACTGTATTTCGCAGGTCAGATAAACGGAACCACCGGTTATGAAGAAGCAGCATCCCAGGGCCTGATGGCAGGTATAAATGCCGCTTTACAGGTACAGGAAAAAGATGCCTTTATTTTAAAAAGGAATGAAGCTTATATCGGCGTACTCATTGATGATTTGATCACCAAAGGAACAGAAGAACCATATCGCATGTTTACGTCAAGGGCAGAATACCGAACTTTATTGAGACAAGATAATGCCGATCTTCGATTAACACCGAAGGCCTATGAAATTGGTTTGGCATCTGAAACCCGATTAAGAAGGATGGAAGAAAAACAACAGGCTGCACATTCATTTGTGTCATTCTTTAAAAACACCAGTGTAGAACCGGAAATCATCAATCCTATTTTAGATGAGATCCATTCTTCTCCGATGTCGCAAAAAGATAAAATGTTCAAGATCTTCGCCCGCCCGAAAATGACCATGCCATTAATGCGACAAATTCCTGAAGTGGAAAAATACATCCAGAAAAACAATTTGGATCAGGAAGTTTTAGACCAAACAGAGATCCAGGTTAAATATGCCGGGTATATCGAAAAGGAAAAAAACAATGCAGATAAACTCAACAGGCTGGAGGAAATTAGCATTCCTAAAAACTTCAATTATGATAAATTAAAATCCCTTTCTTTTGAGGCAAAGGAGAAATTAAAAGATATACAACCCGCTACCCTTTCACAAGCATCGCGAATTAGTGGGGTATCGCCGAGCGACATTAGTGTTATGCTCGTATACATGGGTAGGTAGTATTTAAAAAATCATACTTGCTAAAAAGGTGTTCCACGTGGAACACCTTTTTTATTTCCTTCACTTATATTTGCGGCATGAGTAAACCACTTGCCAAATACACTTGTGAGGATCACCTGGTGACCGGTGAAAAATTCCAGCTGATCCCTAATCCGGAATTCGGATATTTAGAAACCCTCCCCCGCCCTTCCACCGACCAACTCGGACGATATTACCAGAGCGACGAATATATTTCTCATACCGATAATAACGAGGGACTGATCAACATTATTTATCAGCAGGTGAAAAAATATATGCTCGGGCGAAAAAGAAATCTCATCAAAAAAGTTCATCCCAGTGCATCCACCGTATTGGATTATGGAACAGGGACGGGAGATTTCTTAAAAGCAATACAAACACATTATGAAACCGTAGGTATTGAACCCAACGATAAGGCACGTCATATTGCAAAGACGAAAGGTCTACATATCCATGAAGACCGTACAACCCTCCATGATTCAAAATTTGATGTGATCACCATGTGGCATGTGCTTGAACATATACCAGATTTGCACGATACAATCTCCTTTCTTGAAAACCATATAAACCCCGGTGGTAATCTTATACTAGCCCTGCCTAATTATAAAAGTTACGATGCGCAAAAGTATCAGGATCTTTGGGCTGGGTTCGATGTTCCCCGACACCTTTGGCACTTCGATAAATCATCTATCACAAACTTATTTGAGAGTACCTCTTTAAGTGTAGTACAAATCTTACCTATGATTTTCGATGCATTCTACGTCAGCCTTCTGTCTGAAAAATATAAGGGAAACAAAAATCCATTATTCGATGCAATACGAACAGGAATTCGATCCAATATGTCAGCAATGCAAACAGGCGAATATTCATCCCTCATTTATATACTGAAAAAGGGTAAATAAGCCTTTATAATACATTTCCCGCACTTTAACAGGTTAAGCTAGGGAAATACCTTCCTAAATTCATAAAGGCGCTTAAATCGCTTTTAAATAAGTGGGTTTTAATTATTAAAACCTATTATAATAACGATACAGATAAGAACATTTGATAATAAAAAAAAGTCCGGCTATCCGGCTTAATAACAGAATTCCTATTTTTGACACCCTATAAGCAAATCAGTAATTATGAAAAAAATTGCCCTTCTAATTTGCGTGGCTGCAACCAGCTTTGCATGTCAGCAAAACAAAATCGGTTTTGTCGATAACACCAAACTCATAAATGAGTATCAGGAAAAGATCGATATGGAATCTAAATACAAAACCAAGATCGAAAAGCTTAACAAAAGAGCCGACAGTATTGCCCGGGAATTCCAGGCAGAGGCCCAGGCATTCGAAACCGAGGCTAAACGTCTCTCCCAACAATCTGCCCAGCAGAAGTATAACGAACTGATGCAAAAGCGTCAGTCGATCGGACAACAACTTCAGATGCAGGAACAACAATTATCACAAGAAAGTCAGGCTGAGATCGATACCCTGATAAAAAAGGTACGTGGTTATATCAAAGATTATGGTAAGAACAACGGCTATACTTATATACTTGGAGCCAATGAAGCAGGAAGCGTTCTTTATGGGGAAGATCAAAAAGATCTGACCGATGAAATTTTAGCAAAATTGAATGCTGAATACAAAAAATAGCATTTAAACGAAACAAGCGTTTACAATAAGAAAGAAAAGGGCTATTAAGGCCCTTTTTTTGTATCTTAACTCTATGAAAAATGGGTACTATTTCATTGGTATACTGATAGTTATAGTCATTTTATTATATATCTATCTCGAAAGAAGCATCGAAAAAACAATAGGAGAAAGCCTCCTGAATCAAAATGAAATCAGTACTAAGATTGATTTCAAGGATCTTAAATTCAATTTATTACGCAGAAACCTAGAGATTCAAACTCTCCAAATTCAGCAAAAAATAAATAACACAGACTCGGTCAACATAACAGTTCCTGAACTGGTTATACAAAACATTTCACCAGACGCTCTACAGGACATCACCCAGTTAGACATAAAAACCGTTTCTATACAGTCTCCTGATATTTCGCTATATAGAATAATCGACTCCACTTTACAAGACTCATCGTCACAAATCGAATCACCAAAACTTCAAATGATCTCTATAGAACTGTTTAATATTGAAAATGGAAATGTAAAGCTATTTATTCAAGACAGTCTAAGAGGTAGCCTGGCATTGAAATCACTGCGTATTCATGATTTAAAACATGATCTTCTTTCAGATAAAATTCCCAGTTTTAAATCCACAACAAGTACTCTAACCAACATTGATATCCATCTGGATCCATTTCATAACTTACAGATACAAAAATGCCGGTTTGATGGTCGCGATTTAAGCATCGAAAAACTTAAATATTACAACATTTTCGATCAAGATAAATTCCAATCCATGATAGATTATGAAACTGATTGGATCAACGTTTCAGTTGACAAAATCATGTTCAAAGAACTTGAATTCAGAGAACTTCTGAAACAGAATGTGAAAACAGAGGAGCTTAACATTTCCAATCCTATAGCGATCATTTATAAAAATAAAAGGATACCTCATCTGAATAAGTACAAGCCAATCCTTACTAAAACTCTAACCACTCTGGATAATCGCCTCCAAATAGACACTACAATCGTTTCTAATGCTAGCATTACCTATTTGGAACAAACCGCTATAGAAGGAAGTAAGGGGAAATTAACGCTTGATAAGTCAAACATTTTCTTCGCTCCCATTAATAATCATACAAAGCAACCTGTAATGGTAAAAGCCAATCTGTTTCTATCGGGTAATACACCGATAAATACTACTATGAAAATATACATGGACCGGACCAATGGAGAATTCCATATGACGGGATCTGTGACCCAATTAAATGCAGACGATCTCAATCCATTTGTATATCCATCACAGAATGTTCGCACTTTTGGTTTTATAAAAGATATGTACTTTACCATAGAGGGAAACGATGAAAGGGCCACAGGTAACTTTAAAATGGATTATTCAGACTTCCGCGTAGAACTAAAAAAACAAGATCAGAAATCAAATAGAAAATTTCTTACAGGACTAGCCAATCTTTTTATCACTAATAACAAGTCATCTGCAAAAGAAGTTAGTATTAAACAGGAAAGAGATCAAAGCCGTTCCATATTTAATTTTCTTTGGCGATGTATTTTAAACGGGATGTTACACACCCTTCTCTAGTTATAACAAAAAATACAAAGCAAAGACAACCGGAATAAAATAGACCACTATAGTCTGTGCTCCCGGATAATCCTTTGCCAGTCTCTGCCCAAAAAGCAAAAATAACAAGGTAACAGCCGATAAGATAAGACTGTAGATCGCCCAACTTTTATCTCCTTCTGCCAGTAATGCATATATTCCTGCTACTGCAAGTATACCTGTGGCCAGTTCCAATACAACTAAAACCGCCAATGCCAGGGGCACTCCATTCTTCAGAATAGTATTCGAAAAATGTTGTTTTAACCACCCCAGATTACCCCGCCAATCTGTGAGCTTATCAATACCGCTTTGTAAGAATGTGATCAGTACAAAAAACAGGATGAGAATTTCAAAAATATAATTCATAGGTGTTTAATTTCTAATATCTTCAATTACGTTCTGTATTCTCTTTTTTTCCTTGGGAAAGATTCCCTGAACCATCAAGGCGACACCAAAAACCACCAGAATAACACTGATTACCCGTTTTACTCTGAAAATTCTATAGGGTGTTAAACGGTTCTTAAGTTGTTTGGCTAGTAATATTTTTAGGCAATCTACTACAATATATGTGATCAAAATAGTACTTACAAACACAAATATACGGCGCTCATCCATTTCCAGTTTTGGACCGAATATTATAATGATTCCCAACCAGAAGCCCAATACACCAATGTTGATGAAATTCAGAAAAAAACCTTTAAAAAAGAGCCGCTTGTAATCGGTTTTTACGACCTCCTCCTCTATCGCTTCTTCAGTGATACTACGGTACTTTGATTTGCTTTTTAACCAGGATACAATCCCATAAACCGTAAGCAGCATTCCACCAAAAATAAACAGAGAGGGATCGTCTTTGATGCGCTCCAGAAGTCGGTTGGTACTAAAATAAGCGATAAGAATGAAGATGATATCACCAAGCACCACACCGAGATCGAAACTTAAGCCGGCTCTGAAACCTTTTATAGCACTGGTTTCCAGAAGTACAAAAAATACGGGACCCACCGTAAATGATAACAAGATTCCCAAAGGAATGGCGGTAAGTATATCTTCTAGCATAAAAGGGTCCGCTTTTCCCCAAAAATAGGAAAAGCAAAGAAATAAGGCCCTTCAATCTTCACAATTCAGAAGACTTACTGATGCATGATGACATTTCCACCCAGAAAACGCTGTTCCTCAACCACCTTTGGTTCCCCATAAATATGCACCGTACCGCCCGCTTTTATCTTTGCATCGATAAAGTCTTCAGCCTGTACATGTGCTACACCCCCTGCACTCACACTGATCACGATCTGATCGCTTACTACCTCTCTCCCTTTATATTCCCCACCGGTATTGATAGATATATCCTGAGTGGTAGCCTTGCCTTTAAGCAGCACCTTACCCCCGCTTACCGAACGAACTTCGAGTCTGTCTACGTCTATCTTCAGATCGATCTCGCTTCCTTCCTGTGAACGTACCTCAAGATCAACCTGTTCGATAATATGAGAACTGCTTATATAGGCATTATCATTTGCATCAATCAGATCCAGTGGTTTTGAATGAAACACTTCTACTACATTTTCGCTTTCCTTGAAAAAGTAATCCATATTCATACGAATCTTAAGCATTTCCCTGCTTTGATTGATCACCACCTTCTCTGAATCCTTACCTCTGATGATCACTTTGTTTGTATCTGAGGGAATAAGATTGACAGATATCCCGTCAAAAACCTTGATCTCAGTAAAGGGTTCTAAAGCTTTTATACGTTCTTCCTGAGCAGAAACACAGTTCATGGAAAGAATCATTAAAAGAGTGCAAAAAATAGGAACCGATGTTTTCATTTATGAATTTTCCTTCTTTCCGATAAGACTAAAATCGAGATGTCGTTTGATCAGGTCGGTATTCTTAACCTGTACAATAACCTCATCACCCAGCTGGTACATATTGTTAGTTACTTGTCCGACCAAAGCATATTGTGATTCGTCGAATACATAATAATCATCTTTGATATCTCTGATACGTACCATTCCCTCGCACTTGTTTTCAACGATCTCTACATAAATTCCCCATTCAGTAACCCCTGAAATCACACCGATGAACTCTTCATCTTTATGATCTTCCATGAATTTGATCTGCATATACTTGACCGAATCTCTTTCAGCATTAGTGGCGAGGCTTTCCATATTCGAAGAATGTTTACATTTTTCTTCATACTGCTCTTCACTAACCGTTTTACCTCCTTCGAGATAATGTTGTAATAAGCGATGCACCATTACGTCAGGGTATCGCCTAATGGGTGAGGTAAAATGCGTATAGTAGTCAAATGCCAGTCCGTAATGACCGATATTATCGGTAGAATAAACAGCTTTACTCATACTCCTGATGGTAAGGGTATCTACCAGGTTTTGTTCTTTCTTACCCTCCACTTCTTCCAGTAAGCTGTTTATAGAGCTTGTAATGGTCTTTTTATTCTTAAGATTAATACTGTACCCAAATTTCTTTATAACGCCGTTCAGCAGTATTAATTTCTCCTCATCAGGTTCGTCATGTATTCTGTAAACGAAGGTTTTCTTTTGTTTTCCAATGAACTCAGCCACTTTTCTGTTGGCAAGCAGCATGAATTCTTCGATAAGCTTATTAGCTTCTTTACTGGATTTAAAGTATACCCCGGTAGGATCGTTCTCACTGTTAAGAGTGAACTTCACCTCTACTTTATCAAAAGAAATGGCACCCGCATTCATTCTTTTTCTTCTGAGAATCTGGGCGAGCTCATTCAGTTTCAGAACAGCGCCCGAAATATGTTGCGGTACCTCTCTCCTTTCACCTGTAATACTGATCTCAGCCGGTATTTCATTCCCCCGGGTCTCAATCACCTCCTGAGCTTCCTCATAGGCCATACGGAAATCTGAATAGATCACGGTTCGACCGAACCAGGAATCGACTACCTGCGCCTGATCATTGAGTCTGAAGATGGCAGAAAAGGTATATTTTTCTTCTTCCGGCCTTAAGGAACATGCCATGTTCGACAGCACTTCAGGAAGCATGGGTACCACCCGGTCTACAAGATACACAGAGGTAGCCCTTTCATAGGCTTCATCGTCGAGTATGGTACCCGGCTGCAGATAATATGAAACGTCGGCAATATGTATACCGACTTCATAAGTACCATCTTCAAAAGTTCTGAAAGACAAGGCATCATCAAAATCCTTGGCATCTTTAGGATCTATAGTGAAGGTGGGAACATCTCTCATATCCCTTCTTTTGGCAATCTCTTCCGGGGTGATACGCGTATCGATCTTATTGGCATAATGTTCCACATCTGCCGGGAATTCGTAGGGTAAGCCATATTCGGCCAGGATCGCATGCATTTCGGTATCGTGTTCCCCGGGTTTCCCAAGAACTTCCTTGATTACCCCGTACGGAGAATCAGCGTTATCGGGCCAGTCCTGTATTTCCACGATGACCTTATCGCCATGTTCGGCATTGTTGATCTTTCCCTTCGGAACAAAAATATCGGTATACATACGATGATCAGAAGGAAGCACAAAGGCGAAATTCTTCTGCATCTGCACCACTCCGACGAATACGGTCTTTTTACGCTCGATTATGCGGGTGATTTCTCCTTCCAGTTTCTTGCCTTTTCGCTGCCTGGGAAACACATATACCTCTACCAGGTCACCGTGCAAAGCCTTATTAAGCAATGATGTTGGAACGAATACATCTTTTTCCAGCTCATCACAAACCACGTAGGCATTGTTCCTACCGGTCATATCGACCTTCCCCTCATAATAATTCTGGCTGGGTATCGCCTGGTATTTTCCCCTGTCTGTTTCCTTAATACGATCTTTCTTGGTAAGCTCCTTCAGTCGTTTTATGAGTAAGTTACGACCTGCGGTATCATCAATTCCCATCCGGGAAGCGATTTGTTTATAATTAAAAGCCTTTTCACGGTCACTTTCCAGAACAGTAAATATTCCTTTGGTGATCTCGTTCTTCTTATGTTTATCGGCTCTTTTTTTTTGTTTAGACATATGGTTGATTTATAGCTGCAAAGTACGTAATCATATAAGAAATCAAGACAGAAGAACTATAACGTTAAAAAAATTCTAAAATAATTGTAACATTTAGCCAATTCTCCCGTCTATTATAGTGTGAATGGCTTTAAAAATGAAAGGACTACGAAAAATAATAATCCTCTTTGCCGTGATCTTTATCACGGGAATCATGGCATTCGCTCACTACATCGACCGTTATCTGGACGAACCAAAAACGGTACAAAAAGAGAATCCCTGTAAATCACCTGATAAAGAGCAAGTTAATAAAGAATTAAAATACTCTTAGTACAAAATTACGTATTTTAGTCTGGTAACTTAAAGGGAGAAGACGTTGAAGAATTTTGTGGTCGTAGCGACCTATACCTATCCGCACGAATACCTGGTACTTAAAAACATACTCGAGGAAGAAAACATCCCGTTCGTTTTTGAAAACGAAACCATGATCGGTATCTCCCCCTTTTATTCCAACGCCCTGGGTGGTATCAGACTGAAAGTACACGCAGACTACGCAGCCTATGTCACAGAAGTAATCAATAACCTCAATAATCCGGATTCTCATCTCAGAATCGTTTAGTTGTCAACATCTATACTATTATCTATTTTTTTCTTTTTAAAAATTTAAAATTTATTGATGTCTATGATAGGGTGTTAATAAGGGGTATAACTTTCATCAGGTTTCGTTGTTATTCAGAAATTTTTATTCCGTCAAATGGTAATTAACAGTTTATTCAATAGCTATTTCTTTGATATTCAATCATAGTGTTAGGGTTATTAACAATGGTTAATAAGAATATAAGATGGTTAACTTTTAAAAAACAGAAGATGAACAGTGGTTAAAAACCGATGTTAATAACCCTGAATTCTGTTTATTTCTTTTCAAAATAATTTCTTGTTTTATCGGGATAATTTTTGAGTATGCGAGTTCAGGTGAGACAAGCAAATTTTTTACCCTAAATTATTTAAGAGATTATTAACAAAACTTAACATTAATTAAGATAATGTAAATCAGGTATTTAGCTGTTTGTAATTAACAGGGGTGTGTATTACTTGATTTCATGTATTTACTACCTTTGTCATACGTTAAATTATACGATATGAAAATTGCAATTGGTAACGATCATGCCGGAACGGCATATAAATTTAAGGTCATTGAATATCTTAAGGAAAGCGGTATAGAGGTACAGAACTACGGAACCGATTCAACCGATAGTGTGGATTATCCTGATTTTGTTCATCCTGTTGCCACCGAAGTAAACGATGGCACAGCAGAGCTGGGCATACTTATCTGCGGAAGCGGAAACGGTGTTGCCATGTCTGCCAACAAACATCAGAAGGTCAGGGCTGCACTTTGCTGGACCAGGGAGATTGTTGAACTGGCCAGAAGCCACAACAATGCCAATATACTTTGTATTCCTGCCCGCTTTACTGCTCCCGAACAAGCTGTTGATATGGTTAAGACCTTTCTTGAAACCTCATTTGAAGGAGGACGGCATGAAAGAAGGGTAGATAAAATTCCAATGGGTTGCTAATATGGCGCACACCCATGCTCATACTCATCGTGAAGGTGTAAAGGGTAAAAACCTGTTTATATCGATAATTCTGAATATTATCATTACGGTAGCACAGGTTGTGGGTGGTATTTTATCAGGGAGTCTGGCATTGCTTTCAGATGCCCTGCACAATTTTACTGATGTGGTTTCCCTGGTGATCAGTTATATAGCTAACAGGTTATCGGGTAAAAAGGCATCAACACACCGTACTTTCGGTTTTAAAAGGGCTGAGATCATTGCCGCTTTCGTGAACGCTTCTACCCTGATTGTGATTGCCATAATTCTGGGAGTTGAGGCTATCAAGCGTTTTATAGAACCTGAGACCATCGGTTCGAGCCTCGTTATTGTACTTTCCATATTGGGAATCGTGGCCAACGGGGTAAGTGTTTTGATCTTAAAATCAGATGCTGATAAAAACCTCAATATGCGTTCGGCCTATCTCCATTTGTTGACCGATATGATGGCCAGCGTGGCGGTATTGATCGGCGGTTTGCTTATGTACTTTTACAAGGTATACTGGGTTGATTCGCTACTCACGCTTCTGATCTCGCTATACCTGATCTATGTAGGTTTTGACCTGCTCAAAGAATCGACGCGCATGCTGATGCTCTTTACACCCCAGCATGTCGACATTAAAAAGATCGTCAGAAGGGTTCACCGTATTCCGCGGGTGAATAAATTACATCACATACATGTCTGGTGCCTCAATGATGATGAAATTCATCTGGAAGCTCACCTGGATTTTAAGGAAGATGTGACTCTGAGCCAGTTTAACCGGGTTCTGGAAGAGATCGAACAGGTGCTGCACGATGAGTTCGGTATCAATCACGTGAATATTCAACCGGAATATAAAAAGGAAGACCCTAAAGATTTTATTGTACAGGACTGATTATGACAACTGAACTAAAGGAATTCAATGAGCTCACTCTCGATGAGCTATACCAGTTACTTCAACTTCGCAGCGCGATCTTTGTGGTAGAGCAGGATTGCATCTACCAGGATATAGACGGAAAAGATCAGAAGGCCTGGCACCTTTTGCTAAAAGACGGAAAGGAACTCATCGCCTATACCCGCATTTTCAAACCGGGCGATTATTTTAAAAATCCCAGTATCGGACGCGTTTTGGTGCGTGAAGACCGTCGCAAGGAAAAATGGGGTCATGCCATAATAAAAGCCTCCAAAGAGGCTATTTTATCATCATTCCCTGATGCGGTTATTGAAATTTCGGCTCAGACCTATCTGCAAAAATTTTACGAATCTCACGGATTCAGTCAGATCGGGGAATCCTACCTGGAAGATGGTATTCCCCACATCAGGATGGTTACTAATTGATCTTGATCATGTTTTTATCCATGTTAAGATCATCCAGCATGGAATTCGTGAACTTATAATGTCCTTTGGTGGTGATGATCTTAAAACGGGAAGATTTCATTTTGCTCAGCGTATCCAAAAACATCCATTTTGATTTGAGAAGATTCGGTTTTTCCGATTTCAGGCTCAGATCAAAATAATGTTTGATTCCCATTTTTTCTGCTACGATATCAGGGGTGATGGTGATATCACTTCCCTTCTTTACAAATGATTTCGGAGTTTCATATCCGTCGAGGTCTGCTTTGATATTCTTGAAGCCCCTGTTTTCAAGATAATGAACAGACTGGCTTAAGAATTCCTGGTAATTTTCTTTATCTATTGCTATCATAACCTTAATGATACGAAAAATTAACGTAAAGGTCAATAAATCAATAAGTTAATAGATGTTAAAGTTAGCCTGAGCGATGTTTTTTTAAGTACCTTTTTTCGTTTTGCTTCAGGTTGATAACCCACTAACAGATAATCCTTTAGCTACCTTTTAATTATCGGTTTCCTCTTGCTTTTTGCCTGTCGATTCAGATATGATATGCATGAGTCTTCTTAGGGTTTTTCTTTGAAAGAAAATATAATACAGGGCTGTCAGGGCCCAATTGTTTGTGCTTCGATGTACCAGGTACAGCACTCTTTTTTTAATTGGTCGCCTATATTTTCTGAGGAAGAGTTGGGCATTGAATTGCGGAAATTCGGGATATTTCAGATTTGCATGTTCTCCATATTTTTCTGAATAAGCTTTCCCGGTAAATGCCGTTTTAACCATAACATCGGGTATGACCGGAAAATAGAGATTGTTTCTGTCACCTTTAGGGATACCTACGGCAAACCGATCGATCATGGCCTCTGATGGATGAAAGCCCAGTCGTTTTTCGCAATCTTTCAGCGGGATAACTAAATGATATCTCAGAAAATCCTGGCAGTTTTTTCTACCCAGCTCATAATCGTGCTTTCTGAAAGACCGGTCTATAAAGCCTGCAAAGCCGTTGAGAGGTGCAGAAGCCAGCGGATTTTCTTCTTGCTTGTTTTCTCCGGCCGGTGCGATCAGAAAGCGGGTGCGGTCTTTTAACTTCAGCGCCTCCAGTATACCTTCCTGGTTGAACATTACCTGGTTTCTCAGCGTTTTGAACATGGCTTTTGCCACTGCAAAAATATGACTGTTTTTGAGGGGTTCTGTGGCCTCTTCCTTCTGCGGAAAGGGATCGATCATGATAACGGCATAGGTGTCGTTCTTTTCGATATCAGGATGCTTTTCCTTAAGCGTCTTTAATCCTATTCCGTAGGGTTCATTATTTATGAGTCCGCCATCAATAGAAGTAAACCGGTAGGGATCTTCTTTTTCGTCTAATTTCAGCGAGATACCGTCACCGCTCTTAAAGAGGTGATCAGGAAGACGTTCGATATAGGTGCGGGGTACCTGCATTTTTCTCGACCTTAAACCAACGGGAAAGGCTGCGGTGCTCAGGGTAGCCTCCTTTAGGTTTTGGAGGTCTTCAGCATAGCTGAGATCCAGGGTATACCATAATTTGTTTTTATCTGAAGGAAGCCCTCTTTCTGAGGAATCGGTAGTCACACGGTACCTGAAAAATCCACCATGATGGGTGATGATATGCGCCGCAGTCGGGTTGGCAGGACCCTGAAAATCTACCTTGAAGTTCAGTCCTCTGAGGTTGGTTGTTGTAAGGATCACATCGATATCAGAACTGATGTAGGGAGCAGCTGTCTGAAGAGCACGGGGTTTAAAGACACTCTCTGCAAGATTTTCTATGGGACAACTGTTAAGCAGGGAATTTGGGAGACCTTTTTCTGAGAGATCACCCGTATCGAGTAGCTGTTGCAGGGTATCGGTATCAGAATCAGACAGGTTAAGCCAGGTATTTTTAATGAGTTGTTCGTTGTCTGAGAGATAAGATCGTAATAACATTAATGAAGCAGTAATCCCTCCTGCCGATGCCCCGCTGATCACATCGATTTGTACCCGGTGATTCGGTATATCAGTCCCCTGATCTTCGGTAGCCTCTGACTGCATATTTTTCATTTCTTCCCAGCTTCGCAGGACTTCCAGCAGGTAATCGACTACTCCAGCCGTGTAAGCGCCGGCAGATACGGCCCCTGCCATGGTCAGGCATAGTTTAAAGGCTTCCGGTTTTTTCATTAAGCTATATCATTCTACTTTTTGTAAGTTAAATATGATAAAAAAGTTTCTTTCTCTTTTTAGTTATCCAAAAAAAAGCCGCATCTCACTGCGGCTTTCATATTACGGATGAGACCTGTTTTTAATTCAGGATCTCATTATATTTTGAAGTATTCCCCAAGACATTGCCCGCCTCCAGTATGGCGGCATCATGCTTCAGGTAATGATCATACAGGCCTTTGCGGTAGAAGTATCGTTTGATCAGTTCATCTTCAATATTCTTCTGAATGTTTGCCTGATAGGTGCTCAGAGCTTCAAATTTACTCGCATCTATAGCAGCGGTGAGTTCCCGGTATTTACTGCTTACAACCTCTCCCAGCTCACCGATCTTGTTCTCTTCTTCCAATTTTTCCAGTTCCTTTTCGAGTGCTGTTTGATATTCCAGTCCGAGATCTCTGACGTAAGAGACAAAGTCTTTATAATCAGCGGGGGTGAATTCGAACTGGCTCAGTTCAGGAGCGGGATGCTCATAATAATAGTCAGTGGCAAAATTGAAAATTACCTGGTTCTCGATCAGGGCGTCTGTCAGATCGTTGTTTTTAAGAGACTGTATGCTGATATCAGGCTCTACTCCTCCCCCGTCATATACCTTGCGTCCGTTTCGGGTGGTAAACTCATTAAATGAGCGTTTAGCCACGGCATTGCCATTCTCATCGCGATTCCAGTAGTCAAGCGATTGAATGCAGCGTCCGCTGGGGGTATAATATCTCGAGATGGTTACTTTGAGTTGCGTACCATAGGTAAGTTTTACAGGGCGTTGCACCAATCCCTTTCCGAAGCTTCTTCCTCCAATGATCACCGCCCGGTCAAGATCCTGAAGAGCTCCGCTCACGATCTCACTGGCAGAGGCACTTCGGCCGTTGATCAGGATGGCCAGCGGTATTTCTGTATCAACCGGTTTTTTACGGGTTTCGTATTCCTGGTTGAATTTTTTCACCTTTGAACGGGTACTTACGATCAGTTCCCCTTTGGGCACGAAGAGATTACAGATGTTGATCGCTTCGCCCAGCAGGCCACCGGGATTATCTCTGAGATCGAGGATAATGCGTTTGGCTCCTTTTTCTTTAAGTTCCACAAGGGCGGCTTCGGTTTGTTCTGAAGCTTTTGAATTAAACCTGGAAAGCACGATATAACCAGTCTCGGGATCGAGCATATTGAAATAGGGAACCGCATCGATTTCGATCTCTTCCCTGTTCAGGGTGGTAGACTTTACCTCCCCCTGTCTGCGGTAGGTAATGGCCACTTCAGAACGGGCTGAACCTTTGAGCAGTTCGGTGGCATCATCTTTAAAATCGGCTATTTCTATATCGCCGATCTTCACGATCTCATCTCCGGCCTTCAGGCCTGCTTTATCGGCAGGATATCCCTGATAGGGCTCAACCACCAGCAACTTATCATCAAAGCTCCTTACAACAGCTCCTATGCCCGAATATTCACCTGCGGTACTGATCTTGAAGCTTTCCACATCCTGTTCGTTCATAAACGTGGTGTAGGGATCCAGTTCATCGAGCATGTTTTTGATAGCGGTATCCATCAGTTCTGCCGGGTTGGTTTCATCCACATAATTCATGTTCAGTTCTTTGAACATGGTGGTGAAGATCTCGACCTGTTTGGCGATCTCGAAATAATCGTTTTTGTATCCGCTGCCCAGCAACAATAAGGCAACAGCTATAAGGGGGATGAAGACTTTTCTTTTCATAACGTTCTGTAATTAAATGTCCTGACGTGCATTGATTTCTAATAATACTTAAAATTACAACAATTGCCTAACTATTTAACGGAGGTTTGAATGGGTACATGGGTACATGGGTATGTGGGTATGGGGTTATGGAGTTACGGGTTATGGAGTTACGGGTTATGGGTTAGGAGTTAAGGGCTAAGGGCTAAGAGTGAAGGGTATAGTTTCCCGGAAACTCAATTAGAAGTTAGGTCATCCCGAGTCCTGAAAAGGGCGAATGATCTGCCAATTATTAATCTGTTTATCTAAGAATTATAACACCCCCATCCGGTTTTGCTTTGCAAAACCACCTTCCCCTACTGGGGGAAGGACAACGTTTTTCATTTAAAAATCCCTTCTGCTCCTCCCTCTGGGGGGAGCTGGCCAGCATTGCTGGACTGAGGGGGGATATCTTGTTTGCCAGTCGATTATGAGGGGAGCTGTCTGGCAATGCCAGACTGAGGGGGGATATCTTGTTTACCAGTCGATTTTAAGGGGAGCTTGACGGAAACGATGGCCTGTGGGAAGATTTCCGGTTAATAGCTATAGATAAATAAGGGTAGTTGTTACTATAAAAAGCTGGTCTTTCAAAAGCCAGATTAATCGTCATTCTCTCCGGCGAGCCTGTATAACAGGTTTTTCATGGATTTTTCGACTGCGGCGTAATCGGGCAGACCTTTTCCGGTATAGATAAATACCAGGGCATATTGTTTTTTCAGATCCTTTTCGATCTGAGGTTTCTGAAGGCGATACGCTTCCCGCATGAGACGTTTGATACGATTCCGGTCTACCGCTTTTTTAAAATGTCGCTTGGGTACACTGAAAGCAGCCTGTAATACTACAGCTTCCGGAAGTTCCGTTTCCAGCCACACCAGGCGTATGGGATATTTGGCATGAGAAGAGCCTTCTGTGAATACTGAGGCAATCAGCTTCCTGCTTTTTAGTTTTTCAATCCTGGGAAAGGTATATCTCATAGTGCGTTACAGAGGGGTAAAATTAAAAAAACCCCTGCAAAGGCAGAGGTTTTTAAAAGATCTTTACTGTATTATTATTCTCCGGCAGCCTGCCAGATGTTATTTTCGCGATTTACGTCGGCCATCAATCCTGACGGATCGATCACGATAGCCTGTATGTCGCTTAAAGGTCTGTCGATTTCGAATTCGTAGGTCGGGAAAGCCCATGGCCAGTCTTTCAGAACCGTTCTGTCGATTCCTTCGAAAGGGTTGGCCTTCTCCCCTCTCTGCATGCGGAGGGGTGCATAATAATAGGCCTTGCTGCCATCGTTGAAGAACACCATCACATCGATAGGCATCGGCATAAGGCCAATGCGCTCCATGACCACCTGTGTACCCTCTTCAGTGTCTTCCACCTGCTGAATGGCATAATCGATACGGGCCGTTGTTTTGGTCCAATCGGTGAGATACCAGTCGAGCTGCATCCCTGATACTTTTTCAGCCACTCTTTTGAAATCATTTGGTGTAGGGTGTTTGAACTTGAATTCATCGTAGTATCTCCTGATAGTCTCCATCAGTTTATCCTGTCCGATGATATAGCCTAACTGCGAAAGAAATACAGAACCTTTGCTATAGGCTGAAATTCCATAGGCACGGTTAAATTGATAACGATCAGCCTGGGTGGTCATCGGTTGTTCCATACCTGAATTGGCAAGGGAAACATACCCCCTGTAACTTGATTCGAACGGATTGGCTTCATTGCGGTCCATCACCTGGTTCATGCAAAGACTTGAGATAAACGAGGTAAATCCTTCATCCATCCATTCGTGTTTAGATTCGTTAGTGGCCAGTAAATGCTGAAACCATGCATGGGCCATTTCGTGTGCGGTCACTCCGGCAAGGCTTCCAAAGGGTCGCTCCCCGGTAATCAGGGTACACATGGCATATTCCATACCGCCGTCACCGCCCTGAATGATCGAATATTGATCCCAGGGGTATGGTCCGATGTTACGGTTAAAGAACTGCATCATTTCTGCAGCTTTTGGCTGAAGCTTTTTCCAGTTCTCTTTGATCTCATCGTTGTCTTTATAAAAGAAATGAAGCATGGGTCCGTTCTCGACCTGCAGGGTATCATGAATGTAATCAGGATCGGCACCCCAGGCAAAATCGTGAACCATGGGAGCGAAGAAATGCCAGGTGAGGGTCTTACCCTTCACTTTCACATCTTTTTCGGTATAGCCGTGCCCTATTTCATCAGGGTTTTGAAGGTATCCTGTTCCTCCGATGGTGTAATCTTTATCGATGGTGATCTTCACATCGAAATCACCCCATACCCCCTGGAATTCACGACCTATATACGGGTGAGCATGCCACCCCTCGAAATCATACTCGGCCAGCTTTGGGTACCACTGGGTCATAGAAAGAGCGACTCCTTCTTCGTTGTTTCTTCCGCTGCGGCGTATCTGAACCGGTACCTGTCCTTCGAATTCCATATCGAAAGTAACCGTTTCTCCGGGTAAGATCGGCTTGTCAAGGGCCACCTCTAAAACGGTACCTACCGTTTCGTGTTCGATGGCTGTCCCGTTCTGCTTTAAAGACTTCACCTTCAGGTATCCGATCTCATTTTCTTTCAGATCGGCGATTCGGGCACCTACCCGCTCATCGGGATCTGCGATGGTACGGCTGCGCACGTCCATCTCGCTCCCGGGCTGAAAGGCGTTGAAATACAGGTGGTAAAACACCTGCCGAAGGGTGTCGGGAGAATTGTTGGTATATTTCAATTCCTGAACGCCTGTATAGGTATAATCATCGACATTCATATCGACCTCCATGGTGTAGTCCACCTTTTGCTGCCAATAGGTTGATTCCGGTGGTTGTACCGCAAACAATGGTAGTGCGGCTAGTAGAAAAAACAGGTTTTTGATCATCGGTAATTTCATATTTGAATGTTTAGCATAAAAAAAGCCCAAAGTTCATACTTCGGGCTTTGTTGTATCTGTGATTAAAGTTGAACTTCTTTTCGAGCTACTTTGTTGGCCAGGAGGATGGCATTATACAGGTTCACCATCTTACCCGAACTTGAAATGTCGGTGAATGGTTGTCTGTTCGAAGGATCTCCGTCTACAATAACATCACCTTCGACGCTGATACCTGACTGCATGATAATATGCTTGACCTGAGAGGCAGAAAGTTTAGGGTACAGCGATCTTATGATAGCTGCCACTCCGGCAACGGCAGGCGCAGCCATAGAGGTTCCCTGCAGGTATTCATATTCGTTCTCAGGGGTGGTAGACCAGATCTTGGTACCCGGAGCAAATACATCAACATTGATCTTTCCGTAATTCGAGAATCCGGCGATCATTTCAGGGCCATACGCATAATGAAGAGCTCCGACCGTGAGGAAATTATCGGCCACTTCCTCTGAATTGTTCTCAGCATCGTTGGGGTATACGTTGGTCTCATCGAGCAACAGTCCTTCATTTCCGGCTGCATTCACGATAAGTACGTCTTTAGATTCGGCATATTTGATGGCATCCCAAACCCACTCCTTATGCGGAGAGTAATACTTTCCGAAACTGGTGTTGATCACCTTTGCACCATTATCTACGGCATAACGAATACCCAAAGCGATATCTTTATCATATTCGTCACCGTTAGGAACGGCTCTTACTGCCATAATCTCCACATTCTGGGCCACTCCGTCCAAACCGAGATCATTTCCGCGGGTTGCAGCGATGATACCTGCCACATGCGTTCCGTGACGGGCATGCTCCACATCTCCCACTACATTGTTGTCGCCGTAACCGGTATCTGTAATGTCGTCAGGATCATCTCCTACTACTACCCTTCCGTCAAAATCCTTATTGAGGTTATATTCGAGCTGATCGCCGAAATATTCAATTCCCCCTTCCAGTTTCTCCTTCAGGTCTTCCACATCGTCGGCATTGTTCAAAAGTCCAGAGAACATGCCCTTGATCTGTTTCATTTCTTCCTCCTGCGGATTGTAAGCCGCCAGGTCTTCCTGGGTAAAGTTCTCTTTTCCTATTGATTCTCCGATGGCCGGAGCAAACTGGTTTACGATCTGCAGCAATTGCTCATAGCGCATTAGTCCCTCCTTGGCTTCCTGGTATTTTTCGTCATACTCAGCTTTGGCACGGCGATAATCTTCTGAACCATCGTCACCTTTTTTAATGATTCGAACCAGCTCCAGGTTTTCATCACTGGCTTCTCCCAGGAAGTTCCAACCGTGCACATCATCGACATAGCCGTTGTTGTCGTCATCTTTCCCGTTATCGGGAACTTCATCTTCATTGGTCCAGATAACATCTTTCAGGTCTTCGTGGTAGATATCAACCCCTGAATCGACAACTCCCACGATCACCTTTTCACCTTCGCGATTCTGAAGGATCTCACGGTAAGCACGCATCACACTCATGCCGGGTATGGTATCGGTAACCAGGTCTGCATGCGACCAGGTCTTTAATTCGTCATCTGAAAGCTCGGTTTTTCTGGTGGTGAAGCTATCACCCGAGTTCACCGGGTTGAGGTTGATGGCTTCATAGCTGCTGCCGCAGCCATATAAAAGTCCCATCGCTACCAGCGACGAGACCAGCATTTTGTTCTTTATCATGTTCTTCTAATGTTTAAATACGTCGTTAAATTTATGAATCTGATCTAACCGTGGTCCTTTTTCGGTCATTTTCACGGTAGCCAGTTCGTTATGGGCATCATGTTCAAAAAATAAAATAATCTCCTCTTCCGCTGCCTGTTTCAGGAAGCTTTCCTTCTCTTTCATGGTTAACAGCGGCCTGGTATCATAACCCATTACATAAGGAACAGGGATATGACCAGCAGTGGGAATAAGATCGGCTGTAAAAACCAGTTTTTTCCCCTGGTAATCAAACACCGGAAGCATTTGCTTATCGGTATGTCCGTCTACAAAAAGCAGATCGAAACCGAGTTCGGTGTCTTTCAAAAGGGCTCCTTCTTCCGGCAGTGGCAGAAAGTTCAATTGTCCGCTTTCCTGTATAGGCAGGATATTCTCCTTCAAAAATGATGCCTTTTCACGGGCATTTGGATGGCTGGCCCAGTCCCAGTGATCTTTATTGCTCCAGAATCGGGCATTTTTAAAGGCGGGTTCATAAGTGCCTGTGGTGGCGTTGCGCCTGATACTTCCCCCGCAATGGTCAAAGTGCAGGTGGGTGAGAAATACATCGGTGATATCGTCGCGGTGAAACCCGTGCTTTTGCAAGGAGCGGTCAAGACTGTGGTCGCCCCACAAATAATAATAACTGAAAAATTTCTCTGATTGTTTGTCCCCCAGTCCGTTATCGATCAGGATCAGTCGGTCACCGTCTTCTACGAGCAGTGCACGTGCCGCCATATCGATCATGTTGTTCGAATCTGCAGGGTTGGTCCGGTTCCATATCGACTTGGGTACCACGCCGAACATGGCGCCGCCGTCGAGTTTGAAGTTTCCGGTTTCAATTGGGTATAATCGCATTAAAATGCCTGATTTTAGTTGCCTTGCAAAATAAGAAAAGCGGTACACAACTATGAATAAACCGCATCTTTATTAGGTGTTTTTTAACATTTTTATATTTTTATGAGGCTATATTTAGCGTTTCAACCAGCAAGTATATGTTAGAGTTAGCAGGAATTGTCATACTAGGAATTTTTGCCCAATGGGTCGCGTGGAGATTTAAGCTGCCTGCGATTCTCCCGTTGATACTTATCGGTTTGGCAGTCGGACCCATCTCTTCGCTTTACACCGAAAACGGTAATAAACTACTCGAACCGGTCTGGCAGGAATCAACAGACCATGGATTATTTCCCGGAGAGTTCCTCTATCATTTTGTATCACTGGCTATTAGTGTGATCCTGTTTGAAGGAGGACTGACCCTTAAACGTAACGAGGTGCTTAATGTTGGCCCGGTTATCATAAAACTGATCACTATCGGGGTATTCATTACGTTTATCGGCGGGGGAGTGGCCTCTCATTTTTTATTCGATCTTGACTGGCCAATTGCCTTTCTTTTTGCTGCCCTGATTATTGTGACAGGCCCAACGGTCATCACACCCATACTAAGAAACATACCCTTAAAAAAAGACCTTTCTGCCATTTTGAAATGGGAGGGGATACTAATTGACCCCATCGGAGCTGTGGCAGCGGTTTTGATGTTTGAATTTATCAGCATCGGACAAGGAGAAGAATATACGCAACAGGCCCTTATCGAATTTGGTAAAACCGTGGTGATCGGTTTTTCCATTGGCTTCACCTTTGCCTACGGACTCTACTTCCTGATCAAGAAAAACGCCATTCCGCACTTTCTGATGAACGTTTTCACTTTGTCGGCAGTATTGGGAGTGTATGTCTTGTCAGAACAATTCGCCCATGAATCAGGACTTCTTTCAGTAGTGGTGATGGGAATGGTACTGGGTAATATTGATCTTCCCAATATCAAGGAGCTGCTGTATTTTAAGGAATCGCTCAGTGTATTGCTGATCTCTATACTCTTTATTCTCCTGGCAGCCAATATAGATATGGAAGATCTCTACCTGATATATAACTGGAACACCCTGATACTTTTAGGATGTGTGGTTTTTATCATCAGGCCTGTTGGAGTTTTTCTCAGTTCGTGGAAATCCGGATTGAAGTTCAACGAAAAAGCCTTTATCAGTTGGGTTGGCCCAAGAGGTATTGTGGCGGCAGGTATCGCCTCCCTTTTTGGTTCAAGACTGGCTCAGGAAGGACAACCGGGCGCTGAATATATCACCCCGCTGGTATTCATGGTGGTTTTAGGCACAGTATTACTGAATGCCGCAACGGCCCGACTCTTTGCAAAGATCTCAGGGGTGTTTCTGGAGGAATCAACCGGAATACTTATCGTAGGGGCCTCAAACGTATCAAGGCTGATCGCCAAATACCTGCAAAAGAACGGAAGACATGTAGTGCTTATCGACAGCAACAAGGAGAATATTGAAAAGGCTAAGGCGATGGATCTCGATGCAGAAGAAGCCAATATCTTTTCAGACGACCTGACCAACAATATTGAATTCAGTGATATCGGATACCTCATGGCGCTGACTGCCAGTGAAGAGGTGAACAAACATGCCATAGAGCGTTTCAGGGATCAGTTGGGAGAGAATGGCGCCTTCCGGTTAATTACCCCGGAAGAGATGAAAGATCTCGACAGTACGCCTACCGAACTGCTCTTTTCAAAGAAAGATGACTATATCAACCTGAGTGAGGTAGCCAGGGACTACCCGAAGATCAATGAGATCACGCTCGAGTCTAAAGAGCATTTCCTTGAAGAGATCGCCAGCCTGAACGAGCAGAGTGATGCTATCCCGATCTTTATTAAAGATAAAGAGGGTGAATTACACATCATTGCAACTTACGGTGAAGAAACCGAGATAGGTGAAGAATACAAGCTCGTTTACCTGGGTAAACCGATTGATCTTATAAAGTCTCCAAAAGAAGGGAACAATGGTCAGAACGGTAACAGGCAAACCCGCAAAGAAGAAGACAATAAAGTAAAAAAAGAAGCGTGAAATACCGCGTTTTATACCTGTTCGTGTGCCTGTTGGCCGTGCTGTACTTCACTACTCCCGAGACACGACTCAACACCGGTTTTATCAGCTCTGACCCCAGGGCAGATGCTGAAATATCAGGCATTGACTTTAAAAGTATCGAGCCCTGGGGAACGGTAGATGAGAAGTCAGACACCATCCTCACAAACGGGTTCAGACTCAGGAAAAATGTTTATAGTACAGACGAACTGATACTCCATATTTATCGCAAATACGATAAAAGCCTGCAAAGGGTGTGGTATCGACAATTCGACGCTGATATTACGGTTTATCACCAGGACCGTCTTCTGGGAATTTCGCAAAAATTAAGCGCCATTCTACAGCCTGAACTGCAAAAGCATGCCGCTGATCAAAAGGCTGTGCTGAGAGATGTTTATGTAAATATGCTTAAGTCTGAGGAGAACCAGTTGGTTCTGGAGGCGTATTATTACCTACCTGAATCAGGAGAAGGAATGACCTTTCAAATCATTTATAATAATGATTCAGGCAGCCGACTTGTTCGCAAGGTCTGAAGTGAACATCTTTAAATCACGGTTAATTTTTAAGTTTTTTCTTTCAAACAAAGGGTTAGCAGATTAGCTTTGTTGCAACCTTAAACCCTAAACACATGAAAAAACTGTTTACTGCCTTTATGGCTATCGCTTTGGCCGTTTCATGTACTTCAGACGATGATGAACTGCAATGTAAGAGCTGTAATTTTGGCGGAATGGATATTGAACTCTGCGATAATGGTGACGGCACCATGTTGGTGACCATAGCAGGAGAAAGTGAGTCTGTTGATCTGCAGGGGCAGTCTTTCGAGCTTGTTTCGGAAGCCTTTTGCAGCGGCGAATTCGAGTTTACATTTTAAAAGGCAAACCACCGGAAAGATCGAACGGGATCATGTGGTGTCATGAAACAGAGGCTTTTTAACAAAATAATCAGCATTTTAACTTAATTACTGGTATTCAGGTAGTTGAAATTAAAGATTCCCTGTTATATTTGTGGGTTACTATTTCTAATCTTAATCATGAAACGACAACTGATGCTGGCAGGTTTAGGCCTGTTGATATTTTCCTGTGCCCGGGAAGGTAAAAATGAAGACTGCAAGACGTGTGAATTCGAGAATCAGCCGGTTTCGATCTGTGATAACGGAGATGGAACTGTTCGAATCATAACTGAAGGGAAATCTGAAACCCTCGATCTGAAAGGACAGGATTTCGATGAGGTTGTGAATCGTTTTTGCGCCGGACACGGGAAAGAAGGTCTGACTGCCCAAAGAAATGAATAATTGAATATTAATAAAGATAAAAGCCCTCTGATTCAGAGGGCTTTTTTGATTTTAGTCGTTTAGCTTCAATACCGCCATAAACGCCTGCTGAGGAATCTCAACGTTTCCTACCTGTCGCATACGTTTTTTACCCTTCTTCTGCTTTTCAAGCAGTTTTCTCTTTCGCGAAATATCGCCACCATAACATTTGGCGGTCACATCTTTTCTCAGGGCTTTGATGGTTTCCCTTGCGATGATCTTCGCACCGATAGCTGCCTGAATGGGGATGTCGAATTGTTGTCTGGGAATGAGTTCTTTCAGCTTTTCACACATCTTTTTACCGATGTCGTAAGCGTTATCAGTGTGTATCAGGGCAGACAGGGCGTCTACCGAGTTTGCGTTGATCAGTACATCGACCTTTACCAGCTTCGATTCCCGCATTCCTATAGGGGAATAATCGAAAGAAGCATATCCCCTGGAAACCGTTTTCAGACGGTCATAGAAATCGAAAACGATCTCTGCCAAAGGCATGTCAAAGGTAAGCTCCACCCTTTCGGTAGTCAGGTAGGTCTGATTTTTAATGATCCCTCTTTTTTCAATACAGAGAGACATAACAGGACCTACATAATCGGCCTTGGTAATAATAGTCGCGTTGATATAAGGCTCTTCCACCCGGTCCATTTTTGACGGGTCGGGCAGGTCGCTTGGGTTATTTACAATAAGGGTCTCATCTGGTTCCTTTTTGGTGTAGGCATGATAACTCACGTTAGGAACGGTGGTGATCACGGTCATATCAAATTCCCGCTCCAGACGTTCCTGTATGATTTCAAGGTGCAGCATTCCCAGGAATCCGCATCTGAAGCCAAAACCAAGGGCGGCTGAAGACTCGGGGGTGAATACCAACGAGGCATCGTTCAGCTGCAGCTTTTCCATGGCACCTCTCAACTCTTCGTAATCTTCTGTATCTACAGGATATATCCCTGCAAATACCATCGGTTTTACGTTCTCAAAACCTGCGATCATGTTTCGGGTAGGGTTGGCCGCGTCTGTAATGGTATCACCCACCTTTACCTCCCGGGCATCCTTAATTCCGGTGATGAGGTATCCCACATCTCCGGTATTGACCCTTTGTTTTGGAAACTGCTTTAGTTTCAGGGTTCCAACCTCATCGGCTTCGTAGGTCTTTCCGGTAGCCAGGAATTTGATTTTCTGGTTCTTCGAAATAGACCCGTTAACGACCCTGAAATAGGTTTCCACCCCCCTGAAGGGATTGTATACCGAGTCAAATATAAGTGCCTGCAGCGGCTCGTCAGGATTACCTTTCGGAGGCGGGATGCGTTCGATGATTGCCTGCAGTATCTCGTTGATCCCGATCCCGGTCTTAGCACTGGCGGGGATAATATCAGAAGGATCACAACCCAGCAGGTCAACGATATCGTCTGTCACCTCCTCAGGATTGGCGCTGGGCAGATCGACCTTGTTAAGTACGGGTATGATCTCCAGGTCATTTTCCAGAGCCAGGTACAGGTTTGAGATCGTCTGCGCCTGGATGCTCTGAGCGGCATCAACCACCAGTAAGGCTCCCTCACAGGCAGCGATCGAACGTGACACTTCATATGAAAAGTCAACGTGTCCGGGGGTGTCGATAAGATTCAGTATATATTGCTCGCCCTCATAGGTGTAATCCATTTGAATGGCGTGACTTTTAATGGTAATACCCCGCTCTCTCTCCAGGTCCATGTTGTCAAGCAGCTGATCCTGCTTTTCCCGGTCGGTCACCGATCCGGTGAAATCAAGGAGCCTGTCGGCCAGGGTACTCTTCCCGTGGTCGATATGAGCGATGATACAGAAATTTCGAATATTCTTCATTGCGAACTATATAGATCGATTCAGTTTGCAAATATAAGCTATTTTAATACGCTTGGGTCTTTCCTGCACTCAGGTTTCCAACAATAAAAAGCAGGGCAGGAGATCAAAAAATAGCCGAGTTCTTTTATTTTCGGAAGGATTGTCTATTTTTAACAAAATTTTCACTAGCCAACACCAAATGCTTCGATCTTTACCTACCCTATTTTGGGGACTTATTCTGTGCGCCAACACGGTCTTTTCCCAGGAATTTGATATATCGGGAAAAGTGGTCACCGATGAGAACACACCTCTTGGCTTCGATACGCTGCTCTTGTTAAAACCGGCAGATTCTTCCGTAGTAAAAGGAACCACCAGCGATGAGTCCGGAGCCTTTTTATTTGAATCTGTAACACCCGGAGCCTATCTCATTCGTTCCACTTACATCGGCTTTGAACCCCTTTATATGCCGCTGGAGGTCAATGGTAACGTACAGAACATTGTATTGAACATGAATCCTTTGGTGGAAGACCTTCAGGATGTTACCCTGAACGGAAGAAAACCGGTTCTTGAGAAGAAGGCAGACCGCCTGGTTTTCAAGGTGTCGAACACCACCTTTTCAGAATTATCCACCTATGAGATTCTTCAACGTACCCCCGGGGTATTGGTGATCAATGATGAAATACGAGTTAAGAACGCTGTTCCGGCCATCTATATCAACGACCGGAGGGTTTTTTTAAGCCAGGGCGAACTGCGCGGCCTCCTTCAGGGATATTCAGGTGCCAATGTCGAATCGATCGAGCTTATTCTGAATCCTCCCCCAAAGTATGATGCAGAGGGAGGTGTAGTGCTGAATATCGTAACGGGTTCGACCATTTCGGTCGGGTATAAGGGAAGTGTGAATACGCAACTCACTTCGGCGGTGTTTCCGAAATATCAGCTGGCAACCCAGCATTATTACAAAAGCGGAAGTACCAATTTCTTTGTCAACTACAGCTATAATCCAAGAAAGGAATATAAAAGAGATGAAAGCTTCGTTAACTTTTTCGACGGAAGTTCACCGGTTGAATTATGGGATACCGATTTTGAGCGCATTACGCGCTCGTACGCGCATAATATCAACAGTATTATCGATTTCGATCTTTCAGAAAACAGCGTGTTGAGCTTTAGCGGAAACGCGGTTTTGTCACCGGGCAAGACCTTCGATAATATGGCACGAACTGATATTATCGATCTGCAGGACGGACTGCAGTCTTATTTTATTACCGGAGGTGAATTGGAAAATGACAATTATACCTATACTGCTACGGCAGAGTTCAGCACCACTTTCGGAGACCGCGGGCATTCGCTCAAGATGGTGTCTTCGTATGTTTATTATGACGACGAACAGTTTCAGGCATTGGCCACCGATTTTTTCGATGCGGAAGATGCCGTATTGGACAATGAAAGCTTTAATACCCTCTCTAATCAAAAGAATAATATTTTCACCACCCAGGCTGATCTTTCCTTGAATGCCGCGAAATTACAGTGGGAGACAGGGGTGAAATATTCCAACATCAACAGCAGCAGTGGAATTGACTTCAACGGGCCATCGGTACCTGCCAATACCCAGGATGACCGCTTTAATTATGATGAACTGATCTATGCTGCCTATGCCAGCCTGGCAGGTGACTGGGATCACTGGGCACTGAGTGCCGGATTAAGGGGTGAACATACCGAAGTGACCGCTAATTCAATTGTTTTGGGCAGGGTCAACACCCAGTCGTATACCGAACTCTTTCCGACTGTTTCCCTGCAATATACCCCCTCTGATGATCATTCCTTTGCCTTTAGTTATGGCAGAAGTATAGAGCGACCGCGTTATCAGCGTTTGAACCCCTACCGTTATTATATCAACGATAACCAGTACAAGGAGGGGAATCCGAACCTGACACGTGCGATAGAAAACAAGATCTCTTTCGACTACACCCATAAGGACCAGTATATCTTCAGCCTGTATTACCAGCACGTAGACGGGGCACTCCAACTACTGTCGTTCCAGGATAACCCTAACAGACTGATCTATGATTCGGTCTTTAACCTGGAGGAAGAGTTTCAGTACAGCCTTGATTTCACCCAGTACACCTTTGCCGCGCCCTGGTGGTTTGTTTCAAGCTACATGAGCCTGTTCTATATGGAGAATACCTTCACAGCTATCGAAAGTGGTAATAGCCTCCAAAGCAACGAGACCACCGGTTTCTTTGCCCAGGTATACAATTCATTTACCGTGAGCAGTGAAGCCAATCTCACTTTAGATGCAGAACTGGAATATCTGTCAGACTATATTGTTGGATCGTATGACTTTTCCGGTCAGTTCCGTACCAACCTGACTGCCCGAAAGGAGTTGTGGAATGAACGGGCCGTGGTTACCCTGGGAATCACCGACCTTTTCAATTCTTACAATGTCCCTATGAACTCGCGTTATCTCAATCAGGATAACGGATATCTCGCCTTGCCCGAGACCCGAACCGTTTTTGTCGGATTCCGGGTAAACTTCGGAAACTTCAGGTTGTCTGACAACAACCGCTCGACCGAACCCGCAGAGATGGAAAGACTGGAAGGAGAGGGGTATTGATAGTTTTTGGTTACGGGTTACGAGTTACGAGCTACGGGTTATGAGTAAAGTTTAAAAAACACCTTATTACCTTTTTACTGCATCCCTGCATCCCTGCATCCCCGTATAACCGCATAACCATCTCACTAAAAATCCTATCTTTGCACCGCAAAACACTTAATAAGAGTACGTTGGTAAAGATCGGAGACATAGAGGTAGGAGAATTTCCCTTATTGCTGGCACCCATGGAAGATGTGAGTGACCCGCCATTCAGGAAGTTATGTAAGGAACAGGGAGCAGATGTGGTGTATACCGAGTTCATTTCTTCAGAAGGATTGATACGTGATGCGGCTAAAAGCGTGCAGAAACTTGATATCTATGAAAAGGAGCGTCCGGTAGGGATTCAGATCTTCGGAGCCGAGATGGATTCCATGCTGCAGGCGATCGATATCGTTGAGCGTTCGAACCCTGATATCATCGATATCAATTTTGGTTGTCCGGTGAAAAAGGTGGTTTGTAAAAATGCCGGAGCCGGTATCCTCCGAGACATTCCCCTTATGGTAAAACTTACCGAGGCCATGGTCAAGCGCACCAACTTGCCGGTCACGGTGAAGACCAGGCTGGGGTGGGACAGCAGTTCCATCAAGATCGTTGAGGTAGCCGAGCGGCTGCAGGATGTGGGGATCAAAGCGATCTCTATTCACGGACGTACCCGGGTGCAGATGTACAAAGGAGAAGCCGATTGGGGACCCATAGCAGAAGTAAAGAACAACCCACGCATGAATATCCCCGTTTTTGGAAATGGAGATGTGGATACGCCTGAAAAGGCGGTAAAGATGCGGGATGAATTTGGACTCGACGGCGCCATGATCGGAAGGGCAAGTATCGGGTATCCGTGGTTCTTCAATGAGGTGAAACATTATATGAAAACCGGGGAGCACCTGCCACCTCCGACCATGCAGGAACGGGTGGAAGCTGCCCGCAGACACCTGCAGATGGCCATTGACTGGAAAGGAGAGAAGCTCGGTGTTTTTGAGACCCGAAGACATTATACCAATTACTTCAAGGGTATTCCACACTTCAAGGACTATCGTATGAAAATGGTCACCAGCGATGATGCTGCCGATGTATTCGCCGCCTTTGATGAGGTGGAAGAGAAGTTTGGCGACTATCAGTTTGCTTGATAATGTTCATTTTCTATCAGTTCCTGCTGAACGTCTTTGCGAACGTAGTGAAGCAATCTTTCAGAGAGAAACGCCAGGTACCTTCAGAGTATTTGCTGATTAGGTTTTGGCAGATCGCTTCGTCAGCCAATAGTAGCCTCCTCGCGAAGGCGTTTAGGTTACATCAAAAATCCAACCTTCGGAAAGATCATTCCATTCTGAATTTTCCTGATTGATCAGTGATTCCTTTCTTTTTCTGCTGCCTGCCTTTATTTGCTTTTCCCTGTCAATTGCTTGGTTTATATCATTAAAGACCTCAAAATATACCAGTTTATTACAATTATACTTACTGGTGAATCCTTTGTAAGCTTTTGTTTTGTGCTGATAGACTCGTTTTTTAAGATTGCTGGTAACCCCCACATATAAAACGGAGTTGTTTTTATTGGTCATGAAATAAACATAGCTATAGGCATACATAACTTCAATTTAATAAAAAACGTCTTTGCGAACGTAGTGAAGCAATCTTTCAGAGAGAAACGCCAGGTACCTTCAGAGTATTTGCTGATTAGGTTTTGGCAGATCGCTTCGGCGGGTTTCATAGGCCTTCTCGCGAAGACGTCTTTGCGAGCCTCGGTATTTCGAGGCGAAGCAATCTGTCAAGGCGAAGCTCCAATTTCTATTTTAGGATATTGAAATAAAGTTCAAACAGTTCGATTCATCAGCCAATAGTGGCTTACAATGCCTACCGGCATACAAGCTTACAATGATGTTAATTAAATTCGATCAGTCGTTTGCTAATGCGGCTTGACGCGATTTTTGATGCGATTACCCCGAGCACCAGGATGGTGGCAAAAACGATCAGCAGGTTGGGAATAGTGAATTCCACCGGATAGGGCAGGGAAGGGGTTAGTTTGATCCACTGAAAGGCGATCTGGCTCCAGACCAGGAGCGAAGCAAGGGTGATGCCGATGAGTCCCCCGGATGCAGTTACCAGTACTCCTTGCAGGAAGAAGATTCGTCGTAGCTTTTTGATAGGCATTCCGATGCTGAACAATGTTTTGAGGTTGCCTTGCTTGTCAAGTATCATCATGATAATGGCACCGACCACGTTAAACAGCGCAATGATAAGCACCAGGGTAAAGATGAGATAGATAGCCAGGTTTTCGGTATTGAGCATTTTATAAAGCGCCTCGTTCAGTTGCGCCCTGTTCTTTACCGTCACCTTGTCTCCAAGAATCGATTCAATATCAGCGATTGCGCTTTCTTCAGAGGCGCCGGGAGACATTTTAAAGTTGATTCCGGTGATCTGGTTCTGATCCTTTTCCAGCAGCGGTTGCACGATATCAAGACGTGCGAAGACATATTTCCGGTCCATTTCCTCGTTGATGGCATATACCCCTGAAAGGGTTACAGGCAACTGATTGTATGGCTTTTTCTGGCTGGTAATGCCTCCCTCTCCCGGTTTGGGAGCCAGAATCTTCATCGGACTCCGGTAATCATTCACGGCTAACCCCAGCATATTGGCAATCCCGATACCGCCCACCACCTGGTAAGGGTCCTTATCGATCCAGGAACCGAAGTACAGAATGTTTTGAACAGGAATAACCCGGGTATAATTCGTATCCACAGCCTTGATCCAGGCCACATGGTTTCGTTGTTTATGGGTGAGGAAAATGCGTTCCTCGATCTCTGTAGCGTAGTGAGCAATACTCTTCAGACTGTCCAGCGAAGCGATCTCCTCCTTTTCCAGAGTAAAATATTTGCCGGTTGCTGTTATGGCCTTAAGATCCGGATCAAAGGTATTTGAAAAAGAAAGACTAAACGTTTTGAGTCCGGCAAAAGCTGAGAGCACGATAAAAAGGGCGGCTGCACCTATAACGATTACCAGAAAGGTGACCATATTGATGATGTTCACCGCATTCTTACTGCTTTTAGAGATCAGGTATCGTTTAGCTATGTACAGGGCCGGGTTCAAGGCAGACAGGTCAGGATTTCTTTCGTTTTTCCAAAAGATCAGGGTCGTCTATCGGGTTTTCTTTCCCCTTCAGAGAGCTTTCGATGCGATCGATATACTCCAATGAGTCGTCGATATAGAATTGCAGTTCGGGTACCCGCCGCAATTGATTCTTTGTGCGTTGTGAAAGGTCGTGCTTGATCTTGGGTGCGATCTCCCGTAATTCCTTCAGCAGTTCTTTCGCCTTGTCATGGGGAAAGATGCTGATATAGACCTTCCCGATCGAGAGGTCGGAGGTCACATTTACCTTGGTCACAGAGATCAGCGTTCCGGTTAGTCCGGCATCAGCTGCCACCCGCTGCAGGATTTCGGCAAGGTCCTTCTGCAATACGCCTGCTATCTTTTTTTGCCTGTTTGTTTCCATACCGACAAAAGTACGAATAAAGTACTACAGTTATACGGTTATGCGGTGATACGGTGATACAGGGATGTGGTTGTAAGGGTGTGAAGTGATAAAGTTAAAGGGTTACCGGCTGAGAGATCCGGCTAATCGTGTTCACAGAAACAAAAAACCCCCACTCTTGCAAAGTGAGGGCTTGCGCTTTAAGTGGTCCCACCTGGGTTAACTTACTATGCTCGTTGGACCAGGGGTTCCCGCTTGTGAAAATGCAAGCCACCGTCCTGCTTCGCAGAACACACATTTTTTGTTTCTCTTCCACCTTCCAAAAGCAAGCTTTTGTCTGTTCCACAAAAACAAAAAACCCCCACTCTTGCAGAGTGAGGGCTTGCGCTTTAAGTGGTCCCACCTGGGCTCGAACCAGGGACCACCTGATTATGAGTCAGGTGCTCTAACCAACTGAGCTATAGGACCCTTTCGGTATGCACATTCAAAGTACATAAATATTCCGAAAATTGGAGTGCAATATTACTATTAATTCTTTAAGAGTGCAAAACTTTTGTCAGGCAAAATAAAAGAACTGCTTTTGCCTATTCCTCTATATCCTGACATAGCTCCACTAAAACGCCGTTGGTATTCTTCGGGTGTAAAAATGCCACCCATTTATTGTCGGCTCCGCGCTTCGGGGTTTCATTCAATACCACAAAGCCCTCCTCTTTAAGTCTGTTGATCTCGATCTGTATATCAGCAACCGCAAAGGCGATGTGATGAATTCCTTCCCCTTTCTTTTCTATGAATTTCGCGATCGGACTATCATCCTTAGTGGCTTCCAGCAATTCGATCTTGCTTTCACCCATCTCGAAGAATGAGGTTTTAACCCCCTCTGAGGCTACCTCTTCTTCCTTATACGGTGCGACACCGAGCAATTTGGTGAACAGATCGTTTGAGGCGGCAAGGTCTTTAACGGCAATGCCCAGGTGTTCTATTTTGTTCATCGGTTCAATTTTAGTGTTACAAAATTAGCAAGATATTGGCTGATAGCTAATTTTGATCTGGCTAAGCGCAATTTAAACGAATATAAAAAACCCTCTTGGTTAAAAGAGGGTTTCGAATATATAGAGATGCCTTGCGGCTGTTTATTTTACACGCTGCATCCACGCTCGCGGCTCGATTTTTCCGTGTTCGTCCACAGAGATCAGGCGGTCTTCTGAGAGTACCCAGTAACCATCGTTTTCCATCTGAACATTTTCGTTCTCGATGTCATCGATCTCGATCTGTCCGTTGTCATTGATCTCCCAATACAGCTCTTCAGTTTCGGTTTCTTCATCATCAAGGTCATTGACTACTGTGAGATAGGCCACGTTATTCTTTCTGAAATCGAAGGTGATGTGAACTTCCTCCAGCGCTGTTTCCACTAGTCCGGACACGCTTCTGGCAACCATCCTTTCAAAAAAGTTCATTTCTTCTGCCTCTTCCTCAATGGCTCCTTTGATGTCGATCTTGAATTCGTATACTCCGTATACGTCTCTCTCTGAAAAGCTTCCTTGTGCATATAGTCCCGTTGCCAGGAACATCATGATTAATGCGATAACTGTTGGTTTCATGTTGATGTGTTTTCAAGGAAGACGAAACAACAGTATAATTGTTACAGCATTCCCTGAATTCGTTCAGCACAGTGTTATCAAATCACCCTTTTTCAAAGCGATTGCACTGATCTAGTCTTCAGCTACCTTCACCAGCATTTTTCCTTTATTTTTCCCCTCGAATAGTTCTAAAAAGGCTTTTGGGATATTATCAAACCCTTCCCTGATGGTTTCCTCATAGGTGAGCTTCCCCTCTTTTAACCATTGACCTAACTGTTGCACCCCCTCCGGGAATCGATCCTGAAAATCCCCGATGATAAAACCCTGCATCTTAGCACTGTTCTTGATCAGAAAGACTTCCGGACGCGGACCGGTGGGCATTTCGGTCTCGTTGTAAAGGGAAATGGCCCCGCAATTCACGATGCGGGCAAACTTGTTGATGTTCTTCATGACCCCATCTGAGATCTCCCCGCCTACATTGTCGAAATATACATCGACTCCGTCCGGACAAGCCTTATTAATGGCGGCAGCCATATCATCGGTGGTGTCGTAATTGATGCCCTCATCGTATCCGAATTTTTCCTTGATCATGCTGATCTTTTCATCGCTTCCTGCGATGCCAACCACTTTCATTCCCAGGATCTTTCCGATTTGCCCCACAGTACTACCAACCGCTCCGGCAGCTCCTGAGACCACCAGAGTTTCGCCCTTCTCGGGCTCTCCGATCTTGGTAAGTCCGAAGTAGGCTGTTAACCCCGTCATTCCAAGAACCCCCAAAAAAGCAGAGAGCGGTGCCAGATTCTTATCTGCTTTATTCAGGTCTTTTCCGTCGGAGACCTGGTACTGTTTCCATTCCAGCATCCCGGAAACGTATTCTCCCTTTTCAAAATCTTTGTGCTTTGATTCGATCACCTCAGCGATGATACCCGAAGCAATGGGTTTTCCGACTTCGAAGGGCGGAATGTATGATTTACCTTCGCTCATACGTCCTCTGAGGTAGGGATCTACCGAAACATAAATCGTTTTGAGCAGGATCTCTCCTTCTGAGGCTTCGGGCCTCTCTTCCTCGGAGAACTTAAAATTTTTGTCTGTGGGCTTTCCGGTCGGCCTGCTGGCCAGTTTAATGACTTTGTTCATATGCTTTTATGTTAGTGGAAGTTAAAAAGGCAGGGAGTTTCGGGAAGGATAATCAGTCCGTTCTTAAAAATACGTATTTCAACTGATACATAGAAATAAGGAAGCAAGATACCGACCAGGTCAGCACGTATGATTCTACTTATTCCAGACGCTTCGCTCATAGTTCATCCAGAACGAGGCTTCGCTTTCATACTTGTCATCCAGGTATACAAAATTAGGCACCTTGAGATCCCTGAGGGAATCGATTAGCTGATAGGTGAGGTTTTTGGCCTTGAAGTTTTCCAACACCTGAAGATGGGCCCGCTCAACCTGTTTGCGAAAATTATCCTTGCTGAGGTAATCCGGATATTGAGCCATGGGATAAGGAGTACCAGAGAGCACAGAGCGCACCGGCTGACTGACCTCCAGCTGATCGGCATAGTAGCGGTAAGTTGCCGCTGCTGTCCCGAATGTATTGCCTAACAGCGCTTTGACCTTTCGTTTGTAGATATCCCAGGTGGAAACATGCATACGGTAATTGTCGCTGATACGGTATTTGAATATGGCGAGTTCGTCGGTTACATCGGGAATGATGAATTGCTTCTGACGGTGATGTGTCAGGGTTACCGAGTACTTCAGGCTTTTGATAAGTTTTCCGGTAGGATAATCATCGATGCGTATCAATTCAGGGGAATGTCTTTTTTTTCCTGAAGGGAAGAAGATCAGGTAAGTATAATCAGGGTCGGTAAAAGGAAGCAGCTCTTCGAAGTCATGGATGTTGCGTGTACGGAAACCGGGTATATCTGCCATACCACAACCTCTGGTGCAGAACATGAGCAGGTAAAAGGCCATCGCCTGCCATTCATAGATCGTTGAAACGTTTTCGATAGCCGTCCGCATTTCGGCAAAACTGGTCAGTTGAGATTTTCTGGTGCTGATGTCCTTTCTTTTAAGTTCCCGATCCAACTCAAACCGTTGTTTTACAATCCCTGCTCTCCACGCTTCGTTCATGATAGAACGTATCTTATTCAGGTAACTGTTGAATGATGAGCCGCTCAACGAGGAGAAACTATTTTCCCTGAATAATCTCAGTAGGTTGTGATCTATGGCAGAGAAGGGCAGGGGTTCTTCGGTATCATCGTTTCTATAACCCGTATAATTCTTCAGACCCTGAATGGCATACCGGTAATCAAGCAAAGTGGGCTGGCTTTTGGTCTCTTTCAGGTGATGATCCAAAAAATCATCGACCGTTTCGATCACTGCCTTTCCCTTCAGTTTCATCAATAACTGTTTACGGGTCAATAACCCTTGGGCATACTGTGTTTCGGCTTCCTGTTTACGAGTCTGTAATTTTTTCAGTTCAGAGTTGATCTGATCTTCTGCGGAAGTGCCTGAGTTGACAGGCCCGGTTTCCTCTGGCCAATGTTCCGGAAGACACCTCAGACCGGTTCTTATCTTCCGCCTGAAGGAACGGCCGTCTGAAAGATCAAAAATGACCGGGCAAAGACCTTGTTTGTCGGGAACGGCTAATAATTTCAGTCGAATGGTCATATTTTAGTGTACAATAAGAGTTACAAAAGTAGCGGAAGATCATCGTCGAATTAAAAATACACTAAATATTTGATTACGTGGTTAATCGCTTCTTTTTTCTCCCGGTATGTTAAAGGAACTATTCCCTTTGGGTGCATTTCATCGATGAAATTTCGTAAATACATTTTATAAACCATCAAGTGTTTTAATAGAAAAAAGGTGTAAATACAAGCTAATTAACCTGATAGCATCTGTAAGGGGAAACTGTTGAATATTTCAGGGTCTGACAGTGATTTGTTTCCAGGGCAGACCGGCTCTTATCTCTTTTAAAGGCAGGTCTGATAATTGATACTTCCGGGATTCTTTTTCCGGAAATTTAATACGTAACTTATTAGAAAATCAACGCAATGCACTGGCACTATTTTTTGATATTGATTCTTATGATACAGACAGCAACCCTTTTCGATTTTAACGAACAAACAAACGCTGATTCCTGGGAGTCAGAAAACGACGTGGTCATGGGAGGTCGCTCTGAGGGCGGACTGAAAATAGGTCCTGACGGGAATGGTGTTTTCTCCGGAAGTGTGTCTTTGGAAAACAACGGCGGTTTTTCGATGATTCAGCATCGACTAACGCCTAAGTCGGTAAGTCAGTATTCGGCCGTGGTGCTGAAGGTGAAAGGCGATGGGAAACGTTACCAGTTCAGACTTCGGTCTGAGATCTCTCAGCGACATGCCTATATACAATACTTTGAAACGACCGGCGACTGGCAGGAGATCACGCTTCCTTTTGAAGATTTCTATGCAACCTTCCGCGGAAGAGAGCTTGACCTTCCGAATTATCCCGGAGAGCAACTGGAATATATCGCGATTCTCATAGGAAATGGAAAACCTCAGGATTTTACTTTACTGATCGATCATATTGGCCTGCGATAGGCCATCTGAAATATATCTTAAGGGTTAACCTTCTCCCGATTTTCTTTCTTACGTACATAATACACCCTTACTAAGTATACTTCGTTCTTATAGGTAGCTATACTGTGTACGCTCATACTGTCTTTATGTGTAAATAAAGGAGTCATGCTATCGAAAAGTTTCACGGTTCTTTTTTGTGTTTGCCATTCGATATCAACCACCGAGTCATTCACGACTTCCCAATTGCCTTTCTTTAACCTGCTGATATCCCGGGCCGCAACCCCGTCAATTTTAAGGGTGTCATAACGATGGGCGTCGTGAGAATAGGCGCCATTGCTCTGGAATTCCATATAACTGTTCGGAATCTTATTCTTAACAAAGGGAGGTGGCGATGCCACCACTACCTGATGAAGAGTGAAAGTCTTTACATCATAAGGTTCCCATATTCCCGGCAAAAGGCTGTTGAGATCTTTCTTTTCAGATGAAATAGCAGGGGTTTCCTGGCTTAAGCAGATCAGGGGTAAAAACAACAGGAACAAAATTTTCATAATCGGGTGGTTAAAAAGTCAAATCTAGAAATAAAATCCAGGGGATCATTGTATAAATGGAAGAGCGGATTAAGTTACCCGTTCCTGGCCCTGCTTCACAACATTTCTGACATCACTCACAACTCTTTGACAGTCTGAAAGTCAATTATTCGCTACCTTACCCAAAAGCTTCCAAAACATGAAAAATTTTTTTTATGTAGGAATACCGGTGATCTTGCTTACCCTGCTGATGGCTTTTCGCAACAGTGATGTGCAATCATTTGGAGAGTTCATGCGGGGTCAGCCGGTGATCGACGTACATGTTCACCTCACCAAAGGAATAGAGGGCAACGAAGTGTATACCAACGGCACCTTTCAGGAGGGTCCGCAATTGGATGAGGTACGCCTGCAATACCTGCAATACGAATTCAATAATAACAATGTGGTGCTCGCCATCGGTGGCGGGGTACCTAAATACGCAGCCCTGTACGGAAAGAAGGAACCCCGTATCTGGAGTGGACTCATCTTTCCCTGCAGCAAGCTGGTTGACGACGAGGAACCCTGCGAGAAGGAGTTCTTAGGTTATGAAGAATTGAAAGCGCTTTATGATGAACAGGGTTTTCGGGCTATGGGAGAGTCGCTGTACAATTACTATGGAATACCTCCTACAGACCCCCGCCTGGCCCCTTACTGGAAATTTGCAGCAGAACGTAACCTTCCCGTTGGAATCCATTCCGATTCCGGTCCGAACCGGGTCGACGAAAAGGAACGTCCGCATTTCAATCCCGAATTTGCCAATCCTGAAGCGCTCAGACCCGTTCTGGATCAATACCCCAACCTGAAGATCTATCTGATGCATTACGGGAATGATTATACCGATGAGGCCATTGCCCTGATGAATGACTACCCGCAGATCTATTGTGACATTTCAGCCATCTCCATCTTACTGCCTAAAAGGTTATGGGAACAGAACCTGAGAAAACTCTATGCCGCCGGCCTGGGAGACCGCTTGATGTTTGGCTCTGATTACTTTGGAACCACACGGCAACACCTGAAAGCCATATTTGATATCGGCTGGCTCTATGAAGAACAAAAGCGAGATATTCTATACTACAATGCCGCCCGTTTTCTCGAACTCTCAGAAGAGGAGATCAGGCAACATCATGCCTGGGTGCGGCCGAGGTAGGTTGTTTGGGAATGGTTAGTCGTGAGTCGTGAGCAGAGATCTTGCCTGTCGTGCAGACAGCGGGGCCAGCTGCGGCGTTGGCCACTATTCGGTAAAATTATTTTCTAAGTGGCTGAGTTACTAACAATCATAATATCCTTCGCCCCTGCAGGGCTCTGGGTGACATTATTGCTTATAGATGTTCCTGGAAGTTGTACCGCCCACTCTTAGCCCTTAACCCTTAGCCCTTAGCCCTTAACCCTTAACCCTTAGCCCTTAACCCATAACCCGTAACTCACAACTAAAGCAGGCAAAGGAGCGAAGGAGCAAAGAGGGTAAAGTTGTGAAGGTGTTTTTTTGATAACTTATCTAACATCTAACATCTAACATCTAGCATCTAGCATCTCTCGTAACCCGTAACCCGTAACTAATCCCCCCTCCCGACTAACGACTCCCCATGCACTAACTTTCGCGGCTACAATTCTTAACATGCCAGGAACCTTAATTGATTTATTGTTCCTCTCTCAGGTGTTTCCCAATTATCAGGGCGATGACCACGGTAAGGTAGAATTGGCCTGACATACCTATGAGGATGGCTGTTCTTTGAGTGGCTTCAGAGAGCGGAATGATATCGCCATAGCCGATGGTCAAAAGGGTGATAAAGGAGAAATACAGGATATCTCCGGATTGTACATCGCCGCTGATCATATTGAATTGCATAGATAGCGGATCGATCATGATAAAATTTTCCAATATCAAGAACCCGATCGTTCCCAAAGTAACATAACCCGAAAACATGGCGAAAACGATCTGGCTGTCTACCTTTCTTATATGAATGATCTGTTTGATGATTTCGACCATCAGCGTCAGGTATAAGAGTGAAAGAATAAGATTTCGGCTAATTAATAAAGGTTGTGTGTCTCCTGCTGTCAATGAAAGAATGAATTGAATTAACATCAGCACGGCAACTACAGTTACCAGAACCCGGTTATTAGAAATAATGAGAAGGCCGGCAATAAGATTGAGCAAAAAGGCAAGAGGTCTGAACAATGAAGAAATATTTTCCTCCGGAAGAATGATCGAAATGAATAATACGATCATTTGAGTAGCAAAGAAAATATGAAACCGGTAATGATGAAGTCTTTGAATTAGCTTCATAAGGTGATGATTATTTGAAAAAGTTACGACAAAATTTCGAGCACATAATGGATATTATAGAATTGACCGAGGCATAATATAAATGCACAACAGTCAGTTGAGATTTATCTGACAGTTGAGTCCGTTCGTCCAAATCAGGCGACTGTCTATGTATCGTTTTCAAATGTTGCTTATATTAGTATTGCCATTCCCCAGATTAACCGCCGATCATAACCAATTTTTATGCATGAAAACCATGGGCCATGCGAACGATTCTTTTTTTCTTTTTTCTATCGGTTATTTTCTCTTGCAAGGAAGCCAGGCAACCATCCATACTACTGGAACTACCGGTAGTGACGATCGATGCACGGGAAGTTGCTTTTGAACGCGAATTCGTAGGCCAGGTATACGGGTACCAGGATATACCCATCAGAGCAAGGGTAGACGGCTATCTTGAAAAAATACATTTCCGGGAAGGTAGCCGGGTAAACAGGGGAGATCTGCTTTATACCATTGATGCCGATCCCCTCGCTGAAGCAGTAACCAGACAGGAGAGTCAACTGGCACAGGCAGAAACCCAGCTGGCAAAAGCAAAGGTAGACCTTGACAGGATCGAGCCTTTAGCAGAGATCAACGCGGTAAGCAAGGCTGAATTAGATGGTGCTAAGGCTGCCTACGAAGCGGCCAAGGCCGGAGTGAATGCTGCGAAAGCGAATTTAAATTTAACTCAAATTCGTTATGACTACTCCAGTATCGAAGCACCTATTACCGGGTTTATAGGGAAATCACAGGCCCTGGAGGGAGAATACGTCGGACAAAATCCGAATCCGGTTATACTCAACACCATTTCCAAGACCGATTCTATCAAAGTTGAGTTTCTACTTACCGAGAACGACTACCTCTATATGGCGCGACAGCGGATGATCCAGGAGCAGGAGAATTCTCCGAACACAGATGCAAAGGTGGAACTCATCCTTTCTGATAATTCGGTATTTGAACACCAGGGACGCTTTAGGTTCATCAACAGGGAGATCGATCCTGAAACCGGATCGATTCTGGTACAGGCGGTCTTTCCAAATCCTGATTTCCTGATAAAACCCGGACAGTTCGCCAAAGTAAGAATCACAGGAAAACCCGAGAAAGGGGTTGTTCTGATCCCTCAAAGGGCCGTTCGGGAGTTACAGGGAAAATTTTCAGCCTTCGTACTTACCGACAGCAATACAGTTCGTGAAAGGGATATTTCTCTCAGCGGTACGTATCGTGATTATTTCGTGGTTACTGATGGAATCGAAGAAGGTACGAAAATTTTACTCGAGGGCATACAAAAGGTGCGTGAAGGACAGGAAATAGATCCACAACCAACTGAATTCGAATCCCGAGCTAAAGATCAATGAATCAAGAACCAAAACAGAACTTTTTTGTTCGCCGTCCCGTATTGGCTATTGTAATCGCGATAACAACGGTGATCGTGGGTGGGGTTTCCATATTGGGATTACCCCTGGAGAAATATCCGGATATTACTCCACCCATTGTTCAGGTTCGGGCGAACTATACCGGAGCTAGCGCCCTGACCGTAGAGAATTCGGTGGCCACGCCTCTGGAGCAACAGATCAACGGGGTCGACAATATGATCTACATGAAGTCGACCAATACCAATGATGGTACCATGACCATTCAGGTATCATTTGATGTGGGCACCGATCCGGATATGAATACGGTTTTCACTCAGAACAGGGTTTCTGCCGCTACCGCCAAGCTACCTGAAGAAGTAAAAAGACTTGGGGTTACCACTGAGAAATCTCTGCCCAATACATTACTCCTTCTCACCCTGACAAGCGAAAATCCAGAGTATGATCAGAATTTTTTAGGGAACTATGCTTTGATCAACATCAAAGATGTGCTTTCCCGAATAAAAGGCATCGGTAGGGTCGATATAATGGGAGCCTCTGATTATTCAATGCGTATCTGGATCAAACCTGATGTATTGGCCAAGATGGGGATTACTATTCCTGAGATTATGAAAGCCATTCGGTCTCAGAATGCTATTGTTCCCGGAGGAAAATTCGGGGATGAACCCGCGCCTCCTGGAACAGAATTCACCTATACAGTCAGATTGCCCGATCGGCTCGTTACCGAGGCTGAATTTGGCGAGATCGTGATCAGGGCCAATGAAGACGGTAGTCAGGTACGCCTTAAAGATATTGCAAGAGTTCAGTTGGGTGTGGAAAGCTATCGTGCCCGTACGCGCATCAATGAAGAAGCCTGTGCCATCCTCGCGATCTATCAGGCTCCGGGCTCTAATGCCGTGGAACTTGCCGAGAATGTTATCAGCACTATGGACGAGTTGCAGTCGAGGTTTCCACCAGGAATGCAATACCAGGTGTCTCTTGATGCGACGAAACCCATTACAGCAGGTATCGCTGAGATTATCGAAACCCTCATCATCGCTCTTATTCTGGTTATCCTGGTTGTCTTTATTTTCATTCAGGACTGGCGTGCTACATTGATTCCCACCCTGGCTATTCCAGTATCGCTGATCGGTTCGTTTATGCTTTTCCCTTTACTGGGTTTTACCGTGAACACTCTTTCTTTATTGGGTTTGGTGCTTGCCATCGGCCTGGTGGTCGATGATGCGATCGTGGTGATAGAAGCGGTACAGGTTAACATGGAGAAAGGGATGAATGCTAAAACTGCCACGACACGTGCCATGCAGGAAGTAAGCGGTCCGGTTATCGCAACCACACTCGTTTTAATAGCGGTTTTTGTCCCCGTGGCCATGATAAGCGGAATCACGGGAAGCTTGTATAAGCAGTTTGCGATCACCCTGGCCGTTTCTGTGGCATTTTCATCGGTGAATGCTCTCACCCTTAGTCCTGCTCTTTGTTCCATCTTGCTTAAAAAACCTCAGGAGTATAAAGGTTTTCTGGGATCGTTTTTTAAAAAATTCAACAATTTCTTCGAAAAGAATACCCGCTCATATGTGAAACAAACGCAACGAATAGGAAGCCGAACAAGACGCGGGCTAATATTTCTGTTGGTGATATTGGTGGGTACAACAGTCTTAGGAAGATTGTTGCCCGGAGGGTTTATTCCGGAGGAAGATCAGGGGTATCTCTTTGTGAATCTACAACTTCCGCCTGCCTCCTCTTTGCAAAGAACCGACGGGGAAGTCAGACAAATAGAAAGAATACTGCTGGAAAACGAAGAGGTGGAGTATGTGACAGCAGTTTCAGGATTCAGCCTTCTTTCCGGAGCGATGTCTTCTAATGCAGGTTTTCTTTTCGTCACCTTAAAAGACTGGGATCAAAGAAGCGCAGATGGTTCGGTGGCCAATATTGTCAATACGCTTAACGGAAGGTTATACCGGGAGGTTAAACAGGGACAGGCTTTTGCTTTCGGTCCGCCTGCAATTCCGGGACTGGGTAACGGTACCGGGTTCAGCGTGATGTTACAGGATCAGGCCGGCAATACCCCTGAGTATCTTGAAGCCAATGCAAACCGCATCATTCAGTTGCTCAATCAGCAGGAATCGATCACAGGTGCCTTTACAACCTTTCAGGCCTCTGTTCCGCAGAAACAGATCGAATTGAACCGGGATAAGATTCTGAAGTCCGGAGTGGCGCTGGAAGACATTTATGATACTTTCGGGGCTTTTCTTGGAGGAGCATACGTCAATGATTTTAATCGGTTTGGAAGACTTTACAAATCCTATGTACAAGCTGAACCGGAGTACAGGCAGGATGAAAGCGGCCTGAACCTGTTCTATGTAAAAAATAAGGCCGGAAAACTGGTTCCCCTGGCAACGCTGGTTGATGTAAAGAATGGAAGCGGACCGGAATTCACCAATCGCTTTAATTTGTTAAGAGCTGTTGAGATCACCGGCGCACCTGCACAGGGTTACAGCTCAGCGCAGGCATTGGCGACCGTTGAGCAGGTGATGAAAGAAAACCTTCCCTCAGACATGACCTATTCCTGGAACGCTATGTCTTTCCAGGAAAAGCTGGCATCAGGTTCAACGGCCATGGTATTTATATTCTCCCTGATCTTCGTGTATCTCATTCTGGCAGCCCAATACGAGAGCTGGTCGCTGCCGCTGGCTATTCTGTTGGGTACGCCCTTTGCCGTCTTTGGAGCCTTTTTTCTGCTCTATCTGGCCAGACTGATAAGTCCGACCTTTGAGAATAACGTATTTACACAGATCTCCCTGGTCATGCTGATAGGAATGGCAGCGAAGAACGCGATCCTGATCGTGGAATTTGCCAAGATGAAATTCGAAGAAGGGAATAGTTTATATGATGCAGCCATGAAAGCTGCCCGGGAGCGTTATCGACCTATCTTAATGACCGCATTTAGTTTCATTTTAGGCGTGATCCCTCTGATAACAGCATCAGGGTCGGGGGCCGAATCAAGACAGATCATGGGAATGGCACTTCTTGGAGGTATGGGTATTGCCACCCTGCTTGGGGTATTCTTCTATCCCATGTTCTTTATAGTTGTGGGCCGGCTTTTTGGCTATGAAAAAAAACGCATAACTAAAGCAGAGATACCAGGTAAATGAAAAGATCGATTCATATAACCGCAATTTGCAGTTTACTGTTATCCCTGCTGGTGCTTGGCTGTAAAGTGGGCAGGAATTACGAGCCGGTGAATTATGAGGCGCCTGAGGGGTATTTATACGACCGTCATCCCGGAGACTCACTTCGGGAGGTGGCCTGGTGGCAATTATTCAATGACCAGGTGCTCGATACCCTTATTGCGACAGCTTTGCAAAACAATCCTGACCTGCGAATTGCTTTGGAGAATGTCGAGCAGGCAGAACTTGCACTGAACATTCAGCGAAAGGAATTATTGCCGAAGATCACGGTGCAGGCAGGAGCAACCCGGGGTAATTTTTTCGGTATCCAGGCCGGACAGGGGGGGACTTCAAACATTTTTACCGGGTTTGGAAATGCTTCCTGGCAGATCGATCTGTTCGGGAAACTTCGCCGCCTGAATGAAGCTGCCCTGGCAGACTACCTTGGCTCAGAGTACGGGGTAAGGGCTGTGCGCCTTACACTTATTTCAGAGGTAGTACGAACCTATCTCAGCATGCGACAATTCGAGGAATCATATCGCATATCACTGGCGAACCTTAAGCTCAGAGACAGTTCCCTGCGTCTTATACAAGCCAGGTTTGACCAGGGTTATACCGCACAGATCGAGCTGGATCAGGCACGAATACAAAAGGCCATAGCTGCCAGTGCCGTTCCCAGGTTCAAACGATCATGGCTTCAAGCTCAGAATGCCCTCAGTATACTCACAGGCAGTCTTCCACAACCTCCTGATTCTCTGCGAAGCTTTGAATCGTTGAAATTCATACCTGATATTCCTGCCGGACTTCCTTCGGAATTGTTGCGTCACAGGCCTGATATGCTCGAAGCCGAGCAGGGAATTATCGCACAAAATGCACTCGTTGGAGCTGCTATCGCCAATCGATGGCCTAATTTGAATCTTACAGGAGCAGCCGGTGTTGTGACAAATGAACTGGAAAATCTCAGTCTGCAAGATCCGGCCTGGTCTCTTTCAGCTGCGGCTTTAGCGCCCTTGTTCAATTGGGGACAGAACAAGCGGCGGGTGGAGATCGAGCGAAGCAGACTGGAACAGCAATATCTGGTTTATGAACGTACTGCTCTGAACGCTTTCAGAGAAGTGGAAGATGCCCTGGTGGCTATTGAAACGTATCAGAAGGAATACAAGGCCCGCGAAGATCATGTGAAAGCGGCATTAAGTGCACAATATCTGAGTGGAGAACGATACGATAAGGGAGTGACGAGTTATCTTGAGTTTTTGGAATCACAACGACAGGCTTTTGATGCCCAGATAGAAAGGGTCGCCACGCGAAGACTACTTCTTGAATCGTATGTGCTGCTGTATCAATCTCTTGGCGGAGGTTGGGTGGCCGAGGAACAATTGACAAGTGGAGAGTAGCATCACTCCTCACTTTTGGCAGCGGTCTTTAACCCTGTGGAAGAAGGAGTAAAGGAGCAAAGAGGGTAAAGATGTGAAGTTGTAAAGTCGTTGGGTAATATTGATCTCGTTTCACCCTGCTTGTTCCAATACAAGTCACCCTGATTGGAAGCAGCTTTGCTGCTGAAGTTGGACCGAGCGTTTAAAAACAGCCGGTGGCTGTTTTAAGCGACGGGGCCAGCTGCCGCGTTGGCCACTATTCGATAAAATTATTTTCTAAGTGGCTGAGTTACTGCCCATCATAAGATCCTTCGCCCCCGCAGGGCTCTGGATGACATTATTGCTAATAGGTGTTCCTGGAAGTTGTACCGCCCACTCTCAGCTCTTAACCCTTAGCCCATAACCCGTAACTCACAACTAAAGCAGGCAAAGGAGTGAAGGAGCAAATACCCCCTCAGTCTGTCGTTGCCAGACAGCTCCCCCTGGGAGGGGGAGCATAAAGGGAATTCTAAGTAACATCGCTTTTCCTTCTCCCTTTGGGGAGGGCCGAGCGTTAAAAAATGGTTCTGTGAACCATTTTAGCGAACCTGCCTGTCGGCAGACAGGGGAGCCAGAAGGCGCTTGGATGGCAACGCTGAATGCGTTGACGGATGGGGGAGTTATATTAATTGGATAAATAGATCAATAATAAGCAGATCCTTCGCCCCTTCAGGGCTCTGGATGACATTATTGCTAATAGGTGTTCCTGGAAGTTGTACCGCCCACTCTTAGCTCTTAACCCTTAACCCTTAACCCTTAGCCCTTAACCCATAACCCGTAACTCACAACTAAAACAGGCAAAGGAGCAAAGGAGCAAATAGGGTAACCTTATTCAGGCATGCTCACTAACATCTCTCGTAACCCGTAACTCATAACTCATAACTAAACCCCACTCCCGACTAACGACTAACGACTAACCATTCAGCACCCTACGCTGCCTCCTTTCGCAGCACTTCCAACGGCGGACTTTTGATCACCCCGATGCTGTTAGAGAGCCCGATGATCAGTATGAGCAAAGTGAGTCCTGGAAGGAGTACCAGGAAAGGGAATAGTGACGGACTAAAAGTCGTGTCGAATACGAACCAGGCTAACAGCTGGCTGCCCAGCAGGCTGAGCAGGATCCCCGACAAGGCACCCAGAATGCCCAGGTAGAGATATTCAAGGGCAACGATACGCAGTACTTGTTTTCCTTTCGCACCCAGGGTTCGCAGGAGCACGCTTTCGCGCATACGCTGATATTTGCTGCTTCGAACCGCTCCCAGTAATACGATGATTCCGGTAAGTATACTGAACGAAGCCATAAAATTGATAATCCAGGCGATCTTTTCCAGAAGCTCTTCTATCACGTTCAACACCTGACGGAGGTCTAAGATGGAAACATTAGGGAATTTGGCCACCAGTTTTTGCTGCAGTTTAGCCGAAGCCTCCTCGGTCGGCAGCTTGGTGGTAACTACGCGAAACTGTGGCGCTTGCTCTAATACGCCTTTAGGAAATACGATGGAAAAGTTCGGCTGCAGACGACTCCAGTCAACCGCCCTGATGCTTCCAATCGTGGTGGTCATGATCTTTCCCTGAACATTGAAACGAATGGTGTCGCCCATGCTCACTTCAGCATCTCCGGCAAAATCCCGGCTTACTGAAATGGGAATAACATTCGTCTCCGTTACTTCCCGCGTGAACTCCCCTTCTTCCAGTGTTTCCGAATCGATAAGGGAGTCCCTGTACGTGGTACGGAATTCATGGTTCAATATCCATCTGTTGATCGTTGAGCTCGTGTCTTTTCTGATCTCCCGCACCGGTTTTCCCTTTAGCTCATCTACCCGCATGGTGACGATCGGGATGTTGCTAAGAACAGGTTGATCATTCGATCTGATGGTCTCTAATACTTCTTTTTCCTGCCCGGTCTGTACATCCAGCAGGATCATGTTCGGACTGTTACTTCCGCCTTCAATGGAGGCTTCCGCGAGGAGCAGATCCCTTGAAAAGTAAAGGGTACTGATCAGAAAGGTACCCACCCCAATGGCCAGAACCAGTATCAGGGTTTGGTTGTTGGGCCGGAACAGGTTCAACAGGCTTTGTCGCACTTCAAAATTCCAGTGGTGTGGAAAATACTTTCTTACAGATCTGATAAACAGCTGGGCTATTCCGGCCAGGACGGCAAAGGTAACTATGGTTCCCCCCATAAATGCCAGGGAGTATTGCCAGTCTTCGAGCAGCCACAGAGAAATTATGAATATACTGGCGAAGATGGCCACAAAAACCAGCACGCTGCTTCGTTTTGATCGGGCGGAGGGCTGATGAGAAACCCGTAAAGCCTGCAGGGGTGATACATACAAGGTGCCGATAAGAGGGTATAAGGCGAAGAGCACAGACATGCTGACACCCAGCAAAAGCCCGGCGATCACCGCTTCGGGAGCAACGCTGAGTTCCAGCTGTACAGGGATCAGGTCTTTGATCAAAGCCGGGAATAGAAATTGCAAGCCTATACCGGCAGCTGTTCCTATGATACCTCCCATCAGTCCGATAAAGGCAACCTGGATCAAAAATATCTTAAAGGTTTGTGCCCTGGAGGCTCCCAGGCATTTCAACACGGCGATAGAGGGTAATTTTTCCTTGATGTACAGGTGAATGGCGCTGGCGATTCCGACACAGCCAAGTAGCAGAGCGATAAAGGCTACCAGGTTGAGGAATTTCCCGAAGTTTTCATACCGCCTTCCCAGACGCTGACTGGTCGACAGGTGGGTGTCGAGGTCTGCCCCTTCGGCATCAAGCATGGGGTCGAGCTCGCGATCCAGTCGTTCAAGGTCGGTATTGGCCTCATCTTTAAAATAATATTCATAATCGACACGACTCCCTGTCTGAATGAGTTCTGAAGATGCGATAAACCGATAGGGAATGGCTACAGGGGGAGCAATCGAACTGAAGATGGCGTTGCTGCCGGGGATGCTTTTTAGTGATCCGGCGATAGGTAAACTTACCTTTCCCAGGTGAATGGTATCTCCCTTTTCCAATCCGAATTGCAGCATCAGGGTTGCATCGACCAGGGCTGCACCCTGCTCCTGGTAGTTGTTTGCCGCTTCTTCGGGCTGGGTTTCCAGCTCCCCGTAAAAGGGAAAACCTCCCTCGATACCCCGTACCCGTACCAGTTTAGTGGCTTCGGTGGTGTTGAAGGCTGCCATTGAAGCGAAATTCACCTCCTGCGCATCGGCACCGCCTAAGGAGTCAATGATCGCATTGACCCTTTCATTGGGCAGATCATCACTGTCGATGATGTAATCGGCTCCCATCAGGGCCTTTGAGCGAAGGGCGATATTATCTTTAAGGTTGCTGCCAAATGATTGTATGGAGACCACAGCGGCTATACCCAGTACAGTCGAAAGCATAAAGAGCAGGATCTTGTTCCAGCTGCTGCGGCCATCTCTCCATGCCATTCTCAGCAACCATACAAAGCCCGGTTTTTGTGGTTGGTTCTTTTCTACCATGATGAAGCGACTTGGTTATCGACTATGGTACCACCTTTTATGCGCATGATCTGCTGGGTCTTTTCGGCCAGTTCCAGGTCGTGAGTCACAATTACCAGGGTGGTGCCAGCCTCCTTGTTGAGGTCGAAGAGCAGTTTCACCACTTTCTCCCCCGTTTCTGCATCGAGGTTTCCGGTAGGTTCATCAGCAAACAGAATGGCGGGACGGTTGGCAAAGGCCCTTGCCACGGCCACCCGTTGTTTCTCTCCTCCTGAAAGCTGTGAAGGATAGTGATGCCAGCGGTCTCCGAGGCCGACTTTTTCAAGGAGTTCCTTCCCTGTTTTCGAAGCATTTTTTTCACCGCGCAGCTCCAGGGGAACGATCACATTTTCCAAAGCGGTCAGGGTAGGGAAGAGCTGAAAATCCTGGAAAACAAATCCCACATGTTCATTTCGAAGCCTTGCCCGCTGGTTTTCATCGAGGTTGCTCAAACGAGAACCACAGAGCTCCACCTCTCCGGAATCGACCTGGTCGAGGCCGGCACAAAGGCCCAGGAGGGTGGTTTTTCCACTTCCTGACGGGCCCACAATCGCGAAGGTCTGTCCTTCTTCGATGTCAAATGAGACTTTGTCAAGCACGGTCAGTGTTTTGTCGCCATTCGAATAACTCTTCGTGAGATTTTCAACCTTTAATATCTTCCCCATCTTTCGTATTTTGTGATATCAAACAAATTAAGAATGATTTTGAACTCCCTTGTCCGGTTAAAGAGAATATTAACATTTTTGTGCGTGCTTACGGCATTTTCGGTGACCATCTCATGTGGTCAGGCCGATAAGAAGACGCAGAGCAACACAAACTCCGGGGTAGCAGACACTCCTTCAGATTCGATTACCACAGAAGCACAGGCATCGGCCACCAAAACCATATTATTTTTCGGGAACAGCCTGACCGCAGGCATGGGCCTTGATACGCAGGAGGCTTTTCCGGCAGTGATACAAAGGCGTATCGATTCTTTGGGATGGGATTATAAGGTGATCAATGCCGGACTGAGCGGAGAAACCACGGCGGCCGGCCGAAACCGTGTCGACTGGGTGATGGATGAAGATGTTGATGTATTTGTACTGGAGCTGGGTGCCAATGACGGGTTAAGAGGCGTGCCGCTGAGCGAAACACGGGAGAACCTGGAGGCGATTATCGAAAAGGTCAGGGAAAAGAATCCCGATGTGGAGATCATTTTGGCGGGAATGCAGATTCCGCCTAACCTGGGGGAAGCCTATACCAAAGAGTTTCGTGCGATCTTTCCCGAACTGGCCGAAAAGAAAAATGTGGAACTGATCCCTTTTTTACTGGATGGCGTTGCCGGCAACCCTGATCTCAATCAGGATGACGGGATTCACCCCACCGCTGAGGGACAGGAGATCGTCGCGGAGAATGTGTGGGATGTTTTGAAGGAGGTAATCAGGTAGGCGGGTAAGCAGGTAAGCAGGTAAGCAGGTAAGCAGGTAGAAAGGTAATCAGGCTTTAAAACAAAAGACGGAATTTTACTGGCTTAGATATGTTTTTTAATTGACTGTTTCTGTTTATACAGCATTTTCTTTATTGGGATTAAGTCCTCTGTTATTATTGATGAGGTCGTTGCGTAGTTTAATTGTTCTGCCAAAAGGAGTAATGTTTCAAGTTCGGAGGCAGAACCGGTAGCAATATCCAAGAATCGCAAGTACTCTTTTGTACTGCTTCTTCCTGCTCCTTCTGCAATGTTTGCTGGAATGGAAACTACTGCCCTGTTAATTTGAGACACCAAAGAAAATTTTTCATCTTCCGGAAAGAGCTTGGTCATTCGATATACTTTGGTAACCAAGGCCATACTTTGTTTCCAAACATGCAATTCGTTATGCAGCATTTTTCATTTTTTTCAAATATAGAAAATAATCTACTAATATTTAATTTTCTTTCTACCCGTCTACCCGTCTACCCGTCTACCCGTCTACCCACTTACCCATCTCCTCAATCCACCATTTTCATTATCTTTAAACAACTCAACCAGTATACTTCATGATCAGATACGTTCTCGCTCTAGCCGTTTTCGCATGTGTATTAAGTGTGACCTCCTGTAAATCAGATGCATCAAAATCTTCTGAACACCCGCCTTTTGAACAGATGGTGCAACCCGGGGATTCCCTTTTTCTGACGGGAGATTTTGATAAGGCCATCACCGAATTCCGAAAGGTGGCCCGTGCCTATCCCGACAGTCTTTCGGTGAAACGGGCGCTGGCCCGTGCATATATGGGTGTCGGACTCTTCAATGATGCAGAGGAAATGCTCAGGGAGACCGAAAAGGGAGATGATACTATTAGTCGGTTACGCAGGTATCGCAGATTCGCTATCCTTGGTATGTTTCGGGGAGATACTGCTCAGTTACGTCAATACAATGATTCCATTTTGAGAATCGCTTTCCATTCTTATCCGCAACCCTATGTGTCTGCCGCATTCAATGAGGTGTTCCTGCGGGAATTCGAAGAAGCAAAGGCACACCTGGAAAGATATGTGGCCTATGGCGAACCGGAACAAATTCCTATCAACCTGGGTTACCTCTACCTGAGAGCGGGAGATACCCTTAAAGGAAGAGAGATTCTGGAAATTGCCGAAACCCAGTTAACCGCGGTGTTACTGGAGAACCCTGCCGACCATGACGCGCTGTTCGAACTGGCAGAGATCTCCCTGATGAAGAAAGATACGGCCGCGGCCATGGATTATATAAACAAATCCCTGGTTACGGGATTGGGAAAAGAATGGTGGATCTATCATTTCGTCAGCGAAGAATCACTGAGCGATCCGGTGTTCGAACCCCTTTCCGGTCACCCGCCTTACGAACGCATTCGGGATTCACTTTATAAACAACGGCAGTTGATGAAAGCGAAGGTGATGGGGGAGTAATGATTAATTATGAATGTTTACTTGTTACTAAGTTCGTTGTGCAGTTGACAAGAAATACAATGATAAATTGCTTGGTTGAAGGCCCTGAGAAGACCCGGGCTTTTCGTAATCAGAAAATTTTATCACCTTGCGTTGGAGATCAGGAAGTCCAGAAGGGCATCGATCTCTTCCTGAGACAGTCCCTCTAACAGGCCTTCATACATCATCGACTCAGGGTGAAGTGCTGAAGAGGCAATCTCCTGTGTTGGTATTTTCTTTAACTGATTACCGACTAACATGAGCTGCAGGGTATCTTCATTTTGCGTTATGACCCTGCCAAGTTGGACCTCCCCGTTCTTCATGGTTATTTTTGAAGCGAACGATCCCGGCTTGATCCGTTTAGAAGGATATTGAATTTCATCCAGCAGTTCCTCGCGGTTATAGAACAGGCCGATGTTCTTAAGATCAGGACCTAGCATTTCTGTAGTTCCGTCAAGAGAATGACAAGCAGAACAGGCTCGTGTATTGAACAGCATTCTGCCCTGTTCGATTCTGTCAGCATCAGCACTTCCCTCACTCATGGCCAGGGATTCTCTCTTATCAGGCATCACCCAGGGGGCAGCCATTATTTTATAGATTGCCCCGTCAACAGAGTCTGTTTTCTGATACCAGTAATCTGTTACCCCTACCCGCGAAGCGTAGAGGGTTCCATCTTCTGAGAATGTTATATTGGATACTTTAGGCAAATCGGTCAGTATCTCTTCAATAATCTGAACGGTTCCATCTTCGTGTTCCTTCAGTTCCACCCGTGAGATGGCACCTCGTTCCCAGTATTCCCCCGGGCCGTAAAATGAAATGTACATTTGCTCTTTTCCTCCCACGTTCCTGAATAAGATATCAGAGGGAGCCACTTCCGTCTGCAGCAATCCAAAGGGGGGTGTTTGTGTTTGTTCTCCGAACTTGGCGGTATTATGACCGTAAAATCCATTTTTTTCATATAACAGAAGTTCTTCTTCTGCATTCTGCCCCCCCTGGTTATCGATCAGAAATAACTCCCCATTTCTGTTGAAAGCCATTCCGTGTACAGATCGTATACCCGTAGCCAAACGTTCATATTTTGAACCATCAGGAGAAACACGCAGCAGACTTCCTCTTAATTTTTCGGGATCTGGACTCGCACCCGGGTTCCAGGAATCGGTGGTCAGTACGAAATAAAGCCACCCGTGTTGGTCAAATTGCAAAGCAGAGGTCCATTCATAAGGGTGATCACTGAACGGAATATTATCAAAAAAGACGAAACTGGTATCGGCTACAAAATCATGGTTGAGATCCCGATAGACCCTAATCTGTTGAGGGAGGCCTACATACAGATCCCAGCCCTTAAAAGCCATACCTGCCGGAGTTCTGAAACCTTCTTTGCTAACATCACAGAACATTACTGCTTCATCTTCCAGGCCATCACCATCGGTGTCTGTCAGGCTGTAGATTTCCCCTGTCAGATTTGCACCGAATATGCGACCTCCGGGACCTGTTTTCAAAAGCCCGGGATTCCAAATCGGCACTCCTTTATCGATGGGGAGCCTGATCACTGCCAACGAATCATAGACATTGATCGTGGTATCAAGGTGGCGTATCAACTCATTACCTGACCCTGATGAAGAAAGCATTTTTTCCTGCTTGCAGGAAACCAGGAGCAGTATCACGAACAACAAAAGATAATATTTCATTATTGGAATGGGTGTTGGTTGATTTACAGTATTAATTTACGTCAAATAAATAAATTTTTATAGTTAAATGGCTCTGAACCAATATTTTATTGGTCGTTGTGGAATGTATAAGGCAGTTCTCATCTGACTTTTGCTATTAGGAGCATCCATAAAAAAAGCCACTCCTTAGTGAAGTGGCTTATAATTTGAAAGATGTTGTGGTATTAGGGTATAGGAGTGACTTCTACTCCGAATAAATTATTACTATATGGTTTTTGACTGATGGTGATCAGCTCATTTCCTGCCCGATAAATGAAATTTGGATACCCCTTGATCAAGATCTCACTGTTTTTGGTCAGGGCCGGGTAGCTGCCGATCTGAATGGAGTTGTGGTTACTGGAGGCAGCATAGATCACCGAACCATCTGCGTTAAAGGCGTAATCACTGTAGTCCAGCGATCCTCTTTGCAGGAGTCCGATAAATGTCATGGTGCCATCGGCGTGATAGACCGCTCCTTCATTATCGGTGATCGCATAGGTGCCGCTTGGATCGATCCTGAAAATACCTGCATTCAAAGGATAGTCGCCATGGTATGCGTCGTCCTGGTGCAACTCAAAACTCCCGTCGGCCGCCAGTTTCAGGTACTCCATATCGATGGGTGACACACTGGTTGAAATCGACATGATTTCCTGTTTTCCGGGTATCATACGCAGTCTATCTCTTTCATTATCTCCGTTCCCTCCCAGATAGGTGCCATCGGCCCTTGAGTAACTGCGAATGGGCTGCTCCCACCATGGGTCAGGCTCCAGTCCTGCAATGACAAGTCCGTTACCGTCGATAACCACACTGGCGTTGGGTAGTCCGGTGCTAATAGCGGTGATCTCGGTCAGGGTTTCCGGATTGTAAATATAGATCCACCCGTCATGACTCGGCAAATAGAGTTCTACTCCGCTGCCATTTTCACCGATATCCATATATCCGATGGTGCCAGGGGTATCTGTCTCACCTTCGATGGTGTAAGTGCTGTAATTATACTTATACAGTTTAAGATTGGTTCGATCGAGAACGTACAAGTAAGGCTGGCTGGGGTGTTTTACTACGTCAAAGGGTTTGAATGAGAAAAGATCTCCAGCCGGAAGCAAAACACCCTCTCCGTTGCTGTCCCGGGTATATGCATCGATATTGGTAACCCTTACTTTGTAACATACCGCCTCTTCGAAAGGCGTTTCAGTATCGGTATAGGTGGTGGTACTTTGAGCGTCGATCACGGCAATGACTTCGTAGGAGGTAGTTGTTTCACAATCGCCGCTGCTTCTTAAGATCTCATATTTGGCAAAGTCAATACCCGTGTAGGCTTCCCAGTTGAGGTTTACCGAAGGTGTTGCTTTGTCGGCACTGATCAGGTTCACCAGGCGCGGAGCTTTGGTATTGACGGTCATAGAGGCTGTGGTTTCGTAGCCGTCACCGTCGGTTGCGGTAATAGTTATAGTATGAATGCCTCGTGAGAGTTCTGCTTCAAAAAGCGACACGTTTTCGGAATTCGGATTTCCGCTAAAAAGAGTTCCGTCCAGATCACTTTCCCAACTTACGCTGATATCGCCGGAACTGGAAAAATCATCGGTAATCTGTGCGCTGAAACTGATCAGGTCTGCGTCAGAGAAAAGGGCTTCACCTTCAGGAGTGAGCGGTTGTATAACCGGAGCGGTTCCTTCTGCTATTCCAGAGGTAATATTGATGGTAGCAACACCCATTTTTCCGGTTTCGACCAGGTGAGAGGTTTGGGCTGACCCAACGCCTTCCAGTTCAGCGAATAAAGTGATACTTCCCGAGGGGAGCCCTTTGAAAATAGCCATCCCGAAATCATCTGTGAATATTTCAGAAGTGGCCGGGCTGGTATAAACTTTGGCATTGATGGCCGGCTCCATATTATTGAGAGTCACCATAAGGGTCAGGTCTCCTGTTGAAGGCTCGTCATCCTTTCCGCAAGCAGTCATTACCAGAGCTGCCAGCAGGAGTGCAAATAGGTTTTTGATCATTGGTTGATTTGGTTTTAAATTAAAACGAAGCAAATATAAAGGTAACCTTTCTCTTATTGAGAAATATTTCTTACATAAATAAGAATATGTTGAGAATGTAAGGCAGGGTGTTGGGAAGTATACACAAAGTAGTAAGGGAGTGTAAATTCAAATTCTATTCCTATCTACCAGCTGATCACCGATAGCTGTTAGCCGTTAGCCAAGATGCTCATCATCTACACACATTCGTGATGTACTGATAATCCAGTTCATAGGATTTGTTGTAATCTACGAGAAATCTTCCCGTACTGAACTGGCAACTGAAGTTGAGCTCATCACCTTCGCTGATTTGATGGAAATCTTCCCTGGGAAGTTTTGCTGGGTTACAACTGATGGGTTTTGAAAAGTCTTCCAGGCGATTCTGGGCAATGGCATTTACTTCATCTATCAGCTCACCCATCAGTTCTTCAGAACTCAGAGAAGCCTGCAGGGTCTCTTCCGGCACGAATTCGATGTCTCTGCCAATCACCTTTCCGGAGCGATGAACCCCACTGCTGTCAATAGTGTATTCTCCCCGGAAGAAGGTATGCACGTAGGCGATCTTCACAAAATTATCGTCCTCCTCCAGTTCTGCGTTGGTATATTCAGGTCTTATCTTGGTGGAGCCGGCAGTCACCAGGAACGAATCTATAGGCATTTCCCGCTTGTCGTACCAGATCTCATGTTTTTGATATTCGTACCCCTCAAAAGCTTCTCCTTCCTCGTTGCGGTCGGCTACCAGGCAATTGGAATACATAGTAGCTTCCCTGGCGACATAGTGAAAGCCGTTCCGTTCTCTGAAAAAGGGAATTTTATACTGCTTTTTCAAGCTCCACCTTCCCTGGTACTTATAACACGGGTAATAACAATCATCGGGAAGCTCCCTGAGTTTTACATAGGGGTTGATATATTTATTTTCATAACTCCATTGAAGCATTTCATAGCGGGTATCGGTTTCGGCTACTTCAACAGTTGAGGTATTTTCCGCAGAAAAGTATACATAAGCCAGGTACATGGTGGCAGCGGCAAATAAAAAAGTAAGTATCCAGAGAAAGACCGGCTGTCCCGTTTTTGTCTGTACTGCCGGGGCGGGGCCTTCAGCAGATTTATAGTTTCGCAATTCCAGCGAACGCTCCACGTTTCGAATGGCTCTTTTGAATTCTCCCTCTGAGGCAGTACCGTTGATAAGTCTTGAAAATTGGGAATCACTGTAGAAAAGGTCCCTGGCGATCTTCGAATTACTGGTCGACTCAAACTTGTTCTTTTCCTTATCGAAAGAACCGTAAAGATGCTCCAGTAATTCAATGAATTTCAGGTGCAGGGGCGTTATGCTATCATTACCGTTCATGGGCGTGAAGTAAGAGCTAGACCTTGCAAATATTGGTAAAAATTGGTAAAAATTGATAAAAATTTTTAAAACATGATTTGAACCCGGCCTTTTTTATATAATTGGCAAAATTATCACACTTTTTTTACGATTTCCTTTTGTTAAGGAATCGTTATCAACCCGGAAACTAAAACCTAAAACGCATGAAATGTTGCCTTAAAAAGACCTGGCTGCTTGTGGGGATTCTTATAACCCACCTTGGTTTTGCACAAAACCAGGAGACAGTAACAGGTACTGCTTATGATGAATCGCAGGTACCCCTGGCAGGGGTGACCGTAATGGAAGAAGGAACCGCCAACGGTACGGTGACCAACTTTGACGGAAATTTTACCCTGACAGTCTCAGGTACCGATTCCCGACTCGTCTTTTCTTATATTGGTTTTAAAACGCAAACGATTGCGTTGGAAAATACCGATCAACCGCTTACCGTCACCATGCAAACCGATATTCAGACCCTTGAAGGGGTCGTGGTAACTTCCCTCGGTTTTGAAGAAAGCAAAGACGAACTCGGATATGCCAGTTCGACCGTTGAAGGACAGTCGATCGCCGAATCGGGTGAGGCTACCGTTTTGAACGGACTCTCCGGGAAATCATCGGGAGTTCGTATTTCCCGTAACTCCGGTGACCCGGGTGCGGGGTCGTATATTCAGATCAGAGGGGTGTCATCGATCACCCGTAACAGTCAGCCGCTCATCGTGGTCGACGGAGTACCCATCTCAAACGATACCCGTGGGAACAGCGATCGGAGCGGGGTTTCACAACAATCCCGTCTGAATGACCTGAACCCTAATGATATCAAAAGTGTTTCAGTGCTTAAAGGAGCCTCGGCAGCAGCGCTCTGGGGAACCAAAGCCCTGGGTGGGGTGATCGTGATCACAACCAAAAGCGGGCAGTTCAACAAAAAACTGTCGGTAAGCTATCAGTCGACCTACTCCATTGATGAGATCAATCGTCGTTATCCGTTGCAGACAAAGTTCGGTCAAGGAGATAACGGTATTTATGATCAGAGAGCCAGAGACTCATGGGGAGATCGTATTGCAGATCGTGCAGGCGGTCAGGATGAATTCGATACTTCAGGGGAGTTCTATGTCGATCAGGACGGCAGAACCTATTACCCTATTATTACCAAAAATTCACGTGAAACATTTGATGATTCGAACTTCGACCAGGTATTCGGAAACGGATATTTCTGGGAAAACAACCTGAGCCTGAGCGGAGGAGGGGAAAACACTTCCATTTTCTTCAGCGTTGGTGACCTGGATCAGCAGGGGATCATTAAGAACAATTCTGATTACCGCAGAACCACAGCAAGGTTCAACGCCAACCATATCTTTACAGACTGGCTGAAACTGAAGTTCAGCTCGACCTATGCACAGACCAACTCGAACAGGATTCGTAAAGGAGCCAGTTCTTCAGGGCTCTACCTGGGGCTGCTCAGAAATCCTGCCGACTTTGACATCTCAGGATACCGTGGAGATTACTATGCTTCTCCTACAGCCTCTCCGATTCCCAATCGCCAGCGTTCTTACAGGGAGCCCCTGGGCGCCGATGGATCGGCAACCTATAATAACCCTTTGTGGACCATCAATGAACAGGAGAACTTTGCTAAGGTTGACCGTTTCATTTCGAATTTCGAGCTCACAGGTTCTGCTTCGAACTGGCTGGACCTGATCGCCCGTGTGGGAATTGACCACTACAGTGAGCAACGTTCACAATTCCTTACACCGGGGTCTGCAGCCGGGGAATTCCAGGCGGGATACCTCGACCAGGAACTGGCGACCAATACCATTTTCAACATGGATTACATCGCCAAGGCAAATTTTGACCTTACCGACGATGTTAGCTGGAATGGCCTGGTAGGGTTCAATTACAACGCCCGTAGAAGGGTGGTGAACGGGACCATAGCCACCAACTTCATCCAGTTCGTCGATGTAGACAGCGGGATCAGGGATATCGATAATTCCCTGCCTGAAAATATCTCGGCCAGCAGTACGGTTGGACGGGAGCGAACAGCAGCTGTCTATGCCTCGTCGACGCTTTCAGCTTTAGACATGTTCTTTATGACCAATACCGTACGGGTTGAATCAGCCTCCACTTTTGGTAGTGCCGATGATAATACATTTATGTTCCCATCTACCTCCATCGCATGGCAGTTCTCTGAGTTGTTCAATAACGACAGCTATTTCTTTTCCTTCGGAAAACTGAGAGGATCTTATGGTGAAGTAGGGGTACAGCCGGCACGCTATAATACCACTAACGTATATGTATCTCCGGGTTACGGAGACAATCTCGGTGGGGAGCTGAACCTCGGTCTCTATGGTAACGGTGGCTTTGTGCCCAGTGCCAGCCGTGGAAATTCATCGCTCAAGCCCGAACGTAAGAAAGAACTGGAAGTGGGTATCGACCTCCGTTTTTTCAACAACAGGCTTTCTTTCAGCGGAACCTATTTCGACAATGTAACTGAGGATGTATTGCTGCCCTTCCCGGTAGCGAATTCGACCGGTTACGCTTCCATCTATACCAACGGAGCTGAGATCGAAAACAAAGGTCTGGAGCTCGACCTGGGATACCGCGTTTTCTCGACCAACAATTTCACCTGGGATATCAATGCCAACTTTACCCGCGTACGTAATGAGGTGACCGACCTGGCAGGAATCGAATCATTAGACCTGGGCGGCCTTTCAGCCGTAAGTTCCAGAGCTGTGGAAGGACAGCCACTGGGGGTACTTTGGGGATCCCGAACCCTGAGAGATGATAACGGAGACCCGGTATTAGATGAATTCGGCTTCCCGGTACAGGACCAGACCGAAGGAGTGATCGGAGATCCGAATCCTGACTGGCAGGGAGCTGTGACCAGTACCATGAGCTACAAAGGCTTTTCATTTAGCGTATTGTTTGAAACCTATCAGGGGGCAGATATTTATGCTGGTACCAAATCAGTGCTTGCTGACCTCGGACGCTGGGAGAGCACTGCCAATGAGATCACGGCCACAAGAAATTACTTCGAGGCCAACGGAAATATCATCAACATCGGTGAAACCTTCCGTGGAAATGTAGCCGACTTTGGTGCAGGCCCTGTGGCGCTTACCGAAACCTGGTACAACGGAGACGGGGGATTCTTTGGAGGCGGAAACGATGAATTATATATCGAAGACGGGTCATGGAGCCGTATCAGGGAGATGATACTGTCGTATAACTGGCGGTCAGAATGGCTTACCAGCAAGACTTCACTGGAGTCAGTTCAGTTCTCGCTGACAGGAAGGAACCTTTTCCTGTGGAGCGAATTTGAAGGAAATGATCCTGATACCAACCTGTCAGGCGTAAGCGCGGCAAGAGGTATTGATTACTTCAACAACCCCAGTACCAAGTCGTATCTGTTTAGTCTAACCCTGAACCTGTAATTTAAAAACACAGCAACAATGAAATCATTTTTATCCATCATAGGATCAGCCATATTACTCACCTCATGTAACAATGTGGTAGGTGATATCAATGACAATCCGAACAGCCTGACCACCAGTGAATATGATAATATCATCACAGGGGCTGAGGTTGGAAATATCATACTCCAGACAGGAGAAACCGCCCGCCGTGCCGGGATCTTTGCAGGGCAGTTCACCGGGATCGACCGGCAGCACCTGGGGTTCTCACAATATACAGTGACGGCAAGTGACTTCGATCCGCTATGGTACAATGCCTATGTGAACACCCTGAGAAATGCCCTGGTGGCCGAAGAAACCATTCTTGAAAACGCAGAAGATGCTCCCGTTTCAAGGGGGATCACCCAGGTATTGCAGGCTTATACCTTTGGAACCATGGCATCGCTCTATGGCGACATTCCTTTTGAAGAAGCCGGGATGGTAGAAATAGGTAATCCTGTCTACGACGAGCAGGCCGATGTGTACCAAAAGACCCAAAGCCTTCTTGACCAGGCGATCACACTGCTCCGTAACGGTTCAGGAAGACCGGCCTCAGGTGCAGAGATTTACTTTGATGGAGATCCGCAGAAATGGATCGCTGCCGCCTATACCCTGAAAGCGCGTTTCTATATGCATACAGGTCAATATTCGCAGGCCTATAATGCGGCCCTGCAAGGGATCGGTAATGCTGCTGATAATCTGAGCGCACCTCACGGACCGGCCCAGGAAGAAAACAATCTGTATTACCAGTTCTTTGCTATCGAAACCCGTCAGGCCGACCTGATCGTTTCTGATTTCATGACCAGTTTACTGGAGCCGGGAGCAACGAATCCGATTCCGGCGAACTACCGTGGGAATGCAAAAACCAATGAGGCCGGACGTTTTAATTTCCTGTTCAGAAAAACCAATATAGGCGTTCAACCAAATACCAACAATGGTTTCGCAGCCCAGGAAGCTTCCGCTCCCCTGGTAACCTTTGAAGAGAACCAGTTGATATTGGCTGAGGCAGCCCTGAGAACAGCCGGCTTTGATACCGCTCTCGCACATTTGAACGAGTACAGATCTTACCTGGCGTCTGGAGGCTATATGACCAATGCAGACCCGGCAGACATTCAGTATGATGCCTATGTGGCTGCTGATTTTCAGAACGGGGGAATCGAAAACCCGGATGGGATCAGTACTGATAACGCTTTGTTGAGAGAGATCCTGCAGGAAAGGTATGTGACGCTCTTCGGGCAGATCGAACCTTTCAATGATATGAGAAGAACCCTGGGGAATTCTGCAGTACGGGTGCCGGTGCAACCCAATGTTGGAAACCAGTTGCCTCAGCGCTTTTTATACCCGCAAACCGAGATCAACAGAAACGAAAATACCCCGAACCCGATTCCTGACTTTTTCGAACCCACAGATATCAACCAATAAAAAACGGAATGATGATGACGATGAAAAAGATAGTTAGCAGATTATTATACGTCTTGTTATTGGCTGGTGGCCTTACCCAGGCTTTTGCCCAGCAACAGGAAGACGAGAAGGTGTTGTTCATCGGAAACAGTTTTACCTACTTCTGGAATATGCCTGACCTGGTTGAAGCCATGGCTAAAGACCAGGGGGTCAACCTGTATACAGACCATTCCACCGTGGGAGGCAGTAACCTCAAACAACACTGGGAAGAGGAGAAGGAAACCCAGACCCGCAAGCGGCTGGAGGCGATTTCCTATGATCGGGCAGTGTTGCAGGATCACAGCCTCAGCACTATTGATCATACCGAACGCTTCCAGGAATACGGAGAGCGCTTTATCGAACTCTTGCGAAACAAGGGAACAGAACCACTACTGTATATGTCATGGGCGTACGATTCAAACCCGCTGATGCAGGATAAAATCACACAGGAGTACCTGGCACTGGGGAAGAAACATAACCTTCAGGTTGTTCCTGCGGGTCTGGTGATCGAAAAAGCCAGACAGCTACGTCCCGACCTGGATCTTTTCTTTGACGATAAACATCCTTCTGCAGACGGAGCTTACCTGATCGCCCTTGTTTTTTACAAGGCCCTGACCGGAAAATCGATCAGTGAGATTCCCAACAGGCTTTATTCTGAGGGAGACTTTGGTGAGCGACATTACCTCTGCTTTGTATTGCCTGAGACCGGAGATTTCTTCAGAGACCTGGTAGAGCAATTTGATGTGGAACCTTATGACTACAGTAAGTAATGAAAGACAGTAAGAAAAGAATCTTTATAATCCTGGGACCTCTGTTGTTTATCATACTTCAGCAGTTCGATGCTCCTGAAGCCATGCCTGACGCAGCCTGGGATGTACTTTGTGCCACCCTCTGGATCGCCCTGTGGTGGATCACCGAGGCCGTGCCTATTGCTGTGACGGCTCTGTTGCCTATTATCCTGTTCCCACTCACCGGGGCCATGGATTTAAGCACCACCACCGCTTCTTACGGGCATAAGTATATATTCCTGTATATGGGCGGGTTTATCCTGGCGATCGCAATAGAAAAGTGGGGCTTGCATAAACGTATCGCCCTGCACATCATCAACCTGATCGGTACCAATGTAACCCGTATCATTTTAGGGTTTATGGTAGCTACGGCCTTTATGTCAATGTGGATTTCAAATACCGCAACCTCTGTGATGATGCTCCCTATCGGGATGTCGATCATCAGTCAGTTGAAAGATAATCCGAATACCATTGCCGATGAGAACAAGATTTTCGGGAAAGCACTCATGCTCAGTATTGCCTACTCGGCTTCTATTGGTGGTATTGCCACCCTGATAGGAACCCCCCCAAACCTTGTTCTGGCCGGGTACGTGCAAGAGGTTTATGATATCGAGATCACCTTTTTCCAGTGGCTGGTATTCGGTCTTCCTATATCGCTGGTTCTGCTGGTCATTGCATGGTGGTATCTTACTCGAAAAGCCTTCACCTTTAAACAAAAGGAGTTTCCCGGGGGAAAAACAGAAATACAGCGACTGATTAATGACCTGGGTCCCATGAAGCGAGAGGAAAAGATCGTTCTTTCAGTATTCGTACTGACCGCATTTTGCTGGATCTCCCGCTCTTTCCTCCTGCAAAAGTTCATTCCCTTTATTGACGATACCATTATCGCGATGAGCGCAGGAATACTGTTGTTCACCCTTCCTGCTAAAGGGGGGCGCAAACTGATCACCTGGAAGGAAGCTGTGGAGATGCCCTGGGGTATTATCATTCTTTTCGGAGGTGGTATGGCTCTGGCATCAGCTTTTGAATCTTCTGGACTGGCCGTATGGATGGGAAATTCGATGACTCTGCTGCAGTTCCTGCCTCTGTTATTATTGGTGGTACTGATCATCTTCAGTGTGAATTTTATCACAGAAATGACCTCTAACCTGGCTACCACTGCTATGCTGTTGCCCATTCTGGCACCGGTTGCGGTATCGCTGGGTGTGAACCCATATATACTCATGGTAGCTACAACCGTAGCGGCATCATGCGCCTTTATGCTACCGGTGGCAACCCCACCCAACGCGGTGGTATTTGGTTCAGGATACCTGCGTATACCTGATATGATCAGAACCGGTATCTGGATGAACCTGATCTCGGTGATCTTGCTGTCGGCCTTTGTGTATTTCCTGCTTCCGTTATTATGGGGCTTTGATCCGCTGGAACTCGGACAGGAATTTATTAAAAATAAATAGTCAACTATCTCAACTTGTAAATAATTCGATTATGAAAATTAAGACGAACATTTTAAAGCGTATTCTTCCGGCCCTGTTGCTGGGAGCCTTTACCCTGGCGGTATCCTGCGAAGACGATGATGAAGCGATCATCGACGACAGCAGGCTGACCTTTTTGCAGGGGACAGCCAATGGAAGCAGACTGGAAAACGGAGCTGAAAATGTGCTGACCACCACCGATATTTCGCTGATATTTTCCCATGTGATGGAAACCCAGCTGGTTGAAAGCAATCTTTCAGTGACATCAGATGCGGGTGCTCCTGATTATGAGCTCACATTTGCCAACTCGAACTCAGTGCTGAATATATCAACCCCTTCGCGGTTTGAATATGCCACAACGTATACCATTGCACTTCCAGCAGGGGTATACGGAGTGAACGGACAAGAGCTACGGGAAGATTTCAGTTTTACTTTTACTACTGAAGCTTTCACGCCTCCTATGGTAAGTCTGCGATCAGATGTGAATGAGATCGAAGAAAACGGAGGAGTGGCTACCATCACTGCCAGCCTTGATAAACCTGCTGAGAACGATGTGACCGTTGAATTACAAACCGACGGAATGGCTGTTATCGATGCCGATTACATCCTTGATCCTGTCTCCCTGGTTATTCCGGCCGGAGGCCTTGAAGCTACGGCTACCATCACCAGCAGACTGGATAGTGAAGATGAGATGAATGAGAACGTGGTGCTGAGCATTGCTTCAGTGACCAATGCAGATGCAGGAGATCCTTCTTCCGTAGAGATAATTATTCTTGAACAACCTGCTCCCCTGGCTCTGAAAGGGATCATGGCGATGACATGGGATGGTTCGGGAACCAATGACGGGAAGGCTGTACATCTTGTTGCCAATGAAGATATCGCTGACCTGAGTGTTTATGGTATCGGCGTGGCCAACAATGGTGGTGGAACAGATGGTCGTGAGCTCGATCTGCCTGCGATCAGTGTACTTGCCGGAGATAATATTCTGGTAGCAAGAGAGCCTGCATTGCTGGAAGCCTATTTCGGAGGATGTTTTGCTGAATTCGATCATGTGATACAGGTGGCCGATGTGATTACCCAGAATGGAGATGATGCTATCGAACTCTTCAGTGGTACCGAGGTTATTGAAACCTATGGTGATGCTGACGTTGACGGAACCGGACAACCCTGGGAATACACAGGTTCATGGGCCTATAAGAGCGACGGTGAATGGTCGACCGGAGGGATCGACTGTACCATAGGATCGACAACTGTAGACGCTTCTTCTTGTCCGTACCCGCTTTGCGGCCCGGCCGTTCAGCTTAAAGGAGTATTGGCTCTTACCTGGGAAACCAGTGGTACCAATGGAGGGAAAGCATGGCACCTGAAAGTGACCAAAGATGTGGAAGACCTGAGCATATACGGGATCGGCGTTGCCAATAACGGAGGTGGAACCGATGGACTCGAGTTCAGCCTGCCTGCCGGACCGGCGAAAGAAGGAGATGATATCCTGATCGCCAGGGAGCCTGCTACCATTTCAGCCTATTTCGGAAGCTGTATTAACAATTTTGAGTTCGTGATCGATTCTCAGGATACGGCCAACCAGAATGGTGACGATGCCATCGAGCTCTTTGAGAACGGAGTGGTTATTGAAACCTACGGAGATGCGAATGTAGACGGAACCGGCGAAACCTGGGAATACAGCGGTTCATGGGCCTATAAAATGGGAGGTGTCTGGACTACCGGCGGACTTGATTGTGCGGCCGGCTCTACCAGCACGCAGGGATCTGCTTGTCCGTACCCGGAATGTAATTAATAGATATAGTTAGCGATAAAGGCCGGAGATTTAGCGATCTTCGGCCTTTGTTATAAATAGAAGTGATATGAAAAATGCAGTAAGAATACTGAGTCTGATTGCTCTTCTGGTATGCCTGCCTGGCTGTAGTTCGGGGTCTGACAATGAAGTAGAGGAAACAGCGGCTATTACCGTCACCGGTGCAAGCATCAATGAAGTGAATGTCTCCGGTAGCCCTGAGGATGTTCCGCTGAACACAAGCATTGAGATGAACTTCTCAACAGCAGTCGATCACCAGACTTTTGAGAATGCTCTGAGCATTACAGACCCGACAGGGAGTGTGCCTTTTACGGTGACTTATTCCAATGGAGCAACCAGGGCCAACATTGCCCTGAGTGGACTTCAGCCCCTTACGGCTCACAACCTACGTGTAGACAACGTTGCCATAGGAGCAGAGGGAGAACGGTTGCAACAGGCCTACAGTATTGGTTTCACCACTACGGAAGGAACGGCATACAGCACCTGTACCACAGCTTCGGCAGATTGCCTGAGAACCCTGTCGATAGAGGTAGATGGAACACCCTATGAATTTCAGTATTACAGCAATTACGATATTGAATCTGATCCGGAATTTGTCTGGGAAGGAATTGAAAATCTGATCCTGGTGACCCACGGACAGAACCGGGATGCAGATAATTACTTCAGGATCATGAATCAGGCCGTATCCGGAGCAGGACTCGAGGGAAATACCCTCGTTGTTGCCCCTTACTTCAGGGAACAAGCTTCAGCCGCTGCCGGTCAGCTGTACTGGGGAAGTAACTGGCGCTTTGGCGGAAACGCCTCTAACGCGGGCACAGCAGTGAGTTCATTCAGCGTGGCAGATGCTTTGATCACAGCCCTGACCGATACCAATCGCTTTCCTGATATGAATACCGTTTTTGTCACCGGACATTCGTCGGGAGCCAGTTTTAGTCATTATTACAGCCTGGCCAGTACCATCGATACGCAGATCAGCACAGTGAATTTTGAATACAGCGCCTTGAACAGTCAGTATTATTTCTATGCTACCAATCAGCGGTATGATGAAGGAGCCAACAGCTGGTATGAGCCTGCGGGCTGTGCGGGTTTCAACTCCTGGCCTTATGGGTATGAGTTTGCGCCTTCCTACCTCGACGGAACCGAGAAAAATGCCGTTGTACAACGTATGAGTGTGATCAGCATGAATTTGTTTCTCGGAGGAAATGATACCTCAACCACGGGTACCCTGAATACTGACGATTGTGGTGCCGTATTGCTGGGAAGCAACCGCCTGGAACGCGGAAGGAATTACGACAATTACCTGAACACCTATTTCCCGAATAACATCAGCGATTTTACGATCGTACCGAATACCGGTCATGATGCGGCCGGGATGTTCGGTTCACCGGAATTCAGGGAGTATTTGATAGCTAAGACACAGTAGTAAAGTAGTAAAGGAGCGAATAACCCCTCAGTCAGGCACCAAGGCGCCGGACAGCTCCCCTTGAAAGGAGGGTCGAGCGTTTAAAAAAGGTCTTGCAGACCTTTTTAGCGATGGAGCCAGGGGGCGCGGAGGCAATCAAGATACTTTAGAAAGCCCTTAATCCTGCCTGTTTCAAAAAAAAAATCGTCATCCAGAATGAAGGTGACATGGTCACCGAAATGAAGGATCTGTCTGAATTTGATACTGCAGCCTTTTTATCATCTGCACAAATAAAGCCCCCCCACAGTCCAGCCTTATTGGCTGGACAGCTCCCCCCGGAGGGAGGAGCGAAAGGATTTTTGTTTGAAAACATTATCCTTCGCCCTTTCGGAATCTGGATGACCGATTTGGTCAGGAAGTCAAAGGGTCAGAGGAGGTAGGATCTCATCATTTAATACCCCATACCTCCATACCTCCTTACCCATCTACCCGTCTACCTGCTTACCCGCCTACCCAAAAAACTAAAACGTTATATACTGAAAACCAACTAGTTATTCCTGTTTTTATACCATAAATGAGCCTGGTAGCTGCCATATCTTTGCCTCGTTGAAATGATGAAAACAATGTGACGGGAACAAAGACGGTACAGTCTCCCGGTTCACTAAAAGATATTTGCTTATCCTACTTTCGAGATAAGTAGCCTGTCTCAGCCCCCCTTGAGGCAGCGCTCACAATCTCATGATAAATTGGTTGATTTTTGATTTTAAGTTGGTTGGTTGAAGGCCCCGGAGAACTCCGGGGCTTTTTTGCGTCATCCAGAGTCCCGCAGGGACGAAGGATCTGCCAATGTCTTGTAATGCAGTATTATATTGGTCATTGTACTAAACTTTATAAGATCCCTCGCCCTTTTCAGGACTCGGGATGACCTTACTATTAATTGATGTTCAGGGAAATTAGACCCTTCACTCTTAGCTCTTAGACCTTAACTCATAATTCAAAAAAACCGTTCACCGTTAGCTGATAGCCGCATCTCTCTTCACCCTTCGACGGGCTCAGGGTGACATGTGCGGTACACTGAAAACTGAAAACCAAGAACTACTCATAACCCATAACCCGTAACTCCATAACTCCATACCCCCATACCCCCATACCCCCATACCCCCATACCCTCATAATTATTAACCTTTAATCAACACATAATGCCCGCTCACCTGGTCAACATGCAGCGTATCGCCCCTGAAATGAAAGATCTGGTTCTCTTTAAGCCACCGGCCTTTACCGGCATAGATTTCCAGGGTGTCTGTTTCTTCACTGTCCTCGGGAGAAAACAAAAGTTTATCCTCCTCCTGTGTGATGTTAAGATTGACCTGTTGTCCGCGTACTTGACCGGCGTAGGTCCCTTCAAGTTCTGCCAGGTCCATGTCCTGATCCTGTGAGGTCATCTCTGTTTCCTTGTCAAGAAGCTGCCATTGTATGTGTTCTGCGAAGAAATTACCCCCATGCGGCCCTGCCGTATTCACCAGGCTGATGATATACAAATCTTCCTCGGGCAGGTAACGGGTATCAGACAGGAAACCGTGAATACCTCCACCATGGGAGATCATCGGGTGGTTATGGTCCTTAAAATTCGTCAGCCCCATGGCATATCGAACCGGCGTACCGTCCTTCAGGGCTTTCGGACTGATCAACTCCTCATAGAGGTTATCGGGGAGTACTCTTCCGTTGTGCAGCGAATACATCCACATATAAAGGTCACGGGTGCTGCTGCAAAGCGATCCGGCGGCATATGGCCAGGTATGGTCGAGGTAGGGTTTTTGCTCCAGTCCGTCTTCGCCCAGATTATAACCATACACTTTATTCGATGTCACCTTTTTCGTTGAGCAGTAGGAGGTATTATGCATCTCGAGCGGATCAAAGATCTCTTTTTGGAGGAATTCTTCATAGGGCATTTCCGCTACCTTTTCGATGATCAGTCCGAGCAGGAAATACCCGGTATTGTTATAGATCAGCGCTTCTCCCGGTTCGAATATAAAACCTTTGTTTTCGACCACCCGCAACAGGCTGTCACGAGGGTGTGATTCGGTAGAGAGCGGCCAGAACTCAGGCATATCGGTATAGCTTTCTATCCCTGAGGTGTGGTTCAACAGCTGATGGATGGTCACTGTTCTTCCGCCGGTATCGAATTCCACGTATTTGGTGAAATCGTCGTAGAGTTTGAGTTTCCCCTGCTGTACCAGTTTGAGAATGGCAACAGCGGTGAATTGTTTGGTTACCGACCCGATCTCAAACACCGGTTCTTCCGGCATGGGCGTTTGCAGTTCCAGGCTGGCGTAGCCATAGGTCTTATCGAGCAGGACTGAGTCGCCTTTGGCAACGAGAATGGCACCTCCCGCTATTTTGGTGCTGTCGAGACTAGCCTGGTAAAGAGAATCGGCATAGACTTCGAGTTTTGAAGTAGTTTCAGTGGTTTGTTGTGAACAGGATGCCATAAGAACGAGCAGGCATATTTCAGAATAGATCCGGAATTTCATAATTGGTTGATTGATAGTTCATTTCAAATATAGAATATTTCTTACCACTCTCGTAATTTGATACGTCTTCGCGAGTCAGATTTTTGATCTGGTGAAGCGATCTTTTAAAGCTGGAAACCAGCATGCAAAGGAGTAAAGGAGTAAAGATGTTAAGCTGTAAAGTCGTGAAGTTGCCAGGAAGGCGTGGTCTCTTTTCATCCTGCCTGTTTCAGAACGCGTCATCCAGAGCGGAAGCAGCTTCGCTGCTGTAGTGAAGGATCTGCCTGGGGCTTGTAATACAGCCCTTAATTGGCTGAGGTACCACCATAAGTAAGATCCTTCGCTTCCCTCCGGTCGCTCTGGATGACATTACTTGGAATACATAGTCACCGGCTTCACCCGAAAAAACCGTTCGCCGATAGCCGTTCGCCGTTAGCTAAGAACCTCATACCTCATCTCCCTTCGACGGGCTCAGGGTGACATGTGCGGTAAACTGAAAACCGAAAACTGAAAACCAAGAACTACTCTTAAACCCATAACCCATAACCCATAACTCATAACTTCATTCCCCCTATACCCTCATCACTTCACAACTGTAACCATTCGCTTTCTGGCTCGTCGTATTAGTATCACATCAATCAAAAATCGCATGCAGTTCTTATTAAAAATACTATTCCTCTTTTTTGCTTTTCTGTCCTCGCTGAATATTCAGGGACAACGGCCAGAAGACTCACAAACCGATCACTACCACCTGACCTTTCTCGATACCCAGCCGCGATCGATCGCTGTTCAGGCTACCCTGAACCTTTCCGATTCCCTGCTTTTTATGAATCGCCATGATGGAAAGGCGGCACGTTGGCCCGAACATATCCATGATGTGAAGGTCTTCGATATGCAGGGTCATCAGCTTGAGGTCGATCGGCCCGATTCCCTGTCATGGGTCTTAGAGGAGGTCCCTGAAGGAAAACAAGTGAAATTGGAATATACCCTGCTGGTCGATCATGAAGAAGAAGAGTGGTCGGGCGGGATTGATGGTGTTGCCTTCGGAAGGGATTACGGAGTGATGAGCTCGGGAAGGGCTTTATTTGTGATGAATGGTACGGACAAAGAAATCACCCTTACCGCTGATCTGCCGGAATCCTGGAAGCTGAGTGTTCCGTGGCCTTCCACAGAAAACACTGAAGAAGGTTTTTACATAGCAGACCATGAAACCCTTACTGAAGCCTTCCTGTTCGCAGGAACCCATGAAGAAGTAAATCTCCGGCGGGGTCCCTTTACCTTGAAATTCGTACTGGGAGGCAAGAATGTCCAGGCAGAAAAGGAACGGTATGCCCACGCAGCAGAAAGGATACTGGACTACTACGTGCAACTGATGGGTGGTATTCCGAATACTGGAGATGCTGCTGAAAGATTTACTTCCATGGTGATGATCAATGAGGGTGAGTCAGTAGACGGAGAAGTGATCGGGGATCATATCAGTATGTTGCTCAATCCCACGGCCGATCCGCAGAACCAACTAATAGGGTGGTTTATTTTTGCACACGAATTCTTTCATCTCTGGAATGGCAAGAGTATTCGTTTTGAGGGGACCACCTCAGACTGGTTCAAGGAAGGAGTTAGTAATTATTATACGATCAAGGCGTTGTATCAAACAGGCTTTGTCGATGAGGAGGCTTTAAAAGCCGTATTGAACGGATTGTTTTACCAGCGGTATGTCAATGATCCCGGATTCGGGAAGAAGACTCCCGTGGAAGCTGCAGCATGGGACACCAAGGATGATCATTGGGGACTGATCTACGGAGGCGGATTGTTTGCCGGGATTTGCATGGATATGGAGATACGGCATCAGAGCGCCAATGAAAAGTGCCTCGATATGCTCATGCGTGATCTTTACAGAGAATACGCGGGAAGCCGTGACCTGGTGACCAATGATGTCATAATCGAAAGGACTAAAGATCTCGGTTTTACCGGTTTTGATGAATTCTTCAATGGTTACCTGAATGGTACCGCACATGTTCCTTTACTGCGATATTTAAGTCATGCGGGGCTGGATGTCAGCACGGAAAACCAGGCCTTAATACTAAGCCTCACTCAACAGATAACACCCTTGCAGGAAGCCATCTGGAACGGATTTCTTGGCAATCATTCTTGTGTAAACACAGAAAGGCCGGAATAGAATTGTGCTTTAAGGGGATTAAGTACTACCATAAGTAAGATCCTTCGCTTCGCTTTGCTCCCTCTGGATGACGGTACTTTCAATAGATGTACCGGGAAATTGTATCGCCCACTCTTAGCCCGTAACTCCATACCTCCATACCTCCATACCCTCATAACTCCTAACCCAAATACCGTTCACCGTTCGCTGTTCACCGTTCGCTTTTTCTAAAACCCAAATGGAAACGTTTCCGGCATTTGATTACCGTTTGGCTCAAGATGTAGCGGCTTTAGTGCCTCGGTTTTATCGATATGAATAAACGCCTCATACCGCCATGGAATGATACTCGGAACATAATTCCCCCGGTGTTCCTGATCCGGATGGTAGACCACTCCGATAGCCCTGTGACCGATGGGCTGCTCGAAAAGAGTGTCGTTGCGGAGTGCTGCGGTGTTGAGCAGGAGGTCTCTGCCCTTTCCGGCATGATGCAGCAGGTATTCCCAGCTGCCGTCAATTCCTTCGGGTACTCGCATACTTCGCATCACATCTCCCCAACGGCTTCCTGCGATCACCCTTCCGCGGTGGGTACCGAAACCGACTTTTACTACCTCTTCTTCATCATGGGCTTCAGTTACCAGTTCTCCCACATTGACCATTCCCTGTCGTGACATGCCCGTGGCGCGGGCGTCACCGATATGGGTGTTATGTTCCCAGACCACTGCTTTAGCACCTTCTCCGTGAAAATCCATCAGCCTGTTCAGCGTTTCGACCATATGCCGGTCCCTGATATTCCAGGATTCCGGTCCGCCACCGATCATCTCACGGTAGTAGTGTTCGGCATTTACCGCCACCAGGGCGTTCTGTTCGGTGCTGAAGACGGTTTCATGGTCGGTATTATACTGAGGTACCTTCTGACGGATTTCCGAGAGCAGTTGTACCACTTCTTTGGTACAGTGTTCAGGCACCATCTGGGTCATGCGGGCATAGTCGCTGCCTTCAAAACCGAAGGGTTCGAAGCAGGCCATGGCTTTGCGGGCGGTCTCGTAGGCGGCCATGTCTGTTTTCTCCAGGTAATCGAGTATGGCCTCTAAAGATTCTCCCAGGCTGTAGACGTCGAGTCCGTAGAAACCGACTTTCTCTCCCCGGGAGCGGTCTTTGTTAAACTTACGCAGCCAGTCTGCGAACGCCGCCACTTCCCAGTTGGCCCACATCCAGGTTGGCCAGCGGTTGAATTCGTGCAGCACATCGACGGCATCGCCAGGCGTATCGGGATAGTTCTTGACATAACGGTTGAGTTTATAACAATCGGGCCAGTCGCCTTCAACTCCTACGAAGGAGAATCCTTTTTCCTGTATGAGTCTTTGGGTGATGCGTGCCCGCCAGAGGTAGAATTCATGGGTCCCATGGGTGGCTTCCCCCAGCAGCACATAGCTGGCATCGCCTATCTGTTTCATCAGCGCATCGAGATCACTTTCCTCTTCGACTATAACCGCTGATTCTCTGAGGGTATCGATCATATCGCTTTCATGCTTAAGTTGTTCTCTGGGTATGGCTCGTATCTTCTTCATCGGTGTGTGGTTATGGTTATCAATAATATATGGATTTTTTGGGTAAGCAGATAACTAGGTAAACAGGTAAACGGGTAGGAGTAAAGTTGTGAAGTTGCAAAGGAGCAAAGAGGTGAAGGAGCGAAAAGTAATCCAGGTTTAATTTTTTTTGATTCATCTCTCAGCTCGCTATATTCTTAGCCCTTAATAGATTACCCATAACTCAAAATCTGTTCACTGTTCGCCGTTAGCTGATAGCTAAGATTTGCATCACGCGGAAACGTCTTCGCGAGAGAGCTTTTTTGAAGCGATCGAAGCGATCTTTTCAAGCGAGTTATGCTGCAGGCAAATAAGCTAATATGTGAAGAGGGTTAGTTGTTAAAACTCTGAAGACTAAAAGAACGTATCGACAATTGTCCCTTAACCATGCAGGTGAGTCACCCAGAGCCCACAGGTGCAGGTCCGAGCGTTAAAAAAACAGCCGGTGGCTGTTTTTAGCGACGGGGCCAGCTGGCGCGCTGGCAGCCTTCGAGTATGGTTTTTTCTAAGGGGCTGAAGTACCACCAATCATAAGATCCCTCGTCCCTTTCAGGACTCGGGATGACTTTATTTCTGAGTGAAAACCGACAACAATCCCTAACCTCCAACCCCCCATAAACCATGACCAAAAACCGTTCGCTGTTAGCTGATAGCCGTTAGCTATATACAGATCCTTCGCTTCGCTTTGCTCGCTCTGGATGACGTTACTTTGAAAAACCCGTTCACCGTTCACTGATAGCTGTTAGCTAATAATCTCTTCACTCTTAGCCCTTAACCCTTAACCCTTAGCCCTTAACCCATAACTCCATACCTCCATACCCTCATAACTGCATAACTCCTAACCCTTATTCCGTTCACCGATAGCTGTTAGCCGTTAGCTTTAAAAACTGCGAAAAATTTCTATATTAGCCATTCAACAAAACAAACCAATATCCATGAACGAAAATCTGCCTCAGTCTGAAACGGTTTTAAGAACCGAACAAGTCGACTTCATAAGAAAGGTCTACCACTGGATGACCCTCTCTCTTCTTTTAACCGGGGCGGTAGCCTGGTGGGTTTCAACCACCCCGACCATGATCGAAATGATCTTTTCAAACAGCCTGGTCTTCTACGGACTCCTGATCGGAGAATTATTGCTGGTTATTTACCTGACTTCAGCTATCAATAAACTGTCATCGGTGACGGCCAGTCTTTTGCTAATGATATACTCAGGGATGAACGGACTCACCCTTTCGGTGATCTTTTTGGCCTATACCAGCGCCTCGATCACCACTACCTTTTTTATCACCGCCGGAACCTTTGCGGCCATGAGTATTTATGGCTATACCACCAAACAGGATTTGACAAAAATCGGCAACCTGGCCTTTATGGGACTGATCGGGATTATCATCGCCTCGGTGGTGAACCTCTTTTTACACAATGAGGTAATGTACTGGATCATCACCTATGCAGGCGTACTCATCTTCGTGGGGCTGGTTGCTTATGACACTCAGAAACTCAAAAAGATGCACGAAGAAGGATTCGAAAATCCTGAAGTAGCTGAAAAAGGAGCCGTGATGGGAGCCCTGGCACTTTATCTTGATTTTATCAATCTCTTCTTGTTTCTGCTCAGGATTTTTGGAGGGAGGAAATAGTTTAAAGGTGAATAGAGAATGGAGAATGGGGTGAGCGGTTTTGTGATATCCATTTTCCACTCTTTCGACATTTATGGGTCATCCAGAGCCCCGTAGGGGCGAAGGATCTGCCGGAAGATAGTACTGTTGCCTTCTTATAAGTTTGTAGCCTCCCATAAAAGGAGATGAATTCAAAAAATATAACGTTATCCTTCTCCTTTGAGGAGAAGGTGGTTTTGCGAAGCAAAAGCGGATGAGGTTGTTCAATCTTTAAAGGCCGTTTATTGTCAGCTGTTCACCGTTAACTGATAGCGGTTTACTACTAGCCGCAACCCGCATCTCCCGTCTGACTTCACTCTTAAGCATACCCCTAAAATTAGCCTTTAGCAGACGAAATAAAAGGTTCCAACTCAAGCTTTTTAAGCCTCTTTTTCATAGGAATTTTGCTGTTATTTCCGTAAATTATAGATGCAAACAAGCCCTGATTTTTTCCTTTTGTCATAACCTGTTTTCACCTTAAAAATTCTTTATGACACAGCTTACACAAGAGAAGATTGAAGCTCTTATTGAAGTTGGCAGATACCTGCCAAAGAACAAAAAGGAACTTGCAAGATTCTTTCCAGATCCATCCATTAATGAAATTGAAACTATTGATTTAAAAGAAGAATTTTACGAACTCGATTTTAAAAGAAAACATTGGTTCTTATTTCGTGGTTTTGTCTGGATTGAGAACCTGTTAGATTGGCCTAAAACCGAGAATGCCTGTTCGATAAGATTATATAAAACTATCAGGAGAAAGAATTACGACCGGCCCTTGATTCTGGCGCGGTGGGCCAGAAGTGTCACCAAAAACCCTTACCTGTTAAGCTTTCTTCCTGCTACCAGCGTCGGAGCGATAAGCTATACCCTGCAGAGTGATTCATTAGGCGAATGGGTAACTTGTGTTTATGATCTCCGGGAGTATGCGGAAAGCTTAGATTCTTTAACGACTGATCAATCAGATAAGATCAATATGCTTTCCAGGCAATTGGAGAAGGAAAAGCAACATTCATCTGAACTTCGATATCGCCTTCAACTGGCAGAGATGTCAAACCAGGAACTGATTAAAACAATTCTGGAAGATCATTCCCGACCCATTTACTTCTATGAAATGGAAATACGTCGAATTTTGAATGAACCGGATATTTCAACTACCGACTTACAATTATTTTTAAAGAGGTTCAAAGACAAAGAACGTCGCAATGGGAAGCGATTAAAAAGGGAGGTTGAGAAAGCGTTCCACCTGTGTAAGGCACAAGGATCATAAACCCTAATGATTCAGAAGTTGTTTTATGTTTGATTCTTCCTCTTTCCGGCAAGTCTTCGCGAGTTCTGTAGCTTCCGCAGAAAGCGATCTTTTCAGGGCAGTCATTCAGCTGGAAAAACAGGTTAAATGGCAAATGGGCAAAAAGCTAAAGGAGCAAAAATGCGCCAGAGATTGGTGGCCCAAACATTTTTGCACATCTCACACCACCCTTAACTCGTAACCGCATAACCGCATAACCGCATAACAGTATAACCGCTACCCAACAACCTCCCTAAAATACTCATAGATCATCACCATGGCGAGGGTATCCAGTTCGCAGTAGCGCAACAAGCCTTGCTTTAAGGCTTCGCGTTCTGCTCCTTCAATCTCTTCGAATTGCAGTTTGCTATAAGCGGTCAGGGCGGCGCCACCATCAGCTACGTTCTCCATACCTGAAACCAGGCTGTCGAGCGCTTCTTCGCTCCAGGTGTCGAAGAGCGGTGGCAAACTTTTATACGGACTCACCACTTGCTCATTCTTTACCTGAAGGAAAACCTGATCAGAGGCAAAGTTTTTGGAAGTAACCGCCAGTCTATCGAGGGGTTGGGTGTATTTATTCCTAAGGAAGTCACTGGACTTCAGGACTGCTGGCAGCACGGCTTTGATCGAAATGGACCCTTTGGTGGCGGGGTCGTAATAGTAGTCTTTTACCACCTGATACAGATCGATCATATCCCTTTCTCCTTTCCATTTTTTAGCCAGTTTGCCTGGGCTGTGAGAAATACTTTCGATAAATGCCATCAGCTCTTCCCTGTCGGGTTCATTCGACTCGTAGAGTTGTTCCCAGATCTTACAAACGATGGTATTTTCATGATTGTGATAGCGGAAAATGCTTCCCTGATTTTTTGAGAGGGCTTCTTTCAGGGCTCGTATAAATTCAAAATTGGGGAATACTCCGGGTTCCACGTTCAGAAACTCCGAAGCGTGCTCCACGCTGCCATCCTCATAGACGATATGGTGAGAGAACTGAAAGGCGATCTGTTCATAGGGTCGCCGTCCTTTGGTGAAGGGCAAGGCTACTGCTGAGGTTTCAAAGTCGATAAAATTAAGCGGGTACTTCCAGTCCAGCATTTCTTCTCTGAGTCCGTCGACCTCCACAAAAGGTTGTTGATCATCTGCCAGGGTTTTCTCTACCTGTATCCATCGGCGTTCTGAATTGGAGATCTTTCCGGCTTCCGGTTTCGGATTCACATCTTCTTCACAGAGGTCTTCCATAAAGAGTTTCCCTGCTTCCATGAGTTTCCCTGAACTGCGAAAGTTCCAGATGTCGAATACCTTCGGACGGTCAATCGCTTCATAGCTTAGTTGCAATTGTTCGCTCCAGCATTGGTGAAATCCACTATGCTGCGGATTGTCCGGTGCAAAGAATTCACATCCCTTGCAGTGTTTCCCGATAGGTTGAGGAAGCTTTTGATCTTTCAGGTAATATTCTCGATAGAGGGCTATATGTTCTTCAAAAGTTCGTCCGTCTCCCCCAGGGTTCTCCCGGTAGATGAATCGGATTTCCTCTGCTACTGAAATATGGGCCAGGAGAGGACCTCCAAGGTCTTGAAGACTCAATCCTTCTTTTTTGATGATACCGGTTCTGTTACCGCTGGTTTTAGAGATTTTAAAACAATGGTTGATACCGTCTACTGTTGCAGTTTTGCTTTTATCAACCAGGGTAAGATACGGATGAATCTTCCAATAGGGATGGCACTGCTGCATGACATACTGCTGAAAGGCTATATCATACAGGTACTCTCGCCAACCTCCTGAAATGTCTTTCCCTTTTTTAATGATAAAAGAATCATGCTCGGAACTGTCAACCGATTTTGCCTTTACCTCACAGAGGTTGATCTGATTCCCTTTTTTCTCAAGTATATCGACTCTGACAAAAAGGTTATTATATAGGAAAGCCGCCTCGAAGATGACCACATTTTCCTGCTGAAGCAATTCCTGTGTACGATCATGCAACTTTTGATAATCCCAGTCTTCACCCAGTATCGCATGTCCATCAGGAAAATACATTCTCGCCAGTTCTTCCACCTGGAAACCACCTTCAGCCAGCGCTTCCAGAAACGAATCAGACTCGGCCGTATTCACATATTCCTCTTTTTTGGTGTAGTATAACTTGGTCGGGCACCCTAAGGCCAGCTTAAATCTCGATTTGGTTAATGTTTTCATCCGCAGTGTTGATTGGAATTTATAAATGGTTCCCCGCCTCAGGCATGGCCAGGTAGTTTGATTAATTATAGTTATAAAAAGCTTCCTTTATGATGCCCGAATTCATCAATTGATTATAAAAACAATTCATAATTAACCATTCATAATTCATAATTACTTTGCATCTTCTATGCTCCATTCCACATCCCCCAAATCCAACTTCCCATACATATCCACTTCCAGCCATGCCCCCAGTTCGCAATGATTCAGGATAATTCCGAAGCCCGAAAAAGTTTCTTCTTCCAGGTTTATTTTGGAACCTCTTTTAATATGGTTTTCATAGGCTTCATACTGTTCGTCGCTGAGGGTGATGCAGAGTTTTTTCATGGTAGTAATTATTGAAATAAAAATAAGCAAAGAATCTTGGTTGAGAATTATGGAATACCGTAATGCTATTTAATGAAAAATTAGGATTTTTCTTCTTTAATTACGAAAATTACGCACATGTTTAAAAACCCTTTCTCTTTTAATGGCAGGATACGCCGTACGGAATACGGACTATCCTATTTGATTTACTGTTTTGCCTATTTTTTATTTATTGGCATTGTAGATTCTCCCAATCAGACTTCCTCTTTGATAGGATTGATAATCTTGATTCCTTCACTTTGGTTCATCATAGCCCAAGGGGCTAAAAGATGCCATGATCGTGGTAATAGCGGGTGGTACCAAATAATTCCTTTCTACGGATTATGGATGCTATTTGCTTCAGGAGATTCAGGTGATAATATGTACGGTCCGAATCCTAAAATTTAATAGTCTGTCTACGATTAAAAGTATTATATGAAAAATGGTATTTTGAAATATCTGCTTTTCTGTTTGCTAGTGCCATTGACAAGTAACGCTCAGTCAAATCCTGAAGTCTGGGCTAAATATATTCTTAAGGAAGCCAGAAAGAATGAAAAAGAGCTTAATTCAAAAAAGATGGAAACTGAGTTGCCGTATTTGGTTTTTTATAAGAAGGCTAAAAGCGATAGCCTGTTTATGACCATTATTAAAAGAGCTAAAGCGTCAGAAATCGTTGGGCCCATTTATAATCTCTTGATCACCGATAGTAAAAGTAGATCTTCAAAGAATTACGCCGGTTATGAAGGGCAGTTTACCTGGAAGATTAATGATAAATTGAATGATCGAACTGATGAGGTAAAAGGAGCCTTTGTAATTGTATTTGATAAACCTGAATATCCACAATTCGGAATTAAAATTCAGTATAGTGAAAACGAAGTCTGGGAGTACCTTGGGGAATTACAGGGAAATGTTTCGCCAGAATTCAAGGAGTATTTAAAGAGCCTTGAGCAGCAGATTTAAGAACGTATAACAGTAGTATTAATAAAGGAAACGCTTAAAAAACAGTATACTAACTTACAAGCCAAATATTTTATGGGACTATTTAATAAAATTATGGGCAATGCCAGCCAGGTAACCCCCGAAGAATTAAAATCAAAATATGGTCGTCTATTGACAGATGCGGAAGAAATTGAACTGGGGTTTAAACTCTTTAGAGATGTTTTTATGTTTACCAACAAACGCCTTATTCTAATCGATGTTCAGGGTCTGACAGGAAGTAAAGTCGAGTACAAGTCGCTTCCCTATAAGAGTATTTCCCGGTACTCCTTAGAAACAGCTGGTACCTTCGATCTTGATGCCGAGTTAAAGATTTGGATTTCCAGTGAAAATAGTCCTTCGGTAAGCAAGAAATTCAATAAAAGCATTGACGTTTACGAAGTTCAGAAGTATTTGACGGAAAAGGTTATTCAGTAGAAAATATTATTCCTTGATTGTCTGGTTTTTATCTGTTTTTTTGAAATGTAAGCATAAAGGGACGTGTACGGATTGCCGTAAGGATAAAGCTTTGAATCGCCTTAGTTTTCTGTAAATTAAAAAGTCATCATGAATTTTTCAAAGCCCATTTCGCTAATTGTCACCCTATTCTTAATATTCTTCTCATTCAACTCCAGTGCCCACAGCTGCGAATGGGAGACATATCACTGTCCGATAGATGGTACTGAAGTATCTTTCTGTGCCACCGTAAGCATGTATGTGGAAGGACGAAAAAGAGATATGCAGAAGTTCGGAGCTGTAGGAAGTTATTACAAAGAACTGGTAAACAGCTGTCACACTTGCTATTTTTCAGGCTATATCTCAGATTTTGAAAAAGACTATTCAGAAAATGAAATATCTGCCCTCCGCACATGGATAAAAAAGAACATAAGTGAACCGAAAGATGAGGCAGATGAGTATGCTATATGTGCCCGGATTCAGGAATTCAATAATGCGTCACCGGATGTAATAGCTGACACCTGGTTAATGGGATCTTATATGTTAAAAGGGGTTTCTGAAGAAAAAGAAAGGCGAAAAGCCATGCAACTAAAGGCCGCCTGCTATTTTGAAGAGGCTGCATCTGCATACCAGTGTGAGGAGAAGCAACTTTGTGCGATATATAAATACGTAGCTGCTGAAATGTACCGTCGAGCCGATTTTTTTAAGGATGCACTTTTTTGGTACGAAAAGGCAAAACAAGATCCTGACCTTCCGGAATGGTTGTCTGAAATGAATACCGAACAGCAAAAACTGGCGGTCAATAACGATAACCGAAACGATGTTTAGTGATTGCGGTAATAAGAAAAACCCTCCCATGAATCGCTACTTCCTTTTAATACTTTTACTGCTGATTTCAAGCCAAAGTTTATTTTCTCAAGATCGCGACATACTCAGCATTTTCAGGGTAGACTATTCTGAAATCAATGGTAAGGATGTTTCCCGGGCCGCCTACGATTGCAGTATGGCTATTATTTTTTACAAACGGGAAGGACAATTGCGAATCAGTCGTACCTGTCTTGATGGAGGTACGGAAAAAGATGACTACTTTCAGTCAGAAGAACCTGTAATCTTCATGGAAAGCCGGAAAGAGGAAAAATGGCTGCTGACCTTCGATTTTAAATGGTGCATACAGGAAGTCGAGTTAAAGGGTGAGAATATTGATCGCGACGAAATGTCGGCTAAAGCTCTGATCTCCATTTTAAGCGAAAAGAACGAACCCCTATTTATGTTTTTTAAAACTTTTAATGATGGAGCATGGTATCCGAATATAGCCATCGAAGCGGAATTGGTACGCGGATCAGAGGCCTGGGAGAAGATGATTGATAATTGGAAGGTCATTGCAAAAAAGAGAGATCCGGCGGATCAGAAAAAACATTCAGGAAATTATAAGCAATTATGAAATTTAACATCCATGACAAAGCTTTAAGCACAGACGATGGTCGGCTCATTAAAAAAATGCATTGCCCGAAACGAGTCCAATGGTCACAAATGATCAAAGATAAAAATCCAACAACTAGATTATGTGAGCTTTGTGAACGGAAGTTGATTGATACCGCCGATTATACAGATCAGGAATTACTTGAAATTGTCAGTAAGGATCCGCATGCTTGTTTTAAGGTGGATCTCGAACAGGATAATTTGACAATAGCAACCCAAGATATGGAATGGTATTTATCCCGTAGTCATTTAATAGTATAGCTGAAATTGAGTTTTTTAAAAAGAAGGAAAAGTCATTAAGAACGATCCGAACTGCGAGTACAATTGAAGAAATGAACGAGGCAGTCAAAGAAGGCTGTAAGATTTTGGTTAAAAAAGTAGAATCTTCCAATAAGGTTAAAGGGAAATATGCTCTTATAAAGGACAGAAAAACTGGTGAGATCATAAGGTTAGGAGACTATCGCGCCATGATGAGACGAGATGAAGGTGATTTTGAGATCCTGATCGATTGGACCTACTACTACCCTTATAGATTTGAGAATCCATTCGCGGCCTATCTTATTCCTCCGGATATTAAAAAAAGGAAAAAATTTTTATTGAAGATGTGATTGAAGATATAGTGGAAGGAGTGTGGAATCAGGGTGCTGTAAAAAGGCTTAACTTTTGTCAAGCGATATGGACGGGAAAAGACCTTAAGATGCTTTATGATCCGAAAAAAAGATAGATCAACTTTTGTGGGGTAGATTTTATCAATGAGGTTATCTTCCTTTAAGATATAGTTTGTTTTTTATATTTTTCGGAAGACAATTCCTTGATTGAAAAACAGAAATGAGATGACCGATGTGCATGACAAATTTACCCGAAGCTATAATATGAGTCGGATAAAAGGGTCAGACACAAAGCCTGAGTTAACAGTACGAAGGTTTCTTTATGCTAAAGGATTACGATATCGTCTAAATGTTAAGAAGTTACCAGGTACGCCAGATTTGGTTTTCGCAAGATACAAAGCGGTGGTATTCGTACACGGGTGTTTCTGGCATGCTCACAAAGGGTGCAGGTATTTCAAATTACCTGTCACCAGGAGAGACTGGTGGAAAGAGAAGTTGGAAGGTACTAAAAAAAGAGACCAGGAGGCTATTGAAGAACTTCAGAGGCTTGGATGGCGGGTAGCTGTGATCTGGGAATGCCAGTTAAAAGGAAAACAAAAAGGAGAACATCTGACAAGGTTGTACCAATGGGTGAAAAATCAGAAAAACGAAAAATTCCTGTAATCGATTTATTTGCAGGTCCCGGCGGATTGGGCGAAGGATTTATGAGTGTCATGGATGATGAGAATCAGTCTGTTTTTGATATCCGGGTATCTATAGAAAAAGAAGAGAATGCGCATAAGACGTTAACGTGGAGAAGTTTTTACCGGCAGTTTACAAAGAAAGGGAAAAAAGTTCCCGCAGTATATTATCAGGTACTTAAGGAAAAAAATCTTGCAGAAAGAGAGCGACTGATTGAAGAAGCTCTTGAGAAATATCCTGAAGGTAAAGAAGCGCGGGAAGAAGCCTGTCTTATTGAGCTGGGCAGTGAGCAATGGCCACCAGCAAAGCTCGATGAGCTCATACGAAACCGACTGGGGAAAAGCCCCGGTAATTGGGTGCTTATCGGAGGCCCACCCTGCCAGGCTTATTCCAATGCAGGTCGTTCCAGAGTTGGAGGCATCCATGCCGAAGATCATCGTGTCTATCTTTACAAGGAATACCTCCGTATTATTCAGGAGCACCATCCTGCGGTATTTGTTATGGAAAATGTACAGGGTCTGCTTTCTGCCTCAGTAAATGGTGAAAAGGTGTTCGACTGGATGAAAAATGACCTGTCCTGTGATGGAGAATATGTGCTTAAATCCTTTGTTAAGGAGGTGGAAGAGGATAAGGATTACCTAATTAAGGCAGAAGATTATGGAGTGCCTCAGAAAAGGCACAGGGTCATTCTGCTTGGTATTCGTAAAGACCTGAATCAGCAACACAGCTATTTGAAAAGAAAGCCGGAGGTGACTTTGAAATCGGTGATCGGGAAACTTCCGGAGATCAGAAGTACGCTGAACCGGCGCTTTGCAGGGTATAAACAAAATGAATTGACCAGTCAGGGGAAGCCTAAGCGTATTTATGAAAAGGCGATCGATTCTGATGATAACTGGAAAAACCTGATGAATGATTTTGTGACAGAAATTAAAGGATGGGGATCTTTGTCTCTCAATGGATTGTCCCGCGGTTTTGACGGTCCTGTAAAAACGACGGGGAGTGAATTTGAACCTGCTGCCGCTACCTTACCAAAAAATCATTTATTAAGGCCATGGTATCTGGACAAAAGGCTGAAGGGTGTGCCCAACCACGAGTCCCGTTCTCACCTTACTCAGGATTTAAAGAGGTATTTGTTTGCAACGCTGTTTGCAGAAAGTGAAAAGAGATCACCGAAGCTTGATGATTTTGCCGGTCATCATGAAGATCTGATACCTGATCACTCCAGTGCCGATTCCGGTAAATTTGTAGATCGCTTCAAGGTGCAATTGCCAGACCGTGCCGCGACGACGATCACTTCTCACATATCGAAAGACGGTCATTATTTTATTCATTATGACCCGAAGCAATGCCGGAGCCTTACGGTTCGTGAAGCGGCAAGGGTGCAAACCTTCCCCGACAATTACTTGTTCAGAGGTTCGAGAACCAAACAGTTTCAACAGGTGGGGAATGCAGTGCCTCCATTTCTGGCGAATCAAATAGCAGAGATTGTAGCAAAAATCCTTGACTAACTATGACTATGAATTCTGATTACGAAAAATGCCCCCCTAAAGCAGATGCAATGATTCAATCCATGCGTGCTGTGGGATATGATTTTGGGATGGCGGTTTCTGATATTGTCGACAACAGTATCTCGGCAGGAGCAAAAAATATCTGGATCTCTTATTGCTGGAAGGGAGAAGATTCTTTTATGACCTTTTTGGATGATGGTTCAGGGATGACGGATGATGAGCTGTATAATGCTATGCGCTTAGGGTCAACCAATCCGAAAGATATCAGGGAACCTCATGACCTGGGCAGATTCGGGATGGGACTTAAAACAGCGTCGTTTTCTCAGTGTAAATTGTTAACCGTTGCTTCGAAAAAAGAAGGGGCTGTTTCAACCCGTTGTTGGGATCTTGATTTAGTCGATGAGCATCAGGAATGGTTGTTAAAGAAAACACCTTACAGGTCAGCTTCTGAATTAATGAAAGGGTTAGATGAGGTAAATTCCGGAACGATGGTTATCTGGGAAAAACCGGACAGACTTCTTGATCAATTAGAATCTGAACAGGAAAGTCTGGACAGCTTTTTGAAAAAAATACATGCTTTGTCTCAATATTTGGGAATGGTATTTCACCGTTATCTGGAAACCCCGTCGAGAGTGAAAATTTATCTCGGAAACGTGGAAGGAAGTTTTATCCCTGTTAAAGCCTGGGATCCATTTCTTAAAACGCATAAGGCAACCAGAGAACTGAGTGATGAGGCATTTAGAATTTTTAACAACAAGGTCAATGTAAAGCCTTACGTTTTACCGCACATCTCCAAACTGGAAGGGAAAGAACATGAGGAAGCTGCGGGCCCCAAAGGCTGGAATGCCCATCAGGGAATCTACCTGTATCGTAAAGAGAGGCTCATTATAGCAGGGGGGTGGTTAGGTTTAGGGTATAAACAGGAAGACCACTACAAACTTGCCAGAATTATGGTCGATATTCCTAATAGTATGGATCAGCAATGGCATATAGATGTAAAGAAAGCAGCTGCCAAACTCCCTGATGTTTTTGCGAATAATCTAAAGAAAATGGCAAAGGTTACCCGGGAAAAAGCCTCGGAAGCCTATCGTTTCAGAGGGAAATATGGAGCCAGAAAAACGCCTTCGGTTAATCGGTTTGTATGGAAAAAGACCGAAAAAAAGGGAAAAACAAGCTATAAGGTAGACAAAGAACATCCCGTTGTTAATCAATTGTTAGGCGAATTAAAAGATCATAAATTAGCAGTAACAAGGCTTTTAAAGTTAATTGAATCTACAGTTCCCGTTGAAACCATAATTATTGACAATGCCGAGAAACCAGACTCTCTCGAAAAAGAAAAGCATGTCATTACATCCCGTAATTTCCCTCTTAAAGAATGGTTCGAAGATTTTGTTGACCTTGAAATTCAAAAGGGAGTTGCCAAGGAGGATGCATTTAGGAAGGTGCTTTCTATGGAGCCTTTTATTGACTATCCTGAATTATACGCGTTAATCGAAAATTATGAATAGCAATTTATACAAACAGGCGGTAACCATGGTTCAAATGTATTTGGAACCAGGGGTTCCTGTTACCAGTGAGGATTTAGCTACCAAGGTAGAAGAGGTTTGCAGCCTTCCCAAATTCAGGGAGCTGGATATTAAAAAGGTCCAGGAGTTAGTGGAAATGGATGTGTTTATCACCTACTCCGGAGCGGGGGTGTTGGATGCAAAAAGGGATAATCATGAAGAATGGTTGTTTGAAACAGGAGGTACAGTTAAAAAGGAGAGAGAAATTGACTGGAGGTTTTGGAAGCATTACGAGATGTACCTTCGTAAAAATAATTTTCCAGAGAAAGCAATTGAGAACACGGATCTTTGGACGAACAGAATTTTGATGCGATTGGAAGATCCCAAAAGAAAAGGGGGATGGTCCAGAAAGGGAATGGTGGTTGGTGAAGTTCAGTCCGGAAAAACGGCAAATTATACAGGATTAATATGTAAGGCAGCAGATGCAGGGTATAAAATTATTATCGTACTGGCCGGCTTGCATAAAAGCCTGAGAGCGCAGACCCAGCATCGTGTCGATGAGGCTTTTATTGGGTTTAATACTGATAAGGATGACAACAAGTACAGAGAGTCATCACGTATTGGTGTGGGGACTTTTCCTAATCACCCCATAGTTAACTATCTTACAACCAGTAATGATAATGGTGACTTTTCAAATGCAATAGCCCAGGGAGCAGGTATTCAGCTTGGAGGGAATCAACATCCGGTAGTGCTTGTCATTAAAAAAAACAAAAGTATTATAAACAACTTGATACTATGGTGCAGGAGAATGGGCTTGCGTCGGGGGAATAATACCATCGAAAACGTTCCTTTATTGCTTATTGATGATGAGTGTGATAATGCTTCGGTGAATACCAATAAATTAAACTTACATGGGGAGGATACTCCCAGAGATGAAGATGGGAATCCCATTGATGAATTTGACCCTACAGCGATCAATCAGGGAATCAGGACGCTTCTTAAATTATTTAATCAAAGTGCCTATGTAGGTTATACAGCAACGCCCTTTGCAAATATTCTTATTCACCGGGAGTCTGCACATCAGGATTTCGGAGAGGATTTATTTCCAAAGAATTTTATCATATCACTCCCTAAGCCTTCTAATTATGTGGGGCCTTCCAAGTTTTTCGGTTTGGACGGGGATGATATTGCAGGCCTTGAAAGAGTTGAGTCTCTGCCACTCTATAATGCAGTAAGGGATGCAGGTAATTTTATACCCAATAAGCATAAATCAGATTTCAGATTACAGCAAGGATTGCCAAATTCCCTTGTAAAAGCTATTCGGTGTTTTGTATTGAGTTCGGCTATCCGCTATGCGAGGGGGATGGAAAATCAACATAATTCGATGTTGATTCACGTCACGAGATTTACCCTTGTTCAGGGGCAGGTGGGAGACCTCGTTCAGGATTTTGTAGATAAAATGGTCCGCAGGCTTAAGTTTGGTGGAAGTGGTGCAGGTTCCGAATGGCATATTTTACAAAAACTGTATGAAGATGAATACGAAGACATAACTTCTCAGGTTTATGGTGATCAAGAAATTTTGCCATGGGGAGAGGTGAAAAATAATATTCCAAGGGTTCTTGAAAAACTTCAAAAAGTAAAGCGTATCAATGGTTCTGCCGGAGATATTCTTGAATATAAGAAATACAAGGACGTTGGGATTAATGTCATCGCCATTGGGGGCGATAAGCTTTCCAGAGGACTTACCCTGGAGGGGCTTACAGTAAGTTATTATCTGCGGGCTTCCAGAACCTATGACACCTTACTCCAAATGGGCAGATGGTTTGGGTATCGTCCCAATTATCTGGATGTTTGCAGATTATTTACCACTCCTGATTTATATCGGAATTACAGGCATATTGCCATGGCTTCTGCAGAGTTAAAGCAGGAATTTGATTATATGGTGAAACACGATCAGGAACCCTCTCAATATGGATTAAAAGTGCGATCCCATCCTGAAACCCTAACCGTTACCGCAATAAATAAAATGCGGAGTGCTTCCAAAATGAAGGTAACCTACGATGGTCATATGGTACAAACCCTGGTTTGCTCAAATAAGAAGACTCATCTGGTGCAAAATCATAAGTTGTTTACAGACTTGGTAAAACAATATCAATGGGAAGAATTTGGAAAATCAAAACGGGTTGGTTTTAAGACAACAAAGGTCTCCGGAGATACTATTATAAAATTCATTTCAAATTTTAATGTTCCGGGGGCGGTAATGAATTTTAACGCAAAGAGTATCTGCAATTATATTGCACTTCAAAATAAACATCATGAGTTAACCGAATGGACTATAGGTATTTTATCTCCGGAAGATAAAGAAGTGTTTGCTCAGATCGACGAGAAAGACTTTTGCTATACCCGCCGAAGTAGTGAGGTTGAAATAGAAAAGGATAAGATCAGGTTCGGCAAGGCCATTTTGAGTCCGACTCATGAGAAAATTGATTTGACAACAGAAGAGCGGTTAAGACTGGCTGAAACCGGAGGCACGCCAAAGGAAATCAGACAAGTGCGATCTGCAAAGAGAGGACTTTTACTGATCTATATTTTAAAAGGAGAGGATGAACAGGGGCATTCGTATGGTACCGAAGAAGATCCTGTTTTAGGCTTAGTCATGAGCTTTCCGAAAGGCAGGGAAACCCGCGAAGTGGAATATGTGATAGATGCGTTGATCGCTGAAAATATTTAATAATGGTATTAGACTACTTTAGAAACACCTGGGAAGAGTTATCAGGATTAAAAACCGATGAGCAACATTATGTTCTGAGCAAAATAATTCGTGAGGGTGTTCATTTGGGTATTGATAGTTATAAGGGCTCCCGGCTACTTGTGATTGAACTTGATCATGAGAACTCCAGAAATATTCTTATTACTGCACCTGCATGGAAAGGGATAAAATTTTCAGCATTTCCTTTCCAAAATAACAGGGGCGGTTTTTTTCTTGAACTCACCATTGATGGGTTTAGTGACATTTTTGAAGCCATAAGTTTAGACATTGTAACAGGTCTTGAAAATTCAGAGAAATCTGAAAGATATGAGATTGTCCGTTCGGTTATTGATAAGTGGAAAATGTTTTTCGACAGGAATAATGACGGAAGGTTGTCGTTGAGTCAGCAAAAAGGGCTATTCGGAGAATTATGTGGTCTGCATACCATATGTGATAAAATCGGAAGTATTGATTCGTTGAAGGCATGGGAGGGGCCTCTTAAAAAATTACATGATTTTAAATGTAAAGGAGGAAATCTGGAGATTAAATCAACGGCCTTTAATTCACCCCTCAAAGTCAGAATAACGAATGAAAAACAGCTGGATTCCGGGGGGCGTGATCTGCTTTTTCTGGCAGTGTATGTTTTACAGGAATCTGAGAATAAAGGAAAAACCTTAAAGGGCTTTATCCGGGAGCTTAGGGAGCGTTTTTCTGAAAACCCCATAGCCGCTCAGTTATTCGAAGATTTATTGGTAATGTCGGGTTATCATGACAGCAATGATATGCATTACGACATTAAACGCTATTTGGTAATGGATCCTGTTTTTTTTGAAATAAAGGAAGAGTTTCCGAAGATTACCGATGTGCCTGAAGGCATATTTGATGTGAAATACACCCTTGACCTGTCCGGATGCAGCGAATTTAAAACTGCGCCCGAAATGGTTTGGAACAAATTACTTAATTAGTTGTATGGAGAATATTGAAGAGTTTTATCAACACCTGATGCAGCGCATCTTTGCTGAATCCAATGTAGAAGAAGAGGAATTGTTTCAGGAACAGGTGTTTATAGATAATCTGATCGATGTTTTACATGATGCAGGGGAATTAAATAACGGTATCAGGTGTCAGCATAAAACCAGGGGCATAAAGATTGATGGTTATGACATCAACCCCGAACTTAATACTTTAGATTTACTCGTTGCCGATTTTAGGTCAGGAGAGGCTGCTATTGCTGTGGTAACCCCATCAGATTATAATCGTTCCTTCAAAAGAGCCCGGACATTTATTGACAGATGTATGAAAGATACGTTTGTTGATGGCATAGAAGAGTCGGCGGAAATACATGACCTTATTAGAACTGTCAGAGAGGAGTGGGACAACCTGAGACGTATAAGAATTATACTGATTACTAATGGGCAGGTTAAGAAGTTTGATGGATCGTCAGAGAGCCTTGAAGGGAGAATAGATGTATCTTATCAAATCTGGGATCTGAACAGAATGTATCGCTTTGTATCAAGCGGTAATAAAGGGGAGCCTATAAATGTCGATATATCTGCATTTATGGATCAACCTTTGAATTACGTCTCAGCGCCTTCTCAGGATGGTTCATATGATACCTATCTGTGTGTTATTCCCGGAACTTTTCTTTTTGACCTGTACGATAAATGGGGGACTAAGCTTCTGGAAAGAAATGTGCGTGCTTATTTGCAGGCAAGAGGTAAGGTAAATCGGGGAATCCGGAAGACCTTGAAAGAGGAAGGTCATATGTTTATGGCTTATAATAATGGCATAACCGTTACTGCGCAATCAGTGAAAATTATAGGGTCTCAGGATGGTAAATGTATTCAGGCCATTGAAGATTTTCAGATTGTAAACGGAGGTCAGACTACGGCATCCATATGGCATGCCAGATCAAAGGATAAGGCCAATCTGGTTGATGTTTATGTTCAGATGAAACTCACTGTAATTTCTGATGAGGAAACCTTGGATTCCATGGTTCCCTTGATCAGCGAATACTCCAACTCCCAGAACAAGGTAAATACGGCAGATTTTTCTGCTAATGACCCGTTTCATATCAATGTGGAAAAACTTTCCCGAAGGGTTTATGCGCCTGATACGGAAGGAGGGAACAATGAGACATTGTGGTTTTATGAACGGTCACGTGGTTCTTATGACGAGACCAGAAATCGTGAGAGAACCCCAGCAAGAATCAAAGCGTGGGATAAGATACATCCCAGGAGGCAAAAATTCGATAAGGTTCAACTGGCAAAACTTGAGAAAACATGGATGCTTCAGCCGCATGTAGTAAGTACCGGCGGTCAAAAGAATTTTTCTTCTTTCCAGTTGGATATCAAAGAGCAGGGTCTTCAGAAAGTAGATGAGAAGTACTTCAAAGAATTGGTTGCAAAGCTGATTATATGGAAGGAAGCAGAAAAAATTGTTTCAAGACAGGGTATTCCTGGCTACAGGGCTAATATCGTGACCTATACCTTGGCTTCCATTTTAAAACACACATCCAGAAGAATCAATTTGGCTGATATTTGGGAGAAGCAGGAGATCTCCCTTGCCTTTGAAAATACTGTTGATGCTGTGGCCTATAAAATAAGAGAGTTGATCACAGACACCGAATACAACGTGACAGAATATTGTAAGAAAAAAGTTTGCTGGGAAAAAATACAGGATAATAAGACCATTAAGGATACGATACCTACCAGCCTTAAAAAAGAGTTGATAAATGTGGCCCCTCCAACTTATACAAATACTACCACTTCTCCCATGATAAAAGTAAATGAAAAAGATGAACAAACTATAGAGCGGGTCAAACAGGTAGAATCGGCAATTTGGAAAAAACTATCAAGATGGGGAAAACAGACTGGGGCACTACAGACTTGGGAAAATGGCATATGTTATAGTGTTGGAAAAAGATTGTCGTATGGAAATGAACCAACTCTAAAACAGGCAAAGAATGCGGAGAAAATCTATGAGAAAGCTAAGAATCTTGGCTTTGATGCACAGAGTGAATTGGAATAATATAAATGAGATTTAAAGTTAATTAACTTGACTCATTCATAGTCATATCGGGAATAATGATTTCTTCCATATGACGATTTTTGAAAATGTTTGTAGAGTAATATCTGCATAATCGGGAGTGAACTTCCTATTCCATAGGAGGCAGAAATGAATTCTTTCTGGAGAAGGAAAAAATAGATAGCCATCGGAACAAGTTAAAATTGTTGAAGAAATGTATCGTATAGCAACCTGGAATCTGGAGCGGCCTAAACCGAATAGGGAAAAGACCCGGCTCGCGCTACATGCCATTAAAGTTTTGGATCCTGATATACTGGTGCTCACAGAGAGTTCAGATGCTGTTGATTTACCAGGTTACCATATGGTTTCTGCCGATTCTTTCCCGGATAAACCAGACGAGCAATGGGTAGCGATATGTTCCAAATGGCCCGTGGTGAAGCAAATTCCCACATTAGATTCCTGCCGAACCTGCTGTGCTGTTGTGAAGACTCCTTTTGGAAAAATAACGGTGTACGGCACAATTATCCCATATCATATGGCCGGAGTGAACGGGTCGAGATACGAAGACAGAGGGTATAAAGCATGGCAATGGCACTATAAAGATATTGCTGATCAAGGCATGGATTGGCAGCGAATCATCAAGGCTCACCCCGAATATCCGTTTTTTGTTGTCGGAGATTTTAACCAAACCAGGGATGGAGAGAAAGGAGGATATGGAACGATCAAAGGCAGAAAATTGCTTGCCGAAACCTTCGACAGTTTGGAGCTGAGGTGTTTAACTGAATTGAACTTAGCCAGGCTGGGCATGTTAAATGTTCACCCAAAGAAGGCAAAAGTCAGGAGAAATGTGGATCATATCGCAGTTAGCAGATTTTGGTTGGATAATATTGAAGATTTCCGCGTGGGAGCATGGGACGAGTTCACGGAAGGAGGGAAAAACATGTCTGATCATAACGGCGTGTATGTAGATTTTATTCCTTAGAACGTGCCGTTCCATTATTTTTCAGTTAGATGTTTCGTGTATTTTATCCTTTAATTCAGCATACTTTAAGGGGCTGGCAAGCTTCTCCAATTCTGATAACCCAATCTGACTTCTGTTTTCAAGAAGTGCGTTTAAGGTGTCTGTAGGGACGATATAAAACACCCACTGATCTAATGCCATGGGATTAATAGTTCGCTGATTCTTATGGGCCAGCAGGCAAAAAACATACATATCAGCTTGCCTTCTGACTTCCTCATCGTAAGTTTTAGTTTTATAATTATAGGCCTTACTGGGTTTTATAGAGAAGGACATTCTTGAAAAGCCATCCTGTTCCCATGATTGTATATAGGCTGAAGATTTCACTTCGATCTTTAATCCTTTATCGGTTATCAGGTCATAGGCATCCCATTCATTGCGAATCAGTGGCTCTTTTATTTCTAACGCCTGACGCACAATAAATTCTGCCAATATACCCCTTGTGGCATTCGAAAGGAGATCAGAGGAACTCCATTTCCAAAAATCCTGAATCTTCCAGTCTAAGACCTGGCCATTGTTCGTTGCTGTTTCTTCTCCGGTCTTTTGTTCGGCCTTTATGGAAGGTAAATGCTTCATATGATGAATATTTAATGCAGCAAGACCTCATTTTCAATAATCCAGTCTCTGATTCGATTTAGATTCTTTAATCCCTCTTCCGCTGCGGGTATTTGATCGTTAAAATTTTTTGTTCTGTCAATTACTGAAGAGTTCACTCTGATGGAAAAACTTTTGGTATGGGTTTTTATCTTAGCCCAATTGGGGAGTTGTCTGGTGAGGGTAGCTTTCACTTCCTCTGAATAACCGAAGAAAGTGGCATCGGTATTACCTTGCGCAAATTTGTGATAAAAGACGATGTTGTTCAATCTCCTGTCATACATCATAGGCCAGTCGCTTTGATGCGGAACAATGTCGGGACGTTTCATTTCCAGATCCGGATAATACTCCTCCCGGTACCGCCAGTAGGCATGCCAAAATGCCTGAACAGGCTCGGAGTTTACCGGATGATATCCACGTCTTAATTTTTCGATGGCAATTCTCAAAAGCTCACTCTTAAACCAGCTTCTACGGGTGCCAGTAGCTTTGAGTTGATCGGCTACTTCTTCATAGGTTACATAACTATCAAAATCATTTTGATTTTTACAATACAATTCAGGGGCGACTAAAATTGCAAAGGCAAGGTCACAGTCGTTTGAAGCAATATAGTTCTCAGATCTTTGTTTATAACGATGGTATTGTTCATCCTGAAAGCAGGCGTCGAGCTTATTTTCAATAAGAAGATATACCTTTTTATCATTTGAAAAATAGGAAAGAAGGATGTCTGTTTCTCCCAAGCCAAAGGCTGTTATGCTTTTCCAGGCACCTTCTGTTATTGTCAACTCAGGAAGATTTAACGAATGAACAAACCATTTCGCGAAAGCATCATGAGTGTTTAATTCCTCGAGCAAGAGTAAATCTATATCTCGTTCCTGTACAGATTCTACGGGTAAAATTGAACGATCCATGTTATAATTCAGATAGGGAAGCAGGACTAAGTATATGAGACTTCAGAAGGGATTTTAAATTAGGTATTATCCTTTATATTTCTGTTAATTTTCGGATTACCAGACAATATTTCGCTCCAACTGCTGCTCCTCTAATAAGGCAATGCAGCAAGTTAAAACAAGTTCCTTTTCATCACTCTCGTCAATCTTGATTATAAAAACCTATCCCTACTCCACTATCACCGTGTTTCTTTTAGGGTAGGTAACGGTATATTCCAATATCAATTCCTTTGTTTCAGATGGCGCCAGCGAGAGTTCCCAGGTGACGATTCCGGTAGATTCATCCAGTTGTCCGCCAGAAAGTTCTTCGATATCCACTTTGATCTCATCCAGGCGGGAGATCGGGGCCTGGTCTAATACCACCAGGTTGATGGTCGATGGTTTGTTGTTCCTGACTGTGATCTTCCAGCGGCGGGTCTCTTCCTTACGGCTGCCGATGAATCTTTTGTCGCTGAAATCCCGGTCTTTCTCCCGGTTCACCATGACATTTTTATCGCGCCCCAGCGACAGTTCCAGCTCTTCTGAGGCATATCGGGTGTCGAGCAGGGTCTTGCCCACATATGTGTTTTCAAAGAAGATGTTCGCCTCCCCGGCCAGGAGGTCATATTGTTCCCAATCTGAAATGCTGGCCAAAAGATAGGCTTCTCTTTCCACCTTGGGAACGGCATAGTACCGGTATGTAGCCGGCAAACTGTAGCGGGTCATCTCTACGGTCTTCCCCTGATTGTTCGAGGGTACCGAATAGGGCATATCGATCTTAAAATCGACCGTGGTCTGGTTGCGTACCGTTTCCAGCGGAATGCCCACAGCTTCTTCATCCTGAAGAATTAATCCCGCGGCCTTGCCTTCAAGAGCCCGGGCAATATCATTGTTTTTCCTGCCGCCATATCCCACTACCACTACTTCCTCCAGGGCCTGGGTGTCTTCTTCCAGGACCACGTTCTGCGTTGAGCTGCGTACCGGAAGATTCTTGGTTTGCATGCCGATAAAGGTATAGCTCAGGATGCTGTCGTCGCCGGGGATGGCCAGGGAGTAAAATCCGTCGAAATTGGTTTGGGTACCTATGCTGGTCCCCTTGACCACTACATTCGCGCCCGGTATGGGGTCACCATTCCGGTCTCTTACAAATCCTGATACCTCGTTGATATTGCGTTCGTAAGATGGGGGTCTGGAGTTATAATCCAGGTACCAGGTTTGCAGTTCCGGGGCTGTGCCTGAGGTGTTCGGATTGGCCGAAGAGAACTTCAGTTTCACATCCTTCCAGTCTACCCTGGTGTCCTGCCTTACGTTGGCATGGTAGACCAGGGTAACCGGCTCGTTCACATCCACCGCGCGAATGTCGTAACTCGGGTACCATCCGGCATTGTTCACCAGGTAGCTTACGGTGATCTTGGTACTTACCGGCTTATCAGATTTCACAACAACGTTCACTTCTCCGGGGGCGAAATCCTTATTGCTGAGAAGGGCGCGCAGCTGGTCTTCCACAGAGCGTTTTTCGTTTTGCAATTCCTCCAGCTTTTCCTGTCGCTTCAGTTCCTCCATTTTTAAGGAAGTCAGGGAGTTGCCGTAATAGTCAGAAGCGGTTCTCAGATCGGCGGCAGATACAGGTTGGTTCTTTCCGCCTATATCGCGGTTGTCTTTCAGAAAGCCCAGTTTTTCAGCAATGATCTCCAGGTGTGTGCTCTGCGTTTTGATCCGCCCGATGATATCGTCCAACTGCTTTTCCAGCTTTTTCAGATTCTGAGACCTCTCGATGGTATCGAGGAAGTTCTGCCGGTGTTCTGCTGACAAGATCATGATTTTCCGGTCTGCTGTAACCTGCAGGCTTTTCCCCTGAATAAAAGGCGAAAGGCCCACAAAGGAAATGTGGGTTGTTCCCGCCGGCAGTTCGATCTGCTTTTTACGGGTGATCTGGGCTCCTTCCATAAATACGGTCACCTCGCTGATCTCTGAAGTCACCTTTTTTTCGTTCGGATTTTGTGACAGCACCTGGAAGCAGGCAAAAACAGTGAGGCAAAGGAAAAATTGTTTCATAGGTTGATTAAAGTTTTGATAAGATAATGGATGGTAATTACGCCTTGAAAGAACGGCTTCAGGCTGAGATTTTCTCATTTAACTGCCTCCTCCCCATAATGAAATACAACAGGCTACCGAAGAAATTCGCAAAAAGCACAATGAGCACCCAGATCAGTTTGTCTTTGGAGTCAAAGGGTTTGCGAATGATGTCGATCAATGCGATGATGGGAAGAATAATACTTACGATCGTTAAGATAATAATGAGGCTTACTTGCCAGGGGCCGATCATTCCTAAGAAATGGGTCATGATTTTAAGTTTTAGGTTGTTGGTTTTAAATATAGAAAATTTTACGCAGAGAATGGAGAGTAGAGAATGGTTATTAGTGAGTGGTGAGTGGTGAGTAGGGAGTGGGTTTGTTGATTTCGTTTTTCAAATAAGACTTAGTAGAATGAATGGGGTTTTCATAAATGGTTATTTACTTTTTGCCATTGCCGCAAAAAGTAACAAAAAGGTCTAGTCCTTGAGTCCTCGGCCTTCCACAATTGGTTCGTCAACTAAACCAGCTGAACTCGGTATTCTAAGAATACCTCAAACAGCACCTGGTTTTTAACGTTGACCTCACCATGTGGAACCTGGCCTACAGACTCTAAAGGACCTGACTTTTCTATTTACGTGTTACTTCGCTTAGCGGATACCCTGCCACGTCAGGCAGGCTCACCTACGAAGCTAATAGGCGGGTCACGATACGTACTGTTTATCTGAAGGAAAAAATAATCCAACATCTATAACCTATCATTAATCCCTGCTGGCTCGATTTTGCTGGAAATATTACAGAAGGTCGGTTGCTTTCAAATTGTCTATTGAGGTAATTTAACAAAGTGGATCCTGGCTTGCGGAGCCTCAATGCGCCTAGCGCTACGTTTTGTTTATCTGAAGAAAAATCATCTAAAATCTATAACCTACAATTTACCATTTAAAATTCATCATTAATCCCTGCTGCCTAGATTTTGCTGGAAATACTAAAGAAGGTCGGTTGCTTTCAAATTGTCTTTTGAGGCAATTTCACAAAGTGGATCCTGGCTTGCGGAGCCTAATGCGTCTAGCGCTATGTTTTGTTTATCTGAAGAAAAATGATCCAACATCTATAATCCATAATTTATCATTTACAATTCATCATTAATTCCTGCTGCGGTGATTTCGTCGGAATTACCATATGGGTGATGATTTTTGGATCAAAAAAACCTTATTCCAATCCTGCTCGCAGCATGGGTGTTTCATAGGTATAAAAACCTTTCGGGGCGGTCACGGGACGGGTAAGACTTTTGCCTTTTCCGGTATGTGCTTCTATGTAAAACTCAATTCCAGAGCTTTCAGGTTTTAAAGGCAGTTCTGAATACCAGTGATTGTTCCCTTGCCATGGCTGCATTTCTTTCTGATTCCAGGTGCTTTCTCCCGATGTTCGCCATTGAAGGGTCAGGCTTAAAGTCTCCTGTTCACCTCCATAATCTTTCGCGCTGGCATAGACTATGGGTAAACCGGAAGAGGTTTCAACCGCAGGAGCATTTACAGACAGAAAGATCATCTGCTCATCCCAAACGGCACGGGTTCGGCAATGAATGGCATCTTCATAGCTCCATCCATGGTTCACGCCCCACTCCCGATAGCGGTCAAAAGGAAATTCAGACAGATAAGCCTCCTGATCCAGGAAGAAAGGAAAACCCTTTACTGTATACCCCGGCAGAACGGAACGCCAGGTATCGAGAGCGAGGGAATCTGATTCCAACCCATAGAGTGGCACGTATACATTTTTATTCAATATCAATGAATTGCTGTAGGCGGTCAGATATTCCACTCCATCGTCAGTCAGAAACGGTTCAGTTTTAATTCGTCTGATGGTGTAGGGTTGTCCGTAACTGTTCTTCAGGTTCTTCAGCGTATCGTTCACGATCTCTTCGATAATCGGGTGCGAAGGATGGTCTTCCGGTGGTTCAGCTACCAATAGGGTTCTTTCATCCACCAGCTTCAGCAAACAATCAATATGTTGTATCCCGTCTTTCTCAAAATTTGGGATAATCTGATAATTGGTTATGCCCAGTAAAGAATCAGCCCGCTGAAAGAATTCGTTATCCGAAACTCCGTTATACCGGTTCTCAGTGGTGAGAATACAGGTGGAAATCGCCGTGCCTGCGCCGTCAGTCAGCATATTTCCACCGGTGAGGGTGATCGGTACCTGATGGGTTTCAAAGCCCAGTTGCTTTGCTAAACTGTCGATATTGTGATCAGATATTTCACTGTAGTAAGTAGACCCATCCTCGTTTTGCTGCAGCTCCAGGGAATCATTACAGGCAAGATCAGAATACGGGTCAGAATTTTTAAAGGTGACATCTGCCAGTTTCATTTCTTCTTTATTGTTGAATACTGCCGATGGTCCCCAGTCCCTGAGCCAGAAGACGTCGTCATCAAAAGGCAGTTTAATAAAAGTCACCTTGTTCATGTCGATACCCCATGAAGTAAACCATTTACGGGCTTCAGCCTCACTGCTGTCATTTTCCACCACGGGATAGATATGTGTGTCTTTGGAAAGCTCGATGATAAGCGCCTTTGGAATAACCGGCGGACAAGCGAACATGACACCCTTGGCGGGTTCCCATTCGGCAGGAACACGGTAGGTGGTAAATTCATAGAAATTTTCTGCTGCCGGAAGCGCCTTTTCCTCCTTCTTCTCGCAGGAAATGAGAAGGCTCATCGCCAGGAGTATCAAACTCAGTCTTGAAATAGAAAGTATCATTGGGTTGGTTGTTGATTATTAAATATAGAAAATTTTACGTAGAGAATGGAGAATGGTTATTAGTGAGTGGTGAGTAGTGAGTAGGGAATGGGTGAGATGATTTCGTTTTCAAATGAGACTTAGTAGAATGGATGGGGTTTTCATAAATGTTCTTTTACTTTTTTGCATCGCCCAAAAAAGTAACAAAAAACGCTAGCCTTCGCTTCTCGGCGATCCGCTTAACGCTTGAACCCTAAATTAAAAGAACTCGTTCGCTTCGCTACCTCAAACAGCTTTTAATTTTACGGATTACTTCGCTTAGCGGATACCTCGCCTACGAAGCTAAAATGCAGGTCACGATACGTTCTGTTTATCTGAAGGAAAAAATAATCCAACATCTATAACCTATCATTAATCCCTGCTGGCTCGATTATGCTGGAAATATTACAGAAGGTCGGTTGCTTTCAAATTGTCTATTGAGGTAATTTAAAAAAGTGGATCCTGGCTTGCAGAGCCTCAAGGCGCCTAGCGCTACGCACTGTTTATCTGAAGAAAAATGATCTAACATCTATAATCTACCATCTAAAATCCCTCCTGACTTTCCTTTGTACTACTAACGACTCCCGATTCACGACTAACCAATTTTCCGTAACTTAATAGAGATCAACACCTTTATTATGAAATCAATCTCACTAACGGTTAACGGAACTTCCCAAACCCTGGAACTCGATCCGGGTACGCCCTTGCTGTATGTGCTGCGGGAGGAACTGGAGCTCAACGGACCGAAATTCGGGTGCGGACTCCAACAATGCGGAGCCTGTATGGTCATACTCGACGGAAAGGCTACTCCCTCCTGCGTGTTGCCGGTTGCTGCTGCGGAAGGAAAGGAGGTGGTGACCCTGGAAGGACTTGCGAAAGAAGATGGCACCCTCCACCCTGTACAACAGGCCTTTCTCGATGAACAGGCAGCCCAGTGCGGGTACTGCCTCAACGGAATGGTTATGCATGCCGTTTCGGTACTTGATGAAAATCCGGCTGCCGGGGAGGAAGAAATACGGGAAGCCCTCGATATCAACATCTGCCGCTGCGGAACCCACTCGCGTATCCTCAAAGCCATTCTTAAAGCCCGGAAGTCATGAGTACACGAAGAACTTTTATCAAACAGGCAGGAAGTATCACCGTTGGGTTTTCCCTGCTCGGCCCCCTTGCCTGTACGACCGAGGCGCAGAATAGCGCGCCCATCATTCCCGGAGGTCAGGTTGATGAAAATAAGATCGATGCCTGGATCAAACTACTGGATGACGGAAGTATACAGGTGATCACCGGGAAGATGGAACTGGGGCAAGGTCTTTCCACCGCCATCTTACAGGTAGCTGCAGAAGAACTCAACACTCCTTTTGAAAAGCTATCCCTGCAACTGGCCGAGACCGGGGTTACTCCCGATGAGGGGATCACCGCAGGAAGCCGGTCGATGGAAACCAGCGCTATGAGCGTACGACAGGCGTCAGCCTGCCTGCGGGAGATCCTGCTTGAGAAAACCGCTGAAAAATATGCAAACGAGATTGCCTCCCTGCAGGTGGAGAACGGACAGGTCTCAGGGGCCGGAAACACCTATTCCTTCAAAGAGATCCTGGACGGGGAGCAGGTGGAAAAGTCCGTTTTTGAACCTACGGAATACTACGGGAAGACCCGCCGGAAGTTTGTCGGACAACCCCTGAAGCGACCCGACCTGGAAAAGATGGTCAGGGGAGAGGCTTTTTATGTACAGGACCTGCGTTTTCCGAACATGGTGCATGCCCGCGTGGTGCGTCCGCCTTCTTATACCGCCTCTCTTAAAAGCATCGATGACTCAGGCCTGGCCGATAGTCCTGGTTATGTAAAACTGGTTCGCAGTGGTTCCTTCCTGGCCGTGCTGGCAGAAAAGGAATCCCAGGCGGTGGGATTGCAACGGTCGGTGAAGGGAAAAGTGACATGGGATACGGGACAGGAGTTAAAGCAAGCAGATGATCTTGCCTCCTTTGTGAAGTCCCTGCCTTCCGATACCAATGTGGATGAAGAGACAGGTGACTGGGCAGATGCAGCTTCGGGAGCTGCCATCACACTCGAGGCGACCTACGCCAAACCCTGGGTGATGCACGCAGCCAACGGTCCGTCATGTGCAGTGGCTATATTTGAAGATGACCAACTTCATATCTGGTCACACAGCCAGGGGGTATATCCGCTGCGGGAGACCATTGCCAACCTGGTCAAACTTCCGCAGGAAAAGGTGCATGTCAAAGGGGTGCCGGGATCGGGTTGTTACGGACATAACGCGGCAGATGATGTGGCGGCGGAAGCAGCCCTGATCGCCATGGAAATTCCCGGGCGGCATGTACGCCTGCAATGGATGCGGGAGGAAGAGCACGGCTGGGAACCTTATGGTACCGCCATGGTGATGGAACACCGGGCTGCCCTGGACAGCAACGGAAAGATACAGGGGTGGCAGTATGAGCTGTGGAGTGATGCCCATTCAACCCGCCCCACCTCGGGAGATCCGGCGAATCTCTTACCCGGCCGTTATGTGGAAGCTTCCTTCGGGACACCCGGACAAGGCTGGCGGGGAGGGGCCATTCGCAACGCCCCACCCATCTATCAAACCGATGCCTTTACACTGACCTCCCATATTTTTGAGGGCCCGCTTCGCGTTTCCGCCCTGCGCTCCCTGGGCGCCTACGCCAATGTTTTCTCGATCGAATGTTTTATGGATGAGCTGGCCGAAAAGGCTGACGTGGATGTTTTTACTTTCCGTATGAACCACTTGCAAGACGAACGTGCCATTGCCTGCCTGGAACGCTTGCAGGAGATGACTCAGGAGGTGAATCCTGCAGATAACCAGGGACTGGGAATCGGTTTTGCGCGCTATAAGAATTCCGCTTCCTATTGTGCGGTGGCGGCCCTGGTAGAGGTAACCGACGGAAACCCGGTAGTGAAGCAGATGTGGGGGGTGATCGATGCCGGGGAGTGTATCAATCCTGACGGACTTAAAAACCAGACCGAGGGAGGCATGATACAGAGTGCCAGCTGGACCCTCAAAGAGGCAGTCAAATGGAATGATCAGCACATAACCTCAGTCGACTGGCAGTCGTACCCGATGTTGCGATTCAAGGAGGTTTCCATAGTGGAAGTCGAGGTGATCGACCGGCCGGAACTGCCGCCCCTTGGCGCCGGGGAAGCTGCGCAAGGGCCTGCCGCTGCCGCGGTGGTTAATGGGATTTATTTTGCTACGGGAAAAAGGGTAAGGATTCTTCCAGTAGGGAGGTTAGGGTAATAGAATAAATAACAATATTAAAATCAATTTCCTCTACCCCGGCCCTAAAGGGCGGAAATTGATTTTCAGAATTTGAATTAATGGAAAAGAAAAAGAATTTAGGTCATGATTTAAGTATGTGGAAAGGAGCTAATGCTCAGACATTTTCAAAGGCAAGAGAGCTTAGAGGTAAAATGACGCCTACTGAAAATCTTCTGTGGAATGTTTTAAATGAGATACCCTTCAGGACCCATAAATTTAGAAGGCAGCATCCTTTTGGTCATTACATATTGGATTTCTATTCACATCAATTGAAACTTTCCATTGAGGTTGATGGAGAGTATCACCAGCAGGCAGATCAACTTGAATATGACAGAATGAGGACGGAATTTATCAATTTCCAAGGCATAAAAGAGATGAGATTTACAAATAGGGAAATCGAGGATAATCTCGAAGATGTCATTAAGCAAATACATGCTTTTATTGAAAGCTCCTCTTCCAAAACCCTTTAGGGAAGCCGCAGGCAGGGCTTTTTTGGAAGAGGAGGGATGCAGTGGAATCTATCCGCGTTTGGATGCTGTTGTCTTTAAGAAAGTTAAAGTAAGCGATAAAAGTCTGGGAGGTGTATTTTTTGTATTTCAATACCAGAGTGGATGCATAAGCTTCTGACAGTTTTTAATTATACGGGTTACTTCGCTTAGCGGATACCCTGCCACGGCAGGCAGGCTCACCTACGAAGCTAAAAGGCAGGTCACGAAACGTTCTGTTTATCTGAAGGAAAATGATCTAACATCTAAAATCTATAATTTATCATTACTCCTGCTACTTTGATATTTCTAGGAATATTAAAAAGGGTCAGTTATTCTAATAATTTAAAATATTTGAGAATCTGTCCTTGAAACCATGCAGGCGAGTTATCTGCTTAGCGCAGTGACCGTGAAAAGCCAGGTGCTGTTTGAGTCATGCTGAAAGCATGATGAGCCTGCCTTCCGGTAGGCAGGTTCAGCTGGCTTAGGGCACCAGCTATTAGAAGATCGCCGAATGGTTTAGGACTAGACTTTTTTGTTACTTTTTTTGGTAATGAAAAAAAGTAAAGGATTAAAAAGGGAAGTGTGTTTTTGGGTTTCGGTTTCAAGGTTATTGCATAAGCTTCCGACAGTTTTTAATTATACGGGTTACTTCGCTTAGCGGATACACTGCCACGGCAGGCAGGCTCACCTGCGAAGCTCAAAGGTAAATTGCGCTATGTGCTGTCTAACAGTGAAGGAAAAAACTCTATCTATAATTTATCATTTATAATTTACAATTCATCATTCCTTAATCCTTATCGAGTTTCCCGAGAATTTCCACCTTCGCCCTTTTATTGGTGACCATACTGCCTTTGGAGTCATATTTCATTTCGATGGATTTGACCTTTTCGTCTTTTTTACCGGGTACCTGGAACGGTACGGTGGCCATGCCTTTACTAAGTAATCCCGCGGTGGGTTCGAAGGTTTTGCTCTCTCCGCCTTCCATATTGATAGTGACCTCTCTGATCTGAACAGCGCCTTGAATGCATTTGATCTTGATCCAGTTGGCAGATCGTTCGTTACCCGTGAGACTGACCTTGTCGGTTTCCGCTTTGAACGCCACACTTTTTTCAGCCAGTTTTTTCCAGTTTCCATCTTGTGCCTGTACTGCAGGAACTGCTAACAGGAATAGCAGCAGCATACTAAATAGTTTCATGAATCTTATGTGTTAAAATTTAAATTAACACTAATTTACTGAATGTCAGGTAATTATCATAACATGAATTCAGAAAGAATCAGACGCATGATCGTTCTGTATTTGATCTCATTCAGGATTATATTGTACGATCTGTACCGGGGGTGGCCAGGAATGGGGAGCCTGCTTAGTGGTGAGCAGGTTAAAGGATGAGGTGGCACCTCCGAAATGCTCAGAGGGTACTTCGAATACCACGGTGCTGATGCCGTGGTAGCGTATTGCATAGCTGCACATCACACAGGGTTCCTTGGTGGTTACCAGAACAGCCCCCTTGAGGTCTTTGCCCACCACGCTGACCGCTTCCCTGATCGCTTCTATTTCGGCATGAGCCGTAATATCCTTTTTTCTGAGTGTGGCTTCTTCTCCCTTTGCGATGATGTTATCATTTCTTATGATCACGCAGCCCGCGGCTACTTCGCCGGCTGCAGCGGCTTTTCTTGCCAGTTTTTGGGCTTCTGATAAATAGGATTGGTAGTTATGGTGGTTCATAAGGTTCAACTTCTTCTTTAATTTAAGATTTTTTCACGACAGTCTCCAAGACTTTAAAATCAATTGGTTTTAATCTTAATTATCATGAATTATTCTATTACTTTTTTCCATTGATGAAAAAAGTAACAAAAAAATCTAGCCTTCGCTTCTCGGTGATCCGCTTTCCGCTTGAACCCTAAATTAAAAGAACTCGCCCGCTGAGCGGTCTCAAACAGCTTTTAATTTTTTACGGGTTACTTCGCTTAGTGGATGCCTCACCTACGAAGCGAAAAGGCAAATTACGGCACGTACTTATTAGCGGTGAAGAACAATCGACCATTTACAATTTATAATTTACCATTTATCCTTATTTGAGCTGCTCGATTTTACTGGAAATGCTACAGTAGGTCATTTCAGAACTAATTATATTTTTAAAAAAGGTCCATGAAACCATGCAGGCGAGTTATCTGCTTAGCGTAGTGACCTGTCGCAGTGTTAAATGAAATGTATTTTGCTACTTGAGTTAGGGTGAGGACTTTTCCAGTGGGGAGAATAAATAGAGAGTAGAGATTGAACTTCCCGATTTCTATCGGGAGGAAAAGGTTTCTTGAATTCGTTTTTCAAATGAGATTTAGTAGAAAGGATTGGCTTTTCAAGAAATTAGTTCTGTTCATTTTTTTCTTGATAAAAAAACGAACCAATCCCGAAACGTCGGGACAAGACTGTCTGTAGCATTTCTGAAAATCTACGGCACCCTCCGCCACGGGATAAAAAGAACTCACCTTCTTCGAAGGTTCAAACAGCTTTTTATCCTAAGGCCACCCCTGCTGCCTCGATTTTGCTGGAAATACTACAGAAGGTCGGGTGCTTTCAAAATGTCTATTGAGGTAATTTCACAAAGTGGGTCCTGGCTTGCGGAGCCTCACGGCGCTATAGGCTAAGTTCTGTTTTCCTGTGGGCAAATAATCTAACATCTACAATCTATAATCTACAATTTATCCTTTACCATTCACCATTCATCATTATTTAAATTTTTAGGAAAAACCCGTGATTGTATAGTGGTGTTGTTCATTTGAAATGGGGTAAATAAAAACCGGCGGAAGCTTTTTATAAGACTTCCGCCGACTTATTAAATTCAGCTTATACTACCTGAGGTTCTACTTCCACTTGTGGGAAATCGATAGGGATCTGAGTGATGTTATGCAGGTAGTTCATAACGATCTTATCAGCCACTATGAGTATGGTATCTATGAGGTTCTCATCGGTATATCCTGCCGCATAGAAGGAATCAATGGTTTCTGCGGAAGGTCTTCCCTGGGTTTCGGTTACTTCTTTGGCCAGGGCCGACAGGGCGCTGAACCTCGCATCAAAAGGAGCTGTGCCTCTTCTGAGATTTAGTATCTGTTCTCCGGTAAACCCGTTAAGCTTCCCTACAGCAGTGTGTGCCGCCAAACAATAGGCACACCCATTCACCTGACTTACGGCCAGGTTGATCACTTCTTTCTCTTTGTTTGAAAGGGAGGTTTTACCCCCTTGCAGCGTCAGATAATTTCCAAGTCCGTTCTTTGAATGCGCCATTAAGGCATACAGGTTGGGTACAAATCCCAGTTTGCTTTGCAACTGATCGAAGATCTGTTGGTTGTTTTCGCTTACTTCTTCTCTTTTTGGTACATTAAAATTTCTCATGATTTAATTAATTTAAAGGATTATGAATTTAAACAGACAAGTCTGTTTATATTTATTTAAAAAAATAGCATCTCAGATATACTGTCGATATTAGGGAATTTCTTCATTTTCTCAACATTGTTAATTTATAAACAGACAAGTTTGTTTATTACTAAATATTTTATTCACTGCATTCATTTATCAGCTTTATCATACATCCCAGTCCAGCAGTAATTCTGCCATTTCGCGGGAACGTTTGATAGGAAGGTCACTTTTAAAAAGGGCGCTTTCCATCAGGGAAGCTTCGTAGAGCAGATAGATCTTATCGCTGATCGCGTCGAGCTCGTGTACCTCCAGGTTCTCATCTATAAGCCTTCTCAGGTATAGTCGAAACCGGTTTTTCTGGCTGACGATCTCTTCGCGCATCATTTCATCATCTACCGGGATTTCTGCCAGGGTGTTGAGCGACCAGCATCCCCTGAAGTTTTCACCGTGAAAGATACGTTCAATAAAATCGAAGATCCCCAGCACCCGATCTCTTCCCGGCTCTTTCTCATCGAGGAAAGCTTTCAGGTTTTCCATCATCTGCTGATCCATTCGCTGCAGGTAGGCTACCCCCAGCTCCTCTTTCGACCGGAAATTCTGGTACATACTCGCTTTTGCCACTCCTGACTCTTCCAGGATCTGGTTGATACCGGTACGGTTGAATCCCTGTTTGTAGAACAGATCGCTGGCGGTTTCAATAAGTCGTTCTTTAACGGTTTTTGTTCTCATAACGATGGTTTAGACGTAAAGATACTTATGAACATACAAGTTTGTATGTTAAAGTTTTTATAAGGGTTGTTTTGGAGAGTAGAGAATAGGGAATAGGGAATAGGGAATAGGGAATAGAGAATAGAGAGTGGAGAATAGGGGGTATTATTGTTAAAAGGGTTATTCTGCTTTGTATAAGGATTAGCTTATTACTTTTTATGGGATTTATGTTAGGGAATTGGCTTTTCATGAATCTATTTGTTCATTTTCTTTGCTGGTCCAACCCCGAAGGGCTCACGAACACTTTAAGAAATATTGAAGCTGTGAGTAAAGAAAACGAACCAAAAGAAAGGACCTTCGCCCAGACTCCTCAGCCATCCACTATTTGTTCATCACCTAAACTAAATGAACTCGGCTTTCAGCCTCAGACAGCATTTAGTTTTACGGTGATTTCACAAAGTGAATCCTGGCTTACGGAGCCTCAATGCGCCTAGCGCTACGTTCTGTTTACCTGAAGAAAAATCATCTAACATCTATAATCTATAATCTATAATTTATCATTAATCCCTGCTGCCTCGATTTTACTAGAAATACTAGAGTAGGTAATTTCAGTACAAATTATATTTTTAAAAAAGGTCCTTGAAACCATGCAGGCGAGTTATCTGCTTAGCGCAGTGACCGGGAAAAGGCCAGGTGCTGTTTGAGTCATGCTGAAGGCATGATGAGCCTGCCTTCCGGTAGGCAGGTTCAGCTGGCTTCGGTCACAAGCTAATAGCAGATCGCCGAATGGTTTAGGACTAGACTTTTTTGTTACTTTTTTTGGTAATGAAAAAAAGTAAAGGATTAAATAGAGAAGTGTGTTTTTGGGTTTCGGTTTCAAGGTTATTGCATTGGTTGGGACCAGCTTTTAATTTTACGGGTTACTTCGCTTAGTGGATACCTCACCTGCGAAGCTAAAAGGCAAATTACGTTACGTTCTATTTGACGATTGAGAGCAATCTACCATCTACAATTTTTACCATTTATCATTATTATAGCTGCGTGATTTTGCTGGAAATACTACAGAAGGTGGGTTGCTTCCATAATTGTCTAGTGAGGTAATTTCACAAAGTGGATCCTGGCTTGCAGAGCCGAAGGGCACCTGAGGCAACGTCCTATTTAACAGTAAAAAATACCCTATAATTTATCATTCACAATTCACCATTCACCATTCTTATAATCCGGTCTTTCCGGGTATGAGAAGATCTATTAATAAAACGGATAGATCACCGGAATAAGCAAACTGGCTAAAATGAGGAAGATAAGGTTAAGGGGTGCTCCCACCCGGGCGAAATCCCTGAACTGAAAACTCCCGGCACTATAGATCATGGTATTGGTCTGATAACCGATCGGAGTAAGAAATGAGGCACTACCCGCGAAGGCGATTGTAAGTAAGATGGGCATAACATTAACGCCCATGCTTTCAGCTACCGAAAATGCGATGGGTACCATCAGGGCTGCCGATGCATTATTGCTTACCAGTTCTGTGAGCAGGGAAGTAGTCAGGTAGAAGACCGCCACGATGATCATGGGTGCGGCGCTCTCACTCATGGAACCGATTAACAGGTTACCGATTTGATCAGAAAGTCCGCTGCTTCCCATGGCTTCTCCCAGAGACAGGGAACCGGCCAGCAGGAAAATCACTTTCCAGTCGATCGCCTGGTAGGCTTCCCGGATCTCCATAACACCCAAAAAACACAGCAGTACCACGGCACCGAAGGCTGCGATCACGATAGGTACCAGTCCGGTAGAAGCCAGGATGATCACCGCGGCTATACAGGAAAGAACGATGGTCAGATTTTTTTTGTTGAGCTTCTTCACCTCTCTGACCCGTAAAGACAGAAAAGGGGCCTGTTGTTCATCACTGGCGTTTTTGATCAGTTCAGATCCTTCCAGGTTACTCAGTAGTACCAGCACATCCCCGGCTTTCAACTTAATACTTTCCAGATCTTTGAATTTCTTTTTCCCCCGCTGACGTATCGCGATTACCGACGAGCGGTATCGCTCCAGAAAATTGATATCCTTCAGCCGGGTATCGACCAGTTCAGAATTGGGTAAAAGTACGATCTCGTGTAACTGGGTCTCTTCTTCGGGAAACTCTTTTTCACTTTCAGATTCCCTGATCCGGATCTTTTCTTTCCGTATCATTTGACGAATGGTGGCGAGCTTTCCCTCAATGAGTAAAATATCATCTTTGTGCAGCTCCTCCTGGGTTTCGGGATCATTTTGAATCCTGCCATCCCGGTTGATGCGTTTGACCGTGATGTCTGAAGGTATCAGGTCTGCTATACACTGATTTTTTTCCTCTTCAAACAAGGCGGCTCTTAACCTTACCTCGGCCAGGAATTTCAATACGCCTTCCTGCTCCTTTAGCTCATCCTTTGAAGATCGCTCAGGTACCAGCTTCTTTCCAAAGAGCATCAAATAGATCATACCCACTGCGAAAAGAATGATGCCAAAGGGAAACATGGTGAACATTTTAAAGTCGTCGACCCCACGGTCGGCAGCCATCCCGCTTACCAACAGGTTGGTGGAGGTTCCTATCAGGGTGCAGGTACCACCGAAGATAGCAACAAATGAAAGCGGCATCAGAAACCTGGAGGGAGATTGCCCTGCCTTACGGCTGGAGGAATTGATAATGGGAATAAATGTGGCCACGATAGGGGTGTTGTTGACAAAGGCCGAGATACTGCCTACGATCCCACCCAGGCTCAGGATGGCTACAGCATATCCCTTTTCCAATAATTTGGTGATATAGGGAGAGATGTATTGGAGTACCTGGGTTTTAATGATCGCATGTGACAGTACAAACATAGCCGCCACGGTTAGTGTAGCCTGATTGGAAAATCCGGCTAACCCCTGATCTGCAGTAATCACACCTGTCAGCACCAGTACCACGATCACCCCGAGGGCAACCAGGTCAACAGGGAAATACTCTTTCAGGTAAAGAAAGAGGGTCATTAAGATCACGCCCAGCGTAATGTATGCATCTGCTCCCATGATGAAAAGCTACTGAAATAATAAAAAGGATGGAAATTATTCCGTTTAAGACAATACATCTCAGGGGATTGGCAAAGTCGGTACACCTTGTTCTATGGATGCCGCTTTTCCTGTATGGTTCAGCTGAGTGAAACCACCGCTCCCCGGTCATCTTTTTACAGAGTCTGATGTCTGCATGAATGCGTACCTGTTCTGAAAAAATTACTGTATTTATTTTACCGTCTTACGGAATTCCGTAAGGAATATAGTTTATAATCCCACATATTTGTCACCAGACTATAATCATTTAAAATATGCTTTGTTTAATGATGAATTAAACAAGGTTGGGGGGAAGAAGCCTTCGGTTCACGCCGAAGGCTTCTGTTTTTTTGGCAGGTCAGGTAGTCAGGCGGTCAAATAGTCAAGAGGTCAGATGGTCAGATAATTGGTATTTCCCTTCCTTCATGTAAGTTTAGAAGACAGGGCTTCTTGAACCACAGCAGACCTCCCTGATACGCTCCCCTTTTTAAGGGGAGCTGTATGAGCCGGCACGGCTCAGACTGAGGGGTTTTACTCATTCCATATCCCTTTTTAATAGCAATCACTAAGTCTCACTTCCACCCCCGAAACTTCGGGGCAGTGTGACACCGGGGGTTTTACTGTATACCTGCCTACCGGCAGGACCGCATAACTGCATAACCGCAGAACCGCAGAACCTTTATAAAGCTTCAGTAAAACACGACAGTGAGATCCCTCGTTTCACTCGGGATGACTCGTTCTTTTTCCGGGATAGAAGATCGATTCCGCTTTTTAATCCTTAACTCATAACCCGTAACCCGTAACCCTTAACCCTTAACCCTTAACCTTTTCCGCTACCTCTCTGGTTCATCTTTAATCCGGATAACATCATCAAAGAACCAGAATCTCCCTTTCTCATCCGTACCATGAATCACGACCCGGAAATCTCTGTAACCAAAATGGGGAAAGCTTATCTCCAGTGGGTTTTTGTTTTCCACAAACATCAGAGGATCCCAGTGCAGTAATCCGAAGTTCCGGAAAAAGGATCCGTAGACGTCGGTATAGGCGGGCATTTCATAAACTGAAGGGCGGTCGAAACCGGTCTGACTGACAACCGATTTCGATTGTGATGACGGATTTTCGGGTGTCCAGTCCTTTTTTGTAAAAATGCGAAATTCACCGCCGTCATTCCTGTTCCTGCGACGGTAATAAAGTTCATCGATGGCATCGACAGGAGTTTGCAGCACTACCGATGGATCTTTGTAATACCGGCCATCAACTATAATGGAAGGAAAAAGAAATCTTCCTCCGGAATAGCGCACATAGACCTCTCCGTCTCTCCAGGGAAGGGAGAATGCAGTGGGCTGAATGTAGGTTTTTACTATCCCGTAGCTACGTAACAATTGTTCAAGGGTGTTGTAACCCTGTAGACTGGAGTCGATCTTCCTCCCTTCATAGGCGCCCCTCAGGAAGGTGCGATAACGCAGTCGGTTGGCACTGACCTCTACTCCTTCCAGTTCAATGGCCTGGTCATTTCGAAAGATCCCCTGCTCTGACGGATCGTAATAGGTGAATGCGGGCGGTTTCGCCTTTACCTCTTTCCCTGGCCATACAAAGTCTGTTTGAGGAAAGGTTGCAAAGACGAGTGGTTGCTTCAATTTTTTGTCATCACTTCTGTAGACGTTAAAGTGAAGACGGCTGTTCCTGTATAGAGGAAGCCAACCCAGATCAAACTGCTTTTCCTGTTTCAGTTCCCGATTCAGAAAAAGCGCATTTTCATCTGATATCAAGGTCAGGGAGCTCCCCGGGAAGGCCCGGTCAAGTGTGATGCCTACCGGGAACCCATAGATATAGGAAGTCCGGTACTGGAAAAAAGCCGGATTGAAACGGTCTTCCACAAGGTAAGGGTCCGTATAAAAAGCTTCTTTGAGGCTCACAGCATTCCATCTGTTTCTGGAGAATTCCGGATATACCGCTACGCTGAAATTCCCGTTATTCCAGGCCTTTTCAGTTGGTTTAAAATGGAGGGTTATGGAATCAAGACCGCCACTGCTGCTGGTGAATCGCAAAGGGGATAGGTTTAAATCTTTTTCGAGCAGGATATCAGCAGAAGCAAGGATTTTGTTTTGGTGCAACAGTTGTACGACCAGCGGACCTGAAGGGATCTCATCAGCACCGAAGGAAAGGTTTTTAGTGCCTCGTTTCTCTTCCAGCGTGACTGAATGCTGCAGGCTGTCTGTTCTGCTCAGAACTTGAATGGTACAAGTCAACCCGGGAGATAAGCCGGAATATGATACGGAGGCTCTGAGTTCAGCAGATTGCGGTAAATATCGTAATTGAATACCGGCACCTTTGGTGAAAACCGGAGATAATTTTCTGGTGATCACGGTATCTGTGTTCCTGTATTCCAGATGGTATCGTTGCTGTGCCTCGGGGGTGAACAGCAGCAGATTCTTTTTGTCAGGCATTAACCTCCGGGAAAGGATGACTTCATCAGCCTGGTTTTTGAGGCTTACCACACAGGGTTCCTGCCTTCCGTTTCTCATAAATGAAACTTCAAGCGTGGCCGGAAATCCGCTTAATAGCCGGGGCTGCTTAAGATTAACAGTATAGGAATCTAAAGGGGTGTTGCCTGTGGTTGGACTGATAAGTGCTACCGGTTGTCTGAAAGGATTGGGTGCAGGAAGCGCGTTTGAATATTCGAAAGATGCCTCCAGCCAATAGGTGCCGGTTGCTAATGAATCCGGTAACTCAAAACTGTCTGTTGCATAGCCGTGACTGTAGTTCAGTACCCGGCTAAATACTGTTTGTCTGTTCCGGTCTGCCACCCGGAGGAAAAGATTCCGGTCCCGGGTCAGAGAACCACCTGTGAGGGGGTCCAGGGCATAAGCTTTGATTGACAGGGGTTCTCCCGGCGCCAGAATGGTTTTATTAAGATGAAGGTATACGGGCTCCCACAGACGTTCCTGGGCGTTCAGCAAAAGAGCGCAAAGTATGATGGTCCACTGGGCTATGCTTTTCACAGCGAGTTTTTCATAAAGGTAATGAATTGGTGAGATAGTGAGATAGTGGGGTAGTGAGGTGGTGAAGTGGTGAAGTGGTGAGGTGGTGAAATGGTGAGATAGTGAGGTGGTGAGGTGGTCAGATAATAATGGATATTCCCCTTCCTTCATGTAAGGTTATAAGAGAGGACTTTTTGAACCATAGCAGAACTCCCAGATACGCTCCCCTTTCTAAGGGGAGCTGTATGAGCCGGCACGGCTCAGACTGAGGGGTTTTACTCATTCCATATCCCTTTTTAATGGCAATCACTAAGTATCACTTCGACCCCCGATACTTCGGGGCAGTGTGACACCGGGGCTTTTACCGTATACCTGCCTGCAGGCAGGACCGCATAACTTTTTTAAGGGGAGCTGTATGAGCCGGCACGGCTCAGACTGAGGGGTTTTACTCATCCCGTATCTTCCCATAAAAAAACCTCCCACCAGCCGGCAGGAGGTCTTTTAAAGGTGAACCTAACACCCTGTCAAACTAATTTAAATCAATCCCATGTCTTTGGCGATGGCTACCAGGTGAATGGTGTTCTTTGCTTTGAGATATATCTTGAGTTTGTTCAGTCTTTTTTCAATACTGCTGAGGCTGGCAGGTTTGATGCCTTCGCCTTTGAATTTTTCTGAGATCTCGTCTTGTGAATAGCCGAGGGCCAACTGTTCCAGAAGGAGAATGTCGTAGTCTTCGATCTCCATCATGTCATCTCCATGAATCTTTTCTGAAATACCATCGGGATAATAGGTGTCCCCGTTCAGAACAGATTGCACGGCCTCTTTCATGAGTTGGGAGCTGTTTCTTCCCTTCATCACGTAGCCGTTTATTTGCAGGTCGTTATAAAAGCTGCGGATGCGAACAGGCCGGTCTTCAATCGAATACATCACGACTTTTGTGGGTAGATCTTCTTCCCGGATCTTCCTGACCAGTTCTGCTCCGTCTTCAATAGTTTCATTTCGGTGGTCTTCTTTGAAAGACAGGTCGGTGATAAGCAGGTCAAAGGGCTGCTTATCGATATGGGCCCGCTTCAGTTTCAGCCAGGCTTCGTCGCAGTATCTCGCCTGTACCACTTCAAAATTGAACTCTTCCTCGATCAAGCGAACGAGTCCGAGGCCAATACTGTCTATGTCTTCTGCTATGAGTACTTTTTTAATCATGTTTCGATGGTTACAGGGGGACACTGATGGTCGCTGTAAACCCTTTGCCGGGCCTGGAATCAAAACTAATACTTCCTCCAACAGATTCTATACGGTTTTCCGTATTGGCCAATCCGCCTGAATATCGCTTCCCGTTCAGAAGCGTTCCTTTTCCGTTGTCTTTGTATTCCACCAAAAGCTTTTTGCGTTCCTGTCTGAAGCTTATTATTACAAGGGATGCTTCTGCATGCTTGTGCATATTAACCATCATTTCCTGTAAAATCCTGTATAAAACAAGCTTTTTATGGTCAGACACATTTCCCATTTCAATTTGCTGTATGCCCTTGGTAAGCACATTGGTTTTTTTGCTTTGAAATTGCTGGAGCATGTCTTTAAGCGCCTGTTCATATCCTTCTTTCAGGGGTATCTGGGCATTCTGTTTTGAAATATCGCGGGTACGGCGGTAGATCGTTTCCAGACGCGTTAACAGCGGTTCCCTGTCCACTGCGGTATTCGATTCCACGTAGCTCATGGTGTGATAGACATCATTGGCCAGTTCATCGTGAATCTGTTTTGAGATCCGGTTTTCGGTACGGGAGATCTCTTCCAGTCTTTCTTTTAAATGTTTCGCTTTAACGATGCGCTGCCAGAGGAAGGTAATAATGAGCAGGGCTGCGATGACTATGGCCAGAACAAGGTTCCTGTTCTCAACACGTGCCAGCTCGAGTTCCCTTTCTGCTGCCTCCGTCTGAAGTTGCTGATTACGCTGTCGGTTCTCTTCAGCGTCGTACTGCACCTTAGCAAAGAGGTTCTGCTGCTTATTCTTTATAAAATCAAGGCTGTCTTTGAGGTCGCGATAGGCAAGTGCGTAGGTTCTGGCATCCGGGGCATTTTCGATAAGCTGACGAAGGGCGCGCAACTGCTCACGTGATTCTCCTTCCTCCCTGGCCAGTTGCAGGGCTTCTTCAGACAATTGATTGGCTTTGTTGAGATCTTTACCGGCATAATAGTCGGCCATGTGGATCTTGCTTGCGATTACACCGCTCAGGTCGTTCAGAGAGTCTCTAAGGCTCAGAGCTTTTTCGAACAGTGGGGCTATGGTATCTATCCCGGTTTTATATAGGGAGTAGGCCAGGTTATCTGTAATTCGGGCGCGTTCCATAAGGACTGCTCTGTTACTGTCTTCAAGGAGGCCGCTATTCAGGATGCTGTCAAGAATTACGATGGCCTGTTTGTAATCATCTTTTCGCATCAGGTTGACGGCCCTGTTATTTTCGATCACGGCGATTTCATAAGGAAGGGTATCGCCGGTCAGTACCCTTGCTTTCTGATACCAGTAATCTGCCTCCTCGAATTGCAATTGCTCACTGGAGGCGCGTCCGAGTCCGTTGTAAAGTTTATAACGAGTAGCATCAGGACCGCGGTCACCCAGGTATTCCAGTCCCTGAACGGCCATACGCTCTGCTGCTGCGTGTATTCCCATGTCCAGCAGCCTGATGGTGAGGTTATTGCTGAGTTTGGCTACCATGAGACTGTCGCCCATAGCTTTGTTGAGTTCTATGGCATCCAGATAAATGGCCTGCGAGGTGAAGACGTCGTTGTTTACACTGTGATAAAACCCCAGGCGCCACAGGGCATCGGCCAGTCTCAGGGAGTCCTGCCTGGCATGGGCCCAGTTCCTATATCGTTCGGCATAATAGAGCAGAGAATCCATGTTTCCCTTTTTTCGAAACAGGCGCATGCGTTGTATCAGCAGCCGGGGTTTCAGGGTATCGACATTATTCTCCTGAAGAAGTTGTGCATTGAGTTCCAATCCGGCATCATAGGCTTTCCTGGCAAGGAGGGTATCGACCTGGTCAAGCGCATTCTGAACTGTTCCGGATGAATCGGTACCTGTAACCGGCGGTTGTTCTGAACACCCCAGTACGAGTATTAGTAATAGGGAAAAGAGGCTATTTTTCATAGGTTTAAAAATAGGAGTTTTTGGTAATATGGGGATGGAGGTAAGGGGGTAATTGGGTAGGTAAACAGGTAAACAGGTAAACAGGTAAACAGGTATCCAGGTATAAAGGATACGATTAACCCGAAATTATGGATTGAAGCTCCTAAAGTTTTAAACCCAATCATGGATAAGAATCTTCAATACGAAAATATCTCAGTTTCGTTTGAAATGAACTTAGAAGTTGTAGAGGGAGATTTCTTTAAGAATCTCTGATACGCTCCCCTTATCAAGGGGAGCTGTCTGACGATATTCGTCAGACTGAGGGGTCTGCCGTTTCAGTTTGTCTTTTGCTTCCTTATCAGACCGTACCTTTCCCTGCTGTTGTCTTTAAATAGGTTTGTGATGTCATTTTTTTCAAAATGTGAGAAGCTCACTTCGACCCCCGAAACTTCGGGGCAGTGTGACAAGAGCCCATTTACTCATGTTATTCCATACCTGCATAACCGTATAACTGTATAACCGTATAACTGAGTAACCGACTAACGAATCATTAATCACATCACTTCCCTCCTTCCTGCAATTCCTGTATGCGTTGCGCGATGCGTTCTCCGATTTGAGCACCCCATTCTTGTCCGATCTGCATGGATTCAGCCATGATAGCCCCCATATTACTGGCATATTTGCTGCCTGCCGGAGTACGATAAAAGGTGATAAGTGCCTGAAGATCTGCCTCGGTCATGTATTTGCGATAGACCGGTGTGAGCATATGCAAGAGGTCGTTGATAGAGGTTTTTTTGAATTCGGCTTCCATTTCATTGATCACATGCGGTGGCAGGTTTCCCTGGCTGCGGTAATACGCCATAGATTGTGTGATGGCCGACTGAAATGCCTCTTCTGACCCGGAGACCTCGAACATGGTCTTCAGTGTTTGGGTGTAGGTGTCTTTTTCCTGGGCATAGCCGTAATTTACGGCAGCTATCAGGATCATGGTAAACAGGATTTTTTTCATGGGATGTGTTTTTACTGGTTTAGGTGTATGTTCGTTTTGTGTTATTACGCCTTATTTATTCTCATTCACCTTCATCCCGGATGCTTTTTTGGTTGAGGGGTGCTGAATAGCGGGTTAGGTCAAATATTGTGAATAAATAGCCGTCATTGCATTTTCATCTGAGTTTCTGATTGAATTCCCGTTTTATGAGATGTTTGAAGTGTCAGTTGCGGAGGCCTTTATTGGCAAGCCCGCCAGCTGGCTCCCTTTTCTGCCAACATGAAGGATCTCTAAAAAAGCTTTGTTTGTCAGCGCGCCTCCTGCCTACCAAAAATATAAGGTTTACTGAATCGTCAATTACTGCTCGGTCTTGATAAGCAACGGTAAAACCAATTCTACTTTTTGACCATCTCACCATCTCACCACTTCACTACCTCACCATCTAACCATCTCACTTCCCTACTGTCCTCCGATCGCCTCTCTTCTGTTCTCTTTCCTATAAAAAAGTCCCGGGTCGAAAATACGGCTCAGGTGTTCATCTAATGCAATGAGAATGCGCTGGCGCGACGGACGGGTTCTGAACTGGTTGCGGTTTTTGCGTACCACGACTTCGCTGAGAAGATACCTGCCGGACTGGCTGTCACGGTCATTGCCTTTTAGCCGGGTTTCTTGTGTGGAGTTCTCTCCCAGGTCATTATTGACCAGGTCAAAACTGATATCGCTAATGGTGACCTTGTATCCCTCTTCCTTGATCTCGACCTCGATCTGTGAAATAAAATCCAGCATACACCCACGACGGTTATTGATCTTTACCTGGGGGGCGGGTCCTGAAAACCCTTCCGAAGAAAGCGTTAGCTGAGAGGTAAAATAGATCTCATCAAAGGCTTCGGTCAACATATCCTTGATCTCTTGTTGTGTATAGGGAGCCGGGAAAGTGCGTTGCCAGATGACTTCACGATTCTGATCCAAATAGAAATTTCCGGCGGTATTGTCGGCGAACTGGGCAAGCGAGGTAAGAGAATACATGCCCAGTAACAGGAATAAGATAGGTTTCATAGGGATTGATTGGTTGCGCCCAAACCTAAAAAATTTATAAGAATTTTACTACCTTAACTGTAGTAGTACAGCGTTTTATTCGTTTAAGTGCTAAAATATTCAGACGAAAAGCTAGAATATAAGTAAAAGATTTAATAGGGGATACGGTCTTCCTTTTCGAGCCATTCCTTCATCATGTCATACCCTTCTTTACGTAATTTATTCTCCATGAGAATCTTACGGTCTTCCGGAGATTGCCCGATCTCCCTGTAGATGAATTCATCGTCAAATCCTACAGAAGCCGCATCGTTTTGAGTACAGGCATAGACCACCCTGTCGGGGCGACTCCAGTAAATAGCCCCGAGGCACATGGGGCATGGTTCGCATGATGTATACAACGTACAGCCGGAGAGATCGCCACGGTTCAGAAAATGACAGGCATCCCGTATCGCCACTATTTCTGCGTGTGCCGTTGGGTCGATGGTAGAGGTGACACGGTTGAAGCCGCGCCCTACGATTTCCCCGTTCATAACCACTATGGCGCCGAATGGTCCGCCGGAATTATTATGCATTCCCTTCCTGGCCAGATCGATGGCTTCTTTCATAAAACGTTCGTCATCAGAGTTACTCATTTATCGGATATTTAGGTTGGTTTGAACGCTAATTTATCATATATAACTGGAAATCAGTAAATTAAACTTAATTTATTAATTCCGGGATGCCTTTGTTCGATTTCATAATGATTCGATAAGCTTTGGTTAACACTTGCTAAATCAGACTCAGGTATTTTTGATCGATAATATCCTGCTATGAAAACGCTAATAATCCTTATTTTTTCAGGCCTCCTCCTTTGGGGATGTGAAAGTGATGATGACCTTTGTAATTGCCGGTTTTCGGCTGAGCTGAATGCCTATATTCCCGAGCCTTTCTTTCCTCAGGATGATGAGGTCAATGCTGACTTTTATACCAGAAAGCAGCTGGAAGATTTCGATGCACAATGTCGCGAGTTCTGCGAATAGAAAAGGTAAGAATTTACTTATGATATAGTAGTTTATATCGCTGTTTGCTACCATGTCTGCCTGTTCCTTACAGGATGAAATCTTCAAAAAACCGCTTTTGACCTACTAAATAGGCCGTTAGGCAACATTTACTGCTAAAATAAAAGGAGAATTCGGAATTTTACGCAATATTCTAATGTTGCACCCGAACCCTTGATCGCTGAACGACCTACATATCGTTTCCTTATAGTCTTTATGGCCTTCTTTCTCGCATGGATGCCTTTGGCAGCCCAGCAGGGAAAAATGCGGCGTGCCCAGAAAAAATTTGATCAGCAGAATTATGTACGGGCCATAGAGATGTATCGCGGGATAGCCGATAAAGGCTATGAGAGTATGGAACTCTATCAGAACCTCGGTGATGCCTGCTACTATATGAACGATATGGAGGGTGCCACCGCTGCCTATGAGCGGTACCTGGAATTGCAACCCCGTGTTGCCCCCGTGTATTACTATCGGTATGCGCAGGCTTTACAGGCCGTGAACAAGCAGGAAGCTGCGAGGGAGGCCTATTTAAAATACAGCGAGAACAATCCTGAGATCAGGGCAAAACTGGTTCGTAACAATAAGTACTACCTCGACTCAATAGAAGCGCGTTCAGGCCGTTACCAGGTGAGTAACCTGCCTCTCAATTCAGCCTATACCGATTATGCACCTGCCTGGTGGGGTGACGGACTGGTTTTCAGTTCTGCGCGGGATACCGGGTTTTTCGCTCAGAATCGTGATGTTCGTGCAGATCACTATTTTTCAGATCTGTATGTTGCCGAGGAAGCAAAAGTTACGCCTTCAAAAAAGGTAAGATTGTTTTCTGAGCATCTGAGTACGCGTTACCACGAATCTTCTGCTGCTTTTTCTGCGGAAGGAAAAGAGGTTTTTTTTACCAGAAACCGTGCAGAAGGGAAGAAGTTGCTGACCAATGAAAAAGGCGTTAGCACCCTGCAATTATTTCGTGCGCGGGGCGGGTCAAACGAAGACTGGGGAATAGCGGAAACCTTACCGGTCAACCATGAAGACTGGTCATCTGCCCACCCGGCGGTGAGTCCGGACGGGAAGTGGTTATACTTCGCAAGCGACCGGCCCGGCGGAATGGGAAATTCTGACCTGTATCGCATGGCCCTGATGCCGGAGGGTGGATACGGGGAGCCGGAAAATCTGGGGCCCTCGATCAATACCGAAGGAAAAGAAACCTTTCCTTTCATCGCGGCAGATGGCACGCTTTATTTTGCCAGCGACGGCAGACCCGGCCTTGGAGGGCTTGATGTTTTCAGAGCGCGGTTTCATGAAGACGGCACTGTGACAGTCACCAATATGGGACGTCCGGTGAATAGTGAAAGAGACGATTTCAGCCTGATCATAGATGCGGAAGCACGATCAGGCTTTTTGGCTTCCAATCGCTCCGGAGGGAAGGGAAGCGATGACATATATGCCTTCGATGCCGTGAAATGTGAACGTACTCTAAGGGGAAGGATCACCGATCTGTATGAAGGCTTTCCTCTTGAAGGGGTCAAAGTATACCTGAAAGGTGATGGTCAGCTTATAGATTCGGTTATCACCGATAAAACCGGACGGTATATTTTCCCGAAGGCTGATTGCTTTTTCAAGCTTTCCCTGGAAGCAAATTTACCTAAATACCGATCGGTATCTGTGCCTGCTGAAACAGGAGAAGTGTTTGATCTTGCCCTGCAGCCCGAAGAAACCAGGCTGGAGCGTGACCTGATGAATCTTACCGATCTCGAAGCGGTATATTTTGACTTTGACAGCTCCCGTCTTCGTGAAGAGGCCTTTGAGGAACTGGATCGTATAGCTGCCTTTATGCAGGAGCATGAAGAGGTGAAACTTCATATTGCCTCACATACCGATAAGCGCGGTAGTGCAGCGTATAACCAGAAACTGTCAGAGCGAAGAGCCGCTTCAACAGCTCAGTACCTGCTTGAAAAGGGTATTGATGCAGACCGGCTGATCGCCAAAGGTTACGGAGAATCCCAGGCAGAAGCCCGTTGTGCTGACAGTGCTTGTCCGCGTGAGGTGCATCAACAGTACCGTCGTTCAGAATTCGAACTGATTCTGCCAGATACGGCGATTCGGGAATAGGAGTTTGAGAACAGCGAATTGAGAGAGCACACCTTTCCTTTATGAGTTGACGGAAGGGGGCGTTATAATTCTTAGATAAATTAATCAATAATAAACAGATCCCTCGCCCTTTTCAGGAATCGGGATGACCATACTTCCAGTTGATGTTCCGGGAAATCATACCCTTTACTCCTAACCCATAACCGCATCCCCGTATCCCCGTGCCACTTCGACCCCCGCTACTTCGGGGCAGTGTGACAAAACTCGTATTTTCGCATAACCCCATATCCGCATCCCCGCATCCCCGTATCCCCGTATCCCCGCATCACTTCAACCCCTAAAACCTGCATTTCGTCTACTAGGGTCTGTTTTTACCTGTAATTCTTCTGAATTTTAATGTTGTAATTATCTCACAGAAAATGAAAAGCTTTCCAACTCTTATGCTGCTGCTACCGGTGCTTTTAACCGGTATTTGCTCTCTTGAAGCCCAGGAAGCCAGAATGAACCGTGCTGCCGAATACATGAGCGACAATAATTTTTATGAAGCGATCAGGACATATGAGAGGCTTTATGATAAAGGGTATGATGATCCGGAATTGTTGAGAAATACGGCTTTTTCTCATTACCAGCTTAACAATATGGAGGAGGCAGCACTTTGGTATGACCGCCTGCAGGATACCGTAAGTCTTGAGCCCCAGGAACTGCATCGCTTTGCCCACAGCCTGATGGGTGCCGGGAAAGAAGAGGAGGCTGTCAGCATTTTTAAAGAATACAGCACCCGTAGTGATCTTCCAAGTGCCCGGCTTATCAGGGAACAACCCGACTGGCTGGATGAGATCAGAGAACGGTCAGATCGCTACCGGGTGGCGCGTTTGAAGATGAATACCGATAAGGCCTATTTCGCTCCGGCCCTTATACCTGACACCATCGTGTTTACGGCCGCGAGCGACACCAGTGGTATGGGGAAACTTTTTGACGTTTGGACCCGCGACGGTTTTTATGATCTGTATGCCCTACCGGTTTCAGCGACAGCCGATCCCGAAGCTGTTACCAGCTTTTCGCCGGTTCTGAATTCTGTGTTTCACGAGGCCACGGCGAGCTTTACAGCTGATGGGAATACCGTTTATTTCACCCGCAACAATGCAGCCGGGAAACAGATTCGACGTAATGATGCAGGCGGCAGCACCCTGCAGCTGTTTCGCGCCAGGCGTTTGCCGGGTGGCAATTGGTCTGAGCCGGAGCCCCTTCCTTTTAACAGTGATGAATATTCGGTAGCACATCCGGCCGTTTCTCCCGATGGCAGCATGCTTTATTTTGCTTCTGATATGACGGGCGGATCGGGAGAGTCTGATATTTACCGGGTGGTCGTAAGAGCTGATGGAAGCTTTGGAGCGCCTGAGAATTTGGGTGAGCCTGTCAACACCGATGAAAAAGAAACCTTTCCTTATATCAGTCAGAGCGGTGACCTGTATTTCGCTTCCGAGGGTCATCCGGGTTTTGGCGGACTTGATATTTTCAGGGTGCTGTATGCTGCCGATGGAAGTATTTACCGCTTGCAGAACATGGGAGCTCCGGTGAATTCCAATAAAGATGACTTTGGGATCGTACTTGACGCTACCGGGCAGGGAGGATATTTCAGTTCTGATCGTGATGGAGGTCCCGGGGGAGATGATATCTTCAGGTTTGACAAACTGTTATGTTCACGAACCATTGCCGGTAGTCTTACCGACGCCCGCAGCGGGGAACCGGTGGGCGGAGCACAGATAACATTGTTTAAAGTAAGAGACAGTTCAAGGGTAGCGAGGGAACAATCGCTGGGTAACGGCGCTTACTTCTTTGAAGACACCGATTGTTATACCGACTACAGCCTCAGGGTGGAGGCCCCGGGTTATGAGTCCCTGGAACTGCGACTTCAGGAAGGGGACCAGGCAGATTATGCGCTTTCGTTAAAGCCGCTGTTCGAAGCGCCCGAAGCAGACCTGGCAGAGCTGCTGGATCTTGAAGCGGTATATTTCGACCTGAACAGCTCTTTCCTGAGGGAAGAAGCCTATGCCGATCTGGACAAGGTTGTTGCCTTTATGAAAGATCACCCTGAAGCTGAGTTGCAGGTCTATGCTTATACCGATACCACAGGTACAGCGGAGTATAATCAATGGCTGTCTGAGAGACGTGCAAGGCGTACCGCAGATTACCTGGTTGAAAATGGTGTGGCCGAAGACCGCCTTCACGTGGCCGGAAAAGGGGAATGGAATCCGCCGGCAGATTGTGAGGGAGCTGACTGCGAGAAGCCGGATTCCTTTTACAGAAGAACGGAGTTTAAGCTGGTCAGATAGTCATGTAGTCAGACGGTCAAACAGTCAGGCGGTCAAACGGAGAGATGGTCAGGTGGTGAAGTAGTGAGATAGTAAAGAAGTCGGGTGGAAAGGTGGTCAGATGGATTTTAATAAGTGTTAGGTGTAATTTTTGGCTCAGGTTCCCTATTCTTTAATGGGCTTTCCCATACAAGAGGTATTTCCTACGACATTTTGTGAATATGTTGTCCTTCCCCTTCCGGGGGAAGGTGGCAGCTCTTCAGAGCTGACGGCAAGGGGGCGTTTTACTTCAAGGAAAGGAAGGAGGAGCAGAAGGGATTTCTGATTAGCAGTCAATTTATCGTATCAACTCAAATAGAAATACCGTTCACTGATAGCTGTCCCGATAGCTACAATCTCATCCCGTAACTCCACTTCGAGCTGCGATCCTTCGGGGCAGTGTGACAATTGTGCGTTTGCCGTATCCCTGTATCCCTGTATAACCGTATAACTTTCTATGGTGAGGTAGTGAAAGAGTTAGATGCTGTCAACCGGGTTCCGTCATCCAGAGCGTAGCGAAGGATCTTACTGTCGATTAGTACTATATTCAAAGGGTTTAGAGTACACAATAAGCAGATTCTTTATATAAGTGACGAGGTCTCCTTCTCTCTTTATGGACGTGTAGTCTCACTTCAACCCCCGATGCTTCGGGGCAGTGTGACAATTGTATGTCATCGCATCTTCTTACAACTTCAACCCCGATCCCTTGAGGCAGTGTGACAAAACCCGTATTCTTGCATAACTGCATAACTGCATAACTGCATAACTGCATAACTGCATAACTGCATAACTGCCTAGTCCCTTAACTCCAGCAACCGCTTCACATATTTTCCGACCACATCGAATTCGAGGTTCACTTTGGTTCCCACGCGATAGGTTTTAAACAGGGTATGTTCATAGGTATAGGGAATGATAGCCACGCTGAATTCGTTCTTACCGGAATCGACCACAGTCAGGCTGGTGCCGTCGATGGTGATCGAACCTTTTTCGATGGTAACGTTGTTCAGTGAGGGGTCGTATTTGAAGCTGAAGCGCCAGCTGCCGTCTTCTTCGCTGATATCGGTACACTCGGCTGTCTGGTCTACATGCCCCTGTACGATATGGCCGTCAAGCCTTTCCCCCAGTTTCATGGCGCGCTCAAGATTCACCGCCTGTCCTTCCTGAAGTTCTCCCAGGGCTGTCTTGTCGAGGGTTTCCTTGATAGCGGTCACGGTATACCGATCTTCGTCTATGGCCACTACTGTTAGGCAGACCCCGTTGTGGGCAACACTCTGGTCTATACCCAGTTCGGGCGTCATCCCGCTTTTAATGGTGATATGCAGGTTTTGGTCTTCTTTCTGAAGTTTGACAACTTCTCCCAACTCTTCGATGATTCCGGTAAACATTCTCTTATAAATTAATTAAATTTGTTATGAACGCTTTAGCCTGTAAAGATAACTATTCCGGTTCATTCCGTTTTTAGCTTCAGGGGTTAAAGAGCAAATGTGGGATAGAAAAAATTGTAGTGAGATGAAAAATGATAACAAAATTCGCGTCGGTATATCCATGGGAGACCTTAACGGGATCGGCTGCGAGATTATTATAAAGACCTTCGAAGATCCAAGGATGCTGGACTTCTGTACTCCTGTGGTTTTTGGCTCCAACAAAGTCATTTCCTATTACGCCAAGGCGCTGAACGTCCAGTTACCCTTTCACGGGGTAGAGCAGGCAGAGAAGGCGGTTGATGGCAAATTCAATGTGGTCAACGTATGGCGGGACCAACCCCGTATTTCCCCCGGGGAAGAAACGACCGAGGGAGGTAAGTATGCTTTGAAATCTCTTAAGGCTGCCGTATTTGCCCTGAAGCATGAAAGTATCGATGTTTTGGTTACGGCACCCATCAGCAAACAAAACATACAGTCTGAAGAGTTTAAGTTTCCCGGTCATACCGATTACCTGGAGCAGGAACTGGGGGGCAATGCCCTGATGTTTATGGTGAGTGACGAGATCAGAGTAGGCCTGCTTACCGATCATGTTCCGGTAAAGGAAGTGAGCAGTCATATTACTGAGGAGCGTATTCGTAAAAAGGTTACGACCATCAATGATTCTTTGCAAACCGACTTCAATATTCGCAGACCCCGAATTGCCGTGCTGGGTATTAATCCGCATACGGGAGATAACGGGGTGATCGGCACTGAAGATGATGAAGTGATGCGCCCGACCATTCAGGCATTGAATGATGAAGGCATCATGGTTTTTGGTCCTTATGCAGCCGACAGTTTCTTCGGAAGCGGGAACCACAAGAAGTTCGATGCCGTCGTTGCGGCTTATCATGATCAGGGTCTCATTCCCTTCAAGACACTGGCTTTTGGGAAGGGAGTGAATTTTACGGCCGGACTGAATAGGGTGCGCACTTCCCCTGATCACGGAACGGCTTTCGAGATCGCCGGGCAGGGCAAGGCTGACCATTCTTCATTTGAAGAAGCCTTGTTCATGGCTATTGACATCTATCGCAATCGCAGTGAGAACGAGGAACTGCGGGCGAATCAGCTGAAAAAGCAGTCCATGAAGTTATGAACAAAAAAAAGTTGATAACGTTATTGTGGTAATAAAAAATTTATATCTTTGCACCCGCCTAAACCTTAAGGGTAAGGCAATTAAAAAACTGATGTTGACATGATGGCACTAAAGGAGTTCAATATTCCTTTCGTTGGGTTGAAGGAAGGGAAACACCAGTTTGAACACAAAATTGACAAAACGTTCTTTGAAGCTTTTCAGTTTGATGAATTTCACGACGCAAATGTCGCGGTCGAAATCGAACTGATCAAGAAGCCGAATATGCTGGAGCTGAGTTTTACGGGTGATGGAACCGTGAACGTCGATTGTGACGTGAGCAATGAGCCCTATGACCAGCCGGTAGATGCATCGCTGCATCTGGTGGTGAAATTCGGAGAGGAATACAACGATGAGAATGAAGACATTCTGATCATTCCTCACGGGGAACACCAGATTAACGTGGCACAGTACATTTACGAGATGATCGTATTGGCTGTACCGGCCAAGCGTATTCATCCGGGTATCGAAGATGGCAGTATGTCTTCTGAAATACTTGAAAAGCTTGAAGAATATCAACCTAAAGAAGAAAAGAATAACGGGGATACCGATCCGCGTTGGGATAATTTGAAGAAACTATTAACGGATAAATAATTTGTAACAATGGCACATCCTAAAAGAAGACAGTCGAAAACCCGCAGAGATAAAAGAAGAACGCACTATAAGGCGACTGCTCCTCAAATTGCTACAGATCCTACGACGGGTGAAGCGCATGTGTATCACCGTGCTCACTGGCATGAAGGAAAACTGTATTACCGAGGCCAGGTGCTTATCGATAATACTACCGAAGAAGTGGCCTAAGGCCATCATTTCGATTGAAAACTTAAACTCTCACTACGGTGAGAGTTTTTTTTATATTAAATTTTTGTATCGGGTAAAAAGCAATTATTTTGCGGCCTTATTCAGATAAAAATTAGTAATTTCAACAAATTTTTATCGATTTTTGCACGATTTAAAGAGAAATCTAACGCGATATGAATAAACCTAAAGCAGCGATCACAGCTGTAGGAGCTTATTTGCCGGAGTACGTGTTGACCAACAAGATACTGGAAACAATGGTCGATACAACCGATGAATGGATTACTACTCGTACGGGAATCAAACAACGCCATATATTAAAGGAAGAGGGCAAGGGTACCTCTTACCTCGCCATCAAAGCCGCCGAAGACCTGCTGAGAAAACGCGATCTCGATCCTGCTGAGATCGATATGGTCATAATGGCTACGGCCACCCCGGATATGCCGGTTGCAGCCACCGCTGCTTATGTAGCTACTGAGATCGGTGCGAAAAATGCTTTTTCATACGACCTGCAAGCGGCCTGTTCCAGTTTTCTTTATGGAATGTCTACCGCTTCTGCCTACATAGAATCAGGCAGGTATAAGAAAGTATTGCTGATCGGGGCAGATAAAATGTCTTCGATCATCGATTATACCGACCGCACCACCTGTATCATTTTTGGTGATGGTGCCGGCGCGGTGCTGTTTGAACCAAATGAAGAAGGTTTGGGCTTGCAGGATGAGTACCTGCGAACCGATGGGATCGGAAGGGAATTCCTGAAGATCGATGCAGGAGGATCGATACTTCCGGCTTCTGAAGAAACCGTCAGGGAAAAGAAACATTATGTGTTCCAGGATGGAAAGACAGTATTCAAATTCGCCGTATCCAATATGGCAGATGTTGCTGCCAGGATCATGGAACGCAATCAACTTACCAAAGATGATGTGCACTGGCTGGTACCTCACCAGGCCAATAAGCGAATCATCGATGCGACAGCAAACCGTATGGGGCTGGAGGCTGAAAAGGTGATGATGAACATACAGGAGTATGGAAATACCACCTCGGCTACCCTTCCGCTGTTGTTGCATGATTATGAACGACAACTGAAAAAAGGAGATAATTTGGTATTTGCTGCTTTTGGTGGTGGCTTTACCTGGGGGTCCATTTATTTAAAGTGGGCCTATAATGCTTAACAAACACACTAAAAACTAACAAGCACTATGGATTTAAAAGAAATTCAAAGTTTAATCAAATTCGTGGCCAAATCAGGAGCCAGCGAAGTCAAGCTTGAGATGGAGGACGTTAAGATCACCATCAAAACCACGACAGACGAGAAAAAGGGAGAAGCGACCACGTATGTGCAGCAGATCCCCATGGGGCAACCTATGCCACAGCAGCAACCTATGGCCGCACAACCTGCAGCCAGCGCTCCTGCTCCGGCAGAAGGAGAAGGCGCTGCTAAAAAGGACGAAGACAGTAAATACATTACTGTTAAATCTCCCATAATCGGAACCTTCTACAGAAAACCATCTCCAGACAAACCTTCTTTCGTTGAGGTGGGTGATACGGTATCACAGGGAGATGTACTGTGTATCATTGAAGCGATGAAATTGTTTAATGAGATCGAATCTGAGGTATCAGGAAAGATCGTAAAAGTACTGGTAGACGACAATTCACCGGTAGAGTTCGATCAGCCACTGTTCCTGGTAGATCCGTCTTAAGTTGAATCCTTTCTCCTGTCAGTCATTCCGGTATAGGAGATCGTAAAACTTTAATGATATGTTCAATAAAATACTTATTGCCAACAGAGGGGAGATAGCCCTTAGGGTTATCAGAACCTGTAAAGAAATGGGCATCAAGACCGTGGCGGTGTATTCGAAAGCCGATGAAGAAAGTCTGCACGTACGCTTTGCAGATGAGGCCGTTTGTATTGGTCCGCCACCGAGTAAAGACTCATACCTGAAGATCGCCCATATCATAGCCGCGGCCGAGATCACCAATGCCGATGCCATTCACCCGGGTTACGGATTCCTGTCTGAAAATGCAAACTTCTCACGTATCTGCCGCGAGCATGGCATCAAATTTATCGGTGCCTCACCTGAGCAGATCGAGAAGATGGGTGACAAGGCGACCGCCAAGGCTACAATGAAAGAAGCAGGTGTTCCTACCATTCCCGGTAGTGAAGGGCTGCTGAAATCGTATGAGGAAGCCAAAAAGATCGCCAAGGAAATGGGATATCCCGTGATGCTTAAAGCCACTGCCGGTGGTGGAGGTAAAGGGATGCGTGCCGTTTGGAAGGAAGAAAACCTTAAAAAGGCGCTTGAGAGTGCACAACAGGAGGCGGGTGCCGCCTTTGGAAACGACGGGATGTATATGGAGAAGCTCATCGAAGAGCCCCGACATATCGAGATTCAGATCGTCGGAGACCAGAACGGGAAAGCCTGTCACCTCAGTGAAAGAGACTGCTCGGTTCAGCGCAGACACCAGAAGCTAACAGAAGAGACGCCTTCACCTTTCATGACAGAAGAGCTCAGAGAAAGCATGGGGAAAGCCGCTATTAAGGCTGCTGAGTACATCAAGTACGAAGGCGCCGGAACTGTGGAGTTCCTGGTTGATAAGCACCGAAACTTCTACTTCATGGAAATGAATACCCGTATACAGGTAGAACACCCGATCACCGAACAGGTGATCGACTACGACCTGATACGCGAGCAGATAAAAGTGGCTGCCGGTATTCCGATCTCCGGGAAGAACTATACACCGAAACTGCATTCTATCGAATGTCGTATCAATGCTGAAGATCCGTATAACGACTTCAGACCATCCCCGGGCAGGATCACAACCCTGCATGCTCCCGGCGGACACGGAGTGCGACTCGATACTCACGTATACAGCGGATATATCATTCCGCCGAATTACGATTCGATGATCGCTAAACTGATCACCACAGCTCAGACCAGGGAAGAGGCGATACATAAGATGAAACGCGCCCTGGACGAATTCGTGATCGAAGGTATAAAAACGACCATTCCTTTCCACAGACAGCTGATGGATCACCCCGATTATATAGCGGGGAATTACACCACTAAGTTTATGGAAGACTTCAAAATGGCTCCGCCACAGGAAGAGGAATAAAATTTTCACATATACTTAAAAGCCCTTGCAATCGCGAGGGCTTTTTTATTGATAATCAGTAGATTATCTCATTCCTTTTTCTATCTTTAGTTTAGCTTAAAAACAATTTGGTGTATGGAGGCTACCATCAGGATTCCCTTGTCATACTGGGAGCTCGATCAGTATTTCAAAAACATTGATTATGCGGTGATCGGAGCAGGGATCGTCGGACTGAGTTGCGCGATGGCGCTGAAAGAAAAACATCCGGATGCCCGGGTTCTTGTGCTTGAAAGGGGGCTGCTCCCACAGGGAGCCAGTACCAAAAATGCCGGTTTCGCCTGTTTCGGGAGTATCTCTGAATTGCTGGACGATATGAATTTTCATACCGAAGAAGAGATGGTCGACCTGGTTCGACAGCGCTACCTGGGGATACAATTACTTCGCAAGACTTTGGGAGATAAAAGCATTGGATACAAGCCTCATAAGGGATATGAGCTATTTCTTAAAGGTGATCCTGATTTCTTTGAGGCCTGTCTGGAGAACCGTAAAAGGCTGAATAAGCTGCTAAAGCCGGTTTTTAAGAAAAAGGTCTTCAAGGTAAGAGAAAACGGTTTCGGTTTTGCCGGGATACAGGATCATTACCTGGTCAATACATTTGAAGGGCAGCTGAATACAGGAAAGATGATGAACAGCCTGTACAAGAAATGTATCAAAAAAGGGGTGAAGGTGCTGTTCGGAGTGGAATTGGAAGATTATGTACAGCTCAACGGGAAGGTGATCCTTAAAACTCCTCAGATCGAGTTTTCAGCAGATAATCTTTTGGTTGCCACCAACGGGTTTGCCGGAAGATTGCTGAATGAAGATGTCAGACCGGCACGGGCGCAGGTGCTAATTACGAGTCCTATTAAGAATCTCAAGGTAAAGGGCACTTTTCACCTTGACAAAGGATATTATTACTTCAGGAATATTCATAACCGTATTCTGCTTGGAGGCGGAAGGAATCTTGATTTTGAAGGCGAGAATACCGCTGATTTCGGAGAAACAGCAACCATTCAAAACCGATTGGACCAATTGCTCAGAGAAGTGATACTTCCCGGACAGGAATACGAGGTCGAACACCGGTGGAGCGGAATCATGGGTCTCGGTATCAACAAGGAGCCTATCGTAAAACCGCTTACCAATAATGTGTTCTGTGGTGTTAAACTGGGAGGTATGGGAGTCGCTATCGGCAGTCATACCGGGCACGCCCTGGCGAAGTTGGCGGTAAGTTAGGCGGTCCTGCCTGCGGGCAGGCAGTTATGCAGTTATACGGTTATCCGGGGGGGGTAGCAGCCGGTTATCAAAGACTTACATGGTTTAACTTTTCAGTCATCCAGAACGGAGGCGTCGAAGTCGCCGGAGAGAAGGATCTGCCTGATTATAAGTCAAACAGTCAGGTGGTCAGATAGTGAAAGGGTCAGGAAGGCAAGTCAGATAGTCCAAAGATATAATGGTTGAACGATAAACATTAACTTCAATAACCATAAAAGGCTTCAGCAGAAAACGATTTTAAGATCCTTCGCTTCGCTCTGGATGACTTATCTTGGTTTAATATTGAGAATAATTCAGAATACGTCATTGTTCAGAAACAGCCATTTGGGGTTAAATGATGTGATCAGGTTCATTTTCTTTTTTCTGGACCAGCCTTTCAATTCCTTTTCGCGTCGAATTGCATGATCAGGAATATCGAAGCATTCGTAGTATACCAGGTAGTAGCAGTTATATTTGCCGGCAAATGTCCTTTTGAGTCCCACACTGTCATCATAATGTTGTCCTATGCGTCTCTGAATATTATTAGTCACTCCTATATAAAGCACTGTTTTGTTTTTGTTTGTTAATATATAGAGGAAGTAGTTATGAAGCATCTCTAAATATAGTAAATATTCTATAGTGTAACCTACATGTGTCATCCAGAACGAAGGTGATGTAATCACCGCAGTGAAGGATCTGCCTGATTATAAGTCATAAAGTCAAACAGTCAGACGGTCAGCTAGTGAAAGGGTCAGGAAGGCAGGTCAGATAGTCCAAAGACGGATTTCTTTGAACCCCTATTTCCCCCTTATCCGGCGAAATAATTGAACCTTAATAATTCATAATTTTTCATTACTTCCCCATTACTCCAAAAACCATAGCTTTGCTGCATGAAGCGACTCCTGCGTTTTCTGGCTAAACTCATGGCATGGTTTGTATTGATAAGCCTGCTGTTGGTGCTATTCTATAAATGGGTTCCTGTGAAGCTAACACCCCTGATGGTCATAAGGGCTGTTGAAGACTATCGCAATGACCGCCCAGTTGCCTGGGAGCATGACTGGGAGACGCTGGAGAACATAAGTGACCACCTCGAACTGGCTGTTATTTGCAGCGAAGACCAGAAGTTCATGACCCATAATGGGTTTGACCTTGATGCTATCGAAGATGCATACAGGAAGAATCAAAAAGGAAAAAAGATCAGGGGTGGCAGTACCATCAGTCAGCAAACAGCCAAGAATGTCTTTCTCTGGCCCGGCAGAAGCTGGTTGCGAAAGGGTATGGAAGCCTGGTTCACCGTATTGATCGAATTGATGTGGAGCAAGGAGCACATCATGGAAGTCTATTTGAACAGCATCGAAATGGGTGATAATATCTATGGGGCAGAAGCCGCTGCCAGACATTGGTTCAATAAGCCGGCTTCGCGTCTTACCAGGGGCCAGGCAGCAGCCCTGGCAAGTATCCTGCCGAACCCGATTCGTATGAAACCCGTTCCTGAAACCGACTATATTTCCCGGCGCAAGAATTGGGTGCTGCGTCAAATGAATTATTTCGGACCCTTTCAATATCCGTAAATCGACAGAGTACTATGACCAAGAACGAACTATTCGATTCCTGCCTGGCATTGCTTCAGAAGAAGATTCGCTTGCAGGAAGAACAGATTGCTTCCCTGAGGGAGAGCCTGCAGCAGGAGACCAAGAGCAGTGCAGGAGATAAACACGAAACCGGCAGAGCCATGGTGCAGCTGGAAATGGAGCGTACCGGCGAACGGCTGAGGCTGCTGGAAGCTGATAAGCAATTACTATTGAAAATCAAACAACAGGCCTCTTCCGGCGATGCAGATAAGATAGGTGCCGGATCCCTGGTACATACAGACCGGGGGTATTACTTCCTGGCACTTTCTCTGGGAATCATAGATGCCGGCGAGTTTCAGGTAGTCGTTGTTTCGCCCGGCAGTCCGTTAGGCAACGCTATGCTGGGAAGATCTGTAGGTGAACGAATCATGGTTAATGGTCAGGGCCTCCTGATAAAAAAGATTGTTTAGGTTTTTCTAAAGGCCCATCGCTCCCCTTTATTCCATTGAGGAACCGAATTTCCGTAGTTCGGGATACCGCCATTATTTTTCAGCATGGTCGCCATATGCATCAGGTTATAACACATAAAAGTGAGGGTTCTGTTGGTGAATTCGGTATTGATGGCGTTCGATTCCTCGTCAAGGTAACTGGGCCCCGGGCCTACTTCACCGATCCAACCGCAGTCGGCCTGTGGCGGGATGGTAAAACCGATATGTTGCAGGGCATAAAGGATACTGCTTGAACAGTGTTTGATACCGTCTTCATTTCCTGTGATAACGCAACCTGCGGTCTTTCCATAGTAGATATACTGGCCTTTTTCGTTTTGCTTTCCGCTCATGGCATAGAGTCTTTCGATAAGTTTTTTCGCCTCAGATGATTTCTCACCCAGCCAGATCGGACTTCCGATGACCAGTATATCTGCGGCCATAACCATATTGAATATGGATTCCCATTCATCTTTTTCCCAGCCGTATTCGCGCATATCGGGATACACTCCCGGGGGTACGTCATGATCAACCAGCCTTACGATCTGGGTATCTACGCCTTCTCTTTCCATAAGATCGATGGCGTGCTGCATCAGTCCCCGGGTATGACTGGTTCGGGGTGACTTTTTCAGGGTACAGTTGATAAACAGGGCTTTGAGTTGGTTGAAATCGTACTCGGCCATAAACTCTGATTTTAATGGATTACCCTATAATTTACGGAATTTTAAGCAGATTCCGGGATGTCAGGATCGACGATATTCAAGGGCCTGCCGGTCAACAGAAAGTCTTACCGGGGTCCCGGGAGCTAAATATACCGCGTGGTGAAAGTAAAAGGTTCTTCTTCCTTTGTAGGCCGAGATCAGGTAATGGTTACCTTCGAACCAGGAGGCTTTTACCTTTGCATCCACCAGACCGGCCTCATCGTAAATCAATTCTGAAGGATAGACAAGCACATTCTTTTTTCCTTCAATACCTGCCATTTCCCCGGGCACTTCGTTTACCTCTCCGAAAAGGCGGGCGGTATATTTGTTAGGCGGATTTTTATACAGGTTTAACGGGGAATCGGCAGCCATCGTTTTGCCCTTTCTGAGCACCATGGTTTTGTCGGCAAACGAAAGACTGTCCTGGTTGTCATGCGTCGCCACGATACAAGCGATCTTGTGGTCTTTGAGATAGCTGAAAACGTTTCGTCTGAGGTTGTTCTTTCTGAAGTTATCGATATTGCTGAAAGGCTCGTCAAGCAGCAGTAATTCAGGGGGTTTGGCCAAAACCCTGGCCAAAGCGATTCGCTGCTGTTGTCCGCCGCTCAGTTCCGGCGGTTTTCGATCTGCAAATTCACTCATATCCACCAGTTCCAGTAATTCGCGAATGCGTTTCTGCTTTTTACGCGGATAAAAATTCGAAAGATATTTCCCGACGTTCTCTCCCGCTGTCAGCGATGGCATCAGGTCATAGTCCTGCGCCTGGTATTTGATAAAATCTTCACCGGGGACCAGGTTATACAGAGGTCCGAGAAGCTTTTGATCTTTCCAGGAGATGCTGCCCGAATCGGGATTCAGCAGGCCATAGATAAGTTTCAGCAGGGTGCTTTTTCCTGATCCGCTTTCTCCTATGATGCTGAGGTATTCTCCGGGTTGAAGATCCAGATTGATATGAGTGAGTACGGCTTTATCAGTATAGCTGAAACTTAATTTAGATACCTGTAGCATGGCAAACGATTGGATCAGCAAGGTACGTAATTATAAAAAGGAACATAAAAAAAGCCTCCGTACACAATCGGAGGCTTTTAGCAACATTCAAATAAAACGAGGGATCAGTCCTTCAACTCCTTCAGGACCGACCGGTCAGGTAATTCTTCATAGCCCATATTGTAGAGGGTAAAGCTGAAAATATCGGCATATTGTTCGATGGTCTTGCTCACAGGAGTCCCTGCGCCATGACCGGCATTGGTTTCAATCCTTATCAGCACAGGTGCTGTACCACTTTGTTTTTCCTGCAGTTCAGCTGCGAATTTGAAACTATGTGCGGGAACCACCCGGTCATCGTGATCACCGGTGGTGATGAGGGTTGCCGGATATGATTTGCCTTCTTTTACATTGTGAACGGGTGAATAGTTCAGCAGGTATTCAAACATTTCAGGACTCTGTTCTGAGGTACCGTAATCATAAGCCCATCCGGCGCCGGCAGTAAAGGTGTGGTAACGCAGCATATCGAGTACTCCCACTGCGGGCAGTGCTACCTTCATCAGGTCGGGGCGCTGGGTCATGGTAGCTCCTACCAGGAGTCCGCCGTTTGATCCTCCGCGAATAGCCAGACGGTCTGAGGAAGTATAGTTCTCTTCGATCAGGAATTCACCGGCAGCGATAAAGTCGTCAAATACGTTTTGCTTTTGCATTTTTGTCCCGGCATCATGCCATTTCTTTCCATACTCGCCTCCACCTCTAATGTTCGGCACGGCATAGATTCCACCTTGCTCCAGCCATACTGCCATGGCGGTGCTGAATGAAGGAGTAAGGCTCACGTTAAATCCGCCATATCCATAAAGAATAGTCGGGTTGTTTCCGTTTTTCTCCAGTCCTTTCTTGTAAGTGATAATCATCGGCACTTTCGTACCGTCTTTTGAGGTATAGAAAACCTGCTCTGAGGTATATTTTTCTGAATCGAAATTGATATTCGGCTTCCAGTAGAGTTCTGAATCTCCGCTGTCAGGTTCCAGTTTATAAATGCTTCCCGGGGTGTTGTAGTTGGCATAGGAATAATAGATGAACTCAGCATCTTCCTTACCATTGAAATTCCCCGCACTTCCAATGCCCGGGAGTTCGATCTCACGAACGCGGTTTCCGTCGTAATCGTATTGGTATACTTTCGAGACGGCATCGATCATGTATTCTGCAAAGATATAGCCCGCTCCTTTTGAAGCGCTCAGTACATGCTCTGTTTCAGGTATTACTTCGGTCCAGTTGTCAGGAGCCGGGTCGTCAATATCTGTCTTTACGATTCTTTTGTTGGAGGCATCAAGGTCTGTTACCAGGTAAAGGGTAGTTCCCTTGCTGTCGAATATTCCGGTTTCGCTCACCTCTTCCCCCATAATGGTCTTAAGGGGTGCATTTTCTACCGACAGGTCTTTAACAAAAAGCTTGTTACCCGCAGTTGAATTGGCCGCTGAGATAACCAGGAAACGATTGTCTTCGGTCACTCTTCCCTGAACATACCTGTGCTTTTGGGCTTCAGTCCCACCGAAGATCACTTCATCTTCAGCCTGGGGAGTACCCAGTTTATGATAATATAGTTTGTGCTGATCTGTTTTAGCTGAGAGCTCACTTCCTTCAGGCTTGTCATAGCTGGAATAGAAAAAGCCTTCGTTCTCTTTCCAGGAGATACCGCTGAATTTTACATCGGTGATGGTATCGCCTACCCTTTCTTTGGTTTCTGCGTCGATCACGATTATTTTTCTCCAGTCACTTCCTCCTTCAGAGATGGCATAGGCTGCCAGTTTTCCATTGTCAGAAAAACTCAGGCCGGCCAGGGAGGTCGTACCGTCTTCCGAGAATGTGTTGGGGTCCAGAAAGACCTCCTCATTTCCTTCAGCATCTTTTCTGTACACCACATATTGATTTTGCAGACCGTTGTTCTTCGAATAATAGGTGTAGTCACCTTCCTTGTATGGAGAGGTGATCTTTTCGTAGTTCCACAGATCTTTTAACCGCTCTTCGAGCTGGTCTCTGAAAGGAATTTCTTCCAGGTACCCAAAGGTGACCTCGTTCTGGGCTTTTACCCATGATTCGGTTTCGGCAGAACGATCGTCTTCCAGCCAGCGATATGGGTCTTTGATTGTTTTTCCGAAGTAGGTGTCGCTGGTATCAACCTTTTTGGTGGCGGGGTATTTCAAAGCAAGATCCTTTTTTTGTTCAGTGGTGTCGCAGGAAGCCACCAGGGCAGCTGCTACGATCAGGGTGTATATCTTATACATAGTTGATTAAATGTTTTTGGGAAAATAAATAAAAAAGAGCAGGCCGGAAGTACCTTGCAATTGCATTTAACAATTATTTAGCGCATTTGCTGAACCTATGACTTCTCATTTAGTTTAAGTCTGATTTGCAATAGCTTAACAAATCATAATTAACACTTCATTATAACGAAAAGTTGGGTTAAATTTTTGTTAATAATAAGCTTTCGGTTATATTCTGCGGCAAAATCATTAAACCATTAACTAAAAATGAAAAAAACGTATGTAAAATGGCTGGCAGGATGTATGATCGTGCCGGTTATGATGCTTTCCTGCTCCAAGGACAGTATTGACGGAACTGAAACTACCGCTCTTGACGGGGTTGAAACTGCTGCCACCGCTGATTATATCGTGGTGTTGAATACTAAAGTTACCGGTGATTTCGGACAGAAATTTACTGATTATACAGCTGCGAAGGCTGCTGTAAATGATGAGGCCAACAGAATTTTGAATGAAAGGGGAATTGTAGACGCATGGGTGAATCATGTATATTCAAAAGCTCTCAATGGATTCGTAGTCTCTTTAAGTGCTGCTGAAGCTGAAAAGCTACGGCAGGATGCACGAATCGATTATATCGAAGAAGATCAGATGTTCTCTCTGGCTCCTCCCCCCGGAAAGGGACCCGGAGGGGGAGATGACGGTGGAGGTTCCACTGGTCAGGAGACACCTTACGGAATCACACGTGTTAACGGGGTGAGCAACTATACTGGTTCGGGTGTGGCCTGGGTATTGGATTCAGGGATTGACCTGGATCACCCTGACCTTAATGTTGATGCTTCCCGTGGGTTCAATGCTTTTACTTCCGGTCGCGACAGCAAAAGTCTCGATGACGGAGATGGCCACGGAACTCACGTTGCAGGGACCATAGCTGCCATAAATAATTCTATAGGTGTGATCGGTGTAGCTCCCGGAGCTACGGTGATACCTGTAAAGGTTCTTGATTCAAGAGGGAGCGGCTCCTACTCAGGAGTGATTGCAGGTATTGACCACGTGGCTGCCAACGGAGCCCCTGGTGATGTAGCCAACATGAGTTTGGGAGGCGGTGCTTCTCAGGCCGTTGATGATGCGGTCGTCAATGCCGCTGCTCAGGGGGTGATCTTTACCATCGCTGCCGGAAACAGCGGGGCTGACAGTAATAACTATTCACCGGCAAGGGCGGAAGGTACCAATGTGTATACCATTTCTGCCATGGATAGCAGTGATAACTGGGCGAGTTTCTCTAACTATGCCAATCCGCCGGTAGACTATTGCGCACCTGGAGTGGCAATCTCTTCTACATGGAAGGACGGTGGTTATAATACCATAAGTGGAACCTCAATGGCTGCTCCACATGCAGCAGGAGTATTCCTGTTAGGCGCAGTTACCACCAGTGGTACCGTCAATGGTGATCCTGACGGAAATCCGGACCCGATCATTGTAAATGGAAACGGAGCATAATTCGCTTTGAATACAAAACATAAAAGGCTGCCATTTGGCAGCCTTTTTCTTTTTAGATGTGGTTTGAAAATTTAAACCAGCTTATTCTCCAGGAGGTACTCGGCGATCTGAACTGCATTGGTGGCAGCTCCTTTTCTGAGATTATCAGCTACGATCCACATGTTTAAGGTGTTCGGCTGAGATTCATCTCTTCTGATACGTCCTACGAACACATCGTTCTTTCCTTCAGCAAATGCCGGCATCGGATAGGTGTTGGTGTCAGGATTGTCCTGTACCGTAACCCCGGGTGATTCGTGTAGCAACCTGCGCACCTCTGATAAATCGAAGTCATTCTCGAACTGCACATTGACCGCTTCGCTGTGTCCGCCCACTACGGGAATACGCACGGCAGTAGCGGTAACCGCAATGTTCTTGTCGACGATCTTCTGGGTTTCCCGAACCAGTTTCATCTCTTCTTTGGTATAGCCGTTCTCTTCAAAAACATCGCAGTGAGGCAATGCATTACGGTGGATAGGATACGGATAAGCCATTTCTCCTTTGGTTCCCGCATATTCGTTTTCCAGTTGCTGAACCGCTTTGACACCGGTACCGGTGATCGACTGATAGGTCGAGACCACCAGGCGTTTGATCTTATATTTTTTATGTAAAGGCGCCAGGGCTACTACCATTTGTATGGTCGAGCAGTTGGGGTTGGCAATGATCTTATCGTTTTTTTCAAGCGAATGCGCATTGATCTCAGGGACTACCAGCTTTTTATCAGGATCCATTCGCCATGCAGAAGAATTATCGATTACGGTGGTGCCTGCCTCTGCAAAGAGGGGAGCCCATTCAAGGGATGTGGAACCTCCTGCTGAAAACAGAGCGATATCTGGTTTTTGAGCCACAGCTTCTTTTAAACCAATGACCTTAAAGGTTTTTCCGCGGAAAGCGATCTCTTTCCCTACCGAACGCTCTGAGGCCACCGGCAGCAATTCATCTATCGGAAAATTTCGTTCTTCAAGAACTTTTAGCATAACGGCACCGACCATTCCGGTAGCGCCTACAACAGCAACTTTCATGTAATGATTATTTTAATGCAGCAAATTTAGGTAATTGCCCAAGGTGGGCAACCAAAAAAAGGAAGGGCTTACATTTTGCAACAAAATGTTCTGATTTCAACAAAAATCTAAAAAAAAGACCATCCGGATTCCCCGGATGGTTTGGTTAAACTTGCTATCGTGTAGCGGATTGTCTCCTGTTCGGAGATATACTAAGAATTTTGTTTTTTCAATTCGTCTCTGATCTCCATGAGCAGTTCTTCCTGGGTCGGACCTTTCGGAGCAGCCGGAGCTGCTTCTTCTTTTTTCTTGGTCTTCTCATAGGCTCTCAGCAGGGCAAAGATACAAAATCCGATAATCACAAAATCGAGAATGGTTTGAATGAAGCTTCCGTAATTAATGGTAACCGCCTCTGTCACCGTTTCCCCGTTCTCGATTACGGCTTGCTTAAGCATGATCGAAAGGTTAGTAAAGTCTTTGCCTCCCAGCAGCAGTCCGATGGGCGGCATCAGGATGTCATTGGTAAAGGAGGTGACGATTTTTCCGAAGGCTCCGCCTACGATAACGGCCGTAGCCAGATTTACGATGTCACCTTTTAATAGAAATTTCTTAAAGTCTGAAAAAAATGCCATATGATAGTAGTTGGGTTTAGTGCTTCTAATGTAGTGATAATTATGGAAATAGTCGGTAAGTCAGGTAGTCAGGTAGTCAGGTAGTCAGGTAGATAGTTAGTGAGATGGTGAGATGGTGAGATAGTGAAGTAGTGAGATGGTGAGCGTTTACCCATTGTCACACTGCCCAGAGGTATCGGGGTGTCGAAGTGAGACTTACGGCATGCCAAAAACAATTCTTCCGGGATAAAACATAATTCTGAGCATGCCTGAATAAGGTTACCCTATTTCGGGTTAATATTTTATCTCCAATGTTTCCCTTTGCTTTACAGATAGGCTTTTAAGGTGTTTTTCAAATTCCATGGGTTTCATGTTTTTTAATGAACCATGGGGGCGCTCATAATTGTAAAGATAGATCCATTTATCCATTAATGAACGTGCCTGATTTAAACTGATACTGATGTTATCAAAGTTGATGTACTCGTTCTTTAATACGCCATTTAAAGATTCTGCATGAGCATTCTCCCAGGCCTTTCCTCCCATGCTGGGATTGATCTTGAAAGTGTCATACAGTCTTCTCATTTCTTTACTCCCATATTGTGAGCCTCGATCAGAATGAAAAACAAGTTGCTTTCGCTCTTTTTCACTTAAACCTTTTAAGGCATCTTTTAAGCTGGGAAGCACAGTTTCTTCGGTTTCCATGGTACTTGATAAGGACCAGCCTTTGATCACTTTTGAATACACATCCTGAACCAAAGTCAGATAATAAAACTGTTTATATCCTACCGGAATATAAGTGATATCGCTTACCCAGAGCTGATGTTTGTCGTTCAGTATCTTTCCCGACAACAGATTATCATACCGATATCCTCCAGCATAGGTCGTACGGCGATAACTGCGTTTTCTGGGCACCCTGAAGCCTTCATTAAGCAACAACGCTTCCACACGATCTCTACCCATTCCCTTGGGTCGGATCTCATCGTAGAGCTTTCTACAGCCCATTTTAGTGTGATCCTTTCGAAGCTCCGTAGCCATTGCCAAGATATACTGTTTGGTAGCCTCTTGAGCTTTTAATCGGGCTAATCGCTTATAAAATGCCTGTTTGGTGATCCCTATCATAGCGTACAGATCGTTCATCTTGTAGCTATGCGATGACTTGTCCTCACGAAAACGCGTTATGACCGTCGTTTGGACTTTTTTTCAATATCCACTCCTAGTTCAGAAGAGGCCACGTCCACCACCTGTTCAAGGTAATCGATCCGCATTTGTTTTTGCCCTAAAGCCCGCTCTAGCTCAGCTATACGCTGCTGTAGCTCTTTGTTCTTTTGAGAAATACTCTTCTTTTCCACCACGACTCGGGTTTGATTTTTATAAAGATCGGAATATTTCCGCAACCATTTATAAATGGCCGCAGGGCTTACCTGATAAATCCTTGATACTTGGCTTACACCTACTTTTCCAGACTCGATTTGCTTGACCAGATCCAGTTTCAGATCTAAATCGAACGTTCTCTTAGTTGCTACTTTTTTCATCGTTTAAAAAGGTTGTGAAAAAAGGCAACCTATATCAGGCGGAGTCATTCCCATAACCCTTAACCCTTAACCCTTAACCCTTAACTCATAACTCTTAACTCTTAACTCTTTACCCTTAACCCTTAACCCATAACCCATAAACAAAAAAAGCATCATTTATTTCCTCCAACCACCAGAACGATCTCTCCTTTAGGCGGATTTTTCTCGTAATGCTCCAGCAATTCAGCTAGCGTTCCCCGGCGGGTTTCTTCGTACAGCTTGGAAAGCTCACGTGAAAGGCTGGCCGGCCGGTCCTCACCGAAATAAGTGACCAGGTCGCCCAGGGTTTTTAAGATCTTGTGCGGTGATTCGTAGAAGATCATGGTTCGACTTTCTTCAGCCAATGCTTTCAGTCGGGTTTGTCTGCCTTTTTTAACCGGGAGAAACCCTTCAAATACAAAGCGATCATTGGGAAGAGCGCTGTTTACGAGGGCGGGAACAAAGGCTGTCGCCCCGGGAAGGCATTCGATATCGACACCGGCTTCGGCGCAGGAACGGGTGAGAAGAAAACCGGGATCAGAGATCGCAGGAGTGCCGGCATCACTGATCAGGGCAAGGGTCTCCCCCTGCTGTATTCTACGGGTGAGGGTGGCAACTGTTTTGTGTTCATTATGCATATGATGCGCAAGCATGGGCGTGTTAATATCGAAATGCTTGAGAAGCTTCCCACTGTTGCGAGTGTCTTCGGCCAGGATCAGATCAGCTTCCTTGAGTACATTGATGGCCCTGAAGGTCATATCATCAAGGTTTCCTATAGGTGTCGGAACGATATAGAGTTTTCCCATACTGTAAAGGTACGTTACTGCAGTAGAAAAATGAGAGCCTCAGGAAGCCGTCGTGCCTATTTCGGGACTTTTTCTTATCAACCAGGGGCGTACCTGTTTTCCCAGGAAATATGAAATCATCAGCAATACCAAGGCGATAATGGCTCCGCCACCTTGTCCGTCATTAGCCATATAGTGCGCTATGAAGGCCATCAGGAAATTAAAGAATAATCCGGCGTAGGCCCATTCTTTCAGGGTTCCACGTATGGGTGCCAGCAATGCAATGACGCCCAAAGATTTAGCGATGACCAGAAAATAGATCAGGTATGCGGGATATCCTAAATCTCCCATGACCGTTTTAACGGCTGCAAACTGGGTGATGTAATTAAATACTGAATATAACAGCAAAGCAGATAACAACCCTGTGGATACCCAGTATAAAACGGTTTTTATATTCATAGTAGCGGTGATTTAGGTGTTGAGGGGGGGATCCCGGAAGTCTATTCAAATTTTCGTGCGATCAGTTGCAGGAATCGAATTTCGTATTCTTCTTTACCCTCCCAGTTTTCGTGGTCCGGTTTTACCATTTGCAAGATAAAGTTCTCTGCAGCTTCATAATTCTGTAGGGTGTTTACCTGGGAGATCACCCGTTGATAATCCTCTGTATTGCCTCCGAAAAGATGCTTGATGAATGCCAGTTTATCGTTAAGACCAATCTGGAACCCCTTGTTCAAAGTGTCGTTCAGGGATCTTTTACGTGTTTTTACATCAGGACTATTCCCGGAAGCCATGTTTGGTGAGACGAATTCTATGTCGTTTTTCATGAATTCCTGTTCCGGCAGGATTCCTCTGAGGATCTCTTCAAGAGATTCTTCTTCCGGCATTTCTTTGACCATATCTTTAATGGTATCCATGACAGGAGTCATAAGGTCATCTTCATGGGCGTGCGGATTGTCTTCCGGCACCTCTGAATTACCTCTCAGTACGCGGTTTGCCAGGATTTCGAACCTGTCGGCTACCTCGCTTTTACCGTTGGCGGCAGGCAATTCACCGAAATGTTCTTCGATAAACCGCAGCAGGGTAAGGGCTTCGTACAAACGACGGGCCTGTTCCTGCATGGCGTCAAGGTTTTGTTTTCCTTTACGATTCAGAATGTTATGGGCAAGCGCCACCAATTCATTTTCAAGTTTTTTTCTCATCTGCAATTTTTTTGTGAACCTTCCGCACGATGACGGGAAATTATAAAAACCACTTTTTAATTTCAGCTAAAAGGTAATTAATTTTTCTGAAAGCCGTATTTGTGCTTCGTTTATATTACGGTTATTATAGATGTATTTGACCGGTTTTCAGAAATTTAACAACATTGAGATCTTTGCTCATAAAAACGTGAACAACTCTCATAAATTATGTAAGTTTGCCCCATACGGCAACTACTAAAGCCCTATATTTCACACCCATGTTTCTCGAGAATACAGTAAATCATGAAGAACAATTTGGCTGGATCGAAGTGATCTGCGGCTCGATGTTCTCAGGAAAGACCGAAGAGCTTATTCGCCGTCTTAAGCGCGCCCAGTTCGCACGCCAGCGCGTTGAGATCTTTAAGCCTGCCCTGGATGTTCGTTATGATGATGAAATGGTCGTATCTCACGATGCCAACGAGATACGTTCAACACCGGTGCCGGCAGCAGCCAACATCAGACTACTGGCCGACGGCTGTGATGTGGTGGGTATCGATGAGGCGCAGTTCTTCGATGATGAGATCGTTTCGGTTTGTAATGATCTTGCAAATAAAGGCATCAGGGTCGTGGTGGCCGGACTGGACATGGACTTCAAAGGAAATCCTTTCGGGCCTATGCCTGCTTTGATGGCTACCGCTGAATATGTTACCAAGGTGCATGCGGTTTGTACCCGCACAGGAAACCTGGCAAATTACAGTTTTCGTAAATCGGCCAATGACAAGTTGGTCCTGCTTGGAGAGACTGAGGAATACGAGCCTCTTAGCCGCGCGGCTTTTTATAAGGCGATGCTCCGGGAGAAAGTCAAGAAGATGGAAGTGAACAACCCCGAAGAATTTTCCGAAAAAAACCTGCCCCAGGATGAAAAGGGTTAAAGAGACCACCCTGCAGATCGACCTCGATGCCCTGACCCACAATTATCGATTTTTGCGTGCTAAACTCGATCAGCAAACCCGGTTTATGGCTGTGGTAAAGGCTTTTGCTTACGGAAGTGAGAGTGCCGCCGTGAGCAGACATCTGGAAGCCCTGGGAGTTGATTATTTTGCAGTCGCCTATACCGCCGAAGGGAAGGCTTTGAGAGAGGCCGGAGTTACGGCCCCCGTGCTGGTACTTCATCCGCTGCCATCTCATTTTGAAGAACTGGTCGAACACTGCCTTGAACCTGCCTTGTACAGTGAAAAGGTATTGAAGGAGTTTACAGAAACAGCCGAATCTCTGAAGCTTTCTGCCTATCCGGTTCACCTTAAATTCAACACCGGATTAAACCGTCTTGGCTTTGGTACCGATCAGCTCGGTCTCATCACGACACTATTGCAGCAAACCGGGGCTATCAGGGTGCGATCTGCCTTTTCTCACCTGGTAGCCTCAGAAGATCTCAGGGAAAAAGAATTCACCTTACAGCAGATCGGGACCTTCAGGGCTGCAGCTGAAAAATTGAAAGAGGAGCTGGGATATTCCTTCCTGCTGCACCAGTTGAATACTTCAGGTATTTTGAATTATGCAGCTAGCGCACAATTCGATATGGTTCGAAGCGGGATCGGGCTCTACGGCTTTGGTAATGACCCAAGGTTTCGACAAGATCTTAAGCCGATCATGTCTTTGAAAAGCGTGATCTCTCAGATACATGAATTGCAACCCGGTGATAACCTCGGATATAATCGTTCTTTTACCGCTTCTGATGTTACACGTACAGCGACCATCCCTTTAGGTCATGCCGATGGGATCGGGAGAATTTATGGCAAGGGGAAAGGTTTTCTTATGGTGCACGGCGAGAAGGCTCCCATTATAGGGAATGTCTGTATGGATATGCTCATGATCGACGTCACCGGAATTTCCTGTGAAGAAGGAGATGAGGTGGAGGTTTTCGGACAGGAGATTACAGCTGCAGATCTGGCTGCCGGAGCAGGTACCATCAGCTATGAGCTCATCACTGCGGTTTCCCAACGTGTGAAACGGGAGATTCTCGGAGGCAAAACGGTAGATAGGTAAGCGGGTAAATTGTCAGTAAGGAAGTTGGTCAAAAAGTGAATTAGTGAGGTGGTGAAGTGGTGAGATAGTCTTGATTCTGGAAATAGAGACTGTTCAAAAAAGTGTGTCATAGGTATTAATTAAAACAATAACTTATGTACACGATGTCAAACAAGAAAACAACCCCAAAAAGTGAGTTGGAGCAACTCTTCGAGGATGCTTTGAATCAGCTC
>NZ_JAINZS010000008.1 GCF_020166495.1 Robertkochia aurantiaca
GAACCACTAAGAAATGGTCAAGACCAGTAAGTTGGACTAAGGTCATTAGTATATTATCAATGACTCACAAGGAAAGATTAGGCCTACCCTAAAAATAAAGAATGACACACTTAACTGAACACAACCTGATGAAGTTCAATAACTTACAATCTACAATCTACAATCTACAATCTACAATCTACAATCTACAATCTACCACTCACCACTCACCACTCACCACTCCCCACTCACCACTCCCCACTCCCTATCATCCTCTTTCATATCTTTGCCTTATGATCGATTGTATAGTAGTAGGTAGTGGTCTGGCAGGTATTTCCTTTTGCGAAGAACTGCGTAAGAACGGGAAAACCTTTATGGTTTTCGATAATGATTCACAGGTTTCAACCAACATAGCGGGTGGTCTTTATAATCCGGTTATTTTAAAGCGATTCACCCCTGTATGGAAAGCTGAAGAACAGCTTGATACAGCGCTGCCATTCTATGCTGCACTCGAATCTTTGCTCGGGGAGAAATTCGATCATAAGATTCCTGTTTACCGGCGGTTCACTTCCGTTGAAGAGCAGAACAACTGGTTCGTTGCCGGCGATAAACCGGGGTTGTCACCCTTCATAGAGACTTCAGTGCATCATTTTGAACTTCCCGGGGTTGAGGCTCCATTCGGATATGGAAGGGTGCTGCAAACGGGCAGGGTAGATACCGAAGCTTTGCAAAAGGCTTATGTAAGTTATCTGCAGGATACCGGGTGTTTCAGGCAGGAGAGTTTTCAATACGACCGGCTTCAGGTGATGAATGACAGGGTGATCTATGACGGTATCGAAGCCTCGAGGGTAATATTTTGTGAAGGTTTCGGGATGAAGAAGAACCCGTTTTTCGACTACCTCCCTCTCAACGGAACAAAAGGGGAGTTACTAATTATCGAAGCTCCGGAATTAGAGCTCGATTTTGTTCTGAAATCATCGGTCTTTCTGATTCCACTGGGAGAGCGGCGTTATAAGGTTGGAGCCACCTATAAGTGGAAGGATAAAACCAATATTCCCACAGAAGAAAGCCGCATGGAGTTGTTAACCAAGCTTCAGAGCTTTTTTAAGGGGCCTTATGAAGTCATTGACCATGTAGCCGGAATAAGGCCTACAGTGGCAGACAGAAGGCCTCTGGTGGGGCAGCATCCGGAATTCAGCCGGCTTTATTGTCTCAACGGACTGGGGAGCAGGGGAGTGATGATAGCACCTTTTGCTGCAAAACAGTTATATCAATCAATGTATGGTCAGCAGGAGATAGTGCCTGAAATGGATGTCGAAAGATACCGGTCAAAGTATCAATCTACTGTTTCGGGTTGATCTCGTCTTGTTTGATCCCGGAACCTGCATTGGGGTCGTAGCTCATAAAGAAATTGATCCAGATGTTTCTTGCCAGCCTCATGATTACCGGCATAAACACTATAAGAGTACCCACGATGGCAAAGAAAGAGGTTTTCAGGTCGGTTCCGATGATAAGGAATGAAATTACGAAGGCTGCGACAGCAAAAGCCGTTCCCACGCCATAGCTCACATACATGGCCCCATAAAAAAAGGAAGGTTCTATTTTGTACTTAGTACCGCAGTTGCTGCATTTCTCATTCATTTTCAGGGTTTTCTGCGGGTGATACAGCTGTGAGCTCTCATACATGCTTTCCTCCTGGCACTTCGGGCAAGTTCCTGTTAAAATACTGTAGAGTTTGCTTCCTTTTTTTAACATTTGCAAAAATTTTAAACAAAAATACGGCATCCTGACGGATGCTGGGGTAACAAGGGTCACATTCATGCTAAACGTTCACAATTTATCGGTATCATTTGCGGGAGAATATTTGTTCGACGGAATTTCTTTCCGGCTGAACCCTGGAGACAGGGTTGGTCTGATCGGGAAGAACGGTGCCGGGAAATCAACGCTTTTGAAGCTTCTGGCCGGAGACATGAGCAAAGACACCGGGGATATTGCAACCGATAAGGAAGTAAGTATCGGTTTTCTCAGGCAGGATATCGATTTTGATGAAGGAAAAACAGTTCTCGAGGAAGCCTATACTGCCTTTGAAGAAATCAGGCAGATCGAAAGGAGAATGGATGAGATCAACCGGCAGCTGGCTGAAAGAGAAGATTACGAAAGTGAATCATACAACCAGCTGATGATCGACCTGAGCGATCTTACTCACCGGTATGAAATTCTCGGAGGGTACCACTACCAGGGAGCTACCGAAAAGGTGCTTCAGGGACTGGGGTTCAGACGTGATGATTTTGAAAAACGTACCGAAACTTTTTCAGGAGGTTGGCGTATGCGTATTGAGCTGGCAAAACTGCTCTTGCAAAAACACGATGTGCTTCTGCTTGATGAGCCTACCAACCACCTTGATATAGAATCGATCATCTGGCTCGAAGAGTTCCTCCAGCAATTTGCCGGAGCGGTGGTTATTGTATCACACGATAAGATGTTTCTCGACAACGTAACCAACAGAACCATTCAGATCAGTCTTGGAAAGATATATGATTATAACAAGCCTTACAGCGAGTTTCTGGAATTGCGCGAGGAGCTTCGTGATCTGCAGCTCAACGCTCAGAAGAACCAGCAGAAGGAGATCGAGCATACCGAGAAGCTCATTGAAAAGTTCCGTGCCAAGGCCACTAAGGCTTCCATGGCCCAGTCACTGATCAAAAAGCTCGACCGCATGGAGCGTATCGAGGTCGATGAAGAGGATAACGCTGTTATGAACCTGAGCTTTCCCGTGTCGGTCAGACCCGGTAAGGTGGTGCTGGAGGCAGAAGATCTGTCGAAAAGCTATGGAGAAAAGAAGGTTTTGGAGAATGTTGATCTGTTGGTCGAACGAGGCAGTAAGATCGCTTTTGTCGGGCAGAACGGACAGGGGAAAACCACGCTTGCCAAAATGATTGTTGGTGAAATACCTTTCCAGGGTGAACTGAAGCTTGGCCATAATGTTCAGCTTGGATACTTTGCCCAGAACCAGGCCGAGTATCTCGACGGGGAGAAGACCGTACTGGATATCATGATCGATGCCGCAAATGACGGTAACCGGACTAAGGTGCGCGATATGCTTGGTGCATTTCTTTTCAGGGGAGATGAGGTGGAAAAGAAGGTGAAAGTGCTTTCCGGTGGCGAGCGAAACCGCCTGGCACTTTGTAAAATGCTGCTTGAGCCTTTTAATGTTCTGATCATGGATGAGCCTACCAACCACCTGGATATCCGTTCAAAAAATGTGCTGAAGGAAGCTCTTAAGCGTTTTGAGGGAACACTTATCGTGGTTTCCCACGACCGGGATTTCCTGCAGGGTCTCTCTGAAAGCGTGTACGAGTTCAGAAACCATCAGATTAAGGAATACCTGGGTGATATAAACGATTATCTTGAGGAGCGTAAAGCCGACGATTTCAGGGCTATAGAGAAAAAGGATGAAACGGTTAAGGTTTCTAAGAAGGAGGCGGCGCCAAAACCCAAGATGAGCTATGAAGACCAGAAAAAGCTAAAGTCTCTCAAGAACAGGGTGAGCAAGCTGGAATCACAGATAAACGACCTGGAAAGAAAGATCGAAGCGATGGATAAGGAGTTGCTGGCCAAACCCGAAAAGCTTTCAGAAGACCAGGACTTTTTTAACAGCTATGATTCCCTAAAAAAGGATCTTGAAAAGAAATCAGGTGAGTGGTTTGAACTGAATGAACAACTGGAAGCATAGCTAAGTTGTTAAAAATTATGTATTTGGTCGAAAATAATTGTCTTTAGTCGGATTTATTGCGAATTTGGTCCTCAACAACCTCCAATTAGAATCAAATGAACAAAGCAACCCGACTTATGACGATGGGGTTATGTGTTATTGCCTGTACCCTGTCTTTCGCACAAGAACATTTAAAGCCCGAACTAAAAGAATTCTTCCAGCAAACCGGTGGCGAAAACTGGATTAAAAAATGGGATTTTGAAAAGCCTGTCACTGAATTTCACGGTCTCACCTTCAGACAGGGAGAACTTATAGCGTTAGAATTACCTTCGAATAATGTTTCCGGGGCATTTCCAGAAGTTCTTACCAATTTCACCTCTCTGGAAGTTCTAAATCTCAAGGGAAATGAGCTTTTTGGTGTGCTGCCTGATAAACTGGACAAATTGGATAAACTTGAGGTGTTAGATCTGTCGTTTAACCGTTTGGAAGGGGAGCTGCCAGCCTCGTTGACAAAAATTAAAGAACTGAAGGAGCTCAGGCTGTACATGAATCGTTTCAGCGGACGTCTTCCGCAAGAAATAGGGGAATTGAAAAATCTCAGGTCCCTCGTTCTGTTTAATAACGGCTTTGAGGGAAGTATCCCTGAAAGTATCTGTGACATCGCCTCTCTGGAAGAGCTCATACTGGCCAGTAATCGTTTTTCAGGACATCTTCCGCAGGAAATAGGAAAATTGGCAAACCTGAAAAAGCTGAGCGTTTTTGATAATTACCTTGGGGGTTCATTGCCTTCTTCCCTTTTTGAATTAAGTGTGCTGGAAGAACTGGCGATCGGGCAGAATTACTTTAATACCGAAGTTCCGGATGAGATGATTCGTCTGAAAAATCTGAAAGTACTTGTAATAGATGAAATGAGGCTTATAGAAAAACGCACATCGGTCACAAGGGTGCCTGGTCAATACTGAAAGCTGCGGCTGTTAACTTTCTCTTTAACTGATTTTTAGCTGCATTTGCACGTACTGCCTTCATATTTAAGAAAGTTTTAACCTGTTAAAGACAGGCTTATAGATAGATTTGCAGCACATCAACTAAGTCCTGATATGAGAAAGGTCGTTTTAGCCATCCTGGGTGTGCTGCTCATCGTTCTGGGTGTTTTCGTAGCCCAATATTTAATCAACAGTAAAAAGAGGCCACAATCGCAGGTGCGTAGGGTGGTGAAAACCGTTTTTGTAGATACCGTTCAGAACGGGGAAGTCCCCATTGTAATAAATGCTAACGGAAACCTGATGGCCAAGCGCCGAATCGAGCTTTTCTCAGAGGTGCAGGGGGTGTTTCTGAACAGTGCAAAGCTTTTTAAGGAAGGCCAAAGGTACCGCAAAGGCGAACTCTTACTTCGTATCAACGATGAAGAATTTTATGCCTCGGTACAATCTCAAAAAAGCAACCTGGTAAACCTGATCACAGGGATCATGCCCGATCTTCGACTGGACTATCCTGAAGCTTTTCCGGCCTGGCAGGAGTATATCCAGAACTTCGAAATGAACTCTCTTACCAAACCGCTGCCCGAGCCATCTTCACCGCAAGTAAAGAACTTTTTAACCGGTAGAGGGATCTACACAGCGTATTATAATCTTAAAAACCTGGAGAACCGACTTTCCAAACACAACATTAGAGCTCCTTTCAACGGGATCCTTACAGAGGCTCTTGTCAATGAGGGTACTTTGATCAGGAACGGACAAAAGCTGGGTGAGTTCATCGATCCTGAAGTCTATGAACTGGAGGTGGCTGTTAACAAAAGTTATGCTCCTTACCTGAAGGTGGGTGAAGAAGTGCAGCTGAGTGACCTGGAAAATATAAACACATGGACGGGTACCGTGGCACGGGTAAATGGAAAAATAGACCAGGATACCCAAACCATTACCGCATTTATAGAAGTCAGTGATAGTATGCTCAAAGAGGGAATGTATCTGGAAGCACGTATTCATGCACGGGATGCTGATGATGCATATGAAGTTGACCGTTCGCTCCTGGTTGATCAGTCACAACTCTACGCCGTCAGGGATACCATCCTCGAGCTTGTTGATGTGAATCCGGTATATTTTTCAGAAAAACATGCGATCGTTAAAGGGATACCTGACGGAACCAGGGTTCTGAAACGTTCAGTGCCGGGGGCTTATCCGGGCATGGTAGTTAAAGTGGCAGGTGATGAAGCAGACGTTCAAAAATCTGAGGAAACGCCTAAAACCGCGCTGCAATGAGAAAGATACTTTCGTATTTCATCAAGTATGACGTAGCCGTTAACGTCATTATCCTGGCGTTTCTGATCTTCGGTCTGGTAGGTGCATTTTCACTGCGTTCATCTTTCTTTCCCTTAGTTGAATCAAAGATCATTTCTATCAACGTCACATACCCCGGAGCTGCTCCACAGGAGATAGAGGAGGGTATTATTATAAAAATCGAAGATAACCTGAAAGGAATCGAAGGTATTGACCGGGTGACCTCTACCTCGAGGGAGAACGGTGGAAGTATTACCGTGGAGATTCTTAAAGGTTATGATATAGACTTCATGCTCCTAGAGGTCAAGAATGCGGTCGATCAGGTTCCCAGCTTTCCTGCCGGGATGGAGCCTCTGATCGTAGGGAAGCAGGAAGCTATCAGGGAGACCATCACCTTTACCGTTAGTGGCGAAGGGGTAGCGCTTGCTACGCTTAAAAAGATCGCCAGGGATATCGAAAGGGATCTCAGGCGTATGGAAGGGGTCTCAAAGATCGAGATTACCGGTTTTCCGCGGGAAGAGATCGAGATCGCGGTCAGAGAAAATGACCTCCTCGCATACAACCTGACCTTTCAGGAAGTGGCCCAGGCAGTTTCAGAAACCAACCTGCTTATTACAGGGGGGAATATCAAGACCAGCGAAGAAGATTACCTGATCAGGGCGAATAACCGTTCCTATTATGGCGATGAGCTTAATAATGCGGTCGTAAAAGCACTACCTAATGGTACCAATATCAGGCTGAGAGATGTGGCCGAAGTAAGGGACCGTTTTGAGGAAAACCCGAACGCCAGCTACTTTAACGGGAATCTTGCCGTTAACATACGAGTGAGTAATACCAACAGTGAAGACCTTATACCTACCGCTGAAAAGATAAATGCATACATAGAAGACTTTAACCAAAGTTACAATAATGTACGACTGGATGTGGTTTCTGACCGTTCCATTACATTAAAGCAAAGAACCAAGCTGTTGTTCACCAACGCCTGGCAGGGGATACTGCTCGTGCTTTTCTTTCTTTCGCTTTTCCTGAATTCAAGAATGGCTTTCTGGGTAGCTTTTGGTTTGCCGATATCATTCCTGGGACTATTCGTGTTCGCCGGATTTTTTGATGTCACCATTAATGTGCTTTCCCTTTTTGGGATGATCATCGTGATCGGTATCCTGGTTGATGATGGTATCGTGATCGCAGAGAATATCTATCAGCATTATGAACGGGGAGCATCTCCGGTCAGGGCTGCCATCGATGGAACCATGGAGGTATTGCCTCCGATCATCTCGGCAATTATCACAACGATCCTGGCCTTTTCCACCTTTTTGTTCCTTGACAGTCGTATCGGGGAGTTCTTTGCCGAGGTTTCGACGGTGGTGATCATTACCCTGACGATCTCACTTATAGAAGCTCTGATCATTTTGCCGGCACACATTGCACATTCCAAAGCCTTGTTGAAAGAGGATGATCGCCCTAAGAAAGAAGACATGTCACTGGTTCAGAAGTTCTTTGCAAAAATGCGGAACATCAATACCTACGGAGATCGCATGATGGATTATATGCGTGATAAGCTCTATGCGCCGGTATTAAAGTTCAGCTTAAGGCACCAGATCCTGGCTTTCGGAATTTTCTGCCTGGCCTTGTTATTGACCATCGGAGCCATCGGAGGTGGGATCATCGGGGTTACACTCTTTCCAAGTATTGCCAGTGACCGGGTTTCTGTAGATCTGCTGATGCCTGAAGGTACCTCGCCAAAGGTGACCGATTCGATCATCACCATGATCGAGGAAAACGCATGGAAGGTCAATGAAGAATTCACACAAAAACAAACCGGAAACAAATCGGTAATTGAAAATATCGTCAAGCGGGTGGGTCCCGGAACCAATAAAGCCTCCCTTGATATCAATCTTCTTCCCGGGGAAGAGCGGGATTTCGAATCGTTTTTGATATCGAATGCCTTACGGGATACCACCGGAACGGTATACGGGGTGGAACGACTTACTTTCGGGTCTGGAGGAAACTTCGGGGGAAGCCCGATCTCTGTAGCCCTTCTGAGTAATAATACGGAAGAATTAAAAGGGGCCAAAGACTATTTAAAAGCTCAACTGCAGGATGATCCAAGGCTTAAGGATATTGTTGATACCGACCCGGAAGGTATCAAAGAGATACGTATACAGCTGAAAGATAATGCCTATGCCCTTGGGCTTGACCTTCGTAATGTGATGGGTCAGGTAAGGGCCGGTTTCTTCGGCTTCCAGGCTCAGCGCTTTATGCGCGGAGAAGATGAGATCAGGGTTTGGGTGCGATACGACCTGGAAAACAGGGAATCGATCAACGATCTGGATGAGATGCGACTCATTACCCCTTCAGGTACCCGGGTGCCTTTCAATGAAATTGCCAATTACAGCATTCAGCGTGGGGAAGAATCTATTCAGCACCTTGACGGGGTTCGGGAAATTCGGGTGGAATCTGACCTGGTGAATCCGAATGCCTCAACCACCGATATTCTGGCAGACATACAGAGCAATATCATGCCCGAATTACAATCCCGTTATTCAACGGTTACGGCCTCTTATGAAGGTCAGAACAGAGAAGCCGGTAAGCTAAGCAGTTCTGCCGGGAAAGTGTTCCCCGTGGTCATATTTCTGATATATGCGGTTATCGCATTCACATTCAGGAGTTACGGGCAACCCTTCCTGTTGTTACTGATGATCCCATTCAGTTTGATCGGAGTGGGTTGGGGTCACTACCTGCTGGGTTTCCCTATCAATGTACTTTCTATGTTGGGAATCATCGCACTGATCGGAATTATGGTGAACGATGGTTTGGTGCTTATCGGTAAATTTAACAGCTACCTGAAGGAGGGGAGCAGTTATGGCGAAGCCATCCTGATGGCGGGTAAATCGAGGTTCAGAGCGATCTTTCTGACTTCCCTGACAACGATCGCCGGACTGGCGCCGCTGCTTTTCGAAAAGAGCAGGCAGGCACAATTCCTGAAGCCCATGGCTATATCCATTTCGTTTGGAATTGGAATTGCCACTTTCCTGACCCTGTTAATGCTACCTATTTTGCTTACCATGAGCAACAAGTTTAAAATGGGTACTTACTGGCTCAGAAAGGGTGAAATGCCAAAAGCAAGAGAAGTTGAACGCGCTGTAAAAGAATTAAAGGTAGAAAAGGATGGTATCCATTAAAAATACGTTACTATTTGTTGTGATTTTAGGATTTTCGGGCTCCCTGTGGTCTCAGGATCTGCTCTCAAAGCAGGAGGCAATAGGCTACACCCTTGAAAATAACCTGGGGATCGAGATCGCAGCCAACAACACAGAGATCGCCGAGAATAATGCCGATGTACTGAATTCAGGCTATCTGCCCAGTTTGACCGGAAATGCGGGGGCTACCTTCGACCGGAATAATGCCGAGGGTCAGCTGGCCAATGGAGAAGTGCGATCTGCGGAAGGAGTGGAAACCAGGCGTTATAACGCTTCCCTAAACCTTAACTATACCCTTTTTGACGGATTGGGAAGGTTCTATAATTACAAATCTCTAAAGGAAGAACTCAATCTTACCGAGCTGCAGGCCCGTGAGACCATTGAAACCACCGTGCTACAGTTGTTCACGGTCTATTATGAGGTCGCCAGGCTTACCGAGAATGTGGAGAATCTGAGACAGGCCCTGCAGATATCCAAAGACCGGCTGGAGAGGGCGCAGTACCAGTTCGAGTACGGACAGAATACCGGTCTTGACGTGCTGAATGCCGAAGTTGATGTGAATACCGACAGTATTAACCTGATTCAGACAGAACAGACACTCAGAAACACCAAGAGAGACCTGAACCTGATCATGAATCGTGATCTTTCCAACGACTTTCTGGTAGATACCACAGTAACCTTCGTGCCCGGGCTTTTGATGGAGAACATGCTCAACGAGGCTTCTGAAAATAATGTGACACTTTTACAGGCTCAAAGTGGTATGCTTATCAACGAATACGGTATCAAGTCGGTTCGTGGTAATTTTCTTCCTACCATCGGGCTTTCGGGCTCTTACGGATGGAACCGCAGCAATAATAACAACCCGCTGGCATTCGTGCTTGAGAATACCAGCACAGGGGTCTCTGCAGGAGTGAACCTGACCTGGAACCTCTTCGACGGTGGTACAACCATTACCCAGTTCAAAAATGCGAGGATCGCCTATGAGAACCAGGAAATCACCAAAAGACAGGTGGAGCTGGGTGTGGAACGGGATATAAGAAATGCTTATGAGACCTACCGGAATGCCTTGTATATCTACGAAGCACAGAAAAAGAATGTTCAAACGACCCTGAATAATTTCAACCGAACTGAAGAACGCTATAAACTGGGACGTGCGACATCTCTTGAATTCAGACAGGCCCAGATCAACCTGTTGAACGCCATTCTGGAGAAGAACCGTGCCAAATACACGGCGAAAATAGCTGAGCTGGCTGTTTTACAGGTTAGCGGACAGCTGTTGAACATAGAGTTTTAGAAAGATCCATGTATCTATGTTGGAGCACTTTTTTCAATGTCCGTATTGCTGGGAAACCATTTCAATGCTGCTCGACCCTTCAAGGGATCAGACCTATGTGGAAGATTGTGAAGTGTGTTGTAATCCTATTGAATTAAGTGTTCGCTTTGAAGATGGCGAATTGATTGAGTTCGAGGCCCGTGATCTGGAACAATAGGTTATTTTTTTAAGGCATTAATCTCGTTACGCAATTCCAGGATGCTCTGTTGTATCTGGTCAAGGCTGCTGCCTTCGGGGTTTTTATCTATCTCAACACTGATCTTGCTGCTTACCTGCCAGAGTTCCTGAATTTCATGGCTTCCTATGACTACCGGTGGATACTCGGTGTTCAGTGATATCAAGGATACTTGCTGATGGTCTTCATGCTTTTGCACCTTTTTCACCAAAACACTGTCCTGAAGTACGACGACTGCGATAGTGTTGTTGTCCAGCATTTCAAGACTTTCAACCGCTTTACCGATCACCCATTCACCCGGATGCAGGGAGGGAAGCATACTATCGCCTTCCACCTGGAAACCGCGATAAGTGGCGTTGCGGTATTCGGGTAAGGGAATACTGAAAGCAGGCAGTTCTTCATACCAGTCAACATCACCGATATTATGCGGGTATCCCGCTGCAGCCCGTACATTGACCAGTACGATATTATCGTTGTTTTCTGGATCTACCGTTACCACCCTGGGAGAGGTGTTTACCTGCATATCGAGGTATTTCTGGTTGCTCTTGCCATACAGCCATAAGGGATTGATACGATATTTATCTAGCAGATCGGTTACCATGGTGCCCGATAATTTTGTCTTGCCTCTTTCGATATCAGCCGTTGAATTTTTCAATGACAACTCCTCTGCGAAGGCCTGTTGGGTCAAACCCAGTTCTTCCCGTACCTCTCTGAATCGAATTACCTCGGTGGCTAAAGACTGTTTCATAGTATAAAAATATAAAATAATTGGAATATTTCCTTTAGTTTGGAAAAATTCCTATATTAGCATGTGCTTACGAGGTAAATATAGTATTAAAGCCTTAAGAAATTGTAATATTTTGGAAATATTCCGATTTAATGAATGCAAAAACATCACCAATTATGAAAGCAAAGGTTTTATATGATGGAAGTTTTTCAGGGTTTCTGTCTGCTGTTTATGAAGTTTTTTCCAGGGGTTATAAAGAGGTGGCTATTGTTTCTCCCCGGCATTATGAGCCGGATATCTTCTCTGAAGTCATTCAGGTGCACACGCAGCCTTTACATGCAAAAAAGGTTTGGGAGTCTTTACGATTAAAAACGTCAGCAGAAACGAGAGAGATAATATACTTTGCTTTTTTAAGTGAGCTGAAAGGGTCAGAAGACATGATTCTTAATTTTATCATGGCTGTTTATTGCAATGAATCGGTACTGCAGGAGGCAGAGTCGTATCTCGGGCGCTTGCGTCATGCCTCCAATATGGTGAAACGCGAGGCAGACCGTCTTGCTGAAGATTTTCGCTTTAAGATTCTCGAAAGCGGTTTGTATTCAGGTGTCGTCGATTCAAGATTTAATATTTTGCCTTTACTTACTGAATATCTAAGGGAAAAACATGCAGACCATAATTGGTTGTTGTTTGACAAGAGACGCAAATACAGTTTGTGTTTTGAGAGCGATTCAGGCAAGATACAGCGCTATACAGGCGAACCAGAATATTCTTCACTCTTTGTTCTGGGTGACAAAGGTCCGCTAGCGGGAGAACCCGGGCTTATCTATCACAGCCGTCGTCATTCTTCTCTTTCTGCCTGATCAATATTGTCTGAGTCTTAAAAGGTGCGGATATCCGGAAAATATTTGGCGATCTTTTGACGTTACTTATTCAGTGCCGGAATTTAAGAAACTAATCGAACAGTTTTTTTTAAATTCGCTGCTGTAACTTCAGTCAGATGGATCCCAGGAAGATCAGTTTTTTCATTATTTCATGCCTTGTTCTTTTGCTGCTCCTTACAGCCTTCAGCAGGGAAGGATCAGATGAAGCAGGAAATGAGCAGGAAGGATTCTTCTGGGGCAATACGGGTTTTAAGTATCCCACCTTTCGGAGTTTTTTAGACCCGGAACCTGCCGTCGTTACCCCTGTTGCTCAAATCGACAGTATCGTGGGCAATATAGAGAGCATGATCGTCGAGGAGGCGCTGCCTGAAGCTCAGCCGGTAGTGCCTGATTACAGCAAGATCGATACCTCCAAAATCCGGCGCATAGAATACCCCGGTGATCCCGCCACTTTCGTAAGAACGATACGTACCGCATTTACATCTCCTACCTGCCGTATCATTCATTACGGCGATTCGCAACTGGAAGGAGACCGGATTTCAGCCTATGTGAGGAATCGTTTACAAAGATTGTACGGGGGAGAAGGCCCCGGTTTTATACCTATCAAGCAGGTATATGATGAGGTGAAGGCTCATGTGGAATGCAGTGATGAGTGGTTGCGATTTGCAGCCTTTGATCGCAATCAGCCCATGTTCGAACATGGGATGTACGGTGCCTACGCATCTGTTTCGAGATTTACCCTACCTGCAGATTCCCTCAGAACACTGTATCCTGACAGTATCCCTTTGACTACTGCAGAGTTCACCGTTAGTTTTTCAGATCGGTCTTACAGGAAACTCAGGGATTTCAAGATAGTTGACCTGCATTACGGCAATGTACAGTCACCGGTTTCCATGAATGTGTTCCATCAGGATTCACTGATCATGACAGATACGCTAGAACCGGGCGTCGAGTATCGCAACCTTCGCTTGCAGTTCGAAACGGCTCCCACGGCCTTACGATTTGAATTCACCTCTGAAATCAGTCCCGACTTTTATGGTCTGACCCTGGATGGCAAAAAAGGTATTTTACTGGACAATGTAGCCATGCGGGGCGCTTCAGGAACCATCTTCGCCAAGATGGACGGTCAGAATTACCGTTCGATGATGGGGCATTTGCAACCCAGAATGTTCATATTTCAATACGGCGGAAATGCCGTTCCTTATCTGAAAGACAGCGCAGCCGTTCGACGGTACTCCAAATACATCATGTCTAATCTTAATTGGGTACGAAAGAAGGCTCCGGAGGCCCCTGTTATTTTTATTGGTCCTTCAGACATGTCTACCAGGGTTGACGGCAGGCTGCAGTCTTATGATCTCCTGCCATATGTTAATGAACAGATCAGGGAAAGATGTCTGGAGAACGGAATTGCCTTTTGGAGCATGTATGATGCCATGGGCGGTTCCAATTCGATGCCACACTGGGTAGATCAGAAACTGGCGGCCAGTGATTATACGCATTTCTCACCCAAGGGAACCCGGGTGATCTCTGAATTGTTTTTTACATCCTTGTACCTTGATCTAACCCAGTATGCCCATGAGTAGACCCCTGATCTTTTCCCTGCTCATTTTTATCTGCTGCCCGGTGATTCAGGCGCAGCATTTTGTGCTCGACAGTGTTATCGACAGCCACCCCTATATGATCAATATGGAGGCGAACCGATTCATAGGTGCTGAGGAAAGTGCAGAGTTTAAGAATTTCCTCATCAAAATGGACAGCATCTTTGAAGGTAAGCGGGAGAAGCTGCATATCTTTCATATCGGGGGCTCACATATTCAGGCAGATTTCTATTCAAATAAATTGCGTACCTATCTTCAGAACATGAATGAGGTAAGTACGGCACAACGGGGTTTTGTATTTCCATACCACCTGGCAGATACGAATAACCCTCTTAACTACAGGGTGGAAGCTGATGATGATTCCTGGAAAGGATACCGCTGCTCCCAGGGCCGGGATAGTGTGGCCTGGGGTCTTGCTGGCGTTACAGCTGTATTTGAGGGGAACATCGATACCATCAATATTCGATCTAATTATAAGAATTATAACAGTACCCCTTATTGCTTTGATGGCTTACGGGTCTTTTATAACTCCTGGAATGAGAACTTCGATCTGAATATCGATGAAGAATGGCTGGTGAGTGATACTCTTAACCCGGAAGCGAATTACCGGGAATATCGATTTAAATATCCCATGGATGAAGTGGATCTGGTGGTTTCCAAAAGACCCGGGGTAAATGATAAGGAACCGTTCCTGCTGATGGGTCTCGAATTTATCAATGACCGTTCAGGTATAGAATATACCAGCATAGGAGCTAATGGTGCCAAGTTCGATTCTTATGAACGCTGCGCTCTTTTTGAAAAGCAATTGTCACTTTACAAGCCCGATCTATTTATCATTTCTATCGGTACGAACGATGCCTATACCCGTTATTTTGACGGAGAAAAATACAGGGCTCAGTACGAAGATTTTATCCGGATGATTAAAAATATCAATCCTGAGTGTGCTATCCTGTTAACGGTGCCTAATGATGCATATTTCAGGCAGCGATACCCCAATCCGCATACCGGGACCCAGGAACGTATTATACTGGAGATCGCCGCAAAACATAAACTGCCTGTCTGGGATCTTTACAGGGTAATGGGAGGGCAGGGTTCTTCACAGCATTGGTATGAGGCCGGATTGATGGTCAAAGACCGGGTACATTTTTCCCTGACCGGGTATAGCGTCAAGGCAGATCTCCTGTTACAGGCATTTTTACAGGCCTGGGAGGAGACAACTCAAAGACCCGAAAAGAGCTTATTAACCTATTTTAAATCTATTGGTGAATAGAATAGCAGACATCTTTACCTTTTCTGAAGATTTTCCCCTGATCTTTACCCAGGTCAATTTCTGGATCTTTTTCGCAGTGGTCTACCTGTTTTTCGCTTTACTCTGCAGTAAACGTAAGCCGCGTAATCTGTATCTTTTTCTTGTATCGTTGTTCTTCTATTACAAGACCAGCGGCATGTTTGTAGGCTTATTGATCTTTTCTACCATTGTAGATTTCTTTATCGGTCAGGCGTTGTATAAAAGCCATAGAAGCCGGTGGCGGCTTTTCCTGGTAACTTTGAGCGTGATCATCAACCTCTTCACTCTCAGTTATTTCAAATACGCCTATTTCTTCACCGATTCTTTTAACTACCTGTTCAATACAGACTGGCAGGTAGTGAACTGGTTGGCAGAATGGAGCAACAACTTCACCTCTGTCAATTACTTCACAGCCGATAAGATCATTCTTCCGGTCGGGATCTCCTTTTTTACTTTTCAGACCATTAGCTACAGCGTTGATATATATCGGAATAAGGTGAAACCACTGGATTCTATTTTGGATTTTGGGTTTTATGTAAGTTTCTTTCCCCAGCTTGTGGCCGGTCCGATCGTAAGAGCAGAAAGCTTTGTTCCACAGATCAATGCGCCCACTAAAATTTCGGTAAGTGATTTTAACCGGGGAACTTTTATGATACTCAAGGGGTTGGTGAAGAAGATGATATTCGCAGATTTTATTGCCATGCATTTTCTCGACAAGGTGTTTGACGCTCCGGAAATGTTTTCAGGTTTTGCCAATATCATGGCCATGATCGGTTATTCCCTGCAGATCTACGGTGACTTTTCGGGCTACACCGATATTGCAATCGGCCTTGCGCTTTTGATGGGTTTCCAACTACCGAAAAACTTTAATAGCCCGTACAAGGCTGAGAACTGCGGGAACTTCTGGAAGAGGTGGCATATTTCACTTTCGACCTGGCTCAGGGATTATCTCTATATTCCTCTGGGCGGTAACAGAAAGGGGAGTAAGGCATCCTATATCATCCTGGTGATCATCCTTGCGGGTGTGATGGTCGCATTCAATCATCCCGGTGTTTACATATTGATTCCCGCTGTACTTACCATCGCTGCAATATCGGCTCATTACTTCCCGGAGGTGGAAAGGCAGATCAACACCAATATCAATCTTATGTTGACCATGCTGATTGGTGGGCTCTGGCACGGGGCTTCCTGGAAATTCGTGATCTGGGGAGGTTTGAACGGCCTGGGGATAGTGGTGTATAAATTCTGGCGCAAAGTGAGTCCGTGGGAAGACAAAAGCGGTATGATCGTACACGCCTGGAAGATCCTGGTCACTTTCGTCTTTATCACCTTCACGCGCATATACTTCCGTGGCGAAAGCATGGATCATATCTCAAGGTGGTATCATCAGGTAGCTAACAACATGGACTGGTCAAATGCCTGGAATGTACTGGTTGCTTACCAGGCGGTATTCTGGGTGATGCTTGCAGGTTATATAACTCACTGGCTTCCGCAAGACTTTAAAGACCGTATGGAAGGCTGGTATGGAAAAAGTCCCATGCCCGTTAAAATGGCAGTGGTTGTGGTAGTTGGTGTGGTGTGTTACCAGGCATTTTCTACCGATTTCCAGCCGTTTATCTATTTTCAGTTCTGACAGGCATGACCTTCCACAGGAAAAAGGGCCGACAGATCTTCTGATTTTCAGTTTTCTTCCAAAATGAAATCAACGGCCATTTCTGCATGCAATTCAGTAGTGGGCAGCAAGGGAAGACTGCTTTGTTCATTATCGATGAGCAATGGTAGTTCAGTACACCCCAGTATGATGCCGTCTGCCCCGCGTTCCCTGAGTCTTTCGATCTGCTCGCTGTAAAAACTTCGCGCCTTATCGGTGAACTTACCCTGTGTAAGCTCTTTCCCAACGAAGTAATGCGATTTGTCTATGGTAGCCTCATGTTCAGGAATCAGGGTTTGTAAGCCGAACTCCTTTTCAAGAATTTCGGGGATATAACCGCCGGTCATGGTGGGCTTGTTACCCAATAAGCCAAGGGTTTTCATCGACCGCTTTTGTGCCTCTTTCCCGGTGGCCCTCGCGATGTGCAGGATAGGAATAGTGATCCTGGGTTGCACATAATCATACACCTTATGAGGGGTGTTGGCGCAGATCAGGATACCTTCTGCTCCTGCATTTTCCAGTTTTTGTGCGACTTCGAGGTATTTCCGGTTGATAACATCCCAGTCCTGTTCCCTCATAATGTCGATCCTGATGCTGTACAGGATCATTTCAGGGTTTGTTTGTGCTCCCAGCCTTTCAGCTACTTTTTCATTGATCAGGCGGTAGTACGCTTCGGTTGAATACCAGGATGTTCCTCCTATTAGTCCTAAGATCTTCATGATTTTTACTTTTCAATAGTGATGCTTTACATATCGTAGTTGTAAAGCTTTTTGATGTGCCTTTTTACATACAGGAAACGGGCCAGCCCGATAATAAGCAGTACAGGGCCTACAATGGTCAGGAAGTATCCTATCCATTTTATCTCTTCAAGCAGCTCCAGTTTGATGATGGCAAAACCGGAACTCAGGAATACAATGAAAGATCTGAAATACGCCAGAAAGGTTCGTTCGTTGGCTAATCTTGTGCGGTCCAGAGCCAGAATGTCTCTTAATATCAGTTTTTTGTTCTCCACGATGATGCTCTTTTCCTTAAAGATACATCATTTCGCTGACCACCTAAGCAACCTGGGTTACATGGTGTTTCTTTCAGTGAGGAGATAATTCTCTCTGTTTACCAGTCGAAAAGAAACAGTGGTGGAAGCATCAACAGCATGGCGGCCAGAAACAGGACGGCAAGATAAGGCCATGCCCATTTAAACCATTTGTCATAGGGGATGCCGGCGATACTGAGAACTCCCATAGTCACCCCGCTGGTGGGTACGATCATATTGGTTAAACCGTCACCCATCTGGAAGGCGAGCACCGCTACCTGCCGGCTTACACCCAGCAGATCGCTGAGTGGCGCCATGATCGGCATGGTCAGGGCGGCCTGTCCGGAGCCTGAGGGGATGAAAAAGTTCAGGCAGCATTGAAATACTAACATCATTTCTGCCGACACCCATCCTGGGGCATTTCCAGCCACCACAGCTACTCCGTGAAGCATGGTGTCGATGATTTTTCCGTCCTGGGCGATGATCAGTAGCCCTTTTGAGAGTCCGATCACGATCGCTGCTGTCATCATTTCCCTGGCACCTGAGACAAAATGTTTCACCGCATGGTCGACCGGCATTTTAAAAATGATTGCGCTCACCGCCGCCAGTGCCAGAAATAGCCCCGCGATCTCCTCTATATACCAGCCCAGCGAATTCACGCCGTAGATCAATGTGATAATAGCTGCAGCAAAGACTGCCAGGATAAGTTTACGCGAACGATTCAGGGGTGGCAGTTCGGGGCTGTCTTTCTGCTCTTCATCCCACTTGCCTGAAAGAGAAAATACCGGTGACCGGCTCGGCTGTTTTTCGATCTTTCGGGCGTATCGCTGAAGGCATATGGCCGCTATGAGGGTCAATACCACCCAGACCACGAACCGATAGCCCATTCCACTGAAAAGAGGTACTTCGGCTATGCCCTGAGCGATACCTACCGTAAACGGATTGGTCACGGCTCCGGCAAATCCCACTCCAGTACCTATCACAGGCACCGCGGCCCCCAAAACAGCATCATATCCCAGGGCACGGGATAAGGGGATGGTGATCAAGACAAAAACCAGGATCTCTTCGCTCATGCCAAAGGTTGCTCCGGCGAGCGAGAACAAGATCGTTACTATGGGAATGATGAATTTCTTAAATACGGGTCTCTTTTGACTCAGGCTGATCATGTTGCCGATACCGGCATTCAGCGAACCGGTTGCGTTAATGATAGAAAAAGCACCGCCAACCACAAAGATGAACGCGATGACAAGGGCGGCAGAGGTCAATCCCCTGACCGGAGCCATTAATAAGGCTCCAATACCCTGTGGTTGTGAGGGAACACTTTCATAGGAGCCGGCAATCACCACCTCCGTATTATTGACGATCTGCCGGTCAAATTCTCCGGAAGGAATGATCCAGGTTAGAATAACGAATAAGACACTTATAGCAAGAATGATGCTGATGGTGTCCGGAAATTTTCGGGTTCGGCTCATGATCTGAAAGGATTGATTAAAGACTGATTTTCGTTCCGGGCAATAACACCTTTACCTTCAGGTCATCACCACCAAGTAATCCGTTCTGGGATGATACTTTTCCCTGATTTTTTATATAGATCACCTGAGACTCTCCGGTTACCCTTATGCTGTCATTTTTCACTATGACCGCGGTTGATTCGTCTATGCCCAGGGCGGTTTGTTCCGGATGTTCCATCGCAACACTTAACAAGCGGTTCATGCGCATTCGCCTGATAAAATGCTGATCGACAATGATACGGTCAGTCAGTCCCAATCCGTTTTCAATGATAATATTCTCAGATTCGATGCTCTGAAAATCCCCGGTATATTCAGGGTGTTTGTATTGATCACCGGTGATCATTTTCTCGCTCATAACGGCTGCACCCGCGCTGGTGCCGGCTATGACGCTGCCTTTCTGATAGGCATTTTTTATGGCCTGTTCTATCTGACTGTCTTCAACAATTTCCATAAACCGGTTTTGGTCGCCACCGGTGATATAGATCAAAGCAGCATTTTCTAAAGAATCGAGTTGCTGAGTTGGCATATGTTCTTTTGTGAACTGATATCCTTTGATCTTGTCGGGTGTTATACCCAGGTCGGTGAATTGCTTTCTTCCGTACCAGATGGCCGAATCAGGTTCGGCGCTGGACATTGGCAATATAACAGCGTAATGATTGGCCGACTCCATGGAACTGAGGCTGATCATTTCCCTGACCAGTTCAGGTGGTCGTTTCCCTCCTCCGATAATAAACAGGCTACCTTTTGGTTTAACCGAAGCAACAGGGTTTTGACTATCGCTTTCATGTGCCTTTTCATGAGTGTTCTTTTGGCAGGAGATGAAACTCAGCAGGATCAGAGTGGTTAAGAGACATTTCAAATGTGTGTTCATAATAATAGTTTTAGGCGTGTGCTTCTATTCGGGTTGGTTCCAGATATATACCTTTTTTTCATCGGCTGTGACATAACCCCGGTACATACCTTCTGAATTGTAAGGCATGGTTATTTTACCTTGACTGTCAATGGCGATAAGTCCGCCGTCACCGCCAAGGTCTGCCTGCTTATCAATGGCTTTTTGGGCGGCCTCCTCAAAAGTAAGCCCTCCGTATTCCATCAGGTGGGAAACGGTGGCTGCCACTACGGCACGAATGAAATACTCTCCCGTTCCTGTGCACGAAACGGCGCAGGTCTTGTTATCGGCATAGGTTCCGCATCCTATGAGTGCCGTGTCTCCGATTCGTCCGTCTATTTTGTTGGTCATTCCACCGGTTGAAGTTGCGGCTGCCACCAACCCGTTTTGGTCGATCGCCACGGCACCTACGGTTCCCTTTTTGAAATTGCTGTGATCCAGAAATGTTTGATCGGCTGCATATTTTTTAGCCAGTTCCCATTGTTGTGCCCTGAAGGGTGTGTCGAACCAGTCGTTTTCGACCAGTGGGAGGTTATAATCCTTTGCCATTTGATCAACACCTTCACCATCAAGCATCACAATGTCATTCCTTTCCATCAGGATCTTAGCCATGTCGACCGGATTCTTGATATGCTTACTGTTAGAAAGAGCGCCGGCACGATGTTCTTTACCTTCCATCACCGAAGCTTCCAGGTAATGTTTGCCGCTTCGAGAATAAACAGCACCCTTACCTGCATTAAAATTAGCGCTGTCTTCAAGGCTTCTTACTGCTGCACAAACTGCCTCGATGGCTGAACCGCCGTTTCTTAGAACGGTTTCGCCAGCCTCAAGACTGGCATGTAGGTCTTTTACGATGGCAGATCTTTCGGCTTTTGACAGTTCCTCTTTATCGATCACTCCCGCACCACCATGTATGGCCAGGGAAAACGTGTTTTTTTTACTCATTTTCTTTATAAAATGTACTGTTTGAATAGGTAATTGAAAAGTATGTTCCTGTAAGGATGGTATCTGTATGAGATCGGTTTATCCTGAAGGGCAGTATCAACAATTGAAGATGGGTTGCAAGCCTAAAAGAGTGAAGGGCTTGCAGGCCGGGATGTGAAATAAATGCGGTTGATACTTCATATATGTGGCTAAAAGTAGAAAAAAAATTGAAATTTAAAAGAGGGAGTGTTCCGGGGGAAAAGGTGAGAGAACTTAATATAGAGAATATTCGCGCAGATCACGCAGAAAAGCCCTTGTAAAATAAAAGTAATTAATTGTTTATTTTCAGCTTTTATTATAAGCGGGAAGCCCTTTGTTCATTAAAGCTTCAGAAGAAATCCGGACTGATTTTCAGACGAAATCTGATTATAAACATTATTTTTTTGTCTACTAATACAGTAGTTTTTAGTAATTTGCGCCGTTTTTAAATACGACCACAACCTACTTATTATTAATGAACAAATTCAGCTATTGCTGAAGGAGGAGGATTATTTATGAAAGATTGTTATGGGTTCATTTTTGACAAGTTGCCCCTGGCTTGCCTCTTACTGAAACCCGACAATGGTTCTTTTATCATTGTAGATGCCAACAGGGCTTACTATAAACAACTGAATGTTGAGGCCGAGCTCATAGGTCGCCCGGTTTCTGAAGTTTTTCGTGAAAACTTTGAAGATACTTCTGTTTTATGTGAATCGTTCGATCGCATTCTTAAGACAGGGTATGCAGACATATTTCCGCTTAGTCATAAGCGAGAAGCAGTAACGCCAAAGGAAGGAGAAGTTCTTTTCCAGGTTCGCAATATCCCTATACATGAACCGGAGAGCGGGTCAATTGAGTTCATATTTCACATCCTGCTCGATAGAACCATTGAGTTGCAGGAAGAGGCCCGGCTCATGGAATTGCAACAGGAGTTAAATCAGATGAAGGATGCGTCCCGCTATTTCATTTCCGAAAACAGCGACGGATTGTTTTCACTTGATATGGAAGGAAAGTTTGTCACTGTAAACCGAGGTATAGCTGAAATGGCTCAGATGGACAGGGAGGCACTCTTGGGTTATCCGTTTCTTCCCTTTTGTGCCCCGTATCATAAAAAAAGGATACTGAATCACTTCAGGGGAGCCTTGAAAGGATTAGATGAATCATTTGAGGCAGATTTTATAGATGCATCCAATGAGTTGAAAACACTTGAAGTAACACTTGTTCCCATGCGACTTGATAATCAGATTGCCGGGGTATATGGGATCGCCAAGGATATCACCGATCAAAAACGTATTCAGTTTCTAGTTGAAAAGCAGAGGGAGCAACTCGAGAAGAGCGAAAAGAAGTTTAAGGCTCTCGTTCAAAAAGGGAATGACCTTATCGGGATTCTCGATCAGGATGCGAACTATCTTTTCGTGAGTGACAGTTCTACTGCAGTTTTAGGTATTTGCCCGGAAGAATTTATAGGTAAGAACGCTTTTGACTTCATCCATCCGGATGATCTCACCAGGGTGCGCTCGAAGTTCGGGCAGTTGTTCGAAAGCGGGCAGGTTACGGTTCGTGCCTACCGTTTCAAGGACCATACGGGTTCCTGGCGATGGCTGGAAACAACTGCCACCAATATGAGTGACGACCCGGCGGTAGGGGGTATCGTTGTAAATTCAAAAGATATCACTCAGTCTCATGTCTTGATGGAGCGAATAAAGGAACACTCACATATTCTGGAGGAGATATCCTGGGAACACTCCCACGTGGTCAGAACACCCCTTGCCCGGATGAAAGCAGTCGTTGGCTATTTCAACGAGAATAATAACGATTTGACAAAGGATGATTTCATCGGTGTTTTAGAAGAATCCCTTGAAGAGATAGATCAGGCCATCATTAAAATGGTTGAAAAACTGGAACAAAATGAAAGATAATAGCAGGAGAATTCCATGTCTGGTGGTTGATGATGACCGAATCTTTTTAAAGATACACCAGCATCTGGCCACAAAATGTTTTGGCGGGGAAGTAACCGGTTTTTTAAATGCACGGGAGGCTATCACTTTCTTAAATGAGCCGGGCAATCAGAGGCGACCCTTTTTGATATTACTTGACCTGAATATGCCTGAAATGGATGGATGGGAATTTTTGGAATACCTGAGAATTTCAAAAAGCGACACAGAGATACGGGTGGCGATCGTCACTTCCTCGACTTCGGCCCAGGACAGGCTCAGGGCGAAAAAATACCCGTTCGTGGTAGACTTTATCATCAAACCGATGAAAGAGAAGTCGCTGCAAAAGCTCAGCGACAGGCTGCATGCGCAATTTAATGGCCGTTCACGGTCTGCTTAGATCTATTTTTCACGGGGAAGACTTCTGGGAACCCAGATTTCATAGATCGGGTCTCCCTTGCTGCTCATCCCTGAATGATGCCAGTTCCCGTCGATGATCTCGTATTTAAATTCAAGACTTGCGCCAACCCTTGAATTATCTCTGGAGAAAAATTCGATATTTTCTGTATAAGTGTTATTTTCTGTAGTATAGGTGCCGCCTCCGGTACCCATGAACTCCTTTGTTTCGGTATTATAAGCGATCCATTGAAATCTGGTGTCTGAAAGAATTTTCATGGTCTTTCTTGGTTGATCGACCTCTCTCATTACGATCTCACCGTCCCTTTTCCTGCCGCTGATCAGCCATGCACCGGCAAGATCACTGCCCGAAGCATCATCAATTCTTTTTAGTTCCATGTTGGCCTCAGGTATCTTCATGATATTTTCTGAAAGCTCTATGGTAAAGCTTATCGAATCACCCACCCTTTGGGGTTGGGAACTGTCGAATTCCACCACTTCGGTCATTGTATTGTTTTCAAGCCACCAGCCACCACCGTTAGTGCCGATGAATTCTCCGCCCTCGGCCTTATAATATGCCGCCGACTGATAGCCTTCGGTAAAGATGACCACCATACGAACCTGTTCATTGTCGGGATTGGTGATAATTGTTTCCCATGCACCCAAAATGCTTTGAGCGTAGAGTGAATTGCCGATAATCAGAACCAGTGTAATGTAGCTTATAAGTCTCATTATGATGAATTTATAGCTTAAATGTACTTAAATTAACCATGATTCTGCCTTATGTCAGATACTTTCTATGCTACAAATATCTGTTTACATGGGAAATAAAAAATCCCGATCAACTTTGTTGACCGGGATGATGTGCACATGAGAGGAGTACCTCGCTTCGCTCGGTCGTCCTTAAAGGGGGCGCTTTACTTATCATCCCGGGACTGCTTACGCAGCCCCCGGCATTTTTTGTTTATTCCCTTATGCCAGTAAACTGCCGACGGTACTAAACAAAAAATCCCGATCAACTTTGTTGACCGGGATGATGTGCACATGAGAGGAGTCGAACCTCCACGCCCGAAGGCACTGCCACCTGAAGACAGCGTGTCTACCATTTCACCACATGTGCGTAATGATGGCGCAAAACTAATAAAAAACATGAATTGGATAAAATAATTTTTGAAAATTTATTTCCGGAAAACAAGGGGTCTTTCAGGTCTCATAACTGTAACCGTATTTAGCGTGTTTTTTAATCATTTCCGTATCCTGCATCTCCCGTCTCTCTCTCTCGTTTGGAGTTTGCTTCTTTAGGGAAAAGGAACAAGTCTACTTCGACGAGCTCAGTGTGACATTAATGCAATAGGGATGGAAAAACAACTAAACTGTATGACCGGCTAAGATATCACTGAAATGGTAACTAAAAATGCATGATTCACATTATCAATTGTTATCACGTATAGTGAATAGCTTTTATCTATCAAAAATGAAATAACATAAATAAAAGTTTTGGTAATTTTAAGGGAACGAAGAATAAACCAAAAAGCCATTTGCATTATGGAAAACAAAGAACATGGGTCTAATGGTGCAGGAACCCAAAGCTACAATATGAATAGTGCCAGTAAATGTCCGTTTCTTGGCGGATCTCTCCAACACAGTGCCGGAGGCGGAACCACCAACCGCGATTGGTGGCCCAATCAATTGAATTTGAATATCCTCAGACAGAATTCCAATCTGTCTGATCCTATGGATGAAGACTACAACTACAAGGAAGAATTTAAGAAACTAGATCTCGAGGCTTTAAAAAAGGATCTACATAAGCTGATGACCGACTCCCAGGATTGGTGGCCGGCAGATTACGGGCATTACGGTCCTTTTTTCATTCGGATGGCATGGCACAGTGCCGGTACCTATCGGATACAGGATGGTCGTGGAGGTTCGGGTTCCGGAGCTCAGCGTTTTGCCCCTCTGAACAGCTGGCCCGACAACGCAAACCTGGATAAGGCAAGAATGTTGCTTTGGCCGATCAAGCAGAAGTATGGAAAGAAAATTTCCTGGGGAGACCTGATGATACTCACCGGAAACGTCGCTCTGGAATCAATGGGGTTAAAAACCTTTGGATTTGCGGGAGGCCGTGAAGATGTGTGGGAACCGGAAGAGGATATCTACTGGGGGTCTGAAGGAGAATGGTTAGGTGATAACCGGTATACCGGTGATCGTGATCTTGAAAATCCGCTTGCCGCTGTACAGATGGGTCTCATATACGTAAATCCTGAAGGGCCCAACGGAAATCCTGATCCTATGGCTGCTGCCCGTGATATCAGGGAGACATTCGGAAGAATGGCCATGAACGATTATGAAACCGTAGCCCTGATCGCCGGAGGACATACCTTTGGAAAGACTCACGGGGCTGCAGATCCGGGCAAATATGTAAGTGCAGAACCTGCCGGTGCAGGAATCGCAGAACAAAGCCTTGGGTGGAGGAATACCTTCGGTACGGGAGCAGGACCTGATACTATTACCAGCGGTCTTGAAGGAGCCTGGACAAAGACTCCCACCAAATGGAGCAATGACTATTTCGAACATCTTTTCGGTTATGAATGGGAACTGACCAAGAGTCCGGCAGGAGCTTATCAATGGAAACCCAAAGGAGATGCCGGAGCCGGAACCATTCCTGATGCCCATGATCCCGATAAGAAGAATGCCCCATTTATGCTGACCACTGACCTGTCTTTAAAGGTTGATCCTGAATACAAGAAGATCTCAAAGCATTTTTATGAAAATCCTGATGAATTTGCCGATGCCTTCGCCCGTGCGTGGTATAAACTGACCCATCGTGATATGGGGCCGGTATCCAGATATCTCGGACCCGAAGTACCTGATGAGGTGCTGATCTGGCAGGATCCCATTCCTGATACAGATCATGAGCTGGTCGATAAGAACGATATTGATGAGCTGAAAGGAAAAATATTAGATACAGGATTGAGCGTTTCTGAACTCGTAAGTACTGCCTGGGCTTCTGCAGCTACCTATCGTGACTCAGATAAGCGTGGCGGAGCTAACGGAGCACGTATTCGTCTGGCACCTCAGAAATTCTGGGAAGTGAACAACCCCTCACAGCTTTCGAAAGTACTGGAGACTCTTGAAAAAGTTCAGAAGGAATTTAATGATGCACAAAGTGACGGGAAAAAGATTTCGCTGGCTGACTTGATCGTACTTGGCGGATCAGCCGGACTCGAGAAAGCTGCCCGGAATGCCGGTCATGACATCAAGGTTCCCTTCACTCCGGGAAGAGCAGATGCCACTGAGGAAGATACTGATGTAGAGTCGTTCGCTGCCCTGGAACCCAGTGCAGACGGTTTCAGGAACTATTACAATGCAAAACATAAGACCTCTCCGGAAGAAATGCTGGTTGACAGGTCGCAGTTGCTGAATCTCAGCAAGCCCGAAATGGTAGTCTTATTAGGAGGAATGCGGGTTTTGAAAACCAATTTCGATAATTCTGACCATGGTGTTCTGACCGATCGTCCTGAGGCGTTGACCAATGATTATTTTACCAATCTTTTGGACTTAGGTACCATCTGGAAGGCTACTTCTGAAGATGAGACTGCTTTTGAAGGATTGGACAGGAAAACCGGAGACAGAAAATGGACCGGAACACGGGTTGACCTGATCTGTGGTTCCAATACCGAGCTAAGAGCGGTAGCTGAGGTCTATGCCTTTCAGGATGCAGAAGACAAGTTTATTAAAGATTTTGTCAATGCCTGGGTTAAGGTGATGAATAATGATCGTTTCGATCTGAAAGATTAAGCAGTCAATTTTCGTTTTTGTTTAAATGAGCGGCCCTTTTTTAAGGGCCGCTTTTTTTTACGAAATAATTATAAGAGGAAATTCCGTGAATCCGGAAATTCAGCAGGCTTGAAAGTTTAAAGCATTAAATAGCTAGTAGCCTGTTTATTCTGAAAACTGCGGCTCTTTCCCGGTCATTTCCCATTTTGCCAGGCTCATGGGAATATTTCCGATGGCGTTCAGGGTATCGAAAAACTGTCTTAACTCAAAGGTTTCTCCCTGATCTTCTTTCATTTTGGCCATTTCAGCCAGGGTGTCTTCCAGCAGGTACTTGCCCGTTATGTAGCTGGTACCATAGCCGGGTTGTCTGAGGTAAAGATGCTGCTCAAAGATCAGCAGGTCTTTCTCGGTTTTCATCCAGCCCCTTGGGGTATATTCCATATGGATCTTACCGGCCTCTTCCATAGACATCATGTTCGCGTGGGCATACAGCGACCCAAGTCCGCGGGCAGCCCGCTGGGCGATAAGTATATATACGAGCTCCCTGGCTCTTGGATTCTTTTCGTAAAGTCCGGCCTGCATGAACATTTCTTCCACGGCTGTGGCGGCACCTTCGTTTCGGGAGTCGAAAATATTATAAAGCAGGGCGTCGCTTCTTATGCTGTTGTTGTTTGGTTCCTGATCCATGCGGGCGAGCTCGAACCAGTGGTAAAAGTGAGAGTACAGGGGTTTGGGGTCAAGGTGAGCGGTGATCCAGAAAAAGTTGCGTGTTTCTTCCGGAATGTATTCCCCCAGGTGTTCATCAAGGGCGGGTTTAAAATAGCTTTTTACCGTAACGATGTCTTGCTGATCTAAAAAAGTGATGAGTTCGACGGAAGCTGCCTGTGCGAGGGCATCGTAGGCCTCGGGAGAGTTTGCGGGCGTTAATTCAGGCAAGCCACGATTGCGGTGTTCTTCCAGTTTTAAAGAGCTCCACGCTCTAGCCAGTTCCCGTTTTAACAACATCACCTCATCTTCCCAGGTAAGAGGAACGAGGTGGACGTTTTGCTGATACCAGGTGTAATTGTCCTTTCCGATACCTGAAGGACCTGTTTTTTCAGAAGCTTTTTGGCTAAGCCAGTTGACGAGGTCTTCCGTAGAACGTATGGCAGCGTCAATAGTGGTTATCAGTTCGGTATCTTCGCTGACTCCCTCCCGTTGCTTTATCAGTTCAAGATCAGAAGCCTGGTTTTGTATGTCTCTGATCCCGGCTATCCACAATTCCCTGGCATTTCCTGTAAGATTCTTTTGTGCTTGTTTGTTAAGCGGGGTAATCACTTTTAAAGCATTCAGAAACGATTCCCTTTCTGACCCGGTTAACGGAAAGTCATATTGCCATACATCCAGAACGGCATGATGTGTCGGACCTTCGTGTGCGGGGACATCACTGCGGGCCATCCATACTGTTTTGTAAAAGGCCGGATCCCGCTCCCAGGGTTTTAAAACCCTTTGGTTAAAATCATAACCGTTCATTTCGGCAAGAACAATATGGTAATCTGCTTTTTGAGAGATATTCCAGTTTGTGGTATTAAGGGCGGAAAGTCTCTCTTTTAACCGAAGGAATTCAGTTCGTCGTTTTTCAAAGCTTTCCTTTGTATAGTCAGGAGCACCCTCTTTCAGCGGCGGTTTTTCAAAAGTGCGCCATTCTTTGAATACATCTGTTAGAACGGTATAGCCTTTTGCTACTGATATGGAGTTTTGTGCTGAGGCGGTGAGCGAAACACTTAAAAGAACCAGATAAAAAATTGGTTGGAAAAGGTTCGCAGATCTGTTTAACTGCATAATGATTGGGCTTCATTTTGGTTTCACGATAGTGACAACGATCGATATGTTAAGTGGAAGTTACGATAAAATCGTCATAGTTTCCTGCTGAAGATTTCAGGTCTCATGCATATGCGAACCTGATACAGATATCAGAATGGAGTAATACAGATCTCATTTTTGAAAGGTGTTTTTAGTGACGTAAAGACCCTATAATTTTAATAATCAGTAAATTAGCATTGACAGATCATAAAGAATGAAACGAGCCGCTAAATATATCAGGGATAACAGCAATCATATTATAGAGGTATGGGAGAAAACTGTGAATGCTGAAATGCAAGTATCTGATGATACCCATAACATCGTATTGCGAAATCAGTTACCAAACGTTTTAGAGGATCTTTCAGAGATCATTGAAGAAAATGGAGCATCAGCATCATCTACCTCTCGTAAAGATCTGTTAGATATAGTTGACGATAGCTCAGACCACGGTCGTCACAGGGCTGCTACTTCTAATTATTCGGTCGCAGCCATTCTTAAAGAATATCGCTTATTGCATGAAGTGCTAACAGATTTGTTGCGGGAGAATGATATATATGATGAAGAAACCGGGCTTATTCTCAACAAGGCTATTGAGACAGCCATGGTTAATTCAGCGAAAACCTTCAACCGTTCCTTGAACGATATGAAAGAAAAACTGATGGCTACTTTAGCGCATGATATTCGAAACCCTGTTTCTTCGGCTTTTATGGCTTTAGATATGCTTGATCCGGAAGCTGGTGCAGAGGAGATCACCCATATTAAAGAGGTTATTGAAAACAGTTTAGGATATGCTATCAGGTTGATAGAAGGCTTGCTCGACACCATTACGGTCGAGGCCGGAGAGGGGATCACATTGAATTTTAAAGAACAGGATATTTTAGATGATATAGATTGGGTTGTAAAGGAAGCTTCCATGATATTCCCCAATAAGATCAGTTTAGAGACGAAAGCATCTGAACTCACAGGAGTCTTTGATGGAACCGCCATAAGAAGAATCTTGGAGAACCTGGTTTCCAATGCCGTTAAATATGGTAGCAGGTCGGAACCGGTTCACATTTACGCTGAGGATAAGAAAGATGAAGTTGTGATCAGAGTTCACAATGAAGGGAATCCAATCCCGGATGGACGAAAGAAAGAGATATTTAATTTTCTAAATGGGGAGGAAGCACCGAAAGATGGTTTGAAGAGCTGGGGTATGGGGCTAAGTCTTGTCAAGGCTGTTACCGATGCCCACGGAGGGAAACTGGAGCTGAAAAGCGACAAGGAATTCGGCACGGAATTCAAGATCACTTTAGGGAAATACGACAAGGAACCGGGGAAGACGAAGTCCCGAATTAATTATAAATAGATATCGCTTACAGCTTACTCAAAATTGATTTAAGTCTATCCCTGGCCGGCTAAAGTGCTTTGAAGTATAAGGCTAAGGTTTGGAAAAGTTCTATTTTCTCTGAGCGCTTAGACCAGAGTGGGGGCTTTACCTCCAATATCAGTACTTTACGCAAAACCATTTTTTATGGCTTCTTGACCTTTCAAGTCTTATTCCTCCTGGATAATCCTTATGTATTTTTAATCAAGTGTAATGTAGTGGGTTATAACTTATTTGAGGCTATGAAAGCACTTTCCAGGCTAATTTATAAAGGTGTAGAGAACAGAAGGGAATAGTCAAAAATGTATCATGTGGTATAAATAGATTGTTGTTTTGATTAATGCTAATGACATACTTTTTATTGGCATAGTTCCTTAACAGGCTATTTTCCATTAAACATGACGTATTTATCCCTAAATTGAAGAGGTAACTAAAAACCTTTCTGTCATGATCAGCAAGTATCTTTTGTCGTTATATCTGCTGTTAATCACCTATAATCTTAAGGCACAGCAGGAGGTATATGAATGGCGAACTTACGAACTTGAGTTTTTCCGATCGGCAGAGCTACTGCATACCTACTTTGAAGAGGCATTGATTCCGGCTTTGAACCGACAGGGGATTGATCAAATCGGGGCCTTTGAAGAGGCCGGAGAGGGACTGCCGAAAAAAGTATATTTACTCATAGCTTATAAGGATATTGGGGGTTTTCAGGATAGCAGAGATATGCTGCAAAAGGATGAAGCTTATTTGCAGGCTGCAGAAGGCTATCTTTCGGCGCCGGAAACTGAAATACCTTTCAACGAGTATGCAGCCAACCTAATACGTTCTACCAGTGGTTTTCCGAGCTTGGTGAAGCCGGATCCTTCAGCCGGTCTTTTTGAGCTTCGTATTTACCATAGTCACAATGAAGATGCGCTGCGCAGGAAAGTAAAGATGTTTAACGATGCTGAATTTCCCATTTTTGAAGATGCTGGTTTATCGATGGTGTTCTTCGGAGCTGATATTGCCGGAAATCATTTGCCTTCTTTGACGTATATGTTGGCCGTAACAGATAAAGAGGCACATTCAAAGGGGTGGGATGCGTTCCTGCAGCATCCGGAATGGAAGCGCATTATAAAAATGGAGGAATACGCGAATTCGGTAAATGATATCACCCGGGTGTTTTTAAAAAGACTGCCGTATTCTCAGTTATAGGCGGTTTTTCAGTTTTTTATATCCCCGTAGACTGGGAGGTTTCACTACCACAAATAAGGAGATAGATTTTTCGCTTATTAACCCCTTGCTTTTTGGCTCTTTTCATGATCCGGGAAGGGTTTTATTTGTGGGATGCTGTATTGCCTCCCTGGGGTCGGCGGACCAGAATAGGAGGGCTTTACCACCAAAAACCGGATGCGCCGCCCACAACCGTTTTAAGGTCATTCGCGCCTCGCTGGACCAAGCTTTGATCCTTTTCTCCTTCGCTTCTTTTCTCCTTCGCACCTTTACTATTTTGCATATTTTTCCTCGCTTGAAAAAGCCGGATTATGAAATTCGCTTGGGTCTTTTCCTGATCCGGGAAGGGTTTTATTTGTAGGATGCTGGATTGCCTCCCTTTGGTCGGCGGACCTAGGGGGAAGCTTTACCACCAAAAACCGGAACGGCCTAAGCCGTTCTCGGCTTTTTTATGCCCTTCCGCTTCGCTCAAGTAAGCTTGGCTCGCTTAAGGGCATAAAAAAACCGGTTTCTCTCGAAACCGGTTTTTGGTAGTAGCGGGAGCTGGACTCGAACCAGCGACCTTCGGGTTATGAGCCCGACGAGCTACCTACTGCTCTATCCCGCGATGTTTGGACTGCAAATATACAACCATTTTTAAACTGCACAAGTGCTGAAATGATATTTTTTAATAATTATTGAAGTTCTCCCAAATTGACTATTTTAACCGGCCGTAACCTAAAACTTTACTTTAAACTCACTTACCTATGATCGATTTTTTGGAAGGCCTCACCAGTCAGATGATCGGCATTGCCGAATGGTTTATGTTGATATTCGTGATCGGTGGAGGACTTTTTCTTGTCTTTTATTCGCGATTTAAACCTTACAGATATTTCAAGCACGCCCTGCAGGTCACTGCCGGAAAATATGATGACCATAATGATCCCGGTGATGTGAATCATTACCAGGCGCTGGCGGCAGCTGTGGCTGCCACGGTGGGTCTTGGGAATATCTCAGGTGTGGCTATTGCCATACATAACGGAGGCCCCGGAGTTATCTTCTGGATGTGGGTCACCGCGGTCATAGGAATGTGTATAAAATTCTATTCATGCAGCCTGGCGGTCATGTTTCGTTCTCCCGATGGAGAAGGAGGGGTGCTGGGTGGCCCCATGTATTATATGGTTAACGGACTGGGGAAATACGGAAAACCGCTGGCAGTGGTATTCAGTCTGGCCGGCCTGATAGGAGTGCTTCCGGCATTTACCACCAACCAGCTTACCGAAACACTTATCGCTGTGGTAAAACCGGATGAATCGTTGGCTGCCCTGGGGGAATTCACCTGGAGAGCCATTATCGGGGTTACCCTGGTAATTATCACTTCCCTCGTAATCTTCGGAGGTTTGAAGAACATCGCTAAAGCTTCTGCTTCCCTGGTGCCATGGATGGTCGCTCTGTACCTTTTGGCCGCCATTCTCATTATAGTGGCAAACTATGACAGCATACTACCCTCCTTTGGTCTTATATTCTCTGAGGCGTTTAATATAAATACTGCCGTTCAGGGCGGCCTCTGGGGTATGATACTTCTGGGAATAAGAAGAGCTGTTTTTTCAAGTGAATCAGGGGTCGGGAACGCTCCTATGTATCACGGACAATCGAAAACCAAAGAGCCCACACAGGAAGGTCTTGTTGCCATGCTGGGGCCATTTATCGATACCGTGGTGATCTGTACCATAACCGCACTGATCATCATAGTGAGCGGCGTTTACCAGGAATCTGAAAGCAACGGTATCGCTCTTACCCTCCTGGCTTTTGAACGATCGCTTTTCGGGTGGGGAGCCGAATTTTTAATGATACTGGTCGTGGTGTTCGCAATTTCCACGCTTTTTACCTATTCCTATTACGGTACCAAATGCCTTACCTTCCTGACCAATAAAAAGATAGGAGGTTATTATAACTACGTTTATATAATAAGTATTATTTTTGCAGCAATCGCCTCTTTAGACCTGGTGATCAACATGATAGACCTGGCTTTCGCGGTCATGAGCATTCCGAATATGATCGCCGTGCTGTATCTCTCACCCCATATCAATGCCAATATGAAATCCTATTTCACAAAAGTAGCCTATGAGCGAGCATAAAGCCGGATTTGTAAACATTATCGGAAATCCCAATGTCGGGAAGAGTACCCTTATGAATGCTTTCGTGGGGGAGCGATTGTCTATAATTACCTCCAAAGCCCAGACCACCCGCCATCGTATATTCGGAATCGTAAGCGGAGATGATTTCCAGGTGATCTTTTCAGATACTCCGGGCATTATAAAACCCGCCTATGAATTGCAGAAATCGATGATGGACTTCGTCAAATCTGCTTTCGAAGATGCCGATATTCTTATATACATGGTTGAGCTGGGGGAAAAGGCGTTGAAAGATGAAGATTTTTACAAACGCATCATACACAGCGAGGTACCGGTGCTTCTTTTGCTGAACAAGATCGATAAGTCTGATCAGGAGACCCTGGAAGAGCAGGTAGCGTACTGGAAAGAAAAGGTTCCTAATGCCGAAATATATCCGATTTCAGCCCTGGAAAACTTTAATGTGGCCACTGTCTTTAACCGTATACTCGAACTGTTGCCTGAATCTCCGCCTTTTTATCCTAAAGACCAGCTTACCGACAAGCCTGAGCGCTTCTTCGTGAACGAGGTAGTGCGCGAAAAGATATTGGTGAACTACAAAAAAGAGATACCCTATTCGGTAGAAGTGGAGACTGAGGAATTCCTGGAAGATGAAGAGATCATCAGAATACGATCGGTCATCATGGTCGAGCGTGATTCCCAGAAGGGGATCATAATCGGTCACAAGGGGCAATCGCTTAAAAGAGTAGGTGTGCAAGCCAGAGAGGATCTTGAGAAGTTCTTCGGAAAACAAGTGCACATTGAACTTTACGTCAAAGTGAATAAGAACTGGCGTTCAGATGAACGGCAACTCAGAAGATTTGGGTATAATCAGAAGTAGGTTTTATTTGGCTAAGGGCTAAGGGCTAAGGGCTAAGGGCTAAGGGCTAAGGGCTAAGGGCTAAGGGCTAAGGGTTAAGAGTTAAGGGTTAAGAGTTAAGGGTTAAGAGCTAAGTGTTACTTCCCGGTGAAGGTAATCTGACCAGTTGCTTAAATTCGATTGTCAGCCGCCATATCTGACGGTATGACCCAATACCAACTTTCAGAAATACGAATACAAAAAAAGGCTCCGGACGAATCCGAAGCCTTTTTTAATTAACCAACCAACCAAAAAATCAAAAATCAATGAATGTAAGATCTTGCGTCCTGTTCAAGGGGGGCGAACAGGTTGCTTATCTTAAGTAGGATAAGCGATATATTCTAAGCAATCAGGGTTTTTACCTTTTTGCATCTTCATCATTTCAACGAGGCAAAGATAAGACAGCTGTTCAGCCTTTTCGTTGTATAAAATAAGCAATAACTTGTTGATTATCATGGTGTAACGTTGTAGTTGTAGCAAGGTTGATTACTATGAATACAAACGATTGTTCGTTGCTGTATTGGGCTGATTTACCTTGTAGTAAATAAAAAAACCGACTTCCCTGAAAGAAGCCGGTCTGCATATATGGGTGGTTGGTATGCTACATCTTGTCGAAGGGTTTGTATTTGAATTTTTGTCCTCCAACGGAAGCCTCAGCCATGAGGCCGCCTTTGGTATGCATAAAAACGGCTACTCCTTCTGTGTACCTGGCGTTGAACGATTCTCCTTCTTTTAGTGCCACAGCTGAAAGCCCGGCATTAAAACTGAATTCACTTCCTTTAAATTTCTCGAGTGTTTCAGGAGTCTCAAAAAAAATGGCTTCGATCACTGCCTGCCCCCCTGCCTGCAATCCGATATTCAATTCCTTCAGGTTGGCATAACCTACTTGTTTGCCGTTTTCATACAGTATCCCGGAACCGGCCGCTCCCCCGATTACAAAACCGCCTTTCCCCACGTTGGGAAATATAACGTATCCTGCCGCTGAATCGAAAAATTCCTTTATCTCAGGATTGGCTTCCATAAGAGCCGATTTGGCAGCTTCGGCCTCTTCTTTTAATTCATCGATCTTTTCCTTGCTTTGAGAAAATACGGGAAGCGTAAGGAGTAGAAGGGCAATACTGCAGAAAGCGATTTTCATACTTAACGGTTTGATGATTTGATTTTCAAAATAAAATTAATTCAGGGGTTTATCAACTCATGTTAATGAAAAGTTAATTTTGATATGTAAAAAACTGTTTTTCAAACGATTAACCTGAAATTATTTAACTGGTCTTGAATTGTTTTAACGCGTTTTTCCGGTAATTATGGGGAGTTGTTTATTCTTATCATGCGAAGTATTACCTTTGCGGCAGAATTAGATCATTATGAGTGGAATAGTAGCCATTGTTGGAAGACCCAATGTAGGGAAATCAACCCTTTTTAACCGGCTAATCAAAAGAAGAGAAGCCATCGTTGACGCAGTTAGCGGGGTGACGAGGGACAGGCATTACGGAAAGTCTGACTGGAATGGAGTGGAATTTTCCCTCATAGATACAGGAGGCTATGTTGTTGGAAGTGACGATATTTTTGAAAAGGAGATCGACAAGCAGGTGGAACTGGCCATCGATGAGGCCGATGTGATCGTGTTTGTCGTCGATGTATCCAGCGGAGTGACCGGTATGGATGAAGAGGTGGCTCAGCTATTAAGACAGGTGGATAAACCCGTTTTGCTGGCCGTCAATAAGGTAGATAGTGCCAGCAGACAGGCAGATGCTGTGGAATTCTATTCTCTTGGTCTTGGAGATTACTATACCATCTCCAGTATCAATGGTAGCGGTACCGGCGAACTGCTGGATGCCCTGGTTGAAAAATTACCGGAAAAGGAAGAGGCTCCTGAAGAGGAACTTCCTCGTTTCGCCGTAGTCGGAAGGCCCAATGCAGGAAAGTCTTCATTCATCAATGCCTTGCTGGATGAGGAGCGCTATATCGTTACCGATATAGCAGGAACCACCCGTGATAGTGTCGATACCCGTTATAATCGCTTTGGTTTTGAATTCAACCTGGTCGATACGGCCGGAATTCGCAGAAAGGCCAAGGTTAAGAAAGACCTCGAATTCTATACGGTGATGCGCTCTGTAAGAGCTATCGAACATTGCGATGTCTGTCTGTTGGTGATCGATGCAAGCAGGGGCTTTGAAGGTCAGGACCTGAATATTTTCTGGCTGGCCGAAAGAAACCGTAAAGGGGTGGTGATCCTGGTGAATAAATGGGATGTGGTCGAGAAAGACACCGATTCGACGAAGAAGTTCGAAGCGCATATTCGCAAGCAGATCGAACCATTCACCGATGTGCCTATAGTTTTTATTTCAGCCCTTACCAAGCAACGTATCTACAAGGCTATTGAGACGGCCGTTGAAGTGTATCAGAATAAAACGAAGCGCATCAGTACCTCCAAACTCAATGATACCATGCTTCCGATTATCGAAAACACACCACCGCCGGCCTACAAGGGCAAGTATGTGAAGATCAAGTTTTGCACCCAGCTGCCAACGCCAACGCCGCAATTTGCCTTTTTTGCGAATCTGCCGCAGTACGTGCGGGCTCCTTATAAAAGATTCATTGAGAATCAGCTCAGGGAGCATTTTGACTTTCATGGTGTGCCCGTTCAGGTGTATTTCAGAAAGAAGTAGTTTTTTGGGTAAGTAGGTAAGTGGATTGAGGGTATTAAGAACATACCCGAATTTATGATCCCAAATGTGAGCTGTATATTGTTATCTCCGGTTTGGAGGGCATTTATTGCTTCTGTTTGCCGGTACCTCTTAATTACCGTACAACTAATATCCCTTTCGTTATCGAACATTTCCCCTGTTAAAATTGGGTTAAATGTCGAAAATATTCATAGTGGCGTGCTCGTTTAATTCTATTTTCACCTCCGTTTTTTGTGGGTGATAGCATATTGAGATCTTAAGTGGATTAAAACAATCCCGGTTCTCGATGTTAAGCCTGAATTAATCCCGACTATGACAATGAAACCTATTTGCCTGTTACTGGCCTGCCTCTCATTTTGCTTTACTTTTTCTCAGGAATACATCATTAAAGGACGTGTGATCGAAGATGGCACTGAGACTCCTCTTGAAGCATCTACTATTTATGCCGAGTCACTGACCGATTCAACCCTCGTTTCCTATACGATTTCTGAAAAGGAGGGTGATTTTGAACTCGCGCTTAAAACACGAGAGACCGAATTAAACCTCTTTATGTCGTATAACGGATATAAAACAGTCAGAAAAAAGGTTGCACTTGACAAGCAGGTGATTGAACTCGGGGCTATTGCCATGGAGCTGCAGGCAGAACAGCTTGAAGGAGTGGAGCTGGTAGGGCAGCGGGTTCCCATTCAGATAAAAAAAGACACCCTTGAATTCAATGCCAATTCATTTAAAACGCGGCCTGATGCGACCGTTGAAGATGTGCTTAAAAAGCTTCCGGGGGTGCAGGTTGACAGCGAAGGAAATATTACGGTGAATGGAAAACCGGTTAACCGGGTGCTGGTAAACGGACAGGTCTTTTTCGACAGTGACCCTAAGGTGGCTACCCGAAGCCTTCCGAAGGAAGTAATTGAAAAAATACAGGTGACCGACACCAAAACCAGGGAACAGGAATTTACCGGTGATTCCGGAGATGGAGAGAACAAAACCATTAACCTCACTGTTAAGAAAGACAAGAATAAGGGAATGTTCGGCAGGATCACGGGTGGATACGGAACCGATGAACGCTACCAGGGCAATGGGATCATGAATTATTTTAATGATACCAGAAGGGTTAGTGTACTTGCCAGTTCAAATAACATCAACAGCCCCGGGTTCTCTACAGATGAGGTGTTCCAGGCTGTGGCGGGAAGCGGCCGGAGATCGGTGCGCTTTGATTCAGGCAATAATGGCTTTTCAATCAATGGAGTGAGTTTCGGACAGGGACAGGGAATCACCACCTCTACCACGGTTGGAGGTAGTTATGCAGATGCAAAAAGGGATGTGTACGAGACAGCCGCCAACTATTTTTTCAGCAACAGTGAGTCGTTTAATCAACAACGAACCAGCCGGGAGAATATCTTGCCATCAGGAAATTTCTTTACCGACACCGAAAGTGACTCTGAGTCATCTTCCAACGCCCATTCAGCAACGGCTAATCTTGAATTCGACCTGAGTGAAACCTTCCAGATTAGTGTGCAACCCGAAATGAATGTCAATTCGATCAATACCTTCAGCGAAAGCTTTACCGAATCTTCAGATGAAAACCAGGTGCTGCTTAACCGCAATCGTTCCCTGACGACCGGTGATGGACAAAGCCGTACCTTTAGTAACAGGGTTGATATTTTTAAACGACTGGATACCATCGGTCAGTATTTCAGGCTTACTCTAACCAACCGGAATACAGAAAGACTTAATGAAAACCTCTTTCAGAACCGGAGAGAGGTCTTCGGCGATCAGCCGGAAACCATCCAGCTTAATCAGTTGACAGAAGTCGATAACGCCGAAAACAGTTATGGCATTGAGACCACTTACCGGCTTCCGCTTACCAAGACCCTGAGGCTGGAATTTGAGTACGAATATCAGCATGAAGAACAATCAAACAACCGTAGTGTTTTTGATTTTGATGAAACCACAGGGGCTTATTCTTCCTTCAATGAGTTGCTTAGCTCTGACTTTGAATTTACCAACAGGGTGCAACGGCCGTCGATCGGTTTGAACTGGAATTCAGGAAGGAATTTTTTCAGTTTCGATGCCGTTTATCAGAGAAATGATATTACGAACAGCGATGAGCTTCAACGAAATTCTCTTTCCCGGGATTACGGGAATTTATTATTCACCACCCGCGGACGTATAAGTCTGGGAAAGACCAGCAGTATTTTCTTCGGTTACTTTCCCAATGTAAATATACCCGGCATAACACAGTTGCAACCGGTTCCTGATGTCAGTAATCCGTTGAACATTGTAATAGGAAATCCGGATCTTTCCCCCTCGGTAAATCACCGCATGAACCTTAATTTCAATAATTACGACTGGCGATCAGGACAGGGTGTTTTTGTATATGCCTTCACGAATTATGTCGAAGATGAGGTGGTGGCAGTGACCACGACAGATGAGGATCTTTTAAGAACCACCGAATTTACCAATGTAGATGGAAATCTGACCGCCAACATTGGAATGGGATTCTCAAAACAGATCAAAAAAGATACCCTGTTGACGGTGAGTACAAGAATTGATCCTTCAGTCTCGTACCAGCGAAATATCAGCTTTAACAACGGTTTGAGATTAAGTGCTAAAAGATGGTCTCCCCAATTGAGACTGACCACAACTTTGAACTGGAAAGAATTGGTTGAACTTGAACCGGGGTATAATGTTTCTTACAACGATACCCGCTACAGCCTCGACAATTTTGAAGATATCAACTTTATCGCCCATACAGCAACCCTTGTTACAACCACTTACTGGCCTGAAAACATCGTTTGGGGAAATGATATCAATTATACCTATAACAGCAACGTAGGCCCCGGTTTTGATAAAGATGCACTTCTCTGGAATATGAGTGTCGGGGTAGATCTGTTCAAGAAACGAGCGAGCCTCAAGCTGATCGCCTATGACCTGCTGAATCAGAATATCAACACGCGAAGAACCACAGGCCCAGACTTTATTCAGGATACACAAGGTACCGTGCTTCGTCAGTACTTCATGCTTACCGCCACCTTTAAGTTCGATCAGTTTGGCGGGAAAAGGCCGGGAGATAATAACAGGTTCAGATTTTACAGAAGGTAAAGTATCATGAGTTACAGGGTTATGGGTTAAGAGGTATTTCCGTCCTATCCAGGCAATTTTGAAAAGAAGGGAATTGCCTCCGGGCACTTTCTCCTGATAAGCACTGCAGAATTCTATATAAACCCCAAATACCCGTTAATCATTTGCTTAGGTAGAGGCATGGATTTATTTCAGCCGTCCTTTTAAAAATTCTTTCGGCTCCACGGGCTGTTCATGCAGCTAATTGGCATGATTCGTATTTCAATGGAGAGTGGATAATAGAGAATAGAGAATGGAGAATGGAGTGGATTGGTATTATCATTCATATTACATGAAAAATTCTGAAGAAGAGCTGATCCTGTATCATCAGGAATCAAATCAGGATTATGTTTTCAGGTTTTTATTTTTTGGGAAAATGCCCTGGCCGTTACCCCCTATAACCGTATACCAAAATCTACCAGCTTCCTCCGGCACCACCACCGCTGAAGCCTCCGCCGCCAAAACCGCCACCAAAGCCTCCTCCGAAACCGCCGCCGCCAAAACCACCGCTTCCGCTTCCTCCGAAGCCTCCACTGCTGCGACCCATATTGCTTAAGATGATCAGGTCCCAGATGTCCAGTCCGCCAGAGCGTTTGCCCCGGTTACCACCGCCTCTGTTGTTGCGGTTGTTTCGGGAAAAGATGCTGACCAGGAAAACGAACAGAACGAAAATAAGTACGATGGTTCCGAATGGGATACCGTCCGGTTCTTTTGATCGTTTGGGTTTAGCCTGGTATTTGCCTGCCAGCGCCTGTATTATGGCATCGGTTCCCTTGTCGAGACCGGCATAGTAGTCTCCGCGCTTGAATTCGGGTATGATCACATTACGTGTAAGTTCCCCGGTTATTCCGGCTGTAAGTCGGTCTTCAACTCCGTAACCGGGAGCGATCCAGATGCGCCTTTCAGATTCGGCAAGTAGAATGAATACCCCGTTATCTTCTTCGGCTTGTCCGACTCCCCATTTTTGAGCCCATCGCGGGGCCAGTAACCCGATGTTTTCCCCTTTTATGGTTTCTACGGTTGCAATGACGATCTGGGTGGAGGTGGTGTCGGCGTAATTCAGAAGTTTTGTCTTCAATGCCTGTTCCTCCTGCGGAGCCAAAATATCAGCATAGTCATAAATGCTTGTCTGCTCAGATTCTGCAGGCTTGGGCGGAATATCGAATTGTGCCTGCAGCTTGGAACTCAGGGCTCCCAGGAGTATAAAAAAGAGAATGAAATGGGTGATCGGTTTTAGCTGCATTAAGATCGGGATATATCGTCAGGTAATTCGTTTTTATCTTCATGGTGCCAGGGGAAGTGCTTCTGAAGCTGCTCACCGGCTTTCAGTATTCCCTCGACCAGGCCTTTTTTAAAGCGCTTGTGCCTGAAATGATCCTGCATGATGTCACGGGTACTGTCCCAGAATCCGGGAGGGACAACCCGGTCTATTCCCCGGTCTCCGATAATGGCGAAATGATGTTCATGAACGGCCAGGTAAATGAGCACCCCGTTTTCTTCTTTGGTGTTGTCCATCTTGAGCATGTGAAACACTTCTTTTGCGCGTTCCATAGAGGCTTTCCCGACACCGTATTCGAGATGTACCCTGATCTCTCCCGAGGTCGTTTTCTCGGCTTCCCTGATGGCTTGTATTACTTCGGCCTCATCTTCGCTGCTCAGAAAATCCTCTACTTCAGACATGATCAGGAATTAAAGTCGAATTCAACCTCGACCGGTTCTGAGGCGCCCGGTTCAGCATCGAAATAGGGTTTGCCTTCAAAGCCGAACCATCCGGCCAGGATAGAGTTCGGGAATTTCTTCACATGATTGTTATAGGGTCTGATGCGCTCGTTATAGCGTACCCGTGCTGTTTGGATGGTGTTTTCAGTGCTGGTCAGCTCATCCTGTAGTTTCAGGAAATTCTGGTTAGCTTTTAATTCGGGATATCGCTCTACAGAAACCAACAATCTTCCCAAGGCACTGCTGAGACCTCCCTGAACCTGGTTGAATTCCTGGAGTTGTTCTGCGGAGAGTTGTGTTGGGTCAACGGTCATCTGTGTGGCTTTGGCCCGGGCTTCTATCACCTCGGTCAGGGTTTCTCTTTCGAAATCGGCAGCCCCCTGGACGGTATTCACCAAATTTCCAATCAGGTCATTTCGACGCTGGTAGGCTGTTTGCACGTTACCCCAGGCTTCAGAGACTTGCTCGTTAAGGTCGATGGCGGTATTATTGAATCCTACGGCCCACTGGTAAAGTCCGAAGCCAACAATGAAAATCGCTATCAAAGCGATGATCCACTTTTTCATAAAGCTATTTTTTTTAATGTGTTACAGGTTGTTTTTGATCTTTAAAAGCTCAGCTTTTATAAACTCCAATTTACGAATAATCTCAAAATTGGTGAGGCTTTTATTCTTATGCTCGCGTATGTAGGTTTTTGCCCCTTCAAGCGTAAATCCTCTTTCCTTTACAAGATGGTAGATCAGAGACAGGTTGTCGATGTCTTCTTTACTGAACTGCCGGTTGCCCTTGGCATTCTTTTTAGGTTTGAGAATGTCGAATTCTTTGTCCCAGAACCTGATCAGTGAAGTGTTCACATCGAAGGCCCGGGCTACTTCGCCTATGCTGTAGTATCGTTTGTCGGGCAGATCTGCATGCATTAATCAAGCGATTGGTTTTCCTGAGAGGCTGCTCTGAGCATGGCTTCAAACTCTTCCGATGATAAACTTCCGTAGTAGAAATTGATCGGGTTGATTCGCTTATCGTCTTTCCATACCTCATAATGCAGGTGAGGAGCCTGTGAGCGACCGGTGCTTCCCACGTAGCCGATAATATCGCCACGCTTGACCTTCTGTCCGCGACGAACCTCGTATTTGCTGAGGTGGGCATAAAGGCTGATATAGCCAAAACCATGATCGATCCTGATATGCTCCCCATAGCCGGTAGAACGATTGTCGGCGCGAACCACTTTTCCGTCTCCCGAAGCATATACCGGGGTTCCTCGCGGTGCGGTAAAATCCATTCCGTAATGAAATTTGCGCACTTTGGTGAAGGGGTCTGAACGCCATCCGTAACCTGAGGCCATTCGGGTCAGGTCTTTATTGCTAACCGGTTGAATGGCGGGAATGGCGGCCAGTAGTTTTTCCTTTTCCATGGCCAGTTTGGTGATCTCGTCAAGAGAACGGGATTGCACTACCAGTCTTTTTTGTAACTGTTCAAGTTTCTTGGTAGACGCTATGATAATCTGAGAGTTGTTGTAACCTTCGAGTTCCTTATATCTGTTGATTCCTCCAAAACCGGCGGTACGCTGCTCGTTGGGAATCGGATTGGCTTCAAAATATAATCGGTAGATATTGTTGTCCCGCTCTTCGATATTGGCAAGTACATCTTCGATCTGGGCCATTTTCTTGTTCAGCAACTCAAACTGCAACTCGTAATTCTTGAGTTCCCTGGCTTGCGAAAGCTCTTTTGGGGTATTTACCAGATTGGTGTTTAAAAGTACGATCAGGCTGAGCGTTCCGAAAAAGAAAGAGGCGATGAAAAACAAGCTGATATTGATAAACTTCTTGCCCTTTTTAGGCTCGATCCTGCGATAAGATAAGGTGTCTGAATCGTAATAATATTTTACCTTCGCCATTAGTTTAAATGTGCTATTTTTGCCCTCACCGGGCAGAGCCCGGCAGATAGTCGAACGAACAAATATAGAAATTGTTTTTCAGACACTGCAATTTTTAGAAAATCTTAAGCTTTTATGATGACATCCACAGCGATACGGGAGCAGTTTTTGAAGTTTTTTGAAGAGAGAGAACATAAGATCGTTTCTTCAGCACCAATGGTGATGAAAGATGATCCTACGCTGATGTTTACCAATGCCGGTATGAACCAGTTCAAGGAGTATTTCCTCGGAAACAAGGTGCCTGCAGATACCCGTGTAACCGATACTCAGAAATGTCTGAGGGTAAGCGGAAAGCATAATGACCTGGAGGAAGTGGGGAAAGATACCTACCACCATACCATGTTCGAAATGCTGGGTAACTGGAGTTTTGGTGATTATTTTAAAAAAGAAGCTATTGAATGGGCCTGGGAATTGCTAACCGAGGTTTATAAGATCGATAAAGATCGTTTGTATGTGACCATATTCGAGGGGACACCTGAAGAAGGTCTTGATAAAGACGATGAGGCTTTTGCATTCTGGAAGAAAATCGTTCCTGAATCGCGTATTTTACTGGGTAATAAAAAGGACAATTTCTGGGAAATGGGAGACCAGGGACCCTGCGGTCCCAGCTCAGAGATACATGTTGATATCCGTTCAGACGAAGAGCGTGAGAAGATCGATGGAGCAACTCTGGTGAACCAGGATCATCCTCAGGTGGTTGAGGTCTGGAATCTGGTCTTTATCGAATTCAATCGCAAGGCCGACGGATCACTTGAAAAACTACCTCAAAAGCATGTTGATACCGGAATGGGATTTGAACGTCTTTGCATGGTGCTTCAGGGCAAGCAGAGCAATTATGACACCGATGTGTTCACCCCGATTATCAGGGAAATAGAAACCATTACCGGCGTTGCCTACGGAAAAAAGGAAGATACAGATATCGCCATAAGGGTGATAGCTGACCATCTCAGAGCAGTGAGCTTTGCGATTGCAGACGGGCAACTTCCCGGAAACACCGGAGCAGGTTATGTGATCAGGCGGATACTCAGAAGGGCGATACGTTACGGATTCACCTTCCTGAACCAACAGGAGCCATTTATATTTAAGCTCGTCGAAACGCTCAGTAACCAAATGGAGGGTGCATTTCCTGAGATTAAAACCCAAAGGAATCTTGTTGTGAATGTTATCAGGGAAGAAGAACAGTCTTTTTTACGTACGTTGGAGCAGGGGCTTTTGTTACTCGATAATGTGATCGATTCTTCTAAGGGGAAAGTGATCAGCGGAGAAAAAGCCTTCGAATTGTACGATACCTATGGATTCCCTATAGACCTGACCCGGCTCATCGTGGAAGAACGTGGCCTGGAACTTGACGTTAAAGGATTTGAAAAGGAGCTGCAAAAGCAAAAGGAACGTTCAAGGGCAGCCACAAAGGTGGAGACAGGTGACTGGGTTGTACTGAAAGACGATGCAGATGAGGAGTTTATCGGGTATGACAGCTTGCAGGCGCCGGTAAAGATCACACGCTACCGCAAGGTGGAAAACAAGAAGGAAGGTGAGATGTATCAGCTTGTTTTCAACCTTACCCCATTTTATCCGGAAGGAGGAGGGCAGATAGGTGATAAGGGGTATCTTGAGTCTCCTGATGGCAGTGTGGTATATATCATAGATACCAAGAAGGAGAATAATTTGATCATTCATTTTGTAAAGAACCTGCCCAAAGATCCTGAAGCTCATTTAACGGCAGTTGTGGCCAAAGATAATAGGTTGAGAACGGCTTCTAACCACACTGCTACTCACCTGCTGCATCAGGCGCTGCGTAAGATCCTTGGGGAGCACGTGGAACAGAAAGGGAGTATGGTGCACAGCGGTTATCTGAGATTTGATTTTTCTCATTTCAGCAAGGTGTCACCTGAGGAACTGGAAGAAATAGAAGATTTTGTCAATGCCCGAATCAGGGAACAGCTGCCTTTGAATGAAGAACGGAACATCCCTTATGAAGAAGCCATTGAAAAGGGTGCTATCGCACTTTTTGGAGAAAAATACGGCGATACCGTACGTGCTGTGCGTTTCGGTGAAAGCATGGAGCTTTGCGGGGGCACACACGTTGAAAATACAGCGCAGATCTGGCATTTTGTGATCACTTCAGAGAGTGCCGTTGCCTCAGGTATTAGGCGTATAGAGGCCATTACCGGTGACGCAGCTAAAGATTACTTTACTTCGCGTTCTGAAACCCTCGACAGGATACAAAAGGCGGTAAAAAACACCCAGGAACCTCTGAAGGCTATCGAAAACATCCAACAGGAGAATAACGACCTGAAAAAGCAGGTGGAGTCCTTGCTGAAGGAAAAGGCTAAAGGTCTTAAGAAAGAACTCAGATCTCAGGTAGAGCAGGTGAACGGAATAGATTTTCTTACAGCAAGAGTTGATCTGGATCAGGGGGCTATAAAAGATCTGGCCTTCGAGTTAGGTAACGAGCTGAACCAACCTTTCCTGGTCTTCGGAACCACTGCCAATGAAAAGGCCATGATAACCTGTTATATAGGCAAGGACCTGGCAAAGGAAAAGGATCTTAATGCCGGAAAGATCGTAAGGGAACTCGGTAAGTATATTCAGGGAGGCGGAGGCGGACAGCCGTTCTTTGCCACTGCAGGAGGCCGTAACCCTGAAGGTATAGATCAGGCTCTGAAAGAAGTGAGATCGTTCATAGAATAATATAAGATTCCCGCCCGACAGCGGGAATCGTCATTTTTTGATATCTTCAGGTATATGAAATTACAGACTAAAGTACCGTTGAACCCTGCCGGGAAGAAGATATCCTACGAAAGCGACATATTGCTCTTGGGTTCTTGTTTTGTTGAAAATATTGGTGAGCGTCTTGAGCATTTCAAATTTCGGTCAGTGCTGAATCCCTTTGGCATCATATACAATACCACATCAATAACCCGGTTGATCGATCGTGCTGTGAGATCAGAGCTCTTTACAGCTGATGATGTTTTCGAACACCGATCGCTCTACCATAGCTATGAAGCACATTCTCAGCTAAGCGCTTCCTCTGTGGAAGCAGCTGTTGATAAACTGAACGGAGCACTTGATGTTCTGAAAGAAAGTGTAAACAACAGTACTCATATTTTTATCACCCTGGGAACAGCCTGGGTGTATGTGGAGAATAATTCCGGGCAAACTGTAGCCAACTGCCATAAGGTTCCGCAGGAAGAATTTGAGAGGAAATTGCAGGACGTAGAGACCATAAGAGATGAGATACTCAAGATACATTCCCTGATCTCATCTGTGAATCCTGAAGCTCAAATTGTTTTCACCGTTTCTCCGGTGCGGCATTTAAAAGACGGCTTTACCGGAAACCAGGTGAGTAAGGCCCACCTGGTCGCCGGATTAAATGCTGCCATGCAATCTGAGGAACAGCTCTCTTATTTTCCTTCCTATGAAGTAGTGATGGATGAATTGCGGGATTATCGCTTTTATGCCACAGACTTGTTGCACCTGAATGAAATGGGTATCACCTATGTTTGGGAGTGTTTTTCAAAGGTATATTTTTCTGAACCTGTCAGGGAGGCTATGAAAAAGGTAGACAACTTGCAAAAAGGACTCCGGCACCGGGTGTTCAATGCTGAAAGTGAAGAATACTTCAAATTCAGGGAAAAGCTGGAGCGGCAGAAAAAGGATCTTATGACCAGGTTTCCACATATGAAATTCGAGGGCTATGCGTAATTTTCTTCTTGGAGTATTGATCACCGTACTTGGATTTATGCTTTTATGGCAGAGCGGACTGTTTACGAATGGCGGGGCTGATAAAGCTGAGGTGATGATTCTTGAAGAGCAGATAAAAAATACCGCGAAACTGGTGGTTACCGAAAGTACCTTTTCTGAAGTGTTTAACTATAATGAAACTGAAAAGCTTTTCGGTAGCTGGTTGACAACACAGAAAAAGGCACTGGTGCTGGTGAAGGCCGAAGTCAGTATTTCTTACGACCTCAGGAATCTGAATGTTCAGCTGGATCCGGAAAATCGTCAGGTGTTGATCTACGATCTCCCTATGCCTGAACTTAAAATAGCATCTCAACTGGAGTTCTATGACGTACAGGGGGATTATCTGAATCCTTTTAATGCTGAAGATTATAACCAGGTGAGAAGAAAAGTGAATAACCGTATCAGGCAGCAAGCTGAGAACTCCGGTTTGATGGCCAATGCCGAGAACCGGATCATTAGTGAATTATCCGGGCTTTTTTTGCTGACCAGATCCATGGGATGGGAGCTGGTATACGAAAAAGAGGTTTTACGTTCGGCAGACGATCTTGAAAAAGTCTTACCCGGTCAGTCTGTATTTAACTGAGCTTTGACCCAGTTCAGAAAATCATTCTTCAATGAAGCCATCTGCCAATCCCCCGGTGCATCGATTCCGAATTCTTTTTCAGTGACCTTGCTGCGAACTGTTTTCTGGTAATTAACCTTCAGGTTCCCCGGTGAGCCGGAGGTCCAGAAATTGGTTTTTGATTCAGGATTTCCTGTTTTATCGATTTTAACCAGGCTGGCGCTGAAGCCTCCGTTTGCGGTAACGGCGCTGTAAAGCAGTCTTCGGTGCTCCGGAATGCTGATGATTCCCGCCTCTGTGATCGCAGTTCCGTCGAATGCGGTGTCACGGGAGAAATCACCCTTTTGCTTGTTGTACAGATACACTTCATAGCGGGGGTTTCCTGCCAGGTCTGAACCGGCTCTCAGAACCAGGTCGGGATGTCCGTCGAAATTCAGGTCCTTTGACAGTCCGTGATTTTCGCTTCCCACTATTTCAGCGATATCAACCTGTTTCGGAAGATAGGTTTCAGGCATGCTGAATACCAGCTTTCCTCCCCCTTTCATCAATTGCTTCTTCAGTACCCGCACCCTGACAGGGTTGGGTGAAGGATCTTCTTTTTGCAGGTAGCGCAACTGATAGCGCCAGATCATTTCATTGCCGTCGGTAGCGACGGGGTTCGTTTCAAATATGAATATCGAATCTTTGAGGTCCTGATAAAAGTGATAGTAGTTCTTTTTTAATTTGAAGCTATCGCTTTTAACCAGGCTTATGTCGAAGTCTTTGTTGTAAAGAAATCGCTGAGATATGGAATCGGTGTGGTAAATTGTTAGATGTTTGTTGTCGATACCCGGCCATTCGAAGGTTGTTTGACGTGCAAGGGTGTTGTCGTCGATGAATTCGCTGCGGGTGATTTTTAAAGTATCTCCGGTTTTTTTCTTTTCAGCCAGCTGAAACCAGGTGTCAACTGTATCGGCAGAATGAACGGCCAGAACTTCAGAAATGTGCTCCCTCCCCTTTACAAGATAGGTCTGTATGGGTAGGGGGGTGGGTCTTTCAAAAAAGGGTTCCGGGGTTTTGTAAAGACTTTGGGTGCTGTCAATCAGTTCAAGTAAAAGGGAATCTGACGATATTTTCAAAGATTTATGCAGGATGAAATATTTTTCAGGATAGGGGATATCGATACTGAATTGCCGGTTAGCCATCAGATCGAAATAAAAATTCGGACTATTGGCTACCTCGGTGATCTCTAACCGGTCGTTGTTTGTGACCGCTGAATAAGCCCTGGGCAGGTTTCTGGTATTGTCGTAGGTAAAAAAGAACAAGCTATCAGCTGCTGTAGCGTCAATTCTGAAAAGGTGTCCCGGCAGCAGGGAGCTGACCTTCTCATCAGACCTGAAAATGAGGGTGTTCTCAAAGTAGCTGAGACGGCCTTTTCTTGAGGTTTTCCCATATAAGTTTACCCCTTTTATCTCCGGTTTTACCGAATTGATTACCTCTGCCTTATAGAACAGGGAATCGTTCCTGTCGAATGCCGTATTTCCTAACCTGATGGCTTTGGAAGCCAGTTCTTCATCGCTGAGGGGAGCCGGGGCTTTTTTGACCAATTCTTCAGGCAGGTCGCTGCTTTTTGATTCCGGAGTTTCTTTCCTGCAGAACACCATAGTGAGTGCTGCAAGGGTAATAAGGGCTATTCTTTTCAATATTGACAGGGGTTAGCTAAGCGGTTTTATTCGGTCATTACCTCGGCAGATGCCAAAGCGATTCCGTCGTCTATCAGGTGGCCTACCTTCGGGCGTTCCTGTTTGATGGTTTCCAGGTGTTCGAGTATTTCTTCCATGAAATTTTCCTCCCGGGTCTCTTTAGCCAGTTCATACAGTTCGACGGGCAGTAGCCAGTCTTCAGGATGGTTTTCTTTCAATTGCTCAAAAACCTTATGCCTGGAGATGGTTTTATTCTTCCCTTCCCTGAATTCGCGAACCTGTTTATAGAGTTGTTCCAGTTCGAGGGTTTTCGGGTGTTTTTTGGGTTTGATCGTTTTCTCTGAAGGGACATGGGTGATCAGGTCGAAGCTTTTGGCATCTGCCGGTCCGCTAAAGGCGGAGGTTACCTGTTTTCCTATTGCCATGTGGTAAATACCGTCTTCAGGCGTGAAAAGTACCTCGTCTTTGTATTTGACCAGGCAATTGTCAAGGGTGATCATGATGATCTTTCCTCTGAGATTTCTTGTGCCGGTTATGATGGTTCCCTCGACTTTCAAATCTCCTTCAAACTCCAGAGACACCTTTTCGCCTTCATAGATGTTATATGCTTTCAGGTCTCTGGGGCTCATATCTTCTATCGCCAGGTTGATTCCCTTTAATTTTCCTACCGGGCTGCTGAATCCGTGGGGATGGTTAATGGTGCCATGGCCTACCAGTTCCTTTTCATGATAGCTCAGGGCTGTTTTTCCCTTGGTTTGAAAAAACACCGGTTTGCCTTCGTGTTCGATCATTCTGGTAAATACACCAGATATTTGTACTCCGGTACTCAATTCTATCGTACCTAATGCTTCACTTTTAATGAGTTTTTGCAAACCGCTCAGTCCGCCTTTGCGAAGTCCCATTTTGTTGGCAAACTCTTCAAGTACCAGGCTGAGGTGCGCGAAGTCAGGGGTTACGAAAAGCTGTGGCTGAGGCTTGGTAATGTCGAAGTCCTGATAGGCAGCCTCGATGGTATAAGGGATCTTTTTTACTTTATCGGTCATGCACCAGGTGCTTTCCCCTATTGATGAAAGCAGTCCGGCTCCGTAAATCCTGGGATTTTCAGGGGTTCCGATCAGCCCGTATTCGACCGTCCACCAGTGGAGGTTCCTGATCAGGGACATTTCGCTGGGCTCGCCCATATTTTGCTGAATTTCATCAACTCTGCGTTCAGCTTCTTCGATGTCTTTCTCAGGGGTACCTTCAGCTTCTTTTATGATGGAAAGATGGCGAATGGCTTCATATTGTTCGTAATCCTTTGCGCTTGAGATGGCTTTACAGCCGATCTCACCAAAGCGTCTCAGATATTCGGCATATTCCGGATTGGCGATAATGGGAGCATGACCGGCGCCCTCGTGTATGATATCGGGGGCGGGGGTGTATTCTATGTTCTCAAGCTGTCTGATATCAGAAGCGATAACCAGAACATTGTAAGCCTGAAATTCCATAAAGGCATTTGGAGGAATAAACCCGTCTACTGCCACGGCTGCCCAGCCGATGTCTTTAAGAATCCGGTTCATGCCGTACATGCTGGGAATGTGATCGATTGATATTCCTGTCTTTTTCAGCCCTTCTGTGTAGGAGTTATGGGCTACCTTGCTCAGGTAGTCAACATTTTTGCGCATTACATATCTCCATACGGCCTGATTAATGGGGGTGTAATCCTCATAATCCTGCGGTTTGATGAATTGTTTCAGATGCGCCGGTAATCGGTCCAGCAACGGATTGCTTTCGTATTCCCCTTTCATAATCCTTTGGTTTTGCCTATAAATGTACAAAATGAGCGGTTAACTAAGAAAATTCCCGCCTAAGCCATCGGCATAAAAAAACCGCTCTTTGCGGAGCGGTGTTAGTCTTGTTATCTGCTGGTGAGTTTGGTGTTCATATTCGCGCCTTCAGGTGGGAACGCAGAAAGTATTTCCCTGACGAATTCAGCGATACGTTCTTCTTTCTTAGCCACATCGCCATCGGTGACCAGATCTCCGGTTCCTTTCCCTTGCCAAACGAGCTCTCTTCTCTTAGCATCGATCAGATCGATATACAGGGAGCCTTCGGTGTTGGTGGAAACCGAGGTCATTCCGGCGCCACCCCACCAAGGGTTCCAGCCCCAGCCCCAACCCCAGCCCCAGCCGGCGTTGTTGTAGACATTAATGCGGTCTTTTTCTTTGGTGAATATGCTGATCAGGATATCAGGATCCTGAGATTTCTGCCATCCCTTAGCAACCAGTTCATTTTGTATGGCTCTCAGAATTCGTTTCTTATCGAGATCTGAGATGTCGGCCTGATCAATACCTGGTTTATAAAAGGCAAAGGTTCTGTATTGCGAGAAGTCAGCACTGCGATCGTAATCGGTTGCGACACTCACCGTGCTGCAGGAAGCCAAAACAAATACGGCGAGCAACGGCATGACAAGTAATTTGATCTTTTTCATAATTGTTTGAATTTGTAATATATAAGTTCTGCTTCTTGGGATACCGGTCACATAGCAGTCCTTTAAAATTACGAAAAAAGTGAATTCAATAACTGGTCGTCAACCTTTTTCGGCAAGGTCACGTGTAAACCCGGCTCCTGTTCCATGGCCCGCTGAATGGCAAATTCAGCTCCATGGTTCCTTGCCCAACTTCTGCGGGCTATTCCGTTATTTACATCCCAGAAAAGCATCGACTGAAGATTAGACAGGGCATTATTACTACCATCAAGAACCATGCCGAAGCCTCCATTGATAACCTCTCCCCAGCCGACTCCGCCTCCATTGTGAATACTGACCCAGGTAGCTCCCCTGAAACTGTCTCCGATCACATTTTGTATGGCCATATCGGCCGTGTACCTTGAGCCGTCATAGATGTTAGATGTTTCTCTGAATGGTGAATCTGTACCGCTTACGTCGTGATGATCCCTGCCCAGTACCACATAACCGATTTCACCTTTTGCGATGGCTTCATTAAATGCCTTGGCGATTTCGATACGTCCTACACTGTCTGCATATAAGATGCGCGCTTGTGAGCCTACTACCAGTTTGTTCTCTCTGGCGCCTTTTATCCATTGAATGTTATCGGCCATTTGTTGCTGTATCTCTTCAGGGGCCTCCTTCATCAGACGCTGCAGCACCTCGCTGGCGATAGCATCAGTCTTTTCAAGATCCTCCGGGTTTCCACTGGCACATACCCAGCGGAAGGGGCCGAACCCATAATCAAAACACATGGGTCCCATTATGTCCTGTACATAGCTTGGATAAATGAACTCATCTGTTTTGTTTCCCTGTGGATCGCGTTTGACGATATCGGCGCCTGCCCTGGAAGCTTCCAGTAGAAATGCGTTGCCGTAATCGAAGAAATAAGTGCCCCTTCCGGTATGCTTTTTAATAGCTGCAACTTGTCTTCTGAGTGACTCTTTTACCTTGTCACGGAAACCATCGGGATCATCGGCCATCATTTCATTCGCTTCTTCAAAGCTCAGTCCGGCGGGATAATAGCCTCCTGACCAGGGGTTGTGGAGCGAGGTCTGATCAGATCCCAGGTCGATCTGAATATTTTCTTCGGCCAGCTTTTCCCATACATCTACAACGTTACCATGGTAGGCGATCGATACGGTTTCTTCAGCTTTCCGGGCCTTCCTGATCCTTCGGGTTAATTCTTCGGTGTCGTCGATAACTTCATCAACCCAACCTTGTGAATGTCGCGTTTGTATCGCTTTCGGATTAACTTCAGCACACACTGTGATACAACCGGCTATGTTTCCTGCTTTCGGTTGCGCTCCGCTCATCCCACCCAGTCCGGAGGTAACGAAAAGATTGCCCTTTGGTTTTTTTCCGATTTTTCTGAAACCATTCAGGACAGTAATGGTAGTGCCGTGTACAATCCCCTGAGGGCCTATATACATATAGCTCCCGGCGGTCATTTGTCCGTACTGGGTGACACCCAGGGCATTGAATCGTTCCCAGTCATCGGGTTTGGAATAATTTGGAATCATCATACCGTTTGTGACCACGACTCTCGGGGCTCTCTGATGTGAGGGAAAAAGGCCCATGGGATGGCCGCTGTACATGACGAGGGTTTGCTCGTCGGTCATTTCTGCCAGGTACTTCATGGTGAGAAGGTATTGGGCCCAATTCTGAAAAACAGCACCGTTACCACCATAAGTGATCAGTTCATGAGGGTGCTGTGCAACAGCCGGGTCTAAATTGTTCTGTATCATGAGCATGATGGCTTTTGCCTGCTCCGATTTGCCGGGGTATACGGCTATGTCCCGGGCATACATTTCGTAGTCGGGCCGAAAGCGATACATATAAATGCGACCGTATTGCTCCAGTTCTTCTTTGAACTCCGGAAGCAGCGTCGAGTGGTGTTTTTCGTCGAAGTAGCGGAGGGCGTTACGCAGTGCCAGTTTTTTTTCTTCGGGGTTGAGAATGTCTTTTCGCCTGGGGGCATGATTGGCGTTCGGGTCATATGGTTTTTTTGAAGGCAGGGTTTCCGGAATACCTTGTAATATTTGTTCTTGAAAGGTCATGAGTTAATAGAATTACGGTTGTGTTTAAGTGTCACAGAAAAGCGGGTTCTCTATGCTAAATATGAAAAAAGGGGCGAACAGGTGGCTTAACCGATAAGCCGTGAGAGTGTGAAGGTCTAGGGGTATCGAATATCAGCCCGGTGGAAATGACATCGGATAAGCTTTTTGTAATACATGTTTCCGAGATCCATAAAGGGCGATTAGTTTTTGTTAAATCCGTAGGGGCAATGTCTGCAGCCACTCTGGCAACAGTATCCGCGTTTTAACAGGTATTGGGCGGTAAAGACCCGGTAACCGTCTGAAGTCCAGTAATAATCTCCTTCCTCAAGAGGAATTATTTTTTTCATATTATTGTCTGCAAAGTATTACCGTTATCTTTGCAAATATAAGATGGCCCGAAAAATCAGGTCTGGAAATGGTGTTAATTTTTAAATATTTCTTTCCGGGTAAGTACGTCGGACTCACTCTTTGGCCCGTGATTATCTTAAAGCATGCCGCCTTAAAGTCTGATAAAGTACTGCTCAACCACGAGCGCATTCATCTGCGGCAGCAGCTGGAACTGCTGATCGTTCCTTTCTACCTGATTTACTTTACCGAATGGCTTATAGGTCTTGTTCGCTTTCGAAACAGTTACGAGGCCTATCGCAATATCAGCTTCGAAAAAGAAGCTTACCTGCACGAGGCTGAGCTTGATTATTTGTCTGGCCGGCAATTATGGGCCTTCAGCAGATACTACAGGTCATGAATCCAGATACTTCCCGGGTAATTACACAGGAATTTCAACTTGCGGAAGCTGCAGAAGCCGCTTGCCGGTTATTTATCAGAAGGGAAGATTTGATACACCCTGTTATTTCAGGAAATAAATACAGGAAGTTGAAATATAACCTCGAAGCCGCCAGGCTGAAGGGGTGTGATACCTTATTGACCTATGGGGGGGCATTTTCCAATCATATAGCAGCTACTGCCTGTGCAGCCAGAGCGAACGGGTTTTCAAGCATCGGAGTGATCAGAGGGGAAGAGTTGTGTGATAAAGTAGACCAGAACCCCACCTTGCGCTATGCCAGGGAGCAGGGCATGCGACTGTTTTTTGTGAGTCGTTCTGAGTTCAGGGAAATGAGGACTGGAGATCAGGGAGATCTTAGGGGTCTTTTTGGGGAGTTTTATGAATTGCCGGAGGGCGGAACCAATGAATTGGCGGTAAAGGGGTGTGAAGAAATTTTAGCTGACGATGACCAGAAGTATGATTATGTTACCTCTGCAGTAGGCACTGGTGGTACCCTTTCAGGCTTGATAAGGGCAAGTTGTGACGGGCAAATGGTTCTGGGTTTTCCGGCACTGAAGGAGAACTTCCTTCACGATGATATCGCATTACATACCACGAGAAAGAACTGGAGTCTGATCAGAGATTATCACTTCGGAGGTTATGCCAGGATAACCGAAGAGCTGGTGCATTTTATCAACAGGGTAAAGATCACCCATGACATATTATTGGATCCCGTCTACACCGGAAAAATGGTATATGGGCTCGCAGATATGCTTAAAAAAGGATATTTTCGCAAAGGCAGTGAGATCCTGGTCATTCATACCGGGGGCTTGCAGGGAGTGGAAGGGATGAACAGGCTGCTTAAAAAGAAACAATTACCTCAAATACTATGCTGATCAAAAACACCTGTTACGTTATTTTAATGATTTTCCTGGTAGGTTGCGGAAGCAGCAAAAGGGTTAAACGTGAGAAGCCGTCGGGAAGAACTGAACCAAAGGTTGTGACTTCAGAGGAATCATCAAAGGAAACTCTCGAGTCGACATCGACCACTACGGTTTATAAGGATGTGGTGAAAAACTATATTGCTACCTACCAGGGTATTGCCAGAAGGCAAATGCAAGCCCATGGTATACCTGCCAGTATTATCCTGGCACAAGGCATACTTGAAAGCGGTGCGGGCAGGGGAGAACTTACCCGTAAGGCAAATAATCATTTTGGGATCAAATGTCATTCAGACTGGACCGGTCCAGGAGTGTTTCATGATGATGACCGTAAAGGGGAGTGCTTCAGAAAATATGATCACCCGGAGTCTTCATTTAACGATCATTCACTCTTTCTCACCGGCCGCAGCCGATATGCTTTCCTGTTTGACCTTAAGAAGAATGATTATAAGGGGTGGGCACACGGATTAAAGAAAGCGGGTTATGCCACCGACCCCCGGTACCCGGCCAAGCTGATCAGCATAATAGAAAGATACCGTTTGTACGAGTATGACGCTGAGGTGCTGGGTAGCCCCGCTCCTGTTTATGAAGACACTTATTCCTATGTGGTCCAAAAGGGAGATACCTTATACTCGATCTCCAAAAAATATAACCTTTCTGTTGAAACGATCATGCAGCAGAACGGATTAAAAGACAGTACGATTAAAATAGGGCAGGAGCTCTATTTGAAACGATAATAAACCGATAGATATGCTGTATAAAAGAAGTAGTGCATTATTTGCAGAAGCAGAGAAAGTGATTCCCGGTGGTGTGAATTCTCCGGTGAGGGCATTTAAAGCCGTGGGAGGGACTCCCATTTTTGTCAAAAAGGCCAAGGGAACCTATCTCTATGATGAAGATGATAACAGACTGATCGATTATATCGCTTCCTGGGGTCCCATGATCCTGGGGCATGCTTACGAACCGGTCGTGAAGGCGGTCAAGGAAAGGGCTGAGTCGGGTACCTCCTTCGGAATTCCTACCGCACTGGAAACCGAGATCGCTAAGCTGGCGGTTCAGATGGTTCCGGGTATTGATAAGATTCGTTTTGTGAATAGCGGTACAGAGGCTTGTATGAGCGCTGTTCGACTGGCTCGTGGCTATACAGGTAAGGAGAAGATCATTAAGTTTTCAGGATGCTACCACGGACATTCAGACGCATTTCTGATACAGGCAGGAAGTGGAGCTGTAACCTTCGGAAGTCCTAACAGTCCCGGTGTAACCAAAGGGACAGCTAAAGACACCCTTCTGGCACCCTACAACGACCTGGATGCAGTAAAGGAGCTGATCAAGGCCAATCCAGGCGAGATAGCAGCTATTATCATAGAGCCTGTAGCCGGAAATATGGGATGTGTACTTCCCAACCCCGGATTCCTGGAAGGCCTCAGAGAGGCTTGTGACCTGCACGGAATTCTGTTGATATTCGACGAGGTAATGACCGGGTTCAGACTTGCCCGCGGCGGTGCTCAGGAGCTACTCGGGGTGAAGGCAGACATTGTCACCTTCGGAAAGGTGATAGGGGGAGGCTTACCCGTCGGTGCATTTGCGGCGAACAGTGAGATCATGTCACACCTTGCACCGGATGGGCCCGTATATCAGGCAGGAACCCTCAGTGGGAATCCATTGGCAATGGCGGCCGGAATGGCCATGTTGAAGGAACTGAATGAGCGTCCTGATGTATTTAAGAGTTTGGAGGAAAAGACGGCCTACCTCCATAAAGGATTATTGAAGGTGTTGAATGACTCAGGTAAAGTTTTTTGTATCAACCGTATCGGTTCCATGATATCGGTTCATTTTACAGAAGAGGTTTTCGACTTTGAATCGGCAGCTAAAGGGAATAATGAAACATTTAAAATGTTTTTCCACGGAATGCTTAAAGAGGGAGTTTACCTTCCCCCAAGCGCATTTGAGAGCTGGTTCCTCAATGATGCGCTGAGCTATGAAGATCTGGATCATACCATCAATGCGGCCAATAAGGTTCTGAGAGGTTTGTAGAAACACTATATAGTTATATAAGGAAAGGCACCTGTTAAGGTGCCTTTTTTTATGGGGTTTCTTTAACGTCTGATATTCCATGGAAAAACGGCGCCGACCGCATGGGATCTGGTTTATGAATACTTGCCTGTATTGAAAAGTAATTGTTAAGAGCATGCGGAGAGTTGTTAAAGTGTTATTAATGGCGTAACAAATTGATTTCTAAGTAGTCTTATTAATACATCAATCAATCGAATGAACCACTTAAAAAATCAAAAAATGAACAGTTTAGCATTAATCGGTAGTTTACTCTTAACGGGAAGTGTTGCTACCCAAGTCAGTACAGAAGAACCCGTTTTTTTGGAAACAGTCAATGAAATAAGAGAGACTGAAACATGTTGTAAGATCGATAGTATGACCGATATTCTTTTTGAAGGGATCAGTTATGCAGAGGAAGACGCAGAAATCGTATTAGGTTTTGATACAGCTGAATATCTTCCGGAGAATTTCGATCCGCATGTAGGTGTATTAGAAGAAGTATCATACGTAGAGAAAGAAGTTGAGGTAATAATGGGGTTTGACACCCAGGCCTGGCTTCCCGAAGGATTCGATGCTCATGCGGGCAACCTGAACGAGATCGAATATATTGAAGAAGAGTCTGAGGTTGTGTTGGGCTTTGATACCGACGCCTATCTTCCTGAAGGATTCGACGCTCACGCAGGAAATCTTAATGATATCCTGTATGTGGAAGAAGAAGAGGAAGTCGTTATGGGCTTTGATACGGAAGCGTATCTTCCTGAAGGATTTGATGCTCATGCAGGGAACCTGGATGATCTCGGATATATCGAGGAAGAGATCGAAGTTGTAATGGGTTATGATACCACAAAATGGCTTCCGGAGGGTTTTGATGCTCATGCGGGCAACCTGAACGAGATCGAATATATTGAAGAAGATTCTGAAGTTGTTATGGGTTTCAATACCGGGGATTACCTTCCTGAAAACTTTGACCCACATGTGGGTGATCTCGATGAGATCGTTTACATAGAAATCGAAGAGCCTGTGATCCTGGGATTTGATACCGCAGCATTTCTTCCGGCGGATGCCGAAAATACCCAGGCTGAAATGGCAGACTTTGATTTCTGCAACTTCATCACCAGTGAAATCGTGTATAAAAATTAAAAGGAAATCATATGACGCTACTGCTATGGTCGGTAAATAACGACCAATTGATCAACAACAGACAGTGAAAGAAGCCACCTCATCGGTTTATATGTAATTACATAGCTTTTTTCACTGTCTTTTATTTTTTTGCTGTCTGATGTGAGTATATTAGTCTCATTATCAGGCTTTTTTATTTTCAGCTTTTTTTTTAAACTCCTCATGAAAGTAAATCAGAAAGAACGGCGCAATTTTATCAGGAAGGCTGCCGCCTTTACCGGAACAGTGTATCTGATGCCTAATATGATCAGCTGTTCTGATGATGACCTGCAACCGATTGCCGAAATACCTTCAGAAAGAGGGAATTTTTATCAGGGTGTCGCCAGTTTTGACCCGGATCAAAACGGTGTGCTGCTATGGACCCGTTTTGTACCTGAGCAACAGGCAGAATCTTCTGTTTCCTGGCAGTTGGCAAGTGATGAGGGGTTCTCTCAAATCATAAGATCAGGCGAAGTTACCGCTGAGTCTTCAAGAGATTATACCATCACGATAGAGGTGCGTGATCTGGAGCCCGGGATGCCTTATTATTACAGGTTTTTCAGCAGAGATGAACAAGTGGTTTCCGCAACCGGTATTACCCGTACTCTTCCGGGAGCAGATAATGCAGATGATGTTATCCTTGCGGTTTGTTCCTGCGGAAATTATACCATGGGCTATTTCAACGCATACCAGGCAATGGGAGAGTCACATGCCGATATGGTTCTTCATCTCGGGGATTATATATACGAATATGCTGATATCCCCGGAAGTATTCCCGGAAGGAGTCACCGACCCGATCGCGAATTGCTGAATCTTGATGATTACCGGATGAGATACAGGCAATATCGGGAAGATCCTCAGTTGCAGGAATTGCACAGGCTTAAGCCTTTTCTGATAGTATGGGATGATCACGAGGTTGCTGATGGAGCTTTTGCTAATGGGGCGGGAAATCATGATCCCGATGAAGGGGCTTTTCAAAACAGAAAGGCCAATGCTGTCCAGGCGCATGCCGAGTACCTGCCTGTGAGAACTGATCAGCAAGGGAAGATTTGGAGACATGTGACCCTGGGTAATCTGGCAGACCTGTATCTGCTTGATACACGTCATGATGAAAGATCGCAGCCGTTGAAACATTCAGATTATCTCAATACCGCAGGCAATATCGAAGTTGATGAACTGCGTACTTCCTTATCTGATCCCTCCCGAAGAATGATGAGCGATGAACAGCGTGCATGGCTTTTTGCCCAGGCCGGATCTTCTCAGGCAGGGTGGCGTATCATAGCCCAACAGGTTCTCTTTTCCAGACAATGGGTTCCCGCAGTTTTGTATAAGTCTCTTTCGCTTGCTGTAAAGGAGTTCAGGGAAAACGGAGCAGTAAATGATGACCGCAGGCAAGAGATCAAAACCATGTTGCAAAGGCTTATACTCGCAAAGTCAAGAGTCGAAGCAGGGGAGGATATAAGTGACGAAGACCGGCAAATGCTCGAAGAGCTTGTTCCCTATAATCTTGATGCCTGGGACGGTTATCCGGCTGAAAGGCATGCACTATTGAACAGGCAATGGGATGATCTGGTGATCTTAGCCGGCGATTCACATAATGCATGGTACAATAAAGTGCAGGGTAGTGATGAACGCATTGGTGCACACGAATTGGCCACTGCCGGCGTTACTTCTCCGGGTTTTGAAGCACTGCTCAACGGCGATAATTCTGAAGCGCTCCAACTGGAGCAGGCCCTTAGGTTCCTTTTAGATGAGACAGAATTTGTTCATATTCGCACCAAAGGCTATCTACAGTTACGAATCTCTGCTGAAAGACTAACCGCTTCCTGGTTCGCTGTCGATAATATTTCGTCAACTACCTTCGGTTTGATGAAGATAAACGAGGTGATTATAAATCATTGATTTTTAAACAAATAAGAATAAAATTGTGTGTTTTGTCGATTAAATCGATCCTTTTATCCTGTCTTTAATGAAAAGCATGTATTTTTCGAAGACTTTAGCAGTATAACCATTGCCCTGAATCAAGATGAAAACAAAACAAAAGTTTTTTAATCCTGTATCGGTTATCGTATTAGGAACAGCCTTTGCCCTTGCGGCGACAGCATTGACGATCACCATGCTTGTAGGTTTCATTTCGTAACCTGCCTACAAAAGAAAAGACCTGCCGGGACACTTCACCCTGGCAGGTCTTTTCTCGAAATCAGTATTTGATAAAGTACTGTTAAGACTCAAGTTCACACATCAGGTCATCTTCGGTTTTAACCACCTTGACCAGTCCTTGCTTTGTTAATCCTTTAATTCCTTTATCCCATGCCTTGTTGCTGAGGTTGGACTTATCCTTCAACTCGTTCAGCGGCATTTTCTGTGCTGTTTTGATGATCTCGAAGATGGCTTTTTCCTTGTCGTTAAGTTCAAGCGGCTTTTTCTCCGGTCTCATCTGCGGAAAGAACAGTACTTCTTGTATAGATGCGTTATTGGTGAGCAGCATCACAAGGCGGTCGATCCCAATCCCGATCCCTGAGGTTGGAGGCATTCCGTATTCCAGTGCTCTCAGGAAATCCTGGTCGATGAACATCGCTTCATCATCCCCCTTCTCTGAAAGCTTGAGTTGCTCTTCAAATCTTTCACGCTGGTCTATAGGGTCGTTCAACTCTGAATAAGCGTTGGCAAGCTCCTTCCCGTTAACCATCAGTTCAAAACGCTCGGTAAGTGCTTTGTTGCTGCGATGTTCCTTGGTGAGCGGACTCATTTCCTTAGGGTAATCGATAATGAAAGTCGGCTGTATGTAGTGATGCTCACATTTTTCACCGAAGATCTCATCGATTAGCTTTCCGACACCCATGGTCTCATTGACCGGTATGTCCAGTTCCTTGCAGATATCTCTTAATTCCTGTTCATCTAAATTAGAAACATCATAACCGGTGTGTTCCTTGATAGCTTGCAGTATGGGTACCCGTGGGTAAGGCGCTTTGAAATCAATGGTATTTTTACCTACCTGAACCTTTGAACTGCCGGTTGCGTCAACAGCTACCTTTTCGAGCAATTGTTCGGTCATGTTCATCATCCAGTGGTAGTCCTTATAGGCTATGTAGAGTTCCATTACTGTGAATTCCGGGTTGTGAGTACGATCCATTCCTTCATTACGGAAGTCTTTCGAAAACTCATAAACCCCGTCAAAGCCTCCGACAATAAGTCTTTTCAGGTACAGTTCATTGGCGATTCTCAGATAAAGAGGGATATTCAGGGCGTTGTGATGGGTTACGAACGGCCTGGCGGCAGCTCCACCCGGAATAGCCTGAAGTATGGGGGTTTCGACCTCCAGGTAATCCTTCTTATTGAAGAATTCGCGTATGCTGTTAGTGATCTTGGTTCTTTTTATAAAGGTGTCTTTCACGTGTGGATTCACGATCAGGTCAACATAGCGTTGCCTGTATCGTAGCTCCGGATCGTTGAATTCATCGTAGACCTTGCCTTCACTGTCTACCTTGGGCAGGGGAAGGGGGCGAAGGGATTTGTTGAGAAGGGTAAAATCTTTTACCATCACGGTCATCTCACCAACATTGGTTTTGAAAAGTTCTCCCTCTATTCCGATGATGTCACCTATGTCGAGCAGCTTTTTGTAGAGATCATTGTATTTCGTTTTGTCTTCGCCGGGGCAAATTTCATCCCTGTTAAAATAGAGTTGAATACGTCCTTCGCTGTCCTGTAGTTCTGCAAAGGATGCTTTTCCCTGTATACGGCGTGACATCAGGCGACCTGCCAAAATCACCTTTTTACCTTCCTCAAAATTCTCTTTGATCTCCTTTGAAGTATGATCAACAGGGTAAAGAGCAGCGGGATATGGGTCTATGCCCATCTCACGTATCTTGCCCAGTTTCTCTCTGCGAATTTTCTCCTGTTCTGAAAGCTGCATATAATTATCTTCTTTTAAGCCTGCAAAGATAGGGAGTATTTAACAATCTTTCAATGCCTTGCCAAGGCTGATTTTCAGGCCTTAGTAGTCCTGTTATAAACCTGACAAATGCCCGAATTTTGCACATGGGTGTAACAAAATTGTGATATTTGCTACCTATAAGTATCATCAAAAAACGAATTTATAGTAATTGAGTTATGAGTTTCTGGCGTGTACTTCTGTCTATTATATGTCCCCCGCTTGCCGTACTGGATAAAGGCTGTGGGTCTGTGATCATTACCTTCATCCTTTGGCTTTGCGGTTGGGTGCCCGGCGTTATTGCGGCTTTGATCATTCTGAACAACCCGAATCGTTAGTTCGGTTAAACAGTTATGCTGTTAAACGGTTATGCGGTCCTGCCGGCAGGCAGGTATGCAGTTATGCAGGGAGAAAGCTTTGTAATTTAACGTCTGTTTATTATAGTTGCATGGCTGATATTGCCGCTATTAAATGCCGTGCCATCTGACCACCTGACCACCTGACTACTTGACCATCTCACTACCTCACTTGAAGGGTTATGCAGGGGATTGGATTATAATTAGTCTTCGACTGTGGTTTAATGCAGCGCAGGGTATGCCTGGATAAGGATATTACTTCTGGATTTGGCAAATAATTAGTAATCGCACCCCATACCCTCATCCCCCCATCCCCATACCTTTATAACTTAATACCAAATCTGTATTCCATTGCAAATAATTTAAGTTCATACGGCTCCACAATCTATCACTTACAATCTATTATTTGTAATTTCAACCACTAACCACTAACCACTAACCACTAACCACTAACCGCTAACCACTAACCACTAACCCATCTCTAAGCCCCATTGCGTATATTTGCAACATGAATAAAAAAGTGATATTCCGGCAACTGGGAAACCGCGACTATAAAGAGACGTGGGATTATCAGGAGGAGCTGTTTAAAGAGATATTTGACGTAAAGGTCAGAAACCGGCGGGAGTCTCAGGAAGATCCCACCCCCAATTACCTGCTGTTCGTTGAGCATCCGCATGTATATACCCTGGGTAAAAGCGGTGATGTGAATAATCTGCTGCTCAATGAAGAACAATTGAAAGAAAAGGGAGCAACCTTTTATAAGATCAACCGTGGGGGAGATATCACCTATCACGGCCCCGGGCAATTAGTGGGTTATCCCATACTGGACCTGGATAATTTCTTCACCGATATTCACAAATATCTCAGATTGCTGGAAGAGGTTATCATTCTCACCCTTGAAGAATATGGCCTAAAGGGAGAGCGATCGAAAGGTGAGACGGGAGTCTGGCTTGATGTGGGAACTCCCTTTGCCCGTAAGATCTGTGCTATGGGAGTCAGGGCCTCCCGTTGGATCACCATGCATGGGTTCGCTTTGAATGTCAATGCAGATCTGGGTTATTTCGATAATATCATCCCGTGTGGTATCAGAGGAAAGGCGGTTACCAGTCTGAACGTAGAACTTGGCCAAAAAGAAGTTCCCATGGTGGAAGTCGGTGAAAAAGTTCAACGACATTTCGTCCGTCTTTTTGAAGCAGAATTGGTAGCCGGCTGAAAAGGCTGTTCTAATTCAGCTGATAAACGATCACGGTTGCAGCGTCGCCACGCGTAACGATCTCGATCTTTTTGTCATTGTCCATATCATGCAGATCTATGGCTGAATTTCCGTAAACCGGAAAATTCTCGAGGAGTTCACCGCGGCTGTTGAATACGTATACCTTGTTAGACTGGGTGTCGGTAATGGCTATATATATGGTGTCATATATGTAAAAGATACGTGGTTCGGTATATATGCCATAATCAAGCGTGATCTCCTGATCCTTGATGCGCAGTTTATTCTCTGAGATGCTCACAAAGGTATTGATGGTTGCATCGATAAGATGGCCTTCCTGCAGATCCATGTTGACGCTTGACACGCGGCCCTGCTGATCAAGCTGGATCAGGTCTCCTGAAGCTGTTGTGGTACTGAACTTGTCGTCGTAAAGAAAAACAGGGTTTCCTGAAAGGGCAAAATTTTGCTCAGGGGTGATCCTGGGTTTTCCTGTGCGATGGAGTATTTTCAATTGGTCAGGGTGCTCCTGGAATATGAGGTAATCACGACGCCCTATGCGAATATGTTTTGGTTGGTTCAGCAGAGCGCCTTTGCTTTTTTTGTAGACAAAGCCGTTAACCTGTTTCCCTTCGCGGTTAATCATGTGAATGGTATTTCCGCTAACGATACAAAAGCGATAGTTTTTATTCTTATCGTAATCGAAAACTGCCAGGGGCTGCGTGATAGGCTCCTCAAAGGTCTTGGGGAAAGGAGCAACATCATTACCATTGCGATCAACAATATAGAATTTACCTGAGGTGTTAAAAGCCAGTTGTAGCCTGCCGTTACGATACAGATCTACCTGTTCGATATCTCCGATGATGCGGCTGTCGAGTTTTTTCTTCCAAAGCACTTTGCCAGACGGATTGATCAGGTAGAGGTAGTTTTGAATATCCTGAACCACCACCTCTCTTTGTTTGCTCCTGTGATTAATAACGAATTGAGGTCTGGTGGCCAGTTCATTTTCAAGGGTAGTGTTGAACACCTGGGTGACCATCCCGGTGGTTGCGACTCCGGTGTCCATCTTTTCGGTATAGATGTTAACGAGGGAAAATCCGTTGTCGGTTGTTTTTTGTATTCCCAGCAGCCGCGCATCGGTGAGCTTCTTCTTTTTCAGGCTTTGGGTTATGTTCTCACTGAAAACAGAGTTGTTTTCTCCGAGCTCATTCAGATTGATGATCGTATGGACCGAATAAGTGTCGGCCAGGTTTTTTCTTACTCCGGTATAAGACGGGAGTTTGCTTAAAACGGTGTTGTTTTGGTAATTGATGATAAAGCTTTTGAGCGCATCTTCCGTTTCTCCGAAAACGATCATGTCGCCGATCTCACTGAAAACAGCTGCCTTAAAATCAATATTTATCAAAGAGAAAATGTCTCCGTTGAATTCCTCAGAGAGGCTGTGAAGACGAAAGTCCCTGAAATCGTATTGCGTTTGGATGAAAGGGCCGAGGTGATCAGAAAAAGCTTCAGGGTCGGTTGACCTGAGGGCTATCACTGCATCGTTGTTGATGACCATCTTACTTCCTTCCGTAATGGTGTAATATATGGAGTCAACAGACTTGTCTGCTTTCGGTTGTATATGGCTAAAGATGCTGGCGGCTGAGGCATTGACCGGGATCAGGTTTTCGAGTTCCGAGTGTCGTGGTTCTCCCGTTTGGGGTTGTGAGTTGGTTTCTGAAAAAGTTGTGATCCCGCTGGCCTGTAATTTATTGGGGTCGACACTGATGTCGAGGGTGGTCCATTCTCCTGATGCGGCCAGTATTGAAAGTGACGATGCGCTCAGAATCTCTCTTAAAAGGGGAGCGCCGTTTTCGTGATGAATAAAAATACTGGCGGCAGCATTATCTTCAGAAACCCTATACAATTTGCGCAGGGATTCTTCTGATTTAGATTCGCCAAGGTTGCGAATAACGTTTTCGATCAGTAGTTGTGATGAGCTTAGAAGGAAGATGTTGTCAAAACTCAGGCTGTAAAGCTTTGCTTCTTCAATAGATAGCTCTTTAAACTGTCTTCCTTCGTAGCTCAGCGTTTTTGCCGAGCGGGAAAGAGAAGAGTCTATCGAGAAGATCTCCGGGTGGTTTTCGGCGACCAGAGTAAAGTCGAAACTGTTTTTTCCAACCTCATTCAGCGCGATGACTGTTTCTCCTTTCGGATGTACATGAGTGAGCGGACTTAATAGCCTTGACAACCTGGTGTAAATGTCGCTTTCCCCGAACAGGTTCAGAAACTCATTGTTTATAAGGTCGGTCTTTAAAGCTCCGAGGTTTTCTGTTTTAACGATAACAGCCGGATTTCTCGGAAGGTGATCGATCAGGAGGCTGTCATTGCCGGTTTCGGACTTACAGCCGATCAGGGTTGTGAAAACCATTAAAAGCAGCGGTAAAGCTTTTTTCATGTTCAGGGTTTTCAACAAAAATAAAATTTAAAATTCAAGCGACAATTGTTCCGGTAGCAGGCGGAAGGATTTTCTGTGATATTCTGTGTCACCATGCTTTCTGATGGCATCTCTGTGCTCTTTGGTCGGGTAGCCCTTGTTCTGCATCCAATTATATTGAGGAAATTCGCGATGGATCTCACACATATATAGGTCACGGGATGTTTTGGCCAGTATGGAGGCGGCGGCTATATGAAGAAATTTACCATCTCCTTTGATGATACACTCATGGGGAACCGTATTGTAAGGAATGAATCTATTGCCATCTACAGCAATGAATTCCGGTACAGAGGTCAGTTGGTCCAGGGCACGGTGCATGGCGGTGATGGAGGCTTTAAGGATATTGATGCGATCGATCTCTTCGGGGAAAACGTGAGCGATCCCGTAGCTCACCGCGTTTTCTAAAATGAACTCCCGAAGTTCCATCCGGTTTTTTTCTGACAGCTGCTTGCTGTCGTTGATCTTTTTGTTTTTAAACCCTTTAGGTAAAATTACCGCGGCTGCGGTCACGGGTCCGGCCAGGCAACCCCTCCCGGCTTCATCGGTTCCGGCCTCAATCAGGTCTTTATGAAAATTAAATCGCACGTTATCGAATTGTTATATGTGAACAAAAAAGTACAAAAAATCAATAATTCATAATTAGTTGTGATTTTTTTGAGAATTCGCAGATTTAACACAATTCGCCTGCATTCCAATTTGTTTTATTTAGAATTATTTAGCAAGTTTGCGCTTCGCTAAATCAAATTAATTAAATATGAGATCAAAGTATTCTTGGATTTTGACGCTATTACTGGCGTTCGGATTACAGTTCTCCTTTGCACAGGAGAAGACGATCTCCGGTACGGTGACCGATGGAGATGGTCTGCCGTTACCCGGGGCCAACGTAATGGTTAAGGGCACCACTAAAGGTGCTCAAACCGATTTTGATGGTAACTATTCAATCAGCGCCAATGAAGGTGATGTTTTGGTATTTAGTTACATCGGGCAAAAAACAGAGGAAGTGACCGTTGGAGCTTCTTCTACTATTAATGTATCACTTGCAGCCGATGCACAGGCACTGGAAGAGGTGGTAGTGGTAGGTTATGGTCAAAAAGCTAAGGAGTTATCTACTTCTGCTGTTTCTACTGTAGCTGCTGAGTCGATTGAATCTTTTGTTCCTTCAACCTCAGTGGATAATATTCTACAGGGTCAGGCTGCGGGGGTTCAGGTAACTGCTGCTAACGGACGACCTGGTAATACTGCTTTCGTTCAGATTCGTGGGGTTGGATCGATTAATGCGGGTACAACGCCATTATATGTTATCGATGGTACGCCTATCGACGCGAGTGATGTTCCTAACCTGAATCCAAATGACATCGAGAGTATGTCTATCCTGAAAGATGCGGCTACCGTATCGCAGTACGGTTCCAGGGGTGCTAATGGTGTTATCTTGATTACCACCAAACAAGGTAAAGGTGATGCGAAAATTGTTTTCCGCTCATCTTATGGTTTTGGAGAGCGTATCCCAGACCCTTTCGATATTATGAATGCTGAGCAGAAGCTTGAGCTCGAAAGACAATATGCCGAATTGGGCGTAAGTGCAGCTAATGCATTGCCTGGGGCAAATGCTGATGCTCAAGAAAGAGCCAGGCTGATTGCTTTGGATACTGACTGGGAAGAGGAGCTTCTTAGAAAGGCAGAGATTCAGTCGAATTCACTTCAGATATCAGGAGGTGAAGATAAGCTTTCGTATTTCCTGTCTCTAGGTTATGACAAAAACACGGGTATTATCGACCGTATCAATGGATTTGAAAGGCTTTCAGGAAGGATCAATACAACCTATCAAGCTAAAGAATGGCTAACTGTTGGGGCTAATATTTCTGCTTCGAGAAGTTCAACTGACCTGCCTCGTGACAGGAACAATGTTCAGAACCCGTTCCGTGCGATGTATGACTACAACCCTTGGGATCCGTTGTTTTTAAGAGATGCTAATGGAAATGTAGTTACTGACGATAACGGAGAGCCGGTTTATAATCCTACTACAACTGGATTCCCTATTGCATTGGCATTACAGACAGAGCCAGAAAGCAACCGTAACTTCCTGTTAATTGGTAACTTATTTGCCGATATTAAGTTGTCGGAGCATTTTTCCAACCGTTTTTCAGTTGGTCTAACCAATAACAGGTTTAACAGAACCACCAGGTCTATCGCCGGAGGGGTTTTACAAGGCTTTGTAGGAGATGCGAATTTCCCTGGAACACAAACCGATAACTTCAGTTTGGATTTTGAATATAACATCAATAACCTTTTAACCTATACGGATACGTTTAATGATGTTCATAATGTATCTGCAAGCTTCCTCTTGGAGTATAATGAAAACATTTTTACCGATCTTTTCGTATCAAGTAGAGGATTTCCAAGTCCGGATATACCTTACCAGGACGTAGCTGCAGAGCAAACTAACGGAGGGACTAGTGAAGCGAGAAGGATTCTCTTTTCTCAAGGTCTTTTCTTGGACTATGATTATGATGGAAAATATATCGCTTCAGCATCTGTGAGACGAGATGGTTCTTCAAGGTTTGGTCCTGAGAATAAATATGGTGTTTTCTATAGTGGAAGTGTGGCTTGGAACATAGCTCGTGAATCTTTCCTTGAAAATACATTTGTCAACAATTTGAAACTGAGAGCTTCTTACGGTACATCCGGTAACCAGGCGATACCTGACTTTGAGTTTCTCAACCTGTTAGGTTTTGGTACCTATAATGGTTTCACCACAGCTATTCCTTTAGGGGTAGGAAATCCAGATATTCAGTGGGAATCTCAGGCTATTTTGGATATTGGTGTTGAATTCGGTTTCTTCAATAACAGGTTGAACGGTGTGTTTGACTACTTTAAGAAGAATTCTGATAACCTTCTTCTAAACAGACCTATTTCTCAAATTATCGGTGATGAAGACAACGCTATTTTCGCTAATGTTGGTGAAATTGAAAACTCCGGTTTTGAGTTGTCTTTGAATTATGATATCATCAGAGGACAAGATCTTCTATGGTCTGTAGGAGGTAATATCACGCTCCTTGATAACGAGGTTAAAGAGCTTGTAGGAGGAGAGGATATTATCAGAGGTAACACTATCTTAAGAGAAGGAGAAGAAATCAATTCGTTCTTCCTTCCTGAATATGCCGGTGTGAATCCTGCTAATGGTGAGCCGCTGTATGTAGATCTAGATGGAAATGTAACCAATCAGTTCAGTGATGGTTTCGCGAAACTTATTGAAGGGAAGTCTCCTGCTGCTGAAATGGAAGGTGGTTTTTATACAAACTTCCGTTACAAAGGGCTGGGTCTGAGAGCTGATTTTGTTTACAAAAAAGGTAACTATATCCTCAACTTCCAGAGATCTGCTGGTGTTTCTATCGGAAACATCGATGGAAACCAACGAGTAGAAGCTTTCAATTACTGGAAAGAGCCAGGTGATCAAAATGTATTGCCTAACCCTATTTACCAAAACACTGCCGACCAGACTTCGACTCGATTCCTCGAAGCTGGAGATTATGTAAGATTGAGAACACTTACTCTTGATTATTCACTACCTTCTCAATTCTTAGACGGTACGGGAATCGATAGGTTCAGAGTATTCTTTACGGGTCAAAATATCTTAACTTTTACTGACTATAACGGTGACCCTGAAATTGGACTTGGATCGGCTGAGACAGCTGAACCAGGAGATGCAGGATTTGTTCCAGGGGCATTTTCGCTGTTCAGTTATCCGCAGACAAGATCATTCACCTTCGGATTTGAACTCGGATTTTAATAAATAAATTACAAGAGAAATGAAAAAACATATAAACTTACTATCCTCGTTGTTCATCGCGCTGTCATTCGTAGCATGTAGTGATGAGGTGGAGGATCTCCAACCTTTTACGGAAGGGAATCCCGAAACGTTCTTCAATAGCGTGGAGTCCTTTCAAAGTGGTGTAAATGGAATTTACAGTCAGTTGTGGAACTATTATTCAAGCCCAGGTTCCGGTTTACAAGGAATCCCGGATATCTTGTCTGATAACGTAATTTTAGCGACCACGGGAAGACGTTCTAATGAAGACTATTATGATTATCGTTATGTGCCCACTACAGGAGGAGCTATTCCTCTTTACTGGAGTGAAGCTTACGAAGCGGTAAATGCTGCGAATCTTGTGATTGGACAGATCGATAATCTTGCTGACGGTCCGGCAAAAGATAATATTCTTGGGCAGGCTTTAGCCGCTAGAGCATTGGCTCATTTTGACCTGGCTCGTGTATACGCTAAAATTCCTACTCAGAGCTCCGACGCTAACAGTTCTCCTGGAATTGTTGTCATTAAGGTGGAAGACGGTGATACCGGAGATCCTTTCGCCCAATTTACCAGAGAAACAGTAGCCAGCAATTATGCAGAAATAATAGCAGATCTTGAGCAAGCTCGTTTGTTGGTTGCAGAAAGCAATGGAGAAGGAAGAATGGATAAGGATGCCGTTAACGGGTTGTTATCAAGAGTATACCTGTACAATGGTAATTATCAGCAAGCAATTGACGCGGCTAATCGTGTGACTACACCTATAGCAACGGCTGCTGAACTGCCAGGCTTGTATACCGATTCAAACAATGCAGGACTTGTTTATGAGCTTGCAGTAAATACATCTTCAGAAGCTAACTTCAATAACGTTGGTGTACTTTACAGTCAGTCAAATAGTAGTGCTACTATTTCTGAGTATGTTATTGATCTTGGTTTTTGGCAAAGTATTGACGTAGGAAATGATGCCAGAGCTGAAGTGATGCGATTTATCGGAACAAATCAAAATAATGATTATAACGCTATTCGCAAATTCCTTGGAGAGGAAGGTCAGGTGAATGGTCGTGTAGATGTTAAAGTTCTACGTGCAGCAGAGGTGCTGTTAAACAAGGCTGAGGCGCAGTTTGAATTGGGCCAAGAAGCTGAAGCTTTAGCGACTCTAAATGAATTACGTGATAACCGTTATGACAGTTATACCGGAGGAGAAACCGGACAGGCGCTTTTCGACGCTATTAGTTTTGAGCGCAGGGTAGAGCTTTCATTCGAAGGTCACAGATGGTTTGATTTGAAGAGATTAGGCCAGGATGTGGTGCGCACCAATGCCGGGGATATTATCGATGGAACCGGTACTCCTCCTGAGGTGAGGGTATTGTCTGCCGGGGATCCTAGATTTCAGTTTCCTATTCCTCAGGCTGAGATAAACGCTAATCCAAATATGGAGCAAAATCCTGGATACTAAACCTTAACAAAATTGAATTATGAAATTACTATCTAAAATAACATTATTGCTTTTCACCCTGGTTAGTTTCGTAGGGTGTGAGAAGAATGATATTCCCATTTTTGATGTGGAAAATGGAAGAGCAATTGCTGGATTCAACGGTCAAGAATTTCAACGTATTGTATTTAATCCGGCGGCAGAAACCACTTCTACTTTGAGAGTTGGAATATCTACTGTGTCATCTTCAGACCGTACTTTTGTGATCTCTGTAGATCCCAGCAGTACATTAGCTCCGGAGTATTATTCAATCGATAATTTAAATCCGGTTGTTCAGGCGGGAGATTTTACCGCTGATATTAATATTACAACCATACCCGGAGAGGCGCTGCCTTCTGGTACTGCTTCATTGATCCTGAACATAGAATCAGTGGAAAATGCTGAAATAGGTGAGAACAGTGTGCAATCTTTAGAGGTAGGGCTGGCTGTTGAATGTCCTGACGTTGATATTTCGGCGTTGCCAGGTAACTACCAGGTTACTGCGTCGACCTTTGCTGCTTTCTTTGGAGAAACCGACTTCACTCGCGAGGTGGTCGCCGGACCTGGTGCAAATCAGATCACCATAGTTGGTGGTACTTACATTCAGGAAGGTGCGGAAGACTTGATTCTGACCATAGACCCTGAAACAGGAGATATCATTGGAGTGGATGACACAAAAATTTCTTCTCAGGTTTCATTTGGTCCTAACTTCTATAAGTTGAATCCAGGTGGTAGGGTATTGACCTGTGCAGGTATAATTGAGGTAAATCTTGATTTTGCCGGTAGTATCGCAGGTAATCCACATGTTTTTAATTTGATTAAGATTGACTAGTTACATCATGTGATTAATCATATCATATAATGAAAACCCCACCAGAAAATGGTGGGGTTTTTTGTTTGGATTAGTAGTATAGATCATTTTTACGAATTATGGTAACTGTAGATATTTATAGGGCCTTTTTTAAGGTGTGAATGGTAAGACTCATCATTTCCAAGTTTTGACAATTTGATTTTCGGTTCACTTCCATTTGTCCTTTATTTGTGTTTACCGGTTGTAAATTAATAAATACTAAAGCTTTTCCTTCAATATCATTTCAGAGGAACAACGGGAATGGTTTCAGATACCCTCATTTGGCAGTCTAATGGTTTTACAAGAATCAGGTGTATTTAATTTTCCTTCCTCTTAAGTGGCATTTCTAACCTTATTATAGTTTAGGCAGGAGAAATCTGGGAGTGTTCAAATTCTTTGTCTGAATAAGGGAATGGAATAATGGTAAGGCCTTTATTAAAGGCTTTAGTTTTAAATAAATCGACACAGAATAGTAAATTTTCAATTTATTTATTTCCAGCATTTTTATTCAAAGCATTAATCGGAGTCTTAGAATATGATTGATAGCAGGATGTTCTTGTAAGGGAAATGTTGACTTACACTTTTGTCGAAAGGCAATAAAAAAGGCATCCCCGAGAATTGGGATGCCTAATGAGTAATTTAGGTGTATGATTAGCGTTCTTTAAATCGCATTATAGGCTTCGATAATTTTTATCACATCTTTTTCCTCTTTGTAGCTTAGGTCCTGATCTTCCACCAATTTTTCAATCTTTCCTTTTGCGCCCTTCAATGAAGAAAGAATTTGGGAGCGTTTTAATCTGATTTCCCGTGCCGGTTCGTCAGCTTGTTGTAAATAATATGAGAAACTTTCAAAAAATCTCGGAGCTTCATCTCTTTCATATGGGGTTTGAGCTTCTTTACCTCTTCTCAGCTTGATTTCCGGTTTTAGAAGAAGTTTTACCGGTCCTTCATTAAGAACTATAAAATAGGAGGTTCTTACCTGGTCCCTGTTGTTTATGTAGCTTCTGATTTCGAACCTATCATTTCCAATAATAGCAGAATACTGTGAACTTTTATCAATCACTCCGAATTTATCTTCAGCCTCTTTGATCTGGATTTCGTTGTTGTATCCATTGTAACGCAGTAGTGCTGTAATCTTAGCCTCTCCGTTGACCAATATCTTACCGACCTGAAATTCTTCGTTCAGGTAGGGTGATCCCTGGGCTTTGAATTCAGTGACGGAACTTCTGGTTACAAAGTTTATGGCTCCTCCTTGTCCAGACTCTCCGAGATTTATCTGGGAATAGCCCGTCATTGAAATAAAAAATAAAAGGAATAGGTTTAGTGAAGTTTTTGTTCTTTTCATTTTAAGTAGCAATTTTTTTACGCGTTCGAAGATAATGAAATCGATGCTTTTAGTAATGTTAAGAATACAGTAATATTTTATGAAGTAAAAGACATTAAAATAATCGCGTGAAAGTGCTTTGCAAAGTTGGTTATTAGAGAATTGTCTTATATTTATGACTATCTCTAAAAAATGAATACAACGATGACTGTCCGAAATCTATCCCGTCTGTTCTTTCTCTCCATTTTCCTCCTTTGTATTTCCTGTGACAATAGTGAGACCATCATTGAGGAACTGCCTCCCGAAGGCGGACAGCCGGAACCTCCCGTGGAGGAGCCTGTTGGTGAAACCAATGATCGGATCCTGGTAAACAACCTTGCTCAAAAACAAGATGGCTATGTACTGATAAACGATCCTGGGAATGACAGGGTGTACCTGATGGAAAAGGAGGATGGAAGTGTTTTTTACGAATGGACATTGGCCGATCCTCTTGGGAACGATGTGGAACTGTTTGAAGACGGAACCCTTCTGGCGTGTCTTGGGGTGACCGATCCTGATTTTACTTTCGGGGGATTCGGCGGGAAGATCGCTGTTTTGAATCCTGACGGTTCAGAAAAGTGGAGTCTGAAGCATGCTTCTCCTGAGCATATCGCTCACCATGATGCCGAAATGTTACCTAACGGAAACATTCTTTTTATGGTGTGGGAACGAATGGAGGGGGCAGTTGCCGTGGAAAACGGTTATAATCGCGGACAGGAAAATATCTACCTGGAATCATTGATCGAGATCGATCCGGCAACAGATGCGGTTGTATGGAAATGGAATTCTGCAGATCACCTCGTACAGGATGTTGATGATAACAGGCAGAATTTTGGAGTGGTAGCTGAAAATCCAGGAAAGATCGATGTGAATTATTTCGATGATATCGTTACCGATAACCTGGATAATGGTGATTTTATGCATGCCAACGGGCTGACCTATGATGCGCAGAGAGACCTGATATTTTTAAGTGTGAATTATTTCAGTGAGGTCTGGGTAATCGATCACAGTACTACCACTGCGGAAGCCGCCGGCTCTGAAGGAGGAAATTACGGGGTGGGAGGTGACCTGGTCTATCGTTTCGGGAATCCATCGGCATATGACAATGCGCAGGGAGAACGTCGTTTTTTCAATGTGCATACACCTGTTTTTGTCGAAGGCACCGATAATATGCTCGTCTATGTGAACGGGAATGTAGAGGGGAGCCGTCAATCAAAAGTGCTGGAGCTGTCACTTCCGGCAACACTCGGTCTTGTACCCGGAACCGATAATGAGCCGGCCGTAGTTTGGGAATACAGCCACCCTGATATGTACTCGCCCAAGGTTTCTTCGGCTTACAGGCTTCCAGATGGGAATACCCTGATCACTATAGGTACTTTTGGAGTTTGGGAGGTGAACCCTGAAAAGGAGATCGTCTGGCAGTTTAAAGATGAGGGTTTTTTCTGGAGAGCCTACCATGTGGAAAGAGATTCTCCGGCGATCGATCTTCTTGGGATCTAGCCTGAACTGCAAGCAGGGCAGGTGCCAAAATTTTAAAACCGGTTTTTAAAACGAATATCCTACCTTTGCTCACAAATTTTTTTCATGAGGGTTAGTCTTTCGGCTTTACTGGTCTTATTGAGCGTCAGCTGGTCTTTTGCACAAGTGGAAGAAGAGCCACAACAGCGTATTGTTCAAGATACATTAATCGGTACAAGGGGCCGTTTTACACAAAAGAGTAAGGAACCGGATACACTGAAGATCACTGATTACAAGATCATCTCCCATCAACGGGATACGACACATTTTGATACCACACTTACGGTTGAGAAGGAGTACCGTCATAATTACCTCAGAAAAGACAATTTTGAATTACTGCCATTTTCCAATGCGGGTCAGACCTATAATCAACTAGGGGTGCCGGTATACAGGAATACTTTATATCCCGCTATGGGTATGCAGGCCAAGCATTACTTTTATATGGAGGTTGAAGACATCGATTACTATCGCGTTCCGACCCCTACCACAGAGCTAATGTGGAAGACAGTAATGGAGCAGGGGCATTTACTGGATGCCCTTATCACGATCAATACCTCTCCTAAATTTAATTTTTCCCTGGCTTATAAAGGGATGCGTTCCCTTGGGAAGTACCAGCACATATTGGTCAGTTCCGGTAACTTCAGATTTACGGCCAACTATGGTAATACAGATGACCGGTACCGTTTTAAGGCACATATAGCCTCCCAGGACCTCCTGAATCAGGAGAACGGGGGCATTGCGATCAGGGAGCAGTTCACCTCGGGAAGTCCTGAATTTACCGACCGGGCCAGGGTGGACGTGAAATTTCAAAACGCCGAGAACTTTCTGATCGGGAAGCGGTATTATTTTGATCAGCAATTCGACCTCGTAAAACCTGATGTTGAAACCGGTAAAGGAGGAATGGCTATCGGACATATATTAAACTATGAAACCAAAACATACGAGTTCAGGCAGGATAATTCCATCGCCTTCTTTGGGGACGCCTTTCAGGCAGATGCCATACGTGACAGAGCCAAACTGCGAGCCTTCACCAATGAACTATATCTGAGACTGGATAATCGCATACTGGGAGACCTTCAATTCTTTTCAAGGACGTATGATTATAATTACTTTTTTAACAGTCGTGTGATCACAGAAGATCAGATCATAGAGAATCAGATCGAGAATCTGGAAGTTGCTCTTGGCGGAAGATGGAAGCACAGCTTTGGTCCGCTGTCTGTTGATGCACTGATCTCCCAAAATATTCAGGGCGATCTAGGAGGGTCGATCTATGAAGGAGGTGTCGGCCTAAGTTTCAGCGAAGACCTGTCACTAAACGGACGTATTCATTCTTCACAGCGCAAACCGGATTTTAATTATTTGCTCTACCAAAGCGATTATCAGTATTATAACTGGCAGAATACAGATCGTTTCACCACTGAAAAGATCAACACGCTGTCAGGAGAGTTGAAGTCTGAGAAATGGGGTGCCTTACAAGCATCGTATACCTTATTCGATGACAGGGCATATTTTGCCAATGATACGATTGTTTCTCCTGTGGAAGAAGGCGGTGTTACCGAATTACAGCTGATAAAACCCTATCAGTACGGGGAAACCATCGGTTATTTAAAGGTGAAATTTGAGAACGACCTTCACTTTGGACGATTCGGGCTTCGCAACACCTTAATGTACCAGGAGGTGTCTCAGGATGATCCCATACTTAATGTGCCTCAGCTGGTGACCCGTAATACACTTTATTATTCAAATCATTTATTTGACAAGGCGATGTATATCCAGACCGGTGTCACCTTTAAATACTTTACGGCTTATAAAGCGAATGCTTACAGTCCGCTGCTCGGAGAGTTCTATATACAGGATACTGAAGAGATCGGGGATTTTCCGGTGCTTGACTTTTTTATAAATGCCAAGGTTCAGCGTACCCGTATCTTTTTTAAACTGGAGCATGTGAACTCTTCATTTACCGGTTATAACTTCTATTCTGCACCCGATTATCCGTACAGAGACTTTATTGTTCGCTTCGGGCTGGTGTGGAATTTCTTTTCTTAAGGAACTTTAACAACTGTTCAACAACCAAAATTCGGGCCTGTTCGTAAGTATAAAGTGTCTGAAATTCAAAGGGGTATATTTTACGTCTGAAAAAAGTTTCAAAACCCTTTGGAAAAACCGAAAAACAAGTTCTATATTTGCACCCGCTTTGAGCAACAGGGCTGGCCTTGAGCCGGCGGTTTAGAGCGAAACGTTCATTCAAATAGCGAGTTAGAGGAGCCTTTAAAAAAGGGTTTAATTTTTTTTCAAAAAGTACTTGCAGGAATCAAAAATGGTTGTAGTTTTGCAGCCGCTTTCCACCACAGCTGCCACGGGCAGTCAGGGGATAAACGGGGAGCGAAAGTTCTTAAACAGATGACCGGATTTCTTGGAAAGAGAGTTTGAAAAAAAAGTTTCAAAAAAGACTTGCGGAATTGAAAAAAGGGTGTACTTTTGCACCCGCTTTAAGAACGAAGCGCCGGTTGAAAGATCGGGTTATAAAAAGAGAATAATAAGTTCATTGATATATTGTTGACAGCAGCGATTTTTTTCAGAGATGAAAAGAATCAAAACAAAAATTTAAGCAAATTCATTTTGAGTACAATTTCTTTTGTTATTGTTAGTTA
>NZ_JAINZS010000009.1 GCF_020166495.1 Robertkochia aurantiaca
CTTCGTTCTTAAAGCGGGTGCAAAAGTACACCCTTTTTTCAATTCCGCAAGTCTTTTTTGAAACTTTTTTTCAAACTTTCTTTCCAAGAAATCCGGTCATCTGTTTAAGAACTTTCGCTCCCCGTTTCTCCCCTTACTGCCCGTGGCAGCTGTGGTGGAAAGCGGCTGCAAAACTACAACCATTTTTGATTCCTGCAAGTACTTTTTGAAAAAAAATTAAACCCTTTTATAAAGGCTCTTCTAACTCGCTATTTGAATGAACGTTCCGCTTGCTTTACTCCTTATCGTTTCTCTCAAACGGGTTGCAAATATAGAATTACTTTTCAATCTAATCCAAACCAAAAAGCAATATTTTTTTCAAGCTTCTCTTACCGCCTCTTATCATCCCGATATAATCCTTTGAAGATTAATCCGGTACTCGAAACAGACAGATCGCCTAATAGTATCGTAATTTGTAAATGAACAGAAAAAAAGAGCTGGGTGCTCTCAATATTCATTGTAGGTGTTTCGCTTAGAAACGGACTTCAAATATAATAAAAAAAGAATGATTAAACCAAACTATTTTTGACTTAAACTCCTGTCTTTCCACTTATTAGACAAAACCGAGTAGTCAAAATCCAGTGCAGAGTCCTGTTTTTCGAGTCTTCCATCGGCAAAAGCACGCTGTAAAATATCTTCAATCAGGTAATCTTCGTGCACCTTGCCCGGATCATAGGTTTCTTTTAAGGAGATCTCAAACATGGTGGCCGTAGTATTGTACCAAAAAGCTCTCCACCCGCTTTTGAGCTCTTTCACCAGATCGAAAGTGGTGGTGCCCGTCTGCCGGTAGATCAGCTTGACCAGAATCTGCCCCTCTGTTCGGGTAAGCTTCTTAAGCTCTTCTGAGAACTGTTCCTCTATATATTGTTGTACCACCCGGGTATACCTTCTTCTTTCAGACTTCCTTTCAATACTGGCCAGCCTGGCATTGAGTTCAGTTAAGCGCTCGGCTGCCAGCTTTGCATAAGGGTACACCTTTAAGGTCTTCCTCCTTAATATATAATAGCGCACCTTCTCATTATAAGAGTCAAACCTCAGTTTCTGAAAAATGATCACAGGCTCCAGTTCCACCTCAGACCGCGGTACCGAATCTCCCTCGAAGAAAAAATAAGGCTTGGTAAGGGTATCCTGAACGGTCACCCGCAAGAGCGTATCCCTTCCGTACGAGCCCGTCGGTTCCTGTGACCTGACGATCCAGGCTGCACCAAGGAACATCACTGCTGCTACGATATTGTTCAGGTTATACTTCATAACGCTCCAAAAATAGAAAAATCAAAAGCCCTCCTTTATTAAATCTATGTGAATATTCTTAATTTCGTGACTCACAAATTCAAACGATTTATGGCGAAAGAAAGTATATTAACTCAAAAATCGATCCAGTTCCTGGAAAAATACCTCAATAATGCTTCCCCCACAGGTTATGAATGGGAAGGACAAAAGATCTGGATGGATTACCTCAAACCCTATGTAGATGACTTTATCACCGATATATATGGAACGGCCGTAGGTGTCATCAATCCTGACGCTCCTTTTAAGGTGGTTATCGAAGGGCATTCTGATGAGATCTCCTGGTATGTGAATTATATTACCGATAACGGGCTGATCTACGTGATCAGAAACGGAGGAAGCGATCACCAGGTAGCTCCATCCAAAGTGGTAAACATTCACACCAAGAATGGCATCGTCAAAGGAGTTTTCGGATGGCCCGCCATTCATACCCGCGATAAGCAGGAAGAAGACGCCCCCAAACCCGACAATATCTTTATCGATATCGGGGCCAAGGATAAAGAGGAAGTGGAGAAAATGGGAGTTCACGTCGGATGCGTGATCACATACCCCGATGAGTTCTTTATTCTCAATAATGACAAATTTGTTTGCCGTGCGATAGATAACCGCGCCGGTGGTTTCATGATCGCTGAAGTAGCCCGCCTGTTGCATGAGAACAAAGTGAAGCTGCCCTTCGGGTTGTATATCACCAATTCAGTTCAGGAAGAGATCGGGCTGCGTGGTGCCGAAATGATCACCCAGACGATCAAACCCAATGTGGCAATAGTGACCGACGTTTGTCATGACACTACCACTCCTATGATCGAAAAGAAAAAACAAGGACATACCGAGATCGGAAAAGGTCCCGTAATTTCCTACGCTCCTGCTGTACAGAATAGACTTCGCGAATTGATACTCGATACGGCTGAGCAGAAAGAAATTCCGTTTCAGCGAATGGCTGCATCCCGAATGACAGGTACCGATACCGACGCATTTGCCTACAGTAACGGAGGGGTGGCATCGGCACTTATATCTCTTCCCCTGCGATACATGCACACCACTGTCGAAACCGTGCATCGCGATGATGTTGAAAACGTGATCAGGCTTATTTACGAAACCCTGCAAAAGATCGACCCTAAAATGAGCTTCAGCTATTTTGACTAATGCCTGAATTCGTAGACATACTCGATCAATACGGCAATCACACCGGAGAAGTGATGCTAAAGTCCCAGGCACACCACCTGGGACTTTTTCATCCCACCGTACATATCTGGGTCTGCAACGACAAGCAGGAAATTCTGCTTCAAAAACGTCATCCGGACAAGATCGCCTATCCGAATCTCTGGGATGTATCAGTTGCGGGACATATCAGTGCAGGTGAAGATCCCGTTGAGGCCGCCGTTCGGGAAGTACAAGAAGAGATTGGCCTGAACCTTTCGGGAAAAAACCTTCAAAAAATAGGAATGATACGGTCTGATGTGAAGCACCATGAGCAATTTCATGACCGCGAATTTCATCATGTCTATCGTTGTCTTTTTAACGACAGCCTTCAAACCCTTACCCTCCAAAGTGAAGAGGTGACCGATGTTCGCTTCCTTCCTCTTTCAGCTTACCTGGAAATGCAAAAAAATGCGCAAGACCATTCCCTGGTGCCTCTCTCACAAACCTACCTGGAGTTATTGGCGAAAGAATTAAACCCCTGAGCTCCAATCAGCGAAATTCATACCTTAGTATTATGAAGAACACTATATCTGCCAGGATAGCCGATTTTTTGAAACGCTACCCTCCTTTCCGTTTTCTGAAACCGGAAGACCTCAATGCCATAGCCGCCGGGGCAGTCGTATTATATAAGGAGAAAGACGTGACCATTTTTGAAGAAGGTGATGACGGGCATGAGCTGTTCTATATCGTACATAAGGGAGCGGTAAACATCACCAAAAAGGAAGACGACCGCCAAAAAGTACTCGATAAATGTGATGAAGGTGATATATTCGGACTCAGGCCTGTTTTTGCCAATGAGTCTTATCAGATCAGTGCCATCACGGCCGAAGAAACCATACTCTACGGGATCTCAGTTGCTGATTTCAAGCCTCTGGTACTTGAAAATAAACAGGTGGGGCAGTTCCTGCTGGAGAGTTTCGCCTCAAATACCAGAAATCCGTATTCGCATGAGCACAAAGGAAAACTCATCGGAGATTTACCCAAGGCAGAAGATTCTCTGGCCATTTTTGAACTTCAGCCGGTCGGAATCACCAAACATGTGATCAGCTGTTCTCCCGATACACAAGTAAGTAAGGCTGCCGGCCTCATGACCCAACACCATATCGGATCGGTCGTGGTTACCCTCGAGGATATTCCAAAGGGAATTCTCACCGACAAAGATTTGAGACAAGCCATTGCTCATGACCGGTTTTCACCCGATCAACCGGTCTCTGAGATCATGACCTCTCCGGTGATATGCTATCCTGAAGGCCTTACCATTGCTCAGGCACAGGTAACCATGATCAAACACGGTATAAGCCACCTGTGTATCACTGAAGACGGCACGCCAAACACCAGGGTTATCGGAATGGTGACCGAACACGATGTGATCGTAAGCCAGGGAAACAACCCGACTGCCCTGATAAAAACCATCAAGCGCGCAGGGAGAACCAAAGACCTTAAAAAGATACGTCATCGCATAACTCATCTGCTGCAGGGTTACCTGGATCATAATATTCCCATGACACATATTTCGAAGGTGATGTTCGAACTCAATGACGCCACCATCAAAAGAGTGATCGAAAGAAGACTTGAAAAGACCACACCCCCGCCCTGTGATTTTGCCTGGCTGTCACTGGGAAGCCAGGGGCGGAAGGAACAAATTCTGACCACCGATCAGGATAATGCCATTATTTTCGCCAACCAGAATGAAAAGGACCTGCCCCGGGTACGTCAATATTTTCTGGATCTGGCAGGAAAGATCAACAAAGACCTTAAAAAGATTGGCTTTGATTACTGCCCGGCAGAAATGATGGCTAAGAACGAACGCTGGTGCCTGAGTCTTGATGAATGGAAAGAACAGTTTACCGAATGGATCAGTAACCCCGGCACAGACGAGATCCTGCTCTGCTCCATCTTTTTTGATTACGATATCACCTATGGTGATGTAAGACTGGTCAATGAGCTTTCAGACCATATACTTAAACTGAGCAATGAGAGTCACCCGTTTCTTAACACCATGGCCATGACGGCACTGCAGAACCCTCCTCCTCTTGGATTTTTCAGGCAGTTTCTGGTCGAATCCAACGGAGAACACAAAGACTTCTTCGATCTTAAAAAACGGGCGATCATGCCTATTACCGATGCAGGCAGGTTATTGCTGCTGCAACATTGGGTTAAGAACATCAACAACACGGCCGACCGCTTCGAGAAGCTGGCCGAACTGGAACCTCAGAACAAAGAGCTTTATCTTTCCTGTTCCTACGCTTCGAAGGCCTTGCAAAAGTTCAGGGCCAAGCAGGGTTTGCTTCATAATGACAGCGGGAGATTCATCGAACTCGAAACCCTGAATAAGGAAGAAAAGATCAAACTGAAACGATGCTTTAAAAGCCTGAGGGAAGTACAGGAACTTATCAAACTTCGGTTCAAAATCACCAACCTGATATGATCGATCTTTTTAAAAGCAAAAAGAACTATCCTGAATACTGGAAGACCTACGAAGCAACCTTCCGGGAAAAGCAGCCCAAATATGTCTCAGACATCCGGTTCGTGGTTTTCGATACCGAAACAACAGGTTTTGATTTCAAGAAAGACCGCATTCTTTCTATTGGGGCTGTCACTGTGAAAAGACAGGAAATTCATATTTCAGATTCCCTGGAAATCTATGTGAAACAGCAACGCTTCAACCCTGAAACAGTGGAAATTCACGGTATTATAAGGAGTGAGAAAGTCACCTTAAATTCTGAAGAGGAAGCGGTTAAAATATTCCTTGAATATATTGGAAATGCCGTACTGGTTGCACATCATGCCCAATTTGATATTCGCATGATGAACGAAATACTCAAGCGGCTGGATCTTCCCCAGCTGAAAAACAAGGTGCTCGATACCGTTAACCTCTACCGGGCAACAAGAATCACCTCCAATCTTATCAATACTCAAAGAAATTACACCCTTGATGAGATCGCTGAGAATCTGGATATTTCAGTAAAAGACCGGCATACGGCAGCAGGAGATGCCATGATCACTGCTATCGCCTTTATGAAGATCATCGGCAGACTGGGGCGAAACGGCTCCCTGAAATTATACGACCTGATGCGGCTTTAAAAAAATAAGCCCGGTGACCCGGGCTTATTCCATTCCAAACAAATTATTGTTAATCGATTTTTTCATCCATGATCTGCCGAACAACCTCAGGATTCAACAGGGTACTGATATCACCCAGATTTGAAGTATCATCTGAGGCGATCTTTCTCAGAATACGTCTCATGATCTTTCCACTCCTGGTTTTCGGCAGCCCCGGCACGAACTGAATCTTATCGAGTTTTGCTATCGGTCCGATGTGTTCCGTGATCTGCTGATTGATCTCTTTCCTGAGATTCGCCCTGTCACGTGTCTCTCCTACTTCCTTCAGGATAATAAAGCCGTACAGCGCATTGCCTTTTACCTCATGAGGAAATCCGACAATGGCAGATTCTGCCACTGCAGGGTGCTCATTGATGGCATCCTCGATCGGTGCAGTACCCAGGTTATGGCCTGAAACGATAACCACATCGTCTACCCGGCCGGTGATACGATAATAGCCAACGGCATCACGCATGGCACCATCTCCCGTAAAATATTTCCCTTTAAATGCCGAGAAATAGGTGTCGCGGTAACGCTCGTGGTTACCCCAGATAGTACGAGCCATAGAGGGCCACGGGAATTTCACACAAAGACGACCACTCACAAGGTTCCCCTTAATCTCTTCCCCTTTCTCATCCATAAGAGCCAGTTGCACCCCGGGTAAGGGCAAAGTAGCATAAGTAGGTATGGTAGGAGTGGCGTACGGGATGGGTGAGATCATGATCCCTCCTGTTTCGGTTTGCCACCAGGTATCTACTATGGGAGCCTGGCCCTTGCCTACATTATCATTATACCAGTGCCATGCCTCTTCGTTTATAGGCTCCCCTACGGTTCCCAACACCTTTAAAGATGAAAGGTCATATTTATTGACATAGTCAAGTTTTTCCTTTGCAAGGGCCCTGATAGCAGTCGGCGCGGTATAGAACTGATTAACTTTATGTTTTTCAACAATTTCCCAGAACCTGCCGAAGTCAGGGTAAGATGGAACCCCCTCAAACATCAGGGTGGTGGCCCCGTTGGCAAGCGGACCGTACACGATATAACTATGGCCGGTGATCCAGCCGATATCGGCGGTACACCAGTATACCTCCTGGTCCTTGTACTGAAATATATTCTTAAAGGTATAAGCTGTATAAACCATATATCCCCCGCAGGTATGGAGCATTCCTTTCGGTGTTCCAGTCGAACCTGAAGTATAGAGAATAAACAGGGGGTCTTCAGCATCCATTACCTCGGGCTGGCACTGGTCATCGGCTTTATCAAGTAATGGCTGCAACCAATGGTCGCGACCTTCCTTCATATCGATATCAGAATTGATCCTTTTGGCCACCAGTACAGACTCAACACATTCACACTTTTCAAGAGCTTCATCCACGATACCTTTAAGGTCGATGGTTTTGCTTCCCCTGTAAGATCCGTCTGAGGTAATCACCATTTTACAGCTGGCATCATTGATACGGGTCGACAGGGCTGTTGAAGAGAAACCGGCAAAAACCACCGAATGAATAGCGCCGATCCGGGCACAGGCCAATACAGAGATGGCGAGCTCAGGTATCATGGGCAGGTAGATGCATACCCTATCTCCCATTTTAATGCCCTTAGATTTCAATACATTGGCAAAACGGTTCACCCGCTGATAAAGTTCCTGGTAGGAAATATGTTGTGCGTCTTCTGCAGGATCATTGGGTTCCCAGAGTATGGCGGTCTTATCGCCCTTGGTGAGCAGGTGACGGTCGATACAGTTCTCAGTGATATTAAGTTTGGCTCCTTCAAACCATTTTACTTCAGGTTTTTCGAAATCCCATTGCAATACCTGGTCCCACTTACGGCGCCAAAGAAAATGCTCTTCTGCGACTTCAGACCAAAAGTTTTCGGGATCCCTGGTCGATTTACGGTAGATCTGGTAATATTCCTCTAAGTTTTTGATGTGGTAGTTACTCATGAAAAATTGTAATGAATGGTTTATCTATTGTGATTTAAGGACAAAAAAATAATTATCAGTCTCATTTCTCTCAATGGTGAAAAACGATTTGATAATCTTCTAACAATATTAAGGAAAATTGTGTATTTAACAACAAAGCCCTGTAAAAACAGGGCTTTTAATGAAATTTTATGAATAATCAGGAGAAATTATTCCTGTAGGTATCGCATCACATTCTGCTCAATACGACTTTTAATGTCTGATACATCGGCTTTTATAAAAGTCTCTCCCGTGATACTTTCATAGAGCTCGATATACCTGTCTGAAACGGTTTCGATATATTCATCGCTCATCTCAGGGATTTCCTGCCCGTCCTTCCCCTGGAATCCATGACTTATAAGCCACTGCCTTACGAATTCCTTTGACAATTGCTTTTGGGCTTCTCCCCTGCTCTGTCTTTCCTCATATCCGTCAGCGTAAAAATAACGCGATGAATCAGGTGTATGAATCTCATCGATTAGCACGATCTTCCCGTCACGGGTCTTCCCGAATTCGTATTTGGTATCTACCAGGATCAATCCTCTTTCAGCAGCTATCTCAGTTCCTCTTTCGAATAGTGCGCGGGTATATTTTTCAAGAACCTTATAGTCTTCCTCAGAAACGATTCCTCTTTCAAGTATCTCTTCCCTGGAAATATCCTCATCATGATCACCCTTGTCGGCTTTGGTTGCCGGGGTGATGATCGGCTCGGGGAATTTATCATTCTCCTTCATTCCTTCAGGCATTGGTACACCACAAAGCATTCTCTTTCCAGCCTTATACTCTCTGGCAGCATGACCAGAGAGATATCCCCTGATCACCATTTCCACCTTAAAAGGATCGCACTTCTCTCCTACCGCTACATTAGGATCAGGAGTGGCTTCCAGCCAGTTGGGTACTATATCTTCTGTGGCCTTCATCATTTTGGTAGCGATCTGGTTCAGAATCTGCCCCTTGTAAGGTATTCCTTTAGGCATGATCACATCAAAAGCCGAAAGTCGGTCGGTGGCGATCATTAAAAGCCTGTCGTCTTTAAGGGTATATACTTCCCGAACCTTGCCTTTATAGACATCTTTCTGTCCCGGAAAACTAAAATCGGTTGAAATGATGGTATTCTTCATAGAACTCATAAGGTGGATATTTGTCGCACAAAGATAGATTTATTCTTGAACTCACACTACTTTTTGAATCTTCCGGCAGCCAGCCTGATTCCTTTGTAAATAACAAGCCTGTACAACAGAAAAGCCCCTGAAAAGACCAGCACTGAAAGGGAGTTAAAACGGAAGTTCAGTTCGGCATGAGGCCAGAAGATCATATTCAGTAACGGACCACTTACCCAAATGTGAATAAGTATCGCTCCCAACAACCCGGCCAATTCACATAAGGGTGCGTAACCTTTAATGAATCTTTTTAACACCTGGCTGAGCCCGATCATCACGAAAAGCAGAACGAGTAGCGACGTAAAGGTGAACATCAGCCACTGCATGGGATGGGCTGCAAATAAGGAACCCGGTCGGTTTGTATGCTCGAAATAATCAAACAGGGTATACAGGCTGAGTAAAACTGCCAGCCACAAATATGGGTTGTTTCCCTTAAACCACTTCATACCCCCCGGAATAATAATCAGGTGTTATTATGCTCAATCTCCTTGTAGGCAGAGATGATCTCTTTAACGAGTCGGTGTCGAATCACATCTTTATCATCGAGATACAGTATCCCGATACCGGGTACATCTTTCAATACGAGTATCGCTTCTTTGAGACCGCTTATAACCCTTCTCGGCAGATCGATCTGTCCCGGATCACCGGTGATCATGAACTTCGCGTTCTTCCCCATACGGGTTAAGAACATTTTCATCTGGGCATGAGTGGTATTCTGCGCCTCGTCGAGAATAACGAAGGCGTTATCAAGGGTACGACCTCTCATGAAGGCCATGGGAGCGATCTGAATAATTCCGTTCTCGATGTAATTTGCCAGTTTCTCTGCCGGAATCATATCGCGCAAGGCGTCGTACAACGGCTGCATGTATGGATCGAGCTTTTCTTTCAGATCACCGGGTAGAAACCCGAGATTTTCACCCGCTTCCACAGCAGGCCTGGTGAGTATTATTCTGCGCACCTGTTTTTCTTTGAGCGCCTTTACTGCCAGGGCCACCCCGGTATAGGTTTTACCCGTACCTGCCGGACCGATGGCAAAGACCATATCGTTCTTGCGCATCAGGTCAACCAGTTTTTGCTGGTTCGCTGTCTGTGCCTTGATCAGCCTCCCGCTAACGCCATGTACCAGGATCTCACCGCTGGGGCTGTTCTCTTCGTAATCACGGCGGCTGTCACTGGAAAGTATACGCTCTATGGTATGCTCATCCAACTTGTTGTATTTTCCAAAGTGCGTCACAAGCATGTCCAGACGTTTGTCGAATTCTTCAAGCATCTCTTCATCTCCGTAGGCCTTTATTTTATTACCACGGGCTACGATCTTAAGCTTGGGAAAATACTTCTTCAGCAGATCGATGTTGATATTCTGGGCACCGAAGAAATCCTTCGGGCTGATCTCGGTAAGTTCGACTATGATTTCGTTCAAAAGCTTTTGGTTTTAGAGGGTCAGTATTCAGCGGTATAAAAAATCACCTCACTAAAGAGAATATAGTATTCTTTTTATTAGGTTTGTGTCAGGCAGGAACCTGATAAATCAGGAGCGCCTTTCAACAAACTTAAGCAAAAAAACATTTTAATAAATTAAAAAAACATCAACAATTTATCAATGGCAATAATTACGCTGACTACAGATTTTGGCGATCGTGATCATTTTGTAGGAGCCATCAAAGGCGTGATTTACAGCGAGATCGAAAACGCGATTGTCATTGACATTTCACATAAGGTGAGCCCTTTCAATATAGCCGAGGCCGCCTACATTCTCAAAAATGCCTACAAGAGTTTTCCCGAAGGAAGTATTCACATTATCGGGGTTGATTCTGAACTCACCCCGGAGAACCGGCATATAGCCGTAACCATCGATGGTCGTCACTTTATTGGCGCCGATAACGGTATCATTTCATTCCTGGCGGAAGAGATCAAGCCTGAAAAAATGGTAGAGATCAATATTCATGATCGAATCGAAAGTGTCTTTCCCGTGTTAGACGTATTTGTGAAGGTCGCTGCCCACATTACCCGCGGAGGAACCCTCGAAGTGATCGGCAAACCCCTCGATCGTCTTAAAAGCATGACCGGTCTGAAGCCTACCGCCAATACCAGAGAAACCCAGATTTCAGGTAATGTGATCTATATCGATAATTACGGGAACGTGATCACCAATATAAGCCGTAACTTTTTCAATAAATACCGCAAGGGGCGTGCCTTTGAAGTACAAGCCAGAAATCATCGGTTTACTGCCATATATGACAAGTACAGCGACGCCATAAATTTCAATATCGAAAAATCGAAACGGGATGATGATGGAAAGAAACTGGCGATTTTCAATTCGTCAGGACTTCTCGAGATCGCCATCTATAAAAGTAACCTGGAAACCGTGGGAGGAGCCTCCAGCCTCCTGGGGTTATCTTACAGGGACACCATAAATGTAAACTTTCTGTAATGCTGACCAGAATTGTAAAAATGGGATTTAAAGAAGAACATCTCGACGATTTCCTTGAGAATTTTAATCGTAATAAAAAGGTGATCCGGAATTTTCCCGGCTGTCACCACCTGGAGCTCTACCGGGACAAAAGAGAGCCTAACTGTTATTTCACTTACAGCAAGTGGGAAGACGAAGAGGCTCTGAACACCTACCGGCATTCAGAAGTTTTTAAAGAAATCTGGGGGCTTACTAAAACCTGGTTCGATCGCAAGCCCCTCGCTTGGAGCCTTGAGAATATCGAATCACTACCCTAAACAGCACAATATGTTACCAATAGTTAAACGAGAGATCAGCAGTTTTTTCAGCAGCCCCATGGCTTACCTCGTCATCGGGATCTTTTTGCTGCTGAACGGACTCTTCCTTTGGGTCTTTAAAGGGCCTTACAATATTATAGACAATGGCTTTGCCGATCTGAGTCCGTTTTTTCAGCTGGCACCCCTTATATTACTATTCCTGGTTCCGGCTATCACCATGAAGAGTCTTTCCGAAGAAATCAAAATGGGCACCATGGAATTATTACTCACCAAACCCATCGGAACCTTCCGGGTGGTGATGGAAAAATTCACCGGGTCCCTTTTGCTGGTGATTATCGCTATCATTCCCACTTTCCTTTACGTCTATTCGGTATCTTCCCTGGGGAATCCACCGGGAAACCTGGATATGGGAGCCGTTGTAGGATCTTACCTGGGCTTGCTGTTACTGGCCGCTGCTTACACCGCTATAGGAATCTTCACCTCTGCCCTGACCGATAATCAGATCATTGCCTTTATCGCGGCAGTACTGCTCTGTTTTGCTTTTTATTTCGGATTCGACGGACTGGCAGATCTCAGTACTTTATTGACACCGGTAGAATTTCTGAGCCTTAAATTTCATTATGACAGTTTAAGTCGTGGTGTCTTGTACCTTTCTGACCTGGTATATTTTGCAGGAATAACCGGTTTGTTCCTTTATCTAACCCAATTAAAGCTAGCCCGATAGATCATGAAACGAAGCCCGCAGCATACCTGGATAAAAATACTTTCAGCCCTGATTGTGACCGGCCTTATCACCTGGGCTGCCAATCTGTTTTCCTACCGGATCGATTTTACAGAGAACGATCGTTTTACCCTGAGCGAGGCCGCTGTTCAGACAGCGGAAAACCTGGATCAACCCGTGATCATCGATGTATTTCTCGATGGAGATCTGCCTTCTGAGTTCAGAAGACTTCGCAGTGAAACAAGACAGATACTTAAGGAATATGCCGCAGCGAACGATCATGTGAAACACAACTTCATCGACCCCCTGGAGGAAGATGAAAACCAGAATAATACAGTAGAAGCTCTGCAGCAACTGGGCCTGACACCTGCCTCGGTCACTATTGAAGACGGGAACAGGGTATCTCAGGAACTGGTCTTCCCTTGGGCGATCGCCAACCAGGGTAACCGAACAGTTCGTATTCCCCTGTTGAAAAATAAGCTCGGGGCCTCTACCGAGGAACGGGTAAACAGTTCGGTGCAACAACTGGAATATGTATTTGCCGATGCTTTTAAAAAACTGTCTGTTGAAAACAAAAAGAAGATAGCTGTGCTCAAGGGCAACGGGGAGATGGATGATATTCTCATGGCCGACTTCCTGAGAAACCTGCAGGAATATTACCAGATAGCTCCTTTCACGCTGGATTCGGTAGCAAATAATCCGGAAGGAACCCTGGAGCAACTCAGACGTTTTGATATGGCACTGATCGCCAAACCCACAGAGCGTTTTTCGGAGGAAGAAAAGTTCGTGCTTGATCAGTATACCATGAACGGTGGTAAATCGCTTTGGCTTATCGACCAGGTGAATATGGAACTCGACAGCCTGTTTTCCAATCAGGGGCGCTCACTGGCTCTCGCCAGAGACCTGAATCTGAACGATATGTTCTTTCGCTATGGGCTGCGTATCAACCCGGAGCTGATTGCCGACCTCTACTTTACCCAGATCGTCCTGGCCACGGGAGAAGGCAGAAATGCGCAATACAACCCGGCACCGTGGATCTATGCCCCAATGGTACTCTCTAAGAACAATCATCCGATAAACAATAATACAGAAGGGGTACGACTGCGCTTTGCCAACCCTATCGACACCCTTGATAACGGCATTCAAAAGACCGTATTACTGCAGTCTTCTCCCCTGTCGAAAACCATCGGAACCCCAACCGAGATCGAGCTCGATATCGTGAACCGGCAACCCGACCGCGAGACCTTTAATGAAGGGAATCAACCATTGGCCGTTTTACTGGAAGGATCCCTTACCTCTACCTATCAGAACAGGGTTTTGCCATTTGAACTAAAAGATTTTAAGAAAGAAGGTATTGATACCCGCCTAATCGTTGTGGCCGACGGAGATATTATCAGGAATGACTTACAAAACGGGCAGCCACTGGAATTGGGGTATGATAAGTGGACCAATAATTTCTACGGAAACAAGGAATTTCTGATGAACAGCGTTAATTACCTGCTTGACGACAACGGACTTATTAACATTCGTTCCAAGGAAGTGGAGCTTGCATTTCTGGACCGTCAGCGTGCGGTAGCTGAACGAAGTCGCTGGCAATTAGTAAACATAGGCCTTCCCATAGCAGTGATCCTGCTGTTCGGATGGATTTTCAGCCTGCTGAAAAAGAGAAAATACACTGCATAAATGTTCATAAGTTATTTTCTGTAAAAATATCAATTAGGATATCTTTGTAGATGATAGAAAAATTTCAATATTGATGAAGTTTATTGTTTCAAGTTCTTATTTATTAAAGCAACTACAAGTACTGGGCGGGGTTATCAACAACAGCAACACCCTCCCTATTTTAGATAATTTCCTGTTCGAGTTAAATCAATCCAAACTGACCGTATCGGCTTCTGACCTGGAAACCACCATGAGCTCAGTGCTGGAGGTTGAGTCTGAATCTGAAGGAAGCATTGCTGTACCGGCCAAACTATTGCTGGATACGCTGAAGACCTTCCCGGAACAACCACTGACCTTTGTCGTGGAAGACAACAATACGGTTGAGATCAGCTCGAATTACGGAAAATATGCCCTCGCTTATGCAGACGGGGCTGAATTCCCTAACGCCATTGAACTGGCTGATCCGAGTTCCACCACCATTATGGGTGATATTCTGGCTACGGCCATCAGCAAGACTATCTTTGCTTCAGGTAACGATGATCTTCGTCCGGTTATGAGCGGGGTATTCTTTCAGTTCTCTCCCGAGAACCTGACATTTGTGGCTACCGATGCTCATAAACTGGTAAAATATCAGAGAGCTGACGTAAGTGCTTCTGAAGTGGCTGAATTCATCATGCCCAAGAAACCACTCAATTTGCTTAAAGGTATACTGGCCGGGAATGAAAGCGATGTCACCATCGAATACAATGAGAGCAATGCCAAGTTCACCTTTGACAATGTGGAGCTGGTATGTCGCCTGATCGACGGAAAGTATCCGAATTATGAGGCAGTCATTCCGAAAGAGAATCCGAACAAACTCAATATCGACCGCACCCAGTTACTGGGATCGGTACGAAGGGTGTCTATTTTCTCGAATAAGACCACTCACCAGATCCGACTGAAAATCGCCGGTGCAGAATTGAATATCTCTGCAGAAGACCTCGATTACAGCAATAAGGCAGAAGAAAGGCTCACCTGTGACTACCAGGGAGATGATATACAGATCGGTTTTAATTCCCGTTTCCTGATGGAGATGCTGAATAACCTGTCTTCTGATAACATCACCCTCGAAATGAGTCTGCCAAACCGTGCAGGGATTTTGACTCCTGCCGACGGACTTGATGAAGGCGAGCAGATCACCATGCTGGTGATGCCGGTTATGCTCAACAGCTAAGACCCTGATAAAATATTACAAGGTAACCCCGTTTTAAGTGTTAATTTAAGGCGGGGTTATTCTTTTTTAGTATCTATCAGGCTATAAATCGTATGGTAAGCGGGTAATAAGGTTCTTCCCCATTGGTAGCCTTGATGGCGTTCACTATCGGAAAGATGAATACCAGTATCCCGATGGCGATCAGAAATAAGATGCCCACCCCCAATAACAATATCAAAGGAATGCTTATCAGCGTATAGATCAGCATACTGATCTGAAAATTTACTATGGTCTTTCCATGCTCATCCATTTGCAGCACCTTGTCTTTATTGGTCAGCCAGAGTATCAGCGGTACGATCAGTCCGCCAAAACCGGTGACCAGGTCCAGCAACTGACTCAAATGGGTAAACATCAGTAATTGTCTGTCTTCTCTCATCATGTGATTTTATAGTTGTGGTTATTGATATGACGCAATTGTATTGAAAATGTTACATGGGGTATGAGGGTATGGGGGTATGGGGGTATGGGGGTATGGAGTTATGATAGATTGTAGATTGTGGATTGTAGATTGTGGATTGTGGATTGTGGATTGTGGATTGTAAATGTAAGCATCACCATTGAGCCCCAAACACTCCTAGGGGAATTAAAATGAATTAAATATCGAAGAAGACTTAGGGTCAGGTAAGATTCTTCTCAGCTTCTTTGCTCCTTAGCTCCTTAGCTCCTTAACCCCTTTACCGGAAATATATCGTCTTTGCGAATCTTGCTGAGCAAGATAAAGCAATCTTTTGATTCGGGATTAAGGCTCTCATTTGGGTTATGAAGGTATGGAGGTATGGGGGTATGGGGGTATGATAGATTGTAGATTGTAGATTGTAGATTGTGGATTGTGGATTGTGGATTGTGGATTGTGGATTGTAAATGTAGGCATCACTATAGAGCCCCAAACACTCCGAGGAGAATTAAAATGAATTAAATATCGAAGAAGAGTTAGGGTCAGGTAAGATCCTTCTCAGCTTCCTTGCTCCTTAGCTCCTTAGCTCCTTAACTCCTTAGCTCCTTAACTCCTTAGCTCCTTAACTCCTTAGCTCCTTAGCTCCTTAGCTCCTTTGCCGGAAATATATCGTCTTTGCGAATCTTGCCCCGCAAGATGAAGCAATCTTTTGATTCGGAAGTAAGCTCTCATTTGGGTTATGGAGGTATGAAGGTATGGGATGATGAGGATTAGAGTATGTCAGGCTATACCTACCCGCCTCTACCTGCTTACCTGCTTACCTGCTTACCTCTTTACCTCCCCTGCCTGGGTATGAGGTGAAGGAGTTCAGGAAGGGAACTTTATAAATAAGGACGATACTATTATCAGCCCCGTCATCCCGAGAAGATTTAATTCAGCACATAAATAATTTTATTTACCTGAATTTCAGTAATTTAAAAGCTTAAAACTAAATAAAATGCTAAGAAATATCACCTTTTTGATTCTTGCCCTGATTTTTTCTTTTTCCTGTAAAACCGACACATCAAATTCAGAAACCTCAGATTCAACCGCATCTGCTGAAGATTCTGTAGCTATTGCCAGCAATCCCTTAAAAGAGGTCTACTGGGGAGACACCCATCAACATACCGGAAATTCTTTCGACGTCTACTTGTTTGGGACGCCCAACTCCACCCCGGAGATCGCCTATCGTTTCGCCCGGGGAGAAGAAGTAACCAGTCCGACCACAGGAGAAACCTGGCAACTTTCTAAGCCACTCGATTTTATTGTCATAGCTGATCATGCTGAGTTATTGGGATCCATCGCTCTGATGTATCAAAATACACCAGGCATTGCTGATACCAAGACGGGAAGGAAATTCCTCGAGATCTCTCCGCAACCGAAGGAAGAAGGTATGCAGGAGCTCTATGACATATTAAACTTCGCGGCCTTTGACCAGGAGAATGTCGCCGGTCTGACCAGTGAGGATTTAATCCGGGATTTTGGCGGGGAGAAAGTAACTGATGCGTGGATGGAAAATATCGAAGCAGCTGAAAAATTTAATGAACCCGGAAAATTCACCGCCCTTATCGGTTGGGAATGGAGCTCCAACAGAAATGCTGCCAACCTGCATCGCATTGTATTTATGCCTCAGGGGTCAGAGGTAGCAAAGCAATTTATACCATACAGTGCTTTAGATAGTGATGATCCGGAAGATTTATGGACTTGGCTGGATGAAACCAGTACACGTACCGGAGCAGAATTTGTTGCCATTCCTCACAATCCTAATATTAGTTTGGGACTTATGTTTCCGGAAATCCGTTTGAACGGTGAGCCGGTTGATGAAGCCTATGCGAAGAAAAGAATGAAATGGGAGCCGGCAGTTGAGATTACCCAGATCAAAGGAGATTCAGAAACCCATCCGGCATTATCTCCTAACGATGAGTTCGCAGATTTTGAAACCTATGATTTTGCTCTTACGCCAGATGGCACCAGGCCTGATCCAACACTTGCTGATTATGTAAGAACGGGTTTAATGCGCGGTCTGGAATTAAAAACCCAGTTGGGTTCTAACCCATATAAGATGGGTCTTATCGGTAGCAGTGATTCCCATACCGGAATGTCTGCGATCGAAGAAAGCAATTTTGCAGGAAAGGGACAGCACGATGCCAAACCGGAACAACGCTCTCATCCTACCGGGATCGGATCTTCAAAGGGCTGGGATATGGGAGCTGCTGGATGGGTAGGTGTCTGGGCAGAATCCAATACGCGACAAAGCCTGGCAGATGCCTTCAAAAGGAAGGAGGTATATGCCACCACCGGACCAAGAATAACACTGCGGTTTTTCGGAGGGTTTAATTTTACCGAGGCAGATATCAGCAGTGATAACATGGTTGAGAAAGGTTATGAGAAGGGCGTCCCTATGGGGGGCGACTTGATGAACGAAGATGATAAAGCACCCGGATTTATGATCGCCGCCATGAAAGATCCTGACGGAGCAAATCTTGACAGAATACAAGTTATTAAGGGATGGGTTGATCAAAACGGCAATTCTCAGGAAAAGGTCTATGATGTCGCTTTATCAGGTGATCGAACTGACGGAAGCCAGCCCGTTGGAAATACGGTTGATCTGGAAACCGGAAAATATACCAACAGCATTGGAGATGCCGAGCTAACCACAATGTGGACAGATCCGGACTTCGATGCAGAACAACATGCCTTTTATTATGTCAGGGTGCTTGAAATTCCAACACCAAGATACTCTCTTTTGGACGCTATCGAACTGGGTATCGATGTAAAGGAAACGAACCATCCGGCAACCATACAGGAAAGGGTTTATTCATCTCCGATTTGGTATACCCCTGGTGAATAATTAAAGAAGGCTTTACGACCTTTAATTGGTTATGGGGTTATGTGGGTATGAAGGTATGGAGTTATGATAGATTGGGGATTGTAGATTGTGGATTGTAGATTGTAGATTGTAGATTATAAATGTAGGCATCACCATAGAACCCCAAACACTCCGAGGAGAATTAAACTGAATTATATATCTAAGATAGACTTAGGGTTAGGTAATATCCGGCTTCGCTTCTTTGCTCCTTAACTCCTTCGCCGGAAATATACCGTATTTGCGAATCTTGCTCAGCAAGATGAAGCAATCTTTTGATTCGGGATTAAGGCTCTCATTTGGGTTATGGAGTTATGAAGGTATGGAGGTATGGGATGATGAGGGTTAAAGTATGCCAGGCTATACCTACCCACCTACCCACCTACCTACTTACCTATTTACCTGTTTACCTATTTGCCCATTCGCTCCTTAGCTCCTTAGCTCCTTAGCTCCTTAGCTCCTTAGCTCCTTAGCAAAAAAAACGACCCCCGGTTTTGCCAGGAGTCGTTCATCATTTTGAAAATTAATTCAATTACCAATTCTCAATTTCACGTTTGATCTCTTCACGGGTCTTCCCTGTCTTTTCCTGAAGCTTACCCATCATTTCGTCAAATTGACCTTCTGCATAGGTAACATCATCGTCGGTCAGCTTACCGTATTTCTGTTTAAACTCACCTTTGATTTGTTTCCATTTTCCTTCTAATTGATCTTCGTTCATAATCTCTGTTTTTAAAGGTTACTATTTACGGTTAATTTTAATTCTGTTTTCACGGGTTTGATCGTATTCATTCATTACCCCGACGCTTTCAAAAACTTTATTGAAAGCCTGTCGCTGATGAAGTCTGCAGCTATGGGTACTAATCATCAGATACTACCTGCTACCTGCTCCTTCTTTATCCCATATCACTTATCATTTACCCTTTATCACTTCCAGCTTCCGACTGTTCTTCGGGGCGTGAAACGTTCGCATCAAGCCTGTTCGTAAAGTCGATAGTACGAATAGGGAACGGAATGGTGATTCCGTGTTCATCGAAGGCTTTCTTAATAGCTATGATCGCTTTACCTCGTGCTTTCAGGACTTCAAGACCCGAAGTGGAATTAATCCAGAAGCGGGTTTCAAAATTGATCGAACTGTCAGCAAACTCTGTGTAGAAGAAAATAATATCGGTTTTTCTTTCCACAGCTTCAAAGTTCGACGTTATGGTTTCCAACACCAGGTCTCTTACTTTCTCCAGATCTGAATCATAGTGTACTCCACAATTGAGTATCACTCTTGATTGGGCCGTCAGAGAGTAATTTTTAATGGGATTTTCGATCACCATTTTATTCGGGATCGACACCATGTTATTATCGATCTGTTTCAGGGTGGTAAAGCGAAGATCGATATCGGTCACCTCTCCGGTATACCCGTTTGTTTCCACCCAGTCTCCTATTGTCAGGTTGTCAACGAAAGACAGAACGATACCCGAAAAACTGTTGGTCAGGGTTCCCTGAAGGGCCAGACCTACCGCCAGACCTGCCACCCCGGCACCTGCCAGGAGTGAGGTAAGTACTTTGTTGAGATTCAGTATCCCCAGCGCCAGGAAAAGTCCTAAAAGGATCGTGGCTATGGAGACCAGTCGTGAAAGTACACTTTTAATACTGTGCTGCATACTGCTGCGGCGCAGCAAACGCATCATCAGGCGGTCGATGTATCGGGAAACGAAGAAAGCTGCCGAAAATACCAGCAAAGCCAGTACAATATTCGGAAGGTTCACGACCAGTTTATCCAGCCATGAACCCAGTTCCTTCAGCATTTTATCCCATGCTTCGTGTAATCTTTCCTTCATCAGGAACTATTAGGATACTGAAGATTTCTTTAACCCCTCTGAGGTCTTCATTCTCCAGGCATCCAGCATCCAGGATGTTTTTTCTAATTCTCTGATATATTCACCGATAAGGTCAATGGTACCTTCGTCTTTACCATCATCTGCCACTTCAACGATATGTCTCATCTGTTTCAGTAACTTCCCGTGATCTTCCAAAAGAATATCGATCATTTCAGTATCAGAAAGGTCACTGCTCGACTCCTCCAGGTTCGACAGATCCAAATATTTGGAAAGGTTGCTGACCGGCTGACTTCTAAGGGTCAGGATGCGTTCTGCCACCTCGTCGATCTTCAGTTTGGTATCGTCATACAACTCTTCGAATTTTTCATGTAAATCGAAAAAGTTCTTCCCGAAGATGTTCCAGTGAAAATTTCTGAGTTTTTGGTAGTAGACATGGTAATCAGCTAATAGTACATTTAGCTCATAAACGGTTTTCTCTGTCTTGTCTTTATCTAAATTCAAATAGTTCATCTTTAATTATTTAGTTTCTTCTAAATTACGTTTTACCCTGCGGAAAGCAAAACTTTTAACAAGGTTTAACTCACCAACGGCAAATATTTTAACAGTATTTTTCTTTCAAAAATAGTTGTCAAAGGATTCGTATTTTTGGGGCAAAGTAATCCCTATGAAAATTCAGGATACCATTGTCGCCCTTGCCACGCCTTCAGGTGCCGGAGCCATTGCCGTTATACGTCTTTCAGGGAAAGACGCCCTGGCGATCGCATCGGGATGTTTCCGTTCGGTCAGGGGAAAGAAGCTCGCTGAGCAGCCCACCCATACCATTCACCTGGGCCATATAATGGATGGGGAAAAAACGCTTGACGAGGTTTTGGTATCTGTATTTAAAAATCCGAATTCATATACCGGGGAAGATGTGGTGGAAATCTCCTGTCACGGCTCACCCTTCATACAACAGGAGATCATTCAGCTGATGCTGCGGAAAGGCTGCCGAATGGCCGATGCCGGGGAGTTTACCCTGAGAGCCTTTCTGAATGGAAAGCTGGACCTGAGCCAGGCTGAAGCCGTAGCCGATCTTATTGCCAGCGACAACGAAGCCTCGCACCAGGTAGCCATGCAGCAAATGCGCGGAGGGTTCAGCAACGAGATTGCCAAACTCAGGGAAGAACTGATGAATTTTGCCTCCCTGATCGAACTGGAGCTGGATTTCTCTGAAGAGGATGTGGAGTTTGCCGACCGTACGGCCTTTATGAACCTGATCGAACGTATCGAGAATGTACTGAAGCGGCTGATCGATTCCTTCGCCACCGGAAACGTGATCAAAAAAGGAATTCCCGTCGCTATCGTCGGAGAACCTAATGTGGGGAAGTCCACCCTATTGAACGCCTTGCTGAATGAAGAGCGGGCCATTGTTAGTGAGATCGCCGGTACCACCCGCGATACGGTCGAAGACGAGATCAGCATCGGGGGTGTCGGATTCCGTTTTATAGATACAGCCGGAATACGGGAAACCCAGGACGTGGTCGAAAGCATCGGGATCAAACGTACTTTCGAGAAGATCGAGAATGCCCAGGTGGTGATCTATCTCTTCGACAGTTCAGGGCTTCGACAAGCTCAGCCCGATGGTCGACAAGCTCAGCCTGATAGCCAACAGGCTCAGGCTGACAAAACCGGTGGAGGCCGCAGCCTGAAACAGATCACGACAGAACTGGAACGCATCAAAAATAAATACCCGCAGAAACAACTTATCATCGTAGCCAATAAGGCCGATCAGATCGACACCGGGTTGCAGCAGCAGATCAAAAAAGACCTGCCACAAGTGCTCTTCCTCTCTGCCAAAACCGGAGAAGGAGTTGAAAAGCTTACCGCTCACCTTTTGGAATTCGTCAATACAGGGGCCCTCAGGAACAACGAAACCATCGTGACCAACAGCCGCCATTACAATGCCCTGCTGAAAGCCCTGCAAGAGATCGAGAAAGTGAAGTTCGGGCTCGGGGAAGGACTATCAGGAGACCTCCTGGCTATCGATATCAGACAGGCACTTTATCACTTCGGAGAGATCACCGGTGAGATCACCAGTGATGACCTGTTGGGAAATATCTTTGCAAATTTCTGTATCGGAAAGTAAATACCCTACCCCCATCATAAATATGGTTTGATTACCATCAAAATATATTTGGGGTCCCCATATAATTCGCCCTGAACTCAGTTGGGGTACAGCCCTGTTTTTCCTTGAATCTCCGGTTGAAATTAGAAATATTGTTAAACCCGCAATCAAAACAAATTTCAGAAACGCTTTCATTGGATTCAATAAGCTTTCTGGTGGCGTATCTCAACCTGAACTCATTCACCAATTCGGTAAAGGTCTTTCCTGTGCTTTTTTTTATCAGCCGACTAAAGGAGATTTCCGTCATATTTATATGGTCTGCAGCATCCTCAACCTTAATCTTTTGCCGGTAATTATCTTTGATAAAACTGTACATTTTTTCAATACGTTCGCTATTGTGAAAATCATTTGGATCACCAACAGAATAATTCGTTAAGGTTTTTTTATCCCTGGAAACCGCCAAGTCATAGAGCAGGGACTGAAATTCGATAAAATTGTCAAAACCGCTCTTTTTACTTAACGAGTATAACTTTGATTCTACAGCTAATATCGTTTCCTTCGAAAACAGTATACCATGCCTGGAGGCTTTAAACAATTCCTTGATTGGCTTTAATATGTTCTTGTTTAAAAAAAAAGAATCAAATAAATCTTTGGGAAATTGAATCGTGATCTCGTGCAAGGTACGGGAGGTATCATTATTAAAATTTTCCCATCCGTGATATACATTCGGCCCTATCATCACCAATTCATAGTCGTCGATTTCTCCTATATGGTCACCGACAATTCTCTTCGCTCCCTTGGCATTGTGAATAAAGTTTATCTCATATTCAGGGTGAAAATGAATCGGAAAGGTGAAGTCGTTTCGATTTCTGTCGAATACTAAAAAACAATCATCTTCTTTAAGAGGGGTGATTTCTCTATGTATAACCATTATGATCGTAGGATTAAATTGATAAACAACCTATTACAACAAGTTTTATCGGATAAATTCCTTCATTTTGATTGATGTAATAGTACATTCATTTTAAGTAAAAACCGTATGCTTTAAATTAACCGAAATATCTGATATATTAACATCTTTAAAATAAACACTAAAGATTTAACAAATATATACATTCTAATTTATTGATTTCTAATGTATATAAATTTTTATTGCTATAAATGAAAAGAGCTATTTAACAGAACAAATAATGATAATGATAAAATAGTATTACCAATCGATGTAATAATATTTAATTAAAGTGGTTGGAGCACATAATTTAGAAGTCTGAAATATTAGTACATAATCGCCGGTAAAATTGGGCTTTATTAGTCAAGATTTCTGGCATTATATAGAGTATACAACTAAACCTATAATTATGACAAACCACTTTCGCTCTATTTTAATCACCTTACTACTTACGCCAATTTGGACATTACTGGCGCAAGAAAAAATGGTTAGTGGTACCGTAACTGACAAAAGTAACGTGCCGATACCAGGTGTCTCCATTGTAGTTCAGGGAACTAATAATGGAACTTCCACCGACTTCGATGGAAATTTCTCTCTTACCATGTCTGAAGATCAAAATGTCTTGATCTTTTCTTATGTCGGTTTTAAAACAAAGGAAATTGAGGTTGGAGACCGTTCTGTTGTAAACGTTGAATTACAACCAGATATGGTTGGCCTCGACGAGGTCGTTGTAATCGGATACGGTGCGGCAAAGAAAAGTGACCTGACAGGTGCCGTCTCCTCAGTATCCGGAGACGATCTTGTACAAATCGCTTCAAACAGGCCGGTTGAAGCAATACAGGGAAGGGTTGCCGGTGTTACTATTAATAAATCCTCCGGCCGTCCCGGCGCGGGAATGAAGGTCCGGATCAGAGGTGTGGGTAGTACAAACAATTCAGACCCTTTATATGTTGTTGACGGCGTACCTATGGGAAATGACATTGAATTCCTGGCACCCGAAGACATAGAAAGCATTGAGATATTAAAAGATGCTTCATCTACCGCTATTTATGGAAATAAAGGAGCTAACGGTGTGATTATCGTAACCACCAAAAGTGGCCAGGCCTCTACAGAGCCGGAATTTTCTTTTAATACGTATTATGGTATTGCAGAAACACCCAACAGAGTAGATTTATTAAACGCAAGCCAACATGGCCAATTAATACTGGAGGCAGCTGATAATGATGGGCAATCACTACCAACAAACCTGGAAAGTCGTATCAACTTCGCCATCGCAGAAAACGCGGAAGGAACAGATTGGCAAAAAGAGATTTTCAGGCAAGGCCAGCAAAAAAACTACAATTTAAGCGTAAGAGGCGGAATTTCAAGTGGTAATAATACCGACAGGAAGTTAATCTATTCCTTGAGCGGAACTATTTTTGACGAGGAGGGTATTGTAGAAAATACCGCCTTTAAAAAGTACATCTTTAATACAAAGACCGAATACTATTTTAATAAAAATGTGAACGGGGGAATTCAGATCAATTTGTTCAGCAACGAATTCGGCAACTTCCCGGAAGGTCTTTACAACGGACCCATTCCATTAGCATTAACAGCCAGTCCTCTGGATAGCCCAAGGAATTCTGAAGGTGAATTCATTCCGATGATGACGGCCTTTGGCAACAATCCGGCACTGGTCGTAGATCAATTAAAATACGCAGATAACAGGGTTAATTCCTATATGTTTCGCTCTTGGTTAGATATTGACATCACAGAAGGTTTAAACTTCACAACGACTTACCAGGTCTCCAACGGTGCTATTCACAATAAGAATTACAGCCCGGCCTATTATTTGAATGAAAATTTCAATCGGCCGGAAAGTCAATTATACGAACAAAGGGGAGACTTTTACAGTTGGACCTGGATCAATTTATTAAACTATAACCAGACCTTTAATGATGTGCATCGGGTTATGGCTACTTTGGGTCATGAGTCAAATTACAACAAAACCGGAGGGTTCAGTGCTACAGGAATTGATGTTCCCGAAACGGAATATTTACGGTATTTAAATCTTGCCAATTCTTTTAATGAACGAGTGAACGCTTACCAGGGGCAATTTGGCACAGAGTCTTTTTTCGCCAGGGGCTTCTATTCATTTAATGATAAATATATGCTTACGGCAACCGTGAGGTATGATGGTACCAGTAAATTCTCCGGTGAGAATAAATGGGGGGTGTTCCCTTCCTTTGGAACATCATGGAGAGCAGGTCAGGAAGAGTTCATTCAAAATCTTAATCTATTCTCAGCCTTAAAGTTCAGAGCCGGCTGGGGTCGTGTGGGTAACCAGGCCAGTGCTCAGGCAGGGTCTGATGTTGCTAACATAGGTACTTATTCCATGCAATACGTTTTTAACGATGAGCAATATCAGGGGGGCACAACAACAAATATCCCTACTCCTGACTTAAGATGGGAAGTTATCGAAACCTTAAACTTAGGGGCTGACATGGGTTTTCTGGATGGAGACCTCAGTATTACAGCAGATTATTTTATTAAAGACACCAAAGACATGATCACGAGGGTCGCCCTTCCCGGTTATTTTCCAAAAGACAGACCGAACGCCAATATTGGAACAATGAACAATAAGGGGTTTGAATTTGCTGCGAATTATGGTAACAACATTGGCGATTTTTACTTCAACGTGGGCGCCAACGTCACTTTTATCGACAATGAAATCACAAAATTGAATTCAGATCAGGATGCGTTCATTGATGGAGGTTTTATTGATAAACTCGGCTTCACCACAAGAACAGAAGCAGGAAGGGAAATTGCCTATTTCTATGGATATAGAACCGACGGCATTTTCCGTAGTCAGGAAGAAGTAGACGCCTATGCCGGCTTACAACCAAATGCACAGATTGGTGATGTGCGATTCGTAGACGTCAATAACAATGGCACCATCGAAGCTGACGACAGAACCTACCTGGGTTCAGGTCAGGCCGATTATTTCTACGGGTTTGTTTTCGATGTAGAATACAAGGGAATAGATCTTTCAGCTAATTTCTTTGGGGTTGAAGGTGCCGAAATCGTCAATGGAATGAGTTTAAGATTACTGGACGTCAATGATTATTACAATGCCTACGAAGACAGGTTAGGTCGTTTCCATCCGGAAAACAATCCAACCGGCACTCAGCCAAGAGTCACACTTTCAGACGCGAATAACAATCTGCGCTTTTCTGACCGATATGTTGAAGACGGTTCCTTCCTAAGGTTGAAGAACCTCCAGATTGGATATACCATCCCTTCAAAACTCATAAGCGGATCGGGTATTGAGCGATTACGATTCTACGTATCAGGACAGAACCTGCTAACCTTTACCGACTACAGAGGGTATGACCCTGAAATTGGTGATTTGACACAAGATGCAGAAAATGATGTCAGAAGCCTGGGAATCGGAGTAGATCTGGGGAATTACCCACAACCCAAACTATACTATTGGGGAGTAAACATTAATTTTTAAAAAAATCAGTGATGAAATTATATAAACTTATACCGGTTATCATAGCTGTTGTTTCTCTGGGTTCATGCGAACGAGATCTGACAGAATTAGAAAATTTAGGGACCCAAACCGCATCTGACTACTTTAATGATCCTCAAAATGCGCTTGCAGGCGTAAACTCGGTTTATGCGGCAGTACAGGATGATGAATACTTTGTGTATGGAGACATTCTTTCAGATGATGCTGTTAAGGGAGGGAGTAGTTTCTTCGACTGGGTCGATCGTGAATATTTAAGACAATTTACTGCCAATTCGGGAAACGGTGTTTCAGGAGGTACCTGGTCGCTGCTGTATACCGCCATTGTACGTGCTAATGAGGTGATCAATTCTTTGCCGGAGGCCGATTTTGACGAAGAATTAAAACAAAGAATCATCGGAGAAGCGAAGTTTTTACGCGCCTATTCTTACGCTAAGCTTGTACCGCTCTTTGGTGCCGTGCCATTGGTGACCACCGACTTTACGGTAGATAACCTGGCTTCTCCCCGCTCCTCGGTTTCAGAGGTTTACCAGTTCATCAAACAGGATCTGGATGCAGCAATTGCTGTACTACCCGAAAAAAGTGAATATCCTCTGGCAGATCTGGGACGTGCCACCAAAGGCGCAGCACGCATGCTTAAAGCAAGGGTGTTGATGCAGGAGACCGGCTACAGCTATAATTCGGTATTGGCCTCATCAACTGATCATTCTGTCGATGTAACAGCCAATTGGAATGAGGTGTACAAGCTGACCAATGAGATCATCAACTCAGGTGAATATGAATTAGCGAGCAACTTCGCAACCATCTTTGAAGAAGAAGGAGAAAATAACATCGAATCTGTTTTTGAAATTCAACACAAACAAACCAATAACGAATGGGGCGAGAGTGTTGGTAACACGACCATTGTTCAAATGGGGAACAGAGATGACTGGGGTTGGTGTTTTAACTTGCCCACCGATGCCTTATATAACAGCTTTTCAAGTACAGATCCCCGGCTGTTGTCCACCATTTACGGGCAGGAGTTTGACATTCTTTTCGGAGTTAAGCAAATCTGGGATAAACAGTTATGGACACTTACAGATGACAGTACTAAAGAGTTTCTTTCTCAGTGCAGGTTGAACAGAAAATATGCCCTGGCAAAAGAAGACAGGCATGGAAATCATAACAATCAGGATGTAAATAAACGCGTGATGCGTTATGCAGAAGTATTATTGGCTCATGCTGAAGCTGCTTATTATTTAGGTATGGAAGGTGAAGCCAGAGAATATGTTAACAAAGTAAGAAGACGTGCACAGAACTCTACTATGCCCCTTGGCTCGGCGGAAGGACAAACTTCAAATTATAGCTACGATCCCTTTTCCGGGGCTTCGGTACCTGATATTCTTACCACCGGAGAAGATTTGTTGCGTGATATATGGAAAGAACGCAGAATAGAGCTTGCTCTTGAGGGTATCAGGTATTTTGATCTTGTTCGAACAGGAAGATTAGAGTTATTGCCTTACCCAGATAACTATGCATCTCACGATGGCCTGCTCCCTATCCCTATTGGAGATGTGAACACATTCCAATTGCCTCAAAACAAAGGTTATTAATAACAATAAAGAACAATAATATGAATAAGCAATTAACATTATTAGCTGCGATCATTCTTGCCTTTGGAGTCGTAACGAGCTGTCAAATGGATGATTCTGTCTATGACATCAACTGGCCGGTACCAACCATTAATAGTGTCAGTACGTTTAGCGACACCTTATCCAGCACACTGTCATTAACCGGAAACTTCACCAAGGTAAGAAGCGTCTATTTCGGTGATGTGATCGGCGATGATATCGAAATTGCCGGTGATGAGAATTCTCTCTCGGTGAAAGTTCCCAGAACAATTGACGTTAAAGGGGCTCCGATCAAGGTAACAAATGAATATGAACAGAGTTACCAGACAGAACAGGCGTTTATCCCCATTATACAGGAAACGGTGGTCACAGATGTGAGTGAAATTCAGGTGGGCTTAAATTTTAAGGTGAAAGGGAAAAACGTAGATCTCCTGACCGAAGTTACCGTTGACGGAGTTCCCGTACAGGTGATTTCTAAATCTGAAAACGAAATCTTACTGTCGGTTTCCGGTTTGGACCTGAGTGCCGGTATGCTGGTAAATGTTGATTTTAAAAGTCTGGCTAGAAATGAGATCCCGACCGCAGAAAAGATCAATGTGATATATCCTTTTATTGCCTATAATGAAGTGAGTATATGGGACTTTGAAGATGGGGTGAATCCTTATCAGGGAGAAGGTACAGCGGCTATTGAAACAGGTGATGTTTTAGGAACCCAGGAAAAATATTTCTCCCTGAGAGCTCCCGGATATGGATGGGATAAGGAGACCGGTAATATTTCTATTGCAAAAACCCCCGACTTCAGTAATATAGTAAATCCTCACCTGACTTTCGCGGTCAGAACACCTGCCGGAAGTGCGGGATATTTCCAAATGGAATCTCCGGGATCATGGAGGCATTTCGGATATGGATTTGATACCGGTGGAGAATGGATCATCATTTCACAACCCCTGGAAGATAATTGGGAAGGTGATGGCTGGAACCCTGGAACATTTCTTCCTACGCTAGGTTTAAAAGCAGGAAATGCAGGCGAAAACCAGGATATCGATATTGCCTATGTGAAGATTACTGAAGGGAAGTATGATGGTAGTCAGGAAATAGGCGACGCCCTTGTGGGATCTACCAAACCCGCCAAGATCGTGGTGATGGATTTTGAAGATACAAGCCTGTGGCCAGACATCATGAATGGCACAGAGACCGTAGCTTCTTTAGACTTTAGAAGAGATGAAATTGAGCCCTTTTACGGAGATCAATTCTTTACTTATGTTGATGATGGCACCCTCGGAAACTGGAGCGGTTATTGGGGCCAAACGATTTCAAAATCCATGGTAGAATCACAGTTATCTGTTTTTGATGATCCCTATCTGTCCATGGCATTAAATAGTATCGAAGGTAATGCGCAATATATCATTGTAAGAATATTTCAATATGATGAGCAGTTGGTATTGGTTAAGAAATTCTTTCCCGATACGAACGGTACGTGGCAAACAGCCCAGTTCAGTTTATTTAATACCGACATGGAGAACTGGAGTGACAGCAGTACCGAACTGGGAGCACATTATGCCACCCTCAAAAGATTGAATAAGGATGAGCCTATTGACAGGATTGAGATCATCGTTAATCGAAACGATGCCAACACCGTCGGAATCAGCCTAGACGAAGTGGTAATCACAGAGGGACCGAGATACTAGAAAGCAATAGTTTGAATTAGTTAGTTTACAGTTCAATCATAGGTGGGGTATTTAGTACTAAAATACCCCATCTTATTACCAATAAAAAATGAGAATAGCGATTGGAACACTCCTTACCCCTTGATTTTATTGAAACCTGCTTCATAGCCTAAGATAGGGTGTCAAGTCGCTCTTCTTAATCATGGTAAAGTGAGAAGAATGGTTCAACCCGGTAATGAGAATTACCTCAACTTTAATCATACTTTCTGGTCTATCAGTATTCTCCAAGCCCTTCAGGAAAGAGCTAACCAATAAGAATAGCATGACCCTGACCTGCTTAAAATCCCGTGGAACACATCGCAAGATCAAACCTGTACAGTTTGCAAATAATTAAATATCTGTAAAAGAAGACTTCTTAAGGATTTACGATAGTTTGAGCACTTTGATTCAAGAGGCGTTAAGATGCCCAATCTATAACCTTTAGTCTCTGATATTAATACCGAAGTATTATGAATTATAATGAACGTTTAGAAAAAATAAGTCACCAGTACAACACACTGGTATCAAAGCCTAATAGTGAAATTTTCAGCACTAACGGTATCTATAACCGCTATAAAAATCCAATATTAACCAGAGACCACATACCCCTTCATTGGCGGTTCGACTTCAACAGAGCAACAAATCCACACTTTATGGAGCGTATTGGTTTTAATGCGGTCTTCAATGCCGGAGCTATAAAGCTGAACGGGAAATATCTCGTAGTGGCACGTGTAGAAGGCAACGACAGGAAATCGCTATTTGCTGTTGCCGAAAGTCCGAACGGGATCGACAATTTTAAATTTTGGGATTCCCCTGTCTCTCTTCCGCAAAACGATGACCCCGACACAAACGTTTATGATATGCGTTTAACCCAGCATGATGACGGTTGGATTTATGGAGTTTTCTGTGCCGAACGAAAGGATCCCGGCGCAGCTGAAGGTGATACCTCTTCTGCCACAGCAACTGCGGGTATAACCCGAACAAAAGACCTGGTCAGCTGGGAACGCTTACCAGACTTGAAGACGAATTCAGGACAACAAAGAAATGTTGTGCTATTCCCACATTTTATCGATGGAAAATATGCTTTTTACACCCGGCCCCAGGATGGATTTATCGATACCGGTAAAGGCGGTGGAATCGGCTTTGGATTATCTGAAACAATTGAAAACGCTTATATCGAAAAAGAATCAATTGTAGATCCAAAAACCTATCACACCATCTATGAAGTTAAAAACGGGCAGGGACCAACTCCAATAAAAACGGAAAAGGGCTGGCTTAATCTGGCTCATGGGGTAAGAAATACAGCTGCCGGGTTAAGATATACCTTATATATGTTCTTAACGCATATTGACAAACCATGGGAGATCATACATAAACCCCATGGTCACCTTATTGCTCCACTAAAAGAAGAGCGTGTTGGCGATGTTTCTAATGTAGTCTTTTCAAATGGCTGGATCAAAGACGATGACGGCAAGGTATTCATTTACTATGCTTCTTCTGATACCAGGTTGCACGTGGCAACCTCAACCATAGACAAGTTGTTGGATTACTGCATTAACTCGCCCGAAGATAAATTACATTCTCACTGTTCTGTGAAAACCATCCAGGCCTTGATAGATGCTAACAAAAAGGTTACCACCCTCAAATCTATTACTCAGTAAATTAATGAACTCAAATAAAGAACCTAATATTTTTGAAGGTCTTCCTTTGCAGTTAGAGCACCTCAAAGGCGAACTTTATGACGAACTAAATAGTTTGCTCTTTTTCTGGAGTACCAAGGCTTTAGACCTGGAAAACGGTGGAGTTATCGGGATGATCGATCATTATGGAAATCCTCATAAGGAGGCTTCCAAAGGCTCCGTCTTACATTCCAGATTGCTATGGACATTCTCTGCAGCATACAGAATAACAGAATGCAAAAACTACAAGACCCTTGCAGATGCTGTATTCGATTACATTGTCAGATATTTTTGGGATGATGTGAATGGCGGCCTGTTCTGGGAGGTAGACTTTAAAGGCAACCCGATCAACAAAAGAAAGCAGGCTTATGCCCAGGGCTTTGGTATTTACGCCTTCACTGAGTATTACAGGGCCACGGAGTGCACGGAAAGCCTGAATTATGCCATTAAACTTTTCAATATTCTTGAAGAAAAATTTAAAGATCAAAAGTTTTCCGGTTATTTGGAGGCTTTACAGCATGACTGGAGTAGCATTGACGATATGCGCTTAAGTGAGAAAGATCAGAATGCCCCTAAATCTATGAATACCCATTTGCATATTTTAGAGCCCTACACCAACCTTTATCGCGTATGGAAAGATGAAAGGCTGAAGTGTAGCATGATGCAGTTACTGGAGATATTTCAGCATAAGATCATGGATAATACTACCGGTCATTTTCATTTGTTCTTTGATATGAACTGGAAAGTACAGTCTCACGGCATTTCATTCGGACATGATATAGAGGGCTCATGGTTATTACATGAAGCCGCCTTGGTTTTACAAGAGGCTAAACTCATTGAAGCTGTAAAACAGACCTCATTGAAGCTGGTCAATACCACCATGAAAAACGGTTTGGATGAGGACGGTTCTGTATTTAATGGTTTTGAACATGGCAGGTACGATACAGATAAGCACTGGTGGCCCCAGGCAGAAGCTTTGGTTGGTTTTATGGATGCTTACCAAATGGAACCAGATAAAAAATACCTTCAAGCGGTATTTAAAATTTGGCATTTTATTAAAAATAACATGATAGACCGGGAAAATGGTGAGTGGTTCTGGCGGGTTGATAAAAATGGTAAACCAAACCCTGAAGATGTCAAGCTTGGATTCTGGAAGTGCCCCTATCACAATTCCAGAGCCTTACTGGAATTGATAGAACGAATCGAGAAAATAACGAACTGATGCTATGCAAGAAACTTTAAGATTTAAAGAAAAAATAGGTTACGGGTTTGGTGATTTTGCTTCTTCCATGTTCTGGAAGTTGTTCTCCATGTTCCTGATGATTTACTATACAGATGTGGTCGAACTCACCCCGGCAGCGGTGGGTACCATGTTTTTACTCACCCGGTTGTGGGACGGATTGAATGATCCGATCATGGGAATCATCGCAGACAGAACCAATACCAAAATGGGAAAGTTCAGGCCTTATTTGCTTTGGGTGGCCATTCCGTTCGGGATAATAGGGGTTTTAACCTTCTCTACCTTCGACCTTGGTCCGTCAGGTAAACTCATCTATGCCTATATCACCTATACGCTAATGATGATGGTCTATACTGCTATCAACGTACCGTATTCATCTTTGATGGGGGTCATGACCTTAAACACAAAAGAACGCACTTCATTGGCGTCTTTCAGGTTTATCGGCGCTTACTCCGGCGGAATATTTATGACCGCTACGGTACCTTATTTATTGGATTTCTTCAAGGATGCAGGCTCAGACCAAGCGCAAAGCTACCAGTATACCGTAGCCGTATATGCCCTTATAGCTGCGTTCTTTTTCATAATGACTTTCAAATGGACCAAGGAGCGGGTTAAACCTTTGAAAGATAAGTCATCTGTAAAAAATGATTTAAAAGACCTTGCCAGGAACCGTCAATGGTTTATTATGCTGGGCGCTGGTATAGCCGTTCTGATATTTAACTCCCTTCGCGATGGGAGCATTATGTATTATTTCAAATATTTCACCAAGGACCAGGTGTTGCCTGTATTCGGTGAAGTGGAATGGGATAAACTGGCAGGAGCCTATATGACCTTGTGGTTAGTTGCTAATTTATTAGGGGTATTACTGGCAAAACCTGCTTCGGCAAGGTTTGGGAAGAAAACGACATTTATCGCCGCCATGTTCATAGCTGCTTTCTTCAGTTTTATCTTCTACTGGGTAGCTCCGGATGCCGTTGGCCCGATCTTCGCACTTAATCTGGTAATTGGTCTGTCGGCAGGGATAGTACTACCGTTGATCTGGTCTATGTATGCAGATATTGCAGATTATTCAGAATGGAAAACCGGAAGAAGGGCTACAGGGCTGGTTTTTTCGTCCTCATCCATGTCGCAAAAACTGGGATGGACTCTCGGTGGGGCCATTGCCGGCTGGATTTTATCGGCCTACGGGTTCGAAGCAAACCAGGTTCAAACTCCTGAATCTCTTGAAGGCATTAAAATGATGATCAGTATCTATCCTGCTCTAGGAGCATTGGTCGCCTCATTATTCTTATTCTTCTATAAGTTGAACGATAAGTTCATGGAGAAAATCACCAGCGATTTAACACTAAAAAGAATTTGACAATATGAAGAAGGTCATTTTATTATTTACCCTGGTCACCTTATTGCTTGGCTGCTCAAAACCGGGGACTAAAGGGTTCGAAAACTTCATAACCAGAGACGGACACAGACTTATGGATGGGGATAAGGAATACCGGTTTATTTCGATGAATATTCCCAATCTTAATTATATCGAAGACGAATTAAGTTTTTCCGCCGAAAGCCCATACAGATATCCGAATGAATTTGAAATACGGGATGCTTTTGAAACCGTTAAACAAATGGGCGGAAAAGTCATCAGAATTTACACCCTTCCTGTTAAAAGGCAGGATGAACCCGATAATCCAACCTTCATTACCGGGCCCGGAGAATTTACAGAAGAAGCCTTCGTTGTTAACGATCTGATGCTAAAGATCGCCAATGAAATGGAGATCCGAATTATTTTTTCACTTTTAAACAATTGGAAATGGATGGGTGGTGTTCCGCAATACGCAGCGTTCCGTGGTAAACCGGCCGAGGACTTTTGGACCGATGAACAACTCATTGATGACTTTAAAAATACCGTAGAATTTACCCTCAACAGAACCAATACCCTTACCGGTGTTAAATACAAGGATGATAAAGCCATACTGTGCTGGGAGACGGGTAATGAGTTGATGTCGCCTTACCCATGGGTAAAAGAAATGGCCGCCTATATTAAAGAGATCGATACCAACCATTTATTAATGGACGGGTTTCATGCCGTAGATGATTACCGCTATATACATAAGGAATCAGTCGAAGATCCAAATATCGACATCCTTTCTTCACATCATTATGAAACCGATCCATTTCAGCAATTCGTCAATATCCATTCGAATCTTGATATTATAAAAGGCAAAAAGCCTTATATCCTCGGGGAATTGGGATTTGAAAGCACTTCTGCTCATGAACGGGTTTATGATTACATTATTTCAAACCATGAAATAGCCGGCACGCTGAACTGGAGCATCAGATCACACCGACGTGAAGGTGGATTTTACTGGCATTCAGAACCCGTTGGTCATGGATTATATAAAGCTTATCACTGGCCCGGCTTTCCTTCCGGTCACGCTTACGATGAAAAAGGATTGCTTACGCTAATGAGAAAGAAAGCATATGAGATAGATGGTAAAGTGCCCCCTGAATTACCTGTACCGAAAGCCCCCGGGCTATTGCCTGCTCAACATGTATATGAGATTTCTTGGCAGGGATCTACAGGAGCTTCGGGGTATAATATCTATCGTTCTGAAAGTGATAAGGGCCCATGGGAGCAGATCGCCTTTAATGTGTCTGATGCCCGTGTTCAATATACGCCTCTCTTTAATGATGCAACGGCAGAGATTGACAAGACCTATTTTTATAAGATCAAGGCCGTAAATGCGGTAGGAGTTTCGCCTGAATCAAACATCCTTGGGCCGATCAAGGTAGAAAAGAAAGCCTTAGTTGATGAGATGGGCAATCTGATGACCCTTTACAGATATAAAGATATTACAGTTGAAAAGGGCCAGGACAGGAAATTTAAGGAAGATACAGAACGCATACAGGGAACCCAGGGTAGTGAGATCATCTACAGTGTACCCGGCAGTATTCGGGATGTGAAGATCTATGCCTTTGAAACCTTTGATCAAAACGGACTGGAACTAATGGTTTCCGGTGATGGTGAAAATTTTGAGCCCATTAACCCTAAAATATCAGGAGAAGACCTGGGCGAAGGAGATTATGGTTACTGGAATGCCAAATTATATGAGAGTTCTAATGATAAAAACTCCTCTCAGTTTTTGAAGATTGTTTTTAAGGAAAAGAGTCAAATCGGAAGAACTGTGATCACCTACAATTGACTATTTGTTTAACTGAACTTAGTGAGGTGGTCAGGTAGTCAGATAAATTATAGATGGTAGATTATAGATGGTAGATTATAGATGGTAGATTATAGTTAGTAGATGGTAGATGGTAGATGGTAGCTGATAGATGTTAGATGTTAGATGTTAGATTAGAAGGAATAAAAGAATTTAGGAATTTAAAGTTTTACATCTTCATTCCCTATTTCGCTCCTTTGCTCCTTTGCTCCTTAGCTCCTTCGCTCCTTCGCTCCTTCGCTCCTTCGCGATATAAAATTTACGTCTTTGCGAGCGTAGTGAAGCAATCTTTTTCGGGTGGTCAGGTGGTCAGGTAGTCAGGTAGTCAGGTAGTGAAAAGGTCAATAGGTCAACAGGTTAAATAGAACGTCTTTGCGAGGTTTTTGAAATCCGGCTTCCTTGTGGAGGATAATGACGGTTTAAAATTTATATAAAAAGGACTCCTTCCCCTGGTCAGGGAGGGGCGAGCGTTAAAAAATGGTTCTGTGAACCATTTTAGCGAAGGAGCCAGGTCGCGCGTGGCAGTATAAGCCGTAGGCGGTGCCGGAAGGGGTTGTAGTAAGGACTGTCGTGAATCAACCCACCCCGTCAGCGATTTTATCGCTGCCACCCCTCCCTGGCCAGGGCGGGGAGCCAAAATTTTCTCTGTGCTTTATTGGTTTAATTAAATCCGTCAGCGGTAGCCTCAGGCAGTGAGGCGAAACAATCTTTCGAAGACTACTTAGAAATTCGGCTAAAGATATCCATGTACCCTCATAACTCCATACCCCCATACCCTCATAACTCCATACCCGAGTGGCAGATTCTTCGCTGCGCTCTGAATGACTTTTTCAGTGAGATGGTGAGGTGGTGAGGTGGTCAGGTGGTCAGGTGGTCAGGTGGTCAGGTGGTCAGGTGGTCAGGTGGTCAGGTGGTAAAAATAATCATACCGCTATCACAGGGTTAAGTTTTATGTCACCCTGAGCATGTCGAAGGGAGCCAGTCGAAGGGAGCCAGTCGAAGGGAGCTTTTTTAAGAAGCCGTATTAGTAAAGGTATTAACGATTACTACTTCTGCCCCAGGCGCCTGAAGATATTATCGATCGTATACTGATCCGGGCTTTCGATACCTGGTAATTCATCCCAATCCAAGGGAGTGGCGATTCCGCACGATGGAGTCGGCCGAAGGGAATACGGACAAATCGAGGTTTGTCCGTAAGCATTGCGCAGGTAGTCGACAAAGACCTTGTTCTCCCTTTTGTTCTTTCTGGTGGCCGTGGTAAGCAGATCAGGATGTTTTTCGGCCATTCTCTGAGTCAGCTCCTTTACCTCCTCCCTGCGTTCATCGAAGGTTTTGTCCCGTCTTTTCTCATACCAGATATGAAACCCGCTTTTACCTGTGGTCATCAGCCTGGGCTCCTCACCCTCTTTCCTAAGAAAATCCCCGATCCTTTCGGCGGCGGTCTTCACCTTTTCAAAAGAGTCTTTGGGCGGGTCCAGATCAAACACCACCTTGTCAGGCTTATTGAGAACATCTTTTTTAGCCAGCCAGATGTGAAAGCTTACCGTACCCTGGTTGGCCAGGTAGATAAGGCTTTTTTTATTGTTACAGATCACCTGGGTATTGGTTCCATCTCCTGTTTTTATGGAAACTCTTTCGATATAATCCGGGAAATAATCGCCGGCGTTCTTCTGATAAAATCCCTCCGTGTCAATCCCGTCCGGAAAGCGTTGAAGGGTCAACGGCCGGTCTTTGAGAAAAGGAAGTATCTCCTCGGAAATCCTTTGGTAGTACCTGATCATATCCAGCTTGGTGATCTCCTTGCCAGGATAAATTATTTTTTCCGGGTTCGATATTTCAACCTCTTCTATTTTCATCAGGGTTCTTCTTTAATGACATCTTCAGGCTCTTTATCATAACGCATCCCGAGGAAGCGGGGATGTCTTAATTTATTGCTGCCTGTCCATTCGGTAAACCCAAATTCTCCCACATATTTCGGTTTTATCCAGTGGTTATCTCCGCCATCGTCATCATCAAAGTCTTCGAACGGACTGGAATCCTGTTCGATTTGATCAAAATTTTCCCGCCATTCTTCTAAAAAGGCATCATCATAGCCCGTTCCGACCTTTCCGGCATATTGCAGGTTGCCGTTTTTATAAAACCCCACAAGCATCGCCCCAAAGCCGACTCGCTCTCCCTCTGGTTCGGTGAATCCGCCGATCACCAGTTCCTGTCCTTTTGCACATTTGAATTTCAGCCACTTTTTGCTTCTGCTGTGCACGTAAGTTGAATTGGCATCTTTAGCAATAATACCTTCCCATCCCTTCCGGCAGGCTTCCTCCCTGTAAGCCTTACCTTCTTCATTACGGTGAGGGACATAGCGAAGCGGATCTCTCCATTTGATAACCTTTTTAAGTATTTGTTTACGCTGTCTCAAAGGCAATTCAGACAGGGAATAATTTTCGTAGTATATGATGTCAAAGAGATATAAATAGACCGTAACTCCTCTTTCTCTTGCCTTTTCAGGATCTTTTATCTGCATTCTGTTCTGCAGCTTGCTGAAGCTGGTCACATTTCCCTTAAAAGCGACGATCTCACCGTCGAGTATCAGGTCGGGATGATCACCTTTCTGCAGAGCCTCTTTTAATTCCGGATAGGTATTATTCAGTTCCTTTTCATTTCTTGAATAAATGGAAATCTCCCCTTCTTCGATCAATACCAGACATCGTACCCCGTCTAATTTTCTTTCATAGATCCATTCCGGATCATCAAAATAATCATCTGTCAGCGTGGCCAGCATGGGGGCGACGAATCCGGGAAAGGCTTTCTTTTCCGCCTTTCCGAAGTCGTGCTCGTCCAGGATATTCTCAAGTGCTTTCATTCGTCCCCTTCCTCCTTTTCTATTTCGTTCAGGGTTCGCCCGGTCTTTACGCTTTTCTTTTCCGTACTGGTCGGATTGCGACGGGCATCGGCTTCATCATCATCCATTTTGATCAGCAACCAGTTGCCCTCCATGTTTCCGCTGGTCATTTCTATAAGCGCATAGCCCCCCTTCAGCTTTTCTCCCTTCAGAAAGATCTCAACAGTACCCATCTCAAAAGACTTTTTGAGGGGAATCGACTCCCCATCATCATTCTTTTTCATGTTTTCAAAGGTTCCTTTATCCCAGATCATTACCGTTCCACCTCCATATTCATCCTCGGGGATCACACCTTCGAAATCGGCGTATTCCAGGGGATGATCTTCGGTGGGGATCGCCATGCGTTTTACACTGGGATCGGTACTCGGACCTTTGGGAACAGACCAGGATTTTAAAGTGCCGTCGATCTCAATCCTGAAATCATAATGAAGATTGCTGGCATCATGTTTCTGAATAACGAATACAGGTTCTTCGTGCTTGCCCGTACCGTTTTCTCCCTTCGGCTCATCGGTCTTTCTGAAGTCGCGTTTGTCGTTGTATCCTTTATTTCCCATCCTGTTCATTCTAAGGTCTGTCTGGTAACTCTTAAAGATACGGGATTTTTTATGGGTACGGGGGCACGGGGGCACGGGGGCACGGGAATGATAAAAATTATAGATGGTAGATTGTAGATGTTAGATTAGAAGGAATAAAGGAATTTGAAGTTTTACATCTCCATTCCCTATTTCCCTATTTCGCTCCTTAGCTCCTTAGCTCCTTAGCTCCTTGGCTCCTTAGCTCCTTGGCTCCTTAGCTCCTTAGCTCCTTAGCTCCTTAGCTCCTTAGCTATATAAAATTTACGTCTTTGCGAGCCCAGCGAAGCAATCTTTTTCAGGTAGTCAGGTAGTCAGATAAATTATAGATGGTAGATTGTAGATGGTAGATTAGAAGGAATAAAAGAATTTAAAGTTTTACATCTTCATTCCCTATTTTCCTATTTCGCTCCTTAGCTCCTTGGCTCCTCAGCTCCTTTGCTCCTTAGCTCCTTCGCGATATAAAATTTACGTCTTTGCGAATCCCAAGACGTCAGGATGAAGCAGTCTTTTCAGAAGGTGAGGTGGTCAGGCGGTCAGGCGATCAGTTTTTGTTACACTGCCCCGAAGCCTCGGGGCTGGAAGCGGACTAGTAAGGTGCTCCGAAAATATCGACAATAAACTTAACCTTAACCATATGATTTTCAGGGTATTAGTTAAAATAAATCAGATTTTCAACGTAATTTTATAACCTAACCAATAACGTTCATTCACAATGAAAACACCAGAATTTTTATTCAGTGCCCTGATTGCCATTTTCCTGCTTGCGTGTACGAATGATCTTTCCGATGCATTAGATGAAGAGCTAATCATCGATGTCAATGCCAAAGCCAACAATACCGGAAATGACTTTGTTGCAGACAATCCCGAGGCAGCAAGGGAAATCAGCAGGTTAAGAAAAGCTGTTTCAAATATCCGCACCATCGAAGATGCTATTGCAGCAGGATGGAATATCAAGCTGACCCCGTATTTACAAAATATGGGCTATCATCTGGGGAATGGTGCGTATCTCGATGATGGAGAATTTTACCCGGATAAACCGGAGGCCTTACTTATGGCTTGTAACGAAAAAGGTGATTATGTCGTAGTCGGTGCTGAGTACATTGTTCCCAAAGCGGGAGCATATGAAAATAATCCGCCGGAAGGGTTTACAGGAGATGCCGATGAATGGGCATTGACAGCCGGAACCTTATGGACCCTACACGCATGGATTAAAACGCCTAACCCGGATGGTTTCTTTAATGCTCCGAACATTAAAATTCCATTGACAGATCAGTGCAGTGGAATCGATGATTATGAAGGTCTTATAATTCCTTAAAAACAAGAAAGGAAATGATCATTTATTCCATGGAATGAGTAGATGGTAAAACCACAAGCATTCACAAAAGCCTTCCTTTAAAACGGAAGGCTTTTTTTGTTAACCTCTTCCATTAGCCTGGAGTTGCCATACCGGCCGGTTGATCTGCTATCATCTCAAAAGTCTTCAGCAACTACCCAAAAGGAAACAGTTAAAAACAGGCACTTTCACAGATCAATTTTAGTTCTGAATCAATCACTTATACCCTGCTCATTATGAATTTTTCTACAGCTATATTTTGAGATTCTTACATTTATTCGTAGTTTATTCGCTATGGATGTGCAAAAATTCTCTCTTTTATTTGCTGCAATACTTCTCTTCTCCGGTTGCTCCCAAGCCGATAAGAACACTACACAACAGGCCACAGCGCTGAACATTCAGGACAAAGCCCCCTATAAGGTCGAAAGAGATCTCGCAGAGATCAGGAAAGATGGAGTGTTACATGCGATCACCATCTACAATTCGACCAGCTATTTCTTATACAAAGGTATGCCCATGGGGTTTGAATATGAGCTTTTATCCCGGCTGGCCAATGATCTCGATCTGGAGCTCCAAATCACGGTCGCTGAAGATATTGATGATCTTTTCGACATGTTGAATAATGGCGAAGGAGATATTATTGCGTACGGACTCACCATTACTGAACCGAGAAAAGAGCTGGTCAGTTTTACCGACTACCACTATGTCACTCACCAGGCCCTGGTACAGCGTATGCCAAGCAACTGGCGCTCCCTTCCCGGGTATAAAATAGAAAAACAACTCATCTCCAATACCCTTGAACTCATCAACGATACCGTATGGGTGAGACAAAATTCTTCCTATGCAGACAGGCTGAAAAACCTGCAGGATGAACTAGGGGCCGATATTGAGATCGCCTATCTCGAGGGAAACAAGACCACAGACGAGATCATCAGTATGGTGGTCGACGGCGAGATCGAAAGAACAGTTTCCGATTACAACATCGCCGCAATCAACAAAACATACTACCCCATACTCGATATCGACACGCGAATATCGTTTGCCCAGCGCATCGCCTGGGCCGTGCGAAAGAATTCCCCCGAATTGCTGACAGCCATCAATGAATGGATATCAAAAGAGAAAAAATCTGATGACTATTATGTGATCTACAATAAGTATTTCAAGAATAAGAAATCTTATAAGCGACGTATTCGCAGCGATTTCTACAGCAAGAACGGAAACAGAATCAGTCAATACGACCCGGTCATCAAAGAATATGCTGATGATATCGGCTGGGACTGGCGCTTTCTTTGCTCTCAGGTCTACCAGGAATCACGTTTCAATCCGAAAGCAGAGTCATGGGCCGGTGCTGGCGGACTGATCCAATTAATGCCTGAAACAGCAAAAGCCCTGGGGGTAAGCAACCCTTTCAATCCAAAAGAAAATCTCAAGGGAGGGGTCAAATACCTGGACAGAATTCGCGGAAGATTTGAAAAGGTGGAAGATTCCATTCAAAAAATCAAGTTTACCCTGGCAGCCTTCAATTGCGGACCGGGCCATGTTTTTGATGCCATGCGTCTGGCAGAAAAGAACGGAAAGGATCCCCACATATGGGATGATCATGTTGAAGAGTACATCCTGAAATTATCAGACAAGAAATATTACACAGACGAAGTGGTGCGTTATGGGTTTGTAAGGGGAGCCGAACCTTATGAATATGTCAAAGATATCTTTCTGCGATATGATCATTATAAGAAGTTTATAGAGCTGTGATCCGGTAACCAAATCACTCCAGGATCATTCCCACCCCAATTTTCTCAAGCAGGTAGCGATTATGGTCAATGACCAGGATATCATTGTCGCGACTGAGTTTCTGAAGAATCCCGAACAACAGGTCGATATCGGCATAATGCAATCCGGTGCCGGGCTCGTCTAAGATGTACAGAGCTCCTTCGTCTATATGCTGCAACCAGTTTAATAAAAGTAAACGTTGTTTTTCCCCGGAAGAAAGTGAACGTACAGGTTGATCCAGGTTAAGGTGCTCAAGCCCTATCGTAGTTAATTCCTCCAAAATCGACTCTGATGCCGGGGCAACTCCGGCCTCCTCCAGCCACCCCATCAATTCTGCAATATCAAGCGACAAAACCTCAGCGATATTCTTCGATGCTATCTTGTACTGAAGTAATTCTGTTCGGTAGCGCCTTCCGTGGCACTTCTCACAGGTTTCAATCGAGTTGGCGACTACATCAAGCGAGGTTTCGACATACCCTCTCCCCTTACATTCAGGACACTGGCTTGATTTGGTTTTATAAGAAAAGTCACGGGCTTTGAGCCCTGTCTCACCTGCAAATATCTTACCGATACGTTTCAACAGATCCAGGTAATCTGCTAACAGCGTGCCCGAATGGGTTCGTAACTTTTTCGGTTCGAAATAGCGGGCCTTGGTATAGTCCCTGGGAAAGCTGATCTTTTCACAATGTACGGCACCTCTGGTCTGAATGGAAGGTATGATAATATCCCTGACCAGGGTGGTCTTCCCTGCTCCCGACTTTCCGCTTATAGCAGTGATCCCGCCAACCGGCACTTCTAAAACATCTTTGACCAAAGTGTACCTGGCGAGCTTTGATATTTTGATACTTTCTTTTCCTTTTTTGAACCGGACCGGGTTGGAAGGTGTTTTTAAATACGGATGACAATCCTCTTGCTCAACAAAATTCCGTGGCGTCCCTTGATAGGTGATATAACCCCCATCGCTACCTGCACCGGGGCCAAGTTCCACCAGGTGGTCTGCCGAGTGTATAATCTCTTTATTATGCTCGATCACCAGAACCGTATTTCCCTTTTCGATAAGTTCCTTCAGAATAGCGATGAGATCAGGGATATTATCATGGGAAAGACCCGCCGACGGTTCGTCCAGTATATAAGTGATTCCTTTAAGCGGGCTGTTTAATTGTTTTATCAGGGATACCCTTTGATTCTCACCCCCTGACAGGGTTGCTGACTTCCTGTTGAGATGCAGATGGTCTATATGCAGCTGCTTTGCCCGTTTGATGGTATTCACAAGCAAGGGTTTCATATGTGTTGTAAGTTCACGATCTACTTCCTCCTGAAAATCAGTCATGGCCAACCAGGTTTCAAGGTCCTTAAACGGCATGGATCGCAGCTGATGAATGGACTTCCCTCCTATCTGATGGTTCAGTCTTTCTGGTTTTAGCCCACTGCCCTGACAATGACTGCATTGCTCAGGAGAGAACAAAGCCACCAGCTTTTCTATATTCTTATTTTTCCGGGTTTTAAAATATTCATCCTGCAGATAACCGAAGATCCCTTTCCAGGGCATTCGAAGCTCCTGTGCACCTTCCCTGGTTTTTGTTTTAAAATGCCATGAGGTTTCCCATACTGTATCACCGGTTCCATGAAATAACAGCTCTTTTTGATGAGAATTTAGTTTTTCAAAGGGTGTTTCCAGGTCGAACCCGTGAGTCTTACCCAATTCCTTCACAATAGCCATGAACTGACTTCCGGGATGTCCGTAATAAGCCAGGGCCTTATTATGGTCGAAGAGTCCGGTAGATATACTCTTCTCCCCGTTTAGAACTATTTTATCCATGTCGGGTTGCATTTCCCTTCCCAGACCATCACAGACAGGGCATTTTCCCAATTCGTGACTGTTGGAAAAATGACTGGCTGAAAGCTCCGTTCCCTCATACTGCGCCTTCCTAGAAAAAGCAAAACGCAAGACTCTGTCAATTCCGGTTTGCTTCGCGATATCAGAGCGCTCAGTGAAGCTTCTTTCTTTTCGCGTAATACAGATGGTAGGAGTAAGTCCTTCGATCCGGTCAGCCTCGAATTGAAAATTTACCCCGGTACGGGATTGCTGGTAACTGGAAAATTGTTTTGTCATTTCCTGCAGGCCAAAGCCGTGAAGGGTATCGATGAGCAGGGAAGACTTGCCCGAACCTGAAATGCCGGTAACCACCGTTAACCGTTCTTTAGGAAGATTAAGATTCAGGTCTTTCAAATGATGTGTTCTGACCCCTGTAAGAGACAGGCCTTCACCGGGTTTTCTGAGGCTTTCCTGTTGCCGGTACTCCTTAGACTCAATAGCATTATCTACCCATACATCAGAGTGGGTTTTGAACAGATCATGATTTTCAAAGCAGATGATCCCGCCTGTTCGTTTCTTGAGTTTATGCAGGGCGTCAAGCAATTGTCTGACGTTTCTCTGATGTAGGCCGATACTAGGTTCTTCCAGTACTAAGAGGGTTGTTTTGGACTGCCTGGCGAAATGTTTTGTCAGTTTGATTCGCTGAGCCTCCCCACCCGAGAGCGTGTTTGAAGGCTGACCAAGCTTGATATAACCCAACCCCAGCTTAATCATAAGGGAAAGAATTTTAATGACCTGTTTCTCTTCCCTGAAAAAATCAGATGCCTGCAGTATACTCAGGTCGTAGATTTCGGCTATGTTCTTATCATTCCAAACCACTTGCAGCACTTCAGGCTTGAAACGTTTACCATTACAGGTCGGACACACCTGGTTGATGGTTCCCATCACATTCATGGCCAGGGTAATGACACCCGCTCCTTCACAGGCAGGACATCTTCCGCTTTTATTATTAAAGGAAAAGGCTCCCTTTGCAAGCTTCGCCTTTTTAGCTTCCTCAGTTTTTGCCAGCAGATCGCGTATCTTATCTGCCAGCCCGGTGTAGGTTGCGGGATTACTGCGGGGAGTTTTACCGATCGGCTGATCAGAAACCTGAAGCAGTTTCATTCCGTTTTGCACCGTATATGTTGCAAGTTTTTTTTCGATGTCAGCAGTCTTTCTGCTTATAACGGTAAGAGCGCCTGGTTCGGGCTCAAACGAGACTGCTGAGATGGGAGTCAGTTCCGGGGTGGTATCAGCAACAGACTTTTGCATTTCCTCTAGGGTTGCACTTGAAATTCCCTGACTCTGCAAAAAATCGTGAACCGGCCCGTTAAAGATAACCTCCCCGCCATGGACTCCGGCACCCGGTCCTAATTCAAGGATCCAGTCGGCCGAGCGTATAAAATTCAGATCGTGTTCCACTACCATGACCGTATTTCGCCGACTGATGAGCCGTTGAAATATTTGCCGAAGGTGCCCCTGGTAAGCTTCCGGAAGGCCTATGGATGGTTCATCGAATATATAAAGGATGCCCTGGAGGTCGCTGTTCACCTGGCTCACCAGTTTTATGCGCTGTGCATCCCCTGATGAAATTTCATCACTGGGAGTACTCAATCGATAATCTTTCATTCCCAGCTGAATCAGGTCCTGTAAGGGAGTACAGATCTTTTTAACCAAAGCCTCCTCCCCTGCACTCAATGACAGCTTATTCAAGCTGTTATACAGTTCATCTAAAGGTAGCTCCATCCACTGCTGAAAGTTCAATTTCTGCCATTCGAATGCAAGATGCTCTGTCTTGATCCGGGCACCCTTACAGGAGGGACAGGTACGGGAACTGACAAATTTCAGGATATTCTGATTCCGGTCCCTTTTAAGTATATCGTTCATGATGGGGAGCATCCCCTTGTAGAAACCCTTCTCACGGGGCTTGGCCTTCAGACCTTTCCATTTCAGGCGGGATTCAATACTGTGTTTCCCGTAAAAGACCTTTATGCGATCGCTTCCGTTAAGGATCACATTCTTTTGGTCAGAACTGAGTTCCCTCCAGGGAATATCGACCCTGAAATCGTGTGCCCTGCATACTTTATCCAACTCTTCTACAGTGACCTGTGAATAGACGATATACCCGTTAGGCAGCGTGGTGGTGATAGCTCCTTCCCTGAGCGTTCTGTTCTCATCTTCTATCAATTTGTCAAGGTCGATATATTCTTCATTACCGATCCCGTAGCAACGCTCACAGGCACCTTTAGGGTGATTGAATGAGAAAAGTGACTTGCTCAAGGTCTCAGAAGTGCTGTAACGGGCAAACAAGATCCTGAAAACAACAGCAAGTTCAGACAGGGTTCCGAAGGTGGCATTAACAGACCTGAAGCGCTTGCTCTGCTCAACCCGAATCACCGGGGGTAAGCCTGTGATCCCATCAACTTCCGCGGTGGGAATACTCAGTGCATTTTGCTGGTTATAGGAAGGAAGGCTCTCTAAAAAATAGCGATAGCCCTCATTTCCGATGATATCCATTGCCAGGGAAGATTTTCCCGATCCTGACAAACCGGTCACGACGATCAGTTTGTTATCCGGAAGTTCAAGGCTGATATTCTTGAGATTATTCTGGTGGGCGTTGGTAATGCGCATAAACGGCTATGGTCTTTTGAACGAATATAGAAAGATTCGAAGCTATAATAAAGAGATGAAAGTTTATAGAAGTACATCCATACAATAATCACATACGAGTTAGTCGGATAATTGAATCCGTTTAAAGACAAAAGGTATGAATCTCTTAAAAAGAAAAACTTTAATTAATAATATGCTGACTATCAGAGATAAATAGTAGTATATTCAGCACAAATTCTAACTAATACCAAACAATAAAATGAAAAATCTGTTTTACTTATTTACGCTATCTATGGCATTTGCGGTATCCTGTTCCCCACAGGAAGAAAAACCACTCACCGATACCGAAAAGGAAACTTTGAAAGGAGAAGTTGCTGCCAGAATTGATGAGATCGTTACGGCTTCCAACCAAATGAACCTGGAGGCTATCAAGGAAATTTATTGGAATGACCCGGCTTTTATCGCTGTTAGCCTTGACCAGGTTTTCAACTACCAGGGGTATATACAGGATGCTGAAGAGGTGTGGTCAGGCATAGAAAGTCTGAACTTTCAGGAAGGTGAGGTTCAGATCAGTATCCTGGACAGCGAAACCGCCTATGCTGTTTTTGGCGGAATGGCTGATGCGCAAACCACAGAAGGACAGGAAATGAAGATAGAAGACTTCTTTGCTTCGATGCTATTCAGAAAAGTTGACGGAAGCTGGAAGGTTGCCGGAACACATGAATCTGGCACCTTTGTTATGATGGAAGAGGAAATGGAGGCTGACTCCCTGATGATGGAGTAAACTCAATCAAACCTTTCATACCGGAAATTATCTATAAAGCAGACCAATTGTCTGCTTTTTGCTTTTACATAAGGCACGTAAACACTAAGCCCTGAAGTCGGCAATAGCTCTAAAAAGTTAAACCTGTATTTTCCCTAATTTTGTCTCAAAACCATTTTCATGTCAAAACCTGTTCACTCTTGCGCCTTATTGCTCCTGGTTTTATCGGTATGCCTTATTTCTTGCAGGAAGGAGCCTGGATTAATACCTTCGGAAGGGTTGGTCGAAGTGGAGGGCGGACAGCTTTGGTACAAGATCATAGGGACGGGTGAAAAAGATCCAATCCTGGTTATGCACGGAGGGCCGGGTGGAACACACAGAAAATATCACCATCTCACACCGCTCTCTAAAGACAGGTCTGTTATTTTATTCGACCAGTTGGGCACCGGAAGATCAGGATATCATCAAGATACCACGCTGATGACAGTGCCGCATTTTGTGGAACAGGTTCACCGGCTGAAGGAACATCTCAATCTCGATGAATATTATTTATTGGGGCACAGCTGGGGAGCCGCTCTTGAACTTGCCTATTACCAAAAATATCCAGAGGGCGTTCAGGGAATTATTTTCAGCAGTCCGTACCTCAGCACTCCGGTCTGGGAGGCTGATGCCGATACGCTTATCACTACCCTGGCAGATACCATACAACTGGCCATACGCCGGGCGGAAGAAATGGGCGCCTTTACCACAGCATCCTACCAACACGCCGACTCTGTATACTGGAGCAGATTCGGAAACCGCAGACCCGGTCCCAACCATCCGGCCGATACGGTAGAAGCCCCCTCCAATCGTTTCATGTATAATTACATGTGGGGACCCTCTGAATTCACAGCTACGGGAACCCTGAAAACCTACGACAATGTCGGCGGATTAAAGGACGTGGAGGTACCGGTGCTTTTCATAACGGGAGAGTATGACGAGGCCAGACCCGCGACCATCTACAACTTTCAAAAAATGGTGCCGGGATCAGATGTGTACGTGGTTCCGGAATCAGGTCATTCGACCATGATCGATAACACGGACGATTATCTGAAGGGGATACAGGAGTTTTTGGAGAGAACAGAGAGATAGAACTACCTGAAAACCCCTCAGTCCAGCATTCGCCGGCCAGCTCCCCTTAACAAGGGGAGCGTATCAAGAAAATCTAAAATACATTGTATTGCCTTCCCCTTCCGGGGGAGCACCGAGCGTTAATATAGTACCGGTGGCACTATTGAGGGAATTGGCCAGTGGGCGAAGAGGAAACAGAAGGAGGGAATTAAAATTAACAGCACGGTCATACTCAGGCAGATCCTTCGCGATCGAAGATTATTCCGGATGACCTGATACAGAATTTAACATTTGCAGATTTCAGTGAATGGCAATAATATTCTTTCACTTTTCCCTACCTAGCTGTTTACATGCGCACCCATTTACCTTAATACCTGACAGTGCCCCCCATCCTGATCAAACGATCAGCCTTTTCTCCATAACATAACCTTGTACAGTATCACCGGTTATACTTTCTAACATATTCTGAGAAAGGCTGTCTTTAAAGATTTCATCTGACTCATTAGCAGGATAATTCGTGTCTGTATACCAGGAGGTAGTATAAACCGCATTACAGGTTTCAGAAGGAAAGGCGATCTGAGAAACAAGCAATGAGTTTTCATCAGCATCTTTAACTTCTACGTGAATATGAGGAGCTCGATCGGGATAGTAACCAGGAAAGATACTCAGAAAAGATACCCTTCCTTCTTTATCTGTAAGCTGTCTGCCTCTCAGAAAATGCTCTCCTGTGAGATCTTCACGTTGCAGGTAATGATTCCCGTATTCTGAATATTTCCCGTGATTATCGCAGTGCCAGATATCGACAGCCACGCCGGCCATGGGTTGACAATTATGCGCCTTATCGAGTACCTGGATCTGGATCTGAAGCGGAACTCCTTTCCGGTCACCGATTATATTTTCCCTGATATAATCCAAAGGTGTTTTATTTGGGAAGGGACCACGGGTTTCCTTTGGCGATGTTTCGCAGTTGTTTGTCAATATGGGATCTGCAGACTTACGGGGCCAGTGGTTGTGAGACACGAAAGAACTGAGCCCAATAAACCCTAACATACCTCCTAATCCTTTCGCTAAAAAATCCTTCCTCTTCATTGTTTTATCGATTAGACTAATAAAGTTACTGAATACATCGGTTGCAGAGACATCACACAATTAATTTATTTTACACAAAGCACTGATTTACAATTTTTTAAGCGTATTTTCATGCCTCAAACACTTCCTGACCGGGAATAGATCATTTAACTCTAAAAATTACAGAAAGATGCCAAACACGAAAGCCTATGCCGCTTACGCCCCTGATGAAAAAATAAAACCTTTTGAATTCGACCGGAGAGAGATCGGAGACAATGACGTCAAGCTCGAAATCGAATACTGCGGCGTTTGCCACAGCGATATTCATTTCGCTCATGATGACTGGGGCATGAGTCAGTACCCGGTGGTTCCCGGGCACGAGATTGTAGGCAGGGTGACTGCCACCGGAAAAAATGTGACGGGGTTTAATGAAGGAGACCTGGTGGCTGTGGGCTGCATGGTCGACTCCTGCCAGGAATGTGATGCCTGTAACGATAACCTGGAGCAGCTATGCTCAGACATGGTCATGACCTACGGGAGTCCCGATCCTCATATGAAGGGCGTCACTCATGGAGGCTATTCAACTCAGATCGTGGTCGATCAGCATTTTGTTCTAAAAGTATCTGAAAAGCTCGATACTAAAGCTGTAGCACCCCTTCTTTGTGCAGGGATCACAACTTATGCTCCTTTGCGAAACTGGAATGTTCAGAAAGGACAAAAAGTGGGTGTGATCGGGCTTGGCGGCCTCGGGCATATGGGTGTAAAGTTTGCTTCAGCAATGGGAGCCCATACTGTTATGATCACCACCTCTCCTGAAAAGGGTGAAGATGCCAAAAGATTAGGTGCCGCAGAGGTATTGGTGTCAAAAGATAAAGAACAGATGAAAGCACATGCCGGCAGCTTTGATTTCCTACTCAATACGGTTCCTGTAGCTCATGATATCAATCCGTACCTAACCCTTTTAAAGAATCAAAAGACCATGGTACTGCTGGGAGCAACACCTGTAGACCTTCACAGTATGGGATTGGTTTTCGGACAAAAACACGTCTCCGGATCGATGATAGGCGGGATAAAGGAAACCCAGGAAATGCTGGATTTCTGTGAAGAACACGGGATTGTCTCTGACATCGAAATGATCGACATACAAAATATCAATGAAGCATGGGAACGGGTTATGAACTCAGATGTGAAGTACCGGTTTGTTATTGATATGAAGTCGCTGAGATAAAAAGTTATGGAGGTATGAAGGTATGGGGGTATGAAGGTTAAGGTCATTTTATTTTCCCTTTCAGACTGCGTTTTAAGCCGGTAAGCATTACTCGTATTGATTTAATATCGGAATTTATAAGCTGATCTGATTTGACGCCTAAAAGCTGCTCTGATAATATCAATAAAGTTTCGAGCTCACTCACCGAACCCGTGGCTATATCTAAGAACCTGATATATTCTTTACTACTGGAACGACCGGCTCCTTCGGCAATGTTAGCCGGAATGGAAACAGCTGCTCTGTTCAACTGGGATATTAAACCATATTTTTCATCCTCTGACAGCAAAGCGGATAATTGATAAACATCCTTTACCAATTTCATACTCCTTTTCCAAACTTCTAAATCTTTATGCGTCATAAACTTACCTTTCTATAAATATAGAAAATAATCTATATTATATGATAATTATTTTCAAAAAATTTCAATCTTGCAAATCCCCCATACCCCCATACCCCCATACCCCCATACCCCCATACCCTCATAACTCCATAAAACAAATATTCTAACTTCATCAGAGTCATAATTTGTATTCTTAGTATATTTCTGCCGTCTTTAGAAGAGACAAAATTCAAATTCCTTCTAAAATATTCTTTGATAGCACAATGAAATACCTCAAACTCCTCATCCTTCTTGCCCTGAACGCAGGGATATTCTATGCATTAAACACCCAGTTCGGGAGCATTCCGCCATTAGGAAAATTTCTCTCTCCGCAACAGGGAATCTGGCAGAATGAAACTTCAGAAATGCCTGATGCTGAACTGAGACTCGAAGGTTTGTCTCAACCGGTCACCGTACAATACGATGAACATCTGATCCCTCACATATTTGCAGAAAATAAAACCGATCTGTACCGTGCCCAGGGCTATGTGACCGCCCAGCACCGCCTGTGGCAAATGGAGTTCCAAACCATGGCCTCTGCCGGCAGACTGTCTGAGGTTTTTGGCCCAAGAGCCCTGAATTATGACCGTGCACAAAGACGTAAAGGAATGGTATACGGAGCTGAAAAAGCGCTGGAAACCATGAAGCAGGACAAAGAGATCGCTGCATTTATAGAAGCATATAAGGAAGGTGTAAATGCCTATATCGCTCAACTAAGCCCGGCTGATCTTCCGGTGGAATACAAGATGCTGAATTACAAACCTGAGCCCTGGACAACAAAAAAGACAGCGCTGCTTCTCATGTATATGACCGATATGCTGGCAGGCAGGGATTCAGATTTTGAATATACCAACGCCTTAAGACTTTTCGGAAAAGAAAGGTTCGAATTATTGTTCCCTGAATATTTCAATGTGATCGACCCGGTCATTCCCTCCGAAAGAGACTGGAAAGAGATCGCTGCTGAAATACCCGAAGTACCCACCGACAGCCTTCCCCTGGAAGCGATTGCAGCCACCATGGAAAAGCCGCATCCCGACAACGGAAGTAACAACTGGGCAGTGGGCCCTGAAAAATCTGCCACCGGGAATCCGATCCTGGCCAATGACCCCCACCTCGGACTGAACCTCCCTTCCATCTGGTTCGTGATGCAACTGGCCACCCCTGAGCAAAATACCTTTGGAGCGACCCTGCCGGGAGCCCTGGGTATCGTGATCGGTTTTAATAATGATATCGCCTGGGGTGTTACCAATGCCACCCGCGATGTTAAAGACTGGTATAAGATCACTTTTAAAGACGACAGCAAATCGGCCTACTTGTATGATGGTGCATGGCGAGACACCGAACTCAAGCTGGAAGAGATCGTTATAAGAGACAGTATCACCTATATCGATTCGGTGTATTACACCCATCACGGACCGGTGAGTTACGACGAAAGCTTTTTAGGAAACAGAGGCGGAACCGGCTATGCTATGAAATGGACCGGACATCTGGGAGGGAACAACCAGCGAACCCTGCTCGAACTCAATGCAGCGAAAAACTATGAAGATTATAAGAACGCCCTGAAGCACTTCCTGGCCCCTGCACAGAATTTTGTCTTTGCCTCACGGGAAGGTGACATCGCCCTGTGGATACAGGGTAAGTTCCCGAACAAATGGGAAGGACAGGGGAAATTTCTGCTTGACGGAAGCCTTCCGGCGCACGAATGGCAGGGATTCATTCCACAGGAACACAATGCTCATATCAAAAATCCTGAACGCGGTTTTGTGAGTTCTGCCAATCAGCACCCCGTTGATGAGAGCTATCCGTATTATGTTTTCAATGATGGTTATGACACTTACCGCGGACGGGTGATCAACAATTTTCTCAGGGAAAGGGATGAGATCGATATGGAAGACTTCAAAGCACTGCAAAACAATAATTACAACCTGATGGCAGCTGAATTGCTCCCGCATATGCTCGACTCCATCGACAGGCAGGGACTTACAGCAGATCAACAGGAATACCTCGATATAGTTGCTGACTGGGATTATTACAATGAGATAGACGAAGCGGCACCCACCATTTTCGAATTGTGGTTCGAAACGCTCCATGACCTGGTATGGGATGAATTTGAAAAGGAAGAAATTGTTCTGAAAAAGCCTTTTAATTACCAGACCATTGAGATGCTGGCTAATCATCCCGATGATCCGTTCATGGATGTAGTGAGTACCGACAAGCGTGAAACCGCCAAAGACCTGATTCAAATGTCTTTTGTGAAAGCTGCCGACAGCCTTCAGTCATGGAGGGAAGAGCATGAGGATTTTAAATGGGGCGCCTTCAAGGGAACCTATGCCGGTCATCTGCTACAGGCACTTCCGGCCTTCTCAAGATTCGATATCCCTATCGGCGGAAATTCCGGTATTGTCAATGCCACTTCAGAAAATCACGGTCCGTCATGGAGAATGATCGTAGAGCTGGGTGAAAAGCCAAAGGCGGTAGGTATCTATCCCGGCGGACAGTCAGGAAATCCCGGAAGCAAGCATTACGATGATTTTATCGATAAGTGGGCTGCCGGAGAATACCTGCAGCTTGAATTCCCAGATTACGGTGCCGAACTCACAAAACCAAATGCCAAACAAATACTAAGCAACGATTAGATCATGAAAAATCTTTTACACCTTATACTAGTCGCATTACTCGCTTATGTGGTTACCCTATTAACTCCGTGGTGGGGTATCATGATAGCGGCCCTTGTGGTGGGGTTTCTATTACCGCTGAACGGCTTTAAATCTTTTTTTATCCCCTTCCTGGCCGTTTTTAATCTCTGGGGGCTTCAGGCTTATATGCTGAGCAGTCGTAATGATTTTACCCTGGCTGCAAAGATCGCAGACCTCTTTTCACTGGAGGGAAACAGTTTATTACTCATTCTGATCACAGCACTACTCGGCGGACTGGCAGCAGCTTTTGCGGCTTTGCTCGGGAAGCAGTTCAGGCTGGTGGTTAGTGACCCAAAAGGGTGATTGGTTATACGGTGATACAGTTATGCAGGGATGCAGGGATGCATGGCTGCAGAAATAATTGTTTGGCTAACAGCTAACGGTGATCGGTGATCGGAATACCCACCTTTGTCACGCTGAGCATGTCGAAGCGAGTTTTGGTGATACGGTCCTGCCTGCCGTCAGTCAGGGATACAGGAATACAGTCTTCGACCGGCTGGCAGTTTTCTCACCCCTGAAGAGGTTCGAAATGACTCATTTTCATAATTCACGATTAAGACCTATTCCCGACTAACGACTCCCCATTAACGTCTTTGCGATTTCACAGCTTTACAGGGATATGGTTATGCAGTTATGCGGTGATGCGGTGATACAGGGATGCAGGGATGCAGGGATGCTTGTTCGGCTAACAGCTAACGGTGATCGGTGATCGGAATACCCCCCTTTGTCACGCTGAGCATGTCGAAGCGGGTTTTGGTGATACAGGGCTTCAGTCTTTGACCGACTGGCAGTTTTCTCACCCCTGAAGAGGTTCGAAATGACTCATTTCCATAATTCACGAATAAAACCTACTCCCGACTAACGACTCCCCATTAATGACTTTACGGTTTCGCGACTTTACATCTTTACAAGGATGCTTGTTTGGCTAACAGCTAACGGTGATCGGTGATCGGAATACCCACCTTTGTCACGGTGAGCATGTCGAAGCCGGTTTTGGTGATACAGGGCTTCAGTCTTCGAGCGGCTGGCAGTTATCTCACTCCTGAAGGAATTCGAAATGACTCATTTCAATAATTCACGAATAAAACCTATTCCCGACTAACGACTCCCCATTAACGACTTTACGGTTTCGCGACTTTACATCTTTACAAGGATGCTTGTTTGGCTAACAGCTAACGGTGATCGGTGATCGGAATACCCCCCTTTGTCACGCTGAGCATGTCGAAGCGGGTTTTGGTGATACAGGGATACAGTCTTCGAGCGGCTGGCAGTTTTCTCTTCCCTGAAGGGATTCGAAATGACTCATTTCAATAATTCACGAATAAAACCTATTCCCGACTAACGACTCCCCATTAACGACTTTACGATTTCACAACTTTACAGGGATATGGTTATACAGTTATGCGGTGATGCGGTGATGCGGTGATGCGGTAATTAAAAATCAATAATCTATCATTTATAATTTACAATTCATAATTACCTACTCTCCCTTCGCCGGCGCTTTCTCCTCTTCCTCCCGCATACTGTAATTCACCTTGAATTGCGGAGTTGCCCCAACGTTTCCGGGATCGCTGATCTCGGCAATTTTTACCGCTATCTTCGAATCACTTTTCTTTTGAGTGATATATTCTGAAATGCGACCTTTAATGGTCCTTCCATATTGAACCAGCAGGGTATCGGGATTTTCAGCTTCAGCCAGTTCCGGGATCACAGCTGCGATGGCCGTAGTGTCGTTTTGCTGTATGTCTTCCTCCGGAGCTTCCGCCTCCTTCCCATCAGGTACAGAGGCCACCATGACGGAATCGGCAATTGTGCTTAAAGAATCGGCAGGGCTTTTTCCTGTGAGCATCTCAGTGTCAAAAACGAAATTCATATCAATATCAATATTTCCCTTTAATTCTTCGAGTTTCAAAATCAGATCCAGTTGTTCTTTATGTCTGTCAGTAAGCGCAGTATCCGGATATTCAAAGAGCAGAGCCTCCAGGTCTTCCGGCTTGGCATCAATCTGCCTTGCGAGGGACTTTACCGGATTGTCGGTGGCGTCAAAAATCTTCTTCTTAAAAGTAGTTCCAACCAGATCCCAGACATCTATTTTCGGATCGTTCAGGTCTCCCCTCACAGGAACATCTAACTCAATATCACCGTTTTTATCTTTTAGTATCCATACCGCAAGTTTTAGGGGAATAGACATCACCCCTCCTTCATTGTTCTCAACGGAAACGTTTTTGATTAACAGGTCATTCTCAATGATCAATTGCTTGTCGGTTATTTCAGTACTGTTGAAATAAAACATATCCCCTTTAAGAATAGAATGTCCGGTATAATGGCTGGCATAAATATTCAGATCAGACAACACAAAATCCTTGATCGCAAAATCCAGGTCAAGTTGCAAAGGGTCCTGCGGATTAAATCCGGTAGTAGCCTTTAAAGTTCCTCTTTCATTCAACAGCATTTGAGAATTGATATCAACCCAGTCACTGTTACTAAAGATGCTGTCTGTGTCAATGAGGATTTCACTCAAATGATACTCGAATGGTTCTCCAGTCAGGTTGTCGGTATAGTCTAAAATTCCTTCTTCGACCTTTAATTTCATAACTGCGTAATAGATACTATCCTTAGATGAGGATTCTTTCTGAATACTGTCGGCAGGTTGAGTGCTCTCTTCGTCTGCGACCATAAATACCTCAAAGAAATTATTTGAAGTACTATCCAATTCAAAATTGATATAAGGTTTTTTAATATCGACCACACCTATTGCGTAAGATTTGTTAACGTAATCGATCTTATCCAGCTTAATATCCAACTGATCACTGCCCAGAAACTTTTCCTGCTGCTCATCCTTCATCAGAAAATCATTCACAACCACTTCTCCGGAAAGAATGATAGCCTGCGGATTTCCCGTATTACCTACCAGAAGTAATTCGGAGTTTACCTTACCGGAAAAATCACTGATCTTTGCAAATTCTTTTACGTAGTTCATAAAGGGTTTCAGTTCGAGGGCCTCAATGGCTATGGTACTCTCGAAATCCCCCGTTGCCGGGTACATCGTTACCTGAGAACTGAAGTGACCTCCTTCTGCCAGGTCGAATTCAATATCGGCATTGCTGTCCTGATCCTGGTTCCATTCGATCAGAGGTATAAAAAATGTCATATCTTCCAGAGCGGTGGTGTCTTCTACATCTCCATCATAAAAAATAAAATTTGCATCCTTTAGCTCAAGTTTTGCAAGTCTGTATTTAAAGACTTTCCCAGTGGTATCGGTTTCTACACTATCGGCACTGGCATGATAAGCTACCAGGTCATCGAAGTTAAAAACGGTATCCCTCTTACTGATATTGACTTGCAGCCCCCTTAGATAAAACTGGTCCAGAGAAATGATATCACTGATTAACTTGTAAGGCTCCGTATTGACAATCAGGGTATCAAACGAAACAAAAATATCTGATTCATTGGCTTCAAACATTTTAAAATCATAAATCTTCAGGGTACTCGTTAAGAAATTGATACGCAGTTTATCCATATCCAGTTTCCTGCCCACCAGTTCTTTACTATTATTGATGATGTAATTCCTGGCGATCACCGGAGTAAGAAATATCAACAAAAGTAATATTGCTAACACAGATATAGCGATGATCCTTAAAGTTTTCTTCCTGATAGCCATTGCAATTTTTATTTATTAACGCTTGTGGTAATAGTTCGGATCAGGTTCCTATAATCAGCTTAGGAACACTTTTAAAAATAAATCAAAATATCTGAATATCAACATATTAAACCTGTGATGTGATGAAAAATCAGAAAATGAGGTTAAACCGGTTATGGGGATACAGAGATACCGGGATGCTTGTTTAGCTAACAGCGAACAGTGATCGGTGATCGGAATACCCGCCATTGTCACACTGAGCGTGTCGAAGCGGGTTTTGGTGATACGGTGATACAGTCTTCGAGCGGCTGGCAGTTATCTCACTCCTGAAGGAATTCGAAATGATTCATTTCCATAATTCATGATTAAGACCTATTCCCGACTAACGACTCCCCATTAACGTCTTTACGATTTCACAGCTTTACAGCTTTACATGGCTGCAGAAATAATTGTTTGGCTAACAGCTAACGGTGATCGGTGATCGGAATACCCCCCTTTGTCACGCTGAGCATGTCGAAGCGGGTTTTGGTGATACAGGGATACAGTCTTCGAGCGGCTGGCAGTTTTCTCTTCCCTGAAGGGGTTCGAAATGACTCATTTCAATAATTCACGAATAAAACCTATTCCCGACTAACGACTCCCCATTAACGACTTTACGGTTTCGCGACTTTACATCTTTACAGAGGTTCGGGGATGAGGGAATGCTTGTTTGGCTAACAGCTAACGGTGATCGGTGATCGGTGATCGGATTACCCGCCTTTGTCACGGTGAGCTTGTCGAAGCCGGTTTTGGTGATGCAGGGATACAGTTATATGGTTATTAAAAATCAATAATTTATCATTTATAATCTATAATTTACAATTCATAATTCCCCATGTAAGGCTTTAAATGTTAATTATCGAAGTCAGTCACGAGTTCTGTCTGATATGTTTTAACTTAATGAATTAAGATCATCACGCTAACACCACCAGCTATGAAAGAGTATACCGACCTCACCACCCTTCGATTCATTCTCTTTGAAATTCTTGACTTCGAAGAGGTATTAGCCCAAAATAGATTTGAAGATCACGATACAGAGTCAGTCAATATGTTCATAGACTCGGTAAAAGACTTTTCAGATAAAGAATTATATCCGTATTTCCGGGAAATGGATGAATCTCCGGCCCATTATAAAGATGGAGAGATCATTGTTCATTCTCAGGTCAGGGAGACTATTAAAAAGGCGGCAGAGCTGGGATTAATCGCTGCAGCCTTTGATTATGATGATGGGGGGCTGCAATTGCCTCATACCCTCGTCAATGCCGTTTACTGGATACAGGAATGCGCCAATAACCACCTGCCTAATTACTACGGACTCACCCAGGCTGCTGCGAATCTCATCACACATTTTGGCAACAATACCCTGAGAGAAAACTATGTCTCTCAGATGCTGTCAGGGAAATGGACCGGTACCATGTGCCTGACAGAACCCCAGGCCGGGAGTTCGCTCTCAGATATCAGAACCACTGCCTATCCGGAAGGCGAACATTACCAGATTCGCGGTCAAAAGATCTTTATCTCGGGTGGCGACTTTCAGGGAGCTGAAAATGTAATCCACCTGCTGCTTGCCCGCATCGAAGGGGCTCCTGCCGGAGTGAAGGGGATCTCTCTCTTTGTGGTTCCCAAAAAACGACCTGTTCAGGGGGAAGAGCTTACCGGCAATGACGTAAACACCATAGGAGACTTTCAGAAAATGGGGCAGAAAGGATATTGTACCACTCACCTTTCCTTTGGAGATAATGAAGACTGCCGGGGCTGGCTCGTGGGAGAACCTCATCAGGGACTCAAATACATGTTCATGATGATGAATGAAGCCAGAATAGCGGTTGGTCGGGGTGCGGCTGCCATAAGCATGGCTGCCTACCGGGCGGCCCTTTCTTATGCCAAAGAACGCCCTCAGGGAAGAAGTCTCGGAGATTCAGGAAAAAAGAACCCGGAAGAACAGCAGGTATTGATCATTAAGCATCCCGATGTAAAAAGGATGCTGCTCCAGCAAAAAGCAATTACCGAAGCCTCTCTTTGCCTGGTATTGCTATCAGCCAAATACCAGGATCTGTCAAGGGTGCACCCGGACCCTGAGGAAAGGAAACGCTATGGCCGGCTGCTGGACCTGCTCACACCTGTGACCAAAACATATCCGGCCGAGAAAGGTACAGAGGCCGTTAGCCAGGCCCTGCAAGTATTCGGAGGCTATGGATATTGTAATGATTTTATCATTCAGCAATATTACAGAGATATCAGGATATTCTCCATTTACGAAGGAACCACAGGGATTCAGTCATTGGACCTGCTGGGCAGAAAAGTTATAATGGATGAAGGTAAGGCGGTGAAGGAGCTGTTCCTGCTGGTAGAAAAAAGCAGTGAGAAGGCCACAGAGCATGCTGATCTGGCTCCCTATGCCGGTAAACTAAGAGAAGCTTCAGAACTTTGCGGAAAAGTAATCGCTTACCTGACCGGCTTTGCCAGGGAAGGCAAACACGAACGATTTCTCGCCGATGCAACTGTATTTATGAAATTCTTTGGTATTTATGTGAGCAGCTGGTTATGGCTGGAGATGGGAATGAAAGCACAACAAGCCCTTGATTCCGATTCCACCGTTTATTCAAAGGCCTTTTACAGAGGAAAGGTTTTGTCGATGAAATACTTTTACAAATACGAACTTCCTGCCATGACTTCCCTGGCCGAAACCCTGTTCCATACCGATACAACCACTCTTAACGACCTCGATGAGGAATTATGATCTGAAGTAAATCCCGGTTAAAAACCAAACCAAAGTTTATGCGGCCGTTTCCCCTTTAGTGAGAAATATACCGGGTATACATTGATCTTCTTTGACTCCGGAAAACGCATCTGTTTGTATTCCAGTTTTTTGTAACTTGTAGTAAACTTCAATAATCATGTCTACATTCAATCTTACAATCAACGGAGAGACTGCTACGGTCGACGTTGATCCTGCTACCCCCTTATTATGGGTACTGAGAGACCACCTGAAACTCGTAGGTACCAAATATGGTTGCGGAATTGCCCAGTGCGGGGCCTGTACGGTGCACATTGGCGATTCGGCCGTACGTTCCTGCCAGATCCCTGTGTCTGCAGTAGGGTCTCAATCGGTAACCACTATCGAAGGTCTCTCTGAAAACGGAGATCATCCGGTACAGCTCGCCTGGATAGAGAACGATGTGCCCCAGTGCGGGTATTGCCAGGCCGGGCAGATTATGTCTGCCGCCGCCTTGTTAAAGAACAATCCGAATCCCAGTGATGAAGAGATCGCCGCCACTATGAGCGGAAATATTTGCAGGTGCGGGACCTATACCCGCATACGGTCAGCCATCAGGCAGGCAGCCGAAAACAAAACCGCCTGATTTCATTCCTCACCAGCTTTTAAATTCACCACATCATGACACTCATTAGAACCAAAATAGGAAGACGATCATTCATAAGGACCACAGCCATGGCCGGTGGCGGACTGGTACTCAGTTTCAGCTGGCTGGCCTCATGCAAACAGGAAGAAGCTACAGTAGCAGAGCTGCCCGACGAATGGTTTGAATTAAACGGATACCTGAAAGTAGGAGACAACGGGATGGTAACCATCATGTCACCCAACCCGGAGATCGGGCAAAATGTCAAGACCTCCATGCCTATGATCGTAGCCGAAGAGCTGGATGCAGACTGGAGCCTGGTCATCGTAGAACAGGCCCCTTTGAATACTGAAGTCTTTACCCGACAGCTTGCGGGAGGAAGCCAGTCTATCAGACAGGGCTGGGACGGACTTCGAATGGCAGGTGCCACTGCACGTGAAATGCTGAAACAGGCCGCTGCCAACAGCTGGGAAGTTCCGATAGGTGAAATCACCACCCATGAAGGAATGATAGAGCACGAAGCCAGTGGTAAAAAGGCCGGATATGGTGAGTTTGCAGCCGCTGCCGCTCAACTGGAGGTGCCCGAAGAAGTTGAAATGAAAGATCCTTCAGAATTTAAGATCATCGGTACTTCGAGAAAGAATGTAGACGGACCAAAGATCGTTACCGGGAAACCGCTTTTCGGACTGGACTATTACGAAGACGGAATGGTAACTGCCATGACCATTCACCCTCCGGCATTTGGTGCCAGGCTGAAATCCTTTGATGCTGAAACCGCCAAAAATATGCCCGGAATAGTTGATGTTTTCTCCATTAAACTTTATGAAGACGGTTATTTAAAACATCCTTTCGATACAACGGCATTCAACGAAATCATCGTCGTAGCTGGGAATTCCACCTGGGAGGTGATGAATGCCAAAAAAGCTGTGAAGGCAGAGTGGGAACCCATCTCTGAATACATGGATGAATATACCGATTTCAGAACCGGAGAAGCACTGCCCAAGCGTATTCCTGCCGGAATGGAAAGTTCGGGAGACCACCGAACTGAGATGGAGACCCTTGGTGCCAAACTGGCCAAAGTTACCCGAAAAGATGGTGATCCTGATAAAGCATTCCGGAATGCGGCGAAAGTCATCGAACGGCATTACTCCTGTCCGTTTCTGGCACATAATACCCTTGAGCCTATGAACTTCTTTGCTCATGTGACCGAAACGGAAGCAAAACTGGTTGGCCCGATCCAAACTCCTGAATTCATGGAAAAAAGTGTTGCTGCCCGTTTAAATATGCCACTTGAAAACATCGATATTCAGATGACCAGACAGGGCGGCGGATTCGGAAGAAGGCTTTATGGCCATTTCGTGGTAGAGGCAGCGCTCATTTCTCAAAAGCTCAAGGCTCCGGCAAAAGTGGTCTACACACGTGAAGATGACATGTCTTATGGAAACTACCGGCCGGCATATTATGCCACCTACCGGGCAGCCTTCGACGAAAATAACGAGATCACTGCCTTTCATGTAAGGGCGGGAGGAATTCCTGAAAGCCCCTTATTCGCGCACAGATTCCCTGCAGGGGCCATTGACAACTATCTGGCAGAAGAATGGGCTATAGACTCAAACATCAGTGTGGGAGCCTTCAGAGCACCACGATCGAACTTTATCGCCGGCGCAGAACAATCCTTCCTCGATGAGATCGCTGAAGAAATGGGTAAAGACCCCATTGCCATGCGTCTGGAATGGCTGGAAAAAGCTAAAAATAATCCGGTAGGAGAAAACAATGATTACGATGCGGCCCGTTATGCAGGAGTCCTTGAACTGGTAAGGGATAAATCAGGCTGGAATCAGAACGCTGAAGGTAAATATCGTGGTGTATCGGCTTACTATTGTCATAATTCATATGTCGCCCAGGTACTTGACATGGTCATGAAGAACGGTAAACCTGCTGTTGATAATGTCACCTGTGCCATAGATTGTGGTATTGTAGTCAATCCTGATGCTGCAACTAACCTGACCCAGGGAGGGGTGATCGACGGTATCGGCCATGCTATGTACAGCCAGTTGAGCTTTAAAGAAGGAAGTCCGGAACAACAAAATTTCGACCGTTACAGGCTCATCAGGCATAATGAGGCACCAAAGTCTATCGACGTTCACTTTGTGGAAAGCGATGTTCACCCTACCGGTTTGGGAGAACCGCCTTTCCCTCCTATTATGGGGGCTGTGGCCAATGCATTATATAAGGCTACCGGTGAACGCTATTATCACCAACCTTTTATCAGTGAGAAACAGTTAAGAGGTTAGAACCAATTAGGTAGTAAAACAAAAAAAGCCGCGGTTTTCCCGGGGTTTTTTTTTGAATGAAGGGAATCACTATCACCTCCGGATATATAGAGTAATCCAACAATCGCTAGTCTGCCGGTTTCTGAGGTGAAGCACTAAAATATCTTACCTTGTTAAGAATCCACACCCCCATGCCTATTCTCACCAGTGGTTGTAAATACGGGTAAATATATTCGTAACTCCATTGAACCGGAGCTTTAAGCACACCCATACCGAGATAGAGTCGAAGGAACGATGCCAGGCTCAGAATACCTATAAAAATAAGAGCAAAACCCAATAGTTTAGCAGGCATGGTTTCTTGAATAAAGGCCATTCCATACAAGAGACTTCCTATCCCGAAACCGTATATCACAAGAAAATACTGACTATCTGAAATCCCGTTGGCCCCATGTATAAGCGTGATATAAAGTTCCTTGGTCACCTGGTCGTTTGCTGTCGCGAGTTGGGGTCTCCATATCTGATTTACAGCATCGATAAGCAAAGCTTGCTGAGCCATTTCGCTATATGCCCACACGAAAAGAAACAGCATTCCCATCAGCATCTGAAGGGGATACTTTTTGAACAAAATCAATGCAATACCCAGGCTCGCCAGAAAGTTTACCTGGGGATGAAAGAACAAAACCCACAGCCGACTCAGGTACATAATATTATCATACAGGGCGTTACTGCTTTCAAAATCAGGCGCTGCCGGGAGAGGTGAGAAAATCAGAAAGATAGTCGTCAGGGCTCCGGCAAAAGAACATATAGCTGTTATTTTTAATAACAATTCATAGTTGGAATGCTGCTTCATCTGTTTATTGTAAATGGAAAAATAAATAAACCTCTTCACCTGCCAAGCCGGGAAAACTCCTTTTCTTACCAGAATTTATTACGCTATTGATACCTGCCATTGACAACCAACTAAAGAGCAGGAATAACAGCGTAACTTAAAGTTAATTAATTATACCCACATCTGTATACTTCGGTTCCTACCTGAAAAAGAAAGCATCTTTTGCCTCTACCCGTTTAGGTAAAAGCAAAACAGGAAAAAATAATCAATAAAAAAGCCCCGGTTTTCCCGGGGCTTGAAGTTTTATTCAGAAAAACGCTATGCTAATCGCAATTCCCATCCGGGGTACAGCTATCACCGTTGATGACCTCTAAAGAAGATTCCCGATCTTCTTTCCATTCAGCAAACGACTGTTGCAGCGCCTGAAGAAAGATATCATGTGTCTGGGCTCCCGAGATCCCGTATTTACGGTTTATCACAAAGAAAGGCACTCCCTGAATACCCAGTTTACGTGCTTCCGATATATCCCGGTTAACTTCCTCTGTATGATTGGCCGACTCCAAAAGTCCCGTCACTTCACCGATATCGAGGCCTGCCTCCCTCCCGATTTCCAGGAGCGTCCTGTCATCATCAACGTTCTTCCCTTCTTCGAACATCGCCTTTAAAAGAAGTTCTTTGACAATATTTTGTTTTCCCTGGCTTTTGGCCAGGTGTAAAAATCGGTGTGCCTTGAAGGTATTGGCGATTTTGAGGGCTTCAAAATTGAAATCCAGTCCTTCTTCGGCTGCGACAGCTGAAACTTGTCCGGTCATTTGTCTGGCTTGCTCCAAACTCATACCCTTTTCCCTGGCAAGGTAATTCACGATGTTATCAGACATATCAGTATTAACCCCCGGGTTTAACTGGAAACTTTTCCACTCAATTTCCAGTGCCTCTGCCTCCGGGAATTCAGCCAATGCTTTTTCAAAGCGTCTCTTTCCGATATAACACCACGGACAGGCAACATCACTCCAGATCTCTATTTTCATATACTATATTCTAATTTCAGTTTAAATATTCACTAACATGTCTTGGGTCGAAAAAACTAAGAATCATTACAAATTATCTTATCAAAAGAAGCATTTCTGAACTCTGAAAGTTATCTTCTCGTTTCCTGAGAGGAAAGGTCCCCTTCTTTAGGGAAATAAAAAAATGATTAAAATTCCCACCAGCGAGTACCGGGAAAGTCACGAGAGATTGAAAATCGCTCGCCGATTAGCGGATGAATATATGTCACTCCTTTATCATCGGCTGCTTCGGTGAAGCGCTGAATGGGATCTTTCCAGGGGTGAACCGACAATCGAAAAGCACCCCAGTGTATCGGCATAGTACGCCTGCTCCTGAGATCTAAGGCAGCTTGCACACTTTGTTCGGGCATCATATGTATATCTTTCCAATCTTCATTGTATTGTCCGCATTCGATCATCGCCAGATCAAAAGGTCCGTATTTATCCCCTATTTCTTTGAAGTGCGTTCCATAACCGCCATCACCACTGAAATAAATACGGTTCTTGTTACCATTGATGACCCAGCTTGCCCAGAGGGTTTCATCCTGGTCGGTCATAGCTCTGCCGGAGAAATGTCGCGAAGTGCAGGCCGTAAAATCTATTCCTCCAAACTCCGTATGATCGTTCCAGTCCAATTCCTCAATTTTTCCCGGATCGATGCCCCAGGCCCGCAGGTGTGATCCTACCCCCAGGGGAACGATATATTGTTTTACCTCCTGATCGATGGTCAAAATGGTCTGGTAATCGAGATGATCATAGTGATCATGTGAAAGCAGTACCACATCTATATTATTCACCTTTCCAGTTGGAATAGGTGATTGGTAAGGGAAACGGGCTGAACCAAATGAAACCGGAGCTGCCACATCACCGAACATCGGATCAATAAGGATTCGCCGTTCACTCATTTCGATCAAAAAGGCTGAATGGCCAAACCAGGTTATATGACAGCCTTTTTCAGAACGGAGCCCGAAAGGCTCATCAAAATAAGTTGGCAAAGGATCTGACGGACTCATCCCAGAGGTGGTAGCCGCCGTATAAATCGCCTTCAACACATCACCCAGGTCACCCTTTTCTGTCTTTTCCCGATTATGAAACTTCCCGTCGTGATAATTTGCAGACCTTCTTAGAACATCTTTCTCAGAATCATCGGGAGGCGAACCGAATTGCGGAGCTGTTTTGGTAAAAACGAAACCTCCCAGAAACAGTATGACTATTAGACCTGTACTTATAAATAAAACCATTTTTAATTTTCTAAGCATTCCGGATGTGGGTATAGATAAGGTGGATTTACAATCTTTTATCGATAACTTTTAAGATCTGAATGATTACAACCGGAGCAAAGGCTGTCAGAGTAATCAGTACCCATGCAGAGACTGACAGACTTACAAAAGAGAATACCTTTGCGAGAGCCGGGATGAAATAGGCTGATAAAAGTACAACCGCGCAAAGTACCACAGCATACCACACATACTTATTCCTGGTAACCTGATTATTCCAGAAACTCTCATCAGGATCCCGCATGTTAAAGACATGTAACAACTGTGCAAAAGCGAGACTGAAAAAGGCTATGTTATTCAACTGAGTTTCGTCATAGCCCCAGCTATCCTTCGCATACCAATAACTACCAGAGATACACAGAGTAAAAACCAATCCGTAAACCCCTATCTGTATCCAGTTATGTCGGGTAATGATTGGTTCTTGAGGATCCTTGGGTGGTTGGGCCATGATTTCATCTCTTCCCTTACCTATTCCTAGGGCGAGGGCCGGAAATACATCTGAAAGCAGGTTCAGAAACAGCAACTGCAGGGGTAATAAGGGAAGGGTAAAAAAGGTGAAACTAATGGTTCCGATGATCAGGATCTCTCCGAGATGATAGGAAAGCTGGTAAATAATAAATTTTCTGATATTGCCAAAGATGATCCTTCCCTGCCTGATGGCCTGCAGGATGGAATCGAACTTATCGTCTTTGAGAACAATATCTGCGACCTCCTGAGCTACCTGGGTACCCCTTTTTCCCATCGCTATCCCTACATTGGCTTTTTTAAGGGCCGGTGCATCGTTGACTCCATCTCCGGTCATAGCCACAATCTCACCGTTTTCCTGTAAGGCCTTGATCAGTTCGAGTTTATCTCCCGGATCGACACGGGAAAATATTGAAATATGAGCAATATCGTTTTTCAGCTCCTCACGATTACGCTTATTGAGATCGGTTCCGGTTAGCACGTCGGCCTTTTTCTCTTCGGAAGAAAGATGAACCTCTTCTCCTACCTTCCTGGCTGTTTCGGGATGATCGCCTGTTATCATAACCACCCTGATTCCTGCTTTATGACATTGTTCCATAGCCGCTGACACTTCCTTTCTTGGAGGATCGATGAATCCTACTAGTCCGATAAGACACAATTCATGTAAAAAATCTTCTTCCTCTTCCGGGGCATCCTTTAAAGAACCACAGGCAAAAGCCAATACCTTGAGACCGTCTGCCGACATCTCATCATTCATTTTCAACCAATACTCCTGATCTTCGTCAGTCAGTTTCTTATTGTTATCAGATGTCAGTACCCGGTTGCATCTGGGTATGAGAGCATCTGCCGCCCCCTTTCCCGCCACGTATATCTCTTCCTCAACCCGGTATGCCGTACCCATGACCATACGATCTGAATTAAACGGCAGATGACCTGCCTGCTCTGAGCCGGAAAATCTTTCGAATTTTTCAGCATCGATGGCTTTGACATATCTCAGCAAGGCTATTTCCAGGGGATCGCCCGTTGCCTCAAAATCTTCTCCACCCCGCTCTTCCCGTTCAGCATCATTCGCCCAAACAGCCACTCGCAGCAGGTGATCAAAGGCATTACTGTTCGTAATATCATTCTCGATCGCTGCCTGGTTATTATCCTTCCAGGAAATAGTGAGGTGTTCTTCTTCGGGCAGTAACAGCTTGCTTACCGTAAGCTCGTTATGGGTTAGGGTGCCTGTTTTATCTGTTGCGATCACCGTGGTTTCTCCCAAGGTCTCAACCGCGGCCAATTTTTTAACGATGACGTTTTTCTTGCTCAGTCGCAGCATTCCCCTTGCAAGGGCAATACTGGCCACTATGGGGAGACCTTCAGGAATGGCGGCAATGGTCCAGGCAATGGCTGTCTGAATGAGAGTATATGTTTCTTTACCGGCGATATATCCGAAAATAAAGAAGAGCAGAGCAAGCCCCAGGGTCACCCATATCAGTCGTTTAGAAAGGGTGTTGAGTTTTCGGTTTAAAGGTATGTCTTCCTTGCTTTCTCCGGATACCATAGCCGAAATACCGCCCAACTCAGTCTCCATCCCGGTTGCTACAACCAGAGCGGTTCCTGAACCACTGGTAACGGCCGTTCCCTTATAAAGCATATTTATACGGTCTGCCACCGGGGTATCCTTCTCCAGTACATCAGGATCCTTATGAACCGGTACGCTTTCTCCGGTAAGAGGTGATTCATCGACCTGTAACTCACTCTCTTCTATCAGCCTGGCATCAGCGGGAATCACATCTCCGGAAGATAGCAATATGATATCGCCCGGCACGATTTCGTTGGCATCGATAGTTTGGTCTTTTCCCGATCGACGCACCTTCACCCTGACCTTATCCATTTCCTTTAAAGCATCCATAGATTTTTCGGCCTGGTATTCCATCCAGAACCCTATGAGGGTATTGAGTAACAATACTACCACAATTGCAACCCCTTCAGCCATGTCTCCAAAAACGAATGCCAGAACTGCCGCACCGGTAAGAAGGTAAATAACGGGATTAAGTATCTGATCAAGCAATATTTCGGCGATACTGCGTTTATCTTTCTCCTTAAGTTTATTCTCTCCGAACTCTTTTAGCCTTCTCTGAACTTCTTCTTCAGTAAGTCCCTTTTTCAGGTCAGAATCGGCCTCTTTGAGCAGTTTCTTTTCAGAATGGATATGTGACTCTTTTGCGATTTTTTGAATATCCATCGGTCTTTGTGATTTTTTAAGGTCTGTAAATTCGATTAATCTCCCGGCTCTCCCTTCACCTGAATATCGGTATCGTTTAAAATATCTTCAATATAAAGCATTTTCACAAGCACTACCACAACGGCCACCATCGGTACTGCCAGGATCAGACCGAGATACCCTGTAAAGATCCCCATAATCACCTGAGCGATCAGGATCAGAGCGAAGGGAAAGGAGATCATGTTTCGCTGAATGAAAGGGGTGATGAGGTTGCTTTCAACAGCCTGAACCCCAATGTAGAGAAGAATGACGTATAAGCCTGAATCGGGGCTTTTACTGTAGGCGATCAAAAAGGCCGGGATCAGGGCTATCAAAGGACCGAAGTTGGGAATAAAGGCAAGTAAGCCGGCTGAGATCGCAAGTATCAGCGCCATGGGAATCCCCATAATATAAAGGCCTATAGCAGTGAGTACCGCCACCACCAACATCGAAAGCAATTTACCGGCCAGCCAGTGCTGAAGCGTAAATCGCAGGGTATGTAATACCTCTCTGCATCGCTCCCTTCCTGATGGAGGACATAATCTCACCATACCCTCCTCGTAAATACCGGGGGAGACCATAAAGAAAATGCCTAAAAAAAGAATGATGTACAGATCGCTTAAACCGCCCAGAAAGGAACTGAAAAATTTCTCTAACGCCTTAGTGTCTTTACTGTCTTCGCTGAAACTTCTTTTTACCCGCTGATATATATAGCTCAGTACGGGGGTTTCTTTGGCAGTTTCTTTAAAATCTTCGAAAGCACGGGGTAACTCCTTCCTGATAGTCTCAGCCTGCCTGCTGATACTGGGACCTGCAGCAATGATGGTAATCGTTCCTATAAGCAATAAAAGGAATACGCCGATCAATAAAGAAACCCCACGGTTAACAGGTAGCAGTGAACGAATCTTCCGGGCGAGAGATGAGAAGAAAATGGCTACAAGAACCCCTGCCAGAATCATCAAAAGTAATTTTATACTTTTAATGGTAAGCAGGGCCAGTCCTGTAAGTAATAAAACAATAATGGTCGCGGAAACGATACGTCTGCGAAAACGCAGATCATCCTGATGATTATCTCGGTTGGTCATTAAAAAATCTTTACCAAAAGGTCGTATAAATGCATTAGTTTTCAAAATTAAATGATTAATTTATAGGGAGTTACAACCAAAAACAACCTTAACCAGCCAAACATGAATCATTTAGAGAAAGTTGCCAGAGCAGGACACCTTGCTAAAGGCACCGTTTACATCTTATCAGGTGCCCTGGCTCTCGGGGCGACCATTGGAGCTACTTCCCAGTCTTCAGGAAAACTGGGTATTCTGAAGTTTCTGGAGGAACAAACCTTTGGTAAGTTTATTCTTGCCATACTCGGTCTGGGACTTATCTGTTACGCCATCTGGAGGTTCATCCAAACATTTACAGACCCCGAGAAAATAGGAGATGACAAGACCGGAAAAGCCAAAAGAGTGGCCTTCTTCTTTAGTGGCCTTTTTTATCTTGGCCTCGGAATCCTTGCGTTTATTGAAATATTCAGAAGCCCGGGTAAATCGGGAGGCGGTGGTTCTTCCTTTATTCCTGCAGAACAACAGGATATGGTATTTCTGATAATTGGAGTGGCTCTTGCCATCAAGGCTGCCTACCAGTTTATCACTGCATTCAAGGGAGACTTTATGGAGAAATTCCATTTTGATACCCTTTCTGATGTAAATATCAGGAAATGGTGCTATCGTATGGGATATGCGGGTCACGTTGCCCGTGGAGTAGTGATAAGTATCCTGGCGTATTTCTTTATAAGGGCATCGATGGGAATATCCAGGTCGGGTGGTGACATGAAAGGAACCTCAGAGGCCTTTCAGTTTATCAGGGAGCAAAGCCAGGGGGTATGGCTCTTGGCACTTACGGCTGTGGGACTGATCTGTTATGGAACCTTTATGGCTCTGGCTGCCAGGTACCGTCAATTCAATGTTTAATTACTGAAAGCCTGTTGTGTTGCATTTAAAACTAAATACGAATACAAAAAGAGCTATAGGTGGTGGTGTCGTAGGGCTTATGGTGATCATTGTGGCCACCTATCTCCTTGGCGAATTAAGCGGGTATGAAGCCAAGGTACTTATCAAACAATCCCTTACCGGTCTAAACACTCTTTCAAACACTATAGTACTGGCCTCTGCAACCATCCTTGCATTACTGCTTACCGCCCTGGGGCTGAGCAGCAGTACCGAAACCCGCCTTAAAGATGCCCACTATGCTGATATACTCATTATTGCCAAGACCGACACAGGAGTGTTCATAGCTGCCCTATTTGTTTTCCTGGTGTTCAATATTCCGATTACCGAGGCCGATAACGTCCCGCCAAAGTGGTATTCCTGGATCTATTACGGTTCGATAACCATTTCAAGCATACTGAGTGCCGCCCTGATCGTTGTGGTGCTCATGTTATACAATACAGTCACCAATATCATTAAGATAGTAGGATTGAATAAAAAAGATCATCCGCTTACCTATGAGGAAATGAATGAAGAGGAAGAAGAGGAATCTTCCGATAAGTAAGAAAGTCAAGTATACCGGTCCTGAGGCAATTGAATCAGGCGTTCTTCAAAAGAGAATAGCCGGGCTTTCACCCTCACGGTCTAAGCTTGCTCCTGGTCCATGGGTAGAACAGAAAGCAACCATTCATCATTATCAGAAGATGCCTCCACCACAAAGAAGCCCAACTTTCTGTAATAGTTCAGAAGCGTTGGGTCTTCAACCACTAACCAGTGACATTTTTCGCGATGAAGTCTGCGCGTCTGTTCAATCCAGGCCCTGGCCCAGCCCTTGCCCCGGAACGCAGGCGGGGTAAACAAAAAACCGATGTAAGGATTTTCCCCGGCGAAGAGCTTCGCAGCTTCAGAGCCAAAATTCCCTAGTTCAGGAGCGTCTTGATAAAACAAAATACCCCCGCAAAGCAGGCTTTCACCTGAAAAGAGCCCCATGGGCCTCGCATGATTTTTATGGTGATGCCATTCGTTAAGAAGTATCTCTTTCCATTCCGAAGGAATACAACTGGTAAAGGCTTCGAATTCGGCCTTATCCATTTCCCTGTATTTCAGATCTTCTTTCATCATAGCAAGCCCCAGGACCAAAGACGGTCAGAATCTTCCTGCCAGCGGTCACCAATATCAGTACGATAATAACCGTTATTCACGATTACGTTGTTGATTCGGTTCTGCATCATTCGCTGGGCATCTCTCATAGTAAGCCCGGTGCCGGATACCATTACGGCTATACCGGTATCTCCTGTAATCAGCCATTCATCATTAACCATCTTCACATGCATAGGGTGAATCCCGTCCTTCTTATCTTTTTTGAAGACCACCACCGCATCTTTTGAGAAAAGCTGGAAGGTCTTTTTATCTTCATAGGGAAACGGAGGAACAACGATAAAGGCTCCCACCTGAAATCCTTTTTTGGTATGAATCTTAAAGCGCTCCCCTCTCGCCACCTTGACCAGCATTTGCCCAAAGGGTTCCTGAATACCTGCTCTTTGAATATATACCTGAGGAAACCCAAATCGGGAAGTGAATTCAAGGGGATAAATACCATTGCCGTTCACTATACAGTTCAGGTCAATATGCCCGATAAATCCATGCGATCTTAGCGTAGGGATAAACTTTGCCAGTGTAGCATTGTAAATGGGAGAATCTTCAGTCCAGAACATGCTGGAGCCCATTTCACCTGTGGAAACCCCAAGTTCTTTAGGAAACAGCTTCTTATGCTCGAAGGTGACATTGATAGGCTTAAGAAAGGTATCTCCATTGAAGAATCCCGATACCGAAACCTCCACCCCTTTCACTTTCTTCTGAAGCTGAAAATCTCCGAAGTTATTACCCCATGAACGCTCATAGGCTCTGAGAATCCGTATCACATCGCTTCCTTCGTCATCCTGCCCTACAAACAGCAGCTGTTTGAACTCCTGGGTCTCTCCCGAAGGTTTAACCACATAGGCATCAGGGTGTTTTTTGATAAAATTGATGGCGTCATCGAAACTTTTGAACTCCCATGAAGGAAGGGTTTTTACCCCGTGTTTCTTTAATTCTCCATGACCGAAGTTACGGTCGAGCTCCAGTTGATCAGTATAGGCGTTTCCGCCGAATACCAATTTTCCCTTCTCCCTCAGCCATTGGCTTTCTTGTCCGAAACCTGTATAGTCAAAAATAACGATATCAGCCCAGTCGCTGGTTTTTTTCCAGTCTGTGGTTCTTTTCACAAAACCAAGACCGATCTCCCGGCAACTGCGTTCCACGGTATACATTCGTACCTGATGACCCTCTTGTTGCACAGCATTAGCCAGGTCAAGAGATTCGCCATAACGGGAAACAAACAGAAAATTCATTTTTTTGGTTGGTTGTATAGGTTCTTTCTTTTTTGTTTTCATCAATAGGTTTAAAATTTTTCGAGCAGGGTATGTACCACCTCAAAAAGGATCAGGGCTATAATGATCCATTCCAGAAAAGTGCTTTCCCTGTGCTGCATAATATCTTTAAAAAGTTCAAGGTTTTCCTTCACATGTGCAAGCTGTTCTCTTAAATAACGGTTCCTTTCATTCAGATCGAAGGTATTTCGCAGATCCTTATCAAGGCGATAGAGCACCTCATCTTCCCAGGTAAGGTCATTATTGTCAAGCAACGAAAGATTAGCCGCAAGCCGGTTTTTTACATTCATGACCCTTGCGATCACCCGAACCAGCCTGGTGCCACCCAGGGAAAGCCTGCCGCTTACCTCCAGCTGGTCGGTGTAACGGTTCGTTTCCTTCAAAAGTGTTTCTGCAATAGAGGTATACCTGTCTAAAACCACAGAGTGAGCCAGGCTTCCCATAAGCACATCGATATAATTCGGATGCAGTTCGGGTAAGGTAAGCCGGTTAAAGAGCACACGGCAGGGACCCGGCTCCACTTTCAGTTCTATACTTTCTTCAGGATGGTCGCCTAAAGGATCCTGAAGACAAGGCTTTATCTTTTCGAGATAATGCCCCTGATCTCTCAGGTTCATACCCACAAATACCATCACCCCGTAATTGAATACGCAGAGATGCTGACCTGCAGCGGTTTGCAGGTGCAGTTTGACCGAATTTCGGTCTATAACGGTTCCGGGAAGACAACAGGCCGCCTGCCGGATATCTATTCCCCTGGCCAGCATAATGGCCTTTGCTTCAGTAAGCATATATAAAATTGAATAAGAAAAAAGTAAAACTGTGGATGCCAGTCAGGCCATCCTTGTTACGGAGTTGAGAAACAAATGTTCAGACTGTCATACCGGGTCTGTCTAGAAGTAAAATTTCGGTGCTAAAGTACATCAAAAAAGATTTCCCCGGTAAAATTTTATGAATGTTTTAATCGGTTGGTAATGTGTGATTTGAACAGGGATTTTAAGGAGTGTAGTTTGGTAAAGAGCTAACCGCTGACAGTGATCGCTGGTAGGTGATCAGTGATCGGCTAACGGCTAACAGTGATCAGTTATCAGTTATTAGTTATTAGTTGTTAGAAACTTAATACAGTTTAGCAATTTAGCAACTTCGCGACTTCACAATCTTACAGTCAGGATGCAGTTTGGTGAACAGCTATCGGCTGACGGCTAACAGCTATCAGTGAACGGTTATGGGTTATGGGTTATGGGTTATGGGTTTGGGTTATGGGTTATGAGTTATGAGTTATGGGTAATAAACCATTCCGGTTGTGTTCAGTTAAGTGTGTCATTCTTTATTTTTAGGGTAGGCCTAATCTTTCCTTGTGAGTCATTGATAATATACTAATGACCTTTGTCCAACTTACTGGTCTTGACCATTTCTTAGTGGTTCG